>CAVZYT010000005.1:0-784017 GCA_963779575.1 uncultured Chloroflexia bacterium
GAGGGGCCCGCGTAGGTTCACACGGGCCCACGCTTTCGCTCGCGACTCGAGCAGGGGCCCCCGAAGGCGGGCGAGGCTGGCATGAAGCGGACCTCCTCAGCGACAATCGTCGCCCCTATCGCCGCATCGCGCAAGGCCGCGAGCGTGAATTGCGGACGAACGAGCGTCTTGGTATGTGGCTGTGGTGAAGCGGCGATCCTTGCCCATGCGGATGGTTCGCCTCGTCGCGGGCGCTTGCGCTGTCACGTTCGTGCTCGCGCTGCTTGGTGGATGCGGACTGCACGCGACGCCGATGGCCGGCTCGATCGGCACGCCGAGCAAGGGCGTGCTCACGCACGGCGCGACGCTCGAGCAGAACGACTCGCTTCATTGGCTGAGACAGAACGATCGCCACTTCGGTACGCCGCGCTTCGTCGGCGCCATCGAGCGCGCGGCGGCGAGGGTCGGCCGCGAGCGTCCGGAGGAACGCTGATCGTCGGCGACCTCTCCGCGAGTCACGGCGGCCATATCTCGTCGCATGCTCGCATCGGACCGGCGCGACGCCGATCTCCTCCTCTACATGACGACGCTCGAGGGCGTGCCCGTGCACGCCCGGCTTCGTCACGTCGGCAACGACGGCCTCGCGTGGGACGAGCACGCGCTTTCTCCGCTTCGACGTCGAGCGCGAATGGCTCCTCGTGAAGACGCTCGTCGAGGATCCCGAGGCGCGCGTGCAGTGGCTCTTCGTGAGCAAGGCCGTCGAGGCGATGCTCATCGAGTGGGCGCGCGCGCGCGGCGAGTCGGGCGAGACGATCTCCGCGCGATGGACGACGATGCTCCAGCCGGCCCGGGCGCATCGCACGACGATCACATCCACGTGCGCATCGCGTGCACGCGACGAGATCGCCGCGGGCTGCGAGCCCAGCGGGCCCGTGCGCCCGTGGCTCGACCGCCGATGCGATCGCGCGCGCGACCCGGCGCCATGCCCGACGCCGAGCTCGTCGCGCGCTCCTCCGGCCGCTCGCCGGCGCCGCGACACTGATGCAGCGAACCTCGAACCTGCTCGTGCGCGGCGACGCGAGCGCGCTCGGCCGCGCACGTGACCGGCGGGCGAGCGCCGACCTCGCGTACCTCGATCCACCGTTCAAGGTGGAGAAGAGCTTCGGCGCGCGCGTCGTCGGCGCGCACGCGCGCGCGCGGCCCCATCGCCTACGACGACACGTGGCCGTCGCTCGAGGCGTATCTCGCGTGGCTCGAGGAGCGCGTCGCCGTCGTGCGCGATCTGCTCTCGCCGCGCGGCACGCTGTGGCTCCACCTCGATCCCCGCGCCGTGCACGAGGCGAAGGTGCGTCTGCGATCGCGTCTTCGGCGCGCGACGCGTTCCGCGGCGAGGTGATCTGGGTGCCCGGCAACGGCAGCAAGAGCAAGAGCGGGCCCGGCATCGGGCACCAGACGCTCCTCCTCTACGCGCGCGGCGCGGAGCCGATCTGGAACGGCAAGGATCCCGCGCTGCGCGCGCCCTTCGCGGCGACGAGCCAGTCGATGCACTTCACAGCGCACCGACGAGGAGGGCCGTCGCTATCGCGATCGCATCGTCGGCGGGAAGACGTATCGCTACTACGCCGACGAGGGCCGCGCGATCGGCAGCGTGTGGACCGACTGCCCGGCGATGGCCGCGAACACGCCGCTCCGCGCCGAGACGACCGGCTACCCGACGCAGAAGCCGCTCAAGCTGCTCGATCGGATCGTGCGCGCGACGAGCGACGAGGGCTCGCTCGTCGTCGATCCGTTCGCGGGCTCGGGGACGACGCTCGTCGCGGCAGCGGCGGCGGAGCGGCGGTTCGTCGGCTGCGACGTCGGCGAGCTCGCCATCGCGACGACGCGCGCGCGGCTCGACGCGGCGGGCGTCCGGTATCGCTTCGTGGCAGACTCGGCGAGCGCGTGATGGGCGAGACGGGCGAGATGGGCCACGGCGAGCCGCGCGTGCTGTTGCCGTTGTTCCTCGATCTCGAAGGGAAAGAACGTGCTCGTCGTCGGCGGCGGCGCCGTCGCGACGCGGAAGGTCGGCGGATCTGGTGGCGGCGGGCGCGCGCGTGCGCGTGGTCGCGCCCGCGGTGGTCGCGGAGATGCGAGACGCGGACGCGGACGCGGTACGCGTCGAGCGGCGCGCGTTCGAGGAGCGCGACGTCGACGGCGCGTGGCTCGTCGTGGCGGCGACCGACGACGCGCGAGGTGCAGCAGCGGGTGGCCGAGGCTTGCGAGAAGGCGCGCGTGTTCTGCGTCGCCGTCGATGATCCCGCCGAATGCGTCGGCGTATGGCGGCGGCGATCGTGCGACGCGGGCCCGTGCACCATCGCGATCTCGACGTCCGGCGAGGCGCCCGCGGTCGCGCGGCTCCTGCGCGAGATGCTCGAGCAGCTGCTGCCGGACGAGGGCTTCGTCGAGGCCGCGCGCGCGCTCCGCGAGAAGTGGAAGCGCCGAGAAGACGCCGATGGCCTCGCGCTTCGGCGAGCTCGTGCAGGCGTTCAAGGAGCGCTCTTCGCCTGCGGCGGAGACGTGAACGCCCTGGCGAGCTCGCCGCGCGCGACGGCTCATAGCGCTACGCGTCCGGTGCGCGACGACCTCGCCCACGATCACGAGCGCGGGCGCCGGGAGCGCAGCGGCGCTCCACGGCGTCGGCGATGGTCGCGAGATCGGCGATCGACCTCGCGCTGCGTCGGAAGCGTCGCGTGCGAGACGACGGCGACCGGGCGTCGACGGCGAGCGACCCGCGGCGACGAGCGCGCGCGCCGTGCTCGCGCAGCGTCGACAGACCCATGTAGAGTACAACCGTTCCTTCGCGCGGAACGCGCGACGCGAGGTCGTCGTCGCCGCGTCGTGACGCTTGTGCGCCGTGACGAACGCCACGCTCGACGCCGCGTCGCGATGCGTGAGCGGGATGCCCGCGCTCGCCGCTGCGCCGAGCGCGGCGCTGACGCCCGGCACGATCTCGAACGGAATGCGGAGCGCCGCCAGCTGCTCGGCCTCTTCCCCTCCCCGGCCGAAGATCATCGGGTCGCCGCCCTTCAGGCGAACGACGTCGCGACCTTCGAGCGCACGCTCGAGGACCAGCGGATGAATCGCGGGCGCCTCCGGACACGTGCCGCGACGCCGCCCCACCGGCGACGAGCTCCGCGCCGGGCGGCGCGAGCGCGAGGATCGCCGGCGCCGACCAGCTCGTCGTACGCGACGACCTCGGCGCTCGCGACAGCAGCCGATGCGCGCGCACGGTGAGCAGCTCGGGATCGCCGGGCCCCGCGCCGACCAGGAACACGCGCCCGCGCGGCGCGAGCCGCACGCCGCTGTCTTCGAGCTCGCTCTCGTCGCGATGCTCGCTCATGGCGTCGCCGTTCCCCACCGGCGCGCGATCGACGCGCTCCAGCGGACCGAAGAGGACGCGCTCGCTCGCGCGGCTCAGCACGACGATGACCGCGACGATGCCGAGCACCAGCGCGGTGTCGGCGAGATCGCGACCGGTCTCGAGGAGCTGCCCGAGCCCGCCCGAGACGAAGAGCAGCTCGCCCGCCATCAGCGAGCGCAGCGCGAACGTCCAGCCCATCTTCGCGCCGGTGACGATGCCGGGCATCGCGGCCGGGAGCGAGCACGCGGAAGAGCAGCGTCGGCCCGCGCGCGCCCATCGTGCGCGCCGCGCGCTCGATGGTCGGCGGGAGCTGCCGCACCGCGCTCTCGGTCGCGAGCGTGATGGGAAGCGCCGCGCCGAGCACGATGACCACCTGGATCGCGGCCTCGGAGAGGCCGAACCACACGATCGCGAGCGGCAGCCAGCAGATCGACGGAACGCTGGAGAGCCCGAGCAGCAGCGGACCGAGCGCGCGCTTCGTGCGCGTCGCTGCGCGCGAGCAGCGAGCCCGAGCGGCACGCCGGTCGCGAGCGCGATCGCGTAGCCGACGAGCGAGGCGCACGCGCGCTGATCGCGACGGCACGCACGAGCGTACCCGCCGCGAGCGCCGCTGCCGAGCGATCGCGCGACGTCGAGCGGGCCCGGGAAGAGCGGGCTCTGCGCGAGCCTAGATGCCGCCGCCCAGATGGCGACGAGGATCGCCGCCGTCACGGCTGTTCGTAGTACCCCACGCACCGTCGGCCTCCTCTCTCGCGACCTTCTCGACCTCGGCGCGGATCTCGGCAGCGATCGACTGCACGAGCCGCACGGCGCCCGCGTCTCCCGCGCGTCGCGGACGCGGGAGATCGATCGGGCACGTCACCGAGCACTCTTCCCGGCCGCGCGCCGATCAGCACGACGCGATCGCCGAGGCGCACCGCCTCGTCGATCTGATGCGTGACGAACACCATCGTCGTGCCCGTGGCGCGAACGATGCGCTCGACCTCGTTCTGGAGGAGCTCGCGCATCTGCCCGTCGAGCGCCGCGAACGGCTCGTCGAAGAGCACCATGCGGGGCTTGGTCGCGAGCGCGCGCGCGATGGCGCCGCGCTGGCGCATCCCGCCCGAGAGCTCGTGGGGATACGACCCGCGGAACCTCAGGAGGTGCACGAGGCGCAGGAGCTCCTCGGTGCGCGCGGCGCGCTCGCGCGCGCCGATCCCCTGCGACGCGAAGCGGGAACTCGACCCTCGACCATGCCATCGACACCACCGGCGTGAAGCCCGAGGAGCCCGCCCGCGATGGATCCGAGACGCATCCGCTCGCTCTCGGACAGGTCGGTCAGGTGCATCGAGTTCTCGATGTCGCCCTGGCGGTTCTTCTGGACGAAGATGACATCCACGAGGCGGATGACGCCGCGCTTCCGCGCCCGGCGCAGCTCGGCCATGATCCGGCCGGTCGCCTCGAACTTGTCGAACCCGACCACGAACACCTGGATCGGGCCGGTCACGTGCTTCTCTGCCATGTCCTTGTGTCTCCTTCGACCTTGCTTCCCGATGTCCGGCGCCGGTCGCACGCCGAACGGGTCCTGCGCGCGCGAACTCAGGCTGGCATCGCGGATCCGTTGCGCGCCGCCGCGGTCGCGGCCGCCTTGATGTCCCCGGCCGTCTCCTCGTCGACCGGGACCGTCTTGACCTGCTCGGCCGCCGGCATCTTCTGCGCGACGGCGTCTGCATCCATCGCCGAAACCAGCGCGAGGATCCCGGACGTGCCCGGCGTGATGACGCCGGCGAGCTCCTTCTCGACCTCGGCCCGGTGGTGGAGGTTGCGCGCCTTGCCGGCCGCCGCCCCGGCGACGCCGAGCGCGACGGCGCCGGCGACGATCGTGGCGGGCAGGAAGACCGCCGCGACGACACCGCCGACGATGCCCCACTTCAGGCCCGTCCGCGTGCTGTGGTCGGTCATCTTCTGGACGTGGAGTTGGCCCTTCTCGTCCGCTTTGACCACAAGGACGCCGTCGACCTCGAGGAACCCCGCGACCTCGGCGTCGATGAGATCGTCATACGTGCTCATCGCCAGGGTCGGGTCCGCGAACCGGGCGACGATGAGCGCATGGGGCCCTTGGGTAGCGACCGCGCCCTCCGGCGAGGACACCGTCCGCCACCTCGCCCGCCACAGCGACGGTGTCGTCGCGCGGGTCGACGTCGTCTCGGGGGTCGTCTGTTGGTCTGTCAAATCGATACCTCGATTCCTCGCGGTCGATGAGAGCGGCCGTTCTGCGGAGGATCGCTTGTCGTGCGCACAATGTCGCCGTCCGCTCGAGACGCATCGTCCAGGCACGTCGACCGTACTCGTGACCACCTGGACGTTCGCACCGTAGGCCGTGTCGGGGGCCGGTCGCATCCTCCCCGTCGGAGGAAGCCCGTCGCACGGAGGCACGACGTGCAGCTGTCGTCGAGGAGGAGAGTCACGCGTCTGGCGCAAACATCCAGACCTGCAGATAAGCCATCAATGGGGATCGTGTCGATCACACGGGCCACGTCGACTACTACCCGGTCATGACCCGTGGGCCTATCAACGCAAGAGGACTCGAACCCGACGGAACACAAATTCCACCGGCATCGCCACCGATCCGCCGACATCGGTCGCGCCAGGTCGTCCGCTTTCCTCCATTCGCGTGCCTAGGTCTCCCGTACGGGCGCTTGGCCTGCTCTGCCACGCCACTCAACCGCAGCCGTTCGTGTACGACCTCCTCCGAACAGGAGGAAGTCGGGCGGAGGGTCGCGGATCCACTATCGACGAACGGTCTGTGCCCGCGGGACGGCACCGACGGAGAAGAGCAATGACAGCAGCAGTGAAGATCGGCTCAGCAGACGCGACCAGTCAGGCCGACCCCAAGCCTCCGCGCGTCCGACGCCGACCCATCGAGGGCAAGACGGCGGCAGAACACCGCGCATCAGGCCGGGCAGGCCGCACCGAGGTACCGCTCAGCGCCCACGGCGACTGGACCGTACCAGCAGATCGACCGGACCCGGTCGCACTGCTGATCGAGCAGGGCGAGACGCGCGTCGCGGATCTCGTGCCCATCCGGTACGGCCGGATGCTGGTCTCGCCGTTCACCTTCCTCCGCGGCGCCGCGCTGGTCATGGCGGCCGATCTGGCGCGCCTGCCCTCGAGCGGCATCTACGTCCAATCCTGCGGCGACGCCCACCTGTCGAACTTCGGTGTGTTCGCGACGCCGGAGCGGCGCTTGAGCTTCGACGTCAACGACTTCGATGAGACGCATCCCGCACCCTTCGAATGGGATGTCAAGCGCCTCGCAGCCAGCCTCGTGGTCGCAGGGCTCGGCGCCGGTTATCAGCGAGCCGCAGTCCGCACCATCACCCGCTCGGCGACCGGCACCTACCGGACCGAGATGCGGAGCCTGGCCGCGATGTCGTTCCTGGACGCGTGGTACACGCGGATCGACGTGACGGCGATGCTCGCGGAGGTCGAGCAGCGAGGGTCAGCCCGGACCAAGAAGATCGCACATCGGGCCGTCGAGAAGGCTTCGACGAAGACGAACCTCGGCACGATGAGCAGTCTCGCCGAGCACACCGACGCCGGCTGGCGGATCCGGGCAAATCCTCCGCTCATCGTCCGATACGATGCCACGCCCGAAAGCGACAGCGCTCTGCGAGACGGGCTCACGGCATACCGCAGATCCCTCGGCCGGGACATGCAGCCGATCATGGACGCGTACACGTTCGCCGACTACGCGCGCAAGGTCGTCGGCGTCGGCTCCGTCGGGACGGAGGCGTTCGTGGTTCTGAACATCGGGCTGCGCAACGACGACGCGCTGTTCCTCCAGGTGAAGGAGGCTCAGGCCTCGGTGCTGGAGCGCTATACCGAGCAAAGCACCATCAAGGAGCAGGGCGAGCGGGTGGTCGCGGGTCAGCGGCTGATGCAGGCTGCGAGTGACCGGTTCCTCGGCTGGCTACGGATCGACCGCCTCGGGCGTCCTTACGACTTCTACGTCCGCCAGCTCCGCGACTGGAAGGCCTCCTATGAAGTGGAGAGCAACCAGGAGCAGCGGCTGGCGACGTATGCGCGCTACTGCGCCCTCGCCCTCGCCCGAGCCCATGCCCGCTCCGGCTCGGCGTCGGCCATCGCCGGCTACCTGGGCAAGACCGATGTATTCGACCGCGCGGTCGAGCGATTCGCCGTCGCGTATGCCGAACAGAACGGGCGCGACTACCAGGCACTTCTCCAGGCCGAGACCGATGGCCGGATCAAGGTCCAGCGTGGCGTCTGATCCGAGTCCATCGATGCGGAGGCCCGCACGGCTGATCCTGTTGCGGCGCTCGATCGAGCGCTTCACGTCGGATCCGGCATCCCTGCGGAACGCCGCCCGACTGATGATCGGCGCAACCGTCGTCATCCTCTTGCTCGGCGGTCTCGTCGTCTGGATCTTCGACTCCAAGGAGTTCCCGGACTACGGCAGCGCCCCGTGGTACACGCTGCAGACGGTGACAACGGTCGGCTTTGGCGACAAAGTGCCGACCGGCCTGGTGGGACGCCTCACCGGCTCGTTCGTGATGCTGCCCTTGCCGAGGTCGACAGCGCCACAAGCGCAGCGCCGACCGAGGTCGGGCTCAACGCACCGGCATGACGAGGTGGCGGAGGTCCGACATCCGTACGAGCGCGGGGAGGCCGGGGGGGGCCGCGCTGGCGTCTACCATGGTCGTCGATGGAGCCCGAGCGACGCGCTGATGCGCCCATGACCGATCAGCCTGACCGGCAATCGAAGCGCCGTCATCGCGCCTCGTCTCCGGCCGATGTCCTACCGCTCGACCGCTTCAACGCGTTCACCGACGGCGTCTTCGCGATCGCGATCACGCTGCTCGTCCTCGAGCTCTCGATCCCGGCGATCGGCGCTCGCCTCCTGCCGGCCCTCGCCGATCAGTGGCACGAGTTCCTGGGCTACCTGATCAGCTTCGTATTCATCGGCGGGATCTGGGTCAGCCACGCCGGGATGACGAAGCTCATGCGCCACGCCGACACCTTGGCGTACGGGATCGATCTCCTGATGCTGCTCTTCGTGGGCGTCCTTCCATTCTCGACCAACCTGATGGTCACCCACCTGTCCGGTCCGGACGTCGAGCCCGCGGTCATCATCTATGGGATCAACGTGCTCCTGGCGTCACTCGCCCTGAGCCTGCTGATGTTCTACATCGCCAGCGAACGGTCACTCGTGGTGGACGGCGTCGCCGACGAAACCCTGGATGCGAAGGTCCGTCAACGATGGGTGCTGATCGCCCTGAATGTTGCTGCCATCGCCCTCGCCGTCGTTGCGCCGCTTGCTGCCGTCGGGGTGTATCTGGTCATGACGCTGGTCGCGCTGGCGCTCCCGCTGATCCACCTTCGTCGGCGGCGGCACTAGGACGCCGCAGGTCGGCCCGGAACGGCGTTCCCGGCACGATCGGGCCGCTTCGCGCTACCGCCGACATCTGATCAGGCGTCGGGAAGGCGCGAATGATCGCCGGTCGCGCTGACGCCGTACGGGCCAGTTGGCCCTATCGCCGCCCACCATGACCGCCCGATGATGATCCTCGTTGGGAGGGACCCAGAAATGGCTAGCAAAGGACGATCAGTCGCGGACGTGATGGCGACGGACCCGGTCGCCCTCGACGCCGGCGCGTCCCTCGAGGCAGCGGACATCGTGCTTCGGTCCACCCTCCGCAAGGGAATCCCGGTTGTCGATGCCGAGGGAAAGCTAGTCGGCACCATCAGCGACGCGCATCTCGCCGCGCACAGATTCGCCGAGGTCGATCCCGCCGAAGCCGACCCCGGATTGGCTCCGAGTGGGCGAACCGACTAGCCCGCTGACTGCCGCGGCGTTGTCCTCGGTCGGCCCGGTCGTCGACGGACCGTCCCACCGTCTCGTCGTCCGGAGTCGCGGTCACGCGCTTCTCGCGCAGCCGCTCCTCAACAAGGGCACGGCCTTCACGTACCGGCGAGCGCGACGCCTTCGGCCTCCACGGCCTGCTGCCGCCGGGCGTGGCGACGATCGACGAGCAGGTCGCCCTCGAACTCGAGCACGTCCGGCGCAAGGCCGATGACCTCGAGCGCTACATCGGCCTGGCCGCACTCCAGGACCGCAACGAGACCCTGTTCTACCGCCTCCTCGTCGAGAACCTCGAGGAGTTCCTGCCGATCGTCTACACACCGACGGTCGGCCTCGCCTGCCAGCAATTCAGCCACATCCTCCGGCGTCCGCGCGGCGTCTGGATCACGCCCGATGACGTCGGTCGGATCGACGACATCCTTCGTGTCGGCCGGCGACGACATCCGCCTGATCGTCGTCACCGACAACGAACGCATCCTGGGCCTGGGCGACCAGGGCGCCGGCGGGATGGCGATCCCGGTGGGCAAGCTCGCCCTCTACACGGCGGCCGCTGGCATCTATCCGGCGCAGACCCTGCCCGTCTCGCTCGACGTCGGGACCGACAACCAGCGAGCTCCTCGACGATCCGCTCTACCTGGGTCACCGGGCGCCTCGCTTGCGCGGCGCCGGCGTACGACGCGGTCGTCGAGGCGTTCGTCGACGCCGTCGCCGGGTCTTTCCCACGGCCGTCGTCCAGTGGGAGGACTTCAAGCAGCACAACGCGGTTCGCATCCTCGAACGCTATCGGCACCGCCTGCCGAGCTTCAACGACGACATGCAGGGCACCGGGGCGGTCGTCCTGGCCGGCCTGCTCGCCGCGCGACGGGCACGCGGTGGTCTCACCTCGGACACGTTCATGTTCGTCGGCGCCGGTGCAGCGGCGATCGGCATCGCATCGCTCCTTCGGCGCGAGCTCATCGCGGAGGGGATGGATCCCGGCGCGGCGGCCTCGGCCATCGTCATGCTCGACAGCCACGGCCTGGTCCACACATCCCGGCCGGCGCTGCCGGACGATCAGCGGTCGTTTGCGGTCGATCCCGCTCGCATGCTTGCGGCCGGGCTCCTGCCGTCGGAGCTGGTGGATCCGGTCGCCATTGCCCGCGCGACCGGAACGACGGTCCTCATCGGTGCATCGGCCTGCGCAGGCGCGTTCACCGAGGCCCTGGTCCGGGAAGTGGGGCTCCACGACGCGGTCCCGATCGTGCTCCCGCTGTCAAATCCGAGCGCCTGTGCCGAGGCGACGCCGGAGGACATCCTCGCCTGGACCGCGGGGCGGGCGCTCGTCGCCACCGGTGGCCCGAGCCGCGACGTCGCCGGCCCAACCGGGGTCCGGGTGATCGGTCAGGCGAACAACGTCTTCGTCTTCCCGGGGGTGGGTCTCGGAGCGATCGTCGCCGAGACCCGTGAGGTGACCGACGACATGTTCCTGGTCGTCGCTCACGAGCTGGCCGGCCTCGTCTCGGCCGACCGGTTGCGGGTCGGCGCGCTCTACCCACCCGTCGCGGGCTTGCGGGCGGTCGCGCGGACGATCGCGGTCGCCGTCGTTCGCGAGGCCCGGGATAGCGGTCACGGGCGTGCCGGCTCGGATGAGGAGATCGAGGCGGCCGTCGATCGCGCGATGTGGTGGCCCGACTACGTCCCGTTCGAGCCAGGCGACTGATCCCGACCCGCGCTCGACCGGTCAGACCCTCTCGAACGCCATCGCCACGGAGCCGCCGCCGCCGAGACACAGGGTCGCCAGGCCGTAGCGGGCCTCTCGTCGCGCAAGCTCGTGGAGGAGCGTGGCGACGACCCGGGCTCCGGACGCACCGACCGGGTGTCCGAGGGCGATGGCGCCACCGTTGACGTTCACCTTGTCCCAGTCGAAGCCGAGCTCCCGGCCGTCGGCCAGGACCTGAGCGGCAAACGCCTCGTTGATCTCGATGAGATCGAACGCTTCGATCGGCATCTCGATCCGATCGAGCAGTCGGCGGACACCCATGACCGGCGCCAGGAACAGCCACTTCGGCTCGATGTCCGCCTGGGCATAGCCGACGATCCGGGCAAGCGGCTTCAGGCCATACCGCTCGACCGTCCGCTCGCTGGCGACGACCGTCGCAGCGCCGCCGTCCGTGATGCCCGGCACGTTGCCGGCGGTGGCGGTCCCGATTGTCGCGTCGCCGCGATCGTCGCCCTGGGGCAGGTCGAAGGCGGGCTTGAGTCGGGCCAGCGCCTCGATCGACGAGTCCCGACGAGGCCCCTCATCGACGCTGACGATGGTCTCGCGGCCCTTGGCGTCGCGGACGGTCACCGGGGCCAGCTCGGCGTCGAAACGGCCGGCGTCCATCGCCGCGATCGCACGCATGTGGCTGCGCAGGGCGAACTCGTCCTGATCCTCGCGACTGACCGTGTTGGCGATCGCGACACGCTCGGCGTGGGTGCCGACATGGCATTCCTCCACGGCGCACCACAGCGCGTCGTGGACGGTGGCGTCGACCAGCGTCGCATCGCCCAGGCGATACCCGAAACGCGCACGGGGCAGGAGATACGGGGCGCCGTTCATGCTCTCCATCCCGCCGGCGACGACGACCTCGGCGTCACCAGCACGGATCTCGGCGGCGCCGAGCATGATCGCCTTCAGGCCCGAGCCGCAGACCTTGTTGATCGTGGTCGCGCTCGTCGACACCGGCAGGCCCCCGAGGAGTGCCGCCTGACGGGCCGGAGCCTGGCCGGCGCCGGCCTGGATCACCTGGCCCATGAGGACCTCGTCGACGGGCGTGTCCGCCGGCAGGCCGCTCCGCTCCATCGCGGCCCGGATGGCCACTCCACCGAGCTCGACCGCGGGGACGCCCGCCATCGCGCCCCCAAACCTGCCGATCGGCGTCCGTGCGGCGCTGACGAGATAGACGCTGCCGTTGCGGCCTGTCGTGGTCGTGTCATCCATGGTGGCTCTCGTTCCTTTGGGCTCTACGTGTACATCCCGCCGTCGATGGCGATCACCTGACCGGTGATGTAGTCGCCCTTCGTGACGAGGAAGGCGACAAGGTCGGCGATCTCCTCGGGACGCCCGAACCGACCCATCGGGATCTTCTCGAGGACCCGGGCGCGGACGTCGTCGGGCATGGCCGCGATCATCTGCGTGGCGATGAAGCCGGGCGCGATCGCGTTGACGGTCACGCCCTTGCGCGCGAGCTCGAGCGCCGCGGTCTTGGTGAAGCCGACGATCCCGGCCTTGGCCGCCGCGTAGTTCGCCTGACCGTAGTTCCCGTGCAGACCGACGACGGAGCTGATGTTGATGATCCGGCCGTAGCCGGCCTCGACCATGTGCGGCAGCACCCGTGCGGTCAGGTGGAAGACGCTCGTCAGGTTCGTCTCGATGACCGAATCCCATTCCTCCTGCGACATCTTGGCGAGCGAGCGGTCGCGGGTGATCCCGGCGTTGTTGACGAGGATGTCGACGCTGCCCGAATGCTTCTTGACGCTCGCGACGGCTCCGCTGATGGACGCCGGGTCGCGGACATCGCAACCGATGGCGTACGCCTGGCCCCCGGACGCCACGATCTCGGCGGCGACCGCGTCGGCCTGTTCCTCGTGGTTGTGTCCGATCTCGTCGGAGTGGTACGCAACGGCCACGCAGGCGCCGTGTCGTCCGAGTTCGAGAGCGATCGCTCGGCCGATGCCGCGCGATCCGCCGGTGACGAGGCAGGACTTGCCTGTCAGCTCAGCCATCGCAGAACCTCCTGGGGCCGAAACAGCGGAGTCGGCCGGCCCCGTCGCCGGCCGACTCCGTGGGTCCTCGGCCGATGGTCAGCGCTTGGTGGGTTCCGTCGCCATCGAGGCCGCCTTGACGGCGGACTGCCAGCTCTCGAGCGTCGCCTGCTGGGTTCGCTTGACGATCGTCGAGAACTGTTCGACAGCCTTCCGGTTGCCCTTGACGCCGAGGTCGAAGAGGCTGAAGCCAGCGTCCATCGCGGCATTCTGTGCCTCGAATGCCGTCTTGAGGACCGACTCACTCTGGGTGGACCAACCCTCGAGCATCTCGCGGCCGATGGCACTGGTCTCGCCGACGTATGAGCGCGTGGCCTCGAACGAGGCCTTCGCCGTTTCGGTGCTGTTGCGGGCCGCCTGAGCGGCGATCCGGGTGGCCTCGGCCACGGCGGCTGCCGCCGACTCCGGAAGTTCATTCGTAGTGGACATTGCGAGCTCCTTCGCCTATGCTCGTGCTGCCTCTACTGGCAGCGCAACTCTAAGTGCAGTGTGCATCTAGTGGTCGCGACTGTCAAGTCGCTGTCCATCCTCGAAGCCGAGCACCTCATGGACGACCATGGCTGACCGCACCAAGCCCCGCACCGCCGCCCCCGAGCCTGATCGCGCCGCCGGCGCGGCCGATGGCCCGGCCCCGGAAGGTGACCCGCCGCAGGAGCCGATCGAAGATCGCGAGTCGTTCCCCGGTTGGCCACCCCGTGATTTCCTGACGCCGTTCGTCCTGCTTGCGGTCTCGCTCCAACGGGCCCATGGCTACGCGATCGAGGACTACCTGCGAGGGTTCGGCATGTTCGGGATCACGATGAGCACGCTGTATCGGACGCTGCGCCAGATGGAGAAGGACGGTCTTCTCGAGTCGACCTGGGAACCGGGTCCGACCGGACCCGCGCGTCGCGTCTACACGATCACCGGTCCCGGCGATGCCTGGTTGGCGACCTCGGCGGCGATGCTCGATGCGTATCGCGAGACGATCAACAGGTTCTTTGGTTTGTACGACGCTGGCCCCGGCGCGAAACACCGCGAGCCCGACGAACCGACGGACCAGAAGGAGACATCGGAATGACGAAGACCGAAGAGGCGGGCCCCACAACCGATCCGTTCGAGGTCTGGCGCGAGATGTACGACGCCAACGAGCGTGCCTGGAGCACGGCACTCGAGGAGGCGATGGGCAGCACGGAGTTCCGCGAGTCGAGCGGCAAGCTGCTCGAGACGATGCTCGCCGCGCAGAAGTCGGTCCGCAACAACATGCGAACGTATCTCGAGACGATGAATGTCCCGACGCGCGAGGACATCGCCCGCCTCGGCGAGCTCGTCATCGGGCTCGAGGAAAAGATCGATCAGCTCACCGACCGGTTCGACGCGATCGAGGATGCGGTTCGGACCCCAGGACCGGCGGGGCCCGCGGGCACGCCAGGAGCCACAGGCCGAGCCGGTGCCACGGGCCGAACCGGCGCGAAGGGACCCGCCGGACCGAAGGGACCGGCCGGGCCCAAGGGACCCGTTGGCGCCACTGGCAAGGCCGGCGCCCGAGGGCCCGCGGCCCGCGGCCGCGGCCGCCAAGCCGACAGCCCGCGCGAAGCCATCGAAGGGTGCGCGGCCCGCTACGTCCGAAAGGGCCGTCGGGTGACGGCCGCGGCGTGGTCGACGCTGCCCGACGCCGCGACGGTCTGGTCATCGACCGATCGTGCCCTCGAGATGGCCCGAGCCGTCCTCGGCTCGGTCGACGCCCCGGTCGGGCTGACGCCGAAGGAGCTCATCTGGCGCAAGAACAAGGCGCGGCTGTATCGCTATACGCGATCTGAGCCCGCCACCCACCGAACGCCGATCTTCCTCGTCCTGCCGCTCATCAACCGTGCGTACATCCTGGATCTGCGCCCGGGGGCGAGCTTCGTCGAATTCCTGTTGGGCGAGGGACACGACGTCTTCCTCATCGACTGGGGCACGCCCGGCGACGAGGATCGGGCGCTCGACGTGTCGACACTCGTGACTCGCTACCTGCCACGCGCCGCGAAGGCGATCCAGAAGGTCACGGGCGAAGACGGGATGACAGTCCTCGGCTACTGCATCGGTGGCGCGCTGGCGACCTGTTTCGCCGCTCTCTACCCCGAGATGACCCGCAACCTGATCCTGTTGACGGCGCCGATCGATTTCGCGGATGCCGGTCAGTTCGGCCGGATGACGGCTCGCGACATCTTCCCGGTCGACAGCGTGACCGACACGTTTCCGACGGTGCCGGGCCAGATGCCGGACATCGGCACGAAGTTGCTCGATCCCAAGGCCAGCTACGTCGGCACCTACCGCCAACTCTGGGACAAGCTGGCCGATCCGAAGTTCGACGTTCGCGGCTGGCAGGCGATGTACCGATGGGTGAACGACAGCGTGCCGTTCGCCGGGGCCGCGTTCCGCCAGTGGATCGTCGAGTTCTACCAGGAGAACCGCCTCGCGATGGATACGCTCGTGATGGATGGTCGGCCGGTCCGATTGGCGGACATCAGGTGCCCGGTCCTCAACATCGCCGCCAGCCGGGACCCGATCGCGCCGCGACCGACGACGAGTGTCATCACCAGGCGCGTCAGCAGCAGCGACGCGTCAGAGATCATCATCGAGGGCGGGCACGTCGGGATCGTCGTGGGCCGGATGGCCAGCCAGAATCTGTGGCCAAGGGTCGGCGCCTGGCTCGGCACCCACGACTGATCAAGGATCACCTGCGGCTGACGATCAGGGATGGAACAGGCGCGCGCTCGCGGCGCCCTCGCCGTTGACGCTCCCGTCCGCGATGAGCACGTCGCCGTCGCGTAGCCTCGTCACCGTGGCGTCCATCGCCACAGGCGAGTCCGGGACCCGCTCGAAGCGCATCGTCGACGGGTCGAACAGCTCCGACGGCAGGTCGGCGGTGTCCGGCGACGGGTATTGGTCGCCGCCGGTGATGAGCACACGGCCGTCGAGGAGCGGCGTCGCCTTGGCGAGGCGCCGCGGGACGACCAGGTTGCCAGCGGGCACGGATCGCCCCTTCGCCGGGTCGAACAGCTCGACCGAGCCGAGCAACACGTCAGGCCCGGGCTCCACGGACGAGCGCCAGCCACCGGCGATCAGCACGCGACCATCCGCGAGCATCGCGGTCGCGTATTGGTAGCGCTCTCCGGCCGTCGAGCCCGCCGGGGTGAACGCCCCGGAGCCCGGGTCGTAGATCTCCGTCGAGGGAGTGTCCCCGTCGTCGCTCATCACCAGGACGCGGCCGTCGGCCAGGGTCATCGCCGTCGGCCCGCCCCGCGCGATCGACATGGAGCCGGTCGGGCTCCAGCGGCCGGTTGCCGGATCGAACACCTCGGCCGTCGCGAGCGCCGGCCCGGCGGGCCTGCTCGCTTCGCCGCCCGCGACCAGCACACGCCCGTCGTGGAGGAGCGCAGCCGCGGCATACGACCGCGGACCTGACAGCGAGTCGACCTGCTCGAATGTCCCCGTGGCGGGATCCCAGAGTGCCGCCGTGGCGTCGAAGCCGTCGACGATGAGCACGCGCCCGTCCAGCAACATGGTGGCGGAGGAATAGGTGGTCAGCTGGACTGCGGGAGGCAGGGAACCACCTGGTTCGAACGCCCGTGTCAGCGGGTCGTAGAGCTCCGCTGTGCTGGATGGTGGGAGGTCTGGTGCGGTCGGTGACCGGAGGTCACCGCCGATGAGCACGGCACGGCCATCCAGAAGCGACACTGCGGCAGCATTCGACCGCATGCGGATCATCGTCCCGGTGGGGTTGAACCCGTGCTCGAGGGCAGGCCGGGGGGCCTGACGACCGACCAGGCCGACGACGACCAGCGCGCCGACCAGAGCAGCCACCACCAGCAGCACCAGCAGCACCAGCATTGGCCCGGACCGGGCGCCTCGACGGGCGGGCGCGCGTCGTCCGAAGGCGCCGCCTCCGACGACCCGGACGCCGACCTTCGACACGCGTTCGTCCGCCGCCCGCCAGGGTGCCGGCTCGGCGATGTAGCCCTCCACGGCGCTGAGGCGCCGCTGCAGCCCCGTCCAGATCTGCTCGTCGATCGGGCTCGTCATGACCACAGCTCCGGATGCTGGCGGAGGGTCGCGAGAGCGCGCGATAGCAGCGTGCGCACGCCGGACGCCGAGAGGCCGAGGATCTCGCCGATGTCGTCGTCGGTCAGGTCGCGCTGGTAGCGGAGCATCACAACCTCGCGCTGGCGATCGGACAGCACCGTCGCCAGCTGGTCGAGCCACATCCAGAACTCCGCCCGCCCACCGGCGTCCTCGGGGTCTGGTGGCTCGCCGCCCGTCCAGGCGCTGGGCAACGGCAGCCAGCGCAGGAGCCGCTCGCGTCGCCAGCGATCGACGATGATCCGCCGCGCGATGAGGATCAGCCAGGGGAGGGCTCGGCCCGCCGGCCCATGGCCCGATCGCCAGGCCCGGAATGCGCGGTCGAAGACGTCGGCCACGATGTCCTCCGCGTCGTCCTGGCGACGGCGGGCCAGCAGGACGTATCGGTACACGTCCCGGTAGTACGCGCTGTAGACGCCCTGGAAGGTCTCCGGCTCAGTCCCGAGGTCGTCGGCGTGCGCCGGCCCGGCCCCCTCGGAGCCGAGTGCCGCGAACAGGTCCAACCGGGACCAGGTGGCAAGTCCGTCCATACCTCATCCGACGATCGAGCGGCCGTTTCCGTCCCAGGGCGACGAGCCCGAACATACCCGGGCGGCAGCAGGGCGCCCGCTACGACTTTCGAGAGGCTCGCGAGCCTCGTGAGGATGGCGGCCGCGGCCTCGTCCAGCGAGGCCAGCTCGAGCTCGATGTGGGCGTCGGCCGCGCCGATGAGCATGGCGTTGTAGGGGATGTCGTGCTCGTCGCCCGAGCCCCGGAAGTCGCTCCGGAACAGGACGACCGTCTTGCCTTTCGCGTAGGCGTACCCGCACTCCCAGCACGTGCCGGAGTCCGGATCCGCGCCGTCCATGATCGCCACGACGGTATCCGCCCGGTCGAGGCCCTCGAGATCCTTGAGGAAGATCGCCCGCCCGGTCCGCTCGGCGGCCGGGTTCTCCTGGGGGACGAACACCTCGTGCCCGCCGGCCCGGAGCCGCGCCGCGAGTCCCGCGTTCCACTCGCGTTCCGGGGAGGTGAACAGGGGGCCGGCCAGGTAGATGTGCACGTCGTCCTCCGCTTCGTGCGGCCAGTATCGTTGCGAGCATGACCGCACCGCGCATCGCCGTCGTCGGCAGCACGATGATCGACCTGATCGCGTACACCCACCGCGTCCCGTCCGGCGGGGAGACCATCGCTGGCGATGACTTCCGCCTCGGGTTCGGCGGGAAGGGTGCGAACCAGGCGGTCATGGCCCGTCTCCTCGGGGCCGAGGTCGCGATGGTCAACGCGCTCGGTGACGATGTCTTCGGCGACATGACGATGCGCAACTTCGCTGAGCTCGGCATCGATACGCGCTTCGTCACTCGCGTCACGGGGTCCAGCGGCGTGGCGCCGATCTGGGTCGAACCCGATGGCACGAACCGGATCATCTGCGTGGCCGGCGCGAACGACGCGATGGTCCCCGCCGACGCGGCGGCGGCCGTCCGCGCCCTCGCCCCGCTCGATGTCGTGGTCGGCGAATTCGAGATCCCCCAGTCGGTCACGACCGCCGCGTTCGCCGCGGCGCGCACCCTCGGCGCCATGACGCGTGCTCAACCCGGCGCCCGCCGCGGACATGGATCCGGCCCTCCTGGCCGTCACGGACTGGCTCATCCCCAACGAGCACGAGTTCGCCCGGATCGCGGGTGCCACGCCGGACGTGACGGACGCCGAGATCGTCCGCTTCGCCGGGTCCGCCGGGACGCGGGTCGTGGTGACGCTCGGCGCCCGCGGCGCGGCGCTGCTCGATACGGATGGGGTTGTCCGTCGGATCCCGGCGCCGAACGTGACCGCCGTGGACACGACCGGGGCCGGCGATGCATTCGTCGGCGGGTTCGCGTTCGGTCTGGCGACCGGTCTCGATGATGTCGCCGCGGTGACCCTCGGTGTCCGCTGCGCCTCGGACAGCGTCCAGCGCCCCGGCACGCAGCGATCGTTCCCCGACGGCGAACGAGCCCGCGCGTTCCTTCAGCTCGCCTGAGCGGAAGGAGGGACCGTGCTGAGGCAGGTCGCGGAGGGCGTGCTGATCCACGAGAGCGCGTTCCTCCAGAGCAACGCCGTGATCGTGCAAGGCGGCGCCGGCGTGTTGCTCATCGACCCCGGGATACAGGGCGACGAGATGGCCGCCATCGGGGACGACCTCCGAGAGTTGGGACAGCCCGTCGTGGCGGGCTTCTCGACGCATCCGCACTGGGATCATCTGCTCTGGCATGCCGGGTTCGGCGAAGCGCCCCGGTACGGCACGGCCGGCTGCGCGGCTGCTATCCGGGATCTGCTGGCGAAGGCAGATTGGAAGGCCCAGGTCGCCGGAGCGCTACCGCCGGAGATCGCCGAGGAGATCCCGCTGGACCTGTTCGGCCGCATCGCCGGTCTGCCCGCCGAAACGGCGCGGATCCCCTGGGACGGCCGACGAGTCCGGATCATCGAGCATCAGGCGCATGCCCCGGGCCACGCGGCGCTGTTGATCGAGGACCGCGGCGTCCTCGTCGCCGGCGACATGCTGTCCGATGTCCTGATCCCGTTTCTCGACCTGAGCTCCGCGGACCCGATCGACGACTACCTCGCCGCGCTGCGGCTGCTCGAGGGCGCGGCCGACGACGTCGATGTCCTGGTCCCGGGTCACGGGTCGATCGGCGGACGTGATGAGGTCCGCGCACGGATCGAGCTGGATCGTGCGTACGTGCTGGGACTGCGTGACGGCGGTGGTTCCGCTGACCCGCGGCTCGCTCCAACGGCCCCGGGCGGCGAGTGGCTGCCCGGCGTGCATGAATGGCAACGACAGCAGGTCGCCGGGCGAGGAGAGGCCTCAAGGGCCCCGACCAGGCGCTAACGTCCTCGGCGGCGGAACAGCACGAGCCCGCCGATCGCCACCGCGGCGACGACTAGCGCCGCGATCGCCGCGACGACACCGCTCGACGTCCCGCCGGGAGCCGCCGGCTGGATGGGTGAAGCGGTGGGTCCGGCTGGCTGGACGGGCGAGGCGGTCGGGCCGGCAGCGGCGACCCCGACGGCGTAGGTCACCGCGGCGTCGCCCGAGGTCGCCGCGACGGCCTGGAGGTACTCGCAGCTCGATACCGTGCGGCTCGGCGATCCGGGCGCGGCGATCGTGACCGTCACCGGCCGGGGATCCGGGCTGCCACACGCCGGGAGCGTCGCCCCTTCGGGCGGCAGGCTCGTCCAGTACGGCGGCAGCTCGAGGTGGACGAGACGCTCCGCACGCGGTCCAACGACGACCTCGAGGTGCTCGCTGGTCGATGGGTAGGCCACATCGATCGAGACGGTCGCCGCGCTGTCGGACGCGTTCTGGAGCCGGATCGCGGAGCCGCGAACGAGCTCGACGTCGCGTCGCACCTCGAGGTGGTGCGCGCCGGGCTGCGTGACCCCGATGGGGTCACCGAGCTTCCAGAAGTAGTGCTCCTCGGCCGGATTGAACCCGTGCTCCACGAAGACCGCGTCGAGCGGGCTGAGGTCCGGTGCCCCGTCGCTGTTGACGTCGAGATCGGTGGTCTTCAACGGGGCCGCGACATTCCGATCGGCGACGAGGCCGTCGTAGACGTCGGCGACAGTCATCGGGTTTGCGAAGTCGAGCAGGTGGACGAGCCGCACCCCGTCCAGCGCGACACGATCGGTCGTGTCTGCGTGCCCGACGGTCGCCTCCGTGGCCCTCGGCCCGGTGAAGAAGCGCACGCGGGCGGCCTCGTTCGGGGTGTCGTCGGCGAGGTCCCACAGCAGCTGGGCAACGGCGATGTCCTCCTGCTGGATCGGGCCCGGACTCGACGTCCCAAGGCCGCCAGCCGTCGTCCTCCAGGCTCCCGAAGACGGAGTAGCTCGGGGTGGCGTAGCCGGCCCCGAGGCCCGCGTCGATGTCGAGCGACGCGAGGGTCGGGAGGAACATCGCGAAGCCTTCGCCGAGCGAGTCGCACGTGGTGTCGTTGGTGCCAGCCACCGTGGGCGTGCGCCCTGCGCAGGCTGGCGAGGTCGAAGGGAGCGATGCCCAGCACGTCGGCGACGTGGTGGCTGATCTCGTGCCATTCGCAGTTCTCTGGGCACTTGGTCGTGGCGTCCTGGCGCTGTGCAAACGGCGTGTCGCCCACCGCGATGAAGACCGTCTTTTCGGATCGCTCATACGCGCGTCCCGCCGGCCGCATTAGCTTCGATCACCAGTCCCGAGAGCCTCGCCGGGTCCAGGACGAGCACGTCGACCAGCCAGTCGACGAATCGACTCGCCTGCCAATGGATGTTCGCAATGTCCGCCAGCCCTGGCGAAGTCGTCGACGAGAACGTCACGTCGAAGTCCTGCCGCCCGAAGTCCTCGGCCGTGACGTCGGCCGTCACGGACGCCGCCTCTGTCTGCGCGGCATCCCGCGTCTGGAACACCGATGGGCTGTGCGCTGCGTCCACGAGGCTGGCGCGAAGCTCGTAGTCACCCGGAGTGACCGAGCCACCCGGGACGCAGAAGACGCCGTCCGGTCCCGTGACCATCGGTCGGCCCACGGGCACGCCGCCGTTGGACAGATCGACGGGGATGCATGCGAGCGGATTGTGGTGGCCGTCAGGCAACAGCTCGCCGTCGTAGACGATCCCCTTGAGATCGCAATCGGATGCGATCCGGATGTTGTCGAGGAGGATCTGCTCGTCGCCGCCCGGGAAGACACCCCCCACGCCGTTGTCGTCCTGCTCGAACACCACGGTCACGGTCATGCCGGCCCAACGAGCGATATCGACTCGCTCCGTCCTGAACGTCAGCCGGTGTGCCGCCCCGCTCACGATCTCGTCGACGATGACGTTGTCGCTCGAGTCGTCCTGGATCCGGACGGTGAGGTGCGAGTCGGACACCGCCGTGTCGTGCGCGCTCACGTCGAAGTCCAGGGTTCGAGCATCGCTCGGCAGCGCGATGCTCTTCGAGATCCAGGCATTGGGCCGGCCGCGACGGCCGGTCCCGTCGAGCTGGACGATGCCGCCGTTGCGCGGCAGCTGGTACACGGTTCCCCAGTTGTCGTCCCGGCCCTTGCGACCCGCGACCCCACGGGTCCAGCCCTCGAGATCGGTGTCGAAGCCGAACTCAAGCGGCTGCGGCGACCGCGAAGCAGGGGGACTTGGCTGGGCGGCGCGCGCGATCGAGTCGGCGCCGGCGCCAAGCCCGAACCCGGACGCCATGAGCGCGAGCCAGACGAGCGCCGGGCCGGCGAGGCGTCGGCCCAGTCGACCGCGTACCCTCCCGCGGCGCGTCACCGGGTGAGGCTACCACTCGCGTCGAAGCCGACCGGCGGTCCTGACGCGACCGACGACGCGACCCAAGAATGTGGCGCGCCCGACAGGTGTAGGACGCGCGCTGAACGCGCTCTGCGTGTTCAGCGGCATCGCGGATTAGCAGGACGCCGCCCGCCGCCCTGCGACGCCTGCAGGACGATCGCGACGAGGGCGAGCCCGAACGCGACCAGTCCGAAGAGGGGCCACAGGGTCGCCCTCGCGTGGGTCGCCAGAACGTGCTCGTCTCAGGATGCCGGGCACAGCCCAGGGGCGTGCAATACACATGATGTCTGATGTATGCTGAATCTGCTGGGCATCGCTGTGTGGAGGAACCCACGTACCTCGGCCGCTCCTATCGGTGAGGCGTCACCGATAGGAGTCACTTCGAACTGTCGCCGCGAAGGCTGTGTCGTCAAACGAAGTCGAACCAAAGTGAACAGGAGCAACGAGATGTCTTTGCATCAACGAAGTGCGCCCCGCAGGTTGATGGGAGTGTCCGCAGCCGCAGTCTGCATCGCACTTGTCATAGCGGGCTGCTCGAACAATGCGGCCACCAGCAATCCAACTGGAACCGCTGCTGCCTCTGGAGCGTCCACCAGCGGTCCGGCTAAATCCGCCGGCTCTTCGACTGAATCCGCCGGCGCATCGACTGGCGGCACGTACGGCTTCCCCACCGTTGCGCAGGACCCAACCTCCAAGATCACCGTCTGGGTCGACGCCGACCGCTCGGCCATCGCCGAGGCCTTCGAGAAGGACCACCCCGAGTGCCCGCTCAGCATCGAGACGTACGACGCCAGCAAAGGGGGTAGCGACACGTTCCACACGAAGGTCTCGCTGCTCGACCAGGCCGGCTCGGGCTGGCCCGACGTTGCGTGGTCGGGACAGGTGAACGACGCCAGCTGGGCGGCCCACGAGCAGAACGGCGTTCAGGCCTTTGCCGCGCCGCTCGACCAGGGCGTCGTTCCCCAGAGTTGGCTCGACGGCTACACGCCGGGCGCGCTCGACCCTGTCACGGTCGACGGCCATGTCTACGGCGCCCGCGACAACCTGGCGCCCGTGGTGCTCTGGTACAACAAGACCCTGTTCGACAAGTTCGGGTACACCGTCCCGACCACATGGGAGGAATACCAGGCCCTCGGCGACAAGGTGGCGGCTGAGCACCCCGGCTACATCCTCGGCTCGATCGGCGATCCCTTCACCGCCGTGCTGACCGACATGTGGGCCGCCCAGGCGCCGATCTACACGGTCGACGGCACCACCTTCACCACCGACTTCTCGGACAACCACACGACCCGCATGATCGCCCTGCTGGACCACATGTTCGCGAACAAGACCCTGACGATCGATGGACTGTTCACCCCCGAATGGGTCAAGAACTGGAAGGACAAGGTCCTGGCGATCCCTGGCCCAACGTGGTTCGCGGGAGGCATCATCCAGAACAAGGACAACCTCGCCGGTCAGCCAGGCGAGTGGGGTGCCGGCCACGCCCTCCACTGGGCTGGCGAGCCAATCGGCACCGGCAACGTGGGTGGCGGCTTCTGGTACGGGTCGAGCCACTCGGCAAACCTCGCATGCGTGGGTACCTACCTGCAGTACGTGACGAGCGGACCCCAGTCGGTCAAGCTCATCACCGGCCTCCCTGCCTACGCCTCGACCGCAAGTGCGTGGTTGGACGCGCAGACCAGTAGTGGCTTCTGGGCCAACTCGGACACGTTCAAGGACGTCGTCAATGAGGCAGCCAACAACATCTGGAAGGGCTGGGGTGCCTCGCTCCCCTTCAGTTCCGAGCCTCCGTGGGCGGAGATCGTGAATCCGGCTCTTGCTTCCGGAAAGACCATTGCCTCGCAGGTCAGCGCTTGGCAGCAGAGAATGGTGGACGACGCCCAGGTGAACGGCTTCACACCCGTGACCAAGTAGGCGAAGGAACGCACCATTCCTCGTACTGACGCCATCGTGCCCACTGCCGCCCCCACAAAGGAGCGGCAGTGGGCCTCTTTGCGCCCCCGAAGGCGGCCGCGAACCGGAGCTAGCGCGCAGGCATTCGCCGCCTACGTGTTCTGCAGCGGCTACGTGCTGCTGCTACTGGTCTTCGGCGTTCTGCCCATGGTCTATGCCCTGTATCTCTCATTCACGAAGAGTGGGCAATTCGTCGGGCTCGACAACTACGTGAAGGCCGTCGGGGACTTCCGGTTCTTGCCGGCAGTGCAGCACGTCGCGGCCTACCTGGTGATCTGGGTCGTGACCTTGGCCGTGCTCGTCACCCTGCTGGCGCTCATCGTCCACGCCCTGCGCGTCAGGCGGCGGCTTTCCTCTACCGTGCTCTTCCTGTTCTTCATCCCCGGCGCATTCGCGGGTGCGGCCAGCGTCATGCTCTGGGTCTTCTTGCTCAATCCCTCGGTCAGCCCGGTGGCCTTCGTCCTGAAGTGGTTCGGGTACACGAGCTTCGTTCAAGCCATCGACCTGAACAACCTGCCCCTGATCTTCACGGTCATTGCGTTCTGGACCGGCGCCGGTGCATGGATCGTCATCATGTACGCCGCGTTGAACAACATCTCCGACGAGATCATGGAGGCTGCCCGCTGTGACGGCGCCGGCGCCGTCAAGACCGCTTGGTACATCCAGCTCCCGCTGATTCGGAAGTGGATCGCGTACATGGTCGTCATCTCGGTCGCCGTCGGGACCCAGCTGTTCGCGGAACCAAAAATTCTCGCCCAGGCGAGCAGGGGCCAGATCCCGAAGCACTATTCCCTCAATGAACTCGCATACGTCACCGCCTTCGGCCCGCAAGCGGACTTCAACAGCTCTGCCGCGATCTCGATCCTGTTGCTCGTCGTGGCGGCGGGGCTTGCCGCGTTCTTCGTCTTCCGAGGAGGACTCTTTGACCGCGACTAGAACACCGGTCGTGCGGTCTGACTTCGCGCCGGGCCGCTGGCTCGGTCGCGTGACAGCTTTCCTGATCGCCGGATTCTTCGCGGTGTTCTTCGTCCTTCCCCTGGTTTGGCTCCTGCTCGCGCCGACGAAGGACACCGGCCAACTCAACGGCTTTCACGGCGAGGCTCCCCTGAGTTTCGGCTCCTTCGACCAACTCGTCGCAAACTGGAACGAGCTGGTCGGGTTCCAGGATGGCCGTATCTGGACGTGGCTCGGGAATTCGGTGTTCTACGCCGGGGTCGCGTTGGTGCTCACGCTCCTCGTGTCAATTCCGGCCGGCTACGCGCTGGCGAAGACCAAGTTCAGGTTTCGCCGCGCGATCCTCATCTCGACCCTCATGGTGATGCTCATCCCGAACGCGGCGCTCGTGCTGCCGATCTTCCTTGAAGTCAGCGCCGTGCACCTCGTGGGGTCGCCGTTGGCGGTGATCCTGCCATTCGCGTTCTTCCCGTTCGGCGTCTATCTGGCGTATATCTACTTCGCCACCAGCGTTTCGCGCGAGCTTCTCGACGCCGCCCGCGTCGATGGCGCGGGCGAGTTCGCGGTCTTCCGGCGGATCGCGGTGCCGCTCGCGATGCCTGTCGTCGCGCTCGTGGGCTTCTTCAACTTCGTCACCAACTGGAACAACTATTTCCTTCCCTTCGTGATGCTTCCCGGGTCGAAGACACAGCCCATTCAAGTGGGTCTGGTGGAATTGCTCGCGAACGTCCGGGAGTTAAATCCGACCACCGTCGCCTCCAACTCGATCCCGTTTCCACAGCTGGCGCTCGCGACGCTCATCTCTGTCGCACCGGTGCTGATCGTGTTCCTGTTCTCACAGCGATTCCTCGTGGCGGGCCTTACCGCAGGCGCGACCAAGGAGTAGGTCCGCCATCGTTGAGGACGCGAAGATCCGGCATTGCGTACCGCAGGTTCCGGACACCAGAGGCGAATGCCAGGCAAGGTTTCGACGCGGTGTGGCGACCTCGACGGAGACGTGTCAGTCAGGCGACGCCCGGCGCGCGCCTTCGGGTCCACGCCTTCGCGATGTGTTCTCGCATCGCAGTCGCGGCGCGGTCGCCGTCGCCCGCCGCAATCGCCTCGCATATGGCGCGGTGCTCCTCGAGCGACATCTGCGCTGCGTCGTCGGTGGTGATGCCCGTGAATCGACTGCTCTCGCGAGCGCGCTCGAACATGATGCGTGTGATGTTGGCGGCGAGCCGAATTCCCGATTGTTCCATGACAAGGTCGTGAAACGCGGCATCCGCGTCGTTGTACACAGAGATGTTGTCGATGTTTGCCGCGGCAAGGTCGAAAGCCTCACGCAACGCAGCGGTGCGCTCTGGGTTCTGTCGAGCTGCCGCGGCGCGCGCCATGGTCGCCTCCAGGCTCCCACGGACCACCGCCAACTCATCGAGCACCTCCAGGGTCTCGTCGTGGTCGACGAGAGCCGAAAGAACATCAGGATCGAGCACGTTCCACCGACTCGACTGGTTCACGACCGTGCCTCGGCCCTGACTGACGGTCACGAGGCCCTTTTCTTCGACTCGCTTCACGGACTCGCGAATCACCGTCCGACTCACGGCAAACTGCTTGCTCAGGGTGCCCTCTGGGGGGAGGATGTCGCCGGGAGCCACCGCGCCGGTGACGATCGCTTTCACCAAGTCCCTCACCACGGCGACGCCGAGGTTGGCCGCACGCACCCGGACGACGGTGTCGCCGAAGATGGTCTGCCGCTGTGAAGCGGCCGCGCTTTCCGGATCCGCGTCGTTCTGCGCCATGCCCTCATCCTACTGTCGGGGATCTACGTGTCTCGGCGACGCAACGGCGAACTGATCGGGAGGCAGGGCTCGGTCGGTACGCACTCTCGCCAGTACTTGTATGATGTCGTATCAATAGTACGCCAACTGAAGATGAGCCGCATGGCGAACGGTCCAGGTCGGCCGAGGGGTTCGGCACTGCGACACCTCGATCTCCGCACGAATGAGCAAGGGTGACGATGAAGATCACAGGCTATCGCACGCTGCAGACGATCCATGACTGGGGTCGTCCTGTGGGCGACGTCAACGGGCACATCGCATCGGGTATCACCGAGGTGCCGGTCGTCATCGTGGACACGGATGAGGGCGTCAGCGGCGTCGGAACGGGCTCGCACCAAGACTTGGCGCAGATCTTCCCGGCGATCGAGGGCGAGGATCCCCGCGCGGTATCCGCGCTCTACGACCGCATGCTCGCGCGCGTGTTCAAGGCGGGCCATGCTGGCGCGACATTCGGAGGCATCGGAACCTTCGACATGGCGCTTTGGGATATCAAGGCAAAACTTGCGGGCGAGCCGCTTTGGCGCCTGCTCGGGGGGCGCGATCGGTTTGTCTCCGGGTATGCGTCCGGGCTGGATATCGCGCTCGATGATGATGAACTCGCCCTCTTCTATTCCAAAATGGCGGGCCGTGGATTCACGAGCGGGAAGCTCAAGGGCGGCAGAAACGTCGCCAGCGACATTCGCCGGCTAGGCATCATTGGCGATGCGCTTCGAGTCAACATCCCGGAGCCGGGCCTCATGCTCGACGCGAATGAGTCCTGGAATCTCAAGCAGGCCGTCCGCTATGTGTCCCAGATCGAAGAGGTTCACGACCTCGTCTGGATCGAGGAGCCCATCCGCCGCTGGGACGCAGAGGGTCATGCGAGGTTGAGCGCTTCAGTACGCGCTGCGGTGGCTACCGGAGAGAACCTCACTGGCCTGGAACAATATCGACCGCATTTCAACGCGGGCGGCATAGACGTCGTTCAAGCTGCCGCAACCTGGGGTGTGACGCACTTTCTGCGCGTGTCTATCGCGGCACACAGCCGAGACCTGCCAGTTAGCCCGGTGGGCCTCACGGCGAACGCCGCGGTCGCTCACGCTGCCGCAGCAGTGCCAAATCACTTGTCCGCCGAGATTCAAGACGTCGGTTCGCCGTTCGGCGTTTCGATCGACCAGGAGTATGCCGACGGTGGGATCGTGCTCGGCGACCAGCCCGGGGTTGGGGTGTGCGTCGACGAAGCTCTCATCGCCACGCTCCAGCACGCCGAACCGGGGTGGCGAGCGGAGGCAGGCCCACATGTCAGGCCCGCCCGCGCGGGACTGCAGCTCTCGGGCGAACCAGAGTCGGCCGCTTAGCTGCGCCAGATCCGCGACCTTGCGCTGGAGCATGCCGCGCGGCGCACACTCGCCGCAGGCAACGCAGCGCCGGATGGACGTCCTCGCCGCCCACGTCGCCGATGGCGGATCTGTCCAGGCGCGGCCGAGCTATGGATCGGCCGGCCGGCGGCCGGGCCCGGGGCGCTCGTCGCTCGCCACGAGCCTGGTCGCCGGGCGGTCGCCGGTTCAACTCTCGCGTAGCGCAGAAGGTCGCCGTTGGACCACCGCCGCCTGCGCAGCTGCCCACAACAGCACCAGGAGGGTCGGCAGCGAGGCCAAAGGCGACTGCGGGATCGCGACTGCCAACAGCGCGAGGACCCCGATGGCCGCTGCGGTCCACCCGCTCCAGCGGGGAAGGCCGCCGCCCTTGAGAATCAGGGCTGAAGTGGCCAGCATCGCGACGCCGAGAACGGCCCAGCTGGCGATGTAGAGAGCGACATGAACGTCGACGACCGCCACCAGCGCCGAGATATCCGCGGTCGAGCCAGCACGGAAGCGGGCCAGACCGCCGATCACGAACCCCGCGAGCGTCAGGGCGACAAACGTCATCGCGAACGCTGACGCCGTCGAGCGGACCGAGGACAGCCGGTCGTGCTCACCCGCGGGAAGCGCCTGAACGAGCGAGACGAGGAATACGCCGAGGCTCAACAGGGCGAGAACCTGGAGGTAGGCCCCAGCCCAGACCGAGAAGGTGGGCGCCACCGTGTACGCGGCGACGATCTCAGCCTGCGATGCGCCCGGATTGACTCCGCCGCCGCCCTGCGACGCCTGCAGGACGATCGCGACGAGGGCGAGCCCGAACGCGACCAGTCCGAAGAGGGGCGACAGGTTCGCCCTCGCGTGGGTCGCCACTGGACCCGTTGATCGAATTGCCTGCGTGGTCTCCATCGCCAGTCTCCTTCTTTCGATGCCAAAGTCGGCAGCCGGAACGTACCGTCCGTCCGAACTCCGACGGTAGTGGGAGCTGTCATCGGTTCTGGATGACGAGTGAGAGTGGCAACGGCATGACAGATCCCACTAGGCGGCTCCCGGGGGTCGTCCTATGGTTCGCCCATGTCCCGCGGATGGCGCGTCGTAGGCAAGGCCCTCCTGGCGAGCTCGTCGCTCGTCCTGATTCAGGCCTGGCTCGACGTCCAGCAGCACCCGGACGTCGCAAGCGGCACAAGCACGCAGGTCCTGCTCCTCCTGGTGGCGATGGCCTGTGTCTGGTCGACCTACTGGCTCGTGACTGCTGGGCAAGCCTCCGTGGCGTTGTCCATCGCTGCCGTCGGGTTGCTGGCCGCGCTGGCGAGCGCGACGCTGCTCCTCCTTCCGGCGCGGTACTTCGGCCTGCTGATCTTCGCGTCCGTTCTCGCCGGCGGGGCGTTGCCCAAGCGGTTGGCGGTCCGTGCCGTCGCCGCCCTCATCGTGCTCGCCGTTGGCCTCGACCTGGCGCGATCGCTCGGACCCGCGAGCATTTCGCGTCGACGCCCTCGAAGTCGGCGTGACGGGCGCGGGTGCCGTGGCGGTCGCGTTTCTTCTGGCCTCCTACGGCGAGCTCCGTGATGCTCGTGACCAGGTCGCACGGCTCGCTGTCGCCGAGGAGCGCAATCGCCTCGCCCGCGACCTCCACGACGACCTTGGTCAGCGTCTGTCGCTCATCATCCTCAAGAGCGAGTTGGTCCGGCTCGATCTGCCCGACGGCACCCCGGAGCGGCTTCGCGCGAATGCCGACGACCTCGTGACCGAGGCAAGGGCCGCGCTCGACGGGCTGCGGACGGTCGTCATGGGTTTCCATCGCCCAAGCATCGAGACGGAACTCGCCTCTGCCGCGTCGATCCTCGACAGCGCCGGAATCGCGTTCGAGTGCCAGAACTCGCTCGGGCCCGTGCCGGCGCCGGCGGCCGACGTCCTGGCCTGGGGCATCCGCGAGGGAACGACGAATGTCGTCCGCCACAGCAGAGCGGCGCGCTGCTCGATTCGCCTGCGACGCATCGGCGGGCACGCGGAGCTGGAGGTCAGTGACGACGGCATCGGCGTCCAGACCCTCTCGCGGGGAAACGGCCTCTTCGGGATCGAGGAGCGCGCCACGAAGGTCGGCGGAAGCGTGTCGGCGACCGGAACTGACTCCGGCTTCACGCTGCGCCTGACGGTGCCGATCCAGTGACCCCGATCCGTGTGCTGATCGCGGAGGATCAGTCGCTGATTCGAGCTGCGATCGGCCAACTGCTCGAGGCCCACGGCGAGTGCGAGGTGGTGGCCCAGGTCGGGCGCGGCGACGAGGTCCTCGCGGCCGCGCTCGAGACTCGACCTGACGTGGCGCTCCTGGACATCGAGCTTCCGGGGGCGGATGGGATCGCTGCCGCAGCCTTGCTCCGAGACCACGTTCCAGGGTGCAAGGTGTTGATCCTGACCGTCTTCGGACGCCCGGGCTACATGCAGCGTGCGCTTGAGAGCGGGGCTCGCGGGTTCATCCTGAAGGACAGTTCACCGCGCGAGTTGATGGATGCGGTGCGCCGCGTCGCAGAAGGCCAACGAGTCCTCGATCCGACGCTCGCGGTTCTCGCGATCCAGGAGGGTGCGAACCCCCTCACGGCAAGAGAACGGGAGGTCCTGTCGTTGAGCCGGTCGGGAGCCGCTGTTGCCAGTGTCGCTCGGGAGCTGCACCTGACCGAGGGCACCGTTCGCAACTATCTCTCGACCGCGATGCAGAAGCTGAACGCCACCAGCCGGGTCGAGGCGGCTCTCGTCGCAGAGGAGAAGGGCTGGCTGTAGGCCCTTCCCAGGGGCCGTGAGGTATGGGCCGCGGCGCGGCGGAGTGGAGTCAAGACCCACCGGGCGTCAGAAGTCCTCCCCGAGCCGATCCAGGTCGGGGACACTGAGGATCTCGGAGTACAGAACGCTCTGCGGATCGTCCGACAGCGGCAGTCCGAAGTACAGGACGCCGATGTTCCGCGTCACCATCTTCCGGAGTCGAGCCGCCTCGAGGCTCGCGCCGAAGGGACCCGTCGCGTTCATGCGTGAGGTCGAAACCACGGCGAGATGGCCCCCGGCGCGATTGCTGAACGCCCACCGCCACTCGGGAATGCCACGGATGTACATGTCTGTCGGCAACACGCCGATCACGACGCTGTTCGGGTCGGCGGCTTCCGGATAGATGGTCGGCAGCAGCCCGATGAGGTCCTCGGCAGCCACCTGGTGGCGCCTAGGGTCCTCAATGTTCGCCGGGATGGGAGCGGGCGGGAGGATGTCGACTGTGAGGTCATATCGGGCCGCATAGAAGTCGGCCAGATCCTGGAGGTCCGCTGCGGCAAGCCCACCGAGCGGGGCGAGGTGGACAGTCCTGCCAGGCGGATGGACCGGGACGATCGCCGCGCGACCCCCCGGCGCCCCACTCGTGATCCCTGTCGCGATACTGCCAAAGCCGATCACGAGGCACGCTACTGCTGCGAAGGTGCCGAGCCTGAGCACGCCCCTGACGATCGCGGCGCGTTTCCGACGGCGCTCAGCTACCGGCCCTCGGAGGGCGTCCCAGCTGACGGCGAGCAGCGCGACTCGTTCCTGCCAGGGCTGCCAGTCATCGGCCACTGCCCCGGATCGCTGACGGTCCACCCACTCGACGTCGCCTTCCGCGAGCCCCTCAACCAGGGAGGCCCAGTCGTGACTGGGCGCCGGGACCGTAACCGTGTGTCGCCAGTGAGCCTTGCCGGGGGCGGACTCGTCGCCGGTCTGGGCGGCTGCCACGAAGGGCTGACGCGCCCGGATGACGTCCTGATCGAAGGTCCACGCTGGCAGCCTGTCGCCAAGGAGCAGGCGATCCTCCAGCGACTTCGGCAGACCCAGCCCAAGCGTCACCACGCCGGCCATGAGGAACGCGCCGACGATGATGGCCTCGTCGTCGGCGTCCGTGATGAACCTCGGATCGAGGCCAAACCTCGCGACGGTCAGGGCGGCGAGGATCACGAGGATCAGGGCTATGGCCGCCCAGAAGACGTCTCGCCTGCGTACGGCCGCGGCCGCAAAAGCCCCGGCAAGCGCGATGACTCCGACGATGCCGCCGAGCGTCATGCGCAGGTCCCGGGTTGCGCTCGAGATTTGAAGGCGATGAACGCGCCCGTATCCATTACGGCTTCGATGATGCGTCGCGATGCGTGTCGGCAGGCGGCCTCGAGTTCCAAGCGACGAAGCGGCGCCCGACGAGCCTCGACACGTTCCACGCGAGAATCGCGGACACGTCCACCGTCCACATTCGGCCGACCCCACCAAGCTTGGGGATCGCCCAAACGAAGCCTACCTCGCTGGACTGATGGTGCTCCGGCAGCAGCGAAACGCGGTCGTGGCTCGGATGACCGCCGGACAGCACCACGCCTGCTGTCGTGGTCGACCAACCAGCCCGGGTAGCCTTCGGCGGCCAGACACATCTCGGCCTCGTGTCCAGCGCGACCAGGATCCCGGAGACTCGACGGCGGTGACGTCATCGTGGCGGGTGGCTCGGTGTGGGTCACGGCGGAAGCTAAGCCGTACGTGCTGCGGATCTCGCCGCATTGATCGGGTGACGTCGAGCAGGGGTGTCGCGGCGAAATCTTCAACCGATTGTGGCGATCGGGCCGTCATATGGTTCACAGGCGGCCACGTCGGTCGCCGCGGAGGAACCTAGGTGACGCGAGCTCTTGTCGAGGCGGCCCGGCGCGGTGATCACGAGGCCTTCGAGGTCCTCGCGGTTGCCGCCGGCGATCGTCTCTTCCGGATTGCCCGCCTCGTGCTCCGCGACGTCCAGCTGGCCGAGGACGCAGTCCAGGAAGCCCTCGTCAAGGCCTGGCGAGAGCTGCCCAGCCTGCGCGATCCCGAGCGGTTCGATGCCTGGCTGCATCGGCTGCTCGTGAATGCCTGCGCCGACCAGGGTCGGCGCCACCGATCGCGCCCGGTGGAGGTCCGGATCCTCCAAATCGAGCCGGCAGAGCCTGACAGCAGCCAGGCCTCCGCCGATCGCGACCAGCTGGAACGCGGCTTCAGGCGCCTGAAGCCCGAGCAACGGGTCGCAATCGTTCTCCACTTCTACCTCGGCCTGAGCGTCCCCGAGATCGCGGACACGCTCGGCGTCCCCGTGGGGACGGTCAAGTCGAGGCTCCACTACGCGACCCTGGCCATGCGGGCGACGCTCGAGGCGGATGCTCGCCGGCCGGCTGCCGCTGCGAACGGACGACTGGCATGACCGACGACCGAAGCTTCGACCGACGGATGGTGACGTGGCTCGAGGAGGAAGCCACCGGCTTCCTGCCCGATCGCGTCCTCGAATCCGTGTTCGCCGAAACGCGCGCCGCGCGACGCCCAGTCCGGCCGTTCGCCGGGCGGTTCCCCAAGGTGCCTCGTATCGCCGTGGCCCTCATGGCGGTCAGCGCCACTGCGATCGTCCTCATGCTCGGGGTGTCACTCCTCGGGCGGTCGTCCGCCCGCGTTGGTGGTCCACCCGCGTCGACTGCTCCGCTGGCGAGCAACCAGGCCGCGCCCTCGACGTCGGTCTCCGGCCCACTGGTGCCCCAGGCACGGATCCCCGTGTCCAGCGACGGCGGGATCGTGTTCGCGTTCGACTCCCTATGGATCGGCGATCTGAACGGCGTGCAGCGGATCGATCCGGCAACGAACGCCTCCACGTTGATCCCGACGACCGGAGCCGCCGGCGTGTCGGCCGACAGCGCCGCGGTCTATGCCGACACCAGCGCGGGGAAGCTGCGGATCGACCCGAGCTCGAACCTCGCCACACCGGTCAAGGTCAAGGCCAAGGGGATGCCCGCGTTCGGCAGCACGTGGGACATGGGTATGGACGGCACGCTCACTCGCTACAACGCGACGACCGGCGTGGAGACCGGTCACGTGTCGGTCCAGGGACCGGTCGGGTCGTGGCCCAACTCCACGTCGGGCTTCGGGTCCATCTGGATCGCCTCGGGCGATACGCACACGCTGATCCGCCTCAACCCCACCACCCTCAAGATCACCGCCACCGTCAGCGGGATGTCGACGGCGGACAGCCTGTGGTCGGTCGGCATCGCCTTCGGTTCGGTGTGGGTCCAGGTGAACGACGCGCCACCAACGGGCATGCTCTACCGGATCGATCCCGCCACGAACACGGTCATCGCCGCGATCCCTGTCGGCGACTCGGTGCACACAGGGCAATACGGCGGCACGAACCTCGCCTTCAGCAGCGACTCGGTCTGGACGGCGGACTCCGGCGCGACCGTCAGCCGGGTCGATGCGTCCGCGAACCGACTGATCTCGGCGAGGCAAATCGACCTGTCGGCACCGGAGTCGATTGCATTCGGCGCAGGCTCCGTTTGGGTCCGCAATCAGGACACGCCCGTGGTCGAGCGGCTGGATGCCGCCGCCTGGGGACCGTAAGGACCCGATCCCGCAACTGTCGGCTGACCAGCCACAACCCGAGGAGTAGTTCAATGCGCCCTTCGTCAGTGGTCATCAGGGCGAGCGTCGCCGCCATGGTCGTGATCTCGCTTGGAGCCTGTGCGGCGACGCCGCCGAGTCCATCACCCAGGGAGACCCCGCCAGCGGCTTCCGTGAGTGCGTCGGCAACGAGCTCGGCGGACGCTCTCGCGTCGCAGGCGCCGTTGACGACGGCGGCGCCATCGGCGCCTGCGTCCATCCCGGCCGAGGCAGGGGTGGTCAGTCGGATCCAGGTCGGCGAACCCGTCGAACCGCGCTGGTTCGCCGCGGACGATCAGTCGCTGTGGGTCCACGAGCCCACCAGCCTGGTGCGCGTCGACCTGGCGACGTCCGCCGTCACCGGGCACGTCCCCCTGAACTGGATGGACTACGGCTACGTGACGACCGGGGCAGGTGCCGTCTGGCAGACGGACTACGAGAACGACACGCTCGTCAGGATCGACCCGGTGACCGAATCAGTGGTTGCGCGGATCCCGGTCGGATTGCAACCCGAGGGCGTGGCCGTGACTGCGGGCTCGGTGTGGGTTGCCGACGAGCACAGTGGAGCAGTCACCCGCGTCGATCCCGCCACCAACCGCGTCGTCGCGACGATCCCGATCGGTGAGGCCGGGTCCAACGGGCCGCAGATCATGACGGCCGGACCCGGAGGTGTCTGGGTGGACGTCCCCAACCTGGGCGAGGTGGTGCGGATCGATGCCGCGACCAACAAGGTCGGCCTGCGGGTGCCGCTCGAAGGCCCGGTGGCAAGTGACGGCAAGGAGGTCTGGATCAGCGTCAGTCCAGACACGGACGGGGGGCTGCCGCAGGTCGTGCGCATCGATCCGGACTCGGGCAAGGTCATCACCACGGTCGACGGCGTCGGCGGAAACCTGGCCACGGGCCTCGGATCCGTGTGGGCCGGGACGGCCCGGATCGACGGAGCGACGGGTCGGATCGTCGGGAGCATCGACATCGGCGACGACGGCGGCGACATCACCGTGGCAGGTGGCTCGCTCTGGGTCACGGCGGACGGCAAGCCGTACGTCGTGCGGATCTCGCCGACGTGATCCCGGCCATCGCCCGCACCGACACCATCGGGCGGATCCCGTGGCGACCGATCGCCATCGCCGCCGTGCTCGTCGTCGCCGCGGCGACGGCCCTGGTCCTCACCGCGGGGACCGGGCGACGGGCCCTTCCGCCGCCGTCCGGCCCCGCCCGCGACGGTGTCATCGTCCTGAGCGTCAAGGGCGACATCGTGACGGTCGACCCGGCGACGGGCGCGACGAAGGTGATCATCGGGGGGCCCGAGACGGATACGTCCCCTGTGTTCTCGGGCCTCGGCACGCAGGTGCTGTTCCGTCGGACTTCGGCAGACTCGGTGTCCGCGGTCATGTCGGACGCCGACGGATCGAACGTTCGGCAGCTCCTCAGCGGACCCCAGGCTCGGCAGCACCTCTGGTGGGACTGGACAGCCGACGGACGGCGGGTGATCTACCCGGACTACGAGCTGTCCGGCACTCGGACGTGGATCCTCGACACCGTCGCGGGAACGACAACCGAGGTCCATCCGGGCGTGGACCAGCACTACGCGATGTGGCGACCGGGCCACGACGAGTACCTGTTCCGCAGCTCGGAATCCGGGCGCTTGCGCTACTTCCTCGCCTCGGCGGACGGCCCCGCCGTACGGGAGATCCCGTTCCCGGACGGCGGCGTATTCGGAATGCGGGTGTCGCCCGACGGTTCCACGCTCGTGTACGTGCCTGGGGACGGCTCGCCGGGCCCCCTGCACACGATCGACATCGATACCGGTCACGATCGACGGCTGACCCCGCCGGGCGACGGCTACGAGTGGTTCAATCCGCAGTTCTCGCCCGACGGGACGCAGATCCTCGCCGAACGGTACCCGGCGAGGGCGACCGGGACGATTGACGCGTCGGCCGGGCAGTACTCCCTGGTGCTCGTGCCGGTCGATGGTGCCGGTCCTGTGGTCGAGCTGGGCCTCCCGTCCTTCCCCGACGGCCCGCCAAACAATGCGCTGATGCAGTTCTCACCCGACGGGACGAGCGTGCTTGCGAATTTCGGGGACGACAGCACGTCGTGGATGCTCGACACGACGGGCGGACCGGCACGGAAGGTCGACATGCCGTACCCCAATGAGTCGGCCTGGCAGCGACTCGCGCCATGAGGCCGTGCCCAGGGCGCCCGGGTTCGCGCATTGATCCTCGCGTCCGCGCGGCCGACACATCGGGCGCCGAAAACGCGGCGGCGAATTCTTCAACCGACTGAGGCGAACGGGCCGTCATGTGGTTCACAGGTGGCCACATCGGTCGCCGCCGAGGACCCAGGCAGCGGCCTGCGTCCTGAGGCCGTGCCCTTGATGCAAGACGACCTGCGAGACCTGACACCAGACCGACATTCGTGGGGGAAGGAGGAAGACATGACGCACCGGTCGATTCGATCCACGCCGCTGGTCGTGAGGGCGAGCGTCGCCGTCATGGTCGCGATCTCCGTCGGAGCCTGTGCGGCGACGGCGGCGAGTCCTTCGCCTCGTCAGACCGCACCGGCGGCCTCCGCGAGCGAGCCCGCCACGAGCATCCGCGGACGTCGTCGAGTCGCCGGCGGCATCGACGGGTGCGGATCCGTCGCCGTCTCCGTCATACCCGGCCGGGGCAAAGATCGACGGCCGGATCCAGGTCGGCGAGCCCGTCGCACCGCGCTGGCTCGCTGCCGACGACACGTCGCTCTGGGTCCACGAGCCCCAGAGCCTCGTGAGCGTGGACCTGGCGACCTCCGCCGTCACCGGACAGGTCAACACGGGCTCGATGGAGTACGGCTATGCGGCGACCGGAGGAGGTTCTGTCTGGCAGACGGACTACGAGGGCGGCCACGTCCTGAGGATCGACCCGGTCAGCGGCAAGACGCTCGCGACGATCCCTGTCGGGTTGCAACCGCTGGGCGTCGTCGTGACTGCGGACGCCGTGTGGGTGGCCAACGAGCACAGCGGCTCGGTCACGCGCATCGATCCCGCGACCAACAAGGTGGTCGCGACGATCCCGATCAACTCGCCCGACTCCGCCGGGCCGCAGATCATGGCGGCAGGCCCCGGTGGTGGTGTCTGGGTGGGCGTCCCGAACATGGGCTCGGTGGTGCGGATCGATGCCGCGACGAACAAGGTCGGGCTGGTGGTGCCGTGGGACGGCCCGGTGGCGAGCGACGGCAAGGAGGTCTGGATCGCCGTCGTTGCGGGGATCGACGGGCTGGCGCAGGCCATCCGCATCGATCCGGACTCGGGCAAGGTCATCACGGCGGTCGACCTGAGCGAGGAAGGCGGCGTCTGCGGCCTGGCCGTCGGCCTCGGATCGGTCTGGGTCGGCACAGGCGGGTTGACGCGGATCGACCCTGCGACGGGACGCATCGTCGGGCGCCTCGATCTCGGTGCCGATTGCGGCAATGTCGCCGTGGCGGGTGGCTCAGTGTGGGTCGCGGCAGAAGGTCAGCCGTACGTGGTCAAGATCTCGCCGCAGTGATCGGCGATCCAGAGCGAGCCGAGCGAGCCCAGTTGAGCGGTGACCCGAGCATCGATCAGCCCTGAGGCGATCAGGGATTGACAGGAGCTGGAACGGGCAGCCATATTACGCAGCGCGCTATATCGCTACACGTAGTATCACAGGAGTCCGCTCCTCGACCCGCCTGACATGAGGCGTCCGATCGATGCGCTACGTCCCAGGAGGCACCGTGCGGAGCACCACCCGGATCGCGGCGATCTCGACCAGCGTATTCGCCGTCGCCGCCATCCTCTGGTTCGCGCTGGAAAGCACGCCGCCACGGCTCGGTTTCGAGGACACGGATGACCCGGCGATCATGGTCGCGTTCATCCGACAACATCCCGAGGTCTTCGTCCAGGGCGGCACCATGCTGGTCCTCATGGCGATCAGCCTCGTCATCGCCGTCCTGGCCGTGGAGGATGTGGTTCGGCCACAGTCGGGCGGGGTGGGGCTTCGGTCCACGTCGGTCTTCGGCCTCTTCGCTGCGGCGCTCTTCCTGTTCGGCGGCGCGGTCCGGATCGGATCCTCGGGGCCGCTCCTCCACATGGCCGGCCTCAAAGACGCATGGGGCGAGAGCGCCTATGTCGCCGCTCAGGTCGCCAGCCAGGCCGTCCTGATCGGTGGGATCTTTGCCCTCTGCCTGTGGGAAGTGGGCTTGAGCTTGATCGGCTTTCGTACGAAGGTGATACCGGTCGCCCTCTGTGTCCTCGGCGTCCTCCCTGCCTTCCGCATCGTCAGTGGCCTGCTGGGCCCGCTGGGCCTCTTGCCGGATGTCGGCGCTCTGTGGGTCATCTCGATCGCGTCGATCTTCGGCACCATCCTGTGGTGCCTCGTGCTCGGCATCGTGCTCCTGCGCCGAAGCTGGCGGTCGAAGCAGGATCCGGAATTGGCAGTCCCGCGCTCCATCGTCAATCGCTAGAGAGGTCGCTGTCCGATGCGTCCCGCGCTCTTCGCCCTCACCGGAGTCGCCCTCTTCTTGTACTGGGCGCTGGGCAAGCCCACGTTCGATGCGGCGGCGTCCCAGTCGGAGTGGCCGACGGTCATATGGTTCAGCGCGACGCTGGCCTTGCTCGCGGTCGCGCTGCCAGTGTTCGGGCGCATGGTGGGTGGGCGTTGGGTGTTCCGACTGGCCATCGTCGCAGGTGCTGCCACGGGGTTGTCGAGCGTCGCCAACATCTTCGAGGACGGCCTGCGCCTGGACTGGGTCTTCGCCGTGTTCATCGTGGGCGAGCTCGTGTCACTGGTGTCACTCCTCGCGCTCGCCGTGGTGATCGCGGCGACGCGTCGTGGCAGCCGCCGGCTGCTCGCACTGGTTCCGGCAGGAACGGCGCTCGGTCTCCTTATGTTCGTGTACGCCGGCGGCATCATCATGCTGGCGACGTGGCTCGGGGCTGCCGCAGCGGCTCACGTGGGTTCGCGTGCTCAGGCAAGTCAAATCGTCATCGCAAACCCCGGTGGCATCGACGAGCCAGCGTAGGGCTCACTCCTTGGTGTTTGGGACACCGGGAACCCTTTCGCGATTCCGCGCCGCAGACCAGACGGCCTCAAGGGTAGGCATCCGACCGGGCATTCACCCAGGTGTCAGTCGAATGAGCCCGTCCCGTCAAGCTGCTTCATCAGGCCGGAGATGTCCTGCACCATCCAGTGCTCGACCACCTGGCCGTCCCGGACGCGAAGCATGTCGAAGACGTCGAAGGCCATATGCTTGCCGGTCGGTGGGATGCCCATGAACTCGCCCTCGTGGGTTCCCGAGAACGTCTTCAAGGTCGCCACCAGGTCCCCCTCGGCGATCTGCAGCTTGATCTGGACCGAGAAGTCAGGGAACGCCTGCCACATGTAGGCGAACCACCCGATGCCCGCCTCCTTTGCCCCGTGCTCGACGGGACCCGTGCGGTCGACGAAGTCATCCGCCAGGATCTCTCGGGCCACATCGGGCTGGTGACCCGCCTGCCAGCCCTCGACAAGACGACGAACGAGGGCCTTGTTCTCATCCGGTGACACGGTCTCGGGCCTCCTTGGCCGCGTGTGGAGCGAACCGACTCGACGCCCTGTCGCGGGAGGTGACCGTACCTCCGCGCCAGGTCGCTCCGCATCCGGGCCAGCGCGGATACCGGTACTGAAAACCAGCCCCTATCGGCCGGCGTCGCGGATCAGGTCGATGGCGGCCCACGCAGCGATCTGGGTACGGGACCGGAACCCGAGCTTCGTGAGGATGTGTTGGACGTGCGTCTCGACCGTCCGCTCCGAGAGGACGAGTCGCTCTGCGATCTCGCGGTTCGAGAGACCCGCGGCGACGTAGCCCGCGATCTCGCGTTCCCTGCGGGACAGTCGGGTCTGCGATCCCGCTAACCGGTTGACGAGTGCGTTGGCCCGCGACAGGACCGCTTGCATGCCGAGGCGTGCCGCATCGATCGCGGCGACACTGGCGAGACTCCGCGCTCGATCGAGGTCGGCCGGCGCGCCTCGCCGCTCCAGGGTCACCGCGAGGGCAAGCCTCGCTCTGGCCAGGGATGGTCCCATGTCGCCGACGCCGGCCAGGGCCGCGGCGCCCTCCAGATGGGCGACCGCCTCATCGAGCCGTCCGGCCATGTCCTCGATCATCCCGAGGAAGTACGCGACCGGGCCGATGGCACCGATCGCGGAGGCAACCATGATGCCGTCGAAGCGGGTCAGGTCCTGATGCAGTCGGTCCGCCGTCTCGACATCGTCGCATCCGACCGCGAGCTCGGCCGCCGCTGCCATTGTCGGCAACCAGCGCTCGTCGAGGGGCATCGACCCGAGCCGTGGCTTCGTTGCCTCGAGGCTCGCGAGGGCGGCGGTCCGATCGCCGATCGCGAGTTCCAGACGGCCGATGCACGCTCGGACGACGGGAGGCGCCCCGGCGGACGATGCCAGGATCTCGTCGATCTCGGTCGGCCGGACGCCGCGGTCGGTCGAGATCAAGGCGAGCTGTCCATAGAACAGACCGCGCGCGATCATGTGCCCCTCGTGCGGCACAGCATCGACCGCGAGCCGCGCATGGTGCTCGGCGTCCGTCAGGCGCCCGACGGCCTGGTCGAGGCCGGCGCGGGCGCGGAGGGCGTGCCACCGCACCAGCGGGTCATCGGTACGCACGCCCAGGACGTCGAGAGCGTCGATCTCCCGGCGGGCGGCCGCCGTCTCCCCGAGCTGCAGGAACCCGTCGAAGCGCCAGAGGTGCCCCAATAACGCGTTGCCCGTCGCGCCCTCCATTTCGCGCAGCGCAAGGATCCCGGCACCCAACCGAAGGAGCTCGTCCGGTCGACCGAGACCGACGACCACCATCTGGCGAGCGTGGAGGGCCGCGGCCATCGCCGCGTCATCCTGCGTTGCCTCCGCGAGATCGATGGCGCGCTCGCTTGCCGCCGCGGCCTCATCCAGCCGCCCGAGGTGCGACAGGGTGACCGCGCGCTGGCCGTGGAGTCGCGACTGCAACGGGACTTCCTGCTCTCCAAGGCCATCGATCGCCTCGCGTGCCATTTCCTCGATCGCCGTATTCAGGAGATCGTCGTCGACGCCAGACACCACCAACGCCGCCGCGCCAAGCAGGTCAGGGCGTCGTGCGCGACGCGCGAGTTCGCCGGCGTGGACGATCGCGTCGGCACTTGACCGAAGGTCGCCTTGGCGGAGACGTTCGCGGGCCAGGTCGATCAGACGCTCACAGTCCCGAACGATCCCGACGAGTTCGTCGCGCGGTGGAGACGCGACTTGTGGTCGAGCGCGCACGGGCGGGTCGCGAGTCACCCGACAACATTGGCCCAGGCGTCCCAGCACCGCAAGGATGGGTCTGTCGAAAGGCCGGACTTCGTCGGCGGGCGAGACCTGAAACGGATGGTGGAGGCAGAGCTCTTGGAGCCCAAGGGCGAGAAGCGGGGGCGCTACTACATCGCGACGCCAAGGCTTCTCTCACTGGCGGAGGCCTCCTGGGAGGAGGAACGGGGCGCCGAGCAGGTCGACCCGTTTGCCGAGGTCACCGACCCCGAGGTCGGGGTGGTCGCAGCCGTCCTGGCCGCTGGCTCGGTGAAGGCGGCAGCCCACCGCCTGGCTCCGGAGGTACGCCGCTTCAGCGCTCTGAACTTCGATCGGATCGCGTCGAGTTCCCACTTTTCCGTAACGTTGTCCGGACACTCTCGGGAGAGGATGGCGCCATGACGACCCTGCTCGGCGCGCGCCGCGCCATCTCCGGAGTGCGCTGTCTCGACGTGGCCGCAGCCGATGTGACCTCACGGGGTTGGGGAGGCGTTCGGGCGACGAAAGGTCCGCGTCCTTGATGATCGGCTCCAGCATTTCGATGATGCGCCGATTCCGGCTGTCCGACTGGATCGCGGTCGTACTCCTGGTCGCGTCCCTGGCGATGATCCTGTTCGCGCTCGCATCGCTGTTCCTTCCAGGCCGGTCCGCCACAACGGATAGCCCGGACCCCCCGATCTTCGTCGCCGTCTGCTCGGTGTTCGTGATGCTGCCGTCGGTCGGTGCCATCCTGGCCATCCGACGTCCAGCGAATCCGATCGGCTGGCTGTTCCTCGTCACGGGGGTCGGGTTCATCATCGGGATCTTCTCGACTGAGTACGTCGGCCGCGCTGTGACCGGTGATTCCAGCCTGCCATTCATCGTGCTGGTGGATTGGGCGAGCGTCTGGAGCGGAAACCTCTCGATCGCCCTGGCCGCGGTCTGGATCCCGCTCCTCTTCCCCGACGGTCACCTCCCCGGGCCACGCTGGCGGCTGGTGGCCTGGGCGGCCGCGATCCTGACGGTGGCCGGGACCGTCGGGCAGGCGATCGTGCCCGACGCTGCCCACGGTTACTCCGGCCAGCTCCCGAATCCGATGGCCGTATCAGGACCGATCGGCGAGGTCGCGGCGGCCTTCGTCAGCGTCTACTTCCCTGTGCTGGTGGTCCTGTGCCTCCTGTCGCTCTCGTCGCTCGCGGGCCGGTTCCGTCGGTCCCGGGGCGTGGAACGTCAGCAGCTGAAGTGGTTCCTGTTCGCGGTGGGTTTCCTTGTGGCAGCCCTCGCCGCCGCAGCCGCCACGCAACTCGAGGTCGCCTGGGTGGCGGTCATGCTGGGTCTCTCATCGCTCCCAGTCGCTGCGGGTATCGCCATCCTGCGCTACCGGCTGTACGACATCGACCGCCTCGTCTCGCGGACGATCGCCTACGCTGCGGTGACGGGCGGTTTGGTCGCCGTGTACCTGGTCGCAAACCTTGCGCTCTCGGCGGCGTTCGGTGCGCTGGCGAGCGGGAATTCGGTCGCCGTGGCGGCTTCCACGCTCATCGTCGCCGCGCTATTCACACCGGTCCGGCGGCGTGTGCAGGTGGTGGTTGACCGGCGTTTCGATCGAGCCCGCGTAGACGCCGAGCGTACGACGGCAGCGTTCTCCGAGCGCCTCCGCGACGAGGTTGACATCGCGACCGTCACGGTGGACCTCGATGGGGTCGTTCGCTCGGCGCTGCGTCCGGCGTCCGTTGGCCTTTGGTTGCGGGCGCATGACGGATAAGCGGGGCCGCGTGGTGCTCGTCAGGGTCACCCCGGGCGAAGCCTAGCGGGCGACGCCCAGGCGCACCCTGCCGGTCGCGGCGCACCCGTCCACTTCCGCCTCCGCTACGACGTCGCCGACAAGAAGGGGGCGATCACCCTGCGCCGGACGCGCGTTAGCAACCTACCCGATCCCGATCGGGGGTTGGGATGAGCGGTTGGCGGCGGCTCGGTCGACGGCGCGGCATGGCCTGGTGTTCGGAAACACCGGAGCCGGCCCCGAGGCCGGCTCCGGTGGCTTGGCTGTCGATCACGTCGACGGCGTTCTCAAGGCTTCGCCGCTTCCTCCGGCCGCAGCTTGATTGTCTCGGCGAAGGCGTCGAAAGCGACTCGGTAATCCCTTCCCGATGATGGGTCGCCTCCCACGATGAACAGATAGAGGCGCCCGTCGACGGCGATGCTCGCCGTGACCGTCCCGGTACATCCCTGTATCCTGCCCGGCCGCCCATCGATGGTGACCTCGGCCTGCTGGCTGCGGGACACGCGACACTCGTCAGGCAGGTACCTGGCGACCTGGGTGTCGTACCAAGCGTCGACCGAGACCCCATTCGGGATCGCCGCGGATGCGCCCTCGAAGGCCATGGCAAAGCCGGTATCGATGAGATCGAACCCATGGTCCGGGCCGGAACCGACGGACGTCGCCGGGTCGGCGGGATTCCAGAGCTCTTTGGCCGGTTCGAGCCCTCCCCGGTCGAAGAACCCGACGGAGAAGCCGTTGGTCGGCGAGACGAAGGTCGTGTCCGGCAACGGAAGGTCGTCCGCCGTGTCCGGGGTCAGGTCGATCGTGGCGGCGAACGCGTCGAAGACGGCTCTGGCGTCGGTGCGGTCGCTGCAAGAGGGTGAACAGGTAGAGCTGCCCACCAGCGACGACGGTCGCCTCGATCCTGTTCGGACACTCCGAGATCCGGCCCGACTGCCCATCGATGGTGATCTCCGCTTGCTGGCTGCGAGGCACAGCGCAGCTGCGGTAGTCTGCGATCTGATCGTCGATCTGTGCATCGGTGACGAAGCCGTTCTCCGCGTCCGGGATCCGCGTCGAGGCGCCGCGAAGAACGGCGGCCAAGCCGGTCTCGACGACATCGAAACCGTCGCGCCGTCGCCGAAATCCAGCGGTTGGTAGCCGGGGTGATTGCGGCCCGCTCGGGATACTTGATCGAGAAGCCGTTCCTCGGCGAGACGAAGGTCTTGGTCAGGTTCGGGAAATCGACCAGGGCCGGACCGCCGACACTCGATCCGTTCGGCAGGCGCGGAACGACGGTGATGGCCACGAGGCCGACCGCGATCACGAGGACCGCGGCGGTCGCCATACGGGCGAAGGTGCTCACGGGTGTCGCCCTCCACGCCGGTCGCATGACACGGCGCTGTCGAGTCGTGTGGATCTCCTCGAGGGTGGACCGCACGGCGTGGTCGGACATCCGGCTCGGGCCGTCGTCGAGCCAGGCTCGGGCGGCCAGGTCGAAGTCGTTCTCGTTCATGCCATCCGCTCCAGGGAGGTGGTGTTGGTCGTCCGGGCATCGGCATCGAGTGCCGCCCGGAGGGTGGATGTGGCGTAGCGGAGCCTCGACTTGATCGTTTCCGCCGGGACGCCGAGGCTCTCGGCGATCTCGGCGACCGACCAGCCGAGGTAGTGGTGGAGGACGAACGCCGCGCGTTGCTCCGTCGGCAGCCGACGGAACCCACGATCGAGCGCATCGCGCGTGACGATGTCCTGGGTGGTGTCCGGCATCGCCGGCCCGTCGATGGGCAGGGCCACGACGTTGGCGGACCACTTCGACACGCGTTTGGCCTCGGCATAGCAGGCGTGGACAAGGATCCGATGGATCCATGCCTCGAAGCGTTCGATATCGCGGAGTGCCGGAAGGTCCCGCCACGCGGTGACGAGCGTCTGCTGGACGGCGTCCTCGGCGCGCCCGACGTCACGCAGGATCCGATGCGCGACGACGAACAGCCGGTCAGCCGAGCCGCGAACGATGGAGGCGAAGGCCTCCTCGTCCCCGGACCGTGCCGCCTCGATGAGGGCGAGGTTCATCCATCCGGCTCCCAGTTCGCGTCCCCTGGTGGGACGCTTCACCCACTATGAGTGCCGTTCCCGGGAAATCGGGGTGAAAGTCACGCAGGTCAGTTTGAGCGCAGGGCATCGACCAGCGGGCGGGCCAGCCCCTGCGACCACGCGAGGTGGCCGTCGTCGACTTCGTGATTCGTCAGCCCGACGATCACCGCCTCGTCCTCGGGCAGGCACCCGGCGCACCCGGGGCGTGGTAGGCAACCGGGTTGGCGAGCGACGGGAGGTAGCCGCCCCTGCTCTCAAGAGTGTCATGCCCGGACGGGCTGCCGGATGGCTGGTTGTCCCGAGTCTGGAGTCCCTCTGAGCGGGACCTCCTCGGCCACAGGCACACCCACACCGTCGACCACGGCTGCTACTCCCTCATCCCTTCGCGAATTGCCCGGATCAGCTCGTCGGCCTTGGTAGCGGGGAACTCGGGTCCGCGCACGACATGCCAGTTGCCAGCTTCTCAGCCCAGACTTCGGCGGCCCGCCAGAACGAGGACCACAGCGATCGGCACGCCGCCGAGGATCAGGGGCAGGTCGAACCCCACTCCGAGCGCGAACGCCAGGGGCGACGTCGCGAGCCCGATCGCGGCTCCCCATCGGCGGCCTCGCCAGAGCCCGACACCGGCGACCACCTCGGCGGCACACACCGCGACGAAGGTCCATCCCAGGGCTTTGAACGCCTCCGGCCCGAGCCCTTCGAAGGGGCCGGCCATTGACCGGAACCAGAACGTCATCGGCAGCTCGCCGTAGCGGTCGAGATGCGCCAGGACGAAGGGCACGGAGGCGCCGAACGCAACACCGAGGAACAGGAACAGGGACGCCGCGACTCGAACCGTCGGCGGAAGACGGAGGCGTGGCGCGTCGCTCGTCCCCGTCATCAGCCTTCCCTCTCAACGCAGCGTCGCGATTCGTGCACCCCGCCGGCAGCGGTCATGAGATCGTTCGCCCGACCTTCGCGCCCGCTGCCGCGCGGTATGCCGCGACTCCGGCGGCCGCACCAAGCACGATCAGGAAGACGTCGATCGTCCATGCCGCAATCTCGTCAGCCTGCTGCACGGTGAGCACGGCATAGAGGACGATCCACACCACGGTGACGACGTTCGACGCGGACACGACCAGGGCACTCGGGCGCGCCATCAGCCAGACACCCAAGATCGCGGCGACCACACCCACCGCGGTCGTGACGAATATCTGAGCCGGGTCCGTCCTGAAGATGATCGTCATCGCGATCGCGAATCCGGCCGCCACGAGCCACAGGGCCCCAGCGATTCCGAGCCTACTCATTCTTTCCTCCCACTTCGTCTCTGCCTCCCACGCGGTGCACCCCACTCCCCACGCCTTCTGCGCCGCAAGGGTTCGCTGTCAGGCCAACCTGTGAATGTATACGGCGTAGACTCGATGTGTACGGCGTAGACTAGCCAGCATGGCTCGTGACGTCAAGGCCCACCGCGGACTGACCACGGAGCGTGTGGTGGATGCCGCGCTGCGGGCAGCGGATGAGGGCGGCATCGAGGCGGTCAGCCTGCGACGGATCGCCGGGGCCCTCGAGGTGACACCGATGGCCATCTACCGGCACGTGCGGAACAAGGCCCACCTGCTCGACCTGATGGCCGAGCGGCTGCTGGATCAGGTGGACCTTGCGCCTGCCGAGGCGGCCACCTGGCAGGACCGGCTGCGCCGGCTGCTGGCCAGCTTCCAGGCGGTCGCGGCGGAACACCCGGCAACGGCCTTGCTGCTCTCGCGACCGTTCGTCTCCCCGGCCGCCCTGCGCGTGAGCGAGGTGCTGCTGGCGACCCTCCAGGGCGCGGGCTTCGACGCCGGCCAGTCAGTGCGCTTGCTTCAGGTGATCACCGGCATGGTCCTCGGCCCGGCCATCAATCGAGCCACGTGGGCGGCGGCTTCGCGCGATCGTCCGCCGGACGCCGACCGCCAGCGGGCGTCCATGGAAGGGCTTTCCGCTGGCGAGCTCCCCTACCTCGCGGGCGCTACAGAGCAGTTCATGGATTGGTCCGCGGGGGCGGACGCCGATCGTCTCACGATCGAGCTATTGGTCGGCGGTCTGGAGGCGCTCGTCGCCCAGCCGAACCGAGGTGGGACGTCGAGCACGGTGAGTCGTGAATAGAAGAATTGTTCGTGGCGCGCCCGACAGGAGTCAGGCGTGCGCGTACCCACTCGCATTTCCGCTCGAGGGCGCTGGCGAATGGGACCCGGCTGCTGAGGAGAGCGCCTAGGTGACATCTGACCGCCTGCCGCCCGTGGTCGAGGCCGCGTCCCGCACCCGCGCCGTATCCACGAACTGCTCGAACCGGACGATCTGCCCGGCGCGCACGACGAAGTGATGGGCGACCCGGCAGTCCAGCCCCTTGCCCGTGACGCGGTGGGTCGCGGTGTACCGCGCGAGAACCACGACGTGCTCGCCATCCACCACGTAGGTGTCGTCGTGGGCGGTCCACCCGTCCCACTCGCGCCCGAGGGCCTCCATGACGTTGGCGGTGACGCCCTCCGGCGTCCGATACGTCCCGCCGAGGGGGAACCCGGCCATCTCGGTCCACTCCACGTCGCGCGCCAGGGTCTCCCGGAGCGCTGCGAGGTCTCCGGCCGCTGACGCGAGGTATTGCCGGCGGACGACGTCGGCGGGCGAGGAGCCATCGGACTCGATCAGCCCCATGTCATCTCCCCCTTCGCCACCTTGGATCCAAGACCTGCCGCGATCGCGAGACCGGCGTCCGGGTAGGCCGCAAGCAGCGCTGTCTCGAGCGCGGAGCCGTCCCGGGATCCTGACGCCAGTGCCTCGAAGCGCTCGAGATACTCGCGGGTGTGGCTGATCGCCGTCGTGTCGGTGGGGCTACCGGCCGCGCGATGGCCGGCGACGACGAAAGCCGGGGATAGCGCCAGGAGGTCACCCAGGACGCGCACCCATTCGGCGCGGAGCGCTCTCGTGGCGGTATCGGCGGTCCAGACATGCAGGCCCTCGAACAGCAGCACCCCGCCGAAGAGCGAGCGGCTCGCCGCCTCCCACAGGAACCATGCACGATCGCCCAGCTGGTCACTCCCGCGCCGGACCTCGATCGGCGTGCCGTCGACGGTGAGCGTCGTCCCCGCCAGTTCCTCGATCTCGACGAGCCGTGTGGGCAGGTTGGCGCCAAGATGCGCCCAGGCCTTCAGCTTGCCCTCGTAGCTGGCGCGGATATGGTCGATCACGTCGGCGGGGGCGACGAAGCGGGCGTAGGGGAACGCGTCGGCGATGACCTCGGCGCCGAAGTAGAAGTCCGGGTCGCCGGCGGTGATGACGACGGTGCGGAGCGTCTTGCCCGAGTCGAGGGCAGCGGCCGCGATGCGGTGGCCGTCGGCGCGGGTGAAGGCGGCGTCGACGACGAGGGCCTCGGTGTCCCCTGTCACAAGGACGCTCGTCTTGTGGAGCGACGTCGGCTCGCTGTCGAGGATGGAATAGGTGAGTGCGGTCATGGTGTCCTCTGATCGTGTGAGCGGCTGGCTGGTACGGTCAGCGTAAGACGGCAGATCTCGTGGGTCACGGTCTGGACAGGGCGTACGATGGTGAAAATGCGACAAGCAGATCGACCCGGCATCCGCCCCGTCCAGTTCGCCCCAGGGCGGGAGGTCGTGGCCGGGATCGAGGTCATGACCCTGGAGACGATGCGCCGGCGCGCGGGCCTCTTGGAGTTCCGCGACCCACAGCGCCTGGGGTTCGACCTCCTCATCCGAATCGACCGCGGCACGGCCGTCCACACGGTCGACCTCGTGGCCTACGACCTCGCCCCAGGCAAGACGATGTGGATCCACGCAGGCCAGGTCCAGCACTGGGGGGACATCGCCGCCATCGACGGACCGGTGGTGCTCTTCACGCCCCAGGCTCTCGATGCGGACACGCTCCTGCGGATCCGCGCCACGGGAATGGCGCTGCGCAGCGACTTTCCGATGGGATCTGCGGGGTCAGGCCAGGACCTTGCCTGGTCGTACTTGCGCCACTGTGCGTCTCTCGCCGCTGGGGTGCCGGAGGCCCTCGGGACCGCCCTCGTGGCGCGGTCTCTCGCGGCGCTGCTCTTGGAGCTAGTGGCTGGGACAGTCGCCCCCGGGACGGCCCTTCGCCAACCGGCCGAGGACTTCCTCCGGCTGCGTGACGCGATCGAGGATGGCTTCACCGCCGAGCACCGGGTCGCGGCGTACGCGCGGCGTCTCGGCTACTCGACCCGCACCCTCGACCGCCTCGCACGGGCCAACGCGGGCCTGACTGCGAAGGCCCTGATCGACGAGCGCGTGGTCCTCGAGGCGCAGCGGATGCTCGCTCACGGAGACGACCCGATCGCCGCGATCGCGGGTGCCCTGGGGTTCGACGATCCGTCCAATTTCTCGAAGTACTTCACCAAGCGCACCGGCGCGACGCCGGCGGTGTTCCGTCAGCGCGTCAGAGGAGGGGAGGCGACATGATCCGCCTTGAAGACTGGCTAGGCTCAACAGCCTTGGACCTTCTTGGCAGCGGCCTTGAATAGACTGCCCCGGCCGGGGTCCCCAGCCGACCCGCCGCTTCGGAGCGCCCGGAGGCGTTCACCGCGGCGATGATGGGGCTCGTGCGCGAGAGGCAGAAATGAGCAGGAGACAAGCCGGTAGCAATCGAGGACTCGTCGGGCTCATCGCAGCAGTGTTCGCCGTGTCCGCGTGCGCCGGATCGGGGACGTCCGGGTCCCAGGTCGTCGCCCAGTCCCCAACCCCTACCGCAACCTCCGGTCACCCGACGAGCTCGAGTCTGCCGAGCTCGAGTCTGCCGACCGCGAGCTGCGCGGCCGATACCCCTCCGAGCTTCGTCCGTACCGCGTCCAACCCAAACGACGGGCTGGTGGATCGCCGGACGGGTCCCGGCTCGTCTTCGGCGTGAGCGGCAAGCTCTGGCGGATGGACGCGGACGGCTCCAACCTCGAGCCCCTGGGCGTCTCCGTGTTCGACGCCGAGCCACGTTTCAGTCCCGACGGAGCCTCGATCGTCTTCCTCCGTGGCGACTTCGCCAAGGGCATTTCGGAGCCGTGGATGCGAGACCTCGCGACCGGGGCGGAGCGGTCACTGATCGCCGACAACCATCGCGAGCTCGAGCAAGCAGACTGGAGTCCCGACGGGCGGTGGATCATCTACAACACGCTTACGGATGCCACTGGTGCCCACGTCGAACAGATCGAGCGCATGCCTGTCGTCGATTCCAAGGCGATCCCGGCGGTGGTGTACGCCCGCGCCGATGACTTCGCATTCAAGCCGGCCTATTCGCCTGACGGTGCGTCCATCCTCTTCGGCTGCCATGAGAGCGTGTGCCTCATGAACGCCGACGGTTCGAACGTTTCGGTCTTGGTCTCAGTTCCCGATGCCCACCTGAACCACTTCGCCTGGGGCGTGTCGATAGCGCACTGATGCTCCCTGACCGACCTGCCAGACCGACGCGTCGCCGAGGCCGACGAGGCGGGCGCTGACCTGCCACAGGCGGGCGGCGGCAGCGATGTCGTATGAGGCCTTGTTCGCGGTCCGTGGCCTGCCGTTGGCGAAGTACGTACCCGTGACGCCATCCACCTCCGACGACGACGCCAGGTAGATCGACGTCGCGGCGCCCTGCATTCGCCGCCGCGTCACTGGAAGGGGGCGGTTGATGACCGGAAGGTGACTCCCTTCTGCCAGGGGCTGTTATGGCGCGCCCGACAGGTGTTGGGCGCGCGTTAGCAACCTACGAGATCCCGATCGAGGGCCGGGACGAGTGGCTGGCTGAGACCTCGACGTCCCCATCCGCGTACCGGCCGAGGTCGATCGTCCACAGCTCGGCGCCGTTGGATGCGCCTGCCGCCGCGTTCCAGACACCGGTCGTCCCGGTCGCCTCGCACGTCGCCGACGCGTCCGGATCATCGGGATCGGCCGGTGGCACGATCGAGTACGCCTGCCTCGAGGCGCCGATCGTCCAGGTCGCTGACGCGATCTGCGCGTCACGGCGGGGCGCCCGCGGCGAGTCCACGGACACGTACGTCAAGCGTCTCGAGGACCTGCAGGCAGTCGCCGAGAGCTTCGGCGGCGTCGAGCGCTCGTTCGCGGTCCAGGCTGGTCGCGAGGTGCGCATCCTCGTCCGACCCAGGGAGATCGACGATCTGACGGCGACGCGCCTGGCGCGCGACATCGTCAAGAAGATCGAGGGGCAGCTGACCTACCCGGGCCAGATCAAGGTCACGGTCATCCGCGAGACCCGGGCCGTGGAGTACGCGAAGTAGCGCGAGCGGCGCCGAATATCGTCGGCGCCGCTGTTCCGAAGCATCATGACCACCAACCCCTGGACCACCCACCTGTCACCGCAACGTGCGGTCACGAAGGCCTAGTCCCGCCCGGTGTCCGGCTCCGGGGGGCGGTGCACCGGCCGCGCTGCGGGCCGCTGGGTCGGCCCGTGCTGCGGACGGAGCCGCCTTATGCGCGGCCGCGATCACGTCGGCCGGATACCCCGCCGTGTAGAGCCAGGCGTCGAAGAAGGCGTTCAGATCCTGGTGCGAGATCTGCTCAGCAAGCGCGATGAACTCCGGCGTCGTCACGGCCTGGCCGGCCTTGGTGCGGGTCCACGTCTTCAGGATCCGGAAGAACGCCGCGTCACCGACGCGCATCCGCAGGGCGTGGAGCGTGAGGGCTCCCCGGTCGTACACCTGGCCGTCGAACAGGTCGGCGGTTCCCGGGTCGCCGATCCTGAGTTGCCACCAGTCGTCGTCGGGCGCGATGTTCGACGTCAGGTCGTCGAAGTACTCCTGCGGCGTCGCCCCTCCCTCGTGCTCGGACCACAGCCACTCGGCGTAGACCGCGAACCCCTCGTTGAGCCAGAGGTCCTGCCAGCGCGCCAGGCGCACACTGTTCCCGAACCACTGGTGCGCCATTTCGTGGATGACCGCGTCGGCTGCGATCGCCGGATCCTTGAAGTAGACCCGGGCGTACACCGGACGCGTCTGCGTTTCGATCGCGAATGCCACCTCGCCGTCGTCGACGATCCCTCCCGCCGTCTTGAACGGATAGGGCCCGAACTCGTCCGACAGGAACTTGATGATCTCGGGTTCTCGGGCAAACGTCTGAGCGGCGACCGTGCCCACCGACTCCGGGAGGGCATCCTGCCCAACCGTCGTCCAGTCGTTCGCGTTGCCGGGGCTGCCGACTGGTGGACCTGACACCGTCCATCCGCCGAGTGGATCGCTGTCATCCTCGAACGACGTGGTGCCCTGGCCGGTCGAGACGGCGACATCGTCGATCGCCATGACGCCGTGGCTGTACGCGTCGCTCATGTACGTCAGGGAAACCTCCACCGATCGACCGCGGTAGGCACTCAGATCGACGTTCCACCGCTCAGGGCCTTTGCTCGCGCCGGTGGCGGCATGCCACTCGCCGGTCGTCCCGTGCGGGTCGCACACCGGGTCGAGGTCGTCGGACGGGTCGTCACGGAACGTCTCGTAGTGGGCGAGGAACGGGTGCAGGTTCGTGAAGGGGTTCTCCCAGACGCAGAAGAGGCCGGGGTCGTCCGACGTGACCTCGTGGCCGGTGTCGTCGTACGCCGGCAGCGTCGTCCAGTCGTCCACGCCGACGGTGTGGACCTCGACGAAGAAGAAGTCCCAGCTGGATTCGATGTCGCGGCCGGTGTCGAAGGCCAGCGAGCCACCGCTCCCCGGCACGTCGATGACGTGGGAGAGGCGCTTGTACGCCGACCGGGCCGCGGCGCCGGAGTAGGCCGTTCTCGTGCCGTCCGTGATGGTGAAGGCCCTGATGAACAGGTCGGGGTCGATGGCATCGATGATCTTCAGACCCCGGGCATTCCGGGTGGAGATGTCGAACTCGCCGATCGCCACCGCCACCTGGTAGGACGCCATCGGATCGGTCGCGTTCCAGGACCAGGTGGTCCAGCCGCCCGACCTGGAGGTCTTCCCTGGGACGCCGTTGGCCACCGCCTGGAGCCCGGCGGGCACCGTGATCTCGAAGGAGTACGACGCGGCGTCGGCGGGATGGTCGTTGACCGGGAACCAGGTGGCGGCCGAATGCGGCTGCCCGACCATCACCACCCCGTCCTCGCTCGGCACGACGCCGTACATTCCCATGGCCAGGTCGACGAGGGGGGAGGTCACGCCCGAGTACCGCACCACCGTGGTGAACGACGAGGCGTTCCGGATCCCGACCGCCGGTGTGATGATCAACTCCTGGCCCGACCTGGAGAACGCGGCGGTCTTCTTGTTGACCTTGATCGAACGCACGTCGAGACCGTACAGGTCCAGATCGAACGAGGACAGGTTCTGCGTCGCCACCGCGGTGATCGTCGCCACGCTGTCGATCGCCCCGGTCGCTGGGTCGAACTTGAACGCCAGGTCATAGTGGCGGACGTCGTAGCCGCCGTTCCCGTCGAGCGGGTAGTACGGGTCCCCGGCACCCGGTGCGCCGGGCGAGAAGCCGGGATGGCCGGCGGCGACCTGGGCCGGGATCAGGAGCACCAATGCGATCGCGGCTCCGCTCGCCAGCCTGGATAGTCTGGCCATGGATCGAACCTCCCTCCGGGCCGACGGCGTCGCCTCCGTGGAGGAGACTCTCCGCCGCGGGCGAGCCGCAGTCATCGGTCGAGTGACCGATGTGCCATCGCCAGATGGCCACGTGCCGTCGGTGCCGATGCGACCGCTGGCCTGGCTCCGCGGATTGTCGGCAACGGTGGGGGGCGGCGGACGTTCCTGCCGATCGGGCCGACCTGCTCCACGTCATCTACGACGGGATCACCGTCGTAGGGAGGAAGATCGTGTCCGTCAGGCTCACTCCGTCGGCGCACGCCTACGGATTCGCGCTCGTGCTACCCGAATTGGTTGCACTGGCGCGCCCGACAGGTGTGGGACGCGCGTTAACAGCCTATCGGATGCCGATCGAGGGTCGCGATGAGTGGATCGCCTCGGCGAGGCGACTGGCGTGAGAGACCGCCGCCTTCGGGGCGAACTCCCGCAGCACGCGACACAGCGCCAGCTAGACGTCCTAGCGGCCTACGTTGAATCCGGGGGATCGGTATCGAGGGCCGCTGCTCGCGCGGGCGTCCGACCGAGCACCGCGAAACGCCACCTCGCCGATCTGCGTGCCCGGACCGGGTTGACGACCGAGCAGCTGATCTACGTCGGTCGCGCTGAGGGCTGGCTGGTGGTCGACGCACGTGAACCTGGGTGATCGGATGGCCCCCGCGGCGTAGTCAGCTGCATCGACAAGGCCCAGAGTCGCTGAGCGGCCGCCATATCCTGCGCGACGGCAGCCGGTGCGGCCACGACCGGTGAGCCGCGTAGGTGGCCGGATCCACCTGGCTGGACGAAGGAGCCGCCTGGGATGTCCTGGGTCGCCGCGAAGAGCGTCGACTTCGCGCCGTCCCGTGGATCCTGCATCACAAGCCGGCCCGCTATCCCCATCGCGAAGGCCACAACGCCTGTGGCATGTCCAAAGAGGTTGGTCCGCACCATCCCAGGGTGAACCGCCATGGCCCGGACACCCGACCCTGCCGCCGTGAGTCGACGCTGCAACTCGAGGACGAACAGCATGTTCGCGAGTTTGCTATCGCTGTATGCCTGAGCGGCACGGTACGCGCGGTGCTCCCAGTTCAGGTCGCCAAAGTCGAGGCGCCCACGTGCGTGAGCGTCCGAGGCGACCGTCACGACTCGGTCCGTGATCACTGGGAGGAGCAGATTGGTCAAGGCAAAGTGACCGAGATGATTCGTGCCTATATGGCGCTCGAAGCCATCGACGGTTCGGCCTTGAGGCACCATCAGGATCCCGGCGTTGTTGATGAGGATGTCGAGATCGCCCGACCAACCCTCTGCGAACGCCCGAACAGACGCCAGATCCTCGAGGTCGAGATGTCGCACCTCTGTCTGGCCCGCGAACGTGCGGGCCGTCCCCTCGCCCTTCTCGACGTCCCTGACTGCGAGGATGACCCTGGCCCCGGCGGCTGACAGGGCGCGCGCACTGGCCTGTCCGATCCCGCTCGAGGCTCCCGTCACCACGACCGTCCGTCCGGCCATGCTCGGGAGAACCTGGGTGGTCACCGGAGTGCTCCTAGCGATAGCGCGAGCGCCGAGAGGTAGAGGCCCACGCCGTAGCTGGCATGGGTTCCGAGGTTACGCAGGCGTGTCGCCCGAGGGTTCGGAGTCCGCGACCCCGCAATCCCTGCCCCCATGGCGGGTTGCATCACGAACCACGGAGCGACGATGGTGCCCAGGCCGACGATCAAGGCTGGCCAGATCGTCGGCGAGTGCACCCACTCAATGCCCCAGATCGCGAGCAGCACGAAGGCAAACGCCACTCCGATCGCGTAGTGCGCCGCATAGCCGAGGATTCGCTCGCCGCGGACGGGCTGCGCAGACCCGATCCGGTCGTGGACGAAGCGCCCGCGCGGGAAGTGGGCGATCCACCTTCCGAGGAGCGCGTAGTCGAGGGTCGCGATCCCGTACCGGCGCCGGAGCGTAAACCCCCAGACATCCATGAGAGCCGCGCCGCTGATGCCGATGAGTACGCCGGCGACGACGAACTGAGCGACGCCCGTCATGCCAGAGCCTCCGACAACCCTTCAGCAGGCTCCGACGTCCCGACGGACGCTCCGGGCGCGCCATCGGGTCCGGCCACCAGGAAGGCGACCATCGCGAAGAAGCCGAAGTTGAAGATCCCCAACAGGAGCAGGACCGCGAACCACGTCTTGCTCTGGAGCTGCCAGGTGTTCAGCAGGGCTCCGATCCACGCGATGAGGCCTGCGATCAGGCCGCCAGCGATCGCGATGCCGCCGACGATCCCCAGGGGAAGCATCGCCCACGCGAGCGGGCTGCCCTTGAGGCCGACGATGTCGGGGCCGTTCATGACGAATGCGCCGTTCGCGTTTGCGATCGCCACGGCCACGATGGCCAGGATGGCGCCTGCGATGACGGCGAGCCCGCCGCCGATGAAGAGCCTGGTGACAGTTGCTTTGGACATTGGATGTCTCCTTTCGAGGTTGACGAAGGACCTTGGTGGTCGGTCCCGGCGATATGGCCGGCGGTTGCGCGAAGCGCCCGTGTCGTTGATCAGCTGGTCGCCGCGAGGGCGTCGGCGGCACGAACCGGTGCGACGGCATCTGCCAGATGGCGCTCCGAAGACCGGAACCCCTTGGCGATCAGCCAGACGCCGAAGGTGACTTCGAAGAGTCCACCGGGGATCGACAGCAGCAGCGAGACATGGATCCCGAAGATCTCGGCGATCGCGCCCGTGAGGAGGACCGCGTAGCCCACGACGCCCCACAGCGCGAGCGTCCGAGGGACCAATCGTGTTCGGAACACGAACCAGGTCATGAACAGGGCCCCGAATGCCAAGGTTCCCTCGCCAAGCTGGTAGGCCAGCGTATTGGCCTGCATCAGGAGCGATCCGAGCCCAGTGGCCCCGCTGTCGGCGGCGCCGGTGACGAATTCGCTCAGCGGCACGAGCATCAGTAGGAACAGCACCCCGAGGTCCAGGAGGACGACCTGGGCGGTGATCGCGGCGAGGTAGACGAGCCCGCTGCGCTTGCCCCGGCGCTCAGCGATCGGGAAGAACAGCACGCCCTTCCCGATGTCGGTGGCGGTGTTGAGGAGCATGAGGAAGGCGCCGACCAGCAACGTGGTCGAGTGCGCGGAAAGTGTGGCCATGAAGTCAGGCGCGGTCGTGACGGAACTCACCAGGCCGAAGCCGATTCCGTAGACCACGAACCCGGCGATGAAGAGCGCCCCGAAGATCCTCGAAAAGCGCTTACCGGGCCCCTGCGGGTCCTCGATGGACTGGTTGGTCGAGCCGGCTGAGTCGCGGCCCTGAACGGTGGACGTCATGTCATCTCCTTGGTCGTTGTTGGGTGTGTGGTTCGGGCCTCCCGGCCGCGTTGGTTGGATGGCGCGTGGGCGTCCGCCGGCATCACACGGTGATCGCGACCTTCCCCTGCGCATGGCCGGTGCCAACGTGGTCGATCGCCTGCGCTGCGCTGCTCAAGGGATAGGTCCGATCCAGGACGGGCGTGACCTTGCCAGCCTCGATCAGCTCCTTGAGGGCGACGAGGTCGTCGTGGTTCGTGGAGACGAGGAAGTTCGCGGCTCTCTGCGTGCCCGATCGGAACATGAGCTTTGCCCGGATGAGCCGGCCCGCGCTCGAGAACCATCGGTTGCCGAAGTTCCCGCCGTTCGGGATGAGCACGCCCGTGGCGGTCAGCGCGCGTCGGAGGCGGGAGAGCGAGTGGTTCGAGACGTTGTCGAGGATGAGGTCGTAGCGCTTCCCGCTCGCCGTGAAGTCCTCCTTGGTGTAGTCGATCACGTGGTCGGCCCCGACCGCGCGGACGAGCTCGAGGTTCCGCGTGCTCGCGACCGCCGGTGACCTCGGCGCCGAGCGCCTTGGCGATCTGGATCGGCGAATGTGCCGATGCCGCCTGACGCCCCGTTGATCAGGACCGTCTGTCCGGCACGGACCTTGCCGTGGTCGCGGATGGCCTGGAGGGCGACGAGGCCCGCCATCGGAACGGTGGCGGCCTGCTCGAAGGTCAGGTTGGCTGGCTTCAGGGCCAGCTCGTCCTCGGACGCGGCGGCGTACTCGGCGTAGGAGCCGTGCGACACGCCGAACACCTCGTCGCCGGGCTTGAAGCGCGTCACGTCCTGCCGACCGCAGCGACGTCCCCGGCGACATCCGTCCCGCGGACGGCGATCTTGGGCCTGCGCAGCCCGTGCACGGGGCGCGCGATGTACGGCAGCCCGCTCATCACCGCCCAGTCGGCCGAGGTTGACGCCGGCCGCGCGGACGCGGACGAGCACCTCGTTGTCCCCGATCACTGGCTTCTCGATCTCCCGGGCGTCGAGGACCTCGGCCGAGCCGTAGGTGTCCTGAACGATCGCCTGCATGGAACGCTCCTCTGTGTCGACTCGGTCTTCTCTGAGTCCTCTCCTGGCGTTATGTCGGATCGGCTCGAACGGGGATCGGACGATAGGCAGATCACCTCGTGGCCTCGCAACGCTTCGAGAAAGGGCTGGAAGCTGCCGCAGACAAGGCAGTGGATGGTGTGATCGTCGACCTCGACCTCCGAGACTCCGGACGCCCGCTCGATCTGGCGGGTCGGAGGGGTATCGACGAAGGTGACCTCGACTCGCCATGTGGCTCGGTTGTTGAACATGCGAGGAGGATGGGATCGGGCGACGGGTCGTCCACGTCGACCGGATTGCGTATCCGATGCGTAGTCCCGGTCGAGACGCGCGGTGCTACCGTGCGGCGCGATGGCCCGACCGAGACGTCGCCTAGGCAACCTGCCCGCGGAGACGACCAGCTTCGTGGGCCGCCGCCGGGAGCTGGCTGAGCTTCGCAGTGCGCTCGCCAGGGCCCGCCTCGTCAGCCTCGTCGGCCCGGGCGGCGTGGGCAAGACGCGCCTGGCTCTTCGAGCGGCGACGGACCTCGGACGTGGCTTCGCGGACGGAGCCTGGTGGGTCGACCTCGCCGAGGTCCGCGATGCGGCGCTCGTGTCGGGTGCAGCGGTCGCAGCGCTGGACCTGCGGGACCAGGCCGCGGCCGAGCCGTTGCAGATCCTGTCGTCCTACCTGCGGGACCGCGAGGCTGCTGCTCGTCTTCGACAACTGCGAGCACGTGCTCGACGCGTCTGCTGCCCTGGTGGCGGACATCCTCCGTGCCGCACCCAACGTCCGCGTGATCGCGACGAGCCGCGAGCCCCTGCAGGTCCCGGGCGAGCACGTCGTCCCGGTGCCGCCGCTGGAGCTTCCGGCCGGAGGGAGACGAGCAGCCGATCTCCCGGCTGCTCCAGAACGAGGCCGTCATGTTGTTCACGGAGCGAGCGGCGGCCGCATCAGGGTCGTTCGATCTGAGCGCGTCGAATCGATCGGCCGTCGTCGGCCTGTGCCGGCGACTCGATGGCCTGCCGCTCGCGATCGAGCTTGCCGCCGTCAGGACGCGCGTGCTCACCGTCGAGCAGATCCTCGATCGACTGACGGACCGGTTCGCGCTCCTGACCGGAGGAGGCCGCGCGGCACTGCCTCGGCAGCAGACGCTGAGGATGACCATCGACTGGAGCCACGACCTGTTGACGGCCGCGGAGCAGAGGCTCCTGCGCCGCCTGTGCGTGTTCGCCGGCCGGTTCACCGTCGATGACGTCGAGTCGGTCTTCGCGATCGACCAGGAATCCGGCGCCCAGGCGCTGGACCTGCTGGCCGCGCTGGTCGACAAGTCGCTGGTCACGAGGGAGGACGCGTTCGGCGTCGCCTGCTATCGCCTGCACGAGACGATGCGCGAGTACGCCAGCCTCAAGCTGCGAGAGGCGGGCGAGGTCGGAGCGGCTCGACGACGTGCTACGTCGAGTACTACCGGACGCAGTCCCGCGATCTGCGGGAGGCGCTGCTTCGCGATCATCCGGCTCGGTCCTCCGGTCTGGCGCCCCAGGGCCCAACCGGACGCTCCGAATGGCTCCAGTGGGTCGACCTCGAGATCGACAACATCCGATCGGCACTCCAGAAGTGCCTGGCTGCTTCGGACTGGCGGCGTGGTCTGGAGCTCGCCACGTCCGTCGGCTACTTCTGGGTCACGCGCGGGACCACGGAGAGCATCCGCTGGTTCGATGACCTGCTCGCGGCGGCTGAGGGATCCGCAGACGTTCCGCCGCGGGCGTACTACTTCCGGGGATGGATGAGCATCCTGAAGGGCGACCCCGAGGCGGCCGGGCCCTGGCTTGCTCGGGCGATCGCCGCAGCCCGCGTCGCGGTACAGCTCCCGCAGCTGTCCGAATCGCTGTCCCTCGCCTCGACCGCGGAGGACATGGCAGGAGATCGCACAGCCGCCCGACGACTCCTCGACGAAGCCGAGACCATCACGCCGCGGCGTCGACCACTACCCCGCGACGATGGCGTTGATCCAGGCACGGCCATCCATGCGCTGTTCGAGGGAGACCTCGCCGCCGCGGAGGCCGCGTCCTCTGAGGGCGCTCGACTGAGCCGCGAGGTCGGCGACCTGTACTACCTCGAACGGATGCTCATGAACCTCGGCCTCGTCGCGCTGGCGGCCGGGGATCTGCCCGGGTCGAAGGCGCGGTTCATCGAGGGGCTGCGGATCGCGAAGCAGACCGACAACCGGCTCGGACAGTCCTCCTTCCTGCGTCGATTGGGCGGGCAGGCGGCGAGTTCCGGCCAGGCGCGCCTGGCGGCGCGGTTGCTCGGGGCAGCGGATGCCCTCGGTGCGGCTGCCGGCGCCAGCACGACCGGTCCCATCGAGCCGGAGCTGGCGCGGGCGACGGAAGCGGCGACAGCGGCGATGGGCGCGGCGAGGTTCGAGGCCGAGTACGCCGCGGGCACACGGTTGAATCGCGAGGCAGCGCTGCGACTTGCGCTCGGCGAACCGGACGAGCTCGATGTCGACGCCGATCACCAGGTCGACACCGGACCACTTTCGAAGCGAGAGGTGGAGGTGGCGAGACTGATCGGCGAGGGTCTCGGCAACAGGGAGATCGCGGCGCGCCTGTTCATCTCGGAACGGACGGTCACGACCCACGTCGGCAACATCCTGAACAAGCTCGGGTTCGATTCGCGCGTCCAGGTCGCGAGCTGGATCGCGACGTCTGATCCGTAGCGCGTGCCCTTAGACCTGTGAGCCCTGTCCGCCCGCCCCGTCCCACTCGCTGACTTCGGCCACCAAGGGCACGAGTACGCGATCTGGCTCGTCCTCGATCGCCGCTGGCGCCGACGACGGGACCGATTGCGCGCTGAACGCACCCACCCAGACACCAACCAAGACGAACGCTCCACCGAGCACGAATGTGAGCCGGATCGGCTCGCCCAGGATGACCGCGGCCAGCGCGACACCCGCCAGTGGCTTGAAGAGATCCGTGTAGGAGTAGCCCGACGCCGTCCAGCGTCCGATGATGAAGATGGCGAGCGGAAACAGCAGCACGGTCCCGAACACGACCAGAAACACCAAGGCCGCCCACGTCTGCGGCTGGCTCGGGAGGACCCAGGGCTCTCCCGCGAAGACCGAGAGCGCGACCAGGATCGGCAGGGCGACGGCGCCCCCCACCGCGTTCGCCGAGATTGGGTGGCCCGGTGGCAGACGTTTGATCACAACGGCGGTGACCGCGCTGAAGAACATCGCTCCACCCAGCGCCAGCAGGGCGGGCACCGGGACCGCGGCACCAAGCTGGTCACTCACGACGACGACCATTCCTGCGGCGGCGACCAGGGCCCCCGCCACGCCCCGGAATGTGAACCGCTCGAGGCCGATCACTGCGGCCACGGCGAGGGTCACCAGTGGCGTCACCGCGAATACGATCGCGCCCATCGACGCCGACGAGCCGCTCACGCCCACGTAGAGCAACGCGGTCGACGCGACGAAGGTGAGACTGAACAGCAGGGCGCCCACGAGGTTCGCTCGGCGCGGGAACGGGATGTGCAGCGCGAGAGCCAAGGCGGTGAAGATGGTCACTGCCAGCGCGTAGCGCAGGGTGGCGGCCCAGAACGGTGGCAACTCGAAGCTGCCCAGGCGGATTGCGACCGAGACGGCCCCGGCGATCAGGACGAAGCCGAAGAATGCCGCCAGTGTGACGCGGTCTGGACGCATGCGACGAGGCTAATGCCATGCGTCAACGTTCGTCACCATTAGTCGCCGACGCTGGCTCCCGAGGCGTAGCACCCGAGGCGGATAGACCCGGCCGCTTGCGCCAACCACGCTCATGGCGATGTCGACGGGCGTGCACTCCAGCGTCACCAGCGTCAGAGACGGCACGACAACGGCTGCCGCTCTGACGGAAAGCGTCGGCCGGTCGCGTGATCCGGACCTGCGACAACGGGCACCCGCCCGCCCGCGTCCCGTCCGGGATGCGGTGCGCAGCGTGCGAGCGCAGGCGCCCCAGTCGGCAGGCGCGCGGGTACGACGCGGCCCACGAGCGGGCGCGAGCAACGCTCGCGGCCCTGCTGCCCGCGCCCTGCGCGTGCGGGTGCGGCGCGGTGCTGGACGCGGGATCCGACTGGGTGGCGGCACACCTGGTGGACGGCGACCCCTCCGCCGGCTGGGCGGCCATGTGCCGCTCGGGCAACGAACGCATGAAGCGCAGGGGGTGGGGTAGCACCTCGGATGGCGTGGCACCCGGGAGTACCCGTGACCCGGGAGGGCATGCCGGGCTCGGCTTTCGACGAATGCCCGCGCCGCCACACACGCTCGAGATCGACCCCGATCGTATGCCCATCGCCGTCGGCCTGTTCGAGCGGTACGCACTCGGCAACGTGAGCGCGACGGGGCTCGAGGCGGAAACCGGCCTAGCTGCGACCCGGATCCGGATGATCCTCATGAACCCGCTCTACAACGGCTGGATCCGCCGACACCGTGGGCCGCGCGAGACTCGCCGGCCAGCGCCCTGGCGCTTTGACCCACCGGTCTCGGACGACCTCTGGGCGCGGGTCGAGGACGTGCGGCGAGCGAGAACACAGGGTGGGGGACCGCGCCACCGCGGTCGCCTCGACATGCTTGCGGGGCTCCTGGAGTGCACCTGCGGGAGGCGGATTCGATCAGACGGTCGGATGGGGAACTCGGAGCGGGTCGCCAAGCTGCACACCGACCCATGTGCCGGCTGGGGCTCGAAAGCCCGGATTGCCGCGACCACCTGGGAGGTACCCATCCTCGCCCAGCTAGGGTCGCTCCGTGTCGACCACGCCATGCGCGCTCAGATCACCGCGGTGCTCTCTGCCGGTGATCGTCCATTGACCATGGATCGTGCCCGCCTCGAACGCCAGATGCGCGAGCTTGCATTGGAGCATGCCGCGGCACGGCTCGACGACGCGGAGTACCTCGCGCGGATGGCACGCCTCCGCGGAGACCTGGAGATCGTGGGGGTGCAGCCGGCCCGGGACCTGCCGGCGCGTCGCGCGACTGAGTGGCTCGACGCCCTCGCCGAAACCTGGCAGCAGACGGAACAAGTAGAGGAGAAATCCGACGTGATCCACGCGATATACGAACGGATGGTCATCGAAGGGCCGCGCTTCGTCGGCCTGCGCCTCACACCGGCGGCGTATCGGCACGGAATGGCGCTCGCGCTGCCAGAGGCTGTTATGGCGCGCCCGACAGGATTCGAACCTGCGACCTTCGGCTCCGGAGGCCGACGCTCTATCCACTGAGCTACAGGCGCGCGGGGCCCGATGATACCGGTCGAGTACGCGTCCGGCGATGGGCGCGATCACGTCAACTCGAGCGACACCGATCCCTCATCCGACCACGCGCGGCTGCGCCGGCGAAGACCACGATGGCGACCCGGTCAGGGCAAAGGTTCACTCCGCGGCGACCTGGAGCTTCGCCCAGGCATAGAGCGCGTCGTAGACGGGGAGCTCGAGCTCGAGTTGGCGCTGGTCGTCGACGCCGAGATGCATGAAGCCGCGTGCGATCGCTTCGAGGCCCCGCGACTGGGGCGTGATGTCGGCGTCCTCGGACACGTCGGCGCCGTGGACGACCTGGGCCACGAGCGCGAGAGCCGGATCACTGCCGAGCTTGTAATCCTCGATGAGGACTTCGAACGAGCAGAGGCCGTCGCGGTGGGTGTAGGTCGCACCCGGCGCGTCGAAGCTCGTCGCGCCGTCTCGGGCGGCGTACTCGAGCACCTGGTCGCGGGGCACATAGACGATCTCAGCGCCGGGATCGATGTACCTGCGGATGAGCCAGGGGCAGGCGATGCGATCGGTATGCGGGTGCTCGCGGGTAACCCACTGCATGTCGGCTCTCCTATCAGGCCGGTTCGCAGAACAGCATCAGGGCAAGCTGCTTGAACGCGCACGAGGAACCGTCCGTCCTGGCCGTTGCTCGATCACGGTAGCGGCGATCAGATGGGAGAGATTGATGACGCCGACGAATCGGCACCGGACCGCAAACGTATGACCGCAAGGCCGAGTGCTACGCTTGCGACGTGGGATCGGGGAGCAGCGCCGACGGTCGGGGACGTTCCGGCGCGGCCCCCGACGAACCCACAGCCGGGTCGCCGGCCAGCCCCAACGGCGACAAGGACCCCGCGTCCAACGCCCCGGTCCGCACCGCAGTTGCGCGCCGCCCGGTCCCCACGATGCGCGACATCGCGGTCGCGGCCAAGGTGTCGCAGAGCACGGTCTCGAGGGTCCTGAACAACGCCCCGACACGCGTCCCGATCGCCGAGGAGACACGCGAGCGCGTCAACCTTGCCGCGCGGAGGCTGCGCTACCGGCCCAATCCCCTGGCTCGAGGGCTCCGTGGCGCGTCGACGATGCTCATCGGGGCGGTGGTGCGCGACTTCAGCGACCCGTTCTGGGCCGGCGCCATCGAGGCCCTGGCGGTCGAGGCGATGGCGCACGGCTACAACATCGTGCTCGGCCACGCGCAGGGGCGGCTCGACGAGGAGATCGCGCTGACGACGGTGCTCGAGACCCGGCACACGGACGCGATCGTGCTCCTCGGCGACATGCAGGATCAGCCGCGCCTCCTGGACGATCTCCGTGGATCAGTTGCCCCGGTTGTCGCCCTGTGGCAGGGCTCCAGCCCCCTCGAGTTCCCGACCGCCGACCCGGACGACCGCGCCGGCATCCTCGCTGGGCTCAACCACGTTGCCGACCTGGGCCACACACGCATCGCCTTCGTCAGCGCCCATCTGCAGGGCGACTTCCGCCAGCGCGAGGACGCCTACGTCGAGTTCATGACCCGGCGATTCGGCGGGGTGCCGGACGGGTACCTGCAGCGAGTGCCGAACACCCTCGCAGGCGGCGAGACGGCCCTCCGCGACCTGTTCGCCGTCGACCCCCAGCCAACCGCCGTCTGCACCTCCACCGACCTCGTCGCCATCGGCGCGCTGCACGCGGCCCACAACCTCGGCGCGAGCGTCCCTGAGCGGCTGTCCGTGGTCGGGTTCGACGACGTCCTGATCGCCGCACACACGGTCCCGGCACTGACCACGCTGCGGATGCCGACCGCCGAGATGGTCCGCTTCGCCGTCCGCGAGGCGATCGACCTGTCGCGCGACCCCGATCTCGAACGCACGCCCCGCAAGCTCCTGTTCGAGCCGCCGCTGATCGTGCGCGAATCGACCGCGCCACCCCACGCGGACTAGCCTCAGCCGGTCCCGTTTCCTCCGTCGCCGGCGCTGGCGCTCGGGATCCAGACGCGCATACCGGCGACCGCTCGGTTGCCCCAGGCGTGGTACGGCACAGCGGCGAGCGTGATCGGCTCACCACCAGGTCCGACGGCCGCTGCCTTCAGGCCGAGGGCGCCTGCACCGAGATCGGCGCGCGCGACCGGGCTGGGCTGGGACGTCGCGTCGAGTGAGATGTCCTCCAGCTCGAGCGCGCCCGCGAGGTCGGCCGACTCGATGCAGTACACCAGCGGGCCGCGTTCGAGCGCCAGACAGCCCCGAATGGCATCGACCTCCGGGGCGGGCGCGGTGATCCGGCCGGGCATGTCGAGGTCGAGCACGACGGCGTCGCCGGCGCGCCACACGCGGGAACACTCGACGCGTCGGTCGCCAGCCGTGATCGGGTTCGCGGGCGTCGCATCGACCGAACCGTTGGCAGCCGCATACCAGTCGACGCTCCCCGAGCCCACCCAGCCCGGAACCCGCAGCGTGAGCGTCCAGGGCGCGTCGGGCGTCTCGTGCACGGTCACGCGCACGCGGCCCTCCCACGGGTAATCCGTCTCGATTGACAGGCGCACGTCGCCGCCCGGTACCGTCGCGTGGATCTCGCCCGCCGCGTACTGGTGGACCTGGATCCCGTGGTCGTCCGTGGTGGCGAGGTATTGCGGCCAGCTGCCGAATGTTCGAACGAGGTTCGGCGGGCAGCAGGCGCAGGCGTACCACGGGGCCCGTTCACCCGCGCCCAGGTCGGCCGCGACGCGGTGCGTCCGGCGCTGGAGCGGGTTGACGTAGAAGAACCGCGTGCCGTCGAGCGACACGCCCGACAGGACGCCGTTGTAGATCGTCCGCTCGATGACGTCGGCACAGTCAGGGTCACCGGTCGCGAGCAGCAGCCGCCAGGCGAGCATGACGCTCGCGATGGCCGCACAGGTCTCGGCGTAGGCGCGGTCGGGCGGCAGCTCATACGGGTCACCGAAGCCCTCTAGCTCGTGCCGGCTGCCGACGCCCCCGGTGAGGTACATCCGGGTCGCGACCATGTCCCGCCATCGCCGGTGGACGGCCTCGAGCAGGTCCGCGTCACCAGTCTCCGTCGCGACATCGACGGCGCCCGCATCGAGGTACAGCTGGCGGACGACGTGCCCCGCGACGTCCTGCGCCTCGCGCACGGGCAGGTGGTCCTGCCAGTAGGGCGACCCGAAGCGGCCCGCGCCCAGCAGCCCATGACCGCGACGTTCGACGTGAAGCCGCGCGAGCTCGAGGTAGCGCGCCTCTGCGGTGACGCGGTAGAGCTCGACCAGGGCCATCTCGATTTCGGGATGGCCGTCGATGCCCGTCGCACCGGAAGGCCCGAGGGCGGCGTCGACGGAATTGGCGGCGCGGCGCGAGATCGCCAGGAGCCGGTCGTCGCCGAGCGCGCGGTGCCACGCCACCCCAGCCTGGATCAGGTGCCCGAAGCAGTACAGCTCGTGGCCGAACTGGAGGTCCTTGTACTCGCGACCGGGCGCGAGGACCTGGACGAACGTGTTCAGGTACCCGTCGTCGCGCTGCGCCGCCGCGATCGCGTCGATCGCCTCGTCGGCCATCGCGGCCACGGCAGGATCCCAGGTCCTCGCGAGCTCCCAGGCGACCCCTTCGAGCCACTTGTAGACGTCGGAGTCGAGGAACGGGAACGGCCCATCGAACATGATCCCGAGGGCCTGGTATCTGCCGCTGGCACCCGCGGCGAGGCGCAGGTTGTGCAGGTTGCCCGCCTCGACGAGCTGGCCGAAGACGTGCGGCAGCGTCAGCTCGCGGTTCAGCCGCATGCGATCGGCCCAGAACCCGCCGGTGATCCCGACGTCCTGACCGCCCAGCGGGCGCAGACGACCGATGGCGCCGGCCGAGGGGATGACCGGCGCGATGGGAGCCGAGGCGCGGGTCGCCCGCTGACGGGCCGGGGCCTTCACGGGCCGCGATCCAGGAAGTTCACCACGCGCATGCTCCGCTGGGCGCCAAGAATACGAACGCGAGCATACGATTGCATGCGCGGCTGCCACACGCAACTTGGCGAGCCCCGCCGACGCCCCCGGGTCACTTGACGGCACCGCTGAGGAGGCCCGACACGTAGTACTTCTGCAACAGCACATAGACGAGGATGCAGGGCACGATCGAGATCACGACGCCGGCCTGCAGCATCCCCCAGTCGGTGCCGCCCAGGCTCGTCTCGGCGCGGGCCGCGGCGAGGATCACCGGCAGCGTGAACGCCGACTCCTTGCTGTTCATCACCAGCGACCCCAGGAGCTCGTTCCAGGACGTGATGAACGCGAACAGCGCGACGGTCACGATCGCCGGCACCACCATCGGAAGGAAGACGCGGCGTAGCACCTGGAGCGGGCTGCCGCCATCGAGATACGCGGCCTCCTCGAGCTCACGCGGCACCGCCTCGAAGCTGTTGCGCATGATGTACAGGCTGAACGGCAGCTGGATGGTCGTATGCAGGATCGCGAGGCCGAAGATCGTGTTCGTGAGCTTGAGCTTGACGAACATCAGGAACATCGGCGTCAGCAGCGCTTGGTAGGGGATGATCAGCGCCAGGAGCAGGAAGACGAACAGGGCCTCCTTGCCCGGGATCGGAAAGCGCGCCAGCGCGTAGCCGGCCGGGATCGTGAGCCCGAGCGCGATCAGGATCGTCGCCAGCGCCGTCCCCAGGCTGTTGGCGAGGTATGTGGGGAGCCCGGCCTGGTACTTCCACAGCCGGCTGTAGCTGTCGAGGCTTACCTGGTGGGGGAGGTAGGTCGGCGGCTGCGCGGCCGCCTCCGCGGTCGTCTTCACGGACGCCAGGATGGCCAGCACGATCGGCGTCAGCATCACCGTGCATACGACGATGCAGATGGCGCCGACGAGGTACTTGCCCCGGCCCGACCAGGCCCTCGCGAGCGGGCCACCGGACCGGCTCCGGGCGCGCGGGGCCTCGATGGTTTCGGTGCTCAACGCCGGCTCCGGCGGGTGAACGCCAGCTGCACGACCGTGAACAGGAGCACGACCGCCGCGATGATCAGCGACAGGGCGGCCCCGTAGCCCAGCTTGAGGTACGGGAAGGAGTTCAGGTAGACGTAGAACACGGCCGTCGCCGTCTGGTTGAACGGCTGGCCGGCGGTCATCACGTAGAACTGGTCGAACGCCAGTAGCGAGCCGATGACGCTGACCAGCGTCACGAGCAGGATCGTGGGTGCCGTGAGCGGCACGATCACCCGGGTCACGCGTTGCCAGTAGCTCGCCCCGTCAACGAGCGCGGCCTCGTTGATCTCAGCGGGGATCGCCTGGATGGCGGCCACGAACAGCAGCATTCCGAACCCGATGACCTTCCAGGTCACCGAGCCGATGATCGCCCACGTCGACAGGTTCTCGTCGGTGCCCAGCCACAGGATCGGCTTGTTGATCAGGCCGAGGTCCGTGAGCGCCGCATTGATCGGGCCGAACGTCGGGTTGAACAGCCAGTACCACAGCAGGCTCGAGACGCCGAGGCCGATGACCACCGGGATGAACACGACGGTCCGGGTCACCCGCCGGATCGGCGAGTTGGTCGACACGAGCAGGGCGATGACGTAGCCGCCGACGATGAGGATCGGCGTGATGAACAGCGTGTACTTGAGGCTGTAGGTGAGCGAGGTCCAGAACTGGTGGTCGCTGAACGCACGTGTGAAGTTGCCGACGCCGAGGTACTTGGGAGGCGAGATGAGCGACCAGCTGTTGAACGACATCCAGACGAGCTGGATGAGCGGGTAGGCCGTGAAGACGAGCACGAACAGCAGCGCGGGGGAGAGGAACAGGAGCCCGTACAGCTTGTTCCTGCGGGTCGCCAGCATGGCTCTCCAGGGTCGCTCCGGCGGGGCGGCTGCCCGGCCGGTCGGCTATGGATTGTGATCGTCCCTGCCCGTGATCGGCGGGTGGCGTGACCGCCCGCGCCGGGAATGATCGGGCCGCGACGGCTCGGGCGAGTCGTCGCGGCCCAGACGGAGGAGGAGCCGGTCCCGTCTCTAGGACTGGCAGGAAATCGTCTTCATCGCCTCCTTGGCATCGGAGATGACCTGGTCGAGGTCATCGTCCGTGTAGTAGGCCCGCTGGAGCATCTGCAGCCAGGGACCCTGGGGCGAGTTGATCTGCTCGAAGAAGGTGAGCGTGTACGGGGTGCGCCCGACTTCCAGCGCCTTGGCCACGTCCTGGACGAGGGGCTCGGCCTGGAAGTACTTGTTGTTGGCCATGTCGCTGCGAGTGGTCAGGTTGAGCAGCTTGGCGTAGCCCTCGACCTGCTCGTTGTCGGACAGGATGAACTTCATGAACTCGACGGCGTCGTCGACCCGCTTGCTGCCGTTCGGGACGACGACCAGGTCGCCGCCGATGAACGACGCTGCCTTGCCGGCGTCCATGCCCGGCAGGTCGGTGATCCCGAACTTGAAGGTATGGTCCGGGGGTCCCTTCATCTGGTTGTTGGCCAGGGTGATGTTGAAGTTGCCCGTGCCCATCATGCCGATCTTGCCGGTGCCGAACTGCTCGGCGAAGGTGTCACCGGTCTCGCCCCGGGCGCTATCGGGGACGTTGCCGGCCTTCACCATGTCGCGCGTCCACTGGAGGATTTCCTTGACGCCGTCACCGACGAGCGGCTCGTCGCCGCACTTGCCGGCCTCGATCTGCGCGCCCGACGCCCACATGAGCGGACCGACGGTGAAGATGTTGCAGCCCGCGCAGTTGCCGGGGAGGTAGTAGCCCTTGATGTCGCCGCCGAGGGCCGTGATCTTGTCCGCGTATTCCTTGAGCTCGGCCAGGCTCGTGGGCGGCTTGTTGGGATCGAGACCCGCCTTCTCGAACAGGTCCTTGTTGTAGAACAGGGCCGAGACGTCCGCGTACAGCGGCACGCCGTAGAGCCTGTCGTTGAACGTCGCCACGGTCATGTGGCCGGGGCTCGCGGTCTTGAGCTCGGGCCAGCTGGAGATCTTGTCGGTCAGGTCGACGAGCTGACCCAGGTTCTCGAACTGGGGCGCGTAGATCAGGTCCATGCCCATCAGGTCGGGCACGTCGCCCGAGGCGATTCCCTGGGCGATCTTGCCGACCATCTCGGCGTGCGGGATGTAGCTGAGGTTGATCAGCTTGGTCGGGTTGGCCTTGTTCCAGTCGCACACGAGCTGGTCGACCATGCCCTTGTTGCCGCCCGACCGCTCCCACATCTGCATCGCCGACGCATCGCCCGTCCGAGCACAGTCCGCGGCGGGCTCGGGGGTGGCGACGGCGGCCGGGGGCGCGCTCTCCGACGGCGGGGCCGAGGCCTCGGTCGACGCCGGCGCCGTGGTCGGGGCCGGTGCGGGGGTGGACGCCGCCGTCGATCCGGCGGGGGCGGGCGTCGTCGTCGATCCCGACGAACAGGCGACCACCACGCTGGCCAGGACCGCGAGGACGGGCACCCTGCGAAGGATCCTCATCCGTAACTCCTCCTTGCCAAGCCGGGCGGCGGCTAGCGGGTGGCGAGATGCTTCCGGTCCGCGGCCCTCGGCGTTGCGCACACTACCATGTTTTCGAACGAGCAATCGAGTGCATACATTCGTTTGCAGTCAAACGATCGGAAGTCGCTCTGGGCAGCCCGTCGGTGGCCCGGGTACGCTTCACGCGCACCCCTAGGAGGCAGCGATGGGCGAGCTCCGCCTCGGCCTGAACCTGTGGAGCCAGGCGTCGGACTGGCCCTCGTTCCTCGATGCCGCGCGGCGCGCCGAACGGCTCGGTTTCGACCACCTCTGGACGTGGGACCACATCCTCGCGATCTTCGGCGACCCCAGCCAGGCGATCTTCGAGGGCTACACCGCGCTCGCGGCGGCGGCCCAGGCGACCGAGCGGATTCGCCTGGGGCTGTTCGTCGGTGCCAACACCTTCCGCAATCCCGGGCTGGCCGTGAAGGCGCTCACGACCATCGACCACATCAGCGGCGGCCGGGCGATCATGGGCATGGGTGGGGCGTGGTTCGGCGACGAGCACCGCGCCTTCGGGATCGACTTCGGCTCGGGGTTCGGCGAGCGCCTCGACTGGCTGGCCGAATCGGCGGAGGCGACGCGGACCCTCCTCGACGGTGGCGAGGTCACCAGCGCGCCCGGTGGCCACTACGCCTTCGACCACCTCCGGATCGAGCCCAGGCCGATCCAGGCCCACCTCCCGATCATGATCGGCGGCGCCGGAGAGAGGAAGACCCTGCGGATCGTCGCCCGCCACGCGGACATGTGGAACGCGTTCGGGACGCCCGAGACGCTGGCGGCCAAGGACCAGATCCTGCGCGCGCACTGCGCGGACGTCGGCCGCGACCCCGAGGCGATCGAGCGCTCGGTCGGCTGCAAGATCACGATCCGGTCCAGCGCGGCGGAGGCGGATCGCGCCATGCACGCGTGGCTCGAGCACAACCGCACCCCACCCGAGCGGATCGCCGGCGACGCATCGGTCTGGACCGGGACGGCCGAGCAGATCGCTGACACGATGCTGGCCTATCGTCGGGTCGGCTTCGACACCTTCATCGTGGAGCTGCCGGCTCCGTACGACGTCGAGACGATGGAGTCGCTGATGACCGTGGTGAAGCCGATGGTCACACGCGAGGCTCGTTGAGGCCGAACGCCTCGGCGAGGCGCTTGGTCGCCGCCCACGAGCCGCGATCCTGGTTGCACACGACCGACAGCGTGATCCCCTCGGCGAGGTGGCGCGTGAGCATCGCCGAGATGCCGGGATCCCCGCCGCCGTGGCCGATGATCGCCACCGACCCGTCAATCACGGCCATCTCGCACCCGTAGCCGTACTGCTCGAGGTCGGTCCGGTTGGGCCCCTGCGGGCTGGTCATGGCCGCCACCAGCGGGGCGGGCAGCAGGCGCCCGCCGAGGATCGCGTCCATCAGCCGGGCGAGGTCGTGCGCCGTCGTGATCATCCCGCCATCGGGCATGCCGGACGCGGTCACGCTGTACATGTTCGTCTTCCATCGGTCGGCCGGTCCGTCATCGACCTTGTAGCCGACGGCGAGCCGCCGCGGGTCGTCGTCGAGTGCCTCGATCGCCGTGTCCCCGAGGCCCGCCGGCACGAACACCTCCTCGGCCACGACCTCGCCGTAGGCACGCCCCGTCACGGCCTCGATCACCAGGCCGACGAGGATGAAGTTGGCGTCGCCGTAGCGGTACTCGGCGCCGGGCGCAGCTCGCGCGGGCAGGTCCTTGAACAGCGGCAGGATGTCCGCCGGCCGGCGCGCGTGGTACGTCGCGACCCGGTCCCAGCACGACATCCACGAGGCCCCGGTCGCGTCGTCGTCGTCGTGGTAGTTGGTCAGCCCCGACGTGTGCGACAGGAGGTGGTGGAGGGTGAGCTCCGGCGTCACCGCTGTCGGGACCTGCTCGGGCGGCAGGAGCTCGACGAGTGGCTGGTCCAGCGAGATGAGGCCGCGGTCGACGAACCGGAGCGCGGTCACGGCCGTGGCCATCTTGGTGATCGAGGCGACCGCGAACCTCGTGTCCAGCGCCACCGGAACGCCGAGCCCCCGGTGGGCGAGGCCGCCGGCATATTCGAAGATCGGGGCGCCGTCACTCCATGCGATGGCGACGCCCCGGAAGGCGCTGGTGGCGACTCGCTCGTCGAACCAGGCACGGAGCTCAGCTTCGTTCATGCCCCGATTGTCGCCTGTCACAGCCGATACGATGCCGTCATGTCGAACGCCGCCAGCCGCCGGATCGTCGACCTGAGCCACCCGATCGAGGCCGGCATGGTCACCTACCCGGGCCTGCCCGTTCCCGAGATCCACGCGATCCTCGATCGCGCCACCAGCGCCGGTCGCTACGCGGAGGGCGTGACCTTCCAGATCGACCTGATCACCCTGTGCGGGAACACCGGCACCTACATGGACAGCCCCTTCCACCGCTGGGAGGACGGCGCGGACCTCTCGGGACTGCCCCCGGAACGGCTGGTCGACCTGCCGGCCGTCCGCATCGACGTCACCGGGAGCGCTTCCCCGGCCGTCGACGCCGCGGCCTTCGCCGGCTACGAGCTCGAGGGCCGGGCGGTCCTCGTCCATACCGGGTTCGACCGCTTCTGGCGCACCGACGCGTACCTTCGGGACAACCCGTTCCTGACCCGCGACGCCGTCGAGCTGCTGGTCGCGGCCGGTGCCGCGCTGGTCGGCATCGACTCCCTCAACATCGACTCGACCGCGGATCCTGAACGCCCGGCCCACTCCCTGCTGCTGCGCGCCGGCATCCCGATCATCGAGCACATGACGAACCTGGGCTCGATCCCGGTCGATGGCGCGCGGTTCACGGCTATCCCCGCCCCGGTTCGAGGGACCGGCACCTTCCCGGTCCGGGCGCTCGCGGTGGTGCCAGGAGACGCCACCTAGGGCGACCAAGGTCTGGACGCCGTCGGTACCGATGGCGCTTGTCGCTCCGGAGGTGCGCTGGTAGGTTCGGCCGATGCCGGGCAAGCGCCGCTCCGCCCTCGTTCTCGTGCTCAGCGCATGGCTGGTCGCCCTCGCGAGCCCGGCCGCGGTGGCCGCGGGATCGGGCCGGTTCGTCGACGACAACAGCTCCAAATACGAGAGCGCGATCGAGGCCATGTTCAAGGCGGGCGTGATGACCGCCTGCGACAAGCGGCACGACCGGTTCTGCCCCAATGGACGCGTCAGCCGGGGCGAGATGGCCGGCTTCCTCGTGCAGGCGTTCAACCTCACGGCGACGAGCGGCGTCCACTTCAAGGACGTCACCAAGCACACGCCCCACGCGACGGCCATCAACCGGGTCGTCACCGCGGGCATCGCGTCGGGCTGCGGTCCGCACAAGTTCTGCCCCGGCAGCCACGTGTCGCGGGGCCGGATGGCGGCGTACCTGGCGAAGGCGCTCAAGCTGACGGCCACGAGCAGCAGCCGCTACAAGGACGTCCCCAAGAGCAACCCGTTTGCGACGGCGATCAGCAGGCTCTCGAAGGCGGGGGTCGCCATCGGCTGCGGCCACGGCAAGTTCTGCCCCGGGCGCGACATCACCCGGGCCGAGACGGCCGGATTCCTGCAGCGCGCGCTGAGCATCACGCGCATCAGCGCCCAGCAGCCGGCGCCAGGCAACGCGTCCGGCGGCGCGGTGGTCCCGCCCGATGCCGGGGAGGCCGATGCCTCGGCGCCCGACCACGTCGTCGGCAGCGGGACCCCGGCGAGCTGCACGTCGAAGGCGCTCGTCGCGGCGGTCGCCAAGGGTGGGGTCATCACCTTCAACTGCGGTCCGCAGCCCGGTCACGATCTACATGAGCGCCACGGCCAAGGTGTTCAACAACAAGCCGGACGTGGTCATCGACGGCGGCGGCCTGGTGACCCTGAACGGGCAGGGCGACCGCCGGATCCTGTACATGAACACGTGCGATCCGGACCTTGTCTGGACCACGAGCCATTGCCAGAACCAGGACCACCCGACGCTGACCGTGCAGAACATCGCGTTCACCCGCGGCCGATCGACCGGGCACGAGACCGAGGATGGCGGCGGTGCGATCTTCGTCCGTGGCGGCCGGTTCCGGGTCGTCAACGCCGGCTTCTACGGCAATCGGTGCGCCTCGACCGGGCCCGACATCGGCGGCGCCTCGATCCAGGTCTTCTCGCAGTACAACGGCCTGCCGGTCTACGTGGTCAACAGCACGTTCGGCGGCTCGGGGTCACGTCGCAACGAGTGCTCGAACGCCGGGGGGATCTCGAGCATCGGCGTCTCGTGGACCATCCTCAACAGCGTGTTCACCCACAACCGCGCCATCGGCTCCGGCGCCAACCCGGCCAAGAAGGGCACGCCGGGCGGCGGCAACGGCGGCGCGATCTACAACGACGGCAACGAGATGACGCTCCACGTGGAAGGGACGCGGATCGAGGGCAACTGGTCCAACCACGAGGGCGGCAGCGGGATCTTCTTCGTCAGCAACAACGGGACGGGGTTCGTGGAGATCGTCGACTCGATCCTGCGCAACAACGACGGCGACGGGTTCCAGACCTAACCCGGGCATCTTCTTCATGGGCAAGAAGATCACGATCACGAATTCGACGGTGGAGTAGCCGCCCGGGTCACAGCAGCCCGAGCAGGTTCCCCGACAGGGCGACCACGATCGTGGCGGCGCCGAGGGCGGTCAGGGCCGCGCACAGGAGGGTCGCGGCCACCGATCGCGTGTGTGCTCCGACCCACGCGATGAGCGCGAGGCCGAGGACCCCCTCGCCGACCCAGTACGGACCGTAGGTCGTGTCCGCGATGGCCGTCAGCCCGTGGATCGCCTCGCCCACCAGGATCGCGGCGAGCGGCGCGATCCCGATGGCCACTCGGCGCGGATCGCGGTCGCGCACCCACGTCGCACCGACACCCAAGACGGGGCCGACGACGATCGCCGCGGCGCCCCAAAACACGACGGTCGACGTCGACACGGCGTTGCCGCGGACGACCGTCATCAGGTCATAGCCGGCGAGCATCGCGACGAGCGCGATCGGGCCGAGCACCAACCCGATCCGGGGATTCCGGTTCGAAAGGCACAGCAGGAACGCCGCCGCGGACCACGCTCCCGCCGAGTTCGCGAGTGACGCGACCTGGGCCGGGAGCGCGCCCTGGCCGAGCGAGGTGAAGACCCCGACGGCCAGGCCGCCCAGCGCGCACAGGATCACGCCGGCGCGCGCGTCCAGCCCGGTCGACGTCAAGATCGTTGTGCCGCCAACGTCTCGAACGGCTCGAGCGAGCGCGGATCGGCGAGGGCATCCTTCGACGCGACCGCCTCCGCGGGCAAGCCGAGCATGATCCGCTTGACCGGGACCTCGAGCTTCTTGCCTGACAGCGTTCGCGGAATGGCGGGGACCTCGAGGATCTCGTCGGGGACGTGGCGGGGTGAGAGTCCCTCGCGCAGGGCGGATTTGATGCGCTGCCTGAGGCCATCGTCGAGCGCCGCCCCGTCCCGCAGGGCCACGAACAGGAGCAGCTCGCCAGGCCCGCCGCCCGGGTCCTCGAGGTGGACGACGAGGCTGTCCGCGACCTCGGGCAGCGCCTCGACGACCGCATACAGCTCCGCGGTCCCGATGCGCACGCCGCCTCGGTTGAGCGTCGCGTCGCTGCGCCCGGTGATGACGCACGAGCCGCGCTCGGTGATCGTGAGCCAGTCGCCATGGCGCCACACGCCCGGCCACGGCTCGAAGTAGGCGGCCCGCATCCTCGACCCGTCGCTGTCGCCCCACAGGCCGACCGGCATCGATGGCATCGGCGCCGTGATCACCAGCTCGCCCTGCCGGCCGACCTGGGGGCGACCCTCCTCGTCGAACGCCTCGACCCGCGCGCCCAGCATCCGGCAGCTGATCTCGCCGGCCCAGACCGGGACGAGCGGTGACGGCCCGAGGAACCCGGTGCACACGTCCGTGCCGCCGCTCAGCGACCCGAGCGGGATCTGGTCCGAGACGGCGTCTGCGACCCAGCGGAAGCCCGCCGCCGGCAGGGGCGCGCCCGTCGATCCGACGCCGCGCAGCGCGCTGAGGTCCTCGTCGGCGCCCGGCGTCAGGCCGGCCGCGCGGCAGGCCATCAGGAATGGGGCGCCCGAATCCGAGGTAGGTGGTCCGCGTCTCCGCGGCCATGCGCCACAGCACCGAGAGATCCGGCCAGGCCGGGTTGCCGTCGAACAGCACGAGCGACGAGCCGACCGCGAGGCCGGACACGAGGTAGTTCCACATCATCCAGCCGGTCGTCGTGAACCAGCCGAACCGATCGCCCGGCCCGAGGTCCGTGTGGAGCGCGAGGGCCTTGAGATGCTCGAGCAGGATGCCGCCGTGGCCGTGGACGATCGGTTTGGGCAGGCCCGTCGTCCCGGACGAGAACAGCACGTACAAGGGATGATCGAACGGGACGGGGTCGAAGGCGGGGGCCGCGGACTCCGCGAGCAGCGAGGACCAGGGCACGGAACCCGGGACCGCTTCGAGGGCCGAGGCCGGGCGCAGGTACGGCACGACGACGGTCGCGCGCAGGCTCGGCAGCGCGGCCCGGATCTCGGCGACGGCGGCGGACCGGTCGATGTCGCGGTCGCCGTACCGGTAGCCATCGATCGTCAGCAGGACCACGGGTTCGATCTGGCTGAAGCGGTCGACGACCGCCCTGGTCCCGAACTCCGGCGCGCACGACGACCAGGTGGCCCCGAGCGACGCCGTCGCCAGCAGTCCGATGACCGCCTCGGGGATGTTGGGCAGGAACGCCGCGACCCGGTCGCCGCGCTCGACGCCGAGGCGCACAAGCCCGGCCCGGCAGCGCGCGACCGCATCCCGGAGCTCGACGGCGGTCAGGTCGGCCGGATCCCGGGTCTGCGAACGGGCCAGGATCACGACGTCGTCAGGATCGCGCCCGGGCATCGCGAGCGCGTGCTCGGCGTAGTTCAGCGTCGCGCCGGGAAACCAGCGGGCGCCGGGCATCCGCGCATCGGCGAGCGCCGGCCCGGTCGGTGTCGCCGAGCGCACCCCGAAGTAGTCCCAGATGGACTGCCAGAACGGCCCGGGCTGATCGACCGACCACCGCCAGGCGTCGTCGTAGGTCGCGAGATCGATGCCGCGCTCGGCGGCGAGCCACTCGAGGTACCGCCCCATCCTGGACCGTCCGCGTGCGTCGGCGGCTGGCGACCACAGGACCTCGGGCGACGGTTGCTGCTCGCGGGTCACGCCTCGATTGTCCGGCATTCCCGCCTGGCGGATCCGGCCTCGAAATTCACTAATGCATCAGATCGACCAGCAGTGAGCGTGGGCTCCTCTCAAACCCGGACTTTGAGCACGGGACCACGCTTGCTGATGCGCGATTTCATGCACGGGTGAATGAGGCGTTCGTTGACGAGGCGAGGCCGAGCCAGGGGCGGAGGATCGAGCGCCAGACAAACTACGAGGCGGCTCCGTGAGGAGCCGCCTCGTTGCTGTCCCGGTGAAGGTGTCCACCTTGCGGCGGACCTTCTGCCACGCTTCAGGATCATCTATCGCGTCGGCTTAACCGACTACCCTAACCCAACCTACCCATGATCCTGATGCTGGGGCAGCGCTTGCTGACTGGCAGCACGGCAATCCTAGCGAGCGGGTCGGGATTGGGGAAGGTGCCTGAGTCGTCGCTTGGGTGAATATCCCTTAACGATTGTGTGTCAATCGACCCGAAAGGACCCGATTCACCCTTCGTCGAGGATCGTGACCGTCTTGATCGCGACCGGTGAATCGGGGAGGTCCCGGCTGTTCCGGGGTGCGTTCGCGATCTTGTCGACGACGTCCATGCCCTTTGTCACCTGCCCGAAGATCGTGTAGTTCTTGGGCAGCTTCCCGATCAGGTCCTGGTGGCAGATGAAGAACTGCGAGCCGTTGGTGTTCGGCCCGGAGTTCGCCATCGCGAGCGTTCCCCGGTAGTAGTCGCCGGTGATCGGCTCATCGGCGAACTTGTAGCCCGGACCGCCAGTCCCGACCCGACCCGAGTTGAGCGATGACTTCTTGCCGTGCTCGCCGTCGCCGCCCTGGATCACGAAGCCCGGGATGACGCGATGGAAGATCACGTCGTCGTAGAAGCCCTTGTTCGCGAGGTCCACGAAGTTCTGGGCGGCCTTGGGTGCGCCGTCGGTGAACAGGTCGACGTCGATGTCGCCGATCTCGGTGGCGATGACGGCCTTGGTCATGAGCGAGCTCCTTCGTGCTGGGGTCGGCTGATCGAGGTCAGGTCAGGGGTTGGCGACGGTCGCGGACGTGATGGCGACCGGGTTGGCCGGCCGCTCCCGCCCGCCCGACGCGACGAAGATCGCGTCGGCGACGTCCATCCCGGACGTGACCTCGCCAATGATCTGGTAGGTGTTGGCGCTTGACAGGGGTCCGGCCGCCTGTTCGCTGAGGACGATGAAGAACTGGGACCCGACCGAGTCAGGCTGGCTGGAGCGGGCCATCGCCACCGTGCCCCGATGGTAGGGCGTGGTGACCGGCTCGTCCTTGATCGTGTAGCCGGGTCCGCCGGTGCCGGTGCCCGTCGGGTCGCCGCCCTGGATCACGAACGGGGTCCCGTCCTGGAGCGCGGCGGTGCGGTGGAACACGGTCCCGTCGTAGTAGCCGCACGCGGAGAGGGCGACGAAGTTGCCGGCCGCGATCGGGGACAGGGCGCCCTTGACGCCGATGACGATGTTGCCCTTCGCGGTCGCCAGCGTGACCGTTCGGGTCTGGTCGGCGCCGAGCGGCGCGGGCTGGGTCGTCGGGCAGGCCGTCTCCGCGGCGGAGGGTGACGGCGCCGCGCCGCCGCCGCTCGAGCAGGCGGCGAGCAGCAGCGCGAGGCTGGCGATCGCAGGGACGAGACGCAGGTTCATGCGGCGGCCTCCAGGGCACGTGGGAAGTCGATGGCCCCGGACAGGAGCGCCTGCCCGAGGATGACGCCGGTCACGCCGGCGTCGCGCAGACGGCGGACGCCGTCGAGATCGGTGATGCCACCCGCGACGACGATGTCCGCGTCGTGGCGACGGACGAGCGAATCGAGCAGGTCGGGGTCGGGGGTCTGGCCACCGTGGCTGAGGACCAGGCGACGGACGCCGCGCGCGACCAGCTCCTCGACCAGCGCCTCGAGCGTCGGCGCCGAGCCGCGCCGCCACGGAAACGCCGCGATGCGATCCGGTCGTGGGTCAAGCCCGACGGCGAGCCAGTCGCCCGCGACGGCCAGGCAGCCGGCCAGGGCGTCAGGCCGCTCCACGATCGCGATCGAGAGCACGACCCGCGTCGCGCCGGCGGCAAACGCCAGCCGGACGTGGTCCGGCTCCTCGAGGCCGCCGGCGAGCTGGAGCGGCACGGCGACCCTCGCCGCCACCGCGCCGACCGCCTCGAGGTTGGCGGGTGCCGCGCGCTGCGCGCCGTCGAAGTCCACGAGGTGCAGGATCCGCGCCCCCTGGGCCACGAACTGCTCGGCGATCCGGTCCGGCCGGTCGGTCGGCGCCCCGACGCCTGCGGACGCGCCGGGCCAGTAGACGATCCGCGACCGCCCCGCCTCGACGTCGATCGCCGGGATCACGTCCACGCGCGTCAGGCCCCGGCCCGCAGCAGCCGGCGATGGAAGCTGATCGGCAGCGATCCGTTGCGCAGCAGCGTGTCGTGGAACGCCTTGAGCGAGAAGTCCTCTCCGCGCCGCCGTCGCTCGTCCTCGCGCAGGCCGAGGATCAGGACCTTGCCCAGCAGGTAGCTCAGCTGGTAGCCCGGCGTGTACGTGTAGCGCCGGACCTCGGCCTTGGCGTTGGCGACCTCGAAGCCGGTGTGCTCGACGAGGAAGTCGGTCGCCTCGTCGGGCGTCAGCTCGCCCCGGTGCATCCGGACGTCGAGGATGATCCGGCAGGCTCGCCACACGGCGTCGGTGTACATCGACACGCGGAACTCGGGGCCGGCGTCGAAGCCCTCCTCGCGCATCATCTGCTCGGAGTACATGCCCCAGCCCTCGACGAACTCGGGCGCCTCGGTCGCCATGCGGGTGAGCGACGGGTGGTGCGACGCGACCGCCAGCTGCAGGTGGTGGCCCGGGTACGCCTCGTGGATGCTCGTGTTCGAGATCGCGCCCCAGTAGTGCTCGCGCATGAAGTTGGGGTCGTTGTCGACCGCCGGGGTGACGACGTAGATGCCGCGCTGGTCTGCGTCGAAGCGGGCGGGCGAGAAGTAGGCGGCGAACGGCATCACCGAGCGCAGGTACTCGGGGGTGGCGATGACCTCGATCCGCTCGTCGTCCGGGATCGTCGCCAGGTCGTGCTCGATCAGGTACGCCCGCGCCCGGGCCATGACCTCGCGATAGCCGTCCAGCGCGGCCTCGAACGAGGCCGGCTGGTCGCTCTTGAGCCGGTCGATGACCGTTGGCAGGTCGGCATCGGGGTCGAGCTCGCGCGCGGCGGCCCGCCGCCCCGCGAGGTTCACCCGCAGTTGGTCCCACCCGATCTCGAGGATGGCGTCGGCATCGAGGTCCTCGAACGCGCGCAGCCGGACCAGCTCGTCGTAGCGCTCCGCGCCCAGCGGCCAGTCATCGGACGCGTCGGCGATCGTCGCGTTGACCCAGCCGCCGTACGACTCGAGGGCCGCATTCGCGCCGGCGATGGATCGATCGAGGCGCGCCAGCGCCGGTCCCTCGAGGACGCCGTCGGCCGCCACGCGCACCTCGGCGAACAGCGACGGCAGGTCCGTCGCGTAGCGCGCCTCGGTCCGCTGCCAGACCGCGACCTGGCGCCCGACCGCGCGCGTCTTGCCCTGCTCGAGGAACGCCGGCGCGGCCGCGAGCCGGTCGGCGATCCGCTCGAGCCGCTCGGCCAGCGGTGCCGCCCCGCGGGCGAACAGGAGGAATATCGCGTCACCCAGCTCGCCGGCGGCCGTGGAGCGGCGCTCCCAGCGCCGGATCTCGTCGATCTCGTACAGGCGCAGGCGCAGGTTGTGGAGCTCCAGATCGCGCTCGAACCGGGCCTCGGGGGAGAGCCCGGCGTCGTCGAGCGCCTCGATGGCGGCGAGGTGGGCGCGCTCGTCGGCGATCTCGCCCAGGACGGCGTCCCGGCTCGCGTCGCCCAGCCGATGGTCTTCGGTGTGGATGCCGAGGTAGGTCGCCAGGGGCGGGTTCTCGACCAGCAGGCGTCGGACGCGGGCCTCGACGAGGTCGTACAGGCGCTCGTCGAGCGGTCCGGGTTCGGCCGCTGGCGAGGGCCGCGGAAGCTCGACCCCGGGAAGTTGCTCGATCATCGTTCCTCCGGCGTCCGCGTTGGCTGCGGCGCCACTCGTGGTCAGGCGGCGCTCGTCGCCGGGTCACCCGCGGGCTGCGGGGCGGTGTCGCGGAGCGCCGCCGCGACGGCGCCGATCGTCCGCTCGACGTCGTCGGCCGTGATTCCGTAGTGGGTCACGGCGCGCACCTGGCCGTGGGGGTATTGCGTCACCAGCACGCCACGGGCCTGGAGCGCGTCGAGGAAGGCGGCGCGGTCTCGATCCACGCGGAACAGGACGAAGTTCGTCACGGTGCGGCCCGGGTCGAGCGGCCCGTCGCCGGGCTGCGCGATGTCGCCCGGCGATCGGATCCCGTCGAGACCCGCGAGACCCTCGGCGAGGCGGCGGGCGTTGGCGTGGTCCTCGGCCAGGCGGCTGATCATGCCCGCGTCGCCGTCCCGCAGCGCGACGAGCCCCGCGGCCGCGAGCACGCCGACCTGGCGCAGGCCGCCCCCGAGGAGCTTGCGCGCCCGGCGCGCCCGCGCGATGAACGGCCCGTTGCCGACGACGAGCGAGCCGATCGGCGCGGACAGGCCCTTGGACAGGCAGAACGTGACGCTGTCCGCCGGCGCCGCGAGCTCGGCAGGCGTGACGCCGAGGGCGACGACGGCGTTGAAGAAGCGGGCGCCATCGACGTGCAGCGGGACGCCGCGCTCGTGGGCGAGGGCCGCGACCGTCCGGGTGTAGTCGACGGTCAGCGGGCGGCCGCCCGAGTGGGCATGGGTGTTCTCGAGGGCGACCAGGCCGGTGATCGGCTCGTGGAGGTCGGTCGGGTCGCGGAACGCGTCGATGATCGCGGCAGGATCGATCGTCCCGTCCGGGTTCTCTGGGAGGGCACGGATCGTCGCCCCGACGACGACCGCGTGACCGCCCGCCTCGTCGAGCACGGTGTGGGACGACGCCCCGGCGATCGCCTCGTAGCCGCGCGGCAGGTGGGCCATCAGCGACACGAGGTTGCCCTGCGTCCCGCTGGTCACGAACAGGCCGGCGTCCTTGCCCAGGAGCTCGGCCGCGCGCGCCTCGAGCGCGTTGACCGTCGGGTCATCGCCGAACACGTCGTCGCCGAGCTCGGCCGTGGCCATCGCCCGTCGCATCTCGTCGGTCGGGTGGGTGACCGTGTCGGAGCGGAGATCGATCAGCGTCATCGCCGGGCGAGCATAGCGCGGGTGCGTGCGGGGAGGCCGCAGGTGCGGCCCGTCAGCCCGGGGTCCGCCGCCGGATGGCCCCGCGCACCTCGCGCCGCTCGCCCTCGGGCGCGTCGTCGTCGGTGTCCTGCGTCGGCGCCGGCGCAGGCGCCGCGGTGGGGGTCGATGGAGCAATGGGTACGTCCGCACCGGCCGCACCGGCCTGCTGCACGGTCAGGAGCCCGGATACGAGGTCGTTGCCGCCGATCGAGACGACGGCCCGCGAGTTCCCGGCCAGCTGCTGGGCGACCTTGAGGCGCTCGGTCTCGAGGTCATAGGCGGCCGCCGTCGGGTTGGCGGTCAGCCGCTCGTCGAGCTTCTGCAGGCGGAACCCTTCGGCCATGGCCTCGAGCTCCAGGGCCTTTCGACGCGACTCCTGCTCGAGCGCGATGAGGTTCGCGCGGTCGTTCAGCCGCCGCTCCTCGAGGGCGAAGTTCTCCTTTTCCTCGGACAGCTGGATCGTGGCCAGGCGTCGAGCCTCGAGCGAAGCGGTGATCGCCTCGGGCAGGAGCACGCGGGTGAAGGCGACATTGCGCACGTTCACGCCGTACGCCGCGAGCTTCGCGTCGATCGCGGTCCGCAGGAAGCCGGCCTCGTCCGCCCCGAGGTCAAGGGCATTGAGCGCCTCCATCCGGCGGATCAGCAGGCGCACCGCCTCCTGGGTCGTCGCGTGGATGAACTCGTCGAGGTCGCTGGTCGTGATCGAGTACGCGAGCTTGACCGGGTCGCCGATCCCCAGCGTGAGCACGAGGTCGACGTTGACGTTGATGCCGTCGACGGATCGGACGGCCGCGACGGGCACGTCGAAGGCGAGCTCACGCGTCGTCACGACATGGGTCAGGGCGAGCAACGGGTTGACCCTGCGGACGCCGGCATCCAGAACCGCCGAGTGGCGACCGCCCTTCGCGACCAGGCCCACGGTCCCCGGCGGGATGCGCATGAACAGGCGCGACGCGATCCCGACGAAGATAGCGACGACTGCGGCCACGATGATCACGGCGCGCAGGAATGCCTCGAGCGGCAGGAACACCCCGGATGCGGCGAGGCCGATCGCGACCACGATCCAGATCGGGTTGATCGGCGGCTGGCGGCGGATGCGGACGAAGACCGGGACCCGGCCCTGCTCGTCGGGCTGCTCGATCGCCTCGGCGGCCTCGATCGGCCCGGCCGTCACATCGACGATCTGGATGTACACGGGACCCGGGGCGGCCGCGCTCGTCCCCTGGCTGGCCTGCGCGGGGTCGTCGCTCACGTGGCGGCACTCCTCTCAGGGATGGGCGCGAGGGGCTGGCTCGGCGATGCGACGGACCTCGACGCGCTGATCGGCGGTGGCACGGCCGCGCGGTAGACGGATGGCACCCGCGCCGCTCTCGCCGCCGCGGTGCTTGGCGCACGTTCGCCGGGCAGCACGTTGGCGGGCGTTGGCGGGTCGCCGAGCCGCCCGGCGATGTAGCGCGTCATGTCGCGCAGGATCGCGACGAGCGGTGCGGCCGCCAGGAGCCACAGCCCGCCGAACTGGCTGAGCACGACGATCGCGGGAATCAGCAGGCCCGGGTGCACGTCGAGCACGCCGCGCGAGACCCTGGTCGTGACGAGGTCGCTGGCAATCCGGCAGGCGACGACATAGATGACGAGCACGGTGAGGGCCGGAATCGGTCCGCCGATGCCGAGGACCAGCAGGATCGGGAAAAAGCCGATGAAGTAGCCGAGGGCGGGGATCAGCTGCAGCGCGCCCAGCAGCGTCGCGGCCGTCACGGCGTACCGGAACTCGGCGATACCGAGGTACTGGGCGCCCATCAGTCCGGCGTAGATCAGGAACCCCGACACGATCGCAAGCAGCACCTGGATCCGCAGGAAGGTCCCGAACGCCCGGTCAGCGATCCGCGTCAGGCCGATCACGTCCCCCCGCACGGCGGGCGCAAGGAGGCCGACGGCGTTGCGCTTGATCGCCCGCTCGTCGGCCACGACCGTGAGGACCCAGGCCGGGATCACGAGCAGGCCCAGGAGGAAGCTCAGGGTTCCGGCGATGCCCAGGATCTGGTTCGTCACGAACGCACCGAGGTTGTCGACGAGGTTGTGGATCGCCGCCTGCAGGTTGGCGACGACGTCGGTCACGACGGCGAGCACGATGCCCCGCAGCGGCTCGTCGAGCCCGCCGATCTGGGCCTCGAGGCCGCTCAGCGACGCCTTGACCTCGGCCGCGGTCGGCAGCGAGAGGGCGACCGCGACCATGCCGCGCACGATGGGCGGCACGACCAGCGCGACCACGCCGACCAGGATCGCGACGGCCACCAGCTCCGCCAGGATCGCGGCCAGCACGCGCGGCATGTACCGGTCGAGCCGGTTGGCGAGGGGCAGGACCGCGTACGCGATCACGGCGCCGACGACGAACGGCGCGAGCGCCGGCCATGACGCCACGGCGAGGTACAGGGCGAGCGCGATGACCGCGAAGGCGAGCAGGCCGCGCCCGATGGCCTCCGGGGTGACCGTCAGCAGCCGGTCGCGGAAGTCCGCCCAGCGCGCGGACGCGCGCGACCGTGCCTCGGGACGTGCGGAGAGGGTCATGTGGCGCGATGCCCCGTCGTCATGTGGATCTCCCAGGTCGCGATCCGGCTTCCGGAGCGGCACGACCGCCGCCCGAGTATATGACCGTGGGACGGCGTCACGACGTGCGTGGAACGTGCTCGCGGCGCCTTGGGATCGCTGGCGGTGCCCTAGGGTCCCTGCTATCATCCGCCACCGGCCGCGGACCCGTGGTGTAGCGGCCCAACATGCCAGCCTGTCACGCTGGAGATCGCCGGTTCGAATCCGGTCGGGTCCGCCACCTTTCTTCGCTTCCTCTCGCGCCCCGTCCGCCCGCCCGGACGGGGCGCCGCCTTTTCCCTGCGGTCGGGTACGCTGCCGCCTGTGACGGAGCCCGACCCCGGCTACGACCCGCGCCACAAGCCCGTGCCGTCGAGATACGGGGCCCATCCCATGCGTCCCGAGCCGCGCCGGCCGGCGTGGCTGATCCCGGCCGCCGCGATCGGCGTGCTCGCCCTGGTCGTCGTGGTGATCGGCGCAAGCGTCTTCGGTGGTTCATCGGGCGGGTCGGGCGGATCGCCGTCGGCCGCACCGAGCGAGCTGGGCGCCGTGCCGTCGCAGCCCACCGCGGTGGACTCGGCTTCGCCGTCGGACGGCAACACGGGCGCCGCCCAGTCTCCCGGGGAGTCCGAGAGTCCCTCGGCGTCACCGGATGCGCCGGGCCAGCTCGTGGACACCGAGGTGGCCATCGTGCCGGTCACCAGCTTCCGTTCCCCGCTGTCGTCGGTGAAGCCCATCAACGTCCGGGCGCTGGTCGCCGGCAGCACCGCCTTCGACCACGTGGTGCTAGTCGAATCCGACGCGGACGCCATCCTCGACGCCGTGAAGCTGGACCGCGCCGCGCTGGGCAAGAAGCTCAAGACCGTCGCCTCGCCGCAGGCCCTCGCCAAGTACCTCGCGAAGCACCGTTCCGACCTCGGCTTCCTGCGCGCCGACGACGTCGGGCCGTCGGTGCGGGCCCTCGGCTGGGGCCAGGCGTCGCTGTTCGGCGGCGATCGCGTGGCATCGCTCGATGCCTGGCCGCTCAAGGCGACCCTCAAGGCCCCAGAGGGCCAGCAGCCCGCCTACGACCCGGCTCGCGCCTGGACGATGGTCGCGGGCGGTGACATCCTGCTCGACCGTGGCGTGAAGCTCGCCATCGACGGCCATGGCGCCGGCACGGACTTCCCGTTCAATGGCGGGACGGTCGACATCACCGGTACCTGCAAGAACTGCTCTCCGATGGGCTGGGACACGGCATACACGCGGCGAACCGGGAACGTGGGCGCCTTCCGCGACCTCACCAAGGGCGCCGACATCGCGATCGCCAACTTCGAGAACCCGGCGCCCGACGACTGGCGCTTCCACCCGTCGGGGACGGTGTTCGCGGCCAACCCCGCCAACATCGCCGCGCTGCAGGACGCCGGCTTCGATTGGGTGTCGATGGCCAACAACCACATCGGTGACGCGGGCGACGACGGGATCCTGCAGACGATGAAGAACCTCAACAAGCACGACATCGCGCACTCGGGCGCGGGCAAGAACACCAAGGCCGCGCACAAGGCGGCGCTCATCGAGGCGGGCGGCGTGACCGTCGGTCTGCTCGGCTACGACACGATCGCGCCGTCCTACTGGTCGGCGGCCGACAGCCCCGGCAGCGCCCACATGACGGTCGGCGCGCTCAAGCGAGACGTCGCGGCCGCACGAGCCGCCGGCGCCGACATGGTCGTGGTGATGCCGCACTGGGGCATCGAGTACACGGCGAAGCCGACCGCGCTCCAGCAGAAGCTGGGCCGGGCGGCGATCGACGCCGGCGCGGACATGGTCATCGGCAACCACCCGCACTGGGTGGGCGCGATGGAGGTCTACAAGGGCAAGCCGATCTGGTACGCGATGGGCAACCTCGTGTTCGACCAGTCATGGTCGATCCCCACCGAGGAGGGGATCACGGTCGAGAACACGTTCGACGGCACGCGGCTGGTCCAGTCGCGCATCCGCCCGCACCTGATCCTCGATCGCGCCCAGCCGAACCTCATGGACCCCGCGGGCGACGGCAAGGCCGTGCTCAAGCAGATGTACGACGCGTCGGGCGCCCTGCTGCCCTGGTAGCGGCGAGCGGTCAGGCGGCGGGCCAGCCGCTCGGGCCGGGGGTCGCGGACTCGAGGCCGGCGAACAGATCGGTCTCTGCGTCCGGCGCCGGGACCCGCAATTCGCGCCGGATGTACGCCTCGCGGCTCCAGAACTCGGCCCACGCGTCGCGGCCGAAGCGGATGAACGCGTTCTCCGCAGAGATCTGCGTCACGTGCTCGCCGATCGCCGCCCAGCGCTGGTCGAGGACCGATGACACATCGACCCACGTCGTGACCGCCTCGTCGGGGACGAGCATCTTGGCCGCATAGGCCTCGAACTCGGCGATCTGCTCCGGGGTCGCGTCGGGCGGCGGCGACCACCACGAACGCTCGCCGATCTCCTCCATCTTCGCGCTGAGCGCGTTGCGCACCGAGGCCGGGATCGCCTGCTCGTAGATCTTGGCCGGTGCCCACGGCGCGAGACCGCCCTCGCCCTCGGCCGCCCCGGTCCCGCCGTGCTCCGGCGCCAGCTGCTCGGGGTAGCAGGTCGGGTCGCCCGCGCGGGCGAAGGCACCCACGGCGACCAGGTGGGTCCGGATATGGTCCGGATGCCCGTAGCCGCCGAACTCGTTGTACGTCGTCATGACGTCGGGTTGGTAGGTCCGGACGAGGAACACGAGCCGGCCGATCGCCTCGTCCATGTCCGCCTGCCAGAAGCACCGCGCGTCGCGGTTCCCCGGCCGACCCATCATGTCCGAGTCCTTGTAGCCCAGGTTCTCCCACTCGGTGACGCCGAGATGGCCCATCGCCCGTTCCAGCTCGCCCGCCCGGATCTCGCCCAGGCGACGGTGGTTCTCGGGCGTGTCCATCTCGGGCACGACGATCTCGCCCATCTCGCCCCGGGTGCAGGTCACGAGGACCACGCGGTGTCCAGCCCGGACGGCGAGGGCCATCGCGCCGCCGGTCCCGATCGTCTCGTCGTCGGGATGCGCGTGCACGGTCATCAGGGTCGGGACGTGGTCGGGACGTGGGGCCGCGGGGGCGGATTCTTCGCTCATCGAAGCATCCTATCCCCGACCCGAGGCTTACCCGACCCGGAGGATTTCAAAAGGTTTGAACGAGAAGAGCTCTTCAACCACGTCGCACTGCTGATCCGCGCCCGAAACCACCGCTCGCGGCCTCGGACGGCATCGTCCCGAGCACGAAGGAGTGGAAGACTCGGGCGTGGCTCCGCGACTGGGGCACGTGCGGCCGCCGTTTGTTCAAAAGGATTGAAAAGCGCTGCTTCCGCGCCAGGTCGCGCGTACGCTTGATCGAGATGACTGACATGGACCATCCCACCACGCCCGCGATCGAGGCTCTCGAGCAGGCCGGCGTGCCGTTTCGCGTCGTGCGCACCGAGATCGCGCGCAGCGCGGAGGAGTCGGCGGCGTTCCAGGGCATCGAGCTCGGCGCGCTGCTGCGCTCGATCCTCGTGCGCCGGGCTGCGGACGACTACGTGTTCGTGCTCGTGCCCGGCGGCCGGCAATTCGACTGGCCGAAGCTCCGCGCGCACCTGGGCACGAACCGCCTGAGCCTCCCCGACGCCGATGAGGCACGGTCGATCACGGGGTACGAGCGCGGGGCGATCACGCCGTTCGGCGCGCTTCGTGCCTGGCCGGTGATCGCGGACGCATCGATCGAGGCGCGCGAGGTCGTGGCGATCGGCGGCGGTGCTCGCGGGGTCAACGTGCACATCGCGCCCGTCGACCTGGTGAAGGTCACGGGCGCGGAGGTGGTCGATATCAGCGTGCCGGAGCCGCCTGGCGACTAGACCAGCGGCCGGCGCGCACGCGAGGTCGGGGTGGTTCTCAGGCGCCGTTGCTGTACGGCGCGAAGCCCTGGCGGGTCTCTTCGCCGTAGAGGGCGGCGAGGGCGCCGACGATCGCGACGATGACGACGAACGCGACGATCGCGAACAGGGACGCATCCATGGTCAGTTCCTTCGATGTGGTCGGGACGGGGGGCCCGGTACGCCCATTAGGCGCCGACCGCACGCCAGGAGCCATCGGCAGATGTCCATGCCGGCCGTGCACGGACGTCGCGAACCGCAGGCGCGCCCGGCTACCATCGATCGATGGCAGGCCTGCCGGGCCAGCGACGCCCGCCCCACGCCGCGCCCGGTCCGTTGGCCGGGATCCGGATCGCCGACTGCTCGACGGTGCTCGCCGGTCCCTACTGCACGATGCTCCTCGCCGACCTCGGCGCGGACGTCATCAAGGTCGAGCCACCCGAGGGTGACGCGACCCGCGGCTGGGGCCCGCCCTGGGTGGGCGAAGCGGACGCGGGGACGAGGACGGCCGCGTACTTCCTGGCCATCAACCGCAACAAGCGATCGATCCGGCTGGATCTCCGTGGTGGCCCCGGCCGCGACGTCCTGGGCCGGCTGCTGGCGCGGTCGGACGTGCTGGTCGAGAACTTCCGCGTCGGCGGCCTCGAGCGCATGGGCTTCGGGGATGCCGCGCTGACGGCGCTCAACCCGGACCTCGTGCACCTCGCGATCTCGGGCTTCGGGCGCGACGGCCCGGACGCCGCCAAGCCGGGCTACGACTTCGTCGTGCAGGCGGTCGGCGGGCTGATGTCGATCACGGGCGCGACGGACGAGGACGGGGGGCGACCGACGAAGGTAGGCGTCGCGATCAGCGATGTCGTGAGCGGGCTGTTCGGCGCGGTCTCGGTGCTGGCGGGCCTCCTGGCGCGGACGACGGGCGCGGGCGGCCAGCGGATCGACGTGTCGCTGCTCGAGTCGACGCTCGCGGTGCTCGTCAACCAGGCCCAGAACGCGTTCGTCGGCGGCGTGGCGCCCGGGCGGATGGGCAACGCGCATCCCAATCTCGTCCCGTACGAGGCGTTCGCGACCGCCGACGGTGAGCTGGTCGTCGCGGTCGGCAGCGAGCGGCAGTGGCCGCGCCTGTGCGAGGCAATCGGCCTGCCCGGCCTCGCCGCGGACCCCCGGTACGCGACCAACGGCGACCGCGTCGAGCACCGCGCCGATCTGCGCGCCACCCTTGCCTCGCGCTTCGCGGAACGGTCGACGGCCGAGTGGATCCTGGCGCTCGCCGCCGCCGACGTCCCGTGCGGCCCGATCAACGACGTGACCGCGGCATTCGAGTCGCCCCAGGCGGTTGCCCGCGAGATGACCGTCGACGTCGAGCACCTGGTGCTGGGCGCCGTCCGCCAGGTGGGCCTGCCGTTCCGCCTCTCCGCGACGCCGGCGTCGATCCGCACCGCGCCGCCGCTGCTGGGCGAGCACGCGGACGAGATCCTCGCCGAGCTGGGCTACGCGCCCGACGAGGTCGCGATGCTCCGCGACACGGGTGCGATCTGACGATGGCGGAGCGGGCGATGATCACCTATCCGACCCAGCGCCTGCTAGCGGTGATCGACGTTCCCGCGCGGGCGCGCGAGGCCGCCGCCGCGGTCGTGACGGACGGCGCATCGCCCGACGACGTGGCCGTCCTCGCCGGGACCGACGGCCGCGAGCAGCTCGCCTCCCTCGGCTCGCGGCCAAACCCGCTGTCGCGCGTCGTGCGCGCGGTCCAGTTCATGTCGATGGACCAGCTGCCCGACTTCCTGGTCTACGAGCGGGCAATCGAGGACGGGCGTGCCGTCGTGGCGGTCCGGGTGAGGGACCGGAAGCGCATCCCGGCCGTGCGCGCGACGCTCGAAGGCTTCGGCGCCCACTTCATGAACTACTTCGGGCGGCTGTCGACCGAGGAGCTCTCCCTGTGGCGGGGCGAGGAGCCGGAGATCCCGAACGTGCTGCGGCGGTAGCGGCCGGTCAGAGCCGCCAGTCGATCGGCGCGTGGGGATCGGGGACGTATGCGCAGTAGGTGCCCGTCCGGATCGTCGCCTCGAGGTGCGCACCGAGCGCCGGGCTCTGGTCGGCGATGCGCGACATCGCCGAGCGGATCGCCCGGGTCGCGCTGATTCGCGCGCGCTCGGACGGCGTCCCGCTCGGCCGGTCACGGCCGCCGATCCCGAGGGCGGCGCCCAGCTCCCGGGCGAGGGCATCCTGCTCGGCCTGCAGGCGTGCGATGCGCTCGGGATCGTGCCACGACTCCGCCTCGGCGAGCTCCTCGCGCACGTCGACGAGGCGAGCCCGGTAGGCCGCCTTGGCCTCGGCATCGAGCGCCGGGCCCGCATCGTCGGAACCCGACATCCCGACGTCGGCCTCGATGATCGACGCACGGTCGACGGCCGCCGACGGCGGAGCGGCGAGCTCCAGGGCGTGGACCTCCTGCCCCGGGGTCCGGAGCAGGCGGGCGAGATGGCGCATGCCGCGTGAGTCGCGGACCCGGACGGCGTCCCGTTCGAACACGATCGACCAGTACTCGCCCTCCCGGCGGAACTCGGCCGCCCGGGCGGGGATCTCGCCCGGCTCGGCGTCGGCCGGGGCTGCCGCCGGCTCGATCCGCGGCCCGAGCGCCATGCCCAGCTCGCGGGCCGTCGTCAGCGCCCGGGCGTCGAGGGCCGCAGCCGCGGCCGCATCCCCCGGTCCGTCACGGCGGCGGAGGATTGCCGCAAGGTCGTGCTCGCAGTGGGCGCTCCAGGGACGCGCCCCCATGCCGTCGTTGACCTCGATCGCGGCCCTCAGGTGCCGCTCGGCCTCGTCGAGCCGTCCGGCGGCCGCCGCGAGCAACCCGAGGTACCGATCGACCGCCCCGACGCTGCCTTCGGCATGCGCGATCGCATGGCGGCCGGCGAACGGCGCCAGCTGCTCGAGAAGGACCTCGGCCGACGCGGTGTCACCCAGGCGCGCGCACGCCTCGGCCGCGAGGCACACGCCGAACAGCCACGCGTTGTCGCGGTAGAGGGCCGCGAACCCGTTGCGTGCCAGGCGACCGAGCTCGCGGCGCGCCTCGACCTCTCGCCCGTCATCGAGCAGCAGGCAGACCAGCACCGACCGGAACATCGGATACCACGGGAAGTCGGCGACCGACTGGCGAACCGTGGACTCTTCCTCCGCCACGCGCCCCTGCTCGCGACGAAGGAGGAAGCGGTGCATCCGCGCGGCGGACACCTCGTCGCGGCCGGGCGTGATCCAGAACTGCGACCGGGCCTCGCTCGCGACCAATTCCTCGGCCTCAACGTAGTCGCCCGCGATCAGCGCGAGCGCCGAGCGGTTGACGGGCGCGAGCCACACCTGGGCCGGCTGGCGGAGGTCCTCGATCACCCGGGCGAGGGTGGCCAGCGCGGCCCTCGCCTCGTGGATGAGGCCACGCTCGCTCAGCGTCAGGTAGGCCATGAAGTGCGCGTCGGCGATCCGCTCCCCGTCGCGGAGCGGCTCCGCGATCGAGAGCACCTCGCGCGCGATCGCCTGCCGTTCGTCGGGGTTCTCCGGCCACCACGTTGCCCAGAACCGGCCGGTGAGCGCGTAGACGAGGGTGGCGGGGTCGTCCAGCCCCCGCGCGATGTCGATGGCCTGGCGGCTCAGCGCGTCGCTGTCGTGCCGGCGTTCGGGTGAGCTGCGCCAGGCGCAGGCGAGGCGCGTGAGGAGGCGCGCGCGCAGGGTCTCGTCCTGCCCGCCGAGCAGCACGAGGGCGTCCTGGAGGAGCGGGATCAGCCGTACGTCGCTGCCTGGTCTCGCCCACTGGTGGCGGCCGCCGAAGCCGAGGGCGGCGCGGGCCAGGTGTTGTCCGTCCCCGGTGCGCCGCCCGATCTCCGAGGCCTCGAGAAAGGTCGTCCGCGCGGAGTCGAGGTCGCCGGTCCGCGTCTGCACGTCGCCCAGGGCGAGCAGCGTCTCGGTCTGCGCGTGGTCGTCCGACATGCCGCCGAGCGCCATCACCGTGAGCGCCATCCGGTACTGGCGCGCGGCCTCCTCGTAGGCGAGCGCGGCGGTGGCCTGGTCGCCGGCTCGTCGCGCGTACTCGATGGCCTTGCGCCCGACCGGGGCATCGTCGGCCGCGCCGCTCCCGTCGGGGCGCACCGTCGCCTGCACGAAGTGGAAGGCGAGCTCGGCGAGGTGCTCACCGACGGCCGGGCCGTACATCGACTCCAGGACGTCAGCGATGCGCCGATGGAGCCGTACGCGCCGGCCCGGCGAGAGCTCGTCGTACAGCGTCTCGCGCACGAGGTCGTGCGAGAAGCGGTATCGGCCGCGGGCTCCAGCGACCGGGAGCAGCAGCCCGGCCTTGATCGCCTCGTCGATCACGTCGAGCACCTGGTCGCCGCTGATGTCGCCGACCCGTCCGAGCGCCTCGAGGCTGAACTCCGGTCCCAGCGCGGATCCGCTGCGGAGCGCGTCGACCGTGGGCGTGCCCAGGTAGCCGAGGCGGCGGGCGATGACGGCGTGGACACCTGCCGGGATCGCCACCCGCAGCTCGCCGACGTCCTCGAGGCGCCCCTCGGACTCGAGGAGTCGGATGGCCTCGCCGATGAACAGGGGATTGCCGTTCGTCGCGCGCAGCACCACGGCGGCGAGCCGGTCGTTGGGTGTCGTGCCCGCCGTGGCGCCGATCACCTCGGCCACCGCGTCGGCTTCGAGGCCGCGGAGCTGGATCACGCGCACGGCCGGCTCGCGCGCGAGCTCGGCGAGGGCCGAGGTCAGCGGGTGATCCGGCGTCAGCTCCACGTCTCGGTACGTGGCCACGAGCAGGACCCGCATGTCGCTCAGCTGGCTCGCGAGGAACTGCAGCAACAGCACCGAGGGTGTGTCCGCCGCCTGCAGGTCGTCGATCACGATCAGGATCCCCCGCTCGCGGGCGGCGTTGCGCAGGAACGTCGCGGTGGCGTCGAACAGCTGGAAGCGGGCCGTCTCGGAGCCGACCGTCGGCGACTCGAGGCCGGGCACGATGGTCCGCAGCTCCGGGAGCATCTGTGCGACGTCTGCGGCGCCGGACCCGAGGAACGCGCGGATCGTCTCGGGGCTCTCCGTGCGCAGCGCGACCCGGAGTGCCTGGACCCACGGCCAGTACGCCGGCGCGCCCGCGTCCTCCCAGCCCCGCCCCCAGAGCACGCCCACGCCGCGCTCCCTCGCCGTCCGCGCCAGCTCATCGGCGAGGCGGCTCTTCCCGATCCCCGGCTCGCCCGCCACGAGGATCAGGCGCCCCCGGCCCGCCACGGCGCTGTCGAGGCCTTCGAGCAGGGTGCCCAGCTCGTGCTGCCGACCGACGAAGACCGCGCCTGCCTGCTCTCGACCGTCCATGCGGTCCTTTTGCTTCGGAGGCCCGAAGCATATCGATCCGCGAGTGCCCGGGAACCGTTTGGCCCGTTCCCTTCGACTGTACGGATGTGCGGTTGAACCTCACGCCTTCGGGGTAACCACCCCGACGAGATCGGTTCAGCAAGAGCCCGATACGCGGGGACACCGGAAAGGGAGGCCCATCGTGGTCGAGATCCAGCAGGAAACAGCCACCGCTCCGTCACTCAAGGTCGCGGCCATGGGGTTCGGGGTCGGCCTGGCCGTCGCCGCGGTCGTCTTCGCCATCGCCATCGCCGTGACCTCGATCGCGCGGCCCGCGACGGGTGCCGCCCAGCTCGGTACGCAGACCGATCCCTTCACGACCAATGCCGCGATCGAGTTCCGGGCCGCAGAGCACGCGATGGCGGCGCCGGCGGCCGATCCGCTCCTCACGGACTCGGCGATCGAGTTCCGTGCGGGCGAGCGGGGCATCAGCCCGATCACCCAGTCCTCCGATCCGCTGCTGACCCAGCGGGCCGTCGACTTCCGCGCCGCGGAGCACGCCGCGGGCAACTGACCCTCACCCGACTCAACGCGAACCGGCGGCCGCCTGGTACGAGGCGACCGCCGGTTCTTTGTGTGCGCCGCAAGCGAGAGTCAGTTCAGCGGGTCGCCGTCGCCTGCGGAGAAGATCCCGATCGCGCCGTGCGTCACGAGGTTGAAGGCGTGGGTGACGAACGGGTACATCCCGTCCTCGCGCGGGCTGAACTCGATGATCGCGCCCTGCGCCGGCGCAAGGTCGACGGCCTGGCTGCCCCAGCCTCCGGCGTTGCCCCGCTGCACGCCCGTGCCCTCCTTGATGACCTGGTCGAAGATCGTCCCCACGACGTGGAACGAGCTGTCGACCGAGGGCCCGGCGTCGAGGACGAAGACCCGGGTGCGGCCCTTCGTCGTCACCGGCACCGGATGGTCCTTGTACTGGTTGGCGACGCCATTGAAGACGACGAAGTCCGGCGACGGCGCGGTCTGGTTGGCCTTCGTGTAGTCGGCGGGCTCGCCCTGGGCGCCCAGGTACCACTCGCTCTGGACGAACGCGAACTCGTCGTCGACCTTGGGCAGGCCGCCCTTGGGCTCGACGATGACCATGCCGAACATCCCGTTCGCGATGTGGTGCAGGGCCGGCGCGGTTCCGCAGTGGTACATCCAGACGCCGGCGTAGTCGGCGGTGAACGTGTAGGTGAACGACGCGCCCGGCTTGATCTCGACCATCTGGTGGTTCATCGCCGTCTGGCTGGCGTGGAAGTCGATCGAGTGGCTCATCGACCCGCGGTTCGTGAGGTGCACGTTCACCGTGTCGCCCAGATGGACCCGGATGGTCGGCCCCGGGACCGTCCCGCCGAAGGTCCACGCGTGCACGACGAAGCCTTCGGCGACCGTGACGTCGGTCTCGATGATCGGGAGGTCGATGTCGTGGACGGTTCCGTCAAGGACCTTGGGCGCCCGGGGGTCACGCAGGACGTAGGCCGGGGCATTGGGATCGGCGACGGGCGCGGCGTCCGTCGCGACAGGGGCCGCGGACGGCTGGCCCATGCCGGCCATCGCGCCGCCCGTGGTGCCGGCGGCGGTGGCGCCGGCGACCGTGATCGCGCCCTGCATCCCGGCCGCCGCGTGGCCCGGGATCGAGCACAGGAACGTGAGGCCGGCGGCCGGCACGTCCACATCGCCGGTCTCGGTCGTTCCGGCTCCGGCGGCGATCTTCGTGCCGTCGGGGAACGTGACGTCATGGGCGGTGGCGCCGGTGTTGATGAACTTGATCGTGTAGCGCCCAGCCGCGGGTACCGACAGCGCCGCAGGCTTGAAGCCGAGGTCGAACGCGGTGATCGTCAGCGTCCCACCCGGGCTCGAGACCTGGCTGACCGGCGCGACGGCCGCGACCGCGGCAACGGCGGGGCTGGAATCGGGGTGCCAGGTCCAACCCGGCGTCGCGCTCGTGGCGCAGCCGGCCGCCAGGGCCACGAGCAGCACCGATGCGCCGATGCGACGCATGGCTGAAGGGATCGATCGTCGAGACTCGTGCATGCCGGTACGTCCTTTCCCGCGTCGGCGGTCTCCTCCGCCGGTCCATGGGAAAGTATCACTAACTTAGTATGCGTTTGTAAGGTGACATTGGTCCCGCCCGCGGCAGGCCGCTCGGACCCTTTTCCGGGACGGTTCCCGCGTGCTCAGCGCGCGACGTCGTCCCCGGGCTGCAGCGCCGCCGAGGTTGCGGGCGCGGCCAGCGAGGCGAGGCTGGTCGATTCGAGGACGTTGAGCATCGCGGCCTGGCCCCGAAAGAACGCGTCGTGGACATCGCAGTGCCCGTCGAGCCCGCACGGGCCGCCGCGCAGGACGCACGTCCGGCGCCGGCTGTCGCCTTCGACGGCCTCGATGACGTCGAGCAGGCTGATCGACGCTGCAGGCTTCGCCAGCCGGTAGCCTCCGGAGCGTCCGGGCGCGGCCTCCACGAGCGCCGAACGCTGGAGGTCGGCGAGGACCTGGGGCAGGAAGCGGACCGGGATGGCCATCGCGTCGGCGATGCGCCGGGCGGACAGGAGCCCGTTGTCCGACCCGCGGGCCAGTGCCAGCATCGCGCGCACGGCGTAGTCGCCGCGCTTGGTGAGCTCGAGGCGCATCGTCCGAGTATGCGGCGCGCCGGAGGGTTCCGCCGCACTGGGGCTAGCCCCACTCCGGAGATGCCCGCTGGCCGGATTGGCGGGCGGACGTGCGAAATCTAGCCTCATCTCGACGCCCGGATGACAAGCCGGGCCCGGCCCGCCCAACCAGAGAGGGCCGCAACGAAGCCGGGTCGATCCGCGACCCGGCGATACAGGAGCCCTTCCATGCACCGCCTCTTCGCCCTCGTGGCCGCAGCCGCCCTCATGCTCGGACTCGCGGCGCCCGCTGCGCTCGCGGCCGAGCCCACGTCAAGCAACCGCAGCGTCCTGGCCTCGATCTCGCACGACGTGACCATCCCCGCAGGCGATCACGTCGACCTGCTGTTCGTCGTCCGCGGCCACGCCGACATCGCCGGCTCCGTCGACTCGATCGTCGTGATCGACGGCACGGCGACGCTCACCGGCGCGACCGCCAACTCGCTCGTCGTCGTGAACGGCTCTGCCGACCTCGCGGCGGGGACGCGGATCAACGGCAACGTCCGGACCATCGACAGCACCGTCACCCGGGCGGCCGACGTGGTCGTCACCGGAACGGTCGGGGCGTACGAGCAGAACGTGGCCGCGTTCGCCCTCCTCCTCATCCCGTTGTTCCTGCTGCTGTTCATCGGCCTGGGCCTCACGGCGATGGCCGTCGCCCTGTTCGTCGCCGCGTTCGCGGCCAACCAGGTCCGGCACGCGGAGTCGCTCATCTCCCGCGAGCCCGGCACGGTGCTGGTCGCGGGCCTTGCCGGCTCCGTCGTGCTGCCGATCCTCGCCATCCTGGCGACGATCACGATCGTCGGCGCCCCGCTCGGCCTCGGCCTGCTGTTCCTGGTCCTGCCGGTGATGGCGTTCCTGGGCTGGATCGTGGCCGCGATCTGGGTCGGCGACTGGCTCCTGGGCCGTTCGCGCGGCGCCTCCGCGTCGAACCACCCGTACCTCGCGGCCGTGATCGGCGTGTTCGTCCTCGCGTTCGCGGGCATCGTGCCCTTCGTCAGCGCCATCGCGACGCTGTTCGGGTTCGGGGCGCTGCTGGTGATCGCGTGGCGGATCCTCCGCCCGCAGACGCCGCAGCTCGGCACCGCCGGGATGGCCCAGCCCGCGCCGAGCGCAGGCTGACGGTTGACGCCGGAGATCAGGGCGTGGTCCGGGACGATCCCGGGCCACGCCCTTCCGGTGCTAGCGTGGCCTCGATGAGCGGCACGGCCGACGGCCCGGCGACCACCGCGCCTTCGGGCCGGCCCGCCGCCCTCCTGCGATCCTTCCTCGGCTCGCCGTTCCAGGCCGCGAGCTGGTGGGCCACGATCGCCATCGTCCTCGGCTTCGGCATCGCGATCCTGTCGGGCACGCTCCTGTCCACCGTCTTCTCCGTCGGTGGTTCGCTGCTCATCTGGCTCGTCGGGATCCCGATCATCGCGCTGGGCCTCGAGCTCGCCGGACGGTTCGCCCGGGTCGAGCGGTGGCGGATGACGCTCGTCGATCCCCGCCCCCTCGTCCCGCATCCGTATCGCCCGCTCAATGGCATGCCGCAGGCGCCCTACGGGGCCTGGCTCCGGACCTGGGCGGAGGCCGAGTTCCTCGACGCGAGCCGCTGGCTCGACATCGTCTACTTCCTGATCTTCGTCCCGCTCGCGCTCATCGAGTTCGTCCTCACGATCAGCCTGTGGCTGACCGCTGCCGCGCTCCTCGGGGCGTCGATCGCGCTGGCCGTGCTTCGATCGCCGTCCGCCGGAGCCCCCCTGCTCGCCCTCGCCTTCGTCGTCGGCCTGCTGCTCGTGCCGGTGGCCGCGTCGGTGTCACGCGGCCTGATGCGCCTGCATCGGGCCGTCGTCCAGGGGCTGCTGTGCGTCGACCCGGCCGAGGCCCTGCGTCGCGACAACGAGCGGCTGCGCGGCAGCCGCGCGGCGGCGTTGGAGCTCGAGGCTTCGGAGCTGCGCCGGATCGAGCGCGACCTGCACGACGGGGCGCAGCAGCGACTGGTCTCGCTGGCGATTGACCTCGGCCGGGCGGAGGAGCGCATCGACACGGACCCTGCGGCCGCCAAGGCGATCGTCGTCGAGGCGCGGGCGCAGGCGCGTCTCGCGCTGGCGGAGCTGCGCGACCTCGTCCGTGGGACGATGCCCGCGATCCTCGTCGACCGCGGGCTCGTGGCCGCGCTGTCGTCCGTCGCCGCCGCCTGCCCGGTCCCGACCGCCGTCATCAGCACCCTGCCGGTCGGCGAGCGGCTGCCACCCGCGATCGAGCGGTCCGCGTACTTCGTCGTCGTGGAGGCGCTGGCCAACGTCGCGAAGCACAGCGGGGCGCATCGGTGCGAGGTGGCGCTGCGCAAGGACCCGTGGGCGCTGGTCATCGAGGTGCGCGACGACGGCGTCGGCGGCGCAACCGTCGCGCCGGGCGGCGGGCTGGCCGGCCTCCGCGACCGGGCCCAGGCGCTGGACGGAACGCTGCTGGTCTCGAGCCCGCCCGGCGGCCCCACGGTCGTGCGCGTCGAGCTGCCGCTGGCGGCCTCGGCCTAGACGTGCCGCGAGAATCCATACGCAATCGTCGTTCCGCATACTCGAGGTGCAAGCGTAGACTCGCGCGACCAAGGTCAGCCCTCTCGGGGGTGCGCCAAATGAACAGGCCAATCGCATGCATCGTCGCTGCCTTGACGCTTGCCGTCGCAGCCTGTGCTCAGGCGGGCTCTGTCCCCACCAATTCCGCGGCCCCTAGCGCGCCGCCCGTGGCGATGCATTCCGCACCGGCCATCAGTCTCAGCCCAACGGCCTCGCCCTCGGCGAGCGACGCGACCAGTCCCCTGACCGGTGACTGGGACACTGGACCGTACGCGACCACCGAGTATGACGGCACGAAGTTCGAGTGGGATCTCCGGTTCGACGAGGAGAGTGGCGTGCCCTTCGTGACGATGACCGGGTGGGATCCAACCAAAGGTGGCATGCCCGGGGGTGGCGACCACGGGCCGTACACCCTTGGGCCCGGCAGTCAGCTTGCAATCGCGAGTGCAGACAGGCCCGACGAAGTTACGCTGTACTCGTACAAGCTTGATGGCAACAAGCTGACCGTCACGTGGGTCAAGAACAGTCCCAACGCGCCGCCTGGGGACGTCGGCGGATCGTTCACCACCATCAACTTGACGCGGAAGTCCTGAGACTGCCCGCGTCGCCGCTCCGGCGCGGGCAAGCCGCAGTTCCTGACACATCCGAAGCTGGCGACCCTTGGCCGGATTCGAGCGCTGTTCGAGTGGACGGATCCACGGCCGCGCCGCACGATCTCGACGGTCGAATCGCACGGCTTGGCGGCTCGGACCCCCAATCGGGCGGTCTGACGCTGGTTAACGGTCATCAATCGACGATCTGTCATGCGCGTGCGGGGCGCGGACGGTGCGCCGGCGGGGGCGCGGAACGGTGCGCCGGCGAGGAATGGGGACGAACGCGCTACCCGCCCGCGTCGAGGAAGGCGAGGACCGCTAGCACGCGCCGGTGGTCGTTCTCGGAGTCGGGCAGGTCGAGCTTGCCGAGGATGCTCGTGATGTGCTTCTCGGCCGCGCCCTCGCTGATCACCAGCGCCGTCGCGATGCCCATGTTCGTCTTGCCCTCAGCCATCGCCGCGAGCACCTCACGCTCGCGCGGCGTGAGCGCGGCGAGCCGGTCGTCGCGCCGGCGGCTGACCATGAGCTGGGCGACGACCTCGGGGTCGAGCGCCGTCCCGCCGGCGGCCACGCGCGCGAGCGCGTCCATGAAGTCGCGCACGTCGGCGACGCGATCCTTGAGCAGGTAGCCGACGCCGCCGGCCCCGTCGGCGAGCAGCTCGCTCGCGTATTCGCGCTCGACGTACTGGCTGAGCACGAGGACCGGCGAGCCGGGCACCAACCGCCGCGCCTCGATCGCCGCCCGCAGGCCCTCGTCGCGCTGGGTGGGTGGCATCCGCACGTCCACGATCGACACGTCCGGCCGCTGCTCGACGACGGCGGCCACGAGCGACGGCCCGTCGCCGACCCGCGCCACGACGGATGCTCCGGCGTCCTCGAGCAGGCGCACGAGCCCCTCGCGCAGGAGCACGGAGTCCTCCGCGATGACCACCCGCAGTCCGGCGCCGTTCACGCCCCGATGATGCACCCCCCGAAAGGACCGGGGGGCGGACCGGGACCCACCCGCTAGACTGGCCCCATGCCCCGCTTCAACTACGGCGGCCAGGCGCTCATCGAGGGCGTCCTGATGCGCGGTCGTGACGCCATCGCCGTCGCGCTCCGCCACCCCGACGGCCGGATCGTGTTCGCGACCGAGCGCCTCGATTCCGGCTTCCACGGCAACCGCATCTCGCGCGCCCCGTTCGTGCGCGGGCTCGTCGTCCTGTACGAGACGCTGATCGTCGGCACCCGCTGGCTCATCCGCTCCGCCGGCCTCCAGGCCGAGGACGAGGGCGTCGAGCTGGGCAAGGGCAGCGTGGCGCTGATGCTCGGCATCACCGCCGTCGTGGGCATCGGGATCTTCTTCATCCTGCCGCTGGTGATCGCCACGTTCACGGTGGGCAACGCCGAGAACGGCCTCGTCCAGCACGCCGTCGAGGGTCTGATCCGGGTCGGGATCTTCATCGGCTACCTCGCGCTCATCGCGCGCACGCCCGACATCTCGCGCGTGTTCCAGTACCACGGCGCCGAGCACATGACGATCCACGCGCTCGAGCACGACGACCCGCTCACGCCGGAGAACGTGCACAAGTACCCGACCGCGCACCCGCGCTGCGGCACGGAGTTCCTGGTCGTCGTGATCCTGCTCTCGATCCTCATGTTCAGCCTCGTCGGCCGCCAGCCGCCGCTGATCATGATCGCGAGCCGCATCCTGCTGATCCCCGTGATCGCCTCGGTCGGCTACGAGCTGCTCCGGCTCGGCGCCCGCCACCGCTCCAACCCGATCGTGCGGGTGGTCATGTGGCCCGGGATCCTCGTCCAGATGATCACGACCAAGCAGCCGACCGACGACATGATCGAGATCGCGATCGTGGCCATGGAGGAGGCGATCCGCGCCGACGGCTCCGAGGTCCCGGCGGGTGGCCTCGAGCTCGAGCGCTACCCGATGCCGCTCCCGGGCGAGACCGCCGCGGGCGTGCGCGCCGCCGCGGCCGAGCTCACCGACGAGCCAGTGTCCGCCGACCCCCCGCTGCCGGGCTGACCGGCCCGGGATGCTGAGCGCGACCATGACCGACGACCACGGCCTCGACGCCAAGCTCGAGGAGCTCGCCCTCCAGTACGACGACGTATCGGCGCAGCTCGCCACCCCCGAGGTCCACGCCGATCCCAACGCCCTGCGCAGGCTGGGCCGCGAGCTGTCGCGCCTCGAGCCGGTCGTCGCCGCGTACCGCGAGCTCGTGGACATCCGCGAGCAGCTGGCCGGCGCCCGCCAGATGCGCGATTCGGAGCCCGACGACGACGTCAAGGCGATGGCGCGCGAGGAGATCGCAACGCTCGAAACCCGCGAGACGCAGCTGATCGACGACCTCCGGGTCTCGCTGCTCCCCCGCGATCCGAACGACGACCGCAACGTCATCGTCGAGATCCGGGCCGGCGCGGGCGGCGAGGAGGCCGCGCTGTTCGCGACCGAGCTGCTGCGGATGTACAGCCGCTACGCGCAGGAGCACAGGTTCGCGACCGACCTCATGAGCCTGAACGAGACGGGCATCGGCGGGACCAAGGAGGCGATCCTCGAGGTCGCCGGCGACGGCGCCTACAGCCGCCTCAAGTTCGAAGGCGGGGTCCATCGCGTGCAGCGGGTCCCCTCGACCGAGTCGAGCGGTCGGATTCACACCAGCACGGCGACGGTGATCGTCCTGCCCGAGGTCGACGAGGTCGAGGTCGAGATCGACGAGGCGCGCGACCTCCGGATCGACGTCAAGCGCAGCTCCGGGCCAGGCGGCCAGTCGGTGAACACGACGGACTCCGCGGTGCGGATCACGCACCTTCCGAGCGGCCTCGTGGTCGAGATCCAGGACGAGAAGAGCCAGCACAAGAACAAGGCCAAGGCGATGGCCGTGCTGCGCTCCCGCCTGTACGACCTGAAGCTCGCGGAGCAGCGCGAGGCGCAGAGCGCGGAACGCAAGATCATGGTCGGCGGCGGCGATCGCTCGGAGAAGATCCGAACCTACAACTTCCCCGACAACCGGGTCACCGACCACCGCATCGGCGTCACGATCCACAACGTGCCGGGGGTTCTCGAAGGCCAGCTCGACCCGCTCATCGACGCCCTCGTCATGGCCGATCAGGCCGACCGCCTGAGCCACCTCACGGAGACCTGACGGTGGCCCTGTCCCAGGCGGGGGCGGAGGCGACGCGCTTCATCGACCCCGTCGTGCGCCCGATCGTCAAGGCCACGGACCTCGGATCGGTCCAGGTCCTCAAGCAGGGCAACATCTACCTGCTGACGGATTCGTTCGGTGACGTCCACGCCGACAGTCGCGGCCTCGGCCTGTACGACGGCGACACCCGGCGCCTCTCGTCCTCGATCCTGCGCGTGAACGGCGAGCGACCCGTCCTGCTCCAGGCGTCGGCTGGCGGCAACTATCACGGCGCGATCCAGCTCACCAACCCGCGCCTTGAGCGCAACGTCGCGGACAAGGTCCGCCCGGAAGACGCCCTCGCCTCGCAGAAGCTGGGCATCGCGCGCCACCGCGTGATCGCAGGGGAGGCGCTCGAGGAGCGGGTCACGATCGTCAACTACGCGGAGCACGACGAGCAGGTCGAGGTGACGCTGGAGCTCGCCGCGGACGCCGCCGACATCTTCGAGGTCCGCGGCTGGACCCGCGCGGTCCGGGGCCGCCAGCTGCCGATCGCGGTCCGGCCCGACCGGGTCACCTTCCGCTACGAGGGCATCGACGGCCTGCGAACCGCGGTCCACGTCGCCTTCGGCGAGCCGGCCGATGCCGTGGAGCCCGTAGAGCGCGAGATCGCGGGCACCGTCAACGCCGGCTGGGTCCGGTTCATCTGGCACTGGCCGATGGCCTCGGGCGAGGCGCGGGAGCTGCGCTGGGTCGCCTGGGCCGTCGAACGACCGCTGCCCGCGAAGCCTGCGGGCGCCAGGACCGACGTCGCGACCGACGCCGAGACCGACGACGCCCTGTTCCCGCCCGAGCCGCCCGTCCCGGTCGACGAGGTCGCCGCCTCGTACCACGCGTGGAGCCGGAGCGTGTCGGAGATCAAGACCGACAACGAGCTCGTCAACCTCGCGATCGCCCGTTCGACCAGCGACCTGCGGCTGCTGGTCAATGACGGCCCCGGCGACGCGGAGCGCTATCTCGCGGCGGGCGTGCCGTGGTTCACGACGCTGTTCGGGCGGGACGCGATCATCGCGTCGTTCCAGGCGCTGTGCGTGCGGCCCCAGGTCGCGGTCGAGACGCTCGAGGTGCTGGCCACGCTCCAGGCGGCGGACGAGGACCCGGAACGGGACGCGGAGCCCGGCAAGATCCTCCACGAGCTGCGCACGGGCGAGATGGCGCGTACCGGCGAGCTGCCGTTCCGCCCCTACTACGGCTCGGCCGATGCCACGCCGCTGTGGCTGATCCTGTTCGCGGCAACCTTCGACTGGACCGGCGACATGGGTCTCGTCGACCGCCTGTGGCCGACCGCCCTGCGCGCGCTCGACTGGATCGACCGCTACGGCGACCGCGACGGCGACGGGTTCATCGAGTACCAGCGGCGGGGGCCCAGGGGCCTCCTCAACCAGGGCTGGAAGGACTCGAGCGACGGGATCCGCGACCGCAACGGGAAGCTCGCCTCGACCCCGATCGCGCTGGCCGAGGTCCAGGGATACGTGTTCGACGCCAAGGTGCGCGTGGCGCGGCTGGCCCGGCTGCGCGGGGACGAGGCGCTCGCCGTCGCGGCTGGAAGCGGACGCGGAGCTGCTCCGCCAGCGCTTCGAGGCGGCGTTCTGGTCCGACGACCAGGCCTTCTACGCGATGGCGCTCGACGGCGACAAGCGGCAGGCGGACGCGATCGCCTCGAACGCCGGGCACTGCCTGTGGTCCGGGATCGCCTCGCCGGATCGCGCGCGGCGCGTGATCGACCGGCTGATGGCGCCCGACATGTTCAGCGGCTGGGGGATCCGGACGTACGCGGCGGGACAGTCCGGCTACAACCCGCTCGGCTACCACACGGGCACGGTCTGGCCCCACGACGTCTCGCTGATCGCGGCCGGATTCAAGCGCTACGAACGGCACGAGGACGCCAATCGCCTGGTTGGCCGGATGTTCGAGGCCGCGCAGCACTTCGCCGACTTCCGGCTGCCCGAGCTGTTCTGCGGCTTCGACCGCGACCATTCGCCGGTCCCCGTCCCGTACCCGGTCGCGTGCTCGCCGCAGGCCTGGGCGGCAGGCTCGCTGTTCCTGTTCCTCGAGACGATGCTCGGGCTGCGCCCGCACGCGGACCGGCATGAGCTCGAGCTGGAGCGCCCGGAGCTGCCCGACTGGCTCCAGAAGGTGACGGTCACGAACCTGCGGGTGGGCGAGGGGACCGTCGATCTGCTGTTCCACCGGTGGCGCGGCGGCACGTCCGCGGAGGTCCTGCGCAAGAGCCTCGACCTCGACGTCACGATCCGGATGTAGGGGTCGATGGCCGACGCCGCCGTCACCGTGTCCGAGCTCGTCCGCGTCGCGGCCGAGCAGATCGCCGCGTCCGGCTCGGAGTCGGCGCGCCTCGACGCCGAGCTGTTGCTGGGCCAGACGCTGGGCATCGATCGCGTCGGCGTCCTTGCCCATCCCGACGCACCGGTCGGGCCGGACGCGCGCAAGGCGTTCGATGTTGCCGTCGAGCGCCGCGTGCGGGGCGAGCCTGTCGCCTACATCCGCGGCTTCCGCGAGTTCCACGGGCTCGCGTTCGCGACGGACTCGCGCGCGCTGATCCCGCGGCCCGAGACGGAGCTCCTGGTGGATGCCGCGATCGACGAGATCGTCGCCCGGCTCACGGCGACGCCGCGGTTGCCCGGCGCGCCGGCGCTGCGCGTGGTCGACGTCGGCACCGGGACCGGTGCGATCGCCGTGTCCGTCCTGGCCGCCCTGCGCCGCCGCAAGATGGCCGATCAGGTCATGGTGATCGCGATCGACGTGTCCGAGGACGCCCTGCAGCTCGCCCGCGAGAACGCCGTCGGGCACGGCGTCGCCGACCGGATGGTGTTCGTCACGGCGGACCTCCTCCCGTACCACGTGGAGCCGCCGTACGCGGTCGTGTGCGCGAACCTGCCGTACGTGCCGACGGACGAGCTGCCGAAGCTGGCGCCGGAGCTCGCCTACGAGCCGCAGGCCGCGCTGGACGGCGGACCCGACGGCCTCGACGTCGTCCGCCGCCTGATCGACCGCCTGCCCAACGTCACCGAGCTCGACGGGATCGCGCTGCTCGAGATCGGGGCGGAGCAGGGCGACGCCGTGGCGCACGAGGTGGCCGAACGCCTGCCGGGCGCCCGATGCACCGTCATGCCCGACCTCGCGGGCCGGCCGCGGCTGGTCCGCATCGAGTTGTCGCCCGCGTGAGCGGGCCCGCTCGACCCGGCGCCATGGAGGACCTCCGACCCGCGACCCGGCCGGCGGCCGTGTTTCCGGTCCGCATGATCGCCCTCGACCTCGACGGGACGGTCATCGGCCACGACTTCCGGGTGTCGGATCGCACCGCCACCGCGATCCGCGAGGCGATGGCGCGCGGGGTCAGGGTCTCGATCGCGACCGGCCGGATGGCGAGCTCGGCCGCCGTCTACGCCTTCCAGCTCGGGCTCACCGACCCGATCATCGGCCACCAGGGGGCAATCGTCCGCGCGATGCCGGCGCGGCCCTTCGTCGTCGACCCCGACGAGCTCCCGTTCCGCGCCCCGGTCGGCCGGATCCTGCACCACACGCCGATGTCGGCCGAGGCCGCCCGCGCGGCGATCACCTGGTGTCTCGAGCGGGGCCTGGACCCGCACGTCAACGACCTGGAGCGGATCGTCGTCTGGCGCGGCGACGCCCGGTTCGAGGACTACTCGGGCTACCTGGGGCCGGAGGCGGACGTGGTCGCGGACCTCGCGGCGTCGATCCGCCGGCCGGTGTCCAAGGTCATCGCGGTCGGCGACCCGCCGCGGCCGATGGAGCTGATCGAGGAGGCGCGGCGGACGTTCGCGGGACGCGCCGGGGCGACGGTCTCGCACCCGCGGTTCCTCGAGTTCGTCGCGCCCGGCGTCACCAAGGGGCGGGCGGTCGCGTGGCTCGCGCACCGGGCCGGCATCCCGATGAGCCAGGTCATGACCGCCGGGGACGCGCTCAACGACCTCGAGATGATCGAGGACGCGGGGCACGGGGCGGCGATGGCGTCGGCGCCCGCGGAGGTGCGCGCGGCCGCCCGGTACGTGGCGGCGCCGGTCGACGAGGACGGGGTCGCGGCGCTGATCGAGGCGCTCGTGCTGGCGCCGCCCGATGAGGCGGAGCGCAACGGCGAGCGGCTGGCGGTCTCGTGACGGCGACCAGGGTGCTCCCCGACGGCGACGCCGCCCGCGCGGAGGCCGTCGAGCTGCTGCGGCAGGGCCGGATCGTCGCGATCCCCACCGACACCGTCTACGGGATCGCCGCGGACCTCGCGCTCCCCGACGCCATCGAGCGCCTGTTCGCCGCCAAGCAGCGGCCGCCGGAGAAGGCCGTCGCGGTGCTGCTCGCCGACGCTGAGCAGGCGTGGTCGCTGGGCGTTCCCTCGGCGGCGCGCCGCCTCGCTCGCGGAACGACTCTGGCCGGGCGGCCTCACGCTCGTCCTGCCGGTGCGCCCGGACGCGCGCCTCCCGCAGGTGCTCGCCGCCGGCACGCCCACCATCGGCGTCCGCGTGCCGGACCATCCGGCGCCGCGTGCGCTCGCGGCGCGACTCGGACCCCTCCCCACGACCTCGGCCAACCTGTCCGGCCAGCCCGATGCCCGCGATGCCGCCGAGGTCGCCGGCACGCTCGGCAATGCGGTCGCGCTCGTCATCGACGGCGGCCCGATCCGCGGCGGCCCGGGCTCGACGGTCGTCGACTGCACGACCGAACGCCCCGCGATCCTGCGCGCAGGCGCAATCGACCCGGCGCGATCGCGACGATCCTCGACGAGCGGATCGCGGGCGTGCCTGACGTTGGTCGCTGACGCCCGTCCAGTCGCCGTCGAGAGGCCCTGGACCGTCACGCCGGTCTCCGTAGACCAGGATCGCCGATCGCCATCGGTAGAGTCCGAGCCGCAATCGCGCCGCCTCGGCCGGCGAGCAGCCGGCTGCCGTCGGCGGCGAACGAGCGCAGCGGCTCGGCGTCGCGCCGATCACGGCGAGACGCGTCTGGCCGCCGGCGGTCACGAGCCGGTCTGGAACGCCGGGCCGAGCTACGGTCGCCCGCGCGCCCAGCTGTACTGCAGCGCGGATACCGGGAGTCCGCGTCCCAGGGCCACCCTCGATGGGATAGATCCAGGTCGAGCCCGTCGTCGCTGTACGTGACGATGACCTGGGTGCCGTCCGGCGAGAACGCGATCTGTGCTCCTTGCTCGCCAGCACGTGGACCTCGCCGAGGATCACCGGTCGCGTCGGGTCAGCGGATGGAGATGACGCCGACCTGGACCTCGTGCGGTCGTCGACTCGTTGGCGAATCGCAACGCGACGACGTGCGAGCCGTCCGGCGAGAGCGCGGGGAACTGCCAGATGAAGCCGTCGGCCGCCGGCAGGGGTGAGGAGCACGTCCGCGCCACCGTCGATCGCGACGACGTGCAGCCGGCCCTCGTCGATGTGCAGCCGTCCTCGCCACCGATGGTGCCTCCAGGTGGAGTAGGCGAGCAACGAGCCGTCGGCCGACATGGACGGTCCGGACACGATGACCTGGCGCAGTCGTGATCAGGCGTTGGCCGGTGCCGTCGGCGCCCACCAGCGAGAACGTCCTCGTCGCGTCCGGCGCGACCGACCGTGACCAGGAGCTGGTCGTGTCCGGGCCGCCACGTCGCCGACGAGATGCCGGCCGCAAACGTCAGCTCCGTCGCGCTGCCGGACGCGACGTCGATCACCTTGGGCACCCCGGAGTCGTGCGGCGTAACGACGAGACGGTCGCCCGAGGGCGACCAGTCGATCGAGCCATCGACCGCACCGGTGTCCGGCAGCTCACGTGCGTTCGAGCCGTCGACGCCGGCGACCCACAGGGCGTCCCTGGAACCCGTCGTCCGCGTGAACACGCATCGACCGACCGTCGGGCGAGACGACCGGTCGCCCGTCGTGCTCGGGGCCGCCGACCACGACGCCGCGATTCTCCGGTGTCCGGGTCGACGGCGGCGATGTCGCCATCGGCGGAATAGAGGATCAGCCCGTTGGGGCCGTCGCCGAACGGACGCGGGACCTCGCGGTGCGATCCCGCATACAGGATGAGCGTGAGCGTTGCGGCGACGAGGAGCAGCGCGGCGAGCAGGATCGGGCGCCACGGGACCTGGCGGATTGGCGCGGTATGGGCGATTGCGCCCATCGGGATCCATCGTTCGAGGGAGCTCCATCGAGGCCGCTGCCGCGTGCCAGCGGACTGCAGGAGCATGTCGTCGAAGTAGTCGGGGACTCGAGCCGGCGCCAGCTCGTCCATGAGCTGCGGCAGCTGGGGCTCGAGTCGGTCGAAGGCGGTCATGCGGGCTGCCCTCCAGGCGCGGGCGCGGGCGGCACGGTGAGGTCCCCGTTGATGGAGGCGCGCATCTCCGCGAGGCCGCGATGAAGCCGCGACTTCGCCGTCCCGACGGGAATGTCGAGCGCCGATGCGACGTCGGTCAGCGGCAGCCCGAGGTAGAAGTGCAGGACCATGACCGCTCGCCACTCGGGTCGCAGCTGCTTGAGGGCGGCGTCGAGCATCTCGCGGTCGGCGATGAGCGAGGCCATGTCGCCGACGGCCGGTCCGTCGAAGGTCGGTCCGTCGATCGGCGAGAGCTCGACCTCCATCGGCCGCCGTCCACGGCGCCGGATCATGTCGATGCAGGCGCGGAAGACAAGGCGGCGCAGCCACGGCTCGAAGCGATCCGGATCGCGGAGCGTCGGCAGGTTGCGCCAGGCGCCGATGAAGCCCTCCTGGACCGCGTCCCGCGCGAGCTCCGGATCCCGCAGGATCAGGCGGGCCGCCCCGTCGAGGCGCGCGACGAACCGCCCGGCGAGCACGGCGAAGGCGTCGTGATCGCCTCGCATCGCTCGCTCGACGAGTTCTCGCTGATCCACGACCACTCTCGGTGACGGCGCGGCTTGGTCGTCGCGCTTCGGATGGTATGTCGTCGGGATCGCAAAAGGTTCCGGCTCTCCAAAAGGTTCCTGCCCGCCGCGCCCGTGTCGCGCCACCCGGGACGCACAACGGCGCGTTGCTTCGAGATCCGGAGAGCCGGGCGCGACATATCGCGCGTGAGACTCCCGAATCGGTTCGTTTGGGGAGTCCGGGTGGCGACATCCCGAACGGGCGAGTCCTTGTGCCACTCGGGGTGGCGCGGGGCGGCTGGGCGCGGGCGCCGGGTGGCACGGGGCGGCTGGACGCGGGCGCTGGACGCGGGCGGGCTAATTGCGGCCAGACCCTCCCCGCCCGGAGGCCGGACGCATGGGACAATAGGCCCGCCCCGATGCCTGCGCCCGACTCGCCTGGAGGTCTGTCCGTGTCCGAAGCCACCGTCGCACCGGCCGCCTCCACGGAGACCCATGCGAACGCCGTCCCTGACTCGGCGTGGGCGCCGATCTCCGAGGTGGACCCGGAGCTGTGGGCCGCGATGGAGCAGGAGCGCCATCGCCAGGCCGACAAGATCGAGCTGATCGCCAGCGAGAACTACGTCTACGCGCGCCGTCCTCGAGGCCCAGGGCTCGTGGCTGACCAACAAGTACGCCGAGGGCCTGCCGGGCAAGCGCTACTACGGCGGCTGCGAGTACGTGGACATCGCCGAGAACCTCGCCCGCGACCGCGCGCTCGCGCTGTTCCCGGGCTCGGACCACGTCAACGTCCAGCCCCACTCGGGCGCCCAGGCCAACATGGCCGCGTACTTCTCGGTCCTCCGCCCCGGCGACCGGATCCTGGGCATGAACCTCGCCCATGGCGGCCACCTGACCCACGGCTCGCCCGTGAACTTCTCGGGCCGCCTGTACGAGGTGCACGCGTACGGCGTCACCCGCGACGACGAGCGGATCGACTACGACGCGCTCGAGGCGCAGGCGGCGGAGGTGCGGCCGAAGGTCGTCGTCGCCGGCGCGTCGGCCTACCCGCGGACCTGGGACTTCGAGCGGATGGCCGACATCGCCCACGGCGTCGGTGCGCTGCTGTTCGTGGACATGGCCCACGTCGCGGGCCTCGTGGCCGCCGGACTCCACCCCAGCCCGTTCCCGCACGCGGACCTCGTCACCACCACGACCCACAAGACGCTGCGCGGGCCGCGCGGTGGTGTCGTGTTCGCGCGCGCGGACCTGCCGCCGGGCATCGATCGCGCCGACTTCCCGGCGCTGGGCAAGAACACCCTCGCGCAGGCGATCGACAAGTCCGTGTTCCCGGGCGTGCAGGGCGGGCCGCTCATGCACGTCGTCGCCGCCAAGGCCGTCGCGTTCAAGCTGGCGGCGGGCGGCGACTTCCGCCGCGACCAGGCCCGCACCATCGAGAACGCCAAGGTCCTCGCGCAGACGCTCGCCGACGCAGGTGCGCGGCTCGTCAGCGGCGGCACGGACAACCACCTCGCGCTCGTCGACGTGACACCGCTCGGGCGTCACGGGCAAGGAGGCCGAGGCGCTGCTCGACGACGTCGGGATCACCGTGAACAAGAACGCGATCCCGTTCGACGCGAACCCGCCCAACGTCGCGTCCGGGATCCGCGTCGGGACGCCGGCCACGACGACCCGCGGCATGGGTCCGGCCGAGATGGCGCAGATCGGCGGCTGGATCGTCGAGGCGCTGGAGCGCCGCGACGACGAGGCCGTCCACGACCGGATCCGCGGCCGAGGTCCGCGACGCTGGTCGCCCGCTTCCCGGTGCCGGGGCTCCCACGGGGCGCCGACTGACCACGCGATGCGCCTGATCGGGACGTTCGACGAGGTGCTCCCGCTCCTCGTCGTCGCCTTCCTGTCCGCGGCGCTGATCTCGCTCCTGATCACCCCGCTCGTCCGCCGTCTGGCGATTCGCCTCGACAACGTCGATCGCCCGGATCACCGGCGAGTGAACAAGCGCCCGATCCCGCGCGGCGGCGGCATCGGGGTCGCGATCGCGTTCTTCCTGGTCGTCGCTCGGCGTCCTGCTCGCCAACGACACGACTCGAGGTCATGCCCGATCCCGCGCTCCATCGACCCGTCCGAGATCCTCGGCCTGCTGGTCGGCGGGGTCGTGGCGACGCTCATCGGCGTGCTCGACGACACCCTCCAGCTCCGGGCCCGCTGGCAGCTGCTGGGCCAGGTCGCGGTGGCGGCGATCGCGGTGGTGGCCGGAATCACGGTGACCTTCGTGAACAACCCGTTCGGCAGCGGCACCATCGTCCTGTCCGAGCCCTATGCCATCGGGTTCACGATGGTCTGGATCGTCGGGATGATCAACAGCATCAACTTCATCGACGGGCTCGACGGCCTGTCGTCCGGCATCGCCCTGATCGCGGCGGTGACCCTCGGCCTGATCTCGCTCACGACGGGCCCGAACCAGCCGTTCGTCGGCGTGCTGTGCTTCGCGCTGGCCGGCGTCGCTGCTCGGGTTCCTGCGCTGGAACTTCCACCCGGCGTCGATCTTCATCGGCACCAGCGGCGTGATGTTCGTCGGCTACACGCTGGCGCTGCTCTCGATCCTCGGCTCGGCCAAGGTCGTCGTCGCCCTGCTCGTCCTCGGCGTCCCGATCATCGACACCTTCTGGATCATCGTCCGCCGCCTCGCCACCGGTCACTCGCCGTTCACGCCGGACCGCGGGCACATCCACCACCGGCTGCTCGACCTCGGCCTGTCGCACGGCCAGACCGTGCTCGTGATCTACGGGATCTGCATCCTGCTCGCGGTCCTGTCGCTCGTGCTCTCGGGCACAGGGCAGGTCTACGCGTTCATGGGCCTCGCGGTCGCGTTCGGGCTCGGCCTGTTCCTGCTGACCCGGGGCGGAGCGGCGGACGCCCTCGAGGCCGAGTCGTACGAGTCCGACAAGCCGGCGACGTGAGCGGCGGTCCAGAGGGATTCGGACCTCACCCGAGCCCACCCTGCCACCCCGTACCGGAGGGTGACTTTCGGGCAACGGGCACGATCCGGGAACGATGTTAGGATCGGCTCGCCGGGGCAACTGAGCGTACCGGTGTTGAGGGGTCATGGGGCCGCTGCTGATCGTCGTCGTTCTGGCCGTCATCGTCGTCATCGCGGCGATGGCCTTGGTGGTCATCCGGCGCAATCGCGCCGCCGAGGCCAGGATCAACGCCACGACGCCGATGCAGGAGCTCACCGAGACCGATATCGCCTGGCGGATCGGCCTGCTCGACGATCGCCCGATCGGCCTCTCCGACTACTTCGCCGGTGCCGAGCTCTCGGAGCTCTTCGCGGGAGCCGACAAGGAGACGATGGAGCCGGTCGTCGCGGAGTCGGACTCCTCGATGCTGCCGGCCCTCCCCGCGGCTGCCGCGCTCGCGGCCACATCCGAGCTCGCCGAGCCCAAGCCGGCCGCGTCCCCCAAGTTCGTGCTCAAGTCACCGGCTGCCGCGATCAAGACCGCCGCGCCTCCGACCGCCGTGCCCGTCGCCGCCGTCGCGGCCAAGACCGCGCCCAAGGTCTCCGCGAGCTCGTCGCCGCCCTCGCGCCGCTACCGGCTGTACCGCGACTCCGCGACGGTGCTGCTCGGGGCGATCCTGGTGGTCCTGCTCGTGACCACGGTCGGGCCGATGTTTGCCGCCCAGCCGCGTCTCGCAACGGACGGCCCTGAATCGGCGGCCCCGGTCGCGATCATCATCACGGAGCCGCCGTCGCAGGCGCCCAGCGTCGAGCCCGCCTCGGGTCAGGCCGTCGGCCCCTCCGCGTCGCCCGCGACCGGCACCAGCCCGTCGCCCTCCGCGCGCCAGCCGACACCGAAGCCGACGCCTCGCCGCACCCCGCGCCCGACCCCGCGCCCCACGCCGCGGCCACAGGTGACGCCGGCTCCCACGCCCCAGCCGACGCCCAAGCCCACGCCAAAACCGACGCCCAAGCCGACTCCTACGCCGATCCCGGCGCCGTCGGGCGGGATCTCTGCTACCTGCACCTCCGGCACTGCCGCCTACACGTTCAGGGTGACAAAGGCGAAACACGTCACTGGCTACACGTGGCACATCGATTCGCTTACGTCCCACGCCTCGAGTGTCTCGTACGACTATGCATCTGACCCGACCTATAACCCTGGTGACTCGCACGTCGTGATCCTGATCTTGAGCGGGCCAGGTGGAACCACAAACAAGTCAAAGACGGTAGTCGCGCCGTGTTGAGGGGAAACGCATCCATGAAGCGAATCGCGAGTGTCACCGTCACGGCACTCTTCATCGTCGGCCTCACGCCGGCCCAGGTCTTCGCTACCGACCCGCCCGTTGTCCCACCCGTGTCGGTCACGACGCTCGAGGACCATACGAAGACCATCACGCTCTCTGCGACCGACCCCGATGGGGGATTGATCGACCACTTCGACATCCAGGTGCCCCCGACGTTTGGCGCCCTGGGGTCGATCTCCTCGCCTGACTGCGTCTCCGACGCGCCGGCTTGCACGGCGACCGTGGACTACATGCCGGACGCGGACTACAACGGCAGCGACTCGTTCGACTTCACCGCGACAGACTTTGACCCGGATTCATCGAGCCCCGTGACCGCCTCGATCACGATCACGCCCCAGAACGACCCGCCGACCGCGTTCCCCGACTCGAAGACGATCGATGAGGACGCCAATACGACCTCGATCGACGTGCTCGCCAACGACACGGCCCTCCCCGACACCGGAGAGACGCTCGACGGTCACGGGCGTCTCGAACCCGGCGAAGGGCACCGCGGCAATCGGATCGGGCGGCGACGACGTCAATTACACCCCCGACCCGGACGCGAACGGGCCAGACAGCTTCACCTACACCGTCAGCGATGGGAACGGCAAGACCGATCTCGGCACGGTCTCGATGACGCATCAACTCCGTAAACGACGCGCCGACGTTCACGCGTGGCGCCGACGTCACCGACGACGAGGATGGCGGCGGCCGCACGATCGGCGCCTGGGCCACGTCGATCGACGAGGGCGCGTTCAACGAGGGGTCGCAGACCGTGACCTTCGACGTCAGCAACGACAACAACGGCCTGTTCACCGGCGGAGGCCAGCCCGACGTCGCGTCCAACGGAACGCTCACCTACACGCTCGCGGCGAACGCCAACGGGTCGACGACGGTCTCCGTCCAGGCCAAGGACAACGGCGGCACGGCAAACGGCGGCGACGACACCGAGCGCGACCAAGACGTTCACGATCACGGTCGACGACGTCAACGACGCACCGTCGTTCACCGACGGGCCGACCAGGACGTGGACGAGGACGCCGGCACGCAGACCGTGTCCGACTGGGCGACCGGCATCTCCACCGGCCCCGCGAACGAGAGCGGGCAGACCATCACGTTCGACGTCACCTCGAACACCAACGCCGGGTCTGTTCGCGAGCGGGCCGAGCGTCGACGCGACGGCAAGCTGACCTACACAGCCCGGCGGACGACGCCAACGGAACCGCGACGATCGGCGTGCAGGTCATCGACAACGGCGGCACCGCGAACGGCGGCGACGACAACAGCCCCACCCAGACGTTCACGTCACGGTCGACAGCGTCAACGACGTGCCCTCGTTCACCGGGCCCGGACGCGACCTCAGCTGAGGACCCGCCGGTCCTCCAGATCGTGTCCACCTGGGCGACTGACATCTCGGCCGGACCGGCCGACGAGGGCGGCCAGATCGCTGTCCTTCGAGATCACGGCAACGACAACCCGTCGCTGTTCTCCGACCCCGCCGTCGTCAACGCGAACGGCGACCTGACCTTCAAGCCGGTCGTGAACGGAACGGGCGTCGCCAACGTCACGGTCCACATCCACGACGACGGCGGCACGGCCGACGGTGGCGTCGACACCAGCGCCGACCAGTCGTTCACGATCGACGTCTCGCGGCATCAACGATCCGCCGATCGCCGGCAACGACGTCGCGACCGCCCGCCTCGCGGGCCCGACCACGATCGACGTCTCGGCAACGACTCCGGCGGCCCGGGCGAATTGGCCGACCCGGTCACACATCACCTCGGTCGCCGAGGGTCGCGCGGGCATCGTCACGATCGCGGCACCGACGGCCGACGAGCCTGACCTACGACCCGATCGGCTGCTCGACCGGCACCGACACGTTCACCTACACGATCACCGACGCGGGTGCGCTTCACGGCTACCGCGACTGTCTTCGTCACGATCGACGGCCCCGAGCGCCTACCCGTTCGCCGACGGCCCGCGGCCGACCTTCGTCACCGGCACCACGATCGGCTCCACGACGCCGGTCAAGCTGTCCTGGTGCGGCCTGACGAGCGGCACGACGCTGAAGTCCTACCGCCTCTACCAGAGCAGCAACGGCGGCGCGTTCGCGACGGTGGTCACGTCGACGACGGCGACCTCGAGCACCCGCAACCTGCGATAACTCCCCGGACGCCTACCAGTTCCGCGCCAAGATCACCGACAAGAAGAACCACACGGCGACTCGGGACCGGGCCGAAGTTCCGGTCGTGCGGACCCAGGACACCAGCGGCTCGATCGTCTACTCGACGGGCTGGGCGAAGTCGTCGAAGGGCAATCCCTCGGGCGGCAGCACTCGCACGCGACGACCGGCAAGAGCAAGACGGCGACGATGACGTTCACGGGCCGCGGGTTCGCGATCGTCGGCACCATGGGCAAGACGCACGGCAGCTTCAACGTCTACGTCGACGGCGTGCGGGTGACCTCGTCCTCGATCAGCACGAAGTCGAAGAAGACCCACGAGCGCAAGCGTGCTCTACGCGCGGTCCACGACGGCCGGCAGCCACACGATCGAGGTCCGCACCACCGGCAACGGTCGCGTGGACCTCGACGCGATCCTCTCGATCGCCCAGCCCTAGGCACAACCGGCGCCCGGCGGCGCCTCACCCGCAACCCGGTCGATTCGCCGCCGTCACCTTTCCGAATCCGCGGGGGCCTCTGGTATAGTCCTGCGCGGTGATGGGTCGCCCATGAACACCGGCTACGGAGCGTATTTCGCACTCTTCTCCGAAGTCGGGATGGTCCTCCTGGTGACGACCCTCGCCGGTGTGGCAGCGGGCTACTGGGCAGACCAGAGGCTCGGGACTCTGCCGGTCTTCGTCCTCGTCGGCTTCCTCGCCGGCGTCGGGATCGGGACGGTCGGGATCTACCGCTTGATCACACGGTTCCTGAAGCGGTTCGACTAAACCGGCCACGGAACGGGCACGGACGAGCGTGGCCCATGGCCGCGCGGCTGCTTGGGAGGAAACGTGACGGGCGACACGGCGCAGACGAAGCGCGGTATCAGCAACCCCGTTGCCATCGGGCTGCTGCTGATCTTCGTGATCGTCATCGACGTGTTCGCGTTCCTGCTGTTCCCGCCCTTCGACAAGGAAAAGCCCCAGAACCTGACCTGCGAGTTCCCGGTCTGCTACATCAACGGCAACCTGGAGTTCCCGGCGCCCCACGCGGTCTGGAGCCTCGACGGCCAGGCCGCAGAGCACGCGACCTGATCACGTTCCAGGTGAGCCTGTCCTCGACGCTGGTCACGATGTTCATCATCACGATCCTCGTGATCGTGCTGCTGTGGTTGCTCAGCCGGAAGCACGAGCTGATCCCGGGCCGCGGCCAGAACGTGATCGAGTACGTCTACGAGCTGCTCGAGAACTTCGGCACCTCGCTCGGCGGCCCCCAGTCCAAGCCGTACATCCCGCTGTTCGCCGGCTTCTTCCTGTTCATCCTGTTCTGCAACTGGAGCGGCCTGATCCCGCCGATCGGGAAGGTCGACCAGCTCCGCGCCCCCACGAGCGATCTGAACGTCACGATCGGCCTGGCGCTGGTCGCGTTCGTGTTCATCGAGTACCAGGGCTTCAAGCACCTGGGCGTCGGCTACCTCGGCAAGTTCTTCCCGTTCGGGGAGTTCAAGAAGGGCGTCGGGGCCGGGTCGATCGCCCTGTTCGTCGGCCTGACCGAGCTCCTGCTCGAGTTCGTGAAGCCGATCACGCTCTCGATGCGACTGTTCGGCAACATCTACGGCGGCGAGGTCGCGCTGGGCGTCCTGACGGCCCTGACCCTCGCGATCATCCCGATGGCGATGCTCGCGCTCGAGGTGCTGCTCAACGCCGTCCAGGCGCTGATCTTCGCCACCCTGACCCTCATGTTCACGCTGGTCGCGATCGAGGGTCACGGCGAGGAGCACGAGGCGGCCGAGTCCGCCGAAGCCACGATCCACGCCGTCGAAGCGGCGGCCCACTGACCACCCGATCACGGGACCAAGACCGGGAACGCAACCCGGGACACGGAGGGAACACGGAACATGGAAAACCTCGGCGCCCTTGCGGCCCTCGGCGTGATCGGCCCGGGCATCGGGATCGGCATCCTCGCCGGCCTCGCCGCCGCCGCGATCGGGCGCAATCCCGAGGCGGCCGGTGAGATCCGCGGCCTGGCGATCATCCTCGCGGCGTTCGCCGAAGGCCTCGGCGTCCTCGCGGTCGTCGTCGGCCTGCTCGCGATCTTCATCAAGCCCGCCGCGGGCTGACCCGCGAAACGGTGACGCCCATGGACACCCTCGCCGTCGTTGGGGAGGTCCTGCGCCAGGTCGCCCAGCCGGCGGCCGAGGAGGCGAAGTTCCAGATCAACGTGTTCTGGATCATCGTCGCCGCGGCCAACTTCGTCGTGTTCTTCCTGATCGTCCAGCGCATCGCGTTCGGGGGCCTGATCAAGACCCTCGGCGACCGCCGTCACGGATCGAGCAGGGGCTGCAGGACGCCGAGCAGGCGCGCCGCGACCGCGAGTCCGCCGAGCAGGAGCGACAGACCACCATCACGGAGGCCCGTCGCGAGGCCAACGAGATCCTCGACCGCGCCCAGAAGGTCGCGGCCGAGGCCCGAGAACAGGACATCGCCGCCACCCGCGACGAGATCGCCCGGCTGCGCGAACGCGCGACCAGTCGAGATCGACGCGGAGCGCCAGCGTGCCGTCGCCGAGCTCCGGGGAGAGGTCACCGACCTCGCCCTCGCGGCCGCCGGTCGCGTGGTCGGCGAGTCGATGACCGGCGATCGCCAGCGCAAGCTCGTGGCCGACTTCCTCGCCGATCCGGCCGCCGGCGGGTCCGCCGGCTGATGGCGCGACTGATGGCCGCCGACCACGGCCGCCCGCCGCTACGCGGAGGCGGCCTTCCAGGTCGCCCTGCGCGACGGCGAGCTCGACGGCTGGCGCGACGACCTCGCGCTCGCTGCCGACATGCTCGCGCGGCCCGAGGTCCAGCCTGTCGTCGACAGCCCGGCCGTCCCGCTCGGCCCAGCGCCTCGGCGGTGGTCGGGGAAGCTGCTCGAGGGCCGGATCCGCCCGGGTGCGCTCCGGCTCGTGAGCCTGATCGTCGAGCGAGGCCGGGTCCGCGACCTGCAGCGGGTGAGCGACCAGTACCAGCGCCAGCTGAACGCGCACAACGGGGTCGTCGTGGCCACGGTCACCACCGCCGCGCCCGCTCACCAAGGACGAGACCGCCGCGATCCGCACGCGGGTCGAGGCGATGGCCGGATCCACGGTCGACCTCCGCACCGCGATCGACCCGGCGCTCCTGGGCGGGCTCACCGTCCAGATCGGCGACCGGCTCCTCGACGCCTCCATCCGCGGCCGCCTCGAGCGGCTCCGCGACCAGCTCAACGCGGGACACGACCCCGCTAACAACGCCCGAACGGAGACGCCATGGCCATCCGGTCAGACGAGATCATCAGCATCATCAAGAGCCAGATCGAGTCGTTCGACGCGACCACCGAGACCCGCAGCGTCGGGACCGTGGTCGAGGTCGGCGACGGGATCGCGCAGATCTACGGCCTCGACGCGGCGCTCGCGTCCGAGATGCTCGAGTTCCCCGGCGGGGTGATGGGCCTGGCCCTCAACCTCGAGGAGGAGACGGTCGGCGCGGTCATCCTCGGCGACCCGTCGGCGATCAAGGAAGGCGACATCGTCCGGACGACCGGTCGCGTGGTCGAGGTCCCGGTCGGCGAGGCGCTCCTGGGCCGGGTCGTGGACCCGCTCGGCAACGCGCTCGACGGCAAGGGCGAGATCCCGCGCACGACGACGCGCCCGGTCGAGCGCATCGCGCCCGGCGTCATCACCCGCCAGTCGGTCGACACGCCGGTCCAGACGGGCATCAAGGCCATCGACGCCCTGATCCCGATCGGCCGCGGCCAGCGCGAGCTGATCATCGGCGACCGCCAGACCGGCAAGACCGCCATCGCGATCGACACGATCATCAACCAGAAGGGCGGCGACCTCGTCTGCATCTACGTCGCGATCGGGCAGAAGCTCTCGACCGTGGCGCAGACCGTCGCGACCCTCGAGAAGTACGGCGCGATGGAGCACACGATCGTCGTCGTCGCCGGCGCCGAGGATCCCGCCCCGCTCCAGTACCTCGCCCCGTACGCGGGCGTCGCGATGGGCGAGGAGATCATGGAGAACGGCGTCCAGGTGGGCGACCGGCTGATCAAGGACGCGCTGTGCGTCTACGACGACCTGTCCAAGCACGCGTGGGCGTACCGCGAGATGTCGCTGCTGCTGCGCCGCCCGCCCGGCCGCGAGGCCTACCCGGGCGACGTCTTCTACCTCCACAGCCGGCTGCTCGAGCGGGCCGCCCGCATGAGCGAGGCGAACGGCGGCGGCTCGCTGACGGCGCTGCCGATCGTCGAGACGCAGGCCAACGACGTGTCCGCCTACATCCCGACCAACGTGATCTCGATCACGGACGGCCAGATCTTCCTCGAGACCGACCTGTTCAACGCCGGCCAGCGGCCCGCGATGAACATCGGCATCTCGGTGTCGCGCGTCGGCTCCGCCGCGCAGACCAAGGCGATGAAGAAGGTCGCCGGGCCGCTCAAGCTCGACCTCGCCCAGTACCGCGCCCTCGCGGCGTTCGCGCAGTTCGCGAGCGACCTCGACAAGGCGACCCGCGACCAGCTGAACCGCGGCGAGAAGCTGTCCGAGATCATGAAGCAGCCGCAGTACCAGCCGCTGCCCGTCGAGAAGCAGGTCGCGATCCTCGTGGCCGCGACGAGCGGCAAGCTGGACGACGTGCCGACGCCCAAGGTCAAGGACTTCGAGATCGGGCTGTACCGGTTCCTCGAGACCGAGCGCCCGCAGATCCTCGACGAGCTGGGCAAGACCAAGACCCTGACCGACGAGCTGACGGCGGCCCTGGAGTCGGCGATCGACGACTTCAAGCTCGCGCTTCCTGGCGTAAGCGAGGCGCGAGTAGCGACCGATGGCGAGTCAGCGCGAGATCCGACGCCGGATCAATTCGGCGAAGAACATCAAGCAGATCACGCGCGCGATGCAGTTCGTCGCGGCGTCGAAGCTGCGGCGCGCGCAGGAGTCGACGCTGGCCGCCCGGCCGTACCGGGACAAGCTCGACGAGGTCATCGCGGATCTCGCGACCGTCCTGTCCGGCGAGGACCACCCGCTGCTCGCGGCGCGCGACCTCGTCCGGCGAGCACAACCGCCTGATCGTGATCATCACCAGCGACCGCGGCCTCGCGGGCGCGCTCAACACCAACACGATCCGCCTCGTCGCCCGCGAGATCACCGACCACCCGGGCGATCTCAAGGTCGTGACCGTCGGGCGCAAGGGTCGCGACGCGATGCGCCGCGCCCGGGTGCCGATCGCCGCCCACTTCGAGGGCTTCGGCGACCGCCCGACGTTCGCCGACGTCCTGCCGCTCGCGCGGCTGGTCACCGACGACTACGTGGCCGGCACGTACGACCGGGTCGACGTCGTCTACTCCCGGTTCGTGTCCACGCTCGTCCAGAAGCCCGTCATCGACCAGCTGCTGCCGGTCGAGCCGGCGGAGGACAGCGACGGGCATCCCGGGCAACCAGTTCCTGTTCGAGCCCAACCCCGCGGACTTCCTGCGGGCGCTCCTCCCGCGCTACGTCGCGACCCGCCTGTACCAGGCGGTGCTCGAGTCCAAGGCGAGCGAGGAGTCGTCCCGGATGGTCGCGATGAAGAACGCCACCGAGAACGCCCAGGAGCTCATCGAGGACCTGACGCTCTCGTACAACAAGGTCCGTCAGGCCAACATCACTCGCGAGATGGTCGAGATCGCGAGCGGCGCCCAGGCCCGCTAGGCCCGCGCAACACGAGGAGGCACTCCCCACCATGGCGACACGCCGCGACTCCACGAACGGCCGGGTGATCCAGATCACCGGGCCGGTCGTCGACATCGAGTTCCCCGCCGGGCAGCTGCCCGCGATCTTCAACGCCGTCGAGATCATCCGCGAAGGCGAGCTGCCGCTCGTGTGCGAGGTCCAGCAGCACCTCGGCAACAACTGGGTGCGCGCCGTCGCCATGACCACGACCGACGGGCTCGCCCGCGGCACCGAGGTCCGCGACACCGGCGCCGCGATCACCGTCCCGGTGGGCGAGGTCACGCTCGGCCGCGTGTTCGACGTCCTCGGGCGGCCGATCGACGGCAAGGGCGACGTCAGCTGCGGAGGTCATGCTGCCGATCCACCGCGCGCCGCCCGCCTTCGAGGACCAGACGACCGAGGTCGAGGTCTTCGAGACCGGCCTCAAGGTCATCGACCTGATCTGCCCGTTCAAGAAGGGCGGCAAGATCGGGATCTTCGGCGGCGCCGGCGTCGGCAAGACCGTCATCATCCAGGAGCTGATCAACAACGTCGCGACCAAGCACGCGGGCGTGTCGGTGTTCGCGGGCGTGGGCGAGCGCTCCCGCGAGGGCAACGACCTCATCCACGAGATGACCGAGTCGGGCGTCATCAAGAGCACGGCGTTCGTGTTCGGCCAGATGAACGAGCCGCCCGGCGCGCGCCAGCGGGTCGGCCTGACCGGCCTGACGATGGCCGAGTACTTCCGCGACGAGGAGGGCCGCGACGTCCTCCTGTTCATCGACAACATCTTCCGCTTCACCCAGGCGGGCTCCGAGGTCTCGGCGCTGCTCGGGCGCATGCCGTCGGCCGTCGGCTACCAGCCGAACCTGGCCACCGAGATGGCCGGCCTCCAGGAGCGGATCACGTCGACCCGCAAGGGCTCGATCACGTCCCTCCAGGCCGTGTTCGTCCCCGCCGACGACTACACCGACCCGGCGCCGGCGACGACGTTCGCCCACCTCGACTCGACGATCCGCCTCGAGCGCTCGATCGCCGAGCTCGGCATCTACCCCGCGGTCGACCCGCTGACCTCGACCTCGCGCGTCCTCGACCCGCTCGTCGTCGGCAACGACCACTACGACGTCGCCCAGGAGACGAAGCGCGTCCTCCAGCGCTACCGCGACCTCCAGGACATCATCGCGATCCTCGGCATCGACGAGCTGTCCGAGGAGGACAAGGCGACGGTCGCCCGCGCCCGCCGCCTGCAGCGGTTCATGAGCCAGCCGTTCACGGTCGCCCAGGTGTTCACCGGCCGCGAGGGCAAGTACGTGTCGATCAAGGACACGGTGGCCTCGTTCAAGGAGATCCTCGAGGGCAAGGCCGACACGCTGCCGGAGCAGGCGTTCTTCCTCGCCGGCACGCTCGACGACGTCCGCGCGAACGCGGCCAAGCTCGAGGGGTGAGTGGCCGTGGTCTTCGCCTCCGCTTTCGCCGCGCCGCCGTCGGGCCAATTCCAGTTCCCTTCGGCGGCTTCGCGCGCCTCGGGCACTGAGATCGGCCGCCGTCGCCCCGGCTACGCGGAGGCTGGGTTCCCTCTCCTCCCTCTCCCTCCCGAGGGAGCCGGGCTCGGCCGCATCTCGCGTTGATGGGATTGGGGTCGCTGCCAGCGCCCGCGTAGGCGGCTGGCAGGCCGGCGATCTCAGTGGCCGAGCCGCGCGAAGCCGGCGACGGGAACTGGAATCGGCCGGACAGACAGACGCCGAGAGCGGGCGCGTGACCGGGGCACGCCCATGACGATCCATCTCGAGATCGTGACGCCGGAGCGGTTGGCGTACGAGGACGATGTCGACATGGTGCTGGTCCCGGGCGCCGACGGCGAGCTTGGGATCCTGCCGCGGCACACGCCGCTGGTGAGCCTGCTCGGCGTCGGCGAGCTGCGGATCCGCAAGGGCGACGAGGAGGAGAGCTTCGCGATCGCCGGCGGGTTCCTCCAGGTGCGGCCCGACAAGGTCGTCGTGATGGCCGAGACCGCCGACATGGCGTCCGAGATCGACCTCGAGCGGGCCCAGGAGGCGCGTCGCGAGGCGGAGCGCACGCTCGAGTCGGGCTTCGCCGAGGGCGCCGACCTCGCCGCCGCCCGCGCCCAGCTCGCCGACGGCCCTGCTCCAGATCCGCGTCGCCGAGCGGCGTCACCGCGAGGGTCCGCGTCGCGGGGCCTAGCCGATGGCCGACGCGAAACCGTTCCACTGGGAGTTCAAGCCCGAGGTCACGCCGCCTGAGGCGTTCCGCATCGAGGGCGGCCGGCCGCTGCGCGGGACCGTGCACGTCAGCGGGGCGAAGAACGCCGCCCTGAAGCTGCTCGCGGCCGCGGTCCTCACCGGCGAGCGGTGCCGGTTCGAGAACGTGCCCGAGATCGAGGACGTCCGCGTCATGACCGAGGTCCTGCAAGGACATCGGCGTCGTCGTGGACCACCCGGCGGACGGCGTGTACGAGGTGGCGGCGGGCGACGTCGACTGGCTGTTCGTCCCGCTCGAGGCCGCGGCCAAGATGCGCGCCTCGTTCATCCTGCTCGGGCCGCTGCTCGCGCGCTTCGGGCGGGTGATCATCAGCAACCCCGGCGGCGACCGGATCGGGCGGCGGCCGGTGAACCTCCACGTCGACGCGATGCGGGCGATGGGCGCCGAGATCGACTACCGCGACGGCTACTACTTCGCCCAGGCCCCGGGCCGCCTCCACGGCGGCGAGATCACGTTCCCCCAGGTCACGGTCATGGGCACCGAGAACGCGATGCTCGCCGCGACGCTCGCCGAGGGCCGCACGACCATCCGGCCCGCGGCGCAGGAGCCCGAGGTCGACGACCTGATCGACTTCCTGCGCAAGATGGGCGCGGACGTCAAGCGGACGACCCCGGACACGATCGAGGTCCACGGCAAGCGCCGCCTGCGCGGCGCGAACCACACGGTCGTCTCGGACCGGATCGAGACCGGCACGTTCCTCGTGGCGGCCGCGGTCACCGGCGGCAAGCTGACGCTCGAGAACGCCCCCTGCGAGCACGTCGAGGCGCTGCTCGAGCTGCTCGGGCGCGTCGGCGTCCCGGTGGCCTGCGGCACGTCATCGATCGAGATCGACGCGACCGGCCTGCGGCCCGGGCGACCTGCGCGCGTGCGACATCGAGACCGCGCCCTACCCGGGGCTCGCGACCGACCTCCAGCCGCCGGCGTGCGTGCTGCTGACCCAGGCCAGCCGGCACGTCGCGGGTCCACGAGGCGATCTTCGAGGACCGCATCGAGTGGCTGGCCGAGCTGCGCAAGCTGGGCGCCGACGTCGACATCGCCGATGCCCACCACGCGTCGATCACCGGGCCCACGCGCCTGCACGGCGCCGAGACGGAGATCGGCGACCTGCGCGCCGGCGCCTCGCTGATCCTCGCCGCCCTGGCGGCCGACGGGACCTCGCTGATTCACGGCGCGCATCACGTTCAGCGGGGGTATGAGAACATCGACCGCAAGTTCCAGCAGCTGGGTGCCAGCATCACCCGTTCGGCCGACATGGCCTGACGGCATCGCCCGGCCGCCGGCACCCGACTCCCGCCATCCACCCCGCCGACCCGCCCGCCCAACGGGCGCGGCGCGCCACCCGGAGTAGCATTCACCGCCCCATGAAGATTGGAATCGACCTCGGCACCGCGAACGTCATCGTCTACGTCAAGGGCAAGGGCATCGTCATCACCGAGCCCTCCGTCGTCGCGGTCGGCGAGGACAACCGGATCGTCGCCGTGGGCGAAGAAGCCCGCGAGATGATCGGCCGCACGCCCGGCAACATCCAGGCCATCCGCCCGATGAAGGACGGCGTCATCGCCGACTACGTCATCACCGAGGCGATGCTCCGCTTCTTCATCGGCAAGGCGACCAAGGGCCGGATCGGCTTCTCCCGCCCCGAGGTGATGATCAGCGTGCCCGCCGGCGTGACGTCGGTCGAGAAGCGCGCGGTCCGCGACGCGGCCCTCAAGGCCGGCGCCAAGGAGGCGTTCCTGATCGAGGAGCCCCTGGCCGCGGCGATCGGCGCCAACGTGCCGATCAGCGGACCGACCGGGAACATGATCATCGACATCGGCGGCGGCACGTCCGAGATCGCGGTCATCGCGCTCGGCGGCATCGTCGTCTCGAACAGCCTGCGGGTCGGCGGCAACAAGTTCGACGAGGCGATCGCGACCTACATCCGCAAGAAGTACAACCTGATGGTCGGCGAGCGGACGGCGGAGGAGGTCAAGATCCAGATCGGGACGGCCCTGCCGCTGGAGCGCGAGCTGTCGATGGAGGTCCGCGGGCCGCGACCTGATCGCGGGCCTGCCGCGCACGATCCCGATCACGTCGTCCGAGGTGATGGAGGCGATCGAGGTCCCGCTCCAGCAGCTGGTGGCGGCGGTCCGCACCGTGCTCGAGCAGACGCCGCCCGAGCTCTCGTCCGACATCATCGACCGGGGCATGGTCATGTCCGGCGGCGGCTCGCTGCTGCGCAACATCGACAAGCTGCTCACGCAGGTCACCGGCGTCCCGTGCCACGTCGCCGAGAACAGCCTCAACTGCGTCGCCCTCGGCACCGGGCTGGCGCTCGAGCACTTCGACTTCTTCAAGAAGTCCCTGGTCCAGCAGATCTGAGCCTCGTGTTCCGGGCGGCGGGTTTGCGTGGGCATCCTCCGCAATTCCAGTCCCCATCGGCGGCTTCGCGCGCCTCGGGGACTGAGATCGCGTCCGGTAGCCCCCGCAAACCCACCTTCGCATCTCATGGCGAGTTGCTGCCCGAGCTGGGGCCTTCTCTCCGCGGGGGTGGGGGATGAGGGCGTTCGTCGACCTGCATTGCCATACGTCGGCGAGCTTCGACAGCCTGGCGAGTCCGGAGAAGGTCGTGCGGGCCGCGGCGACGCGCGGGCTCACGCATCTCGCCATCACCGACCATGACCGGATCGAGGGGGCGTTGCGGGCGCGGGATGCGGCGCCCGAGGGGCTGACCGTCATCGTCGGCGAGGAGATCAAGACGGCGGACGGCGACCTGATCGCCGTGTTTCTCGAGCGTGCCGTGGCCCCGGGCCTGTCGGCGCGCGAGACGATCGCCGAGGTTCGCGCGCAGGGCGGGCTGGTCGGCATCCCGCACCCGTTCGACCGGTTCCGCGGCTCGATGCTCAAGGATCCGCGTCTCGAGGCGATCGCGTCGTTCGTGGACTGGGTCGAGGCCCACAACGCCCGCGTGATGGGCGGATCGGGCAACGAGCGGGCCGCGGCGTTCGCCGCTGGAGATGGGCCTGCCCGGGATCGCCGTGCTCCGACGCGCACAGCGTGGTCGAGGTCGGCGTCGCCTACATCGCGATCGACGGGGACCCGTCCTCACCCGAAGGACTGCTGGCAGCCCTGACCAACGTCGAGCTTGTACCCGGCCGGGCTTCTTATATCGTCCGGACTCTCACACCCGTCGCCAAGCTCGTCAATCGCGCCCGGGGGAACCGCCGGGTCCCGATCGGGCCGGCCGGCAACGCGGGTGCCAGCACATGAGTGAACCGCCCGTGACCGACGCCGACGCCACCAACTCCGCCCTCGCCGCGACCCCGCTGGCCCGCCCCGCAGGCGCGAGACCAGCCTCCGCGGACCGGCGACGACGGGGGGCAGATCTCCCTCGGCGAACGCCTCCGGCAGCCGCGGACGCTGATCTCGCTCGGCGATCCCGCTGATCCTGCTGGTCCTGGTCTTCCGGGTCGCGCTCAACGTCGACTTCGCGCAGCTCGCGAGCAGCGTCGCCGGCGCCAACAAGGCGCTGCTGCTGGCGGCCTTCCTCGTGTTCTACGCGGGCTTCCCCATCCGCGGCCTGCGCTGGTCGATCCTGCTCAAGGGCGCGGGGATCCGGGTCGGCGTCAAGGACTCGACCGAGATCCTGTTCCTGTCGTGGACGGTGAACTGCCTCGTGCCCGCCAAGCTCGGCGACCTGTACCGCGCCTTCCTGCTCAAGATCAACGCCGAACGTCTCCGGGTCGGTGACGCTGGGCACGATCTTCATCGAGCGCATCCTCGACCTGTTCGCGATCGCGATCATGGGCCTGGCCGCGGGCTTCTGGAGCTTCCGGACGGGGTTCCCGCCGGAGATCCAGTTCGTGGCCGTGCTGGGCATCGCCGTGATCGTCGCGCTGGCTGGGCTCCTGTTCCTGATCCGCAACTTCGGCCGGGCGATCCTGGGCAAGCTCCCGCTCCCCGCGCGAGCCACTCGAGCTCTACGACCGGTTCGAGGAAGGCCTGTTCTCGGTCAACCGCCGGTCCATTCGTGCCGCTGATGCTCCTCACCGGGCTGATCTGGACCACCGAGGGCCTGCGCCTGTGGCTGGTCGTCCAGGCGCTCGGGCTGCCCGGGGTCTCGCTGGGGATCTCCGGCGCGTTCTTCGTGGCCTTCATCGGCTCCCTGCTGACCGCTGTGCCGCTCAGTCCGGCCGGCCTCGGCATCGTCGAGCTCGGGGTCGTCGGCGTCCTGGTGGCGGCCTACGGGATCCCCGTGACCGAGGCCACGACCATCGCCCTCGTCGACCGTCTGATCAGCGTGTTCTCGATCATCGTCATCGGCGCGGTCGTCTACCTGGTGTCGCCGATCCGCCGCGGCGGCGGCCTCTCGCAACCGGTCGAGGCGAGCGCGCCCGCGGGCTGATATCGGCCCGCCTCCGGGGTACCGGCGGAGGGCACCCCGATAGGGTCACGCCTGCACCGCACGCGACCCCACCAGACCTCCCGGAGCCGCACGCGCGACCCGGCGGACGCTGAGTACCAACGGGTGATGGGACGGGGAGACCGCTCACCCGACACTCCAGTTGATCCCGCGCACCGGGCGCAGGAGCCTAGCCCAAGGCGAGCATGACGACCGAGAACGGCCGCGCGTTCAACGAATGGCTTCGAGCACAGCTCAAGGCCAAGAAGATGTCGCAGCGCCAGCTGGCGCAGCAGTCAGGCGTCGACCATTCGACGATCTCCCGACTGATCCGGGGCGACCGGATGCCCTCCCTCGGTACGGCGACGAAACTCGCCCGCGGCCTCCGCGAGATCCGCGACGACTCCGACACGTCCACCGCGCTCGGCGTGGTGTCCATGGGGCCCCAGAACCCGACGGCGCGTGTCGAATACGCGCTGCGGGCCGACGAGGCACTCTCGGAGCCGCAGGTCCGGCAGATCATGGAGTACTACCTGGCAGTTCGGGTGCGCCGGTTCGCGCGGACCTACTCCAGCGTCGGGACCGCCGAGTCGGGCCTGAACGGCAACGGCTCCTCGAGCTCCGGCTCCGTCTACGGCCGGCAGTCGTCCGTGGCCGGTGTGGCCGCGGCACCCGCGGTCCGCGCGCTGCCGCCGCGCTACGGCACCCAGCGGCCGCCTCCGCGGCCTCCGACCCGCACGCCGGGTCGACCATAGAACACCTCAAGGGCACGACCTGAACGTCCCTCCACGTTCGGGTCTCGGGGACAGCGAACGCCGGTCTGCAGGGGCCGGCGTTCGCGCTTAAGCGGGGTCTTCGCCCTTCGCCCGTCGCCCGTCTTCCCCGGTATACGCACCACGTTTACCGATGCGCGATTCCCGGACCCGAGGCGTCACAACCGGCTGATAACGGGCCGCTGACGCCCGGTTCATGCGTGGTACGTCTACGACCGTCGCGAGGGCGGCGCCCGGTACCGGATCTCCTGCCCGGTAACCCTGGTACGTATACGGCCGGCGGCGCGAGGCTAGGGCGCCGCGCGGTAGATCGAGATCACGCGCCGCGGCCCCGCCTCGAAGGTGTCGATCGCCTTGAGGCCCGTCGATCCCCGACCCGCCAACCAGGCGGCCTCGGCCGGGCCGCCGCACGCGGCTCCCATCACGTCGTCGAAGAGGGGGTCGCAGACGAGGACGGTCGCCCCGGCGTCGGCGGCAGCATCGTCCGGCATCAGGGCGGCGCCGCGGTGCTCGAGCGGGAAGCGCATCGCGTTGGCGTTCTTGAACGGCGGGATCCCATCCAGCACGAACGAGCCGTCGCCGACGGCCGCCGCCGCTCGAGCCGCGGCCTGGTCGGCCAGGCGCCAGCCACCGTCGGGCGATACGGCCGGCGGCCAGGCGAGAACCGAGACGACGACGAGCAGCACGCCGGCACCCGCCGCCAGGATCGGGCGCAGCGGGCTCGACGCGCTGGCCAGCCCGCGACCCGCCACCTGCGCAAGCCCGGCGGCGACCAGCGCGAGCACCAGCGGGTCGAGGAACGAGTGGTAGTGGTCGTTGGGGAGGCCGGGCGTGATGACCGCGAGGCTCGGGGCGAAGAGCGCGAGCGCGACGATCGCCCAGATCACCGATCCCGCCAGCCACCCGGCGGCACCGCCTTGACGCCGCCGCGACGCGACCACGACGGCCGCGGCGGCCAGCGCGCAAGCGACCGCGAACGCCACGAGCGCGAGCACGAGCCGATCGGTGAGCAGGCCCGCCACCGGCCAGGCGACCGATCTGAGCCCCACGATGCCGATCCGCCCGAGCACCCCCGACGCCGCGCCGCTCCCGCCGCCGCCGAGGTAGGCGAGGATCGCGCGCGTCTCCGCGAAGTCGTGGCCGCAGCTCGTAGGCGAGGAGCGGCACGTAGCCGGCGCGATGATCGCGATGGCCCCGGCGCCGGCGCCCATCGCTGGCCCGATGCGCCCGTCCCAGCGCCGCCGCCCTCGGACGTCGACCAGCCACATGACGATGAGCGGCGGCAGGACGACGACGCCCAGCACGTGGCACTGCATCACGACCATCGCCCCGATCGCGGACAGCAGCCACCAGCGGGCGTGCCGCGACCGGATCGCGTGGAGCGCCGCCGCGAACGCGACCGCCGACGCCAGGGGGATCAGGTTCGGGTTCCAGATGAACGTCGAGGCCTCGATGCCCGCGGGGGAGACGGCCATCAGCAGGGCCGCGGCGAGTCCGGCGACCGGGCCTGCGACGAGGCGCGCGAGCCACCACACGGCGATCACGGCACCGATCCCGAACAGCGCGATCTCGCCCGTCACCGCGACCGGATCCGAGCCCGAGAGGAACGCCGCCGGCGCGAGCAGGTAGTAGTAGACGGCGCCGTGGTGGAACGTCCCGATCGACGTGCGCGGCCCGAGGAGCGGCACCTCGCCGCGGTCGACGAGCCCCTGGAGCACGAGCATGTCCGTGCCCTGGTCGGCGTCCCACGCCCCGCGCTGGTCGAGGCCGGGCAGCCGGAGCAATCGCCGCGAGGGCGACGATCGCGATCAGGATCGCGAGCTCGCGCCACGTCGGCCGCGCCGGGAGCGCGTCCGGCCGGGCGCGCGGCGTGTCGGTCGCTGGAGCGTAGACGTCCGTCTCGATCACCCGGTCGGCTCCAGCGCATCGTCGTCCTCGGGCGGCGCGCTCCGGCCCCTTGGCGCTCGGCGTCTCGAACGCCTCGGGCGGCAGCGTCGCCAGCGGCCGCCCCGCCGCCAGGTCGCGGGCCCGGTCCATGTTGACGAGGTCGTAGCCGTCGTCCATCCCCGGCGTCTCGAGGAGGTACGCGACCTGCTCGAGCCCGGGATGGGTCAGCACGCGCCGCAGTCCCGCCGCGCCGATCCGCCCCGCCCCGAGGTGCTCGTGCTGGTCGGACCGCGACCCGCGCTCGGAGCGCGAGTCGTTGAGATGGACCATCCGCAGTCGCGTCGAGACCGATCGGCGGCGTCGAACTCGTCGAACAGGCCGTCCACCCCTGCCGGATCGTCCATCGCGTAGCCGGCGCCCCACAGGTGGGCGATGTCGAGGCAGTAGCCGAACCGATCCCGGCCGATGCCCGCTCCCACGACCGCCTCGTCGATCCGCGCGAGCTCGTCGATCGTGACCCCGATCCCCGAGCCCGCCGCCCGACGCCGTTCTCGAGCACGAGCGTCACGTCCCCGGCGGCCCCGTCCACCTCGTCGAACACCCGGCGCATCCCGGCGGCCACGCCGCGCGATCCCCGCGTCGACGCCCGGCCTCCGGTGGGACCCGAGGTGGACGTTGACGAGCTGCGCGCCCCAGGCCGCGGCGACGCGGAGCTCGTTCACGAGGACGGCGACCGAGCGGTCGAGGAGGTCGGCTCCGGCCCCGCGAGGTTGACGAGGTAGGGGGCGTGGATCGCGAGCGGCGCGATCCCGTCGGCGGCGAGGCGGTCCCGGAAGGCCGGCAGCTCCTCCGGGAGCGTCGGACGGCGGCGCCACGCGGTCGGGTTGTCGGTGAAGACCTGGATTGTCGACGCGCGGATCTCGGCGGCCCGGTCCGCTGCCCGGAGCATGCCGTGGCCGAGCGGGCAGGTGGGCGCCGAGGCGCCGGCCGTTCGGGAGCATCGGCGCGAAGCGTACCGGAGCGGCGAGGCCTGCCACCTACACTCTGGGGCATGGATCCTGACCTGCTGGCCGGCCTGCGGGCACTCGTCGACACGAACCGGCTGCGGATCGTCGCGCGCGTCGGCGGCCGCCCGGCCTCGATCGAGGACCTGGCGATGGAGCTGCGCCAGCCGGTCCCGACGGTCGCGCGCCAGGTCGACGTGCTGATCGCGGCGGGCCTCGTCGAGCGCACGGGGGATCGCCACGACAACCTCCGGGCCCGGTTCGACCGGGTAGGGGAGCTGGCGCGTGCTCTGGCTGCGCTCGAGGCCGACGGGGAGCCGGGGTCCGCGTCCGGGGCCGCGGCCGGCGCGTGGCCGCACGACGGCGAGTCGTTCGCGGAGACCGCTCGAGCGCATGCACGCGACCGACGACGACGCCCGGGTCCTCCGGTCGTACCTGGTCGACGGCCGCCTCGAGACGATCCCCGCCCAGCACCGCAAGCGGCAGGTCGTGCTCCGGTTCCTGCTCGAGCGGGTCTTCACCGAGGACCGCGAGTACCCGGAGAAGGAGGTCAACCAGCGGCTCGCGCTGTTCAACCCCGACGTCGCCGCGCTGCGCCGCTATCTCGTCGACGACCGGTACGTCACCCGGGAGGCCGGCCTCTACCGTCGCGTCGCGGAGCCGCTGAGGGCTGGAGGAGCGGCCGGACTTCGCTCCGGCCCGCCGGTCCGAGGTGTATTCGCCGCCCGTCACGGGCTCGATCAGCCCGAAGTTGCCGTCCCGGCGCCGGTAGAGGACGCCGATCCGCTCGGTCTCGGCGTTGACGAACACGTAGAAGTCGTGGCCGAGGTCCTCCATCGCGGCGACCGCGTCCTCCTCGAACATCGGCTCGATCGCGAAGCGCTTGGTCTTGACGATCTGGCGCTCGCCGCCGGGTTCCGCGGTCCCGTCGGCGATCTTGCGCAGGATCGCCTTCTCCTCCTCGGGACGGGCGCGGACGCGCGGCTTCTCCTTGTGGTCGATCGCCTGGCGCTCGACCCGGTCGACCACGGTGTCCAGCGCTTCCTGGTACGTGCCGCCGGCGGCACGGCTGCGGAGCGTGCGCCCGTCGACCACCAGCGTCACGTCGGCGATGTGGGCGTCGGAGGCGGATCCGGTGGGCCTCGTTCGAGAGCTCCACCACCGCGTCGGTGTTGTCGTCGAACAGGCGGTCCAGCCGGGCGAACTTGCGCACGGCGTACTGCGCTGACCCGGTCGGGAACCTCGAGGTTCTTGCCCCTGACGATCGTCCTCACGGCACACCTCCCGACGCGGACACGGGCGACTGGCGGCGGGACGAGTGGCCGGCGGACCGGGCCCGCCCGGAGTTCGAGTATAGCCGCGGCCTCCCCGTTGACCCCGCGCGGCTCGAGGCTCGGTCATGCGCCAACCGCGTCCACGGACGGCCAGTGGGCGACGAGGAGCCCCACGATCACGGCCACGTCGACGATCAGCGCCGGCACCGCGCTGCCCGTCAGGATCCCGTCCCAGAACACGAGGATCCCGATCAGCGACACGACGGCAGCCACAACCGCGATCGGTCGCCACCACTCCATCGTCAGCAGCAGGCCCGTCCCGGCGGCAACGAACAGCACGGTCGCCGCGGCCCACACCAGCGCGCCCGCGGCGTGGGCGCCGCCGTCGCCGACGGTCGACGACAGGAGCCACGAGCCGCCGGACTGATCGGCCCAGCTCGCGATCCGAAGGGCCGGGCCCAGGAACAGCACGTGGCCGATTCCGTGGGCGATCAGGACGATGGCGAGGACGACCCGCAGGATCTCGGGCGACATGGCGGCTTCCTCCGCATGCGGTGCTGGTCTCGGGGCCAGCATGGGGCCGCCCACGGGCCAGCGACAGGGCCACCGGTCGCCTCGGTCACGGGCCGTCCGTCATCGTCATCTCCTGGGCCTACCGCTCCCTCGCCACGGCGATTGCGCTCACGGCCATCGCGCCCGCCGCGAGCAGCGCCTCGCTCGCGGCACACAGCGTCGATCCGGTCGTCACGACGTCATCGACCAGGACGATCCACCGGCCGCGGATCGCGCGCTGCCCCTCGGGCCGCACGCCGAACGCGTCCTCCACGTTCGCCGCCCGGTGGCGCCGGTCGAGGTGGTACTGCGCGGTGGTCGCCCGCGTGCGCTCCAGCGCCGGCAGCCAGGGGAGAGGCAGCGCGGCGCCGGCCGCGGCCGCGATCAGCTCGGCCTGGTCGTAGCCGCGCTCGCGCCGCCTCGACGCGTGGACCGGGATCGGCACGAGCAGGTCGCCGCCCGCTCCCGCGACCCGCCAGCGGCGCGCCACGGCCTCGCCCAGCGGCCGGGCGAGCCGGCGCTCGCCGGCGTACTTGAGCGCGTGGAGCGCCCGCCGGAGCGTGCCGCTGAACGGCGCGCACCACTCGAGCTGGAGCAGCGGGTGCGGTGGACCCTCCGCGAGTCCCAGCGGCGAGCCCGCGGGCAGGGTGAGCCGCGCATCGATGGCACGCAGGCACGCGGCGCAGATCGGCGGGCCCTCGATGCCGCAACCCGGGCAGGTCGCGGGCAGGGCGAGATCCAGCAGTCGATCGAGTGGCCGGAGCGTCGTGGTCATCCAGGGAGTCTGAGGACGACCGCTTACCTGCCACTCATCGCGTGCATGACCATCGACGGGTTGTCCGTGCGGCCGATCCACCCCACCATTCGACCGAGCTCACGATCAGCACAGAGGGCCGATGGTCACACCGGCGGACACGGCGCGCCCCCTCGAGCCGCGGCTCGCGCGGTCGGGCGTGCTCGCGCGCGTCGTGGGTGCCCCGCCGGCGTCGCTCGTCTTCGGCGGGACGATCGGCCTCTCGGCCTTCCTGCTGTTCACGGCCGAGCCGATGGTGGCGCGCCTCGCCCAGCCGGTGTTCGGCGGCGCCCCCGCCGTCTGGGCGACGGTCCTCGTGTTCTTCCAGGTGATGCTGCTGCTCGGGTACGCCTACGCCCACCTCGTCGCGACGAGGCTCGCGCCACGTCCGGCCGCGGCCCTGCACGTCTCCATCGCCGTCGTCGCCGCCCTGCTGACGATCGCGGCCCCGCGGACCGTCTCCGCCCTCGTGGACCCGGCGATCCCCACGATCCCCAACGTCCTGCTGCTGCTGCTGGCCGTGGCCGGGCCGGCGACGTTCGTGATGACCTCGACCACGCCGTTGGTGTCCTCGTGGTACGCCCGCGAGCGACTGGCGCGCGACCCGGACGCGGAGCGGCGCGATCCCTACTGGCTGTACGCGCTCAGCAACTTCGGCTCGCTGGTGTCGCTGCTCGCCTATCCGTTCCTCATCGAGCCCCTGATCGGGCTGTCGGCGCAGCGCGTCGCGTGGATGGCCGGGTTCGGGCTCCTGGTGGCCTGCCTCGCCGTCGCCGCGCTCCGCTACGCCTCGGCGGCGGCCATCTCTTCGACGGCCACCGACGTCGTGGCGGCCGTGAGGAGCCCGTCGATCGCGGGCCGTCGCCGCCTTCGCTGGATCCTGCTGGCGGCGATCCCGAGCGGGATGCTGGCCGCGGTCACCAACCTCATCACCACCGACCTGCTGAGCGCGCCGCTGCTGTGGGTCATCCCGCTGGCGATCTACCTCGCCACGTTCGTCGTCGCGTTCTCCGAGCGCGGCCGGCGGGCCCTGCCGCTGATCATCGCGATCACCCCGGCGGCGCTGACGCTGCTCTGGATCCCGCTCGGATTCGCGGGCGGCTGGCCGATCGTGCCGCTGCTGCTGATCGAATACGTCGGGCTCGCGATCGTGGCCACGGCGCTCCACGGGCGACTCGCTGCGGATCGGCCGCCGCCCGAGGGCCTGACGGGCTTCTACCTGACGATGTCGGCCGGCGGCGCGATCGGCGGCGCGTTCGTGGGCATCCTCGCGCCGCTCGTGTTCCCGGGGATCTGGGAGTATCCGATCCTCATCGCCGCCGCGGCGGTCGTGCTCGCGTGGACACGCCCGACGCCTTCGGCCGCCGTCCGTCGCCGGCCGATCGCCAGCCTCCTCGATGGCTGGGCGTGGCGCCTCGTGCCCTATCTGCTCGTCGCGGTCGGCCTCATCGCCCTGATGCGGGTCGACGGCTCGCCCGCGCTCGACGCCGCGGCCCGCTGGCTGATGGTCGGGGCGTTCGTCCTGCTCCTGGGCGGCCAGGCCCGCGTGTTCGCCGCGTCGACGGTCGTGCTGCTCGTCATGGTCACGTTCGTGCTGACCGCGCCGGCCGTGTTCCGCGACCGGAGCTTCTTCGGGCTCGTCCAGGTGTTCCGCCTCGACGACGGCACGCTGACCGTGCTGATGCACGGGACGACGCCCCACGGCCGCCAGTGGTCCGACGCGGCCCGGCGCCACGAGCCGGGCTCGTACTACGCGCGCACGGGCCCGATGGGCGACCTCTTCGCCCAGCTCGGCGATCACGCGCCGATGGACGTCCGCGTCGTCGGCCTGGGAGCCGGGTCGCTCGCCGCGTACGAGCGCCCGGGCGACGACTTCCGGTTCTACGAGATCGACCCGCTGATCGCGCGCGTCGCCGAGGATCCCGCGCTGTTCACGTTCCTGCAGGACGCGGCGGGGACGACGTCGATCCGCATCGGCGATGGCCGGCTGCTCGTGGCCGACGATCCCGATGCCTCCGCCGACCTCGTGATCCTCGACGCGTTCACGTCGGATGCCGTCCCGGTGCACCTCATCACCGCCGAGGGCCTGGCCGACGTCGCTCGGACGCTCCGCCCCGGCGGGATCGTCGCCGTCCACGTCTCGAACCGCTACTACGACCTCGAGCCGCCCGTCTCCGCGGGCCTCGAGGCGGCCGGGCTCGACGTCGTGCGCCGCGTCTACACGCCGACCGCCGCCGAGGGCGCCGATGGCGCGAGCATCTCGCACTGGCTGGTCGCGGGGCGGCCGGGCGAGTCCGACGAGCACCTCGGGGCGCTCGCGGCCCGAGGCTGGTCATCGCCCCGCGTCGGCGAGCCGCTCACCGACGACTTCGCCGACCTGCTGCGGTACCTGCGAGTGCGGTAGCGCGGTTCGCGCCGAGCGCTGGGCATCGCGGCGCTCAGGGCCGCGCCCGGCCTTGCGCCTCGCGGCAACTCTGCGCGTCTTGCGCCCCGCGCCTCGCGTCCGATGCGCGCCATCGCATTACGCGCCAGGTGAGTACAAGCCGCGGCGTCTGTCGAGCCCTCGGCCAGATATGCCCGTGGCGAGTGCGAGGCCTCGCAATGGGCCTCCGACTCTGGTCATCCACTCGCCAGATGAGTACAGGGGCAACTCGGGCGCCCGCGTACCGCGCCGAAGCATTCGCCTCAGCGTAACTACCTGTGTTCGCGCAAGCGTCCGCAATCACTGGCGCACTCACGCGATGCAAGCCGCGGTGACCGCGTCGCCGGGTCAAGCGCTCGGGCGATCTTCGGCGCCGACCATCGCCGGAGCGAACAGCCGCACGCGCGAGCGGCGTCGCGCGCGACCAAGTACTCACTGGCAGTGCACGCTGCAGGCGAGCGCCGACCCGCAGGTCGGCCTCGACGCAGCGCATCGCTCGGGAGCCATCACTGGCGTGACCGCTCTGGGATCGAACAGCGCATCGGCTGGCCTCGACGGCGATCCATCACCGGCAGCGAGTGCCACGACGCTGGGCGCGCTCGGACCGCGCTTCGAGCCGCGTGTTCGACCGGCGGAACGCGATCGCTGTGGATGAGCTGCGGGACCAGCGCCGCGAACGAGCCGCGACCAACGCCGCTACCGCTACCGCTCTCGACGATCTCCAGGCGATCCCCGACGACCGTGCCGCTCGCGGCGATCGTGCCGACGGGCAGCTCCAGGACGCCGTCGGCGCCGCGGATCAGCGGCACGAGCCCGGTCCACGCCGCGAGCGACGGGTGCACGGAACGGACGCGCCGGACGCCGGCGGCGTCGGCCTTGGTCACGAACACGGCGTCGATCGGGAAGCGCATGAACATCATGTGGATCCCGTTGCTCGCCGGGAACCACAGGCCGTCGACCGGCCGGGAGCTCCTTGCGGCCCATGAGGCCCATGAACTTGGCCCACAGCGAGCCGGCGGTCTCGAGCCGCTCGGCGAGCACCGTCGATCGCTCGACGTTGCGCGCGACCCCGGTGGCGGCGGTGGTCGCCATCGGATCTGCGCCTAGGTCTTGAGGTTGATCATGATCAGGATGATCGCCGGCCCGAGGATGACGATGAACAGCGACGGGAAGATGCACCCGACGAGCGGGAACAGCATCTTGATCGGCGCCTTGGCCGCCATCTCCTCGGCGCGCTGCCGGCGCTCGATCCGCAGCTGCTCCGACTGGACCTGGAGCACCTTGCTGATCGACACACCGAGCTGCTCGGCCTGGATGATCGCCCCGATGAAGTTCGGTGAGGGCCGGGACCTCGGTCCGCGGGACGATGTCCCGCAGCGCGTCGCGGCGGGCCTTGCCGACCCGGATCTCCGCCAGCGCCCGGCGGAACTCCTCGGTCAGGGGTCCCTTGAGCTTCTCGACGACCTTGCCCAGCGCGCCGTCGAAGCCGAGGCCTGCGCGGACGGAGATCGTCAGCAGGTCGAGGGCGTCCGGGATCTGGAGCAGGATCGCCTTCTGGCGCTTGCGGACGCGGCCGCCCAGCCAGAACTCGGGGATCGTGTAGCCGAACATCATCCCGATCGGGATCATGACCAGCCGCAGGATCGGCGGCAGGCCGAGGACGCCGATGATTCCGAACAGACCGAAGAAGATCAGGCGCGCCGACGATGGCGCCGACGGCCTTGATGCCGAGCCAGTCGGCCGTGCGCAGGTCGCCCGGGTTGCCGGCGAGCGCCAGGCGCTTCTCGGTCGTCTGGGTGAACGACGTGCTCGCGACGCGCGAGGTCGTAGCCCGACAGCCGGTTGGCGATCGGGCGGATCGTGCGCTCGAAGAACGGCTGCTGGAGCTCGAGCTCCTCGAGGTTCTTGGCCTGCATCGTGCCCAGCTGGGTCAACCGCGCCTGGACCGGGTCCACGGGCGAGTTGCCGGCCAGGCCGGCGAAGATCAGCAGGATCGCGATTGCCGCGACTCCGGCGATGAGCAGGGGCAGGAGGGTGTCCATCGGCTAGACCTCGATGTCCACGATCTTGCGGATGAACATGAAGCCCATGAACATCGCGAACCCACCGAGCGCAAGGATGATGACGCCGCCCGGGAGGCCGATGAGCGAGACACGGTTGTCGAACATCGGGCGACATGAAGTTGGGGGCGGCGATGAACAGGAAGCCGGCGAGGCCGATCGGCAGGAAGCCGACGACGTAGCCCGACAGGCGCTGCTGCGCCGTGAGGGTCTTGATCTCGCCCTGGATGCGGACGCGCTCGCGGATCGTGAACGCGATCGAGTCGAGGATCTCGGCGAGGTTGCCACCGACGGTGTGCTGGATCGAGATGGCGGTGGCCATCAGCTCGAGGTCGTCCGACCTGACGCGGCGGACCATGTTCTCGAGCGCGACCTCGAACGAGAGGCCGAGGTTGACCTCGCGGATGACCCGGCCGAACTCGGTCGAGATCGGCGGCCGCGACTCGCGCACGACGAGCTCGACGGCCTGGAGGAACGAGGAGCCCGCGCGCAGCGCGTTGGCGATCAGGGTGATCGTGTCCGGCAGCTGCTTGTTGAACGAGTTGAGGCGGCCCGACTTGCGGCGGTTCAGCCAGAAGCGCGGGATGCATGAACCCGATGAGCAGCGCCGATCAGGAGCGCGATCGGGTTGCGCAGGGCCGGGAAGACGACCGAGAAGCACGACCATCAGCGACCGGCACGCCGATCGTGACGGCCGGCCCAGATCACGAGGTACTCGCTGACCTTGAGGCTGCAGGTCCGCACGCGCGATCTCGCGGGCGAGGTTCGCGCCGAAGTCGCGCTGCTCGACGACCTTGTTGAGCTGGGCGAGCGCCTGGCTGGACTGGAGGGCCGCGGCGACGCCGCCGGTACGCGGTCGCCCCGGCCGCGGGCTTCTCCTGGCGCGCGGAGGCGTAGCGCTCGAGGCGCGCGTTGACGCCTGAGCCGCCACCGGACATCGCGACGCCGACCGCGATCACCAGGATGGCGAGGGCGGCGACGCCGGCGATGAGGATGGTCATGGGTCCACTGGTGCAGCTCTCCCGTGCCGACCGGCTAGTAGGTGGAGCCGAACAGGCCCGGCGGCAGGTGGATGCCCTGGACCTCGAACTTCTCGACGAACTTGGGCCGGATGCCGGTCGGCTTCAGGCGGCCCTGGATCTTGCCTTCGACGACGCCCGTCTGCTCGAACACGAACACGTCCTGCATGACGATGACGTCACCCTCCATGCCCTGGACCTCGGTGATGTTCGTGATGCGGCGCGTGCCGTCCTTGAGGCGGGACTGGTGGACGATCAGGTCGACCGCGGACGCGATCTGCTCGCGGATGGCGCGGACCGGGAGGTCGACGCCGGCCATGAGCACCATCGTCTCGAGTCGGGCGAGCATGTCGCGCGGGCTGTTCGCGTGGCCGGTGGACATCGAGCCGTCGTGGCCCGTGTTCATGGCCTGGAGCATGTCCAGCGCCTCGCCCGAACGGCACTCGCCGACGATGATGCGGTCGGGGCGCATGCGCAGCGAGTTCCGGACGAGCTCGCGGATCGGGACCTGGCCCTTGCCCTCGATGTTGGCGGGGCGGGACTCGAGCGTGACCACGTGCTCCTGGCGGAGCTGCAGCTCGGCGGCGTCCTCGATCGTGACGATCCGCTCGTCGTTCGGGATGAACGACGACAGGACGTTGAGGGTCGTGGTCTTGCCCGAGCCGGTGCCGCCGCTGACGAACAGGTTGAGGCGGGCCTCGACGGACGCGCGCAGGAACTCGAACATGTCCGGGCGTCGCGGTGCCGAACCGGATCAGGTCGTCGACCGTGAACGGGCTGGCCGAGAACTTCCGGATCGTGATGACCGGACCGACCAGGGACAGGGGCGGGATGATGGCGTTGACGCGGGAGCCGTCGGTCAGGCGCGCGTCGACCATCGGGCGACGACTCGTCAACGCGGCGGCCGATCGGCGCGATGATCCGATCGATGATGCGCATGACGTGGTCGTCGTTCTGGAAGACGACGTTCGTGAGCTCGAGGCGGCCGCTGCGCTCGATGTAGACCTGGCGCGGGCCGTTGACCATGACTTCCGAGATCGACTCGTCGCGCAGCAGCGGCTCCAGCGGCCCGAGGCCGATGATCTCGTCGGTGATCTGCTCGAGCATCCGGACGCGCTCGGCGCGCGTCAGGGCGAGGCCTTCCTCGTCGATGACCTTGCCGAAGATCTCTTCGATCTGGCGGCGCACCTCGACCTGGTTGGACAGGTCGAGCTTCGGGTCCAGGTCCTGGATGACGCGGCTCTGGATCCGGAACTTGACGTCCCGGAACGACTCGCGCACGGGTGCCTGAGCTCATCAGGCGGCTCTGCGGCGCGCGGGCGTCGTCCCGCCGCCACCCGGCGCCGGGACAGGGACGTTGGACCCCTCGGGCGTCGTGCCCGTGCCGGGTCGAGCGCTTTCGATCCGCTTCAAGAGGGACATTGGTTACACCCCTTCGGCCGTGATCGGCCATTGTGCGCGCTGCCGCGTCATCGCCATGCGAACAGCGACTTCTTCTGACCGGCCTTGCGGCTGGGCTCGTCGGCGGTCCGCCGGCTTCGCGCCAACCACGGCCGGGCGAGACGCAGCACGTCCTGTGAGACCTGTGCCTCTCGGTTGGAGAGGAAGAAAGGAACGCCCCGGTTGAGGGCATAGACGACGCTCCGGCCATCGGAGACGATCGTGTGGTCGACGCGCCGCCCGATCGAGTGCTCCACGTCGGCGACGCGGATGCCCAGGGACGAATCGGCGCGATTGAGCACGAGACGGATCTTGTCCGTCGCCGTAGCCGAGCTGATCGGCCACTTCGAGGAAGAGGCGGATGTTCTTGATCGACGTGATTTCGAGCGAGAGCATCGTGAGCACGGTGTCCGCAAGATCGAGAATCGCAAGGGTCGTGTCGTTGAACGGACGACATGCAGTCAACGACCACGAGGTCGTTGTTGCTCCGCAGTGCCTCGATCATGCGCTTGGCGCCGGCCGGGGTGATCAGCTCGGCCATCTCCGGTGACGGGAGGAGCGAGCAGGACCTTGATGCCGGCCGAGTGGTTGATGACGAACGGCGTCGAGCGACTCGATGTCCCCGTGCTCGAGCTCGGGGATGATGTCCGCGATCGACTTGTTCTTCGGGTTCAGGTTGAGCAGGACGCCGATGTCGCCGAACTGGAACGAGGCGTCGACGAGACAGGTCGCTGGCCGAGCTCGGTGGCGGCGGCGACGGCGAGGTTGACGGCGAGCGTCGTGCGTCCGACGCCACCCTTGGGCCCGAACACCGCGACCACACGGCCGGGTTCGCCGGCCTCACGCGTGGACGATGCGGGTCGCGGGGCGACGGCGCACCGATCCACCGCCGCCGGCGGCTGCCGGCTGCGGGGCGACGACCGGCGATGCGCGACAGCTTGTCGCGCTCCCGGGTGTAGACCTGCCGGATCGACGAGGTGAGCTCGTCCGAGGAGAACGGCTTGACGAGGAACTCGCGCGCGCCGGCCAGCATCGAGCGGCGCAGGTAGTCCGCCTCGCCCTGGACGGACATCATCACGACCGCGGCGGCCGGCACCTCGGCCGAGAGACGCTCCGTCGCCGAGATGCCGTCCATGTCGGGCATGTTGATGTCCATGAGGACGACGTCCGGCGTGAGCTCGGCGGCCATCTCGATGCGCTTCGCGACCGGACGCCGCCGATCCCACGACCTCGATGTCCGACTCGAAGCCCAGGAGCTTCGAGAGGTGGTCGCGGGTCTCCGGGATGTCGTCGACGATCAGGACACGGATCTGGTCTGCCATGGGTCTCGGATGCAGGTTGTCGATTGTGGGGTGGATCGGACGTCGATGGGCCGGTGGAGCACCGGCCCATCGGGTCGTCGAGCGGGCCACTGGCCCGCGGTGACGGCGGAGTTAGCGGGCGGGCAGGCCGCTACGCGGGCGACCTGCGGGTACGGGGTCGGCTGGATGACCTCGACGACCTGCGGCGGGAGGACGCCGCAGGTCGTCGATGAGGCGACGGAGCGTGACGCCGGTGGTGATGATGATCGGGCAGGCCGGTGATGGCGTCGGGCGTGGCGCTCGGGCTTGCACCCGGGGCGAGGCTCGCGCTCGGGCTCGGCTAGGGCTGACGGCGACGGGCTGGCGCTCTCGGACGGCTGGCAGTCGGCGGTGGACCGCAGGACCAGCGAGATGTTGCCGTCGATCTGGGCGAACTTGATGACCTCGGCGTCCTGCGGCGTGACCGCGAGGATCACGATCTGCTGCTGGCCGTTGAGGGTCGTGACGTTGGCCTCGGAGCCCGGGACCGGCGTCGCGGTCGACGCGCCGTCGGTGGGCGGCGGGAGCAGCGTGCCGAGGACCTGGACGCCCTGGATCAGGGTCTTGACGGTGGTCGGGTTGTAGGGCGGACCTCCGGGATGTACCCGGCGCGCGGCGGGGGCGTGGCGTTGGGCTTGGGTGAAGCACCGCCGGGACGCCGGCGGCGAGACCACGAGCGGCACCTTGTCGGGCCCGTGACGCCCGTGACCATGTCGACGTAGTCGCCGGCCTTGATGATCGTGCCGACGCCGGTGACCTGGTCGACCTGGACGGCCATCGCCACGTAGCCCGGCGGGAACCTCGATGTTCCCGATGGTGCCCGACGGCCCGTGAGGACTTCCGTCGTGACGGCCTGGCCCTTGATCACGTTCGCACGCGCGATCTGGCCGATGACCAGGCTGTCGAGCTTGATGCCGTTCAGCCGGGAAGTCCGTGATGTTGACGTCGGACTGCTTCCACGTCCTGATCCTGTGATCGTCGCGCCGAGCTTGATGTCGCGCGTCGCGACGACGTACGTCGTGGTGGTTGCCGCTGTCGGCGTGGCCCCTGGGCCGTTGTTGCCGCCGAGCGTCAACAGGATGAGCACGAATGCGATGAGTGCGAGGAAGATCCCGATAAGCAGGACCAACCGGTTCGAACGCTTCAACTGGACCTCCCCGAGCCGATGTGACAGGTGGCACCACTCTAACATCGCGGTTCGGGGCCGAACACCAGCCAAAGGGCCTAGGACCATTGGCAGGAAATGGGTAGAACGGCCGCACATCGTAAGGTCCCCTGCAAGGCAACGAGCACGACGATGCATGTGCGTGTGGTGCCGTCCCAGGGTCGCTCGCGCGCGACGCACGTGAATCAACGATGGGCGCCCAGCTGTGCTGGACATGGAACGACCCGCCGGCGTAGGCCGACGGGTCGTGTTCGGTGCGACTGACAATTGAAGCGCCCGTCAGGGCACCACCGACTGGATCGCGCCGCCGATCACGCTGAACTTGTTGCTGACTTGGTTACCAAGAAAGATAAGAGCGACGATGGCGACGATGGCGATGAGGGCGAGGATCAGTGCGTATTCCGCAAGCCCCTGGCCGTTCTCGTCATCCGGATCGGTGAGCCACCCGATGAACGCCCTGATGTGCAGAACGATCATTCCGGTACTCACTCCCTAGGGTGTAGCAATCCCCCAACAGTGTGGAGGCGGTGCGCCGGCCTCTGGACGAGACCGGCGCCACGCGATCAGTGACTGTCGACCATCTGCGTTAGATGGACTTGCCGACCGTCGAGAGGATCTGCGAGACCTGGTTGCCCAGGAAGATGAGGGCGACGATCGCGACGATCGCGATGAGGGCGAGGATCAGCGCGTACTCGGCGAGACCCTGACCTTCCTCGTCCCGATTGATGAGAGCAATCAGTGCATTGAACAGCGTCATGGGATGGTTTACCTCCTTTCCTCAGAAGCTCACGAACTCCGTCGCGGCGAGGGCGAACGATAGGTTGTCCTCCGCGAAGGCGTCAACCCTGACCATCTGGGGTCGAGCGTGGGGACGCCTTGCGCGACGCACCTCGGTGAATGCCCTGGAAGCACGAAGGCCGCCTGAACGAAGGCCGCCGGCCTTCGGCGGCCTCGCGTAACCGGGTGAGCAGCTAGATGGAGCTTGCCGACCGTCGAGAGGATCTGCGAGACCTGGCCGCCCAGGAAGATGAGGGCGACGATCGCGACGATCGCGATCAGGGCGAGGATCAGCGCGTACTCGGCGAGTCCCTGACCCTCCTCGTCCTCGCTCGAACGAGGCGAGGAGCGAGGTAATGAGCGCCATGCGTGCCTCCCGATGAGTGCCACCCTGAGGTCCCCGGCGCGGCGACACGTACTCGAGGATCGGCCACTTCGCCAAGGAGACGATGGTCATGGTCGCCGCACGGATTCGCGGTGCCAGGAGGAACCTCTCAGGTCGTCCCGTGCGCGGCGTTGACGAGCACGCCGATCGGTCGCGGCCAGCCGCCGCCGAAGACACGACGATGATCACGAGGCGATCAGGATCGGCGAGCCCGAGCACGAGCGACGTCTCGAGGATCCCGGGACCGGCCTCGCCGTCGCCGCTCGGGCCCCGCGGCGGTCGATCATGATCGGCCGCATCGCTCCACCGCCCTCGGTGGGCTCCTTGCGGCAGCGGGACGACGACCCGCAGCTCCCCGCCGCCGGCGAGCAGGTCGGCCCGGCCGCCGATCGACGTCGCGCGATCGGACACGTCGCGCCAGGACGGCGCTCGGGAGCTCGACGATCGCGGCCGCCTTCGCCGCCTCGACCGCCGCACGGCGGTCGTCGTGGCGGTCCTGGATCATCTGGCGGATCGCGTCGGGCACGTCCTCGGGCACCTCGGGCAGCGGCTCGTCGTCGCGCGGTGAGCTCGGCGTCGCGCTCGGCGATGACCCGGGCCTCGAGCTCGTCGGTCCAGTCGAGGTGGACCTGGACGCGCTCGGGCGACATCGACAGGTAGGCGCCCAGCGCCTCGTCGAGGATGCGGAAGATCGTGCTCTCGAGGTCCATCGGCAGCCGCCGGTCCTGGCCCAGCGACTCGAACTCGACGGGCACCTTCGCCTCGCCGGCCGCGGTCGCGCGACATGCGCCGCAGCGTGGGCACGACGCCCAGGTCGTCGAGCACCATCGGGCCGCACGTCGAAGATGAAGTTCTTCGTCGCCTCGAGGGTGTGCTGGACCATCGACACGAGGAGGCGCAGCTCGCCCTTGGCGCCCTCCGGGTCGCGGCCGACGAGCCGTTCGACGATCGCCGCCTGGAGCACGATGTTCGTCAGCGACTGCGCCGGCCCGTCGTGCATCGCCCGCGCGATGTCGCGACGCAGGTCCTCCTGGGCGCTCATCACGACCCGCGACATCGACGGCTGGCCCGCATCCGCGCCCGGGGGCCGCGACCGCCTCCGTGACTGCGGGCAGCGTGTCGATCGCGTCCACGATCGCCGCGAGGCGTCGCGGTGACGGGCGAGGGCGCGCCGCTTGCCCTCGAGGACGTCGACCTGCGCCTCCATGAGGACGGACGCGCCGCGTGAGCGTGACCAGCTGCGTCCAGGCGTCGGCGACGTCGGTCGGGCTCGCCTTGGCGTCCTCGGTCGTCGCCAGCTTCTCGGCCAGCTGGGCGCGCTTCTGCTCGTGCCGGGCGGCCTCGGCGCGTGCCTGACCGACGAGCATGTCGATCTCGGTCAGCTCGCGGTCGAGCGTCGCGACGTCCGTGCTCGAGGCTCGCGGCGAGATGCGGCGCCGGTCGCCGGCGGCGGGTCGGCGGACGCGGGTGTGGTCATCGGATGGCGCTTCGGCTCCGGGGTGCGCTCGGCCTCAGTCCTCCGGCATCCGGATCCAGCCCTGGCGCATCGCGTACACGACGGCCTGGGTCCGGTCGTTCACGGACAGCTTCCGCAGGATCGAGCTCATGTGGTTCTTGACGGTCTGCTCGGAGATCGACAGCGCGTAGGCGACCTGCTTGTTGGTCATGCCCTGCGCGATGTTGTCGAGGATCTCCACCTCGCGCGGCGAGAGCGGCGCGAAGATCGGGGCGGCCTCCTGGCCGTAGACGGCGAGCTCGCGGAACTCCTTGAGCACGCGCGAGGCGACCGCCGGCCGGGAGAACACCTTGTCGTTGATCAGGTACTCGCCCGCGACGACCCGGCGGATGATCATCACGAGGTCTTCGGGGGCGATGTCCTTGAGGATGAACGCCGCCGCGCCCGCCTTGATGGCGTCGAACAGGGCGTCCTCGTCCTCCTCGGTGGACAGCACGACGATCGCGGCCGACGGGAGCTCGCGCTTGACGCGCTGCGTCGTCTCGATGCCGCCCGGGGCGGGCAGCGAGAGGTCCATGAGGATGACGTCGGGGTTGGTCGCGAACGCGGCGTCCATCGCCGAACGGGCGTCGTCGGCCTCGGCCACGATCTCGAAGTCGGGCTCGCGCTCGAGGATCTGGCGGATGCCGACCCGGAACAGGGCGTGGTCGTCGACGATGACGATCCGCACCCGTTCGTAGGACTGGTTGCGCCGGTCGATTGCCGCCTCGCTCGGCGCTCGGGACCCTGGTACTCGGTCATCCGCTCTCCTTGTGCGTCAGGGGAATCGCCAGCCGGACGACCGTGCCCGCCTCTGGCCTTGACTGGACCTCGAAGCGAGCGCCGACAGCTCGGCCCGCTCGCGCATGAACTGGAGCCCGAAGTTGCGCCGACCTCGGGCCGCCACCGCGCCGGTGTCGAACCCGCGACCATCATCGCGGACTTCCAGCACCCATTCTCCACTCGTCCAGCATCGTGGCGACCACCACGTTCGTCGCCCCGGCGTGCTTGCGGACATTCTGCAGGGCCTCCTGCACCACGCGAAGGACGACGGTCTGCGTAGCCTCGGGCAGGTCCGACGCCGGGCGCCGCGAGCTCGGTGGTGATCTGCGAGGCCCGACAGGGCGGCCTGCGTGCTCACGGTGTCGGCGATCGACCCGTCGAGCCCGAGCTCGACCGAGCATCGGCGGCCGGAGCTGGCCGATGAAGGTGCGCACGTCGCCCAGCTCGCGGCGCAGCAGCTCGCGCAGGAAGCCGCAGCTCGGCGCGGGCCATCGCCGGGTCGGTCTCGAAGACGCGGTCGATGAACTCCACCTGGAAGATCGCGTTCGACAGCGCCTGGGCCGGGCCGTCGTGGACCTCCTGGGCGAGGCGGACGCGCTCGGCCTCCTGGGCCTCGACGATCCGCATCTGGAGCTCGGTGGGCAGCTGCGGCATGTCGTCGTCGGTGACCAGCGAGGCGTCGCCGCGCTCGAGGAACAGCCAGGTCGTCTCGAGGTTGCGGATCGCGAGCTCGAGGCGCGACAGCTCGCGCCTCGTGGCGGCCGAGCGCGTCGCTGGAGCGCGACCGCCTCGGCGCGGGCGAGCGCGCAGCTGGAGGTCGGCGGCCCCGGCCTCCGCGGCGACGGCCGCCTCGACGACCGGTCCGATGACGTGCTCGCGGCACGTCGTCGTCCCGTCTGCGGCGCGCTCGAGCGCGGCGAGGTCGTCGTCGAGGGCCTCCCACCGCGCCATCTCGTCGAGTAGGCCTGGCGGTACCGGTCGCGGACGCTGCGCAGCGTGTTCGCCGCGAAGCCCAGCGCCTCAGCCGCCTCGGCGTGGAGCTCGTCGTAGCGGCCTGCCGCGGGCTCGCCCCGAGGTCCATCCATCGCGCGCGAGTGTATCGGCCGCGCGCATCACGGCGACGACCTCACGGCAGATTCCGGTGCCGTCGCGCCGCGCGACGCCCGAGCACGCGATCCGGAACACGCGCACGTCCCGGATGGCGTCGGCGTCGGCCGGGTCGTCGGGGATCGGCAGCAGGACCTCCTCGAAGCACGCGGCATCGGGGTCGGGGCCGTCGAGGACCGCCGGCCAGCTGCCGTGGTCCGGCTCGCCGACGATCAGCCACTTGGCGCCGAAGTGGGTCGCGAGGTCGAGCACGTCGGACGGCGACTCGTCGGGCAGCGCGAGCGTGGGGACGCGCTCGGTCTCGGCCAGCCAGATCGGGAAGTCGTGGATCACGGGCGACGCTGCCGTCGAGCGGGGCGCCGATCGCGGCCATCTCGCGCGCGAGGACCTCGTAGGTGCGCTGCGTGGCCTGCGCCCCGGCGCCGAAGCGCCGGCAGCAGCGCGACCGAGAACAGCGCGGAGGCGAAGATCGTGAGCAGTCGGGCCGAGCCAGGCGATCGGCCGCGTCCAGCCGAGCCGCCGCGCCGAGGCTGGCGAGGCCGGCGTCGAGCACGCCCAGGGCGGAGACGATCAGCAGCACGCGCCGCGGGGGCCGCGGCGTGGAGGAACGTGCCCCACGTCGTCGCGACCGGGAACAGGAGGCTGGTCGCGAGGAACGTCAGCACGGCGACGAGCACGAGCGGCCGCAGCGCCCGGTCCCGACCCTGCCACGGCAGGGCGAGCGAGGCCCAGGAGCGAGACGGGGATGCCCAGGAACAGCAGGACGTTGAACAGGTTGTGCGCGATGCCCGTCGACGCGCATCTCCAGCAGGCCGGCCGGGCCGACGCGAGGTAGCGAGCCAGCGTCGGCGGGTGGTTCCAGGCGAAGATGTCGAAGCCCGACTGACCGACAGGGCGTTGGACGCGCCTGACCCGGCAGCGGGTTGCCGAACACGGCCCAGTCGCGGATCGCCCACGGGGCGAACACGATCAGGCTGACGACGGCGACGACGCCGACCAGGCGAAGGCGCGGCGACCGTCGACTGGCCGGCGCGCGCGGCACGCGAGCCAGACCCAGGTGAGCGCGAGCCAGACCGACCTCGTTGCGGGTGAGGGCCGCGAGCCCGATCAGCAGGCCGATGGCGATCAGGCGTGGATCGAGGAAGCGGGCGCCGCGCGGCTCGCGCAGCACGCGGGTCATCAGGACGACGGCGCCCAGGACGAGCGCGCCGAACAGCATCGTCGAGTCGGGGAGGGTCGAGTGGAGGAGCAGCGGCAGGTAGACGGCGGCCGCGAGTCCCGGCGCCGACGGCGAGCGTTCGCGCCCGGCCCACGGGCAGCGGCGCGTTCGCCGCGCCACGTCGGCGGCCGAGGCGCCACGTGAGCACGCACGACGAGGGAGCCGGCGAGGACCGGCACCACCTGGGCCGCGCGCATCGCGGTCTCGAGCGGGATCGGGGCCGTCGCGCCGCTCAGCGCGATCGGGATCGCGGCGAGCAGGGACGGGAGCGGGAGCCAGACCTCGAACGCCGGCCGCGGGAACACGCAGCGGCGGCGTCCCGAAGCTCCAGAGCGCGTCCGACACGAGGCCGCGGCCGGGGACGCCCTGCAGGCCCTCGACGAGGTTGCGGGCGACGCCGACGTAGTACGCCGTGTCCTCGGGCTTGGGGAACGCGATCAGTCGACGCCGCGACGATGCGGACGACGAGCGCGATCGGCGAACACGGCGAGGGCCGTCAGCCAGGCCTCGCGACGGCTCATCGGGCGGCACCGGCAGGGCGCTGGCGCAGCGGGTGTCACCGGCATCCGGCACACCGGGTAGACCGCGACATCGTCGCGGTCCTGTAGATCGGCGGACCGACCCAGCCGGGCGGTGGTCGTTGACCAGGATCTCCGTCGCGGCCTCGACGCTGTCGTCGGGCTCGAGGACGAGCCACCGGATGTCGTAGGCGCGGGCGACCTTCTCGACGGTGTCCAGCGGGTCGTTGACCAGCACGACGCCCGGGTGGCCGGTCCAGTAGCGGTAGCCGGACGCGTCGATCGACATCACGCGGTCCGAGATCGGCGCCCCGGCGCCGTCGAGCGCCGTCGCCGACCGCCTGCATGCGCTGCGCGCTCGGCCGTCCCAGTTGGTGTGGACCGCGAACGCCCGACGACGGACGCGATCACGCCGAACGCGACCGCGCCGCCGATGAACACCCGCGCCGCCGATGTCGCGTCCCAGCGCTTGCGCCTCGTCGCGATCCAGCCGTCGCCAGCGACGATCCCCTCGAGGGCCAGCACGTAGCCGTGCGGGGCCAGCGCGACCGCCGAGTGGATGAACGTGCCGCCCGGCACGTGGACGGCCGAGACGATCGCGCTGAACGCGAACAGGAGGATGGCGTAGCCGAGGAACGGGCCGAAGTCGGCTCGCGGCGCCGCCGCCAGGCCGCCGACGACCATGAACGGCGACGAACAGCAGGACCCCGACGAGGATCGAGAAGATGAACACGGCCGCCACGAGCCCGCCGATGCGGGTCAGGAGCAGCGGCCCGATCCCCATCCCGAGCAGGTGGTCGAGGGTCGCCGGGATCGTGATGCTGTTCCACTCGGCGATGTCGCGGATGTACAGGACGCGGCCCGAGGCCGTCGAGGGCGAGAGCGAGCCGAACACGGCGAGCTGGCGGGCGTACCAGGGCGCGACCGCGAGCACGAACAGGACGACGCAGCCGGCCGCGGCACGGAACGGGATCCGCGCCGGCCTGGCCGCGTGCCGCCCGGAGGCGCGCCGCGTGCGCATCCGGTCCCCAGGCGACGACGGCGAGCAGCACGGCGAGCACGAGGACGCCGTCGTTGCGCGACAGCGTGGCGACGCCCGCGAGGAGCCCGGCGAGCACGAAGTCCCGCGGGCCGGCCCTGCAGGCCCCGCGCGGCGAGCCACAGGGACCCGGCGACCAGCGGCTGGTACAGCGAGAAGTTGTCGGGCTGGGCCATGTACACGAACGACAGGGCCGGGAAGGCCGTCAGGATGCCGGCGCCGATCGAGACCGAGCGCGGTGCGCCGGCGTCGCGCCCGATCGCCCACGCCAGCGGTGCCGCCAGCGCGCCGATCAGCGCGAACGGGATCGCGGACGCGATCGCCGTCGGGCCGAGGAGCCAGATGAACGGCACCTGGACGATCGAGGCCAGGGGCATCCAGTGGGCGTTGGAGGGAATCGGGAGGACCGGGATCGCGGGGATCGCGCCGCCGACCTCGGGGAAGATCCAGATGAAGTCGACGTTGAATCCGTGGCCCGAGGCGAGCTGTCGCGCGACGTCGACGTAGTAGTAGGAATCGGGGTAGGCGGGGTCGGGAAAGAGGGCGGCGACGACGAACCGGGCCACCAATGCGAGCAGATATAGGGCCACCGGGGTCCGCACGGCCGGTGCAGCCTAGCACCGGGGTCGGGTCATTCAGGGCGGTACGAATCGGCTACTCGCGAAGCCGCTCGACCCGTGACGGCGAGGCGCCGGGAACGCGTATCGTGCCGCCGTGACGACCGCTTCCCGCGCGTCCTCCGCCCGTCGCGGACGCCCGATCAACGCCGACAGCCTGGGGCCGTGGGTCGTGGCGGGCGTCGTCGCGTGGTTCGGCATCGCCTGGATCGGCTGGACGCTGTGGCAGGGCACGCCGCCTCGAGCCGGGCTTCGATCTCGCGCTGCTGCGTCGAAGGCGGCGCGGCACGTGCTCGCGGGCCAGAGCCCGTACGACCCGGCGATGGTCGCCGGCGCCTCGCCCGACGCCGTCGACCTGTTCTACTCCTACCCACCGCCGGTCGCCCAGGCGATGGGGCTGGTCTCGTGGCTGCCGAACGGCGTCGTCCTCCTCCTGTGGGGGATCGGGGCCACCGTCGGCTTCGGCCTGGTCGCGGCGCGGCTCGCCCTGCTCGACGCCCGCCCGGCCCTCCCGATGGCGATCCGGGCGATCGCCGTCGCACCGCTCGTCCTCCCGTTCGCCGTCGCCGTGCTGTTCGGCAACCTCGACGCCTGGTATCCGCTCGCCTACGGGGCGCTCCTGCTGGCCGCGTTGCCCGGCGCGTCCCGGCCGGACCCAGGTGGCGGGCGGCGTGGCGGTCGCCGTCGTGTCGATCGCGAAGCTCCATCCCGCGCCGCTCCTGCTGTGGGTCGCGTTGCGTGCCTGGCAGGCGCGCGGCGGTCCGACGGGCCGCGTGCTGGCCGCGGCCGTCGTCACCGGGATCGCCGTCGTCGCCGTCAGCCTCGCTCGTCGGCGGGCTGCAGCCGTGGCTCGACTACGTCACGGTCGTGCGCGCCGCCGCCGGCTCGGCGCTGGTCGATGCGCGGAACGTCGGGCCGGTCTCGCTGATCGGACAGGCGACCGGGATCGACGGCTCAGCGGTCCGTGGCCTCCAGCTCGTGGTCGTCGCCGGCGTGGTGTCGTGACCGTGGTCGCCGCCCTGCGCGTCCGCGACCCGTTGTTCAGCCTCGCGCTCGTCGATCACCGCCTCGCTCGTGACGCTCCCGGTCACCTGGTACCACTACCCGGTGGCCCTGATGCCGATCGCCGCTGCGCTCGCCATCTGGCGGCCCGCATCGCGCCGGTGGATCGCGCTCGCGATCGTCCTCGCCGACGTCGCGATCGTGTGGCTGCCCCTGCTGTGGGTCGCCGTCGCCGTGGTCGTGGTGGCCGCTGCGATCACCCGCGGCGAACCGGCGATTGCCCGCGGCGAACCGGCGATCCGCGACGAACCGCTGGTCACCGAGCCGCAGGCGACGTGACCGCCACGCCCGGACTCAGCTCGATGGCCGCCTCGCCCAGGCTCCGCGCGCTGACCGCGGACCGGCCGTTCCTCGTGGCCCTGGCCACCGTGAACGCGATCTTCGGGATCGGCGCCGCGGCGATCCTCATCCCGCTCTCGTACGGCAGCGACGCCGCGATCTACCGGCGGGGCGCCCAGGGGATCATCGACGGGTTCTACGCGAAGGACTTCTTCTACTCGCCGCTGACGGGCATCCTCGCGACGCCCGCTGACCTGGCTGTCGCCGGCCGTCGCCGCGCTGGCGATGGCGCTGATCGGCCTCGCGATCCTCACGATCGGCGTCGCGTGGGAGACGAGGCGCCTCGCCGCGGTCGACCGCGTCCTCGTGTTCATCGCGGCCCTCGGGTTCGCGCCCGTCACCTACGAGCTCATCACGGGCCAGGTCACGATGCTGATCGCGGCCGCCCTGTACCCGGTCCGCGAGCGCGACGGGTTCGTGCGCGGCGTCGGGCTCGGCATCGCGCTCGCGCTGTTCGCGAAGCCCATGCTCCTCCCGGTCCTCGTCTGGATGCTGGTGTGGCGGCGTCAGGCGCTGGTCGGGACGCTCGCCGCCGCCGCGGCCGTGACCGTGCTCGGCGTCGTGCTGCTCGGCACCGGCATCTACGCGGCCTGGGTCGACGCGGTGGTCGGGACCGGGAAGATCGTGCGGCCCGGCAACGTGGCGCTGACCTCGCTCGATCAGCCCGCGGTCGTCCTGGCGCTCTCGGTCGTCGCGATCGCGCTCGCCGGGTGGGCGATCATCCGCGACGAGCGGCGGGGCTTCGTGGCCGCGCTCGTCGGCGCCATGCTCGTCGCGCCGTTCACGCTCATGTACCAGGTGTCGATCCTGCTGCTCGCGGTCCGCCCCGCGCTGGCCGTCACGCCCCGGGCGACGAAGGTCCTCGCCCTGATCGCGAACCCGGCGGTGCTGGTCGCGTTCATCCCGTGGGCGGGCGCCGCCCTGGTCGCCGTCGCGCCGTTCCGGCGCCGGCGCCCGGAATGACGGCCGCCGCGCCCCGGCTCTCGATCGCCGCGGCCCTCGCGCTGCTCGGCGTCGCCCTCGGGGCCACGCTGCTCGTGCTCGGCCTCGGCTCGTGGCCCGGCACGTACTACTCGCTCATCCGGGTCGTCTCGATCGTGGTCGCGCTCGTCGGCCTCGTCGTCTGGCTCGCGATCGCGGTCGTGCGCCCGGAGCACCGGCCGGCCAGCGGCCTCGCGGGCGCGTTCGCCGCGGCGCTGGCCGCGTTCGCGATCAGCGCGCTCAACGCGCCCAACGTCCGCTACGGCTTCGACTTCCTCGGTTACGCGATCGTGCTGACCGCCCTCTACCTCCTGTTCGTGCGTGCGTGGGCGTCGGCGGCGGTCGCGGCCCGGCTCGAGGTCCTGCTGACGCTCGCCTGCCTCGCCGGCGGGATCCTGTTCGTCGCGGCGACCGCCTACGCCTGGGTCGACATCTGGGACCGGGTCGGCAGGTTCGTGATCCCGCCGCTGCGCGCGTCGATCGAGGGGCTGTGGATCGGCACGCCCAACGGCTTCGCGGCGTTCCAGGTGCTCGTCTACTGCGGCGTGGTCACCGCACTGGTCGAGCGCGGCCGCGGGGGACGGGTGCTGGCCGTCGTGCTCGGCGTTGTCGTGGCGATCGACGTCTTCCTGAGCGCCTCACGCGGTGCCTGGCTGGGGGTCGCACTTGCGGTGGTCGTCACCGCGGTCGCCTGGCTCCTCACGACCGACCGCGACGCGCTCCGGCGGGCCTGGCGCCGGGTCTGGACCGGGCGGACACGCTTCGTCGTCGTGGGGGTGGCGGCGCTCGGGGCCCTCGCGCTCGTCGCGGGCGTCGTCGCCGTGCTGCCTCGCCTCGGCGACACGAGTGGGGCCGCGCTGCGCGCGTCATTGATCGAGGCGTCGGTGCGGATGTTCCAGGCGGCGCCCCTCACGGGCCTTGGCCCCGGCAGCTGGGCGCCCAACCGGATCGCCTACACGGACGCGTCGGGGGTCGACTACTACATCCCGCACGCGCACAACGTCCCGGCGCAGACGCTGGCGGAGTTCGGCCTGGTCGGGGTCCTCGCCGCGATCGTCGTCGTCGCGCTCCTCGTCCGCCTGATCGTCGTCGGCCTGCGACGAGGCGACGGGCACACGCGCTGGCTCGCGCTCGCCACCCTGTTCGCCTGCGTCTACATCACCGGGCAGCAGCTCGTCGATGCGTGGATCCACCAGCCCGCGATCCTGTTCGCCCTCGCCGTGCCCATCGCCCGCCTCGATGCCGCACTGCCGCCGGGAAGCGGGCCGTCTCCCACCGAGCCCCTCTCCCCTGGCCTCAAACGGCAGACCCTCGCGCTGACCATCGTCCTGCTGGTCGCCGTGGTCGTCGGGTCCGGTGCCGCCCTGTGGCCCGAGGGCGCGGCGGACAGGGGCCTGCGCGCGGTCGGCGCCGCCGACGACGGCCGCTGGGCCGAGGCCTACGACCTCTCGACGCAGGCCGCCCAGGCCGACCCGCGCATCCCGCCCTACCAGCTGCTGCGCGGTCTCTCCGCGGCCAACCTCGGCGATCTCGCCACCGCCCGCGACGCGCTCGCGGCTGCGACGGCGGACGACTTCCCGGCGACCTGGCTCGATCTCGCCGCGGTCCAGGCCCGCCTCGGCGACACGGAGGGGGCCTTCGACAACCTCGCCCGCGCAATCCGGCTCGGGCCGCAGCAGACGGGGATCTCCGTCGCGGCCGCTGGGCTCGCCCACGACCTGGGCGACGATGCCGAGGCGCGGCGGCTCCTCGCGGCGGCGTTCGCGTTGCTGCCGAGCCTCGCCGCGGACCCGTACTGGCAGCAACCGGCGTGGCAGGCGATCGCCGATGGCGCGGTCACCGACGCCGTCCGTTCGGCGGACCCGTGGCAGGCGATGCTCCTGGCGCTGGAGACGGGCCGGTTCGACGACGCCCGCGCTACCCTCGGCCGGCTCGACCCGTCAGCCCGGGCGCTCGGCGAAACGGTTGTCGCGGCGTGGAGCGGCGATCAGGCCGCGTTCGAGCGACTCCACCAGGCCGCGCGCGACGACCCGCTCGACGCGCAGACCGTCGCGCTGTGCCGTCGGGTGGCCCGGATCCACGATCCCTCGCTTGCGACGCCGGGCTGGGCCTGCGACGGCGGCTTCGGGGCGAATACCTACCCGGTGGGACGCGTCGGCGCGGGGTCCAACGATGTGCCGCTGCCCGGCCCCGACGCGTTCTGGCAGGGGGCGTACGCGTATCGACGACCCGGGCCGCAGGACCTCCTCGTCCCATGGCTCCTGCACGTCCACGCGGACGACACCTAGCTCAGGTGGCGCCGAGCGAGGCCCACAGCGCGAGGTAGGCGTCGGTGACGGCGTCCCACGAATAGTGGGCGGCCGCTCGCTTGCGCGCGGATGAGCGGAACACCTCGTACAGCGGCGAGTCGGGCTGGTCGACGACGCCCTGCAGCAGGACCGTGAGCTCGCGCTCGGTCGAGAACACCATGCCCGTCCCCGCCACCACCTCGCGGTTCTCGGGCGTGCCGAAGGCGAGCACCAGGTTGCCGGCCGCCATCGCCTCCACGAGCGCCGGGTGCGTGCCGCCGACGGACGTCGCCTGGATGTACGCGAGCGCCGAGCGCTGGAGGTCGCGGTAGCCGTCGCCGTAGATCGCGCCCGTGAGGCGGACGCGCGGGTCGCCGGCGGCAAGCTCGCGCAGGCCGGCCTTGAACGACTCCGCATAGGGCGCGTCGCCGACGATCAACAGGGGCGTGTCGCCCTTGACCTCGCGATAGGCACGGACCACGAGGTCGGCCTGGTTCTCGGGCTCGAGCCGGCTGACGTACAGCAGGAAGCGCCCGGGCTCGATGTCGGGGTCGATGCCGTGGCGGGTGAGGTCTGGGACGGGCGATCGGTCGAGGAGCGGCGCCCCGTAGGCGATCACGGTCGACGCCTTCCCGTAGCGCGTCTGGTAGTAGTCGCGGATCACGTCCGCGTCCGAGACGATCGCGTTCGGGTAGACGAGCGCGAACCGCTCCCCGACCGCGTACCAGGCCCGTGCCGACCGGCCCCCACTTCGCCCGCTGGCGCTCGATCCCGTCCACGTTGAGCACGACCTTGGTGCCCTTCAGGCGGGGGACCGCACAGCAGACGGCGTTGGCGACGTTGCCGACCCACATGGCGTCGTAGCCGCGGAACAGGCTGTCGATGACCGAGAGGCCGGTGTGGCTCACGGTCTCGGGGTACTTGCCCGGCAGGTAGGGCAGGAAGCGGCGCTTGACGCCCGCCGGCACCGGGATCGACTCGTCCGTGCGCCCGCGACGGCAGTAGACGGTGACCTCATGGCCGCGCTGCGCGAGCCGCGTCGACAGCTCCCAAGCGAGCGTCTCGAACCCCCCGTATGCCGCGGGGATCCCCCGGGTGCCGACGATCGCAATTCGCACTGCGGGAGACTAGCGCGCTTCCACCCCGTTTCCAGCGCTGTCCGGTGCCAATAGGCAACATCGGCATATTGACCTTGTGTCATCCGGTGAGACACTTGCCGCCCCCCAATCCCAGGAGGCGGGAATGCGGCGGCGGCGTCTTGGATCTCTCGTCATCGTTGCGATCTGGCTGGCGGCACTCGCAGCACCTGCCGCCGCTGTCGAGCCCGAGCGCTCCACCCCCGCGCCACCGCGGACCCTGACAGGCACACCGCCCCCGTTCCCGCAGGAGGGGACCGGCAAGCTGGCGCGTCAGTCCTGGATCGTGCGGATGGAGGGCAAGCCCGCCCAGGTCGGCGCCGCAAACGCACGGACGGCCGCCCGCGTGAACGCTGACGCTCGCAAGTTCGCACGCCGCGCTGGCGGCCAGGTCGGCAAGGTCTATTCGCACGCGATCAATGGCTTCCAGATGAAAGGAACGGCGTCCGCCGCCGCGGCGATGCGCCGCGCACCGGGCGTCCTGTCGGTCACGCGCGACCGCCCGGTCCACCTGACAGAGACCGATCCGTTTGGTATCGAGCGGATCCACGCCTTTATCGTCGGCGGGGGCGACGCATATAGCGCCGGCTTCCGGGGGGCTGGAGCCCGGATTGCCATCATCGACACGGGGATCGACCTCGATCACCCCGACCTCGCCGCACACATCGACATCGCAAGCGGCAAGAACTGCGTCAATCCAGGTCAGCCGCCCAACGACGGTCACGGGCACGGAACCCACGTGGCCGGGATCGCCGCTGCGCCACTCAACGGCGTCGGCGTGGTGGGCGTGGCACCTGAGGCCACGCTCGTGCCGATCAAGACGTTCGATGACGCGGGCAACTCCTCCGAGGCCCTCGTCCTGTGCGGCCTCGACTACGTCGTCGCCCTGAATACGGATGGCAACCCCAACAACGACATCGACGTCGCCAACATGAGCTGGGGCGACCCGCGCGATTGGGGGTCGTGCGCCAACGACGCCCTCCACGGCGCGATCTGCGCCGCTGACGCCGCTGGCGTCGTGCTTGTCGGCGGTGCCGGCAACAACCTCGCGGATGCCGGGACCTTCGTGCCGGCCGCGTTCCCCGAGGTCGTCAGCGTGTCGGCAATCGCCGACTTCGACGGCATCCCAGGCGGCCTCGGTGGGTGTCAATTCATCCTGGCGCTGTTCGCGAACGTCTGCGATGACACATTCGCGTTCTTCAGCAACTACGGACCGTCGGTCGACGTTACCGCGCCCGGTGTCAATGTGTATTCGACGTGGGCCGGTGGGGGCTACAAACAGGAGAGCGGCACCAGCATGGCGACCCCGCACGTAGCGGGCGTCGCGGCGCTCGTGAGGGCAGCCAATCAGTCCCTCACGACTGCCCAGGTCCGGGCAATCCTGACCGACAGCGGCGACCTGCCCGACGGCTCATCCGGGGCGAGTGGGTGTGGCTCGGCAACTCAATGGTCCGGCGATCCAGACGGAGTCGCCGAGCCGCTCGTCAATGCGCTGCATGCGGCGCAGCGAGCCGTCGATCCGTCATCGGGCGCGGTCCCCACCTTGACCTTGCTGCCCGCCAACGGCGCATCTGTGACTGGCATGGTCTCGCTGACGGCCACCGCCTCGTTCTCGAGCGGCATTGCCAGCGTCGAGTTCTTCGTCGACGGGACATCGGTCGGCATTGACACGACCGCGCCATACACCAAGTCGTGGGATACGACGTCGACCTTCGACAGCGCGCATGTCATTGGGGCGAAGGCCACCGCGAACGGCGGCAAGACGCGCTGTGTCTCGAACACGATCACGACGGGCACCCTCCACTCTGGCAGCTGGGTCGGGACGTACGGCGTCGACGGCTACGACCTCGCCGCGTGGAACGGGTCGACGGGCGACCTCGCGGTCACGCCCCCGGCCACGATCACGCTCGAGCAGGGCGTGCGGGCGACCTGGGCCGGGTCCGACCTCGGACGTCCGGGCGCTCCAGGCGCCGAGCGGGTCGGAGCGGCGGGCCACGACCCTCGCCGACAACGCTCAGGTCAGGGTCCGGCTCTCGTTCGCCGCGCCCTACTCGGGCACCCTCCACCTGTACGCGGTCGACTGGGACTCGACGACCCGGCGCCAGAACGTGATCGTCAATGACGGCACGACGACCAAGACGATCGCGATCACCACCGACTTCAGCACCGGGGCCTGGATGCACTTCCCGGTCAGCGTCGGCGCGGGTGGCTCGGTGCTGGTCACCGTCAACCGCGTGGCCGGCGCCAACGCCGTCCTGAGCGGCCTGTTCCTCGGCGGCGCCGGGACACCACCGCCGCCACCGCCGCCGCCGCCCCCCCGTACGACACGGCACCCCAGGGCAGCTGGTCGGCACGTACGGCGTCGACGGCTACGACCTCGCCGCGCTGGAACGGGTCGACGGGCGACCTCGCGGTCACGCCGCCGGCGCACGATCACGCGTCGAGCAGGGCGTGCCGGGCGACCTGGGCCGGGTCGACCACGCGACGTCCGGGCGCTCCAGGCGCCGAGCGGATCGGAGCGGCGGGCCACCGACCCTCGCCGACAACGCTCAGGTCAGGGTCCGGCTCTCGTTCGCCGCGCCCTACTCGGGCACCCTCCACCTGTACGCGGTCGACTGGGACTCGACGACCCGGCGCCAGAACGTGATCGTCAATGACGGCACGACGACCAAGACGATCGCGATCACCACCGACTTCAGCACCGGGGCCTGGATGCACTTCCCGGTCAGCGTCGGCGCCGGTGGCTCGGTGCTCGATCACCGTCAACCGCGTGGCCGGCGCCAACGCCGTCCTGAGCGGCGTGTTCCTCGGCGGCGCCGGGACACCGCCGCCGCCACCGCCGCCGCCGCCCCCCCCGTACGAGACGGCACCCCAGGGCAGCTGGGTCGGGACGTACGGCGTCGACGGCTACGACCTCGCCGCGTGGAACGGGTCGACGGGCGACCTCGCGGTCACGCCCCCGGCCACGATCACGCTCGAGCAGGGCGTGCGGGCGACCTGGGCCGGGTCGACCTCGCGACGTCCGGGCGCTCCAGGCGCCGAGCGGGTCGGAGCGGCGGGCCACGACCCTCGCCGACAACGCTCAGGTCAGGGTCCGGCTCTCGTTCGCCGCGCCCTACTCGGGCACCCTCCACCTGTACGCGGTCGACTGGGACTCGACGACCCGGCGCCAGAACGTGATCGTCAACGACGGCACGACGACCAAGACGATCGCGATCACCACCGACTTCAGCACCGGGGCCTGGATGCACTTCCCGGTCAGCGTCGGCGCCGGTGGCTCGGTGCTCATCACCGTCAACCGCGTGGCCGGCGCCAACGCCGTCCTGAGCGGCGTGTTCCTCGGCGGCGCCGGCACACCACCGCCGCCACCGCCGCCGCCGCCCCCCCCGTACGAGACGGCACCCCAGGGCAGCTGGGTCGGGACGTACGGCGTCGACGGCTACGACCTCGCCGCGTGGAACGGGTCGACGGGCGACCTCGCGGTCACGCCCCCGGCCACGATCACGCTCGAGCAGGGCGTGCGGGCGACCTGGGCCGGGTCCACCTCGGACGTCCGGGCGCTCCAGGCGCCGAGCGGGTCGGAGCGGCGGGCCACGACCCTCGCCGACAACGCTCAGGTCAGGCTCCGGCTCTCGTTCGCCGCGCCCTACTCGGGCACCCTCCACCTGTACGCGGTCGACTGGGACTCGACGACCCGGCGCCAGAACGTGATCGTCAATGACGGCACGACGACCAAGACGATCGCGATCACCACCGACTTCAGCACCGGGGCCTGGATGCACTTCCCGGTCAGCGTCGGCTCCGGTGGCTCGGTGCTCATCACCATCAACCGCGTGGCCGGCGCCAACGCCGTCCTGAGCGGCGTGTTCCTCGGCGGCGCCGGCACACCGCCCCAGCTGACCCGTCCGAACGCTTCGGTTCGACAACCGGCGCGCCGCGCGGTTACCGTCGCCGCCTGAGACCGAGACCGAATCAGCCGAGGTCGATTGGCCAGGTGGCAAACCAAGGTTCCAGCGCGGATGGACTTCGATGCCCGCGCGACGGCAACCACCTGTTGGCGTCGCCGGACACGTCTCTGACATGCGAGCCCGACGGGCACGTCTGGGCGATCAGGAACGGCATTCCGCGTTTCGTCGACTCACAGGGGTATGCGGGCGCATTCGGCTTCCAGTGGGCACGCCACGCTCAGACGCAGCTCGATAGCCACAACGGGTTGACCCTGTCGCGGGACCGGTGGTTCGGCGTCACCGGGTGGCCCCAGCGGATGGACGGCGAGCGCATGCTCGAGGCCGGCTCGGGCCCGGGCCGGTTCACCGAGGTCGCCGCGGCCACGGGTGCGGACCTGGTGACCTTTGACTACTCGACGGCGATCGACCAGAACCGCGAGAACAACGGCCGCTTCCCGAACGTGACCTTCGCCCAGGGTGACCTCCTGGCGCCGCCCGTCGCCCCTGCCTCGTTCGACCGCGTGTTCTGCCTGGGCGTGCTGCAGCACCTCCCGAGCCCCGACGACGGCTTCGCTAGCCTCGCTAAGGTCGTGAAGCCCGGGGGCTCGCTCGTCGTCGACTGCTACCAGCGAACGCCGATCGCCCTGCTCCACTGGAAGTACGTGCTTCGGCCGATCACGCGGCGAATGCCGCGCGACCGGCTCTACGCGATCATCGAGCGCGGCGTGCCACCGCTGCTCCCCGCATGGAAGGGCCTTCGCCGGATCGGCGGCCGCTACGCGACGCGGCTCCTGCCCATCGTCAGCTACAGCCAGCTCGGCATTCCGGACGACCTCAACCGGGCGTGGTCGATCCTCGACACCTTCGACATGTACGCCCCGCGGTACGACAACCCGCGCTCGCTCGCGACGGTGGAACGCTGGTACCGGCGGCACGGGTTCGTCGACGTCGAGGTGGCGTATGGCCCCAACGGCATCATCGGCCGCGGGCGGAAGGCATCCGCCGGCGTCCACCCGGACGTCAGCCCGGCAGGGTGACCAATGGGACGGTCGGGGGCCGAATCCTCCCTCGTATGCTCTCGGCGAGATCACGGCGTGCGTAAGGAGCTTGGATGCGGGTAACGGTGGTCGGGCTCGGCTACGTCGGTCTGGTGACCGCCACGTGTCTCGCCCGGCTGGGCCAGGACGTGATCGGGCTCGAGGCCGACGAGAGCAAGGTCCGGACCGTCCTCGACGGCGACGTTCCTTACTACGAGCCCGGCCTCGAGGCCGAGCTGCACACCCAGCGGGCGTCGGGCGCCTCCACGTCACGTCGTCGGCGAGCGAGGCGTTCGCCGATCCCGAGGTCGTGCTCATCTGTGTCGGGACGCCGTCGGACGCAGCCGGCCGCGCGGACCTGCGGTACGTGCTGGACGTCGCCGACAGCATCGGCATCAGAGCTCCAGTCGGCGCCGGTGATCGCGCTCCGCAGCACGGTGCCCGTCGGCACGACGCGCCGCGTCGAGCGACGCCTCAACGAGTCCCTCAAGCGGCGGGGATCTGGCGAGCAGGTCGCGGTCATCGCCAACCCCGAGTTCCTCCGGACCGGCCGCGCACTCGAGGACTTCCTGCAGCCGACCCGGATCGTGCTCGGCACGACGGAGCTGGCGACCGGACAGGACGTCGCGCGCCTGCGCTCCCTGTACGGGCCGCTGGAGGCGCCGACTCCTCGTGATGGATGCCGAGAGCGCCGAGCTGGTCAAGAACGCCGCGAACGCCTTCCTGGCGACCAAGATCAGCTTCGTCAACGAGCTGGCGAGCCTGTGCGACGCCACCGGCGCGTCCGTCGACGCGGTCACTCCGGGTCTGGCGCTCGATCCGCGGATCGGTGGCCGACTTCATGCGCCCGGGCCTCGGCTACGGCGGTTCGTGCCTGCCCAAGGACGTGCGCTCGCTGATCGCGATGGGCACGGAGCACGGACGGCCGATGGAGCTCGCCAGGGCCGTCGACGACGTCAACCGCAGCCAGCCAGTGCGCTACGCGCGGCTGCTCGAGGAGGCGCTCGGCGACCTGACCGGCAAGCGGATCGCGCTCCTCGGCCTCGCCTTCAAGCCGGACACGGACGACATCCGCGACTCGCCCGCCCTCGCCCTCGCCCGGGCCCTGCGCGATCGCGGCGCCGACGTCGTGGCGTGCGATCCGGAGGCCGGACCGCGTTCGTGCCAGACGAGCCGTGGCTGGCGATCGCACCCGACCCCCTGACCGCCGCAGCCAGGGCGCGGAGGCGGTCGTGCTGGCGACCGAGTGGCCGGCCTACGTGACCCTCGATCCCGACGGCGCTCGCCGGCCGTCATGGCCGGCACGGTCATTCTCGATGGCAGGAACGTTCTCGAGCCGGCGCGCGTGGCCGCGGCCGGACTCAGTTACACGGCGCTCGGCCGCGTGTCCGCCTAAGCCGAGGCCTCCGCCTTCAGCCAGCTGGCGAACCGGGCGAGCCCGTCGTCAAGCGGGGTTCGCGGCTCCCAGCCGAGCAGCTCGCGAGCCCGGTCGATGTTCGCGAAGGTCAAGGGGACGTCGCCCGCCTGGTGCGCGGCCATCACTCGGTTCGCCGGCACCCCGAGGACGGCTTCGAGGCGATCGACGAGGTCGGACGTCCGGATCGGGCGGTGACTCCCGAGGTTGACGACGTGGTGACCCGGCGGGCGCATCGATCGCCCGCACGAGGCCGTCGACGAGGTCGTCGACGAACGTGTAGTCGCGCTCACCCGCGCCGCCGTCGTACAGCTCGATCGGCTCGCCGGCGCAGCATCCGGCGGGCGAACTTGTGGATCGCGAGGTCCGGTCGTTGGCGTGGCCCGAACACCGTGAACAGGCGCGCGGCGACGACGGGCAGGCCCGTGATCCGGTGGAAGGCGTACACGAGCGCTTCGCCGCCGATCTTCGTCGCCGCATACGGCGACTCGGGCCGACCCCGCATCTGGTCCTCGCTGAACGGCGCCTTCGCATCCGCTCCGTAGACGGAGCTCGACGACGCGAAGACCATCCGCGCGTCGGCCATGCCGGCGGCATCGAGCGTGTTCTGGAACCCGCGCAGGTTGATGTCCACGTAGAGGCCCGGATCCTCGATGGAGGGTCGAACGCCGGCGCGTGCCGCGAGGTCGACGATGACCTCGGGCTGGGCGCTGCGCGACGGCCTCCAGGAGCCGCTCCCGGTCACGGGTGTCGACTTCGACGAGCGTGAACGCCGGGTTCGCGGACGGCCGCTGCGACGTTGCGCAGCTTCGTCTCGCGCGGATAGAACGGCTCGAAGGCGTCGACCGCGGTGACTCGCCAGCCCTCCGCCAGCAGCCGATCGACGAGCGTCGAGCCGATGAAGCCGGCTCCGCCAGTGACAACGGCTCGCCGCGCCGCGGGCGCTGATGACGACGTCACGCCGGACCTCTCACGTTCACAGGGCGGGGACCGTCATGGTAGTCGCCGGATCCCTCGTTCCCCGCGGAACGGCGACCAGCGCGACCACCGCGACGACGATCCAGCCCGCCGAATAGCCGAGGCCGCTGCCCACGGCACCCGCCGCCTGCGTGCCCAGAAGGGCGGCGATCCCGACCGCCGGCACCGCAACCGCAGAAACGGCGGCGGCTCGCCACAGGAAGCTCCTCGCGATGAGCAGCCGGTGGACGAGGAACAGTTGCATCCGGGCGGGGACTGCCGGAGCCACCGCGACCAGAACCAGGGAGACGAGGGTGACGTCGGCCGCGTCGAAGTTGCCCCCGCCGAACAGGATCGAGACGATCGGCCCGGCGAGGACGATCAGCGCGACTGCGGCGGCGCTGCCGACAGCGGCCGCCGCAACCATTGCGCGCATCGGCCGCGACCGGCGCCCGCTGCCGGCCGCGTCCTCGCTCCAGATGGTGAGCGCGACCTGCAGACCGCCGGCCAGCAGCAAGCGACTCGAGCGCGGCGGTGAGGCGCATCGCGTAGTCGAGCGCTGCGACATCGCCGGGCGCGCCCAGGGAGGCGGCCGAACGGGCGGCGACGAGCGCGAGATTGAGGGCCGCGAGGGAGATCCCGACCGGGAGGAGCGCAGGAGCGAGGCCGCGCGCCGCGACGCGGTCCAGCACGGGCCGAAGGTCAGCTCGCCATGCGCGGCCGAAGGCAAGCAAGACGGTGAGTTGCAGCGCCGTGCCGACGACGTACGCGAGGGCCGCCGCTTCAACGGTGGGTCGAGCGATGAGCACGGCGATGATCACCATCGACGGCACCACCGTGGCGAGCGCCGGCGCGACGTAGTGATGGCGCGCGTTGGCGAGTGACGAGGTCAGGATCGTGAAGGTCCACAGCACCTGCAGCGGAGCGGTAATCCGGATGAGCCCAGCGGCGGTTGCCTGCGTCGCCACCGCCGATCCGGACAGGAGCACGCCGGCCAGCTGGTCCGCGAGGATGAACGACGCGACGGCGACCGAGATCGAGGTGACCGCCGCCAGCGCGGCGGTGGTCCGGAACAGGCTGGTCGCATCGCCTCCCGTCGTCCGGGCAGCGATGTAGCGGGGCACCGTCGCCAGCGCCAGCGTCCAGCCAACGACGCCGCTTGCTGCGACCACCCACCCGATCGAGGCTGCCAGCGCATCGACGTTCGCGTCGATGCCGAGCGCTCGTGCGAGCACGAGCTGCTGCACGAGCGTGAAGGCGTAGCCGACGGCGGTCGCGCCGGTCGAGAGGAGCGTCGCCCTGGCGACAGACCCGGGAGCGGTCAGGGCTGCACCGTCGCCAGCGCGATGAGGTGCCGCTTGGCGCGCGTCGCTCGGTAGATGAGGATACCGGGCCGCGCGCTCATAGACGGGTCCGACCTCGACCATCCGCGTCGCCCGGATCGCCGGTTCGAAGCCGGCCGCCCGGAGCACCGACCGGAGCGAGTCGGGCGTCCAGGTTCGAACATGCTGGATCGTGTGAAATTCCGCACCGCACTCAGGGCACTGGATCGTCGACGCCGAGAGGTCCTCTCGATACGGCGTCGTAATCAGCAGGGTGCCCCCAGGTCGGAGCACGCGGCGGGCCTCGGCAAGGACCGCCGGCAGCGTGGCGTCGTCTAGGTGCTCGACGACCTCGATGAGCGACGCCGCATCGGCCATCGCGTCCTCGAGCGGGATCCTCAGTCGACGTGCCGACCTTGAACTCCGCCGGGACCTTCAGGGGCCTCGCCGCTTGCGTGGCGTGGCTTATGAGCTCGGGCGACGGGTCAACGCCATAGGACGTGATCCCCCGCTGCGCCGCCCTGATCACCAGGGCACCGGTGCCGCTGCCGATATCGACGTACGTGCGGGGCCGCCCCTTGGCGAGGATCGAGATCAGCGACGGACCGTACACCTCGGAGAAGAACCGCGTCGTCTGGTGATCGGCGTAGAAGTCCCAGAACCGCGCGACTCGCTCTGGGGTCCACTCGATGGGATGCGGACGGAATCCGGGGTCGGTTACGTGACTCTCCGGCCGTTGAGGATCGTCAGGCACGTCAGGGCTCACGTGTGGTCGCCAGGGTCGCGAGCAGCATCGCCCGCCAGTTTGATCGCTGGCGGTCTCGCGAGAACTTCTCGTCGACCTCGCTTCGGCCTGCGCGGCCCATCGACTCCGCGAGATCCCGGTCCCCGAGGATCCGCGTCAGGGACTCGGCGAGCTGGCGAGCGTCGCCGGCGGCGACGAGGTCACCCGTGCGGCCATCGACGACCATCTCGGGGATGCCGCCGAGGTTGCTGCCGACCACCGCGCGACCCTCGGACATCGCCTCGAGCACCACGTTGGGAAACGGATCCGGCAGCGTCGATGGCACGGCGACGACCCACGCCCCGCGCATCGCTTCGCGGCTGTCTGGGACCTCGCCCACGAGCTCGAGCCATTCGCCCGGCGGGTCGACGGAGCGTGCCTGCGTCTCGACCGCGGCGGCCGTCGTCTGATCGGTCGGAACCGCCCCGCCCACGAGCGCGAACGTAGCGGTGGGCACGCGTTCATGCGCCAACGCGGCCGCTTCGATGAATGTCTCCTGGCCCTTCCAGCCGTTGAAGCGACCGACGAACACCGCACGCGGGTCGTCCGGGAGCGGCCGCGGGTCCCCGTAGACGTCGACTCCGTTGTGCAGGACCAGCGGGCCGTGCCCGGGAACCTCGCCCAGCCAGTCCGCGACCGCCTGGGAGACCGCGATGATCTGGCCCCGCGCGACCCTCGCCATGCGACACACGAGCGATCGATACCAGCGCGGGCTCTCGACGATCTCGCGGACGTACCAGAGGTGCGGAACGCCGGTCAGCCGCGCCGCGACGGGCCCGCCGATCACCGCGGTCGTGTTCGAGACGACCGTCACGGCACGTCGACGACGCGCCTGGACCGTCAGCCACACCGTGCCGGCGAACGTCCGCACCGCCCAGGGCGCGACCCGGATCGGATCCAGGTACCGCCGGCGGACCACCGGCAGGGGCCCGATCACGACCTCGATGCCGGCGTCGCGCAGGCTCGCAGACAGCTCGCCGCGATAGGGGAGGTCATTGGGGAGGATCACGACCGGTCGCACCAGGTCCTGGACCGCGAGCACGAGCGATCGCAACGAGCGGTCCGCGCCATACAGCTCGTCGGATGGATGGAGGAAGAGCACGACCGGCCGGCGGTCTTCGCGCTGATCGGGTTCAGGCCGCAAGGCGCCGCTCGACGATGTGCGGGTGATCGACGAGCCACCGGCCGAGCACGTACATCACCCAACCCCAGCGGCCCTTGTCGCGTCCGCCCTCGAGGCTCTGCCGCTGCAGCGCGGTCAGGGCGGCGCCGTCGATGCCCCAGTCGAGGAGCGCGCTCGTGGCCTCCGCATTCGAGGCGGCGAGTGGCCCGCGGAGCCAGGCATCGGTGGGCGTCATGAACGACTGCTTCGGCCGCAGGGCGGTGTCGCTCGGCAGGATCGAGGCGGCGTACTCGCGCAGCAGGGCCTTGTCCTGGTCCGGTCGCCAGCGGCGCTCGATCGGCAGTGCCAGCGTGGCCTCGACGAGCAGATGGTCGAGGAACGGCGGTCGTGCCTCGAGGCCGTGGGCCATCGTCATCCGATCGACCTTGACCATCAGGTCCTCCGGGCACCCACACCGCGAGGTCCGTCGCGAACGAGCCTTCGATGCCCAGATGACGACCGCGCGCGGCGGCGGCCAGGATGGCATCCGAGGCGGGGTCGCCGGCGTGGGCCGGGACGAGGGACGCTCGACGATGACGCGGCATCACGGCCCGCCACTCGCGCGCCTGCTCGCTGACATCGGCATCCAGCAGGTCCGCCAGGCGCTCCGGAACGCGTGGACCCAGGTGGGGACCCACGGCGCGCAGCCCCGCCGCGCCCAGGTGGCGCATCGAGGATGGCGCCTCCAGCAACGGCCGGAGCCGGTGCTGGTTGCGGTAGTGCGCGTAGCCGCCGAACAGCTCGTCGGCGCCCTCGCCGGTGAGGACCACCTTCACGTGCTGGCTCGCAAGCGCCGAGAGCAGGTAGGTCGGGACCGCGGCCGCGTCCGCGAGGGGCTCGCCGGTGCTGGCGACCGCACGCTCGAGCGTGGACGCGTCGACGTCGTCCATCCGGATCGTGTGGTGGACCGTTCCGAGCTCGGAAGCGACCCGCTGGGCGGCCTCGGTCTCGTCGAGGCGGGGATCCGGAAAGCCGATCGAAAACGTGTGGACCGGTTGCGTCGAGGTTCGAGCCAGGATCGCCGTCACGACGCTCGAGTCGACGCCCCCGGAGAGGAACGCTCCGACCGGCACGTCCGCCTCGCACCGGATCTGGACGGCCTCCTCGATGAGGGCCTTGACCTCCTCGTCGGTGGCGGGCTGTCGCTCCTCTCGCTCGTGGACGGTCCAGTAGCGGCGCTTCGAGACGCCCTGCGCGTCGAAGATCGCGACCTCGCCGGCCTCGAGCTTGGCCACGCCATCGAGGATCGTCCGCGGCGCCGGGATGTACTGGTAGGTCAGGTAGGTGCGAAGGGCCGCCAGGTCGACGCCATCGCCCGGCTCCTCGACCGCCCGGATCTCACTCGCGAACGACACCCGGTCGCCGTTGACCCGGTAGTAGACGGGCTTCTCGCCGAGGCGGTCGCGGGCCAGCAGGAGTCGTTCCTTCCGCGTGTCCCACAGGGCGATCGCGAACATGCCGCGGAGCCGGTCGAGGACGCCCTCGCCCCAGGCCTCGTACCCGTGCGGGATGACCTCGCCGTCGGCGTGATCGGTGGTAAATCGATGACCCAGCCCCTCGAGCTCGCGGCGCAGCTCACGGTGGTTGTAGATCTCGCCGTTGAACATCGAGACGACCGAGCCGTCCTCCCCGAACAGCGGCTGGTCGCCGGTTGTCAGGTCGACGATCGAGAGTCGCCGGAAGGCGAACGCGAGCCGGCCGTCGGACGAGACATGCATGCTCGCCGCGTCCGGGCCGCGATGGGCCACGCAGGCCGACATCGCCTCGACGCGCGCGACGTCCACCTGCCCGCCAAAGCGCACCTGGCCGGCGATCCCGCACACGCTAGCGACCGTCCAGGGCTGCCGGAATCGTGCGGAACAGGATCTGGACGTCGAGCCACAGCGACCACTTGTCGATGTACTCGAGGTCGGCCTCCACCCAGTGGTCGAACTCCGGGTCGCGGCGGCCGCGGACCTGCCACAGGCCGGTGATGCCGGGCTTCATCGACAGCCGGCGGCGGTGCCACAGGTCGTAGCCGGCGACCTCGTCGGGCAGCGGCGGCCGCGGGCCGACGAGGCTCATCTGGCCGCGGAACACGTTCCACAGCTGGGGCAGCTCGTCGAGCGACGTGCGCCGCAGGAACCGTCCGATCCCGCGTCACGCGCGGGTCCGCGTCCACCTTGAACACCGGGCCGTTGAGCTCGTTCTGGTCGCTCAGCTCGGCCCGGCGCGCCTCGGCGTCGGGAACCATCGAGCGGAACTTGACGACCGAGAACGGCCGACCGTGGAGGCCGATCCGGGTCTGGCGGAAGAGGATCGGGTCGGCCGCCGTCGAGGGCGATGGCGATGGCGATGGCCAGCAGCACCGGCGACAGGAGGACGAGGCCGATCAGGGCGCCGAGCGAGATCGAGCCCGCGCTTGGTGGCCAGGGCGAGGGCCCGGTCCGGTCCCGAGACGAGCGAGAACACCGGCGTGCCGTCGAGCTCCTCGACCCGGCCGGCCGAGATCGCGCGGTCCATCACGTCCATCGGGATCCGGACGATCTTGCCCTCCTCCTCGCACAGGCCCGGCGATCGCGTCGATGCGGTCCCACAGCGAGAACGGCAGGCAGATCACCACCTCGTCGACGACCGCGGAGTGGAGGATCGTCTCGATGTCGTCGAGCGACCCGAGCAGCGGCCACCGATCGCTGGTGGCGATGTCGGGATCGGAGTCGAGGAAGCCGATGACGCGCAGGCCCAGCTCGCGATGGCCCTCGAGCTTCGCCGCGAACGCCTGCCCGCGTGGCCCGGCGCCGAGCACGAGCACGAAGCGCAGGTTGTTGCCGCGCCGCCGGTACCGCTCGAGGACGACGCGCAGGACCGCCCGCTCGACGATCGTCGCGACGGCCTGGGCCGGGAACAGGACCAGCAGCAGCAGTCGGCTGACGTCGGGGAGGCGGAACAGGAACAGGACGCTCAGCGTGACCAGCGCCATGACGGCGGTCGCCCGGACGATCGCGATGGCCTCGCTCCGGAGGGTCCAGCGCGCGCGAGGGCGGTAGAGCCCGTTGAGCGTCAGGACGGCGACCCAGGTGCCCGCGTACAGCAGCAGGAACGCCTCGGGCTGGGGCACGATCTCGCGCCACCAGACGGCCCAGTCGGGCCCGAATCGCCAGATCGAGAGCGCCACGAGCAGGCCGATCGCCAGTACGGCGTCGGCTGCGATCAGGAGGGCGCGGAACCAGAACGCATGCCGTCGGATCATTCCGGGGCCAGTATGGGGGGGTGGTGCGTGCAGGCAATGGTACCGATGGACTCGGGGCCGCCATGGGCCTCCAGTCCCGGTTACAGGAGGCACCAGCGCGCCCTAGACTGCCCGGCATGCCCGCCCGTTCGCTGACCATCGTGCTGCCCGCCTACAACGAGGAGGACCGGCTCGGCCCTGCCCTCGACGAGCTGTTCGGGTACCTCCACCGGCGCGGCGCGGCCGGCCGCGACGGCCGACCCGGGCGCGAGGGAGCTGCCCGAGTCGATCCAGGTCCTCGTCGTCGACGACGGGAGCACCGACGGCACCGCGACGCTGGTCCGTGCGCGGCCCGAGGCGATCGCCGGCGAGCTCGAGCTGCTGACGGTCCCGCACGGCGGCAAGGGCGCGGCCGTCCGGGCCGGCATGGTCGCGGCGTCGGGGCGAGCTCGTGCTGTTCGCCGACGCCGACATGGCCACGCCGCCCGACGAGATCCCGCTCGCTGGTCGAGGCCCTCGAGACCGTCGACGCCGCCTACGGCAGCCGGATCCAGCCCGACGGCAGTCCGACATGCGCGCCTCGCAGCCCGCCTGGCGTCGGGCGCTGGGCAAGACGTTCCACGCGCTGGCGTCGCTGTGGGTCGTCGGGCCCGTGCAGGACACGCAGTGCGGGTTCAAGGGCTTCCGGCGGGACGTCGCGCGCGACGTGTTCGCCCGCCAGAAGGTCACCAGCATCGTGTTCGACGTCGAGGTCATCTTCCTCGTCCGCCGCCGCGGGTACACGTCCGCCGTGGTGCCGATCCGCTGGGCCGACCGGCGCGGGTCGCGCATGCACCCGGGCCTGCGGCTCGCGATCCAGGTGGCGTGGGACCTGTTCCGGATCCCGCTGCTCCACCGCGACGTCAAGCGCGTCGTCCGCGGGGCGAGCGATCAGCCCGCGACCTGATCCGCGGCCCCGATGCGCCTGACCGCGGCGTTCTGGCGCCTGCTCCCGGCGATCTCGATCGCGGTCTTCGCGCTCGGCGCTCGGCCGCGGTCCTCGCCTCCGCCGGCTCGACGCTCGGCTACGACTTCCTCGCCTACCACTCGGCCGCCGCGCCGGGTGCTCGACGGGAAGGCCGCCTACGACACGTCGTTCCAGGGCGCCGGCGGCTTCGGCCTCTTCTACTACCCGCCGACGTTCATCCCGTTCGTCCTGCCGTTCGGGCTGCTGGCGCGCCGGGACGGCGACGTGGATCTGGATCGGGCTGCTGGTCGCGGCGTTCGCGATCGGGACGGTGCTGATGCCGGTGTCATCGCGGACGCAGTGGCTGATCGTGCTGCTGGCGGGGCTCTCGTGGCCGTTCCTGTACGCCGTGAAGCTCGGCCAGGTCGGGCCGCTGCTGTATCTGCTGTTCGCCGCGGGCTGGCGCGGGATCCCGGAGCCGATGGTGCTGGGCGTGAGCGGCGCCCTCGGGGCGGCGATCAAGATGCAGCCCGGGCTGGTCCTGGTGTGGGCGCTCCTCACCGGGCGCACGCGGGCGGTGCGTCTACGGGCTCGTGGTGCTCGCGGTCCTGGCGCGTCATCGCGACGATCCTCGCCGGCTCGCGGGCCTGGTCCGACTTCTTCGCGCTGATCGGCCGCGTCTCCGACCCGATCACCACGCCCCACAACTTCACGCCCGGGCGCGGTCGCCTACCAGGCCGGGGTGTCCGCGCGACACGGCCGCAGCTGATCCAGTGGGCGTGCGATGGGGCTCGTGCTGGTCGCGTTCGTCGGCGTCGGCGCTGTGGCTGCCGGCCGTGCCGTCGTACCTCGTCGCGGTGGTCGCGAGCCAGCTGCTGTCGCCGATCCTGTGGGACCACTACGCGATGCTGCTGCTGCTGCCGGTCGCGTGGCTGCTGGATCGCGGCTGGACGTGGACGGTGCTGATCCCGCTGGCGACGAGCGTGGTCCGCTGGTGGTGTTCGGGTTCGTGCCGCCGGTCGTCTACCCGGCCGCCTTCGGCGTGACGCTGTTCGCGCTGCTGGCCGCCGGCTTCCAGGACCGCGGGAGACGCCGCGCGCCGGCGTTCTGAGGCGTGACCGGCCGAGCCGCCTGCCTATGACATTCCTGGGGCGAATGTCGGCGGGCGCGGTGTCGACGCATCAGCCCGCCCATCGAGAGCCACGCCGAGCGTGGGCTCATCGGGTCGTGATGGCCTTGCAGTCAGCCCGGCGAGTGCTGCGCCAGTCCATCGGGCCAGCCTAGTTGGCCAGTACATTCAGGCCACGAATGCAAGGACAGGTTCCAGCGGCCGGCCACCGTCCGGCAGCACTCATGCGGCCGAGTATCGGTGCGGATCCGCGACCTATGGTGCCGCTCGCATTCGTCCTGAGTGAATGACCAAGGCGAGTCGAGGGCGCGTCGAGCGGCGCGGCGCGGACGCGAGCGCGGCGTCGGGCGCGACTCCGACCGGTATCCTTGCCGACGGTCTCGCACGCGCCCGACGCCCGGCCCACCCCGTCACCCGTAGGGTCCATGCACCGAGTCCGCGTCCCGGTCGTCTGGGCCGGCGTCCTGCTGGCGATCGGCTCGTTCTTCGTGTACTGGCTGTCGAACCGCGCGTTCGACGCCGGCCGCGGCGACCTGTTCTACCTCGCCGACGCGTTCCTCCACGGCAAGACGTGGATCGCGTTCGCGCCTCGGCCCGTTCGACGTCATCTACTTCAACGGCCACGATCTACGTGCCGTTCGCGCCGTTCCCGGCCATCGTCCTCGATGCCGCTCGTCGCGCTGACCGGGCCCGACCGTCGCGGACCAGTGGGAGACCGGGATCAACGCGTTGCTCGCGGCGATCGTGGTGCTGCTGCGCGTGGTGGGTCTCGGGCCGGATCGGCGCCGGCGAAGGTCCGCGACCGGCTGGCGATGGCGCTCCTGCTCGGCTTCTCGACGCAGATCTGGTGGGTCACGACCCGCGGCGGCGTCTGGCACACCGGCCACCTCGTCGCGACGATCCTCACGCTGTTCCTGCTCGCCGAGATGTTCGGCCGCAAGCGCGGCGCTGCTCATGGGCCTGCTCGTCGGCGCCGCGTTCCTGACCCGCGCCCCGCTCGCCTTCGCCGCCCCGGCCGTCGCGCCTGTGGCTGGTGCCGACTGGCGACGTCGCGGCCGTGCGGCCGGGCGGCATCGGCAGCCGGATCGCGCGCGCTGCCCGTGGCGGGGCTGGATCCTGCTCGCCGTCGGCGTCCTGCCCGCCCTCGCCTTCTTCTTCTGGTACAACCTCGACCGCTTCGGCGACCCGCTCGAGTCCGGCTACGCGCTCGCGACGCTGCCCGACTGGCTGGCAGGACCTGCGCGACCAGGGGCTGTTCTCGACATCGCACATCGAGATGAACATCGAGTACCTGTTCTGGAAGACTGCCCGCGCTCACGGCCGCAGTTCCCGTACTTCCGCCCCGACGGCCTCGGCATGTCGGTGTTCGTCACCAGCCCGGCGCTGCTGCTCGCGGTCCGCGCCCCGTGGCGCGACCGCCGATCGTGGCTCCTGCTGATCGCCGCCGTCCTCGTCCTGATCCCGACGCTGCTCTACTACGGCGGCGGCTGGCTCCAGTACGGCTACCGCTACTTCCTCGACTCGATCCCGTTCGTGTGGGCGCTGGTCGCCATGGGCATCGCCCAGCCGCGGGTCGCTGCAAGTGGTGGGGCTGGCTCCTGATCGGCTGGGGCGTCCTGATGGGCCTCGGCGGCGTGTACTGGGCGTACCACCTGTGATCGAGGGAGCCGCGTGACCGAAGCTCGACGTGTCCCGCGCGCGGCCGCTCTCTGCTGCTGTTCGTGCTGTCGGGCGCGGCGGGGCTGATCTACGAGGTCGTCTGGGCGCGCCAGCTCGTGCTGGTGTTCGGCAACACGAGCCAGGCGGTGTCGACGATCCTCACCGGGTTCTTCGGCGGGCTCGCGATCGGCGGCTTCGTCGGCGGGCGGATCGCGGACCGGGTGCGCGCGGCCGCTGCGGATGTACGGGCTGCTCGAGCTGATCCTCGTCGTGATCGTCGTCCTGACGCCGTTGAGCTTCCGCCTCATCGGGGAGGCGTACCGCGGCGTCTACCCGTCGCTCTCGCGACGCCCCGATCGCGCTCGCGCTCGTGCGGTTCGCGCTCGCGATCCTCGCGCTCGCGCCGGCGACGCGTGCTCATGGGCGCGACGCTCCCGACGCTGACCCGCTTCCTGGCCACCGGCCGGACCGGGCATCGCCGGCGCGTTCCAGCAGCTGTACGCGGCGAACACGTCGGCGCGATCCTCGGGTACGGCGATCGCCGGGTTCGTGCTGATCGAGCTGCTGGGGCTCACCGGCGCGCTGCTCGTCGGGGCGGCCTGCTCGGCGACGGCCGGCGTCGTCGCGCTGGTGCTGGATCGGTGGTCGCGGGCGACGGTCGACGCGCCGTCGACGTCCGAGCGCGCCGACTGCTCGCCGCAGCGCCGCAGCGCCGCCGGCCAGCTCCGCCGCCATCGATCGCACGCCGCCGTCGACCGCCGCCGGCTCGCCCTCGCGCTCGCGTTCGTCTCGGGCCTCACGTCGCTCGGCTACCAGGTCGTCTGGAACCGCCTGCTCGGCGCGGGGACCGGCAGCTCGACGTACGTGTTCACGGTCATCCTCGTGCTGTTCCTGTCGGCATCGCGATCGGCGCGCTCCTGCTCGGCGTCATCCGCAGCCACGTCCGCTCGATCGCCGGGCTCATCGGCGTCGCCCAGCTGCTGACCGCCGCGTTCGTCACGCTCGGCGCCGCGGTCCTCGCCTCGCCGATCGTCGCCGTTCATCGGCGCGTCGACGCAGTTCCTCGATGCGCTGCGGGACTTCGCGCGCACGTCGACCGCGTCGTGGTCCTGCCGCCCACGATCGTCATGGGCCTCACGTTCCCGGCGACGGCGGCCCTGCTCGGCGACGAGACCGGCAGCCGAGGGCACCGCCACGGGCTCGCTGCTCGCGGTCAACACGATCGGCGCGATCGTCGCGACCTTCGTGCTGCCGTTCTTCGTCATCCCGCTGATCGGGTCGCCGGCGACGCTCGCCGGGCTCGCGCTCGTCAACGTCGCCGTCGGCGCGTTCCTGCTCACCGGCTGGCGCGGACCGCGCGCCGGTCGTTCCGCGTCGCTGGGCTGCCGTCGCCGCCGCGGCCATCGCGATCGTCGATCGTCGTCGTCGCTGGTCGCGCGGGACGGCGTTCCGCAACCCGACGACGACGCTGATCGTGGCGCACGGCGGCCAGGTCTTCGCGGCGACCGAGGACGAGATCGCCCCCGTCGTCGCCGGCCGCCACGGCTTCCCGCAGCTGTGGGTCAACGGGACGTCGATGACGCTGATCACCGTCGACACCAAGCTGATGCCGATCCTGCCGCTGATGCTCCGGCCCGGAGTCGAAGACGCGGGCTCGTGATCGCGTTCGGGATGGGGACGGCGTTCCGGAGCGCGCTCAGCGCGGGCGTCAAGACCGACGCCGTCGAGCTCGTGCCGTCCGTGCCCGGACATGTTCCACTGGTTCTACGCCGACGCCGACCAGGTGCTCGCGAACCCGAACGGCCACGTGATCGTCGCCGACGGCCGGAACCACGTGGAGCTGACCGGCGAGACGTACGACTTCGTGGTCGTCGACCCGCCGCCGCCGATCGAGAGCGCCGGCGTGTCGGTGATCTCGTCGCTCGAGTTCTACCAGGCGGCGAAGGCGCGGCTGAACCCGGACGGCGTGATGGTCCAGTGGGTGCCCGTACGGCCAGACGATGGACGAGTTCCTCGCCCACGTGCGGACGTACCTGCAGGTGTTCCCGAACGTGCGCGTGATCGCCGGCGCCGGCGGCTACGGGTTCTACATGATCGGGTCCGACGGGTCGGTGGACCTCGACCCGGCGATGATGCAGGCGGCGCTCGAGCGGCCGGGCGTGCTCGACGACGTGAACAGCGCGCCCGACTCGAAGGAGCGCTCCGTCGACGACTGGGTGCAGCACGCTGCTGGGCAACACGTGGGCCGCGGGCGACCAGCTCCGGACCGCGGTGGGCGACGGGCCGCTGATCACCGACGACCGGCCGCTGCCCGAGTACTTCCTGCTCCGCCGCCTGTCGAGACCCGAACGCCCCGCGCATGACCTGGAGCGGCCTGCAGGGCGCTGCTGAAGTAGGTTGCGGCCGCGCAACCGTTTCGAGCCTCCGGTGCTATGCTCGCGAGCGTGTCCCCAACCTCGCTGACCGGCGAGCCCACCTGTCCGCCGGCCATCGGCGAACCGACCGCGCCGATGGCCTTTCCCGCGTTGCGGGCCGTGCGCCGCCCGTTCGATTCGATCGAACCGGCCGACTGGGACGCGCCTCGTCGACGCGAACCCGTGGTCGACCCCGTTCTCCCGCTGGGCCGTGCATCGCGCGTGGTGGGACGCGTACGGCGCGAACGCGCACGAGGAGACGGTCGTCGTCATCCCGGCCGACGCGCGGCCGGACGCGCCGGCCCGTCGGCATCGTCCCGCTGATGCACCGCCACGAGGTCGAGCCGGGCGACATGGAGCTGCGGACGACGATCCGCCACCAGGACGGCCCGGCGCTCACCGCCCGTCGCCCCCGACGCCAAGGCCGTGTTCTTCGGCGCCTCCTACCACGCCGACTACGCGACGCTGCTCGCGGCGCCCGACGACCTGCCCGCCGTCGCCGACGCGCGTCGCCGACTACCTGGCCCACGGCGGCGACCCGAGCCACCCGCATCCGTGGGACGCCGTGGATCTCCGCCGTCTCCGCTGCGGCGACGCGGCGGCCGACGCCCTCGCGGACGCGTTCGGGCGCCGCGAGACGGACTGTGGCTGGACGATGAACGTGGAGCAGGAGGACGTCTGCCCCGTCGTCACCCTGCCGTCGGGCGCGACGATCGACGACTACCTGGCCACGCCTGGGCAAGAAGGAGCGCCACGAGATCCGGCGCAAGGTGCGTCGCGCGGAGGCCGCGGGCGAGCTCGCGCTCGACGGACTCCGCCGGATCCCCTGGCCGACCTGCCGGCCTTCATCGACCTCCACCAGAAGCGCTGGGGCGCCGACGGCCTGTTCCCGCCCAACCCCGGCGGCGACCAGAGCCGGACCTTCGTCCGCCGCATGTTCGAGCTGATGGGCGCCGACGGGCCGCTGCGGCTCGCGTTCCTGACCGTCGGTGGGCGCCGGATCGCCGCCGGGCTCACGTTCGAGTCGCCCGCACGGGATCCTGTACTACAACGCCGGCGTCGATCCGGACGCTCGCGAGCTGTCGCCGGGCGTGCTGATGGTCGAGCGCTACATGCGCCGTGCCATCGAGCGCGGGATCCCGCGGTTCGACCTGCTCCGCGGCGACGAGGCCTACAAGTACGAGTGGGGCGCCGTCGACGAGCCAATCCAGCGGGTGCTGGTCCGGCGAACGGACAGGCGATGACACCCACGGCCGGCTACAACCCCTGCCTCGCGCCCGTCCGGCGTGCGGGTGCCGGCGAGCCAGGACGCGAACGCGCGTCGTCGAGGTGCTCGCCACCGGGCACCAACGGTGGCGCCCAGGAGCACGTCTACAACCTCGTCTCGCGCATGGACCACGAGCGCTACGACGTGTCGATCGTGTCGCTGTCCCCGGGATCCGCGGTCCGCAAGCTCGAGCGCCTCGGCATCCCGGTCACCGTGATCGACGAGCCCGACGACGCGATCGCGACCGGGATCCTCGCCGCCCACCTGGCGGACGTCGCGAGCCGACGTCGTCCACAACCACATGTACCGGGCCGAGATCGTGGGCACGAAGGCCGCGATCGCCCTCGGCGAGGCGGGGCATCGACGGCCGTGGGTGGTCTCGACCGTCCACTCGTCGCGCGTCCGGTCGACGCGACGACCAGGAGGAGCTGCGCCGGCTGACGGCATCGATCGACCACCTGATCGTGGTGTCGAACGCCATCGACCGCAAGGTCGTCGCCGAGGGGCGGACGAGCCGCGCCGCGGACGCTCATCTACAACGGCGTCGACCTCGTCGCGCTACGACCACCAGGAGCCGTGCTGCACGCTGCGCGACGAGTACGGCATGGAGCCGACCTCGCCGATCGTCGGCGTCGTCGGCCGGCTGGAGCTCGAGAAGGGCCACCCGACGCTGCTCGAGGCCTGGCCGCTGGTGCTCGAGGCCTGCCCCTCGGCGTTCCTGGTCATCGTCGGCGAGGGGAGCCGGCTCGACGCGCTGCACGACGATCGCCCGCGAGCAGGGGATCGACGGCCACGTCGTGTTCACCGGGCGGCGCGACGACATCCCGGCGGTCACCGCGGCGTTCGACGTCGCGGTCCTGCCTTCCTACCGCGAGGCGCAGGGCCTCACGATCCTCGAGGCGATGGCGCTCTCGCGACCCGTGGTCGCGTCGAACGTGGGCGGGATCCCCGAGATGATCGAGGACGGCGTCACGGGGCTGCTCGTCCCGCCCCAGGACCCGCAGGCGCTCGGCGACGGCCATCGTCCGGCTGCTGTCCGACCACCAGCTGGCCGACGTCATCGGGCGCGCCGGCCACGACCTCGTCCACGACCGGTTCTGCGTCGAGCTGATGGTCTCAGCCGTCCAGGACCTCTACGACGAGGGTGCGTCCGCCGTGCGTCCGCGCGAGGTGACGCCCGCCGCAGCGGGTCGCCCGTCCGCCGCCGCGAGCTGATCGTCCGCCGCCGGCGTCGTCGGCGACGTCGACGCCCGGCGCGCGTCCCACCACAGGCGGATCGCCGGCAGCAGCAGCACCACGGACTGCTCGTAGAAGATCGGCGTCGCGAGGGCGGCTCCGGCGGCGACCGACCACGGGCGGCGGTACAGCAGCAGGACCGCGGCGATCGGCAGCCGGATGAACAGCGGGGCGATTCCCACGTACGGATCCCGGACCTGGAGCTTCGTGACCCACTCGGGCCACAGGTGCAGCCAGGGCAGCGAGATGGCGAGCAGGACGACCAGCGTCAGCGCGAACTCGATCCACTGCCGGCGGCTCGCCTTGAGCAGCACGAGCACGGGCGCGAACTTCGCGAGGCCGAACAGCGCGAGCGCCACCCCCGAGAACCGCCGCCCCGTGAGCGTCGCGTACATCGCGGCCGCCATGAGGCAGTTCACGTTGCCGGCGACGAACTCGTAGTGCACGCCGGGGATCCAGCCGAGCAGGCCGACCGCGATCCAGGACCCGGTGACGTAGCGCAGCGCGCCGATCTGCAGCCCGACGAGCGCGAGGCTGAACAGGTCGTATTGGAGGAGCGACAGCGGGCGCCAGGACGATCGCCACCGGCGGCGGGTAGAGGAAGGCGAGGTACCAGCTCGAGCCGCCGTCGTAGACCGGCTTGCCCTCGATGATGTGCCGGCCGGCGAGCCAGTACGCGCTCGTGTCGTGGGGCGGCCACATCCCGAGGGCGTAGCCCCACAGGATCGAACCGATCCCGAAGATGGCGCCGCCGACCGAGAGGCCGATGAGCAGCGGGCGGTACCAGCGCGTGAGGCCGGGACGCCGCAGGACGCGCGTCAACGACGCGAGCCGCGCTTCCCCGACCGATGCTGCGTTGGCCACCAGGTCTCCTGTGCTGTCCACGGCTGCCCGTGTCCCGCGGATCATCGGAGGATACGGCCCCACTTTCGACCGTACGATCGGGTGACCACGACGACGGAGGCGGTCCCGTAGCATCCGGGCATCGTGTCGTCGTCATCGTCCGTCGCCCTCGAGGCGTCCATGTCCGATGCTCCGCGCAGCCGCTGGCCGTTCGTGCTGGCGATGGCCGGCCTCGCCGCGTGGGTCACGTCCATCGTCCTGATCGGGCGGATGTACGCGCAGGCGCCGCCCGGCGCCGGGTTCGACCTGGAGCTGCTGCTGACCGGCGGCCGGCGTGTCGCGGCGGGGCTGTCGCCGTACGAGCCGGCGATGCTGGCCGGCCAGTCGGTCGGCATCACCACGCTGTTCTACTCCTACCCGCCGCTGGTCGCCCAGGCGTTCGCGCCGTTCGCGGGCGTCCCGTCGGTGGTCATGTTCGCGACGCTGCTGCTCGTGACGCCGCTCGCCGCCGCCGCCGTGTCGTCGTCCATCGCCCGCCTGTCGTCGGTCCGGCTCACCGAGCGCCAGGCGTTCCTGGTCGTCCTCGGCACGCTGCCGTTCTGGTTCCCGTTCACGCTCGCGATGATGTTCGGGAACCTCGACCTGCTGTTCGTGGCCTTCTACGGGCTCGTGCTGCTGGCCGTGCTGCCGGCCGCGCCCTCTCGCGGTTCCATGATCGGCGCTGGCGTCGCCGTCGCTGTCGCGACGCTGACCAAGCTGCATCCCGCCGTGCTCGGCGTCTGGCTCCTGGCGCGCGGCGTGCGCGAGTGGCGGCGGGGCGATTCGCGGGTCACGCTCGTTGGGCCGGCGCATGCCGAGGAGCTGGGCGATCGCCGCCGTCGCCGCGATCGTCGGGCATCGTCGCCATCGGCGCGAGCCTGCTCGTCGGCGGGATCGGGCCCTGGGCCGACTACGTGACGGTCCTGCGGGCCAGCACGGTCGTCGACCTCCTCGACCCCCGCAACCTCGGGCCCGCCGTCCAGATCGCGCTCGCGATGAACCTCGATCAGAGCGCCATCGCGCCGATCCAGTCCGTGGTCGTCGTCCTGGCGCTCATCGTCGCCGTGGTGAGCGCGCTCGCCGTGGACGACCCGCTGGAGAGCCTGCTGTGGGCCGCGTCCGCGTCCCTCGTGGTGCTGCCGGTGACCTGGTACCACCACTTCGCGGTGCTGGTGCCGTTCGGCGTCGCGGCGCTCGCTCGTGGCTGGGACGGTCGTCCCGGGTCTCGCCGGCTGATGCTGGGCCTGACGATCCTCGCCTTCCTGGTCGCGGGCATCATCTTTGCCCGGGTGATGGCCTGGCTGCTGATCGTGATCGCATTCGTGCTCGTGCGGGTCAGCCGTCCCGCGGGGTCGGCCCGGGATCAGACGGCGGCGTCGACGGTGGCCGCTGCGGGCTGACGCTTGGTGACCCGTGCCTGGGCCCGGACGGCCGCCGAGCCGCTGACGGCGACGCAGCCCAGCAGCATCGAGAACGAGTCCATCCACACGACCGGCAGCGCGAGCATCGCTGCCAGCGGCACCGTCCAACGCCGTTCCGTCCGTGCACCCCACACGACGATGACCGCGGCGATCGCGATCCGCACGAGGAGCGTGCTCGACTGGGTGCCGCCGTCGTGGCGCAGCAGGGCCAGCCAGTCGCGCCAGGCGTCGGGCGAGATCGCGAACGACCCCGCGGCGATGACCGCGGTCGTGCCCAGCGCGATGGCCAGCGCCCGCCACTCCCGCCGGGCGGCGAACCACAGCAGGCCGACACCGGGCGTGACCTTCGTGAGCAGCACGAACGCCCAGGTCCCGGCCCAGCGGAACCCGAGCACGATCGCCGCGGCGAGCAGCAGGTGGATGTTGCCGATCAGGATCTCCTGGCTCACCGGCAGCGCGAGGACGAGCAGCGAGGCCGGCCAGGGGCGGGCCAGCCACCAGGCGACGAGGGCCAGGAACACCGTCCAGCCGACCGTGAACACCTCGCGCGGCAGCCGACCGATGAGCGCGAACACCTGGGCGAAGGCCGGCGAGTAGAGGTAGGCGTTGGCCCCGCCGACGGTGGCGCCGGCGTACGGGTCGGACACGTTGACGCCCCAGTACACGAGCCCGTCCGCGGCCGGATGGCGCCAGGTCGCGTCGCCGACCACGAGGTACATGTAGGCGGCGGCGATGACCCCGGCGATCGCGAGCCCGTGGCGGACGGCGCGGCGCTGGCTGTCGGTGAGGCGGTCGTACATCGGGGCGCATCGTACGCCGCGTGTTGCGGCCGGTCACCGGGGCAGGCTGCAGGGGGCCGCCCGTACCTTCGGGTGATGCCAGCACGCACCACCCGCCGTAGGATCGCCGAGTGCACCCGTCCTGCCGTCCCGCCACGCCCGATCGGCCCCGATAGCGATGCTCAACCGGCTCGCGCGTGACGGCTATCTCATGCTCTCCATCGCCTTCCTGGCGCTGCGCCTGTTCCAGGTCCCGCCGTGGGACCAGAGCGTCGATGCCTACGCCTACTGGTCGACGGCCCACGGTCCCATGTACGACGGGCAGACGGCCGGCGCGATGGGCGCGTACCTGTATTCCCCGGCCTTCGCCCAGCTCCTGCGGCCGCTCACGATCCTGCCGTGGCCCGTGTTCGTCACGATCTGGACGGGCTTCAACCTCGCGATCGTGTGGTGGCTGCTCGGCCGCTGGTCCCTGCCGGCGATGCTGTTCATCCCGATCCCGTTCGAGATCGTGTCGGGCAACGTGCACCTGATGTACGCGGCCGCGATCGTGCTCGGGTTCCGGGCCTCGTTCACCTGGGCGCTGCCGATCCTGACCAAGGTGACGCCCGGGATCGGGATCGCCTGGTTCGCCGTGCGCCGGGAGTGGCGCGAGCTGGGCCTGGCCGTGGCGGTGACGGGCGTGATCGTGGGCGTCTCGTACGCGCTTGATCCCGCCCTGTGGCGGCAGTGGATCGACGTGGTCGCCGCGAGCTCCAGCACGCCCACGACCGTCGGCTGGTACCTGCCCGGTCGCCCTCGTCGTCCGCCTGCCGATCGCCATCGTCGTCGCCGCCGTCGCCGGGCTTACCGGTCGCGCCTGGCTGCTGCCGGTCGCCGTGACCCTCGCCCTGCCCGTGCTGTGGCTGAACTCGCTCGCGATCCTCGCGGCGTGCGTGACGCTGTCGAAGGTGCGGGTGGGCCGGGACGCCGAGGCCCGTGCCTTCGGGCTCGGGGCGCTCGAGGCGGCGCGCACGTGACCGCGTTCATCGCCACGTTCCGGCGCTTCTGGGCGAAGCTCGGGCGAGCGCTCGCGCACCCCGCGGTGATGCCCGGGATCGCGATCGCCGGCGGCGTGTTCGTGTTCACCGTCGTCTCGTACGCGATGCGCGGCGACCCGCTAATCGGGTACGACGCCCACGCCTACTACCAGGCCGCGGCGCTCGACGACCCGTATCGGACGACGATCAACGGCGGCTTCGACGCCGTCGGCGGGCTGTACGAGTACAAGTACCCGCCGCCGCTCGCGCAGATCCTGCATCCGCATCCGGGTGCTCGGGATCTCGTGGCCGGCGTTCCTGGGCGCGTGGACGATCCTGCTGCTGGTGTCGCTCGCCTGGATGGGCCGCCGCTGGACGCTGCTGCTGCTCCTGTTCCCGCCGGTGCTGGGCGAGCTGTGGCTGGGCAACCTCAACATCCTGCTCGGGCTCGCCATCGTCGTCGGCATGCGCTACCCGGCGTCGTGGTCGTTCATCCTCCTGACCAAGATCACGCCCGGGCGTCGGCCTCATCTGGTTCGCCGTGCGCCGCGAATGGCGGTCGCTCGCCATCGCCCTCGTCGCCACCGTGGTCGTCGTCGGGGTCAGCTTCGTCCTCGCCCCGTGGCTGTGGTCGGACTTCATCGAGGCGTCGAGGACGCAGGTCGACGCCACGGTCAACGTCCCGCGCCAGGCGGCGCCGATCGCGCTGCCCCTGCGGCTCGTCGTCGCCGCGGTGCTCGTCGCGTGGGCCGGCGCGCACCGACCGCGCCTGGGTCGTGCCGATCGCGCGCGGGCTCGCCGTGCCGTTCCTGTGGTGGAACGCGTTCGCGGTGATGGTCGCGGCGGTGCCGCTCTACGCGTGGCGGCCGGCCGGCGTGAAGGCGACGCCGCGACCGAGCCCGACGGCGCGGCCGCGCCGATCCCCGCCCACACCGGCTGACCCGACGCCCTCGCATGCGCGTGAGCCTCGACCGGCTGTGGCTGGTCATCGCCGTCGGCCTGCCCGTCCTCGTCGCCCTCCTCGTGCCGATGCCCGCGGTCGACCTCGCCTACCAGGTCCGCGCCGGCGACGAGATCCTGCGGACGAGCGGCGCTCCCGGCGATCGACACCTGGACCTTCACGGTCGCCGGGCACGGCCTGGACCGACCAGCAGTGGCTGGCGCAGGTCCTGCTCGAGCTCGGCTACCGGGCCGGGGGCTGGGAGCTGCTCGCGGTCGTCCGGGCGGCGCTGGTCGGCCTCGCGCTCGGCCTTCACGCATCGGCGCGTCGATGGCTCGCGGCGCCGGGCCACCGGATGGCCGCGATCCTCGCGCTGCTCGTGTTCGCCCTGCCGGCGCCGGCGCTCGCCCTGCGGCCCCAGCTGTTCGGGATCGCGATCTTCGCCGGGCTCCTGTGGCTCGTCGCGACGCGCGCGCGAGCACCCGGCGCGCTACTGGGTCGCGCCGGTCCTGGTCCTGCTGTGGGCGAACCTGCACGGCTCGTTCGTGCTCGCGCCGCTCGTGCTCGGCTACGCGTGGCTGGACGACGTCGCGCGCGGACGCCCGAGCCGCCAGACCCTCGCCGTCCTCGCTGCGTCGGGCGTCGGCGCCACGCTCGTCAACCCCGTTCGGCCCGGCGTCTGGGCGTACGCGGCGGGGATCGGCGGCAACCCGGCGATCACCGAGCGCGTCAGCGAGTGGCAGCGGACCACGCCGTTCACCGTGCCCGGCGCGCTGTTCTACGCCTCGGCCATCGGGACCCTGCTGGTCATGGTCCGCGGGCGATCTGCGCTGCGCTGGCCGGACTGGCTGTGGGCCGCGGGCATGCTCGCGATCGGCGTGTGGACCGTGCGCGGCCTCGCCTGGTGGCCGTTCGCGGCGGCGTTCGTCGTGGCGGCGGCCCTGCCCGTCCTGCTCGCCCCGCGCTCGGCGGCCGCGGCCGCGCGGTCGGCCCGGCCGAGCCAGATCGCCGCGATCATCGCCATGCTGTTCATGCTCGCGATCGTGACGTCGCTGCCCTGGTGGCGGCCGCGTCGACCCGCTGACGGGCCGCGTGGGGCTGCTGACCTACGCCCCGTCGGGCCTCGCGCAGGCCGTCCAGTCCGCCACGAAGCCGGGCGATCGCGTGTTCCTGCCCCAGACGTGGGCGTCGTGGTTCGAGTGGGCCGCGCCGGCACCCGCGCTACTTCCTCGACTCCCGGTTCGAGCTGTTCCCGGCGGCCGTCTGGACCGACTACGACACCATCGCCCGCGGCGGCCCCGATGCGCAGGCCGCGCTCGACCGCTGGCAGGTGAATGTCGTCGTCCTGCCCGCCGGTGCCGACCCTGCCACCCGGGACGTGGACCACCGCCCACGCGGACGCCGACGGTGTGCTCCTCATCCGATCCAGCCCGTGAGCATGTCGACGCCGGTATGGCTCGTGCAACGGCGACCCGGCGTCCGGTTCGACTGGGCGTTCATCGCCTACTGGGCGCTGACCGGCGTGTTCATCGGGCTCGGGCTGCTCGCGCTGCGGGCGCAGCTCAACCGGTATGTCCCGGATCCCTCGGTGCTGTTCAGCGACGCCAGCCTGTACCAGGCCGCGACGCAGACCTGGGTCTCCGGCGGCAACCCGTGGGCAGTGACGTCTCCGGGCGGGATCGCGTTCGCGGCACCACCCCCGGCCCTGCTCCTCAGCCTGCCGCTGCTGCCGTTCGGGCCGGACGCGGCGCGCGGCTTCTGGGCCGTGGCCGACGTCGTCGGCTGGCTGATCGTGATCCGGCGCCTCGGACTCGGCCCATGGTGGCTGCTGTTCCCGCCGTTCCTCGAGGCCCTGTTCCCAGGCAACCCGGATCCGGCGCTGGCCGGCCTCGTGCTCGTCGGTGGCGCATGGTTCACCGCGTTGGTGAAGCCGTACAGCATCCCGAGCATCCTCGCCGACGGGCGCTGGCGGCAGGTCCTGGTCGCGGCGGCGCTCGGCGTCGTGTCCCTGCTGGTGCTGCCCTGGGGCATGTTCATCGCGCAGCTCCCGGCGGTCCGCGCCGCGCTCGAGGCGCAGGCTCCAGACCTGAACGCGTGGGGCAACCCGGTGCTGATGGTGCTGGTGGTCGTGGCGCTCGCGATCCTCGGCATCCGGACGGCCCTGCGGCTGGTCGTGCCCACCCTGTGGCCGAGCGGCCAGCTGCACTACTCGGTCTTCTCAGCCCGGGCCGGCGCCGACTCGGCGGCCCTCGCCGTCGCCCTCGCCGCGCCCGGCCTCACGGCCCAGCTGGTGGTCGTCTACGCGGCCTTCGTGCTCGCTCGTCGCGTGGCCGGGACCCGTACCTTCGACCGATCCGCCGCCGCGGGACCAACTGTTAGAGTCGGCCCCGGAGTCGACTCCAACCATGACTGAGGCCAGCTTGCAGACTCGATCGTCGGCCGCCGTGGGCGCGCCTGCCCTGGACATCGTCGTGCTCGGCGGTGGTGGCCACGTGGGCCTGCCGCTCAGCCTCGCGTTCGCGGACGCGGGCCTGCGGGTCGGCATCTACGACATCAACGAGGCCACGCTCGAGCGGATCGGGCGGGGCGAGATGCCGTTCATGGAGAGCGGCGCGGACGAGCTGCTGCGCGAGGTGCTCGCGACCGGCCGGCTCGAGCTCAGCACCGACGCCGGCGATCATCGGCCGCGCCGACGCCGTGCTCCTCGTGATCGGCACGCCGGTGGACGAGTTCCTCGGGCCCGTCGATGCGCGTGTTCGAGCGCGCCGTCGACCAGATCGCGCCCCACGCTCCGCGACGGCTCGCTCGTCGTCCTGCGCAGCACCGTCTACCCGGGCACGACCGAGTACGTCGCGGCCGCCCTCGCGGACCGCGGCAAGCGCGTCGACGTGGCGTTCTGCCCGGAGCGGATCGCCGAGGGCCACGCGCTCGAGGAGCTGCACACGCTGCCCCAGATCATCGGCGCCGACACGCGCGGCTGCCGGCGACCGCGCGGAGGCGCTCTTCGGGCGCCTGGCGTCGAAGACCCTCCGGACCACGAGCCAAGGAGGCCGAGCTCGCCAAGCTGTTCACGAACACCTGGCGCTACATGAAGTTCGCGATCGCGAACCAGTTCTTCGCCATCGCCGACCAGGCCGGCGTCGACTACACCAACGTCCTGCGCGCCATCCGCGAGGACTACCCGCGCGCCGCGGACCTGCCGGGCCCGGGCTTCGCCGCCGGGCCGTGCCTGTTCAAGGACACGATGCAGCTGGCGGCGTTCACCTCCGACCACTTCCCGCTGGGCCAGGCGGCGATGCAGATCAACGAGGGCATGCCCGCCTACATCGTGTCCGCGCTGGAGCGCCGCCACGGCAACCTCCGCGGCCGGACGATCGGGATCCTCGGCATGGCGTTCAAGGCGGAGTCGGACGACATCCGCGCCTCGCTCAGCTTCAAGCTGCGCAAGCTCCTGGAGTGGGCCGGCGCCCGCGTGCTGTGCACCGACCCGTACGTCGACCGACGATCGGCTGATCCCGCTCGACGAGGTGCTCGCGCGGCAGCGAGATCCTCGTCATCGGCGCCCCGCACCGCGCCTACCGCTCGCTCGACCTCGACGGGTCGCGAGGTCGTCGACATCTGGAACGCCACCGGCGACGGGATCCGGCTGTAGCGCGATGAAGGTCCTGGTCACCGGCGCCGCCGGGTTCATCTGCGGCTACCTCGTGGAGGAGCTGCTCGCCGCCGGCCACGAGGTCGTCGGGCTCGACAACTTCAGCAAGTACGGGCGCGTGCCGAAGTCGCTACGACGGCAACCCGCGCTACCGGTTCGTCGAGGGCGACGCGAAGGACGTCGGCGCTGCTGACCGAGCTCGCGGCGGACGTGGACCAGGTGGTCGCCGCGGCCGCGATGATCGGCGGGATCAGCTACTTCCACGAGTTCGCGTTCGACCTGCTGGCCGAGAACGAGCGGATCCTGGCCTCCACGTTCGAGGCGGCGATCGCCGCGCACCGGGCCGGGCGGCTGCAGCGGATCATCGTGCTGTCGAGCTCGATGGTGTTCGAGTCGACCGACCAGTCTTCCCGACCCCCGAGGGCGCCGAGCGGACCTCGCCGCCGCCGGTCTCGACGTACGGCTTCCAGAAGCTCGCCTCCGAGTACTTCGCCCACGGCGCCTGGGAGCAGTACCAGCTCCCGTACACGATCCTGCGGCCGTTCAACTGCGTGGGGATCGGGGAGCGGCGGGCGGTCCGCGACACCGACATCATGAGCGGCAACGTGAAGCTGGCGCTGTCGCACGTGGTCCCGGACCTCGTGCTCAAGACGCTCAAGGGCCAGGACCCGCTGCACATCCTGGGCGACGGGCGCCAGGTCCGCCACTACACGTACGGCGGCGACCTGGCGCACGGGATCCGGCTCGCGATGGAGTCGCGACGCCGCGGTCAACGACGACTTCAACCTCTCGACGGCCGCCTCGACCACGGTGCTCGAGCTGGCCGAGGCGATCTGGAACAAGGTCCACGCGGGCTCGAGCCCTTCCGCTACGTCTCGGACCCGCCGTTCGAGCACGACGTCCAGCTGCGGGTCCCGGACGTCCGCAAGGCCCGCGAGGTGCTGGGCTTCGAGGCGACGACCGACCTCGCCGACGATGCTGGACGAGGTCATCCCGTGGATCCGCGACGAGCTGGAGGCCGGACGGCTGTGACCGAGCTCTCGGTCGTCGTCCCGGTGTTCAAGGAGGGCGAGGCCGTCGAGCCCGTGCTCCGCGCGCTCGACGCCGGCGTCTCGACGCCGCACGAGATCCTCGTCGTGTACGACTTCGACGAGGACCCGACCGTCCCCGTCATCGACCGGCTCCACGCCGAGCTGCCGGCGATCCGCGGCCTGCGCAACGACCTCGGGCGAGGCGTGCTCAACGCGATGCGGCGGGGATCGCGGCCTCGACCGGCGACTACGTCCTGATCTCGATGGCGGACGGCTCGGATGAGCCGCAGGTCGTCGATGCGATGGTCGCGCTCGCACGCGACGGCGCCGACGTCGTCTCCGCGTCGCGCTACATGAAGGGCGGCCACCAGGTCGGCGGACCGCCGCTCAAGCGGCTGATGAGCCGGACCGCGGGGCTCACGCTCCACTGGTTCGGGGGCGTCGCCACCCACGACCCGACGAACAACTTCAAGCTCTATTCGCGCCGCTTCCTGGACGCCACGACGATCGAGAGCGAGGCCGGCTTCGAGCTCGCGCTCGAGCTGACGGTGAAGGCCACGCCTCGACCGGCGCCGGGTCGCCGAGGTCCCCACGACCTGGCGCGACCGGACCGCCGGCCAGAGCAACTTCAAGCTCCGCAAGTGGCTGCCCCACTACCTGCACTGGTACTGGATTGCGATGCGGGCGCGGCTGGCGCGGCGGCCGAGGCTCCGCCGCGGGTCGGCCGCTTGATCAGCTCGGACGTCGCCCCTGACGATCAGCCCTCGACTGCCGGATGGCGGATGGCCACGCACAAGCTGGTTGCCCAGTTGCGGACGTCGCCGTCGATGCGGTTGGCTGGTGTGGCCGCAATCGGCCTCGCCATCGCGCTGACGGTCCTCCAGGTTGCAGGCCTGCTCGTGAACCCGGAAGCACTCGGACGGCTCGTCGCGCTCGACTTCTCGATGTACCTCGACCATACAGCGCGCGCCCTGGCTGGTGGCTCGTTCTATCTGGACCGTCAGCTCCACGGTCACTACCCGATCGTGACCGGGGACTCGTACTACCCGCCAACCACGATGCTGCTGTTCGCTCCGTTCCTCGTGCTTCCAGCGCTGCTCTGGTGGGTCATCCCACTCTCGATCATCGCCGCGGTGGTGATCTACTGGCGGCCCAGCCTGTGGGGCCTCCTCGTGATCGCGTGGTGCGTGTGGTGGTGGCGATCGGTGCAGATCGTGGTGCTGGGCAACCCGTCGATGTGGGTTGCTGCAGCGGTCGCCGCGGGAACCGTCGTCCGGTGGCCGCTCGCGCTGGTCATCCTCAAGCCGACGCTCCTGCCGGTCGCCGCGATGGGATACGACCGCCGGACCTTCTGGCTGGCCCTCGGGGTCATCGCCCTCGTGTCGCTACCCTTCGGCCGGCAATGGGTCGACTACGCGCACGCGGCGCTCGACAGCTCCGTCCAATGGAGCTATTCGCTCAACGACGTGCCGATCGTGCTGATCGGGTTGGTCGCGTGGCTCGCCTCGAAGCGGCGTCAACCGTTGAGTGGCCGCGTCAGCCGCTACATTGACGCTGCGATCCCCACGGGAGCGTAGGCGCCGGCGTTCGAGGCGTTCGCAATCACGCGGCGATCGCTCCCATGTCCAGTCCCGGAACTCGCAGTGAGCGGTGCGATGGTGGCGTTGCCTGGCGCGACCTCGCGGTTTTCGCGCTGGTACCGTCCGCTGTGCGCGGGCTTGGCAGCCGGCTTCCTCATCGTCTGGATCTATGGGCTGCGCGCGGCTGCGACGATGGAGCCGCCGGGCGAGGACCTCCGCCTGTGGGTCGTGTTCGGGCACCGGTGGCTGGACACCGGCTCACTGTTCACGCCCGCGCAGCTCTCCGGACCGACCTCGGGCGCCGTGACGGCAGACCTTGTCCATGCGCCTTCGTTGTACCCGGCCGCGGCTGGACCGCTGTTCGCGGTTGCGGCGATGCTCCCGGCGCCGCTTGCCCTCTTGTGGTGGCTCGTCCCATTGGGGCTGACCGGCTGGGTCGTGTGGCACCTTCGCCCGGCTCCGTGGACCTGGCCGATCATGGCCGCCTGCCTTGCCTGGCCCGAATGGTCGATCTGGGCCGGCGGGACCTCGATGTGGGTGATGGCTGCGACCGCGGCCGGGCTCGTGTGGCGCTGGCCGTCGGCCCTGATCCTGCTCAAGCCAACCTTTGCACCACTGGCGTTCATCGGCGTTCGAGATCGCCGCTGGTGGATCGCCGCGGCCGTCATCACGCTGATCACGTTCGCCGGTCCGTGGTCCGACTACCTCGTCGCCGCCCGCAACATCACCGATGTCGATTGGCGCCACAACCTCGCCGAGATTCCGATGATCCTGATCCCGATCGTCGCCGGGATCGGGTCCGAGAGGCTCAGGGCCGGCGGACGGCCCCAGGACCCGGAGGCGGCGTAGTCACGAGGCCCTACAGCGAGACCTTGGGCTCGCCGCGGACCGGACCCCGCGCCGCGAGCAGGATCGAGCACCCACAGCGCGATGACCGTCATCGCGATCGAGCCAACGATCGTGAACGCCCGGACCTCGGGGATCACCCAGCCCTCGGGCGGGACGGCGACCACGAGGTTCAGCAGGAAGGTCATCGCGAACGCGACCCACGCGACCGCGACGGCCGGCCGGCCCAGGGCGAACAGCAGGAACACCAGCGCCGGGTAGGCGTACCGCTCGTGCATCGTCGTGAGCGCGATGAACGCCGCGAGCGAGATCGCCGCGAGCCCGAGGGCGAGCTGGTCGGCGGTCGGGCGGCGGTAGACGGACACGAACACGACCAGCGCGAACAGCCCGGCCAGCACGAAGCCCGACGAGGCGGAACGACAGCGGCCCGAACGCCGCGCTGCGATCCGAGACGAAGTCACCGTTCGCGCCGAGCTCCTGGAGCAGCGCCCACGGGTTCCACGCCCGCAGCGAGAGCACGCTGAAGATGTCGTTCTGGTACGTGCCGAGGTTGCCCAGGTAGTTGCCGGGTCCGCCGGCGGCCACGAACGGCAGCCACAGGAGCACGACGACGACCGCCCCGACCACCGCCGCCTTGAGCGTCCCCTTCAGCCCCTGCGAGGCGAGGAACCAGGCCCCGAACGGCACCAGGAACGGCAGCGCCTGGGGCTTGGTCATCAGGCTGACCGCGAGCAGCGCCGCCGCGACCAGCGGGAGGCGCGCGCGGGCGGCGAGCAGCGCGAGGACTGCGCCCAGCGACGTAGATCGACTCGTACTGGCCCCACCACGCGGACACGTACCAGGTGGCCGGCCACAGCAGCACGGCGCCTGCGGCGAGGAGCGCCAGCTTCGGCTGCTCGCGGAACCACCAGATCGGCGGCCGCCGCGATGCCCAGGTCGGCGAGCGAGGCCGGGATCTTCATCAGCGACCGGATGCCCGGGTCCGCCGAGTCGGTCACGGTCCGGAACGCGGGCTCGATGGCGGCCAGCAGCCCCCAGACCCATGCCATCACGGCCGGGAAGCTCAGGTTCTGGTCGTAGGCCCGGTTCCAGCCGTTGACGGCGATCCCGTGGACCCAGAGGACGAACTGGTCGATGTCGCCGACCAGGCCGTGGCTCGGCAGCAGCCACAGGCGGATGGCCACCCCCGCGAAGAACAGGATGGGGATCGCCAGCAGCAGCCAGGCAGTCCAGCTCGACCGGTCCTGGAAGTCCCTTCCCCTGGGAGGCGGAAGGCCGCTCAGCATGGCGCGCGGCCCTCCAGACGGTCAGGAACGGGTGGTGACCCAGTAGCGCTCGGCCGCGCCACCCGGGACGCGCCCGAGGTCCGCGACCTTGGCCCCGAAGCCGCGCACGGCATCGGCCATCGCCGCGGCGGTTCGTGAACAGGTTCTCGATCTGGCTCTCGTACAGGTCGATGCCCATGACCTTGCGCTCCAGCTGGTCGCCGATGTCGGCGAACTCGGCGGTGAGCGAGACGTCGGCCGGAAGGCCGGCGAGCGACCCCTCGGGGAGGTCATCCAGCCGCCGGAACTCCTCCCACCAGGCGTACGGGAAGTCCTCGTAGAAGGCGAGCTGGCCGGTCCAGTCGACGCCCGGCATCACCCAGCGCCGCGCGTCGTCGAGGAGCGCGATGCCGGCGTTGCGGGTCAGCTGGTGATCGACGTGCCCGCCGATCCCGAGCGGCAGGTACACGCGCTGCGGCTCCAGGCGCGCGAGCTCGCGGCGGAGGATGTCGATGGGGGCGGGATCGTCGTCGCGCGGCGTGCCCAGGAGCTGGTCGTCGCCCTCGTAGCCGCGGAAGACGGCGTCGGGGAGGTCGAGCCAGACCATCGAGACCTCGGCGAACGCGGCGTAGCGCTCGTCCTCGAGGCGTCGCGTGGCCATCAGGTCGCCCGCCTCGGCGGCGTCCGTGCGCTCGGTGGTCATGACCGCGCCCTGGGCCGAGACGTCGTCGATGATCGGCTGGCCCGCGAGAGACTCGTTGTGGATGGCGGCCCGCCGGTACCACGAGGATCGCTGCCAGAACCGCTTGGCCGCCGCGTCCGCCTCGCCCTGGGTCGCGTCGAGCGAGGCCTTCGTCGCCTGCCAGGGCGGGGTCGCGGCCGGGTCCTCGACCGGGTAGTCGGCCTCGAGATGGGCCCGGTTGAACGCCTCGGTCACCGGCCAGACCGCCTTCGAGCCGAAGCCCAGCGCCTCGCGCTGGTAGGTGCTGAGGTCGTCGGTCGCGCCGCTGCCCGAGTAGAGGGTCAGGATCGCGACGTTCTGGCCCAGCTCGCGCAGGCTCGCGACGAGCCCGCCACACGAGAGCGCGACGTCGTCGGGATGGGGGGCGACGAACACGTGGGTCATGGCGGGCCGAGTATACCGACGGGCTTCGGGCGAACGAGCGGCCACGCGTCGCGCAGGTTCCGGGCAGAGACGACCAGCATCGCCGCGAGCGTGACCAACGCCACCGCCGACGACAGCGTCCCGACCGGCAGGAACGACACCCCGACGAACAGCAGCAGCGCCCGACGCGCCCATGGCGAACCGTCGCCCAGCAGGAGCAGCGGTGCGAGCGCGAACGACAGCCAGTGGTGCCAGGCGTTCGTCGGCAGCAGCACGATCGCGAAGCCCACGGCCGTGCCCGCCAGGAGGCGGCGGTCCGTCGGGATGACCGCGGCGATGGCGACGACCGCGGCGATGGCGACGGCCGCCACGAACCAGACGGCGGGCCACGGGACGAGCGAGGTCTGGACGATGACCGGCAGCGTCGGCAGCGAGGCCGCTTCCCGCGCGATCGTGACGTAGGCGACCCAGTCGGAGGGGCGGATGACGACGGCGAGCGCGCCGAACAGGGCCGTCCACGCGATCGCCCGCCAGCGTCGTTCGACGACGAGGACGACGAGGAAGGCGGCGGGGAGCGCCCTTGTCACCACGGCGAGGGCGAGCCCGAACCCTGCCAGCCGCTCGTTGCGGGTCCCGAACGCCAGCAACAGGCCGGCGAGCGTGAACAGGTTCACCTGGCCCATCCACAGCGAGCCCCAGACGTAGACCAGGGAGAACACGACCATCGGGGCGCGCGCGACGAGCGTCTCGCGCGTCACCACCCGCATGGCACCGATCACCGCGAGCAGGCTGGCTGCCACCCAGGCGACGAACACGGCGTCCACCGGCAGGCCCGAGAACGGCGCGAGGACGTGGGCGATGAACGGCGGCGACACGAAGACCTGGCCCTGGCCCCACTCGGCCACACCGAGGGCGCGGGTGGCCGCGTAGGGGTCCTGCCCGGCGGCCACGAGCTTGGCGGCGTCCAGGTAGGCCTCGAGGTCGAACGCCCGGGGCCACGTCAGGGCGGCCACCACGGCGCCCGCGACCGCGAACACCGGCCCGAGGCGGCGGAACAGGGGCGCGACGGACTGGCCGCCCATGAGCAGGCTCACAGGGCCGAGGCGGTCCAGCCTTCGGCGCCCACGAGCGGGACGAAGACGCACGGCCCGTCGGACCACTCCGTCCATTCCTCGCCGTGGCGCTCCACCACCATGAGGCTCTGCTCCCGCAGCCCGCCGACAGGGATCACGAGCCGCCGGCCGTCGCCCAGCTGCTCGCGCAGCGGGTCGGGGATCGCCGGTGCCCCGGCAGCGACGAGGATCCCGTCCCAGGGCGCGCCATCGGGGGCACCGAGGCTTCCGTCGCCGACCCTCACGAGGACGCGGTCGCCGTACCCGGCGGTGCCGAGGCGGTCCATCGCGGCCAGCGCGAGGTCCGGGTCGCGCTCGATCGACGTCACGAGGCAGCCGAGCTCGGCGAGGATCGCCGCCTGGTAGCCGGAGCCCGTCCCGACGTCGAGCACCCGATCGCCCGACCCGACCGCCAGGAGCTCCGTCATGCGGGCCACGATATACGGCTGGCTGATCGTCTGGCCGCCGCCGATCGGCAGCGGTGCAGTCGGCGTAGGCGGCGTCCCGATCACGCTCGGGCACGAAGGCGTCGCGTTCCACCGCTGTCATGGCCGCGAGGACGCGCTCGTCGCGGATGTCACGCCGGCGGAGCTGGTCGGCGACCATCCGGGCCCGGGCCTCGCTCGCTCGCGCCCGGGCTGGGTCCATCGTCGGGGGCTCAGCTCGCCGACGGGCTCGGGGATGGGGCCGATGGCGAGGACGCGCTAGGGGACGGCTCGGCCGACGGCGAGGCCGCTGGCGACGGCGAGGCCGCTGGCGTCGGCGAAGCAGCGGCCGACGGCGAGGCCGCCGCGGATCCGCTGGGCGAAGCGGCCGCCGACCCACTTGGCGACGCCGAAGCGCCCGCGCTGGCCGGCGCCTCGGTGACCACGGGCGTCGCGTGCGGCAGGAGCCCCGAGAACATGCCTTTGTGGCCGAGGAACAGCGCGTTCAGGAAGATCACCGCGAAGACGCCCACCACGACGATCACGAAGATGGCCGAGGCGCGGTCCTTGACGTGGACCGCCTGCTCCGAGGCGGTTGGTGCCGCCTTGACCGGCTTGGCCGGCTGCTGGTTCTTTGCCTGGCTTGTCTTGGTCGCGGCGACGGCGGCCGGTGCGGCGACGACGGCAGCGATCGCGGCCTCGTCCTCGTCACCGTAGGCCTCGTCGAGCCCTTCGTCGACCTCGACCTCGCCGGCTTCGGCCTCTGGCTCCGCTTCGGCCTCGGGCTCCGCTTCGGCCTCGGGCTCCGGCTTCGCGGCTCCGGCTTAGCCTCGACCACGGGCTCAGGCGCGGCAGCGGGCTCGGCCTCCGCCACGGGCGCAGGCTCGACCACGGGCTCGGGCTCGCTGGTCGCGGGCGCCGGGACGGCGTCGGACTCGGGCACGGCCTCGGTCGCGTCGTCGGTGCCGGGCTCGGCTGCCGGGTCGCGGTCCTGATCGGTCATCCGGTGATCGGTCTCCTCTCCGCGGGCGTCGCCTCGAAGGCGCGGCCTCGCGCGGCCGACAGTGTACCGACCGGCGCGCCCGTCCGGCCCCGCGGCGCGGTCACGCCTCGCGCAGCGCCTTGACGAACAGCCCGGCCAGACCCGCCGCCATCGAGATCAGGCCCGCGACGGCGATGACCGGGCCTGGACCGAAGCTCGCCGTCAACAGGCCGCCCACCCCCATCGCGATCGACATTCCGCCGAACACCACCGCGAACCGGAAGCTGACGACGCGGCCCATGAGCTCGGGCGGCGTCCGTTCCTGGAACAGCGTCTGGCTGGGGATGATGAACGCCATGTTCGCGACGCCCACGCCGAACAGCAGGCCCAGGACCACGTACACGGACGAGGAGTTGCCGACGAGGAACACGAGGGCGCCGAAGGCGACGTAGGCGGCGATGATCAGGCGGCCCTTCTGCACGCGGGTCGCGATCAGGCCGAGGGCAAAGCCGCCGATCAGGTTGCCCAGGCCGATCGCGGTCTCCATGAACGCGTAGGTCGCGCGGTACTCGTCGCCCGGTGACTTGGTGATCTCCCGGGCCAGGACGATGCTCGACACGGTGAACACGCCGACGGCGAACTGGCCGACCGTGCCCTGGAGCGTGTTGGCCAGCAGCACCGTCTCGTGGCGCAGGAAGCTCCAGCCAACCTGCAGGTCACGCCGGATCGACCGCTTGCCCGTCGCCGTCATCGACAGCCCCATCGGGCGTCCGGCCGTTCCGCGGACGCGACGCACCATCGGCGGCACGACGATGGTCGCCAGCAGCACCGCCGAGCCGAGATAGGTCACGGCGTCGAACCAGAACGCGAGGGGCAGCGACGACGCGAGGAACACCACGAACAGGCCGGCGATCGGGTAGTTGATGACGTCGGCGATGGTCTCGCCGACCCACATCGCGGAGTTCGCCGAGAGGAGGTCCTCCTCGGCGACGATGCGCGGCAGGATCGCGACCCGCGCCGGGCGGAAGAAGATCGAGACCGTCGTGATCGCGAACACCAGCGGATAGGCGAGCCAGACGTTGATCAGCACCGCCACCGGGATCAACAGGACCAGCGCGGCACGCAGCAGGTCTGACACCACCAGGACCTGCTTCTGGTCCCAGCGATCGACGAGTGCGCCGGCCACGGGCGAGAAGATCAGGTTCGGGATCGTGGACACGAGGAAGGTGATCGCGACCGCGACGGGGGAGTCGGTGATCTCGAACACGAAGGCGACCAGCGCGAGCTGGTTGATGCGGTCGCCGAACAGGCTGATGACCTGACCGACCCAGAGCGCAGAGAACGAGCCGTTGAGCGCGAGGCGGACGTATGGGTGCTGGCGAACGTCCTCGAGCCGGGCGGGGCGCTCGGCGGGGATCGCGATATCGGCGCCGGTTGCGGTGGCCGTGAGGTCCAGCGCCATCGCCTGGCTCGACGAGCTGGTGGCCGGCGACGCCATGCCCACGCCGCGACCGCCCAGCATCAGCGGCCGCTGGAGGACCGAGGCTTCCTCGAGGCCTGGCGAGAGACCCGTCCCGGCCCGCATTGCCGATTCGGAGACCGCCTCGCCCGGCGGGAAGAGGGACCACGCGGCGCCATCGACCGTGGCCGTCGCGGCGCTGCCCGGCGGTTCCAGCGTCGCCGTCGGTGCGGTCGCGGTGGCCGATGGCATCGGCGCCGTCCCCGAAACGCCGAACAGGCGCCCGGCCTTCGCCGCGTCGATCGCGTCCCGCGTCTCGTCGGGAATGGTGAGCACCGTCGAGAACAGGAAGAAGGACAGCCCGGCCGTCAGGAACAGATCGCCGATCGAGGCGACGTTCTGCACCGGTGGGATGGGCAGCGGGATGAGGTCGCCGAGCGGACCCAGGTGGAGCAGGAACTCCGGGCCAAGGGTCGCGGGCAGGGGCACGTGGAGCACGGTCCCCAGCGGCCCGACGACGCCGGACGCCTCGTAGGCCGGCATCCAGACCGGCATGTGGCCGCCGTTGACCATGATCACGAGCGCGTTGCTCGCGACGCCGACGAACGCCAGCGCCATGCCCGGATAGGTCCGGTTCTGCCACAGCGTGAACAGCAGGAAGCCGTAGGAGATGCCGAACAGCGGGACGCGCAGCTCGTCCACGAGGTGGACGCCGTAGATCAGCGCGCGCCTCGGTCGCGAAGCGCAGGATCACGCCGAGGAACAGGAACGGCAGGAACTTGAGGCGGATGTCCGCAAGGCGCTCGATGCGGCCGCCAAGGAGCAGGCCGAGCAGGAGCCCGAGCGCGATCCCGGCGATCAGCATCGGTCGATTCTGGGGTGCGAGGGGGGTGCGGTGTCGGGGTTCCGGGTCAGGGGCGGCCGCCGGGCGATCCGGTCCGCTCCGGTGCGTTCAGCCGCCAACGGACGGGCGGGGCGCTGGGCGCGACCCCTCAGCTCGGATCCACCGGACCCGATCCCACGGGGGTGGCCGTGGCGACCCGGTTCGCGTGCTGGGAGATCATCGGGATCGGTCGGGGCTGGACGGTGCGCCCCGGATCCTGGACGTCCTCGACCCAGTGGGTCTTCACGAACGCGTCGACGACCTTGGGATCGAACTGGATGCCGGCGAACTTGCGCAGCTCGCCCAGCGCCTGCTCGGCGGTGAGCGGCGTCATGCGGTAGGGCCGCTGGGCGGTCATGGCCTCGAACGCGTCGGCGACGTGGAGGACGCGCGCGAGCATCGGGATCTCGTCGCCGATCAGGCGATCCGGGTAGCCGGAGCCGTTGTACCACTCGTGGTGGTGGCGAATGATCGGCAGCTCTCGCGACAGGCGCGCGACCGGCGCGATGATCTGCGCGCCAAGGACCGGATGCGCGTTCATGATCATCCGCTCCTCGCGGTTGAGTCGCTCCTGCTTCAGCAGGACGTTGTCCGGGACGCCGATCTTCCCGACGTCGTGGAGCAGGCCGCCCCACTCGAGCGCCTCAAGGTCCGCCTCGGTCAGCCGCATCACCCGGCCGATGTCGCCGGCGATCTCCTTGACCCGCCAAGAGTGCTTGCTCGTGTACGGGTCGCGCTTGTCGACTGCGCCGGCGAGGGCGGTGATGGTCTGGGTGAACATCTCCCGCATCTCGATGAAGTTGTGGTACGCGAGCCGCGTCGTGTACAGCGGCAGCGCGAACAGCAGGCTCGCCCACCACGCGATCGTGTACATCTGCGCCATCAGCCAGCCGAGCGGGGCGAGGGCGACGAGGCTCGTCGCAAAACCGCGAGCATCGCCAAGCAGGACTCGGCGGAACGGTTGCTCGGTCCGGAGAGATGACCAGCGTCGCCGAACAGGCATGAGTTGATCGAAGAAGAACGCTGCAGCAGCCACAAGCGCGCCGACGAAGCCCGTGACTGCACGTCTGGACGGGTTACGCCGATCGAATGCACACGAGCCCAGCCACCACGGCAGGCAGCACGATGCCGGCGTGGTTCGCGAGCGTCCCGTACCAGGGGATGCGGCCGCGGAGCTCCCGGACCTCAGTCGTGCCGAGCACTGCGACCCAGACGGCGGCCACGGGGCCCACCAAGATCGTCGCAGCGATCAAGATCGGGGCGATCGAGACGCGCGACCAGCAGTGCCTCGGGGCATCCGGACTGGCAGCGCCGACGCGACCAAGGTCAGAGCAAGGTCCAGAAGGAGGCTCCGCCAACCAGGATCTCGACCGACTCGAGCCTGGTTGGCCGTCGACGTCGATCGCGATGCGCGGATCGACGGGAAAAGCAAGACTCGTGGCCACAGCGCAACGGTGCTGACTCCCACGACCCCGGCGATGTAGAGCTTTAGGGACGCGGGCATGCTACCTCTGCAGACCGCATCAGACGGAGCGTAGCACTCTAGCCCGTTCGACCCACCATGGGAAACCGGACTGAGTCTGACGGACCTAGGTAGAAGCCCCTCAGCGATGCGCCACCAGCGAGAGCCAATTGCAGCAACTGCTAGCCGAGTGCGTCAGGATCTGGATGACCGGTGATCGTCATGGGTCGATCTCCTCAGCGAGTCCTGCTTACCAGCCCTTGATGGCCTTGTTCGGTGCCACGCTCGTTCCTCCTCGCGGCCTCCGTGACCTCGTCTGAACACGGAAACCGACCTGACTCGAAAGTCGGTCGGTTGCACTACTCGCTCTTCCTCCACCCTAAGTGCCCAGTTCAGGTGAGGGCATCTGTGCGTCCGAGCGTTTCCTGGATGCACCGTACCTTCGTACTAGTGCGGGCCGGACTATAGGTTGCCCTCTCCGCACCGGTCAATACGCAACCCTACCTATGGGTACCGCATGAGGTCATACATCCTCGATCGGAGGCGGATCCACTCCGATCTCGTCACGTAGCAATGATGCGTAATGCCCGTACTGCTCGGCCGCAGCTGCTTTCGCGTCTAGCATGCGGTAGAGCCGAATCACCGCGGCTTCGATGAGGTCGGCCTGTGGGTCGATGGCAAGAGTCTGCTGGCCTACCCACAGGCGCCACCTCGGATCCGTCGAGCCGATCTGGCCCGACGTAGCTCTCTCCATCACGCCAAGGAATGCCGCATGGAGACTGTCCCGGTATGAAGACGCCCAATCTTCGTAAGCGAAGTCGCTCGCGAATCGGCCCCCATACTCTGCGAGTAACTGCTCAATCGCATGCTGGGTCTCGGGCCGTTGGGCGAGCAATCGTCGGCAACGCCAGCTTCCGCAGTCGACCAGGGTGCGATCAAACGAGACGATGTCATCGTCGAAATGCAAGTAGTCGGCCGAACGGCCTGCGCGATAGCCGGGCTCGATCACTCTGCGAAGGAAATAGATCGTCTGATGGACAGAGTTGATGCCCTGGTCAGGCTGCAGCTCTGGCCACAGTGCGTCGAGGATCTGGTCTGGAGTTGCAGAGCCTGCCGGCTGGCATGCGAGGAATGCGAGCAGCGCGAGGACCTTCTTCCGTATCTCGTGACCCTCGATGAGGTGACCGCCGACGACCACTGATATCGGCCCCAAATCGTTGAGGAAGACCTTGGGCGCAAGGCGAATTACAAGCTTGTCGCCCCACCGGTTCCCAGACTTCTTGAGGCGTCGGCTGACATCTCGAAGGACAGCGATATCGTCGCGCTCGCCGATCTCCTCAAGGAGGATTGCCGTACGCTCCAAACCGACGCCACTCTCGGTGGGGACCGCCGATCGGATTGCATCGCGCCACCGATGAGGGGAGGCCGTCGCAGCCCGCATCAGGCAGGCGAAGGCCGCGTCAGTTAGGTTCGCCGCGTGCTCGACGATCTCCGCGGCGAACACCCCTAGGAGCGTGTCATGTCGGGCCTGCCACGCACCCATGAGCCGCGATAGTTGGACAGGCCCATCTCGAAGTGCGTGCATCAGCTCGGCAAGACGCCGCTGTACTGGCGATCGCTGGCTGCCGGCGACGGCGTCGACGCGGACTAGGCTCTCATCTAGCCCTTCGAGGTCACCGAGTACGTACCGCGCCCGAGCGACAGACAAATGCCACCGGAACCCCGCGCCAACTTCGAAGGAGGGCGTTGGCTCGGTCGGCAAGCTCTTGAGCGTCTCGGCAATGCCTCGCTTGTCGAGTAGCCACAGATCGAGTACCCGCCAATGCAGCTCCCACGCCGAAGGCAGAAGCGATCGATCGACCTTGGCGACGATCTGAGTTGCGGCGACAGGGGCTCCATACCAGGAAAGGAGGGAGGCGGCTTCCAGAGCGGCCTCGACCTCGCCTTCCGGATGTTGGCTATCCAGCGCCAGGTGTAGCGCGGCTAGTGCGTCATCCCATCGGCCCAGATGTGCACATGCCTCCGCTATCACAAGTCGGACACTCACTGTTTCGTACCCGCGGGACGATCGGCTCAGCAGGCTCTCGGCCTCCTGAGCTCGCTTGAGTGCTGCCTCCGACTGATCGAGCCACACAAGGCACTGCGCCAGGTTCAGGCTGGTAATCCCGGCGTAGTGAGGTTGATCCCGGCGCATCTGGTGCGCGAGCATCTTCTCCAGCTGGCTAGCGATCGCCGGGATGCTCCCATCGCTCGAGGCGCTGAGTAGGGCCGCATAGGCAGACGCAACCTCACGCGTTATCGGGTCGTCGCTTGCCGATGCGGCTCGCTGGGCAAACTTCGAGACGAGTTCGAACCTTCTGGCGCCAAAAGCAATTGAGGCGGCGTTCTGGGCAGCAAGTCCGAGATAGGGATGTTCGGAAGCCTCGGCCGCCGCGACGGTGCCGCGGACTCAGCCGTCGCTTCGTTAGTCGCTCCCATCTGCATAAGCAGCCGCGATCGCAGGATGCCACGCACGATCGCGTCGCCATGCTCACCGGCCAACAGGTCGTCAGCGGCGCGGTATTGACCCGACCCAAGGATCATGTCGAGCGACCCACAGACCACTTCGCTGGCCCTCGCAGTCTCGCCCGCGCGCTGGTAGTGGGTCGCGGAAATGCGCCAGTTCGACGTTTCGAACCGCTCGGCAAGTTTCATGTGCATCGCGATGACCTCATCGGCACCGCGCGTTGCTCGTAGGCGAGCTTCGAGAAACTCGCCAACCAACGGAACGAAGCGGTAGTTCGATGTCGCATCCCTTCGCGCACCAACGCCAAGTCCTCGGCGGTTGCGAGAAAGCCTGTCGCCGCCTCGCGTGTCACCTCAGCGACCGCAGCGGCCGCGTCCTGGTCTAGGTCTTCGAGAAGTGACAAGCGGACAAGAAAGTCCGACAGATCGGGTTCGAGATGCGCAAGCACCTCTTCGGCAAGGTAGTCGTGCATGTCACCTGCTGCACCGGTCAATGAGCGAGTCAGGGTTGAGACGCTCTCCTTCGAGTGACCTTCCGCATTCGTCCGAACCAGACTCAGCAGCGCCGCCCAGCCCTCGGTTCGCTGGACGAGTTCGTTCACGACGTCGGGGTCGATCGGCATGTGGTAGGCGTCGCGGAAGAGGCGGTCGGTCTCTGGGACGTCGAAGCAGAGCGCATCACCGCTGATCCGTGACACGGCGCCTCGGGCGCGGAGCCTCCCGAGGGGCAGTCGCGGCGTTGAACGCGATGCGATCACGATGCTGAAGCCCGACCCGGTGCGATCGATCAGCGCACGGACGATCGGGACGACCTCGTCGCTGCCGTCGACCGTGTGGTAGTCGTCGAAGATCAGGGTCAGGCCCTGGGGTCGGCTGGCGCCGAACGCCGCGAACTCATCGACCAGACTGGCCTGGATGTCGGCCCGCGTCGGCCCGCCGGGTCCGAGCTGCATCAGTAGCGCGTAGGTCTCCGGCGCGAATTCCGGGTCCAGCTCTCGTCCGCTGGCCACGAGGTGACGGCAGAACGTGAGCCAGTCGCGATCGTCGGGATCGAGGCGATACCAGGCCGTCAGACGTGAGCTGTTGCGAGCCCAGTCGCCGAGCAGGGTGGTCTTGCCGAAGCCGGCCTCGGCCACCACGAGCGCGACCCGACCCGTCGCCGCCTCGTCGAGCCACGCGTTCAACCGCTCGCGTGTGAGCGTGTCGCCGCGGAGCAATGGCGGATGGATCCGGGCGCCGACGATCGGAAACGGGTTCATGCCGAGCATGCCGGCAGGACTGCCCAGCAACATCGCCCCCGGGATGCCCGGTCCGACGCCGACACGCGCATTGCCCCCTAGCCCCACGGACCGGCTGGACGCGGCCCGCTCACCCGCTCCGTCGCCGATCTTGGCGGCGAACGATACGGACGCCGGTTCACCCGCGTCAACGCGGGAATTTGCGGAGGCGACCGCCGGGCGCGGCCGCGGCTCGGCGTCGTCAGCGAGCTCGGGCGCCGGACCCTCGCGCTTCGCAGCGTCGATGTGGTTGTCGGTGGCGGTCTGAGGCATACCCGGCATCTTGCCGAGCGCCGCTCATCGGCGGCTTATCAGCCCTCGTATTCGAAGCCGATCTTGAGCTCGACCAGGTACTCCACGATCTCGCCGCCCTCGATCCGGGCGGTCGACTTCACGACCTCGATCGTCCGGATGTTGCGCACGGTCTTGGAAGCGGTGGCGACGGCCTGGCGGGCGGCGTCGCTCCACGATCGGGGACTCGACCCGACCATCTCACGGATGATGATCACGCCCACTGGGCTCCTCCTGACTTGGGAGAAGCCAGCATAGGCCGCGACGACGATGGAGCGGTCAGGCGGTCGCCGGCGCGCTCTCGTCCGCGCTCGCGCGAACCTTGTCGAAGCAGGTGCTGCAGTAGACCGGGCGATCATTCCGTGGCTGGAACGGCACCATGGCCTGCCCGCCGCAACTGTTGCAGATGGCCGCGTGGTACTCGCGAGATCCCCCCGGACTCGCGTTCCTCGCTCGCTTCGCCGCAGCCCTGCAGGTTGGGCACCGCTGCGGGTCGTTCGTCAGGCCCTTGCTGGCGAAGAACGCCTGCTCGCCAGACGAGAAGACGAAGGACTCGCCGCAGTCGCGGCAAGTCAACGTGCGGTCCTCGTTCACCCCTCGGGGTCCTCCCTCAAACCACCGATATGCCAGCTCGGGACCCGGCGTCGGGCCGGCTCGGCGTCGTTCTGTAACGGTCGGCGCTCGGGCGGGCGGGCTCGCGAACCCGGAACTGCTTTGCGCGGAGAATACGCGCGTCGTCAATAGGGTTTACCCACGTTCGGGAACCTCGCCGACGCTCCGGGCGTCCGATGGCCCATGTCGAACTACCGCCTGCCCGCTGCCGCCGCCCTGCTCGCCGCCGCTACCGCTCTCGCCTGCTCGACCGGTGCAGCTCCCACGGGTGCCCCCACGTCAGGTCCATCCGGGACCCCGGTCGGGCCCGCCCCTTCGCCCCTCATCGACGGCATCTCGCATCCGAGCGGGGCGACCGACGTCGTGCTCCGGTTCGACGAGGCCGGCGGGTTCGTCCCGGTCGAGTTCCTCGCCGCGCACGTGCCGTACTTCACGCTCTACGGCGACGGCACCGTGGTATTCGTCCAGACATCGGCGAACGTGCAGCCGACCGAGGACGGAATCTCCCGCGGCTATCCGCTCCGGACCGGGAAGCTGACCGAGGCGCAGGTCCAGGACCTCCTCGAGTTCGCGCTTCGTGACGGCGGCCTCGCGATCGCGAAGGCCGAGTACCAGAACCCGCTCGTGGCCGATGCGCCGACGGCGATCTTCGAGGTCAACGCCGACGGGGCCAGCAAGAAGGTCTCGGTGGTCGCGCTCGGCATGGAGGGGGAACCGGGGCCGGACACGGCGATCAAGGCGTCGATGGCCAAGCTCGGCGAACGGCTGCGCGACTTCGATCGCGGCGGCACGCTCTCGAGCGCAGCGTTTGCGCCCGCCGCCTTTCGGGCGGTGCTGATGGACGCGAGCGGCGGCGCCGCCGGTCCGGCCCGCCCGTGGCCCTGGCCGAACCTCACGCTCGACGACTTCACGTTCCCGCCAGACCCGAACGCCCTGCAGCAGGGCACGAAGGTGCTGTCGCCCGACGAGCTCGCCGCGATCGAGATCGAGGGGCTGGAGAACGGCGTCCAGTCGGGCCTGACGGTCACCGGTCCGGACAAGAAGCCGTACACGCTGGTGATCCGGCCGCTGCTACCCGACGAGACGAGCTAGGCCGAGCGGGCTCCCGCGTCGGCGAAGCGATCGCCGGCGTAGTTGACGAACCGCGTCTGCGCCTTGCGGAACCACAGGTCGATCTCGCCGGTTGGGCCGTTGCGGTGCTTGGACAGTTTGAGCTTCACGACCTCGCCGTCCGCGGACTGGTCCTCGGCGCCGCGTTCCTTCTCGCGCCACAGGAACATCACGAGGTCCGCGTCCTGCTCGATGCTGCCCGACTCGCGCAGGTCCGAGAGCCTGGGCTCGCGCGACTCGCGCATCTCCGGCTGGCGCGACAGCTGGCTGAGCGCGACGACCGGAACCTTGAGCTCGCGTGCGAGGGCCTTGAGGCCGCGCGAGATCTCCGACACTTCCTGCACGCGGTTGGCGTCGCGGGTGGTCGTGGACGACTGCATCAGCTGCAGGTAGTCGACGATGACCATGTCGAGGCCCGACTCGGCCTGGAGGCGTCGCGCCTTGGTGCGCAGCTCCATCGTCGTGATGTTGGGTGTGTCGTCGATGTAGATCGGCGCCTCCGAGAGGGCGTTCATCGCGGGTGCGATGCGCGCGAAGTCGAGCTCCTCGAGGAAGCCCGTGCGGAGCCGTTGGCTGTCGATGTTGGCGACCGAGGACAGCAGGCGCAGGACCAGCTGTTCCTTGCTCATCTCGAGGCTGAAGACGCCGACGCTCTTCTTGTCGTGGACCGCCGCGTGCTCCGCGATGTTCAGCGCGAAGCTGGTCTTGCCGATCGACGGCCGGGCCGCGAGGATCACGAGGTCGCTCTTCTGGAGGCCGGTGGTGAGCGCGTCCAGGTCCCCGAACCCCGTCCGGATGCCGCTGATCTCGCCCCGGTGGGCATGGAGGTAGTCGAGCCGGTCGTAGGCGTCGTGGAGGAGGCCCCGGAGCAGCGAGAAGCCGGCGGCGACCCGTCGCTGGCTGACCGCGAACAGCTCCGATTCGGCGCGGTCGATGGCCTCCTGGACCTCCGCCGGGTCCTCGTAGCCGATGCCGGCGATCCGGCCCGCGGCGCCGATCAGGTTCCGCAGCACGGCCTTGCGCTCGACGATGCGCGCGTACTGCGTCGCGTGGACGGCCGTGGGCGTGGCGTTCGACAGGGTGCCGAGATAGGCACGCCCACCGATCGACTCCAGGTCCTCGTCGCGTTCGAGGGCCTCGGCGACCGTGACGATGTCGATCGGCTCGCGTCGCTCGAACAGGTCCAGGATCACCGCGTAGACCTTGGCGTGGGCCTGGCGGTAGAAGTCCTCGGGCTTGAGGAACTCGGCGACCTCGATGACCGCGTCGCGGTCGATGAGGATCGCGCCGAGCACGGACTGCTCGGCCTCGATGGATTGCGGCGGAAGGCGATCGATCATTCGGCTCAACGGTGAGGGGCCGGCGTGTCAGCTCTGCTGTCACGCGTCGGCCGGATGGCACGTAGGTCCCCCCATCGTCGCCGGGATCGGTCTCTCGCCGGTCAACGAGCCGCGAGCGCGTTGCTCACGATCGTCCACGCGTTAGCACCCGATGTGGATCACCTGTGGATGGATTTGTGGATGAGTAAGGCGCCCTTCGCACTGACCCAAGCGCCGGTCAGGCGCGCCGAGCCCAAGGCGCCGGCTGAGCAGGTGAGCGAGCGCACTTGAAGGTGCGTGAGCGAGCCGCGGAGGCCGGCAACGCCGGGATCGGCCGCATCACCGGCGCTAATCGAGGCGCCTGATTACGCCGATGAGCTTTCCCTGGATCCTCACGGAGGGGTAGAACTGCGGCGGGTAGTTCGGGTTGGCGGGCTGGAGGCGCACGCGATCCTTCTCGCGGAAGAACCGCTTGAGCGTGACCGCGTTCTCTTCGACCTGGGCGACGACGATGTCCCCGTCCCGGGCCGTTTCCTGGGGCCGGATCACGACGAAGTCCCCGTCTGCGATGTGGGCCTCGATCATCGAGTCGCCACGGACGCGCAGGACATACGCGTCACCGGCCGGCGCGAGGATGTCCGGCACGGCCAGCGTCTCAGAGGCGTCCTGGTAGGCCTCGATCGGCCCGCCGGCGGCGATCTCGCCGATGATCGGCAGGGTGTGCGACTCCGAGACGATGGCCTGCGGCGTCAGCTCGCTGGCGAGCCCAAGGCGGAGCGCTGCCGTCGGTGTGAGGCGAATCGCACGCGACTGGGGAGAGCCGTCCTCCGACACGCCGCGCTCGATGTAGCCCTCGCGCTCGAGGATGAGCAGGTGGTGGTGGACGGCCGACGTGGAGGCGAGGCCGACGGCCTTCGCGATCTCGCGGACGGACGGCGGGTAGCCTCGGGCGCGGATCGTCGCTGCGATCACGTCGAGGATCTTCCGCTTGCGTTCGGCATCGTGACGGGTCACCCGGCACCTCCATTCGCAGCGATCATACCGAACGGACGTTCGATGTCAAATCGGCCGGGTGTCGCACCCTTGGGCGCCTGTCGGATCGGCTGGTAGACTCGCGCTCCCGTTGAGGGGGGTTGAGGACAGGTGCATGGGTGAGGTGGGCGGCGCGGTGACGCGAGCGGCACAGGACGCGACGGCGACGCCGGGTCGCCAGCAGCGGATCGGGCTCCGTCGTCTGCTGGGCCTGGCTGCATTCCTGCCGTTGGCCAGCCGGGCGCCGATCTACGGCCGCCTGTTCTGGGAGCTCGTGATCGACGATCGGACGCCGGTCGGCCGCAAGGCCATGCTGGCCGGTGCCCTCGGGTATCTGGTGCTCGGCCGGGACATCGTGCCCGACGACACCCCGATCGTCGGGGGTCTGGACGACCTGGTGGTCGTCGTGCTCGCGGTGGACCTGTTCCTCGATGGCGTGCCGACCGACGTCCTCGACGAGAAGCTCGACCTGCTCGGCATCGATCGGCGCGCGTTCAAGGAGGATGTGGCCCGGATCCGGCGCTTCACGCCGGCCCCGCTGCGCCGCGCCTTCCGGGGCGCTCCGCGCGCACTTGCGTTCGCGGGGGATACGCTGGACCACAGCCGGCTCGGACCGAGGGTCCGCGCCTGGATCAACAAGGAGGGTTCGATCGCGTGAAGGTGATCCTGACGAAGGACGTCGCGAAGCTCGGCAAGACGGGTGAGATGAAGACGGTGGCCGATGGCTATGCCACGAACTTCCTCATCCCGAATCAGTTTGCCGTGCCGGCTTCGGGCGGTGCCTATCGCGCGTACCAGCACGACATCGCAAGTCGTGAGGACAAGCGCAAGCGCGAGCGCGAGGACGCGGAGATCGCCGCGACGCGGATCGCGAGCACGACGCTCACGATGGGCGTGAAGGTCGGCGAGGGCGGCAAGCTCTACGGATCGATCAACAACCAGGACATCGCCGAGGCGCTCGGGCGACGCGGGATCGTGGTCGACAAGCACAAGATCGACCTCGAGCAGCCGATCAAGTCGCTGGGCACCTACAAGGTCGCGATCAAGGTCCTGTCGGGCATGACGCCCGAGGTCACGATCGTCGTCGAGCCCAAGGGCTAGGTTCCTCGCTGCTTCGCTGAGCGCCTGACCGGCGCCGGAATGCGCCGGCACCACGGTGTGCCAGATCGCCGATCCGCGAGCGTGGCGCGAGTCTATCGATGCCCTGCGGTCCACTCCCTGACGCTCGCTGACGCTGGACTCGGCACATGTTCGTGCCGGGGACCGATTTCGATGCGCTCAACTGACCTGATCGACAGATCAGCTGGCGGCCGAAGCACGCGGCCCGAGTCGATGGCGGCACTCGCCACCCACGCTGTTCCCGGATACCGCCCCCAGCGGTGCGCGGCAGGCCATCGCGGGAAATCCACGCTCGGGCATGTCCCGGATACCGTCGCGGGCGGTAAACGAACCCCGATTGCCGCCTCACACCGCCCCGGGCGGTACCTGGACCTCTGGCGCGCCGTTGTCGCGGCGGCGGGCGAGAATCGCGTGCGTGAGCGAGCGGGTGATCCTCCACGTCGACCTGGACGCGTTCTTCGCGGCGGTCGAGCAGCGAGACCGGCCGGAGCTCCGCGGACGCCCGGTCATCGTGGGCGGCGGCGGGCCTGACCAGCGAGGCGTCGTCTCGGCCGCGTCATACGAGGCCCGCACGTTCGGCGTCCACTCGGCGATGCCCTTGCGGACCGCGGGCCGGCTCTGTCCCCAGGGCGTCTTCCTGCCCGTCGACGGGCGCAAATACCAGGCCGTCAGCCGCGACGTCATGGCGATCCTGCGGCGGTTCACGCCCCAGGTGCAGCCGATCTCGATCGACGAGGCGTTCCTCGACGTGACGGGTTCGCAGGCCCTGTTCGGCGACGGCGAGCGGATCGGGTACCGGATCAAGGCGGCGATCCGCGACGAGGTCGGGCTGACCGCATCGGTGGGCGTCGCGACGACCAAGCTCGTGGCCAAGATCGCGTCGGAGCTGCGCAAGCCCGATGGGCTGGTGGTGGTCCCGCCGGGCGAGGAGGCGGCCTTCCTCGCGCCGCTGCCGATCTCGCGGCTGTGGGGCGTCGGCGGCAAGACGGCCGAGGCGCTACGGGACTTCGGCGTGGTGACGATCGGGGACCTCGCCGCCCTGCCCCCGGATGCGCTGGTCCGCCGCTTCGGCAAGCACGGTGCCTCGCTCGTCGACCGTGCCGTCGGCCGTGACCCGGACCCGGTTGCGACCGGCGACCCGGCCAAGTCGATCGGCCACGAGCACACCTTCGATGTCGACACCGCCAACCGCGAGGTCATCGAGCGGACCCTGCTCGGCATGGCGGACGGCGTCGCCTGGCGCCTTCGGGCGAGCGGCCTCAAGGCCGTGACTGTGACGCTCAAGCTGCGCGACACGTCGTTCACGACGATCACGCGCCAGACGGGCCTCGAGACGCCGGCCGACCTCACGGAGCCGATCTACGAGGCCGCCGTCACCCTCCTGCGGCGCGAGCTGCACGGGCAGCGGATCCGACTGGTGGGCGTGACGGCGTCGAACTTCCGCGATCGGGAGCAGCTGGCCCTGTTCGGCGACGAGGACCCGCGGCGTCACCAGGCGGCGGAGGCCCTCGACCGGATCCGGCGCAAGTACGGCGAGCGCGCCGTCACGCGGGCGCGGCTCGTTCGTGCCGGCATTCCGGCGCCCTTCGAGCGGGACCCGATGTCTTCTGTTGAGGCGCGGTCTCCGGCGTCGCCTGCTTCGGCGAACGAAATCGATGCGACCGATGATCGTGACAGCCAAGGTGACACGGACGCCCCCGAGGATCTCGACACAGACGCTTGACATCGAACACATGTTCGACTAGCGTTCGGGTCAGAAACGAACAGGCGTTCGCATCCGGGGTGCTCACGGGTGACGACTGTCCCTACCGAGGGAAGGAGACACCAGAGATGGCGATGATCAGAGTCGCTCCGGTCAACGTAGAGGTCCGGACGGACTGGTTCAGCGGCACGCCCCGTGAGGTCACCTGGGGCGCTGACCGCATGCAGGTCACGCGCATCGTTGCGGTTCGCGACGAGCGGTCGGCCTACCCGGCGATCACGGGTCCCCGGACCCTGTTCGAGGTCGACACGCCCTCGTACCGCCTCGCGCTCACCTATCGCCACCGGTCCCGCCGATGGACGATCGAGGGGCTGGACGAGGCGCCGAAGGCCGCCTGAAGCGCACCACACTCGGGGTCGCGGCTCCTCCCTGTCGGCCCCCGGTCGGCTGCGGGGCGGGCGCGGCAGCGCTCGCCCCGCGGGCCACTTGCGGCTACTGGGGCAGCGGCTCAAGCGAGTCCACGACGAAGACCGCCCGACAGAAGATGTGCGCCGCCGCAGGCGGATAGAGGTCCTCGCCCGTCACCTTGTCCACCACACGACACGTGTCGGAATCGACGTGGCCGAACGAGCCCCCGACCTTCATCCGCGTGGGAGATGAGGGGAAGGCCCTGCGGGTCAGCGTGCCGGGTTCGAAGGTCACGGGTAGCTCGGCGTCGACGTCACCGCGCATGACAAGCCCGGTCTCGGCTGTGAGCCATTCGGGGGTCGAGTCGCACTCGGTAATCGGCGTGATGTCTGGGCTGATCGAGTAGGCACCACAGCCGAGCGACGCATACGGTTCTCGTGCCGTCGCGCCATACATCCATGCGTCCACGACCTGGGCCTGGTCGCCGAAGCAGGCTAGGCGCTCCGTGGGCTGCAGTTGCATGAAAGCCGCCCAATCCTGCATCAGCGGACACCTGATGGGGACCGGCGACGTCGACGCCGAGCCTCCGACGGACGCGGGCACCCAGCCGTACGCGCCGTATCCATGGCTCTTCATCACCGCGTACCAGTCGACGCCATCGACGAGGACCGGCCCCGCGTCGACATAGACCTGATCTCCCGGTTGGAGGATCTCGGTCAGCAGACCCTTGCGCAGGCCTGGCTCGGTGCGCATCGGCAGATCCCGGGAGGTCACTCGGGTGATCGTGTTGAGGCCAGGGAGGAGGTTGGCATCCTGCCGTGCGACCTCGTGCACTACGAACGTAAGGCGGCACCGCGTGACCGCCTCGTGGCGCGAGATCAAGTCGCGGCCGCGGTCATCGACGATCCGGCAGTCCCGTGCCTGTGGTGCGTCCATCGCGATGGTCAGCGTCATCTGCGATGGCTCGGGCACGGCTCGCAGGTCATCCAGGACCGACCCGTGGGCGGCCGCGAGCAGGTCAGGCGACGCCCCATCGGTTACGAAGGTGTACCCGCGTGGCTCAAAGAGCCACTTTGGATGGGCCGAGCACCGGACCCGATCGCCGGTGTAAGGGCACGCTGGCGCGCCTTCGATATCGCCGCCGTCCTCCATCGAAGACCAGTGCACCTTGACGCTGACCGGTGCATCGCCGTAGCAGATGAGGAAGTCGATCGGCACGACGGTCCGAACCGCCGACTCGTCGAGATCGTCAGCGCAGTTGGGCTCGGCGGACGCGATCCAGTCCTCGCTGCCCTTGCCGGCGGCTACCCAGCCGAACAGGTCGTTGTCGGCCTGGACCTCGTACCAGTCGTAGCCATCTGCCGTGACCGGGCCGTCGACGACGAGCATCCGGCTGCCCTGCTTGAGCAGCGGCGAGAGTTTCTTCGAGTCGGCAGCGACGCCCGGCTTGGACCGGACGCGCAGGGCGTCACCCGCGGTCGTCACGACCGCGATCGTGTCGGGTGCGAATGCCGGAGGAGCCGCTGTGGCGGGAGGCCGCACCTGGTCGGTCGGTTCCTCGGTCGGCTCCGGTGTGGCGAGCGCTGCACTCGCACTCGGGCCGGGGACCGCGACGATTGCCCTCGGGGTCGGCTGGGGCGGGGGGAGGATCAGCCGGGCCGCGACCAGGACCCCGGCCGCAAGCGCGAGCAGCACCAGCGCCGCCGCCGCTACGAGCGCGAGGCGCCCGAAGCGTCGCGTTCCCGGCAGGCCGCTCCACGGGCGCCCGCCGCGGACCTGGCCGGTGTGGCGGACCGCCTCGGCGACGCCGGGCAGCAGCCAGCCCGGCGGGGGTGCGCCGGCCCGGCGCTCGAGCATCAGGCGCAGCAGGTCTTCGGTGACGATCGGGCGTGGTCATTCGACCGCCTCCAAGGCGTGCTGCATGACCCCTCGGGCCTGGTGCAGCCGCCACTTCACGGTCCCCACGGGCATGTGCAGCAGGGCCGCGATCTCGGTCAGCGGCCTGCCCTCGAGGTGGTGGAGGACGACCATCGCCCGGTCATCGGGCTCGAGCTGCTCGAACGCTCCCTCGAGGAGGTCGAGCACCTCGACCAGCTCGAACGTCGAGGCGTTCTTCGCCTCTGGATGCGCGGCGGCCGCATCGGGGCCAGCCTCGGCGAGCTCGACCTCGCGCAGGCGCGACTGGTGGCGCACCTGCATCCGGCACTCGTTGACCAGGATCCGGTGGAACCACCCGTCGAAGCTCGCGATGTCGCGCAGCCGCGGCAGCTCGCGCCACGCGGCGAGGAGCGCGTTCTGGGTCGCGTCCGCGGCCGCCGCCTGGCTGCCCAGGATCGCCGAGGCCAGCCGGTACGCGTCGGGCATCCGGCGTGCCGCGACGGCATCGAACGCCTCGGCGTCTCCGTCACGCGCGCGCCGGACGAGCCCCTGGTCGTCGAGCCGGATCACGTCCGTGACCCGCATGGTGACGGGCTCCATCCCTCGCTCCAATCCTGCACGCACATGATGCCGACCGGGGCCGTTCGGTTGGAAGACGCCAAACGAGGGGGTTTGTCACGCCCCAACATGCAGCGACTCGGGGGCCGCACCCGGCCACCCGGTCGGATCGCCCCGTCCCTACAATCGATGCGTGGAACCGAACACGCGCTTCCGTGACCTCACGGTCGCTGCGTTCGTCGATCGCCTGGCGTCCGCAGAACCCGTCCCGGGAGGTGGCAGCGCCGCTGCCGTGGCGGCGAGCCTCGCGGCCGCCCTCGTGTCGATGGTCGCGGCGTTGTCCGAGGGCCGCCCGAAGTACGCCGAGCACGCCGCGCTGCACGCCGAGGTGCGGGCAGCGGCGCAGGTGCTCGCCGATCAATTCCTCGTCCTCGCCGACGAGGACTCCGAGGCCTACGCGGGCTTCGGGGCCGCGACGCGACTTCCGCGCGACACCGACGAGGAACGCGAGGCCAGGTCCGCCGCGATCCGCGAGGCGGCGAGGGCCGCCTCCGACGTGCCGTACCGCACGGTCGAGGCGTGCCTCGAGGTCGTCGCCCTTGCCGAGGCGCTCGCCGGGCGGAGCAACCGGAATGCGTCGTCCGATCTCGAGGTCGCCGCGCTGCTCGCGACCGCCGCGTCGAGGGCCGCGGCCGCCAACGTGTACGTGAACCTGCCTTCGATCGAGGACGAGGCGGCATCGGGTGAGCTGCTGGCGAGCACGCAGCGGCTCGTCGACGACATCGACCGGCTGGCATCGCAGACCCGCGAGGCCGTCCTGGGTGGTGAGGCGCGCCCGCCGATCGAAGCCGGGCGGGGGTGACCGCCCCATGACCGACGACGGCCCGCGACTGCTGCTCGGTGCGCCGATCGCTGCCGAGATCCGCGCCACGGTCGCCCGTGACGTCGAGGCGATGCGCGGCCGGCGTGGGCACGCGCCGACGCTCGCCGTGATCATCGTCGGCAGCGACGCACCATCGGCCGTGTACCTCAACCAGATCCTCAGGTCGTGCGAGAAGGTCGGCATCGTCGGCCGCCTGGTCGAGATGCCGGGACGGGCCTCGTCCACGGCGCTCCGCTCGGAGATCGAGCACCTCAACCGCGACCCGCTGGTCGCCGGCGTCATCGTCCAGATGCCGCTGCCCAAGCGGATCCCGCTGTCGACCGTGATCGACACCCTCGATCCGGCGAAGGACATCGACGGCCTCCATCCGCGCAACGTCGGGCTGCTCAGCCTCGGCTACGAGGGCTTCCTGCCGACCACAGCCCACGCCGCGGTCGAGATCCTCAAGCGTTCCGGGATCCCGCTCGCGGGCCGCCGGGTGACGGTGGTCGGACGCTCGAACGTCGTCGGCAAGCCAGCGGCCCTGCTCCTGCTGCGCGAGAACGCCACGGTCACCATCTGCCACTCGAAGACCGCGGACCTGGCTCGCCACACCCGCGACGCCGAGGTCGTGGTCGTGGCCGCCGGCGTCCCGGGCCTGATCACCGGGGAGATGCTCAGCCCGGGCGCCGTGGTCGTGGATGTCGGGATCAACGTCGTCGGGGAGAAGCTCGTCGGCGACGTCGACTTCGAGTCCGCCAGCCAGGTCGTCTCGGCGATCACGCCGGTGCCCGGCGGCGTCGGCCCCGTGACCAACGCTTTGCTCCTCACCCATCTCGTTCGCGCGGCGCAGGCCCAGGCCACCAACGGCCGTGGGCCCGGCGCCCTCCAGCTCGCCGGGAGTCGTCAATGAGCTCCACCGCGTCCTTCCCCTCGGACCTCGACATCGCGCGTGCGGTCACGCCGCGGCCGATCCTCGACGTCGCCCGGGATCTCGGCCTGCACGAGGACGAGGTCGAGCTCTACGGCAGCACGAAGGCGAAGGTCACGCTCGACGGCATCCGTCGCGTCGAGTCCGCGAATCCGCGCGGCAAGTACGTCGTGGTGACGGCGATCAGCCCGACGCCGCTGGGCGAGGGCAAGTCGACGACGACCGTCGGGCTCGCGCAGGGCCTGAACCGCATCGGTCGCCGCGCGGCCGTCACGATCCGCCAGCCGTCGCTCGGGCCGGTGTTCGGGATCAAGGGCGGGGCCGCCGGCGGCGGCTACAGCCAGATCATCCCCATGGAGGACTTCAACCTCCACCTGACGGGCGACGTGCACGCAATCGGCGCGGCGCACAACCTGGCGGCGGCCTTCATCGACAACCACATCCACCACGGCAACGCGCTGGGCATCGACCCCCACGGGATCCTGTGGCCGAGGGTCATGGACATCAGCGATCGCGCGCTGCGCGAGATCGTCATCGGTCTCGGCGGCCGCGATAACGGCTATCCGCGCGAGACGCAGTTCGTGATCACGGTCGCGTCCGAGGTCATGGCGATCCTCGCGCTCGCCTCGGACCTGCACGACCTGCGCGCGCGGCTCGGCCGCGTGGTCCTGGCGACGACCCGCGACGGGACGCCGATCACGGCCGAGGACCTCAAGGTCGCGGGCTCGATGACGGTCCTCCTTCGCGACGCGCTCAAGCCGAACCTGCTCCAGACGCTCGAGGGCGGGCCGGCCTTCGTCCATTGCGGCCCGTTCGGCAACATCGCCCACGGCAACAGCTCGGTCCTCGCCGACCGGGTCGCCCTCGCGACCAACGACATCGTCGTCACCGAGGCCGGCTTCGGGGCCGACATGGGTGCCGAGAAGTTCTTCGACATCAAGTGCCGGGCCTCGGGCCTCACGCCGGATGCGGCGGTCGTCGTCGCGACGGTGCGCGCGCTCAAGATGCACGGCGGGGTTGGCCGGATCGTGGCCGGCAAGCCGCTCGATCCGGCGCTGCTCGAGGACAACCCGGAGGCGGTTCGTCGCGGCGGCGTGAACCTGGCGGCACAGATCGAGAACGTCGGGCTGTTCGGGGTCCCCGCGGTGGTCGCGATCAACACGTTCCCGACGGACACGCCCGGCGAGATCGCGGCGATCAGGGAGGTCGCGCTCGCGGCCGGCGCCCGGGATGCCGTCGTGGCGAGCCACTTCGTGGACGGTGGCGCCGGTGCCGAGGATCTCGCGGCCGCCGTGTGGAAGGCGGCCGAGGAGGGCGCGCCCGACTTTCGCCTCCTGTATCCCGACGACATGGGCCTGGCGCAGAAGATCGAGGCCGTGGCGACGCGCGTCTACGGCGCCGACGGCATCGACATCGCGCCCGCGGCGGCCAAGCAGCTCGCGCAGTACGAGGCGATGGGCTTCGGCAACCTGCCCATCTGCATGGCCAAGACGCAGTACAGCCTCAGCCACGACCCGAAGCTGCTGGGCCGGCCGACGGGCTTCCGGGTGCCGATCCGCGAGGTCCGCCTCGCCGCGGGCGCCGGATTCGTGACCCCGCTCGCGGGCGACATGCGGACCATGCCCGGGCTGAACTCGAAGCCGGGTGGGGAGCGCATCGACATCGACGCCGACGGGAACGTCGTCGGGCTGTTCTGACGACGCGCTGCGGACGCGGGGTCCGCCGATCCGCCTGACCGCGGCTATGCTCGCCGCGTGATCGTCGTCCAGGTCCTGGTCGCGCTGCTCGGCATCTACGTGATCGCGCGCACGGTCCTGAGCGCCGTCCGGACGTTCGTCGTGCCGCGCGGCGACAACGATCCGCTGTCGCGCTTCGCCTTCCGCGTGATCTTCGGGGCCTTCCGGCTCGCCGCGCCGCCGTCGCGGCCGTACGAGTTCCGCGATCGGATCATGGCCTACTACGGCCCCATCGCCCTCATCCTGCTGCCGGCCTGGTGGCTGGTGCTGATCGCGCTCGGCTTCGCCGCGATCTTCTGGTCCCTGGGCGAGCCGGTCGCCGACGCCGTCGTCACGAGTGGATCGTCGCTGCTCACGCTCGGGTTCCTGCGACCGGCCGGGGAGTTCGGCGAGATCATCGCCTTCGTCGAGGCAGCGCTCGGCCTCGCCCTCGTCGCCCTCCTGATCTCATACCTGCCAACGATCTACAGCTCATTCTCGAGACGGGAGCTGCTCGTCAACCTGCTCGAGGTCCGCGCGGACTCCCCGCCGTCGCCGGTCGTGATGATCACCCGCATGCACCGGATGTCGGGGCTCGATGCGATGCACGACCTGTGGGAACGCTGGGAGCAGTGGTTCGCCGAGGTCGAGGAGACCCACAGCTCGCTGCCCGTGCTCGTGTTCTACCGGTCGCAGCAGCACGACCATTCATGGGTCAACGCCGCGGGCGCCGTGATGGACGCGGCGGCGCTGATGCGCTCGTCGGTCGCGACGTCGTGGGACGTCCAGGCCGACCTCACCATCCGCGCCGGCTATCTCGCCCTGCGCAGGATCGCGACCTACTTCCGGATCCCGTTCAACCCGCACCCGGGGCCGATGGACGCCACGAGCGTTGACAGGGCGACGTTCGACCGGGCGCTCGATGTGCTGGCGGCGTCCGGGGTTCCGCTGCTCGACGACCGCGACCAGGCCTGGCGCGACTTCAACGGCTGGCGCGTGAACTACGACGCGGTGCTGCGCGGGCTCGAGAAGCTGACGATGGCGCCGACGCCGTGGTGGGATCGGCCGATGCACTCGGCCTGGGAGACCGACGAGCCCGAGATCGCGAAGGTGGCGGCGGCCGAGAGGGAGGGGACGGCCCAGCCCGCGACCGAGGCGCTTACCCCGCCAGCGTGAACCCCGAGGCGGCGACCAGGCCCGCCGTCACGATCAGCGCGACGATGACACCCAGCACGCCCACGCCCCACATCGTCCAGTCGATCGGCCCGAGGGCCTCGCCGGCGTGCGCATGGTCGTCGTGGCCGTGGTCGTCGCCGTGATCGGACGCCGATGCGTGGGGCCCCGCGACCGCGTGGGACGTCCCGTGCTCATCGGGGATGGCGTGGGTCGTCGGGTCGCTCGCGTCGTGCGTGTCGCTCATCGTCGCTCCGTCCGGGTCGTCGAAACGCATTGTCCCACGCGGGCCGCACCCTAGACTCTGCGGCGATGCTGACCCTCGTCCTCACCCGCCACGGCCTCACCGACCGCTCGACGCCCGAGCAGCACCTCGGCCAGCGGATCGACGTCTCGATCAACGACGCGGGCCGCCGTCAGGCCGAGGCCCTCGCGCGGCGACTCGCGCCCGTCGCCTTCGACCGAGTGCTCACAAGCCCGCTGTTCCGCGCCCGTGAGACCGCCGCGATCCTCGCGCCCCGAGCGTCGATCGAGGCGGATCCCCGCCTGCGCGAGATGGACTACGGCGCGTGGGAGGGGCGGACGTACGACCAGATCGCCGAAGCGGACGGCGCCTTCCGGAGCGAATGGGAGCGGGCGCCCGACGTCCTGGCGTGCCCGGGCGGTGAGTCCGGCGACGACGTCGCCGAACGCGTTCGAGGCTTCCTGGGCGACCTGCTGGACGAGCACCGCTCGTGGCACGCGAAGGCGTCGTTCCGGGCGGCGACGTCGGGCTGGGGCTCGACGACGCCCAGGATCGAGCGGCCCGTGCTCGCCGTCGGGCACTCGTCGGTGAATCGCGTCCTCATCTGCGCGGCGCTGGCGATCGAGATCCGGGAGTTCCGCCACCGCCTCGACCAGGATCAGGCGAACCTCACGGTGCTCCAGTGGGACCTCGAGGCGGCGCCCGACGAAGGGCGGATGCTGGTCATGAACGACACCGCGCACCTGCGCCGCACCAACGAGGTCCCCTGGGCCTAGGGACGGGCCGCTACTCGGCCGGGGTCGTCTTGCGGCGCAGGCCGGGTGTGCCCAGGCGCCACCACAGCAGCAGCCCGAACACCACGATCACGCCGACCAGGATCGCGAGGTCGAATGGCCGCAGGATCTCGCGGATCTGCACCCAGTTCGCGCCCAGCTGCATCCCCGCGTAGACGAGGGCGATCGACCACAGGAACGCGCCGGCCGTGGAGTACAGGACGAACTTGCCGATCGGCATCCGGGTGACGCCGGCGGGGAACGAGATGAACGTCCGGACGATCGGCAGGAGACGGCCGAAGAACACCGTCGGCGCCCCGTACTTGCGGAAGAACTCGTCCCCGGCCTCGATCTCGTGGGGCCGGATCAGCAGGTAGCGGCCGTAGCGCTCGAGGAACGGGCGGCCGCCGTAGGCACCGATCGCGTACGCGATCAGCGAGCCGAGCGTGTTGCCGATCGTGGCCACGACGACCGCGATCCAGAAGTTCCACGGCTGCCCGGTGATGGGCTCGATCGCCTTCGGGTCCGAGACGAGGAAGCCCGCAAACGGGAGGATCAGCTCGGACGGCAGCGGGATCATCGCCGACTCGATCGCCATCGCGGCCATCACGCCGAGGTACCCGACGGCCGCGTACAGGCTGGTCAGGAACGGGATGACGACCTGATCGATGAACGTGAGCACAACGCAGGCGAGGATATCTGACTATCCTCGGCACGGTGACCGAGGCCCACTTCGTTCCCGACCGAGCCGCCGGCGGCGGCCACGACCGCGTGGTGCTGACCGGCGCAGACCTGACCATCGCCGATGTCGAGGCCGTCGCGCGACGCGACGCGTCCGTCGCGCTCGACATCCACGCGCGGGAGCGGATGCAGGAGGCGCGCGACGTCATCGTGGCCCTGGTCGCCCGGGGCGAGGTCGTGTACGGGGTGACGACCGGCTTCGGCGACCTCGCAACGACGTTCATCCCACCCGGTGACGCCGCCTCGCTGCAGGTCAACCTGATCGCGTCGCATGCCGCCGGCGTCGGGGCGCCGTTCCCGCGCGAGGTCGTGCGGGCGATGCTGCTCCTGCGGGCCAACACGCTCGCGCTCGGGCACTCCGGCTGCCGCCCGCTGCTGGTGGACCGGATCTGCGAGTTCCTGGCCCGCGGGATCCACCCGGTCGTGCCGGAGCAGGGGAGCGTGGGTGCGTCCGGGGACCTCGCGCCGCTCGCGCACCTCGCCCTGCCGCTGATCGGGCGGGGCGAGGTCGAGGTCGAGGGCCGGCGCGTCCCGGCGGCGGTCGCGCTCCACGACGCCGGCCTGGAGCCGCTCACCCTCGAGCCCAAGGAGGGCCTGGCGCTGCTCAACGGCACCCAGCTGATGAGCGCGCTGGGCGCGCTGCGTCGCCGCCGACGCCGAGCGCCTGATACGCACCGCCTCGGTGGCGGCCGCGATGTCGGTCGAGGCGCTGCTCGGCACCGAGGTCGCGTTCGCCGCGCCGTACCAGCTGGCGCGGCCGCACCCGGGCCAGATCGCGGTCGCCGCGGAGCTCCGCCACCTGCTCCGCGACTCCGGGTTCCAGCGGGCCCACCACGGGTCGTCGCACAAGGTCCAGGACCCGTACTCGGTGCGCTGCGTCCCCCAGGTCCACGGCGCCGTGCGCGACGCCATCGACCATCTCCGGCGCGTGCTCGACATCGAGCTCAACTCGGCAACCGACAACCCGCTCGTCTTCCCCCAGGGCGGCTCCGTGCCAGTCGACGCGCTGGCCACGGGGGGCGGCCTCGTCATCTCGGGCGGCAACTTCCACGGCGAGCCGATCGCGCTCGCCCTCGACTTCGCGAAGCTCGCCCTGTCCGAGCTCGGGTCGATCTCGGAGCGCCGGACGGCCCTGCTGCTCGACGCCCGCCTCAACGGGGGGCTGCCGGCCTTCCTGTCGCCCGACCCCGGCCGCAACAGCGGCCTGATGCTCGTCCAGTACACGGCGGCGGCGCTCGCGTCCGAGAACAAGGTGCTCGCCCACCCGTCGTCGGCCGACTCGATCCCGACCTCGGCGAACCAGGAGGATCACGTGTCGATGGGGGCGACCTCGGCGCGTCACGCCCGCTCGGTGCTGGCCCACGTCGAGCAGATCGTGGCGATCGAGCTGCTGTGCGCGGCCCAGGCGCTCGATCTCCGTCTGGCCGCCTTCGCGCGGGACGCGAACGGGGACGCCGTGCCGGCGCCCGGCGAGGGCGTGGCCGAGGCGCTGCGTCTCGTCCGCGGCCGGATCGCTCACCTCGACGGCGACCGGGAGCCCGGGCCGGACCTGGCCGCGGCACTCGCCCTCGTCCACGACGGGGCCCTGGCCGACCTCGCCACCGTCCGGGCCTGACGCGGCTCGCCCGTCTAGACTCTGCGGCCATGGCCATCAAGATCGTCGACGTCACGGACGACGCCTCGTTCGCGCTCCTGCCGCCGTGCGCCGACGCAGGCTTCGACCACCGCTCGTGCGACTACTGGGAGGAGGCCGACCGGGGGTCGAAGGCCGCTCGCGGCTCGTGGTTCGGCGCCGCGACGGCGCCCGCGCCGAGCCCCGCGTCTCGCCCGAGGAACCCGTTCGCCGGCGACGATGACGACGAGGCCGTGCCCAACCCGTTCGCGCCGCCGCCGCGCGCCGCCACGATCAACCCGTTCCTCGACGACGACGATGACGAGGTCCCGGAGAACCCGTTCGCGCCCCGGCGCGAGCCACGCCCGGGCGTCGGCGGCGACGCGCGCCCGAAGCTGCGCCTGCTCGGCCGGGGCCTCGCGGTCTTCGGCTGCTACGCGAAGGTGCTGCTCGTCGACGACGAGCCCGCCGCGTACGCGCAGTTCGGCCCGCTCTCGGCCTATCCGCGCGCCGGCCGGACCCGCGCGCTGTATCCGAGACTGCCGGACTCGCCGCTGCCCGCGGTGATCACCTGCATCTCGACGACGGCGGCCGCGCGCGGCCAGGGCCTGGCGGCGATGCTCGTGGATGCGGTGTGCGATGACCTGGCGGCGCGCGGTTTCGCGGCCGTCGAGACGTATCCCGAGGTCGGCGCCAAGCCGAATGCCACGAGCGCCGCACAGCCCGCGTTCTGGGAGCGGCTGGGGTTCGTCGTCGCGGCTGCCGACGACCGCTACCCCGTGATGCGCCGCGAGCTCGTGTGAGGCGGGCGCCCGCGGCGATCGTCTCGCTCGGCCTCCTGCTGGCAGCGTGCTCGCCCTCGCCCGTCGCGCCAACGCCGGGGCGGACGACACCGGCGCCAGCGGCGCCATCGGCATCGGTCGCAACCGCAGCCCCGGCGCCGTCGTCGATCGCCAACTCGAGCGCCGGCCCGGCCGTCGTCCTCGACGAGTCGTTGCTCGGCGTCCTGCCGGCCGACATCGGCGGCGTCGCGGTCTCATCGGAGCCCGACAGCTTCGCCCAGGCGGCCGCCGACCCGGACTTCGCGCGCAACGTCGAGTCGGCCGTCTTCGCCGTCGTCCCCGCGCCCGACGACCTGGCGTCGGGGGTCGTCGCCAAGCTTCGGCCCGGCGCGTACAGCGACGAGATGTTCCGGGACTGGCGCGACAGCTACAACGAGGGTGCGTGCAGCCAGGCGGGCGGCGTCGGCGGCAACGCCGAGGCGGAGCTGGGCGGCCGGACGGTCTACATCGCGAGCTGCAACGGCGGCCTGCGCGTCTACCATGCGTACCTCCCGGAGCGCGGCGTGATCGTCTCGCTGTTCTCGGTCGGGAAGCAGCTGTTCGGCGAGCAGCTGATGGGCAAGTTGCGGCCGTGAGCGCGGCGTAGACTCCGCGCCGTGACCACCGTCTCCGGTCCGCGCCCCGTCCGCGCCCCGCGTGGCACCGAGCTGTCGACGCATGGCTGGCAGCAGGAGGCGGTGCTGCGGATGCTGATGAACAACCTCGACCCCGAGGTTGCCGAGAACCCGGACGCGCTGGTGGTCTACGGGGGCACCGGCCGGGCTGCACGGAGCTGGGAGGCGTTCGACGCCATCGTGCGCGAGCTGCGCCGGCTGGCCGACGACGAGACCCTGCTCGTCCAGTCCGGCAAGCCCGTGGCCGTGTTCCGCACCCACGAGTGGGCGCCAAGGGTGCTGATCGCGAACTCGAACCTGGTCGGGCGCTGGGCCACCTGGGAGCACTTCCGGGAGCTCGAGCGGCAGGGCCTGATGATGTACGGCCAGATGACCGCGGGGTCGTGGATCTACATCGGCACCCAGGGCATCCTCCAGGGCACGTTCGAGACGTTCGCGGAGCTCGCCCGCCAGCACTTCGACGGCACGCTGCGGGGACGGGTCACGCTCACCGCGGGCCTCGGCGGCATGGGCGGCGCGCAGCCGCTGGCCGTGACGATGAATGACGGCGTGTGCCTCGCGATCGAGGTCGACGAGACGCGCGCCCGCCGGCGGCACGAGATCGGCTACGTCGACCGGCTGACCCACTCGCCCGACGAGGCCCTCGCGATGGCCCGCTCGGCGGCCGCTGAGGGCCTGGCGATCTCGATCGCCCTGGTGGGCAACGCCGCGGAGATCGAGCCTGCCTGGGCGGCCGCCGGGGAGCGCTTCGACGTGGTCACGGACCAGACCTCGGCGCATGACGCCCTCGCCGGGTACGTGCCGGCGGAGATCTCGCTCGCCGACGCGGTCGAGCTGCGCGCCGCCCAGCCGTCCGTCTACGAAGCGCGCGCGATGCGCTCGATGGCCGACCACGTGCGCGCGATCCTCGCGTTCCAGGCCGCGGGCGCCGTCGCCTTCGACTACGGGAACAACCTGCGCGCCCAGGCGCAGGAGGCCGGCGTCGCGAACGCGTTCGACTACCCGGGGTTCGTCCCCGCGTTCATCCGGCCCCAGTTCTGCGAGGGTCGGGGCCCGTTCCGGTGGGCCGCGCTGTCCGGCGACCCCGAGGACATCCTGCGCACCGATCGTGCCGTCCTCGAGCTGTTCCCCGACGACGCCGGCCTGCGGCGGTGGATCGAGATGGCCGAGGCGAAGGTCCCGTTCCAGGGCCTGCCGGCGCGCATCTGCTGGCTGGGCTACGGCGAGCGCGCGCGGGCCGGAATCGAGTTCAACCGCCTGGTCGCCGCGGGCGAAGTGCGAGCCCCCATCGTCATCGGCCGCGACCATCTCGACGCGGGCTCGGTCGCCTCACCCAACCGCGAGACCGAGGCGATGGCCGACGGCTCCGACGCTGTCGCCGACTGGCCGCTGCTCAACGCGCTCGTCAACACGGCGGCCGGCGCCACCTGGGTCTCGATCCATCACGGCGGCGGGGTCGGGATCGGCTACAGCCAGCACGCGGGGATGGTGTGCGTCGCCGACGGCACCAGCCTCGCGGCCCGCAAGCTCGAACGGGTGCTCACGACTGACCCGGGCATGGGCGTCGTGCGGCACGTCGACGCCGGCTACGAGCGCGCGGTGGAGGTCGCCCAGGAGCGGGGCCTGCGCATTCCGATGCTCGAGACCGACTGACCGCCGGCGGGTGATCCGCGCCCGCTGCGGCGTTGTCGCGTCCGCTCCTCGCGCACGCACCTCCAGGTGCGCTCGCTCCGGTGCTCCTGCTCCGCCTTGCTTCGGACACGGCTGACCCGCCGGCTCCGTTCGACTCCGGTGATCCGCGCCCGCTGCGGCGTGTCGCGTCCGCTCCTCGCTCGCGCACCTTGGGGTGCGCTCGCTCCGGTGCTCCTGCCCGCCTTGCAGCGACCGCGGCGAGAGCCGCGCTCCGAGAGGCGGGGCGCGTCAGGCCGGGGCGGCCTCCGGAGAAGCGGGGTCGCTCGATGCCGAGTGCTGCCGTCGATCGTCGGCGACACCGTGTACGTGATTGCGAACGACGGGCCGGCGGCCGCCGTCGACGTCGCCACGGGTGACATCCGGTGGTCGGTGCCGATCCAGGGCGTGCCCTTCGCGCCCGCGATCGCCGGCGGGTACCTCCTCGTCGGGACGAACGTCGGCCACCTCTACGCAATCGGAGGCTCATGATGCGTAGTCGCGAACGTTCCGCCAACCGATCGACCGGATCCCGCGTCACCCCTGCAAGGGTTCTCGAGGCGATGGAGGCAGGTACGGTGAAGGACCACGTGAGCGGCGTCGAGCGACCGTCCGCGGCATGGCGACGGCCCGACACCAGGGCAGCACTGGCCATTGCCCTGCTGGTCGCCGCTTGCGGCTCCTCGGCCACGGCCGGGGGTCCCACCCGGGAGCCGGCCAGCCCCCACGCGGCCACGCCGGTCGCTACCGCAGCGGTGGCCTCGGCGACCGTGGCCTCGGCATCCACTGCGCCCTCCCCGCGTCCGCTGGCGGTCGACGTCGCCGACCCATGATCGGATGTTCGTTGGCGCGGTCACGGCCGATGCTGTCTACACGGTTGGTGAGGACGGCGCCGTGCGTACCCTGGACCTCGCGACAGGTTCGCCCACGCCGCTGTTCATCGCCGGAGAGGGCATCGGCGCACTGCCCACGATCGTCGGCAACACGCTGTACATCTCGAGCTACGACGGCGTCGTTCGGGGCATCGACCGCCACACCGGTCGCGAAGCCTGGAGCGTCCAGGTCGATGGTCGGCCGACGGAGCCCGTTGTGGTGGGCGGCCTGATCTACGTTGGGACGAGCGTGGGCCGCGCCGTCGCCATCGGCGCTCCGTGATCTCGCCCGCCCGCCGGCGGGCTACGCCGGGCTGGCCCCAGCTGGTGCTGCCGGCGCGTCGTCCACCGGTTCGGGCATCTTGACGATCTGCCGGACCGAGGACAGGGCGACGGGCAGGAACGCGAACATGCCGCCGATCGCGCCCACCCAGATCGTCGCGTGCAGCCCGATGAGGTCGCCGAGCGCGCCGCCGGCGATTGCGCCAAGCGGGATCGTCCCCCACACGATGAAGCGCATCGTCGCGTTCATGCGGCCCTGCATCCGGGGCGGCGTGATCGCCTGGCGGAGCGAGACCTGGTTGATGTTCCAGGCGACGCCGAAGAACCCCGTCAGGAAGCCGAACAGGGCCAGCGCGGGAAACAGGTAGACCGTCGAGGCCGCGGCGACCAGGATCCCCGACAAGCTGAACGCGGCCGAGCTCAGCACGAGCGTCCGGCCGACCCCCAGGCGGGCCGTCACCCGGCCGGTGATCAGCGCGGCCAGGAGCACCCCGACCGACCCGATCGAGAACGCGAACCCGATCGCCTGGGCCGACAGGCCGCCCTCACGGGTGAGGTACAGGATCATGATCGCGCCCATGACGTTGCCGAAGAAGTTCGACGTCCCCGTCGTGGCCGCGATCGGGCGCAGCCAGCGATGCCTGCCCACGTACCGCAGCCCGACGGCGATCTCGGAGCGTATCGAGGGCTTCGGGCCGTCCGCCGCCTCGTCGTGGGGCACCACTGGCGGCTCGGGCCGCCGGATCAGGAACACGAACACCGCCGACCACAGGTAGCTGACGGCGTCGATCACCATCGCGAACGGCGCCCGGAACACCCCGATCAGCACGCCGGCCAGGCCGGGCCCCAGGATCTGGGCGGCGGACCGCGTGATCTCGAGCTTCGAGTTGCCTTCCACCAGCTGGTCGCGCTCCACGAGCGACGGCAGGTAGCTCTGGTAGGCCACGTCGAAGAAGACGGTCAGGCAGCCGTTGATGAAGCCGACGACGTACAGCTGCCAGATCGTCAGGGCATCGAAGGCGAAGGCGATCGGGATCGACGCGATCGCGATCGCGCGGCCGAGGTCGCCGATGATCAGGATCGGCCGCCGGCGGAGCCGGTCCACCCAGACGCCAGCCGGCAGGCTGAGCAGGATGAACGGCAGGAACTCGATCGTCGTCAGCAGGCCGAACTCGAAGGCGCTGACCTGCAGGACCGTCGCCGCGATCAGCGGCAGGGCAAGCTGGGTGATCGCCGTGCCGAACACCGAGACGGTCTCGGCGGTCCACAGCTTGAGGAAGTCGGGGTGGTGGAGGAGGCTCCGACGCGGCTCGGTCATTGACGGGGGAGTGTACGGTCCCGCGACCCCCGGATCGGGGGGCGAGCGATGGCCCACGCCGGACCGCCCGTCGGGGGGCCACGCGGACGAGTAGGATCGCGGCGTGCTGGTCGAGAGCGTCCCCAACGTGTCGGAGGGCCGGCGTCTCGACGTCGTCGACCGCCTCGCCGACGCCCTGGTCGGCACGCCCGGCGTCTACCTCCTGGACCGCACGTCCGACGCCAGCCACAACCGGTCCGTGTTCACGATCGCGGGCGAGCACGAGGCGGTGGCCGCGGGTCTCGAGGAGATGGTCGGCCGGGCGCTCGACGAGATCGACATGGAGACCCACACGGGCGAGCACCCGCGGATCGGTGCGGTCGACGTCGTCCCGTTCGTGCCTCTCGCGGACACGCCGATGGATGCCTGCATCGAGATGGCGCGGACGTTCGGGCGTCGGATCGCGGCCCGCTGGGACCTGCCGGTGTACCTCTATGCGCAGGCCGCCACGCGCGCTGACCGCGTCAAGCTGGCCGACGTCCGGCGCGGCCAGTACGAGGGCCTCAAGGTCGAGATCTCGCACAACGGCCGCCAGCCCGACTTCGGGCCGGAGCGGATGCATCCGCGCGCCGGGGCGGTGGCCGTCGGGGCCCGGCCGTTCCTGATCGCGTGGAACATCAACCTCGCGTCGGAGGACGTCGAGCTCGCCAAGCGCATCGCACGACGCGTGCGCGAGTCGGGCGGCGGCCTGCCGCGGGTCCAGGCCAACGGGTTCCGGGTCGAGGAACCCGAGCGCGGGCATCCCGCCCGGGCCCAGGTCTCGATGAACCTGCTCGACGCCCGCACCACGCCGATGTGGCGGGCGTGGGAGGTCGTGGGCGAGCTCGCCGCGGAGGATGGGGTCGAGCTCGCGGAGTCCGAGCTGATCGGGCTCGCGCCACTCGCGGCCTTCATGGACATCGCCGATCACGCCGACGCGCCCGACGACGCTTCGCTCGAGGACCGGTTCGCCGCGGCCGCCGCCGCCATCAAGCTGCGCGACGCCTCGCCGCTCATGGCGCTCGAGCTGCGCCTGGCCGCGGCGCGCGACGCCGTCGGTGGCGAGGCATGACGCTGCGGCTCATCGAAGGTGGCCGCGGCAATACCGACGCACCCGGCCTCCTGATCCACGGCGCCTCGCAGGTCGCGACGCTCGCCGGGGGGCTGCGGCGAGGCGACGCCCAGGCCGACGCCGCCGTCCTCGACGCGGCGGCGGTTGGCGGTCCGGGTGCGGCCGATGCCCCGGTCGTGGCGTGCTGGGAGGGACGCATCGTCGGCGTTGGGCCGCGGGCGGCGGTCGAGCGGGGGCTGGAGGCCGGCGGCTACGCACTGTCCCGGTTCGCGCGACTGGACGCGGACGGCGGCGTCGTCACGCCCGGGCTCATCGACCCCCACACGCACCTGCTGTTCGCGGGCACGCGCGAACAGGAGCTGGTGCTCCGCCAGCGCGGGGCCGGCTACCTCGAGATCCTCGCCGCCGGCGGTGGGATCCTCTCGACCGTCGCGATGACGCGCGCCGCTGACCCCGACGACCTCGCCCGGCACGGGCGCCGCTGGCTCGACGAGATGCTCGCCCGCGGCGTTACCACCGTCGAGGCGAAGTCCGGCTACGGCCTTGACCTCGCGACTGAGCTGCGGCTGATCGAGGTCGCCTGGCAGCTCGGCAAGGAAGGACCGGTCGACGTCGTGCCGACGTTCCTCGGCGCACACGCCGTCCCGCCCGAGTTCCGCCTGCTGCCCGACGGCACCGAGGCGTACGTCAAGAGCGTGATCGAGGAGCAGCTGCCGGGCGTCGCGGCGCACGGTCGCGCGACCTCGTGCGACGTGTTCTGCGAGGAAGGGGTGTTCTCGGCCGACCAGAGCCGGCGGATCCTCCAGGCCGCGGCTGGATACGGGATGGCCGTCCGGCTCCACGCGGACGAGCTGGCACCGTCGGGCGGAGCGGAGCTCGCGGCCGAGCTCGGGGCCCTATCCGCCGATCACCTGCACACGCCCAGCGACGCCGGGGTCGACGCGCTCGCTCAGGCCGCCGGCGGCGACCATCCGACCGTCGCCACGCTGCTGCCGGCCACGACCTGGTTCCTCATGGCCGACGAGGCGGCGCCGGCGCGGCGGTTCATCGACGCGGGGGTCCCCGTGGCCCTGGGCACGGACTTCAACCCCGGTACCTCGCCCACGCCGAATCTGCCGCTGGTCATGACGGTGGCCTGCCTCGAGATGAAGCTCACGCCCGCGGAGACGCTCGTCGCCACGACCATCAACGCGGCCCACGCCGTCGGTGTGGCCGAGCAGGCGGGGTCGCTCGAGGTCGGCAAGCAGGCCGATATCGTGGTCTGGCGCGCGGCAAACGTGACCGAGATTCCGTACTGGGTCGGCGCCAACCTCTGCGAGGTTGTCGTCAAGAACGGCCACATTGTGTATCGCCAGCGGCGGCTGATCCGCCGCCGTTGCGGCGTTGTCGCCTGCGCTCCTCGCTCGCGCACCGCCAAGTGCGCTCGCTCCGGTGCTCTGCTCCGCCTTGCGCTCGACGCACGGCTGAGCCGCCGCTATCAGCGTCCGGTTGGCCAAGTGGCGGGGTCAGACCTTGCCGCGGGATTCCAGGAGGACCGTCGTGGTCTCGAGGGGGAGGCTCGAGGTCGTCACCACCAGCTTGGACTGGGTGGTCGGCACCGCGCCCATCTCGTGGAAGAACTTCTTGAGCGCCTCGTCGCAGTCGGCCTCGTCCTCGCAGACGGCCATCGGCACGACGATCTTGGGATCGAGCTGGGCAATCAGGGCCGCCGCGCGGGTGGCGCTGAGCGCACCACCGATCGGGACGCACGCGACCTCCACCCGTCCGATGTCGCCGAGCTTCTCCTCGGTCAGCTGGTGGCCGATGTCGCCGAGGTGGATCGTGTGGATCCCGTCGAGCTCGGTGACGAACGCGACCTGGCGGCCCCGCTCCGCGCCCTTGGCGTCGTCGCGGTAGGTCCGGACGCCGGTCAGCAGGGCGTCGTGGACCTCGTATTCGCCCGGGCCGTCGAGGACGAACGCGGCCTCGAGGCTGGTCGGGATGGCAGTCGAGCCGTCGCGCGACAGCCGCACCGCCTTCTTCGGCTTGGGCGCATCGTCGGGGTGGCTGAACGTGATGACGTCGCCGGTGATGCCGCGTCCGGTCGGGCCGACGACGGCGGGGTAGGGGTCGTTGACGACGACGGCGTCCTTGCCGCGCATGCGGATGCAGGTCCGTCCGTACCAGGTGAGCTCCATGGCCCGATTCTTGCACAGGGCGCCTGCCCCGCGATCATCGACCGGACCGTCCCGTGGCCTCGGCTCACCCGTCCCCGGAATCGAAAGGACCGGAAGCGCCTGCCCAATCGGCGCCTCCGGTCCGAGGGAGGGAGGATGGAACCTTTGAGGGTTTCCGAGACGAACCATAGGCCGCGTCGGATTCATCGCCGAGATCTCGAACGGTTAAGAAACGCACATCTCGGGCGGTCCGAGGCACGCTGGACCGGGCTCGAGCGATTCCCGTGGCAGAATGCCGCGCCATGACTCTGACACCCCCTCGCCTCGCTTCGGTCCGCGCGTCGCTCCTGACCCTGCTCGTCGTTGCCGCCGCCGCGTGCGGCCAGTCGAGCCCGACGGCGTCACCCGTCGCCCACTCGAGCTCGCCGGCGCCCGCTGCAACCGCATCGCCCTCCGCCGCAGCCTCGCACGCCGCGACTCCGGCGCCGACGATGGCCGCCGTCGACGTCTGCGCCACCGCGGCGGCCAGCCCGGCGCCCTCCACCACGCCGGCGGAACAGCCCAGCCCCGATGCGAACGACCCCAACGCCGCGCGCTACGAGGAGATCGAGCGCCAGGTGTCCGCCCTCCGCGGCCTGACGCTCACGACCCCCGTGCGGCGCGCGGTGTTCAACCGCGAGGAGCTGGGCACGTTCATCCAGGGCTCGTTCAGCCGGGACAACCCTCCGGCGCTCATCAACGGCACGGAGACCCTGCTCAAGGCGCTGCTGCTGATGCCGCAGGGCGACTCGCTGCGCGACCTGTACGTCGAGATGCTCACGAGCCAGATCGCGGGCCTGTACGACGACACGACCAAGAGCATGTACGTGATCTCGGACACGGGCGAGATCGGCCCGCTCGAGGAGATCACCTATGCGCACGAGTACACCCACGCGCTCCAGGACCAGGCGTTCGGCCTCGGCAAGCTCCACGGCGACGCGACCGACCAGGGTGACCGGACGCTCGCACGAACGACGCTGATCGAGGGCGACGCCACGCTGCTCATGTTCCTGTGGGCGCAGCAGAACCTGCCGGCCGACCAGCTGCTGGCGGCAGTGGGCTCGTCCGACCCCGCGTCCCAGGCGGTGCTCGACCGGCTGCCCGCGCTCCTGCGCGAGACGCTGATGTTCCCCTACACCCAGGGCCTCGGACTCACCCAGGGCCAGTACCTGAGCGCCGGGGGCTATGCCGCCGTCGATGCGCTGTTCGCCAATCCGCCCGACTCGACCGAGCAGGTCCTCCATCCCGAGAAGCTCAACCCGCGCGAGGCCCCGATCGAGGTCGCGTTCGACGCCGACCTCGCCGCGAAGCTTGGTGCGGGCTGGTGCGTGGCGCTCCAGGACACGCTGGGCGAGTTCCAGCTGGGCATCGTGCTGCGCGACGCCGGCGGGGCCGAAACCGCGGTCGCCAATTCCGCGGTGGCGGGCTGGGGCGGCGACCGGGTGGCCCTGGTCGGGGGCCCGGACGGCGAGATGGGGATCGTGCTCGACACCCGCTGGGACACGGCCCCCGACGCGAGCGAGTTCGCGACGGCGCTCGGTCCGATGGTCGCCAACCTCGAGGCGGCCGGGCGGAGCGCCAAGGTGTTGACACCGGCCCCGGACCGGGTCGTCCTGCTGGTCTCGAACGGCGACGAGACGCTGAGCCGACTCGCCAACGTCCTCGGCCTGGCCGGCTGACCCTCGCCCTACATCGCCTCGGGAGCGGAGATCCCGAGCAGGCCCAGCGCGTTGGCGAGCGTGGACTTCGCCGCCAGCGCCAGCGCCAGTCGCTTCGCCGACCGGTCCGGGTTGTCAACGTCGACCACGCGGGCATCGCGGTAGAAGGCATGGAACTGCGTGGCCAGCTCGGTCGCGTAGGCCGTGATCCCGTGCGTCTCCTGGGCGGCGACCGCGTCCTCGACCACCTCGGGGAACCCGCTCACGGCGCGCACGAGCAGCCCTTCGGGCTCACCCGACAGCAGGCCCGTCACGTCCGGCGCCGGCGCAAGCCCCGCCTCGGCGCCCTTGCGCAGGATCGAGGCGATGCGCGCGTGCGCGTACTGGACGTAGTAGACGGGGTTCTCGGCCGACTGCTTCTTGGCCAGCTCGATGTCGAAGTCGATCCCGGTCGTCGCGGCGCGTGAACCGAAGAACCAGCGAGCCGCGTCCACGCCTACCTCGCCCAGCAGCTCGTCGAGCGTGATGAACTCCCCGGCACGCTTCGACATCGAGATCTCGACGCCGTCCCGGACGAACCGGACCCACGAGTAGAGGAGCACCTCGACCGCGTCCTGGTCATAGCCCATTGCCTGGGCGGCGTTGCGCAGCCTGGCCACGGTCCCGTGGTGATCGGCGCCCCAGATGTAGATGAGGTGGTCGAAGCCGCGGCTCAGCTTCTCGGTGACGTAGCCGATGTCGGCCGCGAAGTACGTGGGCCGGCCGTCCGAGCGGTAGATGACCCGGTCCTTGTCGTCGCCGAACGCCGTCGAGCGGAACCACACCGCGCCGTCCTGCTCGTACACGTGCCCGGTGGCCCGGAGGCGCTCGACGGCTCGCTCGACCCAGCCCTCCGCGTGGAGCGAGCCCTCGCTCTTCCAGACGTCGAAGCGCACGCCCAGGTGCTCGAGGCTGGCCTCGATGTTCGACCGCACGCGCGCCGCAGCCCAGCGGCCGACGATGTCCGCCGCGTCCGCGCCTGGCGCCTCGGCGGCCGTCCACACGTCGTCGGGGAGCGCGTCCGCGAGGTCTTGAACGTAGGCCCCGCGATACGCCTCCTCGGGTAGGGCTTCGCGGCGGCGAAGCGCCACGACCGACGCCCCGAGGTTGCTGACCTGGCCCCCCGCGTCGTTGAAGTAGTACTCGCGCGTGACCTCCTGCCCGCCCGCCTCGAGGACGCGGCACAGCAGGTCGCCCACGAACGCGCCGCGTGCGTTGCCGATGGTCAGCGGCCCGGTCGGGTTCGCCGACACGAACTCGACATTGACGCGCCGCGGTGCGACCGGCGCGATCCGTCCCCACTGGGCTGGCGCCGCGAGGATGCTCGCCACCGTTGACTCGTAGGCGCCGTCCGCGATCCGAAGGTTCACGAACCCGGGCTTCGCGACGTCGGCGGAGGCGATGAGCGCCGCGTCCGGTCCGTCGCGCAGGACCGCAGCAAGTGCCTCGGCGATCTCGAGCGGCGAGCGGCGGAGCGGCCGCGCCAGCTGCATCGCGAGGTTGGTCGCGAAGTCGCCGAACGCCGGGTTTGCCGGGCGCTCGATGGCGACATCCGGCCGCGGGAGCCCGGGTTCGATGTCGGGCAGCGTCCCCGCCCGGATGGCGGCGTCCCATGCGCGGGCCACTGCGTCCCGCACCTGCGATCGGATCGCAGCCGGGGCGGCGTCGGTGTGGCCTGGGCTCGGCACGGACGGATCTCCAGGTGGGTCGCGCGGGAGCGACATCGTAGCGGGTCGAGCGTGCGGGCCATGTCCTCGCGGGACAGGTGCGCAAACGCACCGATCCGGCTGCACGCCGTTGTCGCTTCGGTGACAATTGGGCGGGAAGGACTAGTCATGAGCGGTCTTGCCTAGTACTTTGGCGCTGCAGGACGTGGTACGTTCGGCGTCGCGGTGCACTTCGGTGCGCAGGCCTTGACTCTGGGTCCCCGAGACCCGGACGGGACGCACAAGCCTGAGTGCGTCCCGTCCGTCTCATCGACCGGGAGCCGGTCACGGGTGATGACCACCCGGGACCACGCCAGTGAGAACCGCGAAGAGCACTTATCGCAAGGGTCGCGACAGGCACGACCAGCCGGATCGGGCATATCTCTGGATCCGGTGCCCACGCAGGAATGCGGTCTCGCAGGGCCGCCACGTTGGAGAACTTGGGACCACATGAACAGGACGTTCAGGCTTGCGGGATGGTTTGCCGTCGTAGGGCTCCTCGGAGCCGCCCTTCTCGTGCCGGCCAGCGCGCTCGCGGCCGACACGCAGCCCGGTGGGCCGCAGGACACAGCTTCGGTTCCCGTCGAGACCGAGTCCGTGCCCGTCGAGACCCGCTCGGCGCCCGTCGAGACGGAGTCCGCTCCGGTCGAGACCAAGTCGGCCCCGGTCGAGACGGAGTCCGCTCCGGTCGAGACCAAGTCGGCCCCGGTCGAGACAGAGTCCGCTCCGGTTGAGACCGAGTCGGCGCCCGTCGAGACGGAGTCGATCCCGGCTGAGACCGAGTCGATCCCCGACGAGACCCCCGTCGGCTCTGTCGACGCCGAGACCGGGACGCCCAACGAGGACGTCACCCCGCCGTCGACCGACACCCTCACCCCGACCAACACCCCCTCGAATGATGGCTGGCAGCTGGTGCTCCTCGCCCTGGCCGCCCTGCTCGCTACCGCGCTGATCCTGACCCCGGCCAGCCGCAAGGCCCGCCGCTAAGGGACCGACGCCAGGGACCCGCACCCGCGGGATCCCCACCCTCGAGCCGACCGGAGGACCGGGGCCACACGGCCCCGGTCCTTTGCTGTCTCGCGCCGTGCCGGCCCAGCACGCCAGTACCTGCGACCCCTGACCCTTCGTTGCTGGTGCGCAACGGCAAGGCGGGCGAATGTTCCAGTGGGGTGATGTCTGGTGGCGTTGTGTGGACGCCGTTAGTACTAGACAAGAACCAGCGCATTGCGCACGATCAGCACACGGATCTCGGCACGCGTGCAGCCGGCCCGGAGGACCAGGACAGGCAGGTCACGACCACCGCCACATCCGCACGACGGCAGGGATGTCGAATCATCAGACAGGGGACCACATGAACAGGACGTTCAGGCTCGCCGGCTGGTTTGCCGTCGTAGGGCTCCTCGGAGCCGCACTGCTGGTGCCAGCCACCGCGCTCGCCCACGACACCAAGGAGCCCTGGCCGACGGAGTCCGTGCCGGTCGAGACCGAGTCCGCGCCCGTCGAGACGCGCTCAGCCCCGGTCGAGACGGAGTCCGCTCCGGTTGAGACCAAGTCGGCCCCGGTCGAGACCGAGTCCGCTCCGGTCGAGACCGAGTCCGCGCCCGTTGAGACCGAGTCGGCGCCCGTCGAGACCGAGTCCGCACCGGTGGAGACCGAGCCCACCTGCCAGAACGAGCAGGGCGGCGACGAATGCGAGACCCCCGTCGGCTCTGTCGACGCCGAGACCGGGACGCCCAACGAGGACGTCACCCCGCCGTCGACCGACACCCTCACCCCGACCAACACCCCCTCGAATGATGGCTGGCAGCTGGTGCTCCTCGCCCTGGCCGCCCTGCTCGCTACCGCGCTGATCCTGACCCCGGCCAGCCGCAAGGCCCGCCGCTAAGGGACCGACGCCAGGGACCCGCACCCGCGGGATCCCCACCCTCGAGCCGACCGGAGGACCGGGGCCACACGGCCCCGGTCCTTTGCTGTCTCGCGCCGTGCCGGTGACGGTGCAGGCCGACAACGCGACGCGTTGCCCGGACCGGGACGTCCGTACCAGGACTCATGGCGCCGGTGCACCGCGCCCTCGGCGACCGGGGATGCGGGGAGGTGCGCTCCGGATCGGTCCGGCGGCGTACTGGCGTGGCACCCACCGCGCACCGCCCGCGATGGCGTGCCGGCACCGCGCCGCGCGGCGGAGCTCAGAGGTCGATCTGTGTCCCCGGCCAGACGAACTCGACCGGCCCGTCGTACGCGGCTCGCACGGACGCGAGCGTCGCCTCGGGGTCGAAGCCCATCTGCAGGTGGGTGAGCAGGACGCGGCCCACGCCGGTGGACGCCGCGAGGGCGCCGACGGCCGGGCCGTCGAGGTGCAGCACGCGGGGTGGCACGGGGCCAGGCCCGAACGACACCTCGGTCAGCAGCGTGTCACCGGGCACGATCAGGGGGCGGAGATCGTCGGCACGACCGCAGTCCCCGCTGTAGACGAGGCCCGGGCGCGACCCATCGGCGTCGAGCGAGACGCGCATGCCGTAGCTGTCGTCGGTGTGGGCGACCTTGCGTGCCTGGACGACCAGGTGGCCGATCGCGTGGGCCGCTGACCCGATGGGCTCGATGTCCAGGGCCTGGCTGGCGAACCCGGGCTCCGCATGGAGGGCATCGAGCCTCGCCGCGAGGTCGCCAGGCCCGAGGACCCGCACCCGGCGCGGCGGGTGCAGGTAGTAGCGCAGGTAGTGACGGAACGGGACGAGATCGACGAAGTGGTCGGGATGGAGGTGGCTGATCGCGATCGCGGTCAGGTCCTCCGGCGCGACCGCCTGGAAGATCCGCGCGAACGATCCGTGGCCCAGGTCGAGCAGCACGTTGGTCGTGTCCGACGTGACCAGATAGCTCGCACCGGCGGCGTCCGGGCGGTCGGTATATGCCGGTCCGGCGCCGAGGACGGTCAGTCGCACGCGTCGCTCATCGTCACCCCGCGAGGGTAGCGGCGGACGACCGCGCGTGTTCGGAGAATCCGCCGCGGGCGGGCCACGACCCTAGCCCTGGCGGGCAGCGTCCGGCATCGCCACGAGGACCCGATCCGCGCCGCGCCGGAAGGTGAGCGCGTCGAATCCCGACGAGGCGGCCTGGCGGTACGCCTGACGCAACCCGTACCCGAACCAGTCGGCCCGGTGGGCATCCGATCCGACCGTCACCGCGCGCCCGCCGAGCTCGCGGTAGCGGGCGACCATCGCCGTGGACGGATACGTCTCGCGGGGCAGCTGGCGGAGCCCCGAGGCGTTCACCTCGAGGGCGGTGCCGTCCTCGACGAGCGACTGCAGGACTGGCTCGTACAGCTCGGGGGCGGCGGCGAGGTCGGCCGGCATCACGTGGGGGAACAGGTAGCGCTTGACGAAGTCGAGGTGACCGATCGTGTCGAACAGGCCGGATCGGGTGGCGCCGATGACCTCGTCGAAGTACGGCTCGACGATCTCTGCCAGCGAGCGCCCGGCGACGAACCCCGCGACGCGGCCCGCCTTGTACGGCGACCGTGCGCTGATGTGGACGCTGCCGATCACGTAGTCGTGCGGGTGCCGCCGCAGCCAGCCGCGGATCTCGTCCTCGTAGCGCCGCTCGTAGGTCACCTCGACCCCGAACCGTACGGCCAGCCCCCGCTCCGCCCAGCGCTCGGCCGCCGCACGGACGTCCCGCTCCCGGTCCGCGAACGTCGCGAACCCGTAGGCGGGCATCGTCGGGTCGAAGTCGACGTGGTCGGTGATCGCGATCTCGGCAATCCCGCGGGCCACGGCGAGCGCGCAGTACGCCTCGATCTGCGCGTCGGCGTCCGGCGAGCGCACGGTGTGGAGGTGCGAGTCGAGCGGCAGGTCGCGGCCCTCGCTCAGCCCAGCGGCGATCCCCGCGAGGAACACCTCGCGCTCGACGTCGGCCCTGGGCCGCGTGTCGGCGGCCTCGTCGACCGGTTCGGGCCGGGTCACCCGCCGATCACGCCCAGCTCGTGGCCCACGCGATCGAACGCCGCGAGCGCCTGGTCCAGCATCGGGTCGGTGTGCGCGGCGGTCACGATCGTCCGGATGCGAGATCGATCGAGCGCGACCGTCGGGAACACGACCGACGTCCCGAACACGCCCTCCTCGAACAGGCGGCCCGAGAACCGGATCGTCGTCTCGACGTCGCCCAGGATCACGGGCGTGATCGGGGTCTCGGAGCGCCCGATGTCGAAGCCCAGCCGCCCGAGCTCGGCCTTGAACCGCCGGGTGTTCGTCCACAGGCGCTCGATGAGCTCGGGCTCCTCGACCATGATCCGGATCGCCTCGCGGCACGCGGCCGCGACCGCCGGCGGGTGGGACGTCGAGAACAGGAACGGCCGCGCGCGCTGGATGAGCACCTCGCGCAGCGCGAGCGAGCCCGCGACGTAGCCGCCGAGCACGCCGACGGCCTTGGACAGCGTCCCGACCTGGATCGCGACCCGGCCCTCGAGGCCGAAGTGGCTCACCGAGCCCCGGCCGTCCTTGCCCAGGACGCCGGAAGCGTGGGCGTCGTCGACCATCACCGCCGCGCCATGGGCCTCGGCCGCCTCGACGATCCCGGGCAGCGGCGCGATGTCGCCGTCCATGCTGAACACGCCGTCGGTGACCACGAGGATGAGCCGGTAGGGCTCGCCGTGGCCGTCGCGGCCGCCATCCCGAGCCGCCCGCAGGATCTCGCGCAGCGCCTCGACGTCCGCGTGCGGGAAGACCTTGCGCGGCGCCTTCGACAGCCGCATGCCGTCGATGATCGAAGCGTGGTTGAGCTCGTCGGACACGATCAGGTCGGTTTCGCCCGTGATCGTCGGGATCACCCCGGTGTTGGCGGAGAAGCCGGACTGGAAGGTCAGGACGGCCTCGGTGTGCTTGAACTCGGCGAGCTCCGCCTCGAGAGCCTCGTGGAGCGTCATCGTGCCCGCGATCGTCCGGACGGCTCCGGACCCAGCCCCGAACCGCTCGACGGCCTCGATCGCCGCACGCTTCATCCGCGGGTGATGCGACAGGCCGAGGTAGTCATTCGAGGACAGGCTGATCACCCGACGGTCGTCGACCGACACGATCGGACCCTGGGCCGACGACATGATCCGCAACGGCCGGTACAGGTGGCGCTCGCGCATCGCCTCGAGCTCGTCGTCGAGGTAGCCGAGCGGATTCGGGCGGACGGTGCCGGTCATCGTTGGGCCTCCTCGGGTGCGTCGCGGCTGACCCAGTCCAGGATGACCTTGCCCGCATCGCCCGAGCGGGCCGCCGCGAACGCGGCCCCGTGGTCGCGGAACCCGAACCGGTGGGTGATCGCGGGCGTGATGTCCAGCCCCGACTGGAGCATCACGGACATCTTGTACCAGGTCTCGTACATCTCCCGGCCGTAGATCCCCCGGATCGTCAGCAGCTTGAACACGATCGTGTTGACATCGAGCGAGATGTCCTCGGTCGGGATGCCCAGGATCGCGATGCTGCCGCCATGGGCCATGGTGTCGAGGGCGCCCCGCAGGGCGGCCGGGTTGCCCGACATCTCGAGGGCCACGTCGTACCCCTCGACCATGCCCAGCTCCCGTCCGACATCGCCGAGGTCGCGCTCCAGCGGGTCTACGGCGACGGTGGCGCCCATCCGTAGCGCCAGCTCGCGGCGGACGGGGTTGGGCTCGCTGACCACGATGTACCGGGCGCCGGCGTGGCGGGCGACCGCGGTGGCCATGAGGCCGATGGGCCCAGCCCCGGTGATCAGCACGTCCTCGCCCAGGACCGGGAAGGCGAGCGCGGTGTGCACCGCGTTCCCGAACGGGTCGAAGATCGCCGCCACGTCCTCGTCGATCCCCGGCCAGTGATGCCAGATGTTGGTCACCGGCAGCGCGACGTACTCGGCGAACGCGCCGTCGCGGCCGACGCCCAGGCCGACCATGTGGGCGCACAGGTGGCGGCGTCCGGCCATGCAATGCCGGCACAGGCCGCAGGTCACGTGGCCCTCGCCGCTCACGATGTCGCCCGGGGTGAAGTCAAAGACGTTCGAGCCGACTTCGACGATCTCCCCCACGAACTCGTGCCCCGCGATGAGCGGCGGCTGGATCGTCCTGGCGGCCCACGCGTCCCAGCTCTCGATATGGAGGTCGGTGCCGCAGATGCCCGTGCGGTGGACGCGGATCAGCACGTCGTTGATGCCGATCACGGGCTCGGGCACGGTCTCGAGGCTGAGCCCGGGTCCCGGAGCTGTCTTCACGAGGGCGAGCATCGGCGCTCCTGTTGCACTGGCTCCGAGGCCGCCGGTTCCGTGGCGCGGTCAGGCGTCCTGGCGCGGGTCGTCGGTCCAGTCGACGATCGGATTCTCCACCATGCCGATGCCCTCGATCTCGCACCGGACGCGATCGCCCGGCTCGAGGAACACGGGTGGGTCGCGGAACACGCCGACGCCCGCGGGCGTGCCGGTCGCGATCAGGTCGCCCGGCTCGAGCGTGATGTGTTGCGAGATGAAGCTCACGAGGGCGGGGACGCCGAACACCATGTCGGCGGTCGAACCGGCCTGCATCGGGAGCGCCCGGCCGGCGTCCGGGCCGCTGCCGGGGATCCGCCACGAGCGGAGGCCGAGGCCGGCGGCGGGGTCGATCTCGTCCCTGGTCACGAACACCGGGCCAACCGGCAGGAACGTGTCACTGCCTTTGGCCCGCAGCCACTGGCCGTCGCCCTTCTCGCCCTCGCGCAGTGCGGCCACATTGCCCTGCCAGTCGCGCGCGCTGATGTCGTTGACCACGACGTATCCGGCGACGTGGTCCATCGCCTCGGCATCCGTCACGCGACGGGCACGCTTGCCGATGACGACGCCGAGCTCCACCTCGAGGTCCAGCGCGTGGGTGCCCGGCGGCCGGACGATCGCGTCGCCGTCACCGACGATCGCGTTCGCGAACTTCGAGAACAGCATCGGCCGGTCCGGCGCCGCGCGGCCGCCTTCCTTCACGTGGTCGGCGTAGTTGAGCCCGACGCACACGACCTTGCCGCCGAGCCCAACCTGGTCGATGACGGCGACGGGCCTGCGGGCTTCTGGATCGATCAGCGGGGCCCGCTTGCGCAGGGCGCGTCGCGTCGCCTTCTCGAGGGAGCGTTGCCAGCGGCGGTCGAACTGGATTTGCACGCCGAGGCCGAGGTGGGTGTCGAGCGCCAGGCCACCGCGCTTCTCGAGCTGCGCCCCGGTCAGCAGCCGGTCGTCGACCAGCACGCCGAATCGCGGGTCCCCGAAGCGGTCCTCGTAGCCGTACAGCCGCATGGCCCGGGCTCAGCTCGGGGACGGCGAAGGCGGCGGCTGGACGGCCGGCGAGGCCGGGGTCGAGGCGCTCGGGCTCGCGGCGGCCGACGGGCTGGCCCCGGCCGAGGGGCTCTCGCCGGCCGCGGGGCTCTCGCCGGCAGACGGGCTCGGTGACGGTGCGTTGCACTGCGGCTCGGGCGGCGCGAGCCAGTTGCCGTCGCTGTCGACCCGTTCCGCGTAGCGGTTGAAGAAGTCGTAGACCTTCGCAATGTCGAGCTCGTCGAGGTACAGGACGCGGTCCCACACGATGGCGGCGTACTTCGTCGGCATCTGCTCGAACCGGGCGACGACGGGGCTCAGGGTCCCCGGTGGGATGGCGCAGATCGCGCTGTTGGGGAAGCCCGAGTAGAGGGCCTTCAGCTGCTCCTGCGAAGCGGCATCGCAGGCGCCCTTGTCGCACGAGTAGAGCAGCACGAGCGCGCCGTGCTCCAGGTTGTGGATCCAGCCGTTCGGGATGGCCGTGTCGTCGGGGCCGTAGAACTTGGCCGGGATCGGGCCGTAGGGTGGCTGGTTGACGTGCTTGCCGGACGCCGGCGGGCAGACCTGGTAGACGACCTTGTCCCCGCGACCGACGTGCGTCTGGCCCATGTCCGGCTGCACCTGGCCGAGCTCGCCCGAGGCAGACGTCTGGACGGTGTCGACCGTCGTGCACGAGAAGGCCGCCGAGGAGACCGACGTCAGCAGGAACATGGCCAGGATGCCGATGACGACGACGACCACGAGGACGAGGATCGGGGTCCGGAACCGCTGGAGGGTGGACGGCTCGTCGTGCCGCCGGCGCGTGGTCTCGCGCCGGCCGGCGCGACGGCTCCCGGTCGGGCTCGTCGATGGCCTGCGGGTCGACGGTGTCGACGGCGCGGGCTTGGACCCGCTGGGCGTCGAAGGTTGTCTCTGCTCGGTCAAGGTGCGGTGCTCCACGTGCTGCAGCGACGGCCGCGACGACCGGTCGTCGCGACTCCCCGGCCGCGGCCGCGGTGCGCTGGCCGAAGGGTAGCGTCCCCGTCGGAGTTGCGTCGCCGGGCACCGCCGCCGGCTGGCTTCAGGGCTCGTTCAGCCAGGTCCGCACCTCGGGCCGGGTGAGACCGAAGAACAGGAGGGCCGCGAGGACAGCCACGAAGATCGCGAACAGCGGCTGCGCGGCGAGGAGCAGCAGCGGGATCGCCGGTACCGTGAGCGTCGCGAGCCCGAGCGCGAGCGTGCGCGATGCCTCCTTGCGCTGGATCACGAGGGTCGTCGTGAAGATCGTGTACGCGAGCAGCACCATGGCCACCACCCCGATCGGGGAGATCGGCACGCTGATCGCCTGGTCGACGACCCAGCGCAGCGACAACCCGATCCCGCCGAGGATCAGGAACGCATAGCCCAGGAAGATCCGGATGCCGGGCGGCATTGCGCGCAGCTGGTCGAGCATGTCGCCGGGATCATGCCATTGCGGCGCGGAATGAGGCCGCCGGAGCCGTCGCTCGACACCCTGCGGGATCGACCTTGACACCATTTGGAATCCCTGTAGATTCCGCGCTAAACCGGTTTGCTAAACCGGTTGACGGAACGATCTGGCGCCCGCATCGCGGCGACCACGGGCTGGTCCGGGGATCCGACCACCCGCCGTCAGTCGGCGATCCGGTCGCCCCACCCGAGGTGACCGTGGAGGAGCGGGCCGGGCGCCGTCCCCGCATCGCCGACGTCGCCCGCGAGGCGGGCGTCTCGAAGACCGCGGTCTCGTTCGCCTTCAACCGGCCCAGCCGGCTGGCGCCCGAGACGGCGAGCCGGATCCGCACGGTCGCGGAATCCCTCGGCTACCGCCCCGACCCGGTCGCGCGGATGCTCACCCAGCGATCGACGCGCACCCTCGGCGTGCTCACGCCGCAACCCCTGTCCATGATCTTCTCCAACCCGTTCTTCGGGGCGTTCTCGGAGGGCGTCGCCCTCGCCGCCGAGCACGAGGGCTACGCGCTCCACTTCATCTCGCCCCTCAAGGGCTCGCTGGCCCGGGCGATGGGGCGCGCCACGGTCGACGGGGTCGTGGTCATCGGCCTCTCGGCGCGCCACCCCGAGGTTGAGCAGCTGCGTGCGGCCGGGCTGCCGCTGGTGATGGTGGACTCGAGCGCGATGCCGGATCTGCCGATCGTGGAGGTCGACGACGAAGGTGGCGCACGCCTGGCGGCCGAGCACCTGATCGCGCTGGGCCACCGGGACCTGTTCGTCGTCGCCATCGAGCCCCTGACCCCCGGAGCCGGCATGGACTTCGACGGCGTCTCGACGCGACGCATGCGCGGCTACACGGCCGCGTTCGCGGCGGCGGGGATCGAGCTCCCGGAGAACGCCTACGTGTTCGCGCCGTCCACGATCGAGGGCGGCATCGCCGGCCTGCGGGGCGCGTGGGAGGACGGGCTCCGTCCGACCGCCGTCCTGGCCATGTCCGACGTGATGGCGATCGGCGTGCTGCGGGCGGCGCGCGAGCTCGGCCTGCGCGTACCAGCGGACCTGTCGGTGGTCGGCTTCGACGACATCGACATCAGCCAGCACACGAATCCACCGCTGACCACCGTTCACCAGCCGATCCGCCAGAAGGGCGAGATGGCGGTCCGCGCGGTATTGGCGGCGATCAATCGACCCAACGTGCGACCCGAGCCGCTCCGGCTGGAGACCCGGCTCATCATCCGCGCGTCAACCGGGACACCCCCGTCCAGCCATCGAGGCGGTTGACCGCCGTCCGGAGGAGTCAATGGAGCAACCCTGAGCCAACCATCGGTATCAATGGAGGAGGTAGACACAGTGATCAAGCGATTTGGAGTTCTGCTCGCGCTGATGGCGATCATCGTCGCGGCGTGTTCGAGCGGTGGGACGACGCCCACCGCGGCAGCACCGAGCGCGGCAGCACCGAGCGCGGCCGCCCCGTCGGCGGCGGCGCCGAGCGCCGAAGCACCGTCGGAACAGGCATCCACCGCGGCCGGCGCGGCGACCCTCGTGATCTGGGCGGACGACAAGCGCGCCGCCGCGATCAAGCCGCTCGCCCAGCAGTGGGCGACCGACAACGGCGTCACCGTTGAAGTCCAGGCCATCACCGAGAACCTGACGACCGCGTTCAAGACCGCGAGCCAGCAGGGGACAGGCCCCGACGTCGTCGTCTGGGCGCATGACGCCGTGGCGGACTTCGTCCAGAACAGCGCCATCGACCCGGTCACGATGCCCGACACGTCGATGTTCGATCCGCTGGCCGTCAAGGGCATGACCTACCAGGGCCAGCTCTACGGCGTGCCCTATTCGGTCGAGAACATCGCCCTGATCCGCAACACGGATCTCGCGCCCGAGTGCCCGGCCACGATGGAGGACCTGGTCTCGACCGGCCAGCAGCTGGTCAAGGACAAGAAGGCCACCAACATCATGGCCCTCCAGGTCGGCCAGAAGGGCGACGCCTACCACATCTATCCGTTGTTCACGTCGGGCGGCGGTTCGTACTTCGGCACGACGGCGACGGGTGATCCGGATGGGTCCAACGTGACCGTCGACTCCGCGGAATCCATCGCTGCCGGTCAGAAGATCTTCGAGCTGGGCGAGAAGGGCGTCGGCGCGCTCAAGCGCTCCGTCGACGACAAGAACGCCATCCCGCTGTTCACGAGCGGCAAGACGCCGTTCCTCGTCTCGGGCCCGTGGGCCATCGCCGACATCACCAAGGCCAAGGTCAACTACGACGTCTGCGCCATCCCCGGTTTCGCGGGTGGCAAGCCGGCGTCGCCGTTCATCGGCGTCAACGGCTTCTATCTCGCCAGCAAGGGCAAGAACAAGACGCTCGCCCAGGAGTTCCTCACGAGCGTCGTTCCGACAGCCGAGTTCCAGCAGGGCCTGTACGCGGTCGACCCGCGGCGTCCGGCATTGACCGCGGCTGTCGATGCAGTCAAGGCCACCGATCCCAACATTCCCAAGTTCGCGGAGGCCGCAGCCAACGGCACGATCCTGCCCGCGATCCCGGAGATGGGACAGGTCTGGAGCCCGTTCGGCATCGCGGAGGCCGCGATCGTTGGCGGGACCGACCCGTCGACGGCGCTCACCGCCGCAGCCAAGGCGATCCGCGAAGGGATCGCCCAGCAGTAGTCACGACCCGCGCGATGCGGCCGGGCGATCCGCGAGGGTCGTCCGGCCGCATCAAACCGACCCTCGAGACCGCGATGGCTGAAGCGGTGCCTGCCGGCGCCGCGCGGATGACGGAGGAGGAGGAGCGACCCGGTGACTGCGATATCTACGACGCCGCGGTTCGGCCTGGCCGCGGGCAGCACCCGAGGGCTGCTCGGGAAGATTCTGCTGCTCGCGATCGTCGCCGCGCTCGCGGTCGCCGGGGCCATACCGCTCGTGGCCAACCAGGAATGGTTCTGGCTCACGGGGCTGGTGCTGGTCACCCTGGCCATCTTCTTTGTCTACCTGCAGCCGTGGCACATCCCGCTCAAGTACATCGTCCCGGGCACGATCTTCCTGGTGGCCTTCCAGGTCATCCCGGTCGTGTCCACGTTCGGCGTGTCCTTCACGAACTTCGGTGACGGTCATCGCGGCTCGAAGGACGACGCGATCACGGCGATCGAAGGATCGTCGGTCAAGCAGGTCCCGGGCTCCGCGGAGTACGTCCTGACGATCGCGACCAACGGCGACCCGGCGACTGGCTTCCTCCAGTTCCTGCTCTACGACCCGGCCACCAAGACCGTCCAGATCGGGACCCCCGAGGGTCTGACGCCGTGCGCCGACTGCGTCACGACCGCGACCGGCAAGGTGAAGTCGTCGGGTGACCTGACGATCCTCAACCTCGGCCAGGCGGCGGCCCGGACGGCGGACGTCCAGGCGTTCAGCGTTCCCACCGACAACGGCGCGATCCGGGCCTCGGGGGTGAGCAAGGCGTACGAGGGGATCGCGACATCGACCTACGACGCGACCTGCGACTGCATCACCGACGCGACGACCGGAACGATCTACACGGCGGACAACAGCCGGGGCAGCTTCGTCGACGCCGCGACCGGCGCGGCCGTGCCGCAGGGCTGGCAGGTCAACGTCGGCCTCAGCAACTACACCCGGGCGTTCACCGACTCCTCGGTCGCTGGCCCGTTCCTCGGAATCCTCGGCTGGAACTTCGCGTTCGCCATCCTCACGGTCCTCACGACCTTCGCGGCGGGCCTGATGGTGGCGATCGCGCTCAACTCGCCGCGGCTCCGTGCGCTGCGGTTCTACCGGTTGCTCATCGTCCTGCCATACGCCATGCCCTCGTTCGCGATGCTGCTGGTCTGGCGGGACATGTTCAACACCGACTTCGGGCTGATCAACAACCTGACCGGCCAGACGATCAACTGGTTCGGAAACGTGTGGACGGCGCGGTTCGCCGTGCTGCTCGTCCAGTTCTGGCTCGGCTACCCGTACATGTTCCTGGTCTGCCTCGGGGCCCTCCAGTCCATCCCCGCGGATATGACCGAGGCGGCCGCGGTCGACGGGGCCAGGCCGTTCCAGGCGTTCAGGGCCGTGGTCTTCCCGCTGCTCCTGGTCGCCGTGGCGCCCCTGCTGATCGCCTCGTTCGCGTTCAACTTCAACAACTTCAACGTCATCCAGCTCACCACTGGCGGCGCGCCGTTCCCGCCGGAGAACGTGAAGGCGGGCGGCACCGACCTGCTGGTGAGCTACACCTACCGGCTCGCGTTCACCGAGGGCGGCGCCCAGTACGGGTTCGCCGCCGCCATCTCGGTCCTGATCTTCGTGATCGTGGCCGTGTTCTCGATCATCGGATTCCGCCGAACCGCGGCCCTCGAGGAGATCAACCGATGACCGGCCAGAACTGGTTCTTCGCCCTCGGCTGGCGGCACCTCGTGGCGATCGGGGCGATCATCTTCGCGCTGATCCCGATCCTGTTCGTCGCGTCGGCGGCCTTCAACCCGCTGGGCACGCTCAGCTCCACCGACCTCATCCCGAAGCAGTTCGGGCTCGAGAACTTCCAGAACCTGTTCTCGAAGACCGACTTCCCGCGGTGGTTCGTCAACTCGATCCTGATCGCGGGCTGCGCGACGTTCTTCTCGCTCGCGCTGGCGACGTTCGCCGCGTTCGCCTTCTCGCGCTATCGCTTCTCGGGCCGTCGCCCCGGGCTGCTGTTCCTCCTGATCGTCCAGATGTTCCCCGCGTTCCTGGCGATCGTGACGATCTACATCATCTTCACCAAGGTGACCGACCTCTACCCGATGATCGGCTTCAACACCCCGTGGAGCCTGGTGCTGCTCTACCTGGGCGGCGCGATGGGCGTGAACACGTGGCTGATCAAGGGCTTCTTCGACACCGTGCCGAGAGAGCTCGACGAGTCGGCCAAGGTCGATGGCGCGTCGCACACGACGACGTTCTTCCAGATCATCCTGCCGTTGGTCGTCCCGATCCTCGTGGTCGTCGGCCTGCTCGGGTTCATCGGGGCGATCAACGAGTTCCTGATGGCCAGCGTGTTCCTCACCCAGGGCGACAGCAAGACGCTGGCGGTGGGCCTGTACGGCCTGATCGCCGGCGAGCGCAACGCGAACTTCGGCATGTTCGCGGCCGGGACGCTGCTCACGGCCATCCCGACCGTCGTGCTGTTCTATGGACTCCAGCGCTACATCGTCGGCGGCCTCACCTCCGGTGCGGTCAAGGGTTGATCGGGCGCGCCACGACCGGTTCGACGACGCACGGTCTCGAATCGGTCCACCACGACGGCTCGGTCCGCTACGTGCGGCCGGTCGGGGGAACGAACCCCGACCGGCTGCGGCTCGGCGACGAGGTCCGGCTCCGCGTGCGGGCCGGGCCCGGCGCCCCGGTCGACCGCGTCTTCCTGCGCACGGCACCCGACGGCGAACAGATCCTGACGGAGCTCGTGGAGGCGGCCTCGAGCGCCGCCTGCCGATGGTTCGAGGTCACGGTCAGCCTGGAGGCGCCGGTGACGGACTACCGGTTCCTGATCGTCGGGGCGACCGGGTACCACTGGCTCAACGGGCGCGGCCCCCATCGCGAGGACGCGACGGATCGGGACGACTTCCGGCTGGTCGCCGGCTTCGACCCGCCCACCTGGCTCGCCGATCGCGTCTTCTACCAGGTGTTCCCCGACCGGTTCGCCAACGGCGACCCGACCAACGACGTCGAGGACGGGAGCTGGGTCTATCGGGGGCATCCCAGTCGCCGACGCGCGTGGGGCGACCGACCGATCGACGGGCCGGGCGGTTCGGTGGACTTCTTCGGCGGCGACCTCGCGGGGATCGAGGCCCACCTCGATCACCTCGTCGACCTCGGCGTCAACGCGATCTACCTCAACCCCGTCTTCGAGTCGCGGTCGAACCACGGGTACGACACGATCGACTACGGCCGGGTCGCGGCCCACTTCGGCGGCGACGACGCGCTCGTGTCGCTGCGCCGGGCCACGCGGTCACGCGACATCCGGCTGATCCTCGACATCGCCCCCAACCACACGGGTGCCGAGCACCCCTGGTTCCTGGCGGCGCAGGCCGACCCCGGCGCCCCGACGGCTGGCTACTACACCTTCCATCACCGGCCGGACGACTACGAGTCGTGGCTGGGCGTCCGGTCGCTGCCCAAGCTCGACTACCGCGACCCCGGCCTGCGCGAGGCGATGTACGCGGGGGACGACTCGATCCTGCGTCGCTGGCTGCGGCCGCCGTTCGCGATCGACGGCTGGCGGATCGATGTCGCGAACATGCTCGGCCGCCAGGGTCCGGTGCAGCTCGGCGCTGACGTCGCCCGCGGGATGCGGGCCGCGGTGAAGGACCTCAATCCGGACGCCTACCTGATGGGGGAGCACTTCTACGACCCGACCGACCAGCTCAACGGCGACCAGTGGGACGGCGTCATGAACTATTCCGGGTTCGCCACGCCGGTCCTGGAGTGGCTCTCGGGGGTCGAGTTCCGCAGCTCGGGCGTCGGCACCGTCATCGCCGGCGGCCCGCGCGGGACGGACGAGCTGGTCGCCACGCTCGAGGCCTACCGCGCGGCGATCCCGTGGGCGGTCCTGCGCTGTCAGTACGACCTGCTGGACAGCCACGACACACCCCGCGTGCGCTCCGTGGTGGGGGGCGATCCGGGCCGCCTCCGCGCGGCGTTCGGCCTGATGTTCGGCTACGTCGGCGTCCCGGCCGTCCTGTACGGCGACGAGGTCGGGCTGGCGGGCGAGGGCGGCAATGCGACCCGGCTGGCGATGCCCTGGGACGAGGGCCTGTGGGACCTCGATCACCTCGCGTTCGTGCGGGCCCTCGTGCACTTCAGGCTCCGGTCGCGTGCGCTTCGCGCCGGCGGGTTCCAGGTCCTCGAGACGGGCGATGACTGGCTGGCGTTCCTGCGCGACACGGACGAGGAGCAGGTCATCGTCGTGGTCGCGCGCGAGGCAGCCGACCTGCCGGCGGGCGGGCTTGCCGTGGCGCGTGGGGCGATCGCCGATGGGACGCCGTTCGTCTCGGTGCTGACCGGCCAGCGCGCGACCGTCGCCGGCGGTCACCTGCCATTCGCGTCGATCGCCCCGGGGGTTGCCCTGTGGACGACCGACCTCGCCGCGGGCAGCGCCTCGTGACCCGGGCCCGCCTGGGAACCATCGTCGTGACCGGCGGCCCTGCCGGCCACGGGCCGGCCGCGCGCAGAATCGGGATTGGCGGGCAGGATAAATCGCCTGCCACGGACCGCCCCGCCGCGCGACACGAGGTCGTCGGCACATGACCCCGGACGTGATCTCGATGATCGTCGGCGTGGCCGGCGTCGCCGTGATCATCGCGGTCGGCAAGGTCGCCCTCGTCCCGGCCAACCGCCTCGGCCTCGGCGTGTTCCGGCCCTATCGCGGCGACCCGTGGCCGATTGGCGTCCAGGAGGACGACGACGCCCGCTTCTCCTGGACCCGGGCGAAGAACGCGGTGCCGGCCGACCCGGCCGACGACGACGCCCTGACGCACAGCGCGTTCCGCCCGCCGAGGCCCGAGCCCGAGATGCCGGGGTTCGTGGAGATCAGTGCCGCCGATCTCGACGTCCAGGCCCTGACCAGCGTGGACGTCCACCGTGTCCATCACTGATCCCCGGCCGCGTCGCTGACCGCCGGCCGATGCCCATCGACACGCCGGGCTGGGTCCGCGACGCCGTCTTCTACCAGGTCTTCCCGGACCGCTTCGCGCGCAGCGGGCGCGTGCGCGCGCCGGGTCCGCTCGAGCCGTGGGACGCCCCACCAACGGTCGGCGGGTTCAAGGGCGGCGACCTGTACGGCGTCATCGAGCACCTCGACCACATCGCGAACCTCGGGGCGAACGCGATCTACCTCAACCCGATCTTCGTCTCGGCCTCGAATCACCGGTACCACACGTACGACTACTACCGGGTCGACCCGCTGCTGGGTGGCGACGACGCCTTCCGGGACCTCCTCGACGCCGCCCACGCCCAGGGCATCCGGGTGGTCATCGACGGCGTGTTCAATCACTGCGGGCGCGGGTTCTGGCCGTTCAACAACGTCCTCGAGATGGGCGGCGAGTCGCCTTATCGCGACTGGTTCTTCCTCAATCCCGAGTTCCTCGACACCGGCATGCCCCTTCGTGCCTACGGCGGTCCGCCGGGGCCGGCCCTCGAGCTGTCGGCGGCCGACCTCGGTCTGCGCGACGGGCGGGCGTCGTTCCGAGACCTCGGCTACCAGGCGTGGTGGGACCTGCCCGCGCTGCCCAAGCTCAACGTCAGGAACCCCGAGGTACGCGAGTACCTGCTCGGCGCCGCGGAGCACTGGATCCGGTTCGGCGTCGACGGCTGGCGGCTCGACGTCCCCGAGGACCTCGAGGATCCCGACTTCTGGCGCGAGTTCCGGCGACGGATCCGGGCGCTCAACCGCGAGGCCTACATCCTGGCCGAGATCTGGTTCCCCAAGGCGGAGGTGCTCCAGGGCGACCAGTACGACGCGACCATGAACTACCCGTTCCTGACGGCCGTGGCGTCGTTCGCGGGCGGCTCGCACGTCGACCGGTCCATCGCGTCCCAGCACGGCTGGCTGGCCGCGAACGTGGCGCCCCAGGACGGCCCGGCCTTCGCCGGGCACCTCGAACGGCTCATGACACAGTTCGACCCGGACGTGACCGCCGTGCAGTACAACCTCGTGGGCAGCCACGACACGCCCCGGATCCTGTCGATCCTTGGCGGCGACACGGACGCCGTGCGCCTCGCCGCGCTGGTCCAGGCGACGCTTCCGGGTGCGCCGGCCGTGTACTACGGCGACGAGATCGGCATGACGGGCTCGATCGACCCCGGTGCGAGGGCGGCCTTCCCGTGGGATCAACCGGAGACCTGGGACGAGGCGATCCGGGATTACCTCCGGGCGGTCTTCCGGCTGCGGCACGAGCAGCGCGTCCTTCGCCGGGGGACGTTCCGGGTGGCGGGCGCGCAGGGCACGATGGTGGCCTGGGTGCGCTGGCTGGGCGACACGACCGCGCTGGTCGTGCTCAACAACGGCGAGTCTCCGGCGACCCTGACGGTCGAGGCGCCGGAGCTCCTGTCGCGGACGTTGATCTCCGCGTCGCTGCCTGGCGACGCTGCGCCGGTCACGTTGCTGCCGGCGTCGGCGAGGTTCGAGGTCTCCCTGCCGGCCCGAACGGGCCGCGTGTTCATCGCCTGAGGTTCGCGGATGTCGATCGTCACGCCGGAATGGGTCAAGGACGCCGTCTTCTACCAGGTGTTCCCCGATCGCTTCGCGCGCAGCGGGCGGGTCGAGGCGCCGGGGCCGCTCGAGGACTGGGACGCGCCGCCGACCCTGCACGGCTTCAAGGGCGGCGACCTGTACGGCGTCGTGGACCGTCTGGACGAGCTCGCGGACCTCGGGATCACCGCGATCTACCTCACGCCGATCTTCTCGTCCGCCTCGAATCACCGGTATCACACGTACGACTACCTCGTGGTGGACCCCCTCCTGGGCGGCGAGCCTGCGCTGCGCGAGCTGCTCGATGCAGCCCACGCGCGGGGCATGCGCGTGATCCTCGATGGCGTGTTCAACCACGCCAGCCGTGGCTTCTGGGCGTTCAACCACATCCTCGAGTGCGGGATCGCCTCGCCCTACATCGACTGGTTCCGGGTGGACCGCGAGGCGCTCGCCCAGGGCCGTCCGCTGCGCGCCTACCCCGACGAGACGCTCCGCCATGCCTCGGGAGGCGACGGTGGGAGCGATAGCTTCGGCACGGAGACGAGCTTCTCGCTCGGCTACCAGGCGTGGTGGAACATGCCCGCGCTGCCCAAGCTCAACACCGACAACCCGCACGTGCGCGAGTACCTGATGCGCGTCGCCGAGCACTGGATCCGGTTCGGCGCCGACGGCTGGCGGCTGGACGTCGCCGCCGAGATCGACGATGACGAGTTCTGGCGGGAGTTCCGGCGCCGGGTCAAGGCGCTGAACGCGGACGCCTACATCGTGGCCGAGGTCTGGAACGAGGACCACCGCTGGCTCCAGGGAGACCAGTTCGACGCGTACATGAACTACCAGCTGGCGTTCGCGATCCTCTCGTTCGCCGCCGGCGAGCATCGCGACCAGGTCGCCATCGACGCGCATGTCGATGTCCGGGCGGGGATCCGCCGGGACGACGGCCGGGAGTTCATCCAGCGGGTCGAGCACCAGGTCCGAACGTACGATCCGGAGGTCGTGGCGGTGCAGCTGAACCTGCTGGGCAGCCATGACATGGCCCGCATCCTGACGATCTGCGGCGGCGACAAGGCGGCCGTGCGCCTGGCGACCCTCGCCCAGATGACGCTCCCGGGGGCGCCCTGCATCTACTACGGGGACGAGATCGGGATGGCCGGCGGTCACGACCCGGACTGTCGGGGCGCGTTCCCCGCGGACCGCACCGCCGGCGACCTCGAGCTGCGGGGGTTCGTCGCGGGCCTGATCGACCTCCGACATCGTCATGCGGCGTTGCGACGCGGGTGGTTCGCGCCCGCGGGGGCCGACGGGATGGCCGCCGCCTACGTCCGGGCCGACGGCGAAGACGCGTTCGTCATCGGACTCAACGCCGGCGAGGAGGCGGCCCGGGTGGAGGTGCAGGTCCCCGGTCTCGAGCGTGGCGAGCTGGCGCCCGTTGCACCGGCAGGGTGGGCCTGGCCGGCCGGCGATGCCGTCACCGTGACCGACGGCCGTGCGTTGCTCGAGCTGCCCGCGCGTGGCGCGCGCGTGCTCAAGGTGCGTCGCTAGCGACCGATCCCCCGAATGGGGGGGTGTCTCGTAGCGAGATCGACTGAACGAACCCGGGCGCTCGCGGCGTATCCTCGGGCAGCGTGTCTGATCTCCCGTTGGTGCTTGAAGCACCGCTCGTCCCGCGTCTCAGGGCAGCAGTCGACCTCGAGGGCAAGCTCGTCCGCGCCCTGGATGCGCTTGGCCCGCTCGCAGGTCGTGACGTCGGTTTCGTCGACCTTCCCGACGGCGGCCTCCGCGATCGCCTGACCTCAGGTGGCATCGCGAGCATCCCGCTGCCCCTCACGAGCCCGCTCGCCTTCGACCTCCCCGACGACAGCCTCGACGCCCTCGTCACCCTGTGGACGGCGTTCCGCGGCGTGGACAACGCGGAGCTTACCGAGGTCGACCGGGTGCTCCGGCCCGGCGGCCGGCTCCTGGTCGTGCACAACTACGGCCGCGACGACGTCAGCAAGCTTCGCGACGCCCAGTCGCCCGAGTACCGGGTGTGGAGCCGGCGTGAGGGCCCGTTCCTCGCCGGTGATGCGTTCAAGATCCGCGTCCTTCATTGCTTCTGGACGTTCGAGTCGATCGACGACGCGCAGTCGTTCCTGCGAGACGCGTTCGGTGAGCGGGGCGCAGCGCTCGGCGCCGAGCTGAAGCGGCCACGCCTGTCGTGGAACGTGGCGATCTACCACCGCTGGCAGGGTGGCATCGCCCCCGAGCCCGACCAAGAGCTCGCCGCCCTGGCCAGCCGATAGGCTCGACGGGCCGGCGCCGCCGGTCCTGCTACGCTCGCCCGGATGAGCCGACGCTACCCGGACGGCGCGAACCCCAGGGTTTCTCCCGCTCGCGACGATCCGGCCCGGAGCCGGGGACCCCACCTTGGTCCGTTCCGGATCACGCCCCTGCGGGCGACGCTCGTGATCGCGCTGGTCGGGGGCATCGGGTTCCTGCTCTATTCCACGTTCGCACGCGACCAGCTGCAGGTCCCGATGATGGCGACCGGGTTCGCGATCTGTGGTCTCGTGTTCGCCGCGGTGGCCGTGCTGGCGGTGTTCGGCGTCGTCCAGGCTGGGCGCGACGGTCGCGACGGGCGGGCGGTCCTCTCGGCCGTCGTCGGCGGTCTCGTCGCCGTCGGGGCGCTCATGTTCCTGTCGGCGGCGCTGATCATGGGCATGATCTGGAACGGGACGCGGACGACGTGACCGGTCGGGCGAGCGCGGAGCAACGGGAGCCCTCTGTTACACTCGCCCGGCCCCGCCGCGGGTCATGGGCCCCCATCGTCTAGAGGCCTAGGACGCCACCCTTTCAAGGTGGAGATCGCCGGTTCGAATCCGGCTGGGGGTACCACCAGCCCATCGTCGCGCTGCTATCCTCGCTCGCGATGGAGATCATGGGCGTGACGATCCGCACGATCGTGACCGACAACGTCGCGCTGCGTTGCGACGGGTGCCGCGAGGTCATCGACGGGACGCCGTGGCGCGTCAACCTGCTGGACACCGTTGCGCCCGAGGTGGCCGTCGGCTGGACCGAGCAGACCCCGATCAACCCCGGTCCGCACCAGTTCCACGGCGACCCGGCGTGCGTCCGCCGCTGGATGGCCGAGAAGGGCTACCTGCTGTGCCGCCGAGGCGAGGTGCGCGAGATCATGCGCCCGGTGGAGCTCCCGCTCGACCCGCCCGCCTGGGGCCTGTGCGACGGGATCCATCGCGACGACCACGAGTTCGTCCCCGCCTGATTCCCCGCGGCGCCCAGGTGCCGGGCGGGCAGGTTGACGCGCGACGGCGCGCATGCCTACACTCCGGCGCCGCGGTCTCGTGGAGCGACCAAGGTTTACCCAGATTCTGACCAGCTGCCCGGGCTGAATCACGCCCTGGAGACGGAGGACTCGTGCCGGAAGCCCGGTCGCGCCCCGAACGCGCTCCCGCGGAGCGACTGCCGCTGGGTCAGGCGAGCCGGCTCCTCGGCGTCGACCCCGACACGCTCCGTCGCTGGGCCGATGAAGGGCGGGTGCCGGCGTTCACGACCCTGGGCGGCCACCGGCGGTTCGAGCGCCGGACGCTGGAGCGCCTCGTGGCCGCGCGCCGGACCGGCGCCGTGGGCGCCCTGGGCGGTGTCGGCGACACGACCAACCGCCTGAGCGCCGCCTATCGCCGGCGGTACGGCGAGGTCGGTGGCGAAGGGACGGACCTCCGGTCGATCGTCCCGGAGGCCGAGCGCGATGCGTTCCGCGAGCCCGGACGGCGCCTCGCGGACGCCCTCGTCCGCTTTCTCGACGGCGCGGGTCAGGCCAGGGACGACGCGGAGGCCGAGGCCGTCGAGCTGGCCGCGCTGCTCGGCGCCCGGGTCCGGCGCCACGGGATCCCCATCGAGGCCGGCGTGTCGATGTTCGTCGCCGCCCGTCGCCCGTTCCTCGCCGAGCTGCGGCTCGTCGCCCGTCGGAGCGGGGTCAACGCGGTCGCCGTCGGCCAGCTGTACGACGCGTCGACCGGCCTCCTCGACCGGTTGCTGCTCGTGTTCGTCGCGGCGCATGCGTCGTCCGGCGAGGACGGGATCGACGCGTCCGCGGAGGCCAGCGCATGAGCCCCGTTGTGCTGCCCGCCCTTACGTCGGCGCTCGCGGCCCTGTTCGCGGTGATGTTGCTCGATCAGTGGCGCGACCGGCGCCACGGATTCCAGCTGGTCTGGGCGTTCGGGATGGTCTGCTACGCCATCGGCGCAGGCGCCGAGGCCGTCGCGGCGGCCGACGGCTGGAACGAGAACCTGTATCGGGCGTGGTACCTGACCGGCGCCATCTGGACGGCCGGCTGGCTGGGCCTCGGGACGGCGTTCCTGCTCGGCCGGACCCGATTCGGCTACACGTACGCGGTGCTGCTCCTGTTCGGGGCGCTCATCACGTTCATGATCCGCAACTCCTCGAACTACGCGGGCGCCGGCCCGCTGCCGTTCCTGTACCTGTTCGGCGGCATCATCCTGTCGCTCGCGATCGGCCTCGAGACGTACTTCGTGAATCCTCGCTGGACCTGGTTCGCGGGCGGCGCGATGATCGTCGTCACGGTGCTCTCGCTGGTGCTGGTGGTCACGGCACCGCCGCTGCCGCCGCCCGGGTACTCGGTGAGCGCGACCACCGGCCAGCCGACGGGCGCGGCGATGCCCGGCTACATCCGGCTGCTGACGCCGTTGCCCAACATCACGGGCGGCGGCGCGCTCCTCCTCGGGGCGCTGTTCTCGGCCTACATGTTCATGCCCAAGAAGCGGGTCCTCGGCTACTCGCTCGACCCCGGCCAGTCGGGCGACTCGTTCCTGTTCAACCTGTGCATCGCGGTGGTCGCCATCCCCGTCAACCTCGTCGCGTCGCTGCCCGGCGCCGCGCGCGAGCTGGTCGCCGGGCGGCTCCACTCCCGCGTGCCGGCGACGCTGCTGATCGCGCTCGGCGCGTTCTTCCCGGTGCTCACCGACTCGCTCAACCGGGCCGGCTCGACCGACCTCTACCAGCTGGGCAAGTTCCTGGGCGTCCTGTTCCTGTTCGCCGGCTTCCTCGTCTCGGTCGAGGTGTTCCGCGAAGTCCGGATCCCATTCACGTCGATCCGCCTCGGGACGGCGAGCCGCGAGCGGGCGCGCCGCCGCGACGCCGCGATCCGGGAGGGCGACACGGAGATCGTCCCGCCCCGTCCCGGGCCCGGCGGCGAGGCGCCGTCCCGCCGCTGACGGATCGGCGCGGCCCTGCGCCGGCCAGAGGGCCCCATCAGCGCGGCCCTCTGCCCGCTGCGGCTATGCTCACGCCGATGGACGGGCCGACGGACGACGCCCCGGTTGAGGCGCCGGCGCGGATCAAGGTGCTGCTGGTGGACGACCACGCCGTCGTCCGACGCGGCCTGCACGGATTCTTCGAGCTGCTGGACGACATCGAGGTCGTTGGCGAGGCCGAGGACGGGCGGCGCGCCGTGGAGCTGGTCGGGGAGCTCGGGCCCGACGTCGTGCTGATGGACCTGCTGATGCCCGTGATGGACGGAATCGCCGCCACGGCCGAGATCAAGGCCCGCTACCCGGACGTCGAGGTCGTCGCCCTCACCAGCTTCATCGAGGAGGAGCGGGTCACCGCCGCGCTCGAGGCCGGGGCGACCGGGTACCTGCTCAAGGACGCCGATGCCGACGACGTCGCGGTCGCTGTTCGCCGTGCCCACGCCGGTGAGGTCCACCTCGATCCGCAGGTTGCCCGCCTGCTCACGAACCGGATCCGCACCAGGCGCGACGACGCGCCTGCGCACGAGCCGCTCACCGATCGCGAGCGCGAGGTCCTCGCGTTGGTCGCCAAGGGGCATTCCAACAAGGAGATCGCCTCGATCCTCGACATCACGGAACGGACGGCCCGCACCCACGTCTCGAACATCCTCGGCAAGCTCGACCTGGCCAGCCGCACGCAGGCCGCGCTCTGGGCGATCGAGCACCGCGTCGTCTGACCATGGCAAGCATCGCGCCCGGCCCGGCGGCCGGCACCAGGCCCTGGATCGCGCTCGGCCCCGACGACGCGCCGGCGATCGTGTTCGTCCACGGAACGCGGCTGACCCGTCATCACTGGTGGCCGCAGCTGCGCCGGCTCTCGGGGCGCTACCGGTGCATCGCGATCGACCTGCCCGGGCACGGCGAGCGGGCCGATGAGCCGTTCACGATGGCCACCGCGAGCGACGCGGTCATCGCCGCGATCGAGGCCGAGGTGCCGTCCGGCCGCGCCGTGGTGGTCGGCCTCTCCCTCGGCGGCTACGTCGCGATCGAGGCGGCGGAGCGATGTCCCGAGCGCGTCGCCGGCCTCGTGCTCTCGGGCTGCTCGGCGGAGCCGGTCGGACCCGTCGGGGCGCTGTTCCGTGCGCTGGCGTGGGGCCTCGACCACGCGCCGACGCGGGCGCTCGACGCCGCCAACCGGGGCTACTTCCGGATGCGCTACGGGCGTGCCGTCGCGGACCCGATCATCGCGGGCGGTTTCTGGGAGGCGGGCGGCGCGGAGGCGCTGCGCGTTCTGGCGCGCACCCGGTTCCTCGAGCGCCTTGCCCGGCTGTGGACGCCCGTGCTCGTGGTCAACGGCGCGCTCGACCCCGTCTTCGGGCCAGGCGGTGACCCGTGGGCGGCCGCCTGCCGCCGCGGGCGCCACGTCGTGCTCCCGCGGGCGATGCACCTCACCAACCTCGACCGCCCGGGCCCCTTCTCGGAGCTCGTCGCCGCGTTCACGACGGACCCCGCCGGCACGACCTGACGCCCCGTCGCGATCCTCCATGGACGGGTCCGTGACGGCTGGCGAAACAAGCCCGCCGGTATACTGGCCACACACCCTCCCCTTGCTCGAGAGGTTCGATGCGCGTCCGCAAAGCTGTCTTCCCGGCTGCCGGCTGGGGCACCAGGTTCCTGCCCGCCACCAAGGCGCAGCCGAAAGAGATGCTGCCGCTGGTCGACAAGCCGATCATCCAGTACGCGGTCGAGGAAGCGGTCTCCGCGGGCATCGAGCAGGTCATCATCGTCACCTCGTCCCAGAAGCGGGCCATCGAGGACCACTTCGACCTCAACTACGAGCTGGAGCACCTGCTCGAGGAGAAGGGCGAGATCGAGAAGCTGCGCCAGGTGCGCCACATCAGCGACCTCGCCCAGGTGGCCTACGTGCGCCAGAAGGAGCAGCTGGGCCTCGGCCATGCGGTCCTGATGGCCAAGGACCTCATCGGCCACGAGCCGTTCGCCGTGATCCTCCCTGACGACGTCGTGGTCTCGGACCGGCCGTGCATCGGACAGCTGATCCACGCCTATCAGCAGCACCACGGGTCCGTCGTGGCGGTGATGGAGGTGCCGCCCGAGGAGACCGGGCGCTACGGCGTCATCGGTGGCGAGCCGGTCGACGACGACGGCGATCCGGACCGGACGTACCGCGTGACGTCGATCGTCGAGAAGCCCGAGCCGGGCTCCGCGCCGTCGAACCTCGCGGTCATCGGGCGCTACGTGCTGACGCCGAAGATCTTCGACAAGCTCGAGCAGACGCAGCGGGGCGCCGGCGGAGAGATCCAGCTCACTGACGCGATCCAGGCGCTGATGGAGGAGCAGGCGGTCTTCGGGTACGCGTTCGAGGGCCAGCGCTACGACGCCGGCACCACGATGGGCTGGCTCCAGGCGTCCGTTGAGCTGGCGCTCGCGCGGCCCGACATCGGCAGCGAGTTCCGCGAATACCTGCGGTCGTTGGACATCTGAGCCTGCCCCGCGGGCCCGTAGGGTAGGATGCGCCCGGCGCCGCAAGGCGCACTGGCCAGAGGGAGACGACCACACCGTGACCGAGATCGGGAGCACCCTCGGCGGTCGGTACCGGCTGCTCGAGCTCCTTGGGCAGGGGGGCATGGCGACCATCTATCGGGCGCGCGACGCGCAGCTCGAGCGGGACGTCGCGGTCAAGCTCCTGCGGCCCGAGCTGGGCCAGGACCCGGAGTTCCTTGCCCGGTTCCGCGACGAAGCGCGTGCGGCGGCCTCGCTCAGCCACCCCAACATCGTGCCCGTCTTCGACTTCGGCGAGGACGAGTCGGGGCCGTACATCGTCATGGAGCTGGTCGAGGGCCAGGACCTGGCGTCGATCCTGCGTGACAACGGGCCGCTCGCGCCTCGCCAGGCCGCCCACGTCGCGGCCGACGTCGCCCGCGCCCTCCAGGTGGCCCACTACCGGGGCATCGTCCATCGCGACGTGAAGCCGTCGAACATCCTGATCGGACGTGACGGGCGGGTGCACGTCGCCGACTTCGGCATCGCCCGCGCCATGACCGACTCTTCGGTGACCCTGCCCGGGACCACGATGGGCTCCGTCCACTACTTCAGCCCCGAGCAGGCCCGCGGCGAGCCCGCGACCGCGGCCTCGGACATCTACTCGCTGGGCATCGTGCTGTTCGAGTGCCTGACCGGCCAGCGGCCGTTCTCGGGCGACGGCGCTGCGGCCATCGCGATGGCCCGCCTGACCACGACCCCGCCGCGTCCCTCCGCGCTGCGACCCTCCGTGCCGCCCGAGCTGGACGGGATCGTCACCCGCGCGATGGCGCTCGACCCGGCCCAGCGCTTTGCCTCCGCCGCGGCAATGGCGAGCGCGCTCGAGGGGTTCCTGGGCGCCGCCGACGACAAGCCCGCGGTCGCCGGAGCCGCGGCGGTCGGTGCGGCCGCGGCCGTCGCCGCGACGCAGGCCCGCCCGGCCCCAATTCCCTACCCGCCGAGCGCCTACGCCCGCCCGCCGGCCGCGCCGCCCACGGTGTCCACGCAGGGCACGCCGCCGCCGCCGCCGGTGCCCGACGAACCTGGCCCGGACGAGGACCCGCAGCCCTCGAGCCCGTGGGCGTGGGTCGCCGGCATCGCGGGCATCGTGGTGCTGCTGCTGATCGGCTTCTTGCTGTTCCGCTTCCTGACCGGTGGTTCCGGCTCGGCGTCGCCGTCCGCGTCGCCCTCCGGGGCGCCCGTGGCGGTGCCGAATTTCGTCGGCCTCGATATCACGAGCGCCGAGCAGCAGGCCGCAACGCTCGGCCTCACGATCACGGTCGGCGGCACCGAGGAGTCGAGCCTGCCGCCTGACCAGATCATCAGCCAGGACCCGCCTGCCGGCACGTCCATTCCCGCCGGAACCGCGGTGACCGTCGTGACGGCTCGCGGCAAGATCGCGGTGGTCGTGCCGGACCTGCGCGCGAAGCCCGAGAGCCAAGCCGTCCAGCTCATCGTCCAGGCGGGCCTGACGCCGGGGATCCGCACCGACGCATTCGACCCCTCGATCCCGACCGGCGCGATCATCGCCCAGGATCCGGGCGCGAACATCGTCGTGGCCCCGGGCGCGCCGGTGGACTACGTGGTCTCGAAGGGGCCCGAGCCGACCCCGAGCCCAACGCCGGCCCCGACACCGACCCCGAGCCCAACGCCTGCCCCGACCCCCGCCCCGACGCCCGCACCGACCCCGGCCCCAACACCGACGCCGGTTCCGACCCCGTCACCAACGCCGCCCCCGAGCAACGTCGGCGACTACCGCTGCATGACGCAGGAAGTCGCCCCGACGCAGATCGACGCCGACGGCTTCCAGGTGGGCGTCATCACCGCCGATCCGCCCGAGACCGACCCGATCCCGGCCGACTGGCTGGTCTCCGACCAGACGCCGAACCCGGGCCAGAACAAGCCGTTCGGCACCAAGATCGACCTCGTCTTCGCGGACCCGACGACCCTCACCTGCCCCTGATCCGTACGGGCGACCACGGGCGCGGCGCGCGGCCCGGGCGGCGCTCGGCCTAGGATTCGGGGTCGCCCCAGAGCGACCATCCGTTCGGGCCGGGCGCGGCCGTCACCAGGTCGTCGCCGGCTGGCGCCCCGTCGGCGATCGGCGCCTCGCGCGCCAGGACGCGCTCGAGGCCCGCGAGCTCGTCGACCGGAACGAACGTCCGCGCGGGCGGCCGGTCCGCCTCGAACATCGGCGATGATCGGCGATCCGCCTCGCGGGTGACGCCGTGGACGGCGCCCGCCGCGGGCGGCACCGCGGCGATCCAGCACGCACGGATCTCGGAGCCGTCGAGCGCTGCGTGCCGCGGATCGAGGCCGCACAGCCCAAGGCCGCTCGCGATGCCCCGCCGAAAATGGAGACAGGTCGCACAGGTCGTCGTCGATCGCCGACAGACCCAGCAGCGCGAGCTCTCCGCCTGCGGTGTTCCGCAGTGCGGGCAACGCCAGACCGGCATGGGGCGATCGTAGCTGCGCCGGAGCCACCTGTCGAGGCGAACGCGCCGCGCCTCGAACGCGCGGTCGATTTCAGCGAACGGTCAGCACCTGGCGGTCGGTGACGTTGCCGAAGTCGGCGGTGTTCACCAGCACCGTGGCGAGCCCGGACCCGGGCATCGCACCCTTGGGGATGCTGGTCGTGAACCGCGCGGTCCCGTTCTTGAGCTTGATCTCGCTCGAGACGATCGCCTCGAGCCCCGGGACCGACACGGTGAACAGGGCGACGCCGTCGGCAACGGCGGCGCCGTCGGGATCGGTCACGACGACCGTGAAGGTCACCGACTTCGGGAGCTTCCTGGTCTTGAACTGATAGGCGGTCGCGGTCAGCTTGGCCGTCGTCTTGCCCGACCCCTTGCGGATCGTGAGGTTGGCCTCGTTCGGGTTGCCGGCGGGATCCGTGGTCGTGATCAGGATCGCGTTCATCCCTGCGGCGATCGCGATCCTGGCTTCGAACAGGCCGTCCTTGTTGGCGTCGACGGTCGTCGTGGCGCCGTTCTCGTCGTTGCGGACCCTGACCGAGCTGCGGGCCTGGGTCTTGCCCTTGATCGTCACCGTGTTCTTCGCCGTCGACGAGCCGTCCTTGGGCGAGATGATCGTGAGCTTTGGCTTCGAGGTGTCGAGGACCCAGCTCACGACCGCTGACCGCTCGCTCTCGCCACCCGGGCCCATGATCGAGGCCTCGAAGTTGTTGCGGCCCTTGCTCAGCTCGACGTTCGGGATGAGCTGCTGGGAGGTCGGCCCGACCGCCTGCTCGACCAGCAGCGTGGGCTCGCCGTCGCCGACGGCGACCCACAGCCGGACCGTGGACTTGGCGTCGCCCACGACGGCCGAGGGAACCGTGACCGTCACGTCGATCGTGTCGTCGTTCGTGTAGGACTCCGCGGGCGGAACGATGACCGGCGCGTCGCTGGTCGGCGGTGCGGCCGTGGGTGGCGCGCTGCCGACGGCCGCACCCAGGGTGTCGACGAAGCCGCCGAACCCGGTCAGGACGCCCGAGACGAACGGGCCGAACGCGCCGCTGGCAATCCAGAGCACGCCGATCCCCAGGGCCACGACACCAGCCGCGAGCGCCGCGCCGACGGGCGTCGGGAGGCCGCGTCGCCGGTCGATCCGGCGATGGCGCGCGAGGCGCGTGGGCGATGGAGCGGCCGAGCGCAGCGCGGGCGGTGTCGGGCGGCCGAACGAGGCGGGGCGGGGGCGAACCTGCGGTGGCCGGCCCCCTCGCCGGGATTCCATCGGTGCCGATTGTCGCACGCCGCGGTCCGGGACCATCGCATGGGCCGGGCGACGGGTCCCTCCGAGGGGGGTCCCGGTGGTACGCTCACCGATGCGTCGAGGCACCACTCCCGGGTGCCGGACCCAAGAGGGAGGCCTTGGAGGCTCGAGATCGTCGGCCCATGCGTCCGTCCCCGGGGGATCGCGGATCGTGGAGCCACGGTCCGATCGCCCGGGTCCAGCCGCGTGCCGGCGGAGCCCCCGAGCCCGAGCCCGAGCCGCCGCCGCCCGTCGCCCCGCCGCCGCCCGAGCGGAGCTATGCGCGGGTGCAGTACCCCATGCGCCCGCCGCTGCCGGGCCATCCACGCCCGCCGCTGCCCGGTCTGCAACGTTCGCCCTACCCCGGCATGCAACGCCCGCCGCTACCCGGGCAGCGCCAGATGCCGCCGGCGCGCACTGGCTTCGGGCTCCCCAACCTGCGGCGGAACGTGTGCCCGCACTTCTACATGACCGGACCACGGGGCGCGATCCCGATCCAGGCGCCGCACCTGCTCAAGGGCCTCCTGCGGCAGCCCAACAACGTGTCGCGCTGCCAGCTACGGGGCGGGGTGCACCTCGACGAGGGCTACGTCAACGACGTGTGCCTGACGCCGCGGTTCAACCAGTGCGTGTTCTACGAGGACGACCTGACGAAGTCGTGAGTGCCCGCGGCGAGCGACAGGATCCGACGGTCGCCCCTGACCTCACGTACGCCGATGCGCTGGCCGAGATCGAGTCGCGCGGCCGGTACGGGATACGCCTCGGCCTGGGGCGGGTCCGCGCGCTGCTCCGGGCCATGGGCGATCCGCAGCTGGCCGTCCGCGGCGCGCTCGTGGCCGGCACGAACGGCAAGGGCAGCGTCATCGCCCTGGCCGGCTCGGCGCTCAGGGCCGCCGGCTATCGCGTCGGCGAGACGCCCAAGCCGCATCTCGTGACCTACCGGGAGCGGATCGTCGTCGATGGGCGGCCGATCGATGCTCCATCGTTCGCCCGGCTCGTCGGAGCGGTGCTTCCCCTTGCCGACCGGATCGCGCCGCGTCTCGGGCCGCCGACCGAGTTCGAGCTGCTGACCGCGGTGATGTTCCAGCATTTCGCGGATGCCGCCCTCGACGTGGCCCTGGTCGAGGTCGGGCTCGGGGGTCGCCTGGACGCGACGCACGCCTGGGACGGCGGCGTGGCGGTCGTCACCAACGTCGGACTCGACCACACCGACAGACTCGGGACAACCGTGACGGCGATCGCCCGCGAGAAGGCGGCGATCATCGGGCGCGGCGACCTGGCCGTCACCGGTGCCACGGGCGACGCGCTCCTGGTCGTGCGGCGTCGCGCTGCCCGCCTCGGCGCGCCGCTCACGATCGTGGCGCCCGCGCCCATCCTCGACTGGGACCGCGATGCGCAGCGGGTCGTCCTCCCGCGACTGGGACCGACGACCGTCGCCCTCCGCGGCCGGCACCAGGCGGCCAACGTCGCCGTCGCCGATGCGGTGCTCGACGCGCTGGAGACGGCCGGCATCGCGAGCGTCCCGGCCGACGCCCGGCGCCGCGGCTACGCGAGCGCCACCTGGCCGGGCCGGCTGGAGCTGGTGCAGGCCGACCGCCCGGGCGGCGGCAGCCCGAGAGAGGTGCTGCTCGACGGCGCGCACAACCCCGACGGCGCGCACGCCCTGGCCCAGGCGCTCGCGGACCTCCGGCCCTACCTCGCGGGTGGCTCGGCCCGCCCGCCCCGGCCGCTGGTGTTCGTCTGGGCGTCGATGGCCGACAAGGACGTGGCCGGCGTCGTCGGCGCGATCGCGGCCAGCCCCAGCGTCGGCGATGCCACGATCGTGTGCACCACGCTCGACGTCCCACGGGCCCTGCCGGCCGCGGACCTCGCGGATATATGGCGTGCGGCCCTCCCGGGTGGCCGGGTGCTGGTCGCGCCTGATCCTGCGGCGGCCCTCGACGTCGCGCTCGTGACGGGCGACGGCCCGGTCGTGGTCGCCGGATCGCTGTACCTCGTCGGGGCGGCCCGGGCGCGGCTCGTCGACGATCCGGCGCTGCGCGATCCGGTCGCGGCATGATCGCCGGCCAGCCCGGTGCCTCGGGCGTCACCCGGATCGGCCCGCAGGCGTTCACCTGGGGATATCGCACCCACCTGATGGGCGTGCTCAACGCGACGCCCGACTCGTTCTCCGGCGACGGGCTGCTGGCCGCTTCCGACCCGGTCGCCGCGGCGGTGGACCAGGCGCGGCGGATGGTCGCCGACGGCGCCGACCTGCTGGACGTCGGCGGCGCGTCGAGCCGCCCCGGTCATGATCCGGTCGAGCCCGCGGAGGAGATCGCCAGGGTCGTCCCGGTGATCCGGGCGATCGCCGCGGACCAGCCGGACGTGCCGATCTCCGTGGATACCACGAGCCCCGAGGTCGCGGCGGCCGCCCTCGATGCGGGCGCCCACCTCCTCAACGACGTGTGGGGCGTGTCCGACGACCCGGCGATGGTGCGCCTGGCGTCAGAGCGCCGCGTTCCGATCGTCCTGATGCACAACCGCGCCCAGCCCGAGTACCGCGACGTCGTGGCCGAGGTGGTCGCGGACCTCCGGGCCGCCCTCGACCGAGCACTCGAAGCCGGGGTCGCCCTGGAAGCGATCCTCGTCGATCCGGGGTTCGGGTTCGGCAAGACGCCCGAGCACAACCTCGCCCTGCTCGCGAACCTCGCGACCTTGCGCTCGCTGGGTCGTCCCGTCCTGCTGGGCACATCCCGCAAGTCGACGCTGGGCAGGTTGCTCGACCTGCCGGCCGACCAGCGGGTCGAGGCGACCGTGGCGACGACGGTGCTGGGCGTCATGGCGGGGGTGGACATCGTGCGCGTCCACGACGTGCGCGAGAACGGACGCGCCGCGCGGGTCGCCGACGCCGTCGTCCGGGGATGGCGGCCCATCGGCTGGCCCGAGGGATCGGCCCGATGAGCGACCGCATCGTCCTCGACGGCATGGAGTTCAGCGGCACGCACGGCGTCTACCCCGAGGAGCACGAGACGCCCCAGCGGTTCGAGGTCGACGTCGAGCTCGCGCTCAACCTCCAGCCGGCGGGCCTGAGCGACGACCTCGCGCAGACCCTCGACTACGCGAAGGTGTTCGAGACCTGCCGCCAGATCGTGGAGTCAACGCGCTTCGACCTGATCGAGGCGCTGGCCGAGGCGATCGCGCACGAGCTCCTGGCGGAGTTCGCGGCCGACGAGGTCACCGTCCGCATCCGCAAGCCCGATGTCCGGCTGGGCGGCACATTGCGCAGCGCGGGCGTCGAGATCCGGCGGCGCCGGACGAGCTGACCTGCCGGCGCCGTGGGCCTACAGGTCCTTCGGCCGCGTCCCGAGCTTGACCTTGATCTGCACGGTGCCTCCGTCACGGAGCACGCTCAGCGTGATCGTGTCGTCGGGCGCGTACTGCACGAGCAGCGCGTCGAGCGGGTGCTCCTGGTCGATCGTCGTGCCGTTGATCGAGACGATGACGTCGCCGTCCTTGAGGCCCGCCTTGTCCGCCGGGCTGTCGGGCGTGATCGCCGGGTCGGTGCCGCCGACCGTCGTCACCAGCGCGCCGGTCTCGACGGTCAGGTTGCGATCCTGCTTGAGCTGCTTGTCGATCGGCACGAACCGGACGCCGATCCAGGGGCGCGACAGCGCCTCGCCCTTGAGGGCCTGGTCCATGATCGGGCGCGCAATGTCGATCGGGATGGCGAACCCGATCCCGCTCGAGTCGGTGGCGACTGCCGTGTTGATGCCCACGACGGAACCTGCGGCGTCGACCAGCGGCCCGCCCGAGTTGCCCGGGTTGATCGCGGCGTCGGTCTGGATCAGGTTCGAGATCCGCTTGCCGTCGTCGACGGTGATCGTGCGGCCCTTGCCCGAGACGATCCCGCTCGTGACCGAGAACGAGTACGTGCCGAGCGGGCTGCCGATCGCGACCACCAGCTGCCCGACCTTGAGGCCATCCGAGTGGCCGATCGGGGCCGTCGGGAGCCCGGTCTGGTCGATCTTCACGATCGCGAGATCGGTGAGGGTGTCGATCCCGTACACCGTGCCCGGGAAGGACCGCCCATCCTTGAGGTCCACGGTCAGCTTGGTGGCGTCGGCGATCACGTGGCGATTGGTGAGGATCCAGCCGTTCGGGTCGTAGATCACGCCCGACCCGACGCCCTTGGTCGCTTGCTGGAAGGGATCGCTGCCCGTGCCCTCGGTGTCGATCTTCACGACCGCGGGGCCCACCTTGGCGGCGGCGTCGATGACGGCGGACGACTCGTCGATGGTCACGGGGAGCTGGGAGCCGGTCTGCTGGCCGCTGCCGATGATCGACGCCGGGGCGGGGTTGTCGAACGCGCCCGCGCGATCGAGCAGGAGGACCGTGCCGCCCGAGGCGAGCACGGCGGACAGCACCGAGACGGTGACGATGGAGCCGATGCCCACTCCGCCGCGGCGGCGGGTCGGTACGACCGGTTCGGTGGCGGCCGGCGCTGGCGGACCCCAGGTGGGCGATGTCGCGCCGGTGACGCCCGGCGTCGCCGCCCAGGCGCCCGACGGGCCGGGCTGGGCGGTCGCGCCAGCCAGCTGGTCGGCCGTGGGTGCACTCGGCATGCCCGCCGTTCTCGTCCCCGGGTCCTGCCACGGGCTGGGCCCCCCAGGCTCGCCGGTCGTCGCCCATGCCCACCGCGCGTCGGGGCGCGGGTCGGGCGTCGGGGCGTACCTCGGGACGTCCACACGCTGCGTGTCTTCGAGGGGATCGGGTTGACCGACGCCCTGGGGAGCGTCGGATGCGGGTTCGTCGGTCATGGCTGGGTGAATTGCTTCTCTGGCTGGACGCTGGTACCACCGTCGGGCTGGCCGGGGTTCGTGGACAAGGTTGCCGGACCGGGACTTAACGCGGGGCCTCCGGCCGGTGAAGATTCGTCCACCTTCGGGATCGTCGGTTCGTTCGCGTCCGACGTCTGGTCGCCGGCGGCCGGCACCGGCACCGGCTCGCGCGGGTCCTTCGGGAGCTCGACCACGAACCGCGACCCCTGCCCGACCCGGCTCTCGACGGCGATCGACCCGTGGTGCATGTCGACGATCGACTTCACGATCGCGAGCCCGAGCCCGGATCCCGTCCCGCGCGCCTCGTTCGCCCCCGAACCGCGATAGAAGCGGTCGAAGATCTGTGGCATCTCGCTCTCGGCGATGCCGACGCCCGTATCGACCACCTCGATCAGCGCGCCGCCATCGGCCGTCTGGTGGGCGATGACGTCGATCGATCCGCGCTCGGTGAACTTGACTGCGTTGCCGACGAGATTCGAGATGACCTGTCCGACCCGCGGCGGGTCGTGCCGGATTCGGAGCGGGCTCGACGGCAGCTTCGTCGTGAGCCGGATCCCCTTGCGCTCGGCGGCGGCCTGCTGCTGCTCGACGGCCGACTCGATCGTCCCCCGCACGTCCTCGGGCCGGAGGTCCAGCAGTACGAGGCCGGAGTCGAGCTTGGACAGCTCGAGCAGGTTCTGGGCCAGCCAGTCGAGCCGGTCGAGCTGGACCGCCGACGAATCGAGGAACTCGACACGGGCCGAAGGGTCGCGACCGGCCGGGCCCTGGAGGAGCTCGATGAACGTGCGCATCGCGGCGATCGGGGTGCGCAGCTCGTGGCTGACGTCGGCAAGGAAGTCGCGGCTATAGTCGCGGTCGCGGCGGATGATCGCGACGCTCTGCTCGAGGCGGTCGGCCATCGTGTTGAACTGCTGGGACAGGGCCCGGAGCTCCGTCGTGCTCGAGGACACCTCGTCGGTCGCCACCCGCGAGGAGAGGTCGCCCTCGGCCAGCCGGCGCGAGGCCTCCGTCAGCCGCGTGAGCGGCGTGGTGAAGCGACGGGCGAGGAACGCGGCGACCAGCACCGCCACCATGAGGGCGATCCCGGCCATCAGCAGCAGCAGGCCGGTGACGGCGGACAGCGTGCTCGCCCGGCTCGTGTACGGGTTCGACAGCGTGACCACCATGCCCCAGTCGCCGTTGTCGTTCGCGGTTCCGTATGGGAAGCGCGCGGGGGAGACCTGCGGGTCACGTGCCTGGCCCAAGGCGGGCTCGATGTCCAGAAGTGCGCTGTAGGCCAGGTCCTTGTCGGGGTCGGGGACAAAGCGGCCGTCGGTATCCTGCTTCGCGACCCCGAACTCGAGCGAAACGTCGGCCTCGGCGACCGTATCGGCGACGAGCGTCAGCAGGCCGTTGTCGAGCATGTAGGCGACGTCCGGGTTGAGCTCCGCCTGCCCGCTGTCCTTGTTCACCCGGACGACGCCCGCGCCACTGAGCTGGGTATCGAGGAACTGGTGGACAATCAGCGCGGTCGCCTTCGCCCGCACGAGCAGGCTCTGCTCCTCCTGCTGCCGGAAGTAGTCGTCGATCCGGTTGATCACAACCGGCCCGACCAGGACCAGCGTCATCGCGACGACGCCGATGAACGCGATGGTCAGCCGGGTCTGGAACGAGCGCGGGACGGTGGGACGGCGCGACGACCGGCTGTCGGGCCAACGGGCGTCCGGGGGTCGGACGGCGGCCACGTCAGTGCTCGGCGAACTGGTAGCCGGCGCCCCTGACGGTCAGGACGAACTGCGGCGTGGACGGATCGTCCTCGATCTTGTCCCGCAGGTGGCTCACGTGGACGTTGATGGTCTTCTCGTCCTGGTCGAGCGCCTCGTAGTCGCGCAGCAGCTCGAGCAGCTCGCGGCGGCTGAACACGCGCCCTGGACGGCTCGCGAGGTGGCGGAGGATCTCGAACTCCGTCGCCGTGAGCGCGATCCGCCGGCTGCCGCGCTGGACGCGCCGCTTCTCGAGGTCGATCACGAGGTCGCCGTGGCGGATGACGCGGCCGCCGGACGCGTTGGCGAGGTCGCCGTACGCCCGGCGCAGCAACGCGCGGATCCGGCTCATCAGCTCCCGCAGCGCGAACGGCTTGGTGACGTAGTCGTCAGCACCCAGCTCGAGGCCGACGACCTTGTCGAACTCGTCGCCCCGCGCGGTCAGGAACAGCACCGGCGCCTTCGATCCGACGGCACGCAGGCGGCGCAGCACCTCGAATCCGTCGATCCCCGGCAGGCGGACGTCCAGCACGATGAGGTCGGGGGCCTGGTTCGTCGCGAACTCGAGCCCCTCTTCTCCGGAGCGCGCGATGGTCACCTCGTATCCCTCCTGCTGGAGGGCGTACTGGATTCCTCGGGCGACGGCGAATTCATCTTCGACGATCAGGATGGTGGCCACGGCGCGGCGATCCTACACCGGGGCGGTCGCCCACGGTCCCGGCGTCGCCCGTGGGAAGGCGGGCGCGCGTGTGATAGCCTCCGGGGCGATGCAGCGACGGCGGGATGCCAGTCGCGCCGCGGCGCCGCCTGCGGGAACGATCCGCCACCTGCGGGTGTGAGCGCTGCAACCAGAGAGGTTCACCACGATGCCTGACCGCCCCCGCCTCGCGGCCGCCAGCCGGACCGTGACCGGCAAGGCCGTCTCCCACCTGCGCAAGGAAGGCCGCGTGCCGGCCGTCGTCTACGGCCACGGCACGGCCAGCGAGCCCGTCTCGCTTGACGCCCACGAGTTCGACCAGCTCCGCCGCCATACCGGCGCGTCCACCTTGATTGACCTCAGCGTCGACGACCACACGGTGCGGCCCGTTCTCGTCTCCAGCGTCCAGGTCCACCCGGTCCATCGCCGGCCGCTGCACGTCGACCTGTTCGTCGTCCGGATGACCGAGGAGCTCACCGTCGAGGTGCCGCTCGTGGGCATCGGCTCCGCGCCCGCGTCCGAGTCCGGCGGCACCCTGGTGCACCCGGTGTCCTCGGTCAGGGTCCGCGCCCTGCCGGCGAATCTGCCCGACTCGCTCCACTACGACCTGTCGTCGCTGACTACCTATGACGTCACGATCACCGTCGCCGACATCGCCGCGCCCGAGGGCGTCACGATCGTCGCCGACCCAGCCGACGTCGTCGCGCGCGTGCTCGCACCGCGGGTCGAGGAGGTCGTCGAAGTGGCCGCCGCCGAGGAGGGCGAGGCCGGCGAGGCCGGGGCAGCCGATGGTGGCGACGCCGACGCCGGGAGCTCCGAGGGCAGCAGCGAGGGCTAGGTCCGCCGTCCGGTCGCGAACACGATCGGGACCGCGAGTCGCAGCCCGTCGGACGGGAGCGCCCGCAACCGTGCGAGCACGTCCGCCTCGAGCGCGGCACGCTGCGTCCGCTCGAGCTCGTCGAATTGGTCCGCGTCGTCGAAGCGCGCGATGAACGCGAGGAACGACTCGGGCGTGAACTGGTGGACCAACGTCTCCTCGCGGGCGGCCGCGTCACCGAATCCGGCCCGGCGCAGGACCGCGATCGTCTCGGCCGGCGAGCGGAGGTCGTCGTGGCCGCCACTCGACTCCCTCGGCTCGAGGCCCGCGTCGACCAGCGCCTCGTCGTAGGCGCGATCGGCGAGGAGCGGTTCCCCGCCCTGCAGCCAGGTGACGAGGGCGAGCCGGCCTCCGGGTCGAAGCACGCGCCGGATCTCGCGCAGCGCCCGGTGGCGTGACGGCACCAGCTGGAGCACGAACGACGTCAGCGCGACGTCGAACGAGGATTTCCGGAAATGGAAGCCGGTCCGCCGGCGCTTGGGTGAAGTGGACGCGTTCCCCCACGGCCGCCGGCAGCGAGCGGCCGGTGCGCTCGGCGATCGCCAGCATGCCCGCCGAGACGTCGACGCCGTCGACCTCCACGGTCGGCCAGCGGCCGGCCGCCTCGGCCGCAAGCGCCCCGGTCCCGCAGCCGACGTCGACGATCGCGCGGGCACCCGCATCGACGTCCCGCGCCACCTCGTCGAGGAGCGCCAGTGTTGCCGGTCGGTGGACCGGCGACCACAGCTCCGCGTAGGCCTCGGCGATGGTGTCGTAACGGGCCTCCTGGTCGGTCATCGCCCGCATCCTGCCACGCCGCGGTGCGCCACACATCGCGGGAACGACCCGTCTGGAGGTCCGGCCGCCAACCCGCGTGGCCCCCGCCCCGGAGATCCCGATGCCCCGAGCCACCGCACGCCGCATCCTGCTGCTGGCCATCGCGTTCGGCATCGTCGTCGACGTCGCCGTACCGGGTCAGGCCGCCGGCCTGAACGCGCCGATCGTCGTCGCGGCGCTGCTCGCCGCCGCGTTCGCCATCGCCGGCCGAACCGGCCTCGAGCGCTTCGACCCGGCCGACGCCTGGATGCCCGTCGGTGCCCTCGGACTGGCGTCGATGGCGGCCGTCCGGGCCGACCCGTGGCTGGTACAGGCGGACCTCCTGGTCGCGACGGCGCTCGCCTGCGGCTCGATCGCGGCACTGGCGGGCGCGAGGATCACGCGCGGCCTGGTCCCGACGGTGCTCAACACCGCCGGGGCTCTGCTGGCGGCGGTCTGCACCGGCGCGATGGCCGTCGTCGGGCGGCCGTGGCCGGCTCGCACGAGCGCGGCCCCGGTTCGTGCCCGGCTCGGCCCGTGGTTGCCCGTCGTTCGCGGTCTCGTGCTCGCAGCACCGATCGTGCTGCTGTTCGGCCTGCTGTTCGCGTCGGCCGACGCCGTCTTCGCGAGCCTGGCGCAGAGCGCCCTCTCGTTGCCCATTGACGTCGATCTCACGGACGTCTCGCAGCGGACGATCATCGTGGCGGTGGTCGCTTGGGGTGCGGCGGGTCTGCTGGCGCTCGCCGCGGGCGGGCTGCCCGCGCTCATCCCTGGACCGTCGCACGCCGGGTCACCGCCGGCCCGATCCCTCGGCGCGGCGAGCGCCACCGACCTCTCCGCTGGCAGCCGGCCAGGCGCGTCCATCGAGGCTGCGACGGTCCTGTTCGCCGTCGACGTGCTGTTCGCCGCCTTCGTCCTGCTCCAGCTCGCGTACCTGTTCGGCGGCCGCGACACGCTCGCGGTCGCCGGCATGACCTACAGCGACTACGCGCGCCGCGGGTTCTTCGAGCTGGTTGCCGTCGCCATGCTCGCCGGGTTGCTCGTCGTGTGCCTCGATCTCGCGGTTGGCCGGCGGTCGCGGGCGCAGCTGGCCGCTGGCATCGTGCTGCTCGCCCTGACCGGCCTCGTGCTCGTCTCGGCCCTCGTCCGGCTCCGGCTGTACCAGGACGCCTACGGCTGGACCGAGCTGCGGTTCGTCGTGCTGGTCGCGATCGGCTGGCTCGCCGTCGCGCTCGCGATCACCGCCGTCCTGCTGGTTACCCGGCGGACGTCGTGGACGATGCACGCGCTGGGGATCCTCGTCATCGCGACCCTGGCCGGCATGAACGTCGTCGGGCCGCAGGCGTATGTCGCGGAACGCAACCTCGAGCGCGCCATCGACCCGTCGCTCGTGCCTCCGGGCGGGCGGTCCGGCCTCGATCGCGACTACCTGGCCTCGCTCGGCGACGAGGCGATCCCGGCCGTCGTCGGGTCGTTCGATCGCCTGTCGCCCGCCGACCAGGCCGGGCTTGCGGCGTTCCTGGAGCGCCGCGACAGGAAGCTCGCGACCGATCCCTCGCTGCAGGGCTGGCCGTCGCTCAACCTCACCCGCGAACGGGCGCGGGCCGCCCTCGACACGTGGCTCCCCACGCGCTAGCGGTCACCCCGCGGCTGCCGGCCCTCCGCCGCCGCCCCAGCCGGCCACCGGCCCAGACGGCGTGCGGGGCGGCGCGATCCGCCGGACGACGAGCCGAACGACGAGGCCGATGGCGACGAGCACGAGGATCACGGGCAACCACACGATCCCGAACCAGATCGCGCCGCTGACGAGCGTCTGGCCCGCGGCGACCATCGTCGCCAGCGCCCCGTCCACGTCATCCGACGGATCCCAGCCCGCAGCCGCCTCCTTGACCTGCACGATCTCCAGGCCGAAGGTCGTGACGAGCGTCCCGTACGCGACCTGGTCCTCCAGCGCGGCGCGCTGACCGTCCAGCTGCTCGATCTGGCCGCGGACGTTGGTCAGCTGGGCCTCGACCTCGAGCAGGTCGCTGACGGTGCCCGTGGCCTGGGCGATGGCCTGGAGCGACGCCTCGCTCGCCCGCAGGTTGCGCAGGCGTGCCTCGAGATCGACGATCTGGCCGCCGACCTCGCTCGCCTCGGTCTCCTCGGCGACGACCTTGGTGGCCAGCCCCCGGAGGGTGCCGATCGCGTCGTCCCAGCGCGTCGCCGGGATGCGGTAGGTGACGGTCGCCACGGAGCGGTCGCCGGCGTTCGACTCGTTCGAGCCGCCGATGTAGCCGCCGGTGGCGAGGACGGCCGCCTTCGCCTTGGCAACCGACGCGTCGAGGTCGTCGACGACGAGCTGTAGCGATCCCGTGTACACGATCTTGAGGTCGTCGCGGGGCGCCGAGGGCACGTTCGCGTCCCGCACCGGCGTCCTGTCCGGGCGCCTGTCCGTTGCCGTCACCGGCATCGGCGGGGCTCTGCCCGGGCGCCAGTTCCGGTTCCTGGATCGCGGCCCCCACCGTCGACAGGATCACGGGGCTGCTGCTGCTACTGCCGCTGCACGCCGCCGCCACGAAGACGACGGCCACGACGACGGCCATGCGGAGCGCGAGGCTCGGCCGTGAGGACGCTTGCATTGCTGGTCACCTCGTGTCGGGCTCGATTCGGGCCCACCGACCGCATCGGGCGCGGCGACCAGAGCGTGGCCGGAGGTTGCCCGCCCGTCGTTCGGTGACAACCCGCAAGCGCGCCTGCCGGGCTTCCCGGCGCGCTATCGTGGCGGGCATGCGACTCCCCTTCGAACCGCCGCTCGAGCCGATGCTCGCGAAGGCGAGCGACGCCCTGCCCGAGGGCGAGGGCTGGCTGTACGAGCCGAAGTGGGACGGCTTCCGGGCCCTGGTCTTCCGCGACGGCGACGAGATCTACACGCAGAGCCGCGACCTCAAGCCGCTCGACCGCTACTTCCCCGAGCTGGCCGAGCCGCTCAAGGCGCAGCTCCCGGATCGCTGCGTGCTCGACGGCGAGGTCGTGATCGCGCACGACGGAGGACTCCACTTCGAGGAGCTGCTGCTGCGCATCCACCCCGCCGAGTCGCGAGTGCGCATGCTGGCGGCGGAAATGCCGGCGTCGTACGTCGCGTGGGACCTGCTGGCGCTGGGCGACGAGGACCTCCGCGCGCGTCCCCCAGGGCGAGCGGCGGGCGCGCCTCGAGGCGGTGCTCGGCGCCGTGACGCCGCCGGTCCACCTCACGCCGGCGACGCAGGATCGGGCGCTGGCCGCCGACTGGTTCGACCGGTTCGAGGGCGCCGGTCTCGACGGGGTCGTCGCGAAGCGACTCGACGGGGCATACCACCCCGGCAAGCGGGCGATGCTCAAGATCAAGCACGAGCGCACGGCGGACTGCGTCGTCGCCGGGCTTCCGCTGGCACAAGAACGGGCCGGGCACCCACATCGGCTCGCTGCTCCTCGGCCTGTTCGACGATGCGGGCACGCTCCACCACGTGGGCGTCACGTCGACGTTCACCTGGGACCGGCGGGCCGCGCTGGCCGAGGAGCTCGCGCCGCTGCGCGAGAACGCGCTCGACGGTCATCCGTGGGCCGAATGGGCGGAGTGGGCCGCCGCGGGGGCGGCCGATGCCTCCGGCCAGCGCCTGCCCGGCGCGACGTCACGCTGGAACCGGGGCAAGGACCTGTCGTGGGAGCCGCTGCGCACGGAGCGGGTCGCCGAGGTCGCCTACGACCATCTCCAGGGCGACCGGTTCCGCCACGGGACGACGTTCCGTCGATGGCGACCCGACAAAGGCGTCGCGGACTGCCGGTACGACCAGCTGGAGACCACGGCCCCGTTCGAGCTGTCACGCATCTTCGGCGCCGGCGTCTAGCCTCGCGGTGGACAACCTGAACATCCCGGCGGGGCTGGTCGGCACTCTCGCGATCGTCGCGTTCGGCGTCACGATCCTCGCCGTCCTCGTGACGCCGATCCTGCGGCGCATGGACCGCCTCGCGGAGCTGCGCGGGCCGCTCGCGATCGTCCCGTACGCGCTGCTGCTGGTCGCCGCCGGCCTGGCCGCCGCTGCGAGCGCGCTCGGGACCGTGAGCGCCCAGCACGTCGGCGTGCGGGAGATCGCCACGGCGGCGCTCGCCATCCTGTGCATCACCCCGGTCGTGGGCGTGCTGATCGTCCGCGCGCGCTACGGCTCGACCGGCGATCGAACGTTCTACCAGCAGATCGCGGCCAATCGCGTCAGCTCCGCGCTGCTGGTCGCGGTGCTGTTCGAGGTTGTCGCGGTCACCGGGTTCCTCATCGGCGCCGGCGTCGGGATCGGGTTCGGGGTCGCGCTGATCGGCGGCCTGGTGACGGCAGCGATCGCGGTGGCGATCTCGGTTGGCGCGACGGCGTTCGCGCTCCTCCATGGCGACTCGCTGATCCTCGACGTCTCCGGTGCCAAGCCCGCGACGAGCCGGCACGAGGCGCAGCTGCTCAACGTCGTCACCGAGCTCTCCGCGGCCGCCGGGATCCCCGCGCCGAGTGTCTACGTCATCGACACCCCCGCCGTGAACGCGATGTCCATCGGGCGCGACCCCGCGCACGCCTCGCTCGCCGTCACCCGCGGTGCGCTCGAGACCTTCGACCGGGAGGAGCTCCAGGGCGTCGTCGCCCACGAGCTCGGGCACATCGCGAACCTCGACTCGCGCCATGCGCTGCTGGTCGCCCTGCTGGTCGGGGCCGTCGTGGTGATGACCGCGCTGTTCCTCCAGCTCATGATCGAGATCGCCACGCATCCGTGGGTCGGCGGCGACTCGATCTCCGAGATGGTCGGGAGCTTCGCGGTGTGGCTGGTGGTCGCGGTGATCGGGCTGCTGTTCGCGGGTACGCTGCGGCTGTTCGCGCCGTTCGCGGCGCTCGCCGTCCAGGCCGCGGTCAGCCGCGATCGCGAGTACCTCGCCGACGCGACCGCGGTCGGGATCACCCGCAACCCGGCCGGCCTGATCGCCGCCCTCGGCAAGCTCGACCATGTCAACGCCGTCATCCCCGAGGCCAACGGGGGGACGCAGCACCTGTGGATCGTCAACCCGATCCGGGAGAGCCGTGAGGGCGGCCGCGGCTGGTTCGCGACCCACCCCGCGACGAGCGACCGGATCGCGCGCCTGCGCGCCCTTGCCGGCAAGGTCCCGCAGACGGAAGCGGCGGCCATCGCGCCCGACTGACCCGTCGCCGTGTGATGATGCGATCTGTGCCAGGCCGCGTCTCCAGCCCGGCGTTCATCGGCCGGCGAGCGGCGCTCGACGCGCTGCTGGCGGCCGTCGCCGGACTTGACCACGACCGGCGCCGCGTCGTCCTCGTGCACGGCGAGGCGGGGATCGGCAAGACGCGCCTGCTCGACGAGTTCGCGCGGTCGGTTCAAGGCCGCGAGGCAGAAGTCCGGCCGGCGCTCGTCTTCCGGGGTGGCTGCCTCGACCTCGGCGATGGCGACCTTCCCTACGCGCCCATCCTCGATGTCCTCGACGCGCTCGCGAGCGTGGCGGTCCCCGCCGACGAGGCGTCGGCCATCCGTTCGCTGCGCGATGAGCTCGGGGGTGCCGGCGACAGCGAGCGCGTCTCGTCGGGCCGGGGACGGACATTCGTCGCCATTCGCGACCACCTCGTGACGGCGGCCCGCGACGCCGACGTCATCGTCTGGGTCGACGACCTCCACTGGGCCGACCGGTCGACGCTCGAGCTGCTCACGTTCGTCTCGACCCGGGTCGCGCCCGCACGGGTGCTGTTCGTCATGAGCTACCGGTCGGACGAGCTCGCTCGCGGCCATCCGCTGCGCAACGTCGTCGCGGAGTTCGAGCGTGGCGGCGTCGTCGCCGACATCGCGCTCGAGCCGCTTGGTCAGGCGGACATCCGCGATCAGCTCGACGCGATCCTCGGGGAAGCCCCGGACGCGCGGCGCCTCGATCGGATCGTCGCGCTCGCCGATGGCAACCCGTTCCATGTGGAGGAGCTCGCCGCCCTCGACGTCGAGGCCGGGGCGCTCCCGCGGTCCCTGCGGGCCGTCCTGCTCGCCCGTCTCGATCGACTCGACGATGCCACCGTCGATCTGCTGGGCCGGGCGGCCGTGATCGGGCGCGATGTCGACGAGGGCCTCCTGCTCGCGGTCACCCCGATGCCGGAGCGCCAGGTTCGTGCTGCGCTGCGGCAGGCGACCGCCAGCAACGTCCTCGAGCCGACCCCGGACGGCCGCCGAACCAGGTTTCGCCACGCGCTCCTCCGTGAGGCCGTGCTGGCGGAGCTCCAGCCCGGTGAGCGGATGGCCCTTCATCGTGCGGTTGCCGAGGCCCTCGAGGCCCGGCGCGAGCTCGGGGCGTCGACGCCGGCGGTCGCGGCGGCCGAGCTCGCCTACCACTGGTCCGAGGCCGGCGACGACGGGCGGGCGTTTCCGGCGCTGATGGAGGCGGGCCGGCGAGCGCAGTCGGCCTACGCCTGGACCGAGGCTTCCGAGGCCTTCGAGCGGGCGGCGGGCCTCGCAGCGGCGCGCACGGGCGGACTCGCGCCGATCGAGCTGGCCGAGCTTTGGATGCGCGCTGCGTGGCTCGTGGAGTTCGCCGGTGACGTCCGGCACGGCTACGACCTCGCGACGACCGCGATCCGGGCGGATGACGGCAGCGACCCGCGCCGGTCGGGTGCGCTGCTCAACTGGCTCGCGACGCTGGCGAGTGACGCGGGCGAATTCGAGGCCGCAGAGCAGACGAGCGAGCAGGCCCTCGCGCTGATCCCGGCAGCCCCGCCGTCTTCGGAGCGAGCCGATGCCATCAGCAGCCTCGCCGGTCGTCGGATGATCGCAAACCGATGTCGTGAGGCCATCGATCTTGCAGACCAGGCGATCGCGATCTACCGGGAGATCGGGGCGGATGCGCGCCTGGCCACTGCCCTCGCGTGTCGGGCGGTCTCTGCAGCGTCGCTCGGCCGGGTCGAGGAGGCGCGCGTCGCCCTGGATGAATCGATGGCGCTTTACGACACGATCGGCGACGAGGGGCTGTGGCAAGCGGCGGAGATTGTCACCAACGGCGCGTTCACCCTCTACTTGATCGACGACTTCGAAGCTGTCGCTCCGTTCGTCGATGCGGCGATGGCGCGCGCTGCCGAGATCGGTGTAGAGCGGGGTTGGTCGGTCTGGTTGAACTCGACCGCGGCGACAACGGCGCTCGCGACGGGTGACTGGAACGCAGCCGCCCAACGGCTGGCCATGTTCGGGTCTGACGCGGATGCTGGGATCCCGCACATGGATGCGCTCGCAATCGAGGCGGAGCTTGCCGCGGGCCGCGGTGATCGCGCCCGGACCGAGGAGCTGCTGGCGGGCGCGTACGACGCGGCGTCGCGCGACTGGTTCTCCGGGCAGCTCGCGCGCGTCAGGGCGGTCGCCGCGCTGTGGGATCACGACCCGCAGGTCGCGGCGCACCTCGCCGAAGAGGTGCTCCGAATCATGGCCGGCCACGAGGAGCTCCCGTCACTCGCAGAGATCCTCAAATCGGCGTCACGCGCATATGCCGATTTGGCTGGGTTGGAGCGCGCCGGCCGCAGGCACGAGGAGGGGAACGCCGCCGCCCGCCGTGCCGTCGAACTGGCGAGCGACGCAGCGGCGCTCGGCTCCGGCACGTATCTCGATGGCGGCTCGTCGTCGACGCGGATGCGAGCGAATGCCGCGCAGGTCGTCGCGGAGGCGGCGCGGGCCGAGGGTCGGGCAGATCCCGTTGCCTGGGACGCGGCCGCGGTCGCCCACGAGGGGGTCGGGACCCTGCCCGACGCCGCCTATTGCCGGTATCGCCAGGCCGAGGCGTTGCTCGAGATCGGCGATCGCGGGGCAGCCACGGCGGCGCTGGTCGACGCACGCCTGGTTGCGGCCCGCGTCGGGATCCTGCCGCTCGTCCACGACATCGAAGACCTCGCCCGCCGGGCCCGGCTCTCGATCGACGCGGGCGTCGCCGATGCTGACGCGGTTGTCCCGGCCCAGGCGGACCCATGGGGCCTGACCGTACGCGAGCGCGAGGTGCTGGACCTCGTGGCGACAGGCCGCACGAACCGGGAGATCGGCGCGGCGCTGTTCATCAGCGACAAGACGGCGTCGGTGCACGTCACCCACATCCTCGACAAGCTCGGCGTCTCGAGTCGAACCGAGGCGGCGCTGTTGGTGGGCCGCACTACCTACGACCGCAGGCCGGCCGCCGATCCCTGACCGGAGCGCGTCACGGTCACTCCTCGGGCGCCTTCTTCGGAGCCCGTTCGAGCTGCCCCGCCTGGTCCGGCCACTCGTAGCCCTCCCAGGGGTTGTAGTCGGGATCCAGCGGTTCCTGGGGTGGGCGCTTGTCCTCCGGCACGTGGATCAGGTTCACCCGGAGCCGGTACCAGACGTAGGCGCGACCGCGCATGCCGTCGGTGAGGATGTCGGCGGGCTCCAGGTGCTCGACGACCTCGGGATGGCGCGCCTTCCAGCGCTCGAGGCCCTCGTTGACCTCGGCCTTGGTCGCCGCCCGGGCGATCTCGATGACCGGGATGTTCGACTTGCGGCGGCCGGTGGGCGTCGGGCGGGTGCCCTCCCACTCGGTCGGCAGGCCGGCGTTCCGGTCGCCCGCCGCAACGGCGGCCGCCCGTTCGGCGGCAACTTCGGGCGGCGGGCCGCCGTCCTGGCCGCGACCCTCGTACGCCTGGTCGGGCTTGCGCTTCTTCGACGGCTGGACGCGCGGCGGTTCGCCCTCCTGTTTCGCGTAGTTGGGCGGCCACGGGGCATCGCCCTGGCCCTCGGCCTCGTCGTGCGCGCTCAGCTCGAGCAGCGCGTCGAGCGACCCCACCGTGCCGTCGATCCCGGCCCCCGCGTCGCCCCGTGCCGCGAACAGCCCGGGCACCGTCGCCAGCGTGAAGTCCTCGGCCACGACGTCGGCAACCTCATCCCAGCGCAAGGGGAACGAGACCCGCGCGTCGGGGAGTGGCCGCACGGAGTACGCCGACGCGACCGTCCGGTCCTTCGCGTTCTGGTTGTAGTCGAGGAACACGCCATGGCGCTCCTCCTTCCACCACTTCGAGGTCGCGATCGACGGCGCCCGCCGTTCGACGTCGCGCGCCAGCGCGAGGGCGGCCCGCCGGACCTGCGAGTATGTCCAGCGCGGCTCGATCCGCACGTTGACGTGGATCCCGCGCGAGCCCGACGTCTTCGGCCAGCCCACCAGCCCGACCGCGTCGAGGGCCTCGTGCACGACGAGGGCGACCTCGCGGACCTGCGACCAGGGCACGCCCGGCACCGGGTCGAGGTCCACGCGCAGCTCGTCGGGATGCTCCATGTCCTCGGCTCGCACCGGGTGCGGGTTGAGGTCGATGCAGCCGAGGTTGGCGACCCACGCGAGGCCCGCCGCCTCGTCGACCACGATCTCGTCCGCCGTCCGGCCCGACGGGAACGTGAGCGTGGCGACGCGCATCCATTCGGGCCGGTTGTCGGGCGCGCGCTTCTGGAAGAACGGCTCCTTGTCGATCCCGTCAACGAACCGCTTGAGCGCCATCGGCCGCCCGCGGACCCCCACCAGCGCCCCGTCGGCGACGGCGAGGAAGTAGCCCACGAGGTCGAGCTTCGTGTAGCCCGGGATGGGGAAGTAGACCTTGTCGGGGTTCGAGACCGCGACCTCACGGCCACCGATCTCGAGGATCTCCTTGCGCGTCGCCATGCCCGAATGCTCGCACGGGAGGTCGCGCTGATCCAATCGCCGGCTGCCGGCGCACCAATCACGCGGGACTTGCCCGCGCCCACCCGCCCTGCCATCGTGGACGCATCCACATGGAGCCATGCCCTTGATCGGCCAGCCGGAACCGGCCTGCCTCGTCATCGCCGACATCAGCGGCTACACCGGCTATCTCGCCGGCGTCGAGCTTGACCACGCCCAGGACATCCTCGCCGACCTCGTCTCGACGGTCGTCGGGGCCCTGCGGCCGATGCTGCGGCTGGCCAAGCTGGAAGGCGATGCCGCCTTCGCGTACGTGGTCACTCCGACGGTCGAAGGGTCGACCCTCCAGGAGACGGTCGAAGGGACGTACTTCGCGTTCCAGCGTCGCCTGCGGGACATCGCCTCCGCCTCGCAGTGCGAGTGCAACGCGTGCATCCGGATCCCGAACCTCGACCTCAAGGTCGTCGCCCACCACGGTGCCGTGATCCGGCAGCGCATCGCCGGCCGCGAGGAGCTGCTGGGCTCGGATGTGATCCTCGTCCATCGCCTGCTCAAGAACGAGATCGTCGAGCAGACCGGGTTCGCCGCCTACGCTGCGTATACCGCCGCCTGCATGACGGCCATGGGGATCGAGGCCCCGGCACTCCAGGGGTTCGTCGAGCATCGCGAGGTGACCGATGTCGCGGGCGAGGTGACGCTCTGGGTGCGCGACCTTGCAGAAGCGTGGGCCGATGAGCAGGGCCGGACGCCCGTGCTGATCGAGGGCAAGCAGACGTTGGCAACCTACAGCTTCGAGTCGCCGGCCCCTCGCCAGGTCGTCTGGGACTACCTCACGTCCCCCATCCGACGGCCCAAGTGGAACGCGGACGCCGTGATCGAGAACTCCCCATCGGGTCGTCGTGGAGCCGGGACCGTCAACCACTGCATCCACGGCCGCGACGCGATCATCGAGGAGATCCTCGACTACCGGCCCCACGACTACTGGACCGTCCGGTCGCAGGTCCCCCAGCCCGGGATGCCCAAGGTCACGTACAGCCAGGTCCTGGAGGACCGTCCGGACGGCGGGACGCACGTCGAATTCCGCATCGCCAGGCCGCGGCCCAGGGACCGCGACGCCCTCGAGGGGATGGTGCCGATGCTCGAAGGCATGCTCGACCACTCGTTCGCCGCGATCGCGCCCCTGCTCGAAGCCGAAGCGGAGGCCCGGCGTGCCGGCGATGGCGTCGAGATTCCGGAGGGCAAAGGCCGGTTCGCGACGGAGCCCGTCACCGCCTGACGGATGTCGATACGCGGCGACCCTGATCGTCGCTAGGATGCACGGGCCGGGTTCTGGCCGGCCGGCACCCGACGAGGAGACGCCGATGCGCTATCTGCTGCTGATCTATCTCGAGCCCGGGTACCTCTCGCCCGGCGACGAGGTCGCGCGCGCCATGAACGAGGAGTACCGCGGGTACTCGGGCTGGCTGGTCGAGAACGGCATGATGCTCGGCGGTGAGGCGCTCCAGGGCGTCAGCAACGCGACGTCCGTCGCCGTGCGCGATGGGCGGCGGATCGTCACCGACGGCCCGTTCGCGGAGACCAAGGAGCACCTCGCCGGCTACTACCTGGTGGAGGCTGCCGATCTGGATGCCGCGATCGACGCGGCCGCCCGGATCCCTGGGGCGCGGCTCGGGACGGTCGAGGTCAGGCCGATCCAGGAGCTCGTCTGAGCAGCGTCGCCAACGAGGCCAACGCCCGCGACGCCGTCGCCCTCGTCTTTCGCGAGGATCACGGCCGGGCGCTCGCGACCCTGATCCGGGTCCTGGGCGACTTCGACCTCGCGGAGGAGGCGGTCGCCGATGCGTACCTGGTGGCGCTCGAGCACTGGCCGGTCGACGGGATCCCCGACAACCCGGGAGCGTGGATCACGACGACGGCCCGCAACCGCGCCATCGACCGGATCCGGCGGACGCGCCGCTTCGCGGACAAGGCCGAGATCCTGGCGCGCGACGCCACGTTCGACGCGGACCGCGCTGCCGCGGCACTGCTCATGGCGGCGGAGGACGAGATGTCACCGATCCCCGACGACCAGCTGCGACTGATCTTCACCTGCTGCCACCCGGCCCTGGCGCCGGAGTCGGCGGTGGCGCTGACCCTGCGCACGCTCGGCGGCCTGACGACGCCCGAGATCGCCCGCGCCTTCCTCGTGCCCGAGCCGACGCTCGCCCAGCGCCTGGTCCGAGCCAAGAAGAAGATCCGCGAGGCCGGCATCCGGTACGAGGTCCCGACGGGGGATCGCCTCGCCGACCGCCTCGAGGCGGTGCTGCGGGTGCTGTACCTCGTGTTCAACGAGGGCTATGACGCCTCGGCGGGCGAGGCGCTGATCCGCCGCGAGCTGTGCGCGGAGGCCATCCGCCTGGGTCGCGTGGTCGCCGACCTCCTCCCCGACGAGCCCGAGGTGCTCGGGCTGCTGGCGCTGATGCTGCTGACCGACGCGCGGCGGCCGGCGCGCGAGGGCCCCGGCGGCGCGCTCGTGCGGCTCGAGGACCAGGACCGCAGCCTGTGGGACGCGGCGAGGATCGCCGAAGGCCAGACGCTGGTGGAGCGGGCGCTCCGGCTGCGGCGTGTGGGCCCGTACCAGCTCCAGGCGGCGATCGCGGCCGTGCACGACGAGGCGCCCAGCACGGACGACACCGACTGGGTCCAGATCCTTGGCCTGTACGAGGTTCTGGTGCGGGTCGCGCCGTCGCCCGTGGTCTCGCTCAATCGCGCGGTGGCGCTGGCCCAGGTCGCGGGCTACGAGACGGGCCTGGCGGCCGTCGATGCACTGACCGGCGATCCGGCCATGGTCGACTACCTGTTCTTCCACGCGGCGCGCGGGGACTTCCTGCGCCGGCTCGAGCGCTGGGACGAGTCGATCGACGCCTACGGACGCGCCCTGGAGCTTACGACCAACGACCCGGAGCGCGTGTTCCTGGAGGGACGCCAAGCGGAGATCCGGCGGCGCGCGACGGCCGGCTGAGCGAGGGTTATGGCTGCCAGCCGGCTGGCGTGGTCGGCACCTCGCACATCAGGCCGATGTTGTTGCCGTCGGGGTCCTTCGTGAAGCACATCCAGAGCTCGTACGACGCGTCGCGATGGACGATGCTCGGACGCTCGTTGAACGCGACGCCCCGAGCCTCGAGCGCTGCGACGGCAGCGTGGATGTCGGTCACCCTGAAGTACAGCGTCGCCTTGCCCCGGAAGTCCGCCGACTCGGGCTCCGAGAGGTAGAGGCGCACCCCATCGGCATCGAAGAAGGCCATGTGCGGGAACGAGAACAGGAACGGCAGCCCCAGCGAGTCGCGGTAGAAGGTGGTCGCGACCTCGGCGTCACGGACGGGGACGAGGATCTGGCCGATGGTGGACAGGCCGAACGGGGTCTCGGTCATCGCGCCGACTCCTGGGGCTCGAGGGATTCGAGGACGTCGAGCGCCCGCTCGAGCGCCTTGTGCTGCTTGGGCTTGAGGGCGGCGACCTCGCCCGCCAGGCGCTCGATCCGTCGTGCTCTGCCCCGTTCCATGAGGCGTCGCCCGACCTCGGTGGCCTCGAGGAGCACCTGGCGGCGATCCGAGGCGACCGGCGACCGGGTCACGCTCCCGTCCCGCACCAGCGCGTCAACGATGCGGGTCATGGTCGGGGTCGCCACGCCCTCACGCCGCGCGAGCGCGCTCACGGTCTGCGGCCCGCCGGACACGAGCACGGATAGCGCCGAGAGCCGTGCCCCGGTGAGACCGTCGGCGCCGTCGTCGCGCGAGATGCGGCGCAGCAGGTGGATGGCGGCCGAGTTGAGGCGGTTGGCGATGTCCACCGGACGTTCCGGCTTGATGCCGGCGGGGAGCGGGCGCTTGGGCACGGTCGCCTCTCTGTGAGTAGCCGGGCTAATGGATAGTCATGCTAACGGATATGGCGGCGTGCCAAGGCCGTTGTGGCAGACTGCCGAGGTGGACACCGCGCGCTATCTGGCACGACTTGAGGTCAGGGCATCGGCGCCTTCGGTCGTCTCGCTCCGCGCTCTGCAGCGGGCCCACCTGGAGGCGATCCCGTTTGAGAACTCGAGCGTGCTGCGCGGCGAGCCGATCGTGCTCGAACCCGAGCTGCTCGTCGCCAAGATCGTCGACGCCGGTCGTGGCGGGTTCTGTTTCGAGCTCAACGGCGCCTTCGCCCAGCTGCTGTCGGCACTCGGGTTCGAGGTCGCACTTCTTCCGGGCCGCTTCTGGTCAGATCGAGGGCTCGGACCTCCGAACGAGCACCTGTGCCTGCGGGTCACGATCGACGACGAGGCGTGGCTGGCCGACGTCGGCGCCGGCTACTCGTTCCGGGAGCCACTCCGACTGGCGCGCGACCTCGAGCAGGACGACCCGAGCGGCCGGTTCCGGATCGTCAAGGCGCGGGACGATCGATCGAGCCTCGATGTCGAGTGGCGTCACCGCGACGGCGTCTTCCGTCCGCACTACCGATTCCGGAACGAACCCGTCGAGCTGTCGGTGTTCGCGTACACCTGCGAGTTCCTTCGCACGTCGCCCGAGTCGCCGTTCACACAGGGCTGGATCTGCGCCCGGGCACTCCCCGACGGGTGGGCCACGCTCGACGGGTCGCGGCTAGTCGTCACTCAGGGCGACTCGCGCACTGACGAGTCGGTCGCGGGCGACGCGCTCGATACGGCGCTCGCACGCTTGTTCGGGGTCGGGCCGGCGTGAGGGCCGGCCGCCGAGCCGAACGTCGCCAGTAGCAGGGCGGACCGGCGGGGCGTCTACAGGCAGTCCATCGCTCCACGGCTACCTGAGGCGTCGCCATGAATCGTCACGTCGGGACGGCAGCGCGAGCGACGCTCGGCCTGGCCATGGCCCTGGGCGGACTCGCCGTGGCGGCGCCCCACGCGGCGGCCGAGTGCGACGGGCCGCTGCCCTCGTTCCACGACGCGCTGCCGACGGCCGATCGCGTGGTCATCGGCGAGGTCATCGCGACGCGACGCGGCGGGATCGTCGTCCACGATGCCGGCGGCCGAGGATCCAGCCGGTTCACGCTGCGCGTGGAGCTGACGCCCCGAGGAACGAGCGAGCGCGTCATCGAGATCAAGGATCTCCCGACGCAACCGTGCGCGATGGATGCGTACGCCCACGTCGGTGACCGCATCGCGGTCGGATTCGGTGCCACGGCCTTCACGCCGCCGGTCGACGTCAACGTGATCGCGTGGCTCGATGGCCGGCCCATGGACAACGTCGGCGCCGAGACGACCACGGTCGCCGCGATCTACCGCAGGCTCGGCCTCGAGGTCCCCGACACCTCGACCGCGGAACCCGAGTCGCCGGCGCGGACGTCCTGGATCGTCGTCTTCCTGGCGTTGGGTTCGCTCGCCGGCGTGGTCGCCTTCAAGCGGTTCGGACGTTCTGCCGGGCGGTAGCCAGGGCACCGGCTCGCGCCACTCGGGCGCGCACAACGACGCGTGTCTTCGAGATACGGGGAGTCGGGCGCCACATTTCGCGAAGATCGACCGTTTATCGGGCGATCTGGGAGTCGGGGTGGCGCATGGACGAAGCGGAGCTTCCTTGTGCCACTCGCGGTGGCGCGGCGAGCCGGGGAGGTGGCGTGGCGAGCCGGGGAGGTGGCGTGGCGAGCCGGGGAGGGTGGCGCGGCGAGCGCGGCGGGCGTTGCGACCGAACGCTCAACCGACGCTGACCCCGAGCGCGCCCAGCAGCGCGACGCTGAGCAGCGCCACGTTGAGCGCAACCACGACCGCCACCGCGCCCCAGGCCAGGACGTTGCCACGGCGGCCGTTCGCGTGTCCGCGCATCAGGCGGCGGTCGTTCACGAGCAGCACGATGAACACCAGGACGATCGGCAGCAGCAGGCCCTGCAGGTTCTGGCTGCCGACGATGACGGCGACCAGGTCGCCCTCGGGCACGAGCAGGACCGCGATCGCCCCGAGCGCCAGCACGAACGTGTAGATCCCGAAGAAGATCGGCGCGTCGCTGAAGCGCTTGCCAACGCCGCTCTCCCAGCCGAACGCCTCGCAGATCACGAACGCCGTGGAGAGCGGCATGATCGTGGCCGCGAGGGCCGACGCCCCGAACAGCCCGATCCCGAACAGTGCCTCAGCGAAATGCCCGGCGACCGGCTCCAACGCCCGCGCCGCGTCGGCCGCGGACGTGATCGCCCCGCCGGCGACGCCGACCGCGGCCGCCGTCGCGACGACGATGAAGATCGCGATCACGTTGGTCCACACCGACCCGACGACGGCGTCGGCCTGCTCGAGTGGGAGCTCCTCCTCGCCGATGCCCTTCTCGGCAACCGCTGACTGCAGGTAGAACTGCATGTAGGGCGTGATCGTGGTGCCGACGACGGCGACGAGCAGCAGCAGCGACGTGGCGTTGAGCGCGGAGACGTCCGGCGAGACCATCGCCTGGAACACGGGCTGCCAGTCCTCGGTCGAGAGCACCGCGGCGATCGGGTAGGCGAGGAACACGACCATCACCAGCAGGAACACCCGCTCGACGATCCGGTAGCTGGCGAACAGCACGAGGCCCCAGATGCCGACCGCGACGAACGGCACCGTGAACCACTTCGGGATGCCGAAGATGTCGAGCGCCGCGGCCGCCCCGCCGAAGTTGGCCACGGTGTTGGCGATGTTCGCAACCAGCAGCACCAGCATCGCGAACAGGGTCCAGCGCACCCCGAACCGCTCCCGGATCAGGTCCGACAGCCCCTGCCCGGTCACGACGCCAAGCCTCGCGACCATCTCCTGGACGATGGCCAGGATCACGATGGTGACCGGGAAGATCCACAGCAGCGACAGCCCCGTCTCGGCGCCCATCACCGAGTAGGTCGTGATGCCGCCCGCGTCGTTGCCCGCGACGCCCGCGATGATCCCCGGGCCCATGACCGCCAGGAACGCGAGCAGCCCGCGCCGGCGGAACCGGCCGCGGAGGCGCGGAACGGGGATCTTGGGCAGGCGCGCAACGATGCCCTTCGGCGCGGCGACCACCGCATCGCGGAGGCCGCGCCCGATCGTCACCGGGCGGCCCCCTCATCGCGGGCGTAGACCCGCGGCTGCCGCCGCCGCCAGGAGGCCGGCGCGACGGTATCGATCGCGTCATCGACGGTCACGATCCCGACCAGCCGCCCCTCGTCGTCCACGACCGGCACCGCGAGGAGGTTGTAGTGGGCGATGGTCTCGGCGACGGACTCGGCAGGCTCGAGGGCCCGCACCGCCACCGGCTCGTCGATCATCACCTCCTCGATCCGCGTCTCGGGGCGAGCCACGATCAGGTCGCGCAGCGAGAGCACCCCGACCAGGCACCCGTCGTCATCGACGACGTAGACGTAGTAGATGGTCTCGGCGTCCGGCTCGAGCTCGCGCAGCCGGTCGATCGTCTCGGCCGCCGTCAGCGTCGCCGGCACGGCGACGAACTCGGTCGTCATCAGGCCGCCCGCCGAGTCCTCGGGAAACGCAAGGAGGTCGCGCACCTCCTCGGCCTCGTCGTGCTCCATCAGGGCGAGGATCTCGTCGCGGCTGCGGTCGGACAGGTCGGCGACGAGGTCGGCCGCATCGTCGGGGCTCATCTCCTCGAGGATGTCGGCGGCGCGCGAGGGCTCGAGGTCCTCGAGCACTTCGACCTGCGTGTCAGGCTCCATCTCCTCGACCACGTCGGCCAGCGCTTCGTCGTCGAGCGAGGCGAGCACGCCGAGCCGATCGCGGGGCGTCAGCTGGTCGATGATGTCGGCGAGGTCGGCCGGGTGGAGCTCCGCCAGGCGGGCGTGCGGCACGCGCAGGCGGATGCTCGCGATCGTGCTGTCGAGGGGGTCGACGTCCTCCCAGTCGATGTAGCGCTCCGGCACCGACGCCCGCAGGCCGCGGGCGATCGTGCGGAACGGGCCCTCCATGCCCAGCCGCCGCACGAGCCCCGACGCCCCCACGTCGACCGCGACCACCCGCAGCTGGCCCTCGATCTCGTCCAGGCGCACGTCGTTGACCCGGATGACCTTGCGCCCCTCGATGTCCACGATCTGCTTGTCGAGCAGGTCGGCGCGCAGGAGGATCTCGTGCTCGCGCTGGGTGAACTTCGTGATGTCGATCGTGCGCACGCTCAGCCGCGCGCCGTCGTCGTCGAGCGCCTCGACGCTCGTCCAGGGCAGGAAGATCTGGCGCCGGTCGGTGCGGGCGACGAGACCGGTGACGGGCGGATAGCGATCGCCGATGGCGACGATCAGGTCGGCGATCGTGCCGAGCGGCTCGCCTGTCGGGTCGCGAACCGGCAGGCCGATGCACTGGCTCAGGAAGCGCATGGTGGCCACCTACGGGGGCGGGTCCGTCCGCCCTCGGTGACCGGGCGCGGCGCGCGGCGCCGGCCCACAGCCGTCAGGGGGCGGGGCGGACCAGGATGGTGCCGGCTGGGGCGCCGGCGGGACTAGGTCCGTTCTCCACGGGGGAGCGTTCCTCATGCAGCGTTGGACGCCCCGATCCGCACGCGGATCGCAGGGGCCGGGTGAGCGTAGACCCGGTTGGGAGGGACGGTCAAACGACCCGTGCGCCGGATCGGACGCGTACCATCGGCCCATGCGGACCCTGCGTGTCGCCCTCGTCCAGATCGAGGCGCGCGACGACGTCGACGACAACATCGCGCGAGCCGCGGCGCTCGCCGACCAGGCGGCCGTCGACGCCGACCTGGTCGTGCTCCCGGAGTATGTCCAGTACCGCGGCTCGCCTGACGGCTACCGCGCCTCCGCCCGTCCGGTGCCGGGACCCACCACGGCCCCGTTCGAGGCTATCGCGCGCGAGCACGGCTGCTGGGTGCTCGCGGGGAGCCACGCCGAGGCATCGGCCGACCCGGGTCGCCCGTACAACACGACCGTCCTGATCGACCGTGGCGGCCGGGTCGCCGCGACGTATCGCAAGCTCCACCTGTTCGACGTGAGCGTGGACGACGGGCCCGCCGATACCGAATCCGCGCGCGTGACGCCCGGCGACCGGGCCGTGGTCGCGGACGTCGACGGGGTGGGCCTCGGGTTGTCGATCTGCTACGACCTCCGATTCCCCGAGCTGTACCGCTCGCTGGCGCTCGCCGGCGCCTCGGTGCTGGCGGTGCCCGCAGTGTTCACGGAACGGACCGGGCGCGACCACTGGGAGGTGCTGCTGCGGGCCCGCGCGATCGAGAACGGGGCGTGGGTGATCGCGGCGGCGGGCTGCGGCCCCGGCGGACCCGGCGCCATTCCGGCCTGGGGCCACTCGATGGTCGTGGACCCGTGGGGGCGGATCGTCGCCCAGGCCGCGATGGAGGAGGGGATCGTCCGGGCGACGATCGACGTCGAGGCGGCCGAGGCGGCGCGGCGCCAGATCCCTGGGCTCGCGAACCGGCGCCCCGATGCGCTGCCACCGGTCCGGGAGGTGGACGTCGTGGCCAGTGAAGTCGCCGTGAAGTCGGGGTTTGGTCCCGGGTGAGTGTCGGCCGTCACAGTGCGGCCATGAACGAACGAGATCGGCGACGAGCCAAGCGCCGGCGCAAGGCCGGCAAGGACTACCGGACGGTCGACCTGGGCAACGGGATCGAGACGGCATCGCCGGACGCGGTCCTGCGGGCGATGGGCAGCCTGCCGCCGGACCTCGACTGGCGGTCGATGGCGCCCAACGTGATCCCGGTGCTGCCGAGGCGTCGGCCCCTGCCCTTCGAGACCGGTGAGCCGTTCCGGGTGACGCTGCCGCCCGGCATCCCGACCGGGTTCGGGGTCGATATCGGACCGGCGTTCCTGATGGTCGCGAACTCGCTGCTCAGCACGTGGTCCATCGATGCCGCGGACATCGTCGCAACCGGTCTGGACAACCTCCGGCGGCGGATGCGGCCGGTGCGCGCCAGGGACCTCCACCGCGACTCGTTCGCGGGCGTGCCCGTGCGGATCCTCCAGTCGGGCCTCGGCTGTGCATCTGCACTCGTTCTCGTGCCGGACGAGCTGGAGCGGATCTTCGGACGCGAGCGGCATTGCCTGATCGCCCCGATGCGTGACCTGCTGATCTCGCTGCCGGCGGACACGGACCGGGAGCTGGTCGGCTGGCTCAACGAGGAGTTCGCGATGATGGACCCCAACGGGCTCGCGCTCGATGCGTTCGTCGTCGAGGACGGGGCGCTGCGCTACGAGGCGCTGGCGACGAGCATGCTGCGCGGCTGACGCCGCTGTCCGCCCGATGCGGCGTCAGGGGTCGATCTGGACGTCGTGCGACTTGCTGGCGGTGGCACCCCCGGCGCCGACCGCGGTGAGGGTCACCGTGTAGGTGCCCGGCGCGCCGTAGGCATGGATCGGGTTCCAGGCCTTCGAGGTGTCGCCGTCCCCGAAGTCCCAGGTCCACGAGCTGGCGCCCCAGGTGTAGTTCGCGAACCACGCCCGCGAGCCACCTGTGATGAAGCCGAAGGCGACGATGGGCGGCGCCGGCGTGGCCGTCGGCTCGGGCGTGGGTTCCGGCGTCGGCTCGGGCGTGGGCTCGGGCGTGGGCTCGGGCGTCGCCGTGGGCCCGGGTGTGGCGGCCGTCGGGCCAGTCGTGCGCCCGGCCTTCGCGGGCTTGGGCGTGGGTATGCCGGGCGCCGGATCGACGGCTGGATCGTGATCGCCGGCCAGCGGCGCCTCAATGGCGCCAGCCGCCTTCGCGGGGCCGGGACCGCTCGTGGGTTCCGCGGTGGGGTCCGCGATGGCCACCCCCAGGTCCGGGGACGGCGACGAGGCCTCGATCCCAGGGGCGATGATCGGGTCGACCGGCGGCAGGCTCGTCACCATCGGGCTCGGACGGCCCGGGGCTGCGCCGCCAGGCGCCACCAGGCCAGGCGCGGACCTGGGCGACTCGGTCGCGCCGGCGACCGGCTCGGGCGTCGCCGCGGCATCCAGCACCGCTCCGTCCCGAGGGCCGGACGCGCCGCCGGCCACGATCCCGATGCCCGTCCCGACGGCGAACACCAGGCAGGCGAGCGCGGCCACGTTCGCAAGTCGCCGCCGTCTGCGGCGCCCGGGGGATGGCGGCGTCGGCATGGGCAACGCGGGATCCGGTCTGCCCGGTCGGGTGACGGGTGCCACCGTGGCCGAAGCCAGCACGGGGGCTCGGCGTGACACGACGGGGGGCGGCATGCCGGCCAGGCGGCGCGACAGGTAGGACGGCTCGGCGATCGCGCCGCCCGGCCCCGAACCGGGTGCGCCGACGACCCGGACGGCCGCTGCCGACGCCGTGATCGTGGATGGCCGTGGCGCCGTGATCGCTGCCGGTCGCGGCACGAGGGCCGGCGGCTGGGTCGCGAGCGCGGCGAGGGCGCGTCGTGCCGTGCGGTGCTCGCGCCACGTGCGGAGCCGTCGCCCGATCAGCCCGCCGGCCGTCGTCGCGAAGACGACGGCGACGAGCAGCACCCCCGCGGTCGCGATGTTCGGCTCGAGTGGCATGACCCCTCGGGTCGGCTGCAGCGTCCCCCCGACGCGCATCCTAGCAAACGATCTGTCCATGTACAGAACGGACGTGCGCAAATCGAGGGCGGCTCGTCGATCGATTCGAGATCAGGGAGCCGGTGCTGGTCTCAGTGGCGCATAGCTACGACGGGTCAGCTCAGATCCCGCTGGCAGCCGCCTCGAGGGCAGGCGCCGGCGCGAAGCAGGCGCCCTCGGCGCGCTCGAGCGCGAGCAGCTCGTCCCGCACGCTCGCGAGTCCCTGCGCGGCGGCCCATTCGAGCGGTCCCTCCGGATGCGCCGCACCCAGTCGAAGGGCGAGATCGATCCGATCGGCCGCGGCGACCCCGTCGCCGAGCGCGAAGAACGCCTCGTTCGCGAGCGCGAGCCGGACTCGGCGGGCAAGCGCCGCGGCTTCGAGCGGGACGTGCTTGCCGCCGCGCCGGCCGAAGCCTGGACCCGGGCGGACCCGGTGGCCCGACGCGTCGTACTCGTAGAAGCCGACCCCGGTCTTGCGCCCCAGCCGGCGGGCGGCGACGAGCCGCGCCTGGAGCTGCGACGGCGCGAGCCGGGGCGGCGACCCGAGGCCGGCGTACACGGCGGTCGAGGTCGAGAGGTTGACGTCGAGGCCGATGAGGTCGATGTGCTCGAACGGCCCCTGCGGGAAGCCCTCGGCCCGGATGGCCGCGTCGATCTCCTCGATCGTCGCCGCACCCAGCTCCAGGATCCGCAGCGGCTCGAGCGTGAACGGGCGGTTGATGCGGTTGACGACGAACCCGGGCGAATCCGAGCAGCGGATCGGCGTCTTGCCCCAGCGCCTCACGAGCGCCTCGGCGCGCGCCGCGGTCTTCGCGTCCGTGTCAGGCCCGACGACCACCTCGACGAGCGACATCACGGGCGCCGGGTTGAAGAAGTGCAGGCCGACGATCCGCGACCGCCGCGTCGCGTCCGCGGCGATCGAGGCAACGGGCAGCGCGCTGGTGTTCGTCGCGAGGATCGTGCCCGCCGCGGCGCGCGCGTCGAGGGTCGCGAACACGACGCGCTTGAGCGCGAGGTCCTCGACTGCCGCCTCGATCACCAGGAACGCATCGTCCGCGACCGCATCGAGCGTGTCGACGCGTCGCAGGCGCCCGATCCGCGCTGCGACCCAGTCCTCGGCCCCGCCGTCGTTGAGCCCGAGCTTCGCTGCCCGACGCCCCAGGCCGTCCGCGATCCGGGTCCGCGCGAGCTCGACGGCACCGGGTGCCACGTCGTAGAGGGCGACCTCGTCGCCGGCCTCGAGCGCGACCTGGGCGATCCCCGCGCCCATCGTGCCCGCCCCGACGACGCCCACCCGCCCGGGTGGGTTCTTCGGCGAGGGGCTCACGGCTCAGACCGGTTTGAACTGCTCGAACGGCTGGCGGCAATCCGTGCAATAGCGAATCGCACGGCAGGCCGTCGGGCCGAACGCGTTCTCGAGGACCGTCCGCCGCGAGCCGCACCACGGGCACGGGACGGGGACGTCGAGGGCAACGGGAAGGGTGGATCCTCCGGCGACGGGGGGCGCGAAGCCGCTGGCGGAGAGGTTCCGGCGACCGGCCATCGAGATCCGCTCCGTTGTCCAGGGCGGCTCGAACACCACGGCGACGTCCACGTCGCGGTCCGGGGCGAGCTGCGCCAGCCTCGATCGGACCGCCTCACGCATCGGTTCCAGCGCGGGGCAGCCGACGAAGGTGGGAAGCAGCTCGATGCGCAGGCGCTCGGCGGTGACCTCGATCCGCCCGATCACGCCGAGATCCACCACGGAAATCACCGGGATCTCCGGGTCAGGGACGTCGCGGAGCGCGTCGACGACCATCGCCTCGTCGAGCGCGCGGCCGACGGCCGCGGTCACCAGGTGGCCTGCGGGTCGCTGCGACGGACGGACGTGAACTCGCCGTGCAGCCAGCGGAAGGCGTCGGAGTGGCCGGTCCGGGCCCTCGCCGGGTCGCCGGGCGTGGCCGGCATCGGCAGCTCGAGGCGCTCGAACTCCGGCCCGATCGCCGCTCGCCACCGGGGACCGAGCTCCGCCAGCGGCGCGTCGAGGATCCCCGCCATCACGAGCGACAGGTCGCTCGGCAGCGGCGACAGCACCGTCCATGCGTCCTCCCCGAGCCGGGCGAGCGCATCCAGGAGCCGGCTTCGCGACTCCGCGTCGCCGCGCGCAAGCCGTTCCAGCCAGGCCGCCGCATGCATGACGTGGTACCGCTCCTCGCGCCGGATCTTCCCGGCCAGGTCGCGCAGCGGCGCCCAGGTGCACGCCTCGAGCGCCTCGAGGCGGACGGCGTCGGCCGTGTCGTACAGGTAGCGCCGGGCGATCGCCGTCGCCCAGTCGCCGCGCGGATGGTCGAGCAGCCGGGCGTGGAAGTAGCCCTCGGGGGGACGGTCGTAGGCGATCGCGTCGGCGTCCCGCCCGTCGTCGACGACGTCGGCGAGCAGCCGGTACAGCGCCTGGGCGTGGCCCAGCTCGTCCTGCGCGAGGGAGCTCATCGCCACGTCCTCCTCGAGCAGCGGCGCGATCCCCGTCCACTCCGAGTCGCCGAACCCGATAACCAGCTCGTCGTCGGCCATCGAGAGCAGCAGCACGGCGAGGGCGTTGCGCGTCGCCGGGACCAGATCGTGCGCCTCCGTCGCCATCACGCGCCGCCCTTGGACTTCGCGTGCGGTTTGGCCTGGCCCGACAGCTCGCGTGCCGCCGCCAGCTTGTCGCGCATGACGAAGCCACCGGGCTTCTTGAACGAGCGATCGAGCGGCGGCTGGAGCAGGTCGGGATCGTCGAGCACGGCGATGTCCGCGCGTCGGACGACCCACAGGCGGACGCTCTCCTGCCGGCGGCCGTAGAGCTCGCGCGCGTAGTGAAGCGCGAGGACGCGATCGGGGGCCATCACCGACCCGCCGTGGCGCATCGCGTCCCCCTCCTTCTCCTGGCGGAACACCTCCCAGGCTTCGAGGCCGGTCGGCGCCTCGCCGCCAGCTTCGTCGAGCCTGTCGACCGGCTGCTGATCCGTCATCGAGGCGTCAGGCGGCGGCCGGGCGAGCGGCGGCGATGGCCGTGCGCACCCACGCCTGCTCGTCCCAGTTGAGCTGCCGGAAGGCGATCCGAGCCGCCGACGCCGGGCCGTGGCCGGTGACCACCGCCCGCAGCTCATCCCAGTCCGGTTCCGTATACCGCCACTCGCCGGTGGCCTCGTCGAGCCGCAGGTCCGGATCGGGGAGGGTCAGGCCGAGCTCGAGGATCCGGGGGACGTAGATGCCCAGGAACTCCTGGCGCAGCTCTTCCGATGTCTTGGCCTTGATCCGCCAATACAGGTCGCGGTCCTTCTCGCGTGGCGACCGCGGGCCGTGCATCTGCATGAGCGGCGGCCACCACCGGTCGAGCGCCTCCTGGACGCTCGCCCGCTGGTCCACCGTACCCGTCGCGAGCGTCACCACGACGTCGCGCCCGTGCATGATGTGGACCAATTCCTCCCAGCAGATCTTGCGCATCGTCCGCGCGTATGGGGCGTAGCTCGAGTCGCGCAGCGCCTGCTGGGCCACGATCGCCGCCGCGTCCACGAGCCAGGCGATCACACCGATGTCCGCCCACGACCGGGTCGGGTAGTGGAAGACGTTGTGGAACTTCGTCCTGCCCGCCAGCAGGTCTTCGATCATCGCCTCGCGCGGCTTGCCCAGGTCCTCGGCGACCCGATACAGCAGCTGCGCGTGGCCGACCTCGTCCTGGATCTTCGCCGTCAGGGCAAGCTTCCGCCGGAGTGTCGGCGCGCGGAGGATCCAGTCGCGTTCCGGAAGCACGCCCATCAGCTCCGAGTTCGCGTGCATCTCGACGAACCGGAGCACGCTCGTTCGGTACTCGTCGGGCATCCAGTCGGTCGGCTCGATCTTGCCGCCAGCCTGGACGTGGGCGACGAACGCGTCATGGCGGGCATCGTGCGCGAGGGCGTCGTCGTTGAAGTGCAGCGCTCGCCGTTCGGCGGGCGCGAGGACGGGCGCGAGCGCGAGCGGATCGGTCATGTCGTGGCCCGGGTCAAGGACCTGAGCGACAGGTCGGCGTAGGCATCCGCGAGCTCTGCGGCTGACCGGCGGCCCTCCGGGCGGTACCAGGTGCCGATCGCGTTGAGCGCAGTGAGCAGGAACGTCGATGCGAGCGCCGGGTCGACGGGCGCGAACTCGCCGAGGGCGACGCCCGCGTCGATCAGGCGCCGGAAGCGGGCCTCGTAAGCGTCGCGGCGCGCCCGGATCTCGGCCTGCCGCGGTCCCTCGAGATGGCGCCACTCACGGTCGAAGACCGTGGCGGCCTCGGGGCCGGACGTCACCACATCGACGTGCGCGACGACGAGCGCCCGGAGACGCTCCGACGGGGGCCATCCCTCGGTCGCGTCCATCGCCCGATCGGCCGCGCTCTCGAACATGCTCGCCGCGCGCTCGACGATCGCCCACAGCACGGCCTCCTTCGAGCTCACGTGCGCGTACAGGCTCGCGCCCTGGATGTCGAGGGCGCGGGCGATGTCGCGGACGCCGGTGGCGGCGTAGCCGTGATCGCGGAACAGCTCGGAGGCGACGTCTTCGATCTGGCGGCGGCGAGTCTCGACCATCGGGCCTCCGGGTGGGGCGCGGAACGGAACGAACGCTCGTTAGGCACCGTAGCGCGGTGGTCATCGGGACGTCAACCGGCCTTCGTGCTGGCTGGCTACTCCCCGGTGAACCGCGGCGGACGCTTCGCCAGGAACGCCGCGACGCCCTCGCGATGGTCGGCCGTCCGGCCGGCGATGCCCTGGAGCGCCGCCTCGTCCTCGAGCTGGGCCTCGAGGCTCGCGTCGAACGAGCGGTTGAGCGCGCGTTTGGTGAGGGCGAGTGCCCGGGGTGCGCCGGCGGCGAGGCGAAGCGCCAGCGCACGTGCCTCGGCCGGGAGCTCCGCGGCGGGAACGACCCGGTTGACCAGGCCCCAGCGCTCCGCGTCCGCGGCCGACAGGGGGTCCCCGACGAGCGCGAGCTCCGCGGCACGTGAGACCCCCACCAGGCGTGGCAGGAACCACGTCGTCCCGCTGTCGGGCACGAGGCCCACCCTGCCGAAGGCCAGCACGAACGACGCCGTGTCCGCCGCGATCCGCAGGTCGCACGCCAGCGCGAGCGCCATCCCGGCGCCTGCAGCGACGCCGTTGACCGCGCCGACGATCGGCTTGTCCAGCCGGCGCATGGCGAGGATCAGCGGGTTGTAGGTCTCCCGGAGGACGGCCGACAGGGGTGGCGCGTCGGGGCCCGCGGTCTCGCGCAGGTCCTGGCCAGCGCAGAACGCGCTGCCGGCGCCCGTGAGCACAACGACGCGCGCGCCGCGATCCCGGCCCGCCGACCGGATCGCCGCCAGCAGCTCGCGCTTGAGGGTCGCGTCGAGCGCGTTGCGCGCGTCGGGGCGGTCGAGGGTGATGGTCGCGACGGCCTCGTCGATCTCGTAGTGCAGCGAAGTCGGGGCTGCCCCTGCCATCAGCGTCCCGACCAGCGGGGTGGCCGCTTGTCGACGAAGGCGGCCATACCCTCCTTCTGGTCGGCGGTCGCGAACAGGTCGAAGAACGCCTGGCGCTCGTCGGCGAGCCCCTGGGCGAGGGTTGCTTCGTAGGCCTCGTTGACCGCACGCTTGGCGGCCGCGACGGCGAGCGGCGGCATCGCGGCGATCTCCGCCGCCAGCGCGAGCGCCGACTCCACGGTGGCTTCGGCCGGGACCACACGGGTGACGAGGCCAAGGCGCTCCGCCTCCCGCGCGTCGATCGTTCGCCCGGTGAGGATCAGCTCCATCGCCTTTGCCTTGCCGATCGCCCGCGTCAGGCGCTGGGTGCCGCCGGCGCCGGGCATCACCCCGATCCGGATCTCCGGCTGGCCGAACTGGGCGTCGTCGCCGGCCACGATCAGGTCGCAGGCCATCGCGAGCTCGCAGCCGCCGCCCAGGGCGAACCCGCGGACCGCCGCGATGAGCGGCTTGCGGATCATCCGTAGCTCGTCCCAGTGCCCGAAGCCGCCGCCGTCCGCGAGCGACTCCGGTGTCGCGTCGGCCATCTCCTTGATGTCGGCGCCCGCCGCGAACGCTCGCTCGCCCGCCCCTGTCAGGACGATGGCAAGCACGGTCCCGTCCGTGTCGAGGGCCTCGAGGACCTCGACCAGCTCCGCCAGCAGCCCGAAGCTCAGGGCGTTGAGGGCCTCGGGGCGATCGAGGGTGACGAGCGCGACCCCGGCGACCTCGCCGTCCGGACCGGCGGCCGGCACCTCGACGCGTACGAGCGGCCTGGCGGCGGGCGTGCTCTGCGCCTCGTCGCTCACGCTGGCGCGGCCTCGTCGGCGTCCGGCAGGTGGCGCCGCCACTGGGTCACGTGGAAGCGGGGCGCGACGAACGCCTCGTCCGTGAACGAGGCCGTCGAGGCGGGGTTGGCGCCCGTCGCGTGGTAGTCGGAGAACGCGGCCGACTGGTTGACGTACACGTTGCCGGTGAGGTTGATCGACAGCGACACGCCGCCGTCGAGGGCGATCGCCTCCGCCCGCTCGACGACCGTCGGATCGGTCGAGTACAGGCCGGCCGTGAGGGCGCCGTGCTCGCGGATCGTCCGGCCCCAGATCTCGAGGCTCTCGGCGCTGCCGGTCGTGCGGATGACGAAGCTCACGGGTCCGAAGTACTCGCGTGCGTACTCGCCCTCGCTCGACGCCTGCAGGCTCACGAGCAGGGGCGTCCGGGTCACGGCCTCGGGGAACTCGGGATGCTCGATCGAGCGGGACGCGAGCACGACCTCGCCGCTCCGGCTGGCCTCCGCGACCCGGGCCAGCACGTCCGGCCCGACGATCCCGCCCAGGACCGCGGCCGCCCGCTTCGGGTCGCCGAGCAGGCCGTCGACCGCCGCCGCCAGGTCGGCCGCGACCTCGTCGAACGATCGTGACCCCTGGTCGGTCTCGATGCCGTTCTCGGGCACGAACAGGTTCTGGGGCGTCGTGCACATCTGGCCGCTGTACAGCGACAGCGAGAACGCGAGGTTGCGCAGCATGCCCGCGTAATCGTCGGTCGAGTCGATGACGACGCCGTTGACGCCGGACTTCTCCGCGAACACGACGGCCTGGGTCGCGTGCGACTCGAGCCAGGTCCCGAACGCGCTCGAGCCCGTGAAGTCGATCAGGCGGACCTCGGGGCGGAGGGCGAGCTCGGCGGCCGCACGCTCGCCGGGCGCGTCGACGACGAGGGCGACAAGGTCGGGCGAGAAGCCGGCCTCGGCGAGCACCTCGCGGGCGACGGCGACCGTGATCGCGAGCGGCAGCACGGCCCGTCGCGATGGCTTCACGAGCACCGGGTTCCCCGTTGCGAGGCTCGCGAACAGGCCCGGATAGCCGTTCCAGGTCGGGAACGTCGCGCAGCCGATGAGCAGCGAGATGCCGCGCCCGATGATCCGGAACCGCTTGAGCATCCGCAGCGGCGGCCGCTTGCCCTGGGGCTTCTCCCAGGTGGCGCCCGATGGAACCCGGCGTTGGGCCGCGAGCGCGAACGCGACGGCCTCGAGGCCCCGGTCCTGGGCGTGCGAGCCGCCCGCCTGGAACGCCATCGGGAACGCCTGGCCGGTCGTGTGCATGACCGCACTGGCGATCTCGTGCGAGCGCTCGTTGAGGCGGACCAGGATCTCCGCGCACACGGCCGCCCGTGTCTCCGCGCCCGCGTCGCGCCAGGCCGGCGTCGCCGCCATCATCGGGGCCAGCAGCGCGTCCACGTCGGCCACCGGATACGTGATGCCGAGCTCGAGGCCGAACGGCGAGCGCTCCTCGCCAGCCCACGTTGCGGTCGCCGGCTGCTCGAGCGGGAACGGCTTGCCGCGATATGCCTCGAACGCGGCGGCGCCGACGTCGGCGAATTCGGCGGGGTAGTCGCGCGGATCCTCGGCGAACGCCGACCAGAACCCGCGGTCCATGGTCGCCGCGATCGCGGCGTCGAGTCGCTCGCGATGACGCTCGACCAGGTCGCCTGTCACGCCTTCGACGGTACCCCATCACGCCAGCGGTCGCGAGCCGCCCGGTAGGCCGCCAGGGCTGACGCGCGGCCCATCGCCGGATCGACGAGGCGCGGGAGATAGGCATCGGCAGGCGGCTCGTGGACGGCTGGCCCCGGGATCGCTGCCAGCTCCGGCAGCCAGCGGCGTACCCAGTCCCCGTCGGGGTCGTGGCGCAGGCCCTGACGGGTCGGATTGAAGACGCGGAACCAGGGCTGGGGATCGGTGCCAGTCGATGCCGCCCACTGCCAGCCGCCGTTGTTGCTTGCGGGGTCGCCGTCGATGAGATGCTCCATGAAGTGCGCCTCGCCAACCCGCCAATCGACGCCCAGGTGCTTGGTCAGGAACGATGCCACGATCATCCGCGCCCGGTTGTGCATCCAGCCGGTGTCGCGGAGCTGGCGCATCGCCGCATCAACGACGGGGTAACCCGTTCGCCCATCGCGCCACGCATCGATGACCGCCAGGTCGTCTACGCGCGCGACCCGCTCGAATGCCTGCTGGTAGGACTGGTGAAGCGCGCGCGGCTCATGCCACAGCAGGTGAGCGTAGAAGTCGCGCCAGGCGAGCTCGTCGATGAATCGAGCGCGGCCCGCGCCGGGTCCCTCGCAGCGCTCCGCGACCTCGACCGGTGAGAGCAGGCCGAAGCGAAGGTCCTGACTGAGGCGAGATGTGCCATCGAGGTCGAGCCGGTCGCGGTCGCTCGCGTAGCGCTCGATCGCGTCGCTGCCCGCCCAGCGCTCGAGCCGGTTTCGCGCAGCGGGCTCGCCCGGCTCCGGCATCCTGGCCGGATCTGCGGTCGGTGTCGGGCGGGGGAGCACGGCCTCGATCCCGGGTGTGGCAGGGATGCCTGCGGAACGGAGCCGGTCCGGTGCGGGGAGGGCCGCGCGGCGTGGGCTGCGCAGCCACGTCCGCCGGAACGGGCCATACACCCGGAATGGCGTGCCGGCCGCCGTCGAGATCGCCTCCGGCTCGTGGATCAGCACGCCGGGTGTTGCCTCGAACGCGATGTCGATCTCGCTCAGCCGGCTCGCCACGCGTGCATCCCGTTGCCGTCCGTAGGGCAGCAGGTCGCGGCTGACGAGGACGCGCCGGGCGCCGGCCGCCGCCGCGAATGCAGGCACGGCATCGGCCGGTCGCCCGCGCACGACCGACAGCGGCGCGCCCAAGCGCCTCGAGCTCCAGTGCCAGGGCCGCCACGCTTGTGTGCATGAACCACAGGCGGTTCGCTGAACGCCAGCGAGCCGCGATCAGCGCATCGTCGACCACGAACAACGGTGCGACCGCATCCCCGCTCGCGACCGCGTCCAGCAGCGCCGGATGGTCGTGGATACGGAGATCGCGGCGGAACCAGACGACCGAGACGCTCACGCGGCGGTCAGGCGAGCCCGCGGCCCTTCTCGAGCACGATCTGGAGGTCCTGGGTGATGCCGGTCGCGAACCCCGCCTCGCTGATCGAGAGGTAGTAGTCCCACATGCGGATGAACCGCTCGTCGAAGCCCATCGCCCGCACGTCGTCGACCCGCGCGAAGAACGCCGACCGCCAGGCCGCGAGCGTCTGCACGTAGCTCGCGGCGATGTCGTCGACCGCTCGCACAAGGAGGCTGGTCCCGTGAAGCGCCGACTCCATCGCCGCGAGCGACGGCAGAACCCCACCCGGAAAGATGTAGGTCTGGATCCAGTTCGCCCCGCGCAGCTGCGGGCCGTAGGAGACGTCGGGGAAGGTGATCACCTGCAGGCTGAGGCGGCCGCCCGGCCGCAGCGCCCGATCGCAGGCCTCGAAGAAGGTCGTGTGGTACTCGGCGCCGACCGCCTCGAGCATCTCGATCGAGACGATGGCGTCGTACGTGCCCGCTGATGTCGCGGTAGTCGCGCAGCTCGACGCTGACCCGGTCGGCCAGGCCGGCCGCGCGAACCCGCTCCGTCGCCAGGGCGTGCTGCGACGGCGAGATCGTGAGGGTCGTCACGCGACAGCCGAGCTCGCCCGCCGCGTACAGCGCGAAGCCGCCCCAGCCGGTGCCGATCTCGAGGACGTGCTCGCCACCCCGTAGCCCGGCGCGCTCCGCCATCCGCGCGTACTTGCGCCGCTGGGCCTCGGCGAGCGACATCCCCGGTCGGTCGAACACGGCGCTCGAGTAGGTCATGGTCTCGTCGAGGAACAGGCGGTAGAAGTCGTTGCCGAGGTCGTAGTGGGCCTCGATGTTCCGGCGGCTGCCAGCCTTCGTGTTGCGCCGCGTCCGATGCTGAAGCGAGCGGCGGAGCCGGAGCGGGTAGCGCCACCAGCCGTCGGGCATCGCCAGGCCCTCGCGGTTGAGCGCGGCGACCTTGAGCAGCGCGGGCAGGTCCGGGCTCGACCACAGGCCGTCCATGTAGGCCTCGCCCGCGCCGACGTCACCGCCCAGCAGCATGCGCACCGCCGCCGCCGTGTCGTGGACGTGCAGCTCGCCGGCCATCGCCGATCCCGGATCGCCGAACGTCTGTCGCGACCCGTCGGGCATGACGACCGTCAGCTGCCCGACGCGGATCCGCGCTGCCACACCGAGCATCACCCGGCGTGCGGCCTGCTCGACCAACCCGCCCGGGCGACGTGCGGTGTGCGGCGCGGCGATCTGGGTGCTCATCGCGCGGACTCCACGGCACCGTGGCGGAAGAACGGCGCCCCGCGCAGCCAGAGCCGGAACGCGTGCCAGTGGATCAGCGCGGTCGTGCGGTAGGTGAGCAGCGGGTAGCGCACGAGCATCCGCAACAGTGCCCGGTCGGTGAGGGGCACCTTGCGGAGCACGAGGCTCGTGCTGAGCAGCGGCTGGCCGTCCTGGCGCAGCGCGATCGCGAGGCGTACGCCGTCGGGCTCGTCGCGCACGTGAACCGCGTAGCGACCGTCGACGTCGATGAACGGCGAGACGAAGAACGCCTTGTCCATGGAGGCGGCAAACGCCGGCGCCGGCGCCGGCGGGCCGCGGCCGCAGCGTGTACAGGTGGCGTTCCCCGAACGTGTTGTGGACCTCGACCACCACGACTCGGAGCACGCCCTCGCCGTCCCGGCACAGGAAGAAGCTCGCCGGGTTGAACACGTAGCCCAGCGCTCGCAGGTTCGTGATGAGCGTCACGTGCCAGCCCAGGGGTTCGACGCCCTCGGTGCGAAGGTGCCCGCGGATCGCCGCATCCACGTCGTTCGCAGGCTCCGGCAGGTGGTCGCGATCGCGGAACACGGCCGCGGCGCGGCGGTTCCGGCCGAACAGCCGAAGCCGCCGGTCGAGCCCATCCAGCTCCGCGAGGTCCAGCGCCGCGTACCAGACGTCGTGCTCGAGCGCGTACGTGAACGGGCGGGCGCGGCGATGCCGGACCTTGCCCTCGAGGAGGTGCGACGTCATGCGGCCACCTGCCCGACCGCGTCGCGCACCATCGCCGCGGCCTCGAAGCCCGATCGGCAGCCGTCCTCATGAAACCCGTAGCCAAGGTGGGCGCCGGCGAACCAAGTGCGACGCAGGCCCTGGAGCTCGCGGACGCCGGTCTGCGCCTTGAGCGTCCGGAAGGTGTACATCGGGTGCGCGAAGGCGCGCTCAGCGAGGATCCGATCTGCCCGCAGGTCGGCGCCCGGGTTGACCGAGACGCAGTACTGGATGTCGCCCGGGAGCGACTGCAGCCGGTTCATGTGGTAGGTCATGGACAGGGCGTCGCCCGGCCGCCGGCAATCCGCGGAACGGACGTTCCACGACGCGCGGGCGCGCAGGTTGGCCGGCAGGAGCCGATCGTCCGTGTGGAGCACGACGGCGTTGGTCGAGTATTCGAAGCCCCCGAGGACTCGGCGCTCGTGCGCGTCGGCATCAGCGAGCAGCCGGAGAGCGTCGTCCGCGTGCGTCGCCATGATCACGGCGTCGAAACGTTCACGGCCGTGCCCTGGCGTCGTGACGGTCACCCCGAACGGGTCGCGTCGCACCTCCGTGACGGGGCTGTCCGTCCGGACCGACCCCGCCGGGAGCGAGGCCACGATGCGCTCGACGTACGCCCGGGAACCGCCGCGGACGACGCGCCACTGCGGCGCGTTGCCGTAGCCGATGAGCCCGTGGTTGTCGAGGAAGCGGAGGAGGTACGTCACGGGGAACTCGTGCACGCGATCCGCCGAAGTCGACCACACGGCCGACGTGACGGGCACGAGAAAGTGCTCGCGGAATGGCCGCCCGTAGCCTCGCTCGTCCAGCCACTCGCCGAGGGTGGCCGTGGTCGGCGACTGGGCGTCGAGCACCGACCGGGCGTCGCGATAGAAGCGCCGGATGTCGGCGAGCATCCGCCACTGGCCGGGACGGCCCGCGGTCCGTGCGTCGGGGAAGAAGCCGCGGGCGCCGCGCGAGCTGTACGCGAGCCCGCAGGCCTGACAGGCCAGCCCGAACGACATGTCGCTCGGCTGGGTGTCGACGCCGAGCTCGGCCAGGAGCCGCACGAACTCGGGATACGTCCGCTCGTTGTAGACGATGAAACCCGTGTCGACCTCGACCGGCCCCGAGGCGGCATCGACGGTCACGGTCTTCACGTGTCCGCCGGGCTCGAGATCCTGCTCGAACACGGTCACCCGGTGATCCGCGCGCAGCGCATAGGCGGCCGACAGGCCGCTGATCCCGGAGCCCACGATCGCGACGTCCATGATCCGTCAGGCCCCGACCGCGCGACGATCGAGCGTCTCCTGCATCCCGTCCCGGGCCGCCCGGCCGATGCGAGCAAGCGCGCCGCCCGCGAACGGGGCGAACAGCCGCATTCTCCCGACCAGCCGGATGTCCGCGGTGTAGTCGATGCGGGTGCCGCCCTCGTGCGTCGCGAACCGGATCTCGTCGATCGCCTCGACGCCGCTGCCCGTGCCCTGCAGCACGACGAGGCTCGTCGGTTCGAAGGTCGTGACGACGTAGTCCATCGGGACGACCCGCCCGCTCATGCGGATTCCCAGGCGGTAGCGTGCACCGACGCCGACCGGGCCCGGATCGGACCGGACGGACGACGCGACGCCGGGATCCCAGCGCTCGGCGTTGGCGAAGTCGGCGACGAAGGCAAAGGCGTCTTCGAGGGGGAGGGTGGTCTCGATCTGCTCGCGGATAGTGGTCATGGGACTCGATCACTTGTATAGTGCTTGTCTAATGTTTGAAACGAACAGTACCCGCGATCGCGGCCGCCTGTCAATGGTCCGTCACATGTTTGCGACGGCGGCCGACGACGTGCTCGAGATCTCGATCGTCGGCAGCTTCAGCCGCATCGGGCCGGCCGTCCGAGCGCGCTTGTTCAGCTGGTCGGCACCTGACCCCGGTGCGCTCATCGGCCGGACCGTGGCGATCACCGGGCCGACGTCCGGCCTCGGCCTGGCAACCGCTTGGGCCCTCGCGTCGCTCGGCGCTCGCGTGGTGCTGATCGGCCGCAGCGAGGCCAGGCTGATCGCGCTGGCCACGTCGCTCACGGCGGCGTTCGGGGAGGACCGCTTTCCCACGGTGACCGCCGACATGGGCGACCTCGCGTCGGTGCGGGACGCCGTCGCCCGGATACTGCGGATGGAATCCCGCCTCGACGTGCTCATCGACAACGCCGGCGCCATCTACCCGTCGAGGGGCGAGGGCCCCGACGGGATCGAGGCGACGTTCGCGCTGATGGTCGTCGGGCCGTTCGCCCTCGCGGCCGGTCTCACGCCCCTGTTCGGCGCAACGCCCGGTTCGCGGGTGATCGCGGTGACCTCGGGCGGGATGTACACCCAACGGCTGCCGCTCGACGACCTCGGGTACCGGAACGGCGACTACTCGGGTCCGCGGGCGTATGCGCGGGCGAAACGGGCCCAGGTCGCGCTGATGCGCGAGTGGGCGCGGCGGTCCGCGGGAAACGTGGCCTTCGCCGCGATGCACCCCGGCTGGTCCGACACGCCCGGCCTCGCCGAGGCACTCCCCGGCTTCCACCGGGTCATGGGGCCGCTGCTCCGGACACCTGAACAGGGCATGGACACGATCGTCTGGCTCGCGACGCATCCCGACCCGGCCGCGATCGACGGCCGGCTGTTCCTGGACCGCCGGCCGCGGCCCTTCGACCGGGTTCGGTCGACCCGGCTGTCCGCCGCCGACCGACGCCGGCTGTGGGACGCCGTGGTGGCGATGGCAGGCGTGTCAGACCCGGGCTGACAGGCGCGCCGAAGCGACCAGCGGTCAGCGGGCGCGGCGACCCACGGCATCCGCGACGGTCGCCGCGGCATCCACGACGCGATCGGGCACGCGCAGGACGGCCGCCGGTGACGACCCGTCGTCCGGCGCCGCAGCGCCGCCGACCGCGACGAGCGGCACCTGGTGGGCGAGCAGGGCCGCCACGACCTCCGCCGCGGCGTCCCGGTCATCGGGGGTGATGACGCCGACGACGGCGGCGCGGGCGCGCGTGCGCGCCATCGCATCGACCCAGCCATCGACCGTCACGTCCGAGCCGAGATACAGCACGCCGACGCCGCGCCGCCGGAGTGCGGCCGCGAAGGCCAGCGCGCCGAGCTCGTGGCGGGATCCGGGGGGCAGGCCGACGACGACGGACACCTTGCGCGGGACGCCCGCGGCCTGGAACGCAGCCGACAGGCGACGGCCCATCGCGCCGCTCGCCGCGTGCTCGCCCGCCACGCTGAGTCGGCCGTCTGCCCACGCGTCGCCGAGCGCGGCAGCCGCCGGCAGGAGGAGATCGTCGACGATCGACTCGTACGATCCCGACGCGAGCATCTCGTCCAGGGCGGATTCCGTGTCGGGCGAGGAGTTCGCCTCCGCGGCGGCGACGAACCGCGCGATCAGCCGCTCGCGATGATCCGGCCCGATTGACCGAGCGCTCGGGGCGCGAGCCGGCTCGGGCATGGCGGGGACATCGTCGATGCCGACCTCGCCCGAGCTGATCGCGCGGGCGGCCTCCGACGCTGTCCAGCCCGAGCCCACCAGCGACCGCATGGCGACCAGCACCCGGATCGTCGCATCGTCGTAGAGACGATACCCACTCGACGTCCGGACCGGCCGGACGACGCCGTACCGCCGCTCCCAGGCGCGGATGAGCGGCGCTCCGACGCCGGATCGTGCAGACGCCTCCTTGATTGTGTACATGGTCTGTCGAATGTTAGCAGGGCCAGACCCGCGCCCAAACGGCTCAGCCGGTCCCAAGGGATCGGTGGCACGATTGGCCGGTGACCGCCGCGTCGCCCCCGCCCCGCCGGCGCTTCGGCGGCCTCCTGGTCGACACCGCTCCGCTGCGGCTCGATCGCGACTTCCGGTTGCTCTGGATCGGGCAGGGCATCAGCACCGTCGGGCGGACGTTCACCCTGGTGGCGGTGCCGTACCAGGTCTACGTGCTCACCGGCGACATCCTCGCCGTCGGCGCGCTGTCGCTGGTCCAGCTCGCCGCGACGCTCATCTTCGCCCTCGGCGGCGGCGCGGTGGCGGACGCAGTCGACCGGCGCCGCGTGCTCCTGTTCACCCAGATCGGCCAGGCAGGATGCAGCGCCGCGTTCCTGCTCATCGCCCTCTCGCCGGCACCCTCGCTGCTCGCGATCTTCGTCGTCATGTTCGTGTCCATGGCGTTGGGTGCGATCGATGGCCCCGCGCGTGCCTCGGCGGTTCCCCGTCTGGTGCCGATCGAGCGCCTGCAGGCCGCCATTGGGCTGAACCAGCTGATGTTCAACGCGGCCTGGGTCATCGGGCCGGCCCTGGGCGGGATCGTCCTCGCGACGGCCGGGCCGCCCGCCGCCTACGCCATTGACGTCGTCACGTTCGCGGCCGTGATCGTCGCCCTGTTGCTCATCGCCCCGATCCCGCCGGCGCCAGGCGCCGTGCGCCCGAGCATCGCCGCGGTCGCCGAGGGCCTCCGCTTCGCGCGCCGTCGGCGCGAGGTGCTCGCCACCTTCATCGTCGACCTCACGGCGATGATCTTCGGCTCACCGGCGTCGCTGTATCCCGCTCTCGCGCTCGACGTGTTCATGGTCGGTCCCGCGGGCGTCGGCCTGATGTGGTCGGCGACCGCGTTCGGGGCGATGCTGGGCGCCCTGTTCAGCGGCTGGACGACGAATGTGCGGCGAACGGGTCGAGCGGTCCTGATCGCGGTGGCCGTATGGGGCCTCGGGATCCTCGGCTTCGGCCTGGCGACGTTCAGCTTCCCGCTGGCGCTGCTGTTCCTCGCGATCGCGGCCGGCGCAGACGTCATCAGCGCGGTGCTCCGCAGCTCGATCGTCCAGATCCTGACCCCGGACGCACTGCGCGGCCGGGTGTCGTCGATCGACACGCTCGTGGTGACGGCCGGGCCGGAGCTCGGCAACGCGGAGGCCAGCGTCGTGGCCTCGGTCATCGGGATCCAGGGCGCGGTGGTCTCGGGCGGCCTGCTGACCCTGGCCGGGCTGGGCGTGATCGCGCTGGCGATGCCGGAGTTCCGCCGGCTCGACATGCCCAGCGCGATCGCCGACACCGCCGCGGCGGCGCACGCGGTCGGCTGACCCGCGCCCCGCCCGGGGTGACAATGGGCCGACCACCACGAGGAGTCACGGTTGGCGGTCAGCGCCTTCGACCTGTTCAAGATCGGGATCGGGCCCTCAAGCTCGCACACCGTGGGGCCGATGCGGGCCGCCCGCCAGTTCGCGCTGCGGCTCGAGCACCAGGCGCTCCTGGAGCGGACCGCGCGGGTCCGGACCGAGCTCTACGGCTCGCTCGGCGCCACGGGCCGCGGCCACGGCACCGACAAGGCGATCCTGCTCGGTCTCGAAGGCGAGCAGCCGGACACGGTGGACGTCGACGCGATCGCTGGACGGCTCGGCGCGATCCGCGCCGCGGGGCGGCTCCGGCTCCTGGGTCGCCACGAGGTCGCGTTCGACGAGCCCGACGATCTCGTGTTCAGCCAGCGGGCCAGCCCGGACGGCACGACGCCGTTCCACACCAACAACATGCGGTTCACCGCCCTCGATGCTGCCGGGGCGGTCCTGGTCGAGGCGCACCTGGTACTCGGTCGGGGGCGGCTTCGTCGTCAGCGGAGAGCTGGCGGCCGATGGGAGCGCGCCGCACGGCGCCATCCCCGACATCGACGTCCTGCCGTTCCCGTATCGCAGCGCGGACGAGCTGCTGGCAATCGCGGCCGCGGAGGGCACGACGATCGCGGGGATCGTCCGCCGCAACGAGCAGCACTGGCGCACGGACGAGGCGATCGACGCGCGGCCTCCTCCGGATCTGGGCTGCCATGCAGGCGTGCATCGAGCGGGGACTGCGTGAGGGCGGAACGCTGCCGGGCCCGCTCGCGGTCCGGCGACGCGCGGCCGGGCTCCACCGGTCCCTGACGGCGGGCGGATCCGTCCCGGGCGACGAGGCCGCTGGCGGCGACGCGCTGGCGGTGCTCGACTGGGTCAACGTGTACGCGCTTGCGGTGAACGAGGAGAACGCGGCCGGCGGCCGGGTCGTGACGGCGCCGACGAACGGTGCGGCCGGGATCATCCCCGCCGTCCTCGCGCTACTACGCGCGTCACCTGCCCGGCTCAAGTGACGCGGGCGTCATCGAGTTCCTCCTGACCGCGATCGGCGATCGGCGTGCTGTACAAGGAGAACGCCTCGATCTCGGGCGCAGAGGTGGGCTGCCAGGGCGAGGTCGGGGTCGCCTGCTCGATGGCGGCGGCCGCGCTGTGCGCCGTGCTGGGCGGCACCCCGGCGCAGGTCGAGAACGCGGCGGAGATCGGGATCGAGCACCACCTGGGCCTGACCTGCGACCCGGTGGGCGGGCTCGTCCAGATCCCGTGCATCGAGCGCAACGCGATCGCGAGCGTGAAGGCGATCAACGCCGCCCGGATGGCGCTCGCGGGTGACGGGTCACATCACGTCTCGCTCGACGCCGCCATCAAGACGATGCGCGAGACCGGCGCCGACATGGCGACCAAGTACAAGGAGACGTCGCGGGGCGGGCTCGCCCTCAACGTCGTGGAGTGCTGAGGGGCTGAGGCGCGGGCCGCCGGGACAGTGTCGCCAGCGGCCCACCCGACGCGGGATCAGGCCGGGACGCTGCCTGCCTTGGCCGCCGCATCCTTGACCGCGTCCGCGGTCTCATCGCTGACGGGCGCCGCCTTGACCTCCTCGGCCTGCGGCAGCTTCTCCTTGACCTCCTCGACCTGCGCGAGCCGGACGAGGGCGATGATCCCCGAGGAGTTCGGGGTCAGCACGTCCGCGAGCTCGCGGGCCGTCTGGTTCTTGGCGTTGAGGTTGCCGAGCTTCCCGATCGCGGCCCCGCCGGTGCCGACGACCAGCGCCGAGGCGATGATCGAGGGCGGGAAGATGATCCCCAGGACCACGCCGGCAACGGCACCCGCGATGAAGCCCTTCTTGGTGTGGTGGTCGGTCATCTTGACCACGTTGATCTTGCCCTCGGCGTCGGCGTTGGCCACGAGGACCCCGTCGATGTCGAGTGCGCCCGAGGTCTCGGCCTCGACGAGCTCGTCATAGGCGTGCTTGGCGGCGTCCATGTTCGCGAACCGCGCGACCACGATCGCGTTGTCGCCGGAAATGCCGATCGCGCCCTCGGCGAGGATGCCCTGGTCGTCGGCGACGACACCCTCGATGATCGCGTTGCCCTGATCGTCCGCCGCGCCCGCAACCACGCTGGTGATCCCGTCCTGCTCGCCGGCGACGACGAATCCCTCGACCTTGCCGGTCGCCGGGTCCGTGATCTCGTTGCCTGTCTTCTCGTCCGTCATCTGTCCCGCTCCATGGCTTCCCCGGGTCTCCGATCGTGTGCGATCTGCTCGGCCGCGGACTCCCGAGTCTACCCTCGCCACCAAGCGGCCAACTCAGTGTTCCGTGGTGAAATCCGGCGGGTCGAGGATCGCTACCATGGATGCGGCCCCGGCGGGTCCAGGTTCGAGGAGGAGCGACGCCCCGTGACTGCCCAGGCGCCGACGCTGCGCGTGCACGGCAACGCCTACAACATCTTCATCCTCGTCCTGACCGTGTACTCGCTCGGGATCATGGTCCTGCTGCTCCTGCCGGTCGACGACGAGACGCGATCGCTCCTGAACGTCTACGACAACGCGGTCGCGTTCATCTTTCTCGCGGACTTCACGTACAACATCACGGGCGCTCGACCCAAGTCCGCGTACTTCATCCACCAGCGCGGCTGGCTCGACCTGCTGGGATCGATTCCCACCTTCGGCGTCTTCCAGCTGGCAGCGCTCCTCCGCCTCGCCCGACTGAGCCGGCTGGCCCGCATCCGACGCCTCATGGGCGGCCAGGCGCGCAAGGACCTGATCGCAGACGTCCTCGAGAACCGCGGGCAGTACGCGACGTTCATCACGATTCTCGCGGCCGGCCTGGTGCTGTGCACCTCGAGCATCCTGGTCCTGCAGTTCGAGAGCAAGTCGCCCGACGCCAACATCACCACGGGGGGCGATGCGCTGTGGTGGGCGGTCGTGACCATCACCACCGTCGGCTACGGCGACAAGTACCCGGTCACGACGCTGGGCCGCGTGACGGGCGTCTCGGTGATGTTCGCTGGCGTCGGGATCATCGGCGCCCTGGCCAGCATCCTGGCCAGCATCCTCGTCCCGCCGCCGAAGCAGCCCAAGGAGCCGACCGCGGACGAGATCGAGGCGGCCGCGGCGACCGCTGCTGCGACCGCTGCTGCGACGGCCGCTGCGGCGGCTGCAGCCTCCGCAGCGGCCCCGACAAGCGAGGCGATCGCGGCGGAGCTTGCCGGCCTGCGGGCAGAGATCGCCGCCCTCCGCGAGGCACTCCCTACCCAGCCGAGCTGAGGGCGGACGCTGTCGGTGGCGCGAAGACGGGCGCCCAATGCGGACGCCCGTCACGGTGCGAGGCCGTGGCCGGTGACCCCGGCCCGTGTCTGCTGAGCGCTAGACGCCCCCGGCGGTCCCGTCGGCGTCGAACGCCTTCCTGACCTCGGCGGAGTTCAGGTACAGCAGGATGATGCCCGGCAGGATCGCCGCGCCGAGCGCCGGTCCGAGGCCGGAGTCGAACATCACGAAGAAGGCCGAGATCAGCGCGAACACGGACAGGATCACCGCGAACAGCCACCCCCACGGCTGGAGCGACCACAGGGCCCAGGCGGCTGCGAAGTAGATCAGCCCGACGACGATCCACATCAGGCCCCAGAACCCCCAGCCGGCGGTGACGTCCGCCGTTGCGAACATCCCGAAGAAGTTGAACCCCCAGATCCGCAGGCCTGCGTAGATGTAGTACAACCCGACCATCAGGCCGAAGAAGCCGAGCACCGAGATCAGGATCGGCGGATTCTTCACGACTGGCTCTACCTCTCGCTCCCACACCCGCGACGCCCCGGCGCTTGCGATCGCTCGGACGGCAGACCCGCGAATGAGCCGCAGCGTACGCCTCCGCCGGAGCGGCCCGCAACCTGATCGCGCGGTCGTCTCAGCTCGGATCGGGCGCTTCCTCGGGCGATACGGGGGGCGAAGCCGGCGGCTCGATGGGCCATCGCCGCTCGAAGTCGGTCACCGCCGATCCCAGCGAGAGGTATAGGCGGTCCTCGCCGACTCGCTCCATCAACCCGGTCCGCTCCATCCGGTCGCGCACGGATCCCTTGACCTGGGCCAGGAGCACCTCGATCGAGCGCTCCTCGAGATCGCCGACAAGCTCGTACAGCATGTCGGCCGTCGTGACGTCGAGGTCCGCCGTGGCCGCGAGATCGATCAGGATTCCTTGCGGCGGCGGGTCGGCGCCCGCGACGAGGGCAAGGATCTGGGTCCGGGCGACATTGGCGTTGAAGAAGTAGAGCGGCGCGTCCAGCCGGATCACGAGCAGGCCCGGGATCTCGGCGGCGTTCGGGTGGCGGGTGAGGTCGCCGAACGTCGCGCGATACCCGGGGATCCGCCCCAGCGCCGCGATGTACGGCCGGCTCGCCCGATAGAGGAGGAACGCGACCGAGAGCAGGACGGCGATCGCGAGCCCGATCAGCACGGTCGTCAGGACGACGCCGACGAGTGCGACCATCGCGGTCAGGAAGTCGGTCCGCCGCCACCGCCAGTAGCGGCGCATCTCGCTCACGTCCATCAGCCCGATGACGGCGGCGATCACGATTGCCCCCAGGACCGCGTTGGGCAGGTTGGCGAACACGGGCGCGAGGAAGACCGCGGTCGCGAGGACGAGGCCGGCCGTGACCAGCGACGAAAGCTGCGACTTGGCGCCGGCCGACTCGCTGGTCGCCGTCTGCGACAGGCTGGCGTCGGCGGTGAAGCCGCCGAACAGGCCCGTGGCGATGTTTGCCGCGCCCAGCGCGAACAGCTCCTGGTCGGCGTCGATCTCGTAGCGGTGGCGCGTCGCGAACCCCCGCGCCGCTCCCACGGACTCGCCGACGGCGAGAAACACGATTCCCACCGCGCCGACAATGAGCAACGTGATGGTCGACAGGGGCGGGACCGGAAGCGACAGCGATGGCAGGCCCGTTGCGATCTCGCCGACGACGCTGACGCCGTGGTCCTCGAGGTTCAGGAGCGGCACGGCCACAAGGCCGAGGACGAGGGCGATCAGGGCCCCGGGGATCCTCGGGGAGATCGCCCGGAGCACGAGGATCAGGACGAGTGCCGACATGCCGACCGCGAGGGTGTACGGATTCGTGTCAGGAAGCTCGCCGACGAGCTGGCGCAGCTGCTCGGGCACCGAGCCGCTGCCAGACGGCACGCCGAGGATCTTGGGCAGCTGGCCGACCACGATCGTGATCGCCAGGCCGAAGATGAAGCCGGTCACGACCGACTTGGTCAGGAAGTCCGCGATGAACCCGAGCCTCGCGATGCCGCCCGCCACCAGCAGCAGCCCGACCGTGAGCGCAAGCGCCGAGGAGAGCGTGAGGGTGAGCGCCGGATCGCCCCGCGCGAGGTCGACAACCACTGCGGCGGACATGACGGCCATCGTCGAGCTGACCGTGACCTTGAGGTGGCGACTGGTGCCGAATACGGCATACGCCGTCAGCGCGGCGAACGCCGTGATCAGGCCGGCCTCCGCGGGCACCCCGGCGAGACCGGCGTACGCGAGGGCGACCGGCACCATGACGACCCACGACGTGACCGCGGCCAGCAGGTCCGGCCGCAGCCACGCCTTCGGGTACGAGCGCGCCCAGACCGTGATCGGGACGTAGCGCGGGACGAGCGGACGAACCCGCGCCAGGAGCGTCGACGCGCGCGAGGGTGCCGGCGTGGCCGGAGGCGCCGGGTCCTCGGCCGTCACCTGGACCCTCGTCGGGTCATCAGGAGGCGCCCGTCGCTCCGTAGGTCCCCGGACGGATGGGCTCGATGCCCTTCGCCGCCATGCCGGCTGCGACCCGTCGCCGCAGCTCTGCCTCGACCTCGTTGCGCGACGACGGGTTCACCCGGCCGGTCATCCGCAGCGTCGCGCCGCTCGACGAGATGCGGATCGTCGCCGAGTACCCGGGCACGTCCTGGAGCTTGGGCGCGAACACCTCGTCCGCGGCGAGGTCCCTGCCGACGGCGTTGAAGATCTCGATCACCGCCTCGACGTCCCGGTCGGCGATGCCGTCGAGGTCGACCGTCGCCGTCGCGTAGGTCCGGGTCCGATTGGACGACACGCGGATCGTCCCGTTGGAGACGGAGTGGACGGTGCCCCGAACGTCGCGGAGGACGGTCCGGCGCAGCCCGACCTCCTCGACTGTGCCCTCGATGGCCCCGAGCAGGACGATGTCGCCCTTGAAGTACTGGCCCTCGGTGAGGATCAGGATGCCCATCAGGTAGTCGAGGATGATCGCCTGGCCGGCGAGGGTCAGCGCGGCGAGGACGAGACCGAGCCCCGCCAGGACCGACCACAGGTCGAACACGCCGAGGATCACGACGATCAGCGCCACGACGACACCGAAGCGCAGCAGCTTCGCGAACAGGTCCTCGAGCGTGACGACCCGGCGGTCGGTCTCAGCGAGCAGCGCCTGGTCGTCGCCGAGCTCGGCCGACTGGGCGTGCATCACGCGCACGAGGACCCGATGTATTGCGGGGCGGGCCCACTGGTAGACGACGAACAGGACGATCGCCGCGATCAGGAGGGGGATCGCGTGGGCGCTGAGCCACGTCGTCAGGCTGGCGGTGTCGACGGGGGGGAGCGGCATGGCGCGATCATTCCATGCCCGCGTGCGCGGTGTCAGCCGCCGGCGATCGCCTTCACCCCCTCGGAGGCTCTGTCGTGCGACTTGACGGTGGGTACACACTGCACCCAGATCGCGGACGCACGAGCCCTTGTCCGATGGCATCAACCACCGATGCCAAGCGGGTGATGCCTCCGCGGGGGGGAGGACGACGCCGGTGGCAACCGGTCCGGGCGACACGACGCAGAGGCCCGTCAAGGCCGCGACAGAGCGAGCCCGCGCTACAAGCGACGAGGACACCGGGGAAGCGACGACCCTGGATAGCAGGATCTTCGACCTCCTGACGCCGTCCTCGCGCGCGGCGCTCGCCCAGGCCGATTGGCTCGCCAAGCTTGGTGGGGCGCGCTGGATCCATGTCGACCATCTCATCGTCGGGCTCTATCGCAAGCGCGACGGCCCGACCCAGAGGCTGTTCGCGGATGCAGGCCTGACCACCGACGGCCTCGCACGGATCCTGGAGGGCATCGAGGAAGCGATTGTGCCGGACCCTCCGCTCGCAGTCCGCGACCTTGAGTTGCCGCCGACGATCAGCCGCCACGTGGCGGAAGCGTTCGAGGCCGCGCGGCGTATCGCGGCCGCGACGCCCGCCCCCGACACCGGGCTCCCCTGGATCCAGAGCCGGCACCTGCTCTATGGCGTGCTGTCGGTCGAGCGGTGCACGGTCTCACAGGCGCTCCGGCGCGCGGGGGCCGACAAGGGCAAGATCCCGCTCGGAACGACTGCGGCGTCGCACGACTCGAGCGAGGTCGTCGACGTCGCCGATGATCCCGCAGGGGTCATCGCGGGCGTCCGGTCCGACGAGGCGACCGGGCCGGACCTCCTCGACATCGGGCGTGAGGTCGACGCGCTGGCCAAGATCATCGCGGCCCGCGAGGTGCAGCCCCCGCTCGCCATCGGGCTGTTCGGCGACTGGGGCACCGGCAAGACATTCTTCATGCGCCAGCTCCAGCGCCGGATCCGCCGGATCTCGAACTTCCAGAAGGCGCAGACGACCGGCAAACCGACCTATTGCCACGAGATCGTCCAGCTCGAGTTCAACGCTTGGCACTACATCGAGGAGAACCTCTGGGCGAGCCTCGCCGCGGCGATCTTCGACGGCCTCGACGAGTCGCTGACGCGCGCGGGCAAGTCGCGCCAGGACCTGGACGACGACGAGGTCAAGCGCGCCCGGATCCTTACCGGACGTGCGTCCGCCGAGAACGATCTGGCGGTGGCGGAGCAGGCGAAGGCCGAGGCCGATCGACATCTGGCGGCGACCGATGCCCGGCTCGCGGTGCTCGCCACCGGGTCGGCGAGTCCCGCCGACATCGTCGCGGGAGCATGGTCGACGGCCAACCAGCGACACCCCGACCATGCTGGCGGCGAACCAGGCGACGGCGAGCATCCGCGAGGCGGCCGAGCAACTGCATCTTGATCCGGACGTGGTCACGCGCGACCTCCGACGCGGCAAGGTCGGCGGTCGCCTCATCGTCGCGTTGCGATCCTGGGCACGCGGTTGGCAGACGTGGCTTCCGATCGCCGGCCTGGCGCTGCTGATCGTCGTGCTCGTCGGCGCCCTGGCGCCGCAGGTATCACGCCTCACGCTCCCGATACCAGCGCTCATCGCGCTCGTGCCGCTGGGAGAGGCCACGAGGCGGGTGTGGGGCGTGTTCGGTGCCGCCCGCAGGGAGTATCTCGCGATCATCGCTCGCGACCGGGAGACAGCGGAGGCGGAGCGGACCGCCGCGCTCGCCCGCGCTGCGAAGGCCCAGGGCGACATCGACGCCGCCCGCAAGCGACTGGTCGACGCCGACGAGGCACTGGTCGCCATGCGACCGAGCCGCCAGCTCGCGGACTTCGTGAGTGGTCGCCACGCCAGTTCCGACTACCGCAGCCGGCTCGGCGTCGTCGCCCAGGCCCGCGACGACTTCGAGCAGCTCACCCGCCTCATCGCCAAGGCGGCCGCGGCGTCGGACCAGCCCATCGACGGCGCAAATGGCGATGGGACTCCCGACGGCGCCTTCCTCCCATCGATCGACCGGATCGTGCTCTACATCGACGACCTCGATCGGTGCCGCGAGAAGGAGGTCGTCGAGGTCCTGCAGGCCGTGCACCTCCTGCTCGCCTTCCGGCTGTTCGTGGTCGTGGTCGCCGTCGACCCGCGCTGGCTGGTGCACTCGCTGCGCGTCCACTCGCAGGGTGTTCGCGGAGCGGGCGACGGCATCGAGCGACGGGGTCGCGGACGAGGACGAGGGCGTTGAGTGGCAGACGACGCCGCTCAACTACCTCGAGAAGATCTTCCAGGTGCCGTTCGCGATCCGCCCCATGGGCGAGACAGGATTCTCGGCGATGATCGATGACCTGGTCCGCGCGGATGGCGACGGGGGCGACACCAACGGGAAGGGCGTGGGTGCCGCAGGGTCCAGCGTCGGTGGCGAGGAGACCAACGGCCGAACGCTGGCCGAGACCGGCGATGGCACTGACGGCGGCGCCAGCGAAGTTGACGGCCAGGCGCCCGTCGACGCCACGTCTCCGCAGTCGGGCGTTCAGGGAGGGGAGGATAGCGGCGAGGATGAGGACACCACGCCGGTCGATCCGTCCCCCGGATTCTTGCGGATCTCGGACGAGGAGCGCTTGTTCATGGCCCACCTGCACCCGCTGGTGGTGACGCCGCGGGCGGCCAAGCGGTTCGTCAACGTCTACCGGATCCTGAAGGCGTCGATCGCGCCCAAACGGCGGGCGATGCTCGACGACGAGGCGTCGCAGCAGGTCGTGCTGCTGATGCTCGCGATGCTGACGAGCCACCCTGCCGAGACGACGCCGATTCTCCAGGCGCTCGTTGCGCCGAACCCGCCGGCGGACTGGTGGACGCTCGTCGACACGGTCCGCGAGGCCGAGCGGCGGCTGACCCGCGAAGCCGAGCGGCGGCTGACCCGCGAAGCGGCGGGCAAGGATGAGCCCGGTCCCGATGCCGTCGAGGAGGACGATGGCTGGAAGGCGCTCGATGAGAAGCTCGCCAAGGTCCGGCCATACGTCCAGACCGCCGGCTCGGCGATGTTCGCCGAATGGGCTCGCGACGTGTCGCGCTTCTCGTTCGAGTCGAGCCGTGTGCTCCTCGCACCCCAGTCGACGCCCCCGAGCCGCGCGGACGCCCCGGTGAGCGCCGCCCCGTGAGGCCCGAGATGCGTCCGCGCGCTACATGACCGGGAAGGTCTCCGAGACGACGACGACCGCGCCGCCCGCGAGGACCGGGCAGCCCTTCGACAGGGCGACCGCGGCGTCGATGTCGCTGGCCTTGATGATCGAGTAGCCGCTGGGGGCCGACGTCGCCTCCATGACCGAGCCGTCAGGCGAGATCGCGCGGGCCTGCGAGATCGGGTTGCCGCCGTCCACGAGCGCATCGCCGAGGGCGCCGAACCAGCCGGTCCACGCCGCCATCACCTGGTCCTGTTCCTCTTTCGACTCGGGCATGCTGCCGCCGTGGAACGTGAGCAGGAAGTTCGCCATGTCCGTCTCCTCGATTGTGGGCATCGTCTTCGTTCGCCCGTGTTCACGACGAACGCGACCATCCCGAAATTGACAGGGCTTCGAAGCCCGGCCTCATGTGAGGGCTTGACAATCGCACGGCGACGCAATATATCGTATTTCGATATACCGAAGGACGATGTAGGCGTGGCCTGACGATGACGCGAACCTGGGCTCCCTCGACCCATGCGACGGTCCTTGGCCTGTTGCTCGTGGTCGGGTGCAGCGGCGCGCCGGCCCCCAACCCGGCGCCTGACGCGGCACCGGACTCGGAGCCAACCTCGATCGACGCCGCGCGCGCCGAGCTGAAGGACCTGATCTCGGACGTCACGAAGGCCGACGCGTTCCGCTACCGCACGAGCGACGACGTCGGCCGCTGGATGGACACCGCCAAGATCATCCCGATCCTCGAGACCGGCCGGTTCGCGGCCGTGTACCACACGTGGGGCGATGCGGATCAGGCGTTCCACGTCCAGCTCGCGACGTCGGGGGATCTCGCGCACTGGACCTGGCGGGTCGAGCTCGGGTCCAAGGCCTCGCAACCGACGATCCAACGGGCGTCGGACGGCGGGTACGTCGTCGCCTGGGAGCAGGAGCCGGACCCGATCCACCTTGTGGTCGAGTCGTTCAAGTCATGGGAGGACCTGCGCGCCGGCGTCGTCGCCCGGCGCATGGACCTGCCGGTGACGATGCCCGCCTGCGGCGAGGGGACGCCGTCGATCCGGTCGGCGAGCTCGACGCTCGTCGAGATCGGCTTCCACTACCACGGTGGCTGCGTGGCGGATCGCGAGGCCGAGGGGACGACGGACTGGGACACCTGGCAGGCGACCGCGCGCCACGACATCGACGATGCGCTGATGCGCGCGGGCGCACGCGGCCACATCGGCGATCGCGACGAGATCATGTTCCGCGGCCACGAGCTGATGCTGATCGAGGGCCAGCTCGCGCTGGACGACTTCGGGTCGTGGCGGATGTTCCTGTATGACGACGAGACGGGTGTCGCCGAGCAATTGCCGATCAAAACCCACGCCGGCAGCCAGGCGTTCTCCAACCCGGCGATCGAGCAGGTCGAGATCGGTGGCAAGCCCGCCCTGATGATGGGCTTCTACCTGTTCACCGAGGGCGCCCGGGGCGAGGAGGACGGCGAGCTCACCTACTACCGGACCCTTCCCGCCGACTGAGGCTCACGGCGCCGGACCCCAGTCCGGACCCAGCTCGTTGATCGTCGGGGTCTCGGCGAGCGCGTGCAGGTTGCCGCCGTCGCGGTCCATCACGAACAGGTCGCCCACGTTGCCCGATGCCGGCGCGTGCCCGAACGCGATCTGCGCGCCGTCGGGCGACCACGACGGGTGGATCGTCGCTTCGCGCCCGTCCGAGTTGAGGCCGAGGTGGGCGGTGAGCTGCTGCCGTCCGGTGCCGTCAGGTTTGACGACGTAGATGTTCTGCTCCCCGTCCTGCTCGAAGGCCTCCGAGGGCGACTGGAAGGCGATCAGACCGCCATCCGGCGACCATGCCGGGTCGCCGGCGTTCACGGTCCACGGCATCAGCTGGAGCTCCTGGTCAGCGTCGAGATCGAACGAGAACAGCGTCGAGCGCTGGGAGGTGAGCGCATTGTCGATCCGCTGGAAGACGATGTGCTTCCCGTCCGGCGACCAGCCGCCGTGATGGTCCTCGAGGAGGTCGGCCGGCGTGTGGCGCGTCAGCGTCCGCAGCGCTCCCGTCGCCACGTCGATGATCACCAGCCCGATCGACGCCAGCTTGCCCTCGCGATCACCCTCGACCCGCGTCAGGACGACAGAACGCCCATCGGGAGACCACGCGTCGCCCTCGACGTCCTCCGCCACGCACGGCGTCGCGCAGCCGCCTGGATCGAGCTCGCGGAGATTGCCACCGTCGACGTCGACGAGGAACGACTTGCTCGGCCCGCCGGCGTCGCCGAGCGGGATGCGGTCGAACAGGACCGTGTGGCCGTCGGGCGAGATCACCGGCGCGTTGTCGTCGGCAGTCGAGGTGACCAGACGGTGCTGGTCGGTCCCGTCGGCGTTCTCGATGTACAGCTGACGCTGGGTGATCGCGAGGTTGACATCATCGACCGCGACCACGATCAGACCGCTGCCGGAAGATGCCGAGGCCGACGGCATCACGGAGGCCAACGGCGGCAACGCCACCGACGAGGCCGATGGTGATGGCACCGCAGCGGCGCCGGTGCCACAGCCCGTGACCAGGAACGCCAGCAGCAGGGTCGCGCGTCGCATCGCACCCGTCCTTCCAGATACCAGACTCGATGGTCTACTGGAAACAACGAGCGAGCCCCGGCTCTCGTCCCGACCCGGGGGACCTCGATGCGCTAGCGGCCCTGAGCTACTGCCTCGGGCGCGTGATCGCGCGCCTCGAGCGCCTCGAGCCGGATCGCCTTGAGGGTCTTCATCGCCGGATCCGACGCCGCGCCCGAACAGGTCGTGGAGGCGGACGTACTCGGCGTACAGGCGGTCGTAGACGGCGGCGTTCGCCGGGATCGGCTCGAACGCCTCGTCGCGGAGGTGCGCCATGCGCGCCGCCGCGCGCCGTGATGTCGGCGTAGCCGCCGGCGGCCGTCGCCCGCCGCCGACCGCGGCGAACATCGCCGATCCGAGCGCGGGCGCCTGGGGCGAGGCGGCGACCCGCCACGTCCGGCCGCGTCACGTCGGCGTAGATCTGCATGAGGAGGCGGTTCCGCTCGGGCAGCCCGCCGCACGCGACCACGCTGCTCGACCGGGACCCCGCCGGCCTCGAGGGCGTCGATGATCACGCGCGTCCCGAACGCGGTCGCCTCGATCAGGGCCCGGTAGATCTCGGCCGGCACCGGTCGCCATCGTCATGCCCGACGAGCAGCCCCGACAGGTCGGCGTCGACCAGGATCGAGCGGTTGCCGTTCCACCAGTCGAGCGCGAGGAGCCCGGACTCGCCCGGCGCGCAGCCTCGCCGCCTCGGCCTCGAGCACGGCGTGGGCGTCGAGCCCGAGCGCTCGCGGCCCGTTCGAAGTAGCGCGGCGGCACCGCGTGCTCGACGAACCAGCCGAACAGGTCGCCGACCGACGCCTGGCCGGCCTCGAAGCCGAACAGTCCCGGCACGACGCCGTCCCGAACGACGCCGCACATCCCGGCGATCGCGGGCGCCGTGTCGGACAGGATGACGTGGCAGGTGCTCGTGCCCATGATCGCGACGAGCGATGCCCGGCTCGGTGACGGTCGACGGCCGGGCGCCGACACGTGCGCGTCGACGTTCGCGACCGCGACCGCGATCCCGGCCGGCAGGCCCGGTCCAGCCCGCGGCCTCCGCTCGGACAGCCCGCCCGGCCGCCTCGCCGAGGCGCCGCGATCGACCGGCTCATCTTGTCGTCCACGACCCGCGCGAACCGCGGGTCCAGCGCCGCGAAGAACCGCTTCGCTCGGGAAGCCGTCCTCGGCCGACCACAGCGCCTTGTAGCCGGCGGTGCAGCTGTTGCGCGTCTCGACGCCCGTCAGCTGCCAGACGATCCAGTCGGCCGCCTCGATCAGCCGGTCCGGCGGCCGCGTAGATCTCCGGCGCCTCGCGCAGGATCTGGAGCGCCTTGGGGAAGAACCACTCCGACGAGATCCGGCCGCCGTAGCGGTCGAGCCACGGCTCGCCGAGCGTCGGCGGCCACGCGGTTGATCTCGTCGGCCTCGGGCTGGGCCGCGTGATGCTTCCACAGCTTGACCCAGGCGTGCGGGTTGCGGCGGTGGGCGTCGAGCGCCGCACAGGGGCGTGCCGTCGGCCGTGGTCGGGAGCATCGTGCACGAGGTGAAGTCGATGCCGATGCCGATGACCCGGCCGGGATCGACGCCGGCGTCGGCGACGGCCGCGGGGACCGCGCGCCGAACCGCCTCGACGTAGTCGGCCGGGTCCTGGAGCGCCCAGTCGGGCTCGAGGATCACGTCGTCGTCGGGCGCGGGCAGCCGCGCGGTCGATGACGCCGTTGGCGTAGGCGTGGACGGCGACGCCGAGCTCCCGGCCGTCCGCGACGTCGACGACGACCGCGCGCGCCGAGGCGGTGCCGAAGTCGATGCCGACCGTATAGGTCCCGATGTCAGCCATCAGCGCCCCTGCCCGTAGTAGGCGCCCGGCCCGTGCTTGCGCCCGAAGTGCCGCTCGAGCAGGCGTTCGCCGATCGGCCCGATGCGCGGGCTCGATCGCGATCGTCCGCTCCGCGATCCCGGCGACGAGCTCGAGGGCGACCGCGTTCTCGACCGCGTGCGCCGCGTCCCGGCCCCAGGTGAACGGCCCGTGCGAGGCGACCAGGACCGCCGGCATCTCGAACGGCGTCGAGCCCGGCGCCGTCGAGCGTCTCGACGATGACGTCGCCCGTCTCGGCCTCGTAGTCGCCGGCGATCTCGGCGTCGCTGAGCTGACGGGTGACCGGCACCGCGCCCGCGGAAGTGGTCGGCGTGGGTCGTCCCCAGCGGCGGGATCGCCCGGCACGGCCTGTGCCCAGGCGGTGGCCGCGGGCGAGTGGGTGTGGACGACGCCGCCGATGTCCGCGTAGCGCCGGTACAGCGCGAGGTGGGTCGGCGTGTCCGAGGAGGGCCGCAGGCCGCCGCCGATCACCCGCCCGTCCTCGAGCGCGACGGCGACCATGTCGGCTCGGGCCGCAGGTCGACGTAGGGCACGCCGCTGGGCTTGATCACGATGATCCCGGCGGCCCGGTCGATCCCGCTCGCGTTGCCGAACGAGAGCGACACGAGGCCGGCGCGGACGAGCTCGAGGTTCGCCCGCCAGACGGCTTCCCGGAGGTCGCCTGCGATCGATGCCGCCATGCGATGCCTTCAGATCCCGCGCGCGAGGTGGTGGTAGGCCTGGTTCCAGCGGAGCTCTCGCCGGAAGCTCGGCGACCGTGGTCGTCTCGTCGATGAGCAGCAGCTCGATGCCGGCCATCTCCGCGAAGTCGGCGAGCGGCTCGGGATCGATGGCCCGGCTGAGGACCGTGTGGTGGGCCCCGCCCGCGCTGAGCCACGCCTCGACCGCCGTGCGCATGTCGGGCCGCGGCTTCCAGACGGCGCGGGCGACCGGGCAGCCTCGGCAGCGTCGTGCCCGGCCGGCACGATGTCGATCACGTTGGCGACGATCCGGAACCGGTCGCCGAGGTCGGTCAGGCCCGGCGACGATCGCCGGGCCCGGCGCGGCGTCGAACACGAGCCGGACCGGATCCGCCGCGCCGCCGATCCCCAGCGGGTGGATCTCGCAGCGCGGGCGGCCGGCCGGCGATCGACGGGCAGACCTCGAGCATGTGCGCGCCCAGCACCGTCGGGTCCGGCCGGGTCGAGGTCGTAGGTGTAGTCCTCCATGAACGAGGTGCCGCCCGGGCAGGCCGGTCGCCATCACCTTGAGCAGGCGGACCATCACCGCGCTCTTCCAGTCGCCCTCGGCGCCGAAGCCGAAGCCGTCGGCCATCAGCCGCTGGGCGGCGATGCCCGGCAGCTGGCGCAGCCCGTCGAGGTCCTCGAAGGTGTCGGTGAACGCGCCGAAGCCGCCGGCCGTCAGGAACGCCGCGCAGCGCCGGCCTCGATCCGGGCGGCCTCGCGCAGCTCCTCGCGCCGGGCGCCGCCGGGCGCGCAGCTCGGGCGCCAGGTCGTACTCGTCGCCGTAGGCCTCGACGAGGCGGTCGACCGTCGCGTCCGGGCACGTCGCGGACCGCCGCGCCGAGGTCGCTCGACGCCGTAGCCGTTGACCGTCACGCCGAGGCGGATCTGGGCCTCGACCTTGTCGCCCTCGGTGTCGGCGACCTGGCGCATGTTGTCGCCGAAGCGGGCGACCTTGCAGCCGATGGGCCTCGCGCCAGGCGCAGGCCGCGCGGGACCAGGCGCCGATCGCGGTCCGCGACGTACGGGTCCTGCCAGTGGCCGGCGACGGTCTTGCGCGCGACCCGCAGGCGCGTCTCGATGTAGCCGAACTCGCGGTCACCGTGGGCGGCCTGGTTGAGGTTCATGAAGTCCATGTCGATCTCGCCCCACGGGAGATCGCGGTTGAACTGGGTGTGGAGGTGGAGCAGCGGCTTGGCGCAGCGCCTGGAGGCCGGCGATCCACATCCGGGCCGGCGAGAAGGTGTGCATCCAGGCGATGACCCCGACGCAGGCGTCGCTGGCGTTCGCCTCGAGGCAGCGTCGCGGCGATCGCCTCGGGCGAGGCGACGACCGGGCTTGAACACCACCCGCACCGGGATCGCGGCCGCGTCGTCGAGGGCCTCGGCCACGCACGCGGCGTTGGCCTCGACCTGGCGGAGCGCGTCGCTCCCGTACAGGTCCTGGCTGCCGGTGACGAACCAGACCTCGAACTGGCCCAGGGGCTTCATCGGGTCACCTTCTCGCTGCGCGGCCGTCGGCTCGTGCACGGGCTACTTGTCGGTGATGTCGATGGCATGACCTGTGAAGGTCTTCTGCTGCTTGCTCTCGACGGTCGGGAGCACGTAGAGTCCGGTCACGTCCTTGGGAACCGCGACGGTCGTCGTCCACGTCGCCGAACTCCCCGGACGGGGTGATCGGCGTGTCGGCGAGGTGCGGGCTCTCGTAGAAGCCGTAGATGACGCCGTCGGCGCCGACGACCGGCGGGGTCCCGATGTGGACATAGGTCGGGTATTCGGTCGGGTTGTCGGTCTGCCACGCGAGCTCGAGGCCGTCGCCCGTCCTCTTCACGCCCGTCAGGCTGAGCGTCGTGTGGTTGATCGCGTCGATCTTCGCGTCCGCCTTCTCGATGACGCCGTCGATGGTGGCCGCCACGGGATAGGTGAGGTCCGACGCGACCGTGCCGAGATCGACCTCGAGCTGGTCCTCGGTCGGGGCGGTGGGCGCGTAGTAGTTGAAGTCCCCGGTGACGTAGGCGTACGGGATCGAGAGCTTCGCGCCCGCGGACGGTGCCGCCCCGGCGCAGTCGACGGCCAGCAGCTGCGTTTCGGGCTTGGCCTTGGTGCCGCCCGTGTAGCCGCGGACCTGGAAGCCCGGGCGGGATCGTCGTGCCGCCGGTCCCGACGACCACGGTGGCGCAGCTGGTCGTCTTGCCGTCGCTCGTCGTGAGGACCGCCGGCTGGCCGGACGCCTGCATCGCGCTCCACGCCCCGGTGTCGTTGCGGACGGTCAGGTCGACGTGCAGGCCACCGTCGCGGCTTCGACCTTGGTGGCCAGGCCCGCCCACGCCGGCCGTGATCGCCGGTGTCGGCGAGCTCTCGTCCTCCGGGCGTCACGATGTAGCCGCAGCCGGCGAGCATCGCGGCACAGGCCATCGCGGGCAGCAGTCTCGCGTGGCCGGGCGATCGCCGGCAGGGCGTGGCGCATCAGGGCGCCGGGCTGAACGCTGGGAGGAGCGTGGACAGCTTGCCGGTCATCAGCCAGTAGTTGGACGGTGCGTCCGTCCCGCCGTCCACGGCGCCGATGGTCTTGTTCTGGCCCTGATAGGAGACCGTCGTGAAGTACGAGTAACACGCGCCGCACGGGGTGTGGGACGTCGTGTACATGTTGTCGGTGAACCAGCCGAGGTCGTTGATGCTCGCGAGCAGGGCGTCGACATCCGCCGCCGTCGCCGTCTTCTCGACCTTCTGGGTGCCGTTGTCGGCGGTGATTCGCCCGTCGGGATAGATCGGCGTACAGCTCGTCCACGCAGCCCGTTCCGCCGTTGCGCTCGTAGACGATCACGGCCCCGCCCTTGACGAGCTCGGCCGCCTGGTCCTGCCGGATCGGCTTGAGCAGGCACGCCGAACGCCGCGCTCGACCCGCCGCTCGTCGAGCCCTGCATGCCGATGAGCTGGACGGCGGCGAAGACCGCCACGACGACGACCGCACCGACGATGATCCGGCGATCGCGCAGCAGCGTTCGGCTCCTGCCGCCGCTCGCGGGCCTGCGCGCCTGGACGCCCGCCCCGCTGGCGGCCAGCTGCCGGGCGTTCATCGTCGTGAGCACGCTCTGGACGCCGATGAACACGAGCATCAGCGCGCCGATGACGATGCTCGTCCACCACGAGCTGAGCTCGCCGTTGAACTGGATGAGGCTCTGGATGAGCGCCGTGATCAGCACCCCGAACAGGCCGCCGACGAGATAGCCCTCACCGCCCGTGAGGGCCATCCCGCCGATGACGACCGCGGCGATGACGGTGAGCTCCATGCCCGTCGCATGCGTTCCATGGCCCGACCCGACGTAGATGCTGTAGGCGATCCCGGCGAGGGCCGAGCAGAAGCCGCTGAGCATGTAGACCTGGACCTTGGTCCGGTCGACCCGCAGGCCCATCAGGCGGGCGGACGCTCGTTCGCCCCGTTGTTGCCGCCCATCGCGTAGATCGTCCGGCCGAACTTCGTGTAGTGGGCGAGGTACGTGCCCACGGCCAGGACGAGGAGCGCGACCACGACGAGGACCGTGACGTAGTCGCCCTTCTTGGTGACCGGATCGGCGAGCCCGGGGATCAGGATCCGGGTGCCGGCGAGCAGCTTGTAGAACGGGTCGTAGATCCGGATCTCGCTGTCGCTGATGACGTAGCACAGCCCGCGGGCGAGCCACATCCCGGCCAGCGTCGCGATGAACGGCTGCACCTTGAGATAGGCGATGAACAGGCCCATGACGGCGCCGAACAACAGGCCCATCAGGAGCATCAGCGGGATGACCAGCGACGGGTCCCAGCCGTCGCGGAGCATGGCGGCCGACGCCACGGTCGTCAGGGCAACCACGCCGCTGACGGACAGGTCGATGCCGCCCGAGATGATGACCAGGCCCTCGCCCACGACGAGGATGAGCAGGAACGGCGTCGTGATGAACAGGTTGAAGAACGACTGCCCGTCGCGCATCGCCGCGTACAGCACGGTCCCGGCCAGGAACGCGAGCAGGAACAGCGAGATGGTCGCGCCGAGCGGGAGGAACTTGCGAGTGTTCGGCGCCGTCGGACGGCCGCGGTCTGCATCATCCTGCCGTCTGCCTCCGCCCGAGGCGCGTGCTGATGATGACCCCGGCGTCCTGCACCTGGCGGGAGTACAGGATGATCACGGCGATGACCATGACCGCCTTGACCGCCGTGATGGCGCTCGCGGCCACGCCGATCGCGTACATCGAGGTCTGGGTGGCCTGGATCACGAGCGCCCCGAGGACGCTGCCGAGCAGGGAGAAGCGGCCCCCGGCGCCCAGCACCGTCCCGCCGATGACGACGGCGAGGATCGCGTCGAGCTCGGTGTAGAGGCCGATCTGGTTGGCGTCCGACGTCCGGATGCTGGACACGGCGATCAGCCCCGCGACGCCGGCGCAGAAGCCGCAGAACGCGTACACGAACAGCTTGATCAGCTTCTCGTTGATGCCGGTGTACAGGCTCGCGCGGAAGCTGATCCCGACCGACTCGACGAACAGGCCGATCGCCGTCCGGCGCGTCAGCAGCCAGGCGCCCGCGAACAGCGCGGCCACGACGATGCAGCGAGAACGGCAGGACGATGAAGCCGTTGCCGAGGAAGGCGAAGGTGTCGTTGAAGATGATGATCTTGGTCGAGTTGGTGATCAGCTGGGCGATGCCGCGGCCCGCGATCATCAGGATCAGCGTCGCGACCATCGGCTGGATCCGGAAGAACGCCACGAGCATGCCGTTCCACAGGCCGCACACGATGGCGACGACCAGCGATACCAGGATCACCACCGGGATCGGCGCGAAGCTGTAGCTCGGATCGCCGACGACGGCCGTGATGTTGCCCTGGAGGTTGAGGCCGATGATCCGGGGGTCGATCAGGATGCAGGCCACCGAGGCCGCGATCGCCATGATCGCCCCGACCGAGAGGTCCACCCCGCCGGTCGCGATGACGAGGGTCATGCCGATCGCGAGGACGACCGTCGGGGCGCTGTTGCGCAGGATGTCGACCAGGCTCCCGTACAGGTGCCCGTCCTTCATCTCGAGGTTGAAGAAGCCCGGGACGAACACGAGGTCGAGCAGCAGGATCACCACCAGCGCGACGATGCGGGACGGAGAGCCGGCTGGCGCGGAGCCGGTCGAGCACGCCCGTGGAGCCCGCGAGCGCTCATGCCTCGCTCCCGGCCATCGCCTGCATGATCGAGCGCTCGTCGACGTCACCGGCGAACTCGGTCACCTTGACGCGGTCCCGCAGCACGACGATGCGGTGGCTGGTCCGCAGCACCTCCTCGAGCTCGGAGGAGATGAAGACGCACGACTTGCCGTCCTCGGCCAGCGACAGGATCAGCTTCTGGATGTCGGCCTTGGTCCCCACGTCGATGCCGCGGGTCGGCTCGTCGAGGATGAGCAGTCGCGGGTTCGTCGCGAGCCAGCGCGCGAGGATGACCTTCTGCTGGTTCCCGCCGCTCAGGTTCTTGATCGGCTGATCCGCGGACGGCGTCGCGATGTTCAGGAGCTTGATGTATCGTCGGCGATCTCGTACTGCTCGCCGATGCTCAGGTGCCGGAACCAGCCGCGGCGCGCCTGCATCGCCAGGATGATGTTCTCGCGCACGGTCAGGTCGCCGACGATGCCCTCGCGCCTTGCGGTCCTCCGGACACAGGGCGACGCCGCGCTCGATGGAGCCGATCGGCGAGAAGTCCGTCACGACCTTGCCGTCCATCGTCATCGTCCCGGTGGTCGGCTGGTCGATCCCGAACAGCAGCTGGGCCATCTCGGTCCGCCCGGAGCCGAGCAGGCCGGCCACGCCGACGACCTCGCCGGCGTGGAGCACGAGGTCGAACGGCGCGATCGATCCGACGAGGCCGAGTCCCTCGGCCTCGAGCAGCGCCTCGGTCGCCGATGTGCTCGCGGCTCTCGATCTTCTGGCGGTCGATGTCCTCGTGCTCGGTCAGGCTGCGCCCGAGCATCAGCGTGATCAGCTTCAGGCGCGGCAGGTCCGCGGTCGCGTACATCCCCACGAGGGTCCCGTTGCGCAGGACCGTGACCCGGTCACTGACCTCGTAGACCTGGTCGAGGAAGTGGGTGATGAACAGGATCGCGATGCCCTCGCCTCGCAGCTTGCGCATGACGCGGAACAGCTGGTCCGTCTCGTGGGCCGTGAGGCTGGACGTCGGCTCGTCGAGGACGAGCACCTTGGCCGACGAGATGACGAGGGCTCGGGCGATGGCCGCCATCTGCTGGATCGCGATCGAGTAGGAGCCGAGCGGGCGGGTGACGTCGATGTCGATGTCGAGGCCGCCGAGGATCTCGCGCGCCTGGCGGTTCATCGTTCGCCAGTCGATCCGGCCCCACTTCATCGGCTGCCGGCCGATGAGCAGGTTCTCCGCCACCGTGAGGTTGGGGCAGAGGTTGACCTCCTGGTAGACCGTGCTGATGCCCAGCGACTGGGCATGGAGCGGGGAGCGGATCGAGACCTCGGCGCCGTCGAGGGAGATCGTGCCGCTGTCGGGCCGCTCGGCGCCGGTGAGGACCCGGACGAGGGTGGACTTGCCGGCGCCGTTCTCACCGACGAGGGCGTGGATCTCGCCGCGGGCGAGCGTGAGGCTCACGTTGGCGAGCGCATGCACGCCCGGGAACGACTTGTCGATGCTGTCCATCACGACGATGTCGGAGGCGGGGCCGGTCATCTCGAGCCTCAATCCCGAATCACGGATCTGGTGCGCGACACGGGCGCCCAGCGCGGGGGGCGTGCCGGGCGGTTCGTCGGTCACCTGGCGTTTCAGGCACCGATCTTGACAGGTGCACCACGCGCCGGAAGACGGGCTCCGGCGGGTGCGGCAGGGGGTGGAGCAGGAGTGGCTCCAGCCACTCCTGCTCCCGCCGTGTAACTCCGGCGGAGCCGGCGTCACGTGCCCTGGAGGAGGCCTTAGTACTTGCGGGTGGCGAGGATCGCGTTGAGGGCATCGGCGCCCTGGGCCGCGAAGAACTGGCCCTCCTCGGACGGCACCCACTTCGGGAGCGAGGTGTCGCCGTTGAGGGCGGCGAGCGCCGCCTTGTAGACCTGCGGTGCGAGGAGCGGGTTGCACTCGATGTCCGCACCGAGCTCGCCCGAGATGAGGTACTTGAAGCCGTCGGCCGTCGCGTCGACGCCGATGACCTGGATGTCCTTGCCCGGGACGAGGCCGGCTTCCTTGATCGCCTGGATGGCGCCGATGGCCTCTTCGTCGTTGTGGGCGAAGACGCCCTGGATGTCCTTGCTCTTCTTGAGGAAGGCTTCCATGACGGCCTTGGACTCAGGGACGCCCCAGTTACCGGTCTGGGTCATGCCGTCGGGGATCGTGATCCCGCAGTCGCCCATCTTCTCGCGGAAGCCCTTGGCCCGGTCGATCGCCGCCGAGGCGCCGACCGCGCCGGAGATCTCGACGACGTTCTTCTTGGTGCTGTCCTTGAGCAGGTCGCACATCGCCTTGGCGGCCTTCTGGCCCTCGAGGTCGAAGTCCGAGCCGATGTACGTGAAGTAGTTGCTCGGGTCCGCGTCGATGCGACGGTCCTCGAGGATGAAGACCTTGCCGGCCTTCTTGGCGTCGGCGAGGCACTGGTCATAGCCGGTCACGTCGAGCGCCGCGAGGATGATCACGTTGACCGACGGGTCCTGCACGAACTGCTCGCACGCGGTGACCTGGTTCTCGACCTTGTTCTGGGCGTCGTAGAAGTTGAGCTTGATGCCTTCCTGCTGGGCCGTCTCCTTGAACGAGGCGGTGTTGGCAGCGCGCCAGCCGCTCTCGGAACCGGTCTGGATGAACCCGACCGTCATGTCCTTGTAGGTCTTGCCCGCGGCGGCCGAGGCGGCGGCGGGGCTTCCGGCGCTTCCGGAGCCTCCGGAGCTGCAGGCGGCGGCAAGCGCGAGGACGGCGAGAGCCGCGGCGATCGGCTTGAGAGTCCTGGAACGTGTCACTGGTTGACCTCCGGGTGATGCAGCGATTCGCGGATGGTGGGCGCGGGGATCGTCAGGCTGGGAGGCGCGAGGGTCAGGTCGTTCGTGGCGCCATGGACACCTCCTCCAGCACCGCAACTCGGGCCTGGCGCCAGACGGCGTTGCCGCCGGGCTGTGGATGCCTCCCGGGAGACGCCGGGAGGAGCCTGAGCTTGCGGGCCAACCGAACTCCTGTTACCGTTCCCGTTACCGCTAACGGGACCGATAACGCCGGGACGGTAACATTGCGTTACGGGGCCCGTCAAGAGCAGAACGTAATTCGATGTGACGGCGAGGGCAGATGACAGCTCGGCGCAGGATGACCATCAGGGAAGTGGCGCAGGCGGCGGGGGTGTCGACCCAGACGGTCTCGCGCGTCCTGAACAATCGGCCGGACGTTGCGCCTGAGACCTACGAGCGTGTCCAGCGGATTATCAGCGACACTGGCTATGCGCCCAACTGCTCGCCCGCGGCCTGACGCAGGGTCGCAGCAACATCCTCGGCGTGGTCGCGTTCGGGCTCGAGTACTTCGGCCCGTCGCGGGTGCTGACCGGCATCGAGCAGCAGGCGGCCGAGCTCGGCTACTCGATCTCGCTCAACCTCATCCACCGGCCCGAGACCGCAGACGTCGACGAGGTCCTCAACGGGCTGATCGGACGCCAGGTGGACGGGATCATCTGGGCGATCCCCGAGGTCGAGGACAACCGCGCCTGGTCCCACGAGCGCAGCCCAGACCTGCCGGTCCCCGTCACGCTGGTCGGGAGCATGGCCGGGTACGCCTCCCTGCCCTCGATCGGCATCGACAACCGGGCGATCGGACGGCTGGCGACGGGCCACCTGATCGCGGGCGGCGCACGGCACATCGCGATTGTCACCGGGCCGCCCGGATGGTGGGAGTCCCAGGAACGGCTCGATGGCTGGAGCGAGACCCTCGATTCGCACGGCTTCGCCGCGAGCGACCGCTACGTCGTCGAGGGCGACTGGGGCGCCACGAGCGGGGAGCTCGCGCTCGAGCGGCTGATGGCGGAGTTCCCCGAGGTCGACGCGATCTTCGCGAGCAACGACCAGATGGCGCTCGGGATCCTGCACGGCGCGCACCGGCTGGGGAAGCGCGTCCCCGACGACCTGTCGGTCGTCGGCGTCGACGACATCCCCGAGTCGTCCCACTTCTGGCCGTCGCTGACCACGGTCCATCAGCCGCTGGGCGACGCGGGCGCCCTCGCCGTCGACGAGATCGACCGGTCGATCCGCGATGGCCGGCATCAGCGGGAGCTCGATGCGCCGCCGCCGATCGTCACCCTGCTGCAGCCGACGCTCGTCGTCCGCAACAGCAGCCGCCGGGTGGACTGAGGCGCCCCGGAGGATCCCAGCCCGCGCGCCCGGGTGCCGCGCGTCCGGCGTGCGTCGGTTGGCTCGTGGTGCGTCCGCGCACCACTTGAGCCCACGGCCCGGGACCTTGACCGCCGCGCGTTGACTCGGTCGGGCCCCGGGCGGAGACTCGCTGCTTACCGCTGTCGGGGGACACGGGAGGAGCGAGCTCATGCGCCATCGACGCATCGCCGGCCTGGCCACCGCCGGCCTCATTTTGGTCGCGACCCTGGTCACGGCGGCGCCCGCCGCCGCTCATCGCCCGGCCTCTCACGGCAAGGCTGTCGTGCTGCTCGACGGCCTGTCGTCGCCCAAGGGCCTGGAGATCAGCGGCCGGTCCATCTTCGTCGCGCAGGGCTGGGCCGGCGCGCCGGGACCGGTGCTCGAGGTCCGCCAGTTCGGCCGGTGGCACAAGTCCGTCCGCCCCGTCACCGATCCGCTGAGCCTGGTCGACATCGTCGGGACGCGCGATGGCGCGGGCTGGGCGATCGGCACCGACGGTGTGCTGTACCGCCAGGCCACGCCGGGCGGCCCGATCGACTCCGTCCTCGACATCTTCGCCTACCAGGCCGCCGACCCAGACCCGACCGACAAGGACGACCCGCCGAACCCCGGCGAGAGCAACCCGAACGGCCTCGCGGCCCTGCACAACAACGACGTGCTGATCGCCGACGCCGCCGGCAACGACCTGCTGCGGGTGAGCCCCGACGGCGACGCCCACACGGTCGCGCGCTGGACCAACGAGCTGGTGGGCACCGACCACCTCGGTGACCCGAGCCTCCCGCCAATGCTGCCCGCGGAGGCCGTGCCGACCACGGTCGCCATCGGTCCCGACGGCTGGGCCTACGTCGGCCAGCTGGTCGGCTTCCCCGGCAAGCCCGGGTCGGCGCACATCTGGCGGGTCAATCCCCGGGCGCACGACGCCGTGTGCTCGGTTGATGCGCCCAACCGCGACTGCTCCGTCTGGAAGTCCGGCTTCACCTCGATCTTCGACATCGCCTTCAACCCGAACAACGGAACCCTCTACGTATACGAGATCGCCGAGGACGGCTGGCTCGCGTTCGAGGAAGGCTTCACGACCGGCGACTTCCCGCCGGCGGTGCTGCTCGAGGTGAAAGGCCACAAGATCCGCGAGCTCGCCCGCGGCCAGCTGTCACAGCCGGGCGGCGTCGAGGTCGGTCGCGACGGGCAGGTCTACGTCACGGACGGCATGTTCACCGGTGGCCGGCTGCTCAGGATCCGCGGCCGCGGCTATCACCACTGACGCGAGGGCGGGCCATCAGCGGAGGGAGTAGTCGACCCCCACCGTCATCAGGCGATGCAGCGACTGCGCGGCGCCCGAGTTGCGCACGTACATCACGATCCGGACATTGTTGGCCCGGGCGACCGAGTTGACCTCGGGCAGTGACACGGTGTCGGTCGCCCACGCCCACGTCGAGTTGCACGACACGGGAGCGCCCGCGCTGCCGTGGGTCCCGATGAGCGTGCCGCCCTGGTACACCTCGAAGTAGTAGCAGGTGGTGTCGCCCGAGACCGCCGATCGGTAGGTGTGGGTGAACACGGCGCCCGCGACGACCGAGCCCGCGGGCACGTAGCCCGGGAAGTCCACCGCGATGTAGCGGCTCGAGCTGAAGCTCGTCGACCAGCCCGACGACGACGTGTACGCCGTGCTCGCGACCGCGATGGTGACGGTCGCGGCGGTCGAGGTCAGGAAGCCGTCCGTCGCCCGGTAGGTGAACGAGTCCGTGCCACTCCAGTCGGCGTCCGGCGTGTAGGTGAACGACCCGTCCGCGCGCAGCGTGAGCGCCCCGTGGGCCGGCCCGCTCACCGGCCGCGGTGTGGCCACGGTGATCGGCTGACCCTGGGGGTCGCTGTCGTTCGCGAGCACGCCCGCCGCGGCGACGTCCAGCGTCCGGTCCTGGACCATCGAATAGCTGTCGTTGACGACGGTCGGGGCCGTGTTCGTGACCGGGATCGGTGAGCTGGTCCCGGGCGACTTCGTCCCGTCGGTGACGTCGGTCGCGGTCACGGTGGTCGGGCCGCCGGTCTCGAGGGTGATCGAGAAGGTCCGGCTGCCGGCGACGAGGGCCGCGTTCGCGGGCAGCACGGCGGCCGGGTCGGACGAGGTGATCGCCACGGTGTGGGTCGATGACACCGGGTTCCAGTGGGCGTCGGTCGCCACCACGGTGAAGGTGAACGGGGCATGCGCCGTCTGCGTGGCCGGCGTCCCGGTGCGGCCGGTGGGGGAGCCCGGGACAGCCGTCTCGCCGGGAACGAGCACGAGGAGGCGGTCGAACGCACCGGCGCTCACCGTGATCGATCCGCTGGTGCCGGTCTTCGAGGAGCCGGTGACGGACACCGTCTGGGTGCCGGCCGTGTTCAGGGTGGCGCCGTTGACGAACGTCCGGGTGCCGTTGTCCGCCGCGAGGAAGGCGTAGGAGGTGGGCGAGAACGCCGCGTAGGCGTCGGTGCTCGAGAACGCGATCGTGCCCGCGTAGTTGGTCACGATGTTGCCGACGATGTCCGAAGCCGTGACGGTCACGTTGAACGCGGCCCCCGCGGTCGCCGATCCGGGCGCCGCGACGACGAAGTGGTCGAGCGCACTCGAGGCGAGCTCGCCGGCGGCGAAGTCGCCGAAGCCGGTGATGCCCGTCGCCTGGGTACTGGTCGCGGTCCTCGTCCCGGCGACGAGCGGCGTCCAGGTGCCCGCCGCGTAGCGCTCCACGACGAAGTCGGCGGTGTTGGCGCCGGGATCGACGTCCGTGGCGACGAAGTTGAACGTGCCCGAGTAGCTCGTGAAGGCGAGGGCGGGCCCGGTGAGCGTCCAGTAGCGGTGGGCCATCAGCGAGGTGTCGAGCGTGGACGAGCCCAGCTGCGGCTGGTTCGCCGGCGTCGCGCTGACCGTGAGGTCGCCACCGGTCGTGACGCCCGTGAACGCGAGCTGGACCGGCGTGTAGTTCGTGGCGTCGCCGACCTCGAACGTCAGGCTCGGCGACCCGGTCGGGACGACCTTGCGCAGGTTGCCGAACACGTGCCCGGCGCTTCGTACGACCGACCCGCCCGAGGCGACATACAGCGTGTTGCTGCCGGTCGTGACGACGCCGGTCGTCAGCGTCAGGACGCCGTTCACGCGCGCGTCGGCGCCCAGCAGCACGCCATTCGCGTTGGCGATGGTCAACGAGTTGAAGGTCGTAGCCGAGGTTCCGCCGACCGTCTGGGAGGCCGCGCCGCCCAGCGACACCGATCCGGTGCCGCCGGTGAACGCGGCGGTGCCAACGTTGTTCGTCCAGTTCCCGGCGACGGCGAACGGCGTCGCCGTCGGTCCGATGAGGACCCCGCCCGAGAGCGTGACGCCGCCCACCGATGCCGTGGCAGCCGCGAGGCCCAGCGACCCACCGCCCGCCTTCGTCAGCGACCCCGCGCCCGTCGCGGTCCCGGCGTAGGTCAGCGTCGTCGCGGCAGTCGTGTCGAACGTCGCGCCGCCGGACGCAAGGGCGATCCCGCGCCGGCTGTTGAGCGTGAACGAAGCGGTCGTCTGGAGGACCCCGCCGTCGATGGTGAGGTGGCCCGGGGTCGCGGCGCCGGGCACCGTGCCGAGGGCGGCGTCCGCGGCGATCGTCAGGGTGCCGCCGGTGATCGACGTCGAGCCAGTGTAGGTGTCGGTGCCCAGGAGGACGAGCGTGCCGGGTCCGGACTTGGTGAGGGTCCCGGCGCCGGCGATCACGCCGGCGTAGCTGACCGTCGCGCCGGCGTCGGTCGCGATCGTGCTGGGGCTGGCGAGGGCGATGCCGCGGTTCGCGTTGAGGGTGAACGACGCGGTCGCCTGGAACGTCGCGCCGCCCAGCGTCAGCTGGCCGGCGGTCGCCGCGCCCGGAGCCGTGCCGAGCGCCGCGTCGGCCCCGATCGCGAGCGTGCCCCCGCTGACCGTGGTCGCCCCGGTGTAGGTGTTGGTGCCCGACAGGGTGAGGGTGCCGGCACCGGTCTTGGTGAGCGTGCCCGTGGTGGTCCCGATGACCGAGCTGATGGTGGTGTTGCCGGCCCCGGTGACGGTGAGCGGCCGGGTGGCGCCGGTGATCCCGCCCGTGGCCAGGGTGAGCGTCCCGGCATCCGAGCCGAGGGTCGCGCCACCGGCACCCAGCACGATGGCGCCCGACCAGGTGTTGGCGTTGGCGAGGTTGCGGACCGCACCGGTCGCGCCGACGCCCGTGCCGATGAGGCTGGTGATCGGCTCGGCGATGGCGAGCCCCGTGCCGTCGATCTCGATCGCCGCGCCGCTGGCCACCGTGGTGCCCGAGGCAGCCGCCGTGCCGAGCGCGGTGTTCGACTGCACGCGGATCACGCCTGTCGTGAGCGTGGTCGTTCCGGTATACGTGTTGGCGCCCGACAGGGTCAGCGTGCCCGTGCCGGTCTTGGTCATGGCGACGGTGCCCGAGCCGTCGGCGATCAGCCCGGCGAACGCCGTCGAAGTGTTGTCGCCACCACTCGAGAGGGTGACCGCGCCGGCGGCGCTGCTGGTGATCGTCGATCCGGCCACGCCCGCGATCGAGCCGACCGTGTCGGAGAAGCCGCCGAGGTCGAGCGTCGCAGCGCTCGCCACGGTGAGCGCGGAGCTTGCGCCGACACCGTTGGCGATGCCGAGCTTGAGCGTGCCGCCGCTGACCGCGGTTGCCCCGGTGTACGTGTTGGCGACCGAGAACAGGAGCGTCCCCGCACCAGTCTTCGTCAGGCCGCCGGCGCCGGAGATGGCGCCCGTCGTCTTGGTGGTGTTGCCCGCGCCGTCAACCGTCAGGGCGAACCCGGCGTTGGCGATCGCCCCGGTCAGGGTCAGGGTGCCGGCGTCCGACGCGATCTCGCTCGCCGCCGCGAGGGTGATGGCGCCCGACCACGTGTTGGCGTTGGCCAGGTTGTGCACGGCACCGGCACCGGCGGTCGCTCCGCTGCCGGCCAGGCTGGTGATCGGCTCGGCGACGACGAGACCCGTCCCGTCGATGTCGATCTCGGCGCCGGAGGCCACGGTGGTCGAACCGGCCGCCGTGCCGAGCGACGTGCTCGTCTGCAATCGGACCACACCAGCGCTGATGGTCGAGCCGCCGGTGTACGTGTTGGCCGCAGAGAGCGTCAGCGTCCCGGTCCCGGTCTTGGTCAGCGTCCCCGAGGTCGTGCCGATGACGCCCGACACGACCACGTTTCCCGAGCCGGTGACGGTCAATGGCCGCGTGTTGCCGGTGATGGCGCCGAGGGTCAGCGTCCCGGCGTCCGAACCGATCGTGGCGCCGCCCGCGCCCATCGCGATCGCGCCCGACCAGGTGTTGGCGTTGGCGAGGTTGCGGATGGCACCGGCAACGCCCGTGCCCGTGCCGATGACGCTGGTGATCGGCTCGGCGATCGAGAGCCCGGTGCCGTCGATGTCGAGCTCGGCGCCGGACGCGACCGACGTCCCGGTTCCGGTCGTGCCCAGGGCGGCATTCGACTGCGCCCGGACGACGCCCCCGCTGACCGTGGTCGCCCCGGTGTAGGTGTTGGTGCCCGACAGGGTGAGGGTGCCGGCACCGGTCTTGGTGAGCGTGCCCGTGGTGGTCCCGATGACCGAGCTGATGGTGGTGTTGCCGGCCCCGGTGACGGTGAGCGGCCGGGTGGCGCCGGTGATCCCGCCCGTGGCCAGGGTGAGCGTCCCCGCATCCGAGCCGAGGGTCGCGCCACCGGCACCCAGCACGATGGCGCCCGACCAGGTGTTGGCGTTGGCGAGGTTGCGGACCGCACCGGTCGCGCCGACGCCCGTGCCGATGAGGCTGGTGATCGGCTCGGCGATGGCGAGCCCCGTGCCGTCGATCTCGATCGCCGCGCCGCTGGCCACCGTGGTGCCGCCCGCGGTGGTGCCCAGGGCGCGCGTTGCTCTGGATCCGGATGACACCGCCGGTGAGGGTCGTGCCGCCGGTGTACGTGTTGGTGCCCGAGATCGTGAGGGTGCCCGTCCCGGTCTTGGTCAGCGCGACCGTACCCGACCCGTTGGCGAGCACGCCGGCGAAGGTGGTCGAGGCGTTGCCGGCGAGGCCGCCCGACAGGGTCACCGCGCCCGCCGCGCCGCTCGTGATGGTGGACCCGGCCACGCCCGCGATCGAGCCGACCGTGTCGGAGAAGCCGTTGAGGTCGAACGTCGCGCCGGAGGCGACGCTCAGCGCGGAGCTCGCGCCAACCGCGTTGGCGATTCCCGCCCGCAGCGTGCCGCCGTTGACCGCCGTGGCGCCGGTGTACGTGCCGGCGGCCGACACCAGCAGCGTCCCCGCGCCAGCCTTGGTCAGGCCGCCGGCGCCGGAGATCACCCCGGACAACGTCACCGTCGAGGTCGCGGAGGTCACCGTCACGGAGCTCGTTGCGGCGAACGACAGCTGCAGGCTGAGCGTGTTCGCCGACCCGGCGGCGCTCGAAGAGAGACCCGTAGCGGCGAGGGCGATCCGGTTGCCTGCCAGGGTGTAGCCCGTTCCGGAGATCGTGATCGAGTTGAACGCCGTTCCGGCCGCGTAGTTGTTCGTGTTGGCCAGCCTCGCCGCACCGGCCGGGAACACGAGGTCGTCACCGGCGACGGGTGCCGTGCCGCCCCAGTTCGCCACGGTCGTCCAGTTGTTGTCGGCGCCGGCACCGGTCCAGGTCCGCACCGCCGCCACCACGTAGGGCCCGACGAACGGCCCGCCGTCCGCGGGCCCGAACACCCCCGCCGGCTCGACGAACGTGTCGCCCGTATCGGCCGCGGCCCGGGCGAGGTCGAGGCGCCCGTTACCGGTCCGCTCCGCGGTATCGGCGGGAGCGGCGTTCCTGGCCAGCCGCCCGACGATGACGCCGTTCGATGCATCCGGGTCCAGCGCGCGCAGGAGTGCCGCGGCACCTGCGACCTCGGCCGCGGCGGCGGAGGTGCCGCTGACCGCTTCGTACCCGCCGCCCGCGTCCGTGGTGAGGATGTCGACGCCGGGCGCCGCCATGAACGCCGCGGGTCCGCTGTTGCTGCCCGGGGCGAGCAGGTCCGCCCGGTTGGTCGAGGTGACGCCGATCACGCCGTGGTCGCCGGCGGGATAGGCCGGGGCGGTCGAGTCATCGTTGCCGGTCGCGGCCACGATGACGACGTCGTGGGCCCAGGCATAGTCGACCGCCGCCTGGAGGGCCGCCGAGTACCCGCGCGCGCTGAACGACATCAGGATCACGTCCGCGCCCCGTCGACGGCGGCCACGATGCCGGCGACGACCGCGCTGTCGAAGCCCTTGCCATCCGCGCCGAGGACCGTGACCGGCAGCACCGCGACGTGGCTGAACGCGACCCCGGCGATGCCCGTGCCGTTGTCCGTGTCGGCTCCCACGATGCCCGCCATCCACGTCCCGTGGCCGTTCGGGTCGGTGTCGGGAGCCACGCCGTCGACGAACGAGACCCCGGGCAGCAGCCGGCCGGCGAGGTCGCGAACGGAGGCGTCGACGCCCGTATCGAGGACGGCGACGACAGCGTGGCCCTTGGGCGCGGCTCCATCGTGGACCTCGTCCCAACCGATCCGTCGCAGCGACCACTGGTCGGGGTACCGGGGGTCGTCCGGGGCGCCTTCGGTGGTGCGCGTCCGGTCGCGCTCGACGCGGGCGACGGCCGGATCGGCTCGCAGAAGATCGGCGCGATCGGCCGGCGTCGGCGGAGGGCAGCTCCACGACCGCCAGGCTGAGCTCCGGGATCTCGCTCACCAGGGTTCGCGCCCGCGCGGGTCAGCGCCTCGGCGCGCGCCGCCTCGTCCGTCTGGACCCGGAACGTGACGAGGTAGCCGGTCATCGGAGCGTCGGCGGGCGCGGGCACCTGGGATGCCTCCGGCGCTGCGGACTCGAGCGGGGCGGTGCTGGGCTCCGGAGCCGGGTCGACCGGAGCGGGGATCGGTGTCGGATCGGGCGCCGCGGACGCCGGCGCGTCGCTCGGCGCCGGGCTCGCCGGCGCGTCGCTCGGAGCGGTTGTTGGCACGGGCGTCGGTGAGGGCGTGGGTGAGGGGACCGGGTCCGGCGAAGCGCTCGGGGCGATCTTCGGCGTGGGCGTCGGGACAGGGATCGGATCGGGCGTGGGCGGCGGCGAAGGGCTCTTGACCGGACCGGCGGCGACCGGCTGGCGGTCGAGCGCGCGCGCCGGCACGGCGGCGATCGGGCCTCCGAGGGCGACCACGACCAACGCCAGGACGGCAACCGTCCTGGCGCGGTGGGCGGAGATCGGCGACCGCAGCAACCTGCGCATGGGCGGTCCGCCGCGCGGGCTATGGGCCATCGAGTTCCCACGGGGCGGAGACAGGCGTTGCGCTCGCGGCGTCGGTGAAACGCACCGGGTAGAGCGTGAACGACGAGTACGGCGTCGAGCCGGTCACCATGGCCCCGTCGATCACCGACCCTCCGCCGGCGCTGTCGCGACCGAAGATGCGCACCCGGAGGTCGTTCGCCGCGTCGGTGGTCGTGATCGCGGGCAGCGTGAGCACCAGCGTTGCGGGCGTGGTGCCGGTGACGCAGCCGAGGGGCGACGCCGGGCTCCCGTACGTCGCCACGCTCCCGTCGTCCGAGATCCGACGCACGTTCACGTAACCGCACGCCGTGCCCGATGGGCTGGTGCTCGCCACGGTCAGGCGGAAGGTGATCGCCGACGTGGCGACGTTGGCGGGCAGCGGCGCATTCACGTCGAACTGGAGGTACCGGTTCGCCGCGAAGGCGGTGGCCCATGCCGTGGTCGTGATCGTTCGGCCATCGCCCACGACCGCGAACGCGCTCGAGCGGTCGACCTCGGCACCGCCGCCGGACGCGTCGTGCACGATGAAGCCGGAGGTCGTGCGGACCCCCGGGAAGATCCGGCCGGCGGTGATGGTGGTCGACGACTGGGCGGTGTTGCTGAACACCGCGAGCGTCCACACGCTGGCGGTCGTCCCGGCGGTGACGAGCACGAGAACGGCGATCAGCGACCACCGGAGCCGGACCGATCCGATCAGCGAGGGCCGCAGGCCGCGACGCGCGGCCGGGTGGCTCGCCAAGGTCAGCTCGCTCCAGGGCGGGGGCTGGAAACGGCGGCACCGCACGGGTTCGAGGTCCGCGGTGCGTCCATATGGCCTCCTGATCGGGCATTGCAGGTCGGGCACTCGGCGCGTCGCTCTGCATGCGCCCGGTGCATGCACGCGACAGCGACCACGGGGATATACGGCTGCTCGCAATCGCGATGCCATCCAACCACCCCGGACCGAACAGCGGCATCCTCCGAACGGACGACCCCCGTCACCCATTGGTACCGGCGGCCGGCCGCTCGCCAGGCCACTCCCGGGCCGCTCGTACCATGGCGGGGTGTTCGAGTCGCTCGACTACCTGTACACGCCGAGCCGCGACGTCGCGGCGGATGTCCGGTACTTCACCGAGGTGCTGGGGGCACGCCTCGTGTTCGCGATCGAGGCGATGGGCACACGGGTGGCAATGATCGAGCTGACCGACGGGCCGCCGCGGATCGTCCTCGCCGGCCATCTCGAGGGCGAGCAGCCCGTGCTCGTGTACCGGGTCGCGGACCTCGATGCGGCCGTGGCCGAGCTCGAGCGCCGCGGGTGGACGCCCGGCCATGGCCTCGAGATCCCGCAAGGCCCGGTGCGGTCATTCGCCGGTCCGGGCGGGCATCGCCTCGCGATCTACGAGCTGGCGCGGCCGGGCGTGATCGAGACGTTCGCCGGTCGCCGCGAGTTCTAGGGTCGGGATCCCGCCTCAGCCGACCTCGAGCCCGGCGGCACGGGCGTCCTCGACAAACCTCGGCATCGCGTCGTCGTCGGTGGTCGTGGCGCGCACGAGCCCCATCGCCCGGTTGACGCCCAGCTCCCGGAAGCCCGCCATGCGATCGACCCGCGCCTGCCCGGGCTGGCCGATCTGCTCCCACCACATGTGTACGGAGATCGCCAGCGTCGCGGGGTCGCGCCCGATCTCCTCGCAGCGTGCCCGGATCGTCGGCAGGGCGACGGCGACCTCGGACGGGTCCATCCCGTCGAGGTTCAGCTCGTCGGCGTGCTTCGCGGCCAGCCGCCAGGTCACGTTCGGCCCGTTGCCGCCGACCATGACGGGTACCCGTGGCCGCTGGACCGGCTTGGGCACGTTGCGGGCGTTCGTGACGCTCGAGTAGGCGCCCTCGAAGCTCGCGTGCTGGTGCCGGTCGCCGTCCATCATCCGGTTCACGACCTCGAGGTCGTCGGCGAGCCGCGCGAGCCGCTCCTTCGTCTCGGGGAAGCCGTAGCCGTAGGCGTCCCACTCGTCGCGCTTCCAGCCGGCGCCGATCCCGAGCTCCATGCGGCCGCCGCTGATGACGTCCATCGTCGAGATCATCTTGGCGGTCAGCGCCGGGTTGCGGAACGCCGTGCAGATCACGATGTGGCCGAGCCGGACCCTCGTGGTCACGGCCGCCAGGGCGGACAGCATCGTGAACGACTCGAAGGTGATCTCGTCCGTCGGCCGCGGGACCGTGTGGAAGTGGTCGAACACCCAGATCGACTCGACCCCGAGCTCATCCGCCTGGCGGGCCAGCGCGACGCTGCGGCCCCAGGCCGCCGTCGCATCCCAGCCGTCGTAGTCGCCGGTCCACCCCTGGGGAATGATCACGCCGAGCTTCATCAGGTTCGCCCTCCAGGCATTGCGTCCCATCAGTATTGCCGGGACCACCGCGGCGTTCGGGGCCATCGCGGGTGAACACGAGCACTATCTGGACGCGCGACCGCGACTTCCGTCGCTTCCCACGCATCGAGGTCCGCGATCCGTTCGCGTGACGGCGAGTCGCCACCGGCCGTGATACAACCGGCGCCGGAGGGCATTGGCGAATGGTCGTGATCTTCGGGTGGGGTTCGGGTGAGGCACAGGACATGGGCGAGGTCGCCCCGGTCGTCTGCCCGAACTGCCACAACGACGTCTTCCTGCACGACATCAGGTCCGACAAGCGGGTCAGCCTGTACTTCGTGCCGCTCGCCTCCTATGGCAGCGACGAGTACCTCGCATGTCCGATCTGCCGGCACGGCCTCCAGATCCAGCAGGGGCGCCGCCCGGCGGTCGATCGCATGCGGGCAGCGACGACCCTCTACCGCCGCGGCCAGCTGCTCCAGGACTACTACCGATCGCAGGTCGACCAGTTCTGGCGCCTGCTGGGCGTCGCCCCGTCCGGCCAGCAGGTGATCCATCCGGCCGCGACGATCCCGCCGCCGGGGCAGCCGGCCACGACGCCCGCGGCGGTGACGAACGACCCTGCCCCGTCGCCGCCGTCGATCGCGGACCAGCTCCAGGGCTACGCGAAGCTGCACGCGGACGGCGTGCTCACCGACGAGGAGTTCGCCGCGGCAAAGCGCCGCCTGCTCGGGATCTGAGGGGACTTCGACTGGCCGGCGAACCGGCCTAGCGGCGGCCCTCGACCAGACGCGCCGCCACCAGGCGCCCGGCGGCGACCTCGAGCGTCTCGAGGCGCTTCGGGAAGGCGAACCGGAGCTTCGTCCGGCCGAGCTCCGGGCGCGAGTAGAACGACGAGCCGGGCACCGCGGCGACGCCGACCTCGCGGATGAGGCGCATCGCGAACGTCGTGTCGTCCTCGTCGGTCAGGCCGCGGATATCGGTCATCACGTAGTAGGCGCCGGCGGGGTCGACGAACCGGAAACCGGCCTCGCGCAGCGATGGCAGGAGGGCGTCGCGCCGGGCGGCGTAGTCGGCGACGAGCTGCTCGTAGTAGGTCGCCGGAAACGCGAGCGCGACGACCGCGGCGGCCTGGAGCGGAGCCGCCGCGCCGACCGTGAGGAAGTCGTGGACCCGCCGGATGCCGACGGTGAGGTCGGGCGCCGCGATCGTCCAGCCGATGCGCCAGCCGGTGACCGAGTACGACTTCGACATCGAGTGGATCGAGACCGTCCGGTCGGCCATGCCCGGCATCGTCGCCAGCGGGATGTGCTCGCCCTCGAACACGATGTGCTCGTAGATGTCGTCGGTGAAGGCGATGACGTCGAACTCGACGCACAGCGAGGCGATCAGCGCGAGCTCCTCGCGCGTGAACACCTTGCCGGTCGGGTTGTGGGGCGAGTTGAGGACGATGCCGCGGGTGCGCGGGCCGAACGCCGCCCGGAGCTCGTCGGGGTCGATCGACCAGCTCGGCTCGTGGAGGGTCACGTAGCGGGGCACAGCGCCCGAGAGGATCGCGTCGGGCCCGTAGTTCTCGTAGTAGGGCTCGAAGATCACGACCTCGTCGCCCGGGTCGAGCAGCGCCAGCATGCCGGCAACCATCGCCTCGGTCGCGCCGCAGGTCACGGTGATCATCGTGGCCGGGTCGATCTCGCCCCAGCCCGGGAAGTGCTCGACGGTGGAGGTCGCGATCGCCTCGCGCAACCCCTTGGCGCCCCAGGTGATCGCGTACTGGTTGATGTCGTCGTGGACCGCACGCGCGGCGGCGTCCTTGAGCTCGGGCGGACAGGCGAAGTCGGGGAAGCCCTGGGCGAGGCTGACGGCGCCCGCCTCGACCGCGAGCCGGTTCATCTCGCGGATCACGGATTCGGTGAAGCTGGCGGCCTTGGCCGAGATCCGGGTCCGGCTCATGCGGTGGGGCGGCGTGCGATCAGCTCGTCCACCCATGCCCGAAGTCGGGGCAGGTGCTGGGCGTAGTGATCGCCCCCCGACTTGCGGATCCACCAGGCGGCCTCATCGGTCGGCGTGGTGAGCTGCGACCAGGCCGCCATCAGCCGCGTCCGGCCGGCATTCGCCTGGAGCCATGCGACGTCCCAGGGCTGGTCGGCGATCGCGGCGAGGAATTGCGCATTGAGGCCATCGATGTCGATGTCGTGGCCGGTGTAGGTGCCGACCGCGATCTGCTCGAGCTGCGCGGCCGCCTCGGCGAGCCAGGTACCCACGTGCCCGGCCAGGTCCCGCACCGTCCAGTCGGGATCCCGGAAGTAGCCCGGGACCAGGCACTCGCCGGGCGTCAGCGAGCGCACGAGTGCCGCGAACTCGTACCAGCCGGCACGCTCGGCCTCGAGTTCCTCGACGTACAGATGCTCCATCCCGGCCATTGTCGCCCGTCGGACGTGGCTACGTCGACGCGACGAACCGATAGCCGAGGCCGCGGACGGTCTCGATCGAGGACGCGCGGTCGCCGAGCTTTCGGCGGAGGGACTTGATCAGGGCCTCGATCACGTTGCTGCCGCCCGCGTAGTCATACCCCCACACGTCGCGCAGAAGCGATGCCCGCTCAACCACGCGGCCGGGTCGCTCGTAGAGATACTGGAAGACCTCGAATTCCAGTCTCGTGAGCGCGACCCGACGGTCGGCAAGGACGAGCTGGTGCTGGGCGACGTCCAGGATCGAGTCATCCTCGATCTGCAGCTCCGTCGCGACGATCCGTGTGAGCCAGCCGTCAACCGATGCCGGCCCGAAGTCGAGGACGTGAGCGTAGTGCGCGACGCCGCCGAACATGACCGCGGCGTCGAGCACGGGCCGGAAGCCGAGCCGGGTCCATGGCGACGTGGGTCCGTACAACTCCGGCATGACGTCGTAGATCCTGCGCAGCTCGGGTCGGAGCTCCATGTACTGGCGCTTGACGTCGAGGATCAGCGCCGCGATGACCAGCGCCTGGTCGGGACCGTTCGAGCGCGCGGCCTGGAAACGGAGCACGAGCACGCGCTGCCCGCGCGGGACCGGCAGGCGTCGGACGTGGTCGCGGAAGATCCGCGCCAGTGGATCGGCGTCGAACAAGGAGCGTGGGACGCGGTCAATCTGGGTCATCACGGTGAAGCCCACGACGTTCCCGGCGCCGTCGCGCGCTGCCCAGAACGCGTCGGGCAGGCGGCGCCACCAGTCCTCGAGGATCGCGACCGACTCCGGTGGCTCAGCCTCCGTCGCGATCGTGTGGATCGCCGGCCAGTCGCCGTCCGTCGCAGGATCGACGAAGAACAGGTGCTCGGACGTCGGGAAGAAGGCCTCGCGGACCGCCGGGTTCTCGAGGATGAAGAGGAGGTCGGCCGTGTAGCGCCACATCTCCTGCGACGTCGCGCGGGTGACCTCGTCGCGCAGCTGCCGCCAGGCGGCGATCCGGTAGCGCCGGGACCGGTCGGGATCCGTCGCCCGCAGGTACCCGGCGACGACCTCGCGGACGGTGTCGTGGATGACCAGGCCGTCGCTGCTCAGCTCGACGAACGGCAGCACTCGCAGGCGGTCGAAGGCGTCCTGCGGCGCTGCGTCGGGCAGCATCGCGCCCATCAGCGAGAGCGTCGGGCGCCGGACCACGGAGGCGGCGTCGAGCGCCCGGCGCGTCTGCGGATCAAGGCGCTCCAGATAGAGCTCCGTGAGCTCGGTGACGATGGCCGTGACCGTCGTCGCGTCGTGGTCCAGCGACGGGCCGGCGACGAGCGCCGACGCCGCGAGGCGCAAGGACAGGGGATGCCCGCGAGCGAGCCGCTGGATGCGCTCCACGTCGTCGCCCCCAACGCCGTCTCGGCGGAGCAGCGCCTCGGCGTCGTCGCGCGGCAGGTTGCCCAGTGGCAGGCTCCGGAACAGTTGGCCCATCCCGAGCGACCAGCCGGCCATGGGTCCCTCGCGACCGGCGAGCACCACGCGCACGTTGTCGTGCAGGACCGGGACGAAGGCCTGCTGGAGCCACAGGTCGAGCGGGCGCAGCACCTCGTAGCGGTCGAGCGCGAGGATGACCCGCGGGCCCAGGCCGCCGAGGCGGACGGCCGCGTCCTCGGCGGTCGCGAGGTCACTCCCGGTCGCCGTCGAGATGGCGTCGAGGAAACCGCGTGCCGTGGGCTCGATCGATCCGCAGTCGAGACGCAGGACGACCGCGCCATCGACGCGGGCCTCGGCGGCGAACCGCTCGAGCAGCGTCGACTTGCCGACGCCGCCGATGCCGTGGACGAAGACGACCAGCGGCCCGTCCGTCCCCAGGGCGAGGCGCAGGAGGGCCAGCTCGGTCTCGCGGCCGACGAGCCCGGTCTCCTGTTCCTCGACCCGCTGGCGGACGGTGAGCGTCATGTGCGGAGTGTGCGCTGCACGTCAACGGCTCAGCGACCGGGATCGTCGATCGTGAGGGTGCCCTGCCAGCAGTCCGTCGTGACGCCGTCGTGGTCGCACTTGATCTCCGTGTACCCGCCACTGACCGGGCTGCCCTTGCCCCAACCGTCCGTGACGACCCCGCGGACCACGCCGTCGAGGCCGGTCTGTTCGACGTGGACGAGCGCCGTGAACGGTCGCTGGGAGCCCTTGAACTGGTAGTGGCGTTGATCACGGTCGTCGGGCCGGGCACGTAGTCGAGGACCTTGCCGGCGTACTCGCCTTCGCCGGCCGCCCCGCCGACGACGCCGGCCATCATCGGTCCCTCGCCGACCATCCACTTGGTGAACGTCGCGGTTTCGATCTTGACGGCATCCATGCCAGATCCCTCCACCCTCGCGGGTCGATCGCGTCGATGGTTCGACGCCGTGCGCATCACCTTGCGACCGGGCGCGCTCGTTGGGGGGCTTGCTGGATGAAAGGAATCTGAGAATTGGGACGCGATGCGTCAGCCGCCGGCACCGCCGAGCTCGCCGAGGAATTGGGTCGTGGCCTCGACGATCCGGTCCTGCTGCGCCTGGCGGCTGATCGTGGCCGGGGGATCGTTGGGTTGGCCGGTGTACCAGCCCATCTGCTCGTGGTTGCCGCCGTCGATCACATCGAACGTCACCCGGTCGCCGAGGCGGGCGACGTTCTCGGCGCTGGTGAACGAAGGAACCCCGCCATCCAGCGTCCCGTAGCTGGAGATCACCGGCAACGCCTGGCCGGAGAGATCGGCGGCGGAGTAGGACGCCCACAGGACGAGCCCCTCGACCACCCCTGGGTGGCCGGCGACGAACTGGGCGGCCATCGATCCACCAAGCGAGTGACCGCCAACGGCCCAGTGCCCGATCTCGGGGTGAGCGGCGATCACCCGCGACGCCGCGTTGATGTCGAACACCGCGAGGTTGAACGGCACGTCGACGATCGCGACGAGATACCCCGCCTCCGCGATGGCCCTCGCTGCCGGCGCATAGGCCGCCGGAGGGACCTTGCCGCCGGGATAGAGCACGAGACCCACCTCGGGGGTCGTCGCAGTTGGCGTGAACAGGAGGGTGCCGTCCGCGCCGACGCTGACGTCGACGGCTTCGGTCGAGGTCAGGGCCGCCGTGGCCTCCGGGAGCAGCGGCACCGGCTGCGCGTACCACAGGAACCCGACGGCGGCGAGCGCCAGGAGGCCGAGGACGACGAGGAGGATGACGCCGACGATCCTTCGGCCGCGACGTCGCCGCCTGGGCGGGGACGGCGTTTGGTCGGGGCTGGTCAACGGGCGATCACCGGCACGGCCGCCCGAGCATATCCCGGCCCTGCGGCGTCGGCTGGTGATCGGTCGGTCCCCCGTACCGGATCGCTCATGTCATCCTGCATCGTCACGACGTTGAGGAGGCGACATCGAACGCCAGGATGACCCGGTCCCGACGGGGTCGCCCGTCGACGGACGAGCAGATCGGTGAATCGCGCTGGCCGATGGCGGTCGCGGTCCTCGTCCTGATGGCCTTTGCGCTCGTCTCGCCCGCCCGCCTCTCCATCGTTCCCGGCTGGCTGCTCGCGTCGGTCGAGGGCTTGCTGCTGGTGGCGCTGATCATCGGCGACCCCGGTCGCATCGACCGCACGGGCCCGTGGCAGCACCGCACGTCGATCGCGCTCGTGGCGGTCCTCCTCGCGAGCACACTCGGGTCGACGGCCCTGCTCATCTACGACCTGGTGACGGGGGCAGCGGTCACCAACCAGGCAGACCAGCTGCTGCTCGCGGGCGCGAAGGTCTGGCTCGGCAACAACATCGCGTTCGCGTTCCTGTACTGGGAGTTCGACGGCGGGGGTCCGGCGGTCCGCGCGCATGGTCTGCCCCGCTACCCGGATCTCGCGTTTCCGCAGCAGCTGAGCCCCGAGCTGGCGCCGCCCGGCTGGCGACCGGAGTTCATCGACTACCTGTACGTCGGGTTCACCACGGCGAATGCCTTCAGCCCAACCGACACCATGCCAATGGCGCATTGGGCCAAGGTGGCGATGGGCTCGCAGGCCCTGATCTCGTTCATCGTGGTCGGCCTCATCCTCGCCCGAGCGGTCAACGCGTTCACCTGATCTGCAGGTCCGACGCCGTGCGTGCGGCGGCCGGTATCGTGGGGCGATGGACGATCCCGCCTCGAGCTCGCGCGCCGCCCGGCGAGCGCGCCTCATCGCGGGCCTGGTCGGCTGCCTGACCCTGCTCTCCGTCGGCTGGACCGGCCTGCTGATCCCGTCACTCATCCGCTCGATCGAGTCGACGTTCCAGCAGACCGATGCCGGGATCGGCGTCATCTACCTCGCCTACGCGATCGCCTACATGTCCGGATCGTTCGGCGGCGGGACGCTGACCGAGCGCCTCGGCCGGCGGCTGGTCGTGGGCGGTGCGGTGCTTGTCCACGCTGCGGGCATCGCCGGCCTCGGCTTCGCCCCGACCTGGACCGCGTTCGTCGCGGTAGCCGTGGTCGCGGGTCTCGGGGCGGGGGCGCTCGACGGTGGTGCGAACGGCCTCGTCCTCGATGTCTATCGAGAGGGCCGCGGTCGGGCGATGAACCTGCTCCACATGTCGTTCAGCATCGGCGCCCTCACGGCGCCGCTCGTGGTCGGGATCCTGGTCGAAGGCGGCGTGCCGTGGCAGAACATCGCCATCGCGACGGGCGCCGTCCTCGCGCTGCTGGCGATCGCGTACGCGGTGATACCGATGCCGAGCGGGCGCCGGGCGACCGATGACGTCGGAGCCGTCGAACCCGTGGCCGTCGGCTCGGGTGGCCACAGCCTGCTGGCGGGGCCGCTGCTGCTGCTCGGGATCGCGATCGCCACCTATGTCGCGTCCGAGGTCGGCGTCTCCAACTGGATCGTGCGCTTCCTCGAGCCCGCGCCGCTCACGACCGCGACCCTCGCCCTCTCGCTGTTCTGGGCCGGGTTGACGGTGGGGCGGCTCGTCTCGTCGGTGATCGCGGACCAATTCGACCACCTGTGGTTCACGGTCGCCTGTTCGGTCGGCATGGGCGCGTTCATCGCGGTCGCGGTGCTCGCGCCCTCGCTGCCCGTATCGGTCGGGGCGTTCGCTATTGCCGGCATCGCGGCGGGCCCGGTGTTCCCGATGATCGTGGCGATCGGTGGCGAGCGGTATCCGGAGCGCTCGGCCGCCGTCGGCGGATCGCTGACCGGCATGGCGGTCATCGGCTCGATCATCTACCCGCCCGCAATGGGCTTCCTGTCGGTCACGGTGGGGCTGCCGGTGGCGATGTTCGGCAACGTGCTGCTCGCGCTCGCGTGCGCGGTCGCGCTGGTGGCGTTCAGCCGGGCTGCGCGCGCACACGCGAGCGCCATGCACCTACACGAGGGCGGCCTCGAGGCCTGAGGGTGCTCGCTCTGGACCGAATGGGGCACGCCGTGTGCAACCGAGTGTGTGCCAAAGCGTCGTAGGCTGCGAGGGGTCGAACGGCTCCCCGCGAGGTCGTGCAAGGGTTCAACCAAGGAGCGGCAGCGTGCGGCTCGTCGACATCCGGGAAGGCAAGCAATCGATGGGGATGTTCCTCGCGTGGGACATCGCCATCCCTGCCGCGATCGGCTCGATTCCCATGCTCGCATTCATGACCGTCGATCCACCGCCGTACTCGTCGTGGGACAGCGCGGGCTATCTGCTCTTCCTGATCATGTTCGTGACCGGATCCGTCGCCGGGCTCCTCGGTCTGCGCCATGGCTCGGTATTCATCGCCATCGCCGTCAGCTTCTGGATCGCCCAATCGGTCGGCGGATGGTTCGCCGTCTGCGGGGACATCACCTCCAGTGCATCGTGCGGTCCGAGCAACGGTGCTACCGGCCTCGTCTTCGCAGCGGTTCTCTCGTTGATCCTGGGAGTCGCCCCCCTCCTGACCGTCTACTGGATCTCGAGCCTCGTCGTGCGTCCCGATCCTTCCGCCTGACAGGTGGGCACCTTCCCCGACATCAACCACCAGGTCGAGACCATGACCGCCGGGACCTCTGGGCCATGGCCGTGACTGGGTGCCCACCGGACACTCGCCTCGATGGACAACCGCATGGGGGGTGTCTCGGCGCGCCCGCTCGTCGGCCTCGTGCTTGCTGCCGCCCTCGTCGGCTTCGCGCCCGCCGCGTCCGGGTCGACCGGGACCGCGTTGCCGTCCCAGGCGAGCGCTGAGGCGGCAAGTCCCGGCGGCTGGTCGGTCCTCGGCGAGCACCGGGTCAGCTCGCGACCGACGGGCCTCACAAACCGCAGCCGAGAGCCGATCGTCGCGGCACACCCCTTCAATCGCCTCACGGCTCGCCGTCGTCTACGCGGCGGGTCCGGGAGAGCACAGCCACCCGGTGATCCGGATCAGCCACGACGGCGGGAAGACGTGGACCACCGCGGCGGGTCACCCACGCGGCGGCGGCAGCCACCCGATGGTCGCCTGGGGACCCGGCCCCCGTCGCGGCAAGGCCCGGCTCTACTACACCGCGATGGGTGGGCCAGCGCCGAACTACCACTTCGTCGTCAGCTACAGCGACAACGAGGGGCGGACCTGGCACCAGGGCTTCATCGCCAATCACACCCGCGGCTGGTCGATCGGCATCGAGGACCTGGTCGTCGACACGAACCCGGCCAGCCCCAACTACGGCACGCTCTACCTCGCCTACAACTGGCCGAAGGCCGCCGACAAGGGCGATGGCCTCCACGTCGTCGCGTCAGGCGACTACGGGCACACGTTCGCCGAGACCGAGATCCCGAAGCTTTCCGGGCCCACGCGCTACGGCGACGCCTGGCGCATCGGCTACAAGCTCTCGACAGCCCCGGACGGGTCGGCGTACGTGGCGGGCTACCAGCTCGACATGAAGCACTGGAACGTCTCCGCACCCTTCGCCAAGGGCGGCTACTCGAACATCGGACGGATCGCCTTCGGGGTCGCGCGCCTGCGGTTCGACCGCATGGCACGCCGGCTGACCCACGGGCCGAACGTGCTGGCGACGAGGCTGCCGGAGACGGCCTGGAACCTCGGCTGGACGCAGGCGCTGAAGGGCGTCAACGTCGGCCTCGCCGAGCCCTGCTGGGCCACCGGCCTCGTCGTGGATTCGGGCGGCCGCATCTACTACGCGATCGCGGCGGATGGTCGGATCCGCGTCCTGCGCAGCGACGACCACGGCCGGACGTGGAAGAGCCGCCTGCTGCCGCGTGCCCCGTCGGTCGGCGGGGTGGCGCAGCGCTCGATGCGCCCGGATCTCGTGGCCGGCGCCGGCTTCGTCGCGGTGCTGTTCCACACCGTCGACGCTGACGGCAAGAAGCGCACGGCCGGGAACGCGGTCGCCGTGACATTCGATCGGGGCGCCAGCTGGGTCGGCCCGCGCCCGGTGAACCGGAACCGCTGGGCGATCGACCCGATCATCGGCGTCTACAACGGCCCCGGCCTGCGCGACCGGGGCGCGCTGCTCGCGGACGGCCGGACGATCTACTTCGGGTACGGCGACGGCCGCGATGGCCACTCCGCGGCCTTCGGCGCGCGGATCCGCGTCACGCCGCCACCTTCCCTCCCGCCGCCCACCCCGACGCCCGAGCCCACTCCGACGCCGACGCCGGCGCCCTGACCGGTTCGACGCATCGTCACCTCGGCCGAATCGCCCCGTGGATCGGGCCAATGGGCACTGACCACGAGTGGCGTCGACGATCGACGATCCTCTCGTGCCCGGGCAGCGTGTCGGCCGCCGGGGAAGTGAGAGGCCACCATGGGATCGCAAGAGCAGGCGATGGGATGGCGAGGTGAGCTCGAACGGCACCAGGTCAGCGCCTTCTTCGCGCTCGCCTACGGGTTCAGCTGGCTTGCCGAGCTGCTGCTGTACGGAGTCCTGAAACAGCCGGCGGCGATCACCGTGCTGGTGGTCACCTTCGGCCCGACGGTCGGGGCGCTCGTCATGACCGCCGCCCTGCAGGGTCGCGCCGGCCTCGGGCAACTCTGGGCACGGATGCGGCAATGGCGCGTGAACCGCCGCTGGTATGGGGTGGCACTGGTGGTGATCCCGCTGTCCTACCTTGCTGGCACCCTCGTCCTGCCCGGGGCGTTCGCGAGCTATACGCCCGAATCGGTCATCCGCCTCCTGATCACCTGGTTGATCGTGCTCACCCTGGGCGGCGTCATCGGTGGGCCACTGGGCGAGGAGCCCGGGTGGCGTGGGTTCGCCCTGCCGCGGCTCCAGGCCCAGCTGGGTCCGCTCGGCGGCACCCTCCTGCTTGGGTTCGTGTGGGCGGGCTGGCACTTTCCGCAGTTCCTCATGCCGGAATGGGCAGACCAGAACGGGGGCCTGTCGGCGACAACGGTGCTGGTCTTCGTCGCCACGGTGCTGTCGGTGGCCGTGATCCTGACCTGGATCTTCAACCACACCGGCGGCAGCATCCTGCTCGCGATCCTGGCGCACTCCAGCGTGAACACCTCCCAGGTGGTGCTGAACCCGCTGTTCCCGGCCGTCAACACCGACCTCAACGGGCTGATCGGCTTCGGGGTGCTGGCCATCGTGATCGTGGTCATGACCCGAGGCAGGCTCGGCCTTCCCGCACGGGCGACCACCCGGCTCCTGACGGCTTCCGCGGCCCAGGCCTGAACGGCCGTTCCCGGCCTGCTACGAGGCCCGGTCGATCACCTCGCGCACCGCGTCGGCGCAGGGGTACGCCTCGGGCTCGTTCAGGAGAAGGCCTCGCCCGATGCTGCGCGTGGCACGACCGCGTCCGGCCCGCGGGCATCGCCTAGAACGGCGTCGGGATGTCCTTGGCGGGCAGCTCGCGCTCGACGTATCCGCCGCGCCCCTGGCGCTTCGGCAGCTTCACGTCGCGACGCTCGAGGGGCGCGTATGGGATCTGGCTCAGCAGGTGGCTGATGATGTTGAGCCGTCCGCGCTTCTTGTCGTCGGTATGCGCGATGTGCCAGGGCGCCCACGGCGTGTTGGTCGCCGCCAGCATCTTGTCCCGGGCCCGGGAGTAGTCGTACCAGCGGCTGTACGACTTCAGGTCCATGTCCGTCAGCTTCCAGATCTTCCGGGGGTCGTGGATGCGCCCCTCGAGACGACGGGTCTGCTCGTCCGGGCTGACCTCCAGCCAGTACTTGATGAGGATGATCCCGGCGTCGACCATCGCCTTCTCGACGGCCGGCACCTGTTCGAGGAACTTCTCGCTCACTTCGGGCGTGCAGAACCCCATCACCGGTTCGACCCCGCCGCGGTTGTACCAGCTCCGGTCGAAGATCACGACCTCGCCACCGGCCGGGAAGTGCGGGAGGTAGCGCTGGACGTACATCTGCGATTTCTCGCGATCCGTCGGTGCCGACAGGGCGACGACCTTGAACACCCGCGGGCTGACCCGTTCCACGATCCGCTTGATCGTGCCGCCCTTGCCGGCCGTGTCCCGACCCTCGAACACGATGCAGACCTTGGCGCCGCTCGCCTTGACCCACTCCTGCATCGCCACGAGCTCCGCGTGGAGCAGGCGCATCTCGCGTTCGTAGTCCTTCGCCTTCATCTTCGCGTCAGGCTCGGGCTGTGCGGCCCCGGCCCGGACGTCTTCGTCGTTCGGGCGCGCCTGGTCCTTGCCTGACTTGCTGGACCGCTTGTTCTTCTTCGACATCTGACTGTTCCTTTCCGGTGACCCGGACTACGCAGCGGCGGCGATCGCGGCCTGCGCCTGGGCGGCAGGCCCGTCGTCCGTGCGGACCTTGAGCAGCTTCCTGGCCTCTTCGACCACGATGAGCGACAGCGCGACGAATGCGCTCGCCTCCGCCTTGCCCTCCTGGTTCATCGCCATCCAGGCGTTGAACACGGTGAGCAGCAGCAGGAACACGCCCGTGTAGAACTGGCCGGGCAGGAACAGGCAGACGACGCCCGCGATGAGGAGGACGAGCTGCATCGGGTCCGCGTACTGGCGGGTGAACAGCTGCAGCCTGGATGCCTTCTTCGCCTCGGCGAAGGTGTTCGAGCCGACCTTGGCGCGTCGCGCATCGGCCTCGGCCGTGGTCAAACCGGTTGCCGGGTCGACGCTGAGTTGGCTCGCCGCCGCCTCAAGGGAGAGCGAGTGCCAGGCAACGTCGGCTGCCGGCTTGTCAGCCCCGGCGGCGGGAGGGGTGGGCGCGGTCATGACTTGCCTCTCTCCATCGATAGCGGCCCGCCGGCGACGCGGAAGGCTTCAGTGAACAAACCGATTCGTTGCGACCAGGAGTCGCCACCGGGAGTTCTGTTCCATCGGTCTCGCTCGACCAGGTAGTCGAGTTCCACCGGGCGGGTCGAGAATCACAGTAGACAACCGCCTGCAAGTTCCCGCCTCGTCCGCGCGTGGGGCGAGGGGCGGTCAATGAGGGAGCGGGCGCTGTGGCGCTGGCAGGACGCGGCTCGGTGCCTGGGTCGTTCCCGCCTGAGGATACGCAGGCCCCCGGCATCGCGGCGGAGACTCACGTCGTCGCACGTCGTGACCAAAGGCCCTTGCCAGATCCGGAGCGATCGACGAGATCCGTTCGATCCCGGGTCTCCGGCGCCCGGTTGAGCAGGTCCGGTGACGTGACCACCTGGTCCTCGGCACCATTCCGCGAGCGGCGCTTCACATCGGTCGGAGCGCCCAGACTACGAGGGAAGCCGACCAATTGGACGTGGAGGGATGCAATGACGGATCACGAGACGTATCTCAGGGGTCTCGAGCTGAGACGGCAGGTTCTCGGCGATGCCTATGTCGACGCCAACCTCGCCTCGTCTGACGACTTCATGATGACGTTCCAACGGCTCGTGACCGAGCAGGTCTGGGGGCGCGCGTGGAGCGGGACCGCACTGGACAGGAAGACGAAGAGCCTCCTGACGCTCGGGATTCTCGCCGCGCTTGGCCGGTTTCAGGAGGTCGGGATCTACACCAACGGTGCCCTGGCCTGTGGCGCGACGGTGGATGAGATCAGGGAGGCCCTCGTCCATGTCACCGCCTATTGCGGTGCCCCGGCGGGCCGGCAGGCATTCACCGCGGCGCACGAAGCGCTGGTCGCGGCGGGAGCGCTGGCGGGGGAAGGATCTGGAGCCGACACTCGGATTTGAACCGAGGACCTGCTGTCTACGAAACGAGCGGTCCGGTTGCCGGGACAAACAGTGGGAACCGCTGGCCCGGGAGGTCAATGTCCCCGACCCTCAGCCCGGCCACCTCAGACAGGCGCGCCTCGGTGATCGCCAACATGAGGAGGATGGCCCGGTTCGCGACGAGCCCGGAACGCCCAGCGAGTGCGGTGCATGGTCGTGGCGAGACCCCGGCCCCGACGACCACCAGGGTCGCCGGGATGGTGTGGCCGGGGAACCGCCCTTCGGAGAGGCTCACGGCTGGGCGGCCGTATAAATCAGGCGGCCACTCGGGTCGTGGGGTGCGGGCCGGAGCGGCCTCGGCCGTAGCGCACGAGCGCTCGCCACTTGACTGGTGGCGGACTACCCACTTGCCATTGGATCCGCGCTCACAGATGCCGGTGCCGGCGGGAACGAGCTTGCCGCACTGGGTGCAGGGACCGGCATACGAGTTCGTTATTGGATTTGCCTCTCTTTGCGCCCCCACCACGGGGCTTCATGAGCGGATCCAATGCAGCCCGGAGTGATAGTCAAACTTGGTGGGTGGGACCGGCCCTCGAGGGATCGGTGCCGAAACGCACCTCCCACGACCATCGGGCGCTTGCGCCGCGGACCCTCTTGTGTGCTCGATATTCGTATGCCAACGCGACGCATCCCCGCTCTCGCCATCCTCGCCCTGGTCATCGCCGTCGGCCTCGGGGCCGGCTTGGTCTACGCCAACGCGTCGAAGGGTGGGGGCGGAGAGGCGATCCCATGGCACCTGGACGGCATGGGCGGGGCCAACAGCTCGCTCGCAGATTCACAGGTCAGCGACCCGAACATCCTGCGGGTCCACATCGAGGTATGGCCGAGCACGTCGCCCGATGACTCGTGGCTCGTGCCATCGGTCGACTATGGCTCGGACGGTGTCACGGTCACCCTGCGCCCCGACGAGGCTCATGCGCTACACCAAAACGGGCTCCCGACCGTGGGCTGGTATGACACCGGTGGTTGGGTCAATGTCCGTCTGTCCGAGCCGGTCGGTCGGCGCGCCCTGTACGACGGCTCCACCAGCCCTGCCACTCAACGATGCAACACCCTCGCCTGCCACTAACGCGCGCCCTGCGCCTGGGGGTCGTCGTCCTGGCGGGGGTATTTCTCGGATGGGGAGCGCTGATGGCTGTACGGGCCGCCACAACACCTCACCGCACAACGCCGGTCTACGATCCGCCGGTCCTGGCCGGGCAGCAGCTCTGGGGCTACTGCGCGGGCGGGGTCTACGCCCGCCATGGTGACAAGATCGTCCTGACCTCCACGGGCCACTGCACGAGCCCTGGGTCGGTCGCCTACGACCCGGACGGCGTGACGGTGCGCGGTGTGTTCGGCCCAACCGCTCGCGATGCGACCTGTCCCTACCCCGGTCACAAGTGCGCGAGCTCCGACATCAACTATCTCGTCGTGGCGCCTGACCGCATCCCCTGGGGTCATCTCAACGTCGTCGACTTGGGCGTAGGTGGCTATCGGGTCATCCCAGCCGGCACGAAGGCCCTGGGCTGCGCGGATATCGCCATCGGTGACCAGGTCGAGATCGACGGGCGGGGCGAGTACCGGATTGGTCAAGTTCTCGAGAAAGGTGACTACTTGCACCCCGAGGATGGCGACTACTTCCCGTGCATGATCGCCGCTTCGGTCGACGTCGCCCCCGGGGACTCGGGCGGAGTCGTCCTGGTCCGCGGCATCCCGGCCGGCGTCTCATCGCGTAGCTTTTCGGGGACCCTCGGATTCACTCCGTTGGCCGAAGGACTGGAACAGCTCGGACTCGAGCTATGCACGACGCCTGACTGCGGGCGGACACCTCCGTGACCGACGAGATCAACGCCGTTCCGCTGACGGATTGGGAGCGGCACCTTGGCACCAGCGACGAGCTCGTGTGCACCCAGTCAGCAACCGATCTCTGGTTCAACCAGCCGCGTTGTGGTGAACGGGCCATCGCCATCGTCCACACCGGGGACACCTACGCCGTCTGTCGGCGCCACATGCGCCGATTGCACGAGCACGGAATCCTGCGGAAAGCCGACACGGGATCACACGCGGCGCTCGACGCAGATGGCGTTTGGCGGCGGGTAGATCAGATTTGGTATCGCGACGACCTGCGGGATCACCCGACAGACGAGTAGCCCCCGACGCCGACGGTATGGCTGTCACGACGCACCCGGCGCGCGGAGCGGGGGTTCGATGGTCTGGAGAGGTCCGCTCATCTGGTGCTTATCGCGGGGCTGTCGCGTCCTTCGAGTCGCCCCAGGCCTGGGGATCGCGGCGATACGCGCGCCAGAGTTGGTACGCCTGTTCCTGAATACCGCCCTCGTAGGGCTCGTCGTAGAGGTGCGGCTCGCGTGCATCCAGCATCCGTTCGACGCCGGCGGCCATTGCGCCGTACCGAACCCACAAGACCCGTCAGCTTGCCATTCCACACTCGCAAAGTGGACCCATAGCTCGACGCCTTCCCATCCGGCCTGGGTAGCGTCGTCGTAGCCGACCGGCACGATCCTAGACCGCTCACCGCGACCCGCAAGCCACGCGCGTTTCGGCGGCCTTCGAGGGGGGCAAACCTGCCCCCAACCTGACCACTTATGAAGCGATCCTCGGCGGCACTCGGCGAGTCTGGGCGGTGCCTGCCGTGAGTGGGAGTGGAGCCGACACTCGGATTTGAACCGAGGACCTGCTGTTTACGAAACAGCTGCTCTACCGCTGAGCTATGTCGGCGCGACGGCAAGGATAGCCGATGCCCTCACAGTCGAATGACGAGAGCCCTTGCGGAGGTGATCCGCTTGGAACCATGATCTGCGGTGGCACCGGTGTGGGCGCGAGCGTAGGAGTTCCAGCGCTCAAGGGGTTTCACCATGAAGGCGTCGCATGATCGTGGTCGCGCCTGGTTCTTCCTGGTCGGCACACTCGCGCTTGCTGCGTGCTCGGGTGGCGGCAGCAAGGCCGGGAGCGCGGCGGCACCCGCACCAACCGCGGGGTCGGTCGCGTCGGCCGAGGCGCCGGCGTCTGCTGCAGGCGGATCAGGTGGAGGCGGCACGGGCGGAGGCGCGATCGGCGGAGCGGTGACCGACGCCGGCCACCTCGCCGACCTGCTCGGCCCGGGCGACTTCGCGGCCGCCGGCGTCCCGGGTGCCGGGACCCCGACGGTGAACGCGCCGGAGGCCGGCTCGGTCTACGTGGTCTACGCGGGAAAGTCCGGTGCCACGGGCGGCATCGAGTTCGATGCCTATGCGGGCGACACGGCGGTCGGTGCAGGGGACGTCTTCGCGCCGATGTCAGGCCCCCTCCTCGACTTCGAGGGCAGCGGCAAGGCAGCGTTTCCCGAGGCCGATGACGCGAAGCTCCGCACCGACAATCCGATAGACGGCGGTGGCGAATGGGCCGGCATCGCGATCCAGAAGGGCCGTCTCGTCTTCCTCATCACCATCCCGGCGTCCGACGCGGCTGCGTCGCAGCTCGTCACCCTGGCGAAGCTCGTCCTCGCTCGCGCCGCCGCCATCGAGTAGCCGTCGCGAGTCAGGAGCCGCTGGCGGCGAAGTCCTCGAGGAAGGTGACGAACCGGCTGACGTCGCGCTCGGTGGTGGCGATCCCGACCGAGGCACGCACGGCCCCGAGCGCCCGGCCGGGCAGCAGCGTCCGGAGGTCCTCGTAGTCGGGTTGTCTGCCCAGGGCGAACACGCCCTCCATCTCGGGCGCGGTGAGGCCACGCGCGGTCTCGCTGGCACCCGGATTGCAGAAGCACCCGGTCCGCAGGGAGATGCGCCGCTCGGCGGCCGCTGCTTCGACCTTCCAGAAGTCCACCACGTTGCCCGCAGGATCGAGCACGTTGAACGGAATGGTGCCGCCGCGGTCGACGTCGTCCGTCGGTCCGTAGAGCCGCACCAAGGGTGCCCCATTGGCATGTTGAAGCGCCGGCAGGCGCCCGAGCAGCCAGCGCGTGAGCGCTTGCACGCGGCGGTGGATCGTCGGCACGCCAACCGCCGTGACGTGGCGCAGCCCGATCTCGATCGCCGGCAGACCGAGGTAGTCGATCGTGCCGTCCTCGAAGCCGATCTCGCCGTCGCCGAGGGTATGGCGCGGCACCACGACGGCGGCCACGCCGATGGTCCCGCCAGCGAACCACGGGCGTCGCAGCCGCGCGAGCGCCTCGCGCCGCACGACCAGCGAGCCGATCCCCGTCGGGTAGCCGAACACCTTGTACCAGGAGATGGCGACGAAGTCGGGGTGCCACCGGGACAGGTCGAGCACGTTTGTCGGCACGAACGCGGCCGCGTCCAGCAGCACGTCCCAGCCGCGATCCTGCGCGTGGTGCACCCATTGGAGCGGATGGCGCACGCCGGAGTAGTTGGACTGGGCGGGGTAGGCGAACAAATGTCGCCGATCGGCGGGGGCGTCATCCAGGGCGCCAAGGACCTCCGCGCTGTCGGGACGGAGGTCGGGTGTCCGCAGCGGCAGGTACGTGACGCTCGGCGTCGTGCGAACGGGCGAACTCCCGGACGCCGTTGACCGAGTTGTGGTTGTCGGCCGTGAGGAGGAGCCGGCTCCCGGACGTGAACGGAAATGACTCGCCGACGAGCTTGAGGGCGGCGCTCGCGTTCGCCGTGAAGACGACCAGATACTCGTCCGGGGAGGCGTTCACGTACGCCAGCACGGCGCGTCGCGCCGCGTCGGCGAACTGCGTGGACGCGCGCGAGGCGGGGCTGTTCGAGTGCGGATTACCGAAGACCCCAGTCCGCAGCAGCTCCTGGTGCTCCCGGAGCTGTGACTCGGCGTACAGCCCGCCACCCGTGTAGTCGAGGTAGGTCTGATCCTGCGCATCCAGTCGCGCGTACTCGCGCGCACGCAGCGCATCGACGGCGTCGCCGTCCCAATCGGGGTCCCCGATGCCCGACGAGTGCAGGCTCGGGGCAGCGCGAGGCAAGGAACGGCCCGTGGTCGAGGTGATCACGGGCGGATCATCCACGTCCCACGCGGACTCGTCAGGGACTTAGGTTCCTGTCAGTCCGGCTCGCAGCTGCTCGACGTCGGCCTGCCATCCCGTCACGAGCGCCACCTGCACGTCGCGCTCGGCCGGGTCCTTCGCGTAGCCGCGCGCGAGATCCGCGAGGTGGCCGTAGTAGGCGGCCAGCTTGTCGAGCGGCGGAAGCCCGGAGTCCAGCGTCAGCCGCGAGGATGACCCGAGCCGCTCCTCGAGCCGTTCGAGCGACTCGATCCAGCGCTCGGCAGGCATGCCGGCTCGCTGCTTGAAGTCGCGCACCATCCACTGGCGCTCGAAGAACGACCGCTCGCGCCAGCCCGATGCCTGTTCCTCGAGCGTGACCCTGACGGCACGGCACCGCTCCGCCGTCTCCGCCGGCAGCGGCTCTGTCTCTGCCGGGGCCTCGGGTGGCTGTGCCAGTGCCACCCCCGGCGGCGGGTCGGCGCCGGGAACTGCAATCCCCGCATCCACGAGTGCCTGCGTCGAGCTGATCTCCTGGCCCGCATAGCGTCCGGCCTGTGCGATGGCGGCCGCGAATCCGGCCCCGGCCGCCTCGACCGAGACCAGCGCGCCACGGTTCATCGTCCAGAAGTCGTCGAGCGACATGCCGAGCCTGGGCGCCAATCGCTCGATGGCAGCCGAGGCGGTCTCGGTGGGCACGAGGCCCGGACCGATCGTGAAGGCCGTGACGCCGGTCCCGGCGAGTTCGGCGTCGAGGGTGTTGGCGAGCGCGACCTGCGCGGCCTTGAGGGTCTCGTAGGCGCCCAGGAACGGGCCGCCCGTGGACGAGACGCACACGAACGTCCCGGAACCGCGCGAGATCATCGCCGGCAGGCAGGCGCGGGCCAGCAGGACTGGGCCGCGCAGGTTGACCGCATAGCTGCGGTCCCAGTCGCCGATCGGCGTCCCGGCCACCGGCTCGCCCACGGGGGCGACGGTGGCGTTGTTGAGCACGATGGCGACGGGCCCAAGTTGCTGCGTCGCCGTCTCGACGAGCCGGCCGACCGCGGTCTCGTCCGACACGTCCGTCGGGATCGAGAGCACGATCGAACCGGGGAACTCCTGGTGCAGCCGACGGGCAGCGCCGGCGCCGGCGGATGGGTCGATCTCGGCGATGACCACCCGTGCCCCGAGCCACAGAAGCGCCCTCGCCGCCTCGAAGCCAATGCCGCCCCCCGCCCCCGTCACGACGGCGACGAGGCCGGCAAGCGCGTCCGGGCGCAGGGCTCCAGTCGCGATCAACATCGTTGAGAGTCCGCCATGCCAGGGATCCTCGTTGGTGCAGGTGGCGACCGGGGAGTGCCGGTCCGACTCCATGGAGGGCCCATTGGTCATCGCGCGTCGGGTTCCCGAACGCTGCAGGGCTGCAACGACGATCGCGGGCAAAATGTCGCCAAGACGCTACGATCGAGTCGTCGGGCGTCTCCCGACCCGCTGCCGCCACCCATGAGGGACCAATGTCCGACGCGATCGAACCCACCGAGATCTCCGCCCTCGACCGTAGCTTGCTCGAGGAGCTGGAGCCGGAGGTCGGTCGCCTCGTCGATCGTCACCTCAAGGTCGCCCAGGAGTGGTTCCCCCACGAGTACATCCCGTACGCGCTGGGCCGGGACTTCGACAAGGAGCCGTGGACGCCCGACCAGCCTCGGCTCACCGGCGTCGCCCAGACGGCGTTCGAGATCGGCCTCCTGACCGAGGACAACCTGCCCAGCTACCACCGCCTGATCCACGGCATGTTCGGCAAGGGCGACGGGGCCTGGCTGCACTGGGTCGGGCGATGGACGGCCGAGGAGGGGCGGCACGCGATCGTGCTCCGCGACTACCTCACGGTCACCCGCAACATCGACCCCATGCTGCTCGAGCGCGGCCGGATGAGCCAGCTCCAGCAGGGCTACGACCACGCCTCACCGGACACGCTCCACGGCCTCGCCTATGTCGCGTTCCAGGAGCTCGCCACGCGGATCTCGCATCGCAACACCGGCCGCTACTCGGACGATCCGGTCGCCGACAAGATCATGGTCCGCATCGCCGCCGACGAGAACCTGCATATGGTCTTCTACCGCGACGCCCTCCTCGCCGCGCTCAAGATCGAACCCTCGGAGACCGTCCGCGCGATCGTCGATGAGGTCCTGCGGTTCGAGATGCCGGGCGCCGGGATCCCGGGCTTCATGCGCAAGGCCGCCGAAATCGCGAAGGCCGGCATCTACGACCTGCGGGTGCACCGCGACGAGGTGCTCCTGCCGATCCTGCGGCACTGGGGCATCTTCGAGCTCACGGGCCTGGACGCCGCTGCCGAGGAGGCGCGGCGCCGCCTGGCCGAGCACCTCGAGAAGCTGGACGTGGCGGCAAAGCGGTTCGAGGAACGCGTCGCGCGCATGTCGTCCGTTCCGCGCCAGGCCTCGACAGGCTAGGCGTAACGCCCCGCGCGACGCCGGACGGCCTCGCAAGATCCGGTCGACCTCCGCAACTGTCCGCGGTTTGCAAGGCACGCGGGCCATTCGAGCGTTGTCGACTTCCGTGTGGCGAGCGAAAATACGGGTCCGCGCCGCCCTGGCCGCCCGGATGTCACGCGGAGGATCGAGATGTCAACCGTTGCAACCGCCCAGAGCTCGAACTCCGTCGGTCCCGATGCCGTCCGGCCCTTCCGGGTCGAGGTGCCGCCGGGGGCGTTCGATGACCTCCGAAGCCGGCTCCGGGCGACACGCTGGCCCGAGAAGGAGACCGTCGGGGATCTGACGCAGGGTGTGCCGCTCGCGACGATGCAGTCGCTGGTCCGCTACTGGGCCGACGACTACGACCTCGGCCGGTTCGCGGCCAGGCTGAACGCCGTTCCGCAGTACCTGACCGAGATCGACGGCCTCGACATCCACTTCATCCACGTCAGGTCGCCCCACCCGAACGCGTTGCCGGTCATCATCACGCACGGCTGGCCGGGGTCGATCATCGAGATGCTGGGCGTGATCGGTCCGCTCAGCGACCCGCCGGCCCACGGCGGCAGCGCGGAGGACGCGTTCGACGTGGTGGTCCCGTCGATCCCGGGCTACGGGTACTCCGCGAAGCCGACGTCAACGGGCTGGGGTCCCGTCCACATCGCTGCCGCGTGGATCAAGCTGATGCGGCGCCTCGGCTACACGCGCTACGTGGCCCAGGGCGGCGACTGGGGGGCCCAGATCACCGACGTCATCGGCGCCACGGCGCCGCCGGAGCTTCTCGGCATCCACTCCAACATGCCGGGCACCGTGCAACCCGACGTGTCGAGGGCCCTCACCTCGAGTGTCTTCGGGACCGGCCACCCCGCGCCGGTGGGCCTGTCACCCGACGAGCAGCGGGCCTACGACCGCCTGGCGTTCCTGTTCACCAAGGGCGTCGGGTACGCGCTCGAGATGGGGCTGCGCCCGCAGACGCTCTATGGCCTCGCCGACTCGCCCGCGGCCCTCGCGGCGTGGATGCTCGACCACGATGCGTTCAGCCTTGAAGACATCGTGCGGGCCTTCGACGGCGACGCCGTCGGCAACCTCACCCGGGACGAGGTCCTCGACAACATCACACTGACCTGGGTGACCAACACGGGGATGTCCTCGGGTCGCCTGTACTGGGAGAACACGCTCGGCTTCTTCGATGTCAAGGACGTCAAGGTTCCCGCGGCCGTGAGCGTCTTCCCACGCGAGCTCTACCAGGCCCCGCGGAGCTGGACAGAGCAGGCGTACCCGGAGCTGATCTACTTCAACGAGCTCGACCGGGGCAACCACTTCGCGGCGTGGCAGGAGCCTCAGCTGTTCGCCGAGGAGCTCCGGGCTGCGTTCCGATCCCTTCGCAGCGCAGGCTGAAGCCGGAGGATCGCCCCATGTCGGACTCCGGCGAGCGCGCCACCGGCGCGCCGGTGACTGCGGCACCGCCCAGCCGGCCCGGCCTGATCCGCTCGATCGCGCATCGGCTACCGGGCGAGTCGCTTGCGCTGCCCGTTGAGGGCCAACTGGCCTCGTTCGACGGCGCGTCGGGCTGGCTCAACTCGGAGCCGCTGACGCCCCAGGGACTCCGCGGGCGCGTCGTGCTCGTCGACTTCTGGACCTACACCTGCGTCAACTGGCTGCGGACGCTGCCATACATCCGGGCCTGGGCCACGAAGTACGCGGACGCCGGGCTCACGGTCATCGGCGTGCACACGCCCGAGTTCGGCTTCGAGCACGACGTCAACAACGTCGTCGCGCACGAGCGCAGTTTGGGCATCGAGTACCCGGTCGCGATCGACAGCGCGTACGGGGTCTGGCGCGCCTTCAACAACCACTTCTGGCCGGCGCTCTACCTCGCGGATGCCGACGGCCGGATCCGCTACCACCACTTCGGCGAGGGGGAGTACGCGATGGCCGAGATGGTCATCCAGCAGCTGCTGATCGACGCCGGTGCGGAGGGCATCGGCGGGGATCTGGTCGCCGTCGAACCGCGCGGACTCGAGGTCGCCGCTGACTGGCGCACGCTCCAGTCGCCCGAAACCTACGTCGGGTACGGCCAGAGCTCGGGGTTCGCGTCGAATGACCTCGCGACCTTCGACCAGCCTCACGCGTACGCGGCGGCCCCCAGGCTCCCCCTCAACGCGTGGGACCTCTCCGGCACCTGGACCGTCGCCCGGCACGCGGCCGTGCTGAACGAGCCCCGCGGTCGGATCGCGTTCCAGTTCCACGCGCGCGACGTCAACCTCGTGATGGGACCGGCGTCCCGAGGCGCGGCCGTCCGGTTCCGGGTCTCCCTCGATGGCCAGCCCGCGCTTGGGGCATTCGGGAGCGATGTCGCCCCGGACGGCACCGGCGTCGTCAGCGACCAGGGCACGTATCAACTGATCCGCGCACCGGGGCCGATCATCGATCGCCGGTTCGAGATCGAGTTCCTCGACGCCGGCGTCGAGGCCTACTGCTTCACGTTCGGCTGACGCGAGGCGGCCCTGCTAGTCGATCGGGTGGTTGGCCCTGAACAGGCCGACCGGGTCGTAGCGCGCCTTGACCTGCCGGAAGCGCTCGTAGGTCTCGACGGGGAAGATCGACCGGGGGTCCACGCGCGTCTCTGCGAAGTTGAGGTATCGCCGCCCGCTGTCCCACGGCCCGAGCGCCCCGAGGAGCGCCGCGGCGTGGTGGTCCATGACGCCGACCGCCTCCGCGTCCGGCGCGATCCCGAAGGTGAAGCACACGAAGGGCTGATCGATGGCGTCGAGCACGCCGTGATCTGGAGATCGATTCGCGGCAGCCCCGCCAAGGTGGCGAATCTCGACGTGCAGCAGCGGTGAGCCGACGAAGGCCCCGACCAGCGGATCGATCGCGGCGGGCGGGAAGTCGGCGAGCAGGCTCCCGTCACCGGCATAGGGCAGCGGGAAGTCGGGGTCCATGTGCACGAGGCTGAGCTCGCTCGTCGGCATCATCGCGACGGTGTCGAACTCAGGACCGAGGCCGCGGAGGGGCTGGAGGAGGGACGCACCCTCGATCTCGGTGCCGAGGATCGCCGCCTCGACCAGGACGAACGAACGGCCGCTGAGGTGCGCGGGGAGGAAGGGCAGCTCCGGGAACTGGAGCATCCGCCCGAGCGACTCACAGGTTTCCGGGACGCTCGCGATCCACGTGCGCCAGGCGTTGAGGATCTCCGTCGCGCGCTCGATCGGCCAGAACAGCGCCCCGGCGTAGATCTCGGCAACCGGGAACAGCTCGAGCTCGAGCGCGGTTACCGCGGCGACGTTGCCGCCCCCGCCGCGAAGCGCCCAGAAGATGTCAGGCTCGGATCTCGTGATCGACTCGGGCCAGCCGGCCGTCGGCCGTGACCACCTCGGCGGCACGGATGCTGTTGCAGGCGAGCCCGAACGCGCGGACCATCCAGCTGAGGCCGCCACCGAGCGCGTACCCGACCACGCCCACGTCCGGCGACGTGCCCGCGAGGTAGGCCAGCCCGTGTTCGCCCGCAGCGACCGCCAGCGGCTTCCCGAGCACCCCCGCCTCGACGCGCGCGCGCCGCGCGGCAACGTCGATCCCGATCCCGCGCATCCGCTCGGTCTTGAGCAGCAGCGTGTCCCGGCTCCAGTCGATCGGCCCCGCGTTGTGGCCGCCGGCGTTGAAGGCGATGCGCAAGCCGCGCTCCGCGGCGAGGCGCACGGTCCTCACCACGTCCTCGGCGGACTCGGGATAGACGATGGCGACGGGCCGCTGGTCGACCGCCAGGTTCCACGTCTGCCGCGCGCTGTCCCATGTCGCGTCCCCGGGCAGGACGACGTCGCCACCGATGCGGGGGCCCAGATCGCGGAGCTCCACGTCCCACCTCATCGCTGCAGGCACGCCAGATGGCGGCTTCGACCGACAGCAGCATGACCGGGCTCGCGGATCCTCGCGGCCAGGATCCGGAACCGGCACCAGGGCGTCCGCGTAGAGAGAGCTGGGAACCTCGATCCCGGATCCCTTGCCCTGCCGTAACCCGATACCCTCTGGACCCACGATGGCGAAGTTGGAAAAACCGATCCGCGAACCGGCGACGGTCCGCGTCGCGATGTGGAGCTCGCGCCACCGATGGCCGGTGGCCGCGCTGTGGTTCGTCGGCACCATCGGGCTGTTCGTCCTGAGCGGGTTGGCCGGCGGGATCAGGGCCGAGGACCCGAACGGGAATCCGAACCAGGCGCAGACGGAGTCGGCCAAGGCTTACGCCGTCTTCGACCAGGGGGGCACCGGCACGCCGACCGAGGACGTGCTGCTCGTGGTGACGCACCCGCAGCTCAAGGCGACCGACCCGGCATTCGCGGCGTTCGTCGCCCAGGCGATCGGGACGCTCAACGGCCTGACCGTCACCGACGGCGGCCAGACGGTTCCCGTGTTCGCCAGCATCGCCGATCCCGCGACGGCTCCGCCACAGGCCGGCCTCGTCGCGCCCGACCTGAGCGCCGTGCGAATCGTCGCCACGATCGACGGCGACACGGACACCGTCGACCGCCACCTGGTGCCTGTGCGGCCAGCCATCGCGAGCATCGAGGCCGACGGCGCCACCAAGGGCTTCGTCGTCCACAGCCTGAGCAACACGCTGACCAACGAGGACATCACGACCCTCATCAACAGCAGCCTCGACACGACGTTCGCGACCATCGGCCTGACGTTCATCATCCTGTTGGTCACGTTCGGCGCCCTCGTCGCCGCGGTCGTGCCGCTCGTCCTCGCGGTGACCGCGCTGCTGGCGGCGTTCGGCATCTTCGGGGTGTTCAGCCAGACGGTCGCCCCCGTCAGCCCGTACGCGACCCAGCTCATCGTCCTGATCGGGCTGGCCGTCTCGGTTGACTACTCGCTGTTCATGATCACGCGCTTCCGCTCGGAGCGTCGCCACGGTCGCGACAAGCTCGACGCGATCGAGATCGCGAGCGCGACCGCCGGCCGCGCCGTCTTCTTCAGCGGGCTCGCGGTGATGATCGCCCTGGCGGGGCTGTTCATCATCGACGTGTCGATCTTCCGCTCGATGGCGATCGGCACCATCGGCGTGGTGTTCGTGGCGGTCGTCGGCAGCCTGACGTTCCTGCCGGCGACGCTCGCGATCCTCGGCGACGGCGTGAACCGCGGCCGGATCCCGTTCTTCGGACGCGAGCGCGAGGAAGGCAGCGGCCTGTGGTCGCGCCTCGTCGGGGCGGTGATGCGCCGGCCGATCCCGCTTGCCGTCGGCGCGGTCGCCGTGCTCCTCGTGCTCGCCCTGCCCGCGATCCACCTCCGCATCGGGATCACCGACGTCACGTCGTTCCCGGACCAGATCGACGGCGTCCAGGCGATCAAGATGCTGTACGCGAAGTGGCCCCAGGGCTCGACGCAGAACCTCCAGGTCGCGGTGACCGGCTACGACCAGCCGGCCACGCAGGCCGCGGTGACCGCGTTCGAGGCGGCGGCCGGAGCGATCCCCGGCCTCAGCCAGCCAACCGTGACCCCGTCGAAGGACGGCAAGGTCGCGATGGTGTCGTTCGTCATCGGCGGCTCGGGCCAGAACGATCCGACGAGCCAGGCCATCGTCGAGCAGGTCCGCGCCACGGCCGTCCCCGCCTCGTTTGCGAACCTCCCGGGCGTCAAGGCATACGTGACGGGGCAGGCCGCACAGGCCCTGGACGTCACCCGCATCTACGTGGACGCGATCCCGGCCGTGTTCGCTTTCGTGCTCGGCTTCTCGTTCATCCTGCTCCTGATCGTGTTCCACTCGATCGTGATCCCGATCAAGGCGATCCTGCTCAACCTGCTCTCGACAGCAGCCGCCTACGGCGTCGTGGTCTGGGTGTTCCAGGACGACATCCTCGGCGGCCGGCTCGGGATCGCGTCATCGAGCGTCATCGAGAGCTGGGTGCCGATCTTCATCTTCACGATCCTGTTCGGCCTCTCGATGGACTACCACGTGTTCATCCTGACCCGCGTCAAGGAGGCCCGCGACCGCGGCCTGGACTCGCGGGCGGCCGTCGCGCGGGGCATCGCGCTCACCGCGGGGACGATCACGAGCGCCGCGGCGATCATGGTCGTCGTGTTCCTGGCGTTCGTGACGATCCCGTTCGCGTTCATCCAGGAGCTCGGACTGGGCCTCGCCGTGGCCGTCCTGATCGACGCCACGATCGTCCGCTCCGTCCTTCTGCCGGCGACGATGGCCGTGCTCGGCGACTGGAACTGGTGGCTGCCGGGCTTCCTGGGCTGGCTCCCGCGGGTCACGATCGAAGGGGAGCCCGAACCCGTCGGAGCGGACTGACGTTCGTCATCGCGCACACTGTAGGCAGTGGTCACCGCCACCGGTGACCTTGACATGGCGGCCGTGATCTCGCACCGTGACCGGCGGTCACGCCAGGGATCGCACCTCAGCCGGCCAGCCCAGGAGCCCGATGCTCAAGACGCGCCTGCTCCATCCAGAGATCCTCCGGGCGCTCGCGGAGGCCGGCCATGGCGCCCGCGTGCTGATCGCCGATGGCAACTACCCACTGGCGACGCAGTCCAACCCGGCCGGGCGCCGCGTCTACCTCAACCTCGCGCCCGGCCGGCTCAGCGTCACGGAGGTGCTTGAGGTGCTCGTCGAGGCCATCCCGATCGAGGCGGCACACGTGATGCGCCCTGATGACGGCTCCGAGCCGTCGATCTTCGCGGACTTCGGACGCGTCCTGCCGGACACGGAGCTGCAGCGCCTCGGTCGCCATGAGTTCTATGCCGCGGGCCGTGCGCCGGACACGGCGCTCTCGATTGCCACCGGGGAGCAACGGCTCTACGCGAACGTTCTGCTGACGATCGGCGTGGTTCTGCCCGGCTGACACCTGCCGTCCGCAGCGGCCTGCGGCGGCTCGCGACCTCGTCATCGGTGCGTCACGCGGAGCGGCTAGGGTCCGCTGGACGCTGGCACGTGTCTGGTTCTGACCGTGCCGACGATCTCGCGTCTGGAGTCGCCGATGCTGACCCTGCTCGCCATCGCGTTCGGGGCCGGGGTGCTCACGATGCTCGGGCCGTGCTCGCTGCCAATCCTGCCCCTGGTCATCGGCGCGGCATCGGCCGGGCGAGCCACACGTGTGGCAGCGATCATGCTCGGGTTCGGCGGGACCTTCGTCCTCACGACCGTCGTCATCGTCGGCGCGCTTCAGGCCGCCGGCCTGACGACCGAGCCGATCCGCCTGCTCGCCGGGACCGTGTTCGCAGCCGCAGGGTTGCTGCTGGTCTGGCCCCGGGCCGCCGAGTGGCTGGATCAGCATGCACCGACGCCCGGTCGCGTCGGAACGTCCGCATCACCCATCGGACCTCGCGGCGATATCGCGGCGGGACTCGTCTTCGGCGCTGGTATCGGCGTGCTCTGGGCGCCATGCGTTGCGCCGCTCATGGCCGGTGCGATCGCCGCGGCTGCCGTCGAGGGTCCCACGGCCGGCGGCGTCGCGATCGCGAGCGCGTACGTCGTCGGAGCTGTCGTTCCGCTGGCGGCCGTCGCGCTCGGCGGTCGGGCCATCGCCCTCCGGCTCGGCGGCGCAACGCGGCGGCTCCGCGTCCGCCAGGCGTATGGGGCGCTCATGCTGCTGTCCGGGGTCGCGATCGTCGGTGGCGTCGACATCCGACTCCAGGCGGCACTCGCCGCGCCTCCGGAGGGGGCCGTCCCGACCGCGGCCAACAGCAACGGCGCTCCCGCCGCCGCCCCGGCGGAGCCTGTCGTGCAGCTGGATGATCTCGGCCAGGCGCCCGAGCTGCAGGGGATCACCGACTGGATCAACAGCAAACCGCTGACGATGGCGTCACTCCGTGGCAAGGTCGTGCTGGTGCACTTCTGGACCTTCGGGTGCATCAACTGCATCCACGTGCAGCCGTACGTGAAGGCGTGGTCCGACAAGTACGGCCCCGACGGCTTCGTCGTGATCGGCGTGCACACGCCCGAGCTCTCGTACGAGCGCGACATCAACAACGTGCGCGACGCGGTGGCCCAGGCCGGCGTTCACTTCCCGGTCGCCTTCGACCCAGCCTTCGCAACATGGCGTGCGTACGGCAACGGCGTCTGGCCCGCGTTCTACTTCGTCGGTCGTGACGGCCGGATCCGGCACACGCACGGCGGCGAGGGCGACTACGACGAATCCGAGGCGGTCATCCGGGAACTGCTCGCCGAATCGTGAGGCGGCGCGTCCGACGTTCGGCATGGCCGCACGTCCGGAACCGCGACGGTCATCGGGGCGTCACCCGCCTCCGCCACGCTCGCGGCTCCACCCATCGCTTTGGAGCAATAGACATGCGAATGCGAACCGGACGGATCGGCGTGAGCGCCGCCGTCCTTGGCGCGGGACTGCTGATCGCCGCGTGCACGTCACCAGGGGCCAGCCCCTCGCCGAGCGACCAGATGATGGAGCACCCGTCCGCGAGCGACCAGATGATGGAGCACCCCTCGGCCAGCGACCAGATGATGGAACACCCGTCGCCGAGCGACGAGATGATGGAACACCCGTCGGCCTCGTGACGGCCCCGGAGGCCGTGGAGCGGCCGGTCTTCGCTACTCGGACGCGCCCACGGGCGCGCGACGCGTACCGGCGACCCGCGAGCGTGCAGCAGATCAGCGGCGTTCGAAGCGCAGGTACGCGGCTCCGCGCGCGTCGACGTACGTTGCCTCCGCGGTTTCGACGATGCGAAGGATGATCCCGTCGCAGGCCGGGCATCGCAGCACGGTCCCCGGCGCCTGCACGTAGGCGCGTAGCTCCCCGATGACGTGGGTGGCCCCGCAGTGCGCGCAGCGCCCAGGGACGGCCGTCATCTCCTGGCCGTACGCCATCGCGAGCGCCCCCGCGGACACGTTCCCGTCGAGCACAGCGTCGGGGACCGGGTCCGTGCCCTGATCGTCGGTCATCGCCAGATCCTCATTCCGATTAGGTCCCGCTGGGGCCGAAGCGCTCGGTCCGGACCCGATCGGGCGGCAGGCCGAGGCGCACGAGGCCGTTGGCCGCCGTCTCGACGAGCGCCGTCGGGCCGCACAGGTAGGCGCGTGCGGAGATTCCGATCGGCTCGAGCATCTCCGACAGCATGCGCTCGTCGATCCGCCGTGCGAAGCCGGACCAGCCCTGCGGCTGCGAGCGCGTCAGCGTGTGCCGCACCTCCAGTCCGTTCGCCTCCGCAACCAGGCCATCGAGCTCTTCGCGGAAGATGATCTCCTCGAACCCACGGGAGCTGAAGAGCAAGCGGGTGGGGACGCCCGATCCCGATCGGGAGCGATGGCGGAGCATCGCCATGAGCGGGACGACCCCCGAGCCCCCGGCGATCAGCAACAGTGGCCCGCCGAGCGACGCGTCCCACACGAAGTAGCCTCCGATCGGGCCTCGAAGCTCGATCCGGTCGCCGACGGCTATGACCTCGTGGAGGAATGGGGACACCTCGCCGCCGTCGATGCGCTCGACGGTGATGTCGACCTCGTCGCCGCGCTCCGGCTCGGACGCGATCGAGTAGCTGCGCTCGACGCTGTAGCCGTCCGCTGCCGTCAGGCGCAGATCGACGTGCTGTCCCGGGCGATGTCCTGCCCATGACGGGATGCTGAGCGTGAGCGATCGGACCGACGGGGTCTCGTCGCGGATGGCGGTGACCGTTGCGAGCTGCCAGGAGATGGGACCGGCCATCGTCGGGTGTCCCTAATCGCCGCTGTAACGTTCTTCGAGCCATTGATCGCCGCGATTGTGATAGCCGAGCGACTCCCAGAATCCCGGCTCATCGCCCGCCTGGATGCGCAGTCCGCGGACCCACTTCGCGCTCTTCCAGAAGTAGCGGCCGGGGACGACGAGGCGCGCAGGGCCGCCATGCTCCGGCGCAAGCGGCCGGCCGTCGTACTCGAACGCGACGAACGCCTGCCCGTTGAGCACGTCCGACAGCGGGAGGTTCGTCGTGTACCCCCCGTCGGACCATGCGATCGCGAATGCGGCGGCCGGATCGAGATCGACCTGCTCGAACAGCGTGTCGATGCTGATCCCCCGCCAGTGCATGTCGAGCTTGGTCCACTTGGTCACGCAGCTGATGTCGACGGTCCAATCCCGGGTCGGAAGCTCGAGGAAGGTATCCCAGGTCCAGCTGACGGGCGATTTGACGAGGCCCTCGATGGCGAACGACCAACGATCGAGCGGCGTCCGAGGCGTCGGCCCGGCGGAGAGCACCGGAAAATCGGTCGTGAGGTACTGGCCCGGCGGGGTCCTCGATGCAAGGTCTGCATCCCCCGGCGCCGGCGTCCCGCGACGCCCGACGAACCCGCGAGTGACGAACCGCTCTGCCAAGGTGACTCCCGTTTTCATGCAAAGGGTGGGCTCGACACCCTGATGGCAGGACGATCCGCCCGCCCGAGCAGACACCGTGCTGCCTCAATTGTCAACGAGCAGGAACGCGCCGGCTGGATGTTCCGGCGTCAGCGCGCGGGCAGATCGGTCAGCCTGCGGCCAGCCCCCTGACGTCCAGGGCGCAGAGTAACCTCTATGTCTGGCGACGAACGCGCCCTCGCCTCGGCGGGGACAAGCGATGTCGTCGTCGTGCACGCGCCGCCGGGCCCTCATGCGAACCCATTGGGTTTCCGGCGCCGTCGTCGGCCCGAGGAGGACACTTGACGTGAGGGCGCACACAGGACGCCGGCCCCATCGCGACCCTGGGACGCCGTCGCTCCGACGTTCGACGTGGTTGGCGGCATCCAGGCGGCGCGTGAACGCCCTTGGATTGGGCGCAGGGCTGCTCGCCGCGACGATGCTCCTCGCCGGTTGCGGGGGGACACTCCCGACCCTGCCGCCAGGTGCATCCCTGCCCTCTCTCCCATCGCTCCCGACTGAGAAGCCAACGGCGAAGCCCACTACACAGCCGACCGAGAAGCCGACGGCGAAGCCCACCGAACAACCGACCGAGAAGCCGACGGCCGAGCCCACCGAACAGCCGACCGAGAAGCCGACGGCCGCGCCGACGGCGAAGCCCACGGGGCAGCCGACCGAGAAACCCACCGCAAAACCAACCGAGAAGCCCACCGCCGAGCCGACCGCAAAGCCAACCGAGAAGCCCACCGCCGAGCCGACCGCAAAGCCAACCGAGAAGCCCACCGAGAAGCCAACGGCCAAGCCGACCGCGAAGCCAACCGCCGAGCCAACCGTCCAACCGAGTGCCAGCCCCAGCCCTGAGCCGGCCAGCGACTCAGGTGGGACCACTCCCTGGCTGATCCTGCTCGTGATCGTTCTGGCGACTGGCCTTGGAGCTGCGGCCTACGCGCTATCGCAGCGGCGAGACCCGCCGAACGGTTCCTCATCGGGCGGGGCTGCAGCGGCTGCCGGGTCGACGTCCGGGACCGGAACTGCAGCGCCAGGCGCGCCGCTGCCACCGCCACCTCCCGGACCGGCGGCGCCACCACCGCCACCCTCATCTTCGCCAGTGCCGGGGCCGCAAGCACCTCCGGCGACCGGCAACGTCAATGACGCGAACACCGCGGCGGCGCCCGGCGACCCCGGGCAATAGCTCCTACGGCGGCCCGACTGCCGTAGGCCCGGCGCAGCTGTCGTTCAGGCATCCATCCGCGGATGCCTAGCCGCGGAGCCGCGCGCCTCCCGCGTCGTAGAACGGGTCGAGGCTGACGCGGCACGGGACCGGCTCGGCGCGGACCTCGACCTGCCAGTCGCCCCCGACCGGTCCGTGGATCCAGGCCAGCCCGACCGATCCGCCGAGGGTCGGCGCGATGGAGGCGCTCGTGACGAACCCGGCGCGCTCGCCGTCGCGGAGCATCGACTCGCCGTGCCACAGGACGGCGTCCGGGGCGTGCACAGAGACCAGGCGACGCGCCGGTTCCGTCGTCGCACGCCGTTGTTCGAGCGCAGCCCGGCCGACGAAGTCCGCCTCCTTGCGGCGTGAGACGGTGAACCCCAGCCCGGCCGCGAACGGGTCGTCGAGCGGGCCGATGTCGTGGCCCCAGGCGCGGAAGCCGCGCTCGAGCCGCGCGGCCTCGAACGCGAACGACCCCGCCTGCCGCAGCCCGAGATCTGTGCCGGCCGCCACGATGTGCTCGTTCAGGTCGGCGACGAGCTCCGTCGAGACCATCAGCTCCCAGCCGAGCTCGCCCGTGTACGACACGCGGAACGCCCAGCCCGTCGCCCGCCCGACCTCGATCTGCCGCGCTCGGAGGAAGGGCCACGCCTCGGTCGAGAGGTCCTCGTCGGTCAGCCGTGCGAGCAGCTCGCGTGATCGTGGCCCGGCCACGTGGAGCGTGGCGAAGCCCGAGGTGACGTCGGTGACGACGGCGTCGTCCGGCAGACCGTTCCGGAGCAGGGCCAACGTCCGTCGCTGGCTCAACGTCGGGGCCAGGACGAGGAACGTCGAATCGCCCAGACGCGTGATCGTCGGGTCCATCTCGATCCCGCCACGCTCGTTGGCGAGGACCGTGTAGACGATGCGTCCGACCTCGACGTCCAGGTCCGACGTCGCCAGCCGCTGCAGCCCGGCCAACGCACCGGGACCCTGGACGAGGAACTTGGAGTACGTCGTGAGGTCGTAGAGCGCGACGCCGTCCCTGGTGGCACGCACCTCCTCGCGCACCGCCGGGAACCACGACGGCGCCCGGTAGTCGTAGCGGATCTCGGGCTCGGCGACGCCGGGCTCGAACCACAGCGGCCGCTCCCAGCCCCCCACCTGGCCGAAGGCGGCCCCGGCCGCCCGATGGGCGTCGTGCAGCGGAAGCCGTCGCAGCCCTCGCGCGGTCTTGGGCTGCTTGCCGGGCCAGTGCATGTCGTACAGGCTGCCCAGCGACTCGACGGTCCGCTCGTGGAGCCAGCGGCGCTGCGACGCCCAGGCGCCCATCCGCGACACGTCGACCTCGGCGAGGTCCATCGTCGGGTGCCCTTCGATGATCCACTCGGCGGCCGCCCGCCCGACGCCCGGCCCGAAGATGATCCCCTGCGAGTTCAGGCCCGCGGCGACGAACAGGCCAGGCACCTCGGGGATCGGGCCGAGCTGGAAGTTCGCGTCCGGCGTGAACGACTCCGGCGCCCGGAGGAACTGCGCGAAGCCGAGCCCCTCGAGGCCCGGGATCCGGCGCCGGGCCTGGGCGAGCACGGGGGCGATGTGATCCCAGTCCGGGCCGAGCTCCGCGAACCCCTCGGTCGTCACGCCGCCGGGGACGAGGGGCCGGCCGTTGGGCTCGAACGCGCCGATGACGAGGCGGCCGCGGTAGTGGCGGACGTACAGGAACCCGTCGAGGTCGCGGACGAACGGCTGCGTCTCGACCGCCAGGTCCGTCTCGTCGGTCATGACCCACATGTGCTCGGCGGGGCGAAGCGCGACGCTGGCGCCGGCCTGCCGTGCGAGCTCCGACGTCCAGAGGCCGGCGGCGAGGACGACGGTCTCGGCCGTGATCTCGCCGCGGGACGTGGCCACGCCGGTCACGGCGCCGTGGTCGCCGCGCAGGAACCCGCTCACCGCCGTGTCCGGCACGTACCGGACGCCGCGGTCGACTGCCGCCTTGGCGAACGCGAGCGCCGCCGACCCCGGGTTCACGGTGCCGTCGGTCGGGTAATGGGTGCCGCCGACCAGGTCGTCGACCGCCATGCCGGCCCACAGCTCGCGCAGCCGGTCCGGGCCGGCGATCTCGACGTCCACGCCGTGGTCCCTTGCTATGGATGCGCCGGCCAGCAGCTCGTCCATGCGGGCTTGGGTGCGCGCGATGCCCAGCGACCCGTTCCGCCGCAGCCCGACATCGACCCCGGTCTCGGCGCCGATGCGCTCGTAGGCCGCTGCATTGCCGACCGTCAGCGCCGTGAGCGCCTGCGTCCCGCGGACCTGCGAGACGAGCCCCGCAGCGTGCCACGTGGTCCCGTTGGTGAGCCGGCCACGCTCGAGCAGGACGACGTCGCGCTCACCGGCCGCAGCGAGGTGGTACGCGATCGAGGCCCCGATGATCCCGCCGCCGACGATGACGACCCGGGCGTGGCTCGGCAGCTCGGAGGCGGGCAGGACGGCGGCGACGTCGAGGTCGCGGTTCGCGAGATGTTCGGGGGCAGGCATTGCCGCCGCATCGTAGAACGAGCGGCGCCCGTCGGCGGCGGGGAAGGGGACGCCCGCCTTGCGCAACGCCGGGGGAGACCACCGGCAGCGACGTCGAGGTAGCAGCTACCGCCCGACAGAGGCAACCCCATCGCAGTGGGTCCGGGGGCATAGCATCGTGGAATGAACGTGAGCGTTACCCTCACCGTCGAGGACATCCGATTCCTTGACGCCTACGCAAGGGACAAGGGACTCGTCTCCCGATCGGCGGCGCTCCATCGGGCCGTGCGAATGCTCCGCGCGTCAGACCTCGGGGTCGCATACGAAGCGGCGTGGGAGGAGTGGTTGGCCGACGGGCCGTCCGAGCCTTGGGAATCCGCAACACGTGATGGACTCGGGCTTTGATGGGCCTCGGCGTCATCCAACGCAGACGCGGGCCGATCTCACGCTGGCCGATCGCGGGCCTCATCGTCGTGGCCGCGATGCTCCTGGTCGCGTGCAAGCAGACCGGGGACGCCGGGACGAGCCCGGGCGCATCGGCGGGACCGGGTCGATCGGCGGTAGCCGCGCCATCGTCCGCCGTATCGAACGCCCTGCAGCTCGTCGCCCTCGGCGACTCAGAGACGACCGGATCGGGCGATCGCTCGGGGAAGGGCTGGGTCGAGTACTACGCGCAGCGCATTCGCGAGGGCACCGGTCGGGAGGTGAACGTCACCAACCTGGCCAGGAACGGCACCCGGAGCCTCGACCTCGTCATGGCCGTGCAGCAGGCGGGCGACGTCCGCAACGCGATCGCGGCCGCCGACATCGTGGTGCTCGGGATCGGCGGCGCGGACGTTGACACCGGCGACAGCCTCCTGGAGGCGGGCAAGTGCGGCGGGACCGACTGCTACGACCCATCGATCGCGGCCTACGGCGCGAACATCGACGCGATCGCGGCCGAGATCGCCAACCTCCGCGGTGGCCGGCCGACGGTCGTGCGGGCGATCACGCAGCCCAATGCGCTGACCGGCGCCGAGGCCGTCATCCCGAAGTACCTGATCCCGGTCGCGACCGAGGTCGGCGTGCACGTCGCGCGGGGGTTCAACGCGGCCACCTGCGCGGCGATGGCCGCCCACGGCGGCGCCTGCGTCGACGTCCTGACCGCGATCAACGGCCCCGACGGCACCGCGGACGGCTACAAGTCCGGCCTCATGAACATCGCCGACTGCTGCTATCCCAGCGAGCGCGGCCATCGGCTGATCGCCGATCTGCTGTACAAGACGGGCCTCGCACCACTCACGGGCCGGTAGCCGGGCTACCGCTTCGAGGGCGGGCCCACGACGTGCAGCTCGACGTCGGGGAGCCGCTCGATCAGCCGGTCGATGATCGGACGATCGCGCACGCGACTCAGGCCGGTCTGCGGCCGGTAGGGCAGGACGATGTGCGTCGCCCGCCTCGAGCGACTGACCTCCTCCAGGCCGCTCACGAGGTCCTTGGCCTCGACGCGCACGACCTCCGCGCCGAGATCGACGGCGTCGTCGAGTGCCTCCTGGATGTCCCGCAGGCGGTCGAACGGCTGGTGTCCGGTCTGCGGGACCTCGACGACGACCGCGATCAGCGCCGCGCGGATCGATCCGGCCAGGAGCGCCGCCCGCCGGACCGCGCGCATGCACGCCGGGCTCTCGTCGACCAGGACGATCACCCGGTCGGTGACCAGCGGCAGCTGCTGACCCGCGATCGTGTCCTCGAGCTGGCCCTCGACCCGCCGGGCCACGAGCCGCAGCGAGAGCTCGCGGAGCGCCGTCAGGTTCGACTCCGTGAAGAACCGGTCGAGGGCGACCTGGGCCCGATCGGGCGGGTAGACGTTGCCGTGCTTCATGCGCTGTCGGAGCGCATGGGGGCTCATGTCCACGAGCTCGATCTCGTCCGCCGTCAGGAGGACGTCGTCGGGGAGGCGTTCGTTGACGGGCGCACCGGTGATCGTCGCGACGGCATCGGACACGCTCGCGACGTGCTGGACGTTCATCGTGGTCACGACGTGGATGCCCGCGTCGCGGACGACCTCCACGTCCTCCCAGCGCTTGATCCGCGCCGAGCCGGGGACGTTGGTGTGGGCGAGCTCGTCGATCAGGGCGACCGTCGGCCGGCGCTCGAGGATGGCGACGGTGTCCATCTCTTCGACGACGACGCCGCGATACTCGATCCGCTCGCGCGGGACGACCTCGAGGCCGTCGAGGAGCTCGAGCGTGTGCGGCCGCCCGTGCGCCTCGGCAAAGCCGACGACGACGTCCGTGCCCGCGCTCGAGGCGCCGATGACCCTCTTCGAGCATCCGGTACGTCTTGCCGACGCCCGGCGCCATGCCGAGATAGATGCGCAGCCGTCCCCGCCCGACCGTCTCCTCGGCACGGATGCGCGCAAGCATCTCGTCGCCCGTCGGGCGGACGTCGAACGCGTCGCGCTCGGGATCGGTCATTGCAGGAGACCGTCCAGGTCGAGGTTGAGCTCGAGCACGTGGACCCGCGGCTGGCCGAAGAATCCCGAGCAGGGGCTGCTCGGTGTGGCGGGCGACGACCGCCCGGATGTCGGCATCGGACAGCCCGCGCGCCTTCGCGACCCGCGCCACCTGGTATTCGGCCGCGGCCGGGCTGATGTCGGGGATCGAGCCCCGACGCCGACGTCGTGATCAGGTCCACGGGGATCGGCACGCCGGGGTTGGCGGCCTGGTAGTCGGCGACGCTCTGGTTGATCCGGTCGAGCAGCTCGGGGTTCGTGGGTCCGAGGTTCGAGCCGGCCGAGCCGCTGGCGTCGTAGCCCAGCGGGTTCTCGTCCGTGGCCCCGGCCGCGGACGAGGCGGCCCCAGAAGTAGGTGTCGCCGGAGAACGCCTGCCCGATCAGGCTCGAGCCGACGGTCCGGCCGTCCTTGGCGACGAGCATCGACCCGTTGGCCTGGTGCGGGAAGGCGATCTGCGCGACCGCGGTCACGACGGCCGGATAGGCGACCCCGGTGATCAGGGTCATGACGACGAGGAGGGCGAACGCCGGCCACAGGACGCGGCGCAGAAAGGTGGTCATCGAGGTGTCCTTACGCGAGATGCAGGGCCGAGACGACGACGTCGATCGCCTTGATCCCGATGAACGGGGCGATGATGCCGCCGAGGCCGTAGATGAGGAGGTTGCGCTGGAGCAGGACGCTGGCCGGCGCCGCGCGGAAGGCGACGCCGCGGAGGGCGAGCGGGATCAGCGCGATGATGATCAGCGCGTTGAAGATGACCGCCGAGAGGATCGCGCTCTCGGGCGTCGACAGGCCCATGACGTTGAGCGCACCGAGCTCCGGGTAGACGCTCACGAACATCGCGGGCAGGATCGCGAAGTACTTCGCGATGTCGTTGGCGATCGAGAAGGTCGTGATCGAGCCGCGCGTGATGAGCAGCTGCTTGCCGATCTCGATGACCTCGAGCAGCTTGGTCGGGTCGGAGTCGAGGTCGACCATGTTGGCCGCCTCCTTGGCCGCCGACGTGCCGCTGTTCATCGCCATCCCGACGTCCGACTGCGCGAGCGCCGGGGCGTCGTTGGTGCCGTCGCCGGTCATCGCGACGAGGTGGCCGTCCGCCTGCTCCTTGCGGATGAAGGCGATCTTGTCCTCGGGCGTGGCCTGGGCGATGAAGTCGTCGACGCCGGCCTCGCGCGCGATCGTCGCCGCGGTCCGCGGGTTGTCGCCGGTGATCATCACGGTCCGGATGCCCATCTTGCGGAACTCGGCGAACCGCTCGACGAGGCCTTCCTTGACGGTGTCCTTGAGCTCGATCATGCCGAGGACGCGGCCGTCCATCGCGGATCGCCAGCGGCGTCGCGCCCGCGTCGGCGATCCGGTCCGCCTCGGCGATCACCTCCGGCGGGACCGCGCCGTCGAGCCCGGCCGCGATCGCGTCGACGGCGCCCTTGAGGATGGTCGCGCCGTCCGTCGAGCCGGACGCCGCTGGTCCGCGTCTCGGCCCGGAACGGGATCTCCTCGGCGATGGTCGCGCCGAGGGCCGCGAACGCGGCGTCGTCGCCGACGCCGCCCGGCAGGCCGAGCTCCGCGAGCCGCTTCCGGGCGAGGTCGACGACCGACCGGCCCTCGGGCGTCTCGTCGCGGATCGAGGAGACCAGCGCCGCCTGCAGGACCTCCGCCTCGGCGACGCCCGGGCGCGGCCGTGATCGACGCCGCGAGCCGGTTGCCGTAGGTGATCGTGCCGGTCTTGTCGAGCAGGATGACGTCGACGTCGCCGGACGCCTCGACCGCCCGGCCGCTCATGGCGAGCACGTTGAAGCGCGCGACGCGGTCCATGCCGGCGATGCCGATCGCGGACAGCAGGCCGCCGATCGTGGTCGGGATCAGGCAGACGAGGAGGGCGACCAGGGCGACGGTGTCGACGGTGGTGCCGGCGTACTGGCCGAACGGGCGCAGCGTCACGGTGGCCATCAGGAACACGATCGTCAGGCCGGCGAGCAGGATCGCGAGGGCGATCTCGTTGGGCGTCCGCTGCCGCTTCGCGCCCTCGACGAGCGCGATCATCCGGTCGAGGAACGTCTCGCCCGGATCGGTCGTCACGCGGATGACCAGGCGGTCGCTGACGAGCGTCGTGCCGCCGGTCACGGAGCTGCGGATGTCCGTGCCCGGCTCCTTGAGGACGGGCGCCGACTCGCCGGTGATCGCCGCCTCGTTGACGAAGCCGACGCCCTCGATGACGTCGCCGTCGCCGGGGATGGTCTCGCCCTCCTCGACGACGATGACGTCGCCCTTGCGCAGCTCCGACGAGCCCGACGGCCTCGAGCGTGCCGTCGGCCAGGCGCCGGTGCGCGGTCGTCTCCGAGCGCGTCCGGCGCAGCGTCGCGGCCTGGGCGCGGCCGCGGGCCTCGGCGACGGCCTCGGCGTAGGTCGCGAACAGGACCGTGAACCACAGCCAGATCGGCGATCTGGAGCTGGAAGCCGCAGCCGGACGGTCCCGGGGACGGGCTGGATGCCGGTGACGTTGGCGAGCCAGATCAGCGTGACCAGCGCCGCCGTGATCTCGACGACGAACATCACCGGGTTCCGGATCAGCAGCCGCGGGTCCAGCTTGCGGACGGCGTGCGGGCAGGGCCGAGCGGAGCAGGTCCGGGTCGAGGATGCCGCGCGGGCGGGGCGGCTCGCCGCCGGACGGCTTCGTGCCGCCCAGGGTCACGAAGCGCTGGAAGCGGCGGGTGCCGCGGCCGAGGTCGACGGACATCAGGGAACGAGTGAGGCTCATGGGTCAGAAGACCTTTCCGGCGTTCTGGATCAGCTGCTCGACGATCGGGCCCAGCGAGAGGGCCGGGAAGAACGTCAGCGCGCCGACGATGATCACGACGCCGATCAGCAGGACGGTCCACAGGACGCCGGTGGTCGGGAACGTCCCGAGCGACGGCGCGACGCGGCGCTTGGCGGCCATCGAGCCCGGCGAGGGCGAGGATCGGGACGATCATCCCGTACCGCCCGATGAGCATCGCGATGCGCACCGGTGATGTTGTAGAAGGGCGTGTTGCCGGTCAGGCCGGCGAAGGCCGAGCCGTTGTTGCCCGTCTGGCTCGAGAACGCGTACAGGATCTCGCTGAAGCCGTGCGGCCCCGGGTTCAGCGGACCGGCCTGGCCCTCGGGCGTCGCGGCTGCGAGCGCCGTGAACCCGAGGATGCTCGCGCCGAGCACGAGGGCGATGAGCATCGCCATCTTGATCTCGAACGCCTCGACCTTCTTGCCGAGGTACTCGGGCGTGCGGCCGACCATCAGGCCGGCGATGAACACGGCCAGGATCGCGCCGATGATCGAGCATCCCGTACATGCCGGCGCCGATCCCGCCCGGCGTGATCTCGCCGAGCTCCATGTTGAACAGCGGGACGAGGCCGGCGATCGGCTGGGCGCTGTCGTGCCAGCGCGTTGATCGCGCCCGTGCTGGTGCCCGTCGTGATGGCCATGAACAGGCCGCCGAGCGCCGACCCGAAGCGGACCTCCTTGCCCTCCATGTTGCCCAGGCCGGCCTGGTCGACGCGCGGCCGGGAACAGCGGGTTGCCCACGTACTCGACGTGCATCGCGACCACGGCGCCGATCGAGAGGACGATCGCCATCGCGGCGAAGATCGTCCAGCCCTGGCGCTGGTTGCCGGCGTACCGCCCGAACGTGTAGGTCAGCGCGAACGGGAACAGCAGGATGGCGAACATCTCGAGCCAGTTCGTGAGCGCCGTCGGGTTCTCGAACGGGTGGGCCGAGTTCGCGTTCATGAACCCGCCGCCGTTGTTGCCCAGCTCCTTGATCCACTCCTGGGAGGCGATGGGCCCGATCGCGATGTGCTGGACCGCGCCCTGGAGCGTCGTGACGGCCTGGGTGGGGTTCCAGGTCTGGGGGACGCCCTGCCAGACGAGCACGACGGCGCCGACGATGGAGATCGGCAGGAGCAGGTACAGGATCCCGCGCGTCAGGTCGACCCAGTAGTTGCCGATGGTCGCTCGCGCTGCGGCGGGTCAGGCCGCGGAACAGGGCGATCGCGATGGCCAGGCCGGTCGCGGCCGACGTGAAGTTGCGGACCGCGAGGACGCCCGCCTGGGTGAGGTACGTCGCCCCGGTCTCGCCGGAGTAGTTCTGCCAGTTGGTGTTGGTCTCGAAGCTGACCGAGGTGTTGAACGCGAGCTCCGGCGACATGGCCGGGATGCCGCCCTGGTTGAGCGGCAGGACGTCCTGGAGGCGGAGCACGATGTAGCCGGCGACGATGGCGACGAGCGCCATGACGAGCACCGCGATGGCGTACCCGCTCCAGCCCTGCTCGGCGGTCTCGTCGACGCCGCAGACGCGGTAGACCGCCCGCTCGACGGGCCGAAGGATCGGGCTCAGGAAGACGCGCTCGCCCTCCATGACCCGGTGGATGTAGGCGCCCAGCAGCGGCGTGACGACGAGGAGGGCGACGGCGAGGGTGAACGAGGACGAAGAGGTCTCCGCTGCGCCATGGCTCAGAAGTCCTCGGGGCGCAGGAGCGCCCACAGCAGGTACACGAACACGAACGCGGCAGCCAGGCCCGGTCAGGATCTCGAGGACGTTCATCGGCGCACGCCGGTCGCACAGGGCGAGGTAGCCGGCGAACGCGACGACGGCGCCGGCGAGGATCACGAGGATCTGGAGATCGGTCATGGCTGTAGCTGGGGTTCCTCCGGGTGGGTGAGCCGCTCGATCGTCGCCACGAGCGTCTCGAGCGGGAACGGCTTGGGCAGGTAGCCGGCGCAGCCGAACTCATCGAGCCACTTCGGGCTGACCGCCGTGGCGCTCGTGATGACGACGGGCGGGCGGCCGGCGGCGTCGAGCGACGGGCCGCGGAGCAGGTCCCAGCCCGTGTCGCCGGGCAGGTTCAGGTCGAGGATCACGACGTCGGGGCGCAGGCCGCCCTCGAGCGCGTCGACGGCCGCCTCGGCCGAGTCGGCCTCGGCGACGCGGTAGCCGAGGCTCCGCAGGTGGCGCACCACGATCCGTCGCAGGCTCTCGTCGTCCTCGACGATCAGGATCTGACGCGGGCGCTCAGGCATCGGCGATCCGCTCGATCGCGATGTCGGCGCCGGCATCGTCGGGCATCCACAACGGGACGACCCGTACGCCGGCCGCCGTCGGCCAGCTCGCGAGCCGGCTCGACGAGGGCCTCACCGAAGCTGGAGGCCGCCGACGACGACGCGGCGGCGCGCCACCGCCGGCGACCATGTCGATCGCCTCCCGGACGAGGAGCGAGCTCCTGTTCCAGGGTTCGTCCGGCCGACGGCGTGTCGACGGCCTGCGGTGTCCATGTCCCCACCGTGCCAGCCCCATCCAAGAGGGGGCGGGGGTCCGAGGGCTCGCGGGCCTAAGGTCGGTCTAAAGCCGGCGGCCGGTCGAGCTCGCGGACGCGGTAGCCGACGCCGGGCTCCGTGACGATGAGGTCGCGCAGGACGCCGCCCGGGTCGGCCGCGGCGATCTTGCGCCGGAGCTGGCTGACGTGGACGTAGACGTAGCTGTCCTCGCCCTGGTAGGCCTCGCCCCAGACCGCGCGCAGCAGCCGGCCCTTGGTGACGAGGCGCCCGGCGTTCGCGAGCAGCACGCGCAGGATCTCGAACTCGCGGGGCGTGAGGTCGAGGCGCTCGCCGTCGATCCGGGCCTCGTGGCGCAGCGGCGTCGAACTCGAGCGGTCCGGCGACGATGCGGCCGCTCGCGTCGGCGACCGGCCCGGCCGCCCGGCGGAGCGCGACGCGGAGCCGGGCGTTGAGCTCGTCGACCCCGAACGGCTTGGTGACGTAGTCGTCGGCGCCGCGCTCGAGCGCCTCGACCTTCTCGCGCTCCTCGTAGCGGCCCGACAGGATCACGATCGGCGTCGTCGCCTCGCGCCGGATCCTGCGGACGATGTCGAGCCCGTCGATGTCCGGCAGGCCGAGGTCGAGCAGGACGAGGTCGGGGCGCTGACCCTCCCAGCGCAGCAGGGCGGATCGGCCGTCCTCGGCCTCCACGGGTCCGGTAGCCGCGGCTGGTGAGCTCGCGGACCAGCGCGGCACGCGTCTCCGCGTCGTCCTCGACCACGAGGACGATGGGCCCGGGCGCCTGCCCGCTCCGGGCGGTCATGGAGCGCCTGCGCCCGGCGAGGGCGCGGGGACGTCCGCGACTTCGAGGTCGATGTCGATCGCAAGGCCCGCCGAGCTCGCTGCGCCGGGCCGCGACGCGGCCCGCCCATCGCCTCGACCAGGCCCCGGACGACCGCGAGGCCGATGCCCGTGCCCGACCGTGAGCCGCCGGGGACGCCCGGCACCCGGTAGAACTTCTCGAACAGCAGCGGCAGGGCGTCGTCCGGCACGCCGGGTCCAGCGTCCTCGATCGTCAACCGGATCCGCGGTTCGTCGGGCAGCGGTGCTGCGACGATCCGGACGGCGGTCTCGGGCGACGTGTACTTGATGGCGTTCTCGAGCGCGTTGGTCACCGCTTCGTCGAGCAGCACGGGGTCGACCTCGACCGGTGGCGCATCCAGGTCGACCGTCGAGCGGCCGGGCGCCCAGGCGCGTGCGCAGCCGCTCGACCGTCCGACCCACGAGGTCGTCGAGCTCGAACACGTCGCGCTCCGCGCGCAGCGCGCCGGCCTCGATCCGGCTGAGGTCGAGCAGGTTGGTCACGAGCCGGTTGAGGTACTCGACCTCGCGGTCGATGGCCTCGGCGCTCTCCAGCTGATCCTCCTCGCTGAGGCCGCTGCCCGGACGGAGCGTCCCGGCGGCCGCGCGGATCGTCGCCAGCGGCGTCCGCAGGTCGTGCGAGACCGACTGGAGCAGGGCGGACTTGAGCGCGTCGCTCTGCCGGGCGATCTCCGCCGCCTGTGACTCGGCGGCCAGGCGGTCGTGGGCGAGGGCCTGGCCGATCTGGTCGGCGGCCGCGGACAGCAGGCGGGTCTCCGTCCGGTCCGGCTCGACCCTGTCGCGCTCTCGGAGCGCCCAGATCGAGCCGAGGTTCCTGCGCGCCTCCCTCGATCCGAACCCGGTACGCCTCGCGGCCGGTCCCCGGGCCTTTCGCTGGCGCCCGGCTGGTGGACGCGGACCCATTTGGCGGGCGCGTCTCCGGGCGTCCGCTGCAGCACGAGCTGGATCCCTGCGGTCAGCGGTCGCTCCTGCGGCGCGGTGTCGGCCGCGACCCGCTCCTGCGCGTCGTCGGTCCCGAGCGCGATCCAGACGCGGGCCATCGCGGATCTCGTCGCGCAGGATGGCGGCGATCGTGGGCAGCACGGCTGGCGTCGACTCGCGCGTCGCGAGCGCGCGGCTGACCTGGAACAGCGCCCGGGCCTCTCGCTCCCGCGCACGTGCCGTCTCGGTCCGGGCTCGCTGGAGGGCGACCAGCTGACCGACGACGATCCCGATGAACAGCAGCAGGACGAGGTTGAGCCACTCGCCCGGGTCGGCGACCGTGAACGTGTACAGCGGCTGGACGAACAGGTAGTCGTACAGGAGGAAGGCCGCGACGGCCGCGACGACGGCGCCCGAGGTGCCGGCGACGAGCGCCGTGACGACGACGGCGGCGAGGTAGACGGCCGAGGCGTTCGGGACCCCGATGACATCCTCGAGCAGCGAGGCGGCGATCGTTGCGATGGCGAGCGACGGGATTGCGATTGCAAGAAGCCGCAGCATGTGGCCGGCCTGGGGGAAACGCATGCCGCGATCGTAGGCGCTCCGCCGACGCTCAGCGGGACGGTGGTTCGGCCATTCGCGCTATCGTCCCTGCCACGCGCGATCCCGGGGCGAGTGGCTCTGTATCCGATCGGCGACAACGGGGAGAGTCCACATGCGGCGATTTGCCTTCGGCTTTGCGATGGGTGCCCTGGTGCTGGCGACGGCCGCCTGTTCGGCGACCGGGGGGAGCTCGACCGCTGCGGCGGGCGGCACCGGCGGCACGATCGAGGGGATCACCTGGAGGCTGTCCTCGTTCACGTCCGGCGGGGCCTCGACGACCGTCCCGGCGACCGTGGCGGTGGACGCGGTGTTCAAGACCGGCACGGTGACGGGCACCAGCGGCTGCAACCGGTACAACGGACCTGCGGTGGTCACCAGCCCCGCGATCAAGATCGGCCCGCTTGCCTCAACGCAGATGGCCTGCACCGGCCCGGCCGCCGACGTCGAGAAGGCGTACCTCGCGGATCTCACCAACGCCGCGTCGTTCACGGCCACGGCCGACAAGCTCACGATCTACGACGCCGCCGGGGCGTCGATCCTCGTCTACGCCGCCGGGCCCGCCAACCCGCTCGTGGGGGAGTGGAACGTCACCGGCTACAACAACGGCAAGGAGGCCGTCGTGTCGCCGATCGCCGGGACGACGCTGACCGCGACGTTCACCGCCGACACGGTGTCGGGCTCGTCGGGCTGCAACGACTACCACGGCAGCTACAAGCTCGACGGGGACCAGGTCACGATCGGCCCGCTCGCGTCCACGATGAAGGCCTGCGACCAGGCGATCATGGATCAGGAAGCCGCGTTCCTCACCGCGCTCCAGACGCCGTCCAGCGTCGAGCAGGCCGGAGCCACCATCACGCTCCGCGACGCCTCGGGCGCCATGCAGGTGAACCTCGGGCCCAAGTGAGCCCGCGTGCCGGGAGGAGCCACGCCTAGCGGGGCTCCTCGCCGAACACGTAGCGACGCGTGAAGTCGTTGCGGAACGTGCCCTGCGGGGTCGAACCGGTCGGCCATGGCCGCGAACGCCGGCAGGCGCTCGTAGCGCGACCGGACGACATCGGGCGCCATCGTGAACAGCTTGGCCCAGTGCGGACGCGGCTCGAACGGCTCGAGGGCGGCCTCGATGACGGGCAGCAGTGCCCGCACGGACGGCCAGTCGGGCCGCCACGTGAAGTGGAACGCGACCGATGGCCGCCGGAAGGCCGGGCTGAGCCAGAGGTCGTCGGCCGCGATCGTCCGGATCTCGCTGACGAGCACGAGCGGGTCGATGCGGTCGCGGAGGCCGTCGATCGCGTCGAAGGCCGCCACCGCGTGCTCGCGGCCGACGAAGTACTCGCTCTGGAGCTCCTCGCCCGCGCTGGGCGTGTGGTCGAGGCGGAAATGCGGGAGGCGGTCGAACCAGGCGCCCGGCGACGCCGAGCTGCGGCGGTGCACGCGTCGGGCGTCACGCCGCGGATCGGGTGGAGCTGGACGGTCGCCGGGTCGCGCCGAACAGGTCGCCGATGCCGACAGCCCCGCCCCGTCGCTCGTCGTCGTTCACGCGCGCTTGGTCCAGATCTGCTCGATGACCGGGCCTCGCCAGTGTGTGAACCCGCTGACGCTGTCGGCGGCCGACGTGATGTCGTCGAGGTGCTCGCGGAACGCGGCGATCGGCAGGTCCTCGAACACGACCTGGCGCATGTCGGTAGGTCGGCTCAACGTCGAGGGTCAGGCGGGTCACGACGCCGAAAGCGACCCAGCGAGACGACGGCCGCGGCCAGCCCGTCGGGATCCGTCGACCGCGCGATCGTCACCAGCTCGCCGTCCGCCCGGACGAGCTCGAGCCCCGACACCGCCGTCGACAGGTTGCCGCAGCCGGTCCCCGGAGCCGTGCGTCCCCGTGATGCAGGCGCCCGCGATCGAGATGTGGGGCAGCGACGCCAGGTTGTGGAGCGCGAGGCCGGCCTCCTCGAGCACCGGGCACAGGTCGCCGTAGCGGATCGCGCCGTCGACGGTGACCGTGCCGGCGGCACGATCGATCTCGATGACACGGGGCAGCCCTGCGAGCGAGACGTGGTCGCCGGTGGTGTCCGCGATGTCGTTGAACGCGTGCCGTGAGCCCGAGGACCCGCAGCGACTCGACGACGACCGCACGACCGCTCCTGGAGCGCGTCGACGCGTCTCGGGCTCGAGCAGCCGCGGCGCCCGATACGTCAGGTTGCCGGCCCAGTTCCTCATGCCCTCAGTCTCGCGATCCGGGCTGCCGCTGGCGGGCAGTCTGTTCCGGTTCGATGGATATCTACCGCTGGACCGCCGCAACATCTAGACATCGAAGCGCTGATTGCCGCGATACTCCATCGCTATGACCGAACGTGCAGGATCCGCCCGCGACGCGCATCCGCGTCGGCCAGGCCGCCGAGATGCTCGGGGTCTCCGTCGAGACCCTGCGCCGCTGGGAGACCGAGGGCCGCCTCGACCATGGCGCGCTCCGAGGGCGGCCAGCGACTGGTCGACATCGACGAGGTCGCCGCGCCTGCTCACCGAGCGCCGCAAGGCCATCGACGGACCGGCCGATCGTCGCCCAGTCCGCCCGAAACCGGTTCAGCGGGATCGTGACCCGCATCGAGGCCGACCGGGTCGCCGCCGTCGTCGAGGTGCTGGCCGGTCCGCACCGGCTCGTCAGCCTGATGACCGCGGAGGCGGTCGAGGAGCTGCGGCCTGCGGGTCGGGGACGAGGCCGTGTGCGTCGTCAAGGCCACCAACGTGATCGTCGAGATCCCATCGACCAAGGAGTCCCGCTCGTGACCCATCGACGCCCTGCCTGGCCGCTGGCCGCCGTCCTCGTCGCCATCTTCGTCGCCGCCTGCTCGAGCGGTGGCGGAGCGACAACCGCGCCATCGACGGCCAGCGCGCCGGCCTCGCAGGCCGCCGCCAGCACCGCGCCTGACGGTCTTCGGCGCGGCCTCGCTGAAGGGCGTGCTGGACAAGGCCAAGACCGCGTACGAGACGGCGAACCCGGGCACGACGCTCACGATCTCGACCGACTCGTCCGCCGCCCTCGAGACCCAGATCGAGCAGGGCGCTCCCGCCGACGTGTTCCTGTCGGCCGACACCGCGAACCCGCAGAAGCTGGTCGACGGCGGCTTCGCTGCCGGCCCGACCCGACCGTGTTCGCCGGCAACGAGCTGACGATCATCACCCCGACCTCCAACCCCGGCAGCGTGAACATCGCCGAACGATCTCACCAGGGCCGGCCTCAAGATCATCGCGGCCGGCAAGGACGTCCCGATCACCAAGTACGCGACCAAGCTCGTCGCCAACCTGGCTGCCGTGCCCGGCGCCCCGGCCAACTTCGTCGACACCTACAACGCCAACGTCGTGTCCCAGGAGGACAACGTCAAGGCGATCGTGGCCAAGATCGAGCTCGGCGAGGGCGACGCAGGCATCGTGTACGTGACCGACGCCGCGGCCTCGCAGAAGGTCAAGACCGTCGCGGTCACGCCCGACAGCCGCGAACGTGCCGGCGACCTACGCCGGCGTCACCGTCAAGGCGTCCCAGAACCAGGACGCCGCCTCGAAGTTCCTGACCTGGTTCGCCGGCCCTGACGGCCAGGCGATCCTGTCGAGCTTCGGGTTCCTGCCGCCCCCGTCCTCGTGACGGAGGGAGCGGGCGCGAGCAGCCACGCGCTCACGCCGCGACCCTGCGGACAGGGCGAGCATGGCCAGCGCGATCCCGGAGCGTCTCCGCGGGGGAGCTGTCGCTCCGGGTCGTCGCCGGCCTGCTCGCCCTGTTCCTCGGCCTCCCGGTCGCCGTCCTCGTCGTCCGGTCGATCGCCGAGGGCTCGCTGGCGAACGCGTTCGCGAGCCCGGCCGTCCTCGACGCCCTCCAGCTCAGCCTGATCACGACCTCGGTCAGCCTCGTCATCACGATCTGCTTCGGGCTGCCGCTGGCGGTCGTGCTGGCGCGCCGGCGGTTCCGGGGCTCCGGCCTGCTCGAGGCCGTCGTCGACCTGCCGATCGTGCTGCCGCCCGCGGTCGCCGGCCTCGGCCTGCTCCTCGTGTTCGGGCGACGCGGGCTGTTCGGCGAGCCGCTGGGGGCGATGTTCGGGATCTCGATCCCGTTCACGACCTTCGCCGTCGTCCTCGCCCAGGTCTTCGTCTCGGCGCCGTTCTTCATCCGCTCCGCGCGGACGGGCCTCGGCAGCGTGCCGCGCGAGCTCGAGGACGCCGCCCGCGTCGACGGCGCGGGCGAGCTCTACCTGTTCCGGCGGATCACGATCCCGCATCGCCCGCGCGGCCCTCGCCGCGGGCCTCGTCATGACCTGGGCGCGGTCACTGGGCGAGTTCGGCGCCACGATCATGTTCGCGGGCAACGTTCCCGGGCAAGACCCAGACGCTGCCGCTCGTCGTCTACAGCGAGTTCAACAGCGGCGACCTCGATGCCTCCATCGCGGCCGCCGCGATCCTCGTGCTAGCCGCCTTCGGGGTGCTGATCGCCGTCCGCGTCCTGCACTGGGGCCGGGTCCTCGACGACCGCAGCCTCGGCTGAGGCGGCCGGGTGCCGCCGCTGCGTGCCGGCGGCGCCGGCGGTACGGCGCGCCGTACGCGGCGATCGCGTCGGTCGACGTCGCGAAGATGTCGGTCCTCGCCGATGACGTCGATCAGGTCGTAGGCCTTGAGCTGCGCACGGAGGTCGTCGTCGACGTCGCACGAGGGCGAGCGTGACGCCGTTCCGCTGCGAGCTCGGGCACGAGCTTGTTGACGGCGTCCGAGCCCGAGAAGTCGATGTCACCGACCGAGACCATGCGAGACGGCCAGCCAGCGCAGCTTCGGCGATCGGCGACCTCGACGAGCTCGAGGATCTCCTCGGTGAACCGGCTGAGTTCGCGTAGTAGATGCTCGCGCCGAAGCGGTAGATCGGCGAGGCCCGGGGCCGCCTGGGCGCCGTCGGCGATCGCGCGACGTCGTGACGCGGCCCGTCGGGTCGATCGACGATCAGCCGGTCGTGCGGGTGGTACGAGTGGTCGATGTGCTCGACGATCGAGAGCAGCATCGCGAGGATGATGCCCTGCTCGACGCCGACGATGACCACGACCGCCGCGGTGATCGCCGCGACGGCGAACTCGCCGGGCCGCAGGCGCGCGATCTCGCGCATGCCCTTGATGTCGATCAGGCGCAGGCCGATCAGGAACACGACCGACGCGAGCACGGCGTTCGGCATGTACGACAGCGGGACCGTCAGGAACAGCAGGACGACGATCACGATCGAGGCCGGCCGTCAGCTGCGAGATCTGGCTGCGGCCGCCGGCGCCGTCGACCATCTCGGTCTTGGTCGGGCTGCCGTTGACGACGAACGTGCCGGAGATGCCGGCGCCGAAGTTGGCGAGGCCGAGGCCGATGAGGTCGACGTTCTCGTCGAAGCTGTCGCCGTAGCGCATCGCGTAGGCGCGCGACGTGGCGGCGCTCTGCGCGAGGATCACGATCACGAGCGGAGATGCACCGTGGGCAGCAGCGCGGCGATGTTGGCGGTGGTGATGACGTCGGTCGGCAGGCCGAGCGGCGGCAGCCCGCTCGGGACGGTGCCGAGGTCGGTCACGCCCTTCGCCGTGAGGTCGAAGACGTAGCTGGCGACGATCGAGCCGACGACCGCGATCAGGGCGCCCGGGATCTTCTTGTTGACGCGCTCGAGGCCGAGGATCGTGCCCGAGGACCGCCAGCGACACGACGAGGGTCGGGCACGCTGGTCTCGGTCGGGATCGCCTTGAGGGTCTGCCAGAACTTCTCGAGGGTCGTCCCGGACACGCCCGTGATCCCGAACATGCCGCGCCAGCTGGCCCATCGCCACCTGGATGCCGACGCCGGTGAGGAAGCCGATGAGCACGCTGCGCGACAGGAAGTTGGCGATGAAGCCGAGCTTCAGGAGTCGGGCGAGGATCAGGAGCACGGCGCACATCAGCGCGGCCAGCGAGGCCAGCTGCGTGTACTCGGGCGAACCCGAGACGGCGCCCGTCGCGAGCAGGCCGACGGCGAGGATCGCGGCGGTCGCGGAGTCGGCGCCCGACCACGAGGTGCCGGGACGAGCCGAACAGCGCGAACAGGAGCGACCGGGCAGGATCAGCGTGTACAGGCCGGTGATCACCGGCGTGCCGGCGATCTTCGCGTAGCCCATGACCTCGGGGATCGCCAGGGCGGCCAGCGTCGCGCCGGCGATCACGTCGACCGGGATCGCGCTTCTGGTCGAGCGGCAGGATCCCGCCCAGCAGGAACTGCGTGTGCCGCTTGCGTCGCGCCGACTCGGCAGCCGCCATGGATGATCCTCCTCCGCCCGCGTCTCGGTCCGGACCGTCACGCCCGAAGCGCGGAGCATACGGCGTCGCGCGACGCGCTCGCGTCATCAATCGTTGAGTGGATCCGGGCCGCATCGCACAATCGAGGCTCCCGCGCCGCTGGAGAGCCGCATGGCCAACGATCCCCGATCCGAGCTCAAGGGCACCGGCTACGAGCTGTTCATGCTCCTGCTGTCGCTGCTCTCGATCGCGAACTCGATCATCGTGATCCTGTCCGGCCCAGACGGCGGTGGCGCGCCAGGTCGCGTTCACGATGGAGATCGCGATCACGCCCTTCTTCCTGTTCGACTTCGTGTACCGCTCTGGTCACGGCCGAATCGCGGCCGCATACGTCGTCCGCCGCTAGGGGTGGGCCGACCTGCTCGCGGTCGTGCCGTTCCTGCGCGTGTTCCGCCTGTTCCGGGTCGTACGCTCGTGGTCCGGGAGGCGCGCGCCGTCGGCCGCGAGCGCCTCGCCGAGGACCTGTTCGTGAGCCGCGCGTCGACCACGTTCCTGATCACGGTCTTCCTCGTGATCGCGGTCGTCGAGTTCGCCGGGATGGCGGAGTTCTACGTCGAGCAGGGCGTAGCCGAACGCGAACATCGTCTCGGCGGGCGACTCGATCTGGTGGGGCCTGGTGACGATCACGACGGTCGGCTACGGCGACCAGTACCCGGTGGGCGAGGGCGGGCGCCTGGTCGGGACCATCCTGCTGTTCGCGGGGATCGGCCTGTTCTCGGTGCTGACCGGCTTCATCGCGAACGTGTTCCTGGCGCCGGACCAGCCGCGTCGCCGGGCCCGGCTCGCCGCCGGCACGCCGGCCGCCGAGCTCGCGGCGCTCCAGGAGCTGCTGCGCGACCGCGAGCAGCAGGATGCCGCGATCCGCGCCAAGCTCCACGACCTCGAGCGGGCCCTCATCAGCGGGAAGCTGGCATCGCCACCGAACGTAGAGGGGTCGACGGAACCGCGCTAGGGGCTGGCAGCGCCGCTCGTCTCCCGGCGGCGTTCGAAGGCCTCGAGGGCGACGGGGAGCGTGGGAAAGATCCTCGTCTCATCGATGGGCCCGATGAGTCCGCCGCGGGCCAGCTGCGCGCGGAACTCCTGCTTCACGCGCGCCATCGCGAACGCGACCTTGCGTTCCGCCAGCTCATCCACGAGACGGCGCAGCGCGGCGGCGGACGTCATGTCCAGCTCCACGATCGCCTCGGCGTTGAGCAGGAACCACTCGACCGGCGCCGGCCCCTCGTTGGCCTCGTCGACCGCGTCGAGCGCGCGAGTCCGGAAGTCCTCGGCGTTGGCGAAGCACAGCGGGGCGTCGTAGCGGAACACCAGCAGGCCGGGGATCTGGCGCGCAGCGGGGTAGTCGTCGATGTCGTGGAGGCCCGCGAGCCCCGGCACCTGGCCGAGGACCGACGCCGGTGGCCGCGCGATCCGGACGAACAGGTCGGCGACCGACAGGCCGACGGCGATCAGGATCCCGGCCAGCACGTCGAACACCAGCACGCCGAACAGCGCCGTAAGCGCCAGGGCGAGCTCGGTCATCCGGAACTTGCCCAGCCGGCGCAGTGCCGCCACGTCGATCAGGCGCAGCGCGGCGAACACGACGATGCCGCCCAGCGCCGCGCGCGGGATGTACGAGATCAGGCCCGGCACGCCGAGGACCACGACGACCACCGCGGCCGCGGCGACGAGGCCGGTGACCTGGCTCTGCGCGCGGACCGCGTCGATGATCGCCGTCCGCGACCCTGACGCGCTGAGCGCGAAGCCGCCGGTCAGGCCGGACGCCACGTTGGCCACGCCGAGCGCCAGGAATTCGCGGTTCGCGTCGATGACCTCGCCCGTCCGAACCGCGAACGCGCGGCCGGTGAGCGCGACGTCCGTGTAGGCGACGAAGGCGATCGCCGCCGCCGACCCGAGCAGGGCGGTCACGTCGCCGGCCCCAAGGGCGGGCAAGGCGATCGACGGCAGGCTGCTCGGCACAGGCCCGACCAGCGCGATGCCACGAGCCGAGAGGTCGAAGACGTAGGCGATGATCGCCGAGCCGACGACCGCGATCAACGAGCCCGGCGCCAGCGGGGCAATGCGCCGCAGGATCAGCAGGAACGCCGTCACGCCGAGCCCGAGAACGACCGCGGCGGGCTGTACCTCGCCGGCCATGCCCGAGAGCTCGACGGTCTTCGCGATCGCCCCATGGGACGTGAGGGTGGTCCCGGTGATCGTCGCCAGCTGCGACCCGATCATGATCAGCGCGACGCCCGCCATGTAGCCGACCAGGATCGGCTGCGAGAGAAGGTCGGCGAGGAAGCCCAGCCGCAGGACGAACGCGGCGACGCACACGAGGCCGACCATCAGGGCGAGGCCGGCAGCGAGCGCGGCATACCGGGCGGGATCGCCGGCCGCCAGCGGGGCGACCGCGGCCGCGACCATCACGGCGGTGGCGGACTCGGGCCCGACCGACAGCTGGCGCGACGTCCCAAGCAGCGCGTAGGCGACCATCGCCACCACGGCGACCCACAGCCCGGTCACCGGCTCGACGCCCGCGAGGTCGGCATACGCGAGGCACTGCGGCACGAGGTAGGCCGTCACGGTGATCCCGGCCAGCAGGTCCGCCCGGAACCAGGCCGGCCGGTAGCCACGGAGCTGCGTCAGGCCGGGTGTGACGCCGCTCCGTGGACGAGCTCCGCGAGTGAAGCGCATGTTCGCGATGGTAGGCGCGCCGTCGTGGGCCGGTTTGCGTCGTGGTGCGAGTACGAATGAGCCATTGCCGCGCCGGAGGGCTCGCGACGATGCTCAGGCCATGATCAAACGAACGGCTGCCGGGATCCTCTGGCTCCTGGCCTTCTGGTCCGCTTGGGCCGTCGTCTCGGTGGCGATCGTCCTGCCCCCGGTTCCCGGCGTTCTGATCGGAGCGGCCATCGGCGCGTTCGTCGCCATTGACCCGTTCCATCGGATCTGGGAGCCGATCGCTTCGCCGGCGACCCAGTCGGTCGCCCTGGAGCCGGACGCAGCCTGACCCGCCGCCACATCCTGGAGCCGGAACGCCGCTGGCGAACCGGCTCTTTCGCGCGTGTCGGAGCTAGCTCTCCTCGGCCGCCTCGGCGGGGAGGTGCACGGTGAAGGCGGCGCCGCGGCCGGCGACCGCCGGCTCGAGCACGAGGTCGCCGCTCATCGCCCGGCACAGCTCGCGGGAGACGTAGAGCCCGAGGCCGCTGCCCTCGTCGGCCGGGCGCGACGCTGCCGCGCTCGAAGCGCAGGAACAGCCGCTCGCGGTCCTCGTCGGCGACGCCCGCCCCGTGGTCGGCGATGGTGATCGGCGAGGTCGCCGGCCTCCGCGTCGACGGTGATCGAGACGTCGATCGGCGTCCGGCCGCCGTAGATCACGGCGTTGTCGAGCAGGGCCCACAGGACCTGGTCGAGCTGGTCGGTGTCCGCCAGCGCGAGCCAGCCCGCGGAGCCGGTCGTCGAGCGTGAACGGCACGTCGGCGACGCCCAGCGCCTCCCACGTCCGGCGGACGCGGGCGCCCGGCGAGAAGACCTCGAGCGCGCGGCCGCAGCGCACCCGACTCGATCCGGCTCACCGTGAGCAGCTGGCGGACCATGCGCGACAGGCGGTCGGCCTGCTCGGTGATGATCCCGAGGCGCCGGTCGGGCGTGTCCGCGGCCAGCTGCTGCGCGTAGCCGCGGATGCTCGCGAGCGGCGTCTGGAGGTTGTGCGAGACGCCGCGCAGGAAGTCGTCCTTGGCCTCGTCGAGCTCCACGCAGGCGCCGGTTCTGGTCCTCGACCCGCGCGTACAGCTGGGCGTTGCGGATCGCCGCCGACGACCTCGATCGCGAACAGCTCGAGCAGGTCCTGGTCCGCGCGCTCCCAGCGCCGCGTGGCCGGCAGGTGGCCGACGACGACGCCGATCTGCTCGCCCGCCGGCGACCAGGTCCGCCCGGACGGGCACCGGCTCGCCGGGGACGACCTCCTCGGTGGGGATCTCGCGCGGCATCGACCAGCAGGAGCTCGCAGTCGATCATCCCGAACGCGTTCCGGGCCTGCGTCGCGGCACGCCGGACGATCGCCTCGGGGCGCTCGTGAGAGGCTGGTGGTCTCGAGCGCGACGACGATCTCGGCGCAGCTCCCGGTTCCGGCGCGCGAGGTCCCGGGCGAGCCGGTTGTGGCTCTCGGCCAGGCGGCTGAACTCGTCGTCGCCCGGCAGCTCCAGGCGCGCCGGGGTCGTCGCCGGCGGACACCTGCTCGACCGATCGCGCGATGGCCCGCAAGCGGCGCGCCGAGGTCGGCCGCGAGGAGGGCCGCGAGCAGGACCGCGAACACGACCGCGACGGCGACGGCGAGCAGCAGCACGCGGGCGAGCGTGGTGTCGGTCGCCCGTGGCGCCGGTCACGAGCAGGACGACGATGCCGAAGCCCGCGACGGGCAGGACGGCCGCCGCGATGAGCGCGAGCGTCAGGCGGGTCCGGAACCCGAGGCCCGAGCTGCGGTAGACGCGCTCGTCGATCGGCCGGCCGTCGGCGTCGGTCGCAGCCTCGGAGGCCCGGCGTGCCGCCTCGACGCGCGAGATGCGCTCCGATAGGCCGCCCGCCGCTCGGTCGTCGCCTGGGCGCCGGACGATCCGTCGGGCGCGGCATGGGTCGCCGGGTCGGCCGCCCCAGGGCCCTCGGCGTTCGCCGCCAGGTCGGCGTCGCTCACTCAGCGCGCCCCGCTCGGGCGTCGCCGGCTCGACCCGCTCGCCGCGACGAGCCGGTAGCCGATCCCGCGGACCGTCAGCAGGTGGACGGGCTTGTTGGGGTCGACCTCGACCTTCTGGCGCAGCCGGCGCATCGTGACCCAGACGTAGCTCGGGTCGGCGTCCTCGGTGTCGGCCCAGCCCCGGGCGAGGAGCGTCTCGGTGGTCACGGTCTGGCCGAGGTTGGCCGCGAGCGCGTACAGCAGCCGCGACTCGGTCGGCGTGAGCGAGACGGCGTTGCCGCCGACGATCGCCTCGCGCCGGTGGAGCTCGAGCGCCAGGTTCGGGCCCGAGGTCCAGGCGCTGGCGCGGGACGCGGTCGCCGAGCCGCCGCAGGACGCGCGTGATCCGGGCCCGCAGCTCCGGGTAGTGGTAGGGCTTGGTGACGTAGTCCTCGGCGACCTCGTCGAGCAGGTCGGCCTTGGAGTCGGCGGTGTCGATCGCCGACAGGACGATGATCGGCAGGTCGGCGCGGGCCTTGACCTCGCGCGCGAGCGTCAGGCCGTCCATCCGCGGCATCAGCATGTCGATGATCAGGAGGTCGGGCCAGGCCTGCGACAGGCGGCGGAGCGCCTCGTCGCCGTCGCGCGCGGTCTGGACCTCGTAGCCGTCCAGCCGGAGCTGCTCGGCGAGGATGACGAGCAGGTTGGGGTCGTCGTCGACGATCAGGATCCGCGGCGCCGTGACGCCGTACGGGCCGGGGCCGCCGTACATGGCGCGAGGATATCAGCGCGGATCCGGCGCTCGACGCTCGAGGATGAGCCGGAAGGCCGCGCGGTCCGGGTCGCCGGCGCGCAGGCCGAGGCGCCTGGCCCAGGTCGTGCGCGCCGCCGCGATGTCCTCGTCGGTCGCCGGCCGGGCCTCGCGCAGCTCGCAGGCCGAACCGTCGCCAGTCGTCGGCCAGGCCGTTCGAGAGCCGCCCGCTCGACGTCCATCGCAGCGGCCAGGCGGTCCCTGGCCGCCGGCGCGACGAGGATCGTCGACCCGGCCGCCCGGTGCGACGAGGCCGGCGATCCCGCGACGCAACGGCTTCGTCGAGGGCCAGCGCGCCGCGCAGCAGCGAGCCCCAGGGAAGGTGGATCGTGACGAGATCGGCGACGCCGTCGAGCTCCGGCGGCAGGGCCTCGGCCGAGGCGACCACGAACAGCGCGTTGGATACGCCACCACGTCTCGCGGGTCCGGCGGCGCGCCGGGACGCCTCGGCCATGGCGTCCGCGTTCGCGTCGACGCCGATGACGAGGGCATTCGGGTCGGCGGCAGCGGCGGCCAGGACCCACCTGCCGTCGCCAGTGCCCAGGTCGACCATGACCCGGGACGTGCCGGCGCGGAGATTGGCGAGTTAGCCGACGTCCACCTCGTGGACGCGCTTGCCGATGACGATGCGCATGCCGCGACCGTACGGGATCTCCGGCGGGCGCGCAACGGCGCCACCTACACTCAGGGGCGATGTCCGACCTGCCGATCCGCCCGTACGAGACGCTGCCCGCCGCGTTCCATCCGTGGGACCCGCGGACGCCGGACGTCGCGCGCGACGTCGCCCGGCTGGTCGCGTCGGCGCGGCCCGGGACGGTCGCCCAGCACGTCGGCAGCTCGTCCGTGCCGGGGATGCCCGGCAAGAACGTCGTCGACCTCGGCGTCGAGGCGGACCCCGACGACATCGGGGACATCGTCGACGCGCTGCTCTCGCTCGGGCTTCGAGCGCCAGGGCGGCCTCGCGCCGTTCCCGCCGACGCGACCGCTGCTGCTCGGCAACGTCGACCACGACGGGACGCTCGTTCCGGGTCCACCTGCCACGTCATGCCGCCGGCCCGCCGCGAGCTGCGCGGAGCTGGTCGCCTTCCGCGACGCGCTGCGCGCCGACGCCGCGCTCCGCGACGCCTACGCGGCGTCGAAGCGGGAGTTCGTCGAGGCGGCGCCCGACGGCGACGCGAACCTCATGTACACGGTCCACAAGGGCGACTTCGTCCAGGACGCGCTGTACCGCCTCGGGATCCGCCGCCCGCCGGCCGACGCGCCGGACGCCGCTCGCCGCCCGGCTCCACGATCGGCGATCCTCGGCGGCGGCCAGCTCGGCCGGATGCTCGGCATCGCGGCCCGCGCGCATGGGCTACCGGATCGTCGCCCTCGACCCCGACCCGGCCTGCCCGACGGCCGCGGTCGCCGACGAGATCGTCGTCGGGCGCTACGACGACGCCGACGCGGCGCGGCGCCTGGCGTCGATGGCCGACGTCGTCACCTACGAGCTGGAGCACGTGGGGCTCGAGGCGGCCGCGGCGGCCGGCGAGGTCGCGCCACTCCGGCCGGGTCTGGCGGCGCTGCGCGCGACCCGGACCGCCTCGCCGAGCGCCGGTTCATCCGCGAGATCGGGGAGTGGACGGCGCCCTGGCGCGAGGTCCGCGGACGTCGACGACGCCCGCGCCGCCGCGGACGCGCTCGGCTATCCGGTGCGCCTCAAGGTCGCCGATCGGCGGCTACGACGGCCGCAGCCAGGTCCGGGTCACCGCGCGGGCCGAGGTCGACGGCGGCGGTCGCGGCGCTCGGCGGCGGCGACGGCGCGCCCGCTGCTGATGGAGGCGGAGATCGACTTCGAGGCCGAGCTGTCGGTCGTGTGCGCGCGCGACCGCGACGGGCGGACGCTCGCGCTTCCCGGTCTCGCGCAACGTCCACGACGCCGGGATCCTCGTCGAGAGCGTCGCGCCGGCGCCCGATCCACCCGCTGGTCGCCGCCGACGCGCGCGAGATCGCCGACAGCCTCGCCCGCGGCCTCGACCTCGTCGGCCTGCTCACGGTCGAGCTGTTCCAGCTGCGCGGCGGCGGCCTGATGATCAACGAGCTCGCCCCGCGGGTGCACAACTCGGGCCACTGGACGATCGAGGGCGCGGTCGACGTCGCAGTTCGAGCAGCACCTGCGCGCGATCCTCGGGCTGCCGCTGGGCTCGGTCCGGCCGCACGGCGTCGGCGGCGATGGTCAACCTGCTGGGCACGGGCGCGGACCGGCCGGCGCGCCTCGCCGGCCTCGACCGCGCGCTCGCCGACCCCGACGTCCACGTCCACCTCTACGGCAAGCGACGCGTGTTCGAGCGGCGCAAGATGGGCCACGTGACGGTGGTCGGCGACGACGTCGACGAGGCGCTGGAGCGGGCGCGCGGCCGCGCGGGCCGCGCTGGACTGGGAGGACTGAGGGTGGGCGAGGCGTCGCCGCGTCGTCGGCATCGTCGGCGGCAGCCGGTCCGACTTCCCGTGCCTCGAGAAGGCGTCGATGACGCTCGAGGAGCTGGGCATCCCGTGCGAGCTGCGGGTCGTGTCCGCGCACCGGACGCCCGGACCACCTGTTCCGCTACGCCGAGACGGCGCGGGACCGCGGCATCCGCGTGATCATCGCGGGCGCCGGCGGGGCCGCCCACCTGCCGGGCATGCTCGCCGCCAAGACGACGCTGCCGGTGATCGGCGTGCCCGATCCCCACCGCAGCACCTCGGCGGCCTCGACTCGCTGCTGTCGATCGTGCAGATGCCGCGCGGGATCCCGGTCGCGACCGTCGCGATCGGCAACGCGGAGAACGCGGCGCTGCTGGCGGCGCAGATCCTCGCGCTGTCCGACCCGGCGCTCGCCGCGCGCGTGGAGGCGCGGCGCGAGCGCGCAGACGGACGCCGTCCTCGACGACCCCTCGAACGCGGAGCCGCTCGCGGGCTGACGGCCCGGCGCGTAGACTCGGGCTCGATGGACGACGAGCGCTGGGAGCCGGGCATGCCGGTTCTCGACCGGCAGCCGGTGCGCGGCCGCGCGCGTCGCGACCCGCGCTCGCGCTGCCGCCGAGCCTCCAGGGCCTGCCGCCGCGGAGCGTCCCCGAGACCGACGCCGACGCCGCTCCAGAAGCACTACGTCCTGCTGTGCGCGCCCGGCCCTGATCGCCGGCGCGATCGCGATCACCGCGCTCGAGATCGGCGCGGGCCTCGGCAGCCCGCTCGTCAAGCTGTGCGTGCTGATCGCCGCGCCGCTGCTGCTCGTCACGACGCTCGACGCGACGCTGCGGATCTGGCGCGCCGCCTGGGCGTGGATGCCGGTCGACCGCGGCAAGGGCCTGTTCCGGCTGGCCTGGGTCGTCGTCAGCCTCGTGTTCCTCGCGCTGATCGTCGTCGCGACCGTGCTCGTGCTCGGGGCCTGACGATGGAGCGACGCCTGACCGAGAACGAGCTCGCCTTCCTCGCGATGGGCGACCGCGGGCCGGACGGCCGCTCGACCGACATCGCCTCCGGCGACGGGACGCCGCGCTGGATCGCCGCGACGCTCCGCTACTGCTCGCGCTGCGGCGCGCCGCTCGCGCTCGCGCATCGCTGCCCGAGGAGAACCGCGAGCGCCTGGCCTGCGCGCGCCTGCGGGTTCATCGCCTACGTCAACCCGCGCCTCGTCGTGACGACGATCCCGGTCACCGACGCCGGCGAGGCTGGTCCTGCTCCGGCGGGGGATCGAGCCCGGGCACGGGTGGTGGGCGCAGCCCGGCGGCTTCCTCGAGGTCGACGAGACGGTGCACCGAGGCCGCGGTCCGCGAGACGCTCGAGGAGACGGGGCTGCTCGTGGTGCCGGGCGAGCTCGTCGGGCTGTACTCGCGGCTCGAGGCGGCGGTCGTCGTCGTGGCCTTCGAGGCGCGCATCGTCGGCGGCGCGGCGCGGACGACGCCCGAGGCGCTCGAGGTGCGCGCGTTCGCGCCGATCGCGATCCCGTGGGGCGAGATCGCGTTCAAGACGTCGTTCTACGCGATCCGCGACTGGGTCCGGCTGCGCGCACCCGGACGTCGCCGTGCCCGCCGACTTCCGCGCGAGCCCGGTCCGGGCCTTCAGCCCAGGTCGACGAACACGTTCTTGACGCTCGGTGTAGCGTCGAGCGCCTCGAGGCCGAGGTCCTTGCCGATCCCCGACTGCTTGTAGCCGCCGAACGGCGCCTCGACGTGGACGCTGTTGTTGCAGTTGACCGAGATGACGCCGGACCGCAGCGCCTTCGCCGCCCGCAGCGCGCGTCCGATGTCGCGGCTCCAGATCGACCCCGACAGGCCGTAGGGCGATGCGTTCGCGATCCGGAGCGCCTCCTCGTCCGTGTCGAACGGGATCACGCCGACCACCGGGCCGAAGATCTCCTCGCGGGCGATCCGCATGTCCGGCGTCACGTGGTCGAACACCGCGGGCAGCAGGTAGGCGCCGTCGGCGAGCGCCGGGTCCGCCGGCCGGACGCCGCCGGTGACGAGCGTCGCGCCCTCGGCCAGGCCGCTCTCGACGTAGCCCTCGACCCGCTCGCGCTGGCGGAACGAGACGAGCGGCCCGACCTCGGTGGCCGGATCCGACGGGTCGCCGACCACGACGCGCTCCGTCGCCGCCGCGAACAGCTCGACGACGCGCTCGTGGACCGACCGCTCGACGAGGATCCGGCTCCGCGCGCAGCAGTCCTGGCCGCAGTTGTCGAACACGGCGTACGGCGACGCCGCCGCGAACGCCTCGATGTCGGCGTCCGCGAACACGATGTTGGGGCTCTTGCCGCCGAGCTCGAGGCTGACCTTCTTCACGGTCCCGGCCGCGGCGCGCAGGATCTCCTGGCCCGTCGCGGTCTCGCCGGTGAACGCGATCTTGCCGATCCCCGGGTGCGACGCCATCGCCTCGCCGACGACCGGCCCGGGGCCCGTGACCACGTTGAGGACGCCCGCGGGCAGCCCGGCCTCGAGCGCCAGCTCGCCCAGCCGGAGCGCGGTCAGCGGGGAGTACGAGGCGGGCTTGAGGATCGCCGTGTTGCCGGCCGCGAGCGCAGGCCCGACCTTCCAGCTGGCCATCATGATCGGGAAGTTCCAGGGGACGATGAGCCCGACGACGCCGATGGGCTCGCGCAGCGTGAAGTCGAGGCCGGGGCGGGTGACCGGGATCGTCGAGCCGCGGAGCTTGGTCGTGGCGCCTGCGTAGAACTCGAGGACCTTGGCGACCTGGGCGACCTCCCAGCGGGCGCCGCTGATCGGCTTGCCGATCTGGCGGCTCTCGAGCGTCGCGAGCTCATCCTCGTGGTCGCGCACGACCTGCGCGAAGCGCAGCAGCAGCCGGCCGCGATCCGACGCCGCCATCGAGCCCCACTCGCCGTCGAACGCCGCCTGGGCCGCCGCGACCGCCCGGTCCACGTCCACCGCGCCGCCCAGCGGGACGGTCGCGACGACGCGTCCCGCGGTGCGGCTCGACGACGTCGAACGTGCGGCCGTCGGCCGCCTCGACGGAGGCCCCCGCCGATCACCATCCGGGTGACCGCGACGGCCGCCGGCTCGGCCCGTTCCGTGGTCATGGTGCTTCCTCTCCTCGAGCGCGTGCGAGCGTGGTCAGTGGGACGCCGTCTTCGCGATCATACGAGGGACAGTCGGGGCGGGGCGCCCGCAGGCCCGCCGCTGCTGTAGGCTCAGGCCCAGTGGCAGGAGAGCTGGCCGGCACCACCGGATCCTGGCGGAGCCGCACCGTTCGCGCGGCGTCGGCCGTGCTCCGTGGGCACCACATCAGGGCGTGGGTCCTGGCCGTGCTCGCCACCGTCGTCGTCGGCAGCCTCGGCTACATCGTCATGCTCGGGTGGCCGCCGTCCGACGCCCTGTACATGACCGTGATCACGCTGACGACGGTGGGGTTTCGCGAGGTCCTGCCGCTGGACACCGTGGTCGGCCAGGTCTGGACGATGCTGCTCGCGGTCTCCGGCGTCGCGATCATCTTCGGGTCGATCGGCATCGTGGCCGAGACCATCGTCAGCGAGGCTGCGAGCGGCAGGCAGGAGGCGAAGCGGATGCGCGAGGCGGTCGACGCCCTGCGGGGGCACTACATCGTGTGCGGGTACGGCCGCGTGGGCTCGACGGTCGCGCGCGAGCTGGCGCACTCGGGGGAGCGCCTCGTCGTCATCGACATCGAGGGGGCGTCGATCGAGCGCGCGGCGCGTGATGGCCATCTCGTCGTCGAGGGCGACGCGACCGACGACGCGACCCTGGCGAAGGCCGGCACCGAGCATGCCCGCGGCCTCGTGACCACCATCGACTCGGACGCCAACAACGTGTTCGTCACGCTCAGCGCCCGCGCGATGAACCCGTCCCTGTTCATCGTCGCGCGGGCCAACGCCGAGGGGTCCGAGGCGAAGCTCGCGCAAGCCGGCGCCAACCGGATCGTGTCCCCGTACACGATGGCCGGCCGGCGCATCGCCGAGCTCGCGAGCCGGCCACGGGTCGCGGACTTCATCGATGCCGCGCTGTCGCACGGAAACCTGTCGTTCTCGCTGGAGGAGGTCGAGGTCGATACCGACAGCCCGCTGCTCGGGGTCACCGTGGGCGCGCTGCGCGCCGATGGCGTCGTCACGCCTCGCGATCCTGCAGCAGGACGGGGCGTACGAGGCGAACCCGCCCGCGGACCGGGCGCTGCACGCCGGGGAGAGCCTGATCGCGTCGGGGTCGACCGAGGCGCTGGCGGCGCTGCGCGCCAGGGCCTGACCGTCGTCACTCCGCCGCATCCTCCTGCTCGGCGGCGGCCATCGCGGCACCGACGATGCCCGCATCGTTGCGCAGCGTCGCCGGGATCACCTCGGCGCGCACCGTGAGCCGCGGGATGAACTGGTCGGCGCGCTTGGACACGCCTCCGCCGATGATGAACAGCTGGGGCGAGAACAGCTTCTCGATCGCCAGCAGGTGCTCGTCGAGGTCGGCCGCCCACGCCTTCCACGAGAGGCCGCGCCGGACGCGGGCGACGGCGGCCGACCGCTTCTCCGCGTCCCGGCCCCGGATCTCCATGTGCCCGAGCTCGAGGTTGGGGACGAGCACGCCGTTCGAGAACAGGGCCGACCCGGTCCCGGTGCCCGAGGGTGATGAGGAACACGGTGCCCGCGCCGGCCGACGCCGGCCCCGAAGCGCATCTCGGCCACGCCGGCGGCGTCCGCGTCGTTCACGAGGTGCACCGGCCGGTTGAGCACGCGCTCAAGGGCGTGGTCCGCGTCGAAGTCGACCCAGCCGGGATCGACGTTGGCCGCGCTCTTGGTGACGCCGTCGATGACGATGGCCGGGAACCCGACGCCGACCGGGACGCGCGGACCCGAGGATGACCTCGCGCTCGATCTTGCTGGATCATCCGGGCGATCGACGCGATGACCGCGGCCGGCGCCGAGGGCTGCGGCGTCGGGACCCGGTGCCGCGGCGAGACCAGCTCACCCGAGTCGAGGTCGACGGCTGCCGCCTTGATCCCGCTCCCGCCGACGTCCACGCCGATCGCCAGCCGGCGCGAGCCCGGGTCGACGGGCTCGCCGACCGCGGCCGGCGCCTTGTCCTGGTCGTCCTCGTGGCCGGTCCCGGCCACGATCGCGGCGACCGCCTGCGCGACAGCCTCGACATGGGCGGGGGTCTCGCGGGCGGCCGGCGACGTCGCGGCGCCGGCGTCTCGGCCGGCACCGTCGGTCGCCGATCCGCCCGGTCTCGTCGTCACGCTCGCGTCCTCGCGTCCATCGCCCCTCCAGGCCGCCCGATCAGAAGTAGTTGACGGTGATGCCGCCGTCGACGACGAAGTTTGCCCCATTCGTCCAACGCGACTCGTCGGACGCGAGGTAGATCCCGACGTTCACGATCTCCTCCGGCTTGCCGAACCGGCCGCTCGGGTTGCGGGCCAGGCGCAGCTGCTTCGCCGCCTCGTCCTTGAGCAGCCAGTCCATGAGCAGCGGTGTCTCGATGGGGCCCGGGCTGATCGCGTTGGTGCGCACGCCGCGGCCCGCGAACTGCACGGCGGTCGACCGGGTCAGCGCGAGCACCGCGCCCTTCGAGGCGGTGTAGGCGTCCTGGGGCACCGAGCAGCCGAGGATGGCGACGAAGCTCGCGATGTTGATGATCGAGCCCGACCCCTGCTCGAGCATCTGCCGGGATCGCGAACTTGCAGCCCAGGAACACGCCCCGGACGTTGATCGCCATGACCTTGTCCCAGGTGTCGACGTCGGTGTCGATCACCGAATGGTCGGCCTCGGGCATGATCCCGGCGTTGTTGTAGAGCGTGTCGACGCGGCCGTAGGTCGCGACGGCGTGCTGGACCATCGAGCGAGCGTCGGCCTCCTTGGACACGTCGGCCTTCACGAACGTCGCCTGGCCGCCGGCCGCCGTCACGCGCTCGACCGTCTCCTCGCCCGACCTCCTCGCTGTAGTCGGCGACGACGACCCGCGCACCCTCGCGCGCGAACAGCTCGGCCGCGACCCGGCCCATGCCGCTGCCGCCGCCGGTGATGATCGAGACCTTGCCGTCGAGTCGCATGCCGAGCTCCGTGGTGGCCGGGTGTGAGTCCCCCAGACTAGCCCGCGGCGGGGCGGCTCGCGACCTCGTCCGGAGGCGGCCCTCAAGCCCCGCGCAGGCCGGTGACGTTCCACGCCGTGACCGGGTGGCTGATCCCCTTCAGCTCGAGCCCGCTCACCTCCACCGCGTCGACCGCGCCGTCGATGGCCGCGAACGACCGCTGCGACACGAGGATCTGCCCGGTGGCCGCCTTGCCGCTCAGGCGCGCCGCCAGGGTCACTGCGTTGCCGATCGCCGCGTAGTCGTAGCGGCCCTCGTATCCGATCCTGCCGGCGGTCGCGAAGCCCTCCGCGATCCCGACCCCGAACCCGAGGTCGTAGCCACGCCGGGCCCAGCCGGCCGCGAGCTCCAGCACGTCCTCGCGCATCGCCGCCGCCATGCGGACGGCCCGCATCTGGTGGTCCGGCTGGAGGACCGGGTCGTTGAAGAAGATATGCATCCCGTCGCCCGCGAAGTGCTCGAGCGTGCCCTCGAACTCCATGATCCGCCGGCCCATCGCTGCGTGGTACTCGCGGACGACGTCGAGCAGCTCCTCAGGCTCGGCGATCTCGCCGAACGCCGTGTAGCCGCGCAGGTCGCAGAACACCGCCGTGACGACCCGGCGATGGCCGGCGAGCAGCTGCTCGCCCTCGGGGGTGGACACGAGGGCGGCCACCTGCGGCGACAGGAAGCGCGACAGCTCCTGGCGCTGGCGCTCGACGGTCGCGAGCAGGCGGGCGTTGTCATCGCGCAGCCGCTTCTCGGCGAGGGACGTGGCGACCCGCGCCCGCAGCAGCGTCGGCTTGATCGGTCGCGGGAGGTAGTCGGCGGCCCCCATCTCGACACAACGCACGATCCCGTCGAGGTCGTCGAGGCCGGACACGACGATCACCGGGATGCGCGCGAGGGCCGGGTTCGCGCGGATGGTGGCCAGCACCGCGAAACCGTCGAGCTCGGGCATGACGAGGTCAAGGAGCACGACGTCGATGGCCGCGCCGTCGTCACCCAGAACGTCGAGCGCGACGCGGCCGTCCTCCGCCTCGATGACCTCGTGACCCAGCGTGCCCAGCAGCCGCGCCAGCGTCTGGCGGTTGAGCCGGCTGTCGTCGACGACCAGGATCGTGCCCCCGGCGGGGCTCGACTCAGGCGCCCCTTCCGCCTCGGGGATCTCCACGGCCTCGCTCATGCCGTCCACCGCCGGGCGCGCGCCGCGTCGAGCGCGGTGACCACTCGGTCCAGCTCGGTGCGGGCCTCCGCGGCATCGGCTCCGGCCCCGTCCAGGTCTCCGTTCCGTGCGCGTTCCTCGAGCGTCCGCGACACGTCCGCGAGCCGTCCCGCCCCGATGGTCGATGCGTTGCCCTTGAGCGTGTGGGCGGGGACGAGGAGCCGGCCGGCATCGCCCGCCGCGACGGCCCCGTCGATCGCCGCAAGGAAGCCCGGCGCCTCGGCGAGGAACGTATCCACGAGCTCGTCGACGAAGGCGGGATCGTCGCCGACCGCCTCGAGCAGCTCCGCCAGTACGGCGGCGTCCAGCGTCTCAGCCATGTGTCTGCCCCGGAGCGCCGGATGCCTCGGCAACCAATGGCGCCGCCGCGAGCGCCCCCGCCAGCACGTCCGGACGGATCGGCTTCGAGATGTACTCGTTCATCCCGGCTGCGAGGCACATCTCACGGTCGCCCTCCATGGCGTTGGCGGTCATCGCGATGATCCACAGGTTCCGATCGGCCCAGCGTGCGCGGGCCTGCCGGGTCGCCTCGAGGCCGTCCATCTCCGGCATCTGGACGTCCATCAGGACGAGGTCGTAGGGGTCGCGCTCGAGGGCGTCGAGCACCTCCCGGCCGCTCTCCGCGACGTCGGCCGCATAGCCCAGCCGCTCGAGCAGGCGGAGCGCGAGCTTCTGGTTCACCGCGTTGTCCTCCGCGAGCAGGATTCGATGGGGCCGGCTCTCGCCCAGGCGCGCGTCCGGGCTCGGCTTCGCGACCGGGACGGACTCCGAGCGGGCGCTGCCGCCCAGGGCGGTCATCACCGCATCATGGAGCGCCGATGGCTTGACCGGCTTGGTGAGCTCGGCGGCGACGAACGACTCGCGCCGGTCCCGTGCCCCGACCGACGACACGATCACGATCGGCAGCGGGGCCTCCGGGTGGACCGCCTGGATCTCGTGACCGAGCGTGAGGCCGTCCATCACCGGCATGTGGAAGTCGACGATCGCGAGGTCGAACGACGAGCCGCCTTGCACCCACCCGAGTGCCTCCTCCGGGGAGCGCGTCGAACGGACGGTCATCTGCCACCGCCCGAGCTGCGCGTCCAGGATCCGCAGGTTGGTGGCGTTGTCGTCGACGACGAGGACCGTCCGCCCGGCGATGTCGACCGGGTCGGGCGCGGGCGCAGGCGCCGGGAGCGCCGCCTCGTTGGCCCGGATGACGAGGCGGAACGTGCTGCCCTCGCCCGGGACGCCGCTGCTCTCGGCGGTCAGGCTGCCGTCCATGAGCTCGGCCAGGCGCCGGCTGATCGCGAGCCCGAGGCCAGTACCGCCGAACCGCCGCGAGATCGACACGTCGACCTGGCTGAACGAGCGGAACAGGCGGTCCATCGCCTCGGGCGGGATGCCGATGCCGGTGTCACGCACGGTGACCCAGATCTCCCAGCGACCCGCCTTGGCCCGCCCGGAGCTCGCGACCGGCGACCCGCCGAGACGGAGCTCGACCTCGCCTGACTCGGTGAACTTGAGTGCGTTCGACAGCAGGTTGATCACGATCTGGCGGAACCGGCCCGCGTCGCCGATGACGCCCGCCGGCAGGTCGTCATCGACCGCGTACGCGAGCTCGACGTCCTTCGCCGAGGCCTGCCCCGCCAACAGGTCGAGCGCGCCCTCCACGACGCGACGCAGCTCCATCGGGGCCTCGTCGAGCTCCACCTTGCCGGCCTCGATCTTGGAGAAGTCGAGGATGTCGTTGATGACGGTGAGCAGGGCGTCGCCCGAGGTCTTGATCGTCTCGGCGTAGTCGCGCTGCTCGGTGTCGAGCGGCGTGTCGAGGAGCAGGCCGCTCATCCCGATGATCGCGTTCATCGGGGTGCGGATCTCGTGGCTCATCGCCGCCAGGAAGGTGCTCTTCGCCTGGTTCGCGTCCTCGGCCGCGGTGCGCGCCTCGAGAGCCTCCGAATAGAACCGCGCGTTCTCGATCGCGATCGTCGCCTGCTGGGCGAGGCCTTCGAAGAACGCGAGGTCGGCGTCGGTGAACGGACGGGCCGGAGCTTGTCGCCACACAGCCATCACGCCGATGACCTGGTCGCGGGCCAGCAGGGGCGCGGCCATCAGCCGCTCCTCGGCATCCTTGCTCGTGCCCGGGATCGGCACGCCGCGCGGGTCGCCCGCGACGTCGTTGACGATCTCCGCCCGCCGCCGCGCCGCGACGTCGCCGATGATGCCCTCGCCGAGCAGGATCGTGTCGGCGCGGATCTCCTCGGCGACGTTGCCGATTGCCACGATGGCGCGAAAGGCCTGCCCGTCGGGGTCGGCAAGGTAGACCGCGCTCGTGTCCACCCCGATGAGGGTGCGCGCTCGCTCGACCATCCGCTCCAGCACGACCGTGGGCTCGAGCGTGGCCGAGATCTCACGCGCCACGTCCGCAAGGGCCGCCATCTCGTCGAATCGTCGCCCGGCGTCCCGGAACAGCTGGGCGTTCTGGATCGCGACGCCGACGTTGGCGGCGATCGTGCCCAGGAGGCGGACATCCGCGGCCCCGAACCGGCCCTCTTCCTGCATGCTCTGCACGCTGATCGCCCCGATCGCGCGGTCGCCGACGAGGATCGGGACGCCCAGGTAGGACTTGACGGGCGTCCCGACCATGCGCGCCCCCAGGGCCTCAAACGCCTCGCCGCGATTGAGCAGCAGTGGCTCACGCGTCCGGACGATGTGCGAGGTGAGGCCCTCGCCGTATGGCATGCCGTCCTCGTTCCTGTGCACGCCGTTCTCGCTGTAGTAGACGAACTCGATCCGGTTGGTCTCCGTGTCGTGCATCGCGACGTACACGAGGTCCGCCGTGAACGTGTCGCGCATCAGGTCGCCGACGAGCTCGTACATCAGGTCGAGGTCGAGCTGGCTCGCCAGCGCCTGGCCGATCTCGTTGACCGTGGCCAGCTCCGTCAACCGCTGACGCGTCTCGTGGATCAGGCGCGCGTTCTCGAGCGCGACACTGAGGCTGGCCGCGAGCGTCGTCAGGACGCGGACATCCGACTCCGTGAAGGCGTTTTCGCGATCGAGGTTCTGGACCGACACCACGCCGGTGGCTTCGCCGCCAACGAGCAGCGGTGCCCACAGCGTCGACTTCGGTTCCTCGCCCGAGAGGACGCCCGGCTGGCCGAGCGCGATCGTGCGCTCGTGCACGCCCTCGTTGATCAGCAACGGCTCCCTGGTCTCGATCACGTGCTTCCGGATCCCCATCAGCGAGATCGTCTCGTCGGGGAACCGGACGCCGCGCTCGATCGTGTACGGGAAATGGATCAGCCCGGCCTCTCGGTCGTAGATCCCGATGTCCAGTACCTGGGCGTCGAACACGTCGCGCAGGCGGTCGCCGACCAGGTCGTACATCGCCTGCATCTCGATCTGGGCGGCGAGGCCCCGCTGGACCTCGTTGATGATGGCGAGCTCGGCGGCTCGCTCGTCCGTCTCGGCCAGGAGCCGCCTCGTCTCGTCGAACAGGCGGGCATTCTCGAGCGCGACGCTGAGGCTGGCCGCGAGCGTCGTGAGCAAGCGGACATCCGCGTCCGTGAAGGCGCCGTCGACGTCGTTGTTCTGCAGGCTGATGACGCCGCGTGCCTCGCCGCCGACGAGCATCGGCACGAACACGGCCGACTTGCCGAGCTCACCTTGCAGCACGGCAGGCTGGCCGTATGACGCGGCCACCGCCTCGTCCCAGTGGTCGAAGCGGATCGGCTGGCGGGTCTCGATGACGTGCCGTCGAACGCCGATGATCCCGATCGGCTCATCCGGGAGTCGGACGCCGCGCTCGATGGAGTACGGGAACCGGATGAGCTGGGCCTCGGCATCGAGGATCGCGATGTCCACGACCTGCGCTTCGAAGACCTCGCGGATCTTGTCGCCGACCATGTCGTACATCGCCTGCATGTCGATCCGCGATGCAAGGCCGTTCTGGATCTCGTTGATGATCGCCAGCTCGGCGGCCCGCTCGTCCGTCTCGGCCAGGAGCCGCTTGGTCTCGTCGAACAGGCGCGCGTTCTCGAGGGCAACGCCCATGCTGGACGCGAGCGTCGCGACAACCCGCTCGTCGGCGGCCGTGAACGCGTTCTCATCGACGCTCTCGAGGCCGATGACGCCGATCACGCGGCTCGACCCCGTGATCGGCGCGCCGAGCCACGACAGGGTCACGATCCCGCCGACGTCGATCGCGCCGGCAGCCTCCTGCTCGGCCAGCGTCCCCACCCGGAGCGGTCGGCCTGTCGTGATGACCGTCGAGGTCATCCCCGGCCCGAGCTGCCAGCGAGCCGCGATCGAAGGGCCCACCCTCGTCGATGTCGTACGGACAGCTGATCAGGTTGGTGTCCAGGTCGTGGATGGCGATGAACATCGACTCCGCGGAGAACAGCGTGCGCACCCGCTCTCCAACGAGCTGGATGATCGCGTCGAAGTCGAGCTGGCGCGCCAGGGCCTCGCCGATCTCGTTGATCACCAGCAGCTCGCCGGCCCGCTCGTCCGCCTCGGCGAGCAGCCGCTTCGTCTCGTCGAACAGGCGCGCGTTCTCGAGCGCGCACGCCCATGCTCGACGCCAGGGTCGAGACGACACGCTCGTCGGCCTGGGTGAAGGCGTGCTCCTCGAGCCTCTCGAGCCCGAGAACGCCGATGACGCGATTTGCCCCGGTGATCGGGGCGCCGAGCCACGAGATGGTGTCCGCGCCGCCCGCCTGGAGGGCTCCGGCGGCCGCCTGCTCGGCATCGCTACCGATCCGCAGCGATCGGCCGGTCACGATCACCTTCGAGGTCAGGCCCGGTCCGAGCGGCATCGATCCTCGGTCGAACGGGACACCCTCATCGATGTCATACGGAAACGTGATGAGGTTCGTGACCGGGTCGTGGAGGGCGATGAAGGCCGACTGGACCGCGAACAGCGCCCGGACCCGCTCCCCGACGAGCTGGATGATCGCGTCGAACTCGAGCTGGCGCACGAGCGCCTCGCCGATCTCGTTGATCACGGTGAGCTCGGCCGCGCGCTCGTCCGCTTCTCCGAGGAGCCGCTTCGTCTCGTCCGAACAGGCGGGCGTTCTCGAGGGCGACCCCCATGCTCGACGCGATTGTCGCGAGCAGGCGCGCGTCGTCCTCGTCGTAGGCGCGCTGGTTCAGACTCTCGAGGTCGACGACGCCGATCACGGTGTTCCCGACGAGGATCGGCACCCCAAGAAATGACTCATGGCGGACATCCCCGAGGAAGATCGCTCCCTGGGCCAGGCTCTCGTCGATCGGTGCCCGTAATCACGGGCACCCGCTCGTGCAGGACGATCGAGCTCAACCCGACATCGGCCGCAGTCGGGCCGCTCCGGATCCGCTCGCCCTCCTCGATCTCGTACGCCCATTCGAGGTTCTGCCCGGAGCGATCGAGCAAGCCGATCGAGATCGACTGCGCGTGGAACTTGGCCCGCAGCCGCTCGCCGACCATCTCGACGCTCGCCTGGAAGTCGAGCTGGCGTGCGAGGGCCTCGCCGATCTCGTTGATGACGGCGAGCTCGACGTTCCGGGCGTCTGCTTCCGCGAGCAGCCGCTTCGTCTCGTCGAACAGGCGCGCGTTCTCGAGGGCGCTGGCCATGCTGGTCGCGATCGTGCCGAGCAGCCGTTCCGTGGCTTCGTCGTAGGCATCCTTCTCGAACGACTCGAGTGAGATCACGCCGATGACGCGGTCGCCGATCAGGATCGGCACGCCCAGCCACGACTCGGAGATGCGGCCCCCGTGGCTGCCGGGGGCCTCGGGACCCGTGCCCGAGGCCGACGGGATCTGTTCGCGCGGGGCGGCGTCAGGCAGGATTGCTCCCATCGCAATGGCTTCGTCGTTCGATCCCAGCCGGAGGGGCGCTTGGTGCGGATGATCTGGGATGTCAGGCCCGAACCGAACGCGATTGGTCCGCTGCGATAGCGGATGTCCGTCGTCGATCTCGTACGGGAAGTCGATCAGGCCGGTCGACTCGTCGTACATCGAGATGAGCAACGAGCGCGAGTCGAACAAGGTCCGGATCCGCTCGCCGACGAGCTCGACGATCGCCTGGAAGTCGAGCTGCCGCGCGAGCGCGTCGCCGATCTCGTTGATCACCGCGAGCTCGGCGTTCCGCTGCCGGGTCTCCTCGATCGCCCTCGCCCGCGACAGCGCCGAGGCGACGTGCTGGCCGACGAACGCGAGGCGGTCGAGATCGGCCGGCGTATACGTGTGCGCGCTCGAGTACGACTGCACGACGATGATCCCGAGCAGGCGACCATCCGCGAGCAGTGGCGCCCCGAGCCACGTGGACTCCTCGCTGGTCGCGCCGAGCACCTCGATCTCGCCCGCGGCCCGGAGCTGCCGGTACATCGTGGCAGTCGATCAGCAGCGGCTCGCCTCGCCTCAGCGCGTACGCGGTGATGCCGGCCGCCTGCCCGACGCCGAACGGCTCCCAGGCGTGCGGGTCGGGAATGTCGATGTCGAACTCGTCGACGAAGTAGGGGTAGTTCATCCGACCGCGCTCTTCGTCATGAAGCGCGATGTAGAAGTTCTCCGTGTACATCAGCTCGCCGACGATCTCGTGGATCGTGCGGTAGAACGCCTGCAGGTCCGATGCCCCGCTCGCCGCCTCGGCGATCCGGTACAACGCGTCCTGAACGCCCGCGGCTCGGGTGCGCTCGGCCTCGAGCGCCTCGAGCTCGGCGATGCGGGCCTGGGCGGCGGCCAGCTCGTCGGCCGGGTGCTCAGCCATCGTTCGTCACCGTGGCGACGGCGCCTGCCGGTCGGGCGGGCGTGGACTCGAGCTCCGCGACCAGCTCGGCGGGCCGGATCGGCTTGGCGATGTAGCCCTCCATCCCGGCCTCGATGCAGGCCGCCCGATCCTCCGTCATCGCATTCGCGGTCATCGCGACGATGCGCGGTCGTTCGGCTGCCGGCCAGCGCGCCACGATCTGGCGGGTCGCCTCCAGGCCGTCGAGGTTGGGCATCTGGACGTCCATCAGCACGAGGTCATAGGGCTGGCGTTCGATGGCCTGGATCGCCTCCTCGCCGTCGCCCGCCACGTCCATCCGATAGCCGAGCTGGCCGAGCAGGCGGCCGGCGAGCATCTGGTTCACCGCGTTGTCCTCGGCCAGCAGGATCCTCAGCGGGTGGCGCTCGGCCATGCCCGGATCCCCGGTCGCTGCCGACCGTTGCCGGAGCGTACTGGATTGGAGCCCGAGCGCGGTGGCCATGGCATCCGCGAGCCCCGACGGCTTGACCGGCTTGGTGACGACGGACGCGATCGCGATCCCGCGCGACTCGGCGGCCCGGAGCACCCATTCTCGTCGCCCGAACGCTGCGGCGACGACGATCCGCGGCGCGACGGCCCCTCCGGGTCCCGTTGTCGCGAGCATCCGCTGGGCGAGGTCGAGGCCGCTGCCGCCCGCGAGCGACTCGTCGACGATCGCGGCGGCGATCGGGTCACCTTCCAGCGCCGCGAGCGCCTCGTCCGCCGTCGAGACCGCGACGACCAGCGCGCCCCAGCCGCGTACGTGGTCAGCGATCACCCGGCGAGCCGCGTCGTTGTCGTCGACGACGAGGATCCGGCGGCCCTCGAGAGAGACCTGCGGCGGTTCCGGGACCGGCGTGCCGGCCGCGGCGGCGCCGACCAGGGCACGCAGCCGGAACGTCGACCCGTCGCCCGGCAGGCCGCTGCTCTCGACCGTGATGTCACCGCCCATCAGCTCCGCGAGCCGGCGGCTGATGGCCAGGCCGAGGCCCGTGCCGCCGAATCGGCGGCTGGTGGACACGTCCGCCTGGCTGAACGACTGGAACAGGCGACCGATCCGGTCCGGCGGGATCCCGAGGCCCGTGTCGCTGACCGCGGCCGAGATCACGATCGGGCCCGCGGCCGCATCCGCAGGCTCCGCCTCGACGGTCAGCGCGACCTGCCCCGCGTCCGTGAACTTGATCGCGTTGCCGAGGAGGTTGAGCAGGATCTGGCGCAGCCGGGTCACGTCGCCGACGACGATCCGTGGCGTGCCGGGCCTGACGTCGCCCACGAGCTCGAGGCCCTTCTCGGTGGCCCTGGCGGCCATCAGCTCGAGGGCGGCCTCGACGCACTCGTGGAGGTCGAACGGCGCGGCCTCGAGGTCCATCCGGCCCGCCTCGATCTTCGAGAAGTCGAGGATGTCGTTGATGATCGTGAGCAGCGACTCACCGCTCGCGCGGATGATCTGCGTGTAGTCGCGCTGGTCGCCGGACAGGTCGGTGTCGAGCAGCAGCCCGCTCATCCCGATCACCGCGTTCATCGGCGTCCGGATCTCGTGGCTCATGCTGGCGAGGAAGATCGACTTCGCCTGGGTCGCCGCCTCGGCCGCCTCGCGGGCCGCCTGGAGCTCCGTGATGTCGTGGTAGATCACGTAGTAGCCGGTGCGCTCGCCGTCGACGGTCAGCGGCACCATGACGATCTCGACGTCGACCAGCTGGCCGTCCTTGCGGACCCGTCGCCCGATCCGCGTCGCCCGGCCGGTCGCCTCGGCCTCGCGGGTCAGGGCCCGGCCCTCCTCGTGCGGGGCGTTCGCGCCGAGGACGAGGTCGTCGACCTCCCGGCCCGACCGCCTCCTCGGCCGTGAAGCCGAACAGCCGGGTGGCGGCCGGGTTCCAGCCGAGGACGCGCTCGTCGCGATCCATGGTCACGACCGCCGCGGGGCTGATCTCGACCAGCGACTCGAAGTACTGCTTCTGGCGCCGGATCTCGCCCAGCGCCGAGGTCAGCTCGGCGGTCCGTTCGTCGACCCGTCGCTCCAGGGTCTCGACGTTCTCGCGGAGTTGCGCGGTCATCTCGTTGAACGCGACGGCGAGGGTCCCGACCTCGTCGGTCGAGGTCACGGCCGCCGTCGCCTCCAGGTCGCCGCCCCGAACACGGGTCGCGACGGCGGCGAGCCCGAGGATTGGTCCCGTGACGCGCTGGGCGATCAGCCAGATGCCGATCGCGAGCAGGAAGGCCGACAGCAGCCCGACGCCGCCGATGACGAGCGCCAGCTGGCGCGCCGACGCGAGGGCCTCGTCCTGCGAGATCTCGGCGACGATCGCCGCCTCTCGATCGGGCAGCCAGCGGTAGACGCCGATCACCGGGACGCCCCGGTAGTCCGCGTACAGGCCCTGACCGTTGTGGCCGGCGAGGGCATCGTCGATCCCGGCCGAGTGCACGCCGTCAGCGGCGGCCCCGGTATTCATCCGCTCGTGGACGAAGCGCGAGTCGCCGCCCACGAGATAGGTCTGGCCCGTCTCGCCCAGCCCGGTCCGCTCGAGGATGATCCGGTCCAGCCGCTCGCAGCTGGAGGTTGGCGGCGATCACGCCGACCCGCTGTCCACCGCCGTTCTGGTCGAACAGCGGCGACGCGACCGTGATCGTGGGACTCCCCGTCAGCTCCGAGGCATAGACGTTCTGAACGGCGGTGTGCGAGGTGCCGCGGGTGAAGTACGGCTGGTCCTTCTGGTTGGTGCCCTCGAGGGACGGGACCGTCGACAGGCGCATCGTCCCGTCGAGATCGAGGATCAGGAGCTCCTGCGCATCGGCCGTCTGGGTGACGACCGTCGCCAGCACCTCGCGCAGGCGAGCCTCGGCCGCCGAGCGGTCCGCCGCCGGGGCCGCCGGGTCCAGGAACACCCGGGCGTCATCACCGAACCCGGGCAGGGCGCCGACGAACACCACGTTGCGGGTCTGCTCGTCGAGCCAGCGGTTGAGCGACGCGGTCTTGTTCTCCGCGACGGCGTCGAGCCGCTCGTACACCGAGCTCGTGAGGTCGTCCGTCGCCCGCGCATAGGCGACCACGCCCACGACGAGCACGGTCACCGTCGATAGGAGCAGGAAGTAGCCGACCAGCCGCCCGCGCAGGCCGAGCCGGAGCGACGGCACGCGACGTCGTGGGCGCTTGGACGCGGGCTCGGCCGTCACCCGCTACGGCACCTGCTGCCCGATGGACGCCAGGTCGAACGCCCCGGCCTTGGTCGCGTAGTCGACGCCGAAGGACGCCTGCGACATCGCCTTCAGCTTGCCGCTGGCATGGAGGTCGCGGATCGGCGGCGTCGATGGCGTCGAGGAAGGCCACCGGGTCGAGGGTCAGGTGACGGTCCACGTAGCCGGTCTTCTGCGTGTAGAAGGCCGGCGTCTCCAGCGCGCGCAGCGCGAGCCCATTGGCGATCTCTGCCTCGCCGACCGGCGTGCTGCACAGGAACGCGTCGAGCTCGCCATCGGCCAGGGCCTTGAGTCCCGGAGGCTCTGACTGGAAGGTGACGAGCTGCGGCGAGTCCGGCGGGGCCAGCGTCTCGCCGGGCAGCTTGAGCTCGCCCTTGAGGAACAGCTCGTGCGTGCAGCCGCTGCAGGCGCCGATCTTCTTGCCGGCAAGCTCGGACGCATCCTTGATCGGCGAGTCGGCGCGCACGAAGTAGCTCGCGGGCGTCGAGTAGTAGGGCTGCGTCATGTACAGCTCCTTCATCCGCGACTCGGTGATCGCGCCCGAGCCCCAGGCGACGTCCCAGCGGTCGCCCCAGCCGCCGGCGATGACCTCGTTGAACGGCGGCGTGACGAAGCACGGCTCGACGCCCAGCGCGGCCGCGACGAGCTTGCCGGTCTCGGCGTCGAAGCCGGAGATCTCCGGCGCGGTGAGCTGGTTCGACTCGCACTTCGTGGTCGCCTGCCGGACCGCGCCCTTGACCGCGAACGACTGCGGCGCGTAGTCGGGATCGGTGAACAGCACCAGCGTCCCGCGGGCCTGGACCTGAGCCAGCTTGTCCTTGGCGGGGTCGAGCGCGGCCGACGCGGGCGCCGCGGAGGCGGCCGGGCCGGCGCAGGCGGCCACCAGCACCGCGAGGACGGCGAGGAGTGAGGCGGATCGCCTGCAGCCGGGCATCGTGCTGTCCTCTAGGGGATGGTCTGGCCGATCGTCGACATGTCGAACGCGGCGGCTTTCGTGACGTAGTCGTGGCCGAAGAACTGCTCGCTCAGCGTCTTGAGGGAGCCATCGGCCTGGTGCGAGCGGATGATCTCGTTGACCCGGTTGGTGAACGCGACGACGTCGAGACCGGAGCTCTTGTCGACGAACCCGCTGGGGAAGAACGTGAACGCCGGCTTGTCCAGCGGTCGCAGCGCCAGCCCGGCGTCGATCTCCGCCTGGCCCACGGGCGCGGCGGCAAGGAAGGCGTCGATCTTGCCGGCCGCGACGTCCGCCAGGCCGGGGCCCTCGGTCTCGTAGGCGACGATCTGCGGGTCCTCGATGTCGTACTCGAGCGTCACGCCCGGGATCTCGAGCTCGTGCTTGAGGTAGTACTCGTGCGAGCAGCTCGCGCACACGCCGACCTTCTTGCCCGACAGTTCGTCGGCCGTCTGGTAGGGCGAATTGGCGCGAACGAAGAACATGTTCGGCGTCGCGTAGTAGGGCTGCGTCATGTACAGGCGCTTCATGCGGTCGCGATTGATCGAACCCGAGCCGAAGGCGATGTCCCAGCGGTCGCCCCAGCCACCGGCCGTCAGCTCGGTCCAGGACGGCAGGACGAAGCACACCTCGACGCCGAGGTCCTTCGCCACGAGCTTCGTGGTCTCGTTGTCGAAGCCGGTCATCTCGGCGGCCGTCCGCTGCGTCGGCAGGCACTTCGTGTCGGCCGGACGGGCCGCGCCCGCGACCGCCATCGACTGCGGCGCGTAATCCTCGGCCGTGTAGGCGACGAGCGTGCCGCGGGCCTGGACCTGGGCCAGCTTGTCCTTCGCGGGGTCCGCCGTCGCAGGCGCGGCCGCTTGCCCGCTGCTCCCGCACGCGGCGACAGACAGCCCGAGCGCGGCGACGAGAGCCAGGGCCCGGCGGCGACGGGCGCCGTGCCCAGGACGTGACGACCCCAATGCAACCCTCAGCAGAAGTGGCCGGAGTCTACGTCCTATCCGCGTTCGAGGTACCGCTCGCGGTCCCAGTTGTGGACGACCGAGTCGTAGCTGCTTCTGCTCGACCTTCGCGGCGTTGAGGTAGTGCTCGACCACGTCGTCGCCGAAGATCTCGCGGGCCGCCTCGGACCGCTCGAGCTCGCCGATCGCCTCCCACAGCGCGCGCGGCATCCGCGGCACGCCCGTCGGCGACGTAGCCGTTGCCCTTGTACTCGGGCGCGAGCTCGAGGCCGTGCTCGATGCCGTACAGCCCGGCGCCGATCATCGCGGCGTAGGTGAGGTAGGCGTTCATGTCGCCGCCGGGGAAGCGGTTCTCGACGTGGAGCGCCGCCGCCGTTGCCCGACGAGCCGGAAGCCCGGTCGTCCGGTTGTCGCGGCCCCAGACGACGTTGACCGGCGCCCACGACAGCGCCGCGTAGCGCTTGTAGCTGTTGACGAACGGGGCGATGAACAGCGCCAGCTCGCGCGACAGCGCCATCATCCCGGCCATGAACTGGCTGCCCCTGCTCGGACAGCCCGTACGGGCCCTCCGGCTCGCCCGGGCGCCGCGTGCATCAGCGGCCGGTCGTCGTCGATGCCCCAGATGCTCATGTGGAGGTGGCCCGACGAGCCGGTCCAGCGGTGGTCCGGCTTGGCCATGAAGGTGATGCCCCAGCCGTTGAGGTAGGCGATCTCCTTCGCGCCGTGCTTGAAGATCACGGTCCGGTCGGCCGACTCGAGCACGTGGTCGTAGCGGATGTTGACCTCGTGCTGGCCGCTGGCCGCCTCGCCCTTGCTGAACTCGATCGGGATCCGCGCCTCGGTCATCTGGTTGCGCAGCAGGCGGTGGAGCGGCTCGGCCTTGGTGGCCTGGAGCAGGTGGTAGTCCTCGTTGTAGTAGCCGAACGGCTTCGGCACCGGCCAGCCGCGCTCGGCCAGGCTCTCCCAGCAGTCCTTGAGCACGTAGTACTCGAGCTCCGAGCCGGCCTTGACCGCGATGCCCATGCCGCGCGGCGCGCTCGACCTGGCGCTTGAGGATCGTCCGCGGGCTGACCGGGATCTCCTCGCCGGTCTCCTCGTCGGTGGCGTCGGCGAGCACGAGCGCCGTCTTCTCGAGCCACGGCAGCACGCGCAGCGTGTCCCAGACCGGGCTCGGCGATCCAGTCGCCGTAGCCGGTCTCCCAGTTCATGAGCGCGAAGCCCGTCGGGCGTGTTCATCTCCATGTCGGTGCCCAGCAGGTAGGTGCAGAAGTGGGCGCCGTGGTCGATGACGCCGTTGAGGAACGCCTGCGGCCTGGACGCGCTTGCCGACGAGGCGGCCCTGCATGTCGGTGATCGCGACGACGAGCGTGTCGATCTCGCCGCTCCGGACCATGCCCTCGAGCTCCTCGAGCCGCGGGTGCTTGCCGTGCGGGGCGTGGGCGCGTGCGTGGGCGTCGGGTCTGCCTCGGGCATCGGTGGAGTCGTCGGCTCGGGGATCGGGATGCGCCGGGCGGGTCGGCGCTACTTCGCCGTCATCGCGCCGTCGGCGACGATCACGGAGCCGGTGACGAACGACGACTCGTCCGAGGCGAGGAACAGCGCGACGTTGGCGATCTCGCGGGGCGTCGCCCGGGCGGCCGATCGGCTGGAAGGAGTCGATGGTCGCGTAGACCTCCGCGAGGCCGCCGAGCATCTCCGCGTGGGCGTAGTTGATGGGCGTGTCCACCCAGCCGGGGGCGAGGGCGTTGCAGCGGATGCCCTGCTTCGCGTAGTCGAGGGCGATGCCCTTGCGACAGCATCACGATGGCGCCCTTCGACGTCGCGTAGATCGCGAGGAACGGCTCGGCGACGAGGCCGTTGACGGACGTCGTGTTGATCAGCGAGCCGCCGCCCTGCGCGAGCATGTGCGGGATCGCGTAGCGGCAGCCGTAGATGCAGCCCTTGACGTTGACGTTGAGCGTCCGGTCGATGACCTCGTCCGGCACCTCGTGGAACACGCCCGGGATGTTGATGCCGGCGTTGTTGAACGCGACGTCGAGGCGGCCCCAGCGCGCGACCGTGCCGTCCGTGTACGCCTTGACCTGGGCCGGGTCGGAGACGTCGGCGCCGACGGCGAACGGCCTGGTCGCCGATCTCGCGGGCGATCGCCTCCACGGCGTCCCGGTTGATGTCGACGCAGGTGACCCGCGCACCCTCCTCGGCGAACCGGATCGCGCTCGCGCGCCCGATCCCGGACCCCGCCCCGGTGACGATCGTGACCTTGCCCGCGAGTCGATCGCCCATCCGTGCCGATCCTCCTGCAGGACGCCGATGGCCGCCCGTCGCGATACCCCGTTGACACCGCTCCGTGCGATCGGCGCTTACTGCGCGCGTCGGAGGCGGTCGGTGAGGTCGCGCGGAGGGCGCGATCGTAGCGCGATCCACGTGGCGCAGAAGGAGGGTTTCGGAGGATGGCCGCACCGCCCACGGGTGCCAGCACCCGGGACACGGATCAGCTTCACCAGCTGGGGTATGCCCAAGAGCTCCGGCGCGGGATGAAGACGTTCTCCAACTTCGCGGTCTCGTTCACGATCATCTCGATCCTGTCGGGCTGCCTCACGCTGTTCGGCTTCGCCATGAACACCGGCGGCCCGGCCGTGATGACGCTCGGCTGGCTGTTCGTCGGCTTCTTCGTCATCCTCGTCGCCCTCGGCATGGCCGAGGTCGCGTCGAGCTACCCGACCGCCGGCGGCCTGTACTACTGGTCCGCGAAGCTCGCGCCGACGAGTCCGGACGCGACCCGGCGAAGTGGAGCTGGTTCGTCGGCTGGTTCAACCTCGTCGGCCAGGTCGCCGTGACCGCCGGCATCGACTTCGGCCTGGCGATGTTCACGACGGCGTTCCTGAACCTCGCGTTCGGGTACCCGGTCAGCCCGCCGAGCACGATCGCGTCTACGCGGTCGTGCTGATCCTGCACGCGCTCCTGAACACCTTCGGCATCCGGCTCGTCGCGCTGCTCAACGACGTGTCGGTGTGGTGGCACGTCGTCGGCGTCGGCGCTGATCGTCGTCGTCTGCGTGCTGCTCAACCAGCACACCAGGACCGACCTCGGGACGGTGTTCAGCCAGACCGTGAACAACACGGGCATCAGCGGGCGACCAGGGCTTCGGCGCTCGATGTTCCTGGGCATCCCGCTGTACGTGACGCTGATCGGCCTGCTGAACGCGCAGTACACGCTGACCGGGTACGACGCGTCGGCCCACATGTCCGAGGAGACCCACGACGCCGACACGGCCGCCCCGCGCGGCATCGTGTTCTCGGTGGTCGTCTCCGTGATCTTCGGCTTCATCCTGCTCGTCGCGATGAACGTCGGGATCACGCCCGAGAAGGTCTTCCCGGCCGCGGACGGCACGCATGGTCGACGGCTACACGCACGCGCTCACGTCGCCGACGGGCGTCCCGCCGGCGCAGATCTGGATCGACGCGATCGGCCAGAGCGGGCGGCATGTTCGTGCTGTTCATCGTGATCGGCGCCCAGTTCTTCTGCGGCATGTCGTCGGTCACGGCGAACTCGCGGATGATCTACGCGTTCTCGCGCGACGGCGCCATCCCCGGCAGCTCGATCTGGCACCGGATCAACAAGCGCACCCGCACGCCGACCAACTCGATCTGGCTGGCGGCCGTCGGCGCGTTCATCCTCGGCGTGCCGTACCTGTACAGCTACACGGCGTATGCGGCGATCACCTCGATCGCGGTGATCGGGCTGTACGTCGCCTACATCGCGCCGGTGTTCCTGCGGCTCCTGGCCGGCAAGAAGTTCCAGGACGGGCCGTGGACGCTCGGCCGCTGGAGCCAGCCGATCGGCATCGTCGCCACGATCTGGGTGGCGATCATCTTCGTCCTGTTCATGCTGCCGCAGGCCTACCCGATCACGATCAGCAACTTCAACTACACGCCGGTCGTGTTCCTGATCGTCCTCGGCGGCGCGGCGATCTGGTACTTCGTCTCGGCCAAGAACTGGTTCAAGGGCCCCAGGGTCCAGGGGACCGCCGAGGAGCTGGCCGCGATCGAGCGCGACCTCGAGCTCCAGGCCTGACCCACCTCCCAACCACGTCACACCCGAGCCCGGAGGCGCCGCCTCCGGGCTCGTTGATTCGGGCCGACGACCGTTCGCCAGGCCGGGCCAGCGGCCGCCGGTATCCTCCGGCCATGGAGGCGGCCCGCTTCGTCCTCGACATCGGCCTGGCGCTCCTGCTCGCCGCGGCGGGCGGCTGGATCGCGCGCAGGCTCGGGCTGCCGTCGGTCGTCGGGTACCTCGTCGCCGGCCTTGCCGTCTCGCCGTTCACGCCGGGCTACGTGGCCGACCGGCACCAGATCGAGCTGCTCGCCGACGTCGGCGTGGTGCTCCTGCTGTTCGAGGTCGGGATCGAGGTCGACCTCGGCCGGCTGCGCCGCGAGCACGGCGGACTGCTGTGGGCGTCGCCGCTCCAGATCGGCGCTCACGACCGCGGTCGCGTCGGCCGTCCTGTACGCCCTCGGCGTGGCGCCGTTCGGGGCGGCCCTCGTCGGGCTGTCCGTGGCGATGTCGAGCTCCGTCGTCGTCGTCAACATCACGCGCTCGCGCCGCCGGACGACCGACAAGCCCACGGAGGAGGGCCTCCTCGGCTGGAGCGTGCTCCAGGACGTGACCGGGGTGGCCCTCGGGACGGTCATCATCGCCGCCTCCGGGACGGACGGCCGGTCGCTCCCGGTCGCGCTCGCGCTGCTCGTCGCGTTCGGGCTGCTCGCCGTCGTCGCGGCCCAGGTGCTGCCGTTCATCCTCAAGCGGCTGCGCTCGGAGCACGACCTGTTCCTGATCATCTCGGTCGCCTCGGGGCTCGCGCTCGCCGGGGCGGGTGCCGTGTTCTTCGGCGTCCCGACCGCGCTCGCGGCGTTCGTCGCCGGCCTCGCGATCAGCAACCGGGCCGAGACCGCCGAGGCCCGCCGCCGCCTGCTGCCGTTCCGCGACGTGTTCGCCGTGCTGTTCTTCGTCGCGGTCGGGCACGCTGATCGACCCGGGCACCCTGCCCGGCGGCGGTGCCCCAGATCGCCCTGCTGGTGACGCTGGTCGTCGTCGCCAAGGTGCTGCTGGCCGGGGTCCTCGCCCGCGTCGCCCGGCTCGAGGCGCGGCCGGTCCAGCTCGCGATCGGGCTCGGCCAGATGGGGGAGTTCGGCTACGTGCTGGCGGGGATCGGGCTCGCTGCAGGCGCGGTGTCGGGCGAGCTGTTCACCGCGGTCCTGGCGACGATCGTGATCACGATCGCGGGCTCGGCGGTCCTGGTCCGGTTCGCCGGCAAGGCGCCCGCAGCCCCGGCGGCACCCGACCCGGCCGCTCCGGCGGCTCCCGCCGCCTAGTAGACGACCGTCGTGTCCGGCGGGAACGTGAACGCGAACGCCGACGGCGGCAGCGCGCGCGTCGGGCACGTAGCTCGTCACGATCGCGTCGCGGGTGACTGACGCCGCCCATCGACTCCTCGAGCCGCAGGATCACGCCGTCCGAGCGATCGACCGAGATCCGGAGCGCGAAGTCGGGCCGGTCCGCGGTCAGCTCGATGGTCCGCGGGTGGTCGCACTCGAGGACGATCGCCTCGCGGCCCTCGACGGTCGTCGTGCCGGCGATCGCGGCACGCGCCCGTCGCGAGCACGTTCTGGCAGTAGCCGGCGGGGTGGATGAACAGCTCGGGCAGCGACTCCGCCGGCAGCGCGGTCAGCGGGACGTAGACGCGCGAGCGGCCCGGCAGGTCGTTCGATCGCCCGACGACGCCGCGGACCATCGGGCGCGCGGGTCGCCGGGTGCCGAGCTTGCGCGACGCCACGTAGGTCTGGACCGTCGTGCCGTCCGAGACCCAGGCCTCGTAGCCGTCGGTCGTGCCCTCGACCGGTCGTCGAGATCAGGACCTTCACCTCGCCCGGGTGACGGAGCGTGACATCGTGGACGAGGACCTCCTCGCCGCGGGCCGTCCAGGCGTGCTCCTCGAGGCGCATCCGCAGCGTCGCGAAGCGGAGCTCCGCGTCGCGCATGAACGTGAACAGCTCGTCGACGGCGGGCAGCTCGTCGCGCAGCGCCGCGACCTCGGGGAGCCGGCGACCGGAGACGGGGACGGGCAGGGACCCGGCGCGGTCCCAGGCGGGGATCTCGGACATCGCCGGGATTGTAGCCGGACGCGAGTCGCCCAAGACCCTTGACGGGCGGTCACGCAGGGTGTTATATCGACCGGCGATATATCGACAATGGGACTACCGACCACCAACATCTCCGCTTCGTCAGCCGTAGGAGGTCAAGGCCATGCGTCGCGCCGGCACCGGGATCTCGCGTCGCGAGCTGCTCCGCCGTTCGCTCGCCGCGGGGATCGGGATCTGGATCGTGGAGACCGTCGCCGGGACGATCGGGTTCCTGTGGCCGTCGGCGGCCAGCGCGGCCCTGCGCGCAAGGGTCGGCACGGTGGACGACCTCGTGGCCGCGAACCCGGGTATCCCGTTCCGCGAGGGGTTTCCCGTGTACGTCGCCCAGGCGCTCGCGTTCGTCGTGCTCGTCGATCCCAACCAGGGCTTCGTGCCGGGCGTGGACGAGTCCGGCACCGGTGCGGGCGTCAACGTCATCGCCCTGTCCAAGATCTGCCCGCACCTCGGTTGCCGTCCCAACCCCTGCCTCGAGGACTGGTGGATGCACTGCCCGTGCCACCAGTCGCGCTACGATCGGCTCGGGATCAAGGCCGCCGGCGAGGCGTACGGCCCGGCGCCGCGCGGCATGGACCGGTTCGCCGTTGAGGTCGACCGCGAGGGCGTGCTGACGATCGACACGACCAGGGTGATCCTCGGACCGCTGCCCGTCGCGCTCGGGCAGCCAGGGCTCATCCTGCCGCGCGTCCCGCACGGTTGCCTGTGACCGTGGACCCCTGGCTCCGCCTCTATCCGGGACCGTGGCGCCGGCGCTACGCAGTTGAGGTCGCTGCGCTCCTCGACGAGCATCCGCCGAGCTGGCGCGACCGGCTGGACCTGCTCGCCGGGGCGCTCGACGCCCATCTCCACCCGCTGGCGGCACCGACGTGGCCGGTCCTGGCGGCCGCGATCGGCGGCATCGCCTGGACCTTCGCGGGCGCGGTCGCGCTCGGGCAGCCGGCGCCACCGGACTGGCCCGGCTACCTCGAGGAGACACTCGCGATCTTCCTCGGCGCGGTGCCGTTGCTCGCGCTCGCCGCGCTCGGCGCCTCCACGCGGCTCGGTGACCGCGACGCGGCGATCGCCCGGCTCGGACGCGCGCTCGTCGTCCTGGCATCGCTCGCGTGGGCGGTCCTCCTGGCGATCGCCATCGCCCGTCTCGGCGGCGACTTCACGCTGGCCATCGCCGGGACGGTGACTGCGGGCGGCATCCTGCTGATCGGACTCGCGCTCCTCGGGGCCGGCGACGGGTGGATCGGCGCCTGGCTGCTGCTCGCCGCCCTGTGCCTCGTCATCCCGGCGACGTGGGCCCAAGTGGCGTTCGGAGTCGCCTGGACGGCCGTCGCGGTGGTCCTGCTCCGCGATCCGCGCCCGGCTCGATTCCCACCCATGGCCGGCCGATGACCGACCCCATCGGCGACCTCGGCGGCTACACCGACGCGTCCGTCCACATCCTGGTCGCGCTGAGCGACGGGCCTCGCCACGGGTACGCGATCATGGCCGAGGTCGAGCGGGAGACCGGGCGCCCGATGCGGCCAGGGACGCTCTACGCCGCGCTCTCGCGGCTCGAGCGGCGGGGACTCGTCGAGGCCATGCCCGCCGAGGACCGGCGTCATCCGTACCGCCTGACGGCGCTCGGGGTCCAGGCGCTGGCCGCGGTCCTCGACCGGATGGAGGCGCTCGCCGCGCGGGGCCGCGAACGGCTCGAGCGAGGCGACGCATGAACGGGTTGTCGCGGCGAGCGGCCGCGGTCGTCGCGGCGATGCTGCTGGCCGCCTGCAGCGCGGCGCCCGATGTGGCGCCGTTCGTCGGCAAGGGGGCCGCTGTCCAGGCGATCAACGTCACCTTCGACCCCATGGAGATCACGCTGCCGACCGGAGTGCCGTTGCGGATCGTGCTCGACAACCGCGACTCCGGGGTGCCCCACGACGTCAAGGTGTTCCAGGGGGACACGAGCATCGCCCAGAGCCCGGTGGTCACGGGCCCGGCGACGACCGAGGTGCGGTTCGGGCCGCTGGCGCCCGCGCGCTACCAGTTCACCTGCACGGTGCACCCGAACATGCTCGGGACGCTGATCGTCACGTCCTGACGACGGCCGCTCCGAGTTCTGCCCGTCAGCCCCCGGCGGGCCCGCCGCCCAGGCCCGGCTCGGTCATCGACGCCGGGTCGAGCAGCTCGTCGAGCCGGTCCGGCGCGATGCCCTGCTCCGTCCGCCAGCTCCCGGATCGTGCGGCCGCTCTTGAGCGCCGCCTTGGCGAGGGCCGCGGCCGCGTCGTAGCCGATCTCCGGCGCCAGCGCCGTCGCCAGCATCAGGCCCTGCTCGACCAGCGCGGGTCCCCGGTCGGTCGCCGGCACGCCCGTCGACCAGCCGCACCCGGAAGTTGCGCGCCGAGGCCGCGAGCAGCGCGATCGACTCGAGCAGCGTCGACCGCGGTGACCGGCAGCATCACGTTGAGCTCGAGCAGCGACCCGGTCTGGCCGAACGCGATCGTCGCGTCGTTGCCGACGACGCGCGCGACGACCATCGTCAGGCTCTCGACGATGACCGGGTTCACCTTGCCGGGCATGATCGACGAGCCGGGCTGGGTCTCGGGCAGCGCGAGCTCGGCGAGGCCGGCGCGCGGGCCCATGCCCATCAGCCGGATGTCGGACGCGATCTTCCACAGCCCGAGCGCGATCGCGCGCAGGCCGCCGTGCGCGGCGATCACCGCGTCGAGCGTCGCCTGGGCGTGGAAGTGGTTCGGCGCCTCGCGGACCGGCAGGCCCGTCAGCTCCGACAGGCGCTGGCAGGCCCGCGCCGCGAACTCCGGGTGGGCGTTGATCCCGGTCCCGACCGCCGTCCCGCCCAGCGGCACCGTCAGCAGCTCGTCGCGGGCCGCCTGCGCGCGCCGGATCGCCTCCTCGACCTGGCCCGCGTAGCCCGCGAACTCCTGGCCGAGCCGGATCGGCGTCGCGTCCTGGAGGTGGGTGCGGCCGGTCTTGACGACGCCCCAGAACTCGTCGGCCTTGGCGGCGAGCGCCGACTGGAGCTCGATCAGGGCTGGGATGAGCTCCTCCTCGATGGCGACCGCGCCCGGACAGCTGGAGCGCCGTCGGGATGACGTCGTTCGAGCTCTGGCAGCGGTTGACGTCGTCGTTGGGGTGGACCTTCGACGCCGAGGCGGGCCGCGGCGATGTGGGCGACGACCTCGTTCATGTTGGTGTTGGTCGAGGTCCCCGAGCCCGTCTGGTAGACGTCGATGGGGAACTGGGCGTCGTGCCGGCCGTCGGCGACCTCGCGCGCCGCCGCGGCGATCGCCTGCGCCTTCGGGGCGTCGAGCAGGCCGAGGCCCAGGTTGGTCTCGGCCGCGGCGAGCTTGATCAGCGCCAGCGAGCGCAGGAAACGCCGCGGCATCCGCTGGCCCGAGATCGGGAAGTTGAGGACCGCGCGCTGCGTGGAGGCGCCGTAGAGCGCGTCGGCGGGGACGTCCATCTCGCCCATCGAGTCACGCTCGACGCGGGTGGCGGGGTTGCGGCGTCGCCGTCGGAGGTCGGCTTCCATGCCGATGATGGTACGGCGCGCGCGGCGTCCTACGGCGGGGTACGGCGCCCTCCCGTCGATATGCTGGCGGCCATGCGCACGGACGTCCCCATGGCCCGCGTCGCCGCCGAACGGGCTGGACATCGGCTACGACGTGGACGGCGATGGCCCGCCCCTCGTCCTGCTCCACAGCGCGAGCTCGTCGGGGCGCGAGGACTTCGCCGCGCAGCTGCCGCTCCTCCGCCGCACCTTCACCTGCTACCTGCCCGACGCGCGCGGCCACGCGACGACCCGCTGGGACGCGGCGGACGGGTTCCGCTACGACTGGCTGGTCGACGACCTCGAGGCCTTCGCGGACGCCCTCGGCCTCGGGACGTTCCACCTGCTCGGGTTCTCGATGGGTGCGGCCACGGCGCTCGAGTTCGCGTCGCGCAGCCCGGAGCGGCTCCGGTCGCTGGTCGCTGATCGGGATCTCGCCCCGCCGCGAGCCGCGGACGTCGGTCGCGCGCCGGATGATGGACCCGGCGTACATCGAGGCGGGATCCCGCGCTGGGCCGCCGAGCTCTCGCGTCGCCACGACCCGGTCCAGGGCCCCGGCGCCTGGCAGCGGCTGATGCCGGCGATCGCCCGGGACGTCGCGGAGCAACGGCTCCTCGAGCCCGCCGACCTCATCCGCATCGACGCCCCGACGCTGGTCGTCGTCGGCGACCGTGACCCGTTCGTCCCCGTGGACCAGGCCTGGGCCCTCAAGCGCCAGCTGCCCGACGCCCGGCTGTTCGTCGCGCCCGACTGCGGCCACGAGGTGCCGGCCAGGCGGACCGCGCTGTTCAACGAGGCGCTCGCGGGCTTCTATCGGTCGACGGCCGCCTCGGCGGCGAAGCGGGCGGACCGCCAGGGGGGTCAGCCGCCGGGGACCTCGTCGGGCAGGGCCGGCCGCAGCAGCAGGCTGTAGGTGTGTCCGTCGGGCCCCTTGACGCTGACCATGGCGGGCTTGCCACCGGTCAGCGCGGATGCCGCCTCGACCTGTCCCGCATCGAGCAGGTGCGAGGCGAACGGGATCGCCGCGTCGTCCGCGGGCTGGGCGAAGTCGGCCGGCGCGAGGTCCGTCCATGGCCAGGGCTGGACCTGGACCCCCTGGGGACCCTCGGTCTCGGCGATGTACGCGATGGTCCGGTCGGAGGTGTAGTCGGCGTCCGTCGGGATCGAGCGCAGCTTGTCGACGAGGTCGGCGAACGCCTTGATCGCGGCCGCATCCGGGCCGGGCGCCGGGTCGTTGGTGAGGCCGGTCACGAGGATCGAGCGGTCGGCGCCGTCGGCGTGGAGGTCGAACACGGTGGACGGGGCGTCCATGTTGCCGCCCATGTACGCGTCGCGCGCGGTGCCAAGCCGCCCGTCGACCAGCGCGTACTTGAGAATCGCCTGGACCTCGTCCTCCGACAGGTGTGCCTCGCGCAGCGTCGGGATCACGACGGCGCCGCCGCCCGCGGCACCCGGATTGAGGCCGCCGCCGCCTCCGCCCGCCGCGTCGTCGCCCGGCGGGAGCACCAGCGCCCGGCCGTCGCCATAGAGGGTGAACTCGGGCACCCGGCTCATGACCGTCTGGATGCGGATGAACCCGCCGCGCGTCGAAGCGCGCAGGACGACGTCATGGAGACCGGTCGGGTGCTCGATGGCGTCAGCTGCCAGCGAGGGTGGCGTGGTCGGGGTCGCCGGGGCCGTCGGGGGTGGGGATCCGGGCACGATGACGGCCGAGGGCGGTGCCGCCGGCACGCCGGAGGCGCAGGCCGTGGCGATCGAGGCAAGGAGCGTGAGCGCCGCGAGCGGCGCGGTCCGTGCGAGCGGGGCGCGTGTCGACATGGCGCTCGGACGCCGGGATCGTGCGCTCGGTTCCCATGCCACAATCGGCATATGGTGCGTGACCTGCAGCCGGCCCCTGCGCGAGGCGTGGATCGTCGACGCGGTCCGGACCCCGATCGGCCGCTACGGCGGCGCGCTGGCCGCGGTCCGCCCCGACGACCTGGCCGCGGTCGTGATCGCGCGCGATCGTCGACCGGACGGGCATCGACCCGGCGCGCGATCGAGGACGTCGTGTTCGGCTGCGCCAACGGGGCCGGCGAGGACAACCGCAACGTGGCGCGCATGGCGCGCGCTGCTCGCCGGGCTGCCCGTCGAGGTCGCGGGCCAGACCGTCAACCGGCTGTGCGGCTCGGGCCTGCAGGCCGTCAACACGGCGGCCCACGCGATCGGCGCGGGCGACGGCGAGGTGTTCGTCGCCGGCGGGGTCGAGTCGATGACGCGCGCGCCGTACGTGATGCTCAAGGCCGACGCCGCCTGGGACCGCGGCGCGCGGGCGGTCGAGGACACGACGCTCGGCTGGCGATTCGTGAACCCGCGGATGCAGGAGGCCTACCCGCCGATCTCGCTCGGCGAGACCGCGGAGTGCGTGGCGGACCAGTGGACCGTGTCGCGCGAGCGCCAGGACGCGTTCGCGCTCCAGAGCCAGCGGCGCGCGATCGCGGCGATCGAGGGCGGCCGGTTCGACGGCCAGCTGGTCCCGGTCAGCGTCGCGGGCCGCAAGGGCGCGGTCACCGTGGTCGATCGCGACGAGCATCCCCGCGCCGACACGTCGGCCGAGGCGCTTGCCGCGCTCAAGCCCGCGTTCAAGGCCGGCGGAACGGTCACGGCCGGCAACAGCTCGGGCATCAACGACGGCGCCGCGGCGCTGCTGCTGGTCGAGGCCGACCGCGCGCGGGCACTTGGCCTGCGGCCGATGGCGCGCGTGGTCGCGACCGCGGTCGCGGGCGTCCACCCCGACGTCATGGGCATCGGCCCCGTGCCGGCCGTGCGCAAGGTGCTCGGCCGGGCCGGGCTCGATACGGGCGATCTCGACGTCATCGAGATCAACGAGGCGTTCGCCAGCCAGTCGGTCGCGTGCATGGACGAGCTGGGCTCGATCCGGCGCGCGTGAACCCCAACGGCGGCGCGATCGCGCTCGGGCATCCGCTCGGGGCGTCCGGGGCACGCCTGGTGACGATGGTCGTTCACGAGCTGGCGCGGACCGGCGGCCGCTACGGGCTCGCGACGATGTGCATCGGCGTGGGCCAGGGGATCGCGACGATCGTGGAGCGCATCGAGCCCTAGGCGCGGACCGCGGCGCGGCCCGCGGGCGTCCCGATATCCGCCCGAGTGAACGCCTTGCGAGCGGCCCGCGTCCGGCGCCGTGCCTCAACGAGGGCGGTGGGACGATCGGGGTGCTGGACGAAAACCGTTGCCGTGCGTACGATCAGGTCGTTCCCGGGCCGGTTGGGGCTGCGGGACCAGAGCGACCCGAGGAGATCCCAAGACATGATCGACGCCCAGCCGACGATCGAGGCCCAGCCGACCATCGTCGCCCCGCCGACCGTCGTCTCCCTCAGCGACGCCGCCGCGGTGAAGCTGCGCGAGCTGACCAAGGACGAGCCGAACCCCGCAGATCGGGCTGCGCGTCTACGTGTACTCCGGCGGCTGCTCCGGCTACCGCTACGGGATGATGCTCGAGGATGCGCCGACCACGGACGACAACGTCCTGAGCGCGAACGGCGTCCGCGTGTACATCGACAACAACAGCGTCCCGTTGATCCAGGGCAGCGAGATCGACTATGTCGACACGCTCATGGGCGCGGGCTTCACGGTCAACAACCCGAATGCGGTCTCGGGCTGCGGCTGCGGCTCCAGCTTCCGGACGGCCGACGACGCCGGCCAGGCGAAGGGCTGCTCGCACTGACCTCCCGGGCGCCGAGGGCGCCCGCCTCGAGTCGCGCAGGACGCCGTCGGGACCGACCCGGCGGCGTTTTCATGTCCCGTTGGCGATCCCGCCGATCCGCCTGACGGCGTACCCTGCGCGAACGATCATGGAAATCCCGCTGTTCCCCCTGCACACCGTGCTGTCGCCGGGCCTGGCGCTGCCGCTGCACGTGTTCGAGGAACGCTATCGGCTGATGGTCCGGCGGTGCGTCGACGACGTCGATGCCGTTCGGTGTCGTCCTCATCCACGAGGGTCGCGAGGTGGCCCCACGCGGCGGCTCGCCGCATGAGCTGGCGATCGCGAGCGTCGGCACGTTCGCCGAGATCCGGGAGGCGAGCCGGTATGCCGACGGGCGCTGGGAGCTGCTGACCGTCGGGGCCGGCCGATTCGTCATCGAGACCGTGAAGTCGGGCATCGAGCCCTATCTCGTGGCCGACGTCGAGCCGCTCGATGACGCGCTTGGCGATGCGGAGACCGCCGAAGCCCTGGTCCGCCGCGTCTCGCGCCGGTTCGTTGCCTACCTCCGACTGCTCCAGCCGCGCGATGGCGAGGACGCGACGCCGATCGACGTCCAGGTCGAGCTCGACGTGCCGGATGACGACGAGCTGGCGACCGCCGGGCTGGCGACCGACGAGGACGAGGACGAGGACGAGGACGAGGACGATGCCTCGGATGGCGCGGCCGGGCTGGCCGCGGCGCTGCGGATCCCGGACGACCCCTCGCATCTGTCGTTCCTGCTGACCGGAATCCTCCAGGTGGAGCCGTTCCGCAAGCAGGCCCTGCTCGAGGCCACGACGGCCGAGCAGCGGCTGCGGGAGCTCGACCGGATCCTGGATCGGGAGCTGATGCTCCTCCGGGCTCGCCTGGCGCCCTACCACCCGGACCGGCGAGCGCTCGGGCCGCTGGGCAGCTGATCGGGGAAGGGTGCCGGGGCCGCCCGGCGGGGGTGACGCCCCACCGGACGGCCCAGCGGCCCACAAGCGGCGCGGGGTCGCCACCGAGGCCGTGGATATTCCTCCGGGATGCTAGCCGCGGGCGCGCGTGCTGAAACCCCCCGATTCGAGGGGTCAGCCGAGGTCCAGTCGAGGGTCCGGCGGCGTGGTGGAAGCGACGTCGCGGCCGCTACTCCGCGATCTTCGCGAATCCGTGGATCGCGGTCGGCCGGAGGCGGACGACGAACTCGCCCGGGACGCCGTTGCGGGCCCCGAACGCCTCAGCCTTGTCCTCGCCCATGTACTTCGCGCCCAACGCCGTGGCGATGCGCCGGCACTCCACGACGTCATCGAGCACCTCGGCCTCACCCTCGACCAGCACGTAGTCGTACGGCGGCTCGGGGTCCTGCACGACGAGGGCGGCCCGGGCATCCGCCGCGAGGTTGCGGACCTTGACGGTCGTGTGCCACGAGGTGAACACGTAGTCGTCCCCGTCGCGGATGTACCAGGTCGGGGTCGCGTGCGGACGCCCGTCGGGGCGCACCGTCGCGAACGTCGCCGTCCGGGCCCCGGCGTCGAGGAAGTCGCGCGCCTGCGCCTTCGTCATCCGCTGCATCTGCTCATCTTGACAGCGCAGATCAATGTGGTATATATCGGCACACGATATAGCGAGCCCCGGAGGAACGCCGACCTTGACGCAGCCACACATCCCTGATCTCGGCCGGTTCGCCGAGCCCGCGCTCCTGATCCTCGTGAGCCTCGGCGACGGGCCGAAGCACGGCTACGCGATCATGACGGACGTGGAGGCGGGCACGGGCCGGCCGCTGGGACCGGGGACGCTCTATGCCGCGCTCGCCCGCCTCGAGGAGCGCGGCCTGATCGAGGCCCTGGAACCCGTCGATCGCCGCCGGCCGTACCGGCTGACCGCGGTCGGCGAGACGGTCCTGACCGAGCAGCTGCGGGACCTCGCGGCGTTCGCCCAGCTCGGCCTCAAGAGGCTCGGCCAGGCCGAGCGATGACACGGCTCCTCCTCCGGCTGTACCCGGCCCGCTGGCGCGCCCGCTACGGCGACGAGTTCGCCGTGATGCTCGGCGAGCGTGCGCTCGGCCCATTCGACGTGGCCGACGTGCTGCTCGGCGCGTTCGACGCCCACCTGAACCTCCGCGGCCTCGGCGCCGCATCCGCGAAGCGGAAAGGGATCGCCATGACGCTCCGCATCGGCGGCATCGCCGCCGTCATCGGGGGCCCGCTGTGGGTCGCCAGCCTGATCGGCGGTTCACTCACCGATCAGCCAATCCCCTGGCTGGTCCTCGCCCTGGCCGCGACGGGACTCCTGCTCCTGGCCCTTGTCGGCCTCAGCGCCTTCCAGGCGCGGAGCCACCCCGTGGTCGTCTGGCTCGCGTTCGCGATCCCGGCGGTCGGAGCGCTGGTCTCGATCGTCGGGCTGGCCGGCATGATCCTCGTCGGGGAGCGGCGGTTCGTGCTCGACTACAGCGCGTGGTACGTGTGGATGATTGGTACGTTTGCAATGTTCGCGGGATCGGCACTGTTCGCGACCGCGACTTGGACCTCGAAGACGTTGTCGCGCGCCGGGGCGGCGCTCATCGGGCTGAGCTCGTTCGCGCTCCTCCCGATACTGGGCTTCTGGGGCAACGTGACCGGGCCAGCTGCCATCGTCCCGCTGCTCGCCGGGTTCGTCACGTTCGCTGTCGGCTGGGCGGCGCTTGGGGCCAGCGCTATCCGGATCGACCGCCTCGGCAGCGCCACGCTCCGCGGAGCTTCGGCCTAGCTCCCAGGGGCGCCCGACGGGGTCAATTGGTGTCGGCCACGCGGTGCGGGTCGACGATCCCGTGCTGGCCGCGGTGAGGACGTCCGCCTTCCAGGGCGGCTGATCGTCGGCCTTTCTCGCGAGGTGGGTGATGCGAGCGTGTATCGAAGGGCGGGACACTCGCTAGGCACGGGGCGTACAGTTCTTCGTCTCACCCAAATCGACTGGAGGATCCGAACCGTGCAATTCCGGACCGGCGTGTCCGATCTCTCGCGCTGGCGCGGTCCCGCGCTCGCCGTCTCGGCGTCGAGCCTGTTCCTGGCCGCGTGCAACTCCGTCGGCGGAGCGACCCTGACCTTCTGGGACGTGATCTGGTCGATGATCGCGTTCTTCTTCGTGTTCATGCTGATCTGGATCTTCATCGCGATCTTCGCGGACATCTTCCGGCGCAACGACCTCACGGGCGGCTGGAAGGCGATCTGGATCATCCTGCTGGTGTTCCTGCCGTTCCTCGGCGCGCTGATCTACATCATCAGCCGGCCGAAGGTGACCGCCCAGGACGTCCAGATGATGACCCAGGCCGACGCGGCCCAGAAGGCGGCGAACGCCGTGAGCCCCGCGGACCAGATCGCGAAGCTCAATGAGCTCAAGGCCTCGGGGGCGATCACCGTGCCCGAGTACGAGGCTCTCAAGAAGAAGGCGATGGAGGGCTGATCCCATGGGCGTTGGACCTGTCGAATACATGGTCGTTGCCTTCCCGGGCAACAAGTTCAACGGCGAGATCGCACCGGCACTGAAGGACCTGATCGACTCCGGGACCATCCGGGTCATCGATCTCGCGTTCGTCCTCAAGGACGGCGATGGCAGCGTCGTCGGTGCCGAGCTCGAGGACGTGGACTCCGAGGTCTTCCAGGCCTTCCAGAGCCTCGCGATCGAGCGGGGCGGCCTCCTCAACGACGACGACCTCGTCGAGATCGGGGATGCGCTCGAGCCGAACTCGTCGGCGGCGATCCTCGTCTGGGAGGACCTGTGGGCGAAGCGATTCGCCGACGCGGTCGTCAACTCGGGCGGCGTGCTCGTCGACATCGCCCGGATTCCGCGCGACGTCGTCGAGGCTGCGATCGAGTTCGCAGCCGACGAAACCATCAGCGCCTAGCTGACAGCGAGAGGTAGCGAACGATGATGCGACGCCGAGGCCCCGGCCTCATGCGTGTTGCGGCCACCACGGCCGTTGTGGCCGGAACCGCTGGTGCCGTCAGCCACCACCAGCAGACGAAGTACGCCAACCAGAACGCTCAGGCGCAGGCGACGTCCGACGATGCGGCGGTGCAGCAGCAACTCGCCGACCAGCAGGCGCAGATCAACGCCATGTCAGCGCAGCAGGCTCCCGCCCCGGCGGCGGCCCCGGCGCCGGCGGCGGTCGATCCGACCACGGCCCAGCTGCAGAACCTGGCCAACCTGCATTCGCAGGGCATCCTGAGTGACGAGGAGTTCGCCGCGGCCAAGGCCAAGGCGCTCGGCATCTGATCCGAGCACCGGCACCCGCACGCGAGCCCGTCCGCGCCCCTCCGGGGGCCGCGGGCGGGCTCTTCGATTCCTAGCTGACGGTCACCTCGCTGGCGCCGCCCAGGACCTCCAGCTCGTAGCGGTCGGGGCTGTCCGCGAATCCCGTGCCCTACGTAGCGCTGCTGACCCGAGACGCTTCTCGCGCCGGGCGCCGTCGACGCGCAGCCGAGCGACGCCGCCGGCGAGCCGCAAGGCCACCGGGACACCCGCGGGCCGCTGGAATCGCGCGCTGCTCACGACCCCGCCGAGGCGGACGGAGGCGGTGCCCGTCGGACGGGGCAGGTCGAGGCGGACGTGGTTGGCGCCGCCCTCGACGTCGAGCCGCTCGAGCGAGACCCCGGTCCAGCGTGCCGGTGAGGTCCGTGATCCCGCCGTCGATCTCGATCGGTCCACGGGATCGAGCCGCTGAGGGCGATCTTCGCCGACGCGTGTCGAGAAGGCCGCGGTCGCCTGGCGGCGGTAGCGGATCGTCACCACGCCGTCGACGACCCGGACGTCGGGCTGCGGGCCGTCGAACGTCGCCGCGATCAGGTCATCGCCGGGGGCGGCCCCCGTGAACTCGAGCCGTGACGCGCTGGTCTCCGCGATGACCCGCGCGCGTTCGCGCCGCGGGCCGAGCGGCGCGAAGTTGAGCGCCACCCGGGGCGCGCCGGTCGCGAACACCAGGCGTCCGCGCGAGATCGCCGCCGAGCGGGGCCGTGAACACGGTGCCCGAGAACCCGCCCCGCGTCTCCGCGCGCAGGCGCGCCGTCTCGTCCGCGACGACGCGACGCGCGTCCGCGAGGAACCGGCCGATCGCGTCCTGCTCGGTCGGTCGAGCACGCGGCCAGCAGGCTCGTCGATCCCGGCCGTGAGGGGTGCCGAGCGCATCGACGACCTCGGCGACGCGCGACGGGACGGGCGCGATCGTGACGCTCCGGCGGTCGGCCGGATCGGGCTGGCGGGCGACGTAGCCCGCCCGCTCGAGGCGGTCGACGACGCCGGTGACGGCACCGGTCGTGATGCCGGACGAGCTCGGCGAGGCGGCTCGGCGTCAGGCCCGGATCGGCGATCACGAGCTCGAGGCAGCGCAGGTCGGTGGGGTTGAGGCCGAGGTGCTCGGCCAGCGCCTCGTCGAACGCGACGGTGCGGACGGCTTGACGGATGGCGGCGTTGTCGTTCATCATGCGGATATCTTAGCAACTAAGCTACTTAGGAGGACGGAATGTCCGCATGCGCATCATACATCCCCACCGGAGGGCATCGAGGCGACCGATCTCGTCAAGGACTACCCAGGCGACATCCGCGCCCTCGACGGCGTCAGCCTGACGGTCAAGCCGCGGCTCGATCTTCGGCCTGCTGGGGCCCAACGGCGCCGGCAAGTCGACGACCGTCCGCATCCTCTCGACGCTCTCGCGGCCGACCTCGGGAACGGCCACGGTCGCCGGTCACGACGTCCTCCGCCATCCTGATCGCGTCCGGCGCGCAATCGGTGTCGTCGGGCAGCGCTCGGCGGTCGACCCCGGCGCGACGGGGCGCGAGAACCTCGTGCTCCAGGGCCGGATGTTCGGCATCGAGGCGCGCGAGCTGCGGACGCGCATCGACGGGATGTTCGAGCGCTTCGACCTGACCGACGCGGCCGACCGTCTCGTCGGCACCTGGTCGGGCGGCATGCGCCGCAAGCTCGACGTCGCCATGGGCCTGATCAACCGACCCGCAGGTGCTGTTCCTCGACGAGCCGACGACCGGGCTCGATCCGGAGGCCCGCGCCGGACTGTGGACCGAGATCGCCGCGCTCTCGCGCGACGGCGGCCTCGCCATTCTCCTGACCACTCACTACCTCGAGGAGGCCGACCACCTCGCCGACGAGCTCGCGATCGTCGACCACGGCCGGATCGTCGCCGCGGGCACGCCCGAGGCGCTGAAGGCCGAGCTCCACGGTGACGCGATCCACATCGTCGCTCGAGGGCCCGGCCAGCGGCCAGGCGGCGGCATCGGTCCTGTCGCGGGATCGACGGCCTCGCGAGCCCCAGTCGTCGACGGCACCCGCGTCTCGGCCCGTGCGGACCACGCGGCCTCGCGCGTGCCCGCCGTCCTGCTGGCGCTCGACGGCGCCGGCGTCACCGTGCGACGGTCACCGTCGCGCGCCCGTCGCTCGACGACGTCTACCTCAGCCACACCGGCCGGGCATTCCGCCCGGAGGCCCTGGAGATCGCCCGATGACCGCCGTCGTCCAGACCATGTACCAGTCGGAGCGCCATCTGCGGGCCTTCGTCCGCCAGCCGTGGTTCGTCCTGATGGCGATCACGCAGCCGGTCATCTGGCTGCTGCTGTTCGGCGCCCTGTTCCAGAACATCACGCTGATCCCGGGCTTCGGCGCCAACGGCATGACGTACCTCGACTACCTCGTCCCCGGCGTGCTCGTCATGACCGCGCTGTTCTCGTGCGGCTGGAGCGGGATGTCGGTCATCGAGGACCTGGATCGCTCGGTCGTCGACCGGTTCCTGGTCACGCCCGCCCACCGCAGCGCGATCATCGGCGGCCTCACGATCTACCAGATGGTGTCGCTGCTCATCCAGGCGGCGATCATCGGCGGCCTCGCGCTGCTGCTGGGCGCGCGGTTCGAAGGCGGCCTGTTGGGGTACCTCGCGCTGACGGTCTGCGCGATGCTCCTCGGCGCGGCGGTGGCGTCGTTCAGCGACGCCATGGCGCTGATGCTCCGCCAGCGGGAGTCGGTCATCGGCATCAACACGATGCTGACGCTGCCGCTGACGTTCCTGTCGGCCGCGTTCCTGCCGCTTGCCCTCGCGCCCGAGTGGATCCAGACGGTGGCCCGGTTCAACCCGGTCAACTGGGCGGTCGAAGCAGGCCGCGAGGCGCTCGCCGCGACGCCCGACTGGTCGTTCGTGCTGCCGCGCATCGCTGCGCTGGCGATCCTGGCCGTGCTCTCGACCGCGTGGGCGACCCGGACGTTCCGGTCGTACCAGCGGTCGATCTAGGCCTCGTGCGTGCGCGCGGCCTCGGCGTAACCTCAAATCGGAGGTGCGAACCCCAAGGCATACGCGTACCATGCGTGGTCCGGCGGAGTGACAGGAGCGAGCCGGTGCTGCTGCGGCGGCGCACTGGCTCTCGAGGCCGCCAACAGGGGAGGTACGCCCAGAGGTTGGTCATTGACCCACCATCGGCATGCGGCGGCGCCGGCAGCGTCCCGTGTGCCACACGTCCGCGGGACGAGCGCGCAAGTCAGTGTTGCGCAAGGCCCTCGCCCCGGGCGCGACCAAGGACCCTGGTGTGCCGCAGGCACACCGAACCGATGCAGCGCAACCCAAGGAGATGAGGCTCATGAGCGACAACGAGCAGGCTCACACGACCCTGGCGGCGTTCACCGTCGACAGCGGTGACGCCGCGCGACGCCTCCTCAAGGCGGTCCAGCGCGTCGACGAGGCCAACGACAACGTGAAGATCGTCGATGCGGCGGTCGTGGACCGGGGTCGGTTCGGCCGGATCAGCGTCCACCAGACGACCGACCGGGGCGCGCTCAAGAGCGGCGTCCGCGTCGGCACCCTCGGCGTCATCGTCGGGGCGATCGTCGCCGGACCCGCGGGTGCCGTCGCCATGGGCGCGGCCGGCGGCGTCCTCGGGGGCCTGCGCGGCGGGATCCACGACACCGGGATCGACGACAAGTTCATGCGGTCGGTCTGCGAAGGAGATCGAGAAGAAGAAGAGCGCCGTGTTCGTCCTGTACGAGGGCAGCTGGGAGCACTCGATCGGCCTCATCGAGCAGGCGATCACCGACGAGCACGCCGTGCTGTTCAACAGCACGCTCACCGCCGAGAAGGCCGCGGCGCTGCAGGCCCTCGTGGAGCCTGCCGTCGAGGCGCTGGGCGGCGAAGAGGTCGCCGCGGACTACGAGCTCGAGGTCGCGGAGACCCCCGAGGCAGCGCCCGATGAGCCGCCGCGCCGGTGGAGGCGGCCGCGCCCGAGCCCGAGCCGGTGGCGGCTGTCGCGCCGGCCGGCCGGCCGACGACCTGACCCAGCTCGTGGGCGTCGGGCCCAAGGCCTCGGCGGCCCTCGCCGCGGCCGGGATCACGACCTACGCGGCGCTCGCCGAGCTGAACGAGCCGCAGGTGCGGCACGCGCTGCACGATGGCCGACATGGTGCCGCCCGCCAACGTGGCGTCGTGGCCGATGCAGGCCAGCCTCGCCTCCAAGGGCGACTGGCAGGGCCTGATGAAGTACAACACCCACGCGGCCAAGTCGCGACCCGCCCCGCAGAAGGCGGCGGCGGCGTGGCCGTCGCCGAGCCGACCGAAGACCTGACGCAGATCAAGGGCATCGGGCCGCGGATCGCGTCGATCCTCAACGACGGCGGGATCACCAACTACGCCCAGCTCGAGCACGCGAACGGCGGCGACCTGCGCCAGATCATCGCCACCGGCGGTGCCCTGCCGCCCGGCCACCATCGACAGCTGGCCGACCCAGGCCTCCTACGCCAGCCGTGGCGACTGGGCAGGCCTCGCGGCGTACAACAACAGCCACTGACGTCCGCTCCGGGACGCGGCCCGCGCAGCCGCGGCGCCGCGTCCCGGATCGGCCGAGGCGGCCCGACCACGCGCTGGATCGGCGCCTTCAGCCGGTCCCGACCGACGCGAGGTCCTCGTCGCTCGCGCCGAGGGTCCAGGCCTCGACGTCGTCCACCTTGACGAAGCCGAGGGACTCATACAGCGGCCGGCCCGCCGGCGTCGACCACAGCAGCACTTCGGCGCTGCCCGCGTCGTCGCCGTCTTGTGCGAGAGCGCGGGTCAGGAGCGTTGCGGCGGCCCCGCGCCGCCGGTGCGCCGGGTCGGTGTTCATGTCGAACACGCCGAGCGTGCCCTCGACGCGCGTCACGTAGACGCCGGCGATCGCCGTGTCGCCGTCCCAGGCCAGGTACGCCGCCACGTCGGGTCCAGCGAGCAGCGCGGCGCCGCCCATGGCGAGGGTGGCGTCGTCCGTGTAGCCATGCGCCGTCTCGAAGACCCGGCGCATTGCGGCGTGATCGTCCGCCGACCGCACGCGGCGAACGTCGAACGGGCTCTCGCGGATCGCCGGCAACCGCCCAGAGCGATACAGGCCCTCGGGCTCACGGGCCTTGAGGAACCCGGCACGGGCGAGGGCGGCCCGCACCGACGACCCGTCGCGCAACGAGGCCGAGACGGCGAGCAGGCACGGGACGGCATGCGACGTGGCCGCCTCGGCGATCGCCACCGCGTCCGCGTCGGTCGCGCCTGAGAACAGCGCGGCCTGGTTCATGTCGACATGGGGCGCCCCGGACAGCACGATGAACGAGGCTTCGCCGTGCGCCGTGAACCGTGCGGGGCCGGCCCGCAGGTGGATCGCAGCGTGCCGCCCATACATCCGCCACATGGCTGCCACATCCATCGCCAGAGCATAGGTGCGGGGCCCGATGCATGATGGCCGGGTCAACCGCGCGCACGGAGGCCATGGATGCCGCGACTGCAGGCCAAGAGCTTTGGCGACACCGACGACGTCAGGACCATGCCGATGATCCGGGTCGAGTCCGTCGCGCTCGACGAGGCGACCGTCGGCCTCTGCCGGTTCGAGCCGGGCTGGCGCTGGTCGGAGAGCATGGCCCCGATCCTCGGCGTGTCCTCATGCCCCATGCGACACCTGGGCTACACGATGTCGGGCACGATGCACGTGGTCATGGACGACGGCCAGACGCTCGACATCGGGCAGAACGAGGTCTTTGACATCCCACCGGGCCACGACAAGTGGGTCGTCGGCGACGAGGCGTGCGTCTCGATCGAGTGGGGCGGCAGCGGGCGCGCGATGCGTCAGGCCCTCGAGGATTCCCCGGGGCGGATGCTCGCGACCGTCGTGTTCACCGACATCGTCGACTCGACAACGCGGCTGCGCGAGGCCGGCGACGCCGCGTGGCGCGACCTGCTGACGGCGCACAACGCTCGCCTGCGCGAGCAGCTGAATGTGTTTCGCGGCCGCGAGGTGAACACCACCGGCGACGGTTTCCTGGCGATCTTCGACAGCCCCACCCGCGCGGTCCGGTGCGCGACCTCGATGGTCGCCGCGAGCCGCGCCATGGGGATCGAGATCCGGGCCGGGTTGCACACCGGCGACGTCGAGCTGGTCGGCGACGACGTCCGCGGGATCGCCGTCCACGTCGCAGCGCGCGTCATCGCGCTGGGCGGTCCGGGCGACGTCATGCTCACGACCACGACCGCGGACCTCGTGGAGGGGTCGGGGCTGCAGCTCGAGGACGCCGGCTCCCACGAGCTCAAGGGCCTTACCGGGACGCGCCAGGTCTGGCGGGTCGTCGGAATCGGCTAGCCCGCTCGACCACGGCGTCGTGCCGCGGCGCTACTCGGAGAAGCGCTCTTCCTTCCACGGGTCGGCGTCGTTGTTGTAGCCGTAGCGCTCCCAGAAGCCGGGCATGTCGTGGCTCAGGAGCTCGAGGCTGCGGAGCCACTTCGGGCCCCTTCCAGAAGTAGCGCTTCGGGACGATCAGCCGCATCGGGTAGCCGTGGTCGGCCTCGAGCGGCGTTGCCCTCGAACGTGTCCGCGAGCAGCACGTCGTCGTCGTCCAGCACCGACAGCGGCACGTTGGCCGTGTAGCCCTGCTCGGCGTGGCCGACGACGTGGGTCGCGGACGGCCGGACCCCGGCGAGCTCGAGGATCGTCTGGATCGCGACGCCCTCCCAGTGGGTGTCGAGCTTCGACCAGCGGGTGACGCAGTGGATGTCGGTCGTGACCTGCTTGCGCGGCAGCGCCTTGAACTCGTCCCACGTGAAGCGCAGCGGGGTGTCGACCTCGCCGTAGACCTTGAAGTCCCAGGTCGCGAGGTCGACCTTGGGCACGCTCCCGTAGTGGAGGACCGGGAACTTCTCGGTGACGTACTGGCCGGGCGGGACGCGGCCGGCGAGGGCGGGATCATCGCGACGATCCCCGAACAGTCGCTCGAACATGCTGATCTCCGATTGCGGGCGTGGGCGCCCGCGGTCAGGGTGCCAGATGGATTGGCCCAACGATACCCACGATTCGTGACGGGTCTGCGACGCCGGCTACCGATGCCGCTCGCCCCGGACCTTCGGCGGGTCTCCCGGTTGTGGGCCGAGGCACTACCCTGTGCGGATGCCGGACAAGCCGCGGGTCGTGATCGTCATGCCCGCGTACAACGCCGCCCGCACGCTCGAGCGCACGTATGACGACGTCCCCAAGGACCTCATCGACCACGTGATCCTCGTCGACGACGTGTCGAAGGACGAGACCGTGGAGATCGCCAAGCGCCTCGGGCTCGAGGTGATCGTCCATCGCCAGAACCTGGGCTACGGCGGCAACCAGAAGACGTGCTACGACCGGGCGCTCGAGTGGGGCGCCGACGTCGTCGTGATGCTCCATCCCGACTACCAGTACGACGCGACGCGGATCCCCGAGCTGGTCGCCCCGATCCTCGCGGGCGAGGCGGACCTCGTGCTCGGCAGCCGGTTCCTGGGTGACCCGATCGCCGGCGGCATGCCCAAGTGGAAGTACGTCTCGAACCGCTTCCTCACCGGCGTCGAGAACGCGGCGTTCGGCCTCCACCTGTCCGAGTACCACACGGGCCTGCGCGCCTACAGCCGGCGCCTGCTCGAGGTGATCCCGTACCAGCTGAACTCCAACGACTTCGTGTTCGACCAGGAGCTGATCGCCCAGGTCGTCGCGGTGGGCGGGCTCGGCGTCGACGAGATCGCCGTCCCGACGCGCTACTTCGAGGAGGCGAGCTCGGTCGGCTTCCGGCGCAGCGTGGTCTACGGGCTCTCGACGCTCCGGGTGGTCGCGCGCTACCTGCTCCACCGGACCGGGATCCGGCGGTCGCCCAAGCTGCTCCCTCGATCGCAGACGCGCGAGCCCGGCACCGCCTGACGTGCGCTACCTGCGGGGCGGCCTGGGGCGCGCGGCGCTCGGGCTCGTCATCTCGGCGGTCGCCCTCGTGCTGGTCGTCCGCACGGTCGACGTCGAGGCGGCGTGGCAGACGCTCAAGACCGCGCAGCCGCAGTGGATCGCGCTGCTGTTCGTGTTCGTCGTCGCGGACGTCGTGTTCCGCGCGTTCCGCTGGCGCGTGCTGCTCTCGCCCCTCGCCAACGTCCCCACCGGCACGACGATGGCGTCGCTGCTGGTCGGCTACCTCGCCAACAACGTCCTGCCGGCGCGTCTCGGCGAGTTCGTCCGGGCCCACGACCTGGGCCAGCGCACGACGATCTCGCGCTCGGCGATCCTGGGCACCATCGTCATCGAGCGCGTCGTCGACACGTTCGTCGTCGTCGCCATCGCCTCGATCGCCATCCTCGTCCTTTCGGTGCGCGGGATCGTCGCGTCCGCAGTCCTCGCCGGGCTCGCTGTGACGGCCCTGCTGGTCGTCGGGGTCGCCGCCGGGATCGCCGCGCACCGGCTGCCGGGGGCGACCCGGGTGGCCGCATTCCTCGACCGCTGGCCGCGGGTGCGGGCGGCCCTCACCCGCCTGCGCGAGGGCCTGGCGGTGGCCAGCAACGCGCGGGTCGTGGGCATCGCCGTCGTCCTGTCGCTCGCGTCCTGGACGTGCACCGTGCTGGCGTTCGCGGCCGCGGCCCAGGCCGTGGGGGTCGAACCGACGATCGGGCAGGCGGCACTGCTCGCGGCGGGGACGAACCTCGCGACGGCGATCCCGGCGGGGCCGGGCTACGTCGGCACGTTCGAGCTCGCGGTGATCACGATCGCGGGGTCGGTGGGCATCGAGCAAGACGTCCGCCCTCGCGTTCGGGCTGCTCGTCCACCTCGCGACGCTGCTGGTGACCTCGATCGGCGGCGCGATCGTCCTGATCTTCGGCGGCCGCGGGCGCCGGCCAGACGCTCCCGGCGAGGACGCGTCGACCGTATGACATGGAAAGGCCCCGGCGGTGCCGGGGCCTTCGTGCGTGGCGGGGCGGGTGACCCGGGCGCGCTACGGCGCCGGATTCGCCAGGTCGCTGAGGTTGGTGAGGGAGTACTGGGTCGCGGTGTCCGTGGTGACGGCGAACCCGTTCTGGTCGGTGGCCGAGGCCGGGTCGAGCGCGACGAGCCCGAGGGGCGCGAGGCGCTCGTTGAGCTTGGCCGTGGTCGCAGCCGCGTCGGTGGTCGCCTCGCCGGCCCCCTTGTTCACGTACTCGAGGGCGGTGGCGGCGTACTCGACGAGGAGGTCGATATCGCCCTTCTGCAGGGCCGGAAACACGACCTCGCGGGCGCCGAGCTGGAACTTGCGGTCGACGGTGAACCCGTTGGCCTCGAGGACCTGGGCGAACACCTCCGCCAGGACCTCCTGCTCGTAGAAGTTGGTGGAGCCGACGGTCACCTTCTGGTTCCTGCTGGGAACTGCCGCGGCCGGCAGCAGGGCGTTGTCGGTCAGCCACTTCTTGGCGGCATCGGCCGACGTCTCGCCGTCGACGGTGACCGCCTTGTTGAGGGCCGTGAGCTCGCTCTGGGTCACCTCAGCGGAGACCGCGTTGAGGAGCGCCGCGACGTCAGGGTTGGCGTCGACGATCTTCTTGCTGATGATCGGGACCAGGTTGTCGGCCAGCTGCAGCTTCTTGTCGTCCTGGAGCAGCACGAACCCGTTGGTGGCATAGGCCGGGTCCGACGTCAGCAGCATGGCGACCTGGACATCGCCGTTCTTGAGCGCCTCGACCGTGAGGGGACCGGCCACGTCGAGCGGCTTGAAGTCCTTGAATGTGAGGCCGTAGGTCTTCTCGAGTCCCTGCTGGCAGAACGGACGCGTTGGACACTCGGGGGGGCCACCCAGCACGAGCTGGCTGGCGATTGACGGTCCGGCGCTCGCGGGTGCGCTGCCGGTCAGGCTCGGGGGTTCGGTCGCCGGCGCAACGCTGGCCGGTGCCGAGGCTCCCGCGGCCGAGGTGGCCGCCGGTGCTGAGCTGCTCCCACCCGACGAGCACGCGCTCACGAGGAGCACGAGCGACGTCGCCCCGAGGGCAGCCATGCGGGTCATCCGCATTGGGTCCTCCTTCTATGAACTCCCGCACCGCAACACACGGTGATCGGGCTCCGAGATGCTACCTGCTGTTCGTGTTCGGACCTGACAGGATTTCAGTTCGACTCGGGGTCCGCCGCGTTACAACGGCGTGACGGTCAGGTCGAGGCGGGCGGCGGCACGATGTCCGCCGGGCGCTCGGCGCCGGCCGCGAGGACCGCGCGCAGGCCAGGCGAGACCGCGCGGTGCTCGAGGATCGTCATCAGGCGCTCCGTCAGGATCGCGAGCAGTGCGACGAGGATCGCCCCGCCGACCAGCATCGGCGTGTCCTGCTGGGCGAAGCCGTCGACGATGAACCGGCCCAGCGCCCCGCCGGCGACGAGCGCCGCCAGCGTCGCCGTCGCCACCACCTGGACCGACGCGATCCTGACCCCCGCGAGGATCACCGGCAGTGCCAGGGGAAGCTCGACGTGGCGCAGGATCTGGCGCTCCTGCATCCCCATGCCGCGACCCGCCTCGACCAGGTCCCGGTCGACGCCCTGCAGCCCGGCATAGGTGTTGGTCAGGATCGGCGGCAGCGACAGCAGCACGAGCGCCGCCAGCGCGTTCCAGAACCCGATCCCGAGCAGCGGGACGAAGATGACGAGCAGCGCGTAGGAGGGAACGGCGCGCCCGAGGTTGCCGATCGCGACGGCGGCGCCCGCTCCTTTGCCGGTGTGACCGATGAACAGCCCGACCGGGATCGCGATCAGGCAGCCGATGAGGATGGCCAGCGCGGCGAGCTCGATGTGCTCGACGACGCGGTTCGGAATGCCATGCGTCCCCGACCAGTTGGCGGGATCCCCGAACCAGCCGATGACCTCCATCAGCGGCCGCTCCGCCGCGCCCACGGCGTCAGCAGGCGGCCGGTGAAGCCGAGGCCGCCATCGAGGACGATCGCGAGCACGATCATCACGACGAGGCTGGCGTAGACGAGCCCCCAGTTGCGGAGGCCGAAGCCGCGCAGCAGGACCTGGCCCAGGCCGCCCTCGCCGATCACGGCGGTGACCATCACCAGCCCGATCGTGGTCACGGTCGCGATCCGCAGTCCCGCGATGATCAGCGGCATCGCCAGCGGGAGCTCCACCCGCATCAGGCGTTGCATCCGGGTGTAGCCGAGGCCGTCGGCGGCCTCGAGGATGTCCGGCGAGATGCCGTCGATGCCCTGGAGCGTGTTCCGCACCAGGATCAGCAGCGTGTACGAGATCAGGCCGATCTCGGCCGAGAGCAGCGACAGCCCGGTGATCGGCACGAGGAACGCGAACAGGGCGAGGCTCGGGATCGTGTACAGCAGCCCGGCGCCGGCGATGATCGGGCCGCCGAGGCGGCGCCAGCGGACGATCAGCAGCGTGAGGATCAGGCTCAGGGCGAAGCCGACGCCGATTGCGATCGCCGTGAGCACCAGGTGGTGGACGAGGCCGTCCGTCAGCAGGCCACCGTTGCGGCGCAGGAACTCCGCCACTCAGCCGTCCCCCGCCAGCGTCGCGGCCAGGTCTGCCTCGAATTCCTCCGCGAGCTCGGCGCCCGACGCGGGCGGGACGACGGCGTCCGATGGCCGCGCGGTGTCGCGCATGTAGGCGGCGATCTGGTCCACGTTGACGAGGCCGCGGTAGACGCCGTGGCGATCGACGACCACCCCGGCCTGGACGTCGCGATCGAGCAGCATCGAGAGCGCGTCCTTGAGCGTGGTCCGCCGGTCGAGCAGTGGCGAGGTCGTCTCGACGAGCTCTGCATCGAGCGTGCCCTCGCCCGGAATCTCGTCCCTCGCCGACCCAGCCCAGCGGCTTCCCGTCCGCGTCGAGCAGCAGGAGGTAGGCGAACGGGTCCGCGAGGGTCCTTCGCCGTGCATCGGCCGCGTCCTCGCCCACGCGTGCGGTCACGGCCAGCGCGAGCTCGAGGTCGTTGACGCGGGTCAGCGACAGGCGCTTGAGCCCGCGATCCGCGCCCACGAACCGGGCGACGAACGGCGACGCGGGCGCGGCCAGGATCTCGGACGGCGGCCCGAACTGCTCGACGATCCCGCCGGTCCGGAACACGGCCACGAGGTCGCCCATCTTGATCGCCTCGTCGATGTCATGGGTGACGAACAGGATCGTCTTGGCCAGCTGCTCCTGGAGGCGCAGGAACTCGTTCTGGAGGCGTTCGCGCACGATCGGGTCGACGGCCCCGAACGGCTCGTCCATGAGCATGATCGGCGGATCGGCGGCGAGCGCCCGGGCCACGCCGACGCGCTGCCGCTCGCCACCGGACAGCTGGGCCGGGTAGCGGAGCGAGTAGTCCGCTGGGGTCGAGGCCGACGAGCGCGAGCAGCTCGTCCGCCCGCTCCTTGCGCCTGCTCCTTGACCAGCCGAGCAGGCGCGGGACCGTCTCCACGTTCTCGCCGATCGTCTGGTGGGGGAACAGGCCGGACTGCTGGATCACGTACCCGATCCCGCGCCGGAGGTCCGTCACGTTCCGCGTCGCTGCGTCGACGCCGTCGATCAGGATCCTGCCCGACGTCGGCTCGATGAGCCGGTTGACCATCTTGAGCGAGGTCGTCTTGCCGCAGCCCGACGGGCCGACGAGCACGCAGATCCGCCCGGCGGGCACCGTGAGCGAGAGGTCGTTGACCGCGCCCGGCGTGCCCTGCTTCGAGGCCTGCCCGTAGACCTTGGTGACGTGCTCGAACTCGACGGTCGCGGCGTGGGTCGTCGAGGCGCTGGTCATCGGCGATCGCGCCGCGGGTCAGCCGCGGTCGACGAGCGGCTTCACCTGGCCGATGAACCGCTCGAGGGTCTCGTCGTCGTAGGGGGCCGGCTGCTCGGTGATCGCCGTCGTGAACCCGAGCTCGACGTACGGCAGGAGGCGCTCCGCGAGCTGCTCCGGGGTCCCGTTCCAGAACGTCGAGTCGTCCTCCAGGTCGGCGAGCGGCGTCCGGTTGTGCTCCATCGCCGCCTTCCAGACCCGCACGGCCTCGGCCTCGGAGTCCCGGACCGTGACCTTGCAGCCAAGCGTGAACTCGATCTCGGCGGGATCGCGCCCGACGTCCTCGCAGTGCTGCTTCAGCACCGCGACCTTGTGGGTGACCACGTCGAGCGGGCCCCATGCCGTTCCACAGGTCGGCGTACTTGGCGACCGTGCGCAGGGTCTTCTTCTCGCCGCCGCCGCCGATCATGATCGGCAGGTGGGCCTGCACCGGCACCGGCGCGTGGCGCAGGTCGTTGAACTGGTAGTGCCCGCCCGGCGCCGACGTCACGGACTTGCCGTCGAGCAGGTCCCGGCAAGCGCCGACCGCCTCGTCGAGCCAGTCGAGCCGCTGCCCGAAACCGGTCCCGAAGTCGATCCCGTGGGCCGTGTGCTCGGGCTCCATCCAGGCCCCGCCGAGGCCGAGGATCGCGCGGCCGCCCGAGATGTGGTCGAGGGTCGACGCGAGCTTGGCCGCGAGGCCCGGGTTGCGGAACGTGTTGGCGCCGACGAGCAGGCCGACCTGCGTCTTCTCGGTCGCCACCGCCGCCGCCGACAGGCTCGCCCAGCCCTCGAAGATCGGCTGATACGGGTCGCCGAAGATCGCATACAGGTGGTCCCACGCCCAGAGGTGCGAGTACCCGAGCCTGTCGACCTTGCGGACCGCGTCGAGGTAGGACGGCCAGTCGGTGGCCTGGTTCCAGAGGAGAACGCCCAGCTTCACATCGTGCATGCGGCTATCGTCGCACGCCGCACCTCAGACGGGGAGGGTCGCGAGATCGCCTTCGACGATGGTGCGGTCCTCCGGCTTGGCGATCGCCGTGAGGGCGACCGCGGCCCTCGCCTTCCACTCCGCGGCACCCGTCAGGTCACCGCCGATCGCGAGCGCGCGCGCCATCGCCTCGTAGGCGGACGGGGCGTCCCAGTCCTCGATGCCCTCGCCGCCGCCGTCGACGATCTCGACGCATCGGCGGGCGTGGTACAGCGCCGGCTCGGCGCGGCCGAGGACCGCGTAGACGCGCGAGCACATCCACTGGCTGCGAGACCGGTTGGCTGCGTGCCCGACCTGGAGCCAGTGCCACGCGGACGCGTGCGCCGTCGCGATCAGCTCGTCGTCCTGGTCGCGGGTCCGGTCCTCGACCTCCATCAGATCCCAGCAGCGGTTGAACAGGCCAGCGCCGAGGGCGCGGTGCATCTCGGGCGCGAGCTCGGGGGGCGGGGGAGGCGTCGGCACGGGGATCTCCTTCGTCGTTGGATCGGGGTTCGGGTTGGTGGCGGCGAGGACGCTGAGGCGATGCAGCGCGCGCTGCAGCCTCGCGGTCCGTGCCTCGAGGCGCGATGCGCTCGTCGCGCAGGATGTCGCTGCGGGTGGCGGCGGTGTCCGAGTCGAGGAGCGCACGAATCGCCGGCAGCGACAGCTCGAGGTCCCGGAGCGCGGCGATCGCTCGTGCCGTTGCGACCTGGTCGCGCCGGTAGCGTCGATAGCCGGTGGCCGGGTCCACGTCGGCGGGCGTGAGCACGCCCTCCTCGTCGTAGTGCCGGAGGGCGCCGATCGTGAGTCCCGTCAGCCGCGCGAAGCGCCCGATGGGCAGCAGGTCGTCGTCCATGTGCGGATCGTGAACCCTCGACCTACCCGAGAGTCAAGCGGAATTTCGCTGGGCCTCGTCGCGCGGTTGCCGCGGGTCATCGGCACACGCGCCCCGAGGACAAGCCGTGCTCTCCCCATATGCATTGCCGCCTCTTTCGAACGCCAGGGCGGCGTGCGCCCGGCCGGTGAGCTCCACATGCACATGAGCGGCGCATCGACCCATGTAGGCGGCCCGAAACGCGGGACGCGACCGTAGGCAGCATCGCGTTGTGGCGTTCCAGCCCCGGAGTTGCCCATGCGTCGATCACGCTCGCGTTCCAGGCAGTCGCTGCATGCATGGCCTGAGCGCAGGCATGCGGCCAAGGATTCGCGGCGCGGCGCCGACTGGGTCCGACGTCGCGCATGGAGACTCCGCGAGTCGCCCGCTGCATGAACCGCCGGTCAAGAGGGATGGTGCGACCGCGGGATGGACCGCGATCCGATCCTTGGCGCGTCGCCCGCGTGCAGTCGAGAAATGCAGCGACTACGGAGGGCGGGAAGAGGCGCGGAGGGCCGCGGCGACCGCCCCTCAGGCGTTGTCCAGCTCGCGGGAGATCGCGCGGAGGATGAAGCGCGCGGCCTCGGCCGACTTGCCGCCCAGCTTCTGGCCATCGTCCTGCTCGAGCGCCACGGACAGATCCGAGAGCATCGCGTCGAGCGCGGGCGTCTTCACGAGCGCGCCGGAGGCAAACGCGGCGTCGAGCCCGTCCGCCGCGAGCCGCGCGTTCTCGACGGCGTGTCCCTTCGCGTCCATCTGCTCGCGGAACGCGGCGCGCGCCGCGTCCGCCGCGGGACCGCTGCTCGGCATCGAGGCCGCCCTAGCCCGTGTTCTCGACCGGCACGCCCTCGCGGCTCGAGGTCGCGCGGCCTTCCGCGATCGCGCGTTCCTCCCAGCGCGCCCGCCGCCACTCGGGCTCCAGGACGCTCATGTGGAGCTCGTCCCACCACTTGCCGTCGCGCCAGATCGCCTCGCGCGCGCGACCCTCGGTCACGAACCCGACCCGCAGGTACGCCCGGATCGCCCGCTCGTTGAACGCGAACACCGACAGCGCCACCCGGTGCAGGCCCAGCGTCGAGAACGCGTGATCGACCATCAGCCGCGTCGCCTCGCTGCCGTATCCGTGGCCCCAGGCGTCGCGCTCGCCGATCGTGATGTGGAACATGGCCGAGCCGTTGTCGCCGTCGAGCTGCGAGAACGCACACGACCCGATCAGCCGGTTCGTGTCCCGCACGTGGATGCCCATGGCCATCGAATCCGGCCCCAGCGAGCGCATCGTGAAGAAGCGCTCGACCTCCTCGGCCCGCATCGGACCATCCTGGTAGCGGGTCAGCCGGGCGACCTCGGGATCCTGGTACCAGCGCATGAAGTCACGCAGGTTCTCTCGAACGTGCCTGCGCAGGATGACGAGATCACCGTCAAGGTGATCCGGGAACCACCGGCGATGGAGCATCAACCGAACCCTATACCATCGCGAACATGCGCCGCTGGACCGAGATCGCCGTGCGCGTCGCTGCAACGAGCAAGACCTCGGAAAAGACGGCGATTCTGGCCGGGTACCTGGCGGGCCTGACCGACGACGAGCTCCCGATCGCAGCGGTCTTCCTGACCGGCCGCCCGTTCCCCGAGGCGGACCAGCGCTCGATCGGCGTCGGCTGGTCGGGCCTCGGCGGTTCCGTGCTCCGGGTGGCCAACGCGGATCCCGAGGCCATGCGCCGCGCCTACGACCGCTCGTCGGACGTGGCGATCGCGGTGGGGGAGGTCCTGACCGAGGCCGGTCACGCCCCCGATCCGGCAAACGAGCCGACCCTCCCGGAGACCCAGACCACCTTCGCGGCCATCGAGGCGGCCCAGGGCAACGCGGCGAAGGCGGAGCTCCTCGACGCCCTGCTCGCCAGATCCTCGCCGCTGACCGCCACCGGCATCGTCAAGGTGCTGAGCGGCGAACTTCGCATCGGCCTCCGCGAGGGGCTGCTCGAGGCGGCCATCGCCAAGGCCTTCGACCGCCCCCTGGACGCCGTCAAGCGGGCGGGCATGCTCACAGGCGACGTCGGCCGGACGGCGATGCTCGCGAAGGCGGACCGCCTGGGCGAGGCCGCGCTTGCGGTGTTCCACCCGCTCAAGTTCATGCTCGCGTCGCCCGCCGAGGACGCCGCCGAGATCATCGGCCGCCTCGGCCCCACGGTCTGGGTCGAGGACAAGTACGACGGCATTCGCGCCCAGCTGCATCGCTCCGGCGACCAGGTCCGGCTCTACTCGCGCGACCTGCACGACATCAGCGGCCAGTTCCCGGAGGTCATCGCGGGCGCGTGCGACCTGCCGTGGGCCGGCATCCTCGACGGCGAGCTGCTGGCCTGGAAGGACGGCGTCGTGCTGCCGTTCCTCCAGCTCCAGGCGCGCCTCGGGCGCAAGAACCCGTCGGCGAAGATCCGTGCCGAGATCCCGGTGATCTTCGTCGCCTGGGACGCGCTCGGGCTGGACGGGGACGGCGAGGGGAACGATGAGCGGCAGGTGATCCCGTTGCTCGAGGCGCCGCTCACCGAGCGCCGTCGCCGGCTGGAAGCCCTCGACCTCCCGCTCGCGAGCGAGGGCGGCAGCTTCGCCCTGAGCTACCTGGCCACGGTCGACTCGGTCGACGGGCTCGAGGAGGCGTTCGCGCAGGCCCGCGCCCGTCGCAACGAGGGGCTGATGGTCAAGGACCCGGACAGCCACTATTCGCCGGGCCGCCGCGGCCTGGGCTGGTTGAAGATGAAGAAGGCGCTCGCGACGCTCGACTGCGTGGTGGTCGGTGTCGAGGTCGGGCACGGCAAGCGCCACGGCGTGCTCTCGGACTACACCTTCGCCGTGCGCGACGACGACACCGGCGCGCTCGTCACCATCGGCAAGGCGTACAGCGGCCTGACCGACGCCGAGATCGCCGACATGACGCGCTGGTTCGAGGCCCACACGATCGCCACCTACGGCCGCTACCGCCAGGTCGAGCCCACCGTCGTCGTCGAGGTCGCCTTCGACGTGATCATGCGCTCGACCCGCCACAAGTCGGGCTTCGCCCTCCGATTCCCGCGCATCGCGCAGCTGCGCACCGACAAGCCGGCCGACGAGGTCGACACGCTGGCGACGGTCACCCGGCTGTACGAGGGCCTCCAGCACGGCGCCGAGCATCTCGTGACGGCCGGCGCGCGACGCTAGCGCGTCCTCGTATGCTGCGCGAGGGCATGCGCCCGAACGCACGCAGGGAGGCATACGTGTACTCGCCGTTCAGGGAGGACGCCCCGGTCGAGCTGATCCTGTACACCGACGCGCTGATGACGCGCGGGCTCGTCCGCACCAGCCAGCACCGCGTCACCGACGTTCTCAACCACAGCGCCGACGCGTTCCTGATCCTCGAGGACGTGACCGTCGAGGAGCTCGGGCGCCGCGGCGACACGACGCGCGTCGAATATGCGCAGGTGAACCTCGACGCCGTCCTGTTCGCCGTGTCGAACACCGAGGTGCCGACCATGCCCGAGCTCCGGACGCCGAAGGAGGCGACGGAGGCGATCATCTCGGTGCCGCCGTTCAAGATCACCGGCACGATCCACCTCCTCCCGTCCGAGGGCAACCTCCGGCACGGCCTGACGGAGCTGACCGGGCGCTTCCTGCCCGTGACCGGCGCGACGTTCTGGTCCGACCCCCTCGGCGAGCCGCGCCAGCAGGCGACGATGGTCGCCGTCAATCACCGCCGGGCGCAGATCCTCGCGCCGCACCGGGTGGTCGATCCGTGGGCCGGCCTCGACCGATCGGGCGGCGAGCCGGAGGCGACGACCCCGCCCGTCGACCCCGCGTGGCCCGGCGACACCGTCGCCTGATCGGGTGATCGCCTAGCGGTCGACGGGGAGGTCGAGCCGGTCGCCCCACTCGGCCCAGCCGCCGTCGTAGACGGCGACGTCCTCGTGGCCCAGCAGCGTGAGCACGTAGGCGAGCTTCGCCGCGGCGACGCCGGACCCGTCGTAGCAGACGAGGCGGCGCCCGCGGGTGATGTTCGCCCGCAGCAGCAGCGCCCGCAGGTCGCCGGCGTCGCGCAACCGCTGCGTTCCCGGCTGGTGCATCGCCGCGACCGGCATGTTGACCGCGCCCGGGATGTGGCCCAATCGTCGGACGTTGCCCTCATAGCCGTGGAACTCCGCCGGACCCCGGGCGTCGACCAGCAGCACATCGGGCACGCCGAGCAGGCCGCGGACGTCGGACGTCGTCAGCCGATCGCGCACCTGGGCGCGAGGCGTGAACGTGGCCGCCTCGACCCGCACCTCGCCGTTCGCCACCTGGTTGCCGGCCTCGACCCAGGCGGGGAAGCCGGCCTCGAGGATGCGGGCCGACTGGTAGCCGTAGGCCCGCATGCTCCACCACACGCGGGCCGCGAAGTACGAGAGCGTGTCGTCGTACAGCACGGCCGACGTCCCGTCGCCGACACCCGCCCGCGACATCGTGGCCGCCATCCGGTCCGGCGCGGCGAGCAGCAGGGCGTCACCGCCATCGGCGGCGTCGACGATCGAGGCTCGCCAGTCGATGTGGACGGCGCCCGGGATGTGCCCCGTGCCGTACAGGGTCGACGCGCTGCCGTCGGGTCGCCAGCGCACGTCGATCACGCGCAGGTCCGGCCGGCCGATGTTCTCGGCGAGCCAGTCCGGCGTGGCGATGAGCTCGGGGCGGGCGAAGCCGGCCACGAAGGTCCTCCGATGGGGCTGACGGTACGGACAGGCGCCGTCGATATGATACGGGCGTGGTCTCCCCGTTCATGCCGGAGCCGGCCAAGGTGGCCGCGATCCGCGCGCTCCTGCCCGCGACGGGCGCCGGGATCTACCTGAACGCCGGGACGGCGGGGCCGATGCCGTCCGAGACCCAGCGCGCGATGGACGAGCAGGCGCAGCGTGAGCTCGCGACCGGACGCGCCCACCCGGACAAGCTGCCCGAGATCCTCGAGCGCATGGGCGAGGCGCGGGCGGCGGTCGCGGCCGTGATCGTGGCGGGCGGCGACGATGTCGCGCTCACCCACAGCGTCAGCGACGGCCTCAACCTGTTCATCAACGCGCTGCCGTGGGCGCCCGGTGACCGCGTCCTGACGACGCGCCACGAGCATCCCGGCGGCCTGGGGCCGCTGCTCGCCCTGCGCGACCGCCTGGGCGTCGTGCTGGAGGTCGTCGACATCGGCGAGGGGGGTGACGACGAGCGCACGGTCGCGGCGTTCCAGGCGGCCCTCGAACGGCCGGCGCGCGCGATCCTGGCCAGCCACGTCCTGTGGACCACCGGCGCCGTGCTGCCGATCCGCCGTCTCGGCGAGCTGGCGCGCGCCGCCGGGACCCTGATGATCGTCGACGGCGCGCAGGCCGCCGGGGGCACCCCCGTCGCGGTCGACGAGCTGGCCGCCGACGCCTACGCGATGGCCGGCCACAAGTGGCTGCTCGGTCCGGAGGGGATGGGCGCCCTGTGGGTCCGCCGTGACCTCGCCGCGACGCTCACCCCCGCACACGCCACGTTCCTCTCGTACGAGACCTTCGACATCGAGCACCCGGTGCTCCGGCCCGGCGCCCGCCGGTTCGAGGCCACGAGCTTCCACCTGCCGTCGATCGTCGGCCTTGCGCGCAGCTGCGGCTGGATCTCGATGTACGTCGGGCTCCCCTGGGCCCACGAGCGCGCCGCGCGGCTGGCGGGCGCCGCGGCCGACCGCCTGACGTCGATCCCGGGCGTGAGCCTCGTGACGCCCCGCGCCCGGATGACGACCCTGGTGACGTTCCGGATCGCCGGCTGGCCGGCCTCGGCAGCGGTCGCCGAGCTCGGCTCGCGCGCGTTCGCGATCCTGCGCGACCTGCCGATGCTCGACGCGCTCCGTATCTCCGTCGGGTTCTGGACGACCGAGGAGGAGCTGGATCGCTTCGCGGAGGCCGTCGAGCTCCTCGCGGTTCACACGCCAGAGACCATCCCCCCACGCCGGACGCTCACGATCCTGGGCAGCGATGACCGGCCCCTCCGCTGACCACCGGCCGACGGTCGAGGTCCGGCGGCGCGGCTGGTTCGAGGTCCGCTGGCGCCAGTTCCGGCGCGCCCCGCGCCCCGTCTTCCGGGCCGTCATCGCGAGCTTGACGGTCGCCCTGCTGCTGGGCTGTGCCTTCCTCGTCTACGACATCGCGCTCGATCGGGGCGCCACACCGCCGGGCGGTGACCTGCGGCTGCTGTTCCTCACGGCATACGTCGCGATCGTGGTCGCCGCCGGCGCCCTGATCACCTGGCTCGTCGTCCCGCTGCCAACGGGCTCGGGGACCCGTCGCGCGACGCGGACGCCCTGGAGCGCCGCCCTCGGGCTGTTCGCCGCGGTACCCATCGCGTACCTTGTCCTGGTGGTGCTCCACGAGATCGTGAAGCCCCTGTTGACGTGACCCGGTGCGCGCTGGCCTCACCCGGGGTACGCCAATGGGCCTTTCGGGTATCGAGACGGACGCATGCAGGCCCGGTATGATCCCAGCAGTCCGACAACGAGTCGGCGCTCGAGGACGCTCGTGACCAACGAACAGCAGGCACACATCGCGCTCCCGAAGCTCTACGGCGCGCCTGCGTATGCGCGTCCACCGATGCTCACGGTTGTGACGGCGGATCGGCCGTTCGATCCGGACTCGCTGCCATTGGAGATGGAGCGGACCGACGAGGAGCGCGAGCTCAGCGTCGAGCTGGCGACCACCTCCCTGGGCACCGCGATCAGCGACACGCTGGCGTCGTCACGCGATGGTTCGTCGCAGCTGCGGGGTCGCCCCTTCCAGCTGACCGCGATCAAGCGCCGGATACGGCGCGACGGCCAGATCACAAGGCGCTGACCGGCGCTCGTCACGGCCCGATGACCGCGCCCCGCACCGGCATTGCCGCCGTGGGGGAGTAGCTCAATCGGTTAGAGCAGCGGGCTTATATCCCGCCGGTTCCAGGTTCGAGTCCTGGCTCCCCTACCACCCTCGACCGTGCGTTCACCCGTGCCCGGGTTCAGCTGTAGGTGGCCCCTGCGATGGTCTCGGCGAGCCCCTGGCGCCGTTCGAGGGTGAGGCCACGCTGGGCCGGCAGAGCGGCGATCCAGGCGGCCAGCTCCTTGGGCGTGAGAACGGCGCAGGCCGATGTCCGCTCGATCCCGCGCTCCTCCGTCACGATCGCGGCGTATACGCGGACCAGGAAGTCGCGCTCGTCGCTGGCGAGCCAGGTGCGGACGCGCTCGGCGTCGCGCGACGCGCGGTCGAGCGGCGCTTCGATCGGGAGCCAGCGACCGCGCTCGTCGCGAATCTCCCAGTGGCCGCCCACGTGGCGGGTGATCTTGGCCGGCGGGACGACGGCGATGATGAGGATCCCGAACGGTCCGAGCACGAGCTCGTGGAGGCGGCGGCCACCCGGGACGATCACACCGGTCGCGCCCATGTACTCGGGGCCGAGGGACTTGACCAGGCGAGCGGTCGCCGTCCGCGGTCGCATCGTCGACACGGTCTCGATGATCGCGGCGATCCGGGCGACTCCGATGATCAGGAACGCGGCGGGCACGACGATGGCGAAGGCCCATGCCACGACGCTCGTCGCGGCCTCGGCGACAGACGGGCGGCCGTTGGGAACGAACGCCGTGACGAGCGTGGTCCCGAGGCACAGCCAGCCGACGAGCAGACCCACGAGGACCAGGAGTCCCGAGGTGAACGCGGAGCGCGCCACGGCGATCCGGTCAGAGCGGGTGATCTGGTTGCTGCCGGCAAGAATCTGCATGCGCTGATCGTCGCCTGCGCGCACGCCCACGGCGAGTGACCACATCGGGCTACGGACGAGGCGGCGACCGTCCGGTTCGCCCCACCGGACCGCACCGGACCGCCCACGAGGCGGTGCGCGGGCGCACCGGAATCTTGGCCGGTGCGGCGGCGACGCCCGAAGACGCCCGTCGGGTCCGGTGCGGGGCGTTGCTGCACCGCCGGTCCTGACACGCTGAGGACCCCCGTACCATTGCGGCGCGGGATCGCCCCTCTGATGCTCCACGAAGAGCCCTCACGCCCTGAGGGACCGAGTGGGACTATCTGGTTGCGGCATCACCGGACACCCGTTGGCGCGCTCGTCACCGCGCTGGGCCGACCGTCGGTCCGGGCCGCGCTGGCGTCGCTGCTGCTCGTCGCCGCGATGGCCCTGCCGGCCTCGGCGGCTAGCGACAGCCACCTCCAGAACCCGGACGTGTCGCCCGACAGCGGGCATCCCTCGACCGTCATCACGTTCTCGATCACCTACAGCAGCCCGTACGGCACGAAGCCCGACTGGGTGCACGTCAAGGTGGGCGGGAACACCCTGGACATGGCGTCCGACGGCAGCACCGACTGGCACGGCGGCGTCCGCTTCACCGCATCCTCGAAGCTGGACGTCGGCGTGTGGCCCACGCAGTTCGTGACCCAGGTCCGCGGGCGGTACACGTTCGTCACCGACGGTCCCAACGTCACGATCGAGCCGCAGCCCACGCCTGAGCCGACGCCCAAGCCCACCCCCAAACCGACTCCGAAGCCGACTCCGAAGCCGACGCCCAAGCCCACCCCCAGGCCGACCCCAAGGCCCGCGCCGAAGCCCGCTCCGACGCCGCGCCCGACGCCGCACCCGACGCCCAGGCAGGCCAAGCCGGACCCGACGCCGCATCCGACGCCGAGGCCCAAGCCGACGGACGAGCCGACCCAGGCCGCCGAAACCACGCCCCCGGACAACGGCTTGTCCATCGATCCCAATGCCGTGGCCTGGCCGCCGGGCTACGGGAGTCCCGCCGATACCACGTACGGGACCGAAAGCGAGCCCCCGTCGGCCGACATGACGTCACCGTCGGCGTCGCCGGATCCCCTGACCGCCGGCATCATCCTGGGAGCCGGGGCGGCCGGCGGCTCCGGCGGCGGACCCGGCGGACCCGGTGGAACCGGCACCGATGGCGGCGGCTCCGGCGGCAGCGGCACCGACGGCGGCTCCACGCTGCCGGGAGCCGGTGGCGCAGGCGGAGCGGCGCCCCGTGACGAGCCCGGATCGCTTGGCCAGCCGCCCGGCATCCTGGCCATCCTCGCGGCCGTCATGCCCACAGCGGTCGTCACGACCGGCGCCGTCACGATGATGATGGCCTTCATGGTGTTCGGGAAGCGCCGGCGCGACGGCGAACCCACGGCACCGGACGACGTCCTCGCGGCCCAGGCCGCCCGCGGGACTGGCGCCGTGCCGAGTGCGAAGACCGTGGGCACGAAGGTGATGCCGGGTGCGGTTGCGGCGACCACCGCCGTCCAGGCGGCCGTCGCGGGCCCACCGGAGCTCGACCAGATCGACGGCCACCTCCCGCGCTGGCGGCGCCCCTCGCTGATGCAGGCGCGCAAGACCGATCCGACGCGGTCGGTGTCGACCGGCCTCAAGCTCACGTTCGACGGTGACGCCGGCAGCGCGGTCGACGGGATGGAACGCCGGCTCATCCGGTATCGCCTGGTCAGCCTCCTCAGCGCGCCCGACGAGGTCCGCGGCGTGGAGATCGGCGTCCTCGACGAGGGCGACGAGGTCGTGCTGCTCGAGAAGGCCGGGACCTACTGGCGGGTCCTGTGCCCCGACGGTCGCGAGGGCTGGCTGCACAAGATGACGCTGGGCGACGTCGTGATCGACTCGTCGGCGGCCGGCGTCGGGACGTGGACGTCAGCCGACGACGGCCCCATCCTCGGCGGCTTCGAGGACGTCATGCGCGCCTATCGCGAGCATCGCGCGGAGTTTGGCGAGGCCTAGCCCTCCGGTGGCTCGACGGTGGGCTTGCGCCGTTTCGCCGGCGCGCGGCGCTCCGGCGCCTTGCGCAGCACCAGGATGTGCTGGTGCACGATGTTGGGCACGAACGTGCGCGGGTAGCCGTACGGCCGGAGGCGCGTGCCCGCCTGGTACCACGTGATGTCGCCCTTGGGCACGAGCCCCTCAGCGGCGCCGCGTGCGGCCAGGTCCGCGGCGGTGAACAGGTAGCGCCCTTCCTGGTACGCGTCGCGCACGATGAGCGCCACATAGCGGCCCGGGCGGAGCACGCGGTGGAGCTCGCACAGCACCTCGCTCATCGCGTCGAGGAACGCCGCGTAGTCCGGCAGGTTGGCGAGGTCGCCCGCGAGGTCCGAGCGCATCGCGTAGTCGGTCCGACGGTTGGCGTGGGTCTCCGCCAGCTTGCCGCCGGCCATGGTCATCGGCAGCTGCACGTTGTACGGCGGGTCGGTGGCGACGAAGTCGATTGACGCGGCTGGCAGGGTGGGCAGCAGCGCCCTGGCGTCACCGAGGCGGAGCTCCAGGCCCGACGGGTCGAACGGGCGCTGGCCGCCCGGGTCGGCAGGTCCCAGATCGGCGAGCTGCGGCCCCGCGCCGTCGTGCTCGGCGAGCAGCGCGGCGACGGTCTCCTCGAACACCGTGTGCCAGCGGGGGTCTAGCTCGATCCCGATCGCCCGTCGTGGGCCCCGCGCGATCGCGGCGCCCAGGAGCGTGCCGCCGACGCCCGCGAACGGGTCGAGGACCAGCTCGCCCGTACGGGTGAAGAACTCGGTGAGCCGCGCCATGAGCCGCGGCGGCTTGTTGGCGCCATGCGCCCGGCGTCGCGCGTGCCCCAGCTCGGACGGGTACGCCGTCGTCCACACCGACTTGGTGAAGTACAGCCACTCCTCGCCCGGGAGCTCGTTGAGCTCGTTGGCGGGGTGGGGTGCCCGGCGCTCGTTCACGAAGGCAGCGTACCCGGCGCGACGACCCGTCCGGGACACCGAGGCCGCGGCCATACAATGCGGCATGCCGGGACGCGTGGTCAGTCGACGGTTCATCGGCCGGGAGGCGGAGCTCGCCCGAGTCGTCGAGGCGGTCACCGCTGCCGCCTCGGGTGCCGCCACCACCGTCCTCGTCGCGAGCAGCGCCGGGATGGGCGCGACGCGATTCCTCGACGAGGCGCTCGATCGGGTCACCGGTCGTCCGCAGCCACCGGTCGTGCTCCGCGGCCAGGCCCACGGACCGGTTGATCCGCCGTGGGCCGCCGTGCTGGACGCGATCGCCCCGCTCCTCGCCCAGCGTCCGGATGCCGAGCTCGACGCCCTGCTGGCCCGGGACGGGCGGCCGATCCTGCTCGGGCTCCCCGGGATGGGGGAACGGGCCATGCGCGTGCCCGGCCCGCGAGCAAGCGACCTCGCCGATCCGGAGCGACGCCAGCCTCGCGCCCTCGAGTCGCTGCTTCGGTGGCTCGGCCGTGTCGCCGCGGAACGGCCGATCGTGATCGTGCTGGAGGACCTGCACGCCGCCGACGCCGCGACCCGGTCGTTCGCCACGTTCGTCGCCCGGATCGCCCGGGACGAGCGGATCTGCCTCGTCCTCACCTACCAGCCCGACCGGCTGACCCGGGAACACCCGCTGCGCGAGAACCTCGCGGTCATCGAAGCCGGCCTGCGTCCGCCGGTTCGCGTCGATCTCGCGCCGCTCGCCCGCCGCGAGATCGCCGGGCTGATCGAGGGGATCGACGGTGAGCGACCCTCCGCGTCCATCGTCGTGCTGGTCGCGGAGCGGTCGGCCGGCTCGCCGCTGGTGGTCGAGGAGCTGGTCGCGGCTCGGCGCGAGCTGCGTAGCGCCACGCTCACCGGCTCCCTGGCGGACCTCGTGGCCGCGCGGCTCGTCCGGCGGTCGCCGGAGTGCCGCCGCGTCCTGCGCCTCCTCGCGCCGGCGGAGCGCCCGATGGATCGCTCCCGCCTCGCGCGGGCCGCCGCCGAGATGGAGGCGGAGGAGACGCGCGGGCAGCCCCCGCGATCGACGTCGCTGCCACGCCGCGGTGCCGGGAGCCTCGGCTCCGACCTCGCCGCCGGGCTGGCTGAGGCGCTCGAGCACGGGTTCGTGCGGGCGGACGGCGCCGAGCGCCTGTCGATCCGCCACGAGCTCGTCGCGCGTGCCGTGGTCGCCGACCTCCTGCCGACCCAGCGGACGCGCTACCGTGCCGCGCTCGCGGTGGCCTTCGACGACGTCCCGGTCGTGGCGGCGGCGCACTGGCGGGCGGCCCATCGCCTGGTGGAGGCGCGCGAGATGGCCCTCGCGGCCGGCCGCCTGGCGCTCCGCGTCGAGGCGCCGCAGGACGCCCTCGAGGCGCTCGAGCTGGGCCTGGACCTGTCCTCGGTCGACGGGGTACGGGCCATCGGCGACGCGCATCCGGACGCCGGGAGCCCCGAGCCCGCTGCCGGGGAAGGAGCGGACGGCGAGGCGGTGCTGACGATCGGCCAGCTGGCCGCCGAGGCGGCGTACGCCGCGATGCGACCCACGCGTGCGGTCGCGTACGCGGAGAGCGCGCTCTCCGCCCTGAGCGAACGGCGCGAGCGCATGGCGTATGCCGTGCTCCAGGGCCGTCTCGGCCGGTACCGGGTCGCGGCGGGCGACGCGGCAGGCGCCACGATCGCCCTGCGCAAGGCCGCGGCCACCGCACCGCCCGAGCCGTCGATCGAACGGGCGCGGATCCTCGCGCTGCTCGCTCAGGAGCGGATGATCGCCGGCGCGTTCAGCGACTCGGAGCGCGCCGCGTCGGAGGCGCTGGAGATCGCGCGCGACCAGGGCGACGAGGCGGAGCCCGAGGCGATCCACGCGATGACGACGCTCGCGGTGGTTCGGGCGTGGGGCGACGATCCCGAGGAGGGCGTCCGGCTGCTGCGCGAGGCGATCGAGCGCGCCCGCGAGCTCGGGCTGGTGGAGGAGTGGTGGCGCGCGGGCGCCAACATGGCGGTCGTGCTCGAGCTCCTGGGCCGCCCGGGCGAGGCGATCGACGAGGCGTTCCGGGACATGGCCGAGGCGCGGGCGATGGACCTCGACGCGGTCTACGCCAACCTCCTGGGCGGCAACGTGGCCGGCATCCTGGTCGATGTCGGCCGCTGGCCCGAGGCGCGTGACCTGAGCCTGCGTGCGCTCGACTGGAGCCCGGCGGGCATCCCGTTCGTGAACGCCATCCTCAACCTCGTGATCGTCGAGATCGAGTCCGAGGCGGGTGAGGAGGCCGGGCGCCTGCTCGGTCGCGTGCTGGTCGAGCTCGAGACGGGCGGTGACTTCCAGTTCGCGGTACCCGCCTACCAGGCGACGGCCTCGTATGCGATGTGGAGCGGCGACCTCGCCGATGCGCGGCGCGCCGCCGAACGGGGCTGGGCACGGGTCAAGGGGACCGAGGACTGGGTGCTCATGGCGCGCATGGCCTCGACGGCGCTCGAGGTCGAGTCGGCGATCGTCGCCGAGGCGCTCGAGAAGCGCCGGATCGGCGACGTCGCCGCGTCCCGTGAGCGCGCGGGCCGGATCCTGGCCGAGGCCGACAACGCCGTGACGCAGGCCCGGCCCGACGACGACGGCACCGGACGCGGCGAGCCCGAGGCGAGCATCGCCACCGCGCGCGCGTTCCATGCCCGGCTGCAGGGCCGCGACGACCCCGCCGCGTGGGCCGACCTCGCTGGCCGCTGGCACGAGCTGGGCGACCCGTATCGCGAGGCTCGGGCGCGCTGGCACCAGGCCGAGGCGATCCTCGGTGGCGCCACGGCGGGCGCGTCGGGATCGAGGACGAGGACGGACGCGCGGGTCGTTCGCGCGGATGCCCGAGAGCCGCTTGCGGCGGCCGTCGAGCTCGCGTTGCGCCTGCGGGCGCGGCCGCTCCTGCGCGAGCTGCGCCAGCTCGGGGGCCGCGCCCTGATCCAGCTGCCGCCGGAGGTCGACGCAATGCTCGCGGAGCCGGCACCGGCGCCGGTCGGCCCGCGGCCGGTGGTATCGCCCGGGCCCATCGCGGAGGCGGCCACCGCCCCCACACCGGCCCCGGCAAGCTGGCCGGCGCCGGGGACACGTTCGGGCTGTCCAAGCGCGAGCTCGAGGTCCTGGCCCTGATCGCCCGTGGCCGGACCAACCGGGAGATCGGCGATCGGCTGTTCATCAGCCAGAAGACCGTGGGCGTCCACGTCGGCAACATCCTGGCCAAGCTCGGCGTGTCCGGGCGGGTGGAGGCGGCGGCCGTCGCGATCCGCCTCGGGCTCGAGGACGGCGCGGGCTCACCGGTGGGCGTCGCCGGGTAGTCCGGAGGCTTCCGGGCGACAGGACGCGCCGGGAATGGGTACGATCGACACGATCCGCGTTGCCGCAACCATTGCCCGAGGTTTCGATGCGCCGCCTCCCGATCGTCGCCCTCCTCGTCGCCGTCGCCATCGCGGCAGCTGCGTGCTCGTCGGCGGCTGGCCCCTCCTGGACCTACGCGCCGCCGACGCCCGCGCCAACACCCGGTCCGTCGGGGTCGGCTGCCCCGTCCGGCCTGCCCTCGGCTGCCCCGTCCGCGGGTGCATCGGGCGAACCGAGCGCTGCCCCGAGCGGCGGTGGTGGAGCGGCGGTCGTGATCACGGCCCAGAACATCCAGTTCACGACCCCGGAGGTCCAGGCCCCGGCCAGCGTCCCGTTCGTGATCGACTTCCGGAACGAGGACGCGGGCCAGCCGCACAACGTCGCGATCAACGACAGCGGCGGCGTCCAGAAGTTCATGGGTCCGATCGTGACCGGCGTCACCGAGGCGAAATACGACGTCCCGGCGCTCGACCCTGGCACCTACACGTTCGTGTGCACCGTCCACGCGAACATGAAGGGGACGCTCAAGGTCGGCGGCTGACAGCTCGGCCGTGACCCCTCGCGTCGACGAGGTCTGCTACCGGGACGCCTACGCGCGGACCCTCGGGGCGCGCATCCTGGAGGTCGTCGAGGGCGACGGCGCCCCGCTCGTCGTGCTCGACACGACCGTGTTCTACCCGGGCGGCGGTGGCCAGCCGTCGGATCGCGGCACGATCCTGCGCGGCGTTGACGGTCGAACCTGGGTGGTCCGCGGGGCTCGACGGGTCGGCGGCGAGATCGTCCACGAGCTCGAGCCGCCGGCGGATGGCGAGCTGCCCGGAGCCGGCGAGCTGGTGTCCATCGACCTCGACTGGACCCGTCGTCACGCGCTCATGCGCACCCACACGGCGCTCCACGCCCTGTGTGGCGTCGTGTGGCGAGACTACGGCGCGCTCGTGACCGGGGGCAACATGGAGCCCGGGTCGGGACGGATGGACTTCGAGTTCGAGCGGATGTCGGGCGACCTGGTCGGGGAGATCGAGGCGAAGGTCAACGACGAGCTCCACGCGAGTCGCGACGTGCGCGTGAACATCCTGCCGCGCGACGAGGCGTTCGCGATCCCCGATCTCATCCGGACCAAGGTCAACCTGCTGCCCGAGGGGATCGAGCAGATCCGCACCATCGAGATCGTGGGCCTCGACCTCCAGGCGGACGGGGGAACGCACGTCGCCAACACCCGCGAGGTCGGCGGGATCCGGGTGACCGGCTACGAGTCCAAGGGTCGGATCAACAAGCGCATCCGGATCGAGCTCACGGCCTAGCCTCGCCCCACGCGGTCGGCGCGACCAACATTGAATGATTCAGGCGCGCCCCGACTCATACTCCGCGAATCGGCCCCGCATGGGTCGACACCACAGGGGCCACTGGATGGAGCGGAGCCTCGTCGAGCGGGCGATGCGTGGTGACGAAGCGGCGTTCGACGCGTTGATCGGACGCCAAGGCGATCACCTGCATTCGGTCGCGCGCCGGATCCTGCGCGACCCATACCTCGCCGAGGACGCCACGCAGCGAGCCCTGCTCGACATGTGGCGGTACCTGCCCACCCTGAAGGACCCCGACCGCTTCGAGGCCTGGACCTATCGGTTGCTCGTCAACGCCTGCCAGACGGAGGCCCGCCGCGAACGACGTCATCGCGGCAACCTGCGGCTGCTGCCGACCGACGAGCCCTTCGAACAGGACTCGGCCGCCCGAATCGCGACGCAGCACCAGCTCGATCAAGCCTTCCGGCGCCTCGGCGTCGAGCACCGGACGGTCGTCGTGCTCATCCACTACGTCGGTCTGACCGCCGCCGAGGCCGCCGAAACCATGGGGACGCCCGTGGGCACGGTCCGGTCCCGGCTGCACTTCGCCCTGAAACACCTGCGCGCGGCCATCGAGGCCGACGCGCGCCTTGAGAGAAGCGTAGGCACGGCATGAACGGTACCGACGACTTCATCGGCCAGCTCGAGGCGTACCTCGACGACTTCGATGGCGCCACGCCGCTGCCCGATCACGTCCGGGACGCGATCCATGCCGAGCTTCCAGGGACCCGCCAGGTTCGTCCCGTCGCGGGTCCGAGGAGATTGCTCATCATGCTGTCAACCACCACGGCTCGTGCCCGATGGGGACTCGCGGCGGCGGCGATCGTCGTTGCGGTCGTCGTCGGCGGGGCCTTCCTGACCGGAAACCGGAATCAACAGGAGACCATCGCGGCGCCCGCGACCCCAACGCCGACCCCGACGATCGCTCCGACGCCAACGCCCACGCCGCCCGTCCTCGGCCTCCTCAGTGCGCCCACCGCCCCCTGCCCGATCCAGACCTCCGTGACCTGCCTCGACCCCGGGCGGTACAAGCTGTCGTCGCCGACCCACTGGCCAACGACGATCAGCTTCGACGTGCCCGAGAACTGGTGGGAGTGGTTTCCCGGCAACGTCGTCGAGGACTTCGAAAGCGTCCTCGTGGACAGTGGGCCCGCGGGGGGATCGGGTTGGGGCGTCTCGTTCATGACCGTGGGCGACGTCTCGCGCAACCCGTGTGATCCATCCGCCGGCACGTTTCCGTCCGCGGCGGTGGACTCGCCCACCAAGCTCGCGGCGGCCATGTCCAAGTGGCCCGGGTTCAAGGCCACGACCCCGGTACCGACCACGGTCGGCGGCGCCCAAGGGGTTCTCATTGAGCTCACCTCGACGAGGACGCTCGCGCAGTGCCCCGATACCGCCTTCCTGTGGAAGACGGTCGCCGGCGTCCCGGTCGACGTCTACCCCATGGTCGACAAGGACGGTCTGCGTCGTCCGGGCCAGTACCGGATTGTCGATGTCAACGGCCAGCTGGTCGTCGTCCGGACGACAGATTTCCCTGGGACGTCGCCGTTCGAGGTGTCCCAGGGCGTGGCCCCCAATCCGACCGCGCACGCGGCGGACCAGGTCGAGCTGCACGCCATCCTCGACTCGATTCGGCTGGGCGCGCCACAGCCCTGACGCGTCCCGACGCCAGCCGGGCGACGATCGGATCCTCGATCGTCGCCCGGAAGGATCGACGGCGAGGTGTAGGGTTTGCGCAGTCATGGGGGCGAACTTGCGCGACCCGGTCGTCCGCACGGCCATCTGGTCGTCGCACCTTGCAGGGGTTCCGGAGCGGCTCCTCGCGCCGCTGGTCGACGACGCGGTCCGCCTCGTGGTCCCGGCCGGCTCCCTGGTCCGCCGCGAGGGTCAATCGGGCCCGCACGTGGAGCTCGTCATCTCGGGGCTGGTGCGGGTCTTCGTCTCCTCGCCCGACGGCCGGACACTCACCGTGCGCTACTGCCGCCCCGGTGCGCTGATCGGCGTGGTGTCCCTGTTCCAACCGGACTACGTGATGCTCGGCAGCCTCCAGGCACTGGTGGACACCGAGCTGCTCGTGCTGCGCGCGGATGCCGTTCGCACGATGTGCGACGAGGACCACGCGATGGCCGGGGCCGTCATCGCCGAGCTCAGCGAGCGCGTCTATCGCTTCGTGGCGGAGATTCCCGGCGCATCGTTCGCGACCGTCCGGCAGCGGGTCGCCCGCCACCTGCTCGATCTCGCCTCGGAGCGTCAGCAGGGCGCCCTGCTGGTCGCGCAGATCAGCCAGCAGGCGCTCGCCGACGCCGTTGGCAGCGTCCGCGAGGTGGTCGTCCGCGCGCTCGGCGAGCTGCGCCGCGAGGGACTCGTTGAGACTGGCACCGGCGGCATCCGCATCCTCGATCCGGACCGGCTGGCGGCAGACGTCTTCGCCGGGCCTGTGACCGAGGTTCCAGTTCCCGCGCACCCAGGTCGCTGACGCGCGACTGGCATCCACGCAGCATCGGGCGACGCAAGCCGATCACGGCCGCGATCGCACGCCGGGGGCCACCGATGAGCTACTCGTTCCTGATCCTGACCACGTTGCCGCGGCGTCGGTCGACCTGAGCGAGCGCACGGCGATCCTCGCCGCCCGACGGGAGGAAGCACTGGAGGCTCGCGCCGCCGCCGCGTCCTCGGATTCTGGCGGGGCCGGGCCCGCTCCGGTCGGAGGGCCAGCCGAGCGGCGCGTGTACTTCGGCTGGGTCGATCGCCTGGGTCGCGCGCACTTCTGGCCCGGGCTGCTGCGCGCCAGACGCGTGCGCTGACGTCGCCCAGGGCTCCGCCGGCGGCCCGAGGGGCGACACGACCGGACACGGGGTGCGTACACGCGGCAGACTGCTGCGGTGGAGACGCCGCACGGACCCGACGACGCCGAGCTCGCGCGTCTCGCGCTAGCCAACGAGGTCGACCTCTGGTCGCGGAGCGTCGCCTATGCGCCGGCCGGTGCGTCGGGGCGGGTCGGGAGCGCCGCGTGGTTCACGAGCGGTCTGCCGCTGCCGTTCTTCAACCAGGTGCTGACCGTCGCCGAGCCCGCCGACGCGGCCTCGGTGCAGGAGGGCGTCGCGCAGCTTCGCGCGCGCCGCGTCCCGTTCCAGGTCCGCATCCGATCACGCCTCGACGACGAACTCGTCCCGGTGCTCGAGGCGCTCGGGCTGCACGAGGACCCGGACGAGGCGTTCCCCGCGATGACGCTGTACCCGATTCCGGACGCCATCGCCGCACCCGACGGGTGGCCCCCCGGGCTCGAGGTCCGGCGCGCGAACGACGCGGCGAGCCTCGCCGATCACGTCAACGTCGTGGCCGCCGCGTTCGGCCTGCCGCTCGAGATTGCGCGCCAGTTCCTCGTGCTCGACGAGCTCGCGATGCCCGGGTTCGAGCTGTACGCCGGCTACGTGGATGGCCGCGCCGTGTCGAGCTCGCTGGGCTTCACGGCGGGCGGCACCGTCGGCATCTACAACGTCGCGACGCTGCGCGAGGCCCGCGGGCTCGGACTGGGTGGCGCGCTGACCAGGCACGCGATCGCCGAGGGCCGGCGCCAGGGCGCGACCGTCTCGATCCTCCAGGCATCGGCGATGGGCCGGCACCTGTACGAGACGATCGGGTTCCGCGAGGTGCTCATGTTCCGCGTGTTCGGCGAGACGCCCGAGGGCGCGGCAGGGTGAGCGCCTTCGAGGACCTCCTGCCTGCGGTCGACGCGCGGTTCGAGCGACTCCAGCGCGAGTCGCGGATCCCGGGCGTGGCGTGGGGCGTCGTTCGTGACGGGCGGCTCGCCCATGCCGCGGGCGCCGGCACGATCCGCGACGGCGACGAGCGGCGACCCGACGCCGACGCCGTGTTCCGGATCGCCTCGATGACGAAGTCGTTCACCGCGACCGCGATCCTGCTGCTGCGCGACGAGGGGCGGCTGGGGCTCGACGACCCGGTCGGGAGCCACGTGCCTGCCCTGGCGGGCTGGCGTCCATCGACGACGGACTCGCCGCCCGTCACGATCCGCCAGCTGCTCACGATGTCGGCCGGACTCGCCACCGACGACCCGTGGGGCGATCGCCAGCAGGGCCTGCCGCTCGATGCCTTCGAGCGACTGCTGGCGGCCGGTCCGCCGTTGACCTGGCCGCCGGGCACGACGTTCGAGTACTCGAACCTGGGCTACGGGATCCTCGGCCGGGTGGTCACCAACGCCGGCGGGCAGGAGTACCGCGAGTTCGTGCGCGACATGATCCTGGTGCCGTTGGGCATGGCCTCGACCGCGTACCGGGCCGAGGACGTGGACGAGAACCGCCTCGCCCACGGGTATGTCCGCCAGGACGACGCGCTCGTCCGGGAGGGCATGGACCCGTACGGCGCCCTGGCGTCGATGGGCGGCGTGTTCACGACGGTCGGCGATCTCGCCCGCTGGGTGGCCGGCTTCATCGACGCGTTTCCTGCGCGCGACGACCCGGAGGGGCCGCACCCGCTTCGCCGTTCGTCGCGGCGCGAGATGCAGCAGGCCCACCGGCTCGTCCCGCCCGTCCTGCCCGCCCGCCCGGCTCACGAGGCGCCAGTCGCCGACGTGCTGGCATACGGGTTCGGGCTGGTCGTGCACGCGGACACCGAGCTCGGGACGGTGATCTCCCACGGCGGCGGCTACCCGGGCTTCGGATCGCACATGGCCTGGCATCCGGCGACGGGCCTGGGCGTGATCGGCCTCGGGAACCTGCGCTACGCCCCGTGCCGCCCGGTGGTCGCCGAACAGCTGCGGGCGCTCGTCCTCGCCGATGCGGTCCCGCGGCGGCGGGTTGCGCCGTCGGGCGACGTCGCGCGGTACCGGCCGATCGTCGAGCGACTCCTTGCGTCGTGGGACAACGCCACGGCCGACGCCGCGTTCGCGATGAACATGGACCTCGACGAGCCTCGCGAGCGCCGGCGCGCGGCGATCGAGCACGTCGCGGCCGAGCTGGGCCCATTCCAGGCGGACAGCGCGCGGCCCGATGAGTCGGTCTCGCCCGCACACTTGGCCTGGTGGCTGCGCGGGGAGCGCGGCTGGGTCCAGCTCTCGATCCTCGTGACGCCCGAGCCGCGGCCGCTCGTCCAGCAGCTCACGGTCACGGCCGTCCACGACCCGTCGCCGGCATTGCGCGCGATCGCCGAACGCCTGCTCGCCCTCGCCGCCCAGCCCGATCCCGGATGGCCAGCGGACCTCCCCGCCGGCCCCGACCTCGACATCGACGCCGTCAGGCGGTCCCTGCGCGCCGCCGGCGCCCGGTTCGGGCCGATGCGGCTCGGGCTCCCGACGGCGGGCGACGGCGCGACGACGGCCACGTTCGGGGTCGACGGCGACGACGGGAAGGCCGTGCTCGCCGTCACGGTTGATGCCGGGACGGGCGCTGTCACCGCCCTGACGCTATCGGCCGCCGAACGCGAAGCGCCCGCGGAAGCCTGGTAGGGGCGATCCCGTCGCCTCGCGTCAGCGCCAGAGGTCGGGCGCGTCGACGGTGGTGCCGATCGAGCCCGCCAGCCGCGCGAGCACCGCGAACCAGTCGAACCGGCTCGTGATCTCCGAGGCCCGCAGGGTGATGAGGCGCTCGACGGCGACCAGCCCCGGCAGCACCCGGTCGAGGATGGCCTCGACCTCGTCCCGGAAGGCGTCGTTCGTCGATCGCACGCCGTCGGCCTGGAGGGCGACGTCGGGGAGCAGGCGGACGACGAGGTCGTAGGTCGCGGACCAGCGGCGCACGAGCGGCTCGACCGCGTACTCGTCCGTGCCGCCGCACGACCGCAGGTAGTAGGCGAAGTTGTCCATGACGCCGCGGTCGGTGGCCAGGATGTCGGCCCGGCGCGCGAGCTCGAGCTCCTGGCGGATCTGGGTGACCAGCACCCACAGCTGTGCCTCGCCCGTCGCGCCCTCGTTGATGCCCAGCGGGTTGTCGCGCACGACCTCGCGCCCGAGCTCCACGGACCGACCCGCGCGCTGCGCCTCGGCCGCGAACGCGAGCAGCGCCGATGTCTTGCGGATCCCGTGCGAGCCGATGAACGCGATCTTGGCCGGACGCGGCCAAGCGGGAACGGCAGATGGCGACATGCTGCTGCAAGCCTAGGTGCGCGGAGGTCCCGCCGCTACAGCGCCTTGACGGCCGCCGTGAGGGCGGCGAGGCCGTCCTTCGCGTCGGCGAACAGCATCCCGGTCTTGGGATCGCTGTACAGCTCGTTGTCGATGCCCGCGTAGCCCTTGCCCATCGAGCGCTTGATCACGACGATGGACTTGGCGTGGTCCACGTCGAGGATCGGCATCCCCGAGACCGGCGAGCCGGGCCGCCGGGCCGCCGGGTTCGTCACGTCGTTGGCGCCGATGACCAGCGCCACGTCGCAGCGGTCGAACTCGGGGTTGATGTCGTCCATCTCCTTGAGCTGGGGATAGGGGACATTGGCCTCGGCGAGCAGGACGTTCATGTGCCCGGGCATCCGGCCGGCGACCGGGTGGATCGCGTACTTGACGTCGACGCCGCGGTCCTCGAGCAGCTCGGCCAGCTCACGCACGGCGTGCTGGGCCTGGGCCACCGCGAGGCCGTAGCCCGGGACGATGATCACGGACTGGGCGTAGGCGAGCTGGATGGCCACGTCGTCCGCGCCGATCTCGCGCACCGTGCCGCCGGCGCCGGCGATCGCCCCCGTCGCGTCGTCACCGCCGCCGAAACCGCCGACCATGATGTTCATGACCGACCGGTTCATGGCGTCGGCCATGAGCTTGGTCAGGATCGCGCCCGAGGCGCCGACGAGGGCGCCCGAGATGATGAGCACGGGGTTGCCGAGCACGAACCCGGCCATCGCCGCGGCCGTGCCGGTGAACGAGTTCAGCAGGCTGATGACGACGGGCATATCCGCGCCGCCGATCGGCAGGACCATCGTGATCCCGAAGATCAGCCCCGACAGCACGACGAGCCCGAGGACGACGAGGGTGACCTCGCTGCTCAGCGTGATCGCGCCGGCCGCCCCCGCGATGAGCGCCACGGTGCCCAGGACCGCCACGATCGCAAGGGCCACCGTGATGAACCGCCCACCGGGCAGGAAGATCGGCTTGCCTGGGATCAGCCCCTGGAGCTTGCCGCCGGCGATGAGCGATCCGGTGAAGGTGATCGAGCCGATGAGGGCGCCGAGGACGACGAAGATCGTCGTGTCGACCGCCGCCCCGTTGGACAGGCGGATGAAGTCGTCGATGGCGACCAGGGCCGCCGCGCCACCGCCGACCGCGTTGAACAGCGACACCAGCTGCGGCATCGCGGTCATCTTCACGGTGCGCGCGGTGTACAGGCCCGCGCCGCCGCCGATCAGGAAGCCGACGACGATGATCGCGAGGGCGATCCCCGACAGCCCGCCTTCACGGGTGAGCAGCCAGACGAAGGTCGCCACGACGGCGATCACCATGCCCGCGGCGCTCAGCTGGTTGCCGCTGCGCCCGGTCGCAGGCGAGTTCATGCGATGGAGGCCCAGCACGAAGCACGAGGCCCCCACCAGCCAGGCGAGATAGACGAAGGTGTAGATCCACTCCTGTGACATCGACCGGCTCCTCGGCTAGGCCCCGGGGGCGTCCGTGACGCCCTCGGTCTTGGCCTTGGCGGCCGTCGGCTTCTTGCGGAACATCTGGAGCATCCGGTCGGTGACCACGTAGCCGCCGACGACGTTCATCGCCCCGAACATCATCGCGATGAACGCGAGGACGTAGCTGACCGGGTTGTCGGCCTCGGACGCGATGATCATCGCGCCCACGAGGACGATGCCGTGGATCGAGTTCGCCCCCGACATCAGGGGGGTGTGCAGGGTTGCGGGGACCTTGCTGATGACCTCGAAGCCGACGAGGATGGCCAGCGTGAAGATGGCCAGCGAGGTGAGGAGTTCCTGGCTCACGCGGGGCCTCCAGCGGCGGCCGGCGCCGGTTCCAGCAGCTTGCGCACGGCGTCCGAGAGGATCTCGCCGTCGCGGCTGATGACGGTGGACTTGGTGACCTCGTCCTCGAAGTCGAGGTGGAGCGCGCCGTCCTTGACCATCCCGAGCAGCAGCGCCGAGATGTTGCGGGCGTAGAACGCGGACGCCCCGGCGGGCATCGAGGCCGGGAGGTTGTCCGGGGCGATGATCGTGACGGCGTTGGGGGTCTCGATCGTCTCGCCGACCTGCGAGAGCTCGCAGTTGCCGCCAAGCGCGGAGGCGGCCATGTCGACGATCACCGAGCCGGGCTTCATCTGCGCCACGGCCGCAGCGGTCACCAGGACCGGCGGCTTGCGGCCAGGCACCTGGGCCGTGGTGATCACGACGTCCATGCCACCGATCGCCTCGTTCAGCTCGGCCTGCTGGGCGGCCCGCTCCTCGGCGGTCAGCTCGCGGGCGTAGCCGCCCGCGCCGGTCGCGTCGATGGTGGTCTTGAGCTTCACGAACTTGGCACCCAGGCTCTCCGCCTGCTCGCGGGTCTCGGGCCGCACGTCGTAGGCGTGGACGACGGCACCGAGGCGCTTCGCCGTCCCGATGGCCTGCAGGCCCGCGACGCCGATCCCGAGGATCAGCACGTTGGCGGGCTTCGCGGTCCCCGCGGCGGTCGTCAGCAGCGGGAAGTAGCGCGGGTAGGCGTTGGCCGCGATCAGGACCGCCTTGTAGCCGCCGACGTTGGCCTGTGACGAGAGCGCGTCCATCGTCTGCGCGCGGCTCAGCGTGCGCGGGATCGCGTCGAGGCTGATCGCCGTCACGCCCGCGTCCGCGAGCGCCTTGGCGCCCGCCGGGTCGATGAGCGGCTGCAGGAAGCCCACGAGCGCCTGGCCCTTGCGCAGCCGGCCGACTTCGGTCGCGCTCGGCTTCTGGACCTTGAGCACGACATCCGACTGCGCATACAGGGCGTCCGTGGGGACGACCGTCGCGCCGGCGTCGGCGAACGCCTGATCGGGGATGGCGGCACCGGCACCGGCGCCTTGCTCGACGAGGATCTCCAGCCCGGCAGCCGTGAGCTTGCCGAGCGCCTCGGGCACCAGGGCGACACGGCGCTCGCCGGCGGCCGTCTCCCTGGCGACGCCGACTTTCATGGGCATCACCGTTCCGTACGCGAAGTTGGTGGACGGCGTGGAGTGTACCGGAGCCGGCCCCCCCGCCAGCGTTGCGGTCCGGTAGCGGCGCGGCGCCTGGGGTCGTCCCGGGCGCCGCGCCGAGGGCGCTACTTGAAGGTCAGCGTGGCGTCCTCCGCCGCGGTGATCGTCAGCTGGCCGCTCGCGATCGCGTAGCTCTTCGCAGTCGCGAGGCCCGCCGCGAACAGGGCGTCGAGCGAGTCGTCGCCGCAGGCGGCGAGCGTCATCGGCCCGGGGACGATCGTCAGGCCACCCGACGACGTGGTCGTGTAGGTGCCCGACATCTGGTTGCAGTCGACCTTCGAGCTGAAGCTGCCGTCCGACTTGAACTCGATGGTGTAGTTCTCGGGATCCGGCACGACCGACTGCGACGCCGGCACCTTGGTCGTCGACGCGGTCCACTGCCACGTCTTGCCGGTGAGCCCGGCACTCGAGGAACACGCCCCGAGCAGCGTGACGGCGCTCACCGCGAGCACGATCAGAATCATGAGTCTTCGCATTGAGATGGTTTCTCCCCGATCTGGTTGGCGAGCGCCCGGCGCACGGCCACGCGGCTCGCATCCGCACTCCCTCGTTCGCACGAACGCGGGTGAGGGGACGATCGGGCAGCCGGGCGCCGTATGTCAAGGAACCTTCACCTTCGTCTCAGGGAACCCTCATCTGCCTTGGGCACGGTTTGAGGTGCAACCCGGGATCCCATCGCGTCGTCGTCCAGAGCACCGCCCGGGCGGAAGGAACCATGACCGAACCGATTCAGCCTTCGACGCCCGGCTTCCCGCCCCCGGCGCCGACCGCCGCGTCCTCCGAGGACGCCACCCAGCCGGTGTTCCCGCCGACGTGGACGCCCGCGCCGAAGTTCGCACCCCCCGCGAGCCCCGCGCCGATGTTCGCGCCGCCCGAGAACGCAGTGCCGGCATCCACCACCTGGGCCCAGCCGCCGGCCCCGGCCCGCCCGCGGAACGGCCGCGGCGTCGGCCCGGCCGTCCTGCTGAGCGCGGTGCTGGGCACGGCCGTCCTCGCCTCCGGCGGGACGTACCTCGCCCTCTCGACGACCGGCGATCACGCCCAGAACACGGCCAAGGTCGGAGCCGCGGCACCGTCGCAAGCCGCCGGCAGCAATGCTTCGGGCGGCGTCGCGCAGCCTCCGGCTACGCAGCCCGGCGTGCCGGCCCCGACCGCCCCGACGGGCCAGGCCGCGCCGCCGGCCGTCGCGGGCTCGCTCGTCGACATCGTGAAGCAGGTCAGCCCGGCCGTGGTCACGATCACCGCCGAGGGCATCACCGCCACTGACCCGACCACCGGCCAGACCGGCCAGGGCGTCGCGATGGGCTCGGGCGTGATCTTCGACGCGAACGGCCTGATCCTCACCAACCACCACGTCGTGTCGGGCAACCCGTCCAAGCTGACGGTCACCCTCAAGGACGGCCGCACCTTCGACGCCACGATCTACGGCATCGACACCCTCACCGACCTCGCGATCATCAAGGTCAACCAGACCGGGCTCCCGACGGCCCCGATCGGCGACTCGTCGACCGTCCAGGTCGGCCAGCAGGCCATCGCGATCGGCAGCCCGCTCGGCCAGTTCTCCGACTCGGTCACCAGCGGGATCATCTCCGCGCTCGGCCGCAGCATCGACGTCGAGGGCGGCCACCTGTCCAACCTCATCCAGACCGACACCGCGATCAACCCGGGCAACAGCGGCGGACCGCTGCTCGACCCCAGCGGCAAGGTCATCGGGATCAACACCGCGGTGGCCGGCGACAGCCAGGGCATCGGGTTCGCGATCCCCATCAACATCGCCCGCCCGATGCTCGCCCAGGCGTCCGCCGGAGAGGCGCTCGCGCGTCCCTGGCTCGGCGTCCGGTTTGAGACCATCGACCCGACCGTCAAGAAGGCGGCCGGCCTCGGCGCCGACAATGGCGCGTGGATCCCCGACGCCAGCGCGCTCGGCAGCGGCGCCCAGGGCCAGAACGGCCAGGACCCGAACGGTCTCGGCCAGGACCCGAACTCGCTCGGTCAGAACCCGTTCGACCAGGCGGCCGCCGACCCGGCGATCGTCCCCGGCGGACCTGCCGATAAGGCCGGCCTCAAGGCCGGCGACATCATCACCGCGGTCAACGGGCAGGCGCTCGACGCCCAGCACCCGCTCGACCTCGTGATGAGCCAGCTCGCCCCCGGCCAGACCGCGTCGCTGACCGTCCTCCGGGCCGGGTCGACGATCACGGTCGACGTCCCGCTCGGGACGAGGCCGACCGACTCCTAGTCACCGCTCAACCAAACGGGGCTCCCCATCGGGAGCCCCGTTTTTCGTTCGCCTTGATCCCGTTGTCCGATCGCGCAATATATCGTGCGACGCTATAGCCAGAGGGCAGGGCTCCCGTGATGTCAAGGGCCGCCGGGACCCGGTGGGTCATACTCGGCGCACGGCACTCCCCGATCACCCCGGCTACCGAGGACACCAAGAACATGGACAAGGACCTGGTCGCCGAGTTGGTCGACGCCGCCCGGCGGGTCGTCGCCAGCGGGGCGATCTCGGCCAACGGCCACGGCAACGTCAGCCTCCGCCTGCCGGGCGCCCAGGAGATGTACTTCACGGCCGCCCCGTCGCTGCGCGATCACCCGGCCTCGGCCGTCGTCCGCGTCGGCCTCGATGGGACCCTGCTCGAAGGCGAGCTGCCGCCGATCCAGCGGGCGGTCGTGGCCATGCACACGGCGATGTACATCGATCACCCCGACGTCGGCTGCGTCCTCCACACCCACTCGCCGTACGCCACGGCATACGCGGTCGCGGGGCGCCCGATCGGGTGCTGGGTCGAGGCGATGGCGATGTTCGGCCTGCCGACGGGCGTGCCGGTGGCCTCGTACGGCCCGCGAGGGTCGGCTGAGGCCGTGGCCAACATCCGCGCCGCCGTCCAGCCTGGCGTCCCGGCCGTGCTGCTCGCGAACCACGGGATCCTGGTGTTCCATCGGACGCCCGACCTGGCGATCCTCGTCGGCGGCGTGGTCGAGGAGGCCGCTCAGGCCGGTATCAACGCAAGCACGATCGGCGGCGCGGTCGAGGTCCCGGAGCACCTTCGGGACGCCGCCCTGCAGCGAGCCATGACCTTCGAGCGCGAGGGAACGGCGAGCGCGTAGGCCCGAGCCCAGGCGAGGGTCTAGCTCCGGTTCTGCTTGGCCTCGATCAGGGCGGCGTCGGCCCGCTCGGTCAGCTCGTCGACGCTCTCCATGGCGCCCGTCAGCGAGGCCAGGCCGGCCGTGATGCCGACGCCGGTCGCGTGGCGCAGCGACTGGTCGATCACGCCGATCCGGTGCTGGACGTCGCCCGGGTCGATCGACGAGATCCCGCAGATGAACTCGTCGCCGCCGAACCGCACGATCGGGTCGTAGGGCCGCAGGTTGGCCCGCATGATCGCCGCGAGCATCCGGAGCACGCGATCACCGGCCGCGTGCCCATCCCGGTCGTTGACGCCCTTGAGGCCGTCCACGTCGATGAAGGCGATGACGAACTTGCCGTCGGCGCGGCGCGCCCGCTCGATCTCGTTCCGCAGGGCGAGCCGGCCGACCTCGCGCCGGAAGGCCCCGGTCAGCGCGTCGAGGTGGGCGCGCTGGAGCTCGGCTTCCAGGCGGGCTCGCTCGAGCTCGGGATCGAGCTCCTCGGCCCCGCCCACGCCTGCAGCCTGCCGCGCGGTGCTCCCGATCAGGTCGCGCTCGACGGCAGCCTTGTCCCTGCTGTTGGCGATCGCATCGCGCTCTGCGCCGGCCTTGTCCCTCGAATTGGCGATCGCGTCGCGCTCCGCGACGAGCTTCTCCCTGGCATCCACCGCCGCCCAGGCGTTCCGCGATCAGGTGCTCCTTCGCTTCGGCCGCCGCGGCGCGCTCGCTCGCGGCCCGCTCCCGTGCATCAGCGGCAGCGACGCGTTCCGCGGCGAGCCGTTCGATCTCCTCGACTGCCTCGGCGCGATCGACGAAGGCGCGGTCGCGCGCCTCGGCGGCCGCGGCATGCTCGGCCAGTGCCTGCTCGCGCGCCTCGGTCGCGGCGGCATGTTCGGCGAGCGCCTGCTCCCGCGCCTCTGCCAGGGCGAGCAGCTCGGCCGCGGCAGCCTCCCTGGCCGCAGCGATCTCGTCCCGGGTGAGGGCGGCCCGGTACATCAGCTCCGCGATCTCGACCTGATCGGAGATGGCGGCCTCCGCGTCGGCGTCGGCGATCGTCTCCGGCCTCCGCGGTGGCCGGGAGTGATGCACTGGTCGCGTCCGGATCCGCAAGGCCGGAGCCGCGTTCAACGGTCGACGTGGCTGCCTCGGAGGCGTGCGCGGCTTCCCGCGCTTCGCGCGCCTTCCGCTTCTTCATCTTGCGCAGATCCACAGGGCCCCTCAATTTGGCTCGGACAAGTGCGGAGCCGCCCCGAAAGTCCCCCCGTGCGCGGCCAGTGGTACCAGTATCGCGAAGCGCCGGGCCTCGACAACCCGATTCGGTGCAGCGAAGCCACGCATTCTCGCCGCCGGCGGGGCCCCGAGAGCGCAGGCGTTGCCTGCGCGCGCCAGCGGCACCGGCCGCGCAGGCATGGCTGCCGCTAGACGGGCGAGTCCTCGCGTGTCGAACGACCCAGGAACCAGGTCGCCATCGACCCCTTGCCCTTGATCTCGATGGTGCCTCGCGGCTCGAGGGCGTAGCGATCGGTCAGGGTCGTCGCCAGGACATCCGATACGTGGATCCGGCCCGGCAGCGAGGCGGCCTCGAGCCGGCTGGCGACGTTGACCGTGTCGCCCCACACGTCGTAGACGAACTTGGTCGTCCCGATCACGCCCGCGGCGACGGAGCCCCGGTTGAGGCCGATCCGCACCTGCCACGGGGCCCGGGAGGCCGGGCGAGCGGCGACGAGCTCGATCATCCGGAGGGCGGTCTCGGCGATCGCGGCGCAGTGGTCGCCGGCTCCGTCGACGAGGCCGCCGATCGCGAGGTAGGCATCGCCGATCGTCTTGATCTTCTCGACGCCAGTCGCCGCGCAGATCGCGTCGAACCCGGAGAACAGGTCGTTGAGCTCGTCGATCAGCGCAGCTGTGGGCAGGCTGGCGGAGATCTCGGTGAACCCGACGAAGTCCGAAAACAGCACCGTGACGTCATCGTGCCGGTCGGCGATCAGCGTTTCGCCGGCGTTGAGGCGATCGATGATCCGCTGCGGGAGCACGTTGAGCAGCAGGGACTGCGATCGGGCGCGCTCAACCTCGAGGTCCTTGACCACCTGCGACAGGAGCCGCGCGTTCGAGTCCCCGAACGCCTCGAGGTGGCGGACGTTCTCCTCCAGCCGATGCAGACGTCGCTCGAGAATCCGGTTCTCGCGCTCGAGGGCTTCGACGCCGATCGCGGGCGGGGTTTCTTCGTCAGCCACCCCGGCTCACGCGGATCCGAGCAGGATCGAGACCAGCGTCGCGTTGTGGAACTGCGACGGGTCGCCCGCCACCATCGGCGCGATCTCGCCCAGGCAGTAGACGCCCGCGACCGGCATCGCCAGACCCAGCGCGTCACGGACCACCTCGATCTCCCGTCCGGCGCGGGTTCCCAGCAGGAAGCGGCGGGTCGCGCACGAGAAGATCAGGGCCGCCTCGGGCGTCCGGCCGGCCGGGAAGGTCCGCAGGGCATCGGCGATCGACGCCCGTGCCCCCTCGAAGATCTCGTCGGTCGCGGCGACGGTCAGCTGCACGCTCGAGCCATCGGGGATCCCACCGAAGAACGTGACGCAACCCGTGGCCTGGTCGTACGCGAGCGGGGTCCGGAGGTAGAAGCGATCCGAGCCCTGGGCATCGAACACGGCGAGGGGGTTGGCGATCGCGGGCTCCGCGGTCCCGAGGTACCGCTCGTAGAACTCGATCGCGGGCCGCCCGTCGATCTCGGTCACGCTGTCGGGCGACACGCCGGTGACGAGCGCTCTCGGGCCCACGCCGCGCCAGCCGGTGTGCACGCCATACGAGATCGCGAGCGGGCCGCAGAACAGCAGGACCGCTATGGCGTCGTCAGCGACCACGTCCCCGGTGATGAGCCGGCCCGCGCCAACGGTGCTCGTCGGGTTGGATGCCGGGTCCCTCGGAGCGGCGCCGCCACCGAGGATCGGGACATCTGGGCCGAGGGCCTCGCGAAGGGCCTCCAGGATCACGGAGGCCTCGACGGGTCCGATCGTCGACATCGCGATGCACAGGCTTGGTGGGAGGTCGGACTTTCCGCGGGCATCCTCGACGGCGCGGCGGATGGCCGCGATGGGATCGCCGGCGAGGTCCCGGCCCATGCCCGCCACCACGTCGACAGCATCGGAGGCAAACAGGGCGAGCGCCACCGAGTCCTCGGAAAAGCCGAGGACAGACGACATTTCGCCTGCCGCCGTGGCCCCCGCGAGCTCGATCCCGGGGTATCGCCCTCGGATCCGGTCGATCTGGGCCTGGCTATCGGAGTCCCACGACGCCAGCAGCAGGCCGGCTCTGGGGGTCGCGCCCTTGAGCGCGGCGTCGCACTCCTCGAGGACGGCGTCGAGGGCGCGTTCCACGTCGATGTCGTCGCTGTGACCCACCGCCATGCGGAACATGGACTGCTCCTCCTGCTCGGCGCAGCGTACATGGGAGGCGAGCTTGGGTCCGCGGCGGGCGTGTCGGATCGCCCGCGTGACGAATGCTTGCGTCGCACGGCTACGATCACCGGATGCGGGCGGACGAGAGGAACCCTCGGGACCGCGGCAGCTACCTGCTCGGCCATGACCCAGGCGAGTTGCGCCGGCTGGGCGCGCAGGCCCGTGTCATCGACCCGATCACACGGCACTTCCTTCTCAGCGCCGGCCTGGTTCCGGGCATGCGCGTCCTCGACGTCGGCAGTGGTGCCGGCGATGTCGCATTCCTCGCGGCGGATATCGTCGGCGAAGGCGGCAGCGTGACGGGGGTAGACCGGTCGGCCGACGCCATCGCGACCGCCAGTGCAGCCGCATCGACGCGCGGGCTGTCAAACGTCAGCTTCGTGCTCGCGGACCTCGCGGCGATCCCGGGGGCCGATCGATACGATGCGATCATCGGCCGCTACGTCCTGCAATGGCTTCGCGATCCCGCCGGCACGCTGCGCTCGCTGGCTGGGCACCTGGACCCGGACGGCATCGTCGTCTTCCATGAGATCGACTGGACAGGGTCCTCGTCGAAATCCACCGGCCCCACTCTGGGACGCCACCTGTCGCTGGCTCGCCGAGACGATCCGACGATCCGGTGCGGAGACTCGCGGCACGAACGCGTACGGCACGTTCAAGCGCGCCGGACTGGGCGCGCCGACGATGCGGCTGGAAGCGGTCGTCGGTAGCGGAGAACACACGGAACCGATCGACCTGCTCACGAACCTCGCCCGGACTGTCGCCGAGGCCGCGGAGTCCTATGGCATCGCCACCACCCGTGAGATCGACCTCGAGACGTTGCATGAGCGGCTTCGCGTCGAAGCGGCAGCGTCCGATAGCGTCCTCGTCGCGCACACGGAGGTCGGCGCCTGGGTCCGCGCGTGACGGGCGGCCGCCGATGGGGGCGCGACCCGGGCCGCCAGGGCGTCCGGCTACGCTCCCGGCAGCCTTGGGTCCGGGGTGCGCTGGCCGTGAGGCGTGACGGTGGGTGGCTGGGGGCGCAGCCCGAACCGGATCGCCTGGTTGGGCCAATCGGGGTCGGCCACTAACCAGGAACGCTTGGTCGATCCGTCCGGATCGAGGTGCTCGATCGTGCCATCGACGCCGAGCCTGAGCCTGCCGCCGTCGGGCAGCGCGAGCTCGTGTCGCCGGTATCGTCGCGCGCGTCCGTGGTCGCCCGCGTCCGTGTGCCTAGCCATCTGTCGCCTTGCCGTCCCGTCCGTGGCCAAGCTCCCCCCGAACCGCGGCGCCGCCGTAGACGGCAGACCAGGCCTCGACCGCACCCGCGAGCGCCGCGGAGTCCGGCCGGACCGCAAGGCGGGCATCGGTGCCACGGATCCCCGCGCCGAGCTCGGCAAGTTCGCCTCGGTAGGCGGGCTTGTCTCCGCTCGATCGGGCGACCGGCGGATAGACGTCGAAGTAGCCGTCACTGCACACAACGATGCTCGAGGCGGGCGAGGAGAAGGAGGTACGGGCCACAGGAGGGGAATCCGATCCGTCGCGCGCTTCGGACCGGCGAAGGAGAGCCCGGCGCAATTGGCGACTGCACCACCTACCATCGGCTCTCGGCAGGATTCCGTCAAACGAGGTGGACCAGGTCGGGCGGGCGCGGACAACAAGGTCTCTTGGTAACGGAACCGGCGTCGCGGCGCTCGGTTACGATCGGATGGCGCACAGGTGACCCGCTCATGGCCCAAACACCAGAGACGAAGTACGCCTGGAACGGCGACGTGGCGCTTGCCTACCAGGTGTTCGGCGACGGACCGGTCGACCTGGTCTACCTGCAGGGCTACACGTCGCACGTCGATCTGAACTGGGAGAGCCCGGCTCTGTCACGGTTCCTTCATGGCCTTGGCCGGCTCGCCAGGGTGATTCACACCGACCGGCGAGGCTGGGGCTGCTCCGACCGATTCTCGCCTGGCGATGTCGCGCCGCTCGAGGTCCAGGCCGACGACCTCGCGGTTGTCATGGACGCCGCTGGTTCCAAGCAGGCCGTCATCTTCGCGTCGTGGGATACGGGTCCGGCGGCGATGCTCTTTGCCGCGACCTATCCGGAACGGACAGCAGGGCTCGTCCTGTGCGACACCTTCGTCACGTACTGCGCCTCCGAGGAGACGCCCTGGATGTACTCGGAGGAGGCCTGGGAAGCGGTTATCGACGCCGTCCGTGCGACCTGGGGCACCAAACCTTGGTTCAAGGCTCACGACCCCATTGCCGACGACCGCGAGCTGGAGTGGATCGTGCCCTGGTCGCGGGCGAGCGTCGCGCCAGGGGCCCTCATCGCGGAGACCAGGGCGTTCTATCGAGCCGACGTCCGCGGCGTCCTCCCGTCCATCTCCGTGCCGACCTTGGTGGTCGGCGCTCCCAACGACGGAATGTTTCGCATGAATGCCCGGTTCATCGCCGAGCGTATCCCGGGGTCTCGCCTGGTGGAGCCGGAATACCGCGAGGGCGCCGCCTGGTTTCACTGGTACCAGCCAGCCCCGGTCATCCTCGAGGAGATCGGGCGCATGATCGCCGGCATCCGCTCCGAGCAGGCGGAGTTCGACCGCGTCCTCGCTTCCGTGCTGTTCACCGACATCGTGGGCTCGACCGCCGTCGCCGCCCGGCTCGGCGATCGCGGCTGGCGTGAGCTCGTGGAGCGGCACCACGCGACCGTTCGCAGCCTGCTGGCCCGGTATCGCGGGGTCGAGGTCGACACGGCCGGCGACGGCTTCTTCGCGACGTTCGACGGCCCGGCACGCGCTGCCCGGTGCGCGTTGGCGATCGTCGCGGCCATGAAGCCGCTCGGGATCGAGGTCCGGGCCGGCCTCCACACTGGCGAGGTCGAGACGATCGCGGGCAAGGCCGGCGGCATGGCCGTCGTCATCGGGGCGCGCGTCGGCGCCGTGGCTGGTCCCTCGGAGGTCCTCGCCTCGGGCACCGTGAGGGACCTGACGGTTGGCTCTGGGCTCGTCTTCGAGGACGCCGGCGAGCACGAACTCAAGGGCGTACCCGACCCGCGGCACCTCTACCGGGTGACCTCCACGGCCGGCTGAGACCCTGGCGCGAGTGCGACGTCACCCCGCCTTGTTCGATGACGGAAGGTCGCGAACGCTCCGACGATCGAGAGGGACTTGGCGCGCCCGGAGGGATTCGAACCCCCGACACTCGGTTCCGAAGACCGATGCTCTGGTCCACTGAGCTACGGGCGCGCGGCGGGCGCCATCATACCGAGTCGGCCGCGACCGCCCCGAGTTGCGGTGACCCATCCGGCTGCTGCACACTCCGCCGGTGCCTCGTCAGCATTTCCCGACGTCGCGTCGTCGCCGCCGGATCGGCATCGCGCAAGCGACCCTCATCGGTGCCGCCGCAGCCGTAGCCCTCGCGCTGGCCCTGCCCGCGACCACGCCGCGCGGCGATGTCCTCGACATCGTGACCGACCACGTCGGCGGCGGGACGGTCGCCGGCCAGGAGCCGTCCGCCGTCATCCCCACAGCGCAGCCACCGGCCGTCGCCACCAACAACGCGCTGAACCCGAACGCGATCGCCGCGCGGCCAGCCGTTCTGGCCGCACCTCCCGACGTTGCCGAGCGGTTCGTCGTTCCGTGGCGCCGGTCCATCGCCGGCCCGATCGACGAGCACGTCGTCAGGCCCCTGCTCGTGGGCGCCCCCCCGGTCGAGACGCTCACCGGCTATGTGTGGCCGATCGCGCACCCTCGGCTCACGCTCAAGTTCGGCCCGACGGCCTGGGGCTCGTTCGTGGTCGATGGCGGGCAGTTCCACGACGGCATCGACATCGCCACGTTCTGCGGCGACCGGATCTCTGCCACGCACGACGGAACGGTCCTCGCCGCCGGCCGGCACTTCGACCGGCTGATGGGCTGGGTGGGTGACCTCGGCCGGTACTTCGCGCGCCTCAATCGGGACGGCCTGTGGCACGAGCTGCCGCTGGTGGTGGTGATCGACGACGGCAACGGCTACCGCAGCATGTACGCCCATTTCGGCAAGCTGGTGGTCAAGCGCGGGCAGACGGTCCACGCGGGTCAGCTGCTGGGCTACGAGGGCGCGACCGGCCACGCGACCGGCTGCCACCTCCACTACGGGCTGTTCTCGCCCGCCGAGACGGCCATGTACAGGCTGCGCAAGGACATCGCGAAGCGGATGAAGCTGCCGCGCCACGAGCTCGCCCGGATCGACCCACTCGGCGTCCTGCCGCACCGCCGGGGGAACCACATCCGCGACGGCCATCCCTCGCGCGACGGCTGACCGCGACGCCTCGGCGACTCAGGCGAACAGCGGGGCCCCGAGGTGGGCGTCGCCCACCAGCGTCCCGTCGGCCCCGATCGAGGGCACGCCGGGCGGCACCGCGAACAGGCCCGAGCCCGTGTGCACGAGGTACTCGCTCAGCGCGTCCGAGCGCCCGAGGGCCTCCTGGATCGGGATGAAGCCCGTCCGCGGGTCGCGCACGAACGCGACGAAGAACAGCCCGGCGTCGAGCCGCCCGAGCGCATCGTTGCCGTCCGTGAAGTTGTAGCCGCGACGCAGCATCCGGGCGCCGCCGTGCAGCGACGGGTGGGCGAGCCGCACATGCGAGTCGGCGGCGATCAGCGGCGCGCCATCGCCTCCGTTGGCCCCGAAGTCGGGCTCCGTGAACTCCGTGCCGCCCGAGAGCGGGGCGCCCTCGGCCTTGCTGCGCCCGATGATCCGCTCCTGCTCCCGGAGCGCCGAGCGGTCCCAGGTCTCGATGACCATCCGGATCCGGCGCACGACCGCGTACGACCCGCCGGCCAGCCAGTCGACGCCCGCCGCGGACGCCGAGCCCGCGTCGCCCGGCTGGGCCCACACGTGCTGCTCGACGTCGGCGGTCTCCTCGGCCTTGACGTTGGCCGTGCCGTCCTTGAAGCCGAGCAGGTTGCGCGGGGTGACCTGGGCGGTCGAGGTGGACGACGTGCGCCCGAACCCGAGCTGTGACCAGCGCACGCGGGCCGTCCCAAAGGCCGTCCGGGTGAGGTTGCGGACGGCGTGCATGGCGACCTGCGGGTCGTCGGCGCAGGCCTGGACGATGAGGTCGCCGTCCGAGCGGGCTGGGTCGAGGTCGTCGCCGGGGAAGTGGGGCAGCTCCACGAGGGCCGCGGGCAGGTGATCGGCGAGCCCGAACCGGTCGGCGGGAGCGCCCTTCGGGCCGACGAACAGCGACCGCCCGAACCCGATCGTGATCGTGAGGCCGGCGGTAGCCAGGTCCATGGCCTCACCGGTGTCGTCGGGCGGGGCGTCATACGGGCCGCCGACCGGGCCCAGTGGCCCGGCGGACAGCCCGGCCGTGAGTCGGGCCGACATCGTCGTCCAGCGCCGCAGCAGCTCGATGAGCTCGGCCCGGGACGCCGTCGTGAGGTCGAACGCGGCCGTGTACATCCGGTCCTGGGCGGGCGTCACGATCCCCGCCTGGTGCGGCCCCGCGAACGGGTAGGTCCGCGAGCCGTTGGCGTTGGCCGGGGACGGGGAGGTCGGCACGAGCGCGCCGACGTCGAGGGCGCCGACCGCGGCCAGCCCGCCGATCCCGATCGCCGCGGCCCCACCCGCCGCCACGCCGAGAAAGGTGCGCCGTGAGACGCCGCGCCGTTGCTGGGGCTGTGTCTCGGGGTCGGGCATTCGGCTCCCGCTCAGCCGGCGCCGGTGATCGTGGTGGTCAGCCGCGACAGCGGCTCGCTCAGCGCGTCGACGGCGGCGGCGAGCTCGGTGATCTCGGCCGGCGACAGGGCGTCGTAGTGGGTGAAGCCCTTGTCGATCGAGCCGTGCTTCGCGAGCAGGACGTCGAGCGCGTCGAAGCGCTGGGTCAGGGTCGCGGCGAGCGCCGGGTCCTTCGCCTGCGCGACGTCTTCGAGGACCTCGAACGCCACCCTGGCGCCGTCGACGTTGGCCTGGAAGTCCCACAGGTCCGTGTGCGACCAGATCTCCTCCTCGCCGGTCACCTTGCCCGTGGCGACCTCGTCGAGGAGCTCCTTGGCGCCGTTCGAGATCTGGAACGCCTCGAAGGTGAAGTCGGCAGCGTTGACCTTGTCGACGAGCTGCTGCGTCCGGGTCACGAGGTCCTTCGCCGCGGCCTCGCGCTCGGCCGCGGTCAGCGGCACGTACGCCGCCCCGCCGTTGGCGTCCGGCGCCGGCGGCCAGAGGTCCTTCTCGATGTAGTGCCAGCCGCTCCAGGTCTCGTCCGCCGCGAGGTCGGCCTCGCGGGCATCGAGGAGCGGGTCGAGGTCGCCGAACGACTCGGCGACGGGCTCGATGCGCTCCCAATGGACGCGGGTCTGCGCGTACAGCTGGCGCGCCGTCGCCGCGTCGCCCTTCGCGTAGGTCTCGGCGAACGTCCTGGTCGCGGCGATCAGCGATCCGGCCTGGTCCTTGACATAGGCGACGTACGCCGCCTCGGCGTCCTTGAGCTGCTTGGCGATGTCCCCGACGGGGCCCACCGACGCGCCCGAGTCGGTCACGGTGAACGCGGACCGGATGCCATCGCCGGCCATCCCGGGCTTGCAGGCGGCGAAGTAGGCGCCGGGCGGCACCTGGACCAGCAGGTCGCGCGTGAGGCCCGGGCCGATGTTCTCGACCTCGCCGACCACCCGCAGGCCGTCCTCGCCCAGCAGGTAGAACTCGGTGACCTCGTCGCCCGAGTTCCTGACCTTGAACGTGAGCGGGCCCGACGGCGCCGTGTCGGGCGAGACGCGACACGCCGTCGCATTCGAATCCACCTCGACCACACCGGCGCCACCGACCGCCGGGGCGTTGGAGACGCAGCCCGCGAGCAGCGGGAGGACGAACAGGGCGAGGGCCGCGCGCGCGGCGGGGACGGCGGTCGGGCGCAACAACGAGCCTCCGTGCGACATGGGGACTGGCGGGCCGGGCCTCGACTAGGCCCGGGAGCGGGTTCAGGCGGCCGGCGTGGACACCGGTTCGGCGGGTTCGCCGCGATCGCCCGGACCGCGATCGCCCGGGGTGATCCGCGCGGGCGGCGGAGCGGAACCCCAGACGAGCCTGATGAACAGGATCGAGACCGGGACGATGTAGGCGACCCAGGCGATCGCCTGGAGCCACGTCGTGGCCGGCGAGAAGTTGAAGACGCCCTTGAGGGTCGTGCCGAGGACGCTCGCCGGGGGGATCGTGGCCGACACGTCGAAGGCCAGGTTGTCGATCGCCCGGCAGGATCCCCGCCTCCTGGAGATCGTGGACCCCATAGGCGAGCACGCCCGCCGCGACGACGATCAGGAACAGGCCGGTCCAGGCGAAGAACGAGCGCAGGTTCAGGCGCAGCGCGCCGCGGTAGATCGCCCACCCGATCAGGAACGAGGTCGCGAGGCCGAGCAGGGCGCCCACCAGCGGCGCCGCCGACGTCGTCTGTGCCGCCTGGGCGCCCACCCACAGGTACAGGGCGGTCTCGAGGCCCTCGCGCCCGACCGCCAGGATCGCGACGACGAACACGGCGCCGGCACCGGCTGAGATCGCGCCATCCAGCTTGGCGTGCAGCTCGGCCTTCATGTAGCGCGCCATGCGCGCCATCCAGAAGATCATCCAGGTGATCAGGGCGACAGCCAGGATCGAAAGCGTGCCGCCGATCGCCTCCTGCGCCTCGAAGCTGAGGCCGCTTGGCCCGAACGTCAGCAGCGCACCGAACGCGATCGACGCCCCGGCAGCGACCGCGACCCCCGCCCACACGACCGGCAGGAGGTCCCGCCGCTCGGTCTTGACCAGGTACGCGATCAGGATTCCGACGACGAGCGCCGCCTCGAGGCCTTCACGCAGTCCGATCAGGTAGTTGGCGAGCATGGCGGGGCGCAGCTCCGAGGCGATGAAGGTGCCGCCGAGCGGGGAGGGCTCGAGGGGCTGTTCGGTTGACGTTGCAACTGTAGGGAGCCTTGCCCGCGGGTGTCAAGCCCGCTTGTCAATTCGAGTCAGGGTGCCCTCAGTCCGACCCCTTGGGGGATCCGTGCCTAGGTCGCCCGGCGGAACCTGCGCCCGATCAGCAGCCACGCCGGCAGCCTGCCGAGCGCCGCCTCGAGGGAGGGGCCTGGCCCGCCGTCGCGACGCTCGATGGCCAGCGCCGGCGGCCGGTCGGCGCCCGGCCGAGCGTCCACGCCGACGAGGTCGACCACCAGCTTGCCCGGCTCCGGTTCGCCCAGGTCGGCCAGCGCCGCCGCCGGCCACACGCCCGTCGCCGATTCCAGGCGGAGCTCGTGCTCGGCGCGCCAGCGCGGACGCCGCAGCAGAATCGCCCGCCAGCCCTCGGCAACGTCGCGGGTCACCGTCCCGTCGCCGGCGACCGGAGCGGTCGAGACCCGTTCGCCCCGTGCCCACAGCGACGCCTGGTGGAGGAGCGTGTACTCGTCCAGGTCCGCGAACGCGCCGAGCCGCTCGGCCGGGGACCCGTCGCCGAACACGGCGCGGATCGACGGCGCGAAGACCTCGGCCAGGTCGAGGTCGATCGCTCGCACGGTCCGGTGCAGGTAGACGTGCTGGTGCATGAACAGCCGCGCGGTGAGGAACATCTCCAGGGCGCCCACGCCCGACTCGTACAGCGTGAGGCCGCGCTCGGAAATGAACGAGTAGCGCCGCAACCGCTCGGCATCGACCGGTCCCATCGAGACGCCGGTGAGGTAGGCGTCGCGCCGGACGTAGTCCAGGTTGTCGACGGTGAACACGCCCGACAGCAACGGTTGGAGGATCCGCACCCACCCGGGCATGGACGGGTCAACGAGCGGCGGCTTGGATACCAGGAACGAGACCCAGCGTGGGTCGATCGTCTCGCCCGCGGCGAACCGGTCGCGCTCGGGGACGGCGCCCGGAGCTCTTCGCAGGCCGCGGATGTGCGGCCCCAGCTCACGCTCGATCACGAGCTGCGAGAGGTCCTCGTGGCTGAGGGTCTTGGCTCCCGGACGCCGCGGGTCGGCGGGCGCGGGGAACGCGGCCAGGAACCGCTCGTCGAAGAAGTGGGCGAACGGCCCGTGTCCGACGTCGTGGAGCAGGCCGGCGATGCGCAGCGTCTCGACGACCAGCCCCTCGGACGGGACGGCTTCCGATGGCGCGAGCCCCGCCAGCGACGCGCGGAGGCTCGGGTACAACGAGCGCGCCCAGAGCCCCGCCTCGTGCATGACCCCGAGGCCATGCGTGAACCGGGAGTGCTCGGCCGTCGGGAAGACCCAGCGTGCGCTCTGGAGCTGGCTGATCCGTCGCAGCCGCTGGACCCACGCGGTGTCGAGCAGGTCGTCCTCGGCGACGTCCTCCTCGTGGAGATCGGCGGCGCGCGCCTCGTCCGGCGCAAGGCGCTTGGTCAGCTCGACATAGCGGTGGATCGGGTCGCTGATGAGGTTGACGGCGGCGAACGGGAGGCGGCGGCCCCGCCGGTCGGTCGCGGGCTCGGTGTCGTCCCCTAGGGGACCCAGACCCTGCCCTCGCTCGTCCACTTCGAGAGGTTACCCCGGTCGTCCGACGCCCGGACCCGGTAGCCGTACCAGTGGCCGCGTGCCCGGTCGCGCAGGGTGAGGGATCGGGCCGTCGTCCCGTTCCTGATCAGGTGCCAGCTGCCGCCGTCGACGCGGTACTCGACGTCGAAGTCGTCCAGGCCCGCTCGGTGGGTCTGGAGGACCTTGTCATGGCCGGTCCAGCGGAACGTCACGCTCCGGCCGCTCACGCTCCTGCCGTCCCGCTCGGCGACCGGGCGCGTGTGGTCCTTCGAGTTGCTGAACACGATCGACGCCCACGTCGTCTCGTTGCTGGCCCGGTAGGCAAACCCGATCCCGATGTAGTTGTAACTGTCGCTGAACATGATCGCCGAGTGCGGCGGGCTGTCCTTCCACATCGAGTAGATGTGCTTCGCGGCGGCTGTGCCCCAGCCGGCGTTGGACACGCCGATGATCTCGCCGTAGCCGAACCACTGGATCCCATGCGCGTCGTATTCCGCGCCGACGTCGCCGCCCGCCGCGTCGTGGGACAGCGCGTTCCGGGACGCCATGCGACTGGCCCGGTCCTCCGCGACCGCCGTGAGCTCGCTCCAGGCCCGGTACTTGACCAGGCCCCGGTTCTCGCGGTCCCTGTTCATCCACTCGAGCACGCTGTCGGCCATGGACGCGGAGGTCGCCGCCGCGGCCGGCGCGACGTGGGCGCCGAGGGCCGTCACCGCCAGCACGGCGGCTGCGAGGGCGAACGCGACATGACGCCGCAGCGAGCGACGACGCGCGGGGACGCGAAGGGCCGGTGAATTGATGACGAATGCCTCCGGAAGGGGGGAACGGAGCGATGGTCCGTGGGGCTTTCGGGGTGCCGCCAGCCTACCTGAAGCCGGGGGTCCGCGGGGTTACGTGTACCTTGCAATCGCCCGCGCGAAGGTCCGCGCGACGTCGTCCCGGAGCTCCTGCGGTGCGAGGACCTCGACCTCGTCCCCCCAGGACAGGATCCACAGGCGGATCTCGATCGTGCCCGCGACACGGGCCCGCCACTCCAGCGAGCCGTCGGGGGACTCGCTCACCTGCTGGCTCGGGTGCCAGGTCGCCTCGAGCACGCGCGCCGCCACCGACGGGTCGAAGCGCAGGACCACCTCGGTCTCCGGCTGGTCCGCGATGATGTCCCAGGCGCGGCGCAGCGTGGCCTCGAGCACCCCGGGCTCCGGCGGCTCGAACGTCCGTGGCGTGAGCGACAGGTCGACGATCCGCTCCACCTTGAACGTACGCAGGGCGTCCCGCGTCTCGTCGAGCCCGATCAGGTACAGCGCGTGGGTCGCCAGGGACGGCTCGAGCAGGTACGGGCGGACCTCGGCCCAGCGGGGTTTGCGCTCGGTGCCGTCGTAGTGCGCCGGCGCGTAGCGGAAGCGCACGACCCGTCGCTCCGCCCACGCCCGGGTGAGGTCCTCGACGTGGCGGTTGAACGCCTCGTCGACACGCCGCCGCGAGAGGTCGTCGAGCGTGCGCTCGACGTGCTCCCGAAGCGCGTCGGGCAGCCCCTCCTCCAGCTTCTGGAACGCGGACGCGAGGTGTGGCTCGTACTTGTCCGCATAGCGGGTCACGAGGCGGGCCGAGAGGAAGATGGCCATCGCCTCGGTCAGCGTGAGGCGCAACGGCGGCAGGAACGCGCCGGGCTGGACGCCCCAGCGTCCGCCCTCGCTCCAGACGGGGAATCGGAGCTCGCTCTCGAGCGCCCGCAGATCCCGGTACACCGTGCGTTTCGACATCCCCGTCCGGCGGGCGATCTCGTCGGGCCGGATGCCGCCCTCGCCGCTCGCCTGCAGCGCGGCGAGGACGCCGAGCAGGCGCGCGAGCCGGTCGCGCTTGCCGTCGGCGCGGTCGTGGCCGTCGTCGTCGAGCGCGGGGTCCTCGGCCCCGTCCCAGCCGTCCGTCATGCCGCGATCCTCCTCTTCCGAGTTCAGCGCGTGGGCGGGAATACGGTGACCGGCAGGCCGCGGTCGATGGCGGTGAGGCGGAACCGGAGCGCCGCGAGCAGGGCGTCCTGCTCGAGCCCGCCCGCCGGGCCGGTCGCCCGTCCGTCCGCCTGGCCCAGCTGGCCGTCGGCGAAGACCCAGTAGTCGAGGTCGACGCGCCAGCGGGAGATGTCCGTCTGTCCGATGAGGAGGCCGACCTCGGGCAGGGCCCGCCGGAGCGCGTCGCCGTCGATGGTGGTCCGGCAGTGGCGCGCCCGCGCCCCCTCGATGAACGACAGGCCTCGATCCTCGGCCGCGAACCGGTTCGCCGGCGTCAGCGCCTGCTCGACCAGCGGCAGGTCGAGATCACCGTTCTCGAGCGCCTCGAGCGTGGTCGCCGTCCACGGGGTCCCCGGCTGCCGTTCCCACGCCCTGTCGCCGACCCGCGCCGCGCCAACCTGGCCGACGAGGAGACGGGTCGCGGCGAAGCCGTTCCAGCGTACGTCCCGCCCGTTGCGAATCCCCCCGATCACCACCTGCCCGGTCCGCCGGTCGTCGATCGACGCGTCCAGGCGCAGGTCCAGGCGCGCCGTCGAACCCGTTGTCAGCACCCCGTTGCAGGGCGGGACCTCCGCGTCGGGATCCGTCGGGCCGAAGCGGGACGCGATCGCGGGCCGGTTGCTCAGGGCGAGCTCATTGACGATGGCCACTGCACCGAACGCCGACCCGGCCGCGAGGACCATCAGGATGGCGATGCCCCCACCGACGAGCAGCCGTTGACGCCGGATGACGCCCCCGCCCAGCCGCCGCCGGGCGATGCCCAGGCCGGCGTACAGCCCGGTCGCGAGCAGGGCGACGATCCACGGATACGCGGCCTCGAACGACGGTAGCAGCGTCTGCGGGCCCCGCCCGGCGAGCTGCGTGATGACGCCGGCGATCGAGGGCACCAGCAACAGCACGGCGAACAGGCCGAGCCAGGCGATCGCGGCGAACGCGCGGTCACCGCGGGCGACCGGCGGCCAGGCGACGGCGGCGAGGGCGATGAGCATCGGGCCAACCGCGGCGAGCCCCACGAGCACGTCCACAGGGCCGCCCGGCCGGTAACCGAACAGGACGAGGCCACAGGTCACGAACCACAGCACGACCAGCACCATGGCCAGGATCCGCAGCTCGATCGTCCGTACGCGCACCGATGCTCCTATGTCAAGCGGCGGTCGCGAGCGGAGCCCGCGCTGTCGCCCGGAGATGCTCATCGTGGCGCATCCGGCGGTAGACCTCGTCGCTGATCCGCCGGCGCAGCGCCCGGATCGCCTCGGTCTTGCTGTCGCCGGCGGTGCGTCGGTGCTCGTAGTAGGCGCGGCCCCGATCACCCAGGCGCATCTGGGTGATAGCGATGCGGTGGAGCACGACGTTGACCTGGCGGTCGCCCTTGCGCGACAGGCGGTGCCGTTCGGTGTTGCCGGACCAGACCGGCAGCGGGGCCGAGCCGTTGTGGCGGGCGAAGGCTGCGGCCGAACGGAAGCGGCCGGCTCCCGCGACCTGGCCGACGAGCTTGGCGGCTGACAGCGACCCGCAGCCGGGCAGGGCGAGCAGGGTGGGTGCGCTGATCGCGACCAGGCGCTCCAGCTCGTGCTCCAGTCCCCGGATGACCCGGGTGAGCTCCCGGATGCGGGTGACGAGCTCGCGCGCGATCCGTGCGACGGTGCCGGGGACGTCTGCCAGCCGCACCTCGAGCGCGTCGAGCACGACCGCCCGGTCGAGCGAGCGCGGTCCGGGCTCGTTGCCGGGGTCCAGTTCGTGAAGGTGCCAGCGCAGGCGGTTCTGGGCCCGCGTCCGCTCGGCGACGAGGTCCTCGCGGTGGTCGACGAGGAGGCGCAGCTCGCGCTCGGGGCCCTCGAGCATGGCCACCGGCAGGTCGAGATCAGCGAGTGCAGCCCGGGCCACGGCGAGCGCGTCGATCGGATCGCTCTTGCCCTGCTCGCGGCCGTGCCGACGGGCGCCGGCCATGAGCCTCGTGGGCACCCAGGTGACGGCCTCGCCCGCCCGCAGCAGGTCGGCCGACAGGCGGCGCGACAGGTGCCGGGTGTCCTCGAGCGCGAAGCGGCGATCCGGGAAGCGGGCGGCCCAGCGGACGAGCGCCAGGTGGCCCTCGCCGGTTGCTGCAAGGGTGACCTCGGCCACCTTGCGGCCGTTGCCATCAGCGGCCACCGCAGTGTGCGTGCGCTTGTGCGAATCGATGCCGATAACGATCATCTCCTCGTCGCCTCCTGATCAGGGGTGACACATCCGGACCGGCCGGTGGACACGCCTGAGTGGGGGCGGTTGCCACGCTCCTATGAAGTCACACCGGTCGGTCCGAGCCATGTCCGGCGGCCGGCAGATCGGTGACATGCCACACCCGTCGGCGGGCACGGAGTCTATGAGCCAAGCCGCCGGACACCACAAAGGGTGACACTCACGCGGAGTCTACCGACGAGCCCCTGGCACGATGCGACGCGTGACGCAAAGTACCCGGTCCACCGGGACTCACGGGTCATCAGCGCGGGGACCATCGAACCCCATAGTCAGCCCACTGCACCCGCGTGCAGTGCCCGCAACCGAACAACCCAGGGCGCGTCGGTTCTCCCTCCTCCCGAGCGCCCGAAAACCTTCTACCGAAGCGGCGCCGTGCCTCCTCCCGGCGCCGCTTCGGCGTTCACGGCGCATGCCATCCGCGGCCATGAGCCGGCCCATCGTCGGGTCGGCCGTCAACGCGCTCGGCCTGCGCGACGGGACGCGGCTGGAGCTGCGGCGCCGCTGGCCGGTTGGCGGGGACCGCTACACTGCCGCCGGGCACTTCATGAGGAGATCGACAACCGATGCGCATCATCAGGGGCACCACCGCCCTCGCACTCTTCGCCGTCGTGGCCGCGGCATGCTCGGGCACGGGCGGCGGCGCGACACCGGCGCCGACGGCCGCAGCCACCGCGGCCCCGACCGTCGCGGCACCGTCCGCGGCGCCAACGGAAGGCCCCACCGCCGCGCCGACCGCCGACGCGTGCGCACCGGCGAACCTGGCGCTCAAGACGGCCGGCAAGCTCACGATCGGCGCCGACAACCCGGCCTACCCGCCGTACTTCGAGGCGTCCGATACCAACCCCGCTCCGTGGGAGCTCGGTGACCCGACCAACGGCAAGGGCTTCGAGAGCGCGGTGGGCTTCGCGATCGCCGATGAGATGGGCTTCTCAAAGGACGCGGTCACCTGGATCTACAACGGGTTCAACAACGCCACCGGGCCGGGACCCAAGGACTTCGACATGTACCTGACGCAGGTGTCCTACAGCCCGGAGCGCGCCCAGGCCGTCGACATCAGCGATGGCTACTACGACCTGACCCAGTCGCTCGTGGTTCCCGCCAAGAGCAAGTTCGCCAAGGCGAAGACGATCGGCGAGCTCAAGGACATGCAGCTGGGCGCCCAGGTCGGGACGACCAGCCTCAAGACGATCACCGACGTCGTCGCCCCGTCCAAGGGGCCGAAGGTCTACGACTCCAACGACGCGGCGGTCGAGGCCCTCAAGAACGGGCAGATCGAGGGCCTCGTCGTCGACCTCCCGACGGCGTCGTACGTGGCGTTCGTGCAGCTCGGCGACGGCAACATCGTCGGTCAGTTCGCGAACTCGGCCGCGGGCGAGCACTTCGGGGCGGCCCTGGACAAGGACAGTCCGCTCACGCCGTGCGTGAATGCCGCGATCGGCCGCCTGGCGGCGGCAGGGACGCTCGACGCCCTCGCGACGCAGTGGCTGCCCGACCTCGTGAACGTCCCCGTCTTCACCCCCTGATCCGTGGGCCTGGACGCGGCCCAGCCGACGGCGGGACTGGAACCAGAGCGCCGTCGGCCGCGGGGGCCACGCTTCGGGCTGGGCGGAGAGGGCGCGCGATCCCTGCTGATCGCGGTGGTGTCCACCGTGATCGTGTTCGGGCTGATCGGCTACGTCGTCGTGAACGCCCCGGGCTGGGCCCGGTTCCAGCAGTCGTTCCTCAACGGGCCGATCTTCTGGGCGTCGCTGCCCAAGCTCATCGACAAGTTCTGGGTCAACGTCCGGCTGTTCCTCATCGCCGAGGCGCTGATCCTCGTGTTCGGCCTCATGCTGGCGGTCCTGCGCAGCCTCACAGGCCCGGCCTTCTTCCCGGTCCGGATGCTGGCGACGGTGTACGTCGACGTGTTCCGTGCGTTGCCGGCACTGCTGATCATCTTCGTCCTCGGCCTCGGCATCCCGGCGCTGCGCATCCCGGGCCTCCCCACCGATGAGTTCTTCTGGGCCGTCGTCGCGCTGACGTTCGTGTACTCGGCCTACGTGTCGGAGGTCTATCGATCGGGGATCGACTCGATCCATCCGAGCCAGGACGCCGCCGCCCGGTCGCTCGGCCTGTCGCGCTGGCAGGGGCTGCGCTTCGTCGTCCTGCCCCAGGCCGTGCGGCGCGTCATCCCGCCGCTGCTCAACGACTTCATCGGCCTCCAGAAGGACACCGTGCTCGTCGCGTCGATCGGCGTGGTGGAAGTCTTCCGCGAGACCCAGATCCTCCAGGCAGCCACGTTCAACTTCACGCCCTACATGGCGACCGCGCTCATCTTTCTCGTGGTGACGATCCCGCTCGCGAGGTTCACTGACTACCTGCTGGCTCGCGAGAAGAGCCGCCGCAGCGGTGGCGCGGGCCCACGGGCGACGGAAACCAGGGCAATGGACACGCGCGCGATGGAGCAGCCGGGCAGGCGCGGCGTCGGGGGCGTCGGCTAGTGGACGCGGCGCCGGCCCTCTCGATCGAGGGGCTGTACAAGTCGTTTGGCGACCTCGAGGTCCTGCGCGGGATCGATCTCGACGTGGCCGAACACGAGGTCGTGGCGCTGATCGGGGCCTCGGGGAGCGGCAAGTCCACGCTCCTGCGCTGCGTGAACCTGATCGAGCCCATCGATTCGGGGCGGATCCGGATCAAGGGCGAGGAGATCACGGCCAAGGGCGTGAAGGTCGACAAGATCCGGCGCCGGATCGGGATCGTGTACCAGGCGTACAACCTGTTCCCGCACATGACCGTGCTCGCCAACGTCACCCTCGCCCCGCGCAAGGTCCTCCGACGGTCGCGGGCGGACGCCGAGCGCGAGGCGATGGAGCTGCTGACGCGGTTCGGGCTGGCGGACAAGGCGACCGACTACCCCGACCGGCTCTCGGGCGGCCAGCAGCAGCGCGTCGCGATCGTGCGCGCGCTCGCCATGGGTCCCGACCTCCTGCTCCTCGACGAGGTCACGTCCGCCCTCGACCCGGAGCTGGTCGCCGAGGTGCTCAACGTGGTCCGCGAGCTCGCCGCGGGCGGCATGACGATGGTCATCGCCACCCACGAGATGGGCTTCGCGCGCGACATCGCGAATCGGGTCTGCTTCCTCGACGCCGGCCGGATCCTGGAGCAGGGTCCGCCCGCGCAGATCTTCTCGAACCCCCAGGAGCCCCGGACCCGCCAGTTCCTGAACCGGATCATCGAAGCGGGGCGGATGTAGGGCGTTCCGGCGCGTCCGCTTGGCACCTGTGGGTGCCAGGGTCCGCAGCAGCGTGCGTGGCCCGGCGCTCGAGACGAGATTTCGCGTGGCCCACGCTCACGCGACGGGCGCCTGGCACCGCGCCGAGCCAGCCAGCGCGGCGGCGTCGCGGCGCGGCGCGGCCGCGGCGAGCGTCAGCCCCTATTCACCTGTGCATCAGATCCGTGCTGATCGTGCGGGTAAGTGCTCCCGAAGTCGGGGTTTCGCACCAATCTGGAGCGTGGTGGCGGTGTATCTCAGTCACCAGTGAATGGCCTTGGCGGCGGCGTCGCGGTGTCGCGGCGCGGCGGCCTTCAGCGCCCGGCGGCGGGCCCGCGGCAGGCGTCCACGAAGAACGCGAACAGGCGCTCGAAGGCCTTGGGCGTCGACTCGGTACGCTCGGGGTGGCACTGGACGGCCATGCGGAACGGGCCACTGGTCGACTCGAAGGCCTCGACCAGCTCGCCGTCCGGTCCAGGCGACACGGCCGCGGCGACGAACCGTGAGGCGAGATCGGCCCGCCCAACGCCCTGGTGGTGGTAGCTGTTCACGGTCAGGACGCCGCCGCCGACATTCGCGGGGTAGAGGATGCGGGTGAGCCGGGTTCCCGGGATCGCGCGCAGCGGGTGCGACAGCGCCTCGCCGTGGCCCCAGCCCGCGCCCGCGTGGCCGCCGACATGCTGGCGAAGCCGGCCGCCCGCGAACACGTTCATCGCCTGGAGGCCCCGGCAGATCCCGAACACCGGCACCGCGCGCGTTTCCGCGGAGGCCCAGGCCGACGCCTCGAGGACGTCCCGCGCACGCTCGACGCCCTGGGCGCCGTCGACCGCCTGCCCGTACAGCGCCGGATCGACGTCAGCGCCCCCGCTGAGCAGCAGCCCGTCCATCGCCCCGAACGCCGCCTCGCGCTCGGCCTGCGAGGCCGTCGCGTCCAACGGCACCGTCAGCGCCCCGTGGCGCGTGAGCGCATCGATGTAGAGCGCGTTCTTGCGCGCCGCGATATCGGGCTCCGTCTGCTCGGCGGCGACCATCAGCGTGACGACGATCCGGGGCGCTTCACCGGTGTTGGGCGACATGCGGCGAGGATAGCGGTGGCTTACGGCGAGGCGCTCGGGCCGGCGGAACCCGACGGACTGGGCGACGCGTCGAGCTCCTCGTCGTCGGGCGTCGGCGTGACCTGGATGCCGGTCTCGCCATCGTCCACGGGCGCCACGTACTCCTTGTTCGGCATGATCTGGAGGACCCAGCCGACCTCGACGCGATCCGGCTGGTAGTGCGCGTTCTCGGGGTCGAGCGTCTTGTACTTGGCGCGGTTCCAGTAGGACAGGCTGCGGGTCGACGTGTGGAAGCGGCGCGCGATCCGGGTCAGCGTGTCGCCGCGCCGGACGGCGTAGAGGCGGAAGGTCGGGCCCGGCGTGGGCGTGGGCGGGCCGGGCGTCGGGGACGGGGTCGGGGGCGCCGTCGCGGCGGCGACCGGAGTCGGTGCTGGCGGCCCCGTCGGGCGGATCGAGCCCGGGAGGCAGGCCGTGATGGCGATGGCGATGGCGCCGACCACGACCGGCAGGAGGGCCTGCCGGAGATGAGCGCGACGATGTGACCGGATCACGTGCAGCCTCCCCGCGGGCCGATTGTGACGCACCCGCGGGAAACGGGGTGACGACGGGTCTGGCCGTGTCCTCGGGTCAGGCCGCCGACGCGCTCGGCGGGTCGACCGGCGTGGGCTCGGAGAGCGTGAATTCGCTGGCCAGGGCGAGGCCCTCGGACGCCGTCGCGACCATGCCCCGGCCGCCGCGCTTCGCGACGAAGCAGGCGCGGTCCGCGGCGAGCAGGACGTCCTCGGCCGTCGATCCGTCGATGGGGAAGGACGCAGTCCCGATCGAGGCCGCGACGACCACCTTCTCCGCACGCCAGTTCGTGCCCTCGCCGCCGACGCCGGCGACCGCGGCGCGGATCCGCTCGCCCACGGCGAGCAGCCCGCTCGCGTCGCTCAACGGCAGGATCAGCACGAACTCGTCGCCGCCGTAACGGAACACGGCGTCCGTGTCGCGGGCCGCGGCCCGGAGCGCCTCGGCGATCTCGCGCAGGAGCCGGTCACCGGTCTGGTGACCCAGCTTGTCGTTGACCGCCTTGAACTCGTCGAGGTCGACCATCACGAGGCCGAACGGGTCGCCGGTGGCGACGCTGCGGGCCAGCCAGTCCTTGAACGTGCGGTGGTTCAGCAAGCCCGTCAGGTCGTCGGTCCGGGCCCGGAACTCGGCCGCCTGGAACGTCTCCGCGTTGCGCAGCGCGATCGAGACCTGCGCCGCGAACAGCTTGACGAGCTCGAACTCCTGCTCGTCGAACGCGGTTGCGTTTCCCAGGCGCTCGAGCGTCATCACGCCGACCGCGCCCTCGGGGCCGAGCAGCGGCACGACGATCAGGCTGCCGTCGATGGCGCCGGTCGCTCGGAAGTGGTTGACTCGCTCGTCGGTCCGCTCGTCCTCGATCAGGACCGGCTCGTTGTGCTCCACGACCCAGGTCGCGATGCCCTCCTCGCCGGCCTCCCACGGCTGCATGTATTCATCGGAATGGATGCCGCGGGCCGTGAGGGGAACGAGCAGCCCGGCCGTCCGGTCCACGACCTCGATCGCGATGTTGTCGCAGTGGATCAGGCCGCCCATCCGGTCGGTGATCTGCTCCAGCACCGCCCGCTGATCGAGTGTCGTGAGGATCGATTCGGTGGTCCGCAGGAGCTCGCGCTGGGCGGCGAGCTGGCGCTCGAGCGCGTTCGCCTGCTCGCGCATCATCGCCGTGGCGTCGGCGTTGGTCATCGCCTGGGCGGCGAACGAGGCGTAGATGACGAGCAGCCGCAGGTCGTCCTCGGTGAACTGGCGCAGGCCGAGCTTCGACAGCACGAGCACGCCCAGGCACACGCCCTCGTGGACCATCGGCGCGAGGAGCATCGACTCGTCGATGTCGGGCTCGGAGCCCGGGATCGTGATCGCGCGCGGGTCGTTGGCGGTGTCGTCGACCAGCTGCGGGACGCGGTACTTCGCGACCCAGCCGGTGACGCCCTCGCCGATCTCGACCCGCAGGCTCTCGACGGTCTCGTCCGAATAGACGGTCCCGTGGCCCATCATCGCGACCGGCATCAGGTCCTTGCCGTGGACGCGGTAGACGCGCACGTTCTGGTAGTCGATGAGCTGTCGCAGCTCCGTGGCGATCGCATGGCCGATCTCGCGCACGTCGGTCAGGCCCGACAGCCGCGATCCAAGGCGCTGGATCGATTGCAGCTGGGCGGCCCAGGTGGCCATGCGCCCGAACGTCCGCGCGGACCTGACCGCGATGGCGGCGTCGCCTGCCAGGGCCTCCGCGCTGTCGAGGTCGATCTGGCGCCAGCGATGCGGCCGGTCGTGGGCGAGGTACAGCATCCCGTGGATCTCGTGGCCGTCAACCAGGGGTGCGCTCAGCAGCGTGTCGACGCCCTCCTGGATGGCGGCCGCGCGGAGCGGGCTGCCGGAGCGGGGCGTGTCGGGCCCGACGAGGATCACCGGGCGGCGCGACGGCAGCTCACGCTGGCCCAGCCGGTCGACCTCGAGCGCGCGGGCGGCGTCGAGGAACCCATCGGAGAACCCGGTCCCGCCCGGGGATGAGACGCGGCCCTCCGCGTCGTGGAGCACGACGGCGACGCGATCGGCGCCGAACAGCACCCGCGCGTGGTCGGACAGGTCGCGGACGACGTCGCCCACGTCGAGCCGGGACGTCAGGTCGGTCGCGACCCGGCGCAGCGCCTCGGCGCGCCGGAGCCGGCCGCTCGCCTGCTCGGAGGCGTTGGCCCCCTGGATCAGGACGCCCATCGTGCGCGCGATCGCGCGGGCCAGGCGATGGCCGTCGTCCCGGCCGAGCTCGACGGCGCCCGCGATGACCAGGACGCCCCACGGATGCTCACCGCCCGGGATGCGGACGACCAGCTCGTCGGTGCCCATGCCCAGCACGGGCTCCGGGCCGTCGACCCCCGGTCGCGCGTGGATCGGCTCGGACGACTCGAGCGCCTGCGAGAACAGGCTGCGGCCGGGCGGCACGTTCCGGCCCGCGGTGATGCCCGGGCCCTCGACATCGGTCGCCCGCGACACGAGGCCGCCCGGCCGAACCTCCCAGATCCCCACAAGCGCGGCGCCGGTCGCGACGCGGATCCGGTGGCAGGCCTGGTCGAGGGCGGCGTCGACGCCGCTCGGGAACGAGGCGATCTCGGCGAGGTCCGCGAGCAGGTCGACGCCCGCGGCTGAGTCGGTGAGCGTCCGATCGGCCGCGTCCACGGACCGGCGACCGATCCGGGTCGGCTGGCTCGCCTCGGCGATGCCCGCGGGCGTGTCCGATGCGGCGGCTGTGAGGAAACGCTGGAGGTCCACCAGCCGGTAGCGCCGATCGCCACGCTCGTTGATCCGGTAGTAGCGCAGGCGTCCCGCCTCGCTCCACGCACGGATCGTGTTCGGGTGCACGCCCAGCACATGCGCTGCCTTGGTGACCGACAGCGTCGCATCGCCGGGTCGCTGGACCCGGGTGCCGGTGGTCGGAATGTGGGATTTGGCAAGCATCGCGGTGTTTGAAGGCGCTTCTCGTGGTGTGGCGTTGTGCTGGGACTTTCCAGCACTTCACAAGAGTTGCCAATAGGCCGATGTTCCCATCCGCCTGGTCCTGCCGCCGCATAGGACCCCCGGAGCATGGGTTTGGCCGGGTTGCTGCCGCCGGTCGTTGCCTCCGTTCGGAGGCGCGCTCGCCGATCGTCAGGGGCGCGGTGCGTCCCCGCGCCCACCGGTCACCCGGACGTACGCCAGGGTGATGCCAACCGTCACCGCGGCGATGGCGGCGACGACCAGGATCGCGGTAAGCGGGTCCCCGACGAGACCCGGCCCCTGCCCGGAGCTGCGCGGGTCGCCGATCCCGGGCGAAGGAGTCGGCGAGGCGGCGAGCACCGTGCTCGCGACGGCGAGGAAGGCGAGGGCGGACGCGCCGCCCGCCGTGAGCGCGCGCCGCAGCCGGGCTCCCGGCGATGGGCGACGGTCAGACGATGGCATCGATCACCAGCCAGGCGATGCCCAGCGCGATCGCCGCCACCCCGACGGCCAGCAGGATCGCGACCGCTCGCGTCGTGTCCCGGTGACCGACCGCGAGCAGCCGCATCGCCTCGGCCGGTTCGAGTGTGGTGACGATGAGCGGGCGGCCGAGGCCGGCGCCGAGGATCGTCACGCCGTCCGCGGTGCGCACCGGGACCCCGCACGCGATCGCGTGCTCGACGCTGCTCAGCTGCTCCACGCGCAGCCGGACGGGCGTGTCCGATGCCAGACCGTCGGGCATCCGGTCCGGCACGTCCGAGGCGACGCCCTCCGACTCGCGGGTGACGACGACCAGGCCCACGTCGAGGGCGTCGACGTCGACGGCGATCCGGTCCAGGCCTTCCACCACGTCGAACGGCGCCGACTGGCGGACATCCTCGAGGGCCGTCCAGTCCTTGCCGGACTTCGTCTCGAGCCGCGTCCGCCGGAACACGAGCGGCCGATGATGTTCGTCCTCGAACTCCTCCTCGGCGTCGATGCGGCCCGACACCGCCACGTAGCGCGCCGATCCGCCCTCCGCCAGGGCGAGCGCGCGCGACACCGGCACCACCGGCGTCGCCGCGAGGATGCGACCGACCCGCGCGGCCGGCCCGAGCGAGCGCAGGAGGATCCACCCGGTTCCGAGCAGCGCGAGGCCGGCCAGGACCAGGAGGACGGGGATCACCCGGGGGATGATAGCGGCGCCCGGGAATCAAATAGCCCGAAGGAACCTACTCGACGCGTGGGCGTTGATGTCATCGCCGCCGTTAGCATCGCTCGGCCCCTCCGGGCTGCCAACCACGCTATCCGGCGCCCGTGGCGCGGGTCAACCGACTTATCCACCCCGGACCGCCCAATCGCCGATCAGTTGTCCACCGTCCGTCCACCGGCGGCGACCCGCCGAGCTTCGTCAGGCCGAGCTGCGCCCCGTTCGAGGGTCGAGCGAGCGGACCTGCCCGTCGAAGCTCGTGAGCACCAGCCGTCCGCCGACCAGCTCCACGTCCGTGACCACATCGGAGTGGGCGACGCGCCAGGCGACCTCGCCATCGGGCTCCAGCGCGAACGTCTCGACCTCAGCCTGTGCGATGACATGGGCGAGGCGCGACGAGCCGAGGATGGCCAGGATCGGCGAGGCGGACCGGTGGCTCCAGCGGAGCACCCCGGACCGCGCCTCGAACCCGTAGGCGTGGAAGCCGTACTTGACGACCAGCAGGCCCTCCGTGTCCCACAGCATCCCTTCGGGTTGGTCGCTGATCGTGGACGCGAGGCGCACGGTCCACGGCCCCGCGGGGGACTCGACGCGGATCTCCGCCCGGCAGCGCAGGTCGGGCGACGGTCCTGTCAGCTCGCCGAGGTCGGTGAGCGGGCCGCCGGCTTCCGTCAGGGCGAAGATCGACGCGCCCTGACCGCTGCCGGTCCACCGCAGGCTCGCCCGCAGGCCGCCCGGGAACGAGATCACCGCGTGTCGCGGCTCCGTGGACATGGGCGCGCCGTCAGGCGCCGGCGTTCTGCGGCGCTCGGCTCGGCTCGGCGACCTCCGGACCTTCGTTCGACGCCCGGGTGTCGCGGACTTCGCAGATCGGGGCCACGTGGGCGTTCGAGAGCATGCGCAGCGTCGCCGGGGGCACGGGAAACACGGCCGTCGGCGTCCCGGCGGCGGCCCACACGATCGGGAATCGCCCGAGGTCAGGGTCCATGACCACGCGCATCGAACGTCCATGGCCGATCGGCGGGATGCCACCGATCGTGTAGCCGGTCAGGTCGCGGGCCTCGTTCGCGCTCGCGCGCCGGACCTCCGGCTCACCGGTGACGGCTGCCAGCTGGCCGAGGTCGACGCGGTTGGGCCCGGACACCAGGCACAGGATCGGCTCGAGTGCGCCGGACTCGCCCGGCGCGACGAACACCAGCGACTTGACGATCTGCCCGAGCTCGGCGTCGACGGCCCCGGCCGCTTCGTCGGCGGTATGCGTGGACTCCGAGAACACGCGCACGTCGAGGATCACGCCCTTGCGGGCGGCGGCGTCGACGACGCGCTGGATCGAGGCGGGATAGGCGTCGTCGGGCACGGCGGGAGTCTACACGCTGCGCCCCGCTCTCCGGCCGGCTCGCGGGGTAGGATCGCGGGCGTGACCGACAGCGGAGACCGGCACCTCGTCGTAGTCGCCGCGGGCGACGTCCCGGAGCGCGCGGCATTGGACAGCGCCTGGCCGGGCTGGGACGCGGGGATCGCCGGGGTCGTCGCCGCAGACGGGGGCCTCGCCGGCGCCGATGCGCTCGGCCTCAGCGCGACCGTGATCGTCGGCGACCTCGACTCGGCAGAACCGCACCGTCTGGCCGCTGCCGACGCCGCGGGCACCCGCGTCGTTCGTGCGTCGAGCAACAAGGACGAGTCGGACACCGAGCTCGCGGTCCTCGAGGCGGCTGGCCTCGGCGCCACGCGGCTGACGGTCCTCGGGGCGCTCGGCGGTGATCGCGTCGACCATGCGCTCGCGAACGTCTGGCTGCTCGCCCTGCCCGGGATCGCAGCGATCCCCACGGTGCTCCTGGACGAGCGCGCCCGGCTGTCGCTGCTGGCGCCCGGGCCGGACGGCGCACCGGTGACGCGGTCGCTGCCGGGTCCGATCGGTGCCACCGTGTCGCTGTTGCCGTTCGGCGGCGACGTCATAGGCGTCACGACCCGTGACCTGCGCTACCCGCTGCACAACGAGGCGCTGGTCGCCGGACCGGCACGCGGGCTCTCGAACGTCGTAGACGGACCGAACGCGGCGGTCACGATCCGCGGCGGACGCCTGCTCATCGTTGAGGTGGCCGCGCCGCCGGGGATATCCTCGGAGCCATGAGCACACCGCAGGCCGGCGATCCGGCTCCCGCCATCGCCCTTCCCGATGAGCACGGCACGATCCATCGGCTGACTGACCGAGCCGGCAGCTGGACGGTCATCTACTTCTACCCTGAGGACGACACGCCGGGCTGCACGACCGAGGCCTGCCAGTTCCGCGACCTCCACGGCGAGATCGGCGGCCTGGACGCCGAGATCTGGGGTATCAGCCCGGATGGCTCCGGCAGCCACGCGGCATTTCGCGCGAAGTTCGGCCTGCCGTTCACGCTGCTGTCCGACGAGGATCACGCGGTCGCGGATGCCTACGGCGCGTGGCAGGAGAAGAACAACTACGGGCGCAAGTACTGGGGGATCGTGCGCTCGAGCTTCCTCGTCGATCCCGACGGGAAGGTCGCTGTGGCCTGGCCGCGGGTCAAGGCCGATGGGCACGCCGCGCAGGTCCTCGCGGCCCTGGAGTCCGCCCGCGCTGAGCGGGCCGGTTGAGCGTGCTGTGGGCCGTTTTCAGGCCACGCAGAGAGGCTTCGCCCGTGGGGGGAGACGAGCGAAGCCTCAGGCGCGACTCTAACACAACGCCCCTTCGCGGAATCAAGCGCGTGAGGCGTCGCGACGAGCGATTCCGTGTCCCCTTGGCAACGCCCGCCGGACATGGCTGACGAGGCCCCGAAGACGCCGCACACGTGGCGTCCGGCCCGGTTCATGGTCATCGTCGCGCACCCCGACGATGCGGACTTCGGCCCGGCCGCGACCGCCGCACGCTGGATCGGGGAGGGCTCCGAGGGCTGGCTCGTGTGCTGCACGAGCGGCGACGCCGGCGCCGACGACTGGCAGACCGACCCGCTCGAGCTCGCGGCCCTGCGGGAGACGGAGCAGCGAGCCGCCGCGGCCATCGTCGGCTATGCCGGAGTGTCGTTCCTCCACCAGCCGGACGGGGCGCTGGCCAACGACCTGGCCCTCCGCGAGCAGCTGGTGCGCGAGATCCGGACGTTCCGGCCCGACGCTGTGCTGGCCGTGGACCCCGAGGTGCTGTTCTACGACGAGGACGGCGTCAACCACGTCGACCATCGCGCCGCCGGCATGGCGGCCGTCGATGCGGTCTATCCGGCCGCCCGGAACGGGATGGCGTTCCCATGGCTCGCCCGAGATGGCCTCGCGCCGCACAACGTGCGCCGCCTCTACCTGTTCTGGTCCGGCCGCCCGTCGGCGTGGGTCGACGTCAGCGGCACCATCGATCGGAAGATCGAGGCGCTTCGCGCGCACGCGAGCCAGATCCGCCACCCGGAGCAGCTCGAGACCCGGATCCGCGAGTGGGCCAGGGAGGAAGGGGCGGCAATCGGGGTCGAGGGCGCCGAGGCGTTGCGTGTGATCGTGATCGAGGCGGACGAGGACCCGGACCACACGCCCGCGGGCCCGCCCCAGACGGACGACGCCGAGGGCTAGTCGGCCGCGAGCAGCGCGGGCCGGACCCGGCCCCAGGCGTTCCACACCTCGGCCAGGTTGCCTGCACGAGGTCCCAGGGCGTCGACCATCTCGCCCAGCGTCAGGTCGCCCGCGTGATGCACGAGCCACTCGTCGGACGCGACCGTGGCGCTCCGGTACAGCTCGGACAGCTCCTGTTCGCGCGGCCAGTTGCGGATCCGCATCCGGTCGAGCCCCGCGTAGCCCACAGCCAGCGACAGGTCGCGCTGGGCCGGGACACGCTCGTCGAGGAAGCCACCGGCCCCGTCGAAGCGATAGCCGAGCGCCGACAGGGCGGCGACGATCTCACGCGCCTCACCGGGCGCGAACAGGGACCAGAAGATGTCGTCGTCGGGCATGTCGAGGTAGCCGTCCTCGATCGCCCGTGCGGTGATCGCGGCGACCAGCTGGGAGGTTCGCGTCTGCCACGCCCGTTCGGCCTCCGGGTCGCCCGCAGCGATGGTCGCGACGAACCGCTCCCTCGCTTCGCGGTCCCCGCGCAGGATGCGCACGATGACCGGGGAGGCACCGATCGCCGCCTGGGCGGCGGGCATCTGGCGTTCGAATGATCCGGGCGACTCGTCGCCCCACCCGCTCGGCGACGCACCGCCGAGGGGGCTCTCGGCCACGGTTGCCTCGCCGGCCTCGGCGTCCGACACGGGTGCCGACGCCGCGGCGGCTGAGGCCGCCATGCGGGCGCGGGTCTCGGCCTCCTCGCACGCCGCGAGCTGCACGCGCGCCTCGTGGCAGGTCGACTCCGCCATCTCCGCGCTGATGCGCGCGGCGTCCGCCTCTACGCCCATCCGTTCGAGGCGCGGCAGGGCGGCGCGCAGCTCGGCGGACCCTGCGTCGGCCAGACGGAGCGCGTCGCGGGCCCGGATGTTGAGCTCGTTGATCTGGGTCAGCCACTCGCGTGCGGCGGCTTCGGTGTCCTCCGCCCCGCGGGACCTCGCGGTCGCAGCGCGGAACTCCTTGTGCAGCCCGTCCTTGCCGGCGGCGATCCCGCGCGGGTCGGCCTCGGCCTGGGCCCGCTCGACGCGCTCGCGGAGCGTGTCGTACGCGCGCTGCGCATCGCGCAGGGCGTCGGCCGCGATCCTGGCCTGCTCGGCGGCCGTAGAGGCGACCGCACACCGCTCTTCCATGAGCACCCGGTTGGCGCCGCACGGGTCGGCACCGGCCTTGGCGGCCGGCAGCGCCGCCGCGGGCTCGCCGCCTCCCCGGCCATTCGACGCGGCGCCCCTGCCAACCGGCCGGTTGCCCTCTGCCACGATCGCGAGACCGACCGCGCCGGGCGCGATCACGATCGGCGCCGGTTCGGCGGGCGGCCGCGGCTTCACCGACGCCACCGGCGCTGCGCCACCGACGTCGATCACCGGGATGGCCACCGTCCTGCCCACGACCGCATTGTCAGCCCGGACCGGCTGTTCCACCAATAGCCCGGTTGACGCCACCGGTTCCAGGACCGCGATGGAGCCCGGCACCGCCGCCCGCGCCGCGGAAGGCGACGGGCCGTCGGGTCCCAGCGTGGCTTTGGGTCTTGGTTCCTCCCTCGGGCCCGCGCCGGGAGCCGGTCGCGCCGGCGGGGCGCCGCCCGGGCGTTCCATGGGCACGGCGATGGCCGTCGATCGCAGGGTCGCCGGACCGGATAGCACGCGTGTTCGATCTCTGACCGCCATCGGGGTGGTCGCGCCGGGCGCCGACGAGGGGGCCATGAAGGTCGCCGCGGGACCGTCGAACCAGGCGTCGTCCTCGGGTGACCCGGGCCTTCGGAGAACGGCTCCACCGGCGGCCGCGACCGCGAGCGTGGAGCCCCTGCGCGGGATCACCGAGTTCGGGGCGATCGTGACGCGGACCTCCCGCCGGGGTGCGGGACGGGATCGGACCGCCTCCACGATGGCCGCACCGATGGCAGCGCCGAGGACGATTCCGAGGGCCAGGAAGGCAATCTCGGATGGGCTCACGGACCTCCTTGCGGGCCTCGAACGGTGTTTTCTGAGTGGGCCGTCGCGTCGCCGCCAGCGTAGCTGCGCCTCATCCGCGCGTCAACACGAGCCACGCTCGCTTTTCCGGTCGCACGACCGGCGCTGCTGTGCACGTGCGGTCGCGGCTTGATAGATTCCGAAGCACGGCGCAGCACGGCGCCGTGGTTCCCGTCGCCCTGCCCCGATCCCGCAGGAAAGGCACGTCCACTTCGTGGCCATCGACCCGACCCAGGAATTCCTCGTACAACCGGTCGACGCCTCCTGGCTGCAGTGCAACATCGAGTGCCAGGAAGCGTGCCCCGTCGGCACCAACTGCCGGGGCTACCTCAACCTCGCCGCCGAAGGCCGGTTCGAGGAGGGCTACATCCTGTCGCGCGAGCCGAACCCGGTCGCCGCGATGTGCTCCTACGTGTGCTCGGCGCCGTGTGAGCGCGCCTGCCGGCGCGGCGACATCGACCGGCCGCTGGCGATCCGCGCCATGAAGCGGTTCCTCGTGGAGTGGCACGAGGCCTCGGGCATCCCCGACGTCATGCCGGCAATCACGCCGCGCGCGGAGCGGGTCGCCGTCGTGGGTGCCGGACCGGCCGGCATCGCGGTTGCGCGCGAGCTCGCGGTGAAGGGCTACCAGATCACGGTGTTCGACAGCCTGCCCTTCGGCGGCGGCACGATGCTGGTCGGCGTCCCCGCCTTCCGGCTGCCGCGCGAGGCGATCGAGATGGACGTCCGCCTGGTCGAGCGGCTGGGCGTGAAGTTCGTGTTCGACACCACCATCGGCATCGACATCACGTTCGACGAGCTCCAGCGCGACTACGACGGGATCGCGATCACCGCCGGTGCCATGAACCCGGTCTACCTCGATGTCCCTGGTGCCGATCTCGACGGCGTCCAGTACGGCGTCGACTACATGAAGAAGGCGAACCTCGGCCAGGAGATGACCGTCGGCCGGAACGTCGTCGTCATCGGCGGCGGTTACACCGCGATGGACTGCTCGCGCACGAGCCTCCGCTACGGCGCCGAGAACGTGACCATCGCCTACCGCCGCACGCGGTCCGAGCTGGTGGTCGACGAGGAGGAGCTGGGCGAGACCGAGCGCGAGGGCGTACGCCTCGAGTTCCTCGTCAGTCCGGTCGAGCTGATCGGTGAGGACGGGCACCTCACGGGCGTCAAGTTCATCCGCAACAAGCTCGGCGAGCCCGACGCCTCCGGACGACGGTCCCCCGTGCCGATCGAGGGCTCCGAGTTCATCGTCCCCGCGGACACCGTCATCCCGGCGGTCTCCCAGGCGGCGGACCTCTCGTTCCTCCCGGTCGAGGCGAGCTTCGAGGTCAATCGCGGCCGTCTCAAGGTGGACCCGGCGACGTACGCGACCAACGTGCGCGGCGTCTTCGCCTGCGGCGACTTCGTCACCGGCCCCACGACGCTGATCGAGTCGGCCGGCCACGGCAAGAAGTGCGCCTACGCCATCGACCGCTACCTCGCCGGCCGCACGGACGTGACCGTCACGCCCAACGTCAAGATCACCAGCTCCTGGCGCCACGACATGCCCGAGCTGTACGACGTCCTGCCGCGCCAGCACATCCCGATGGCCCCGCTGCCCGACCGGATGCCGTCGGTGGATCCGTCGGTCAACTTCACGACGCCGGTGGAGCTGGGCTACGACGCGACGGCGGCCGTCGCCGAGTCCACGCGCTGCCTCATGTGCAACTACAACATCTGGTTCGACCCGTTCCGGTGCGTGCTGTGCGGCGCCTGCGCCGACGTCTGCCCCGAGGGGGTCATTCACATGGTCGACATCAACCAGCTCAAGACCGAGGGGCTGCTGCCGGAGGTCGAGGAGGCCTACGGCTGGTCGCAGGGTGGAGCGATGATCCTCGACGAGGAGCGCTGCATCCGGTGTGCCCTGTGCGTCAAGCGCTGCCCGTTCGATGCCATCACGATGGAGCGGTTCGAGCTCCAGGAGATCTCGAGCGACGGCCGGCTCTACAAGGAGTCGTACCGTGATGCGCAGCTCGCCGGGACCGCCGGCGTGGCAGGAGGAGCCCGGTGAGTTTCCTCGAGCGGGTCGATCAGACGATCAGGCGGAGTCCCGTCTGGCGGTCGATCTTCCGCAACCCGTACCCCGACGACGAGCGGTCGCGGGCGTACGCGGTCATGAACAACGTGTTCCTCCACCTGCACCCGGTCCGGGTCCGGCAGCACGCCGTCCGCTTCGCCTACACGTTCTGCCTCGGCGGGCTGTCGTTCTTCCTGTTCCTGGTGCTCACGGTGACGGGCGTCTACCTGATGTTCTTCTACGTCCCCGCGGACTCACAGGCGTACACGAACATCCTCGACATCCAGAGCCGGGTCGTGTTCGGCCTGCTGACCCGCAACATCCACCGGTGGGCGGCCCACCTGATGGTGTTCTTCGTGTTCCTGCACATGATGCGGGTCTTCTACCACGGGGCCTACAAGCCGCCTCGCGAGTTCAACTGGGTCGTCGGCGTGATCCTGCTGTTCCTGACGATCATGCTCAGCTTCACCGGCTACCTACTGCCGTGGGACCAGATCGCGTACTGGGCGATCACGATCGGCTCCAACATGGCGGGCTACGTGCCGGTGTTCAACACCCCGTCGAAACTGCTGCTGCTGGGCGGAATTGAGGTGGGGCAGAACACACTGCTCCGCTTCTATGTGCTCCACATCATGGTCTTCCCATTGGTCGCGGCGATCTTTCTGGCCGTCCACTTCTGGCGCATTCGAAAAGATGGCGGAATTTCGGGACCGCTATGAACACCCGATTCGTGCGTTGCCGTCTCCGCCGCTCGCTCACGCAATCCTCGGGCCAATGGCTCGCAGGAGCGTCGCCTTGGACCTCGGAGGGCCAATGCTCGCCGGCGCCTTCGTCTCGGGCGTTCCTAGCGGTCCGCAGGAGCATTTGATGACCGACACCAAGAATCCGAAGGAGACGCGGGTCGTCCTGCCCGTCGATCCTGCGCGGCGGACGGAGATCGACAAGCAGCGGGTGCCGATGTCGGCGCGGCCGTACCGCCTGCTCGCGCTGGTCAAGCAGGACGCGGTCGTCAGGGTCCAGAAGGAGCCCGACGACACGGTCATGACCTGGCCGCACCTGCTGACGATCGAGTTCCTCGCGGCCGGCCTGATGAGCATCTTCCTGCTGCTGATGGGGCTGTTCGTCAACGCCCCGCTCGAGGACCTCGCCAACGGCAACGTGACCCCGGCTGTCGCCAAGGCGCCGTGGTACTTCCTCGGGCTGCAGGAGCTGCTCGCCTACTTCCATCCGACCGTGGCAGGCGTGCTCGCCCCCACGTTCGTGCTCGTCGGCGCGGCCCTCATCCCGTACGTCGATCGCGGCAACATCCTCGCGACCCGGCCTTCCGAACGGAAGACGGCCGTCGTGCTGTTCTCGCTGTTCGCCGGCCTCGGGCTGTTCGTGACGTTCGTCGGTATCTTCTTCCGCGGCCCGGGCTATTCGTTCGTCATCCCCTACCTGACGTTCTTCCCGATCGGCGTCCCGGGCTTCCACTTCGCACTCTGATGGACAGGAACCTCACATGAGCAACTACCAGGTCGAGCCCGCCAACAAGTCGCAGGCACTCACGACGGAGGCCCTCAAGGCGCTCCGCCACGAGCAGGTCCAGGGCATCTCCCGGCGCGAGCTGATCCGGGGATCCCTGGCCGCCGGCGTCGGCCTGTGGCTGCTCGAGGTCACGGCCGGCAGCGTCGGCTTCCTGTGGCCGAACCTCCAGGGCAAGTTCGGCGGCGACGTCAAGATCGGCACCTTCGACGAGGTCGTCACCGCGAACTCGACGCTGCCGATCGATGAGGGCTTTCCGGCCTACTACTCGGCCGCACGAGCGTTCGTGATCCTTGTTGACACCTCGCAGCAGCGCTTCATTCCGGGAGCGGACGCGACGGGCGACGGGACGTCGGTCAACGTCCGCGCGCTGTACCAGCGCTGTCCGCACCTCGGCTGCAAGCCGAACCCGTGTTTGAAGAACTTCTGGATGGAATGCCCGTGCCACGGGTCGCGGTACGACCGCCTCGGCATCAAGGCCCTCGGGCCGCAGTACGGTCCGGCGCCGCGGAGCATGGACCGCTTCGCCGTGACCGTCGACGACACCGGCGCCCTCACGGTGAACACGGGCAAGATCACGCTCGGCCCGCTGCCGATCGCGGTCGGCCAGCCCGGGATCATCCCGCCCAAGAGCCCGACGGGATGCATTTGACCGTGCCCACGACCCGCCCGATCAGCTCCCGAGGAGCCCGATGACCGAGCTGCCCGGCGGCACGCCCGAGCCCGGCAGCACGCCGGAAGAGCGGCTGCCCGCGGTCCGACCGCCGTCGACGCCCGTGCCGACGGACCGCTTTACGGCGCCCCCGTCGGCCCATCGCAACGACCTGACGCCCGAGCGGGCGGCCCGGATCGTCCGCCAGTCGGCGAACGCGCGCTGGGTCGGGCTGATCGCGGTGATCCTCGTTTCGCTGTTCGTGATCGGCTACTACTTCTACGAGCTGGGCCTGCCCGGCGGGCTCTCGAAGGCGCGGCTCTCGGCCGCCCTCGAGGCGCAGCAGGTCACCTCGGTGGAGCGCGGCTACAACATCTACCAGGCGAACTGCGCGCAGTGCCACGGCGTCAACGGCGAGGGCGGCAAGGGCCCGATTCTCAACGACCAGGTGAAGCTGTTCGCCCACCTCAACCCGGACTACATCCACAGCATGCTGCAGGTCGGCGGTCGCTACGCGTGCGGCGATCCCAACAGCATCATGCCGGTGTGGGCGAACACCGGGACGCCCCCCGGACCCCTGAACTACAAGCAGATCGAGAACGTGATCGCGTTCATCCGGGCCGAGAAGGGCCGGACGTACCGCGTCATGAACCCGGGCCTGTTCGAACCGGTCGTCGACCCGGAGACGGGCGAGGAGGAGACGTTCCAGGGTTGGGTGGACCCGAGCTTCGTGCCTGCCCCGGGGTCGACGCCGTTCCCGGCCTGCTGGAAGGATCAGTACAAGGTGGCGTCCGCGTCGCCGGGAGCCTCGGGCTTGCCGGGAGCCTCGGGCTCAGTGGCGGCACCCAGCGGATCCGCTGCGGCACCCAGCGGGTCGCCCGCCGCGTCCCCGGCGCCGGCCGGGTCGGCGTCCCCCGGCGCGTCCGGGCCGGCCGGTCGGCGTCCCCGGCGCGTCCCGGCGCCGGCCGGGTCGGCGTCCCCCGGCGCGTCCGAGTCGCCGTCCGGCTTGCCCGCCGCCTCGAGCTCGCTCGTCCCCGCCAACGGCCCGGTCCTCACCGAGAGCGCGCTGAACATCCAGTTCGAGGTGGGCGCGCTCACCGCCCCGGCCAACTCGCCGTTCCAGATCGCGTTCGACAACAAGGACGCGGGTCAGCCGCACAACATCGCGATCAAGGACGCCGGCAGCACCGTCGTGTTCACGGGCGCGATCATCACGGGCGTCGCCACCACCGTCTACGACGTCCAGGCTCTCCCCGCGGGCGCCTACACGTTCGTATGCACGGTGCACGCGAACATGACCGGGACCCTGACGGTGGGGAGCTGAGCGATGGCCCAGACGACGGCGCCGACGCCTCGCCCGTTGGCAGCCCCGCGACGCCGTGCCTTCTTCGGCCTGTTCGACGCCGATGGCTGGGGATGGGCGTCCGTCAAGGCGATCTTCTGGTTCGTCCTGATGATCATGCTGCTCGGCTATCTGCCGGATCGGGCGTACTACTTCACGGTCCAGAAGACCGTCGACCTCGGGCTGCTCCTGTGGGCGCCGATCAACTTCTGCCCGCCGTCCAACGAACAGCTGCCGTGTCCCGTGCCGACCGGCGCGACCCTGCCCTGGCAGCCGTCACCGCCCGAGATCCAGCTGCCGGGGGGTCGCAAGGACGGTGCGGCCGTCGTGCTCGGACCGACCTACCTGTACATCGGTGGCAGCGACGGGAAGACCGCGGTGCCAAATGTCTACGTCGCCCGCTCCGTCGGCAGCGGCAACCTCGACGGCTGGAAGGAAGGCCCGCCGCTGCCTGAGGGCCGCTCCTCGGCCGCCGCCGTCGTCGTCGGCAGCACGGTCTATGTTGTGGGTGGCTATGGGCCTGACGGCAAGCCGACCGACACGACCTACGCGGTGACCATCGCCAACGACGGAACGCTCGGCAAGTGGACGACGGTCGAGGCCGCGAAGCTGCCGGTCCCGCTCGCGGGCCTGTCGGCGGCGGCGGTCTCGGACGGCATGATCATCATGGGCGGCACCGACGGGACCGCCCCCACGACGAGCGTCTGGAAGACCCAGATGAGCAACGCCACGCCGAGCACGCCGCAGGCGTGGGTCGCGCAGAACCCGCTCGTCGAGGCGAACGTCGACGGGGTCGCGTTCCACACCGGCGACTACATCTACCTCGTCGGCGGCAGCAACGCCAGCGGGCCGGTCGCGACCGTGCAGATCGGCACGCTCGGCGGCCCGGGCACCGTCCCGGCGAACCCCAACCAGATGAACTCGCCCTGGAAGATCAGCACCCAGACCAACCTGCCCGGCCCGCGGACGAACCTGGCCGGGTTCACGTCCAACGGCGGGATCTACATCCAGGGCGGCTCGGACGGGACGAACCTGCTCAGCAGCACCATGTGGGCGATCCCCGATGCCAATGGCGTCATCCCGCTGTGGCAGACGTTGTCCCAGACTGATCTGGGGGAGGGGATCGAGGGATCCGAGTCCGTCGCAGCCGGCTCATACGCGTTCCTGTTCGCCGGCCAGACGGCAACCGGGCTCACGGGCGCGGCCGCGCGGACGAACCTCGCTCCGCAGCCGCCGTTCTTCCAGCTGGGCCTCCTCGGCGCGACGGTGCCGGGGCTCAAGCTCGACGGCGAGATCGGCCAGCAGATCGGCTATCTCAACGCGGCGAACGTCGGCATCGTCAACTTCGTGCTGCTGATCCTCGCGGGCTGGGCGCTCGCGCACAAGGAGCGCGTGCGGGAGATCGTCGCCTCGATCCGGCGTCGCCGGGCCGAGCGCCGCGAGGGCTGACGCCGGCCGTTCGCGCGGGTCCTAGCGGGCCGCCTCGCCCTCGCCGGGCTCGACGGGCCCTCGTTTGACCGGTAGGCCCATCCGCTCCCACGTCGTGATGCCGCCGGCGACGTTGCCGACGTCCGACCAGCCGCCCGAGAGCAGCTCGCCCGTGACCGAGGCCGATCGGCCGCCCGAGGCACACAGCACGAGGATCGGGCGGTCCTTCGGAACCTCGACGAGCCGCGACGCGAGCTGCGACATCGGGATGAACAGCGAGCCCTCCACGCGCACCGTGGCGAACTCGTCGCGCTCACGGACGTCGAGCAGCACCGCGGGTCGCACGGGGTCGCGGCGGCGGAGGTCGGCGTACAGCGGGTCGACGGCGGGAATCCCCATCGGTCGGTTCATGCGGGCGGGAGCCTCCTGACGGCGGGCGGGTACGGGGCGAGGCCTCGGTCGGCGATCCGTGCATCGACGGCCGCGAGCAGCGCGGTCACGTCGACGCCCCACGCCGGGCCGACGGTCGTCGCCAGGGCCAGGTGGGCGCGGGCGCCGGCGAGATTCTTGGCGATGCCCGCCGGGTTGCCGCGCACGGCATGCACGTACGCCGCGGCGACCTTGATCAGGCCCTGGTGGAGCGCGCGCTCGGCGAGGTCGTCGGTGCCCATCCACGCGGGCTCGAGAGCCTCGTGGGCGGCGAAGAAGTCGCCCCTGTCGTAGGCGTCCAGGCCGTTCTCGAATGCCTCGCGCCGGCGCTCGAGCGGGAGCGGCCGGAGCGCCTTGTCACGGTCGCCCTGGCGGATGAGGCCGGGTCGGGGAGCGGGCTGGGGTCCGGTCATCGCCGCCGAGTGTAGCGGGGCGTCAGGCTCTGGCCGGCGTGTCAGGCAGGTTCGCCAGCGGGCGCCGGCCCGAGAACCCCTCGTCGTGGGCGTGCCAGAACGCCACATCGTCCTCGCCCAGGCGCCAGCACAGCCACACCTGCCGGCCGCTCACCAGGGCCGGGAAGTCCAGCAGGCCGCTCGGGATGTCGCGCAGCGTGATCGACCGGTCGTCGAGCCAGGCGACGTCGGCCTGCATCTGGTCGACGATTCCGCTCATGCGCAGCCGCAGCCGGCGCAGCTCCGGGTCGTCCGACGGGCTGTCCATGTCGACCTCGGCCTGCGCGTGCTCGCGGTACGCGTCACGCAGGGTGATCAGCTCGTCGCGCTGGGTCCGCAGCCGGCCGACGACGACCTCGAGGTCGGGGACCAGGGCGTTGGCGTCGTCGATCGAGTAGTAGCGGCTCACGCCTCGATTGTACGACCGGGTACGGGCGTGGCCAGCCGGTCGAGGCAGCCCGCGCGGCGGCCGGCGGGGTAGCATCCTCGGATGCCCGAAGCTCCCGCTCCCCGGCCGCGCGTCTTCGTGGCCCGTGCCATCCCCGAGGAGGGACTGGCCCTGGTGCGCGCGGCATGCGACCTCGATCTGTGGGAGGAGGAGCTGCCGCCGACGCGCGACGCCCTGCTGCGCCGCGTCGCCGGGGCCGACGGGCTGCTCGCGCTGCTCACGGACCGCGTGGACGACGAGCTCCTCGACGCCGCCGGCCCGCAGCTGCGGGTTGTCTCGAACTTCGGGGTCGGCTACGACAACATCGACGTGCCGGCCTGCACGCGGCGGGGCATCCCGGTGGGTAACACGCCGGGCGTGCTCACCGAGACCACCGCGGACCTCGCGTGGGCGCTGATGCTCGCGGCCGCGCGCCGTGTCGTGGAGGGGGACCGCTCCGTCCGCGACGGGCAGTGGCGGACCTGGGGCCCGCTGCTGCTCCTCGGGCGCGACGTCTACGGCTCGACGCTGGGCATCGTGGGCTTCGGGCGTATCGGGCAGGCGGTGGCTCGCCGGGCGGCGGGCTTCGGGATGCGCGTGCTGTACCACGCGCGCCACCGGGTCGCGGACGAGGTCGAGCGCGAGACCGGCGCGACCTGGATGCCCCTCCCGGACCTCCTCGCCCAGTCGGACTTCGTGTCGCTCAACGTGAGCCTGACGGCGGCGACGCGCCACCTGATCGATGCGGCGGCGCTGCGGACGATGAAGCCGACGGCCATCCTGGTGAACACGGCGCGCGGCCCGGTCGTCGACACGGACGCCCTCCTGGACGCGCTGCGGACCGGCGTGATCCGCGCCGCGGCGCTGGACGTGACGGACCCCGAGCCGCTCCCGGCCGACCACCCCCTCGTCGGGCTGGACAACTGCGTCATCGTGCCCCACATCGCATCGGCGACCGAGGCGACGCGGGGCCGGATGGCGGCGATGGCGGCCGCCAACCTGGTCGCGGGCGTCCGGGGCGAGCGGTTGCCGACGCCGGTGAACCCCGAGGTGTACGACCGCAACGGCTGACGCGCCGCGGCTCCCGAAGCCAACGCACCACCCGGACGATCGTCCACCCGACCCGCGATCGTGCATGGCCCCATGGGACGGGCACACCTGACCCGATCGTGTGATGGCCCCGATTTGACCGATGGGCGACCCTAGGAGGCGTCCCCCAGGGAGGTGCAGCATGTCTGCGACCATCGCCCGCCCCAAGGACGCGTGCCAGTCGCCGGCTACGGCGGCCACGCATCCGGCGACCACCGGCACCGTCCGGTCCATGCTTCGCGCAGCGGTCCGCCTGCCGCTCGCGATGGCGCTCATCGCGACCGTGGCCCTCGCGGGCCTGTCCGCGCTCGCGCCACAGACGGCGCTCGGTGGCACGAGCCTCGACGCGAAGTGCGACGGCATCGTGCTGCGCGCCAAGCCCGGCCCGTCGGCCAATCGCGAGGGTCGTATCGGCAGCCGCGCCACGGTCGTCGCGGTGGGGACGGTCGTCGGCGCCCGCTGGCATACGAAGTGCGGCGGCCGCTCGGACAAGGGCCACCGCTGGTACAAGATCGTCAGCGTCAACGGCAAGAGCGTGCAATCCCTGTACGGCAGGCGGCATGTCTATGCCGCGCGAAGCCTGTTCTCCGTCATCACCATGCCGCTCGAGGCCGCCTGCAACGGCGTCCGCCTCCGCAGCGACACCCGCTCGGGCGCGCCGAGCAAGCTCAAGCTTGCGGTTGGCGTGAAGGTCACCGCGTCGGGCACGGTCTCGGGTGGGAACTGGAGCGCCGACTGCGGCCGCGTCGAGCTCGGGGCACAGCTGGTACCGGATCACCAGGATCGGAAGCCGAAGCGTGTCCTCGATCTTCGGGGTCCCCGCGTTGTATGTGGCCCGCGGCAACCTGCGGGCTCGGGGGAGCGGCCCGCCGACGGAGGCCGCGACCTACATCAACGGCATCGACGTCAGCCACTGGCAGGACACGATCGACTGGGTGAAGGTCTCGGCTGCCGGCAAGCGCTTCGCGTTCATGAAGGCGACCGGGGGGCAGACGTACGTCGATCCGACCTACATCACCAATCGTGCCCAGGCGAACCTGAACGGCCTCAAGGTGGGTGCCTACCACTTCGCGAAGCCCGATGCCAAGGTCGGGGACGCCGTCACGGAGGCGGACCACTTCGTCGACACGGCCGCGTGGGCCGCGGGCGACCTGCTGCCGGTGCTCGACCTCGAGGAGACGGGCGGCCTCGCCCCCGCCGAGCTGCAGGCCTGGACGGCGGCGTTCCTGGACCGGGTCTATGCCCGGACGGGCGTCAGGGCCATGATCTACACGTCGCCGCGGTTCTGGCAGAACAAGCTTGGCGACACCCAGCAGTTCTCGGCCGCGGGGCACGCCCTGTGGATCGCGCACTGGACGACGGCGCCCCTGCCCCTCGTGCCGGCGATCGAGTGGGCGGGCAACAGCTGGATGTTCTGGCAGATCACGTCGGACGGGTCCGTGCCGGGGATCTCCGGTCGGGTCGACCTCGATCGCTTCCGGCTCGGCGACTTCGGGGACGTGACGATCAAATAGGCGCCGCGCGCAGCCGGCCTGATCGCATCGCCTAGACTGCTCGCCAATGGAAGCGAGCGGCACGACAGCTCCCAGCGACCGCCACGACAGGCCCCGCCCGGGCCCCAACGCGCTCGTCGACCTCGTCCGGGCGTCGGTGATCGGCGACGACGAGGCGGTGGCGGGGCCGTACGGCATCCGCCGGGTCACCTACGCGGACTACACGGCCTCGGGACGGAGCCTCAGCTTCATCGAGGACTTCATCCGCGACGCCGTGCTGCCGCTGTATGCGAACACGCACACCGAATCGTCGGGCACGGGGCTCCAGACCACGCGCTTCCGCGAGGAGGCGCGGCGGCTCGTGCTGGACGGGGTGGGCGGGGATCCGGAGCGTCACGCGGTCATCTTCTGCGGATCGGGGTCGACGGCGGCGATCAACCGCCTCGTCGACGTGCTCAACCTCCGCATCCCGGCTGACCTCGACGATCGCTGGGACCTGCGCTCGCGGATCCCGCCCGAGCAGCGGCCGGTCGTGTTCGTCGGGCCGTTCGAGCACCACAGCAACGAGCTCCCGTGGCGCGAATCGATCGCGGACCTGGTCACGATCCGCGAGGACCGCGACGGCTACATCGACCTTGAGGGGCTGGCCGGCGAGCTGGCGCGGTACGCGGACCGGCCGCTGAAGATCGGCTCGTTCTCGGCAGCGTCGAACGTGACCGGCATCGTCAGCAACACCTTCGCGATCTCGCGCCTCCTGCACGAGCACGGCGCGCTCTCGTTCTTCGACTTCGCCGCCGCGGCGCCGTACGTCGAGATCGAGATGGACCCGCCGGACGACCCGCTCGCGTACAAGGACGCCGTGTTCATCAGCCCCCACAAGTTCATCGGGGGGCCCGGGACACCCTGGCGTGCTCGTCGCCCGCCGCGAGCTGTTCCGCAACCGCGTCCCGAGCATGCCCGGCGGCGGCACGGTCCAGTACGTGAACCCGTTCGAGCACGTGTACCTGACCGACATCGAGCACCGCGAGGAGGGCGGCACGCCAGCGATCGTGGAGTCGATCCGCGCGGGTCTCGTGTTCCAGCTCAAGGCCGCCGTCGGCGTCGAGGCGATCCGGGAGCGCGAGCACGACTTCATCGACCGCGCGATGCGGCGCTGGTCGGCCAACCCCTCGATCGAGATCCTCGGCAGCCCCCAGGCCGGCCGGCTCTCGATCGTGTCGTTCGTCGTCCGCCACGACGGCCGGTACCTGCACCACAACTTCGTCGTGGCCCTGCTCAACGACCTGTTCGGGATCCAGTCGCGCGGCGGCTGCTCGTGCGCCGGGCCATACGGCCATCGGCTGCTCGGGATCGACATCGAGACCTCGCACGAGTTCGAGCGCGAGATCACCCGCGGCTGCGAGGGCATCAAGCCCGGCTGGGTGCGGGTCAACTTCAACTACTTCATCAGCGAGGCCGTGTTCGAGTTCCTGCTCGATGCCGTGGACCTCGTCGCGACCGACGGCTGGCGGCTGCTGCCCGACTATTCGTTCGAGCCCGCGAGCGGCCTGTGGCACCACCGCGCCGGTCGGCCGGAGCCCCCTGCGAGCCTGCGCGACGTGCGCTACGACGACGGGCGGATGGACTGGCCGTCGCACCGCCACCACGAGCCGGAGTCGCGGCTTGCCGGCTATCTCGACGAGGCGCGCGCGTTCCTGACGCGGCCGGTCGTCGCGCCGTCGTCGCCGTCCTTCGAGGCGGCGGACGTCGGGCCCGACTTCGAGACCCTGCGCTGGTTCTGGCTCCCCGAGGAGGTGGCGGCCGCGGCCGACCTCGCGCGTGGCTGAATCCGGGGGGGTCCCCGCGGTCATCGGGATCGACCTCGGCACCACCGAGGCGAAGGCGGCGGCGATCGGGCTCGACGGACGACTGATCGGCCTGGGACGGGCGGGCTACCCGATGGACGTGGGGGCCGACGGGCGGGCGGAGCAGTCGCCGGCCGACTGGTGGGCGGGGGTTGCGGCGGCCGTTCGATCGATCGATGTGTCGGGGGTCGATGTCGTCGCCGTATGCGGGGTGGGGCAGGGGCCGACGCTGGCGGTGGTCGATGCAGTCGGCGAGCCCGTGCGACCCGCGATCACCTGGCAGGACCGACGGCCGACGGCGGACGGCGCGGGCGGCGGGTTCGGGCTGCTGCCGACGATGGTCTGGCTTGGCGCGTTCTGAGCCGGCGTCGCTCGGCCGGGCGGCCTGGTTGCTGTCGGCATGGGACGCGCTGGGCCTGTGGCTGTCGGGGGAGGCCGCGACCGCGCTCCAGGGGCACGAGACGGCGTTGGACGAGGCGGCGCTCCGCGACGCCGGGGTGCGGCCGGGCTCGGTGCCGCCGCCGCGCCCGTTCGGGTCCGTGCTCGGGGGCCTGCGCGGAGCGGCGGCCGAGGCGCTCGGGCTGCGCGTCGGGACGCCGGTGATCGTCGGGGTCAACGACGGGACCGCGAGCATGCTCGGGGCGGGGCTGCGGGTCGCGGGCGACGCGGTGGACACCGGCGGCGCGTCGGGCGGGATCGGGATCTACGCGGACGCCCCTGTCGCCGTCGATGGCCTGTTCGTCGCCCCGGCGCCGCTGCCGGGACGCTGGGTCGTGGGCGGCGCGATGGCGGCGCTGGGCGCGTCGGTGGACTGGCTGCGCGAGTCGGTGCTCGCGGGCGCGGCCTCGGCGGAGGCGCTGATGGCCGAGGCGGCCTCTGTGCCGCCCGGAGCCGGCGGGCTGCTGTTCCTGCCGTACCTGGCCGGCGAGCGGGCGCCGCTGTTCGACGACGCGGCACGGGGCGCGTTCGTCGGGCTGACGCTGGCGCACGGCCGGGCGGACCTCGCCCGGGCGGTCCTCGAGGGCGCCGCGTTCGCGATGCGCTCCGTCGCCGAACCGTTGGCCGCCGCCGGAGCCCCGATTCGCGAGCTACGGCTTGCCGGCCGCCGCTCGCCCGGCGACGCGTGGGCGCGCATCAAGGCCGACGTCCTGGGCGTGCCGGTGGCGATCCCGACCGTCGGGGAGTCGGCTGTGCTCGGCGCGGCGATCCTTGCGGCGGCAGGCGTCGGCGCGGTCGCGGACCTCGAGGCGGGCGTCGCGACGATGACCTCGATCGCGGCGCGCTTCGAGCCCGATCCCGACGCCCACGCCCGCTACGACGAGCTCAACGCGGTCTATCGCGACCTCTGGCCGGCCATCGCCCCGACGGTCCACGCGCTCGGGCGCTGATCCGCCGGACCAGGGCCTTGCGGCCGCGGCAGCTCGCTGACCCGAGCCGTGTTGCACGGGATGCGGCAAATCGCTCCAACACCGTCCCTTAGGCGGCTCCATCAACGCCGTTTGGAGCGAATCGCCGCGGCTCAGGCAACGGATGCCGTCGAGGTGAGGCTTCGACCCTGATAAGCCGCTGGTATGGAGCAATTTGCATCATGTGGAGCGACAACCCGCCCCTGCCACGAGGACTCGAGCCCTGGCCGACACTGCCGTGCACCGCCTCGCCGTCTCACGCGGGCGATCCCTGCGCCGATCCGTTGGCGAGCAGCTTCGCGACCTCCGGGAAGAGCGTGGCCTTTCGCTGCGCGAGCTCGCCGTTGCGAGCGGCGTCCATGCTTCCGTCATGAGCCGCGCCGAGTCCGGGGAGGGCAACCTCACGCTGGAGGCCCTGGCCTCGATCGCGACCGCGCTCGGGGCTGAGGCATCGCTGCGGATGTATCCGTCGACGGGCCCGCGCCTGCGCGATCACCTGCAGGTCCGACTCATCGAGACCGTGCTGGAGCGCCGGCACCCACGCTGGCGCGCGCGTCTCGAGGTGCCCGTCTATCGGCCGGCTCGTGGGGTCATCGACCTCGTGCTCGTCGACGCGACGGCGCGCGAGATCATCGGAGGGGAGGCGCATAGCGAGATCCGTCGCGCGGAGCGCCAGATTCGCTGGGCTGCCGAGAAGGTCGACGCGCTGCCCTCTGCCGCGGGGTGGCCGTGGATGGCGGAACGGCCGCGCATGGCTCGGCTGTTGATCCTCCGGTCGACGGCGGCCAATCGATCGTTGGTGCGCTCGGCGCCCAGTGTGTTCGCAGCGGCCTACCCGGGTCGGACCGAGGAGGCGGTCCATGCATTGACCACAGGGTCAGGCGCCTTCCCCGAGGCCGCGATCGTGTGGGTCGACCTCCGGGGAACGGCGAGCCGCTTGCTCGCCGGGCCGCCGCGGGGCGTCGGACGGTAGGTGCGACTGCGGGTGGTAGGATCGTGCAAGAGCCTTCGGGGCAGGGTGCAATTCCCGACCGGTGGTAGGGTCCCGCGACGCGGGACGAGCCCACGAGCGGCGACGCGGACGATGTTCGCGGGACTGCAGATCCGAGGCGAGGCGTCAGCCGAGCCGACCGGAGCCGACGGTACAGTCCGGATGGAAGAAGGCCGTGGGTCGACACGTCCCGCTTGGGGCGCCGTCGGCGTCACTCCTGCCCCGTTGCGCCCGAGTCGTGCAACGGAGGTGGTCGAGTGGACACAGCGAGCGGGCCCGCGACGGCCGACCGCGCGCCGCTGCCTGCGCCCGCATCCACCGATGGGCTCCGCGCCACCGGCGTCTCGCTGACGTTCCGCGACGCCCGTACGGTCCACGCCCTCGACGCGATCTCGCTCGACGTCCGGCCTCGCGAGGTCGTCGCCCTGATCGGCCCCAACGGCTGCGGCAAGAGCACGCTGCTGCGCGTCCTCTCGGGCCTGATCGCGCCGAATCAGGGCACGGTCACGCTCGGCGGGCGGCCGATCAGCGGGCCGGATCCTCGGGTCGGGCTCGTGTTCCAGGAGCCGCGGCTCCTCGCCTGGCGATCGGCGGTCGACAACGTGCGCTTCCCGCTCGAGCTCGCCGACTGGCCGCGCCCGCGTCAGGACACGCGGGCAACCGAGCTGCTCGGCCTCGTCGGCCTGGCCGAGGTCGCCCATGCCAAGCCATCGACCCTCTCGGGCGGCATGCGCCAGCGCGTCTCGATCGCCCGCGCGCTCGCCCTCGAGCCGGAGGTCCTGCTGCTCGACGAGCCGTTCAGCGCGCTCGACGCGCTCACCCGCGAGCGGTTCAACGCCGAGCTGCTCGACCTGTGGCAGCGCACCGGCACGACGATCGTGCTCGTGACCCACAGCATCCCGGAGGCCGTGTTCCTCGCCGATCGCGTGGTCGTGATGTCGCCGCGCCCGGGGCGGATCGTCGCGGACATCCGGGTGGACCTGCCGAGGCCGCGCCGGACCGAGGACATCGACTCGGCGAGGGCCGCGGAGATCGCCGCGCGCGTCCGCGGGCATCTCGTCGCGGACGGCGACTCGTGAGCCGCGCCGTGCCCTCGAGCCTCGTGACGCAGCCGATGGCGACAAAGCCGGCTCGTACCCGCCACTGGCTCGGGCTCGCGATCCCCGTGCTCGCCAGCCTCGCGCTGTTCGTGCTCGTGTGGCAGCTGATCGTCTTCCTGACCGGCTACCCGTCGTTCATCCTGCCGGGACCATGGACCGTGGCCCAGCGCTTCGTGCTGGCCTGGGCCGACGGGACGATGGGCCACCACGCCGCGACGACGCTGGTCGAGATCCTGCTCGGCTTCGCGATCGGCTCCGCGCTCGCCCTGGTCGCAGGCCTCGCGCTGGCCCGCTCGCGCCTCGTCGAGCGGCTCGTCAGCCCCTACCTCGTCGCCGCGCAGTCGACGCCGATCCTCGCGCTCGCCCCGCTGCTCGTCCTGTGGTTCGGCACGGGGCTCCTGTCCAAGCTCGTGATCACGACGCTGATCGTGTTCTTCCCGGTCGCGATCGCGACGATGGTCGGGATCCGTACGGTGGATCCCGGCCTGATCGAAATGGCTCGCAGCTTCCGGGCGTCGAGTCGCCAGATCGCGACCCGTATCGAGATCCCGGCGGCGCTGCCCTCGATCCTCGGCGGCATGCGGGTGGGCGCGACGCTGGCCGTGATCGGCGCGATCGTGGCCGAGTGGGCCGGCGGGGAGTCGGGCCTGGGCGTGCTGATCAACATCGCCCGCGGCAGCCTGTTCGACACTCCCCTCATGTTCGCCACCTTGGCGACCCTGGCGTTGATCGGGGTCGCGCTGTATCTCGTCATGGTGCTCATCGAACGCCGGCTGGTCGGCGACCGGTGAGCCGTCTCCCAACGCCAGCCCTGGAGGTCACCCGACCCGTGCGCCCGTTCCCCGCAGCCATCCGAGCCACGCTCGCCGCTGCCCTCGTCTGCCTCGTCGCCGCCTGCGGCACCGGCGGACCTTCGCCGTCCCCGGCCCCGTCCGGCGCGGCCTCCGCGCTGCCGTCCGTCGCCCCCTCGGGTTCGGCCGACGCCTCGGGGGCGCTGACGCCGCTCACCGTCGGCCTCGGCTACATCCCGAGCGTCCAGTTCGCGCCGTTCTACCTCGCCCAGCAGTCGGGCGCGTATGCCGATGCAGGCCTCAAGGTGGACCTCCAGAACGGCCGGGACGCCGACCTCGTCACCCTGCTCGGCCAGGGCGCGCTCGATATCGGGAATAGCGACGGGACCTCGGTCATCCCGGCCGTGAGCCAGGGCATTCCGGTCGTCTACACCTCGACCATCTACGGCAAGTTCCCGTCGATCGTGTTGGCCAAGGCGGACTCGGGCATCAAGACGGCGGCAGACCTGCGGGGCAAGAAGATCGGAACGCCGGGCAAATATGGCTCATCCTGGATCATGCTCCAGGCCCTGCTCGGATCGGCGAACCTGACCCCCGACGACGTCACGATCGTCGAGTACCCCGACTACGGCCAGGCCTCGGCGCTCCAGCAGGGCGCGGTCGACGCCGCCACGGGGTTCGCGAACAACGAGCCGATCCAGCTGCGCAAGGCGGGGATCGAGCCGGTCGTGCTCACGGTCGACAACATCGTGCCCCTGCCGGGACCGGGCCTCGTGACGGGGAAGGCGACGCTCGACGCCAAGCGCGACGCCCTCGCGGCGTTCACGCTCGTGACCCTCAACGCGATGGACGACATCACCGCGGACCCCCAGAAGGGCCTCGATGCGACATTCGCCGCCGTGCCGGACCTCGCCAAGGATCCTGATCTCCAGCGCCAGATCCTGGACGCGACGATCGCGACCTGGCAGAACCCGCGGACCGACGCCTACGGCACGATCGACCGCGACGGGTGGCAGAAGTCCCTCGACTTCATGACCAAGCTGGGTCTCGTGCCGAACCCCGTCACCGTCGACCAGCTGGTGAATGAGACATTGTTGCCGTAGTCTCGGCATGGCCCATCCGCGTCTCGTCACGGACGCTCGATCGAGGGAGGACCTGATGTCTCTCGCGCTCCGCCGCCGGCCCCGGGGGGCCGTCCTCTCGCTCATGGCCGGCCTGCTGATGGCCCTGGTCGCCAGCCAGTCGGTCGTCGCCTCGGTCGGGTGGACAAAGCCGGTCAACGCCGGCCCGCAGTACTCCTGGAACCTCGGGCGCGGCCTCGCGCTGACCGAGACCTCGTCGAAGACCTACCTCCACGTCCAGTTCGAGGACGACGGCGGCAAGCACACCGGCATCTACTACCGCCGCGGGAATGCCTCCGGGTCGTCGTGGGGCACGCCGAAGCGCCTGAACCCGTCGAGCTCCGATGCCGAGAACGGCGCGATCGCGGCGGCCGGCAAGTACGTCTACGTCGCCTACGTGACCGGGACCCACGCCGCCAACGACTATGACCCGGCGGCTGCGCGGCACATCCGCGTGCGGGTGAACACCAATCACGGCTCATCGGGCGCGTGGCTGACGGCGAAGAAGTTCGAGGCCCCGACGCGCGTCGGTCGCCCGTCCGTCGCCGCCTGGGGCAGCCGCGTCTACGTGGCGTACACGGACGCGGACACCGGCGACATCGTCGTCGCGACCAACAACGGGGTGAACAGCGAGGACATCGGCTGGCTGGCCACGAACGCCGGCGTCACGACGCGGACGAGCACCGTCGATGGCGACGGCTTCGAGGGCTCGCCGGTCGTCGCGGCCTCGGGCGCCAACGTCCTCGTCGCGTGGGTCGACAGCGACGACGGGACGATCAAGGCCAAGGTCTCCACCGATCACGGGCACACCTGGGCAGATCCGGCCATCGATCTCGCGACCGGCCAGACGTACGGCCTCTCAGCGGCCGCCGACGGGACGCGCCTCGCGATCGCCTGGGCCCAGTCGGACGGCATCCGGTCGCGGGTCTATCGGGACGGCTCGTGGAAGGCGACCCACAAGCTCGCCACGTTCAGCGCGACGGGCGCCTACCGCAACGGCTACGGCACCTCGATCGCCCTCGCCGGGTCCAGCCGGCTCGGCGTCGCCTGGTCGGCGTGCACCCGCGCGAACTGCGCCGGATCGTCGACCCAGGGCGTCAACGTCCGGTGGCGGGAGTCTGCGAACAACGGCAGCAGCTGGGAGTCGCCGGTGACGATCGCGTCGCACGGCGCCGGCAGCGACCGCCGCATCAACGACTACCCGTCGGCGCTGATGCCCGACTCGACGCACCGGCTCGTGACGTACAACACCGCGGCCCGCGACTTCTCGACCTACCGGCTCGTGATCGAGCGCGGCAGCGGCAAACCCTAGGCATCGCCGGCGCGCCCCGCCCGGGTCCGACCGCTATCGTTGCCCCGGGGCCCGTAGCTCAGCGGTAGAGCAGGGGACTTTTAATCCCTTGGTCCTGGGTTCGAATCCCAGCGGGCTCACCACGCGCACGGCATCCTGTCGCCAGTTCAGGCACCGAGGAAGTACAGCGCGTTGCGGATGCCGGAGCTGTCCGTCAGGACGTGCGACACCGTTACCCAGCGGATGGATCCGGTCCGCCACGCGACCCAACCCCAGGAGAGGTCCAGCGCCGTCGCCGCGACGACATACGTATGGGGCCCGTGGGGACGGTGGCCGGCAATGACAGCGCCACGAGCCGACGACCGTCGAGGCCGGAAAACCGAACCGCCGCTCCCGCATCTGCCATGCCGGGATCGTCGGTCCGTATGACGAAGGACCGGGAGGGCCGATCGTCCTCAGTTCGCGGGGTCAGTCGACCTCACCCGCGCCGGCCTACGGCGCCGCCGGCACGTCGAAGGCGAACGTCGCCTTCTTATTGGTGCGCTCTGCCGACCAGTGGGTCACGAAGTGCCCGGCCGCGGGCGCACCCACCGTGTAGCACAGCATGTTGCCCCTGAAGGTCGTCCCCGCCCCCATGTAGCGGCCGCCCGGCGTCCCGTTCGTCGACGTGCCGTCGGGGGCCTTGACGTACGAGTGGGTGATCGTGTCCCACTGGTGGTTGGGGTTCGAGCTGGTGACGTTCAGCAGGATCGACTGGTCCGTGAGCTTCGCGGGACCGAACGCCACCTGGTCCGTATTGCCCGAGCAGGTCACGTTGGCGACCTGACCCCCGGTGAACGTCACGCGGGCCATGTTCCCGACCTTGACCGACCCGGTGACCGGGAACGGCCGCGGGAACTCACTTGTCGCCGTTGAGCCGGCCGCCAGGGGCAGGGTCGACTGGTGCTGGTCGGCGTGGCCGAGCGTCAGCACGGCATCCGCGAGCACGAAGCCATCGGGCGGGGAGCCCTTGAAGGCGCTGGTGACAGTCCCTCCGACCGGCACCCTCGTGTCGAACTCGTTGTCCATGCCCAGCGCGGTGACCTGCCCGTTCCAGGCCACGGTCACCTTGCCGTCGTCCGGGATGTACAGCAGGTTGGTGTCGGTGAGGCTGGTGTTCTTGAACGTGCCCTTGATACGCACGCCGACCGCCGGGTCGTACGAGGCCTCGGTGAGCTCGATGTCGTAGCCCATGAAGTAGATGCTGCCGTTCACCGCGGACGCCTGGACGGTCGGCGCGGCGGAGGCGGACGGCGCCTCGCTCGGCGAGGCGACCGGGGTCGCTGTGGGCGCCTCGGTCGGCGCCTCGGTCGGGGCCGCCGAGGGGGACGCGGCTGCGGTGGGTTCCGGCGCCTTCGTGGCCTCCGCAGTGGCCGGTGCCGCCGTCGGGGCGGCCGTCGGTGTCGTCCCCGCGCAGGCAGCGACGAGGAGGCCGAGGGCCAGGAACCCTGACCGGGCGCGCAACGACATCGGGGGCATCGGGCTACCTCGGGGCGGCTACGGGGTGACGGGACACGGAGATCGTCGGTGTGTCCGAGATCTGCGTCGGCAGCGATTGTCACCCGAATCGGGTGTCGCTCGGGCGCCGATCACGCGCGGGTGGCGACGCCCCGGCTCACGTCTTCGGTGGCAGCACGGCGACGTTCAGCCACCGGTCGCCCGTCGCGCGGCGGACGACGAAGATCCTGTCGAACGGCGCGTCACGGCTCGCCAGCAGCTTGCCGGCGGCGTCGTAGGTCTCCTCGGTCATCGTCCCCGTCGACGACAGGCCGATGCTGAGGCCGCTCTGCTTGCCGAACGGCTTGAGCAGCGACATCGATACGTCGTCGAACCGGTAGTGGTTGATCGTGGTCGTGCCCGTCGCAATCGCGTCGGCCAGGCGCGCCTGCATCTCGTCGAGCCGGTCGCCGTGGTCGACCGCCGGCAGGATGGTGCCGTCGCGTCGCAGCAGCGCCTGGTTCTCGAGCTCCAGGTTCTCGGCCATCGTCTTGACGACCTCCTGGGCGTTGGCCCCGGCCATCGTGTGGTCGAAGTCCAGGACGTCCTGGCCGACCGTGATGGCCGGGAGGGTTGACGGGTCGATCTGGTGGGGGACGCGGTCCAGCGCCTCGTTCAGGTTGACCGCGACGACGCCGCGCGCCGGCGTGCCGGCGGCCACGATCCCAACGCCGAGCGCGAGCACGAGGCCGAGCGTCAGCGCGACACCGGCGATCCCGCGGACCAGGCCGGCGTTGCCCCCGAGCGCGACGCGTCGCGCGAAGCTGCCGATCTCGTCCGACTCGGAGCGAGGGGCCGGCAGCAGCCGGTCGAGGATCGGGCGAGCGGCGCAGACCACGACGAGACCCGCGAGGAGGCCGACCTTGGTGCCGAACTCGTCGGTCTGGGGCGCCATCAGCAGCGTGCTCATGACGCCGACAAGGAAGCCGAACGTGACGCGCCCGACACGACCGGAGGGCGTGGTCTTGGGGTCCGTGATCATGAAGAACAGGAAGATCATGACCTCGGGCGAGGTGACGATGACCCGCCAGAAGTCGAACCCGGTCACGGGCGCGAACGCCCAGTTGGCGACCATCGAGTGGCCCGACGCTGCGAGGATCCCGACGCCGACCGCGAGCGTGACCCAGAACGTCGCCGCGAGGGCGAGCAGGCGCAGGCGCCGAGTGATCAGCAGGCCGCCCCCGATGATCACGACATAGGCCAGGATCATCGCCGGGTTCGTGAGCGGTGCCCACCAGAAGTCGAGCGGCTCGATCCGCGAGTTGCCGAGCACGATGAACGCGACGACGAGCCCGATGTTCGACGGGTTGAACACGTGTGTGCCGCGGTACTTGATGACGTACTTGGTCAGCAGCGCGAAGGCGGCGATGCCCGCGAACACGTACCAGGCATAGGTGTTCCAGGGGTCGTCGGGCGGGGTGCCGACCACGCGCAGGATCAGCGCGACGCCGCTGCCGGTGAGCATCGCCGATGCCGGCCACACGAACGACTTCGTCTGGCGGAAGGTCAGCGCGACCTCGATGACCGCAGTGGTGAGGATGGCCGCCAGGATCTGCGGCACGCTCACCCGAAAGTGCAGCGCCGACCTGGCCCAGGACGTGGATCGTGATGATCACGGCCGCGACGTGCAGGCGCGGGTCGCGGATGCTGGGCAGGAACACCGGGTAGCGTCGTCCCGCCGAGGGTGAGCATGCGGGAGGGCTGCGGGGGGGTGCGAACGGCAGTCATCGATCCTCACCGGGGGAAACGGCGGTAAGCATGCCTGACGAGGCCGCGAGCCGCAGGGAGAGGGGTCAGCGGGCCTCGATCGAGCGCTTCGAGAGGCCGATGAAGAAGCCGTCGATGGCGGTCTTCGGCTTGTCGTCCGGCTGAGCGGCGGCGCCAAGCGTCACGAACAGCGGCGCGAAGTGCTCGACGGTCGGGTGGGCGTAGGGCATGCCCGGCGCCTTCTCGCGGAACGCGAACAGCGTGTCGAGGTCGCCGCGATCGAGGGCCTCAGCCACCCAGCGGTCGAACTCGATCGACCACTGCGGCGCCCCGGGCTTGCCGGCGAAGTACTCGCCGATGTACGGCAGGCCGTGGGTCATGAACCCGGAGCCCACGATCAGGACACCCTCATCGCGCAGGGGCGCGAGCCGCTTGCCGACCTCGAACAGGTGGGCAGGGTCGAGGTCCGGCATCGACATCTGGAGCACGGGGATGTCCGCGTCCGGGTACATCGCGAGCAGCGGCACCCAGGCGCCGTGGTCGAGGCCGCGGGTCGGGCGGTCGAGGATGGGCTCGCTCGCCGGCATCAGCGACTTGACGGTCGCGGCGAGCTCGGGCGCGCCGGGGGAGCGGTACTCGTACTCGTAGTAGCGCTGGGGGAAGCCGTAGAAGTCGTAGACGAGGGGGACCGTCGTGGTGGCGCCGATGGCCATCGGGGCGGTCTGCCAGTGGGCGCTGACGATGAGGATCGACTTGGGCCGCGGCAGGTGACCCGCCCAGCCGGAGAGCTCCGCCATCCACTGCGGGTCGTCGAGCAGCGGCGGGGCGCCGTGGCCGAGATAGATGGCGGGAAGCGGCGCGTCGTTCATGATTGCCAACGGTAGGTCGAGCGCCCGGACGACGCAACGCGCCGCCCGGGCAGACGATCGGTCAGGCCTCGGTCGAAGCAGCGGGCGGGGCGACGAGGACGAAGGCGGAGTTCCAGGTGCCGTTGGTCAGCGTCTGGAGGCGGATGTTGAGCCAGGCCATCGCCTCGAGCTCGCGGGCGGCGGCCAGCGGCCCGACGTAGACCGGGCGGAAGCCGACCGACTCGGCGAGCTCGGTGACGGCGGCGCGGGCGTCGGCGTCGTCGGTCGCGTACAGCGCGTCGATGGTCGTCCCGAGGCCGTCGGGATCGCCCTGGATCCCCGCGAACAGCGTGTTGAACGCCTTGACGACGTGCGAGTCGATGAGCTGTGCGGCGAGCTGCTCCGCACCCGACGGGCCATCGCCCGTGGCCAGGCCCGAGTAGTCGGACTTGAGCGGGTTGGTGACGTCGATGATGACCTTGCCGCCGGCGACCGATGCGATCTCGGCGGCGACGGCACGGGTGGCGCCGTACGGGACGGCGATGACGACGACGTCTGCTCCCGCCACGGCCGCTGACGCGCTCGAGGCGGCGGTGGCACCCGTCGCCTGGGTGACCTCAAGCGTCTTCGCGGCGTCGCGCGCGGAGAGCGTGACCTCGTGGCCCGCCTTGGTGAAGCTGCCCGCAAGCGCGCTGCCGACGTTGCCGGTGCCGATGATCGCGACCTTCATGGTGTCCAAACCTCTGTGCGTCCCGTCGCGGTTCCCGCGGCGCTTGACGTTATGCCTTCAGCAAATCAATATTGCTGTAGCGCAAGTCTGCCATGGACTTGGTCTGGGAGTCAAGTAGGTTGTCTGTAGACAAAATCAACGTCGGGCGCGAGGTCCGCCGCTGGCGTCAGACCCGCGGCCTGACGCTGGCCCAGGTGGGCGAACGGAGCGGGCTCAACATCGGCTACCTCTCGCAGATCGAGAACGAGAAGGCCGTCCCGTCGCTGGAGGCGCTGGCGTCCATCGCCTCGGCGATCGACGTGCCCGCGGCCTGGCTGCTGCTGGATTCGAGCTCGGCGCCGCGGGTCGTTCGCCTCGATGACCGGCCAAGGACCGACGGGCCCAGCGGCGCCCTGATGACCGAGGTCGACGCGGGTACCTCGCGCGACGTGTGCATCCTCGAGGTCGCCGCACCGCCCGGCCACGCGACCGGCGTCCACGCCCATCACGGCGACGAGCATCACGTCATCCTGTCCGGGCGCTGGCGCATGACGCAGGGCGACCATGTCGTGGAGCTCGGGCCGGGCGACTACCTCGCGTGGGATCCGGCGGTGCCGCACGACGTCGAGGTCATCGGCGACGAGCCCGGCCGGATCCTGATCATCTACCCGCGCCGCGGTCGCCGCGCCTCCGCCGAGGACCAGCCGCGGACGTGACCCTGCCGGGTCAGCCCTTGCGCAGGCGACCGAGCAGCGCGCGTGGGGACGTGGGCCCGCGCAGCCGCCGGGCCAGCGACTCGGCGAGTCGCACGTACTCCTCGGGCCGGTTGTAGCGCTGGGCTGAGATGCGGACGAGGGCTTGCGCATCCGCGCCGTCCGCGGCGGCCGCCGCCACGGGAAAGATCGTGATCGGGACCTCGATCCGATCCTCCTCGAACAGCGCCTCGTGCAGCCGCTCCGCCGCGGCCCGGGTCGGGGCCAGGCCCGGCAGCTGCACGGCGGCCATCGCCCCGATCATCACGTCGGGCGCCGGCGGCTGGACGCCCAGCGCCGAGCACAGGACGTCGCGCCCGCGGCGGGCGAGCGAGCGGTTCGTGGCCATGAACCCGGGCCAGCCGTCCTCGTCCAGGCCGCCCACGTAGCGCAGCGCGGCGGGGAGCGCGAGGATGCCGGACGGATCGTCAGTGCCGGTCCAGTCGAACTCGAGGCGGAACCGCGACCGGTCCGTGCGATCCGAGTTCCGGCCGTGCGAGATCACGAGCGGCCGGATGTGCTTTCGCCGGTCGGCCCGGACGTGGAGGATCGCCACGCCCTTGGGCGCGCACAGCCACTTGTGGGCATTGGCCGTCCAGTACGGGGCCGCGAGCCGGCCGAGGTCGACATCGACCATGCCCGGCGCATGGGCCGCGTCCACCAGGACCTCCACCCCGCGCCGGTCGAGCTCGCGGACGATCGCCTCGATCGGCAGGACGAGGGCCGTCGGTGAGGTCACGTGGCTGACGAGGGCGAACCGGGTTCGCGGGGTGACCGCCTCGAGGTACGCCTCGACCGCCTGCGACGGGTCCTGGATCGGGAACGGGACGCGGACGATCGTGACCGTGGCCCCGTCGCGCTCGGCTGCCGCGCGCAGCGCGTTGATCGTCGCGTTGTACTCATGGTCGCCCGCCAGCAGCTCGTCACCGGGCTGGAAGCGGATCGACGCGAGCACCGTCGCCACCCCGGTCGTGGCGTTGTCCACGAACACGATGCCCTCGGGATCCGCCTTCAGGAACCGGGCGACCTCGTTGCGCACCTCGTCGAGCCGCGGCTCGAGCTCGCGGTCCAGGAACCGGACCGGCTCGGCCTCGAGCCGGTCGCGCCACACCCGTTGTGCCTCCAGCACCGGCACCGGGCAAGCGCCGAACGAGCCGTGGTTGAGGAACGAGATCTCGGGCTCGAGCAGCCAGGGCGAGCGGTCGTAGGTGGGGTTCGGCACCTCGCGACGATAGCCGACCGCCGTACGGGCGATCACGCGCTTCGTCAGCCCAGCGAGATCACCATGCCATGGTGGGCGACGAGCGTCGGTTCCAGCGCGCCCGCCGGCACCAGGTGCAGGCGCCCGCGCCCGGCGACCGTCCACGTCTCGCCGGGGCGGCCGATGACCACCGTCTGCTCGTCGATACCGATCCAGGTGAGCGCCGTCCCGTCCTCCACGACGCGTCGCCAGGCGGTGACCCGGTCCGGCGCGAAGTGGGGGATCACGGCCGCGTCGGGCAGGAGCCCCAGGCCGACGATTCCGCCGCGGGAGGTCCAGACGCGACCGCCCAGCGCCATCGCACCGGCGCTCGCCCCGGCCACGCAGGCGCCGCGCTGGAGCGCGTCGAGGATCGCCGTCCACGCGGGCGTGTCGCGGAGCACGGCCGGGATGAGGTCCGGGTCGCCGCCCGGGAAGTGGACGAGGTCGGCGCCCTCGAAGGCTTCGATGAGCGACGGGTCGGCCGCGTCCTCCCGGGTCAGGATCCGTGCCGACGCGAGGCGCACGCTGATGCCGGCACGGGCGGCCGCCGCCCTGAATGCGCGCTCGCCGTGCTCGACCGCCGCGTCAGGTCGCTGGCGAGCGGCGGCCGTCGGGACGAGGACGACGACCGGATCGCGGTCACCCGCGACCACGCGCGCTTCGCGCAGCAGCGCGTCCATCGCGGATTCGTCGCCCGCCACGTACTCGCCGCCGCCATGGAGGGCGATCCGACCGCTCAGGACGGCCGTCCCGGATCGTCGTCGATCACTTCACCCTCGACCCGCCGCGGTGGTTCGGGGGGTCCGGGCGTCCCGCGCGGCGTCACGTCGATCACGACCGCCTGGGTCGTCCTGCGGCCCGAGAGCATCCGGGTCACCCGCTCGGGCCCGGCGACGAATGGCGCGAGACAGGCGAGGACCACGATCGGGATCACGAGGCGCAAGACCGGGAGCCGGATCGCCACGAGGATCCCGATCGTGTACGCGACCCACGCCGTCGCCAGCCAGCGGCCCGGCCAGCCGGCGACGCGCAGCCGCCAGACCGGCAGCAGCGCGAGCAGACCGGCGACAAGGAACGAGAGCAGGAGCACGGGCGCCATCGCGATCGATCATATGCCGGGGTTCTGGCGCACGGTCCACGGGTCGGGGAGCGGCGGGTCCTCGGCTACGATGGCGGTCCGCTACCGCAGGCCGATCCGTGACTCGACGCGCCCGCCTCTGGCTCGACGCCTGGGGCCCGATGCTCCCGATGTTCTTCGCGGAAGCGAGCATCTGGGTCGGCTTCGGCGCGCTCCTCCCGATCCTCCCGATCTACTTCACCCAGCACGGCGTCGACCTGCCGACCCTCGGGATCGTGGTCGCCGCGTGGCCAGCCGCGCGGCTGATCGGCGAGCCGCTGTTCGGCTGGGTCGCCGACCGGGGCCCGCGCAAGGCGATGATGATCGTCGGCCTGTTGCTCGCCGCCGTGTTCGCCGTCGCGCCGCTGTTCATCGTGGGACCGGCGGCGTTCATCGTCCTCCGGGCCCTGTCCGGGCTGTCGGCGTCCATCTACGACCCGGCCGCCCGCGGCTACCTCGTCGATGCCAACCCCCCCGAGCGCCACGGCGAGCTGTTCGGCCTGTACGGCGCGGCGCAGATGGGCGGCCTGATGATCGGCCCCGCGATCGGCGGGATCGCCGCCGGCCTCACCAACCAGCCGACGGTCGTGTTCTGGGTGGCGGGCCTGATGATCGTCGTGTCGGCGATCGTCGTCGCGGCCCGCGTGCCGGAGATGGCCCACCGGACCCCCGCCCCCGGGACCGAGGCGGCTGCCGCCGCCGGAAGCGCGCCAACCCCACGCCAGCCGATGAGCATCGTGAACCGGCTGTTGATCGCCGCGGTCGCGTTCAACATCGGCAGCTTCGTCGCGAGCGGCGCGTACGAGGTGATCTGGAGCCTGTACCTCACGAGCCTCGGCGCGAGCCTGGGCCTGATCGGGCTCACGTTCTTCACGTTCGCGCTGCCGATCCTCGTCCTGTCGCCCTGGTTCGGCAAGTTCATCGACCGCGAAGGCGGCTTCTTCGCACTCGTCGTCGGCATGGCGGGCGTCGGGATCTGCGGCCTGCTGTATCCGATGGTGCCCGAGATCTGGTGGATGGCCGCCCTCGGGATCGTCGAGGGCACCGCGTTCGCGCTCGCGTCGCCCGCCCTGTTCCTGCTCGTCGCGCGCGCCTCGCCCGAGGGTCGGAGCTCCACCGCGCAGGGCATCTTCGGCGCCGCCGGGACGGTGGGCACGATCGTTGCCTCGCTCTCGGCCGGGGCGCTCGCCGCCGTGAACCTCACCTACCCGTTCTACGCGACCGGCATCGCCGCCCTCGTCTCCCTGGCCCTTGGCCTCGCCATCGGGCGCCGCCGGTTGTGGGACGCGATGCAGCCGTCGCACCTGGAGCGGACAGTCGTTCCCGGGACCACATCGGCGCGCGAGGCCGGCTGACGGCGCCTCCCGCGTCCACCCGGCGCGCGTGATCACCTTGCGCGGACGGAACCACGCATGCAAGCATCGGCCTGACGCCGGATGCGGCTCCGTGACGGCCCGTCGTTACATCGCCGGCTCGGGGAGTTTCGCGGGCGCGAGGGAGATCAACCAATGTCCTATGCGGACGGCCTGCTCTCGAAGGACGAATTGATCGTTCGACGGGATCACCAGCACTGGATCTTTCCGTTCTACATCGCCGGCAAGTGGGTGGCCATCGCCGCGATCGTCACGGTCGCCGGGATCGTGCTGTCGGGGTTCGTCCTGCGTCCCAGCGGCAGCGGGATCATCTCCGGCGCCCTGCAGCTGATCGACAACCTGATCCGGATCGTGACGATCGTCGCGCTGCTGATCGCCGTGATCGGCTTCATCTACTCGATCATCCAGTGGAAGACGCAGGAGTACCTGCTCACGACCCACCGCGTCCTGCACGTCCACGGCGTGATCAACAAGCAGTCGTCGGACAGCTCGCTGGAGAACATCACGGACGCAGCGATCCGCGTCCCGTGGCTCGGCCGGATCCTCGGCTTCGGTGACCTCAAGGTCATGACCGCGTCGGAGGCCGGGATCAACCAGCTCCGGGCACTCCGTGAGCCGATCGAGTTCAAGAAGGCGATGATGGAGTCGAAGACGCAGCGGATGATCGACCTCAACACGCCGCGCACGATGCAGGTCCCCCAGGCTCCGGTCGCCGCACCGGCACCGGTCGCAGCCCCGCCTCCCCCGGCCCCCGTCGCGGCTCCCGCCCCGGCACCCGCCGTCGCAGAGGCCCCGGCGCCCGATGCCGCCACCGAGCCCACCCCGAGCGTGGCCGAGGAGAGCCCCGAGGAGATCACGAAGACCCTGGCGTCCCTGGCAACCCTGCGCGACTCGGGCGCCATCACCCCCGAGGAGTTCGAGGCCAAGAAGCAGGAGCTGCTCGACCGCCTCTGAGGGGGCCCCGGCCTTTGACGGAACGGTCGATCGCCGGTAGTGTTGATCTTCGCGGGGTGGAGCAGCGGCAGCTCGTCGGGCTCATAACCCGAAGGTCAGGGGTTCGAATCCCCTCCCCGCAACCAACACGCTTCGCCTGAACCCCGGGACCCGACCACCCCGGGGTTCTTCTTTGTCCTCAGCCCGGAGCCACCGATGGCCGCTTGCATCTCGCGCGCTGAGCGCGGCTGAGCGGCGTTCTGCCGCGCGGCGCCGGTGGATCCAGGCCTAGGCGGCGGCTCCCCGGTCGCGGCCCTCGCTTGTCGTGGCGGCATCGATCATCGGCGGCCGATGCGCCAGCAGGTACTCGGTCGCTTCGGGCTCGGCCATCGGCCGGGCGAACAGGTACCCCTGGCCGACGCGGCAGCCGAGGCTCACCAGGCGGTCGCGCTGCTCCACGTCCTCGATGCCCTCGGCGATGGTCACGAGGCCCAGCGACCGGCCGAGGCGGAACACCGCGTCGACGAGCGCCGACTCGCGGTCGCCTCGGCCCGCCGGCGCGACGAACGACCGGTCGAGCTTGAGCACGTCCACCGGGAGGCGGCGCAGGTAGCTGAGCGACGAGTAGCCCGTGCCGAAGTCGTCGATCGCGAGCCGGACCCCGAGGGCCTTGAGCTCCCCGAGCGTCGCGATCGCCCCGTCGGCGTCCTCGACCATGCTGGTCTCGGTGATCTCGAGGACGATCGTGGCCGGGTCGACGTTGGTGCGCTTGAGGATCGCGGCGACGTTCTCGACGAGGCCAGGCTCGCGGAGCTCGCGCGCGGACAGGTTGGCGCTCATCGAGAGCGGCGGCACCATCGGGATCGTCGTCTGCCAGCGCTGCGCCTGCCGGCACGCCTCCTCGAGCACCCAGGCGCCGATCCAGACGATCAGGCCCGTCGCCTCGGCGGTCGGCACGAAGGAGGCCGGCGAGAGCAGCCCACGGGTCGGGTGCTCCCAGCGGACAAGCGCCTCGAAGCCGAGGATCGTGCCCCCGTTGAGATCGACCACCGGCTGGTAGTGGAGGGCGAACTCGCGTCGCTCGATCGCTCGCCGCAGGTCCGTGCCGAGCTCGAAGCGGGTGATCGCGGCCTCGCGCATCGCGGGCACGAACCGCTCGTGGGCGCCGCCGCCGCGCGCCTTGGCCGTGTACATCGCGGTGTCCGCGTCGCGCAGCAGGTCTGCCGCCGTGTCGCCTTCGGTGGCCATCGCGATCCCGACGCTCGCCCGCAGCGCGACCTCGACGCCGCCGACCGCCATCGGGACGCCGAGGGCTGCCGCGACCCGCTCCGCGACCTCGTCGGCATCGACCGGATCGGCAACGTCCTCGAGCAGGAACGCGAACTCGTCGCCGCCCAGCCGCGCGACGGTGTCGCCCGGCCGAACGGTGGTCCGCAGCCGCTCGCCGACCTCCTGGAGCACGCGGTCGCCCGCGTGGTGCCCGAGGCTGTCGTTGATCGCCTTGAAGTCGTCGAGGTCCACGAACAGGACGACGACGCCCTTGTGCTGGCGGCCTCGCCGGCGCAGCGCGTGCGAGACGCGGTCGGTGAACAGGGCGCGGTTGGGGAGGCCGGTCAACGCGTCGTGGAAGGCCTGCCGCGTCAGCTGCGCCTCGAGCACCTTGCGCTCGGTGATGTCGCGGTGGTTGATGACGATCCCGGCGACGGCCGGGTCCTCGAGCAGGTTGCGCCCGATCGCCTCGATGGTCCGCCACGTCCCGTCGGCGTGCTTGACCCGGGACTCGAAGCGCCGCTCGGAGCCCTGCCCGGACGCGAGGTCGGCGAGCGCCTGTTCGACCGTGGCGCGGTCGTCGTCGTGGACGACCGACGCGAACGGCCGGCCCTCCCAGTCGGCCGCGGCGTGGCCGAGGATCCGTTCGACGGCGACGCTCTCGTAGCGAACCCGGCCATCGGCGTCGAGGATCGCCTGGGCGTCCGAGGAGTTCTGGAGCAGCGATCGGAAGCGGGCCTCGCGACCTCGCAGGTCGGCGGCCAGCTCGACCAGCCGCCCGTTCTGGTTGGCGAGCGTCTTCGACGTCGCGTTGAAGGCGCTCCACAGCATCACCAGCAGCACGGTCGCCGCCAGCCCCGCGACGATGAACACGTCCCGCCGCGTGGCCTCGATCAGCTCGATGATCGACGACGCGTCCTCGTAGATCTCGTACGCCCCGATGACCGTGCCGTTCGAGGCGCGCACGGGGAGGTAGATCTCGAGGTAGTCCTCCGGAAGGCCGATGTCGAAGTCGTTCTCGGGCTCGCCCGAGCTGCCAAAGTGGAGCTCGCTCGCGGTGTCGCCCTTGAGGGCCAGCTTGAGCTTGTCGTCGACCTCGAATTTCCGCCCGCGGATCGTGGGCGAGTCCGAGAACAGCACGGTCCCTGTCGGCGACCACAGCTTGATCCGGGCGATGCCGCCGGGCTGGACGAGCCGCTCGAGCAGGCTGTCGATGGCGCGGCCCGACGAGCCGTCCGGATCGCCCATCGTGGCTTCGGCGAGCAGGGGGTCGACGCTCGCGCGCACGATCGTCTCGGCGCTCCGCGCGGACTCGATGCCGGCCGCCTCCGTGACCCGGTGCGCGGCGTCGTCCGCGGTGATGAACGCAGCCCCGAGGACGAGCACGGACGCCACGACGAGCACCGCGGGCCGGAGCCACGCGATCAAGCGGTGGCTGCGCGAGTCCTCGGTGACGCTGCGGATGGCGGCTTGAACGCGCGGAAGGAACTGCTGCAAGAAGCGGTGTACTCGTGCCTTGTGGGGCTGGGAAGCAACACTAGGGCGACGATGGTCGGGGTGGGACCCCGCCGTAGGTCCGGACGGATCGTGGCCGGAAGTACGCCTGCGCCTCCGTGGAGCGGCGTCAGCGGTGGTGGACGGTTCCCAGCTGGTCGACCGGGAACGTCGTGTCCGTGTCGCCGAGCTGCAGGCAGCGGAACGTGTTGGTCGCCGCCTCCTCGAGGTTCAGCGCGCGGCGCCAGGCCATCTCGACGGTGGCGCCCAGCGTCGAGCAGCCGTGGTTGGCGAGGACGATGACGTTGCACTCGCGCGAGGCCTCGGCAGACGCGTCGGCGAGCTCGTCGGAGCCGTTGGGGTAGTAGGGGACGCGCTCGATCCGCCGCAGGTACGTCGCGTGATCAAGGGTGAGCATCCGGACCGGGTGGCCGAGCGCATCGAGCACGACCGCGGTCTGTGGGTGCAGGTGGACCACGGCGTTGACGTCGGGCCGGACGCGGTAGGTCGCCCGATGGAGGCGCCACTCGCTGGACGGCTCGGGGCCGTCGAGGTGCGCGCCGTCGAGACCCACGAGGGCGAAATCCGCCGGGGTCAGGCGATCGAACCAGGTCCCCGTGCCCGTGACGATGAACGCGTCCCGGTCCGGGCAGCGGGCCGACAGGTTGCCGCCCGACGCCACGACGAGCCCGCGCCCGACCGCCTCCCGGCCGACGTCGGCCAGCTCCTGGACAAGCTCGGGGTAGGCGTCCGTCATGTCGCCACCCATCATGCCGCCTGCGTCAGTCCCAGCGGAACCGCCACGCGGCGAGCCCGGCGAGGACGATCGCCCAGCCGGCCAGCAGCGCGAGGACCTGCGTCGCGTCGCCCGTCGCGTGTCCGAGCCCGATCGCGAGGGCCTGCGTGAGGGCGGCCGGGGGAAGGACGCCCGCCACCTGGGCGACCGCAGCGGGCAGCCGGTCCAACGGCACGACGATCCCGCCCAGCACGAGGAACACGAGGAACAGCAGGTTGGCCAGGGCGAGCGTCGCCTCGGCGCGGAGCGTGCCCGCGAGGAGCAGGCCGAGACCGGCGAACGCGATCGTCCCGAGCACGAGCGCCGCCAGCACGATGGCGGCCGAGGCCGTCGGGCCGGCGGACCAGCCGAGGATCCCGGCGGCGACCCCGATGAGGAGGACCAGCTGGACGAGCTCGACGATCACGACGGACGCTGTCTTCGCCGCGACCACGACCGATGATCCCGCCGGGCTGCCGCCGAGACGCTTGAGGACGCCGTACTGGCGCTCGAACCCGGTCGAGATCGCGAGTGCCACGAACGCCGCGGCGATCACCGCGAGGCTGATCGCGCCGGGCAGCAGCTGGTCGACAGGCTTCGTCGTCGCCGCCGCCCCGATCGGGCCAAAGGCGCTGAACACCAGCAGCACCCCGACCGGGATGACGTAGGTGATCAGCAGCGCCTCGCCGCGCCGGAGGCCCATCCGCACCTCGTGGGTGGCGAGGGCGAGGGTCATGCTCGGCCACGGGGCGGGCCGGGCGGGGACACCGGTACCGATCGCGGTCACGATGCACCAACCAGCTCGAGATAGCGCTCCTCGAGGCTCGACGAGCCCGCGTGGAGCTCCAGGACCAGGATGTCGCGCGCCTCGCACCACGCGGCGACGGCGGCGATCAGGCGCGGGTCGGGGGCCCCGGCCATCCCGGCGATCTCGCAGGTGCCGGCCGGTGTTCCCGCACGCAGGCTCGGCGACCCGCCGGCGATCCGTCCCACGACCGCGGCCAGGGCCTCGGCCTCCGCGTCGTCGAGCGCCCGTGACAGGCGCAGCCGCAGGCGTGGCGCGCCGCCCCCGGTGAGCTCGGCCGGCGTGCCCGTCGCGACGAGCCGGCCCCGGTCGAGGATCGCCACGCGGTCGGCGAGCCGCTCGACGTCGCCCAGCTCGTGGGTCGTGAGCAGGATCGTCGTGCCGGCCGCGCGCAGGTCGGCGATCCGCTCGCGGGTGGCCTGCTTTGCCGCCGGGTCCATCCCGGCGGTGGGCTCGTCGAGGACGAGCAGCTCCGGCCGGCCGAGCAGCGCCAGCGCGAGCGCGAGGCGCTGCTTCTCGCCGCCCGAGAGGCGCCGGTAGCGGGTCCCCGCCACCCGCCCGAGGTCGACGGCCTCGAGCAGGCGGTCCGGGTCCTCCGGGTCGCGATAGAAGCGCGCGTACAGCCGCAGCACCTCGCGCGCGGTCGAGCGGTTGTCGATGCCGCCATCCTGGAGCATGAGCCCGATGCGCGGGCGGAGGCTCCGGCCGGCGCGCACGGGGTCGAGGCCGAGCACCGACGCGCTCCCGGCGTCGGGCCGGCGATAGCCCTCGAGGATCTCAACCGTCGTCGTCTTGCCCGCGCCGTTGGGGCCGAGCAGCGCGAACAGCTCGCCCCGCTGCACATCGAACGAGACGCCGCCCAGGATCTCGCGACCGGCGTAGGCCTTGCGCAGCCCCTCGACCCGGATGGCGGGATCCGCGGTCGCCCCCGCCGCATCGGTCACGGCGCGATCTTCGCGTACTGGCTGTCGAAGTCCTTGGGCAGCACCTGGCCGATCTGGATCGCCTGTAGCACGCCGTTGGCGTCGATGAAGTAGGTCTGCGGCGGGGCGACGACGCGGTACGCCTTGGCGAGCGCGTCGCCCGGGTCGGTCACCGTCGGCCACGTCGCGCCGAACTCGTCGGTGAACGTGCGCGCGAGCTCGGCCTGGTCCTTGTACAGCACGCCGAGAACGACCAGACCGTCCTTGGCGCCGAGGGTCTCGAGACGCTCCTTGAACAGCGGGAACTCCTCGCGGCAGGGCGTGCACCACGAGGCCCAGAAGTTCACGACGACCGGGTGTCCACGGTATGCCGCGAGATCGATGGACGTCCCGTCGAGCGCGGTCCCGGTGATCGGCGGCGCCGGCTGGCCCGTGCGCGCCTCGCCCGACCCGCCGCAACCGGCGACGAACACGGCGAGGGCGAGGACGGCCGAAGCCAGGGCGGCCATTCGAGGGTGGGTTGTGCGGTTCGTGGTGCGCCTACTTGGTGGTCAGCGTGCCCGTCATGTTCGCGTGAACGGTGCAGACGAACGGGTAGGTGCCGGCGGGAAGGGCCGGCACGTCATAGACGATGGCCGTCGGCCCCGTGATGATCTTGCCGTTGAACATGACCGTCCCCGAGGCGTCCTTGATCTCGATGTTGTGGGGCTGGCCAGCGTCCTTGTTGTCGAACGCGATCGTGAACGGCTTGCCGGCGGGCGCCGTGAGCACCCCAACCACGAACAGCGTGTTCTGGGCGGTCTCGAGCGCGTCGGCCGCGGGCAGGCTCGGGGCGGCCAAGGACGGGCGTGCGACACCGCCGCCGGCCGCGGCGCTGGCCAACGGGCCCGCGGCGGTCGCAGGCGCGCCCGAGTTGGGCAGCAGCCCCGAGCTCAGCAGCAGGCCGCCCGCGAGGATCCACGCGAGGACCGCGAATGTCGCGGTCGGCCAGCGCGGGGACGGGCCGGGATCGAGGTGCCCGGTCCGGTCGGCCTCGACCGCGTACACGTACTCGCGGCGGGCGTCGATGAGCCAGCCGAACAGCGTGAACGACAGCGCGACGGCGCCGAGGATCAGCGCCCAGCCGCCGAAGATCATGCCGGCCACGAGCAGCGTCATCGACATCGCGACGAGCAGCGGGCGGAACGACGGCGCGGGAATGTGCACGCCCGCGGGCGGCGTCCCCTCGGGAGCCGGGAGCGCCCCCGGCGGCAGCATCGGGGTCAGGGCCTGGCCACCGGCGGTGATCAGCGCCGTCGACTGCGACGGCAGCTGGTCGTACTCACGGAGGAACTCGCGGCCCCAGTAGAGGAGCGCGATCGCCAGGACGACGCCCCCGACGATGATCCAGGGACCACCGGAGACGAGCCCGAACCCGAACATCAGCACGCCGAAGGCACCGATGATCGGCGCGAACGACCCGCCGGGCAGGTGCGTGCCGGGCGGCGGGACCGGGGTCAGGCGGCGCTTGCCGCGGCGCGTGGGGCCGGCGGTCGCGAACTTGTAGATCGTCCAGGTGACGTACAGGAAGGCGAGCAGGAACAGCAGGATCGGGATGAGGCCGACCAGCGTCCCCCAGTCGGGGACGACGAACTGCTGGGTGAAGCCGATGAGCTGGCTCCAGGCCTCCTCGATCATCGCCGGGAGATCGTCAGCCTCGCCGCAGGCCGGCGAACAGCACGAAGCTCATGATCGACATCGCCAGGCCCAGCGCGATCAGCATCGTGAACCCGGCCCAGTCCTCGGGCCAGCCTGCGACCCGCTGGACGCCCCAGTAGGTGAACGCGATCACCACGAAGATGATTCCGACCAGCGCCGCGCGTCGAGGGTTCATGTGATTCGTCTCCCGCGCTACAGCAGGTAGAGGATCGAGAACAGCAGGATCCAGACGACGTCGACGAAGTGCCAGTAGAGCGACGTCGCCTCGACCATGTCGTGGTGCTTGGAGGTGAACTGGCCCGCCATCCCGCGGTACAGCACGACGGCCAGCATCAGGGCGCCGCCGAAGACGTGGGCGCCGTGGAAGCCGGTGAGCGTGAAGTACGTCGTCCCGAACGGGGTCGCGCCCATCGAGAGACCCTCGTGGAACAGGACCGTGTAGTCGAACATCTGCATCAGCAGGAAGGTGATGCCCAGGACGAGGGTCGCCCCGATGTTGCGCACGAACCCGCGGTGGTCGTCGCGGCGGATCGCCCAGACGCCCATCTGGCAGGTGAACGACGAGATCACGAGGATGATCGTCGCCGGCAGGATGAGGTTCAGCTGGCCGTCCTCGGTGAACAGCGTGAACGGGTTCAGCAGATCGGCGAACTCGGTGGGTGGCCAGACGTGGACGGGGCCCGTGCCCGGGATGACCTCGACGTAGCCGGCCCGCAGGCTGAAGTAGGCCGCGAACAGGCCGGCGAAGAACATGATCTCGGAGGTGATGAACAGCAGCATCCCGAGCACCGGGTTGCTGATCCCGCCGGCCGCGTGGCTGGGCAGGACCTCGTGCTGGGCGAGCTCGGGGTCGGCCGTCATCGTTCCGCTCATGTCAGTGCGCCTGGGTCCGGCCGTGCCGGGCGTCGAACACCGGCCGCTCGGAGCGGATCTCGGGCAGGTGGTCGAAGTTGTAGGGCGGCGGCGGGGACGAGGTCGCCCACTCGAGCGTGTTGCCCTCCCACGGGTCGTCGCCGGCGGGCTTGCCGCTGCGGAGCGACACCAGGACGTTCCACAGGAACGGGATCATGCTCGCCGCGATGATGAACCCGCCGATCGTCGCCACGAGGTTCAGCTCGCTCCAGCCCGCATCGCTCGCGTAGTCGGCGATCCGGCGCGGCATGCCCAGCAGGCCCAGCTGGTGCATCGGGAAGAAGGTCAGGTTGAAGCCGATGAACATGAGCACGAACTGGACCTTGCCCAGCGTCTCGTTGAGCATCCGGCCGAACATCTTCGGGAACCAGTAGTAGATGCCCGCGAACACCCCGAACACCGAGCCGCCGAACAGCACGTAGTGCAGGTGGGCGACGACCCAATAGGTGTCGTGGAGCGCGAAGTCCACGGGCACGGCGGCCGAGAAGGCGCCGTTGAGGCCGCCGATCAGGAACATCATCAGGAACCCGAACGCGAACAGCAGGGGCGTGTTGAACGACAGCTGGCCCCGCCACATCGTCGCGATCCAGTTGAACATCTTGACGCCGGTCGGCACCGCGATCAGGAACGTCATCAGGGAGAAGAACGGCAGGAACACCTGGCCGGTCGTGAACATGTGGTGCGCCCAGACGGAGAAGCCGAGGGCGCCGATGCCGACCGTCGCGAACACGAACGCCTTGTAGCCGAACAGCGGCTTGCGCGAGAAGACCGGCAGGACCTCGGACACGATGCCCATCGCCGGCAGCACCATGATGTAGACCGCCGGGTGCGAGTAGAACCAGAAGATGTTCTGGTACAGCACGGCGTTTCCGCCGAGGGCCGGCTCGAAGAACGTCCCGCCGTAGTTGCGGTCGATGAACAGCATGATCAGCGCGCTCGTCAGGACCGGCGTCGCCATCACCACGAGAACGCTGGTGACCAGCACGGTCCAGACCAGGATCGGCATCCGGAACAGGGTCATCCCGGGCGCGCGCATCTTGAAGATCGTCACCAGGAAGTTGATGGCGCCCAGGATCGAGCTCGTGCCGATCAGGGTGAGGCCCATGATCCACAGGTCGGTACCGGTGCCGTTGTACTTGGGCCCGGAGAGCGGCGGGTACTCCGTCCAGCCCGAGGCCGCGGAGCCGCCCGAGGCGAGGAACCCCGATGCCATGAGCAGGCCGCCCAGCGGCAGCAGCCAGAACGACAGTGCGTTGATCCGCGGGAACGCCATGTCCGGCGCGCCGATCTGGAGCGGGACCGCGTAGTTCCCGAAGCCCGCCAGGATCGGGATGATGAACAGGAACAGCATGAACGAGGCGTGCATCGTGAACGCCTGGTTGTAGAACTGCTCGCTCACGATCTGGAGGCCCGGCTGGGCGAGCTCGAGGCGGACGATCATCGCGAGGATGCCGCCCGCGAAGAAGAAGATCAGCGAGTTGACGAGGTACAGGATCCCGATCTTCTTGTGATCGGTGGTCGTCAGCCACTCGTACAGCCGGCTCCGGTAGGCGGGAGCGGCGTGCGGCAGCGTGGTGGTGGCCATCCCGTCGAGCTCCTACTTGACCGTGAGGGTGCCGGTCATGTTCGCGTGGACGATGCACACGAACGTGTATGCGCCAGCCTTGAGCGGCGGAACCGCGTACGCCTCCTCCGCCGGCCCCGTGATGATCTTTCCGTTGAACACCTGCGTGCCCGACGCGTCCTTGATCTCGACGTTGTGGGGCATGCCCACGTCTTCGTTCTTGAAGTCGATCGTGAACGGCGCGTCGGCCGGCGCCTCCAGGGCATTGGTCGAGTAGGCGGTGTTCTGGGCGCTGAGCGCCAAGGTCGCGCCGCCGGCGCCACCCGACGGGAGCGGGCCGCCGGCGCCTGAGGGCACTGGGGCAATGCCCGAGGGGGCGGGGCGGGCGTCTGGTTGGCGAGGTCGATGTGCTTCTGGAGCCAGGCGTCGAAGGTCGCCCGGTCGACCGCGTGGACCTCGAACAGCATCGAGCCGTGATAGGTGCCGCACAGCTCGGCGCACTGACCGCGGTAGACGCCGGCCTCCTCGATCGTGAAGTCGAAGGTGTTGAGCTTCCCCGGCACGACGTCCCGCTTGAACAGGAACTTGGGGACGTAGAACGCGTGGATCACGTCCTCGGACCGCAGGTCGATCTGGATCGGCTCGCCGACGGGGAGGTACAGGCCCTCGTCGGTCGCCCTTCGGGATCTGCTCCTCGAACAGCACGGTCGTGCCGTCCGCGGCGAGGTAGTCGAACGACCACTGGAATCGAGCGGCATTCGCCCTCACGTGGACGGTCGTGATCGCCTTGGCGTCGACGGTGTTGAGCGTCTGCCAGGAGAGCACGAACAGGACCGCGACGATGATGGTCGGGATGACGGTCCAGACCACCTCGACGAGGTTGTTGCCGTGCGTCTGGGGCGGGAGCTCCGTGTCGGTGGGCTTGCGCCGGTAGCGGAAGGCCGTGTAGATCAGCAGGACCTCGACGATGACGAAGATCGCCGCGGCGATGTAGAACACGAAGTCGTACAGCGCCTTGGTGCTCGAGCGAGCGGTCGGTCGCGGGCGTCTGGTTCGAGACCGGGAAGAAGCTGTTCCACAGGCTCGTGCAGCGTGACGCCATTGGCCCACAGCGCGACCACCCCGATGCCGACCGCCAGCAGGATCAGCGCAGCGGTGAGGAGCGCTCCGGACCCGGTCCGTGACCGGGGAGGCATCGACATCGGGTTCCTCGAATGTCGACCCGGCCGCACGGTCACGGTCGGGCCAGCAGTGGGTCTCGCCGTCCGAGGACGAGCGCCTCCCGTGCGGGGCGCGGGACATCGGGATCATACCCGACGAGGGCTGCCGCGCGGGCCGTCAGCCCCCTTCCTCGCGAGGCGCGAGAATGCCCGGGTGAGACCCGTCCCCGTGTCCCCCGTCCGGCGCGCCGTCGTGGTGGCGGTCGTGACCCTTGCCGTCTGGCGGCAATGGCGACCCCTCGCGCTCGCCCACGGGGGCACCGTCCCCGCCCCGCCCGACGCCGCCAGCCTCGTGTTCGGCTGGGCCTTCGATCCGCTCGCATGGCTGCCGGCGATCGTGGCGCTCCTGCTGTGGCGGACCGGGGTCGTGCGCGTGAATCGCGCCCATCCCGAGCACCCGGTCGCGAGGCGACGCTCCGTCTACTGGGTGGCCGGCGTGCTCGTGATCCTGTACGCGGTCGACTCGGGGCTGGCCGCGTACGACACGACGCTGTTCTCGATGCACATGATCCAGCACCTGCTGCTCACGATGGTCGGGCCGCCGCTCCTGCTGCTCGCGGGTCCGATCACGCTGCTGCTCCAGGCCTCGTCACCCGCGACCCGGAAGCGCTGGATCCTGCCGGTGCTGCACTCGCTCGTTCGTCCGCCGCGTGTCGCACCCGGTCGTGGCCTGGATCGTGTTCGCCGCCGTCATGTGGGCGAGCCACTTCTCGCCGCTGTTCAACCTCGCGCTCGAGAACACCTGGGCCCATCGCCTGGAGCACACCCTGTTCCTGGCGGCCGCCCTGCTGTTCTGGTGGCCGGTCATCGGCCCCGACCCGTCGCCCTGGAAGCTGCGGGCCCCGGCCTCGATCCTGTACGTCGGGCTGCAGATGCCCCAGAACACGTTCCTCGCCCTCGCGATCTACATGGCCGGCGCCCCGCTGTACCTCCACTACGCCACGACGATCCGGACGTGGGGCCCGACGCCGCTCGAGGACCAGCAGATGGCGGGCGGGATCATGTGGGTCGGCGGCGACATCATGTTCGTGTCGATGCTGGTCGCGATCACCTGGCTGTGGATGCGCGCCGAGGAGCGGCGGAGCGTCGGCGAGGACCGGCGGCTCGAGGGGGAGCGCGCGGCGATCCGCGAGCGATCCGAACGCCTCGCGGCGCGTCGGGCGGCCGATGGCCCGGGCCCCGCAGGATCCGAGCCGGGGTCGCCGCCCGGCTGAGCGCTACGCCTCGGGCGGGATCGGCGCCTCGAGGAGCTCGAGGTAGCTGCTCGGGGTCCACGTTGCCGCCGGACACGACGCCGACGATCGGGCCCGTCGAGGCCGTTCAGCCCCGCCTCCTCGGCGTGGAAGCGCATCGCGGCGATCGGCGAGCGCACCCGACGGCTCGACGACCAGGCGAGCCTCCTCGGCCGCGAGGCGGACGGCCGCGGCGATCTCGAGCCTCGCTGACGGTCACGATCAGGTCGAGCTGGGCACGGAGGTGGGCGAAGTTCAGGCGCCCGATCGACTGCGTGCGGGTGCCGTCGGCGATCGTGCGGCTCGTCAGCTCGGCCGGCCACGAGACGATGTGGCCCTGCGGCGAGCGATTCCTGCGCGTCGGCCGCGAGCGCCGGCTCCACGCCGATGATCCGCGCGTTGGGCGCGAGTGCCGAGATGGCCGCCGCGACGCCGCTCGCGAGGCCACCGCCGCCGATCGGCACCAGGACGGCCGCCACCTCGGGCATGTCCTCGGCGATCTCGAGGCCGACCGTGCCCTGGCCGGCGACGATGCGCGGGTCGTCGTAGGGCGGGATGATCGCGAGGCCACGCGCCCGCGCGATCTCCTCCGCGACCAGGCGCCGCTCCTCGGACGCCGTGCCGACGACCACGACCTGGGCGCCGTCGGCCTCGACCCTCGCGCGCTTGATCGCGGGTGCGTCGGATGGCATCACGATCGCGGCCGAGACGCCCAGCAGCCGCGCCGCCCGGGCGACGCCCTGCGCGTGATTGCCCGAGGAGTAGGTGATCAGGCCGCGGGCGCGGTCCGCCGCCGGCAGCGACGCCGCGGCGTTGTAGGCGCCGCGGATCTTGAACGCGCCGATCGGCTGGAGCGACTCGGCCTTGAGCCACTGGTTGCGCTCGGCGGTCCCGAACGGGACGAGGGGTGTCCGAAGGGCGATCCCGGTCAGGGTCGCCGCCGCCGCCCGGATCTCGTCGATGCCGACGAGATCGACCTCGGGTTCGCTCACCGCCGGCGTGCGGCGCGCTGGCAGTCGATGCACAGCGCTGCCGACGGCAGCGCCTCGAGCCGCTCCGCGCCGACCGGGTTGCCACAGGACTCGCAGCGCCCGTAGGTGCCGGCGTCGAGGCGAACGATCGCCGCGTCGATCGCCGCGAGGTGCTGCTGGTCGCGATCGCGCAGGGCGAGGTCCCGCTGCTGCTCGAACACGTGGGTCGCGGCCGCCGCCTGGGACCCGTACGTCATCTGCCCGGGCCCCTCGACGACGATCCCGGCGAGCTCGCCCAGCACCTGTTCGCGCTCGGCGTGGAGTGCGGCCCGCGGATCGAACGCGGTCTTGGACTCGTCCATCCCTCGATCCTACGCCCGCCGCGGCCAGCCGGGATAAGTGGCGCGTAAGTGGCGACGGCCATAGTCGATGGTGCCGCTCCTGCGATCGGGCACTCCTCGGAGGGATCGAGAGGTGGCTCGATCCCCGGTGCTCCGGGGCGGAGGATGACCATGGTTCCGGATGTCCGCGCGAGCCTTGCCAGGTTCGCGGGCGCGCTCGCGCTCGCGCTTGTGCTGCTGCTCGAGGGGGCCAAGCGATGGTGATGATCGGCAACGCGGGGCCTGCCGACGCCCCGGGACCCAGCGGGCACGCCCGGCGCTGGTAGGTCCGGCGGCGGACTCAGTTGCGGGTCAGGCCCTCGCCGTGGGTGATGCGCGTCGCGAGATAGACCGGGATGATCGACAGCACGAGCACGATCACGGCGGCCACGTTCACGAGCGGCAGCTGGTTCGGCCGCTGGTAGTTGTTGAAGATCCATATCGGCAGGGTCTGCGTGCCGGCGCCGGCCGTGAAGTTGGTGACGATGATCTCGTCGAACGACAGCGCGAACGCCAGCAGCGCGCCGGCGACGAGCGCCGTGCGGATCGCCGGCAGCGTGATCCGCCGGAACGTCCGGAACGTGTCGGCGCCGAGGTCGGCAGACGCCTCCTCGAACGAGGCCGACGGTCCGGCGCAGCCGCGCGATCACGTTGTTGTAGATCGTCACGATGCAGAACGTCGCGTGGCCGATGATGATCGTGATCATCCCGAGCTCGATCCCGATCGCGCGGAAGGCCGTGTTGAGCGCGATGCCCGTGACGATGCCGGGCAGCGCGATCGGCAGGATCACGATGAACGAGATCGTCTCGCGCCCGAAGAACCGGTAGCGCTGCACCGCGAGGGCGATCAGCGTGCCCAGCGACGAGCGCGACGGCCGTCGCGCCGATCGCCGCGGTCAGGGACGCCACGAGCGCATCGCGGATGCCCTCGTCGGTCAGCGCCTTCTGGTACCACTCGAGGGTGAACCCGCTGATCGGCCAGGTCGCCACCCGGCTCGTGTTGAACGAGAACAGGACGATGATCGCGATCGGCACGTAGATGAACGCGAGGATCGCGATCGTCGCGATCCGGAGCGCGATCCGGGTCGGCGCGAGACAGTCGCATCAGAGCGCCTCGAAGGCGCCGACGCGCCGGGCGATCAGCAGGTACACGATCATGATCACGACCGGGACCATCGCGTAGGCGGCCGCGAGCGGCTGGTTGCCCGCGACGCCCATGAAGTCGTAGATCGACGTTGCCCATGAACTTGCGTGTTCGAGACGAGCGTCGGCGTGATGTAGTCGCCGAGGGTCAGGCTGAACGTGAAGATCGAGCCCGGCGATGACGGCCGGCAGCACCAGCGGAAACACGACCCGCCGGAACGTGGTGAACGGTGCGCGCCGCCGAGGTCGGACGAGGCCTCGAGCAGGGATCCGGGCACGCGCTCGAGGCCCGCGTAGATCGGGATGATCATGTACGGCAGCCACAGGTAGGTCTCGACCAGCCAGACGGCGACGTCGCCGTACCCGGGCCCGTGCAGGCCGAACGGTGCGAGCACGCCGTTGAGCACGCCCGACTCGCTCGAGGATGAGCCGCCAGGCGTAGACCTTGACGAGGTAGCCCGGACCACAGCGGCAGCAGGATCGAGACGACCAGCAGCCCGCGGGTCGCGCGTCGAGGCGACCTTGGCCATGTAGAAGGCGATCGGGAATGCGAGCACGATGGTCGTCAGGGTCACGATCGCCGCCATCACCACGGTCCGGACGCGCGATGGTCCGGTAGATCGGCTCGGTGACGATCTCGACGTAGTTGTCGAGCGTGGCTCGTGACGAGATGTTGCCCGGTGAACGAGTCGACCTGCCAGAACGAGGACAGGAAGAACAGGGCCAGCGAGCCGAGGTAGGCGACGACCAGCCAGCCGAGCGGCGCGGCGAGCAGCGCCGCCAGGCGAACGCGCGGATGGCGATGCAGCCCGCCCGACAGCCGTCGGCTGAGCGTACGCCGGCGGCGCGGGGAGGACGTCCTCGGTGGCGGTCATGGGCGCGGAGGCGGGTCCCGGTGCCGGACGGCGACCGGGGCCCGCGACCCCTCAGCGCTTCGGCGGCTCAGCCGCCCGTGATCTCGGTCCAGGCCTTGGTCCAGGCGTCGAAGTCGGTGCACTGACGTCGGTCCGCGCCGTCGAGGCAGTCCTTGGTCGGCGTGTTCCAGTACCAGACGTTCTTGAAGTAGGCCTCGTCGTTGGCGTGGAACTGCTCGCAGTGGCCGGCGCTCTGCTTCTCGGCCTCGGCGCACGCCGCGTCGCTGACCGGGCGCCTCGCCGAAGTACACCGTCACGTCCGCGTTGGCCTTGGGCGAGATGATGTAGTCCATCCACTTGTACATGCAGTTCGGGTGCTTCGCCTTGGACGAGATCATCCAGGTGTCGGACCAGCCGGTGGCGCCCTCCTTGGGCTTGGTGGTCTCGACCTTGACCTTGCCGTCGGTGTTGATCACGTTCGCCTGGTACTGCCAGGCGGTGCCGATCGTCATGTCGCCGCCCTCGAAGCCCGTGGATCTCGTCGGTCGACGGTGCCCCAGTAGCGTGCCGATCAGCGCCCTTCTGCTGCTTGAGCAGGTCGACGGCCGCGGCGAGCTGCGTCGTCGTCGAGCGCGTAGGGGTTCTTGATGTCCAGCTCGGGCTTGGTGGCCATCAGGTACAGCGCGGCGTCGGCGATGTAGATCGCGTAGTTGTACGCCGTGACCTTGCCCTTGTACGGCGAGTTGGCGTCGAACACGACGCTCCAGCTGTCGGGCGCGGTCGTGACGACGTCGGGGTTGTACATCAGGAGGTTGGCGCCGCGGCCGTGCGGTACGCCGTAGCCGACGCCGCCGACCGTGTTGTAGGACTGGTTCTTGAGGCCCGGCGAAGACGTCCTTGTAGTTCGGGATGAGGTCGAAGTTGACCGGCGACGACGTCGCCGCCGGCGATCAGGCGCAGCGTCGCATCACCCGACGCCGAGACGCCGTCGTACTCGCCGGTCTTCATGAGCTGGACCATGTTGGCCGAGTCGACGCCGACCTTGACGTTGACCTTGCACCCGGTGGCCTTCTCGAACGGGGTCACCCAGTCGTAGCCTTCGACCTGCTCGCCGCCGGTCCCGCCGACGACGTAGCCCGACCAGGCGACCAGGTTGAGCGCGCCCTCGCCGGCGCCCACCGACGTGGGCAGCGACGGCTTCGGTGTTCCCGAGGCGCTCCCCGAGCAGGCGCCCGACCGCGAGCGCAGCAACGGCGCGCCAACGCGAGGATCTGCTTCCGCATCGTCTGACTCCTCCTCCTGACGACGGTCGCCGCGGCCTAGCTCGCCTCGGCGACCTCCCGATTGTGCTGTCGCTTCCAGATCAGGCGGACAGCGCGCCCCTGCTGCTCGAGCGCCTCGGTCGAGGACGTCGCGAGGTTCTGCTGGGTGACCACGAGCTCGCCCGCCGGCGTCGAGCTCCACGTGGTAGCGGGTGTCGGAGCCCGAGGTAGACCACGCTCCTGATGCGGCCGTCGGCCGCTGTACTCGTCGTCGCCCACGGCGGCGTCCTCGGCTCGACGAGGCGGATCTTCTCCGGGCGCACGGTGAACAGGCCGCGGCGCCCTGTGATGGCCTCGGCGGTCGCGCCGCCGATGAGGTTCGAGGTGCCGACGAAGCCGGCCACGAAGCGGGTCGACGGGCGCTCGTAGACGTCGGCCGGTGCGCCGACCTGCTCGATCCGCCCCTGGTTGAACACCGCGATCCGGTCGCTCATCGTGAGCGCCTCTTCCTGGTCGTGGGTCACGTAGATGAACGTGATCCCGACCTCGTGCTGGATCTGGTGCAGCTCGATCTGCATCTCCTCGCGGAGCTTTAGGTCGAGGGCCCCCAGGGGCTCGTCGAGCAGCAGCACGCGCGGCCGGTTGACGAGGGCCCGGGCGAGTGCGACTCGCTGGCGCTGCCCGCCCGAGAGCTGGCCGGGCTTGCGCCGCTCGTAGCCCTCGAGGCGGACCATCCGCAGCGCTTCGCCCACACGCCGCATGCGCTCGGCCTTGGGCACCTTGCGGACCTCGAGCCCGTAGGCGACGTTGTCGCCGACCGTCATGTGCGGGAACAGGGCGTAGTCCTGGAAGACGGTGTTGACGTCGCGCTCGAACGGCGCGAGCCGGGTGACGTCACGGCCGTGGAGCAGGACGCGACCCGCGGTCGGCAGCTCGAAGCCCGGCGATCATGCGCAGCGTCGTCGTCTTGCCGGAGCCCGACGGCCCGAGCATCGAGAAGAACTCGCCGTCGCGCGATCTCGAGGTCGATGCCGGCCACGGCCACGACGTCGCCGTACCGCTTCTCGACACCCTCCAGCCGGACGGCCGGCACCGCGACGGTCGGGTCCGGCGACGCGACGGGCGCCGGGGCGTGCAGTTCCGCCGTGGCTGGGCCGTCGGTCGGGTCGGTGGTCGTCGATCCGGCAGGGTGGGTCGTCACGCGGGGTCGCAAGTCTCCAAGTCGCCGCGGAACGCGGCGGAATCGGGGCGGCGGCGCGCTCCCCGTACCCCCTGACGCAGGCCGCCCGAAGTGGCGCGCACGCTAGAGGTCGGCGCGCCGCGGTGTCAAGCGCTTTCCGCCCTGTGGTGTCGTGCCGCGACCGTCTTCGGGGCGCGACGGCGCGATGTCCCGCATCATGGCCCGATGCACCGGACGGCAGTGATCCTCGCGCTCGTGCTGGCCATCGGCGCGCTGCGACTCGGGCACACCCGCCGGCACGCCGCCGATCACCCCGGGCACGAGCGCCAGCCCGCGCGAGGTCAACGTCGTGACGCGCGACTACGCGTTCGTGCCCTCGATCGTCGACCTGGCGCCCGGCGAGACCGTCCTGCTGCACGTCATCAACGGCGGGCTCGAGCGGCACGAGGCGGTGTTCGGCACCCTCGGCGCCCAGGTCGCCTGGGAGACGGCCGAGGCGGCGACCATCGGCGCCCCGCCGGGCCCGACGCCGTTCGTCGCCCCGCCCCCGGGGTTCGACGGGGTCCGGGTGGTGGTCGGCTCCGGCGAGCGCGTCGACGTGACCTGGACGGTGCCGGCCAACGCATCGGCGGCGGCGGGCGGCTGGTTCGTCGGCTGCCACATCCCCGGCCACTGGGCGAAGGGGATGGTCGTGCCCATCCGGCTGGTCGGCCCCGACGGCCGGCCCGCGGGGACCGCGCCGCCACTGCCGTCGATCGGTCCTCCAGCGACCTGACACCGTGCCCCGGCGGGCACCGAAACCGCGCGGGCTCCGGTGGTACATTCTTGCGGCGCGCGAGCCAGATCGCGCGAGGCCCGCTGCCACGCACGAATCGGGAGAGTCTGCGGATCATGGCGTACGTCATCGCCGAGCCCTGCGTCGACGTCCTGGACGACCGTCGTGCGTGTCGGTCTGTCCGGTCGACTGCATCCACTTCGATGCCGGCATGGACCGGATGCTCGCCATCGACCCCAACGAGTGCATCGACTGCGGCGCCTGCGAGCCCGAGTGCCCGGTGAACGCGATCTTCCCGGAGGAGAGCCTGCCTGCCGGAGTGGGCGAAGTTACACCCCGATCAACGCGCTCTGGTTCACCGACAAGGCCGAGGCGCGCGCCACCATCGACGGGCTCAAGCCCGCCTGACCGCGCGAGGGGCCGCGACCGTCACCGCCCCTACACTTGATCGGTGCGCATCGTCTCCCTGATCCCGTCCGCGACCGAGATCGTCTTTGCGCTCGGGCTGGGCGACGAGCTCGTCGGGGTCAGCGAGGACTGCGACTTCCCGCCCGACGTCCGGCACATCCCCGTCGTGAGCCGGCGGACCCACGACCTCTCGACGGCGACCTCGGGCGAGATCCACGCGACGATCGAGGCCTCGATGCACGACCACTCGCCGCTGTACGTGCTCGACGACGCGGCCCTGGCCGCGGCCGAACCCGACCTGATCATCACCCAGGAGCTGTGCCGGGTCTGCGCCGTCGGCTATCGCGAGGTCAACGAGGTCGCCCGGCGGCTGGACGGGGACGTGACGGTCATCAGCCTCGAGCCGACGTCGATCGAGGGGATCCTCAACTCGATCCAGACGGTGGGGGCGATGACGGAGGCCGAGGACGCGGCGCGTCGACGTGGTCGAGGGGCTGCGCGAGCGGCTGCAGGCGGTCGAGGAGATCGTGGTCGGGCGGCGGGATCACGGGTTCGCGCCGCCCCGGGTCGCGGCGATCGAGTGGCTCGACCCGCCGTTCGCCGTGGGCCACTGGGTGCCCGAACAGGTCCGCCTCGCCGGGGGCTGGGAGCTGCTCGGCATCGAGGGCGGCCGGTCGGTCGAGACCACCTGGGCGGCGCTGGGCGAGGTCGATCCCGAGATCCTGGTGCTGATGCCCTGCGGCTTCGGCCTGGCCGACACGATCGCCGAGTGGCGCCGAACCGAGAGGCCGTCCGTCTGGCCGGAGCTGCGGGCGGTGCGCGACGGGCGGGTGTTCGCGGTCGACGGGTCGGGCCTGTTCTCGCGCCCTGGACCGCGGGTCGTGGACGGGATCGAGGTCCTCGCGGAGCTGATCGACCCGGCCGCCTTCGACGGGATGTCGCCGCCCGAGACGTGGGCGCGCGTCGACTGACCGGCCGATGACCGCGCCGTCAGCGTTCCGTGCCGCCTTCGACTGCCTGTGGTGCGGGACGCCGTGGACGACCCGCGGGCCGGACGACCTCGAGGGCTGGGCGCAGCTCTGTTCGACCTGTCTCGGCAAGGCCGGCAGCAACCCGTTCCTGCGGGGCCGGCTCCGGTCGGCCATCGAGGCGAGGGCCGCCGGCGGTCGCGAGGCCGTCGTCCCCGGGGCAGCCGCCGTCTCCGCGGCCGTCGCGCCCCCGGCGCGCCGGCGCGCCACGCTCCCGCCGCCCGCCGCGTCGACCTTCCCCGACGACTGGTACCTCCGCCGCGGCGACTACGCGCGAGGCGCCCTCCACGACACGGCGTGGGAAGCGGAGCTCGACGTCGTCACGCGCTGGCTCGACGGCCAGCCGCTGGCGGGCCGGATCGAGGAGCCCGCGGCCGGGATCGGCTTCTTCTCGCCGCTGGTCGCCGACAAGGGCGAGGTGCATGCGTCCGACCCGGACGGCGCCGCGCTGGATCGCGCCCGCGAACGCCTCGTCGCCCATCGTCTGCGCGCCCATCTCCACGTCGCGGACCCGTGGGTCGTGCCGTCCCGCAGCGGTGAGCCGGGGGCCGACGCCGTGATCGCCGCCTTCCTGCTGGGCCGGGTGCGGGGCGCGGGCCTCGACGTCGCCGCGGCCTCGCTCCTGGAGCGGCTCCGGCCCGGTGGCCGCCTCGCGTCGGTCGAGCTGCTGCCCGACCCGGCGGGTGGCCCGCCCGAGGGGATCCCGTGGACGTGGCACGACCCCGTCGTCGTCGATGCGGCACTGCGCCGGGCGGGTTTCCGGGGCATCGAGCGGACGTCGACGGGTCGGTTCTTCACGCTGCTGGCCGCCGAGGCGGGCTGACCGGCGACGCCAGAAGCCGCCGGACCCGGTGCTATCCTCCGGCGCGATGTCCCCCCTCGCCAACCGCACGATCGCGACCGTCGGCTCCGGCGTCATGGCCGAGGCGATGATCGCCGGCCTGCTCCGCGGCAACCTGGTGACGCCGTCGCAGATCATTGCGAGCCACCCGCGGGCAGAGCGACGCGAGGCGCTGGCGGCGGCCCACGGGATCGGCACCGTGGCGTCCAACACCGAGGCCATCGCCAACGCCGACGTCGTGATCCTCGCGGTCAAGCCGCAGATGCTCGCGCGCGTGGGTCACGAGATCGGCCCGCAGCTTCGATCGGGCCAGCTGGTGCTGTCCGTGCTCGCCGGCCCGACGACCAACGTGCTCGTCTCGACGCTCGGTCACGACCAGGTCGTGCGCGCGATGCCCAACACGCCCGCGCGGATCGGCAACGGCATGACCGTGTGGTACGCCACGCCGGCGACGACCGCCGACCAGCGGGACCAGGCCCGCGCCCTGCTGGGTGCGCTGGGCGCCGAGCTGGAGGTCGAGGACGAGAAGTGGGTCGCGATGGCGACCGCCGTGTCGGGCACCGGCCCGGCGTACGTGTTCCTCGTCATGGAGGCCCTGATCGACGCCGCCGTCCACCTCGGCTTCCCGCGCCACGTGGCGCACGACCTCGTGATCGAGACGCTCGAGGGCAGCACCCGGTTCGCGAAGCAGTCGGGCGATCACCCTGCCGTGCTCCGCAACATGGTCACGTCGCCGGCTGGGACGAGCGCCGCGGCGCTCCACGAGCTCGAGTCGGGCGCGCTTGCGCACGGTCCTCTCGGAGGCCGTGTTCGCCGCCTACCGGCGGACCGTCGAGCTGGGCGAGCAGATGGAGGCCCAGCTGGCCGATCCCGACGGCGGCGCCAAGGGCGGCCGGACCAGCTGACGGCGCACTAGCCGCCGAGCGGATTCGCGGTGTCGGCAGCCCCGGCGCCCGAGCTCGCGCCGCTCGCCTTCGGGATCACGCTGATCGCGCCGTTGGTCTCCAGGACCGCCATGTCGACGCCCTCGACGCCGGCGACCCCGTGCTGGCGGATCGCGCTCATGAGGTCGCCAGTGGCGATCCCCTCGTCGCGCAACGCCTTCGGCAGGATCGCCCCGTCACGGACGAGGATCCGTGGCTCGCCCTCCAGCCCGGCGCGGACGCGATCCGATCGCTGCGCCACGCGATCGATGACCCCGTCAAGGACCAGGAGGGTTGTGGCCGCCGCGATCCCGCCGATCAGCGTCGTGTTCTCGCCGACCATGGCGTTCTGCACGCCGTTCGCGATCAACAGCACGAGGACGAGGTCGGCGATCGAGAGCTGGCCGACCTGGCGCTTGCCGCCGAACCGCAGGAGCACCACCAGGACCACGTAGACGATCGCGCTGCGCGCGACGACGTCCAGGACGCCGGATCCGAGGTCGGGGATCGTCATGGTGGCCTCCGCTGCATTGCCGCGATGGCCGGACTCTAGTCCTCGGCGAGGCCCTCGGCGGGCCGGCGGTGTGCGTGCGGGGTCCTGAGAATCCGAAAGCCGCCGGGTGGGCCCCCGGCGGCTCGGTGGTGGTCGCTCAGGCGCGAGCTACCAGCGCTTGGCGCCCTGCACCACGAACGCGAAGGCCGCGACCGTGCTGAGGAACATCGTGGCGCGGTACCCGAACCGCTTGATCGTCGAGTTCATCTGGCCCCTCGGGTGGTTCGGCGAGGATGGGCCCCTCGCGCGGCGGAGCAGGAACGTACGCCCGGGGAAGGGGCGAGAGGTATGGCCCATAGGTACCGGTACCCCACCGCCTTAAGGTGGAGTTGCCGGCGTGCACCCACCCCGGAATCGGGGCCCCCGGGTGCGTATGCTCTGTCCCGTGGACCAGCCGCCGATCCCGCTTCCGAACCTCCCCCCGGGCCTCGACACGCCCGGGCTCGTCGTGTTCGTGGACCGCGTCGCGGCCAACATCGAGCGCCTCCAGGGCGACCTCGACGCCCGAGGGATCGCGCTGCGGCCCCACGTCAAGACCCACAAGAGCGTCCGGATCGCCCGCATGCAGCTCGAGGCGGGGGCAGCGGGGCTGACCGTGGGCACGCTGGGCGAGGCCGAGGTGTTCGCGTCGGCCGGCCTGCGCGACCTGTTCCTCGCCTACCCGCTGTGGGCCGAAGGTCCGAAGGCGAGCCGGCTTCGGGCGGTCCTCGATCTCGCCGACCTCGCCGTCGGCGTCGATTCGACCGGGGGCGCAGAACGGCTCGGGGCGGCCGTCGCCGGCGGACGGCAGCCACTGCGGGTGCTGATCGAGGTGGACTCCGGCGGTCATCGGACCGGGGCGGCATCGCCGGGGGAGGTCGTCCAGGTGGCGATCGCCGCCGCACATGCGGGCCTGCGGGTCGAGGGCGTGTTCACCCACGGCGGCCACGGGTACCGGCCGGGCGGAGCCGGAGCGGCGGGACTCGACGAGGTGGCGTCCCTGGAGGCCGCAGCCGACGCGCTCGACTCGGCGGGCTTCGAGGTCCGGACGGTCAGCGCGGGCTCGACGCCGACCAGGACCATCGCGGCCGAGGGACGCGTGACGGAGATCCGCGCAGGGACCTACGTCCTCGGCGATCGCCAGCAGGTCGAGCTGGGCGCGATCGACGGCGACGGCGTGGCTGCCGTGGTCGCCGCGACGGTCGTGTCGGCGGCTTCCGGCCACGCGGTGCTCGACGCCGGCGCCAAGGCACTGACCAAGGACCTGCCTGCGTTCGTCGAGGGCTACGGCGCCATCCCGGCCTGGCCCGGCGCGATCATCGAGCGCCTGTACGACTACCACGGGTACGTGTCGTTGCCCGGACCCGCCGCCCCGCCCGCGCTCGGGTCGGTCGTCGCGGTCGTCCCGAACCACATCTGCCCGGTCGTCGACCTCGTGTCCACGTTCGCCGCGGTCCAGGCCGACGGGCGCGTCGAGCACTGGGCCGTCGACGCGCGCGGGCGCAGCGGCTGACCACGATCCGGCATCATCGGTCCATGCCGGACTCCATCGCACCCCGTCCCGACCTGCGCCGCCGCGTCCTCGCGGGGGAGTCGACGATCGGCGCGTTCGTCAACCTCGGCTCGGTGGTGGCCGCCGAGCTGGTCGCCCGGGCGGGGTTCGACTGGGCGCTGCTCGACCTCGAGCACGGCATGGGCAGCGATGCCGACCTCCACGCCCAGCTGCTCGCCGTCCAGGGCACGCCGACCTCAGCCGTCGTGCGCGTCGCCTCGGCCGAACGGCTGCGGGTCGGCCGGACGCTCGACCTGGGAGCGGACGGGCTGATGATCCCGCGCCTCGAGACCACCGCCGAGATCGTCGAGACGCTCACCTGGATGCGCTACCCGCCCGCCGGGATCCGCGGCGTGGCGCTGGGGACGCGCGGCGGTGGCTACGGAACGGTCACGCACGCAGACCTCGCCGCGACGGTCAACGACCGGGTCCTCGGCGTGTTCCAGGTGGAGTCCGCGCGCGGCCGTCGAGGTGTCGGCCGAGACCGCGGCCATCGATGGGGTCGACGTGCTGTTCGTCGGGCCCGCAGACCTCTCCCACTCGATGGGGATGCCCGGCCGGTTCGACGACCCGGCGTTCGTGGCCGCACTGGACCGGGTCGTCGCGGCCGCGCGGGCGCACGGGAAGTCCGCCGGGATCCTGCTGCGCGACGCGTCCGGCGTCGCCGCGGCCCATGCCCAGGGCTTCACGTTCATCGGCATCGGGTCCGACTCGTCGTTCATGGTCGCTGCGGCACGCGCGGGCCTCGCCCAGGCCCGGGCCGCGGCCGGCCTGCCGGCCTAGCCTCCGCGCTAGTCCTCCGCGAGCCGGACCACCGGCTGGGGCAGCAGCGGCTCGTCCTCGGCCCCCGCCGCCGCGTCCGCCCCTCGCGACCGCCCAGTCTGCGAGAGCACGACCCCGCCCAGGATCAGCGCGCCGCCCACCAGCTGCACGGGCTCGAGGCGTTCCCCGTAGATCACCCCGGCCGCGACGATCGTCCACAGCGGCTCGATGGTCGACATGAGCGAGGCCTGGGCGGCGCCGATCCGCTGCGCTCCCGCGTAGAACGCCTGGACCGGGATGAAGCCCGCGACGATCGCCACGCCGATGATGCCCGGCCACGCGTCCTGCGGGATGGTCGCCGGCAGCACCGGGTGCCCGATCCCGAGGGCGACGATCCAGTACACGGCCGCCGTCGAGGTGAGCATCACCGCGCCGATCGCCGACGCGTTCGCCCCGTCGTCGGCGTCGCTGCCCACCCGGTCGCTGCGCTCGCCCGACAGGCGGGCCGCGAGGATGATCCAGACGGCGTAGATGATCGGCGCAGCGAGAATCAGCAGGATCCCGGAGACCGGCGGCGCCGCGTCCGGGTCGATCCCACCCACCGCCAGCACGACGCCCAGCACGGCGATGCCGAGCGCCGACCACGCCCGGCGGCCCTGCAGCGGACGCCCGAGGCGGAGCGCGAGGACGGCGACGATCGGCGGGTAGAGGTACACGATCAGCGCGGACAGGCCGAGCGGCATGGTCTCGAGCCCGGCGTAGTAGGTCGCCGTGTTGCCGACGTACAGGACCCCGAGGCCGATCGCGCCGAGCAGCGTCCGCCGCGGCAGCGCTCGGAGCGCACGACGGGATCCGGGCCGGAACGCGAGCACGACCCACGCCATCCCGCCGCCGATGGCGAAGCGCCACGCCATGAGGGTCAGCCAGTCGACGCCGGTCGCGTACACGGGCTTCGCGAACAGGCCGCCGGAACCGAACGCGATCGCGCTGATCACGACGAGCGCGATGCCGGTGGCCCGGGTTCCATCCACGGTCGGGAGGGTATCGGAGGTCACGGTCCGCGAGTCGGCGCCCGATCAGCGCCCGACCGCTCACTCGCGCATCCGCGCGTACACTTGGCCGCGTGACCGAACTCACCGAGCGCGCCGTCGCCGCGCGCGTCCCCAGCCTCGTCGCGGAGCCCCTCTCGGTGGTTGGCCGGCGGCAGCCGGTGACCGTGGCGCCCGGGTCGTCGATCGCCCTCTGCCTGCGCGCGATCCAGGAAACCGGGACGGGCGACTCGGTGTTCGTCACCGACAGCCAGGGCCGCCTGGCGGGCGTCCTGACCGAGCGCGACGTGTTCGCGCAGCTCGTGGGCGACGACGTCGCGGCCGGCGTGGATCTGGCCGCTCCCGTCGAGACGTACATGACCACGGACCCGAGGACGCTGCGCCCCGAGCAGTCGGTGCGTGACGCGCTCGAGCTGATGCAGTCGGGCCGCTACCGCAACGTCCCCGTCGTCGACGACGACCGCCGCCTCGTCGGCGTCGTCCGCCAGGTGGACCTCCTCAAGTACCTCGCCGAGAGCTTCCCCGAGGAGCTCCTCAACCTCCCACCCAGACCCCACCAGCGCATGGAGCAGGCCGAAGGCGGATGACCACGACCACCGAGCGCATCGAGCACGACGTCCAGGAGCTCGACCGCGTCACCATCCGGTTCGCCGGCGACTCCGGCGACGGCATGCAGCTCACGGGGACCCAGTTCACCCGGACCGCGGCCGCGTTCGGCAACGACATCAGCACGTTCCCCGACTATCCCGCTGAGATCCGGGCGCCCGCCGGCTCGCTGCCGGGCGTCTCGGGCTTCCAGATCAGCTTCAGCGCCAGCGACATCCACACACCCGGCGACGCGCCCGACGTCCTGGTCGCGATGAACCCGGCAGCCCTGAAGACCAACGTCGGCGAGCTCCCCGCGGGCGGCGCCCTGATCGTCAACAGCGACGCGTTCACCGTCGGCAACCTGAACAAGGCCGCCTACCCGTCGAACCCCCTCACCGACGGCTCGCTGAAGCAGTTCACGGTGTTCGAGATCCCGATCTCGACGCTCAACGAGCGGTCCCTCGAGGGCCTCGACATGACGTCGAAGCAGAAGGACCTGACCAAGAACTTCTTCGCGCTGGGCCTGATGTTCTGGCTCTACGAACGCTCGATGGATCCCACGATCAAGTGGATCGATCAGAAGTTCGGCGCGCGGCCCGTCGTCGCCGAGGCGAACACCCGGGCCCTCAAGGCCGGCTACGCCTACGGCGAGACGACCGAGATGTTCCACACGACCTACCGCGTGCCGCGTGCCCGCCTCAAGCCCGGCCTGTACCGGAACATCACCGGCAACGAGGCCACGGGTCTCGGGTTCCTGACGGCCTCGAAGCTGGCCAAGCGGAACCTGTTCTACGGCTCCTACCCGATCACGCCGGCGTCGGACATCCTTCACCAGCTGTCGGGCTACAAGCACTTCGGCGTCAAGACCTTCCAGGCCGAGGACGAGATCGCCGCGATCGGCGCCGCGATCGGCGCCTCGTACGGCGGCGCACTCGCGCTGACCGGCACGTCGGGCCCGGGCGTGACGCTCAAGTCCGAGGCCATGGGCCTCGCGGTGATGACCGAGCTGCCGCTGGTCGTGATCGACGTCCAGCGCGCCGGGCCGTCCACGGGCATGCCGACCAAGGTCGAGCAGTCGGACCTGCTCCAGGTGCTGTTCGGGCGCAACGGCGAGTCGCCGATCCCGGTCGTGGCGCCGTCCACGCCCGGCGAGTGCTTCACGCTCGCGATCGAGGCGGCCCGTATCGCGCTCAAGTACATGACCCCGGTCGTCTACCTGTCAGACGCGTTCGTCGCCAACGGCGCCGAGCCCTGGCAGGTCCCCTCGCTGGACACCCTGCCCGACATCTCCGTGCCGAACGCCGTCAAGGGCGACGGGCCGTTCCTGCCGTACTCGCGTGACCCCGAGACCCTCGCCCGCCCGTGGGCTGTCCCGGGCACCGCGGGGCTCGAGCACCGCATCGGCGGCCTCGAGAAGGCCGATGGACTGGGCAACGTCAGCTACGACCCCGAGAACCACCACCGGATGACGCTCCTGCGGGCACAGAAGGTGGCCGGGATCGCGCGCGACATCCCGCCGCTCGAGACGTTCGGCGTGGACAACGGCGACCTGCTGATCCTGGGCTGGGGCTCGACCTACGGCGCGATCCGCAGCGCCGTGGAACGGCTGCTGGCGCAGGGCCAGTCGGTCGCGCACGCCCAGCTGCGCTACCTGAACCCGTTCCCGGCCAACACGGGCGAGGTCCTGTCGCGCTACCGCACGGTCCTGATCCCGGAGATCAACCTCGGCCAGCTCGCCATGCTCCTCCGAGCGACCTACCTGATCGACGCCATCGGCTACAACCGCGTCCGCGGCAAGCCGTTCCGGATCCAGGAAATCATCGACGAAGCCGAACGGATCCTGGGGCATTGAGGCCGAACCGATGACCGAACACCTCGCGCCCGTCGAGCCCATCGCGCTCACCCGGAAGGACTTCGTGTCCGACCAGGAGGTGCGCTGGTGCCCCGGCTGTGGCGACTACTCGATCCTTGCCCAGACCCAGAAGGTGATGCCGGACTTCGGCGTGCCGCGCGAGAACATCGTGTTCATCTCGGGCATCGGCTGCTCCGGGCGCCTCCCGTACTACATGAACACGTACGGCTTTCACACGATCCACGGCCGTGCTCCCACCCTCGCGACCGGGCTCAAGGCCGCGCGCCCCGACCTCATGGTCTGGGTCATCACGGGCGACGGCGACGCGCTCTCGATCGGCGGCAACCACCTGCTGCACTCGATGCGCCGCAACGTCGACCTCACGATGATCATGTTCAACAACCGGATCTACGGGCTGACCAAGGGCCAGACCTCGCCGACGTCGGAGTTCGGGAAGCGGACGAAGTCGACGCCGATGGGCTCCATCGACCGGCCGATGATGCCGCTCACGGTCGCGCTGGCCGCCGAGGCCACGTTTGTCGCCCGCGCCGTCGACACCCACACCGAGCACCTCCAGCACACGCTCGAAGCCGCCGGGAGGCACCGCGGCGCGTCGTTCGTCGAGGTCCTCCAGAACTGCAACATCTTCAACGACGGGGCGTGGCGCGACTTCACCGAGCGCGACGTTCGCGACGACCGGATGCTCGTCCTCGAGCACGGCAAGCCGATGATCTTCGGCAAGGAGCGCGACAAGGGCATCCGCCTCCGCGGGCTGCACCCCGAGGTCGTCACGATCGGGCAGGACGGCGTGACCGAGGACGACCTGCTCGTCCACGACGCGCACGCCGACGATCCGTACCTCGCGCTGATCCTGTCGCGCATGTTCTGGCCCGAGTTCCCGGTGCCCGTCGGCGTCCTGCGCGATGTCAGCCAGCCGACCCACTCCGACCTCATGGACGCGCAGATCCAGCAGGCGATCGAGAACGTCGGGCGAGGGCGACATCGCCAAGGCGCTGCTGGCCGGCGAGACCTGGATCGTCGAGTAGCCGAGGCCTGCCGATGCTGTGCCCGGTCTGCCGCCACGACAACTTCGAGGGCGAGGACACGTGCGTCAACTGCGGCGCCGACCTCTCGGGGGCCGACGTCCCGCAGCCCGCGATCGAGTTCCGCGACACGATCCTCGGCAGCCACCTCGACGCCCTGGGCGTCGGCGAGCCGAGCGTCGTCGACCCCGGGCTCCCGGTCTCGGAGGCCGTTCACCGCATGCACGAGGCCGGGATCGACTGCCTGCTGGTGTGTGACGGCGACCGCCTGGTGGGGATCTTCACCGACCGCGACGCCGTCGTGAAGGTGGCCGGCAAGGCCGCGACCGCCGCGGTGCGCGACGTCATGACGCCCGACCCCGTCGTCCTCCGGCCCGACGACCGCCTCGCGGTCGCGATCCACAAGATGGCCGTGGGCGGCTTCCGGCACGTCCCGGTCGTCGACGCGGCGGGTCGGCCGACGGCCGTGATCTCGGCGGCGGACGTCTTCCGGCACATCGTCGCCGCGCTCGGGTGACCGACGCGCCCGAGCTCGGCCGCACCCGGATCGCGGTCGTGGCCGACGACCTGATCTGGGCGACCCGCCTCGCCGACGGCGTCCGACGGGCCGGCGCGGAGCCGGTGCCGTTGCGCTCGGCCGCCGCGTTCGAGGCGGCGCTGCCCGCGGTCGACGGCGCGATCGTCGACCTGACAGCGCGCGCCTACGACGGCATCGCGATGGTCGGCCTCGCCGCGGCCGCCGGCCGCCCGGTGATCGCGGTGGGCCAGCACGACGACGCCGAGACGCGGCGCGCGGCGACCGCCGCCGGCGCATCGCGCGTCTACGCGTATCGCGCCCTGTTCGAGCACGGGGACCGCGTGCTCGAGGCCTGGATCGACACCATCGCGCCTGCCCACCAGCCACCCGACACGACGGAGACCCCGATGCCGATCACGACCACTCCCGGCGGTGCCGCATGAGCCGCTCGATCCCCGCCGAGCGCTACGCGGACCGGCTGGAGCGCGCGCAGCGCGCGGCCGCGGACGCCGGCCTGGACGCGCTGCTGATCGGCGTCGGCGCGGAGCTGCGGTATCTCACGGGCTACCTCGCGATGCCGCTCGAGCGCCTCACGATGCTCGTGGTCCCGGCCGCGCCGGCGCCCCGTTCACGATCATCGCCCCGAGGCTCGAGGTGACGCCGGCCCGGATGTGCGCCGCGGCCGCGTCGGGCGCCGCGACGGTCGCCACCTGGGAGGAGACCGACGACCCGATGCTGCTCGTGGCCGCGACGCTCGAGGCGGCGCTGGGCCGCCCGGCCGCCGGTCTCGGGGCTGTTGCCGTCTCGGACGGCCTGCGCGCGGCCTTCGTGCTCGGCCTGCAGCGGGTCCTGCCGGGCGCACGTTTCTCGCTCGCCTCAGCCGTTCTGCGCGAGATCCGGATGCGCAAGGATGCCGACGAGGTCGCGCTCCTCCGGTCCGCCGCCCATGCCGCCGACCGCGTCGTCGCCGCGATCGCCGCTGGGCGGCTGGTCGGACGGACCGAGGCCGACGTCGCGCACGAGGTGCGCGAGCGGCTCGTCGCCGAGGGCCACGAGCTGGCCGAGTTCTGGATCATCGCCTCGGGCCCCAACAGCGCCTCGCCGCACCACGACCCGGGCGACCGCGTCATCCGCGCCGGCGAGCCGATCGTGATCGACATCGGCGGCACGATCGAGGGCTACGGCAGCGACATCACCCGCACGATCTGGGTCACCGGCGGCGACGCGTCCCTCGGGCCCGACGAGACGTTCCGGCGCCTGTACGACGCGCTCCAGGACGGCCAGGAGGAGGCGACCGCCGCCGTCCGGCCGGGCGTGGCGTGCGAGCGGGTCGACGCGGTCGCCCGCGGGATCATCGACGCGGCCGGGTACGGACCCAACTTCTTCCATCGAACCGGCCACGGGATCGGCCTCGAGGGCCACGAGGATCCCTACCTCGTCGCGGGCAACACCGAGGCGCTCGCGCCGGGCATGGCGTTCAGCGTCGAGCCCGGGATCTACCTCGAGGGCCGGTACGGGGCGCGGATCGAGGACATCGTGGTCTGCGGCGAGGCGGGACCCGACACCCTCAACGAGGCGCCGCGGGACCTTCTCGTCGTCAACGGCTGAACTCGGCGCAGACGGGGGCCACGGGGCGGGGGTATCATCCGCCGATCGGTTGGCCCTTCGACCGAGCCGAGAGCCCACGATGACAAACCTTGACGCGCGAGCCCCTGGCTCGCGTTCTCCTCGCCAATGAGCCGCCGCAGCCGGCACGGCCACCACGCGCATTCGCACGCGACCGGGCGTCCCGTTCATCACGCTGCGTCGGTGCCCGAGCGTCCGGCGACGCCCACAGACGGTGCCGCGCCCGTGCGCCCCGAACCGGGCGTCGCGGCCGCCACCGCCGGCCAGGCCGTCGCCGCGCCGGCCGTCCGGACCACGGTCCCGGCCACCCCCGCGGCCCCGGTAGCACACGATGCAGGACGGCCCGAGGTCCCGCCGCCGTCGCACGCTCCCACCCTCGTGGCGCCCCCGGTGCCGGCGCCTGCCGCCGAGGCCCCGAGCGGCCCCGCGCCCGCCCTCATGGTCGCCGACGCGCGCCCGGTGATGGACGCCGACGCGTCCGCCTACCGCACGACCTGCACGTCCGCCCAGCTCCGGCGGTTCATCAAGAGCCGCCCGTGGGTGCCGCTCCATGAGCTCCGCCGGCGGTTCGGCATCTCCGGTGACGACGACGACGTGTCGCCGATCCGCGTGGCCGGCCAGCTGCTGTTCGTCGGGCTGCCGCCCGCGGAGGCGCGCATGGTCGGCGAGCTGCTGAGCGGCGGCGACGTGGGCTACGAGCTGTCGCTGGACCCGACCGCGCCGATCGTCGTCGGCGTGTACCCGATGCGGCCCGTCCCCCGCGGCTGAGGCCCGGCCTCGAGCCTGCGCCGGCTCAGCCCTCGGCCGTCGCCTTCGGCGGCACCTCGGAGCCGGGCACCCGCTTCTGCAGCTGCCGCAGCGTGGAGCGATCCATGGACGCGAGGCGCGGCAGGTCCGGCTGGTTCGTGCGCTGCAGCCGCTCCCTGACCGTCGACGTCATCAGCGTGTCGACCTCGGGGACCTCCATCGCCGCGCGCAGGGTCTCGGCCGGGACCTCCATCAGGATCGTGGGCTGGGTGACCACGACATCGGCCGTCCGGGCGCTGCCCGTGAGTGCAGCGATCTCGCCGAAGAAGTCGCCGCTGCCCATCGTCGACAGTCCCCGGTAGCCGCCGTCCGGCTCGGGGATCCCGGCCGCCGCTTCGCCGTCGAGGATGAAGTACGCGCAGGTCGCCTCCTCGCCCTTGCTGACGACCCGCTCCCCCTCGGGGACCTCGCGCACGCGGGCCTGGTCGATGAACGCCGCGCGCTGGGTGTCGTTGAGCAGGCTGAATGTCGCCAGCCGGCCGGCCAGGCGGTCGAAGTCCGTCACCGTCGCGAGCCGCGCGGTCGCGGTCGTCGTCGCCGGCTTCGCCCGCAGCGCCGACAGGCCACGCCGCCATTCCGCGGCCGGGCGACCGATGCCCGGGGTGACGGCGGCGGCGATGCCCACCACGACGAGGATGAGTGACGAGAACACCAGCATCACGCGGACGTCGATCACGTCGGCGAGGCCGGCGCCCGCCATGCCCGCCAGGAAGATGATGTCGCGCATCACGTACAGGCCCGAGAAGACCCGGCCACGGAGCTCGCGTGGCGTGTTGCGCTGGAGCAGCGTCTGGCGGCCGACGGCCGAGGGCGAGTTGAAGAAGCCCGTGACGATAACCCAGACGATCGCGATGGCGATGGTCGGCGACAGGGCGTAGAAGATCCCGCCGATGCCCATGCCGAGATAGCCGACCATCAGCCAGTTGCCGATCGGCAGCCGGTCGCTGTACTTGGCCATGAACAGCGCGCCGGCGACGAACCCGATCGACGTCAGCCCCTCCTGAAGGCCGTACTCGAAGTCCGTCGCCGCCGAGCACCTGGATCGCCATCGGGAGCAGGAGCACGTTCCACAGGCCGAAGGAGAAGAACACGGGCGCGGCGAGCAGGAACAGCCGTCGCAGCATCGGCGTGTGGACGATGGTGGAGATACCGGTCTTGAGGTTGTCGATGACCACACCGACCGACGTGTCCTCGGCCACCTCGATCTTCGAGCGCACCTTCAGGAAGAAGATGCACCCGGCCGAGAACAGGAACGTGAGGGCGTCGATCCAGAACGCCCACTCGATGCTGAATGCCGACGCCAGCAGGCCGGCGCCCGCGAAGCCGATCGCGGTCGAACCGAACGACGCGATCGAGAGGTAGGCGTTGGCGGCGGCGAGCTCGTCGTCCGACGCGATCTCGGGGATCAGGCTCTCGTAGGCGGGGTCGAAGAACTGCTTCACGCCCGGCGTTGACGAACAGGGCGACGAACAGCAGCGAGGTGTTGATGCCGATGAGGAACGGGATGAGCCCGACGACCACCGCCTGGATGAGGCAGGTCCAGATCATCACCGAGCGCCGGTCGTAGCGGTCGACGAACACGCCGGCCAGGAGGCCAACGATGAGGCTCGGGATCGCCGTGACCATCAGCGTGAGGCCGACGAGGAAGACGGAGCCGGTGATCGAGTAGATGTAGATGCCGGCCGCGAGGTCGGTCAGCGACGAGCCGGCGGTCGACACCAGCTGCGCGACCCACATCAGCACGAAGTCGCGCTTCTTGAACACCGCAGTCGGCGAGATCTTCGCCCCGGCCTGTGCGACGGCGGTCACGCTGTGGCTTCCTCGCGCTGGCCGGCGTCCGCCGCGGAGCCGGTGGCTCTGGATCGTGGGGCGGGGACTGGGCGAAAGTGTACGTGTCAGGCTCGCTACGATTTGGGCTGATGAACGAGCCGCCTGACGACCGATTGCTCCGGGCCCTGGAAGCCGTCGCCGCGCGCGCCGCCGTGGCCGCGCGCCTCGAGCCCGCCGCCGGCGAGGCGGTCCTGCGTTCCGTCGCCGACGCGACCGTCACGCTGTTCGACGCGGAGGCCGCCTCCATCGCGCTCCACGATCCCGCGACCGACCAGCTGGTGATCCGCGTCGCTGCCGGGATGGCGGGCGATGGCGCGGTCGGGCTCGCCGTGGGCTCGGGTGAGGGCATCGCCGGCTACGTGTTCACGACGGGACAGCCGCTCGTGGTCAGCGACGTGACGGCCGACCCACGCTTCGACCGGTCGGCGGCCGAGGGCACGGGCTACGTGCCGCGCTCGATCCTCGCCGTGCCGCTGGTCGACGACGGGGGCACGATCGGCGTGCTCGAGGTCCTCGACCGGCGCGGGGACGGAGGGTTCGGCCTCCGCGACATCGAGCTCGCGGCCGTGTTCGCGCGCCAGGCGACGGTGGCGATCCGCGCCAGCCGGGTCGAGCGGGACACGGGCGAGCTGCTGCGCACGGTCCTGGCGGCGCTCGCGGCGCCCGGCGCGGATTCGGATGCGGTCGAGGCGGCGGTCGCCGCGGCCGTGGCGGGGCTCGATGACGACGATGGCGGCCTGTGGGCGCTCGCCGACGCCGTCGCGCGAGCTCGCGCCGCCGCGCCGGGTGACGTCGCCCTGGTCATCGACATCCTCGACGCGCTCGCGCGCCGGGCGCCGCGGCCCGCGCCGCGAACCTTCCGGCGGTGAAGACCGAGCTCCCGGCCTGGAGCGAGCCGTTCGCGGGCGATCGGCGGGCCGGGCTGGCGCGCCACGGGCCATGGGGCCGCGTCGACCGCGAGTGGGCGCTGGGCGACGCCGCCGGCCGGGGGCTGCGCGTCGCCATCGTGGACTCCGGGGTGGAGGGCTCACACCCGGCCATCGGTGGGCGGCTGGTGGAGAGCGTCGCCGTCGAGCGTGACGGGGCGGACTGGCGCGTCGTCCCTGCCCCGCCCGACGACCTCGTCGGCCACGGGACGGCGGGCGCGGGCATCGTCCACGATCTGGCGCCCGAGGCGGACCTCGTGTCGATCCGGGTCCTCGGGGTCGACAACAAGGGCAACGGCGGCGGATTCGCGGCCGGCCTGACGTGGGCGATCGAGCAGTCGGGCGCGTCGATCGTCAACCTGTCGCTCTCATCTCGCAGCGACACGTTCTTCGCCCTGCTCCACGAGCTCGCCGACGAGGCCTACTTCCGGAACGTGCTGCTGGTCTCGGCCGTGAACAACGTCGCGGTGGCGAGCTACCCGTCGCTGTTCGCGGCCGTCGTGTCCGTCGCGGCGCACGACGTGCCGCGACCAGACTCGTGGTTCTACAACCCGGAGCCACCGGTCGAGTTCGGGGCGCACGGGCTGAATGTCGATGTGGCCTGGCGCGGTGGCACCCGGATGGTGGTCACCGGCAACAGCTTCGCGGCGCCGCACATCACGGGGATCGCGGCCCGGATCCGGTCGGCCCACCCGGGCATCACGCCGTTCGAGACGAAGTCGCTGCTCGCGGCCACGGCCGACAACGCGACCTGAATCGAAACGGCCGGCCCTGGGCAGGCCGGCCGTCGTCGTGTTGGCTTTGGGTCGGCGGGTCAGCGGTCCCCGTGGGGGTTCTCGCCCGGCCCGCGCCGCGCGAACTCGCCCTCGGTCGTCGGGCCCGGCTGGTACAGGTGGCCCTCGACGTCGTCGTCGCTGCCGTCGAGCTGGTGCGGGATCGCGCCCCTCGCCGGTCGGCTCGTCGGGGATCGCCGGTTGGTCTTGGCGCGGTGGCCCTCGACTCGTCGTCGCGCCGTCGAGCTGGTTGGTGCGGGATCGCGCACCCTCGCCGGTCGGCTCGTCGGGGATCGCCAGGTTGGTCTTGGCGCGGTGGCCCTCGACATCGTCGTCGCTGCCGTCGAGCTGGTTGGTGCGGGATCGCGCACCCTCGCCGGTCGGCTCGTCGGGGATCGCCAGGTTGGTCTTGGCGCGGTGGCCCTCGACATCGTCGTCGCTGCCGTCGAGCTGGTTGGTGCGGGATCGCGCACCCTCGCCGGAAAGATCGCTGTTGCTCACCCTGGCCCTCCGTCCGTTCCTGTAGCGCTATTTCGTGTTGCGACTGTACGGCGGCGTGTCGAGCCCGCGTGACCGCCCAGTTCACAGCACAGGTGTCACCAAGCCGACACCCGTCAGCCGATGTGGACGCCCTCGAGCGCGAGCAGCCCGCGCTTGAGCTCGAGCGCCGCCTCGCGCCCACCCCACGCGGCGACGCCGTACCCGCCGAGCGACCCGTCGCCCGCGATGACCCGATGGCAGGGCACGAGCAGCCCGACCGGGTTACGTCCGACGCCGCCGCCGACGGCCCGCGCCGCCCCGGTGCGCCCGATCCGGCGGGCCACCTCGCCGTAGCTCGCGACCTCGCCGCGCGGGATTGAGCGCACGCCATCGAGCACGAGACGGTCCCACGCCGAGCGGTCCGTCAGATCGATGGGGACGGCGTCGAGCGCGGCGGACTCACCGGCCAGGACGGCCTCGACGATGTCGCGGGCGCGTGCCGCGTGGTCCCGGGCCGGCCCCCGCGGCGCGTCCCCCAGGATCACCGTCGCCCCGAGCCGGCGCCGGTCCAGGTCGGCCTCGAATGCCTCCGCGGTCGACAGCATCGCGATCGCGAGGATTCCCCGCGGCCCGGCGGCGATGCGCGCGGGACCCCAGGGGCCGTCGGCCAGCGCGAGCACGATCGTTTGGTCCGGCGAGGGATCCATCCGAAAATGGTTGCACGCGCCGACGGCATCGGGCAGACTGCGCGAGCCATGTCGCACCACTACGTCGGCTTCGATTCGAAGAAGAAGCTTCGGCGGCCCTGCCGGAAGGCTCGGGCCCTGGGGCTCTGACGGCGCGCAAGCGACGAACCACGGAGCCTCCGGGACTGGAGGCGCCGAGGGGCCGCGGACACCAGGTGGTGCCGCGGCCTTTGTGATTCTCGGACCTCCCGTACCGCGCTCCACGCGGAGGACGTTCGATGATGCAGCTCCTGATCTACGGCCCGGGCCGGTTGGGCCGTGCGATCGCGGCCGCGGCCGTCGACGCGGGCTGGCCCGAGCCCGACCTCGCCGGGCGGCCAGACGCGGCCGGCCATCGCCCGTCCGTCCTCGCCGACGTCGTCGTCGACGCGTCGTCGGGCAGCGCCCTCGCCGCCAACGTCGCCCATGCCCTCGCCGCGGGCAACCGGGCGTTCGTCCTGGCGACGTCGGGCTGGGACGCGGACGCCGGCCTCGTGCGCTCGATCCTCGTCGACCATGGCGCAACCGCGGTCGTCGCCCCCAACCTCTCGATCGGCGCCGCGCTGTTCCTGCGGCTCGCGGAGACGGCGGCCGGCTGGTATGCGCGGGCCGGGTCGTTCGAGCCGTCGATCGTCGAGTGGCACCGGCGAGGCAAGGCGGACCGGCCGTCGGGCACCGCCCGCGCCCTCGCGAGGCGGATCGTCGCGGTCGACCCGCGCTGGTCGGTCGATGGCGATGACGGCGCCCCCGCAGACCGCCCTCATCTCGAGGTCGCCGGCATCCGCGCCGGCGCCGCGCCCGGTACCCACCTCGTGACGTTCGACGGCACGGGCAAATCGATCGAGCTCCGGCTCGCGGCCCGCGACCGCTCGGCGTACGCGGACGGCGCCCTCGCCGCGGCCCGCTGGCTGCGCCGCGAGCCCCGGACCGCCGGTCTGCATCCCTTCGACGAGGTCGTCGACGACCTCCTCGCGCCGTCACCCATCGCCGTCCCGGCCTGACCCACAGCACCCGAAGGAGCATCGCCATGAACCGCACGACCGACACCACGCCCCTCCTGCGCGGCGCGTTCACCGCGCTCGTCACGCCGTTCACCGCCGCCGGCGAGGTCGATGAGGCCGCCTTCCGGGCCCTCGCCGAGTGGCAGGTCCTGGCGGGTATCGACGGGCTGGTTCCCGTTGGCACGACCGGCGAGGCCCCGACCCTGTCCGCCGCCGAGCGCGACCGCCTCATCGAGATCGCCGTCGCTTCGGCGGCCGCCAGCACCTCGCCGATTCGCCCGCTGGTCGTCGCCGGCACCGGCACCAACGACACCCGCGCCTCGATCGAGGCCACGCGGCGGGCCGCCGCACTCGGCGCCGATGCGGCGCTGGTCGTCGCCCCGTACTACAACCGGCCCGACCAGCGGATGCTCGACGCGCACTTCCGCGCGATCGCCGACGAGGGCGGCCTGCCGATCGTCGTGTACAACGTGCCGTCGCGCACGGGGACCAACGTCGAAGCCGACACGTTCCTGCGGCTCGCCGAGCACCCGCGCGTCGTGGCGGTGAAGGAGGCGAGCGGCAACATCGAGCAGATCGCGGTGATCTGCCGCGACCGGCCGCGCGACGTCGCAGTCCTCGCTGGCGACGACGCCGCGACCCTTGCGGTCCTCGCGATGGGTGGCGACGGCGTCGTGTCCGTGGCCGGCAACGAGATCCCGGGCGAGATGGCGGCGCTGTGCGCGGCGGCTCGGGCCGGCGACTGGGCGACGGCACGCCGGATCCACGATCGGTGGCTGCCGCTGTTCCGGGCCAACTTCCAGGGCGCCCCGAACCCGGTCCCCGCGAAGGCCGCCCTCGTGGCCATGGGCCTGCTCGAGCGCGACGACCTTAGGGCGCCGCTCCTGCCCCTCGCAGACGCGCCGCGCGAGCGCCTGGTCGACCTGCTGCGGACCCTCGGCCTCGTGGACGGCGGCGGGCGGCAGGACATCCGCGGCCGGACAACGCCCACTCGCCGAGCGGCGGCGACGGTCGCCGTCGGGGCGGCAGGTGCGGCCGCATGACCGCCCTCGACACGCGCGAGGTCGACCTGTCGGCCTCGATCCTCGACGACCTCGACGCCGGCCGGCGCCGCGCCGCGACCCCGGACCCCGACGCCCCCGGTGGCTGGCGCGCCGACCCCGAGGTCAAGGCGGCGATCCTCGCCCGATTCCGCGACCGCGCGACGACCACCTGGGACCTCGGGGGAGCCCTTGAGTTCCGAGACCGCGTCGGCCTCCCGGTCAAGCGCCTCCTCGATGGCCCCGAGGCGACCGCGGCGCTCGAGGCAGGCCGTCCGTGGCGGATCGTCCCCGGCGGGACGAGCGTCCGCGCCGGCGCCTACCTCGGGCCGGGCGTCGTGATCATGCCGCCCTCGTTCGTGAACGTCGGTGCGTGGATCGGCGAGGACACGATGGTGGACTCGCACGTCCTGGTTGGCTCGTGCGCCCAGATCGGGGCGCGCGTCCACCTGTCGGCCGGCGTGACGATCGGTGGGGTCCTCGAGCCTGCCGGCGCCAGGCCGGTCGTCGTCGAGGACGGGGCGTTCGTCGGGGCGGGCAGCTCGCTGCTCGACGGCGTGCTGGTGGGTGCCGGCGCGGTCGTCGGCGCGGGGGTGATCCTCACCGGGACGTCGCGCGTGTACGACCTCGTCCGCGGCCGGGTCCTCATCGGCACGGCGGAAGCGCCGCTCGCGGTCCCGCCGGGCGCGGTGATCGTGCCCGGGACCCGGGCGGTCGACGGCGCGTTTGCCGCGGAACATGGCCTGTCGGTCGCGGTCGCCCTGCTGGTCAAGGACCGCGACGCCGGCACGGACGCGCGGGTCGCCCTCGAGGAGGCGCTCCGATGAGCATGGTCCGCGAGCCGGGTCCGCCGCCGGTCCGCCACGCCGAGCCCGTCGTCCGCCGCGGCCGCCCGCCGGCCCGCAACGAGATCCTCCGCGCCGGACGGCTCGCCGGCGCCGACCCGGCCGACCTCGCCGAGCGCTTCGGCACGCCCTTCTACGCGTACGGCCTCGACGTCGTCAGCCGCCAGGTCGAGGCCCTGCGCCGCGCCCTGCCGCCCGCCGTCGACCTCGCATACGCGGTCAAGGCCAACCCCAGCCTCGCCGTCGTTCGGCATCTCATCGGCCTCGGCCTGGGCGCGGACGTCGCCTCGGGCGGGGAGCTGCGCCACGTCCTGCGCGCCGGCGTGGAGGCCGGCCTCGTCGTCGTCACGGGGCCCGGCAAGCGCGACGATGAGCTGGCGGCGGCCGTCGAGGCCGGTGTGCGCGCCGTGACCGTCGAGTCGACCGGCGAGCTGCGGCGGCTGGCGCGGATCGCCGAGGGACTGGGCCGGCGGCAGCGCATCCTGCTGCGCGCGGCGGTGACCGAGTCGGCCCGCCTCGAGCGGGTGCGGCTGGTCGGCGACGACGGCGCCGGCAAGTTCGGGATGGACGCGGCGGACCTGCGGACGGCGGCGGCCGAGGCGGTGGCCTCGCCGTGGCTCGAGCCGATCGGGATGCACGCGTTCGGGGCCTCGAACGTGCTCGACGCGGCAGCCCTCGCGGCGCACGTCGAGGCGACCGTGGCCGCGGCCCGCGCTCTCGCGGCGTCGGCCGGATTCCAGCTGGAGCTCGTCGATGCGGGCGGCGGCCTCGGGATCCCGTACGAGACGCACGACGAGCCGCTCGATCTCGGCATCCTCGGGGCCCGCCTCGAGGCGCTGACGGCGCGGATGGCCGATGACCCGGCGACCCGCGACACGCGGATCCTGCTCGAGCCCGGCCGCTTCCTCGTCGGCCCCGCCGGCGCCTATGTCGCACGTGTGCTCGATCGCAAGCAGGTCGGCGGCCAGCATGTCGTGATCCTCGACGGCGGCATCCACCACGTCCTGCGGCCGGCGCTCGTCGGCCAGGAGCACCGGGTCCGCGCGCTCACCGGCGTCGCGTCGACGCCCGCAGGGACGAGCGCCCAGCGCTTCCCGGTGACGGTCGCCGGCCCGCTGTGCTCGGGGCTGGACGTGTTCGCCCAGTCCGCGGTCATGGCCCTGCCCGACCCGGGCGACCTCGTCGCCGTCCTCGACGTCGGCGCCTACGGGCTCACGGAGTCGATGCCGTTCTTCCTGTCGCACCCGCTGCCGCCCGAGATCGTGATCCGCGACGGCGAGCCGAGGCTGGCCCGGCCTCGTATCGACCCCGACACATGGCTCGGCTGGCAGATCGACGGCTGAACGCTCCGCCGGATCCCGTCAGTCTCCATCTCACTTTGACGGTTTACGCCTCGAAATTCCGCTAAACCGTCAGAGCGTGCACGGATCTGCCCGCTGATATACTCCCTGGGAGTATGTCAACCAGCGAGACCGCGGGGCTTTCCGCCTACCAGCCGATCGAGATCGTCCTGCCCATCGAGGGCATGACCTGCGCCTCGTGCGTCAACCGCATCGAGCGGTTCCTGACGAAGACGCCGGGCGTGGAGCGGGCGGCGGTCAACCTCGCCACCGAGCGGGCGACGGTCACCGTCGATCCCGGGCATCGCCGGCCGCGACGAGCTGGTCCGGGCCGTCGAGGCCGCGGGCTACGACGTCCGCCCCGAGGCAACCGCCGCCGAGGCGGGCGCGTCCGCGGCCCAGGGCCTCGCCGCCGAGCTGACGACGGACGACATCGAACGCGAGCGCTTCCAGCGCAAGACCCTGATCCAGGCGGTCGCCGCGATCGTGACGGCGCTCGTGATCATGCTCGTGATGTTCGTGCCCCAGACGGCGGTCGGGCTCGAGACCCTCAACAGGCTCGTGCTGTGGCCGGCGACGTTCATCCAGTTCTGGGCGGGCGGCCGCTTCTACCGCGCCGCGTGGCGCGCCGGCCGCCACGGCAGCATGACGATGGACACGCTGGTGGTGGTCGGCACGTCCGCGGCATGGGGCTACTCGATGGTCGTCACGCTGTGGCCGGAGTTCGTCGCATCGGCCGGACGGATGCCCGAGTCGTACTTCGACAGCTCCGCGATCATCATCGGCCTCGTCCTGATGGGGCGATGGCTGGAGGGCCGCGCGAAGGGCCAGACGACAGGCGCGATCCGCCGCCTCGTGGCGCTCCAGGCGACGACGGCCCGGCGGCTGCGCGACGGGGTCGAGGAGGACGTCGAGCTGGCGATCGTCGAGCCCGGCGACCTGCTGCGCGTCCGCCCGGGCGACAAGGTGCCGGTGGACGGCATCGTCGTCGAGGGCGTGTCGGCGGTCGACGAGTCGATGCTCACGGGCGAGCCGATGCCCTCGACCAAGGCCGTCGGCGACGAGGTCATCGGGGCCACGATCAACACCACCGGCTCGTTCGTGATGCGAGCGACGCACGTCGGCCGCGACACGGCGCTCGCGCGCATCGTCGCGCTCGTCGAGCGGGCCCAGGGCTCGAAGGCGCCGATCCAGCGGCTCGCCGACCGGATCAGCGAGGTGTTCGTCCCGCTCGTGCTCGTCGTCGCGGCGTTCACGTTCGTGGCCTGGATGCTGCTCGGGCCCGAGCCGCGGTTCACGCTCGCGCTCACGGCCTTCATCGGGGTCGTGATCATCGCCTGCCCGTGCGCGATGGGCCTCGCGACCCCGACCGCGATCATGGTCGGGACGGGGAAGGGGGCCGAGGCCGGGATCCTGGTCCGCGGCGGCGAGGCGCTCGAGGCCGCCGGGCGGGTCGACGTCGTCGTCCTCGACAAGACCGGCACGCTGACCCGCGGCCGTCCGGAGGTGTCGGCGGTCGTGCCGGCGCCCGGGCTTCACGCCCGCACGGGTCCTGGACCTCGCCGCGTCGCTCGAGACCCGATCGGAGCATCCCGCTGGGCGAGGCGATCGTTCGCAAGGCCCGCGAGACGGAGCTCGGCTTCCTCGAGGTCGAAGGGTTCGAGGCGCTCGTCGGGCGGGGTGCGACGGGGACGGTCGATGGTCTGACGGTCGTCGCCGGCAGCCGCCGCCTGATGGACGAACGCGGCGTCGACCTCGCGGCGCTCGTCGAGCCGGCACGGGCCGCAGCCGCCGATGGCGGGTCGGCGGTGTTCGTGGCGGTCGACGGGGCGGCGGCCGGGCTCCTCGTCATCGCTGATCCAATCAGGCCCGAATCGGCCGACGCCGTCCGAGGGCTCCGCGCCGACGGCGCCGAGGTCTGGCTGCTCACCGGCGACAACCGGGCGACCGCCGAGGCCGTGGCCCGGGCCGTCGGCATCCCGGCCGACCACGTGATCGCGGAGGTGCTGCCGGAGGACAAGGACGCGACGATCGAGCGCCTGCGGGCCGAGGGCCACACGGTCGCGATGGTCGGCGACGGCATCAACGACGCGCCGGCGCTCGCGCGGGCCGACCTGGGCGTGGCGATCGGGACCGGCGCCGACGTGGCGATCGAGGCGTCCGACGTGACGCTGGTGGGCGGCGACCCGCGGCTGGTGTCGTCGGCGATCGCCCTGTCGCGGGCGACGATCCGGGTCATCCGCCAGAACCTGTTCTGGGCGTTCGCCTACAACGTGCTGCTGATCCCGGTGGCGATGGGCGTCCTGTACCCGACCTTCGGGATCCTGCTCAATCCCGCGTTCGCCGCTGGCGCGATGGCCCTCTCGTCGGTCAGCGTCGTGCTCAACTCGCTGCGGCTGCGCGGCGTCGACGTGCGCCCCGGTCGCGGCCGATAGACTCCGATGCCGTGACCGACGAACCGCTCGAACCCGCCTCGCCGCCCGTCCGCGGCCGGATCGACGTCCCGCCCGACCCCCGCGACCTGCCGGGCGAGTTCGGCCATCGCCTCGAGGTGTTCATCCGCTTCGGTGACACCGACGCGATGGGCCATGCGAACAACTCGCGCTTCCTGACCTACTGCGAGTCGGCGCGCATCGCCTACTGGGAGACGGTGACCGGCGAGCCGTTCGGCCTCGTGACCCATGGCGAGTCGGAGTCGATGATCCTGGCCGAGATCCGCGTCACATTCCGCACCCCCGCGTTCTTCGGCGAGGTGCTGACGGTCGAGTCGCGCACCGGGCGCATCGGCCGCACGAGCTTCACGCTCGAGCACCGGATCACCGCCCCGGCGTCGGAGCGCGGCGAGGCCCGCCTCGTCGCCACGGCCGAGGCGACCCAGGTCCTGTACGACTACGCGACCAGCCGCCCGCGGGCTATCCCCGACGACGTCGTCGCCCGCCTCGAGGCCTTCGAGGGGCGCCAACTCCGCGGCTGACTGCCGCGCCTAGGCTTCGAAGCGGCGGAAGATCGTGACCGCGTTCTGGCCGCCGAAGCCGAAGCCGTTCACCGCGACCGTGTCGATCTTCGCCGGGCGCGCGACCAGCGGCACGTAGTCGAGGTCACAGTCCGGGTCGGGGGTATGGAGGTTCGCCGTCGGGGAGATCACCTGGTCCCGGATCCCGCCGAGGGCCGCGAGCGCCGACGCGATCCCTGCCGCACCCACGAGGTGGCCGATCATCGACTTGGGCGAGCTGACCGCCCGGGTCGCGGCCGCCGACCCGTAGGCCGTCTTGATCGCGCGCGTCTCTGTCGAGTCGTTGAGCGAGGTCGACGTGCCGTGGGCGACGATCCAGTCGATCTCGTCGGGCGCAACGCCCGAGTTGCGCAGCGCTGAGGTCATCGCGCGCGCCTGGCCGCGACCCGTCGGATCAGGCGCGGAGATGTGGAACGCGTCCGCCGTCAGCGCCCCACCGAGGATCTCGGCGATGGGGGTCGCGCCACGCGCGAGCGCGTGCTCGAGCGACTCGACGATCACGACGCCCGCCCCCTCGCCCAGGACGAAGCCGTCGCGGGTCGCGTCGAACGGCCGGGACGCGGTCTCGGGCGAGTCGTTGCGCTTGGACAGCGCGCCCATGTTGGCCAGGGCCGCGACGCCCATCGACCACACGGGCGCCTCGGACCCCCCGGTGAGGACCACGTCGCACTCGCCCGTGGCGATCAGGCGCAGGGCATCGTGGAACGCGATCACCGACGTCGCACAGGCCGCGACCTGGGTCATCACGGGTCCGGTGATCCCGTACTCCATCGAGAGCAGGCAGCCGGCCATCGACCCCGACAGCGCCGGGATCGCGAACGGCGACACGAACCGCGGGCCCTTCGCGTCCTGGACGTGGGTGCCGTCGATGATCTCCTCGATCCCGCCGCCGCCCGTGTTCACCACGACGCCGACGCGGTCGAGCTGCTCGGGCGTCATCGCCGCGAAGTCGATCCCGGACGACGTGACCGCCTCCTTGCCCGCGCCCATCGCGAGGTGGATGAAGCGGCTCATCCGACGTGCCATCTTGGCGTCCATGACGGTCGTGGGGTCGAAGTCGATGACCTCGGCGGCGATCTGGACCTCGAACCCCGTCGCGTCGAACGACCGGATCCGGCGTGTGCCGGTCACCGCCTTGCGCAGGTTCGCCCAGTAGGTCTCGAAGTCGTTACCGATCGGCATCACGGCGCCGAGGCCGGTCACGACCGCGCGTCGCGCGGGGTCAGTGGAGGGCACGGTTTCTCTTCCTGGTGCGGGGATGGACCGGACGGCGCCGGTCCGGAGCGGGGGTGGCCCGGATTGTAGCGATGATCAGCTGCCGTTCCAGCGCTTGAAGATGATCGCGGCGTTGTGGCCGCCAAGGCCGATGTTGTTCGACAGGGCGTAGCGGATCGGCATCGGGGTGGCCTCGGGGCTCACCCACACGTCCGCCTCGGGGTCGAACTCGCGGAAGTTGAGCGTCGGCGGCGCGACCTGTTCGGCCACACTCATGACCGTCGCGAAGGCCTCGAACGCGCCGGCCGCACCCATCATGTGCCCGGTCATCGACTTGGTGCCGCTGACGAGCAGCGAGTGGCGGTCGCGGGCGCTGCGGTCGCCGAACACGGTCCAGATCGCCTCGGCCTCGCGCTTGTCGCCCATCGGCGTCGAGGTGCCGTGGGGGTTGATCATGTCGACCTCGTCGGCGGGGACGCCCCGTCGGTCGAGGGATGCCTGCATCGCGCGGGCGGCGCCGGTCCCGTGCTCGATCGGCTGGATCATGTCCCAGCCGTCCGCGGCGGACCCGTAGCCGACCACCTCGGCGTAGATGTGGGCGCCGCGCGCCTTCGCGTACTCGAGATCCTCGAGGATCAGGGCTCCTGCGCCCTCGCCCAGCACGAACCCGTCGCGCGTGCGGTCGAACGGGCGGCTGACGTCGGCCAGCGGCTCGCCCGGCCGTGGCGCCCCCAGGCCGCGCATGTTGCCGAAGCCCGCGTGGGCCACCTCGAGCAGGGGCATCTCGGCCGAGCCCGCGATGACCGTGTGGACGTCGCCACGGCGGATGATCTCGGCGCCCTCGCCGACGCAGTTGGTGCCCGTTGAGCACGCCGTCACGACGCACATGTTGTGACCGATGGCCCCGGTCTCGATCGCGATCATGCCCGACGTCGAATCGACGAGGCCGTTGGCGATGAAGGTCGGCGCGACGCGGCCGGGGCCCTTCTCGCGCAGGGTGTTCCCGTTGTCGATCATCAGCGTCTGGCCGCCGGCCCCCGAGCCGTAGATGACCCCGATGTCCTCGCGGTTGGCGTCGGTGATCTCGAGCCCGGAGTCCGCGATGGCCTGCTTGGCGGCCGCGACGCCGTACCACATGGTCGGCTCGCTGCGCCGGACGGCCTTGGCGTCCATCCACGCCACCGCATCGAAGTCCTTGACCTCGCCCGCCCAGCGGTGCGAATAGGGGGTGACGTCGAATTTCGTGATCTCGGCCAGGCCGGACACCCCATTGACGAGGTTGTTCCAGGCGGTGTCCTTGTCGTTGCCCACCGGGCTGATGACGCCGAGGCCGGTGACGACGACGCGGCGCGAGAAATCGGGTTGACGCAAGGTGGTCCTTTCGTGGGGGACGTCGCCGTCGTCAGACGGCGAATTCGGTGGCGGCCTCGAGGGCCGCGGATTCGGCGAAGGGGATGGCCAGGCGATCCGCCGCGGCGGGGTCGTCGAGCGCGAGGGGGACCGCATCGGGGGCGATCCGCTTGATCAGGCCGGTCAGCACCCGCCCGGGTCCGACCTCGATGAACGTCGTGACGCCCGCGGCGCGCATCGACTCGATCGCCCCGACCCAGTCGACACCGGTCGTCAGGTGCTCGACGAGCTCGGCGCGAGCAGCCGTCGGCCGTGGTGATCGGCCGGGCGTCGGCGTTGGCGAGGAGCGGGGGGATCGGGTCGCGGAAGGCAATACCCGCGAGGGTCTGGCGCATCCCCTCGGCGGCCTCGGCCATCAGCGGGGAGTGGGCGGCGACCGACACCGGCAGCTCGATGGCGCGCTTGGCGCCGAGGTCCTTGGCGATTGCCAGCGACGCCTCGACCGCAGGCCGCTCCCCGGAGACCACGACCTGGCCCGGCGAGTTCCGGTTCGCGACGCCGAAGATGCCGTGGGCCGATGCCTGCGCGACGAGCTCGGGGATCCGCGCGTCGTCGAGGCCGATGATCGCCGCCATCCGGCCCTCGCGCCCGGCACCGGACGCCTGCATCAGCTCGCCGCGGCGGCGGACGAGGCGGACGGCGTCGGCGAGGTCGAGGGCGCCGGCGGCCACGAGCGCGGAGTACTGGCCCATCGAGTGGCCGGCGGCGAAGGAGGGTGCCGGGACGTCGACGTCGAGCTCCGCCCAGCGTTCGCGCACGGCCTCGAGGTAGGCGATGGACGCGGCGAGGAGCGCGGGCTGGGCATTCTCGGTGCGGTTGAGCTCGTCCTCGGGGCCGTCCCAGGCGAGCCGGCTGATTGGTTCGCCGAGGGCCGAGTCGGCGGCCGCGAACACGGCGGCCGCGGCGGGGGACGCGTGGGCGAGGGCCTGGCCCATGCCGACGAACTGGCTGCCCTGGCCCGGGAACACGAAGGCGATCTGACTCATCTGCGCCAAGCGTACCGGCGGCCGCTCCTTGGGCCGGGCGAATCAGTGCACGGTTGCAGGAATCGACAACCGGTTTTACGCTCGGTCGGGTGAGGATCTGCCCGTGACCGACGTCGAAAAGCCCGCCCCAACCCGACCCGCCAAGGATCGCCGGCCCCGCCCATCGGACCCGGCCGCCGGGCCGGCCCTGCCGGAGGCGCTGGTCCGCGGACCCCGCCGCGGGCCCGCCCAGAGCCGGGTCATCGCGCGCATGTTCGAGGCCGACCTGTCGGCGCCCGTCGTTGCCGCGGGGACCCGGATCCAGAACGTGCGCCAGATCTCGGAGCGGGTCGCGATGGGCCGCGCGCTGTGGCGGGAGCTGGTCGTCGGGTTCGCGTCCCAGCTCGGCGAGCTCAACCTCGGGTTCACGCAGCTCGCCGCGCTGTACGTGCTCGCGGAGGGATCGACGACCACGGTCGCGGACCTCGCGGACGCCATCGGGCGGTCGCCTTCGGCAACATCCCGACTGGTCGACGGGCTCGTCAAGCGGCGCCTGGTCGAGCGGCGGCGCGAGGACGACGACGGGCGCCTGCGCACCGTGTGGCTCACCCAGCGCGGCAAGGCCGTCCTTCGGATGGTCGACCGGGCGAGGGCGGAGCAGTTCCTCGCGGCCGTGCGGCCGATGCCGCGCGGCGAGCGGGCCCTGATCGCGATGGGCGTCGCGGCGCTCGCGACCCACGCCATCAGCCGGCGCGGCCGGCTCGTCCGCGGCGGGAGCTGAGCGCGACGGTCACCGCGCCGGACCCGCGGACGTGCACAATCGTCGCCTGCACGCCCCGCCGACACGAGGTCGCCAGATGGATCAGCTCAGATCATTCGAGTTGCAGTACCGGATCGAGCACCGTCACCACGACGGGAGCTGGGGCGAGATGGTCGAGGACCGCCAGCCCCACGATGCTGCCGACGTCGACGTCGAACGCTCCTGGGGGCTGCGCCGCATCTTCCGCTGCGCGACCTGCCCCGAGAGCGTCACGCTCGAACCGGGCTCCGCGGGCGATCAGCCGCAGTAGCCCGCGACCACGTCGTACAGGACGGGCAGGCCCCAGCGCAGCGCCTCGACGCCGACACGCTCGTCGACGGCGTGGAACCGGTCGAGGAACCGCTCCCCCGGCGCCAATCCGAGGGGCGAGAACCCGTAGGTCGGGACGCCCAGGCGGGCGAGGTGCTTGGCATCGGTCGCGAACGGAGCCATGACCGGCACGGGGATGCCGTCGGGGTCGTGGGCGCGGATCGCGGACGCCATCGTTTCATAGAGGGCGCCCTCGGCGGGCGCCTCGACGGGCGCCGCGCGGATGATGTTCTCGATCTCGCAGAAGGGCATCAGGTCGCCGATGCGGGCGATCAGCTCCTCGCGCGCGTCACCCTCGGTCGTGCCCGGCAGGGTCCGGCAGTCGACCTGCACCTCAGCCTCCCCGGGGATCACGTTGTACTTGATGCCCGCGTGCATGATCGTGGGGCTGAACGTGTCGTGCAGCAGCGCGTCGAGCATGATCGCGTAGGCGGGGTCGCAGGCGGCACGCAGCGCGGCCGCCGACCGGCGCGGGTCGTCGTCGACGATCGCCGCCATGAGCGCGGCCTGGTCCGGCGGCAGCGCGTTGCCGACATCCGCGAGCAGCCGCCGAACGACCGCGGTCGGCCGGGCCTCGCTCGGGACCGCGACGCGCGTCACCACGTGGGCGGCGCGGACCAGCGCGTTGTCGTCCCGCGGCATCGAGCCGTGGCCCCATCGTCCGTGCACGCGGATGCGGTAGGTCTCGTAGCCCTTCTCCGCGACCATGATCGCGTAGAACCGGCGGCCACCGACCTCGATCGGCATCCCGCCCGCCTCGTTGAGCGCGCCGGCGGCGCGGATCGTCTCGGGCCGGTTGTCGACCAGCCAGCCGGCGCCGTTCCAGCCGCCCGCTTCCTCGTCGGCGGTGCAGGCGAACAGGACGTCCCGCCGGAGGCCCGGCACCGGGTCGACGGCCGGGTCGCAGGCCCGCGTCCCGCGCGCGCCGGGCGAGCAGCCGGAGCACCCCGACTTCCATGGCCACCATCGCCTTCATGTCGACGGCGCCGCGGCCCCACACATAACCATCCGCGACCTCGCCCGCGAACGGGGGATGGGTCCAGTCCTCGGCGATCGCCGGGACGACGTCGAGGTGCGAGAGGAGCAGCAGGGGCTCGCCGCCCGTGCCGTCACCGCGGAGCCGCGCGACCACGCTGCCGCGGCCCGGGACCGGCTCGACGACCTCGGGTCTGAGGCCCGCCAGGCGCAGCTCGTCCGCAACGCGTTGCGCCGCCGCCAGCTCGGCGCCCGGCGGATCCGGCGGGTTGATCGACGGGATGCGGATCAGCTCACGCAGGAGTGCGACGACGTCCTCGTGGGCCGCGGACCACGTGCCGGCGTCGATCGCCGCCGACGGCAGGGCTGACGGCGCCGGGTCCTGCGGCACGATCAGATCGGCGGGACGTCGAGCGGTGGCACGGCGAGGATCGCCTCGACCACGCCCAGCAGGAACCCGATCACCACGATCGCGATGACCATCGCGAGCAGCAGCCGCACGTACGGCCGCTCGCGGTCGAGGGTCTTGGGCAGCTCGGGGTCCGTGCCGCCCGCGATGTACGGCCCCGGCAGCCCGCGCTTGCGGGCGTGCTCGTTGCGAACGGCGTCGTACTGGACGGGATCCGGGGGCAGCGGCGTCGGGGCGGGTTCGGCGGTCACACGACCATCATGCCGCCCGGCGGCCAACCGTGCGGCCGTTCGCCCGTGCGGTCCCGCCAGCGCGACTCCCTGCCACAACCGCAATTCCTGACAGCTAGCCGGGAGCTGCGGCCCGATTTGGCGCGATTCGCCTGCCAGATCGGGACTTGGATGCGCATCTGTCATGCGCGCACCGCGTTCCGCGACGATTCGTCCCGGCAAGCGGTCAACAGCTTCGGATTTGTCATGAAGGCGACAGGGCCCCAGCCGAGATCGACCGCTGGAACTGACGCGTCATGTCGCGGCGACCGGCGTCTCCCCGAGAATGTCCGGCCGGATCGCGAGGCGGCTCATCGGCCGGGCGCCAGTGCGGCGCGGCCTCGGGGGGCGTGAACCCGGCGACCCGCGAGATCAGCCGCCGGATCCGCAGGCCCTCGAGGGGCCCCAGGGCATAGAGCGGCATCCGCTGCAGCCAGACCGCGGAGCCGAGGCTGACGGCGTCGGCGCCGGCCCAGAAGTATTCGCGGCAGTCGTCGAAGTCGCGGATGCCACCGTTGGCGATGATCGGCAGCCGGATGCCGGCGTCGCGGAGCTCGGCGACGACCCGCAGCCCGATCGGCTTGATCGCGCGCCCGGAGACCGCCCCGTACCGGTTCTTGAGCCACGGCTCGCCGGTCTCGGGATCCAGCCGCAGGCCCTTGACGGTGTTGATCGCCGTGATCCCGGCGCAGCCATATCGCTCGGCCAGGCGCGCCTGCCAGCCGTAGTCCTCGTCGGGCGAGACCTTGAGGATCACCGGGTGGCGGCTGCGCGGGACGGCGCGCGCGAGGCTCTCCTCCAGGATCGTCTCGAACGGGAAGTTGACGTTGTGGCACGAGGCGTTGAGCTCGATCGCCGCGATCTCGCCCGGCTTGGCCCGCTCGTTGACGGTCTCGACCAGCTGGACGATCTCGTCGGCCGAGAACCCGCCGATCGAGACGATCCGGTTGAGGTCCGCCGTGCGGCCGAAGTACTCGTCGAAGTAGCGCTCGATGCCGATGTTCGACCAGCCGAAGGCGTTCAGCCAGCCCGCGTCGACCCGTCGCAGCGCCTTGCCGTACAGCCGGAGCATCGCCGGGAACTCGGTCAGGCCGAAGTCCTCGCGCAGCGTGAAGTGCCCCTCGCGCGGCTCCAGGGTCATCGTCCGGGTCGTCACGGCGCCGAAGCGCTCCAGCGGAACCCACTGAGCGATCGGGGACAGGCCGTACAGGATCAGCCGTCGTTTCGACGCTCCATAGCCGAGCAGGCTGGCGGAGGTGACGAGCCGGTTCCGCAACCGGATTCCGTTGAGGTCGACGACGCCCACGCCCGAAGTATGCCGGGCCGGCCGGGGGCAGGCTCGGCGAGGGCCGGCTCAGCGAGGGGCGAGCGGGCCGCGCAACGTGAGCTGGTCGGGGATCGGGAGGTAGCCGAGCTTGATGTTCACCGCGCGCATCGGGCCGTTGTGTTCGTCGTTGCCAGTCTCCAGGATCTCGAGCCCGTGCTCGATCGCCCACACGATCGTTGCCCGCTTCAACGCCGTCGCGAGGCCACGACCTCGCCACGCCGGCCCGACGGCGGTCATGTCGTGCCAGGCCATGGTCGTCGATCCCGGGACGAACATCAGCGAGGCCCAACCGGCGACCGCACCGCCGGCCTCGTCGAGGGCAATGATGAACCCGTCGGCCGGGATGCCGTCGCGCCGGACATCGCGGGCGATGAACTCGTCGAACGAGCCTGCCGCGAGGGGCTCGTCGACGTTCGGGATGTCGAGGTAGGCCGCCACCGCGACCGCATGGACGCCGCGCTCGAGGTCCGGCCGCTCGGCGAGCGTCGTGAACGTGAACCCGGCGGGCGGGCCGACGGCCGGCGCCGCGAGGCCGCGCAGATCGAGCTGGACCATCTTGGCGCGCTCGACGACCTCGAACCCGTGACGCTCGAGGAACGCCAGGCCGTCCGCGTGCCGCTCCGACACGTCGGTCTCGAGACCCGTCTTGCCGGCGTCGCGGGCCACCGCCGAGCAGGCGACCAGCAGCCGCGTCCCGAGGCCTATGCGACGCGCGTCGGGCAGGACCTGGACGCCGAACCAGTAGCGTTCGAAGCCGGGCTCGTACATGTAGATCCGACCGACGGATGCCGCTCCGACAGGCCGGCCGTCGACTGAGCCGAGGAAGCGCACGCCACCCGGATAGGTCCGGTCGGACCAGGCGATGTCCTCCAGCGACGTCGGCGACTCCGGGGTAACGGCGTTGACGATGTCCACGAACGCACGGAGACCGGCGTCGTCGCCGGCCTCGATCCGCCGGACCCCGGGGTCGGCGCCTCCGCTCCCGGCCACGATCAGGCGAGCGGCGAAGGGGCCGCCGCGCGCTCCGCGAGGGGCTGGGCGACCTCGTCGGCGACCACCGCCAGCCCGTCGGGCGCCATGCTCGCGGGCACGCCCAGGATCACGTGGTTGGCGCCGGCGGCCAGGAACGCCCGCGCGGTCTCGAGCGCGTCGCGGCGCGAGTCCGCGGTCGCGCCGCACGACAGCTGGGCGGCGAACGTGAAGTCCGCGGGATCACGGCCCGCGGCCTCGAGCGCCCGCGAGATCTCGTCGCGCTTGAGCGAGAAGTACTCGACGTCGCCGGGGCGGTTGCCGGGCATCGGCCAGCCTTCGGCGTAGCGCGCCGCGAGCTCGATCCCACGCCGCTTCTGGCCACCCAGCCAGATCGCCGGGCCGCCCGGGCGAACCGGTCCGGGCTCGTTGGTCGCGCCGCGGAGCGGGAAGTGCGGGTCGTCGAGCGAGACGCCGGGCGAACGCCGCGCCTCGTCGGAGAACAGGGCCGTCAGGACCCGCAACGAGCTCTCGTAGCGGTCGTAGCGCTCGGGCATCGGTGGCAGGGGGATCCCGAACGCATCGTGTTCGCCCTCGTGCCAGCCGGCGCCGAGCCCCAGGATGAACCGGCCGCCGGTCACGTTGTCGATGACCGTCGCGGACTTCGCGAGCAGGCCCGGGTGACGGAACGTGTTGGCCGCAACCGCGATGCCGATCCACTTGCCGCGCACGCGGTGCGCGAGCGCCGCGACCGTGGTCAGCGACTCCATCGCGGGGCCGTTGCGCTCACGCATGGCGTCGGACAGGTGGTCGCTCATCCAGCCGGCGTCGAACACGCCCAGCTCCCCCGCGAGCGCCCAGGTCTCGTCGATCCGCGGCCAGTCGAGCCCGGTCGACTCGGAGGCCGAGATCCGGAAGCCGACGAGACCCGGCCGGGTGCCCGCGCGCATCGGCCGCCTAGCCGCCCGTGCTCCGGGCGAGCGCCGCCCGCATCTGCGCCCCGCTGGTGATCGCCCCCTCGGACGCCGACGAGACGAGCGCCGCGTACTTGGCGAGCGCGCCGGTCGTGTAGCGCGGCGCGCGCGGCGTCCAGCGCGCCCGGCGCTCCGCGAGGATGTCGTCCGCGACCTCGAGGTTGAGCTGCCTCGCATCGACGTCGACCGTGACGGTGTCGCCCTCCTCGACGAGCGCGATCGGGCCGCCGACCGCCGCCTCGGGCGAGACGTGGCCGATCATCAGGCCGCGCGTGCCGCCGGAGAACCGCCCGTCGGTGAGCAGGGCGACGGACTGGCCGAGGCCCGCACCGACGAGGGCGCCCGTGACGCCCAGCATCTCCTGCATCCCCGGGCCGCCGACCGGGCCCTCGTAGCGGATCACGACGACGTCGCCCTCGACGATCCGGCGCTCGCGGACCGCCTCGTAGCACGCGGCTTCCGAGTCGAACACCCGGGCCGGGCCGCTATGGTGCCGCCGTTCGGCGCCGGCGAGCTTGAGCACGCACCCGTCGGGGGCGAGGCTGCCGCGGAGGATTGTCAGGCCGCCGGTCTGCTTGATCGGGTTGTCGATCGTGCGGACGACCTGCTGGCCGGGCGTCTCGACGGTGTCGGCGGCGACCTTCGCGATCGTCCGGCCGTCCACCGTCTTCTCGTCGCCGTGGAGGAGCCCGCCCTTGAGCAGCTCGCGCATGACGACGCCGACGCCGCCGGCGTTGTACATGTCGGCCGCCGCGTACCGGCCGCCGGGGCGCATGTCGGCGATGAGCGGCGTCCGGTCGGCGACCTCGGCGAACTCGTCGAGGGTGAGGGTCATGCCGAACTCGGCGGCGATCGCCGGCAGGTGGAGCGCCGCGTTGGTGCTGCCGCCGGTGGCCGACACGGAGGCGATCGCGTTCTCGAGCGAGTTGCGGGTGACGATGTCCGCGGGCCGGATGTTGTGGTGCACCAGCGTCATGACCAGCTCGCCGGCCTTGCGTGCCGCATCGTCCTTGGCCGGGTCCTCGGCGGGGATCCCGTTGAGGCCCCCGGGCGAGAGGCCCAGGAACTCGCACACCGTCGCCATCGTGTTGGCCGTGAACTGGCCGCCGCACGCCCCGGCGCCCGGGCACGCGCCCTCCTCGATCTCGTACAGCTCCTCGAGGCCGATCTTGCCTGCCCGGTAGGCGCCGATCGCCTCGTACACCGAGACGATGTCGGCCGGCTCGCCCTTGTAGGTGCCGGGGTAGATCGTGCCGTTGTAGAGGATGAGCCCCGGGATCCCGAGCCGTCCAAGGGCCATCGCCCCGGCAGGAATGGTCTTGTCGCAGCCGACGATGCAGACGAGGCCGTCGAACAGGTGGCCGCGCGCGACGAGCTCGATCGAGTCGGCGATGACCTCGCGGCTGATGAGCGAGGCCTTCATGCCCTCGGTGCCCATCGACACGCCGTCCGAGACCGCGATGGTGTTGAACTCCATGGGCGTGCCGCCGGCGGACCGGATGCCCTCCTTCACGCGCTCGGCGAGCCGGCGCTGGTTGAGGTTGCAGGGCATGGTCTCGATCCACGAGGTCGCCACGCCGACGATCGGCTGCGCGAGGTCGTCGTCGGTGAATCCCACGGCCTTGAGCATCGAGCGGGCGCCGGCGCGTTCCGGGCCGTCCGTCAGCGCGTGGCTGTGCCGCTTGCCGGGGTCGGTCGGGCGCGAATACGGATGCGGATCGTCGGCGGCCATCGGGTCCTCGTGGGCGAGCAACGTTGCAGGAGGACTAGGGTACGGCCGCGGTCCATCCTCGTGCCGGGCCGGGGCCCGCCCCGCGCCTCAGCCCGCGTGCAGCCGCGACTCGACGACCGCGTCGGCGGCCGCGGCGCTGCCCTCGTGACCCGTGACGGCCCCGAGGAAGGTCTCGCAGTCGATGGACCAGGCGTCGACGTCGTCGACCGCCGTGACCGTCGCCGTCCGCGGGATCGCCCGCAGCAGCGCGATCTCGCCGATCCCGGTTCCTGGCCCCTCGCGATGGTGCGGCCGCCCGTCCATCGCGACCTCGACGTCGCCCCGTTCGATCACCACGAACGTGTCGCCCTCGTCGCCCTGGGTCATCAGCCGCTCCCCGGCGGTGAAGCGCACCTCGCGCATGCCGGTCGCCACCCGCTCCAGCGCGGCCAGCGGGAGCATCGCGAACAGCGGGATCCCGCGCAGCAGCGACGACTGGCGCTCGGGCACGACGCCCTCGGTGTCCAGGCGCCGGACGAGCGGCCAGCCGAGGACCGCGACGACGGGCAGGCTCAGGCCGGTCAGGACGAGGGCCCGCTCGATGCCCAGCGTCCCGATGAGCAGCGAGGCCACGATGGCGCCGATGGACACGCTGGCGCTGGCGACCACCTCGAGGACCGCGAACACCGCGGACCGGGCGCGGTTCGAGGTGCCGCGCTGGAGCAGCGTGAGCCCCGACACGTCGAGCAGGGCGTTGGCCACGCCCACGACGCCCAGCGCGAGCAGCGCCACCGCCGTGACCGGCACGAAGCCGATGACGGCGATCGGCGCGCCCCACAGGAACAATGCGATCGCGAACACCACGGCCAGCCGCCGGTCCGCGCCGATCGCGAGCGCCCCCAGCGCGCCGACGATCCCGCCGAGCCCGATCGCCGCGCCGAGCACGCCGACGCCGGCGTCGCCCATGCCCAGGACCTCGATCGCGAGGATCGCGAGGAACGTCGTCAGCGCGCCGCGTACCGCGGTCTGCCCGATGAACGAGACCATGACCATGCCGGCCGGCGGCCGCGCGACGAGCTCGCGTACGCCGGCGACGAACGGGATGGACGTCCGGCGCTCCCGGTCACGCAGGCGCGATGCCTCGGGGACGCGGACCGCCGCCGCCACGCCCGCGGCCAGCAGGCACAGCACCCCCGAGACCGCGGCCGCGGGCGCCGCGCCACCCTGTGCGATGACGAGGCCGGCCATCAGCGGCCCGGCGAACGTGCCGAGGCTCTCGCCGAGGGCGCCGGCGGTATTCGCGCTCACGAGCTCGGCCGGGCTGGTGGCGACGGCTGGCAGCAGCGTCAGGACGGTCGGCCGCACGAGCGCGCCGGCGGCCGACGCCGCCGCGACGGCGACGAACACGAGCACCGTCGCGTCCGCGAGGCTCGCCGCGGCGACGACGAGGGCCCCGGCCGCACGCACCAGGTTGGCGCCGATCAAGGCCCGTTCGGGCTTCGGAAACGCGCTCGTGTCGACGACGACGTTCACGATCGTGGCCGGGATCATCCGGGTGAGCGACACCAGCCCGACGAGGACGGCGCCGCCTTCCTCATACGCGACCAGCAGCGCGACGACGAGCAGCGCCCAGTCGGCGGCCACGCCCAGGGTCCAGGCGAGCTCGAGCGACCGGATGTCCCGGTTGTGCAGGACGCCGAGCAGCGATCGGCCGGCGATCGCGAGCGGTGTCCTCGTCGGCGTGTCGCTGGGCTCCCCCGTCATCAGGCCGAGGCGAGGCGACCCAGGGTCCAGGCCTCGACAACGCCACGCAGGACCGGCAGGGTGACCGCGCCGCTCCCCAGCATCACGTCGTGGAAGCCGCGGATGTCGAAGCGGTCGCCGAGCTGGCCCTGGGCCTCCGCGCGCAGCCGCAGCATCTCGAGCTGGCCGAGCTTGTAGGCGAGGGCCTGGCCCGGCAGCACGATGTACCGGTCGACCTCGTTGGCGATGTTGTTGGGCCCCAGCGCCGTGTGCTCGAGCATGAAGGCGATGGCACGTTCCCGCGGCCAGCCCAGGGCGTGGAGGCCGGTGTCGACGACGAGGCGTGCCGCCCGCCAGGCGTCGAACGAGAGCACGCCGATCCGGTCGAGATCGCCGCTGTACAGCCCCATCTCGTCGCCCAGGCGCTCCGAATACAGGCCCCAGCCCTCGAAGAAGGCGGTCGGCCCGAGGTGGCGCCGGAACGCCGGGATGTGCGGCAGCTCCTGCCCGATCGCGATCTGGAGGTGATGGCCGGGGACGGCCTCGTGGTAGGCGAGGGCCTCGGCCTCGTAGCGCGGCCGGGTGGTGGGGTGCGAGGTGTTGACGAAGTACTGGCCGGGTCTCGACCCGTCGACCGCCGGTTCGCGGTAGTACGCGATCGTCGAGTGCTCCTCCTCGTGCGCGGCCATGGGCACGACCGCGGACGGGGTCACGGGCAGCCGCCCGAACCAGTCGGGGATCGCCTCGGTTGCGCGGGCGAGGCACGAGGTGGCCTTGTCGAGGACCTCGTCCCGGGTCGTGAAGTGCAGGGCGGGGTCGCTGCGCAGGTGGGCCAGCGCGTCGCGGAGGCTCGAGGCGCCGATGGTGCGACCGGCGAGGTCCGCGAGCTCGACGTCGATCCGCGCGATCTCGTCGAGGCCGATCCGGTGGATCTCCGCCGCATCGAGGTCGAGCGAGGTGTGCACGCGGATCAGGCCGCGGTAGCCATCGGCGCCGCCGGGCAGCTCGCCCATGCCGGGACGGTCGGCCGGGCGGGCGTGGGGCAGCACCTCGTCGACGAGCGCGTCGCGCAGCCGGACGAAGGCGGGACGGATCTCGTCGTCGACGACCCCGCTGAGGTCGGCGCTGAAGCGCTCCCGGTCCGCCGTCGACCAGCCGGGCCGATCCGCAACCGTGTGCAGCGGCGCGAGGAGCGGCCAGGCCGTGGTGGCAGCCCCCAGCAGGTCATCGAGGATCGCGATGGTCCGCTCGACCGGCGGCTGCGACGCGACCCTGCCGTCGGCCAGGCTCCGGCGCAGGTTGTCCAGGTGCTGGTCGGTGCGGACGGCCATCGCCCGCCAGCGGTCGGCCATGCGCCGGCCGTCGTCCGGGGAGTCGAGCCGCTGGTAGGCGGGTACCTGGAGGAACTTCGCCGGCACGCCGTCGATCGGGTCGACGTTCCAGTCCAGCAGGCCGGTCTCGAGCTCGGCGATGTCGGACGCGATCGACTCCCGCAGCATCAGCAGCGTGATGCGCGCCTCGCCGTCAAGCACCCCGGCATCGAGCTCGTCGACCCGCCCCAGGATCTCGCGGTAGCGCGTGCGACTCGCGCTCACGCCGTCGGGCGTGGGATCCGGGAGCCGGTCATCGAAGCGCGGGTCGCCGATCGCGGTGGCGAACGTCGGGTGGGCCTCGAGATAGGCGTCCCAGTACGCGCCGGCGAGCGAGTCCAGCTCCTCCGTCGTGCCGGCGGTGGGGTCGGGCGGATCGGCCGTCAGGTCCATCGGGAGATCGTATCGACCGCAACCCCTGCCCGGACCACGCCGTGGTGTCGGCCGCGCGACACCGGTGGCGGCGGGCTCAGTCGATGCACGGCCCCACGTCGACCGCACCCGTCCGGCCGATGGCCGGCGCGATGCGTGTCGAGACCGCGGTCGGGCTCAGCGCGTAGCCCACGTCGGGATCGGCGCGTGACTCGGCGAACACGAGGCCGCCGATCGTCCCGTCGGCGAGGATCAGCGGGCCGCCCGAGTCACCGGGCTCGATCGCCGCGCGCAGCTCGATGATCTCGCGCGTGACCTGCGTGCGGTCGTAGATATCGCGCCCGGTCGCGTTGTACGAGCCTGCGACGGCGGCGGGCAGCACGACGAGGGCCCCGCCACCCGCATAGCCGAGCGCCGCGCCCTCGGCGCCCCGTTCCGGGACCTCGGTCGCGAACCGCAGCGAGCGGCCCGCGAGGTGTGGCGCGTAGAGGACCGCCACGTCGAGGGTCGGATCGAACAGCACCGGCACGGCGTCGACCACGCCGCTGTCGAGCGCGACGCGGACGGTGGTCGCGCCGGCGACGACGTGCGCGTTGGTGACCACGTAGCCCGGGGCGATGATCACGCCCGTCCCGTTGACCTGGCTGTTGCAGGCTCGGGTGGTGACGCGCGCGGTGCCACCGATCGCCGCCTGTGCGATCCGTGCCGCCTGGGGGTCCGTGGGCGTGTCGACCGCCGGCAGGGGCAGCGGATCCAGCCCGACGAACACGTCGGGGAGCCCGGACGCGTCGAGCGCCCCCGCGATCTCGCCGACGACCTCCTTCGGGGGCGGCAGGACCGAGTCGACGCCGCGCACGACGACGGACTGGGTTGCCGCCCGGCCCAGGGTCGGGAACGGCCCCGCCGCGAGCAGCCCGCCGACGAGCCACACGATCAGGATGGCCTGAATGGCGCCGAGGAGCCCGCCGGCGACACGGTCCATGTTCGACAGGACGCCCCGGCCCAGCTGTCCCGCGAGCACCCGGCCGAGCCCCGAGCCCACCGCCTCGCCGATCACCACCGCCGCGAGCACCGTGCCAAGCACGACCAGCGCCCGCGGGATCGGTTCGAGGCCCGCCGTCAGGTCGAGGAGGGATGGCGCCAGGGCGAGGACGAGGAGCAGCCCGCCGATCGCGCCCGCCACGCCGCCGACCTGGGGCAGGGCGCCGGTGCGGATCCCGGCCAGGACGGCGGCAATCAGGATGAGCACCGCGACCAGGTCGAACAAGTTCACGGCCCGAGTATCGACGAGGTGGTGGATACCTGCCGCCGGGCCATCCGGCCCAGCCGGGTCAGTCGATCGTCACCGTGACCGCCGGCGCGTCCCCAAACGCGGTGATCGTGTACGTGCCCGGCTCGAGCTCGCCGAGGTCGACGACCGTCGCCTTGTACTGCGCGATCTCGATGCAGGCCGTGTCCGGCGGGGCGGCGCTGCCCTCGCGGACGGTGAGGGTGAAGGTCGTGCCGTCGCGCGCGACGTCGACGCCCGCCAGGACGTTGCACGGCTCGACGCCGCTCCACCACGAGACGCGGACCGCCAGGTCGCGGCCGTTGGTCGCCGCGTCGAGCTTGGTGGCCCCGATGGAGTGGACGCCGGAGAGACCGGCGACCGGCGTGACGATCGTCGGTTCCGGCTGGCCGGGATCGACGATGCCCGGGCCGCTTCCGGTGCCCGACCCCGTGTTGCCATCGGAGCCACCCCCCGAGACCGGGCCATCGGAGCTGGGTGCGCCGGGCTCCGCGGAGCCCGAGCCGCCGTCGGTCGCTCCCGGGACGGGGGTCAGGGCAGGTGCGGAGGCGGTGGGGCTCGCGGCGGGCGTCGGCCGTCCGGTCGAGGCCGGCGAGCCGGTCGTGCAGCCGGCGATGAGGATGGCGACCGCGACGAGCGCGAGCAGTGCGACGGGGGAGGGGGTGCGGAAGGTGGTCATGGCCCGCAGACGACGCCGCGTGGCGTCCGGTTCCCGCAACGGACGCTCAGCCGGGGGCTGTGCCGGGCCGGGTGTCGACGCGTGGCGGGTTGGCGGCCTCCCAGGCGGCGATCGCGTCCTCGTGCCCCTGGACGTACCCGATCTCGTCGGTGCCTGCCAGGAGCATCGCCTTGGCGAACGGGTCGATGTCGAAGTCGATCGTCGAGCCGTCGGGCAGCAACACGCCCTGCTCCGCGAGGTCGACCCGCAGCTCGGCCTCGGGGTCCCGCTCGACGAGCTCGAACAGGCGCCTGTGGGTGGCCGGGTCGACGATGATCGGCAGCACGCCGTTCTTGAGCGAGTTGCTGGTGAAGATGTCGGCGAACGAGGTCGACAGGATCGCCCGAACGCCCCAGGCCCGCAGCGCCCACGGCGCGTGCTCGCGCGAGCTGCCGGTGCCGAAGTTGTCGCCGACGAGCAGGATCTGGCGGCCCTCGATCCCCGGCCGGTCGAGCACGAACGGCGGGTCCTTGCGGGATCCGTCCGCCTCGAACCGCCAGTCGCGGAACAGCGCGTCCGCGAGGCCCTCCTTGTCGGTCACCTTGAGGTAGCGGGCCGGGACGATCTGGTCGGTGTCGACGTTCTCGGCGGCCAGTGGGACGACGGCGGAGCTGAAGCCGCGGTAGGGCTCGGGCATCTCAGTACCCTCCGCCGACGGTGGCCGGCGCCTCGATGCCCGGCAGCGTCCGCGGGTCGGTGACGACGCCGCTCAACGCCGACGCCGCCGCGGTCAGGGGCGAAGCGAGGAACGTCCGGCCGCCCTTGCCCTGCCGGCCCTCGAAGTTGCGGTTGGAGGTGCTGATCGCGTACTGGCCGGGCGAGAGCTGGTCGCCGTTCATCGCGATGCACATCGAGCAGCCGGACTCGCGCCACTCGGCGCCCGCCGCGCGAAAGATCTCGTGGAGGCCCTCGCGCTCGGCCTGGGCCTTCACCTGCTGCGAGCCCGGGACGACCATCAGGCGCACGCCCTCGGCGACGTGACGCCCGTCCAGCACGCCCGCGGCGAGCCGCAGGTCGCTGATCCGGCTGTTGGTGCACGAGCCGATGAACACGACGTCGACCGGCTGGCCGGCGATCGGCTGGCCCGGCTGGAGGCCCATGTACTCGAGGGCGTGCTCGGTCGCGCGCTGTGCGGCGGGGTCCTCGAGGTCCTCGGGGCGGGGGAGGCGGCCGGTGATGGCAACACCCATGCCCGGGTTGGTGCCCCAGGTGACCATGGGCTCGAGGGCGCCGGCGTCGAGCACGATCGAGCGGTCGAAGCGGGCGCCGTCATCGCTCGGCAGCGTCCGCCAGCCGGCGACCGCGAGGTCCCAGTCGGCGCCCTGCGGCGCGTGCCGGCGGCCGTGGACGTAGTCGAAGGTCGTGTCGTCGGGAGCGATCAGGCCCGCGCGCGCCCCGCCCTCGATGCTCATGTTGCAGATCGTCATCCGCTGTTCCATCGTCAGGGTGCGGATGGCCTCGCCCCGATACTCGAACACGTGGCCGGTGCCGCCGCCGATGCCGATGCGCGCGATCAGGGCGAGGATGATGTCCTTGGCGCTGACGCCCGGCGCGAGCCGCCCGTCGACGCGCACCTCGTAGGTCTTCGGCCGGCGCTGGAGCAGCGTCTGCGTCGCCAGGACCATTTCGACCTCGCTGGTCCCGATCCCGAACGCGAGGGCCCCGAACGCGCCGTGGGTCGCCGTGTGCGAGTCGCCGCACACGATCGTCATGCCCGGCTGCGTGAGGCCGAGCTCGGGCCCGATCACGTGCACGATGCCCTGCGTGTCCGAGCCGAAGGCGTGGATCGGGATGCCGAACTCGCGGCAATTGGTCTCGAGCTGGCTGATCTGGGCGGCCGCCTGCATGTCGATCATCGGCAGGCCGCGCGGCGTGGTCGGGGTCGAATGGTCGGCCGTGGCCACCGTCTTGTCCGGGCGCCGGACCGGCAGGCCGCGACCGCGGAGGCCCGTGAACGCCTGCGGGCTGGTGACCTCGTGCACGAGGTGGAGATCCACCGCGAGGATGGCGGGCGCACCCGGATCCTCGGCGACGACGTGCGTAGCCCAGATCTTCTCGACGAGCGTTCGTGCGGTCATGTCGGCGGCTGGCCCTGTGCGGCGTTTCGGGGTGGAAGGGTACCAGCGCGGGCGAGATCGCCCGGTGGCCACGCCGACGGAGAGGTCCGGGTCGCGAAGGTACTTTCGGGTCGCGGTTCGCCGAGGCACCGGAGCGTAGAAACAGGGTCATCCGGTGGCGTCCGCCCGAAGGTCGCCGCCGCACGGAGTGCGAGATGCTCGACGCGGACCGGGACGCCGGTAGCCGGGGTCCCAATGCTCGCGTCGTCGACCCTGCGGGCTTGGGTTGGGCCGACGCGGGCCGGAGGTTGCTGCGCCGCGTGCCGGCGCCGGTCCGGGTCGCCCTGTTCTCGGCGCTCCTCGGTGGCCTCGCCGCGGCCCTGTACCTCGGGTACCTCCGTCACCAGCCGCCGCTCGTCACGCCGGTGCAGATCCCGTGGTACCTCATGGCGGTGGCGTTCTTCGCGGCCGAGCTCAAGGTGGTCGACGTCCACTTCCGGCGCGAGAAGCACTCCTTCTCGCTGAGCGAGTTCCCGGCCGTCATCGGGTTCTTCCTGCTGTCGCCCACGGACTACTTCTTGGCCATGCTCGTGGGGACCGGGGCCGCCCTCGTCATCCACAACCAGGCGCCCGTGAAGATGGCCTTCAACCTCGCCAACTTCGCGTTCGCGGCGGCGGTCGCCCTGTCCGTGTTCTACGCGCTCCAGACGACGACCGGCGTGCCCGATCCCGACGACTGGGCCGCCGCCTTCGCCGCCACCTCGGTCGCCGCCGTTCTCAGCGCGGTGTCCATCGCGACCGCCATCTCGATGTCCGGCGGGGCACCCCAGTTCGAGAAGCTGCCGGAGATGATCCAGTTCGGCGGGCTGGTCGCCATCGCCAACACCAGCCTCGCGCTCCTGGCGGTCTCCGTGCTGTGGCTCGACCCGCTGCTGCTGGCGCTCCTGGTCGTTCCCCTGCTCACGGTGTTCCTGGCCTACCGGGCGTACATCTCGGAGCGCGAGAAGCACGAGCGCCTCGAGCTGCTCTACCAGTCGAGCCGGATCCTGCAGCACTCGCCCGAGCTCGATTCCGCGCTGGCCGCCCTGTTGGAGCACGCGCGCGAGATGTTCCGCGCCGAGCGCGCCGAGGTGCTCCTGTGGCCGCGGGACAACACGGTCTCGGAGGGGCTGCTGACGGTCTGCGACCAGGACCACGCGCCCCGGATGATGGTCCCGGTGCCGCTCGCCGACGCCGACCGCCTGCACCGCCGGGTCGCGAACGAGCGCCGCGCGTTCCTGCACATCTCGCCCGAGCGCCACGATCCCTCGGTCCGCAACGCCATGGCGGCGCCACTCCTGGGCGAGGTCGGGCTGATCGGCTCGATGGTGATCGCCAACCGCCTGACCGAGGGCACGACCTTCTCCGACGACGACCTGCGCCTGCTCGAGACCCTCGCGAACCAGGCGGCGGTGGCGCTCGAGAACGGCCAGCTCGAGCAGTCCCTCGCCGAGCTGTCGCGGCTCAAGGAGCAGCTCCGGTTCCAGGCCTACCACGACCCGCTCACGGGCCTGGCCAACCGGAGCCTGTTCGCGGAGCAGGTCAACCTCGCGCTCGAGGGGCCGCGATCGGGCCGGGTGCCCGTCGTGCTGTTCCTCGACCTCGACAACTTCAAGGACGTCAACGACGCCCTGGGCCATCCGGCCGGCGACCGGCTGCTGACCGCCGTCGCCGAACGGGTCGGGTCGTGCATTCGCACCGGGGACATGGCCGCGCGGCTCGGTGGCGACGAGTTCGCGGTCCTGCTGCTCGACGACCCCGAGCTGGGTGCCGCGCTCACCGTCGCGACCCGGCTGATCGCCGCGTTCGCGATCACGTTCCCGATCGCCGGGCAGGACCTCAAGGTCTCCGCGAGCATCGGGATCGCCGCCAGCCTCGGCAACGCGGAGCACGCCGACGACATGCTGCGCAACGCCGACGTCGCGATGTACACCGCCAAGCAGGCCGGCAAGAACCGGTTCGCGGTGTTCGACCCCACGATGCACGCGGCGATCGTCGCCCGGCACGCGATGTCGACCGAGCTGTCGCACGCTGTCACCGAGGGCGAGATCGACGTGTTCTACCAGCCCGTGCTGTCGCTCGCGACGGGGCTCACGTTCGGCGTCGAGGCCCTCGCCCGCTGGAAGCACCCGACGCGCGGCTTTGTCGAGCCCGACGAGTTCATCCCGCTGGCCGAGGAGAGCGGCACGATCCTCGCACTCGGTCGCGCCGTGCTGTTCGAGGCGTGTCGCGAGGCGGCGCCCTGGCGCTCCGGCACGGGGGAGGGGATCTCGCTCACCGTCAACCTGTCGGCGGCCCAGCTCGCCCAGGAGACGTTCATCGACGACCTCGTGGACATCCTGCGCGCGACCGGGTTCTCGGCGTCGCGGCTGGTGCTCGAGATGACCGAGACCGTGATGTTCAGCGACACCCAGACGACCATCGCGCGCCTGACCACGCTGCGCGACCTGGGCGTGCGGATCGCCGTCGACGACTTCGGGACGGGCTACTCGTCGCTCGGCTACCTGCGGCGGTTCAACGTCGACATCCTCAAGATCGCGCGCGAGTTCATCGCACCGCCCGAGTCAGGCCCGGACGGTTGGGCGTTCGCGAACGCGATCGTGGCCCTCGGGCGATCGCTCGGGCTGCGCATCATCGCCGAGGGCATCGAGGACGCCGATCAGCTCGAGCAGCTCCGAGAGATGGGCTGCGAGTTCGGCCAGGGCTACCTGTTCGCAAGGGCGATGCCGGGCGAGGACATGGCCGAGCGCCTGCAGCCGCCGGCCTCACGCCGGTCGACTGATCGGGCTGCGGCGCGTGCCCTGACCACGCAGCCTGCCTGATGTTCCTGCTCTACGCGGTCGTCATCGGCCTGGTCCTGGGCCTGCTCCTCGGCGGACGCGTCTCCGGCCTGGCCGCGATCCACATCCGCTGGCCGGGCGCCATCGTCGGCGGCCTCGTCATCCAGGTCGTGCTGTTCACGCCCCAGGTCGCCACCCGAGTCGGCGACCTCGGGCCCTGGGTCTACGTCGCCTCGACGATGCTGGTCGGCGCCGCCGTCCTGCGCAACTGGGCGTTGCCCGGGATGCCGGTCGTGGCCGCCGGCGCCGCCTGCAACCTGGCCGCGATCCTGGCCAACGGGGGGTCGATGCCTGCGAGCAGGGCCGCGATCGAGCTGATGGGCGGCGTTGCCCCGGCGATCCTGGCGGGCTACTCGAACAGCTCGGTGGCCGCAGACCCGGCCCTGTGGTTCCTGACCGACGTCTTCGCGATGCCCCGCTGGGTACCGTTCACGAACGTGTTCAGCGTCGGGGACCTGCTCATCGCCGGCGGGATTGCGCTCGTGATCATCCTCGCGATGCGGTCGGCGAGGAACGTCCAGGAGGCGGTCGGCGCGGGCTGAGCGCCCCGGTGCATCGCGGAAACTCCCTCCAACGGACGATCGGACTAGTACGTCTGGGGAGTCGCCCCGGTACCCGTTCGGCCTAGCCTCCGATTCGAGGGCTGAAACCCTCCATCGGGGCCGCCGTCCAGGGCAAACCCGTCGCGAGACGGGGACGCAAAGCCAGGGATCTTCCTCGCGAAGACCGCCCGGTTGCCGGAGTCCGGATGAATCGAGACAGACTCGAAGGAGTCGTACGTGAAGGCGAACCTGGCGCGCTTCACCTGGGCCGTGGCGCTGCTTGCGTCCATGGCTCTGGCAGTTGGCGCGGGCATCCGCTGGGACTGGTTCTGGCAGTGACGTCGAGCGGGACGCTCCCCATCGTCGTCGTCGTCACCCAGCCGGCGCGCCCTCGTCCGGACATCGTCATCGAGGCCGGACAGCGCTGGACCTGATTGGCGGGCATATCGCCCTGCGCCCATCGCGACGAGACCGCCGCTGAGGCGGTCTCGTCGTTTCAACCCCGGGATTGGAACGGATTGGACGTGCGCGGTCGCTCCGCTACGGGACGATGGTCCCGCCGCGGGTGGTTGCGCGAACGCCGTCGTCACGACTAGACTGCGCGAACCCGCCACTGGCGGGCCATTGGGAGTGTGTCGCTTGGGCCTGTTCGAGGATCGTCATCGCAGCCCCGTCGCCGTCGTCGTGACGGCCGATGGCCGCCGCGTGACCGTCCCGCTCCGCGATCTCACGACCGGTGACGTATCCCTGCTCGATCAGCTCCGCTCGCTTCTTGCCGGCCTTGACGGCCTTCTTGGCCTCCTCATTACCGGCTCCCGGCGGGAGAACGGAGGAACGCGGAGGGACGAGCGCCACTGAGGCGCCGGCCACCGAAGACCGAAGGGACCCTCGCCGGGCGGCGAGGGTCTTTGCATGTTCGGGAGGTCGCGGGGCCAACCGGACGGAGAGGGAACCCAGCGGATGACGATCACGAAAGGCGAGCCGCCGACAGGTGGGCCTGCCGACGCGCCCGAGCGGCGCAGCCACGTGCCGGCCGACGGTTCGGCGGGCGCCGCGGCGGTCGAGCAGGCTCGCAAGGACATGCTCCGGGACGTGCGGCCGCGCAAGCGCACGCGGATCGGCGCCGACGCGCTCATGGAGGCGCTCATCCGCCAGGGGACCGACGTCCTGTTCAGCTACCCGGGCGGCGTGATCCTCCCGATCTACGACATCCTGGGCGACTATCCCGAGATCCGGCACATCCTCGTCCGCCACGAGCAGGGCGGCGGCCACGCCGCCGACGGGTACGCCCGGGCGAGCGGCCGGGTCGGCGTGTGCATGGGCACCAGCGGGCCCGGCGCGACGAACCTGGTCACGGCGATCGCCACCGCCCAGCTGGACTCAATCCCGATGGTCGCGATCACCGGCAACGTCCCGGGCGCGCTGATCGGCAAGGACGCATTCCAGGAGATCGACATCACCGGCATCACGCTGCCGATGACGAAGCACAACTACCTCGTCCGGAACGCTGACGACATCCCGCACGTCGTCGCAGAGGCGTTCCACCTCGCCCGCTCCGGCCGTCCCGGTCCCGTCCACGTGGACATCACCAAGGACGCCCTGCAGCAGGAGACGCGCGCCGAGCATCCCTCCCTCGACGACGTCATCGCCGGGCTGCCCGGGTTCCGCCCGACCCTCGACGGCCATCCCAAGCAGCTCAAGCTGGCCGCCCGCGAGATCGCCGCCGCCAAGCGGCCGCTGATCCTCGCCGGCCACGGCGTCCTGATCGCTGACGGCGGCGAGGAGCTCCGCGCGTTCGCCGAGAAGACCAGCATCCCGGTCGCCTGGACGCTGCTCGGCATCGGCGCCCTCGACGAGCGCCACCCGCTGGCGTACGGCTACATGGGCATGCACGGCTGGAAGCACGTCAACCGCGCGATCCAGTCGGCCGACCTGCTGATTGCCGTGGGCATGCGCTTCGACGACCGGGTGACCGGCAACGTCCGGACGTACGCGCCGTACGCGCGGATCATCCACGCGGACATCGACCCGGCCGAGATCGGCAAGAACGTCGCGGTCGAGGTGCCGATCGTCGGCGACGCGCGGCGGGTCCTCGCGGGCCTGTCCGCCCTCGTCCCGGCGACGCCGCTCGAGGAGCGCCGCGCCTACCTCGACGAGCTCGCCGAGTGGAAGCGGGAGTCGCTGGGCAGCTCGTGGCACGGCTCGGGCGCGTGGCGCGACGGGCTGTTGTCGGCAGACTTCGTCGTCGAGCGCATCGGCGAGCTGACCAACCACACCGCGAACTACGTGGCCGACGTCGGGCAGAACCAGATGTGGCTCGCCCGGTACACGGGGTTCCAGCGGCCGAACAGCCACATGAGCTCGGGCGGCCTCGGCACGATGGGCTACTGCGTCCCGGCGGCGATGGGCGCGGCCCTCGGGCGGCCCGAGTTCGAGACCTGGGCCGTGACCGGCGATGGCGGCTTCCAGATGACCAGCCAGGAGCTGATGACGCTGGCGGCCGACCGGATCCCGGTCAAGATCGCGATCCTCGACAACAAGAAGCTCGGGATGATCCGCCAGTGGCAGGAGATCATCTACGGGGGCAACTACCACTCGTCGCACCTGCCCGGGCCGGACTTCATCAAGCTCGCCGAGGCGTACGGGATCCCCGCCTTCAAGGCGACCACGACCGCCGACGTCGACACGACCATCAAGGCCGCCCAGGCGGTCGACGGGCCGGCCCTCATCTGGTTCGAGATCGCCGAGGAGCAGAACGTGTTCCCGATGATGCCGGCCGGCAAGGGCCTGTCCGATCTGATCGAGACCTGGGGACCCGAAGAATGAGCGCCGACGACGGATCCAACGGCCAGCACCCGCAGCCGGCGCATACCAGCCCGCCCCCGGCGCGCGCGCTCCCCGGGACGGGCGAGGCCGCCCGCCACATCCTCGTCGTCCTGGTGATGAACCGGCCCGGCGTCCTCAACCGGGTTGCGAGCCTCATGCGTGCACGCAACTTCAACATCGACTCGCTCGCCGTGTCCCGCACCGATCGTGAGAGCGTCAGCCGGATGACGATCACGATCCACGGCGACGTCGTCGCGGTGGAGCAGGCGACCAAGCAGCTCTACCGGCTGGTGGACGTGCTCAAGGTCCAGGACGTCACCGCCGACCAGCTCGTCGAGCACGAGCTCGCGCTGATCAAGGTCCGCGCGGGCGACGCCAACCGGTCCGAGGTGATCAAGATCGTCGAGCTGTACAAGGGGCGCGTCGTGGACATCGCGCCGGACTCCGTGATCGTCGAGGCGACGGGGACGGAGGGGGAGATCGACGCCCTCGTCGCGCTGCTGCGCGGCTACGGGATCAAGGAGCTGGTCCGGACCGGTGCGGTGGTCATGCTGCGCGGGGCGGGCTCGATCGAGGAGGCTTTGAAACTGTGACAGCGCGGATGTACTACGACGCCGACGCCGATCCGCGCGCCCTCGACGGGCAGACGGTCGCGATCATCGGCTATGGCAGCCAGGGTCACGCCCACGCCCTCAACCTGCGTGACAGCGGGGTCGACGTCGTCGTCGGTCTCGCGCCGGGCTCCAAGAGCCGGGCGCTCGCGGCGGCGGCGGGGCTGCGGGTCGAGGACGTCGCGGACGCCGTTCGCGCCGCGGACGTGATCATGATCGCCGTCCCGGACACCGCCCAGAAGGCGGTCTACGACACCGAGATCGAGCCCAACCTGCGACCCGGCCAGCTGCTGATGTTCGCCCACGGGTTCAACATCCGGTTCGCGCGGATCCAGCCGGGCGCCACGATCGACGTCGGCATGGTCGCGCCCAAGGGCCCGGGCCATCTCCTGCGCAGCGTGTACGAGCAGGGCGGCGGCGTGCCGGCGCTGTTCGCGGTCGAGCAGGACCCGTCGGGGACGGCCCGCGACCGCGTGCTGGCCTACGCCCGGGGCCTCGGCTCGACCCGCGCCGGCGTGCTGGAGACGACGTTCAAGGAGGAGACCGAGACCGACCTGTTCGGCGAGCAGGCGCTGCTGTGCGGCGGCGTGTCCTCGCTGGTCAAGGCGGCGTTCGAGACGCTCGTCGAGGCTGGCTACCAGCCCGAGCTCGCGTACTTCGAGACGATGCACGAGCTCAAGCTCATCGTCGACCTGATGTACCGCGGCGGGCTCAACTACATGCGCTTCTCCGTCAGCGACACGGCCGAGTACGGCGACTACGTCTCCGGGCCGCGGGTCACGGAGGGCTCGAAGGCCGCGATGAGGGACGTGCTGTCCGACATCCAGAGCGGGTCGTTCGCGACGCGCTGGATCGCGGTCCAGGACGCCGGCGGCGAGGAGTTCCGGCGGCTGCGCGAGCAGGACCGCCACCACCAGATCGAGCAGGTCGGGGCCGACCTGCGCGCGAAGATGCCGTTCCTCAACCCGGTGGTTGTCGAGGCCGGCCAGGCCCAGGCGACCACCAGCGCGGTACCGGCGGGGGAGGGATCGCGATGACCTTCGAGGCCACGCAACCGAAGTTCGGCGGCGGCGTCGCCGCCGGCACGGTCCGCATCTTCGACACGACCCTGCGCGACGGGGAGCAGGCGCCCGGCGCCGGCCTGACCGCCGCCGAGAAGCTCGAGGTCGCGCGCCAGCTCGTCCGCCTGCGCGTCGACGTCATCGAGGCCGGCTTTCCGGCCGCCTCGCCCGGCGACTTCGAGGCGGTCCGGCGAATCGCGCTGGAGACCAAGGGGGGAATCGCCGTCGCCGCGCTCGCGCGCTGCCGCGACGGGGATCCGCAGCGGGCCGTCGAGGCGATCGGCGTCGCGGAGCGGCCGCACCTCCATCTGTTCATCGCCACGAGCGACATCCACCTCAAGCACAAGCTGAAGATGTCGCGGGAGCAGGCGCTCGACGACGCCCGCAAGTGGGTGAGCTGGGCGCGCGAAACGCTTGGCCCGGACGCGGAGATCGAGTTCTCCGCCGAGGACGCGTCGCGCACCGAGGAATCGTTCCTGCTCGAGGTCTACCAGGCCGTCGTGGAGGCCGGCGCCTCGACCGTGAACATCCCCGACACCGTCGGCTATGCCATTCCGGCCGAGTTCGGCGCGCTCGTCGGGCGTGTCGTCGACCTCGTCGGCCGCGACGCGACCGTCAGCGTCCACTGCCACAACGACCTCGGCCTCGCCACGGCCAACACCCTCGCCGCCGTCCAGGCGGGCGCGCGCCAGGTCGAGGTCACGATCAACGGCCTCGGCGAGCGCGCCGGCAACGCGTCACTCGAGGAGGTCGTGATGGCCCTCCGGACGCGGCCCAACCAGTTCCCCGAGCTCGCGGCGCAGGTCCAGACCGAGCAGATCACCCCGGCGTCGCGGCTGGTGTCGTACCTGACCGGGTTCGCCGTCCAGCCGAACAAGGCGATCGTCGGCGCCAACGCCTTCGCCCACGAGTCGGGCATCCACCAGGACGGGTTCCTCAAGAACCCGCTGACCTACGAGATCATGACCCCCCAGTCCGTCGGGCTCGCCGGCAGCACGCTGTCGATCGGCAAGCTGTCGGGCCGGCGCGGCCTCCAGGGCAAGCTGCGCGAGCTGGGCCACGACGTCGAGGGTGAGGCGCTCGACGCCGTCTACCGGTCCGCGATCGCGCTCGCCGACTCGAAGAAGGACGTCACCGACGCCGACCTGGTCGCGCTCGTCGAGCAGCGCAGGGCCGACGTGCCGCGATCCATCGAGCTCCTCGGCTGGAACATCAGCTCCTCGAGCGGCGGCCACTCCGTGGGCAGCGTCTCGCTCGTCGTCGCAGGCGAGGCGAAGGCGGCCAACGCGACCGGCAACGGGCCGGTGAACGCGCTGTTCGGCGCGGTCGACGAGGCGGTCCAGCCGATCCTCGGCTGGCACCCGGTGCTGACCGAATACGAGATCAAGGCGGTGTCCGCGGGCGAGGACGCACAGGGGCAGGTGCTCGTGCGCTGCCGCCGGTCGTCCGACGAGGGGCCGGGGGCGCTCGTGATCACCGGCCACGGGCTCTCGACCAACATCATCGAGGCGTCGCTCGAGGCCTACCTCGTCGCCGCCAACAAGCTCCACGGGGCCGAGATCAACGGGATCGAGGTCGCGTTCGTCGGCCGGCGCACGGCCGAGGAATTGCCGTGAGCGACGGCCCGAGCGCGACCGCCGGGCCGCGCTACCGGATCGCGCTGATCCCGGGGGACGGCGTCGGGCCCGAAGTCGTCGCGGGGGCCGTCTCGGTCCTCGAGGTCACGGGCCGGGCGTTCGGGTTCGGCTTCGACTGGGTCGAGCTCCTGGTCGGCGGGATCGGCATCGACACCTACGGGGTGGCGATCCGGCCCGAGGATATCGAGACCTGCCGATCGGCCGATGCGGTGCTGCTCGGCGCCTGCGGCGGCCCGAAGTGGGACAACCCCGACGCCACGGTCCGCCCGGAGCAGGCGCTGTTCGCGCTGCGCAGCGGGCTCGGCCTGTTCGCGAACCTCCGGCCGATCACCGTTCACCCCGCCCTCATCGACGCCTCCCCGCTCAAGCCGGAGCTGCTCGAGGGCGTCGACTGCCTGATCGTGCGCGAGCTCACGTCCGGCCTCTACTTCGGCCGGCCGTCGGAGGCCCGCGACACGCCCGAGGGCCGCGCCGCCATCGACACGCTGTGGTACACGGAGGGGGAGATCCGGCGCATCGTCACGCTCGCGTTCGAGCTGGCGCGCGGCCGCCGCAACAAGGTCACCCAGGTCGACAAGGCGAACGTCCTCGCGACCTCGCGCCTGTGGCGCAAGGTGACCGAGGAGGTCCACGCCGGGTACCCGGATGTGGCGCTCGATCACCGGCTGGTCGACTCCGCCGCCATGGTCCTCGCGAAGTCGCCAGCCTCGTTCGACGTCCTGGTCACCGAGAACCTGTTCGGCGACATCCTGAGCGACGAGGCGGCGGTCATCTCGGGCTCGCTCGGGATGCTGCCCTCGGCCTCGATCGGCACCACCCAGACGGCCCACGGGCGACACGGCCTGTACGAGCCGATCCACGGCACCGCGCCCGACATCGCCGGCCAGGACGTCGCCAACCCGCTGGGCACGATCCTGTCGGCGGCGATGATGCTGCGCACCTCGCTTGGCCAGCCCGCCGCAGCCGACGCGATCGAGGCGGCCGTCTCCTCGACGCTGGCCGACGGCTACCGGACGCGCGATCTCGGGCCGGCCGATTCATTCGTGGGCACCCGGGAGATGGCCCGGATCGTGGGCGAGCGGATCGCGATTCGCCGGCCGGTGACCGCCTGAGGGCGGGGCACCGGCCGCGTCCGAGTCGACGACCCACCCGCACGGGCCACTGGACCCTCCACCGATGACCAACCCTTCGACGACACCCGTCACCCTCTACGACACGACCCTCCGCGACGGCACCCAGGGCGAGAACATCACCCTCTCGCTGGCCGACAAGCTGCGCGTCGCCCGGATGCTCGACGAGTACGGCTTCCCGTACATCGAGGGCGGCTGGCCGGGCTCCAACCCCAAGGACATCGAGTTCTTCGCCGCGGCCCGCAAGGAGCCCTGGCAGCAGGCGAAGCTGGCCGCGTTCGGCAGCACCCGCCACCGCGCCAACCGGGCGGAGGACGACCCCAACCTGCGCGAGCTCGTGGCCGCCGAGACCCCGGTCGTGACGATCTTCGGCAAGAGCTGGCTGCTGCACGTGGTCGAGGTCCTGGGCGCCACGCCGGCCGAGAACCTGGACATGATCGCGGACTCGGTCGGGTTCGTGGTCGACCGCGGGCGGGAGGCCGTCTACGACGCCGAGCACTTCTTCGATGGCTACCGGGCCGATCGCGACTACGCCCTCTCGACGCTCCGTGCGGCCCGCCAGGCCGGCGCCCGGACGCTCGTGCTGTGCGACACGAACGGCGGGACCCTCACCGATGAGCTGGTCCGGATCGTGGGCGACGTCCGCGTCTCGCTGGAGGGCGACCCCGACGCGCCGGCCGTCGACTGGGGCATCCACACCCACAACGACGCCGAGCTCGCGGTCGCGAACTCGATCGCGGCCGTCCAGGCGGGCGTCCGCCACGTGCAGGCCACGATCAACGGCTACGGCGAGCGCTGCGGTAACGCGAACATGGTGTCGATCCTCGCCAACCTCGCGCTCAAGACGCCCGAGGGGCTCGTACCCGCGGGTGGCGGCGACCTGTCGGCCCTGACCCAGCTCAGCCGGGCCGTCGCCGAGATCGCCAACCAGGTGCCCAACGACTACCAGCCGTACGTCGGCCGGTCCGCGTTCGCGCACAAGGGCGGCGTCCATGGTGCCGCCGTGGCCAAGGTCGAGCGCAGCTACCAGCACGTCGATCCGGGGAGCGTCGGGAACGCAGGACGGCTTGTCGTCTCGGAGCTGGGCGGCAGGGCGAACACGGAGATCCGGGCCCGCCAGCTGGGGCACGAGCTCGAGGGGCTCGTGGATCCCCGGGAGCTCTCGAAGCTGATCAAGCAGCTGGAGCACGAGGGCCTGGCGTTCGAGGGCGCGGAGGCATCGTTCGAGCTGCTGATCCGCCGCCACGCGGTCGATTACGCCGCACCGTTCAAGGTCCTCGACTACACCGTGCTCGTGGAACAGCGCTCGGGCCGCGAGCTGCTCGCCGAGGCGACGGTCAAGGTCGAGGTCGCGGGCGAGGTCCTCCACACGGCCGCCGATGGCAACGGACCCGTCAACGCCCTCGACGGCGCCCTGCGCAAGGCGCTGCGGGCGTTCTACCCGGTCCTCGACGGGGTCCACCTCGTCGACTACAAGGTCCGGATCCTCGACGGCGTGACCGCCACGGCCGCGCGGACCCGCGTCATCATCGATTCCCGGGACGGGTCGACGACCTGGTCCACCATGGGCAGCGACACCAACATCATCGCGGCCTCGGCGCAGGCCCTCGCCGACTCGCTCGAGTACGCGATCTGGAAGTCGGGCGCCGAGCTTCGACGCCGCGACGAACGCCACTTCACGACGACCAACGGGCAGGAGACCGGGACGGAGGCTCCGGCCCCCGAACCCGATCCGGCTCCCACGGGAGGCTCGTCATGAGCGACACGCGCGGACCCGAGCCCGCCCGGCTCGCCCGCTGGACGGTGACCTCGGGCAGCAACGTCAACAGCCGTGCCGCCGTCGTGATCCGCGCCGGCGACCACGACTGGAAGGCGTCGGCCGAGGGCAACGGCGCGGTCGACGCGCTGTTCAAGGCGGTCGACGGGGCCCTGGCCGAGGTGCTCGGCGGTCACCCACGGCTCGTCGCCTACGACGTCCACGCGCTTGCCGAGGGCCCGGATGCCGAGGGCAAGGTCACGGTCGGGATCGCCCCGCCGACGTCGGCCGAGGGCGCCCGCGGCGATGGACGATTCACGGGCGAGATCACCAGCACCAACATCGTCGCGGCGTCGGTCGAGGCGTACGTCGATGCGATCAACGCGATGCTGGGTGCCGAGTCGTGGGCCGGGGCCGCCGAGGCCGCGGGGTCGTTGCGGCCCGGGTCACGCGCCGACGCCTCGGGCCACGCGCCGGCGGAGTTCGACGACGAGGCGCATCCGATCGACACCACCGAGTGGTTCAACCGCTGACCGGCGGCCCGCGGGTCGCCTACTCCGGCGAGCCGGGCGCGTTCGCGGAGGACGCGGTCCTCCGCTTCTTCGCGGCCCCCGAGCCCATCGCCCAGTCCTCGTTCCGCGCCGTGTTCGAGGCCGTCCGCGACGGCGAGGCCGATGCCGGCGTCGTCCCGGTCGAGAGCTCCCTGCTCGGGACCATCCGGGAGAACCTCGACCTCTTGTGGGCGTTCGAGCTCCCGATCGCCGGCGAGGTGTCGGTCCCCGTACGCCTCGCCCTGCTCGCGCTGCCGGGCGAGACGCTCGAGAGCGTCGAGCGGGTGTACTCGATCGCCGCCGCGCTCGCCCAGGCCGACGAGTTCCTGCGCTCGCGACCGTGGAGCATCCAGACGACCTACAACACTGCGGGGGCCGCGAAGCAGGTCGCCGACCGCGGCGAGCGCGGGGCCGCGGCCGTCGCGTCGGCGCGGGTCGCGGACATCTACGGGCTCCAGGTCCTCGCCGACGACATCCAGGGCGGCGACGACAACCGGACGCGGTTCGCGGTGATCGCGCGAGCCGGTGGGGAGGCGCAGGTCCGCGACGCCGCCCGGCCCGAGGCCATCGCCGGACCGCCGCGGACGACGCTCGTGTTCGCGGTGCGCAACGTGCCGGGCTCGCTCCATCGTTCGCTGGGCGCGTTCGCCGGCCGCGGGCTGAACCTGTCGCGGCTCGAGTCCCGGCCATGGACCGCCCGCGGCGCCCGCTGGGAGTACCTGTTCTGGGTCGACCTGGACGCCGACCCGGCCGATCCCGCGTGCGAAGCCGCGCTGCGCGAGCTGGGGGCCGAGACCGAGGTCGTGAGGATCCTGGGCACCTACCCTCGCGCCGCCGAGGACTGACAGCCCGCGCGCTCGCCCGTTTCCTGCCACAACCGAAGCACGCGACAGCTTGCCGGTTTCGCGCGACCCCCGGGCGTGCCCCTCCGCCGCGAAACGCCGAATCCGCATGCCAAAACGCCCTCCCGTGACCGGCTGACATGCACCGGCTGCCAACAGCCGGGCATCACGCTGGCTACCGGTCGCCAGCCTCGGATCTGGCATGAAACGGGCGGGAGCAGCGACGAACGGGAGTAGCGACGAACGGGGGCAGCGAGCGGGTGCGATCATGGACCGATCCCGCGTGACGGCGGCCCAGGGAGGTGGCGATGGACGAGGCATTCCGGTCCGAGATGGCCGCGGGCTACACGCTGGCCGAGCCCGGAATCATTCTCGGCTCGCCGATCGTGGGCGACGAGGTCCTGCCCGAGGTCCGCGTCCAGATCGCCCTGTCGCGCGTCAACCGCCACGGGCTGATCGCCGGCGCGACTGGAACCGGCAAGACCAAGACCCTCCAGATCTTCGCCGGCCAGCTGTCCGCCTACGGGGTGCCGGTGTTCGCCGTCGACGTGAAGGGCGACCTGTCGGGCATCGGCGCGCCCGGCGACGCCACCGATCAACGGACCATCGACCGCTGCACGTCGCTCGGCTGGACGTACCAGGCCGCCGGACACCCGCTCGAGATCCTGTCGCTGTCGGGGAAGACCGGCGTGCACGTCCGGGCCAGCGTCAGCTCGTTCGGCCCGCTCCTGCTGGGCAAGGTCCTGGACCTCAACGAGACCCAGACCTCGATCCTGTCGCTCGTCTTCCGCTACTGCGACGACCAGCACCTGCCGCTGCTCGACCTCGCCGACCTGCGGACGACCCTCAAGTTCCTGGGCTCCGATGAGGGCAAGCCCGTCCTGGAGGACCTGGGCGGCATCAGCCCGGCCTCGCTGGGCGTGATCCTGCGGGCGATCGTCACGATCGAGCAGGACGGCTCCGACGTCTTCTTCGGCGAGCCCGAGTTCGACGTCGACGACATGCTGCGCACCACGGCCGACGGGAAGGGGATCGTGACCCTGCTCGAGGTCGCCGACGTGATGGACAAGCCGCGCCTGTACTCGACCTTCGTGCTGTGGATGCTCGCCCAGCTGTACGAGGGGCTGCCCGAGGTCGGCGACCTGCCCAAGCCCAAGCTCGCGTTCTTCTTCGACGAGGCGCACCTCCTGTTCGATGACGCAAGCGATGCCCTGCTCGACCAGATCGAGCGGACCGCGCGCCTGATCCGGAGCAAGGGCGTGGGCGTGTACTTCGTCACCCAGGCGCCGACGGACGTGCCGTCGCCCGTCCTCAGCCAGCTCGGCAACCGGATCCAGCACGCGCTGCGCGCGTTCACCCCCGACGACGCCGACGCGCTGCGCAAGACCGCGCGCACGTTCCCGGTCACGACGCACTACGACGTCGAGCGCACGATCACGAGCCTTGGGATCGGCGAGGCGCTGGTCACGGTGCTCTCGCCCAAGGGCGTCCCGACGCCCCTCGCGGCGACCCGCCTCGTGCCGCCCGACTCGCGCATGGCCCCGCTCAGCGCGCCGGAGATCGCGCAGGTGATCGCGGCGTCGCCGCTGGCGAGCCGCTACGGCGAGACCGTCGATCGCGAGAGCGCCCACGAGATCATCACGGCGCGCCTCACGAACGCGCGGGCGGCCGCCGCGACCGCCGCCGCCGAGGCGACCATGCGCGACAACGTGTCGCCCACGACCAACGCCGGCCTCGGGACGATGACGGCCGCCCAGCAGAAGCGTGAGATCGAGCGCCAGGCGCGCGAGCTGCGCAAGGCGCAGGAAGCCGCCGAACGCGATCGCAAGGCCCAGCAGCGTGCGGATCAGGCCGCGGCCCGCCAGCGGGAGAAGACGGTCGAGACCGGGATCCGCACGGCCGGGCGGGTGGTCAGCTCGCGGGCCGGCCAGTCGCTGCTGCGCGGCGTGTTCGACACGATCTTCGGGACCGGCAAGCGGCGCTGATACGATCGGCGCATCGACGATCGCCCCGAATCGGGGCGCCAGGAGTGCCCCATGACTGCGACACGCACGGCCACCACGCCGCACCCCATCTACCTCGCCGGGCGCTGGGTCGAATCCGATGATCCGCTGATCATCGAGAACCCGGCGCGCCCCGGCGAGCCGGCCGGTTCCACGTATCTCGCAACGCCCGCCCAGTACGACGAGGCCGTCGACGCCGCCGTCCGCGCGTTCGAGGTCACCCGCAAGCTCCCCGCCTACGAGCGCGGCCGCATCCTGCGCGAGATCAGCGCGGGCATCCGGGCCCGGCGCGAGGAGCTGGGCGCCACCATCGCCGCCGAGGCCGGCAAGCCGATCCGCGACGCCCTCGTCGAGGTCGACCGTGCCGTCCTCACCTTCCGCCTCGGCGCGGAGGAGGCGGAGCGGATGACGGGCGAGCTGATCCCGCTCGACCTCCTGGCCTCGAGCAAGGACCGCGTCGGCATCACCCGCCGGTTCCCGATCGGGCCGATCGCCGGCATCAGCCCGTTCAACTTCCCGCTCAACCTCGCGGCGCACAAGGTGGCGCCGGCGATCGCCTCGGGCAACCCGATCGTCCTCAAGCCGCCGTCCAAGGACCCCCTGGTCATGCTCAAGGTGGCCGAGATCATCGACGCCGCCGGGGTACCCGAGGGCATGGTCAGCGTGCTGCCGATGAGCCGCGAGCTGGGCGACCGCATGGTGTCCGACGAGCGCTTCAAGCTGCTGACCTTCACCGGCTCGCCGTCGGTCGGCTGGCGGATGAAGGACCGGGCCGGCAAGAAGAAGGTCGTCCTCGAGCTCGGCGGGAACGCAGGCGTGATCGTCGACCGCACGGCGGACATCGACTGGGCCGTCAAGCGAATGCTGGTCGGCGCGTTTGCCTACTCCGGGCAGGTGTGCATCAGCGTCCAGCGCATGTTCGTGCACGAGGACGTGTGGGACGAGTTCATGGCGAAGTTCATCGCCGCGGCGGGCGCGCTCAAGGTGGGCGATCCGGCGGACCCGACGACCGACGTGGGTCCGATGGTCGACGGGGCGGCGGCCCGGCGAACGCAGGACTGGGTCGACGAGGCCAAGGCGCTCGGCGGCAAGGTGCTCCTGGGTGGCACGGCGGACGGCAACTTCTTCGCGCCCACGATCCTGACCGACGTGCCCGTGCACGCGAAGGTGTGCTCGAACGAGGCGTTCGCGCCGCTCGTCGTCGCCTTCCCGTTCCGGGACATGGCCGACGCGATCGCGCAGGTCAACGACAGCTTCTTCGGCCTCCAGACGGGCGTGTTCACGAACGACCTGTCGGCCGCATGGTCGAGCTTCAACGAGCTCGAGGTCGGCGGCGTGATCGTGAACGACATCCCGACCTACCGGATCGATCACATGCCCTACGGCGGGGTCAAGGACTCGGGCCTCGGGCGCGAGGGGCTGCGCTGGGCGATCGACGACATGACCGAGATCCGGATCATGGTCCTCGCCTGGCCCCAGTAGCCTCGGCCGCTGCCCGTCCCGACAGACGAGCTCGCCGATGCCGGCCGATCGGTGGAGCGACGCCGAGGCGTACGAGCGGTATGTCGGCCGCTGGAGCCGGCGGGTCGCCGACGCGTTCGTCGCCTGGCTCGGCCTCCCCGTCGGCGCGAGCTGGGTCGACGTTGGCTGCGGCACCGGGGCGCTGTCGGGCACGATCGCCGCGCGGACCGGCCCGCGACGCGTGCTCGGGATCGACCCATCGCCCGACTTCGTCGCGGCGGCGCGCGAGCACGTCGCCGACCCGGTTGCGTCGTTCAGGGTTGGGCGCGCCGACGCGCTGCCGCTCGAGGCCCGCGAGGCGGACGCGGTCGTCTCGGGCCTGGTCCTGAACTTCGTTCCCGATGTGCCGGCGGCGCTCGCAGAGGCGGTCCGCGTGACCCGGCCGGGCGGGACGGTCGCGGCGTACGTCTGGGACTACGCCGGGCGGATGGAGCTCATGCGCCGCTTCTGGGACGCAGCGGTCGAGCTGGACCCGGATGCCCTTGCGCTCGACGAGGGCGTGCGGTTCCCGCTCTGTGCGCCGGACCGCCTCGCGGCGGCGTGGATCAACGCCGGTCTCGCGAACGTGCTGGTGATGGCGATCGACGTGCCAACGCGCTTCGCCGACTTCGACGACTTCTGGGAGCCATTCACGGTCGACATCGCGCCGGCCCCGGGCTACGTGAGCCGGCTGCCGCCGGATCGGCGCGACGCGCTGCGCGAGCGGCTGCGCGCGACCCTCCCGACGGGCCCCGAGGGCACGATCGACCTCATCGCCCGCGCCTGGGCGATCCGGGGACGGGCCTGACCGCGTCATCGCGCGCGGCATCGACCGCCTGGGCGATGGTCTGCGCGCCGAGGTGCGCCTTGATCCTTGCAAGCCGCCGGTCGAGCGTGCGGGACGAGAGGTGGAGGTCGGCCGCGATCGTGCCCCGGGTCCGGCCGTCGGCCAGCGCGGCAAGGATCGCGCGGTCCTCGTCATCGAGGGCGGTTACGTCGTCGGACGGCACGGTCCGCGGGTGGCCGTCGACGATCTCGATCGTGGCGACCCGGCGCGCGTCGTCGCACAGGCGGTCGACCAGGGGCTGATCGACGTCGATCCGGGCGACGACGTCGGCGCCTGCCATGGCGGCCAGGACGACGCCTGCCGCGTCCTCGGCACCAGCCACCACGCCGACCCGGAGCTGACCGGCGAAGCGGCGCTCGGCGGCGCTCGGCCACCCCACGACGACGATGCGCTCGCCCCGTCGCTCGCGGACGAGCTCCTCGACGTCGGCCCGCGATCCGCGGACGAGGGTGATCAGCGTCACGCCGGCAGCCGCTGGATCGCCTGCGCCCGGTTGGATGCGCCAAGCTTCGCTGACGCGGACTCGACGGCCCGGACCACCGCCCAGCGGCTGACCCCGAGCCGCCCGGCGATCTCCTGGTCCCGGGCTCCGTGCGCGACCAGCCGCAGGATCTCGAGCTCGCGGACCGTCAGGGGCGACCCGTCGACGCGCTCCCTCGGCGCGGTGCGGCGGACGCCCGACTGGCGCAGGGACCGACGCACGCGCGGCAGCCAGCCGCCGGCGCCGAGCGCGACCAGCTCCTCCTCGAGCGCCAGCAGCTGCACGCGCGCCTCGGCCGTCGCGCCCGCCTGGCGGAGCGCTTCGGCGCCCGCCCAGCGCGAACGCAGCGCCCCGCGCTCGTGACGGCCGTGCCACGCCTCCGCCGCCGCGAGGAACGACCGGGCGGCCGATCGATGGTCGCCGGTCGAGAGCTCCGAGACGCCGCGCGTCTCGATCGGGGCGCCGTCGAGGAGCGCCAACCCGGCCGGCTCGGGCAGCGCCGGGATCCCACGGCCCAGCGCCAGCGACGCCCACGCACCGGAAACGACGACGAACGGGCGATGCTGTGCCTCCGGAAAGCGGTCGCCGTGCTCGGTGGCCGTGCGTGCCGCCGTCGCCCAGCGGCCGCCCATCACGGCCGCATCCGCGACGAGCCAGAGCGCCTCGCCGCGGTCGAACTCGCCGTCCTTGGCGATCGCCAGCATGCGCTCGCTCCTGACGCGACCCTCCTCGAACCACCCGAGGTCGAGGGCCGCCTGCGACCGGTAGAACTCGTCGTCGTGGCCGAGGTCGGCCATCCGCGCGTCGGCGAGGTCGGCGGCCTCGCGGAAACGGCCCGCGTGCCACAGGAGCCCGACGCGCCACGATTCCGCGACCTCCTGGCACACGGCGTTGTCGAGCTCGCGACCCCGGGTCATCAGGGCATCCGCCGCGAGGAGCGCGTCGTTCGTGCGCCCGGCGCGCAGGAGGATGAAGATCCGCGACCGCATCGCGGCGATCTCGGCCGTCTCGTCGCCGCGGGCGCGGGCCTCTGCCGCCGCCGTCAGGTTCTCGTCGTCCCAGGCGGGATCACCCGAGCGGAACAGCGCCTGCGCGTGGGCGGAGCGTGCCGCGGGAATCTGCGAGCCGACCTCGATCGCACGCCGCACGGCCTCCGTGGACAGGGCCAGCGCCTCGTCGACATGCTCCGGGTCGTACGCGGCCGCGAACGCAACGCTGACTCGGAGCCCGACCTCGACCTCGGGTGGGAGGTCCCCGAGGCCCAGGCCATCCATCGCGATCCCGTAGGCACGATCGGGCATCCCGTCGGCCTGGGTCGTGAGCGCGTCGGCCAGGGCCCTGCGGCCGGCCAGGCGCGGGTCGTCGGTGGCCACGAGGTCGACCTCGGCGCGGGCATCGGCGACGAGCTCCGCGTCGAGGAAGGCGAACGCCGCATCGAGCCGGATCGCATCCGCGTCGGCGGATGATGCGGTCTGGCTCGCGAGCCGCAGGTGCGCGGCGCGCTCGATGTCCGACGTCGCGGCGCTTGCCGCCTCGAGCGCCGCGCGATGCGCGGCGACCGTGTCACCTGCACGCAGCAGGTGTCGCGCAGCGATGCCCGGGCTCGTCGCCGCGGCCGCGAGCTCGCGGTCGATCCGCCGGATCTGCTCAGCGTCCAGGCGCCGGACCGCCGCCGCGCCCAGCAGCTCGTGCCGGACCCACACCCGGCCGCCGTCCTCGATCGCCAGGCCCCGTCCGACGAGCTCGACCGTCGCCGACCCGAGCGCCGCATCCGGGACGGACTCTGCGGCGCGTGCGAGCCTCGCCATCGCCAGCAGGCCCGCCTCGGACAGCCCATCGAGACGGAGCCGGACCACGCCATCGAGGATCGGTGCGTCGTCGTCGGTGCGGCTCAGCTCCTCGATGAACAGCGGATTGCCGCCCGATGCGGCGGCCAGGCTCCGCTGCCGGCTCCTCGGGAGGTCTGGGCGGAGGCCGGCGACCATCGTCTCGGCCGATTCAGGATCGAGCGGCTCGAGCGTCTGGATCGCGAACCCGGCCAGCGTGAGCGCGTCGATGGCCCGCGGGCTGCCGGGATCGACGGCGCGGACTGCCGCGAGCACGGCGATCCTCGGGGCGAGGCGCTCGAGGATCGCGAGGGTCGCCGGGTGTGCCCACTGGAGGTCGTCGAGGATGAGCAGGCCTGCGCCCACGCCGTCGATGACCTCCCTCGCGACGAGCTCATCGGGACCCGACAGGCCGCGCCCGAGCGCCCGCTCCAGCGCGAGGTACGGCATCCAGTCGAGGAGCCCCAGCGCGCCGCCTTCGTGTGCCTCGCGGTTCGCGCGAGCAGCGGCTGCGCGCATGAGCGTCGTCTTGCCGACGCCGGCCTCGCCGAGCAGCGCAACGGGCTCGTCGCGCTCGATCGCCGCCGCGATGGCCGCCCGTACCGCATCGCGACCGACGAGACCGAACGGCGAGGGCGGCATGGCGGGAGCCTAGTCGGCGCCCCGCGCGATGGCAACGGCGTCGCGAAGACGGCGAGGTTGTGCAGTGACGCGGCGGCCCGGCGGCCGGACCGTCGCACTCGAGCCGCCCGCACGGACGACCGCGCGACATGGAGGTGCAGCATGATCACCCAGCAGCCGGCCCTGGCGAACAGCGCGGACCGCAACGCCGCCTCGGTCAACGCCTATCGTCGTGGAGCACGACGTCGATCAGCTCCGGCCTGACGCGGTGTTCACGAACCTGTCGAACGGCGACCAGTGGGTCGGGCGCGACGCCGTCGGCGGGATGCTCGACTGGTTCTACCACGTGGCGTTCGACGCCTCGGTCCGCGATGCACAGCTCATCGCATCCGACGATGCGGTCGTGCTCGTCGGCACGTTCGCCGGTCGCCACATCGGCGACTTCGCGGGCGTGGCCGCCACCGGACGGGACGTCGCGGTGCCGCTCGTCGTCGTCTACGACATGGCCGGCGGGCAGATCGCGCGCGGCCGGTTCCTGTTCGACACCGCCGCCTTCCTCGCCCAGGCGCGCGCCTGACCGGGCGGCGCCAACGGCATCCCCCCATCAACGGAGATCTGCACGATGCATGTGCTCGACGTCCGCCCACCGCGCCTACGAACGCGGCGGCTCCTCACCCTGGCCTGCACTGCGACGCTCGGCGTCGCCGCCCTGACGCCGACGGTCGCCGCCGCGGGGTCTGCCCGCACGGTCCACGCAGCGGCCGGCCCGGTCGTGACGTCATTCCTGTCCATCGCCGCGACGGCGTTGCCCCACGCCGAGGTTGCCCACGAGAGCAGCGCGCTCGTCGCGTCGCCGACGCCGGTCGTCCGCTCGGGACCGTCCGGGTCGTCCAAGGCGACGGGGCGCACGAACACGTCCGTCCACACGCACGCCGACGGCACCATCGTCGTCCGGACAACAGGGTCGCTCGCCGCCACCGTGACCTGCGCCCTCACCTCCTGCTCGGGCGACCAGGAGACCGCGGTCGTGTCGGCGCGCTCCAACGCGGCCGTCGTGGTCATCGTCGCCGCAACAGGGTCGTTCGCCTACCACCTCGACGGGCTCATCACGGCCACCGGGAAGAGCATCGCCCCATGCGCCCAGGTCGACGTCGAGCTCGCGGCGAACCAGGGCACGATCGATTCGGAGGTCCAGGGGCCGCCCACCGCGCAGGACGACCGGTGCGCCCCGTCGCGGACGGGCGAGGTCCCCAAGCAGCTCGCGATGCACGGCGATGACATCCTCGTGTCGACCGGGCAGATCGAGTTCACGGTGTCCGCGGGGACCGACTGGGTCGATCCGGGCACCCACCGGACCGACAGCCTCGCGACGACGTGGGACCTCACGCTCGAGCTCGAGCCGGCCTGCACGATCAACCCCCCCGACGGCTACGACCCCGCGGTCGGCGCTGTGATGACCGGGACGTCGGGCAACGACGTGATCTGCGGTGGCGCCGGGCCAGACACCATCGACGGCCATGGCGGTCACGACCGCATCTACGGCGGCGACGGTGCCGACACCCTCACCGGCAACGGCGTCATCGACGGTGGCGACGGGGCCGACTGGCTCTGCGGGTCCGCCGCGGCGGACCGGATCCTCGGCGGCGACGGCAAGGACGACATCGAGGCCGGTCCCGGGGCAGACTCGATCGATGGCGGGTCGGGCGACGACACGATCCGAGCAGACCTGGCGACTAACCAGGTGAGCCCCATCTGCACCTCAACGCCCGGGGGACCGGCCGCTGTCGACCACGTGACCGGCGGCGCTGGAAACGATGTGATCTTCGGTGGCGGCGGCAACGACGTCATCTCGGGCGGTTCCGGTGACGACAGGATCGACGGCGAGGCCGGGCGGGACACCCTGCACGGGGATGCCGGGGCGGACAAGCTCCGGGGAGGGTCGGGGTCTGACCTGGTCGTCGGTGGCAGCGGTCGCGACGTGCTCATCGGTGGCGGCGGGCACGACGCGATCCACGCCCGGGACGGGAGCCGCGACACCGTCCAGTGCGGCGGCGGGGCCGACGTGGCCCTGCTCGACGCGCGGGACAGCCAGTCCGGCTGCGAATCCGCTCCCGTGAAGTAGGCGCAACCACGGTCGCGGCGCCCGTGTCCCGGGCGCCGCGACCGCATCGGTGGAGTGGCCCACCGTGGGCCACACTCAGCGTCATGGACTTCATGCTCAAGCCAGCCCAGGCCGAGCTCCGCGATCGCGCCCGCCGCTACGTCGTCGGCGCCCTTCAGCCCCTCGAGGCCGAGTTCGAGCGCAACCACACACTGTCCGACGACACGATCGCCGAGCTCAAGCGCCTCGCGGTCGAGGCCCGCCTCCACGGCGGCAGCCTGCCGGTCTCGGCCGGTGGCCAGGGCTGGTCCGCGATCGAGCAGGTCCTCGTCCACGAGCAGCTGGGCCAGGCGACGGGCGGTCTGTGGAGCTTCATCCCGGGGGCCTATAACGCCCTCGTCCACTGCACGCCCACGCAGCGCCGCCGGTACCTCGATCCCAGCATGCGCGGCGAGCGCAACGGCAGCTACGCGATCACCGAGGCCGGGCAGGGCTCCGACGCCCGGACGCTGGCGTCGACCGCGGTCCGCGACGCGGCCACCGGGGAGTGGGTCCTCAACGGCGAGAAGTGGTTTGTCACCGGTCCCTCGGACACCGACTTCATGATCTTCCACTGCCACGTGCTCGAGGGCGGCGAGCGGAAGCCCACGCTGTTCCTGGTCGACTACGACGCGCCCGGCCTGGTCAAGACGGGCGACCCGGACTACACCCACACCTTCGCCGACCGCCATCCGCAGTTCACGCTCACCGACGTCCGCGTCACCGACGAGGCCCTGCTCGGCGGGGTGGGCGAGGCGGATGCGATGACCAACGAGTGGTTCGTGGAGGAGCGGCTGCACATCGGCGCGCGCTGCTCGGGGGCGATGGAGCGCCTCCTGACCCTGGCGGTCGAGTGGGCGACGGGCCGGATCCAGTTCGACCAGCGGATCTACGACTTCCAGGGCGTGAGCTTCCCCCTGGCCGACTCCGCCGCCGATGCCTCCGCGGCCCGCCTGCTGACGCGCGAGACGGCGTGGCTCATGGACGAGGGCGCGGACCCGAAGATCGTCCATGCCCGGGCGTCGGTCGCCAAGCTGTTCGCGTCCGAGGCGGCGTGGCGCTGCGCGGACCGCGTCGTACAGGTGTTCGGCGGGCGCGGCTACATGCGCGAGTTCCCGGCCGAGCGGTACCTGCGCGAGCTGCGCGTCGATCGCCTGTGGGAGGGCACGTCCGAGATCCAGCGTCTGATCATCGCCCGCGCGCTGGAGAAGCGTGGCGTCGGCGCGGTCGTCAGCTGATCCCGTGGCAGCCGGGGAGCCGCTCGCGTCCCCGGCCCCGGCGACGGCGTCGGGGCGCGTGATCGACCTTCGCCCGCTGTTCGCGCCCCGCTCGATCGCCATCATCGGCGCGAGCCCGCGCTCGTCGATCGCGCTCACCGTCCGCGACAACCTCGCGCGGATGGGCAGCGACACGCGCTGTCACTTCGTCAATCCCAACTACCAGGAGGCGTTCGGGCAGCCGTGCTACCCGAGCCTCGACGCCCTCCCCGAGCGCCCCGACTCGGCGATCCTCGCCGTGAACCCGCTGCGGGCCGCCCGGTTCGCCCAGGAGGCGGCGCAGGCGGGCGTCCCGAGCCTCGTCATCCCGGGCGGCGGCGTCGTCGAGGGCGGCCAGGCGGCCGCGGACATGCAGCGCGCGGTCGCGGACATCGCGATCCGGCACGGCGTCGCGCTCCTGGGCCCGAACTGCATGGGGGCCGTCGACTGGACGACCAACAGCTCCACCTACATCGGCGATGTCAACCCGTGGCTGCCGCGGGGCCACGTCGCGGGCCTCGCCCAGTCGGGCAGCGTGACCGACGCCTTCCTCCACGCGCCGGGCACCCGGATCGGCTACAGCCGCATCGTGTCGGTGGGCGCCGAGGTCGTGCTCGACCTGTGCGACTACCTCGCCTACTGCCTGGACGACCCCGAGACCCACGCGGTCATGCTGTTCGTCGAGGGCTTCAAGCGGCCCGAGCGCTTCCTCGCCCTGGCGGACCACGCGCTCGAGCTCGGCAAGCCGATCCTCGCGGTCAAGGTCGGCCGTTCGGCCCAGGCCCAGGCCGCCGCGATCGCGCACAGCGGCAGCCTGGCGGGCGAGGACCGCGTCACGAGCGCCGCGCTCGACGCGGCGGGCGTCATCCGCTGCGGCGATCTCGACGAGCTGCTCGAGGCCGCCGAGCTTGTGGCCGGCATCGGGCGCCTCGGCCGGCGGCTGCGCGGCGGGCGGACGGGGGTCGTGACGGTGTCGACCGGCGAGGCGTCGCTGGTCGCCGATCTCGCCGAGCGGACCGGCCTGGACCTGCCGCCGGTGACCCCCGCGGCCCACGACGCGATCCTGCGCGACCTGCCGTCGATGGGCTACATCGGCAACCCGCTCGATCCGTGGGGCGCGGCCGAGGAGTCCATCGCGTATCGCGCCTCGTTCGAGGCCCTCGCGGCATCGGGCGCGTACGACGTGCTCGCGGTCGTGCACGACAACCCGTTCCGCGACCTGCCCAGCGAGGTCGACGTCGCGCGGACCGTCAGCCGTGCGTTGATCGACGCGACGGCCGACCGTCCCGAGCTGCTCCCCGTCTACGTGTCGCTGACCTCCAACGACGTGAGCGACGAGGTCAAGGCCTTCCTCGACGCCGAGGGCGGGATGCCGATGCTCAAGGGCGCGGTGGAGGCGTTCGCAGCGATCGCGCGGCTGGCGGTCTGGGAGCGTCGGCGGGCCGACAGGGTCGCGGGCGGTCCGCGACGGCCGGGCTGGCCGGCCCTGGCGGCGGACCCGATCGCCTGGGGCGTCGACACGGTCCTCGACCCGCTCGCGATGCTGGCCGCGGGCGGCCGGCGTGTCGCCCTGCCCGAGCGCGAGAGCCTGCAACGGCTCGCGGCGGCGGGCGTGCCGGTCACGGATTGGCGCGCGGTCGACGCCGTGCCTGAAGCGGCGATCGCGGCCTGGCGGGAGCTCGGCGGGGGCCAGGTGGCGGTCAAGCTCGATGCCCCGTCGCTTGCCCACAAGAGCGACGCGGGCGGTGTGGCGCTGTCGGTGACCGACGAGGCCGGGATCGCCGGGGCCGTGCGTGCGCTGGCGGCCGCCGCGACACGAGCGGGCGTCGAGGTGCGCGGCCTGCTGGTGGAGCCGATGGCCGCGCCCGGGGTCGAGCTGATCGTCGGGGGGCGGCGGGACGCCGTGTTCGGGCCGGTCGTCCTCGTGGGGCTGGGCGGGATCCTGGCCGAGGTGCTCGACGACGTCGCCGTCATGCTCGCGCCCGTTCACGAGGTCGATGTGGCCGAGGGACTCGCGGGCCTCCGCGGCTCGGCGCTCCTGCGCGGCGTCCGGGGCGCCGAGGCCGTGGACGTGGCGGCCGTCGTGGGCCTGGTGGTCGCGGTCGGCGACCTCCTCGTGGCCGACCCAACGATCGTCGAGATCGACCTCAACCCCGTGATCGCCGGACCGCGTGGGGCCGTGGCCGTCGATGCCCTGGTGGTGGTGGACGCCGGGGCCTGAGGTCCGAGGGCGTCCGCTGGGGCTCGCGGCGCGCGCCGGCACCGTCACCCGACCCGATCTCGAACCCGGACGGCGCCCGAGGGCACCGGCCCGGAGGGACGAAGGTACCCCCGCCACTGGGTCCCCGGTCGTGTAGTCGTAGGCCCGCCGCCGGTGTCGAATGTGATCAAACACGCGCGGCGCGTCGAGGTCCGGGGTCAGAGCCCATCGGGGTCCCCAACGCCATCGGGGGTTGGCGGACCGACGAGCACGCACCGACAGATAGGGAGTGCCCGTTCATATGGACCAGACCGTCACGGATCCGTCGGCCCGTCGCCGCTCGAAGCGTCGCCGAGCCCTGTTCGCCATCCTGCTCGGCGCGTCGTTCGCGACGCTCGGGGCCGGGGCGATGTCGCTCGCGATCTTCACCGACAGCGACGCCTCCAACGGGAGCTGGACGTCCGGGACGATCATCCTCAACGTCACGCCCGCCACGTCGTTCAACGTGACCAACATCCTGCCCGGTGACAACGGCAACCAGACGCTCAACGTCTCGAACACCGGCACCGGCGCCCTGCGCTACGCGATGACGACCGGCGCCACGAACACGGATGGCAAGGGCCTCGCCGCGCAGATGGACCTCCAGATCCAGGCCGGCACCTGTGCCGCCCCCGGCGCGACCCTGTACAACGGCCCGCTCGACGCCGCCGCGTTCGGCAACCCCGCCCAGGGTGCCAACGCCGGTGACCGCAACGTCGCCTCGGGCGCCGCCGACAGCCTGTGCTTCTCCTGGGACTTCCCGCTCAGCAGCGGGAACGGCTTCCAGAACGCGGCCACCACGGCCACGTTCACCTTCGACGCAGAGCAGACCGCCAACAACCCGTAGCCCTTCGCTCGACGCCAACGTCCTGGTCCGCCCCTCACCGGGCGGGCCGGGACATCATCCATTTCAGCCCTGCAGACCGGCCGCCCCGCGACTGGTCAACCCGTCGGGAGCCTCGGGATATGCCGCTCGTCGCCGTCGTGACACGAGCCGCGCGCATGACGCTGGACGTCCTGCTGATCGTGCTCATCGTGTGCGTGCTGGGGATCGTGGTCCTTGCCCGGATCATGCCGGCGATCACCGGTGGGACGACCTTCGTGGTCGGCGGACCGTCGATGGAGCCGTCGATCCCGCTCGGGTCAGCGGTGCACGTCGTGCCCGTCGAGGCGTCCGAGCTGCGCGCCGGTGACGTGATCAGCCTCCAGGCCGGCATGAGGAACGCGGTGTTCACCCACCGGATCGTCCGCGTCGTCAACCTGCCCGAGGGGATGTACGTCGAGACGCGCGGCGACGCGAACACCGGCCCCGACCCGTCGCTGGTCCCGATGGAGGACATCCTGGGCCGGGTCACCGTCTCGATCCCGCTGGCCGGATTCGGGATCGCCCTCCTCAGCTCGTACCAGGGCGTCATGTTCCTGATCGCGTTCGGGCTGGTCCTGCTGGCCGGCGCCTGGCTCCTCGAGACGGTCGAGGACGAGCAGCACGAGGCGATGCGGCGCGCCGCACGTCAGGCGCTGACGGCGTTTGCCCCGGAGCCGCAGAACGAGCCCCAGGGCGCCGGCTGAGGTCGGACGGGCCAGCCTCGAGGCCGACCCCAGACCGTAGACTCCGGGTGAGTGTCACCCTTTGTGGTGTCCGGCGGCTTGGCTCATAGACTCCGTGCCCGCCGACGGGTGTGGCATGTCACCGATCTGCCGGCCGCCGGACATGGCTCGGACCGACCGGTGTGACTTCATAGGAGCGTGGCAACCGCCCCCACTCAGGCGTGTCCACCGGCCGGTCCGGATGTGTCACCCCTGATCAGGAGGCGACGAGGAGATGATCGTTATCGGCATCGATTTGCACAAGCGCACGCACACTGCGGTGGCCGCTGATGGCAACGGCCGCAAGGTGGCCGAGGTCACCCTTGCAGCAACCGGCGAGGGCCACCTGGCGCTCGTCCGCTGGGCCGCCCGCTTCCCGGATCGCCGCTTCGCGCTCGAGGACACCCGGCACCTGTCGCGCCGCCTGTCGGCCGACCTGCTGCGGGCGGGCGAGGCCGTCACCTGGGTGCCCACGAGGCTCATGGCCGGCGCCCGTCGGCACGGCCGCGAGCAGGGCAAGAGCGATCCGATCGACGCGCTCGCCGTGGCCCGGGCTGCACTCGCTGATCTCGACCTGCCGGTGGCCATGCTCGAGGGCCCCGAGCGCGAGCTGCGCCTCCTCGTCGACCACCGCGAGGACCTCGTCGCCGAGCGGACGCGGGCCCAGAACCGCCTGCGCTGGCACCTCCACGAACTGGACCCCGGCAACGAGCCCGGACCGCGCTCGCTCGACCGGGCGGTCGTGCTCGACGCGCTCGAGGTGCGGCTGGCAGACGTCCCCGGCACCGTCGCACGGATCGCGCGCGAGCTCGTCACCCGCATCCGGGAGCTCACCCGGGTCATCCGGGGACTGGAGCACGAGCTGGAGCGCCTGGTCGCGATCAGCGCACCCACCCTGCTCGCCCTGCCCGGCTGCGGGTCGCTGTCAGCCGCCAAGCTCGTCGGCCAGGTCGCGGGAGCCGGCCGCTTCCGTTCGGCCGCAGCCTTCGCCCGCCACAACGGCTCGGCCCCGCTGCCGGTCTGGTCCGGCAACACCGAACGGCACCGCCTGTCGCGCAAGGGCGACCGCCAGGTCAACGTCGTGCTCCACCGCATCGCTATCACCCAGATGCGCCTGGGTGATCGGGGCCGCGCCTACTACGAGCACCGACGCACCGCCGGCGACAGCAAGACCGAGGCGATCCGGGCGCTGCGCCGGCGGATCAGCGACGAGGTCTACCGCCGGATGCGCCACGATGAGCATCTCCGGGCGACAGCGCGGGCTCCGCTCGCGACCGCCGCTTGACATAGGAGCATCGGTGACCCCGCAGGTTCCGCGCACCGCCGCCCACCTCCTCGTCGACTGTCTCGCCGCCGAAGGCTGCGAGTGGGTCTTCTCGGTGCCGGGCGAAGAGACGATGGACGTCCTGGAGGCGCTCGCCGATCACGGCCAGCGTCCGCCACGTCACGACGCGCCACGAGCAGGGGGCAGCGTTCATGGCCGACGTGTACGGCCGCCTCACCGGCCGCCCGGCGGTCGCGATGGCCACCCTCGGCCCCGGCGCCACGAACCTCGTCACGGGGATCGCCGACGCCTTCCTTGATCGAGCCCCCATGGTGGCCATCACCGGGCAGACGGGCATCGACAAGGTCCACAAGGAATCGCACCAGTACGTCGACATCCCGCGGATGTTCGAGCCGGTGACCAAGTGGACCGCGCGGGTCGAGGTCCCGGGTGCGATCCCCGAGATCGTCGCCAAGGCGTTCCGCGTCGCGCGCCTTGAGAAGCCCGGCCCGACCCACATCGAGCTGCCCGAGGACATCGCCGCGAGCGTCGTCGACCCCGCGCTCGAGCCGCTGGTGCTGCCAGGCCGCCGCCATCCCGGAGCCGACGGACGACGCCATCGAGCGGGCCGCGGACCTCATCGCGGGCGCCGAGCGACCCCTGATCCTGGCCGGCAACGGCGTGCTGCGGCGAGGCGCCTCGCCGGAGCTGCGCGACTTCGCCCGCGGGCTGCACGTGCCGGTCGCGGTCACGTTCATGGGCAAGGGCGCGATCGACGACCGCTCGCACCTGTCGCTGATGGCGGTCGGGCTCCAGGCCCGCGACCACGTCCTGTCGGGGTTCGACCGCGCCGACCTCGTCGTCTCCGTCGGCTACGACCCGGTCGAGTACGGGCCCGGCCGCTGGAACCCTGGCGGCACCAAACGGATCGTCCACATCGACACCGCGCCGGCCGAGGTCGACGCCGCGTATCGCCCGCAGGTCGAGCTCATCGGGGACATCGGCGGCACGCTCCGGCGCCTGCTGGCCGCGCTGCTGCCCCGGGGCATCGGCGGCCGGGACGCCACGGCGCGCCACGCCTCACGCGAGGTGCTCGTCCACGCCGACCTGCGACAGGAGCTGCTGCGGGAGCTGGCGGCGTACGAGGCGGACGACGGCTGGCCGATCCGCCCCCAGAAGGCGATCGCGGACCTGCGCGCGGTCCTGGCGCCCGATGACATCGTGGTCAGCGACGTCGGTGCCCACAAGATCTGGGTCGCGCGGCTGTACCAGGCATACGAGCCCAACACGGTGATCATCTCGAACGGCTTCGCCTCGATGGGGATCGCGCTGCCCGGGGCGATCGCCGCTTCGCTGGTGCACCCGGACCGCCACGTGGTGGCGCTGTGCGGCGACGGCGGGTTCCTGATGAACGTGCAGGAGCTCGAGACGGCGGTGCGGCTGGGCGTGCGGGTGACGGTCGTGATCTGGCGCGACGACGGCTACGGGCTGATCGACTGGAAGCAGCGCAACGAGTTCGGCCGGCCGTTCGGGGTGGACTTCGGCAACCCGGACTTCGTGGCCCTGGCGCAGTCGTTCGGCGTGGCCGCGTTCCGGCCGTCCTCCGCCGCGGACCTGCGGCCGACGCTCGCCCGGGCGCTGGACGTGAACGGGCCGTCGCTGGTCGAGGTGCCGATCGACTACCGCGAGAACCTGCGGCTCACCGAGCACCTCGGGGCGCTCGACCCGGCGCCTGACCTTCGCTCAGGTCCCTCGCCCGGCCGATCCTGACCCGCCCCGGTCCTGCGCGGCCCGACGCTCACGCCGCCCCGGTCCTGCGCGGCCTGCATCGCCTCCGCCGCCCAGTGTCGCTTCGGGTGACCTCCTGATGTGCACGGCGCAGCTCAAGGAGCGTCAGCCGACCGCTTGTCGGCCCCCAACCCGCTGGAATGCACATGTAGCGCAGCCACGACCGGTGCCAGGCGCCGCGCCAGCCCCGCCGCAGTCGCTGCATGACTCCACCAGCGGGAACCGCGGGCACAACGCGCCGGCCACGGTCCCGAACGGCTCGCCTTATGCGTTCCGCGAGTCACCCACCGAGTGCGAACGCAGACATGCGCGTCGAATCGCGCCATCCGCGCCCTGTGCCGACTGTCCGCGACGGCCTTGCCGGCCACGTTGTGCAAGGCGCAGTCTTGGAGTGACTCCGTCCGCGTGATGTCCGTGTTGCGGACGACGCGCGGACCTCAGGCGTAGGGGCGGAACACCGGCTTGACCGGGCGGCCGCGCAGGTAGGCCGTCGATGCCGTCCGAGAGGGCCCGGGCGTAGACGCCGAGCGCCTGGTCCACGGCCGCCACCGTGCGGTCGATGTCCTCGTCCGAGAGCGCCGCGCTCACGACGAACGACGGCCCGATGATCCCGCGGGTGATCAGCTCCTGGAGGAACAGCGTGCGGAACGGCTGTGACCGCTGGCCCGTCCGCGTCGAGCGTCCCGAACACCAGGTTGCACGGCCGGCCCAGGACGAGGATCCGCTCCTCGAGCCCGTGGCGCCGGATCGCGTCCCGCGAGACGCCGGTCGCGAGGCACCGGCCGCGGTCGTCGAGGCGCTCGATGACGCCCTCGACCTCGTACGTCTCGAGCACCGCGAGCATCGCCGCCAGCGCGGTCGTCTCGGCGCCGTGCGTGGTCGACAGCAGGAACACGCGCTCCCGCGTGTCGCGGATGCCGCCCAGCTCCATGAGCTCGCGCGGCCCGCACAGCGCGGCGATCGCGAACCCGTTGCCCATCGCCTTGCCGAAGGTCGTGAGGTCCGGGCGCACGCCGTAGACCGCGGCGGCACCGGCGGTGGACCAGCGGAAGCCCGTGATCATCTCGTCGAACACGAGCAGCGCGCCGTCGGCCGTGCACAGGTCGCGCACGCCCTCGAGGAAGCCCGGCGCGGGCTCGACCGCCGTCGCCGGCTCGAGGATCAGGCAGGCGACCTGGCCCGGATGCTCGGCGAACAGGCGGCGGACCGACTCGAGGTCGTTGAACCGGAACGCGACCGTGAGATCGCGCATCGACCTGCGGGATGCCCGCCGGCATCGCGGTGTGGCCGATGAACCAGTCGTCGGTGGAGAAGAACGGCTGGTCCTCGCAGATCGCCACCAGGTCGCGGCCGGTGGCCGCGCGGGCGAGCTTGACCGCGGCCGTCGTGACGTCGGAGCCGTTGCGGGCGAACTTGACCATGTCCCAGCCGACGGTCTCGAGGAAGCGCTCCGCCGCGGTCGAGCTCGATCGCCGTGGGCCGGACGAAGTTGCCGCCCTGGTCGAGGACGCGCGCGCACCGCCTCGCTCACCCGCGGATGGGCGTGGCCGAGCGAGACCGCCCGCAGGCCCGAGCCGTACTCGATGTACTCGTTGCCGTCGACGTCCCAGACGTGGCTGCCCGTGCCGCGCTCGATGATCGGCGCCAGGCCCTCGGGATACTGGTCCTCGCCCTTGGCGTAGGTGTGGGCGCCACCGGGCACGAGGTCGGCGAGGCGTGCCGCCATCTGCCGCGATCGGGTGTGCTCGAAGTCGGGTCGAGTCGTGGCCAGGCTGCCAAGTGTGCGACAGGCGGCCGATCGGCGCACCCCTGACGATCGTGGGGATGCGACACTACCGACGTCCGTCCGCCCATCGCAGGAGGCGCCATGACCGTCGCGGATCAGCCGGAGCCCACGGCGATCGAGGGCGTCCTGGTCGTGCCCGCTCGCCCGCATCCCCGACGAGCGCGGGACGATCCTCCACATGCTCCGCGCGACGGACCCGCACTTCGTGCAGTTCGGGGAGATCTACTTCACGACGGTCTACGGCGACGTCGTCAAGGGCTGGCACCGGCACCGCGACATGACGCTCAACTACGCGTGCATCGACGGCCGGATCAAGCTCGTCCTGTACGACGACCGCGACGGCTCGCCGTCACGAGGCACGCTCATCGAGCGGTTCCTGGGCCCGGACGACTACGCGCTGGTCGTGATCCCGCCGGGGATCTGGACGGGCTTCAAGGGGATGACCGACAGCGCGATCGTCGCCAACTGCGCGACCCACCCGCACGACCCGTCGCTCACCGAGCGCCTGGACCCGTTCTCGGACCGGATCCCGTACGACTGGGCCGTCAAGCACCGCTGACAGCGGCCGGCGTCGCCCGGCCCCAGCTCGCCCGCCCCGGGCTCAGGAGTGGTTGGGCTGGTTGGGCTGGTTGGCCGGCCCGCGTCGCGTCCCCTTGCGATCGAGCAGCTCGACGTACAGCGCGAGCCAGATGTCGATCGTCGCTTCGAGGTCGAAGCCGCGCGCGACGAGCTCGCGGCCGGCGCGACCCATCGCGTGGCGCGCGCCGGCGTCCGTCGCCATGACCGTGGCCATCGCCGCCGCCAGGGCGGACGGGTCGCCCGGCTCGACCAGCAGCCCGTTGAGGCCGTCGGTGACCGCGTCGTCGTTGCCGCCCACGCGCGTCGCGACGATCGGGAGCTCGCTCGAGGCCGCCTCGAGGAGCACCATCGGCAGCCCCTCCCAGGCGGACGACAGCACGAACCCGTCGGCCGCCCGCATGAGGTCCGCGACGTCGTCCCGGTAGCCGAGCAGGGACACAGCCTGACCGATCCCGGCCTCGCTCACGCGCGCGGCCACGGCGGCCTCGATGTCCCGTTCGCCCGACCCGGCGATCAGGAGCCGGGCGCCCGGATGGGTCGCGAGCACCTCGGCGAACGCCGTCACCATGTCGGGATAGGCCTTGGCCGGCGTCATCCGCCCGACCGCCAGCCAGGTGAAGGCGTCGCCGATGCCGAGGTCGGCGCGGACCCGGGCGCGGATCGACGGGTCGGGCCGGAACTCGTCGGTGTCGATGCCGTTGCCGATCAGGCGGATGCCGTCGCGCGGCGCGGAGCCGCGGCGCGTCGCCACGTCGATCGCGTCCTGGCTGACGGCGGTCGTGCAGTCGGTGAGCGAGTTGGTCAGACGATAGGCGACGTAGCGCCACTGGCGCCCCTCGTTGGGCGTGTGGACGCTCGAGACGACGACGGGCGTCCGGGCGAACAGGCCGCGCGAGGCGGGCCAGCAGGTTCGCGTGGACCATCAGGCTGTGGAGGACGTCGGGCTTGAACTCGTGCAGCAGGCGGACCAGACGGATGAAGCCGCGCGGGTCCGGCATGCTCGGCCGCATGCCGAGGCTGCGCACCGCGATGCCCTCGGCCTCGAGCGCGCGCTCGTCGATGCTCAGCGGGATCATCGACACGACCATCACGTCCCAGCCGCGCCGGCGGAAGCTGCGCGCGAGGTAGCGGGCCTGCTGCTCGGCACCACCGACGCCCATCGAGGTCGCGAGATACAGGACCCGCGGGGGCCGGGTCGCGTCGAGGGTCATGCCTCGCTGGTCTCCGTGCCCGGTGCCACCGGCGAGGCCGGCACGCCGCGCTCGGCCCGGCGCCGTGCGCGCGCCGATGCCGCGGTCCGCAGGAGACGGGCCGGCACGAGCCACAGGAAGTTCAGCGCGACGCCGCGTACGCCCGGCGCGTCGCGCAGCGCATGCCGCGCGGCGCGCCGCGCGCGCGGCCGGTCGCCGGCCAGCGCTGCCCACTTGGCGACGTCACCGTTGAGCTGCACCGAACCGCTCGCGGGCAGGCACGACGCATGTCGCAGCCGACGGCGTCGAGGACGGCCTGGTAGGCCCACATCCGCCGGGCCGACGCCTGGGCGGTGTACTCGACGACCGAGACGCGATCGGCGCCGCCCCGCTCGATGTTCGCGACGACGACCGGGGCGAGGCGCGCGGGCGCCTCGCGCAGCAGCCGCCACCAGACGGACGCCTCGCCGCCCGACGCCGCGCTCCTCGAACCGGAGCCCGCCGAGCAGGTCGCGGCGCGCGAGGTGAAGGAAGTCGCCGGAGAAGCGTCCGCACAGCGCGTCGTCGTAGGTCACCGAGCCGGCGTGCCGCCCAAGCCCGCCCCCGGCGCCGCCATCGCTGTCGCCCGTCAAGTCGCCGCTGTCCAGTCCCGGCCCCAGCCGAGCACCTGCGAGTACGGCCCGCCCGGGGCGTCGAACCCGGCAACCAGCGACTCGATCGCGTCGGGGAGCAGGGTGTCGTCGCTGTCGAGGAAGCAGAACGTCGCCGCGCGCTCGTCGAGCGAGGCCAGGCCCGTGTTCTTGGCCGCGGTCACGCCGCGGTTCTGCGCGCGCCGGACGATACGGACCCGGGCGTCGCCCTCGTAGCGGGCCAGCACGCCCGGCGTGCCGTCGGTCGAGCCATCGTCAACGACCACGACGTGCGACGTCGTGGGAAGTCTGGGCGAGGACGCTGTCGATGCGCCCGGGCGACGGACCGCTCGCGGTTCCACGCGGTCACGATGACCGTGACCGGCAGCCACTGCCCGTCGAGGTCCCCGTCGCGCGCCATCACGGCCGTACGGTATACCAGCCGGGGCCGAATTCCTGGTTGCGAGCGCATGCCGAACGGTGCTCATCGACACCGTTCGATCGAGCCAGCGTTGCGTGCGGGCCACGCTCGGCAGGGCGTCCGGCGGCCGGGCCATCGTAGACTCACGTCATGGGTCCGCGGTCACATGCTCGTCCTCGGTCGACCGCGGCCTTCGCGCTCGGCGCCCTCGCCGCGGGCCTGCTCGTCGGAGCGGCCCTGGGCGCGCTGTGGGGCATCGCACAACCGCCCTCGTACCCCGCGACCGCGACGCTTATGGTCGCGCTCCCCGTGAGCCAGGAGGGCACCGATGAGGTCGACACCCTCAAGGGCCGATCCCGGCTTGCCCCGTCGTTCGCGACGATCGCCGTCACGCCCGACGCCGTGACCCGCATCGCCGCGCAGCTCGGCCTCGAGGACGAGGCGGCGTCCATCCTCGCCCACGCGAACGCGCGGTCCGAGGATGGGACCAGCGAGCTCACGATCACGGCCCGCTACCACGACCCCGATGTCGCGGCGGAGATCGCGAACGGTCTCGCCGCGGACCTGATCGCACGGGCCGGTGGCGCCGACGGGGGCGCCCTCGTCTCGATCGGCAAGGCGCTGCCGGCCGCGCGGGCCGAGAGCCCGACCGATGCCCTCGCGGCGGCGATCGGCGGCGTGGTCGGTCTGGTGGTCGTCGCGTCCGTTCTGCTCGTCCGGACGAGCCGGCGTCCCGAGGACGTCGCCGCCGAGCCCACGGATGCCGTGGCCGAGCCCGACGCCGGACCCGGGAACCGTCCGCCCGGCTTCCTGATCGGGGCCGGCTTGGCCGTGGCCCTGCTCGGCGTCATGGCGTTCGGCCTTCCGGGCCAGGTCGCGCTCGGGTTCGCCGCGCTGATCGTCGGCGCCGCCGCCGTCATGCCGGCGGCGGGCTTCGCCGCCCTGATCATGCTCATGCCCCACAACGAGCCCGAGATCCTGGGCGCCATCGGGATCAAGCTGCCGGTGCTCCTGGCCCTCGGCTATGGCCTGGTGATCCGTGCCCTCGCCGAGCGGCGGATCCCGCGCATCGGGCTCGGCTTCATCGCCATGGCCGGCCTCCTGGGCATCGCCTTCGTATCGGCCGTACCCGTGATCAACGGCCTTGTCGGCGACCGTGCCGTGGCGTCCGCCGCCCGCTTCCTCCAGTTCGCCGACGGCCTGATCCTGCTCGCGATCGCGGCCTGGTACTTCGTCCGGCGCGACCCGCGGCCGTTCCTCGTGCTCGCCCTCGTGTCCGTGACGCTCGCGTCGATGATGGCCGTGCTCCAGATCCTGGCCGGCGACAGCCAGATCCCGCTGATCTCGGGCATCTACGCCGGCAGCCAGGCGCAGGGCCTCGCCCGCGTCACCGGCCCGTTCCAGAACCCCAACTACTTCGGGCTGTTCGCGGGCCTGGGCGTGGCGCTGGCGCTGGGCATCGCCGTCGAGGTGCCCCGGTCCCGCCGTCTCGCCCTGGTGTGCCTGCCGATCCTGGGCATCGCGCTGCTCGCCACCCTGTCGCGCGGCGCGCTCGCAGCGGCCGGCGCGGGCGTGCTCGTCTGGCTCTGGTACCGCAACCGGCAGCTGGCCACGCTCGCGGCGGTGGCCGCGGTCGTCGTCGGACTCGTCATCACCCCGCTGGTGGTCGGCGCACGGCTCGGGTCGCCGACGGCGACGGCCGCCGCCGCGGCGCAGCAGGGCCTGTCCGAGAGCGACGAGCAGCGCCTCGAGTCCGTCGCCGCCGGCACGCAGCTGTTCCGGCTCGACCCCATCCTCGGGGTCGGGTTCGGCCAGTACGAATACGTGAGCCCGCGCTTCGTCGGCAACTCGTTCGCGACCTCGGCCCACAACCAGTACCTCAAGATCCTCGCCGAGCAGGGACTCGTGGGCACCGCGTTCTACGTGGCCGCGGTGGTGGCGCTGCTGGTCGCGATGCGACGATCCGCGTCGCCCTGGCGCCAGACGGCCATCGCGATGCTCGCCGTGTACGGCGGTGTCGGGCCTGTTCCTCGAGCCCTTGACCACGTTCCAGACGTCGGGCGTCCTGTGGCTGGTCCTGGGCATCGTCGTGGCCGGGCCCACCGGTCGTGCGGGCCGCGCACAACCGGCGAGATGGCCGGCTTCGCGCAGCGGTTCGCCCGCGTCGCCCCGCCGCCGGCGGCGGTCTGACATGTGCGGAATCGCGGGTCTCGCGACGGTCGACGGGCTGCGCCCCGGCGACGGGCGCCTGGTCGACGAGATGCTCCAGGCCATCGCCCACCGCGGGCCGGACGAGCAGCGCGTGTTCGCGGACTCGCACGCGGCGATCGGCTCGCGCCGCCTCTCGATCATCGACCTCGACACCGGCAGCCAGCCGCTGGGCAACGAGGACGGGTCGATCCAGGTCAGCCAGAACGGCGAGATCTACAACTACGTCGAGCTGCGCGAGGAGCTCCTGCGCCGCGGCCACACGCTCCGGACCGCCGGCGACACCGAGACGATCGTCCACCTGTACGAGGAGTTCGGGGACAACTTCGTCGACCACCTGCGCGGGATGTTCGCCATCGCCCTCTGGGACATCCCGCGGCGACGGCTCGTCCTGGCCCGCGACCGGCTGGGCAAGAAGCCGATCTACTGGGTCCTGCGCGACGGCCGGCTGCGCTATGGCTCGGAGCTCAAGACGCTGCTCGTCGATCCGACGCAGCCCCGCTCGCTCGACCGCGTCGCGCTCGCCCGGTTCCTGCAGTACCAGTACATCCCGGCGCCGGGCACGATCCTCCAGGGCGTCCACAAGCTCGAGCCGGCGTCGGTCCTGACCTGGCAGGGCGGCGAGCCAGAGATCCGCCGGTATTGGGAGCCGACCTACGGGCCGAAGGTGAACCGCCCGCTCGAGGAGGACCGCCAGGCCGGGCTGGACCTCCTGCGCGAAGCGGTCCGCCTGCGCCTGCGCAGCGACGTGCCGGTGGGCCTGTTCCTCTCGGGCGGCATGGATTCCACGACCGTCCTCGCGCTCATGGCCGAGGCGTCGGAGCGACCCGTGCGGACGTTCACGATCGGCTTCGAGGACGCCGAGTACGACGAGCGGCAGTGGGCCCGAGCCGCCGCCACGCACTTCGGGACCGACCACACCGAGGAGGTCGTCCGGCTCGACGTGATCGGCATGCTGCCGGGGCTGGCCGAGACCTACGACGAGCCGTTCGGGGACTCGTCGGCCATCCCGACCTACCGGGTCGCGCAGGTCGCCGCGCCGCATGTCCGGGTGGTGCTGACCGGCGACGGCGGCGACGAGACGTTCGCCGGCTACGACCGCTACCGGGTGGTGCTGGCGCTGAACCGGCTGGCGGCGCTGCCGAAGCCCGTGCGCCGCGGGCTCGTGCACGCACGCGACGCGGCGCGCCGGGTCTCCGGGAAGTCCGTCGCGCGCAGCGACTCGAACACCTCGCTGGCCGAGACGGTGGTCCTGTCAGCGGACGAGCAGTACCTGCGGGGCCTGTCCCAGTCCGACCTGCGGCTGCGGTCGCGCCTGATGGGCGGCGACCCGGTGGCGGATCAGGACGCGTACCTGCTCGACGCGCTCGCCGCCGGCCCGTCGGACCTCCTCGACCGGATGCTCTCCGCGGACACGCACACGTACCTGCCCGAGGACCTCCTGGTGAAGATGGACCGGGCGACCATGGCCCACTCGCTCGAGGCCCGCGCGCCGCTGTTGGACCACGAGCTGGTCGAGTTCACCGGTCGTCTCCCGGCGGGGCGCAAGATGCAGGCCGGCACCACGAAGGTGCTGCTGCGCGAGATCGCCGGGACGCTGCTCCCGCCGAGCCTCCTCGACCGGCCGAAGTACGGGTTCGCCGCGCCGCTCGAGGGCTGGTTCCGCAGCGATCTCGCGGGGGTGTACCGGGACGTCGTATTGGCGCCCGACGCCTGCCTCCGCGATCATCTGGATCAGGATGTTGCGGCCGCCATGCTGGCCGAGCACCTCGGGGGACGCGCGGACCTATCGCGCAGGATGTGGTTGCTGCTGGCGTTCGAGCTGTGGGCGCGGCGGTGGCTGGGTAGCGGGGTACAGGCATGAGGAATCGGGGAGCAGGCATGAGGAATCACGAGTGAGGGTGCTGGTCACCGGCGGCGCCGGCTTCATCGGTCACCACCTCGTCCGACGGCTGGTCGACGACGGTGACGAGGTGCACGTGCTCGACGACCTGTCGACGGGGTTCAAGTGGCGGCTGGAGCCCGTCCTCGACCGGATCAAGCTGATCGAGGGCAGCATCCTCTCGCCGTCCGCCCTCGACGAGGCGGCCGCGGGCTGTGACGTGATCATGCACGAGGCGGCGATCCCGTCCGTGGCGCGCTCGGTGCTCGAGCCGCGCGTGACCAGCGACGTCAACGTCGACGGGACGATCGAGGTGATGCTCGCCGCCGCCCGTCACAAGGTGCGCCGGGTCCTGTTCGCCGGGTCGTCGTCGATCTACGGCATCCCCGAATCGCTGCCCTGCCACGAAGGCCAGCTGCCGGCCCCGCAGTCGCCCTACGGCGCGGCCAAGATCGCGGGCGAGCACTACGTGACGACGCTCGGCGCCCTCAACGACATCGAGACCGTGATCCTGCGCTACTTCAACATCTTCGGGCCCGGGCAGGACCCGGCGTCCGAGTACGCCGCGGTCGTGCCCAAGTTCGTGACCGCGGTGCTCGCGGGGGAGCGGCCCACGATCAACGGCGACGGCTCCGTCTCGCGCGACTTCACCTATGTCGACAACGTCGTCGAGGCGAACATGCTGGCCGCACGACGCCCGGTGACCTCGCCGCTGACGTGCAACGTCGCCTGTGGCACGCGGTACAGCCTGCTCGAGCTCCTCGGGGCCATCGCCGACGCCCTGGGGCAGCCGGTCGATCCGCACTTCGGGCCGCCGCGGGCCGGTGACATCCTCCACTCGCAGGCGGACATCGAACGGGCCCGCGAGGCGCTCGGGTACGAGGTCGTCGTCCCGTTCGGCGTGGGGATCGCGCGGACGGTGGCGTGGTACCAGGAACAGGTCCCCGGGCCACTCTCAACGTCTCGGCCAACGACACCCGCGTGACCGAGGCCCGCGGCACCGAGCCGTCGCTGCGGGCCGTCGGCCGTTCGGCGGCGATCCTCACCGGGGGCACGGTGGCCGTGCAGGCCATCGGGATCCTGCGCGAGCTGTACATCGCGGCGCAGGTCGGCCTGTCGCGGGACCTCGATGCGCTGCTCATCGCGATGGTGCTGCCGCTGACGCTGGCGGGCGTCCTCACGAGCGGGATCGTGACGGCGCTGGTGCCGGCCTACGTGGAGACCCGTGACACCTCGGGTCGCTTCGCCGCGCGGCGGTTCGCGGGGGCCGTGCTCGCGTGGATCAGCCTCGCGGGGATCGTCCTCTCGATCCTGCTGGTCGTCCTTGCCAACCCGCTGATCTCGATCGTGGGTCCGGGTCTCGACGCGCCGAGCCACGACGCGGCGGTGGTCTACCTGTACGTGCTGGCGCCGGTGGCGTTCCTCGCCGCCGTGACGGGGATCCTGTACTCGCTGTGCCAGGCGGAGGACCTGTTCGCGGCGATCGCGATCGGGGCGTTCGTCGGCACGATCGTGACGTTCGTGATCATGGTCGTCCTGTGGGGCTCGCTGAACCTGATGGCGCTCGCAGTCGGCACGCTGATCGGCCAGGCGATCGGAGCGGCGATCCTGGTCGTGGCCGCGGCGCGCGCCTCGGCCGCGCCGCGGCTGACGCTGCGGACGACCGGCCTCCCGTTCCGCTCGTTCCTCCATCACGCCGCGCCGCTCACCCTCTCCTCGGCGATCCTCCAGGTGAATGTCGTGTTCGACCGGGCCATCGCCTCGCTGATCGCGCCCGGCGGTGTCAGCGCGCTGCGCTACGCCGAGGTCCTGGTCCGGACGCCGATCAGCGCGATCAGCCCCGCCTGGGGGTCGGCGATGTACCCGACGCTCGTCCGGGCCGCGCGCGACAAGGACGACAGCCTCGCCACCACGACGTCGCGCTCGCTGCGCTTCGCGATCGCCGCGTTCGTCCCGATCGCGATGCTCACCGCGGCGGTCGCCCCGGTCGCCGTCTCGGTCGCCTACGGCCGCGGCGCGTTCGGCCCCGAGGACGTCGCCCGGACGGCCCGGGTCGTGGCGGCGTTCGCGCCGCTGATCGTGATCCTGATGACCTCGCCCGTCCTGGCCGGCGCCCACAACGCGCGCCGCAGCGGCTCGGTGCTGCTCGCGGGCGGGATCACCAACGTGATCTTCAACGTCATCCTCGACGTCCTGTTCGGCGCCTGGCTGGGCGTCGCCGGCATCGCCCTCTCGTCCTCGGTCGCGTCGACGATCGTGGTCACGTTCTTCGCCCTGAAGCTGGCCCGGTCGGACTCGGCGTTCGAGCTGCGTCCGATCGGCCGCGTCCTCGTGCTGGCCATCGGCGCCTCGATCGTGCCCGCGGCGGTCGTGGCGGTGATCGCCTGGTCGGGCGTCGTGCCGAACGGGCTGCTGGTCGAGCTGGCCGCGCTGGCCGTGTTCGGGGTCGCCGGCCTCGGGGTGTTCCTCGGGACCTCCGCGCTGATCGGGCTCGAGGAGCCGGTCGTGCTCGCGCGATCCGTGTGGGGCCTGACCCGGCGCGGCCGCCGCACGCCGCGGGCGGCCTGACCCCGATGCAGCTGCAGTTCGGCGTCCTGGGCGACGCACCGACGGCCGACCTGACGTTCGCGCGGCTGGCGTCGAGCAGTGCGCTGGCCGGGGGCGAGGTGCCGCGGCTGGCCGAGGCCCCGGGCTGCCGGATCGGATCGATCGACCGCTCGACGGCGTGGTGGCATGCGCCGGGGACGGACCGCTGGTTCCACGTCGACGGCGAGATCCGCGTGATCGACGGGGTCGACACGACCGGCAAGGGCCTCGACGAGGCCGGTCGGGGCGCCATCGCGCGGCTGTACGACCGCCTTGGCGAGCGCGCCTGGTCGCGCCTCGACGGGTCGTTCTGCCTCGTCGTCCGCGACCGCGCGACCGTGCACATCGTGATGGACGTGGTCGGCGCGCGGTCCGTCTACTGGTGGCTGGCCGACGGGGTCCTCGCCGTCCACTCGCACCTGCTCGACCTGGCCGCGGTGCACCCGGGGCCGCTGACCCCCGACCTCGGCGCCGTGGGCGCATTCCTCGAGGGCGGCAGGTACCTGCCGACGACCACCGCGTGGCGCGAGATCCGGCACCTCGGGGCGGGCCAGGCCCTGACCTTCGAGGACGGCCGGGTCGACGTCCGCGAGCACTTCGCGCTGACCTTCGAGCCCGACCCACCGGCGGTCCCCGACGCGCGCGTGGTGGACGACGTCCTCGGCCTGCTGGAGGCGTCGGTCGCCCGGTGCTGGCGGAGCGCGGGCGACCCGGTCGTGCCGCTCAGCGGCGGGATGGACTCGCGCTATATCGCCGCCGAGATCGTCCGCCGGAACGGCCCGCGGAGCGTCCCGACGATCACCTGGGGCGAGGGACGCGGACGGCCGGGCGGGGATGCCGTCGTGGCGTCCCGCGTGGCCGAGGCGCTCGACGTCTCGAACGAGTGGTTCGAGAAGCCGCAGCACCACACCGCGGCCTCGTTCGAGCGGACGATCTACCTCGCCAGCGGCGAGGGCGACTGCGCGATCCACTACCCGGACGATGCGGAGCTCCACGCGGAGCTGGCCGGGCTCGGCTATCGCTCCCTGTTCCGCGGCGACGAGTGCTTCGGGAGCGGCGACGCGCTGCTCACGAACGCCGCGGTGCCGATCGTGAACGGCCTGGCGCCGATCGGGCGCGATCACGCCTACCGCGGCCTGCTCGGCGACGAGCTGTTCGACCGCGTCGCCGGCGAGCAGGAGCCGGCGCTGCGGTCAACGCTCGCGGCCATTCGGTCGACCACGCCGACATCCCGCCGGGGCGAGCTCTGGTATGGCGTGGGCGTGCGCCGCTTCCTGGGGCCCTACAACCGCGTCAAGCAGACCGACCTGGAGGTCTGCGCGCCGCTCCTCGATCGCGCCCTGCTGGAGCGACTGCGGACGACGCCGGACCGGCTGCGGTCGGACAAGGCCCTGCTCCGGGCGGCCCTGGACCGGCGGTTCCCCGCGCTGGCGGCGATTCCCTACGCCACCGACGACAACCTGCCCCGCTGGGAGGCGCGCGTGGCGTCCGACCCGACGCTCGCCCGCGTCCTGCTCGAGCGTTGCGCCCGGCCCGGCTGGCTCGACGAGATCGGTGCGAAGGATCGGGTGGTCGCGGCGCTCCGGTCGCTGGAGGCCGCGGCCGTGAAGGCCGGGGGCCCGGGTCCGACGGGCGAGCCGGGCGCCGCGACGACGCCCGCCGCCGCGGCTGCCTCAGGCGGTGCCCCGTCGCGCATCCGCGCCGCCGTCAAGCGGACGTGGCCCGGTCGATACGCACGCGAGGCGACCCTCGAGCGCCGGTTCGCCTCGAACCTGCCGCAGTACCTGCGGCTGGCGCGGCTCACGGTCCTCCACGAGCTGCTCGCCCCGAGGCCCGGCGACTGATGGGCGGCCGCGTGCTGCGCGTGATCACCCGGCTCACGGTCAGCGGACCGACCACGCACGTCCAGCTGCTGGATCGTGGGCTCGCGCGCGACGGCTGGGAGACGCTGCTCGTGTACGGCTCGGTCGAGGACGGGGAGACCGAGATGGACCTCGCCAAGCTCGACGTGCCGTCGCGCCACCTCGCGCCGCTCCGGCGATCGATCCGCCCGGCCGACGACGCACGCGCGCTGGCGTCATTGATGCGCCTGATGCGCTCCTACCGACCGGACATCGTCCACACCCACCAGTCGAAGGCGGGCTGCTCGGCCGGCTGGCGGCGACCGATGACGCGCGTCCCGAGCCGCGTCCACACGTTCCACGGCAACGTGTTCGAGGGGTACTTCAGCCCCCGGATGTCGGCGGCGGTGCTGACGGCGGAGCGGCTCGCCGCGCGTACGACGACCCGGACCATCGTGCTCAGCGAGGAGCAGCGCCGGGAGCTCGTCGAGCGGCGGATCGGGCACCCGGACCGGGTGATGGTGATCCCGCTGGGCCTCGACCTGGACCAGTTCGCCGGCTCACTCGCGCGCCGCGGCACGCTCCGAGCTCGCCCTCGACCCCGATGCGATCGTGCTTGTGGCCGCCGGGCGCTTCGCCCCGATCAAGCGCCTCGACCGCCTCCTGCGCGTGTTCCGGACCGTCCTCGACGACCACCCCGGCGCTGAGCTGTGCATCGTCGGCGACGGGCCGCTGCGCCCCGAGCTCGAGGCCCAGGCCGCCGGGCTCGCGCTCGGCGACGCGGTGCGCTTCGCCGGCTGGAGCGACGCGATGCCCGCCTGGCACGCGGCCGCGGACATCGTGGTCAACTCGTCCGACAGCGAGGGGACGCCGCTGGTGCTGATCGAGGCCGGCGCGACCGGCCGGCCCGTCGTCGCGACGCGTGTCGGCGGCGTGGCCGACGTGGTGATCGACGGCGAGACCGGCTGGCTCGTGGAACGCGACGACGAGGCCGCCTTCGCCGAGCGGATCGGGCGCCTGATCGACGACCCGGCCATGCGCTCGCGCATGGGCGACGCCGCCGCCGCCCGGAGCCAGGGCCATGCCGCGGGCCGCCTGGTCGACGAGGTCGGGGCCCTTTACGCGGACCTGCTGGCGACTCGAGGGTCCCGACGCTAAGTGCTCGCGCCGCGACGCGACCGCCAGGACAGCCAGGCGCCCGGCTGAGGGTCTAGAGCCGGGTGGTCACCACGACCGCCAGGACGCCGGCGACGACCTCCGACCCGATCAGGATCGCCACCAGGCGGCGCTCGGTCACGCCGCCCGTCAGGCGCATGATCGCCTGCGCCAGGCCGATCGGCCGCCCCTCGTGGACGAGCTTCCCGTCGCTCCAGGTGCCCCACCAGCCGGTGCTCGGGAACCGGTTGCGCGCCTTGATCACGAAGTCGGCCGCGTACGGGCAGGATGAGGATGATGCCGGCGGTCTCGAACCCGCCGGTGACCACGGCCGCGGCGAGCACCGTGCCGATCGACGAGCGTCGCCGTGTCGCCGGGGAACACCCTGGCCGGGTACCAGCTGAAGCGCAGCAGCACCAGCAGCGCGCCCAGCATCGCGAACAGCAGCACGGCCGACTCCACGTTGCCGTCGCGCAGGGCGATGAGGCCCATCGAGAGGCAGGCCACCGAGCCCATCCCGGCCTCGAGGCCGTTGAAGCCCGGCCAGCATGTTGGTGACGTTGGCCGCCCCGGTCACGCCGATCGGGACCAGCACCAGCGGGTAGAGGAGGCCGAACGCGACCGTCCCGAGGATCGGGAAGTCCACCGCGGACGAGCCGTCGCCACTGGCGATCAGCGGGATCGCGGCCAGCATCGGCAGCGTGCCCTTGAGCGGCGGCGGCATGCGCAGCAGGTCATCGGCGAGGCCGATCATCATGACCACGAGGACGCACGTGAAGGCGCCCAGCATCGGGCCGATGGCGAGGTCCCCGACCCAGCCCGTGACGGACAGGGCGATCGCGAGCAGCACGCCGGCCGACAGGGCGAAGGCGACGCCGATGCCGCCGATGTTGGGCACGCTCGGCCGGTCGGGCTTGTTGACGTCGTTCCCGGTCAGCCCCTCGGCGGCCAGGCGCGAGATGACCCACGGCATCGCCGCGAGGCCCGTCAGCAGTGCGACGACGAACGCGATGGCGACCACCATCACGGTGTGGTCTGCACGCTCCCCAGCGCCTGCATCAGGTGTGTCTCCCCGAGCTTCCCGATCGATCCGAGCGGCATCGCGAGCGCGCTGGATGTCGAATCGTACTGGGCGGCATGGGCGTGTCGCAATGCGTCCCCGACAGCATGCGGTGCGTGGACGCCCAATGTCGGCTCCCGGCGGCCAATCCCGTGGACAACTCGCTTGACACCCTCCAGCCGCGACCCCGATCCTCTCGGTCATGTCAACGCTGGGGGCCGGGAGTCGTCACGGGTGACAGGCGTCTTCACCCTCACGTTCGATACCGAGCTCATCTGGGGATCGTTCGACCACTCCTCCGCGGAGGTGTTCGAGCGCCAGTACCCCGACGAGCGCAGCGACCGTCGACGGCCTGCTCCGTCTGCTCGAGCGCTACGAGGTCTCGGCGACGTGGGCCGTGGTCGGCCACCTGTTCCTGTCGGAATGCCAGCGCGACACATCCGGCCGCGCCCACGGCGACATGGTCCACCCGCGCCAGTCCGCCTCGGACCTCGACTGGTATCGCGGCGACCCGTGCTCCGACCTCGCGCGTGACCCGCTGTGGTACGGACCCGACCTGATCGACGCGATCCAGGCCGCCGACCATCCGCAGGAGATCGCCAGCCACTCCTTCGCGCACCCCGAGTTCGGCGACCCGGCGATGACCATCGAGGCCGCCCGGTCCGATCTCGCCGCCTGCATCGCGGCGGCGAATGATCGTGGGATCGCCCTCAAGAGCTTCGTGTTCCCGCGCAACAGCGAGGGCCATCACGCCGCCCTGCGGGAAGCCGGGTTCCGCGTCTTCCGCGGCGCAGACCCGACGTGGCACGCCAAGGCCCCGACCTCGCTCCACCGCGTCGCCCATTTCGCGGACCAGGCGCTGGGCATCGCGCCGCCGGTGTCGCGGCCGAGGGAGGAGCTCCCCGGGCTGTGGCGCGTGCCCGGTTCGGCGCTGCTGATGGGCACGGCGGGCATGCGTCGCGTCGTCCCGGCCGGGGCGCGCATCCACAAGGCGAAGATCGGGGTCAAGCGCGCCATCGAACAGGACGCCGTGTTCCACCTGTGGACGCATCCGTTCAACCTCTCGACGCACCGCGAGTACATGCTCGGCGTGGTGGAGGGCATCCTGCGGGTGGCCGCCGACGCCCGCGACCGGGACCAGCTGCGGATCGCCCCGATGGGCGCCGTGCCGGACCTGTTCGGGGCCAAGCCCGACGGGGTGATGGACGAGCGGACCGCGAGCGCCGTGGGCCACGCCGGGCAGGACTTCGTGCCGGCCGGCGGGTCCGGGTCGTGACGGAGGCCGCCGACGAGAATCCGGGCGAGCCTCGGCCCCGGACGCCGGGGCGGCTCCGCATCCTGTACATCTGCTCGAGCCTCCGGCCCGGGGGCAGCGAACGCCAGATGCTCGCCCTGGCCGCGCGGCTGCCCGCTGACCGCTACCGGGTCGACTTCCTGACGCTCTCGGAGCCAGGGCCGTATGCGTCCGATGCCGAGGGGTTCGGGGCGCGGGTCTTCTCGCTCGGGTCGAGCCCGCCGCCCGGCATCTCCCCGGTCGGGCGCTCCGTCCGGCGCGTCCGGAAGGGCCTCCGGTTCCTCTCGATCGTGCGCAACGGCCACTACGACATCGTCGACGCATGGATGTACCCGACCTACCACCTCGCCGCGCTGACGCGGGGGCTTACCGGCACGCCGATCGTCTCCTCGGGCCGCCGTGACCTCCGGGGCCAGGCGCAGCCCCTTGGGCGGCTCGGCGGCAGCCTGGAGTCCGTCGCGCGGCGCATGACCGACGCGGTGGTCGCCAACTCGCAGGCCGTGGCGGCCGACACGATCGCCCGCGAGCACCCGGCACCCGGACACCTGCGCGTGATCTACAACGGCGTCGTGCGGGTCCCGTCGCTCACGCCCGACGAGCGCGAGGCCTGTCGACGCGACTGGGGCGTCGGGCCGGACGAGGTGCTGGTGGGCTGCGTCGCCAACTACCGCGAGGTCAAGCGCCACGTCGTGCTGATCGACGCGTTCGCCGCCGCGGCCGCCGTGCGCCCCGAGTTGCGCCTGATCCTGATCGGCGAGGGCCCGCTCCGGCCGCAGCTCGAGGCGCAGGTCCGCGAGCTGGGCGTCGAGCAGCTGGTCCGGATCCACGGCGCAGAGGCGGACCCGCGACCGATGTTCGAGGCGTTCGACGTCGTCGCTCACGCCTCCGAGAGCGAGGGCCTCCCGAACGCCCTGCTCGAGGCGGCCTCGGGCGGCCGCGCGATCGTCGCCACGGCAGCCGGCGGCGCGCCCGAGATCGTCATCGACGGCGAGACCGGGCTCCTCGTCCCCGTCGACGACCGGGACGCCCTGGCCGCGGCGCTGGAGCGCCTGGGGGGCGATCCGGACCTCCGCGCACGCCTGGGGGCAGCCGCCCGCGAGCGCGCCGACACCGTGTTCGGCATGGACCGCTTCGTGCGCGAGTTCAGCGACCTGTACGAGGAGCTCGCGGCCGCACACGGCCGCCCGGTCGCGTAGCGCGGGTCAGGGGTTCGGCAGCCGCCGCCCGAGGGCGGGCAGGTAGCGCTCGACGAGGTAGAACCCGACGCCGACGGGGACCATGGCGGCCCACAGGACCTTCACGCCGGGGTTGCGCAGCGTCCGCGGCTGCGCGGCGAGGCTGCGGCCCGCGTGCAGCCCGCTGGTGGTGATCGCGACCGCGTCGCGGGCGAACGTGACCGGCACCACCGGCAGCCAGCGCAGGTCGTTGTTCAGCCGGTCCTCGGCCTCGAGCACGCGTCCCGGTGCGTTGGTCCAGCCGATGGCCGGTCGCGTCAGGCTGGTCGTCTGGTCCTGCCAGTAGATCCGCAGCGGCTCGTTGACGTAGCGGGTGCGGTACTTGCGCGCGATCGCGCGCCAGGTCACGGCTTCCGCGATCGAGCCCGTGTACCCCGGGATCACCGGGATCTCCTGGGCGCGCATCACCGACGTGCGCTGGAAGCCCCACTTGTCGCCCTTGACCTTGTAGCGGTAGCGGATCTCGATCGAGTCGGAGTCGAACACGTCGGCCGGGAACCGGGTGCCGATGATCTCGCCGTGCTCGTCCATCGCCAGGGCGGACACCGCCGAGAACCCGTCCCGCTCGTCGTCGGGGATCGAGTCCCAGTGGAACTTCAGCCGCTCGAGCGCCTGGGGCACGAGCCCGTCGGCGGATCGGATCTCCGTGAACAGCGATCCCCGTGCCTCGCGGATCGCCCTCGTCCACGACCCCTGGCGCCCGATGTTGACCTCGTTGCGCAGGTAGCGGATCGGGACGTCGCCGGCCGCGATCCAGCCCTCGACGATGGCGGGCGTGTCGTCGGTCGAGGCGTTGTCGACGATCAGCCACTCGAAGTCGCGGAACGTCTGGGCGCGCATGCTCTCGTAGACGCGGTGCAGCACCTGTCCGCGGTTGAAGGTCGGGGTGAAGACCGTGAACAGGGGCGGCCCGCCGATCGGCGCGGCGGCCGCCGGCCCGTCACCCGAACCGGTCATCGGGGCGGGACGCCTCCGAGCGCCGCCACACGTCCCAGACGTACGCGGCGCCGACCGAGAGCGCGAGGGCGATCGCGATCGCGATCAGCACGATGGTGACCCGCGACGTCCCGCTCGAGATCGTCGGCGGATCGCCGGCTCGACGACGGTGAGGGCGTTGGGCGAGGTCGCGGAGATGCCGTCGCCAGGGACGTAGCGCGCCGTGGTCAGCGTCTGGAGCTCGCGCTCGAGCGTCGTCAGCTCGACGTTCTCGTCGGGGGTGCGGTCGGGCTTCGCGAGCAGCGTCAGGATCCGGTCCTCGGAGCACCGCGATCCGCTGCGTCGAGCAGCGCGAGCCGCTCGCGCTGGGTCGCCTCCTGGGCCTCGTCGCGTGCGGGCGCGCGGTCGAGCAGCTGCTGGCCGATGGCGTTGGCGAGCTTGGCGGACTGGAGCGCGTCCGCGTCGCGGACGAGGATCTGGAGCAGGACCCCCTGGTCGGGAACCTCGGCGGTCACGCGCTGGGCCAGCTCGTCGGGATCGATCGCAACGGCCGATGGCCCGAGGTTGAGCTCTGCGATCGCTCCCTCGAGCACGGGGCGCGTGGTCGGACCAGCTGCGCGTACGACTGGGCCACGGCCTGCGACGCGAGGATGCTCGTATAGCCGAGGCCCGGGTCGTTGAGCGACTGGCCGACGTACAGCGTCGCCCGCGACTCGAAGGTGCGCGGCAGCTGCGAGGCGACCACGACGGCGATCACGACCGCGAGGACCAGCGACAGCGCGATCAGCCACGCCGCCGACCACAGCGCAGCGGCATACCGGCGTAGGTCCACGTTCGCGGGCTGGCCTCCTTGGGGAGCGGCGAGTATAGAGCATCGATCGGGGCGGCCCCGCCGGCCCGTCGACCGGTTAGTCGATGTCGCCGATCACGCGGCTGTCGGTGACCCTCGCGAGCCGGCCGTACGTGAGGGGCTGGTGGTTTCCGCTGACCTTGAGGCCATCCACGCCCTCGAACTCCATGACCGGCCCGGCGACCTGCGTGTCGCTCCAGTTGCCGATGATCCGGAAGTCGGTCCGGCCCGTGTTCTCGACGTTCCAGACGCCGATGCGCAGCGGTCCCGCGGTGGCCACGTTGCGGCTGACCTCCACGTCGGACTCGGGGCCCTTGCCGGTGCCGGCGAACAGCCACGGGACGAGGACCGGGCTCAGCCCGTAGGTGCCGATGACGTTGTCCGAGAACCGGACGTGCTCGGCGCCGGCCGGGATGCCGTCGAAGACCTGCGCGTTGGGCTCGATGTCGAACGCGTACAGCGCGAGGTCGTCGAGCGTCGTTGTGCTCCACGACGACGTTGCGGGCGCCGTCGGTGATCGCGACGCCCATCCGGCCGTTGCGCTCGATCGTCGAGTCGTGGACCCTGGATCGCCGTCGGCCCAGCGCTGGCCGGCGCCGCGACGACCCCGGCCGTGAGGTAGACGCCGTCGCCGCCGACGTTGCGGATGGTCACGTCCGGCCCGATCTCGACGTCGTGGGCGCCGCCGACCGCGATCCCGTGGTTGCCCTCGAACGGCGAGGATCACCGCGTCGGCGGTGCCCGGCCTCGGGCCAGTAGCCCTCGATCGTGAGGTCGAGGATGTGGATGTCCGACGCCGCCGTGGTCGATGCGGATGCGCGGGTCTCGCGCTGCGGACGGTCGCGAACAGTCGGGCGCCGCGTCCGTCGATCGTGAGCTCGTCCGCGCGGCCTCGAGGTGGAGCTGGCCCTCGATCCGGTAGTCGCCGTCGCGGCCGCGAGGCAGACGACCGACCCTTGGGGCTCGCGTCGACGAAGGCCTGGAGGGCCGCCGTGACGTCGCTCACCGCCCGGTCGCGTCGCCACGGTCGCCGTCCGCGTGCAGGCCGGCGGGGCGGGGCTCGCCGACGCCCGGACACCGGCCGCGGGGCGCGACGGCCGCGCCGGGGCCGGCCGACGGCGCCGTCCGACGGCCGCCGCGGGCTTGAACAGGATCTGGCCCGGAGAAGCCGATCGCGATCGCGGCGACGGTCGCGATCCCGAGGACGGCCCCCATCGATTGCGACGACGCGACGCCGGGCCCGTGTCAGCGCCTCTCGCATGCCCGGATGGTACCCGGGAGACGCTCGACGGCCCCCCTCCGGTTGGAGGGAGGCCGTCGGTTCGCCGTTCGATGGGTGCGGTGTCGTCAGTTCGTGACGTTGCCCGCTCACGGTCACCGACGTGCAGCCCGAGCTGCTCACGAGCGAGCCCGAGCTCAGCGGCTGGGTGTTGCCGGTCACGGTCAGGCCGCTGACCGCCGAGAACGACATCACCGGGCCGGCGACGCGCTTGGCCGCCGCCGTGTTGCCGATGACGCGGATGTTCTGGCGGGTCGCGCTGCCGAACACGCCGATCTTGAACGCACCGATCGTCGTGTCGGTCATGAGGTTGCGGGAGAGCTCGATGTCGACGGCGGGGCCGTCGCCCGAGGCATTGGTGACCACGAACACGTACCCGTCCGCCTGGGTCGGCGTCGGTCGGGTAGTCGCCGTAGGGCTTCGTCCCGATGACGTTGTCGCTGAACTGGACGTGTCGCCACCGGCGAGCCGGCCGCCGACGGTGTGCGCCGTTCGGCTCGATGTCCCAGGTGTAGTAGCCGATGTGGCGGAAGGTGTTGAAGTCGACGACGACATTGCTCGCGCCGTCGGTGATCGTGACGCCCATCCGGCCGATGCCGTCGAAATGTGGAGTTGTGGAGCGGCGGATGGAAGCCGCCCAGCGGTTGGCGCCGCCGAGAGGTAGAGGCCGTCACCGCCGACGTTCGTGACGTCGACGTTGTCGAGGTCGACGCGGAGCGTTCCGCCGATCTGGATCGCGTGGTTGTGCTCGTAGGTGACGTTCCACTTGCCGGGCGTCGGATTGGCGCCCTTGATCACGAGGTTGCGCATGTTGATGTCGTTGCCGCCGTTGTCGATCAGCCAGATCCGGGTCGTTGACCGCGTCGTCTGGAAGACGGTGGCGTTGTTGCCCTCGAAGGTGAGGTTGCTGCGGCCCGACAGGTGCAGGGTCCCGTTGACCCGGTACTGACCACCGCTGGCGAAGCAGATGACGGACCCGTTCGGGCTGTTGTCGATGAAGGTCTGGAGCGACGAGGTGACGTCGCTGTTGCCGCTCGCGTCGACGTTCACGTTGCGGGTGCACGACGACGCTGGCGGGGCCGGCGGAGCCGGGGTCGGCGCCGGCGTGGGGGCAGGCGTCGGCGTGGGAGCGAGGGTCGGCGTCGGCGTGGGAGCGAGGGTCGGCGTCGGCGTCGGAGCGAGGGTCGGCGTCGGCGTTGGAGCGAGGGTCGGCGTCGGCGTGGGAGCGAGGGTCGGCGTCGGCGCCGGCGTGGGAGGCGGCGTCGGCGCAGGAGTCGGCGTCGGCGTGGGCGCCGGGGTGACGGTCGGCTTGGGCGTCGGCGTCGGCGTCGGAGCCGGTGTCGGCGTGGGGGCCGCCGTGGGCGTCGCCGTCGGCCTGGGCGTCGGGGCCGGCGTGGGCGGTGGCGTGGCCACCGGTGCCGCCGTGGGGGTCGGCGTCGGCGCCGGCGTTGGCGTCGGGGTCGGCGCGGGGGTGACGGCCGGCGGCGGCGCGGGCGGCTCGGGCGTCAGGTTGGGGGTCGGCGTGGGCATCCGGCTTGGGCGTCGGGCGCGTTCGTCGGCGTCGGTGTCGGATCGGGCTTGGCGGTTGGCGTCGGCGAAGGCGTCGGCGTGGGGTCAGGCTTCGCCGTCGGCGCAGGCGTCGGATCCGGCGTGGCCGTGGGATCGGGCTTCGCCGTCGGATCGGGCTTCGCGCGTGGGGTCCGGCGTCGGCTTGGGCTCGTCCGGCGGGTTGGTCGGGATCGGGTTGCCCGGGTCGTCGACCGGGTCGAACTGCTCGCCGGTCGTCGCTCGCACGACGAACGCGTCCACGGCGACGGTCGGATGGCCAGGCGTGCCGTCGGCGACGATGCGGATCCGGTGGCTCGCCGGCTTGTCCCAGACGCTGCTTGAACAGCACGCGCGTCGGCCGGAAGGCCGTCGTGTACAGGCTCACGGTGCCGGCGAGCTTGCCGTCGATGAAGACCTTGGCGGAGCCGCGCGTCGGTCCGATGGGACCGATCCAGGAGACGGCCGGCACCGCGGAACTTGCAGGCCGACGCTGGCGCCCGCGACGTCGGTCGATCGGACCTTGCCGCTCGAGGTAGTCCGGGTAGTAGGCGGTGAACCAGTGCCGCGATAGTCGAGCCGGTCGCTCGACTCCTGCTGGACGGTGACGTCCGAGGACGGCGGACCAGTCGCGATCAGCGTCCGGCCGGCGTTCGTCGCGGCCGAGACGCTCATCATCGGGATGACGAGCCCGATCAGGGCGATCAACATGACACCGGTCGCCAGCCAGTCGCGGTGACGGCGGCGGAGGCTGGGGGGCCGGGGGCGCTTTGGACGACGGGCGGCTCGTCCGGGAGCCAACGCTCCCCATCCCAAAACATGCAATACCACCACCATTCGGCAACCCGGCTGACTCAGGGAGTCCCGTGGCTTTGCGGCCCCGCCTCGCGACGGGTGTGCTCTTTCGTGGATGTGGGTCGATCCCAATCCTGTTGTCGGGACCAAGCATGTGGCGCGTCGGCGCGCCACGCCACGGGACGGTTGGCGCAGGTGATCCGCGGAAGGTCACGACCTGACTACCCTGCACCGCCCCGCATCGCATCCCGGCGCCCTCCCGCGGACCGGACCTTGCAAATAGGTGTTGTCGGGGCGCACCGCGTTGCGTGCGAGCGACGTGGCATCGAGCCGTCCGGTCGACCGGGTGCACCGGCTCGCCGGGCGCGCGATGATAGGTGCGCCCACGACATGCCCGGACGCGCGCACGGGCCCGGGGACCAGGAGTGACCTCCGTTGCCCATCGGCGCCTGCCGTGCCTGCCATGCCGCCGAGCCGGCCGTCGTCCTCGACCTCGGGACCGGCAGCCCCGGGCCGACTCGTTCCCGGAAACGGCCGATCATGGCCGCCGACGCGCCGCTGGCCGCTGGTCATCGGTCGGTGCCCCCGCTGCGGCCTGTTCCAGCTGCTGGGCGATTCGCCGCCCGAGGAGGACCTCGTCGGCGCCGCCGCCTGGACGTCGTCCGCGACGATGGCAGCCCACGTCGAGGGCCTCATCGACGAGGTGGTCGCGGCGGGGCTCCTGCGCCCCGACACCCGGGTGGTCGACCTCGCCAGCCACGGCGGGCACACGGCCCCCATGCTCCGGGAGCGTGGCATCGACGCGACCGTGTACGAGGCGGTGCCCTGGCGCGCGGCGGCGCTCCGTGCCGACGGCCATCGCGTCATCGAGGCGGATCCGGAGGACGGCGGCTCCGACGACGAACGTGCGCGCGCAGACCTCGTGATCGACGTCTACCGCCTCGCCCACCTGCCGGACCTCGATGCGGGCGTTGCGCGCGATCGCCCGGCTCCTCGCGCCCGGCGGCACCGCCGTGATCGAGTTCGACCACGCGCTCTCCACGATCGGCGAGGCGCAGTTCGACGCGGTCCGGCACGGCCACTTCAGCTACCTCACCCTGTCGGCGCTGGAGCCGCTCCTCGCGCGCCACGGGCTTGCCGTGACGTACGCCGCGCCGCAGCCGGTGTACGGCGGCGCCCTGCGCATCCGGCTCCGTCCCGCGTCCGCGGCCGCGACGATCGACCCGTCCGTGGCCGCCGTGCGCGCGGCGGAGCGAGCGGCGGGCCTCGACGACCCGGTCTTCCTGGCCGGGCTCGCGGGCCGCGTCGAGGAGCGCTGCACCGCCCTGCGCGAGCACCTCGCCGAGGCCGCCCGCGACGGCCGCCGGGTCGTGGGCTACGGCGCGCCGACGCGCGCGGTCACGCTGCTCAACGCGGCCGGAGTCACCGAGCGCGACCTGCCGTACACCGTCGACCGCTCGAGCGCCAAGCACGGGCGATACCTGCCGGGCACCGGCATCCCGATCCGCGATCCGCGCGCGCTTGCCGACGATCCGCCCGACGAGCTGCTGATCCTGACCTGGGACCTGGCCGACGAGGTGGTGGCGCAGCTGGGCGCAGCTCGCCGGACGCACGCGGTTCGTCGTCCCGCTGCCCGCGCTCGCCGACATCGGGCCCGCCGCATCGGCTAGAATCACGAGATGAAGGTCGTCCTGTTCTGCGGCGGTGAGGGGCTGCGGTTGCCCGGCACGACCGACGTCCTGCCCAAGCCGATGACCCGGATCGGGTACCGGCCGATCCTGTGGCACGTGATGCGCTACTACGCCCACTACGGCCATGCCGACTTCGTGCTCTGCCTGGGCTACCGGGCGGACGTGATCAAGGACTACTTCCTCCACTACGACGAGGCGGTGTCCAACGACTTCGTGCTCAGCCGCGGGGCGCCAGGTGGAGCACCTGCGGACCGACATCGCCGACTGGCGGATCACGTTCGCCGACACCGGGGCCCGGACCCTCATCGGCCAGCGCCTGCTGCGCGTCCGCAACCACCTCGAGGGCGAGGACATGTTCCTGGCGAACTACGGGGACGTCGTGACGGACGCCCCGCTCGACGAGATCGTCGCGGCGTTCCGCGAGAGCGGCAAGGTCGCCGGGCTGATCGCGGCCCGGCCGGCCTACTCGTTCCACGTCGTGCGCTCGGACGCGCAGCGGCGAGATCACGGACATCGCCGACGCGCATGACGCCGGCATCTGGATCAACGGCGGCTACTACATGTTCCGGCGCGAGATCTTCGACTACATCCGCGGCAACGAGGACCTGGTCGAGGAGCCGTTCACCCGGCTCGTCGCGGAGGACCAGCTGGCCGCGTTCCGCCACGACGGCTTCTACGTGTCGATGGACACGCTCAAGGACCTCGCGACCCTCGAGTCGTCTCGAGGAGGCGGGCAACCCGCCGTGGGCGCGCTGGCGGGAGCCGGCGCCGGCGGCGCCTGAGCACGTCAGTCCAGGCGGCGCAGCCCTGCGTCGAGCCGGCCTTCGGCCAGCATGCTCGCGGATGTGCGCGATCCGCTGGAAGCGCGGACCCTCGAACTCGTCGAGGCGCAGCCCGATCGCGCTGTACGCCGCGTAGAGCTGCTCCGCGCCCGCTTCCGACGTCCCACGTCGTGCGGTAGCCGAGCGTCCGCGCGATGTGGCCGCAGTCGACCCGGTAGTCGCGCTTGTCGGGCGACGCGCCGTCCGCGAACGAGACCTCGCAGTCGGGCACCACGTCGCCGACGATCTCGGCGACCTCGCGGATCCGGTAGTTCTCGTCCGACGACCCGACGTTGAACACGCGCGCCGTGGATCAGCTCGCGCGGCGCGTCGAGGACGAGCAGGAACGCCCGCGAGATGTCCTCGATGTGGATCGAGCGGGCGCCACGGCGTGCCGTCGCTCTTGAGCATGACCTTGCCGGTCGTCACGGCCCATGCCGTCAGGTTGTTGACGACGATGTCGAAGCGATGGCGCGGCGAGACGCCGTACGCGGTCGCGTTGCGCAGGAAGACCGGGCTGAACCGGTCGTCGGCCAGGGGCGCGACGTCGCGCTCGGTCAGCACCTTGGACCGGCCGTACGCGGTGACCGGCCGCAGCTCCGCGGACTCGTCGAGCAGCCCGTCGCCCGCCCGCGCCGTAGTTGCTGCACGACGACGAGAACACGAAGCGCGGCACGCCGGCGTCCCTGGCCAGCTGCGCGAGCCGCACCGAGGCCCGGTGGTTGATCGCCATCGTCAGGTCTTCGTCGAGGTCGCCCAGCGGATCGTTGGACAGCGCGGCGAGGTGGAGCACCGCGTCGAAGCCGTGGAGCTGCTCGGGCGCCGACGTCGCGGATGTCGCAGCAGATCGATTCGACGTCCGCGATGGCCGGGAACCGCCGGCGGCGCCCCGAACGTGCACGTCTCGTACAGGTCGCTGTCGAGGCCGACGACCTCGTGACCCGCGTCGAGCAGCATCGGGGACGAGCACGGTGCCGATGTAGCCGAGGTGGCCGGTGACGAGGACGCGCAAGGGGTCTCCCTAGATCTTGAGCTTGGTGCCGTGGAACGCCTCGGCGCAGCCGCTGTCGGCGCCCGCCTCGACGCCGCGCAGCCGGAGGAGGGCCCACAGGGTCTCGGCGTTGAACCAGCGACGGCCCTGCTGGCTCGGGAATCCGTCGAGGATCGCGCTGCACCTTGCGTCCCGCCGCCGCCTCGTCGAGCTCAACGAACACGTTGGGGCGGCCGAGGTCGCCGTCGAACTTCGCGATCTCGTACTCGAGGATCAGGCTGTCACGAAACACCTGCCAGGCGAGCTCGCCGAGGAGCCGGTGATCCTGGTGGGCGTCGCCGCGCCAGGGGCACAGGACGATGTCGGGCTCGAACGCGGCGTGCCCGGCGAGCCACGCCTTGGGCGCCTCGCCGAGGTACGGCAGATAGCCGTCGCGCAGCCCGGCCAGATCGAGGGTCGCGTCGCCCGCGCCCGCGAGCAGGGAGCCGGCCATCGCGCGGGCCTCCGCCTCGCGTGCCCCGGACCCCGTGGCGATCAGCCAGCGCACGGACAGGCCAGGATGGTCCGCCACGAGCCGCGCGACCAGCCCGCCGGCGCCGATCTCGATGTCGTCGGGATGGGCGCCCAGCGCGAGGAGGCGCAGCGGGCGCCCGGCCGGCGCCTCGATCCGCAGCGACGGGATCACCTCGCGGCACCCTCCGCGGGCGTGAGCCAGGGCGCCCAGGGCGGCCGGCCCGACTCCGCCTCGGCCTCGAGGCGGTGCACGTCGCGCAGCGTGTCCATCGGCGCCCAGTATCCGTCATGGCGGACGGCCAGCAGCTGGCCCTCGGCGATCAGGCGGCGGAACGGCTCCTCGACGAGCTCCTCGCCGGCCTTGATGTAGTCGAAGATCTCGCGCCGGAACGCGAAGTAGCCGCCGTTGATCCGCAGGCCGGCGTCGACGGGGTCGCGGACGCCGACGACCTGGTCGCCCTCGCCGAACTCGACGAGGTGGAACGGGTAGCCCTTGGCCGGGACGCTGATGAAGGCCGCGACGCGGCCGGACGCTCGGAACTCGTCGAGCATCCGGTCGAGCGGCACGTCGGTCAGGCAGTCGCCATACGTGGCCAGGAACATGTCCTCGCCCTCGAGGTGGTGGCGGACGCGCAGCAGGCGCTGGCCGATGAGGGTCCGGGCCCCGGTGTCGGCGAACGTGATCCGCCAGTCGGCGATGTCCGTCCGCAGGTGCTCCACCTGGCGACCCGCGGTGAGCACGAAGTCGTTGGACACCGCCTCGTCGTAGTGGAGGAAGTAGTCCTTGATCACGTCCGCCCGGTAGCCCAGGCAGAGCACGAAGTCGGCAGTGGCCGTAGTGGGCGTAGTAGCGCATCACGTGCCACAGGATCGGCCGGTACCCGATCCGGGTCATCGGCTTGGGCAGGACGTCACTGCTCTCGCGCAGACGGAGGCCCTGGCCCCCGCAGAACAGGACGACCTTCATGCCGGGAGCCGCACCGCGCGGTCGCTCACTCGACGACCTCGACCACGGGGATCGGCACGACGAGCCGCGTGCCTGCGGCACGCAGCGGCGCCAGCTGGGCGGCGATCTCGCGGCGCAGGTTCCAGGGCAGGATCACGACGATGTCGGGACGCGCGGCGTCCAGGGCCTCGGGCGGCCGGATGGGGATGCGCATGCCGGGGGTGAAGCGGCCGTGCTTGTACGGGTTGCGGTCGACCGTGAACGAGATCAGGTCGGGCCCGATGCCGCAGTAGTTGAGCAGCGTGTTCGCCTTGCCCGGGGCGCCGTAGGCGGCGATCGTGCGGCCGGCCTCGCGCTCCGCGACGAGGAATGCCAGGAGCGCGCGCTTGGTCGCCGCGACGCGTTCCGCGAACGGCGGGTGCCCCTCGACGGTCGTATACCCGAGCGCCTCCTCGCGCGCCAGCAGCTCGACGACCCGCTCGGACGTCGGCCGGGGGTCGTCCTCGTGCGCCGCGAACAGGCGCAGCGAGCCGCCGTGCGACGACAGCTCCTCGACGTCGAAGACGCGCAGGCCGTGCGCCGCGAGGGCCGCCGACGACGTGTGGAGCGTGAAGTACGAGAAGTGCTCGTGGTAGATCGTGTCGAACTGGTTGCCCTCGACCAGGCGGACGAGGTGCGGGAACTCGATCGAGATCGTGCCGCCGGGCGCGAGGAGCACCGCAAAGCCGCCCGTGACGTCGTGCAGGTCGGGCACGTGGGCGTAGACGTTGTTGGCCACGATCAGGTCCGCGGGCCCGTTCGAGGCGAGGAGCGACTCCGCAAGGGCGACGCCGAAGAACTCCGTCACGGTGGGCACGCCCTGGGCCCGCGCCGCCTCGGCCACGTTGCGTGCCGGATCGACGCCCAGCACCGGCACGCCGCGCGCGACGAAATGGCGCAGCAGGTAGCCGTCGTTGCTGGCGACCTCGACTACCCGGCTCTCGGGCCCCAGGCCCAGCCGCTCGATCATGGTGTCGGCGAATTGACGCGCGTGCTCGACCCACGAGTCCGAGAACGACGAGAAGTAGGCGTACTCGCGGAAGATCTCGTCGGGTGACACGTACTCCGGCAGCTGCACGAGGAGGCAGGAACGGCAGATCCGCACGTGGAGCGGATAGAACGGCTCCATCTCGTCGAGCTCTGCGGCCGTGAGGAATCGTTCGCACAAAGGCGACGCGCCGAGATCAACGAACGTCGTCGTGAGCACTTCGCCGCACAGTCGGCAGCGTGGCCCCGTCGTCGCCGAACCGTCCCTGGCGTCCGTTGTCGAGGTGTCCATCGACCCGAGTGTAACCAACGCCGGGGCGCCATCCGGGTAGGACCCGAGTGGGACTTTCGGGGTCTGAAATGGTGACTGCAAGCAACGATTGGTACAGAAAAGACCGGTTGGCGCCAGTCGTACTACCTTGACATGGTGAATAGGTACTGATTACCTGTTCTGGCACTTATCGCCGCCCCATTCATCGGTTCCGCGGATGCGGAAATGCACTCCTCAATCATCTCGACCGCCGCCTTGCCCGGGGATTGGGAAGGCGCCGCGGCATACCCGCCTTCAAGGGCGAGGGGGCACCTGCTTAATGACCCTTCACGTTGATCCACCGGACGCGTCGATCGTTCGCAGGGGCGAACCGGCCGACGACCGAGACCTTCGTGTGATGGACCTCGATCAGGCCGATGCGGAGCTGATGGCCGCTGTCGTTCGACCCCTCGACGCCCCGACCGTTGCGGTCGTCGGTCTCGGCTACGTCGGGCTCCCGATCGCGCTCGGGCTCGAGGAGATCGGCTCGACCGTCATCGGTCTCGAGATCAGCCGGTCGCGGATCGCCGCGATCCGTGAGCTGTCCGTCGACCTCGTTCCCGAGGACCACGTCCGGCTGTCGACCGCGCTCCGTGGCGACCGCCTGCACCTGACCGACGACTCGGCCGCGATCGCGGCCGCGGACGCCGTGATCGTGTGCGTCCCGACTCCCGTCGACGAGTCCCAGGCCCCGGACCTCGACGCGCTTCGCGGCGCCTGCGCGACGGTCGTCGCGAACGCCCGCGTGGGCCAGGTGATCATCCTGACCTCGACCAGCTACGTCGGCTGCACTCGCGACCTGGTCGTCGACCCGCTCACCGAGCGCGGGTTCACCGTCGGCACCGACGTCTTCGTCGCCTTCGCCCCCGAGCGCATCGATCCCGGTCGCGCCCACTACTCGCAGCGCATCGTCCCCCGCGTGATCGGCGGGGCATCGCCCGCCTGCGTGCGCCGGGCCGCCGAGGTCATCGGCCGCGTCGCGCCGGTGCACACGGTCACCTCGACCGAGGCAGCGGAGTTCACGAAGCTGCTTGAGAACTCGTTCCGGGCGGTCAACATCGCGTTCGCGAACGAGATGGAGACGGCGGCGATGTCGCTCGGCCTCCAGTTCGACGAGATCGTCGCGGCGGCGTCGACCAAGCCGTTCGGGTACATGCCCTTCCAGGCCGGCGTCGGCGTGGGCGGCCACTGCATCCCGTGCGACCCGCACTACCTCCTGTGGCAGCTCCGGCGCGAGCGCCTCGCGGCGCCCGTCCTGCAGCGCGCGATGGAGGGCATCGCCGCCCGGCCGGGCGAGATCGTCGATCGGGCGATCCGGCAGCTGGCCGACGAAGGCATCGCGATCCGCGGCGCGAGCGTGCTGATCGTCGGCGTGGCCTACAAGCCGGGCGTCGAGGACATGCGCGAGTCGCCGGCGATCGAGGTCATCGAGCGTCTGCGCCACGCCGGCGCCGACGTCCAGTACACGGATGCGCTGATCCCCGCGGTCCATCTCCCGGACGGCGTCGCCCTGATGTCGATCGCCGACCCGAGCGCGCTCGAGACGGACCTCGTGATCGTCCACAGCATGCATCCGGGCGTGAGCCACGACTGGCTCGCCGGTCGCCGGGTCCTCGACCCGTCGGGCCGGTCCGTCGAAGCCCGCGCCGGGGTCGCCGCCGACTCGTTCGCGCCGGCCGGCTGACCCTCCGCCGGACCGCAGGGTCCGGCTCCCTCCCGCAAGCGCCCACGGTCGCGCGCCACCCGGCGCGCGACTGGTGTGTCCGGCGTCAGTCGACGGTGTCGCCCGGCTTCCAGTCGTGGACGGTGGCGTCGATGCCCCGCGCGGCCAGCTCCGCGGTCAGCGCCGCAGGCGTGCCGGCCAGGATCGGGAACGTCCCCCAGTGGACCGGCAGCACGTCGCGCACGCCGAGCAGGCCGACGGCCACCGCGGCTGACACCGGGTCCATCGTGAAGTGGCCGCCGATCGGCAGGATCGCGAGGTCCGGCCGGTACAGCTCGCGGATCAGCGCCATGTCGCCGAACACGGTCGTGTCGCCGGCGTCGTAGATCCGGAACCCGTTCTCGAGCTCCACAACGAAGCCCACCGCCTCGCCGAAGTAGCGAACGTCCGCGCCGCCCATGAGGTCGCCACTCGAGTGGGCGGCCGGGACCATCGTGATCCTGAGTCCGTGGGACGTCACGGTCCCGCCGGCGTTCATGCCGATCACCTCGGCCTCGTCGCCGAGCTCGGCGCCCAGGTACAGGCTGAGCTCGTGGACGCAGGGCATGGCCGGGTGCAGCCGGCGCGCCAGCGAGAGCGTGTCCCCGTCGAAGTGGTCGAAATGGCCGTGGGTGAGCAGGAGCACGTCGCCCCGCTCCTGGGCGTCGACTCCCCGAGGGCTGTTCGGGTTGCCGAACCAGGGATCGACGAGAAGGACCTGGCCGCCGGGCGTCACGATCTCGACGCCGGCATGCCCGAGCCAGGTGAACGTGGTGTCCCGACCGATCGCCATCGAAGCCTCCCTGCCGCGCCGCGGTGCTCGCGTTCGTTCGTGGCCGCCATTATCCGCCGCCCGGCCGCCGGCAGGTCGGCCCAGGAGCGGGGTCGCGGCTACACTCCGCCCGTGCCCGCTGAGCAGATCGCCACCAATCTCGCGCTGATCAACTGGACGCTGCTCACCGGCCTCGCGGTCGGCTCGTTCGCCGTCGTGGTGCTCGCGCGGCTGGCCACGCCGGCGACCAAGGGCTACCTCGCGTTCACGGCCGCGTGCGCCGCGGGCTTCGGGGCGCTGGCCTACCTGTCCGACACGGGGCTGCCAGTCGTCGGGTCGGGCTCGCCGATCCCGGTCAACGCGGCGTTCGACGAACCGCGGCGCTTCGCGCTGATCGTGTTCGTGGTGCTGGCCATCGTGACGACGGTCGCGCTTGCCCGCGGGCGCCGCGCCGTCGTGCCGGCGATCGCCGGGCTGGTCGCCGGGCTTGCGGTGATCCTGCTGGGCGCCCTGACCTGGGGCGGCAGCCCGCTGGGCGTCGTTCCGCTGGCGATCCAGCTGACGGTCCTCGCGGCGGCGACCGGCGGCGTGTTCGCGGCGATGATCCTCGGGCACTGGTACCTCGTGACGCCGCGGCTGCCCGAGGCGCCGCTCGTGATGGTCTCGCGCCGGCTGCTGTGGATCGTGGCCCTCCAGGTCGTGCTGTTCGTGGGCTGGGTGGGCTTCGGCGCCGGGCCGGGCTCCGCCGCGGCCGGCGGCGGGCCGTTCGCGGCGCTGGTCGGGCCGTGGGCGCTGTTCGTGTGGCTGCGCCTGGTCATCGGGCTCGTCTTCCCGCTGATCGTGTCCTGGGCGGCGGTGCAGACGGCGCGGACGCGCTCGATGGAGTCGGCGACTGGCCTGCTGTACATCGACGTCGGCGCCATCGCGGCCGGGACGATCCTCGCGGCCGGCCTCTACTTCGGCGCCGGGCTGCTGGTCTGATGGCGGCGGACCGGCTGCTGCCGCCGCTGCGGATCCGCGTCCGCCTGTTCGCGATGCAGCGCGAGATCGCGGGGATGCGCGAGCTGCGGCTCGAGGTGCCGGTCGGGTCGACCGTGGACGACGCCTGGACCGCCGTCGCGGGGTCCGTGCCCGCGCTCGCCGCCGGCCGCTCCTCGCTGCGCTTCGCCGTCAACGGCACGTACGCCGACCCGGACACGACCCTCGCCGACGGCGACGAGCTCGCCTGCATCCCGCCGGTCAGCGGCGGGTCCGGCGATGCGTCCGAGCGGATCCTCGAGATCCACGCCGAGCCGTTCCCGGCCGACATCGTGCAGGTGCTGACCGAGCGCCTCGCGACGGACGAGGACGGCGGGGTGGTCGCGTTCACCGGCCGCACGCGCTCGACGCCAGGGACGCCGGCGCCGGGCCAGGAGGACGCGGCCGCGCGGCACGCCGGCCGACGGGTCGACGGCCTCGAGTACGAGACGTTCGAGTCGATGGCGATCGCGGTGCTCGGGGAGATCGCTGACGAGGTGGAGGCACGGTTCGGCGTCGGGCGCCTCGCGATCGTCCATCGCTCCGGCGCCGTGCCGCTGGGGGCCGCGTCGGTCGTGATCGTGGCCGTCGCGCCTCACCGCGACGCCGCGTTCGCGGCCGCACGCTACGCGATCGACGAGACCAAGGCGCGGGCGCCGATCTGGAAGGCCGAGCGGTTCACCGACGGCCACGTCTGGATCGGGCACACCGCCCGCACATCGGCGGAACCCCCGGCCGGCTGACGGGGTTCGGACTGGCCCGCGGTTCGCGCCGTCCCGGCGGTGCCAGCCATACTGCGGGCATGCAGCAGCTTGCGGAGGGATCGGACCTCGAGGCCCTGCTCGCGCGCGCCAACGGGCTCGCCGTCGCCTGGGGCTCGGGCGCGGCGTCGTCGACGACGATCGGGCAGGAGCGCGCGATCCTGCGCCTGTTCGGCGTGACCGGGGTCGACCGGGCCGGGCGGCCGCTCGCCGCGGAGGTCGTCGACCGCTATCTCGGGCCGGACCCCCGCCGCCTCGGCGGCGGGATCGCGCTGCCGTTCGCGATGGCCCTGGCCGAGTACGACCTCGCCCCCCAGGAGCTGGCCCTCGCGGTCGCGGCGGGCGACGTCGACCTCGGGCTCGAGGGGGAGCTCCTGGCGGAGCCCGACCGGCGGGCGATCGCGCTCGCCGATGCGACGGCGCTGTCGCGGGCCGCGATGGACCGCATCGACGCCAACCGGACGGCACGGCGGGAGCTGCTCGCGGTCCTCGGCGATCCGCCGCGGCCGTGGCTCGGGACGGGCCTCGGGTCGGCGGCGATCGTGGACGCCCTTGACGAAGCCCGGACCGCGATCGACGGCGGGGCCGAGCTCGTGCGGGTCGACGTCCCGGCCAGCCGGGAGCTGGCCGAGCGGACGGCCCGGACCGCGGCGCCGGTCGAGCGCTGGCGGGCGCAGCCATCGTCGCGCGGCGGGCTCGACGGGTTCGATCCGTCGGGGCAGCCGATCCCCACCGGCGCCCAGCGCTCGCTCGCGGTCCTTCGCCGGTTCGTCGACGAGGCCGGTGCGCGCCGTCGCGGCTACATCCGGATCATGACCGACGCGCAGGCCCTCGCCGCGCCCGACCAGGCCGTCGTCGCCGCCTTCGAGCGGATCGACATCGTCATCGCCGACCCGATGCGCGAGATCGTCTCGGGTCGCGTCGACCCCGACCGCGCGATCGCCGACCACGTCTTCGCCCACCGGCTCCTCGGTCGCGCCGGCACGCGGATCCTCGTTCCGGCCGGGCCGCTGATCGTGGCCCGCGACCTGTCCTCCGGCGTGCCGTCGGACCCGGCCACGCGCGCCGGACGCGCCCTCGCGCTCCAGCTGCTGGCCGTCGCGCTCGCCCGTCGCGACGGGCTGCCAGACGACGCCGTCGTCCTCGGCGCGTTCCCGGACTGGCTGGTCGAGGAGTCGGATGCGCCGGCGCGCGTCGCCGCCGAGGTCGCCATTCGCCGCGCGTTGCTGCCCGGCCACCCGGTCGCGTTCGTCGAGCCGCCGCTACGAGCGGACCTGGCGACGATGTGGCACGCGATCGTGGCCGCGCTGCTGCCGGACGCGGGCGACGCGCTCGCGATCGTCCGCCGGCCCGGGGCATCGAGCGTGGAGACGGCCCAGTCCCGCGGCGCGACCTCGGTCGCGGCGAGCCTGCGGGCGTCGCGCGCGACGCCGGAGCTGCGTGGGATGGCGCTGGACCATGCGACGCGCGCGGTCGCCGCCGCAAGCGCGACGCTGCGCGCGCTCGAGGAAGGCGGCTGGGGCACGCTCGTCGACGAGACTCTCGGGTTCGCGTCCGGACGGCTGGGTGCCGAGGCCGTCGCCGAGCGCACCGAGGCGTTCGACCCGCTCGGGTTCTGAGCGGGGCCGGCTACAGCCTCCTGAGGCCGTCGGGCTCGTCGTCGTCCACGAGGCGGCCGCAGGTCGGGCAGTTCCAGCGGGCCTCGAGGGGCGTGCCGCAGACCTCGTGGCGGAGGGGCTCGCCGGGGCCGCCGCGGCGGACGCCCCAGTCGGCCAGCAGGTGCAGCGCCCCGGCCAGCTCGCGGCCGTCGGCGGTGAGCGCGTATTCCATGCGGACGGGGCGCCGGGTATACGGCGTGGCGACGAGGATGCCGACGCGCTCGAGGCGGCGCAGCCGGTCCGAGAGGATGTTGGGCGCGATCCCCGTGACCGACTCGCCGAGCTCGCCGAACCGCCGCGCGCCCGGCAGCAGCGCCTCGACGATCAGCAGGCTCCAGCGGTCGCCGACCCGGTCGAGCGCGATGCCCAGGGCACTCGCGGCCTCTATGGCGCGGGGTGAGGCGTCGGTGGGGGTGCTCATCGGGTCCATGGTAGGCGAGGGACTTGCGGGACGGGCGGGGCGGTAGTAGATTGCAAATCGCAAGTCACTGGCTCGATCGTGAGCCACAGCACCCCAGTCCCGAGGTTCCTTCGCTCATGTCCGTGCTCAACGAGCTCCAGGAGGCCGTCGCCGCGGTGGCCGCCTCCGTCGGCCCTTCCGTCGTCGGGATCGGCTCCCGGCTGCGCGGCTCCGGCGTCGTCGTCGCCGACGGCCGGGTCCTGACCAACGCCCACAACCTTCGCGGCGGCGAGGTCACCGTGCGCTTTCCTGGCGGTCGAACCGCCGTCGGCACCGTGAAGGGCGTCGACTGGGACGGTGACCTGGCGGTCGTCGAGGTCGACACCGCCGGTGCTCCGGCGATCACGTGGTCGGGTGGCAACGTCACCATCGGCTCCGCCGTGTTCGCGGCCGCCGCAACATCATCGGGCGGCGCGCGCGTGTCGTTCGGGTTCGTGTCGTCCGTCGAGCGGGCGTTTCGCGGCCCCGGCGGCCGGCGCATCTCCGGCTCCTTCGAGCACACGGCGCCACTTGCCCCGGGCTCGTCCGGCAGCCCGCTCCTCGACGCCGACGGGGCGCTGGCCGGCCTGAACACGAACCGGGTGGGCGAAGGCTTCTACCTGGCCCTGCCGGCCGACGCCGGCCTCAAGTCGCGCGTGGACGCCCTCGGCCGGGGCGAAGCGCACGAGCGGCCGCACCTCGGGATCGCGGTCGCGCCGGCCCACGTTGCCCGGCGGCTCCGGCGATCCGTCGGCCTGCCCGAGCTCGACGGCGTGCTCGTGCGCGGCGTGGAGGAGGGCAGCCCCGCTGAGGCGGCCGGCATCCTCGAAGGCGACCTGCTGGTTGCCGCGGGCGGCAAGCCCATCCCCGACATCGACGATCTCCACGATGTCCTCGGCGAGGCCGGCCTGCCCCTCGAAGTGACGCTCGTGCGCGGCACCGAGGAGCGGACGGTCACTGTCGGGCCGGCGCCGGCCGACAACGGGGAGACGCTCGTCAACTAGCGCTTCGGGGGCGGCGGCGGGCACGTTCGGGGACCACCGCCCGCTGCTAGCATCGCGGCGTATGGCCCGCCCGCCGCTGCCCCGGTTCATCGCCGATGTCGTCGAAGACCGGCAGGCCCGAGCCGCGCTCATGGCTGGGGCGGCCGCCCTGTTCGCCGCCGGCCTCGACCCCAAGGTCTGGGGCCCGTCGCTCACGACGGTGCAGTCGGCGATCCGCGCCCGGCCCGAGCTCGAGTCAATCGTGCTGGTCGGGGCCGTCGGCTTCGCGATCATGCTCCTGATCGGCGGCGCGATCGGCGACCTCCGTCGGGCCAGGCCGCTGATCCTGGGCGGGCTCGTCGCGCTCGTGGCGATGGACGCCGTCGGGCTGGTCGTGACGTCCGGGCCGGGCTTCGTCGCGGCCCGCCTCGTCGGCTCCGCCGCCTCGGCCCTTGTGGTCCCGGCCTCGCTCGCTTGCGTCGCGCTCGCCTACCGCGGCGTTGCCCGGGCGACCGCGATCGGCTTCGCCTATGCGGCGTACGGCGGCGCGCAGGCCATGATGCCGACGCTGCTGACCCTGATCCCGGGCGAACGGTGGCCCGGGTTCGTGGCGGCGGCGCTCGCGGCCGTGCTCGCGCTGGCGATCGCGCGCAGCCGGGTTCCGGAGCTCGAGCGACCGGGTCGGGCCGAGCGCCCGTACGTCCTGGGAACGGCACTCTGGGCGAGCAGCATCGTCGCGATCTCTGCCGGCCTGCTGTGGCTGGGGAGCGGCTGGGACAACCCGGTGCGGCTCGCCATCGTCGGGCTCGGCATCGCGCTGCTGGTGGTGTTCTTCACCTGGGAGCGCCGTCGGCGCGCGGAGCATCCGGCGGCGCTGAAGGTGGATCGTCGTCCGGTGACCATCGCACTGTTCGCGGGCGTGGTGATCGCGATCGCCCAGTCGGTGCCCATGGTGCTGCTGCCGACGTACTTCTCGATCGTTGCCCGGTACGGGCCAGTGTTCGGGTTGGTCGCGGTCGCCCCGCTGTTCCTGGGGCTCGTCGCCGCCGGGCCAGTCGCGGGCTACCTGCTGTCGCGCTCGTCGCCGCGCGTGCTGGTCTCTGCCGGGCTGGCGGTGGTCGGGATCGGCAACCTGCTGGTGGCCGCGCTCGCCGGTCCCGGCACCGGCTACGGGCTGTTCGTGCTGCCCCTGCTGTTCATCGGCGTCGGCTTCGTCGTCGCCACCACCGTGCGGACGGCGATCATCTTCGCCAGCGTCCCACGGGGCCTGCCGGCAACGGCTGCGGCGCTGAACGAGGCGTCGATCGCCGTCGGCAACCGGATGGGCATCGTCCTCGTCACGGCGATCGTCTCGCTGGTGTCGATGGCGGCATTCGACAGCTCACAGGCCGGGATCGCCCCGCAGGTCGCGGCGGCCGCCCGCCAGCAGTTCTCCGATCTTCTCGTTGCCGTCGGGACACCTGCGTTCACCTCGCTCGCCCGCGCGGTGCAGGCGTCTGACACGGCGGGTTACGTCGACGCGTATGTGACCGGCGTCCGCACGGCCCTGGCGCTGGGCGGCGGGGCGGCGGTTGCCGCCGGGCTCGTCGTCTGGTTCGGGTTGGGTCGTCGCGACCCGCTCGTGGCGCGCGGCGTCGACCCGATGGCCTCGGTCTACGAGCACCGCGACGAGCGCGTCACCGCGGAGCCGTGACAATGGCCGGCATGACTGATCCGACAGCCGGCCTCCGCGAGGAGCGCCTCGCCCTGGACGAGGATCGCGGCGCGATCGTCGTGCTGACCCTCGACCGGCCCGGGGCGATGAACGCGATCGACGACATGATGCTGGCCGCCCTCCATGCGGCGCTCGACGGGGTCGCGGGCGACGACGGCGTGCGCGGGGTGGTCTTCGCCGGGTCCGGCGAGCGCGCCTTCTGCTCGGGCATGGACCTCAAGGAGCGCGCGGGATTCGGCGACGACGAGCTGCGGGCCCAGCGGGCGCTGATCGTCGGCCTGATCCGGCGGATCCACGAGCTGCCGGTGCCGACGATCGCGGCCGTCGACGGCGTCGCCCTTGGCGGGGGCTTCGAGCTGGCCCTCGCGTGCGACCTGATCGTGGCCGGACCGACGGCGAGCTTCGGCCTGCCCGAGGTCAGGATCGGGATCTTCCCGGGCGGCGGGTCGACACAGACGCTGACCTGGCTCGTCGGGCCGGCGAGGACCCGGGACGTGATCCTCACTGGCCGTCGGCTGTCCGCGATCGAGGCCGAGGTGTGGGGGGTGGTCGCACGTGTCGTCGAATCCGGGCTGGCCCGCGACGAGGCGGTGGCGCTCGCAGCGTTGATCGCGGAGGGGGCCCCGCTTGGCATCCGCCAGGCGAAGGCGGCGATCCGTGGCGCGCACCGGGCGCTGGCCGCGGGCCTCGAGGCTGAGAACGAGCTCTACGAGACGGTGCTGGTCAGCGACGATCGGCGCGAGGGCTTCCGCGCGTTCACCGAGAAGCGCAAGCCACGCTTCACGGGCCGGTGAGCCTGTGGCACGACGTGATCACGCCGACACCCCGGCGGGTCATCGTCCACTCGCCGAGGCCACCCGACGAGGCCCTTGCGATCATCGCGAGCCTGCTCGCGGGCGGTAGCGGCCCGAGCCGCAGGCGCGCGTCGTCGGGCCTCGTGCTCGTCGACGGGACGGTTGACGGCGTGGCCGTGTCGTTCACGGCCGTGCCGAAGTCGCGTGCCTCGGCGGTGGAATCGGGCCCCGAGTCGCGATCGCTCGAGTTCAAGGGGACGATCGACGGGTCGCTGGAGGGCAGCGTCCTGGATGGGTCGATCGCCGCCGCGCCGACGGCGTTCGGGTTACCGGCCGCTGGCATCACCGTTCTGTTCGCGCTGTTCCTCGTGTGGAATGGCATCCCGCTCCCGCTCGTGGCGGTCGGGGTCGTGGCCTGGATCTTCCTGACGATCATCGTCGTCGCCGGTATCGGCGAACAGCGACTCGCCGGGGCCGCCGCGATCGGGCGCCTGCTCGAGGACGCGCTGGCCTGACGCGGCGCCGTGGTCAGCGGCGGCGTGCCAGGACGACGACCCAGCCCGCCATTGACTCGCCGGGCTCGTAACCCGCCCGAACGTCGGCATCGAAGCCGGCCGCCTCGAGCGTGGACCGGAGCCGCGCGGGATCGTAGAGGTGGAGGACGTGCCGCTCGTCCGTGCGCTCGTAGCGGCCGTCGTCGAGGCGGCGGAACGTGGCGATGGCGCGTGTCACGGACGTGTCGTCCTCGGTCTCGCGCACCCCGACCGACCAGCCCGGATGGTCGTGGAACTGGACGCGCAGGCGGTCGGGCCCGGACCTGCCGTGCACCGAGACGTCGAACAGCAGGATCCCTCCGGGGACGAGGGCGGTGGCCACGCGTGACGCCAGCGCGGCGAACGCAGCGTCGCCCGCGCGGGCGTCGCCCGCGTAGTTGAGCGCTTCCCCGGTGGCGGTCACGGCAACCGAGGACGGCGCCAGCTCGGCATCGAGCAGGCTGCCCAGGACGAAGCGGGCGTCCGGCGCCTCCCGCCGCGCGATCTCCAGCATCGAGGCGGAGACGTCGACCCCGACGACGTCGTAGCCGGCCTCGGTCATGCGGCGGGCCAGGATCCCCGACCCACAGCCGAGGTCGACGATCGTGCCGGACGGGAGGCCCGAGGCCGCAAGCTCGGCCCTGAGCAGGTCCGCCGCCCGCCCCGCAAGCCGCCCGAACGCCTCGTGGTGGATGCCCGCCTGCTCCGGGCCGTAGAACACGCTCTCGCCCATGGCTGTCGATGCTAGCGGGCCGGCCCGCTTGACACGCGGCGGATGCCCGATGCTAATGGGGCCGATGACCGTCCTCGCCGACACGCCCCGCGGCTCCTCGTTCGACGCCAACCGCGACGCCAACCTCGCGCTCGTCGCCGAGCTGCGGGAGCGCCTGGCTCGGGTCCAGCAGGGTGGCGGAGCGGAGGCCGTCGCGCGGCACACGGCGCGCGGCAAGCTGCACGCGCGCGACCGGATCGACCGTCTCGTCGATCCCGGATCCCCGTTCCTCGAGCTCTCGCCGCTGGCGGCCTGGGACATGTACGACGGCGACGCGCCCGGGGCCGGGATCGTGACCGGCATCGGGGTCGTGGGCGGGCGCGAGATCGCGATCGTCGCCAACGACGCCACGGTCAAGGGCGGCACCTACTTCCCGATGACCGTCAAGAAGCATCTGCGGCTCCAGGAGATCGCGGCCGAGAACCGGCTGCCGTGCGTGTATCTCGTCGACAGCGGTGGCGCCTTCCTGCCCCTCCAGGCCGACGTGTTCCCCGATCGCGAGCACTTCGGGCGGATCTTCTACAACCAGGCCAACCTGTCGGCCGCCGGCATCGCGCAGATCGCCGTCGTCATGGGCAGCTCCACCGCCGGTGGCGCCTACGTGCCGGCGATGAGCGACGAGACGGTCATCGTGCAGGGGACGGGCACGATCTTTATCGGCGGCCCACCGCTCGTGAAGGCAGCGACCGGCGAGGAGGTCTCGGCCGAGGATCTCGGCGGCGCCGACGTCCACACCCGGCTGTCCGGCGTCGCGGACCACCTCGCCGACGACGACGAGCACGCGCTCGCGATCACCCGCCGGATCCTCGCCAACGTGCCAGCCGCACACAAGGATCCGCCCTGGGACGTCCGGCCGGCGCGCGCGCCGCTGTATGACCCGGTCGAGCTGTACGGCATCGTGCCGACGGATCTGCGCCAGTCGTTCGACGTCCGCGACGTCATCGCGCGGATCGTCGATGGCAGCGAGCTCGACGAGTTCAAGGCGCGCTACGGCACGACGCTGGTGACCGGCTTCGCGCGGATCATGGGCTACCCGGTGGGCATCGTCGCCAACAACGGGATCCTGTTCAGCGAGAGCTCGCTCAAGGGCGCCCACTTCATCGAGCTGTGCACGAAGCGCCGCATCCCGCTCGTGTTCCTCCAGAACATCACCGGGTTCATGGTCGGTCGCGAATACGAGAACCGGGGCCTCGCGCGCGACGGGGCGAAGATGGTGATGGCCGTCGCGAACGCGCGGGTGCCGAAGTTCACGGTGATCGTCGGCGGGTCGTTCGGGGCCGGCAACTACGGCATGTGCGGGCGCGCCTACTCGCCGCGTCAGCTGTGGATGTGGCCGAACGCACGGATCAGCGTCATGGGCGGCCAGCAGGCGGCGAGCGTGCTGCTCCAGGTGCGTCTGGATGCCCTCGCGCGCGACGGCCGCGACATGACCCACGAGGAGCGCGAGGCGTTCACGGCCCCGACGCTCGCCGCCTACGAGCGCGAGGGCTCGCCCTACTTCTCCACGGCCCGGCTGTGGGACGACGGCATCATCGACCCCGCCGACACCCGGATGGTGCTGGGGCTGGGGATCTCCGCCGCGCTCAACGCGCCGATCCCGGACACGCCGTTCGGCGTGTTCCGGATGTAGCGCCGCCGGGCCGGGTGTTCTCGTCGGTCCTCGTCGCGAACCGGGGCGAGATCGCGCTGCGCGTGATGCGGACGTGCGGCCGGCTGGGGATCCGGACGGTCGCCGTCTACTCCGATGCCGACTGGGACGCACCCCACGTCCATGCGGCCGACGTCGCCGTCCGGCTGGGACCCGGGCCGGCGGCCGAGAGCTACCTGCGGGCCGACGCGATCCTCGATGCGGCTCGCGCGACCGGCGCGGAGGCGATCCACCCGGGCTACGGGTTCCTGAGCGAGAACGCCGGTTTCGCCGACGCGTGCCTCGCGACCGGGCTTGCGTGGATCGGCCCGCCGCCCGTGGCCATGCGGGCGCTCGGCGACAAGGCCCAGGCGAAGGCGCTGGCCGAGGCCAACGGCGTCCCGGTCCTGGCGGGCTACCACGGCGACGACGCGAGCGACCACGCCCTGCTCGGGGCGGCCGGCGGGATCGGGTACCCGCTGCTGGTCAAGGCCAGCGCAGGCGGCGGTGGCCGGGGCATGCGGGTCGTGCGCGAGCCCGGCGATCTGCCCGAGGCGCTGGCCGCGGCTCGCCGGGAGGCCGCGGCGTCGTTCGGCGACGACCGGCTGCTCCTGGAGCGGTTCGTGGAGCGGCCACGTCACGTCGAGATCCAGATCCTGGGCGATGCGCATGGCTCGCTCGTTCATCTCGGCGAGCGCGAGTGCAGCATCCAGCGGCGGCACCAGAAGCTGATCGAGGAGTCGCCGTCGCCCGCCGTCTCACCGGCCCTGCGGGCGGCGATGGGGGAGGCGGCGCTCCGGCTGGCGCGAGCCGCGGCCTACGAGGGCGCCGGGACGGTCGAGTTTCTGCTCGACGATGCCGGCGGGTTCTTCTTCCTCGAGGTCAACGCCCGGCTCCAGGTGGAGCACCCCGTGACGGAGGCGGTGACCGGCCTCGACCTCGTCGAGCAGCAGCTGCGCGTGGCGGCCGGGGAGCCGCTGGCGTTCGGGCAGGCCGACGTCCGCCTCAAGGGGCACGCCATGGAGCTGCGGATCGTGGCCGAGGATGCGGCGGCCGGGTTCCTGCCGTCGACGGGCGTCGTGACGGCGTGGGACCTGCCGGACCGGGTCCGCGTCGACACGGGCGTCGCCCTGGGATCGTCGGTTTCGCCGTTCTACGACTCGCTGCTGGCGAAGGTGATCGCCCACGGTGCCGATCGGGCGGCGGCGATCGCGGCGCTCGTCGATGCGCTCGACGCCACGCGGATCGAGGGGGTCGAGACCAACGTGGACGTGCTGGCCGCGGTCCTCGACGAGCCGGCGTTCCTGGCGGGCGACCTCCATACGGACTTCCTCGCCGAGCACGGGGTCGTCGACCGGCAGACGGACACGCCCGTCGAGGTGCTCGCCATCGCCGCAGCGGCGCGCTCGCTCGACGGCGCGAACCGGGTACTCGGCGACCCGTGGCGCTCGACCGTCCCGTGGCGTCAGGCGCGGATCGGCGAACCGCTGCGCTGGGTCGTCGGCGGGCGCCCGTGGACGAGCCGGACAGCCGTCGTGCCCGGGGCGGACGCGGCCACCGTCACCATCGACGACGGCGAGCTCGAGGTCTCGAGGACCGGCGGCGACGCGGACGAAGGCTGGACCCTCGCGATCGGCGATGAGACGGCGCTGGTCCGCCCTGCCGTGGGTCGCCGGCGGGTCGAGACCGTGACCTGGCTCGGCCGCCGCCACCGGGTCTCCCTCGCCGCCCCGCCGTCGGGCTCCGGAATCCTCGGGCGTCGCCGATCACCCCGACGCCCTCGCCGCGCCGATGCCGGGTCGCATCGTGCGCGTGCACGTCGAGCCCGGTGACCATGTGCGCGGGAACGCGCCGCTCGTCATCCTCGAGGCGATGAAGATGGAGCACGTGATCGCCGCCACGGCCCCGGGCCGCGTCGCCCGGGTCCACGTCGCCGTCGGCGACCAGGTCGCAGCGCGGCCAGCTGCTCGTGGATCTCGACGCCTCGAGCTCTGGCGGGGCTGCCTGACGTGGCGCTGCCGACGAGGGTCACGATCGTCGAGGTCGGCCCGCGCGACGGCCTCCAGAACGAGGCGGCGCAGATCCCGACCGACGTCAAGCGCGACTTCATCGACCGCCTCGGGGCGGCCGGCCTGTCGGTCATCGAGGCGACCTCGTTCGTCCACCCCAGCGCCGTGCCCCAGCTCGCCGACGCGGACATGCTGCTGCCCTCGATCGAGCGCCGGCCCGGCGTCCGGTACCCGGTCCTCGTCCCCACCCAGCGCGGGCTCGAGCGGGCCGTCGCCGCCGGCGCCGACGAGATCGCCGTGGTGATCGGCGCCACGGACTCGTTCAACCGCGCCAACCTGAACCGCACGACCGACGAGGCGCTGGCCGATGCCGCCGGCGTGATCGCGGGCGCGGCCGCCCGCTCGATGCGCGTTCGGGGCTACGTGTCGGTGGCCTTCGGCTGCCCGTATGAAGGACCCGTCGCGCCATCAACCGCAGCGCGCGTCGCCGGGCGCCTGCTGGAGCTCGGGTGTGACGAGATCGGCCTGGGCGACACCATCGGGGCGGCGACCCCGGGCGACGTCGACCGGGTCCTCGACGCCGTGCTGCCCATCGTCGACCTCGCGCGCATCGGCCTCCACGCGCACGACACCCGCGGACAGGCGCTGGCCAACGTCTATGCCGCGCTCGAGCGTGGCGTGTCCATCGTCGACAGCTCCGCCGGCGGCCTCGGCGGCTGCCCGTTCGCCGGTCCGGGCGCGGTGGGCAACCTCGCCACCGAGGATCTCGTGTATCTCCTCGACGGGCTCGGGATCGAGCATGGCGTGAGCCTTGAGGGCGTGATGGCGGCGTCCGCCGCGATCGGGTCGGCGGTCGGCCACCCACTGCGGAGCCCGACCTGGCTCGCCGGAGGCCGGCCCGCCACGCGGCCGTTGCCGGGAACCGGGGCCGATCGGGCGGTGTAACACGCGCATCAACGCCCCAGGAGGCCACCCATGCGCAACTCCAGCCATCGCTCCCTCAGGGTCCTTGCCATCGCCGGCGCCCTCGTCCTCGCCGCGACCGCGCTGGCGGCCCCGGCCCTCGCCAAGGAGGGCCTCGCCGCCGAGCTCGACGCGCCCGTCGCCGGCGGCACGCCCGGCGGGACGAAGCTGCTGATCGGCATGACGGTCACGGTCCTCGACGAGGGCACCAGGCATCTCGTCGACGGTTCGCCGATCTACATCAGGCTTGTCGGGCCGGATGGGGCCGTCACCCGGGCGATGGCGCAGCAGGGCGCGCCCGGTCACTACACGGCGCGCATCGAGGTGCCCGCGTCCGGCGTCGCGGGCAAGCTCGCGCGCCGTCATGCCGCCGGGGATCCCGCCGTCCTGGCCGCCATCCCCGGGCCTCCCGGGCCGACCTTCCCGCACAACCTGCGCCGCCGCTGAGGTCGGGCGCCCTGGCGAACGCGCCAGCCGTATGCTCTCGTGGGGCATCACTCGGAGGCGACGCACATGGCAGGAACCGGAACGCGCGAGGACCCGTGGCAGCTGGTCACGGCCAACGGGGGATCGCAGTACCAGATGTGGCGCGACCAGGCCGCCGACCCGCCCGTGCTCCTGTGCCAGGTCGGCGGCACCCAGCTGCGCTACGACCTGCGGGCGATCGACGACCTCCACACGTGGCTCAAGGCACAGGGCGACTGGGTCGCGCTGGGCGGCGCCGACGAGCAGAAGCCGGCCGCCGACGGGACCGTCGAGGCCTTCGGCCGGTCCGAGGCGAACCCGGTCGGGGGCTGGTATGGCCTGAAGAAGGGGCTGCGCGGGCGATTCGGCGTCTACCTTCCGCCGCTGCTCGAGGAGCTCGGGTTGGCCGAGCTCGAGCACAACCCCAAGAACAACCGGATGCGGGCACGCTGATCGACGCTCAGGCAGCGCTCATCCAGACCGGGCATCCTCGAGCGCGATGACCTCCACCAGTTCGCCGCGCCCGGATCCGGCGCCGTCCCAGCCCAGGTCGCGGCCCTCCGAGGAGCGCGCCCAGCTGGCCCAGGCCTCGCAGACCACGCGCCGGGTCGCCTGGATCGCGGTCGTCGTCGCGCTGGTCGCGCTGGGCCTCGCCGTGTGGCGGACGATCGCGCCGTCGGGCAGCTCGTGCCAGGACGCGGCGTGGAACACGACGCCGAGAGACCGGGACCTGCCGGCCGACTGGTCGGTCAGCGCGAGCCAGTACGACGTCGACCGCAAGCAGATGACCATCGTCGGCGCTCAACCCGCGGACCAGGCGACCGCCCAGGCGGTCGTGTACGCAACGATCACGTGCTTCCCGTCGGGCGCCGCCGACGCGGTGACCCGCTCGGCCGACGCCGCGGCTGCCGCCGGGCAGACCGTCACCGACCGTAACGACCTCGGCGACCAGGCGTTCAGCGCCGAGGACGGGTCGGGCGCCACGTTCGTGCAACTGCGGCACGGCGACGTCGTCGTGTACCTGGCCGCATCGGGCGACGCGACGCCGTCCGAGGTCGACTCGCTCGCATCGGCGTTCGACAAGGCGCTCGGCGGCGATGGCGGCACGATCGCCGCCGGGGCCCCGGACGCGGGGCTCTCCGAGGAGCCGTCCGATGGCGAGCTGCCATCCGACGAAGCCGGGGCCTCCGAGAGCCCGGCGGCGCCGGAGCTCGAGGCGGCGATCCCGGCCACGATCGGCGACGTCGCGCTCCAGACCGACAGCGTGACCGGTGTCGACGTGCTCGGCGACGATCCGGGCGCTCGGGCCATCACGGCGGCGCTGCGGGCGGACGGGCACACGCCCGCGGACCTGCTGGTTGCCTACGCCTCGGACGAGACGGGGGCGTCGGACCTGAGCATCACCGCGCTCGCGGTCGACGGCATGGGCGAGAAGGCGCTGCGCAAGCTCGTCCTGGAGGCGTGGCTGCCGTCCACCACAGCCGGGGTCACCACGGCGCCCGTGACCGTCGGTGGCCGGGCTGTCACCAAGGTGGACTACGGCGACCAGGGGCCGCTCGACTACGTGCTCTCGAACGACGGCAAGGTGTTCATCGTGAGCACGGCGGACGCGGCGCTGGCCGCCGAGGCCCTCAAGGCCCTCCCGTAGCGACCACGCTGTACAGCCCTCTTCCCCACCGGACCGGACGCGCGTATGCTCCGGCTACGTGACGACGTCCGGTGTCTCCGGGCGGACGTCCGGTGAGCGGGACGACGTGCGCGAGCAGCTCGTGGCCTGGGCGGAGGACTGCCGCCTCGAAGGGGAGGTCGACCTCGGGGACGGTCGGCTGAGCGATGTCGTCAACGACATCGACATCCTCGTGTTCTCCTCGGCGACCGTGGTCGCCATCGACGACGGCCACACGGTCCAGCTCGACGAGCTCGAGGTCGCGCGGCGGGACCTGAGCCTGATCGAGGTCGCGGGCCGCCGGGGCGACCCCCAGCGGCGCCTGCGCACGATCCCGGAGCACGTCCGCCTCGAGGTCGGGCCGTTCACGGTGACGGGCAACCTGCACCGTTCGCCGAGCGCCCATCCGCTCAACGCCCTGAACCGCTGGTCGCGGTTCCTCCCGGTGACCGAGGCGTACGTCGAGATCGACGGGTCGACATCCGAGCCGGCGACGCACGAGGTCGTGCTCGTGAATCGCGACCGGATCCGCACCTACCACGTGCTCCAGGACGCGGCGCCGATCTGGGTCCCCGGTCCGCCGGACGTGGAAGCGCACGCCGAGGTCGCGCAGCCCCTCGCCTGACCGCGTCACGGGCGCGTCATCGTTGCCCGCCAGCCTTGGCGCGGCGATGATGCTGAGCATGACGTCCAGCCTTGGCCCCGCCCGCGCCCGCGACCAGGCGCCGATCCTCGTCGTCGACGACGACCCGAAGATCGTGGCCCTCGTGCGCACCTACCTCGAACGCGAGCGCTACCGGGTCGTGACCGCGGTCGACGGCCGGGCCGCGCTCGACGCCATCGCCGAGCATCCTCGCCTCGTCGTGCTCGACCTGATGATCCCCGAGATCGACGGGATCGAGGTCATCCGGCGGGCGCGCCAGTTCGGCGACGTGCCGATCCTCGTGCTGTCGGCGCGAGGTGCGGTCGCCGACCGGATCGCAGCCCTCACGGAGGGCGCCGACGACTACCTGCCCAAGCCGTTCTCGCCGGCCGAGCTGGTCGTGCGGGTGGCGACGATCCTGCGCCGGACCGAGCGCGGCGGGGCCACCGGGGACGTCGTGCTCTCGATGGACGGCCTCGAGCTCGACATCGACCGGCACCGGGTGACGGTCGACGGTGCCGAGGTCGCCCTGAGCGCGCTCGAGCTGCGGCTGCTGGCGGCGCTGCTCGAGGCGTCCGGACGCGTCCTCACCCGCGACCAGCTGCTCGACGCGATCCACGGCACCGGCGAGGGCGACGTGCTCGACCGCTCGATCGACCAGTACGTGCGGCGACTGCGCGAGAAGCTGGGCGACGACCCGGCCGAGCCGCGCTACGTGGCGACCGTTCGCGGGACCGGCTACCGCGCTGCGACGGCGGTCGAGCGTCGGACGGTGGGCCGGGCGTGAACCGCTGATGGGCCGGCGCGACGGGTTGTCGGTGCAGATCCTGCGTCGCGTCGCTGGTCGTGGCCGGCGTCGCGCTCGCCATCGTCGGGATCGGCGTACTGCGGGTGGGCGGGGACGCGTTCGAGGCGCTGATGATGGCCGCCGGCGCGAGCGCGGACCACGCCCGCGAGATGTTCGACCACAGCGTGACGATCGTGTTCGGGGTGGCGGCGCTGGTCGCGGCGGCCGTCGCGATCGTGCTGGCGATGGCCCTGTCCCGCCGGCTCGCCCGGCCCCTCGAGCGGATCTCGGCGGCCGCGGCGAGGATCGCGGACGGCGACCTCGATGCGCGGGTGCCGGAAGAGGGACCCGCCGAGCTGCGTGCGCTGGCGGCGTCCTACAACGCGATGGCCGCCCGCCTCGCCGAGCAGGAGGCGGTCCGCCGCGAGTTCATCGTCAACGCCTCGCACGAGCTGCGGACGCCGCTCACCAACCTGCAGGGCTACCTCGAGGCATTGCGCGACGGCGTGCTGCCGCCGGATCCGGCGACGTTCGACTCGCTGCGCGAGGAGGTCGACCGTCTGACCCGCCTCGCGGCGTCGCTGGACGTGCTCGCGGGCGTCGAGGGGTCACAGGGCGTCGCCCGGGAGGTCGACGTCGGCGCCATCGTCACGGCGTCCACCGACCTCGTCGCTCCGGCGCTCGCCCGCCGCTCGATCGCGTTGCGGCTCGACGCGCCGCCCGGGTTCGTCGCGCATGCGCGGCCCGACGAGCTCACCCAGGTCGTCGCCAACCTGCTGCAGAACGCCGTCCGCTACACGCCCGACGGCGGCGAGGTCGAGGTGACGGTCGACCGTGGCGACGGCGGCGTGCGGGTGCGGGTCGCCAACACGGGGCCCGGCATCCCCGAGGCGGACCTGCCGCGCGTCTGGGAGCGGTTCTACCGGGTGGAGAAGTCGCGCGACCGCGAGCGCGGGGGCGCGGGCATCGGCCTCGCGATCGTGCGCCAGCTGGTCGAGGCGGCCGGCGGCCGGGTCGGGGTCACCAGCGAGGGCGGCTGGACGACGTTCTGGCTCACGCTCCCGGCCTGAGCGCCAGCCGGCGTCATCGTCGCGTCACCCATCGTTGCGATCCTCCGGCGTACTGCCGCCGCACGGAGTCCCGATGTCCCATCGCCGCCGCCGCATCGCCGCCGCGCTCGCCATCGTCGTCGCCGTCATCGGCGCGCCGATCGCGTGGTATCTCGGGTCGCCCGTGTTCCTGCGCACGGAGCTGCACGAGCCGGCCGTCGAGGCATTCGCGCCTGGTCCGACCGCCTCGACGCCCACCCCACGGCCGACGACCGTTGCGCCCGGCCGGGAGGTATCGAGCCCCGCGGCGTCGAGCCCCGCTTCCGCCGAGACGCCGAGCGAGCCCGCCTGGACGGCGGATCCGCCTCGCACCGGTCGCTTCTCGGGGACCGACGACTTCCACTTCGGTCGCGGGACGGCGATCCTGCGCGAGGTCGAGCCGGGTCGCTGGGTCGTGCGGCTCGAGGAGTTCGCCGTCCGCAACGGCCCCGATCTGTACGTCGTCCTCTCGCCCGACGCGGCCGGCTACGCCCACGATGCGATCGAGGTGGGTCGGCTCAAGGCGACCGACGGCAGCTTCAACATGCGCGTGCCGGACGGCGTCGACCCATCGGGTGTCCGGAGCGTGCTGATCTGGTGCAAGCAGTTCTCGCACCTGTTCGCGGTGGCGCCGCTCGAGGGTTGACGAGCCCGCCGGTCAGGCCACCAGCACGAGGGCGGCGGCCGGCGCCGCGCCGGGGGCGGGCATCGGGCCAGGGACGCCGGTCGCCGGCTGGGCGAGGAAGGCGATCAGGACCGCGAACATCACGATCTCGACCGCGACGATCAGCGCGATGGTGACGGCGCGCGCGACGTCCGGCGAGGCGGACGGCGTGCCGCCGGACGACGCCTGGATGGTGTGGAACGCTGCGGCCATCGGTTGCCGGGGTGCTGGCGTCAGGTTCGACCTGACCGGAGGTGACGTCGCGAGGGCCGACCCGCCCCGCGCCGGACCCGCGTTCGAGGGTCTGCACGGGTCGTCGTGGACCTGCCTAGATGGCGGACGGAACCGTGGCACCCAGGACCCAGGGCCGCGGGTCCTCTTCCTGGACGCCGCGCGGCCAGGCGTTGGGATCCGGAGCGGCGAAGAGGGTCGCGAGTGATCCCTGCTCGCCGCCGCTCACGAGCCGGGCGAACAGGATCGCCGGGCTGGCAACGGCCGCGATCACGACGACGATCTGGAACAGGGAGGTCGAAGTCAGGCATGTCAGTGGCTCCGTCGATGGCCCACGGGTGAAGGGCCGCTGACGCCAGCCTCGGGGATCGGACAGCGCGCGGTGATGGACGGCGATGGCCGCGTCGTCTACGTCAAACGGCGACGGGATCACCCGTCGCGCGTCGTCGGCGGGCCTCAGGCCTCGCGGGTGTCGCTCGCCTCGGTGAGGTAGTGCGTGCGCTCGAGGAGCTCGATCGTCGGGCCGACCAGGTGGAGGTCCGCCGAGAGTGGGAGCTCGACCGACGACCGGCCGACGAAGACGCGCACGAGGCCGGGCTCGACGACGCGCCGGTAGTCGGCGCCGACGTACGCCAGCTGCTCGGTCGACAGGCGGAAGGTCACCGTCCGGCACTCGCCGGGCTCGAGCGAGACCCGCCGGAACCCGCGCAGCTCGATGACGGGGCGGGCGACGCTCGCCTCCTCGTCCCGGACGTAGAGCTGGACGACCTCGTCGCCGGCGCGCGAACCCGTGTTGGTGACGTCGACCTCGATCGTGACGGTGTCCCCGGCGGTGTCGAGCGTCGAGCGGTCGACCCGCAGCCGGTCCATCGAGAACGTGGTGTACGAGCGGCCCTGCCCGAACGACCACATGGGCGAGACCAGGCCGTCGACGTAGTCGATCTTCCAGTTCGATCGCCCGCCGGTGGGATGGTGGCGATAGGTGAGCGGCAGCTGGCCGACGTGGCGCGGCATCGTGATCGGCAGCCGGCCGCCGGGATCGGTGTCGCCCGCCAGGACCTCGGCGATGGCCGCCGGACCCGCCTCGCCCGGGACCCAGGCGAGGACGATGGCCGCGCAGTGCTCCGCGGCCCACTCGAGGGCGAGCGGGCGACCGCTCACGACCAGCAGGATCGTCGGGGTCCCGGTCGCGACCACCGCCTCGAGCAGCTCCTGCTGCCGGCCGAGGAGGCGGAGGTCGCGCCGGTCTCGTGACTCGCCGGTGGTCGCGTCGTAGGTCAGGCCGGACCGCTCGCCGAGCACGACGATGGCCGTGCCCGCGGCGCTCGCGGCGGCCACCGCCTCGGCGATCTCCTCGTCGCTCCCGTCGCGCAGGCCGGTGCCGCGGGCGTACGCGACGCGCGCTGCGCCGAAGCGCTCCCGCAGGGCGCCGAGGATCGTCGGCCAGGCGCCGGACTCGTCGGTCGGCTGGATCACCTCGCTCGACGGGAAGCCGAACGGGTTCGCCTGGTGGCGCAGCTCGGCCAGGGTCTCGATGTGGGGCAAGTGCGCGTAGTCGCCCATGAGGTCGCGCCCGCTGTCGGCGATCGGCCCGATGACGGCGATCCGGCCGTCTCCTTCGGCCAGCGGCAGCACGCCGTCGTTCTCGAGCAGCACGATGGATCGCCGCACGAGGTCCATCGCGAGCGACTGCTCCTCGGCCCCGATCTGGTCGAGCATCGCCACGGACGGCACATCCACGAACGGCTGCTCGAACAGCCCGAGTCGGAACTTGAGCCGCAGGTTGCGCTCGACGGCGAGGTCCACGAATGCGGGGTCGATCCGCCCGTCGGCGATGGCCGCCTTGAGCGGCTCCGCGTAGGCCGCCGACGTCGGCAGCTCGCTGTCCATGCCGGCCCGCAGCGCCATCCCCGCCGCGGTGCCGAGGTCGTCGGTCAGGCGGTGCTGGCCGACCAGCATCTGGACCGCGGTGTAGTCCGACGCGACGATCCCGTCGAACCCCCATTCGCGGCGCAGGATCGTGGTCAGCAGCTCCTCCGACACATGGCAGGGGAGGCCGTCGACGTCGCAGTAGGCGGGCATCATGCAGGCGAGGCCCGCGTCACGGACGGCCGCCTCGAACGGCAGCAGCTGCTCGTCGCGCAGCTCGCGTGGCCCGGCATGCGCGGGGGCCTGGTTGAGGCCGCCCTCCGCCAGCCCGTGCCCGACCAGGTGCTTGCCCGTCGCGACGACGCCGGTGCCGATGTCGGACCCCTGCATGCCCCGCACGTAGGCGACGCCGAGCGCGGTCGCGAGGTACGGATCCTCGCCGTAGGTCTCCTCGACGCGGCCCCAGCGCGGGTCGCGGGTGATGTCGAGGACGGGCGCCAGTGCCAGGCGTCCGCCGATGGCAAGCATCCGCCGCCGGATCGTGACCGCGATGGCTTCGACGAGCTCCGGGTCGAACGCCGCCGCCGCGCCGATCGACTGCTGGAACGAGAACGCGCCGCGCGCCAGGAGGCCGTGGAGCGTCTCCTCGTGGAGGATGGCCGGGATGCCCAGCCGCGTCTCCTCGACCAGGAACCGCTGGATCGCGTTGCCCGCGGCCGCGGCGCCTGGGGTGTCGAGGTTGGTCGCGCCCGCCACGCGGCTGATCTGCCCGATCCCGGCCGCGAGGCGCGCCCGAACGAGGTCGGGATCGAGCTCGGTCTCGCTGCGGAACAGCTCGAACGACCACACCGACCCGAGCTGCGCGATCTTCTCGTTGAGCGTCATGCGGGCGAGCAGGTCGGCGACGCGCGCCTCGATGGGCAGGCTCGGATCCCGGTAGTGGGCCTGGGTCGTGGTCATCAGCCCTTCACCGCCCCGGCCGTGAGGCCGCCGACCAGCTGGCGCTCGGCGATGGCGTAGAAGATGATCGCCGGAATGAGCCCCACGACCGTGAACGCGAGGATGCGCGCCTGGTCGGACGAGAACTGGGTGGAGAAGTTCTGGGCACCCAGCGGCAGCGTCCACTGCTCGGCGCCGTTGAGCACGATCAGGGGCAGCAGGAACGCGTTCCAGGTCGTGACCACGGCGAGCACGCTGACCGTCGCCAGCGCCGGCCGCGAGAGCGGCAGCAGGACGCGCCAGAAGAAGCCGAACGAGCTGCAGCCGTCGATCCGCGCCGCGTCCTCGAGCTCCGCCGGGATGCTCCGGAAGAACGGGCGCAGGATCACGATCGTCAGGGGCAGGGCGAACGCCGCCTGCGGCAGCGCCACGCCGAGCGGCGTTCCGGTCAGGCCGAGGTTCCGCACCAGGATGAACAGCGGCAGGATCGCGACCGCGGTGGGGAACAGCAGGCCGAACACGAACAGCGTGAACAGGGCCTCACGTCCTCGGAACTGCATCCGCGCGAACACGAAGGCCGCCATCGAAGCGAAGACCACCGCGACCGTGACCGAGATGACCGCGATCACCAGGCTGTTGCCGAACTCCCCCCAGAAGACCGGGGCGCTCCTGCCGACGAGGACCTCCTCGTAGTTCTCGAGGACCCACGGGTCGGGCAGGATCGCGCCCGGGTTCGCCGCCATCTGGCCGTTGGTCTTGAAGCCACCGAGGACCGCGTATCCGATCGGGATCAGGATCGCCGCCGCGACGATCGACCAGGACGATGTAGGCGACGATCCCGAGCAGGCTCGGACGGGCGATGCGGATGCCCTGCCGCCTGGCCGTCGCCGATGCGGCGCCAACGTTGGTGGTGGTGGTCGTCATCGGGTCAGCCACCGAACGACGTGAGGGCGCCCTCGGTGTCGCGCCGGAGCACGAACCGCTGGTACGCGAGGGCGACCACGAGGCTGAACAGGAACAGGATCACCGCGAGCGCCGAGCCGTAGCCCATCTGCGTGCCCTTGAAGCCGGCCTTGAACATCGAGATCGCCATCGTGTTGGACGCGTTGAGCGGCCCGCCGCCCGTCATGACCCAGATCATGTCGAACAGCTGGAGCGCGCCGATGATCGAGAGGAAGATCGAGATGCGGATCGTCGGGCCCAGCAACGGGAGCGTCACGTGCCGGAACGCCTGCCGGCGGTCCGCCCCGTCGATCATGGCCGCCTCCTCGAGCTCCTTCGGGATGCCCTGGAGGCCCGCCAGCATCAGGATCATGTGGAAGCCGAAGTACTTCCACGAGATGATCACGAACATGGTGACCATCACGAAGTTGGGGTCGCCGAGCCAATCCTGGATGAGGACGTTGAGGCCGGCCGCGGACAGCCCCGAGTCGACGAACGCGTGGGGCTGGAGGAGCAGCCGAAACACGATCCCGGTGACCGCCTCGGACAGCACGTACGGCAGGAAGAACAGCAGCCGGAAGACGGCGCGCCCGCGGAACCGCCGGTTGAGGATGACCGCGAGGGCGAGCGAGAACGGGATCTGGATCGCCAGCGACAGGAGGATGATCAGCAGGTTGTTGCCGATGGCCGCCCGGAAGGCGTCGCTCGACAGCGCGACCTGGTAGTTCTTGAGGCCGACGAAGTCGGTCAGCGGCGTGAGGCCGTTCCACTTGTACAGGCTGTAGTGGGCAGCCTGGACGATCGGGAACAGGACGAACACCACGTAGAGCGTGAGCGCCGGGATCAGGAACAGGGCGATCGTCAGCCACTTCGACCGACGTGCGCCACCGCCGTTGCCTCGTTGCCGGACGCTCAGAGTCGTCATGTGGGTCCTCAGCCATGCCGTTGAATCGAGCGGGCCGGCTGGGGCCGGCCCGCTCTCATCGTCAGTCTACGAGCGTCGTGCTCGCAGATCGGGTCCTTACTGGGCAGCCGCGGCGTCGGTGATCGCCTGGCACACCTTCTCGGGGGTCGACGCGCCGGCGAACAGCGCCATCGTCGCGTCGTTGAACGTCTGGCCGAGGGTGCCGGCCGTCGCCTGGTCGAGGTAGAGCTGCATGAACTGCGCAGCGCCGCGTCCGGCGAGGACGGCCTGGAGGTTCGGGTCGGTGACGGTGCTCTCGGTCCCGACGGTGGTCGAGAGGCCGATCGCCGTCGGTGTTGAGCTTGTTCTGGTTGTCGACGCTCATGAAGAACTTCAGGAAGTCGATGGCTTCGGGCGGCGCGTCCTTGCCGACCGCGATGCCGTTGCCGCCGCCGACGCCGTCCGTCGGTGCGCCCGCGCCGCCCGTGATGGCGGGGAAGGCGAACCAGCCGAGGTCGTCGCCGAGGCCCTTCTTGTCGGCGCTCTGGTCCCTCTGGACCGACGGCGCCCACTGGCCCATCAGCTCCATGGCAGCCTTGCCGTTGCCGACCGCGGCCGCCTCGTTGTTGTAGGTCGCGCCCTTGAAGCCATCCTGGTAGGGATTGAGCGCGTTGAGGGCGAGGACATCCTCACCGGCCTTCTTGCAGGCGTCGGTGTTCCAGTCGCCGGTCTGGACCATCTGGGCCAGCGCGTCGCCGCCGCCGTTGCGGAGGACGAGGTAGGTCCACAGGTGCATGGACGGCCACTCGTCCTTGCCCGCGATCGCGAGCGGCGTGATGCCCGCGGCCTTGAGCTTGCCGACGGCCGCGAGGTACTCGTCCCACGTGGCCGGCGGGGCCGTGATGCCGGCCTGCTCGAACAGCTTCTTGTTGTACCAGAAGCCGATCATGCCCATGTCCCACGGGATGCCGTACTGCTTGTCCTTGTACTGGTAGATGCTCATCGCACCCGGGTTGACGGTGCTCGCCCAGGACGAGACGTCAGCCGTGATGTCCTTGAGCGCGCCGGCGTCGGCCTGCTGGGCCATCGTCGCGCCGCCCCATGACTGGAACAGGTCGGGGACGTCGCCCGACTGGATCTGGGTGGCGAGCTTGGTCTTGAAGGCCTCGTTGTCGAGGACCGTGATGTTGATCTTCACGTTCGGGTGGGCGGCCTCGTAGGCCTTGGCGATGTTCTCGAAGTCGGTCTTGCCGGGATCACCGGTCGTGATGTGCCACCAGTCGAACGCGACCGGGGCCATGGCCTCGGACGCGGCCTCCGAAGGAGCCGCGGCGCTGGGTGCGGCGGCGCTGGGTGCGGCGGCCGTCGGCGCGGCGGCCGACGGGGCGCTCGTCGCTCCGCCGCCACTGCTCGAGCAGGCAGCGATGAGCACGGCTGTGCTCGCAAGCATTCCGAACATGCGCAAGCGCGTTGACACGGATCGACCTCCTCCTGTGCCCGTCACCCGAGGCTCTCCGGCCTCGTGAGTCGACGGGCGCTCCTCCTGTGCCTGAGACGGGTGTAGCGAAAGTTTCGGTACGGTGTCAGATCGGTTTCGACGCGAACCGTAACCGTCCAGCGGACGGCCGTCAAGCGCGGGGCGTCCGTCGTGCTCCACGGGCGTATCGGCCGCGTCGCCGTCGAGAATTCGGGCCTGTTCGGCGCTGAAAGTTTCGGTATGCTGCGCGGATGGCAATCTCCGGTACGCCTGCTTCCAGGCGCCGACCGGGCACCACGACGATCGCGGACGTCGCGGAGCTGGCGGGGGTATCCGTGCCGACCGTGTCCAAGGTGGTCAACGGCCGGGCGGACGTGTCGGCTGAGACGCGCCGACGCGTCGAGGCGGCGATCAGGGAGAACGGCTACCAGCGGCCCGTGAGCACGGCTCGTCGGGCGCCGCTGCTGGAGGTCATTTTCCACGAACTCGAAAGTGAGTGGGCGCTGGAGATCGTCCGGGGCGTCGAGCGGGTCGCCGGCCAGCACCAGCTTGCGGTCGTCCTGTCCGAGATGCAGGGGCGCCGCCGACCCGGCCGAAGCTGGATCGAGGGGGTGCTCGCGCGCCGCCCGACCGGCGTGATCGCGGTCTTCTCGGACCTCAGCGAGGGCATGCGGGTCCAGCTGCGGACCCGCGGCATCCCGTTCGTGATCGTCGACCCCACCGGCGAGCCGTTGCATGACACGCCATCGATCGGCGCCACCAACTGGAACGGCGGCCTCACCGCGACGCGCCACCTGCTGGGCCTCGGGCACCGGCGGATCGGCGTCGTTGGCGGGCCCGCCTGGATCCTGTGCAGCCGCGCGCGCCTGGACGGCTATCGCGCGGCGATGGACGAGGCGAGGGTGCCGATCGACCCGCAGCTGATCAGCCACGGTGAGTTCCAGGTGGAGGAGGGGATCGACCGGGGCCGCGCGCTCCTCGCGCTCTCGGACCGGCCCACCGCGATCTTCACCGGCAACGATCTCCAGGCCCTGGGGGTGTACCAGGCCGCGCGCGAGGCGCGCCTCCACATTCCGGAAGACCTCAGCGTCGTCGGATTCGACGATCTGCCGGTCGCGCAATGGGTCGGGCCGCCGCTGACCACCGTCCGCCAGCCGCTGATCGAGATGGCCGTGGCCGCCGCCGAGCTCGTCCTCGGCATGGCCAACGGCGAGACCCCCGCCCAGGCCCGCTTCGAGCTGGCCACCGAGCTGATCGTCCGCGAGAGCACCGCTCCGCCCGGCGCCTGACCTCGCACGCCGGCGCGACGCGCGCGCCGCCTAGAATCGCCACCCGACCCATCGACGAAGCGGAGCCACGACCGATGAAGCAGCACGCGATCACGCTCCTTGGGACCGGCCTCATCGGCGACTTCTACACGATGACCCTCCACGGGCAGCGCGGCCGGGACCGGGTGCGTGTCGTCTACTCGCGCAGCGAGGCGCGGGCCCGGGCGTTCAGCGAGCGCTGGTCGATCCCCGAGATCACGACCGAGATGGAGGCCGCGATCCGGCATCCCGACACGGACGTCGTGATCGTGGCGCTGCCGAACTTCCTCCACGAGGAGGCCGTCACGGCGGTCGCCGCCGCGGGCAAGGCCGTCCTGTGCACGAAGCCGCTGGGCCGGACTGCGGACGAGGCGAAGCGGATGCTCGATGCGGTCGAGCGGGCCGGGGTGTTCGGCGGCTACCTCGAGGACCTGTGCTACACGCCCAAGACGCTCAAGGCTGTCGCCTCGGTGGAGGGCGGCGCGCTGGGTGACGTGACCTGGGTCCGGTCGCGCGAGACGCACCCGGGTCCGCACAGCGCGTGGTTCTGGGATGGCAGGCTGACGGGCGGCGGCGCGATCATCGACCTTGGCTGCCACTGCATCGAGATCATCCGCAACTTCGTCGGCAAGGGGAACCGGCCGGTCGAGGTCATGTGCACGACCGACACCCTGGTCCACCCGATCGACGACGAGGACAACGCGATCGCGCTGATCCGGTTCGAGTCGGGGGCCATCGGGCAGTTCGAGGTCAGCTGGACGTTCCGCGGCGGCATGGACCTGCGCGACGAGGTCGCGGGCACGGGCGGCACGATCTGGCTCAACCACTTCCTCCGCACCGGCTACGAGATGTTCACCGCGGGTGGCGGGAGCGGCTACGTGGCCGAGAAGGCCGAGACGACCGCCGGCTGGCTGTTCCCGGTGGGCGACGAGGTATCCGAGCTCGGCTACGTGGACATGTTCAGCGACATGCTCAACGCGCTCGACGGCGGCGGGACCCCGCGCGAGACCCTGTACGACGGCTACGTCGTGAACGCGGTCATGGACGCGTGCTACCGGTCCGCGAAGAGCCGGGCCTGGGAGCCGGTCGAGCTGTTCGAGTGGCGGGGCGGCGCGACGCCGCGCATCGCGAAGTCGCCCGAGTCGTACGACGGCCAGGTGGTGATCAAGCGCGAGCTCCTGCCGGACGGCCGCGAGAAGCTGATCCTCAAGGATCCGGCGACCGGCGACTTCACGGACCGGATCACCGCCGACGGCTGACCGCAGCGCCGCTCCCGCGAGTGGCGGAGGTTCGAGGCGCGGAGCCAGCAGCCCGACTGTCCCAGGTTGTGCCGTTCGGCAGGTTCATTGCCGGGCTCGGATCGCAAGGATGCTGGGCGTTCGTCCGACCCGCTGGTCGAGGATGATGGCGGCATGACTGGCGTCGCTCGTTCCTCGCCTCGTGCGCGGCGCTGCACTCCGACCGTGCTCGCGGGCTCTCCCGGTTTGACCTGGGCGGGCCCCTCGACTCGCCCGGCCGCGGCGGACTCGCGATGAGCTCCTCCAATCCGCGATGGCTGTCTGCCGTCCTCGTCGTGGTCGGCCTCGCTGGGGTCCTGATCGGGCTGGCCGACACCTCTGGCCCCCAGTGCGGGGTCCCGGGCCAGTGGAAGTGCCTGCCCGGCGTCGTCTTTGCCGGCCGCGCGCTATGGATCGGCGTCGGCGCGGCAATCGCGGGAATGGGGGCGCTGCGCCTCGTGTCCGGCCGCCGGCCCTGGGCGACCGCTGCCGCGCTGCTCGCGGGGGCGGTGGACCTTGCGGTCGGCGTATGGCTCGCATATGCCCTTGTGACGGGCGTCATCCCGCCGACCGACCCTCTTTCCTTGGCTTGGCCGCTGCTCGTGATGCTGTCGACCATCGGGTTCGGAGTGGCCTTCCTGGCGGCCGCCTTGTCCGATCGAGTGATGGACAGGATCCGGCAGTAGTGCCGCAGGGCGCCTTGTCCGCGAGCCAGCGGCTCGTGTGCGCGAGGCACGCCGCGTGCGTCTCCGCGACGAACGCAGCCCACCGGCCCCGGATCCGCGAGCGCGGCTCCCGCGCCTAGCGCGAACGAGCTGCTCGGCGGCCGGCCGTCGGCGGCGTCTCGGTCGAGGAGCGGTCGGCGCAGGTCGCCCTCGCAAGTGTGGCTCACGGCGTTCGACCACATGGTCCTGGCCAACCGCCTTGATGCCCTTGTCGTCGTCGCACACGACCCACGCGGGTGTGCCAGGTCCGCGTGAAGACGCCACGTGCGTGCACGTGACGCACAGAACCGGCGTGCGCGTGCTGCTGGTGCACATTCGGAGCGCCTCGGGGGTGCAAGGCACCCAGGTTGTGCTGCACGCGCACGTCCTCGACGCGCTGAACTGCGAACACCTTCGTCGATGGCGACCTTGTGCCGCCTGTGCACGTTGTCGGCCGATCTGGAAGGCCGCGGCCTCCTTCGCGATCCGGAATGTGCGCCAGGCGCACGGCCCGTCGTGGTGGAGCCGAGCGTTAGTCCTCGGGCGGCGGGAACGCCTGCTTGAAGCCGAACGCCTCCGGCGAGGGCCCGGCATCTTCGAGCAGCCGAAGCCTGCGAAGGGCATCATCCACGTCCGGGATCGTGCCCGCGGGCTGCCACCAGATCACCATGTTCGGGCCGCTCCGGCGCTCGAACCACTCGAAGCGGCGCGCGAACACCGAGCGGTGGTCGGACCGGTACGTGAACGCGTGCAGGTCCTCGAGCGACGCCCAGACCGAGAGGTTGACGATGAACAGGAGATCGTCGTCGTCGACCTTGTAGTCGGTGTTGTTGCCGCCGTCGCCCTGGAGCCGCCACACGAACCCCGGGCTCCGCTCGGCGAGCGCGTTGATCTCGTCCAGCTGGGCCATGAAGTCCGCCATCGGCGGCTCGTCGAGTGGCGACACCGCGCGCCCGACGTTGAGCTGGGCGATCTCCCAGGCCGGCGCCGCACTACGGCTCGTCAGCCCGTCGACGCCAGGACGACCTCGGGCATGCCGGACGGCTCGCCCGCGCCGGCCCAGCGCGCGAGCGACTCGCGCGCGAACAGCTGGTCGACCACCAGCGACGACGCCCCGATCACGCCCGCGAGGCCGCCCAGCGACGAGCGGCGGATGAGCAGGTCGCGGGTGGCCAGCGGCAGCGAGCGCGCATAGACGGCCTCGCGGATCGCCGCCAGCAGGACGTCCCCGCTCTGGGCCACGCCGCCGCCGATGATCACCAGCGAGGGGTTGAAGAAGTTCACGACGCCGGCGAGCATCAGCCCGATCCGGTGCCCGGCGGCCTGGAGCAGCTCGACGGCCACGGGGTCCCCGAACGAGGCGGCCCGCGCGACGTCCTCCGCGGTCACCGCCCCCCGGCGGTCCAGCGCCTCGCGCAGCCGCAGGCTCCGTCCGTCCCGGGCGGCCGCCTCCCCGTCGCGCGCGATCGCCCCGCCGCCGGCCATCGCCTCGAGGCAGCCGATGTTCCCGCAGCGGCACACGACGGCCCGGTCCTCGGACACCTGGATGTGGCCGACGTCGCCGGCCGAGCCCTGGGCGCCGCGATGCAGCCGGCCGTCCGCGATGATGCCCGCGCCGATGCCGGTTCCCACCTTGACCACCACGACGTTGTCGTAGCCCGCCCCGATCCCGGATCGCCACTCGCCGAGGGCGAGGACGTTGACGTCGTTGTCGACCCAGACGGGCGCGTCGTAGCGATGCGCAAACCGCTCGCGCACGGGATAGCCGTCCCAGCCGGGCATGATCGGCGGGGAGATCGGACGGCCCGTCCCGTACTCGACCGGGCCTGGGACGCCGATCCCGATCCCCCAGATCCGCCCGGGCAGGCCGCGGGTCGTCGAGAGCAGCTGGCCGAACAGCTCCTCGACCCGCCCGAGGGCCACCTCCGGACCGTCGGCGATGCTGGCCGGCTCGTCGTGGTGACCCAGGATCCGGCCGTCGAGGGTGGTGACGGCGACGTCGATGGAGCTCGCCCCGAGGTCCGCGACCAGGACGTGCCCGGCGTCGGCGCGGAACGTCAGCTGGCGCGGCGGCCGCCCGCCCGTGCTGGGACCCGGGTCGCCTTCCACGACGAGCCCCCGATCGAGCAGCTCCGCCACCCGCTGCGCGACCACGCTCCGGCTGAGGCCGGTCCGCGCCACGAGGTCGCTGCGGGACTGCGAATGACCCAGCCGGACCTCGTCGAGGACGGCGACCAGCGCGTCGAGCGCCTCCTCGGCGACCGGCCCGGGGACGGTGTCGCGAGGTGGGTTGTCGGCGGCGCCCATCGGCGGATCATACGCGCGTCGCGCGAAAGGGTCATGCCACTTCTACACTTGACATGCGGAAGTACGATGACGGCCTGATAAAGTCAACGACCCCGACCATGCCGCCCGGTGCTGAACCGGGATCGCGGCCTCGGCGCTTTATCGCCAGGCGACCACGGCACGGCTCCCGACCCGCAACCGCCGGATCGGCGCCGACCAGACCGCCAAGCCATCTAGACGGCTTGACCCACACCGTTTGATCGTCCCCGGAGGCCCCAGCCGCCAGATGCCTCGACGCAGCGACATCGGCACCGCCGTCATCGGCAGCGGGTTCATCGGCACGGTGCACATCGAGGCGCTGCGCAGGATCGGCGTCAACGTCGTCGGCCTCCTGGGTTCGAGCCGCGAGAGGGCCGCGGCGCGCGCGTCGCAGGTCGACGTCGGGCATGCCTACGGGTCGCTCGACGAGGTGCTCGACGACGACCGCGTCCGGGTCGTCCACGTCACGTCGCCCAACGAGCTGCACTACCCGCAGGCGAGGGCGATTCTCGCGTCCGGGCGCCACGTCGTGTGCGAGAAGCCCCTGGCGATGACGTCCGAGGAGTCGGGCGACCTCGTGCGCCTCGCCGCGGCGAGCGGCCTCGTCAACGCCGTGAACTTCAACATCAGGTTTTACCCGCTCAATCAGCACGTGGCGCAGCTGGTCCGCGACGGATCGATCGGCGAGGTGCGCCTCGTGACCGGGCGCTACTTCCAGGACTGGCTGCTGTACGACACGGACTGGAACTGGCGGCTCGAGCCGGAGCGCGGCGGGGCGCTGCGCGCGGTGGGCGACATCGGGTCGCACTGGCTCGACCTGACCACGTTCCTCACCGGCCACCGTGTGCAGTCGGTGATGGCCGACTTGACCACGTTCATCCCGGTCCGTCACCGGCCTGTCGGGCCGGTGGAGACGTTCTCGACGGATCGCTCGGCGGAGACCGTGCCGGTGGAGATCCGGACCGAGGATGTCGCGACGATCCTGCTGCGGTTCGCCAACGGCGCACGCGGCCAGGTGGCCGTGTCGCAGCTCAGCCCGGGCCGCAAGAACAGCCTGCACTACGAGATCGACGGCTCCTCCTCCGCCGTCGCGTGGGATTCGGAGCAACCGGAGCAGTTGTGGATCGGTCATCGCGACCGCCCCAACGAGCTCCTGCTCCGGAACCCCGCGCTGATGAACGACCTCGGCGCCAAGGCCGCGAGGCTGCCCGGCGGCCACGTGGAGGGCTTCGCGGACACGTTCGGCGCGTTGTTCATGGCAATCTACGAGGACGTCCTCGCCGGTCGGCCGGCGGCCTCGCCGCGCTACCCGACCTTCGCGGACGGCCACGACGAGATGCTCGTCGGCGACGCTGTCGCCGGGAGCGCTCGAACCGGTGGCTGGGTGGACGTCGTCCGCGACGAGGTCCCCGCCGCCGCCGCCGCCGGCACGCCCCGATGACCCCGACCCGTTCCGCGTGCCCCCGCCGCTCCACGGAGGACTCGCCGCGATGAAGCTCGGCTTCCTGACCGCCCCGTTCCCCGAGACGCCGTTGATGGACGTCGCCGACTGGGCCGCGGGCGCCGGCTTCGAGGTCCTCGAGATCGCCTGCTGGCCGGCCTCGACCGGCCCGACCCGCCGCTACGCGGGCACGAGCCACATCGACGTCGCCCACCTGTCCGATTCGCAGGCGACCGAGATCGTCGACCAGATCGCCGCGAAGGGCCTGTCGATCTCGGGCCTCGGGTTCTATCCCAACCCGCTCCACCCCGACCCCGAGCACCGGGCCGAGGTCATCGCGCACCTGCGGCACGTCATGGTCGCGGCCCGGAAGATGGGCGTGCCCCTCGTGAACACGTTCATGGGCGGCGACGGGTCGAAGAACCAGGACCAGAACTGGGAGGAGGCGCTCCGGGTCTGGCCCGACATCGTCAGCTTCGCGAACGACCAGGGCGTGAAGATCACGCTCGAGAACTGCCCGATGCTGTTCAGCTACGACGAGTGGCCGGGCGGGCACAACATCGCCACGACCCCGCGGATGTGGCGCCGGATCCTCGAGCAGTGGGGCGACACGGTCGGGCTCAACTTCGACCCGTCGCACCTCGTGCTCCAGATGATCGACATCCGCCGGTTCCTGAAGGAGTTCGGGCCGCACGTCCTGCACTACCAGGCCAAGGACCTGATGATCGACCGCGACGGGCTGTACGAGAACGGCGTGTTCTCGATGGGTATCGGCTGGCAGATCCCGCGCATCCCGGGCCTCGGCGAGGTCGACTGGTCCGTGGTGTTCAGCGAGCTGTATCGCCAAGGCTACGAGGGCGACTGCATCATCGAACACGAGGACAGGAACTTCGAAGGCGCTGACGCGCTGGTCAAGCAAGGGTTCCTGATCGCGCGCGACGTCCTTCGGCCTTATTGCCGATGAGTGCCGTCACGAACCTGCCCCAGAACCCCCACCACGACAAGGTTCGTACCCGTGCGTGGGTTTGCGCGTGACCGCCGACCGAGTCAGAAGGTTTCTCTTGCCCGTGTGGGTCGGCTACGCGGGGTTGTGGGTCCTCTATTGGGGTTACATCGCGACCCTCGGAGGAGGCATCGACTCGCGGACTCAAGCAGTGTCGATGGGGCTCAGTGGCATCGTCGGCGCCTGCGGCCTGATAACCGGCTGGGGTCTGCGCCGCCAGAGGTCACGATGAACCCCGACTTTTCACACCTATCGAACAAGGTGACGCGGTTGGCGGTCGGCGGCGGCCCCGGGACCGTCACGACGGCCTCAAGGGGTGCCGCGGTTAGCCGGAATCGACCAACTGACGCACATGGATGGTTGACGTCCACCCGTCACGCCGGCCGTGAGGCGATCCGCGTTCAAAAGGTTCGAACAATTGCCCATCTTGGGCGACCGAGTAGCTGGGTAGGCCCGACTTGCCGTTGAGTATCAACTCGCTGACCGAGCGCGATATCGCGAAGACCATCGACCACTCGCTGCTGCGGCCGGAGCTGGATGACGCGTCTGTCGAGGCGGGGTGCCGGCTGGCGGCGAAGTACGACGTGGCGTCGGTGTGCGTGCGGCCGGCCGATGTGGGGCGGGCGGCGGCGCTGCTGGCCGGGACCGACGTGGCGGTGGGGACCACCGTCGGGTTCCCGCACGGGAACCACCTGACCGAGACCAAGGTGTTCGAGGCCGAGCGGGCGCTCGACGACGGGGCAACCGAGCTCGACATGGTGATCCAGATCGCCGCGCTGCGGTCGGGCCGCGACGCGGACGTGCAGGCCGACATCGCCGCCGTGGTCGACGTCGCCCACGCCCGCGGCGCGATCGTGAAGGTCATCTTCGAGAACGCCTACCTCACCGACGACGAGAAGATCCGGGCCTGCCGCCTGACCGAGGCCGCGGGCGGCGACTTCGTCAAGACCAGCACGGGCTTCGCGCCGTCCGGGGCCACCCACGACGACCTGCGGCTCATGCGCGCCAACACCTCGCCCCACATCCAGGTCAAGGCCGCCGGCGGCGTCCGCACGCTCGACGCGTTGCTCGCCGTCATGGAGCTCGGCGTGACGCGGATCGGTGCCACCGCGACCGAGGCGATCATCCTCGACTTCCGCGCCCGCAAGGCGGGCGATGCGCCGCTCGCGTCGGCCGGCGCGGAGAGCGGCTACTGATGCGCGAGGTCGGGGTCGGCATGCTCGGCTCCGGGTTCATCGGCGAGTTCCACGCGCACGGCCTGCGCTATGTGCCGGCCACCCGCGTCGTTGCCAACTACGGCGCCGGGCCGGAGCGCCGCGAGGCGTTCGCCGCCCGCTTCGGCAGCCGGCCGATGGCGACCATCGAGGAGGTCTGTGCGGACCCCGGCGTCGACCTCGTGGTCGTCTCCCTGCCCAACCACCTGCACGTCGAGGCCGTCCGCGCCGCCGCCGCGGCGGGCAAGCCCGTCGCCTGCACGAAGCCGCTGGGCCGGAACGTCACCGAGGCCGCCGAGATGCTGCGCCTCGTCGAGGATGCGGGCGTGTTCCACGCCTACCTCGAGAACGTCGTCTACAACAGCGAGACGATCCGGATGCGCGAGATGGTGGAGGCCGGCGCGATCGGCCGGGTGACCACGTTCCGCGCCCGGGAGGGCCACAGCGGCCCGCACGCGCCGCACTTCTGGGACGCGGAGCTCGCGGGCGGCGGCGCCCTGCTGGACATGGCCGCGCATGGCGCCGAATGCGCGCGCTACCTGTTCGGCAAGGACGTCGAGGTGCGCGACGTGTTCGCCTGGGGCGCCACGCTCGTCCACGGCGACCGGACCAGCGCCGAGGACAACGCGGTGATGCTCATCCGGTTCGTGGACGACCGGGTGGCGACGTGCGACGTGTCGTGGTCCTCCAAGGGCGGGCTCGAGGGCCGGTTCGAGGTCTACGGCGACGCCGGGCGCATGGTCACGGACATGAGCGCGAGCGCGCTCCGGGCGTTCATCGAGCGGCCCGCGGGCTACGTCGCCGAGAAGACGGACCAGGAGACCGGCTGGGTCTACCCCGTGCCGGACGAGACCCACGTCCACGGCCACGACGAGATGATGCGCGACGTCGTCGAGAGTCTGCGGGCAGGGCGCGAGCCACGCGAGACATTCCGCGACGGCTACGCGGTCAACGCGATCCTCGACGCCGCCTACCGCTCGATGAGCAGCGGGCACTGGGAGTCGGTCCCGGCCGGCGTGCCCGCGGTGGCGGGCGCGTGACCGCCGCGATGACGGCCGCCACGACGTGGTTCGCCGAGGCCGCGGCGATCCTCGACCGGGTCGCCAGCACCCAGGCAGAGGGGATCGAGACCGCCAGCGGCTGGTGCGCCGAGGCCATCGCCGCGGACGGCCTGGTCCACCTGTTCGGCACGGGACACTCCCGGATCCCGGTCGAGGAGATGTTCCCCCGCTACGGCTCGTATCCCGGGTTCAACCCGATCGTCGAGCTGTCGATGACCTTCCACACCCAGGTCGTGGGGGCGAACGGCCAGCGCCAGGCGATGTTCATCGAACGGACCCCCGGGCTTGCCGAGGTCATCCTGTCCAACTTCCGGTTCGGGCCGCGGGACGTGATGATCGTGTTCTCGGCCAGCGGCCACACTGCCGTCCCGGTCGAGATGGCCCGCGGCGCCCGCCGCCGGGGCCTGCGGGTGATCGCGGTGACCTCGGTCGCCCAGTCGATGTCGGGCGAGCCCGATCCCGAGGCCGGTGGACGGCTGCTGGACGAGGCGGACCTCGTGCTCGACGTCTGCTCGCCCGCCGCCGACGCCACGGTGACCATCGCCGGCCTCGACACCCCGGTCGGCCCGGCCTCCACGGTCGGCAATGTGGCCATCGTCAATGCCATCAAGGTCCGGACCGCCGAGCTCCTCGTGGAGCTCGGGGCCATGCCCCCGGTGATCACGCGCGCGAGCGTCGTGGGCGCCGAACGGTCGAGGACGCTGTTCGATGAAGCCTATCGAGAGCATGCGCGGCGTCTCGCCCGTGCGATCGACCAGCGAGGAGGTGGATGACGGAACGACGATCAACCGGCGAGACTGCGCGAACTACGCGGCCGGCGCTCCATTGGAGAGCGCGACCGCCCCTTGGAGGAGTTGCATACATGAAGCGAAACGGAATCGCCCGCGTCGCCGTCGCGCTTGCCGCGACAGCGTTCGTCGTGGGCGCGTGCTCGAGCGGCGGCGGCTCATCGGCTGCCCCGGCGAGCGCGGGTGGCGCCCCCAGCTCGTACACGGTCGGTGTGTCGAACCCGGGCGCCGTCGGCAACGGCTGGCGCGAGGCGATGATCTGCTCGGCGAAGGCCCAGGCGGTCAAGCAGGGCAACATCACCGGCGTCTCCGTCGAATCTGAGAAGACCGACGCGGCCGGCCAGCTCACCCAGATCCGCAACCTGATCGCCAAGGGCGTCAAGTCCCTGCTGATCAACCCGGCCAGCCCGGATGCGCTCAACCCCGCCATCAAGGAGGCGATCGACGCCGGGATCGCCGTCGTGGCGATCGACGCGCCGGTCACCGCCCCGGGGGCATGGAACCTGTCCAACGACCAGGAGCAGTACGCGTACCTCGGCGCCAAGTGGCTGTTCGAGCAGCTCGGCGGCAAGGGTGCAGTCGTCTACATGCGCGGCATCCCCGGCCACCCGGCCGACACCGACCGCGACAAGGGCTTCAAGAAGGCCATGGCCGAGTACCCGGGCATCACCATTGCCAAGGAAACCTCGACCGAGTGGGACCAGAAGAAGGGCACCGACCAGATCAACGAGATCCTCGCCGCGGGCACCAAGTTCGACGGCGTCTGGACCTCGGGCATCGACAACGTCATCGTCGACGCGCTCGTTGAAGCCAAGCACATCGTGCCGATCGTCGGCGCCGACAACGCCGGCTTCGTCAAGCAGCTGCTGACGATCGACGGCCTCAAGGGTGCCGCTGTCACCAACCCGGCCGCCGTCGGCGGCGCAGGCGTGGTGCTCGCCGATCAGATCCTGAACGGCAAGGCCCCTGCGGACCACAACGTCCACGTCACCCCCGACCTGTGGGAGAACGTGACCGCTGAAGGCAAGGCCAAGCTGACCGCTGCGGCCGACCCGTCCCTGCCGGCGATCTGGCCCCTGGGCCTGACCGTCAAGGACTGGACGACCTACGACCCGGCCGCCGTCAAGGCGTGCAAGGGCCCCGGCGAGTAGCGTCCCGCCACATCGCGACCAAGCGGGGCTGCCGGCATCGCCGGCAGCCCCAACCTCTACCCTAGGGGTCCGATGACCGACATCTCCAGCGAGCTCCTGCTCGACGCGAGCGGGGTCGCCAAGCACTACGGGGCGGTCGCCGCATTGCGCGCCGCCTCGCTGGCCGTTCGCCCGGGCGAGGTCCACGCCCTGATGGGCGCCAACGGGGCGGGCAAGAGCACCCTCGTGAAGATCCTGACCGGTGCCGTGCGACCCGACGGCGGCTCGATCGTCGTCCGTGGCAAGCCCTACGCCGCCCGCTCACCGGGCGAGGCGCGACGGGTGGGCATCGTGTCGGTGTACCAGGAGCCGTCGCTCGTCCCGGACCTGGACATCGCGTCCAATCTGCGCCTGACGCGCACCCCGGTCGAGTCCTGCCGCCACTGGCTGGCCGAGCTGGGCATCCCGACCCTGGACCTGCGGGCAGCGGCCCGCAGCCTGCCGCTCGCGACGCTGCGGGTCATCGACCTCGCGCGCGCCCTCGCGATCGAACCCGACGTCCTGATGCTCGACGAGATGACGGCGGCGCTGCCCGCCGACCTCACCGAGCGCGTGCTGGAGGTCATCGGCCGGCGGCGCGGCTCGCGCCAGTCCGTGATCTTCATCTCGCACCGGATGATCGAGATCGCCGCCGTGTGTGACCGGGCGACGGTGCTCCGCGAGGGCGAGACCGTCGGCGTGGTCGATGTCGAGGAGGGGTCCGAAGAGCGGATCGTCAAGCTCATGCTGGGCGACCTCCCGCAGGCGCCGGCCGCCCGGGCCACCGGCGGTGCCGTTCCGTCGACCCAGGGCGAAGCCAAGGCGACGACGCCCCGGATCCGCGCACAGGGCCTCGCCCTCGGCACCAAGCTCGCCGACGTGTCGTTCGACCTGTACGCGGGCGAGGTGCTCGGCGTGGTCGCGCTCGAGGGCCAGGGCCAGGACGAGCTGTTCGACATCCTCGCCGGCTCGGAGCGGCCGCGGACCGGCCAGCTGCTCGTCGACGACGTCGCCGTGTCGTTCCGCCATCCCGCGGACGCCATCCGGGCGGGCCTCGTGTTCGTGCCCGGCGGACCGGGCCGAGGCCCTGCTCATGCAGCGCTCCGTGCGCGAGAACATCGCCCTGCCGTTCACGGCGCCGTTCCGCGGCTGGGGACCGATCGACGCACGGGCCGAGGGCAAGCGGGTCGCGCTCGCCGTCGAGACGCTGCAGATCGACACCCGGGCCCAGTCCGAGGTCAGGCGGCTGTCGGGCGGCAACCAGCAGAAGGTCACGATCGCCCGCTGGGTGGCCGGCGGCGTGAAGACGCTGCTGTGCTTCGACCCGACGCGCGGCATCGACATCGGCACCAAGCGCCAGATCTACGAGCTGCTGCGCGAGCTCGCCGGCGCCGGTGCGGCCGTGCTGTTCTACACGTCGGAGCTCAAGGAGATCCAGCTCGCCTGCGACCGGGCCATCGTCATCTTCGGCGGCCGCGTCGTCGCCGAGATCGCGATCGAGGACGCAGACGAGAAGGCCCTGTTGCGGGCGGCGTACGACCTGCCGCCCGACGCCACGATGCCCGAGGAGGTCGCCGCGTCGGAGCTCGCGGCGGATGCTTCGAACGAGCCCTCGACGCCGGCAGCCACGGTGGCGACGTGAGCGCGGCCGCGGGCGCAGTTCCCGGGACGCGCGCCGCCCCGGGAGAGCTCGTCGCCGCGTGGGCGCGGCGCAGCGCGTGGACGCTCGGGCTGTTCGCCGTCCTCGTCGGGATGCTCGTGTTCACCAAGACGATCGCGCCCAACTACGGCGCGGCGCAGATCCAGGGCCTGGCCATCGGCATGCTGCCGGTCGCGCTGGCCGCGATCGCACAGGCGGTCGTCGTGATCTCGGGCGGCATCGACCTCTCGGTGGCCTCGATGATGGCCCTCACCAGCGTCGCCGCGGCCGTCCTGATGGAGGGCCGGGGCGAGGGCTTCGCGGTCCTCGTCGTGCTGGCGATCCTGCTCCTTGGCCTGCTCCTCGGGGCGATCAACGGCTCGTTGATCGTCGTCACCCGCGTCCCCGACATCGTGGTCACGCTCGCGATGTCGTTCGTCTGGGCCGGGGCGACGCTGCTCATCCTCGATTCGCCCGGCGGCGGCGCGGCCCAGTGGTTCATCGGCCTGGTGAACGGGTCACTCGGCAGTCCGTGGCTGCCGCGTGCGTTCCTCGTGCTCGTCGCCATCGTCGTCGTGATCTGGATCCCGCTCCGGCGGTCGATGCTCGGCCTCAGCATGTACGCGCTGGGCAGCAGCCAGCTCGCCGCCTTCCGCAGTGGCGTGGCGGTCGGCCGCACGAAGATCGCGGCCTACGCGGTCACCGGGCTGTTCTGCGCGCTCGGTGGGCTGGCGGTGATCGCGAGCACGTCGGGATCCGCGTCGCCGGTGCCCGGGCCGTACACGCTCCAGAGCGTCGCCGCGATCGTGCTCGGTGGGGTCAGCCTTGCCGGTGGCCGGGGTGGGGTGGTGGGCCCCATCGTCGCCGTGGCCATCCTCCAGCTGGTCCGGACCGACCTGACGCTCCTCGGCGTCAACCCCAACCTCGCCACGGCCGTCCAGGGGGTCATCCTGATCGGGGTCGTCCTCGTGGGCAGCATGATCACGATGCGGCGGAACAGGCCATGACCGCCGGCGTCGGCACGGCCCCGGCTCCCAGCGCCATCCCGGCCGTGCGCCGCCTGTTCCGGGATCACCCGCTGATCCCGCTGACGGCGCTGCTCGTCGCGCTGGTCGTCGTCCTGGAGCTGGTCCAGCCCGGCACCCTGAGCCCCAACTGGGTGGCGATCGCGCTCCGTGCGGCGATCCCGCTCGCGATCCTCGCCGGCTGCCAGACGCTCGCGATGCTGACCGGCGGCATCGACCTCTCGGTGGGCACGATCGCCTCGATGGCGGCGTTCCTGGTGGCGACGCAGTCGACGGGCCAGGGTCCGGTCGTCGCGATCCTCATCGGCCTCGGGGCCGCCGTCATCGCCGGGACGATCAACGGGATCGGCATCGGCGTGTTCAAGGTCCACCCGCTGATCATGACCCTCGGCATCGGCCTCGTGATCCTGGGCCTCATGGCCGCCTACCAGCTGGCGATGGTGACCTCGGGCGTGGAGCTGCCGGACTCGATCCAGTGGCTCGGGTCGGGGCTCGATCTCGGCTTCCTGCCCAACAGCCTCATCCTGTTCGTGCCGGTGGCCGCGGCGATCCTGCTCGGGCTGCGGTACACGGGATTCGGCCGGCTGCTGTTCGCCGTCGGTGACAACCCGGTGGCCTCGCGCCTGTCCGGCGTCCGCGTGTGGCAGGTGCTCGTCGCGCTGTACATCCTGTCCGCGGTGCTGGCGGCGCTCGCCGGACTGCTGGTCGCCGGCCTCGTCAAGACGGCCAGCATCTCGCTCGTGGAGTCGGCCGTGCTCCCGTCCGTGGCGGCGGCGGTCATCGGCGGGACGTCGATCATGGGTGGCCGCGGCGGGTACGCGGGGACGATCGTCGGGGCCCTGATCCTGACGGTGCTCTCGGCGCTGCTGGGCGCCCTGGCCTTCCCCGAGGCGGTGCGGCAGATGCTGTTCGGCCTGATCGTCGTCGTCGTGGCCGCCGCCTACGCCCGGGTCACCGGCGAGGCCTGACGGCCGCCATGGACGACGGCGGCAGCGGCACCCGGCACCTCGGCCTCGACCTCGGCGGCACGAACCTCAAGTGGGCCGTGGTCGCCCGCGACGGGCGGCGGCTGGACGACGCTGGCGACCGGCCAGGCGCCCGACCGAGGCCGGCGACGGGACCCGAGGCCGTCGTCGCGCGGATCGGGCGAGACGGGGACGGCGGCGATGGACGACCTGGCCGGGCGTCGCGTCCGCCGGCATCGGCGTGCCCGGGCTGTACGACCCCGAGGCCGGCACGACGCGGTTCCTCGTCAACGTGCCGGGGGCCTGGGCCGGCCGGCCGGTCGCCGGTCCGGTCGGCGAGCGGCTCGGCGTGCCCGGCGTTCCTCATCAACGACGCGCGGGCGTTCGGGCTGGCGGAGCTGCGGCTCGGGCGCCGGTCGCGGCGCGTCGTCGATGGTCGGCCTGACGCTCGGGACCGGCGTGGGCGGCGTCATCGCGATCGACGGCCGGGTCCACCAGGGCCACGACGGCACGGCCGGCGAGGTCGGGCCACCAGACGATCGACCCGGACGGGCCGTCGTGCGGCTGCGGCAACCACGGCTGCCTCGAGGCGTTCGCGCGGGCCGACCGGCTCGCGGCGGCGTGCGGGACGGCGACGGCCGAGGAGGCGGTGGCGCGGGCGCGAGGCCGGCGACGAGCGGGCGCTCGACGGGCTCGCCACGGTCGGCCGCTACCTCGGCATCGGGATCGCCAACATGATCACCGTGATCTCGCCCGGACCGGGTCGTGATCGGCGGCGGCGTCGCGGCGGCCGGCGACCTGCTGTTCGCGCCGATCCGCGAGGAGCTCGCGCGGCGCGTGAAGACGACGTCGCTCGACGCCGGTGACGCTGGTCGCGGCCGAGCTCGGGGTCTGGGCCGGGCGCGATCGGGGCGGCCGTCCACGGCGCCGAGCGGGCGGCGGACGGCGCATCGAGCCGGCGGCGCCCGGCGTGACCACCGCGACCACCGTCCCGCAGTGGCGGCGCATCGAGCGCTCCCTGCGCGAGCGCATCCACGACATGGCGCCCGGCGACCCGCTGCCCTCCGACGCCGAGCTGTGCGACGAGTTCGGGGTCAGCCGGATGACCGCCCGCAACGCGATGCAGCGGCTCGCCGACGAGGGGCTGGTCGTCCGGGTCCCGGGCCGCGGCAGCTTCGTCGGGGAGGCGCCGGCCCACCGTCGCGCCGACCGGCTGATGACGTTCTCCCACGAGATGGAGCGCCGGGGCCGGTCGCCGACGTCGCGGTGCTCGCCCGCGAGATCCGACCGTCGACGCGCCGACGAGGCCGCCGCGCTCGGGATCGTCCCGTCCGAGCCGGTCGTCGTCGTGCGCCGGGTCCGCCTGCGCCGACGGCGAGCCGATCGCCGTCGAGACCGCGCGCCTCCTGCGCCGCACGGCCGTGATCGTGCTCAAGGCCGACCTCGAGCACGGGTCGCTCCACGAGGCGCTGGCGCGCGCCGGCCACCACCTGCGGCGCGGCACGGCGACCATCACCGCGGCCGCGGCGACGCACGAGGACGCCCGCCTGCTCGGGATCCGGCGCGGCGACCCGCTGCTCGTCGAGCGGCGCGTGATCTCCGACGACCGCGGCCGGCGCGCTCGAGGCGACCGAGAGCCGCTATCCGGCGGACCGCTACGCGCTCGACGTGCTGTTCGAGGTCGACGACGCGGATCCGCCCGGCGGGGCCGAGCGATGACGACCGAGCGTCGTCGCCGGCCGCCTCGTCCTGCCCGACGCCGATCGTGCCGGGCCGGATCACGATCGAGGACGGCTGGATCACGGCCGTCGAGCCCGACGAGGCCGAGGCGCGGCGGGCCCATCGTCGCCCCGGGCTTCATCGACGTCCACGTCCACGGCTGGGGCGGCCACGACGCGACCGGCGACGCCGACGCCCTGTCGGGCATGGCCCGGGCGCTGCTCCGCCACGGCGTGACCTCGTTCCTGCCGACGGCGCCGTCCCTCCCCGAGGCCGAGCTGCCGCGGTTCGCCGACCGCGTCCGCGCCGTGGATCCCGGCCGCGCCCGACGACGGCGCGCGAGCCGCTGGGGTTCAACCTCGAGGGGCCGTTCCTCGCCCCGGCGCGCAAGGGCGCCCACGACCCGGCGGTGCTGCGGACGCCCGACGCAGCTCGGCGCGGACGCGATCGCGCCGCTGCTCGACGGCCTGCGGGTCATGACGATCGCGCCGGAGCTGCCGGGAGCGCTCGCGCTCATCGAGCGGCTCGTCGGCGCTGGGCATCGCGGCGTCCATGGGCCACTCGGCGTCGACGCTCGACGAGGCGCGCGCGGGCTACGCTGGCCGGCGGCCGCTCGACGACCCACCTGTTCAACGCCATGACGCGGCGTCGACCACCGGGCGCCCGGGCTCGCGGTGGCGGCCCTGACCGACGACGACGCGTACGTCGAGCTGATCGCCGACGGCCACCACGTGCACCCGGCCGCTGTGGCCGATCGTCACGCGGACCAAGCCCGCGGATCGGCTGCTGCTCGTCAGCGACGCGCTGCCGCTGGCGGGCGTCGGCGACGGGCGCACGACGATCGGCGGGCTCGAGGTCGAGGTCGTGCGCGGCGGGCGCTGCACGCTCGACGGGTCGGAGACGCTCGCGGGGTCGGTGATCGCGCTCGACACGGCGCGTCCGGAACCTCGTCCGCGAGGGCACGCCGCTCGCCGGCCGCGGTCGCGGCGGCGTCCGTCGAACCCGGCCGCGCTGCTGGGCGAGACCGATCGCGGCGCGCATCGAGGTCGGGCGCCGGGCCCACCTGGTCGAGCTCGACGACGACGCTGCGCGTCCGGCGCGTCACCCGGGCTCGGGCTGGGTCGACGGCGCCGGCTGAGCCAGCCCGCCTGGACGGCACGCTGCCGCGGAACGCCCAGCGTTCAAGCCAGCGGTCCGACCGCCGCCTGGAACGCCTGGCGTTCGACGGGCGGTTCCATGGCCGGGAACCGGTGTCCTGAACGGCCGCGTTCAGCCAGCGGGGGAGCCGCTGCCTTGAACGCCCAGCGTTCAGCGGCGGCGCGCCCGGCGTTCATCGGGCGGGCGCCGGCGCACGGCGCGGCGCCGCCGCGCCGGCACGGCGGCCGCGGCCGGCCCGTGCCCGAGCGTACAATCGGCCCCTGGCGGCGACGTCTCCGCGGCGTCTCATGACCGGGGGCAGCGAGGCTCGGGAGGCAGGCGCGGATGGCGGGCGGCTGGGACATCAGCCGACCGGCTTCGACATGTTCCAGGCCACCGGCGCGAACGCCCAGATCGAGCTCGTCGGCATGCACCTGCGGGTGCGCGGCACGATCGACATCGGGCGCTTCACGCGGCTCTCCGACCGCGTCAACCACAGCCGCGGCTACATCCGGATCGAGGACGCCCGCCTGCTCAAGCGCAACGGCGACCCGACGCCGCTCGGTCGTCGATGCCTGTACGTGAACCAGGACGAGGTCACGTTCATCGCGCTGGCCCACGTCGACCGACGAGGTCATCGTCGCGGACCCGTCGGCTCAGGGCGGACCGGCCGCTGATCGAGAAGCAGCCGCGCCGGTTCCTCGTGTTCACGCCGGGTCACGTGATCTCCGGGCATCGCCCACGTCTATCGCGAGATGACCGTCGAGCGGTTCGCCGACACGACCGATCCCGCGGTTCATCCCGATGACCGACGCGTCCGTGCGGTCGCTGGCCGACCGGCGGATCGTCAGCCACTTCGACCTGCTGCTCGTCAACCGCACCCAGATGACGGCGGTCGCAGAGCCCGAGCAGGGCGCGCGCGCCGACGCCCCGGTCGTGGAGTCCTAGGCAGGAGTAGCGCGCGCATGGTCGACTGGCTGCGGCGCGGAGCACCCGGCGAGGCCGGACGGCCGGAGGCCGCGCCACCCGGCGCCCGTCGCGCCGCCGAGGAGCTCGTGCGCCGAGCCGGATCCGGAGGACGTCGAGCCCGGCGCCGAGTCCGAGGCCGAGCTCGATCGACGAGCTCGAGGGCGTCGCCTGTCCGTCGTGCGCGTTCTGGATCGTCCCGCCGCCCCGCGAGCAGCCGGCGTGCCCGCGCTGCCGGGAGCGGATCGTCGTCCGCCGCACGGAGGGCCGGACGGTCTACTTCACCGAGGCGGCGGTCACCGTGTTCGAGGCCGAGCGCCAGCGGGAGCTGGACGAGGCGCCGCTGGACGACCGAGCGACGGGAGTGGCTGCGCCTCGCGAAGATCGCCGGCGCGCCGGAGGTCCGGCGCCAGCGGCTCGACGGCCCAGTACGCCGTCGGCCGAGGTCGTCGAGGCCTCGAAGGCCCTGTACCTCTCCGCCGTCGACAACGCCGTGCGCGCGGCCCGGCGGGTGAAGCACTGGACCGACGTCGGCCGGCTGCGCCGCGAGCAGGCCGCGGCGCTGTTCGCCGAGGCGGGCTCGCCGGTGCCGCCGCCGGACGACATCGTCGCCCTCCACAAGGAGTCGCGCGGCGGCGCAGCTGCGCGCGCTCGCGCCGACCGGGACGCACGCCGAGCTGATCGGCGCCGGCTGCTGCAAGGCCTGCCGCGGCGACGACGGCAAGGCCGTTCAAGATCGTCGAGGAGCTCCGGCCCAAGCGCCTCCCGCACGCGGGCTGCCCTCGCGGGCTGTGCGCGTGCGAGTGGTGGGTGTCGGTGGCCGCGCCGCCGCGCCGCCGCCGCCGCAAGCCCGCTGCTCCGGCGCCGATCGTCGACCGCGGGCGCGACCGCCGATCCGCGCGCCTCCGCGCGACGAGCCCGCCCCTGGCTGATCGCCGTCGGCCTCAGGGCCGCGGCCCCTCGGAGACGCTCCAGCCGCCGTCGACGGCGATCACCTGGCCCGTGACCATGCGCGCCTCGTCGCCCAGCAGCACGAGGGCCATCGCCGTCACGGCGTCGGCGTCGAGCGGGCCGCCGGCGAGCGGCTGCTTCGCCGCGAGGTACGCGAGGATCGCCGGGTCGTCCTGCGCCCGCCGGCTCATCGGGCGTCGCGACCACCGACGGCGCGATCGCGTTGACCCGGATCCCGTCGCGGCGCGTAGGTCGCCGCCATCGCCCGCGCGAGCCCCTCGATCGCCCCCTTGCTCGCCGCGTAGCCGTGGGTCGCGAAGTGGTCGGGCACGGGTCGCGTCGCGAGCACGCTCGACATCAGGAGCAGGCTGCCCGCGCGACCCCGCGGCGTCCGGCGCCTGCGCGAGCATCCGGCGGACGGCCGCCCGCGCGACGAGGAACTGGCTCGTCGCGTTGGCGGCGATGACCGCCTCCCAGCCCTCGAGCGTCGCCTCGTGGATCGGCCCGTCGCCGAACCGCCGGGCGGAGATGCCGGCGACGCCGTAGACGGCGTCGAGGCGCCCGAAGGTCGCGTCGAACGCGGCGAACGCGGCCTCCACGTCCGCCTCGACCCGCAGGTCCGCGGCGGCCATCTCGCACCGGCCGCCCGCCGCCCGGACCGCTGCGGCGAGCTCTCGGCGTGCTCGGCGTGTCCGCGAGACGACGAACACGGCGCCGCCCTCGGCGGCGATCGCCTGGGCCGCGGACGCCGCCAGCCCCGTCGACCCGGTGACCAGCAGGTTCGCGGCCGGCGAACCGGCCGTTCATCCGACCGGCACCCCGGCGGCCACCGGCTCGAGCAGCGCCCCGTCGGCGAGCAGCCGTTCCCGGACCCGCGCCGCGTCGAGCGCGCGGGGCGTCGTCCCCGCCGCCGCCGCCATCGCCGCCGCCGTGCCGGCCGCCTGGCCCATCGCCATGCAGGTCGCCATCGACCGCGCGGACGCGTGCGCATCGTGGGTCGCCGAGAAGCAGCGCCCGGCCACGAGCAGCCCCTCGATCCCGGCCGGCAGCAGGCAGCGGTAGGGGATGCCGTAGACGCCCGACTCGCCGACGTACTGCCACGCCGTGTCGCCGCCCGGCGCCGTGGTCCTCGATCGGCGCGCCGCACAGGGCGATCTCGTCGTCGAACCGGCGGCCGCCGAGGACGTCGTCGCGTGTCAGCCGGTAGTCGCCGTGCACGCGCCGGCTCTCGCGCACGCCGATCGCCGGCGACGTGGCGACGATCACGCGACCGCTCGAAGCCCGGCACGCGGTCGCGCAGGAAGCGGTGGTACTCCTGCACCTGCCGGCGGCCCTCGACCTCGGCGCGGGTGAGCTGCTCCGGGTCGGTCGCGTCCACGTTCGGGATCCGCGTCATGTGGATCAGGACGACGCCCGGGTACGGCGTCCGGTGCCACGAGCCCTCGACCCGCGGCAGCCGGTAGCCGCCGTTCTCGACCGCGTCGCGCATCAGCGCCCACAGCTCGGCCTTGGGGACGGCCGTCGCCCGCTCGATGTCCACGTTGGCGAGCTTGAACAGCGTCGAGAGCGACTGGACGCCGCCGGGCGTGCGTGCTCGCGTCGTCGTAGGCGGCGCCGGCCATCGCGCGCGACGTCCGCGTCGCCCGAGGCGTCGACGAACGCGGCCGCCTCGACCCATCGCTCGCCGCCCTTGTTCCACAGCCGGACGGCCTCCAGGCGACGGTCGTCGTCCGAGCCGCACGCCGGTCGCCCACGTGTGCAGCAGCAGCTCGACGCCCGCGTCCTCGGCCAGCCGCTCCCAGAGCACCTTGAGCGCCTCGGCGTCGTAGGTGACGCCGGTGCCGGCGCCGTACGTGTTCGGCCGCTCGAAGGCGACGCCGTCCGCGGTCAGCCGGCCCGCGACCTCCCAGCCGAGGCCGCCGACGACGCGCCGCGGGTTCGTGCCCGGCGTGTAGAACGCGTAGAACGTGTCGAGGACGGCGGTCGACGTGCCGCCCATGAACGCGAGCCGGTCGAGGAGCAGGGTCCGCGCCCCGTGCCGCGCGGCGGTGATCGCCGCCGACGAGCCGGCCGACCCGACGCCGACGACGACGACGTCGTAGCGATCGCTCACGACGGCCCCGCGCCCGCGATCGCGTACAGGCGCGCCGGGTTGCGGACGAGGAGCCGCTCGGTCGACGCTTGTCGCCGACCCGGCTGCGGAGCCGCGGGACGAACGTCTGCATCAGGTAGCGCATGCCCGGGCCGCCGTCGTACGCGCGCAGGTAGTCGCGCGCGCCGAGGTCGAGGCCGAGCACGATGCTGTCGGTCCAGTCGTCGGCGACCATGGCCTCGATGAGGTCGAGCAGGATGCTGTCCGGGCGGTACTTGATGCGGCCGATGGTGTCGTACTCGAGCGTCACGCCGCGCGCCGCGATCTCGCGCGTGCAGCTCGGCGTCCGGGTTGCGGTCCATGTGGGCGAGCGCGATCCGGTCGGTCGACAGGCCGGCGGCCTCGAGGAGGTCGACGACGTCGTGGCCCGACGTCCCGATCTCCGTGTGGACGAGGACGGCGGCGCCGGTCGCGGACGGCGGCCCCGGCGATGGCCTCGAGGCGGCGCTGCTCGCTGCGCGTGATCCGGTGGTACGAGGCGCCGCCCTTGATGGCGCCGGCGCGCGCCTGGTCGAGCGGGAGCCCCGGATCGTTCCAGTCGGACGGGTGCATGCCCTCGGTGAGGTCGGTCACGATCCGGTCGGCGAGCGTCTCGACGGTCGCGCCGTGGACCCAGTGGCCGTCCGGGTAGTGGGCGTCGCGGTGGTAGCCCGACGCGGCGATGACCGTCAGGCCGGTCGCATCGGCCACGGCGCGCATCCCGGCCGGCCGCCGCCCGAGCCCGATCGGCGTCATCTCGACGATCGTCGCCGATGCCCGTCGCCTTGCCCTCACGCGCCTCCGCGATCGCCCGGTCGGGATCGGTGAACGCCTGGCCGGGCATGGCCGGCGAGTCGAGGAACAGGTGGTCGTGCGCGTCGACGACGCCGAGGACGCCGACCGGTCGCGGGCCGGAGACGCTGACGACGTGGGCCTCCGGCACGCTGATTCTCCTGCGGCGACCTCCGGTCCTGCATGGACGCGCGGCGCGGCGGCGAGCGGTCCGGAGCGACCGCCATGGTACCCGGCGCATCCGCTGCGGACGCCTGCCCGCCGGGTCGATCGGCGGCGTCGGTCTGCCCCAACGTTCCCATTGGTTACGGCGTGCACCGTGCGTATGGTCGCCCACGAGGCCGGGTAGCCCAGCCCGGTCGACGCGTGGGAGGGCCGATGCCGCCCGTCGTCCGCGAACGCCACCGGCGGCCCGACGCCCGCGAGGGCGGCTCGGCGCGGTTCGCGCTGCGCTGGGCGGACCCGTCATGGGCGCCTGCTGGCCTATGCGGCCATCGCGCCCGGGTGCCGCCAGCGCCGCGACGACGTGGTCGAAGAACCTCTACGTCGCGCAGGGCGTTCCTGTACCAGGACCCGTACTCGAACGCGTGCACCGCGGCCGCGACGATGATGATGCTCAACACGATCGCCTACCGCGGACCGGCGGCGACGGCTTCATCTGGACCCCGACCCGGTGAGTCAAGGCGGATCCCGGCAACCAGCGCGACATGCTCTCGATCCTGGCCTTCGCGCGTGCGCACGACACGCTCCGGGCGACGTCGCACGGCTCAGATCCGCACGGCTGGCGGAACGTCGCTCAACGCCTTCGGATGGGGCGAGGAGGCGATGACGGACCCGGCCAAGCGGGTCTACGACGATCGCGAGTACCGCACGCTTCGACGGCGCGGTCGAGTCCGCCGTCAAGTCGATCGCGCGGCGGTCGATGCCGGTCGGCATCCTGGGCTGGGCCGGTGGCCACGCGCAGGTGATGACGGGGTATGTGGTCACCGGCGCGGATCCCGGCCGTGTCCAACGACTTCACGGTGCAGGCTACGTCTACCTGAGCGACCCGCTGCGCCGGGAACGCCACCGTCAACCGCAGGATCAGCGTCGAGAAGTTCCGCTCGGGCCCGCTCCGGACGCGGTTCCAGGCCTACCGCGAGACGGACAGCCCGTACGACGATCCGTGGACGGCCGGGACGCTCCGGAGCTCGGTCGCGCCCAGCCGCGGGCCGTCCGAGTGGTACCACCGCTGGGTGATCATCCGACCGATCGCGGCGGCCGGGCCGCCGGTCGACCCGACGCCCACCCCGGATCCCGACGCCCACCCCGGACCCCGACGCCGACACCGGATCCGACGCCGACACCGCCCGATGCCGACGCCGACGCCGCGCGAGCGCCGACGTCGGCGCCGCCGACTCGACCCGGGCGCCAGACCCCCAGCCGCGACGCCGACCCTGACACCGACCCCCGCGCCCACGCCCGAACCGAAGCCGCGACGCCGACGCCCGACCCGACGCCCGACGCGGCCGCGGCGACCCGCCTCCGAGGCCGCCGCGCCGGCTCCTGACTCCAGACGCGTCGCGATCCGGCGTTGAACTCCCGGCGTACCGTGGACATAGGTCGAAGAGCGCCGCGCAAGGAGGCATCCGATGCGCTCGTATCTGATCGTGGCCAACCGCACGCTGGCCAGTCCCACGCTCGCCGCCGAGGTCGCGCAACGCATCGCCGCCGGCGAGGCCACCTTCCACGTCGTGGTCCCGAGGACGCCGATCCAGCACGGGCTCACCTGGGACGAGGACGAGGCCGAGACCGCCGCGCAGCGGCGGCTCGACGACGTGCTCGCCCGGCTCGCGGTCGATGGGCGTGAGGCGACGGGCGAGGTCGGCAGCAAGGACCCGTCGACGCCGTCCACGACGCCCTGCGCGGCCACGAGGTGGACGAGATCATCCTCTCGACGCTGCCGGTCCGCGCTCTCGCGCTGGCTCGGGCAGGACGTCCCGACCAAGCTCCGCCGCAGCGTCGCACGTCCCGGTGGAGGTCGTGATCGCGCCCGACGAGGCCGCATCCGTCACGGCGGGGTCAGCCGACCAGGCGACCGACGATCCGGGCTGAGACGGCGTTCGGCCCGCTCAGGGTCCGATGGCACAATCACCCGTAGACGCCGCGACCGCGCGCGGGGCTCGCGCGATCGGGCAGCAGGAGGCACGACCATGAGTGACGCACGGACGGCCATCGCCAGCAAGCCGATGTGGGTGGACCTCGGCAGCACGGATCCCGATGGCTCGCGCGCGTTCTACAGCCAGGCGCTCGGCTGGCAGATCGACGTGAGCGACGACCCGCAGTACGGCGGCTACGCGGTCGCGAGCCTCCGCGGCGGCCCGGTCGCGGGCATCGGTCCGAGCATGACCCCGGGCGCCCCCAGCGCCTGGTCCGTCTACATCGGCACGTCCGACGTCGAGGCCCTCGCGTCGTCGGTTGCCGCCGCAGGCGGGACCGTCGTCATGCCGCCGTTCGCGGTCGGGGACCAGGGCCGGATGGCCGTGTTCCAGGATCCGGCCGGGGCCTTCATCTCGGCGTGGGAGCCGCAGGCGATGAGCGGGTTCGGCGCGGAGGGCGAGGGCACCTACGCCTGGGCGGAGCTCAACGCCCGGGGCGCGGACAAGGCGGAGGCGTTCTACGCGTCCGCGTTCGGCTGGACGGTCAAGCACACCGCGCCCGAGGGAATGCCGCCGTACACGGAGTACCAGCTCGACGGTGTCAGCGTCGCGGGGGCGATCGAGATGAGCTCGATGGTGCCGGCCGAGGTGCCGGGCTTCTGGCTGGTCTACTTCGGGGTCGACGACGTCGATGCGGCCGCCGCGAGGGCGACGGCGGCAGGCGCGCACGAGATGGTGCGAGCCGCAGGACTTCCCTGGCGGCCGGTTCGCGATCCTCACCGACCCCCAGGGCGCCGCGTTCGGGCTGTTGCGTCTCGCCAACCGCTGATCGCGGCCTGGAGCTCCGTCAGCCGCCGGCCATCGCCGGCAGGAGCAGCACGGTGTCGCCTGGGCCGAGCGGCGTCTCCAGGTCCTGGAGATGGCGGACGTCGGTCTCGTTCACGAACACGTTCACGAAGCGATTGATGTTGCCGGTGTCGTCCAGCAGGCGCGGGCCGAGGTCCGGGTAGGCGGCGACGAGCGCGCCCAGCGCCTCGCCGACGGTCGCGCCCTCGACCTCGATCAACTTCTGGCCGCCGGCCGACGTCCGGAGCACCGGCGGGATGCGGACCTGGCTCATGCCGAGAGCCAGTCTTCGAACGCGGCGAAGCGGGCCGGGATGACCGGGGTCAGCCCTGGCCGGCCGGGTTCCGCCGGCCGCGCCTCGATGCCGAAGTGGACGGCATCGGGCGTCTTGAGGCCGTTGCCGGTGAGCAGGGCCACCACCTCGTCCCCGTCGCGGATCGTCCCGTTGCGACGCGCGGCCTCGGCCGCGGCGATCGTGACGCCGCCCGCGGTCTCGGTGTAGACGCCCTCGAGCGTCGCGGTTCGTCGGATCGCGTCGGCCGTCGCCTCGTCGGTGATGGCCTCGATCGTGCCGGCCGATGCGCGCGCCAGCTCGACCGCGTAGCGGCCGTCGGCGGGGTTGCCGATGGCGAGCGAGCGGACGATGGTGTCGGGCGTCCGCACGGGCTCGATGTCCGAGCGGCCGGACTTGAACGCCGTCGCAACGGGAGCGCAGCCGGCGGCCTGGCCACCGACGAACCGGACCGGCTTCGCCGCCACCCAGCCGAGCTCGACCAGCTCTTCGAACGCCCGGGCGAGCCGCGTGACCATCGCGCCCGAGGCGATGGGGGCGACGATGACGTCGGGCAGTCGCCAGCCGAGGCCCTCCGCGATCTCGTACCCCAGCGTCTTGCTGCCCTCGGCGTAGAACGGGCGGAGGTTGACGTTCACGAGGCCCCACGGGAGCTCGTCGGCGACCTCGAGGCACAGGCGGTTGACGTCGTCGTAGGTGCCGTCGATCCGGACGACGGTCGCGCCGTAGGCGAGGGCGTGCTCGATCTTGGCGGGCTCGAGGTCTGCGGGCACGAACACGAACGCCGGCACGCCGATGGCCGCGGCGGCCGCGGCCGTGGCGCCGGCGAGGTTGCCGGTGCTCGCGCAACCGAGCGCCTCGAGGCCGAACGAGGAGACCCGCGCCGCCGCGATGGCCACCGCGCGGTCCTTGAACGACAGGGTCGGGTTCCGGGTGTCGTCCTTGATCAGCAGGCCTTCGACGCCGATCGACGCACCGAGGCGGCTCGCCCGCAACAGCGGGGTGCTGCCGACCGCGAGCCCGCGCTCGGGTGCCGCGTCGACGGGGAGGAGCTCGAGGTAGCGCCAGATGCCGGGCCGGCGCTGCGCGATCGCGTCGGGGTTGACGATGCGCCCGACCTGCGCGAGGTCGTAGTCCACCTCGAGGGGGCCGAAGCAGGCGGCGCAGACATAGTTCGGCCCGATGACCTCGGGCGTGCCGCAGTTGCGACAGATCAGGCCACGGATGCGCGGCGCCACCGTGGCCGCGGCGCCGGCCGGGGCCTTCGGGGTGGAGCTCGCGAGCTCGAGTGCCATGGAAAGCCGGTCCTTTCGGGAGACGACGCCGGGACCGGAGAAACGAGAAGGACCCTCCACGAGGAAGGGTCCCAGGGGGTTCGCCCTATCTCGCAGGAAGACCTGCCCGGAATTGGCACCTTGCCGGCATCCCGCCGGTAGGTTGTCGTGGCTTCAACGGGCCGGTCCCTCCGCCACTCTTGATAGTGCTCTTCAGTTGCGCGGATGGTACGAAGCGAGACGGACGACCGTCAAGGCCGGCCATTCGCCGACGGGGTTGCGTGGCGCGATAGGCTGCCCGGCATGAAGCGAAGAAGCCCCCTGGGGCACGCGATGGACCGGTTCACGGCGGACCCCGCCTCGGTGAGGAACGCCGCCTACCTCATGATCGTGATCACCGTGGGCATCGTGCTCGTCGGTGGCGTGATCGTGTGGGTGTTCGACTCGCGGGACTTCCCGGACCTCGGCGGCGCGCTGTGGTACACGCTGCAGACGGTCACCACCGTGGGCTACGGCGACAAGGTCCCGACGGAGGGGGTCGGGCGCCTGGTGGGGGCGTCGGTGATGGTAGTTGCCGTCGCGTTGATCGCGATCCTGACGGCGTCGATCACGTCAACGTTCGTGGAGGCCGCCAACCGGCGACATCGGGCCGGCCGTGAGGCCGAGGAGCACGACTCGGCCGAGGCGCTGCATCAACAGCTCGACGAGATCGTCGCCAGGCTGGCGGCCATCGAGACTGAGCTCAAGGGCCCGGATGCGCGTGCGGCCGCGGCTGTTCCGGAGCCCCGACCCTAGCCTGGGCGGCTGAATGCGCCGCTCGCCGCGGGCGCCTGATCAGGACGCGGCGTTCTCGGCCGCCGTGGCACCGATCGGGGCCGTGGATTCCCCCGCAGGCGCCGGTGTGGCGTCGACGGCCGGATCGGATTCCTTGGCCGGCTCGGCCGACGGATCGTCGACATCGAGCAGGTAGCCGATGCCCTGGAATGTCTTGATCCGGCCGGGCTCGCCCGGCAGCGCGCCGAGCTTGCGGCGGACGCGGCTGACCCAGACGCGCAGGTACTGCAGGTCGTCGCGGTACTCCGGGCCCCAGACCTTGGTCAGGAGCTCCGTGTGCAGGACGACCTTGCCGGCGTTGGCGGCCAGGTGCTGGAGCAGGAGCCACTCGGTTCGCGAGAGCTGGACCAGCTCCCCGTTGCGCAGCACCATCCGGCGCTCGAGATCGATCTCGACGTCATCGAAGCGCACGATGCCGGCGGGCGACGAGGCCCCCGTGCTGCGCCGGAGCACGGCGCGGATGCGGGCGGCCAGCTCGTCCGGGTGGAAGGGCTTGGCGATGTAGTCGTCGGCGCCCAGGTCGAGACCCTTGGCCTTGTCGGCGGTCGAGCCCTTCGCGGTGAGCAGGATCACCGGGACGGCGCGCCCCTCGCGCAGCTGGCTCATGACCTCGATCCCGTCGATGTCGGGCATCACGATGTCCAGGAGCACGACGTCGGGCCGGTACTCCTCGGCCTTGCGCAGCGCCTCTTCGCCGTTCGAGGCCGTGATCACGCGGAAGCCGTCCTCCGACAGCGAGATCGCGACGAGCTTCGTGATCCGGGGCTCGTCATCGGCCACCAGGACCAACGGCTGGGACGCCATCCATACTCTCCGATCGGCACCCGGTCCCGGGCGCACGTCGCCGGGGCCTGGGCGGCCACGCACGCCATCATGCCCGTCCGCCCATGCGCGCGATCCGGTACGCGCCCGACGCCCGCGTTACATCGGCATGACAGATTGGGCGCCGGGCATTGCGCGAGGCCGCTCCGGGGAGGGGAGCCTCAGTCCTCCTCGTCGGACCGATAGCGAGGCAGGACGAACGAGAACTCGCTCCCCCCGCCCGGTCGCGCCGACGCCCAGATGCGGCCGTTCATCGCGCCCACCAGCCGCCGCGACACGTACAGCCCGATGCCGGCGCCGCCCGCCATCTTCGCCGTGGACGGGGATCGGAAGAAGGGGTCGAAGATCGCCTCGGCCTCGAGCGGGTCGATGCCCGGGCCCTGATCGCGCACACGGACCGCAACGCCGTCAGGATCGAGCTCGACGACGGCAGTGACGGCGGCAGATCCTCCGCTGTACTTGGCCGCGTTCGAGAGGAGGTTGCGCAGGACCTGGGTGATGCTCGTCTCATCACCGCTCACGGCCGGCAGGTTCGGCGCCACCGAGACCTCGAACGTCACCAGCGGCCAGCGGCCGCGCTCCTGCTCGACGACCGACGGCACGAGGTGCTGGAGCAGGGCCGGCTCGTCGCCTAGATCGAAGCCCTCGTCGAAACGGGCGAGCACGAGGAGGTCCTCGACCAGGCGGTAGAGGCGGTCGGCCTCACCCGCGATGTCGGCGAGGATCTCGTTGGCCATGGCCGGGTCGAGCGTCTTGCCCGGCTTGGCCAGCACGGCAGCGCCGCCGTAGATCGTGGTCACGGGGGTTCGCAGCTCATGCGAGAGCAGGCCCAGGAATGCCTCGCGGAGCGCCTGGCCCTGCCGGAACGCGGTGACGTCGCGGCAGACGATCACGGTCGAGGGCGACGCGAGGGCGGCGGCCTCGGCGACCGGGTACATCGTGACCTCGATCCAGGCCGGCGGGCGGCCGATGAGCCGGTACTCGGCGGGGCCGCGGTCGAGCGAGGTCGGCTGGCGGTCGTCCGGGTCGAGCAGGCGGCCGAGCAGCTCGTTGACCGACGATACGGGACCGCCGAGGAGCCGGATCGCGGCCGGGTTGAGGGTCCGGATCGAGCCATCGGGATCGGTCACGAGGATGCCCTCGCCGAGTGCCCCGATCGCGGCCTCGAGCTCCGCCGCGTGGCGCCGCTCGCGGTCGGCAAGCATGCCCACGGCGCCGTGCATCCGCGCGTTCTCGAGCGCCCGCCCGGCGCGGTCGCCGAGCTGTTCGGCGACGAGCACCTCGTCCAGGTCGTAGGGCCGGTCTTCGAGGCGCAGGAACACGAGTGCGCCGGTCGCCTCATCATGGACCCGGATCGGGACGCCCAGGCCCCAGCGGAAGCGCAGGGACGAGGCGAGCGCCGCCTCGTCGATCGCGAACACCCCCGACGTGCCCTCCCGCACGACGCGCGCGATCGCGCTCTCGCCGACGAGGTCCGCCAGGCCGCCCTCGAGCGGTGCCGCCGCCCCGCGCAGTGCGGGATCGTCGGTTGCGACGTGGCGCCGAGCGCCGCCGTCGGCGAGCACGTCGACGATGCACACGTCGCCCATCAGTGGCAGTGCGAGCCGCGCAAGGCGGTCGACGATCTCTTCGTAATCGAGCGACATGCCGAGCTCCCGGCCGGCCTCTGCCAGCAGATCGAGCCGTCGCTGCGTCGCCTCGGCGCGATGGAGCGCCGCGCGCTCCGCGTCGAACAGGCGCCCTCGTTCCATCGCGCTGGCGCCGAGACGGGCGAGGGCGGCGATGAACGCCTGGCGGTCCGGTGCGAGGGGATGCGGGTGATTCCAGGTGAAGCCCAGGACGCCGAAATCGGCGCCCGTCGACCTCGAGCGGCACGGCAGCGACCGCGCGCAGCTGCGGGATCACGCCCAGCTGCGCGAAGGTCGAGCCGTATCGATTGTTGTAGGTGACGGGGTCCTGGATGAACACCGGCTCGCCGGTGCGGGCGACGTCGGTTGCGGGCATCGGCATGTCGAGGGGCAGGCGCGCGAACTCGCGGGCGCGGCTGTCCGCGTGGCCCCGCCAGTCGATCGCCGTCAGCGCCTGATCGCCGGGCTCGATGAGGAACACCGCCGCCCCGTCGGCACGCAGCGCCGCGATCCCGCGAGCCATCAGGACGTCGGTGATCTGGGCCGTCGTCAGGGCTCCGGCGAGGTCTGTCGCGAGGGCCTGCAGGGCGTCGAGCCGGCGGGCAGCCAGCCCGCTGTCGCGTTCCCGGCGGGGTGCGCGACTGAGCGCCGTCGACGTGGCCAGTCGCCGGGCAACGCGTCCCGGCCCGCCGCGCCACGCGCCGAGCCGGTCGTGCCACGCCGCGGGCTCGCCCGCGCCCGATGGCTCCGTGACGTCGGGCACCTCGGCCGCCGATCCGTCGACGCGGGACGCCTGCTCACCCTCGACCATGGAGCGTCAGCGCCCGACGGGCTGGCCCGGGTCCGGCATCGCGTCAGCGGTGAGGATCACCAGGGCCGCATCGACGAGGTCCCGGGCCTCGAGGTCCGATGCGCGGTGCGCGAGGTTGCGGTCCGGGACGGATGGCCCGACGAGGATCGTCCGCAGCCCGTGGCGCCCGCGGAGCTCGGCGCATCGCGCCTCGTCGGCGGTCACCAGCCAGCCGGCGGCATCGTCGGGGAGCACCTCGAACGACTCGAGCGACGCCATGACATCGCCGGTGACGGCTTCGACGGAGCCCGCCGGCCCCCACAACACCACGCGGCAGTCGGCCGTGACGAGGTGGCGGAGCGCGGCGTCGGCCTCGGGCTGGACGCGCTGCTCGGTCTCGCGACCCACGCGCGTCTCGATCTCCAATGCCCCGCGATCGACCCAGACCGTGACCTGCGGCTCGCCCATGTTCATCGCCCTCGCAAACCCTGCCCACGGAACGCAAGCCGTGCGGGCAGCGGTCCCCATGGCACGAACCCTACTCTGCGCTCGCCCGCAACGCGCATTGTGGGCATGCCGCCCCGTTGCATTCGCATGTCAGCCGCGAACGGGTGCCCCGTTCAGCCGGGCGTCTCGCCGCGATCGAGCCGGACCACGCGCCGGTCGGTGACGATCGCCGTGATCAGGCTCGCGGGCGTCACATCGAAGGCCGGGTTGAGCGCGCGCGTCCCCTCGGGGGCCGTCCGGACACCGCGGAAGCCGGTGACTTCGTCGCCGGCCCGCTCCTCGATCGGGATGGCGGCTCCCGTCCCCGTCGCGGCATCGACGGTCGATTCGGGGGCGACCACCAGCAGCGGCACGCCCGCGTGACGGGCCGCGATCGCGAGTGACAGGCTGCCGATCTTGTTCGCGGTGTCGCCGTTGCGCGCGATCCGGTCCGCACCGATCAGCACGACGTCCACCCCGCCACGCACGAGGACCGACGCCGCGGCGCCATCGACGACGAGCCGGAATGGGGCGCCCATCTCGCTCAGCTCCCAGGCCGTCAACCGCGCGCCCTGGAGCAGCGGTCGCGTCTCGAGGGGGAGCGCCTCCTCGAGCACGCCCCGCGCGTGCAGCTCGCCGATCACGCCCAACGCCGTCCCGCGCTCCACGGCCGCGAGCGCGCCCGTGTTGCAGATCGTCATCGCGCGGACCCGGGGCCGGTCCACGAGCTGGGCGATGAGGTCCGCGCCGCGGGTCGCGATCGCGGCGCAGGCGGCGATGTCCTCGTCCCGGATCGCAGAGCGCCTCGGCGAGCACCGCATCGGCACCATCCGGCAGGCGCGCGAGCGCGCGATCCACCCCCCAGGCGAGGTTGACGGCCGTCGGGCGGGCGGCCCGCAGGCGCTCGGCGCCCGCCCGTACGGTCGGGTCGTCGGAGCCGTGGCGAGCCGCCAGAAGCGCCACGCCGAGCCCGCCGGCGACCCCGAGCGCGGGTGCGCCGCGGACGGCGAGGCGCGAGATGGCGTCGATCAGCGGCTCGAGCTCGGTGATCCGGAGGACCACGAGCTCGTCCGGGAGGCGCGTCTGGTCGATCAGGCGGATCTCACCCTCGACCCAGTCGATCGTCCGCATCGCCCACCCATCTTCGCAGGTGGGCGCACGGCACTAGCGCGACTCGGGCAGCCCCGACGAGACGAGGTCGTGGCCGTTGGCCGATTCCGGGGCGGTCATGGTCGAGGGCATCCGGTCCGTGGTGGCGACCGCCGTCCCCATGCCCTCGCCCTTGGCTCGCTCGAGGTCTCCGAGGTCGAGCACATCGAGGTCGTCGTCCAGGAGCGCGGCGGGCGTCGCCGACATCCGCCGGAACAGCCACGTCGTCACGGCGACGGCGGCGACGAGGAAGGCCACGCCCGCCAGCATCCCACGCGTCGAGGGCATCCGGCCGCGCTGCGGCGGTGCCGAGAGCTGGTGCACGGTCGCGCGCAGCGAGTCGCCCGCGTCGCGCAGGGACTCGCCGGCCGCGCTGATGGCCGCGTCGACGCGCTCCGGCATGGCGTCCAGCCCGGCCGAGCGAATCGCCTCGCCCGGATCGATGGTGGTTCCGGTCAGACGGATGGTTCGGGAAAGCATCACGCAGCTCCCTCGGTGCGGTCGCGGCCCATGAACGTGGCTGCGACGACGATGGCCGGCGCAAGCGAGCCGGCAATGACAAGGCGGGGCGCGCCGGCGAGCGTCAGGCCGACGCCCAGGCCGAGCGAAAAGGCAGCCGCCAGGCGCTGGGTCGTGTCCGGCCAGCCCTGGACGGTCCGTGCGCCGTCATTGGCGCTCGCCTTCACGGTCTCGATGACCTCCGGCAGGCGGTTGCCGACGCTGGTGGCCGTCGAACGGACGGCGTCGACCGTGTCCGCAAAGCCCGATCGCGCCTCGGCGACGGCCTCGCGGGCATCAGCGGAGGCTCGGCGCTCCGCGGTCGTGGGGGTCTGGGTGGTCATGTTGTGCTCCAGTCGAGTACGGCGGGAGGTGGTGTCTCCCATGCGAGCATGGGCCGAGTGCGGTTTCACGCAGTCGCCACGCGGACCCGTTCGGGCTTGCAGCGGGCTTACGGGCTGGCGGGCGGCTCCACGTCGAGCAGGTACCCGATGCCCGCGAAGGTCACGATCGGGCCGGGCTCTCCGGGCGGCGCGCCGAGCCTGCGGCGGACGCGGCTGATCCACACGCGCAGGTATTGGAGGTCGTCGCGGAACTCCGGCCCCCAGACCTCGGTCAGCAGCTCGCTGTGCATCACCACACGCCCGGCGTTCGTGGCGAGGGCCTGGAGCAGGAGCCACTCCGGGCGGCTGAGCGCGACGGCACGACCGCCCCGGGTCACGTGCCGCCGCTCGAGGTCGATCTCGATGTCGCCCACGCGCACGGGCAGGCTGCCCGGCGTCACGCCCGCCGCACGCCGGAGGACCGCCCGAACGCGTGCCGCGAGCTCATCGGGATGGAATGGCTTGGCGACGTAGTCGTCCGCACCGAGGTCAAGGCCCATCGTCCGGTCGGCCGTCGTTGCCGAGGCCGTGAGCAGGATCACCGGAATGGGTCGTTCCTCGCGCAGGCGACGCATGACCTCGATGCCGTCGATGTCGGGCATGCGGACGTCGAGCAGGACGATGTCGGGTTTGGCCTCGTCGGCGATCCGGAGCGCCTCCTCGCCTCCCGTGGCGGTCACGACGCGGAAGCCGTCACGGTCCAGCGTGAGGGCCACGAGGCGGGTGATGCGCGGCTCGTCGTCGGCGACGAGCACGAGCGGCTGGTTCTTCATGAGGGGTCACCGTGGGTACGCGACCACACCCTGCTCCCGAGACCGTGGAGCGGGCGATCCGCCGTGGCCGGTGTCTCTTGCAGGAGCGTGACAAGGCGACCGCGCAATGGGAACGCAAGGCCAAGGGCCCGGGCCTTGCCGTTGGCGCAACCGTCCCGATTGGAGGATCTGGACAACGCCGCCCGTCGTGGGCGCCAACCAATCGAATGGAGGTCCATACCGTGAACCTGATTGCCTGGATCGTCCTCGGCGCCATCGCCGGGTACCTCGCCGGGTTCCTCGTCCGCGGCGACGAGGGGCTGGGCGTCATCGGCCACATCGTGCTCGGGATCGTCGGCGCGATCGTCGGCGGCTTCCTCGCGAGCGCGCTGTTCAACGTCAAGGATCCGCTCCAGGGAGCGTTCGACCTGAGCACGATCGTGACGTCGGTCATCGGCGCGGTCATCGTGGTCGTCGTGGTGAGCCTGATCACCGGTACCCGCCGGGTGGGCCGCGGCCCCGTCTGATCGGGTCGCCCACCCGCGCACGACCGAGACCGGCTGCCTTCGGGCGGCCGGTCTTTCGATTCGCGCCGGTCGCCGGCGCTACCCGCAATCGACGAGGCCGGCTGCCACCTTCGCCCGAAGCACGTGCCGCGCCGCCTTGTCGACGGTCTGCGCGAAGTCCGGGCTCGTCGCGGCGAGGCTCGCCATCCCTCTGGCCATCGAGATCGCCGGGGCGAGGTGGTGGCCGAGCACGATCAGGTCGCCGCCGGACTCGAGGAAGCGGATGGCGCGATCGGCCGGCTGGATCGAGGCCACCGCCTCTGCCGTCAGGCTGTCGGACATGATCACGCCCTTGAAGCCGAGCGTCGTGCGCAGCAGCCCCGTGACGATCGTCGGTGAGAAGGCTGCGATCGCGGAGGGGTCCATGCGTTCGTAGGTGGCGAGCGACACCATCACGAACGGGACGGCGTCGTCGATCGCCCGCCGGAACGGAAGCAGGTACGGATCGTCGGTCGTCGTGACCGTGTCGACCACGTCGGCCGTGTGGTCGGTGTTGCCGACGACCCGGCCGAGCCCCGGAAAGTGCTTCGCCGTCGTGGCCAGACCGCCGGCTCGCATGCCGTCGATGAACGCCGCGACGTGGTTGGCGACCCTGCCCGGGTGGTGTCCGTACTCGCGGTCGAGCTGACCGATCGGGGCGTTCGTCGCGGAGCCACCGGGTGGGACCACGTCCGCCACCGGGGCGAAGTTGACGTTCACACCCGCGTGCCGCAGCTCGCGAGCCCAGGTGGTCGCGACGCTCGTCAGGGCCGCGGGCGTCATCCGGCCCTGGTCGAGGGCGGACGGGATCGTGATGAAGCCGGGCCCCGAGAGGCCCTGGATCAGCCCGCCCTCCTGGTTGGCGGCGATCAGAAAGCGCACGCCGTTCGTCGTCGCCGGCGCTGCGAGCGCCTGGACGCTGTTCGCGACCGACCGGAGCGCCTTGACGCCCGCGGAGCTGCGGCCGAACCAGACCGAGCCGAAGTGTTCGTCCTCGATGGCCGAGCGATGCTTCGCATCGAGCTGGTCCTTCGGGAGCTGGATCATGAACAGCTGGCCGATCCGTTGCGCCTCGGTCATGGCGTTGAGGGTCCGCGTGACGCACGACCCAGCGCCCGCCGTGGTCGCGGACTCGTCCGTGGACGCGGCGTCGGCTGTCGCGGTGGCGCCGGCGTCGGAGGCGCTCGGGGAGGCGCCCACGACCGTCACGGCGGGCGAGCCTGAAGATGCGGCGGAGGGCGTCTCGTTCGCGCACGCGCCGACGACGACCGCGAGCAGGGTCAGGGCGGCCAGGTGTGTGCGCCCGGGCAATGTCGTCACGGCGTCACCCATTGTCTGCGCTTGGGGCGAATGGCGCGCCCACGGTCGCCGGGACAAGCCATCGTCCCGAGGAGGACGTGACACTTGGCCCCCCATTCATGTGACCTCGTGCCGCTTCGGGTTGTCGCGGGCGACGCCACGATCGGCTCGACCGTTCCGGGAATTCGTCGGAATAGATCGAGCGTGAGTGGAGGCAAGGGAAATGACTGGATTGCGACGCATCGCCGTCCCGATCGGGATCGTGGCGACCGTCCTGTTGGTGGCGCTGTTCAACCCATGGGTGGTGATCGAGGAAGGGACGCTCCGCCAGGTGCTGACGATCGCCTTCTGGGTGAGCTTCATCGTGCTGCTCGTCGCGCTGTTCGAGGATCGCAAGAACCCGGACGCCGACGAGATCGAGATCGAAGGGCCGCGCTTCGGGCGGTTCCTGTTCAATAACACGCGGGCCGGACTGTTCTGGCTGCCGATCCGGTTGTTCCTGGGCTTCGCCTGGGTCGAGGCCGGGTGGCACAAGCTGACCGGCGGTGGCTGGGTCGACGGCGGCGCGGCACTCGCTGGCTTCTGGCAGGGTGCCGTCAAGGTCCCGGAGCAGGGTCGCCCGCCGATCACCTACGAGTGGTACCGCGACTTCCTCAACTTCCTCATCGCCGGCCACCACGAGACCTGGTTCGCGCCGCTGATCACGTTCGGTGAGCTCGCCGTCGGGGTCGGACTGCTGTTCGGGGCGCTGACGGGCTTCGCAGCCTTCTTCGGAGCCTTCATGAACATGTCGTTCCTGCTCGCAGGATCGGCCTCCACGAACCCCGTGCTGTTCACGATGGCCATCGGCCTGATCCTCGCCTGGCGTGTCGCCGGGTGGTACGGACTCGACCGGTACCTGCTGCCGGCGCTCGGTGCCCCGTGGCGCCGCGGCCCAGCCCTCGGTGGAAAGCCGGTTATCAGCGCAGCGCCGGGCTGACATGGCGGTCGATGGCGGGTTCTCGCCGCACCGGGAGCCCGCCAGGGAGTTGACCGAAGGCTCGCCCGTGCGCGCGGCGGATCCGAGAGGTCGGATCCGCCGCATCCTGCTGGCTACGGACCTCGCGCCGGCATCTGACAGCGCGGTGACCTGGGCGCTCGATCTCGCGTCGGCCCACGGCGCCGAGCTGCTGATCATCAGCGTCATCGACCCGGACGAGCTCACGAGCGACGGGACCGGGGTGCCGTCGGCCCGCGCGATGCGCTGGGACCAGGTCCGCGACGATCGCCAGGATGCCGCCCAGCGGCTCGTCGCGCGCAGCCGTGCGAGCGGAATCCAGGCGTCGTTCATGGTCTGGACTGGCGAGCCGGGGGAGTCGATCGTGACGGCCGCGGCGGCCGAGGCGGTCGATATCGTCATCGTCGGCTCCCACGGCCGGAGCCGGATCGGGCGGATGGTCGCGGGGTCGGTCTCCGACCACGTCGTGCGCCACGCGCCATGTCCGGTCCTGGTGGTACGGCCCCACCCCGAGTCGGGTTGAGGAGCGAACCGGACCACCACCGCTTGGCATCGTCGGATCGCCTTGTACGATGTCGCGACGATGACCCTCCGGACATCGCCGTCCACCTCTCGATCGTCGGGTGCCGTAGCGCCCGACGCCCCTCCGGATCAGGAGATCCGGTTCTGCCGCGCGTCGGACGGTACCCGCCTCGCGTACGCGATCCACGGCAGCGGGCCGCCGCTCGTTGTCGCGTCGTGCTGGCTCGGACACCTCCAGTACGACTGGCAGAGCCCGGTCTGGCGGCACTTCCTCGAGCAGCTGGGGCAGTTCGCGACGCTGATCCGGTACGACGAGCGTGGCTTCGGCATGTCCGACTGGTCGGTCGTGGACTTCTCGCTGGAGGCACGGCTCGGCGACCTTGAGGCGATCGTGGCGGCAGCCCAGCTCGATCGGTTCGCGCTCCTGGGCGTGTCGGGCGGATCAGCCGTCGCCCTCGCCTACGCGATCGCCCACCCCGAACGGGTCAGCCGCCTGATCCTCAACGGCACCGTGTGCGGTGAGCCCATCACGTGGGCACCCGAGGCGTGGGCGGAGGAGGAGACCTACCGGAGCATGATCCGCGTCGGCTGGGCGAAGGACGACCCGGTCTTCCGGCGCGTCTTCACGACGCGCTTCATCCCCGACGCGACCGAGACCCAGATGCGCTGGTTCGACGATCTCCAGCGCATGTCGACCTCGCCGGCCAACGCCGTGGCAAGCCGGATCGCCCGCCAGGAGGTGGACATCGAGAACGAGCTGCCGCGCATCTCCGCACCGACGATCGTCCTCCAGTCGACCGGCGACCGGTCGACGACGTTCGACAATGCCGTGAGCGTGTCGTCGCTGATCCCCAACGCCCGGCTCGTCCCGCTCGACAGCCGTAACCACATTCTCCTGGCCGATGAGCCGGCGTGGCGGGTGTTCATCGAGGAGGTCGACGCGTTCCTGGAACCGGAGCGCGGTGGCAATGGCTCCGCGGGACGACCGCTGGCCGAGCCGCTTTCGAAGCGGGAGGTCGAGATCCTGCGCCTCGCCGCCGACGGCCGGACGAACGACGAGATCGGGCGCGCCCTGACGCTCAGCATTCGGACCGTGGAGCGCCACCTGTCGAACATCTACGCGAAGCTCGGGCTGACGGGCCGTGCCGCCCGGGCCGCGGCCGTCGCGGCGTACCTGCGCGGCAACGTCGCCTGACGCACTGCGTGTCGGCCGCCATCGGGTGGCATCGGGGACGCGGCCGATTGGGTGGTGGCGCGGTTCCCCGGTCGGTGCCAGACCCCTAGCGTCGTCGATGGCGTCCCGCCGGGGCGCTCGAGACGAAGGAGCCAGGCATGACGACCACGATGCTCGCCGAGACCGAGGCGCGCTTCCGCGCCGACCCGTCCACCGCTCGCTCGACGCCCACGGTGACCGCGACGCTCGTCAACGGGCACGCGCGCCTGTCCGCGGGCGCGTTCAACTGGGACGCCGACCTGCCGGCCGCGCTCGGAGGCGAGGGCCTCGCGCCCAGCCCGACCCTGTACCTGCTCGGCGCGCTCGCCGGCTGTGGCGTCGCGTTCCTCCATGACACGCTCGCGCCGCAGTTCGGGGTCACCATCGACGACGTGACCGTGGTCGCGCGGTGCTCGACGGATTCGCGCGGCCTGCTGGGAATCGACGGCGTCGCCCCCGACCTGGGCGACGTGGCCCTGGACATCCGCGTGTCGTCGTCGTCGCCGGACCCCGCGATCGAGGCCATGCTCGCCGCCTGGCGGGAGCGCTGCCCGATCTATCTCGCGCTCCTGAAGCCGCTGTCGATCGAGCTGACGACTGCCAACTAGCCGACGATCACCACGTCCAGCACCCGTGGGCCGTGCACGCCCTCGACCCGCTGGAGCTCGATGTCACTGGTCGCCGACGGGCCGCTGATCCAGGTCAGGGGCCGCCGGGGGTCCAGCCGCGCGAGGGCCTCGGGCACCGTGCCCACGATCCGCTCGACCTCGACGACGCACAGGTGGTGGTCGGGGAGCAGGCTCAGCGCCCGCCGGCCCTGGCTCGGCCGCGCGTCGAGGACGATCGTGCCGGTCTCCGCGATCCCCACGGCTGCGTCCGTGATCACCGCGTCGGTGGCGTCGAGCTGCGCCTTGGTCAGCGGCGGCGTGTCGCGCAGCGTCACGGCCGCGCTTCCGCCCGCGAGCCACGCGGCCGGGATGGCGTCCGGGACGACGAGCGTCCGCGTGTCCCAGCCGGCCAGGATCCCGGCGATCGTGGCCGGCAGGCCGTCGGCATCGGTGCGGTGGACCGTCGCCCGGTAGTCGGCGACGCGCTCCGCGAACAGCTCGACGAGGTCGATGTCCGCCGTGAGGGAGGTCTCGTAGTCGCGGGGGACCGGGGAGTGTGCCCCGGGTGCGGCGGCGAGGGCCGCGCGGATCCGCCCCAGGACCGCCTCCCGCGCCTCGGTCACGGCTCGCCCTCCGTCCGCCCGGCCCGCTTCCACCAGCGTCGGAACGTCTCCGGCGCGGGTGCGGTCAGGTTCCGGCCCCGGAGCCAGGCCCGCAGCAGGCCCGGCCCGGGCGCCCTCCGGATCCAGCCGCCGCGGCCGAGCAGCCGCCCGCCGAGGCTGCCCGCGCGCTCCGCGGCGGCGAGACGCGCCGGGCCCCGGAACGTCCAGCCGGCGGCGGCCATCAGCACCGCCTCCTCCGAGACCCGGCCGCGCCAGCCGTGCTGCTCCACGACCGTCGCCCGCAGGTGCACGAGGATCTCCGGGATATCGATCCGGACCGGACAGACCTCGAAGCACGCGCCGCACAGCGACGACGCGTAGGGGAGCGAGGCCGTCTGGGCATCGACCGGATGGACGTTCACGCCCCGGAGCTGCGGCGTGAGGATCGCGCCGATGGGTCCCGGGTACGGCGACCCGTAGGCCCTGCCGCCGGTCCGCTCGTACACCGGGCAGACGTTGAGACAGGCCGAGCACTTGATGCACCGCAGCGCCTGGCGGCCCACCGGGTCGACGAGCGTGTCCGTCCGCCCGGCGTCGAGCAGGACCAGGTGGAACGCCTGCGGGCCGTCGCCCGGGGTCACGCCGGTCCACATCGAGGTATACGGGTTCATGCGCTCGGCGGTGGACGAGCGCGGCAGCAGCTGGAGGAAGACCTCGAGGTCCTGCCAGCGTGGAACCAGCTTCTCGATGCCCATGATCGTGATCAGCGTCTCGGGCAGCGTGAGGCACATGCGCCCGTTGCCCTCGGACTCGACGACCATCACGGTCCCGGTCTCGGCGACCGCGAAGTTGGCGCCCGAGATCGCGACCTTCGCCCGCAGGAACTTCTCGCGCAGGTGCAGGCGTGCGGCCTCGGCCAGCGCGCGCGGGTCGTCGGTCAGGTCCGCGGGTGCCGGTCGGCCCGCATGGGCCATCTCGCGCTCGAAGATCTCGCGGATCTCGCGCCGGTTGCGATGGATCGCCGGCACCAGGATGTGTGATGGCAGGTCGCCGCCCAGCTGGACGATGAGCTCGGCGAGGTCGGTCTCCCAGGCGGCGATTCCCTCGCGCGCGAGCGCCTCGTTGAGCTCGATCTCCTGGGTGACCATGGACTTGACCTTGATCACCTCGTCGGCGCCTGCCGCCCGCACGAGCCGGGCGACGATCGCGTTCGCCTCGGCGCCGTCGCGTGCCCAGTGGACGGTGCCGCCGGCCTTCGTGACGTTCGCCTCGAGCTGCTCGAGGAGCGCCGGCAGGTCGCGCGATGACCTCGTCCTTGATCGCGGCCCCGGCGAGCCGGAGGGCCTCCCAATCGGCGCGCTCGCCGACGGCCTTCGCGCGCTTCGTGCGGATCGTCCTGGTCGCGGCGGCGAGGTTGGTCCGCAGCTGGCCGTCCGCGAGGGCCACGCGGGCCGCGGCCGGGAACGGCGGCGTGCCGGCGAAGGTCGGCGTCGCGGGCAGGCGGGCCGGCTCCGACGGCGGCGTGGTCACGCGCCCCGCTCGGTCATGCGCCCGGCTCGGCAGCGAGGATCTCGGCCAGGTGCATGACCCGGACCGGCGACCCGGCGCGCGACAGCATCCCGCCGAGGTGCATCAGGCACGAGGTGTCGGCCGCCGTCAGCACCGAGGCGCCGGTCGCGGCGACCGCGGCGAGCTTGTCGGTCCCCATCGCGAGCGACGTGTCGGCGTTCTTGGCGGCGAACGTGCCGCCGAACCCGCAGCACACCTCGGCGTCGGGGAGGTCGACGAGGGTCAGGCCATCGACGGCGCCCAGCAGCTGCTGGGGGCGATCGCCGATGCCCAGGGCGCGGACCGAGTGGCAGGTCGGGTGCAGCGTCACGGTCTCGGGAAACGACGCCCCGACATCGGTCACACCAAGAACGTCGACCAGGAACTCGGTGAGCTCGTAGAGGCGCGGGACGACCGCGCCCACGGCGTCGACCAGGGCCGCGTCGCCGGTCGACGCGGCGAGCGGGGCGTGCTGGTGGCGGACCATCCCGGCGCATGAGGGCGAGGGCGTGACCACCGCGTCGTAGCCGGCGAAGACGTCCGCGAAGCGCCGGACCAGCGGGATGCAATCGGCCCGGTAGCCGGTGTTGAAGTGCATCTGGCCGCAGCACGTCTGGCCCTCGGGAAAGTCGACCTCCACACCGAGGCGCCGCAGCAGCCGCACCGTCGCCCGCCCGACCTCGGGAAACAGCATGTCGTTGAAGCAGGTGATGAACAGGGCGACGCGCATCGCCTTCTAGTATCCGCGTGGCGCGTGCGCTGGGCGGGGCTCGAACCGGCGGAGCTCGGACGAGCGCCGGACGAGCGCGCGGAGATCCTCGAGCTCACCGGTGATCATCCCGTGTGCCCGCGCCTGCACAAGGATGCTCCCGATCGCCGTCGCCTCGACCGGGCCGGCGACGACCGGCAGCCCTGCCGCGTCCGCCGTGAGCTGGCACAGCAGGGCGTTCTGGCTGCCCCCGCCGACCACGTGCACGACGTCGACCTCGCGCCCGGAGATGCGGGCGGCGTCACGTATCGTCGCGGCGAACGCCGCCGCGAGGCTGTCGAGGATGCAGCGCACCACCTGCGCGGGTCCGGCCGGCGGCGATCCGCCCGCAGCGGCGATGAGGACCGAGATCCGCCCCGGCATGTCGCCCGGCGGCAGCAGCGAGGGGTCGTTGGGGTCGAAGGTCGGGCCGCCCGCGGGGAGGCCGGACGCGGCGGCGAGCAGCGAGGCCAGCGGCGTGGTCAGGCCGCCCCGCTCCCAGGTCCGGATCGACTCCGCGAGCAGCCACAGACCCATCACGTTGCGCAGGAAGCGGATCCGGCCGTCCACGCCCAGCTCGTTGGTGAAGTTCGCGAGGCGGCTCCGCTCGTCGCGGATCGGAGCGTCCAGCTCGACGCCCACGAGCCCCCAGGTCCCGCATGCAACGTAGGCCGCGCGCTCGTCCGCCATCGGGACGGCGACCACCGCCGAGGCCGTGTCGTGCGACCCGACGTGCGTCACCAGCACGCCCGCCGGCAGTCCCGTCTCCGCGGCGACCGCGGCGCGGATCGAACCCAGGGGCCAGCCGGGCTCGGCCGTTGGTCCGAACACGAACGCCGGCAGGCCGAGCTCACCGATCAGCTCGCCGTCCCAGGCGCGGAGGCCCGGGTCGAACAACCCGGTCGTCGAGGCGTTCGTCTCCTCGGCCTCGATCACGCCGGACAGCCAGTAGCCGATCAGGTCGGGCATCAGGGCCATCGACCGGGCCGCGTCGAGCCGTCCCGACGAGGCGTCCGCGGTGAGCTGGTACAGCGTGTTGAACGGCAGGAACTGCGTCCCCGTCCGGGCATACAGCCGATCGGGCGAGACGATGGCGTCCACCCGCGCGGCGACGCCGTCGGTCCGCCCATCGCGGTAGTGGAACGGCAGGCCGACGAGGGCGCCGGTGGCGTCCAGCAGCCCGTAGTCGACGCCCCAGGAGTCGACCGCGACGCCGGCGAGATCGGGGGCCGTGGCCGAGGCCCGGCGCAGGCCCTCCACGATGGACCGGTACAGCCCCACGACGTCCCAGTGCAGCCCGTCGGGCAGCGTGATCGGGTCGTTGGGGAACCGGTGGACCTCGTCGATCGCCAGCGTGTCCGGACTCACGCGGCCCACGATCACCCGCCCGCTCGAGGCGCCGAGGTCGATCGCCGCCAGCGAGCCCGGGCTCACCGCAGGAACGCGGCCGCGACTCCGGCGTCGACCGGGATGTGGAGGCCGGTGGTCTGGCTGAGGTCGCCGCCGGTCAGCGCGAACACGGCCGCCGCGACGTGCTCGGGCAGCACCTCGCGCTTGAGGATGGTCCGCTGGGCATAGAACTCGCCGAGCTTGTCCTCGGGGATGCCGTAGGTGCGGGCCCGGTCCGCGCCCCAGCCCTTGGCGAAGATCCCCGAGCCACGCACGACGCCGTCGGGGTTGACGCCGTTGACCCGGATCCCGAACGCGCCCAGCTCGGCCGCCAGCAGCCGGACCTGGTGGGCCTGGTCGGCCTTGGAGGCGCCGTAGGCGATGTTGTTGGGGCCGGCGAAGAAGGCGTTCTTGCTCACGATGTAGACGAGGTCGCCGCCCATGTCCTGGCCGATCATGATCCGCGCCGCCTCGCGCGACACGAGGAATGAGCCGCGGGCCATCACGTCGTGCTGCAGGTCCCAGTCGGCGACGGTGGTCTCGAGCAGCGGCTTGCTGATCGAGAGGCCAGCGTTGTTCACGATCAGGTCGACGCCGCCGAACGCGAGCACGGCCTGCTCGAAGGCGGCGATCACCTGCGCCTCGTCCGTCACGTCGACGGTGACCGCCACGGCGACGTCGGGCCCACCGAGCTCGTCTGCGACCGACCCGGCACTCGTCGGGTCCATGTCGGCGACGACGACGCACGCTCCCTCGGCGGCCAGCCGGTGGGCGATCGCCCGCCCGATCCCGGAGCCGGCCCCGGTCACCAGCGCAACCCGCGTCGCCAGCGGCTTGGGCTTCGGACGTCGCGCGAGCTTCGCCTCCTCCAGCGCCCAGTACTCGATCCGGAACTTCTCGGCCTCGGCGATCGGGGCGTACGTCGACACCGCCTCGGCGCCGCGCATGACGTTGATCGCGTTGACGAAGAACTCGCCCGCGACGCGTGCCGTCTGCTTGTCCGCGCCGAAGCTGAACATGCCCACGCCTGGCACGAGGACGATCGAGGGGTCCTCGCCGCGCATCGGCGGGCTGTCCGGGGTGGCATTGCGGTCGTAGTAGGCCGCGTACTCGACGCGGTACTGCGCGTGGAGCTCGCGCAGGCGCTCGATCGCCGCGTCGGGCGTCGCCGTCGGCGGCAGGTCGAGCACCAGCGGCCGCACCTTGGTGCGCAGGAAGTGGTCCGGGCACGACGTCCCGAGATCGGCCAGCCGCGGGTGCTCGGCGCGGGCGAGGAAGTCGAGCACGACCGGGTCGTCGTTGTAGTGCCCCACCTGCGGGCGGTCGACCGAGGCCATGCCGCGCACGATCGGCAGCAGCGCCGCGCGCGGGCCCGCCGCTCGGCGTCGGGGAGCGGCGCGTACCCGGGGAGCAGCGGTCCGAAGGGCTCGGCCCGTCCGCGATCCGCGATGAACCGCTCCGCGGTCCCGATGATGTCCAGCGTGTTCGCCTCGCACGCGTCGGAGGTTCGCCCCACGCCGTGATCCCGTGACCGCCGAGGATGCAGCCGATGGCCTCGGGGTGATCCCGGCGGATCGCGGCGATGTCGAGGCCCAGCTGGAAGCCGGGACGCCGCCAGCCGACCCAGGCGACGCGGTCCCCGAACGCCTCGCGGGTCAGCGCCTCGCCGTCGGCCGCGGTCGCCAGCGCGATCCCGGAGTCGGGGTGGAGATGGTCCACGTGCGCCGCATCGACCAGGCCGTGCATCGCCGTGTCGATCGACGGCGCCGCGCCACCCGGCCGTGGAGGCAGTAGTCGAACGCGGCGACCATCTCGTCCTCGCGCTCGACGCCCGGATACGTGTCGACCATCGCGCGCAGCCGGTCGAGGCGCAGCACCGCGAGCCCGGCGCCGGTCAGCGTCGCGAGGTCACCGCCCGAGCCCTTGACCCACAGGAGGTCGACCGGCAGGCCGGTGACCGGGTCGATCGCCGTCCCCTTGGCCGAGGTATTGCCGCCCGCATAGTTGGTGTTGCGCGGGTTCGCCCCGAGCCGGTGTGACCGGTCGAGCAGCGCCTGGCTGGGGGACGCGGCGTCGACGCTCATGCACCCCACCCGGCCTGGTTGCCGCCGACCCGCTCGGCGATGATCTTCGCCGCGTACCCGGATCGCGCGTAGGCGGCCATCGGGTCCGGGTCGAGGCCCATCCGCTCGCGCAGCCGTCCGAGCAGCGGGCGGACGTCGGTGTTGTACGCGTCCATCACGACGGCATTCGCGCCCAGGACGTCGCCGGATCGCTGGGCCGCCTCGAGGGCCGGCCGGTCGACCAGCAGCGCCTTCGCCGTCGCCTCCTGCACGTTCATCACCGACCGGATCTGGCCCGGGATCTTGGGCTCGATGTTGTGGCATTGGTCGAGCATGAACGCGACGCCCGCCTCCGGCCGCAGCGCGTCGGCCTTCACGACCTCGTGCATGATCCGGAACAGCTGGAACGGGTCGGCCGCGCCGACCATCAGGTCGTCATCGGCGTAGAACCGCGAGTTGAAGTCGAACGCGCCAAGCTTCCCCGCGCGCAGCAGCGACGCCACGATGAACTCGATGTTCGTGCCCGGGGCGTGATGGCCGGTGTCGACCACGACCAGCGCCTGCTCACCCAGCGCCACGCAGTGGACGAGCGCCGTCCCCCAGTCGGGCACGTCGGTCGTGTAGAACGACGGCTCGAACAGCTTGTACTCGAGGACCATGCGCTGCCCGTCACCGAGCCGTGCATAGACGGTCTGGAGCGCCTCGGCCAGGCGGTCCTGGCGGGCACGGATGTCGTCCTGGCCTGGGTAGTTGGTGCCGTCCGCGAACCACAGCTTGAGGTCCCGCGACCCCGTCGCGTCCATGATGTCGACGCATTCGAGCAGGTGGTCGATGGCCTTCTGCCGGACACGCGGGCTGGGATGACACACGCTGCCGAGCATGTAGTCGTCGTCCTGGAACGTGTTGGAGTTGATGGTCCCGAGGGCGACGCCGCAGTCGGCCGCGTGGCGGGCGAGGTCCGCGTAGTCGTCGACCTTGTCCCACGGGATGTGGAGCGCGACCGTCGGCGAGACGCCGGTGTAGCGGTGGACCTCGGCCGCGTCCGCGACCTTCTCGTACGGGTCACGCGGGACGCCCTGCTGCGCGAACACCTTGAACCGCGTCCCGGAGTTCCCGAAGGCCCAGGACGGCAGCTCGATCCGGTGCCCGGCCAGTGCGTCGAGAATGGTCGATTCGCTCGTCACGTGCGCCTCCGTCGCCCGTCGCCGGCGATCCGTGCGCGGACTCACCGGGACGATGGTAGGGGCTCGCGGCCGGGGAATTCGACCGGACGGGCGACGATGTCGGAGGAGTAGACATCGTCGCCCGGTGCCCGGTCGAGCTCAAGATCCAGCCGATCAAAAGCTCGGTCTTTCCAGCCTGCCACAGGTTTCGAATGATTTCAATCTAGTTTCTTGACATTGCGGATCGCTTCGGGACAAGATGCGCCGATACCCGCGTGAAACCCCTCCGTCCCCCTGACCGGGACTGTGTGGAGGCCTTGTCTTTGACCGTCCCCACCGGCGCCGCGCCCGGCGATGTCTTCGCCCGCGAACGCCAGGACGACATCGCCCGCCTCGTGACCGAGCAGGGTCGCGTGCGGGTCCGGGACCTCGCCACGCGGTTCGGCGTGTCCACCGTCACGATCCGCAAGGACCTCGACGTGCTCGAGAGCGAGGGACGCCTCACGCGTACCCACGGCGGGGCGCTGCAACCAGTCCGCGACCGCCCCGAGCCCGCGTTCGATCTCCGCGAGCGGCTCCAGCAGGACGAGAAGGCGCGCATCGGCGCCGCGGCCGCCGCGCTCGTCAACGACGGCGACTCGATCGTCATGGACGCCAGCACCACCGGCCTGGCCGTCGCTCGCCGCATCCGCCAGCTGGGCGGCTGGAGTCAGCTGACCGTCATCACCAACGGGCTGCGCATCGCGACCGAGCTCGCGGGGACCCAGGGGATCACGGTCCTGATGACCGGCGGCCGCGTCCGCTGGCAGGCGATGTCGGTCGTGGGTCACCTGGGCGACGGCCTGTTCGACCGGATCAACGTCCAGACCGCGTTCGTCGGCGCCGCGGGGTTCGCGCTCGAGCCCGGCCTTACTGATGCGACCGAGGAGGAGGCCCAGATCAAGCGGTCGATGGTGGCCGCGGCCCGCCGGGTCATCGCGATCGTCGACCACACCAAGTGGCAGCGCGTCACGTTCGCGACCTTCTGCCGGACCGAGGACATCGACGCGGTGCTGACCGACGACCAGGCACCGGCCGACATGGTCCGCGACCTCCGAGCACGGGGCATCGAGGTGACGATGATCGCGGCGGGTCCGCAGGCATGACGGCGGCGGAGGTCGCGACGGAGGCGGCGGTTCGAGCCTCGCTGGCCGGCGTCTCGAAGTCGTTCGCCGCGACCCAGGCCCTGACCGACGTCTCGCTCGACCTGCGCGCGGGCGAGGTCCACGCCCTGGTCGGGGAGAACGGCGCCGGCAAGAGCACGCTCGTCAAGATCCTGGCCGGCGTCCACCAGCCCGACAGCGGGACCATCCGTGTCGATGGCGAGCCGCGGATCATCGCCGGCCCCGCCCAGGCTCGAGCCCTCGGGATCGCGGTCGTCCACCAGGAGCCGCGGCTGTTCCCGGATCTCACCGTCGCCGAGAACGTGTTCATCGGCCATGCGCCGTCCGGGCCGCTGCGGACCGTCGACTGGGGCGCGATGCGCCGCCAGGCGCGGACGCTGTTCGAGGAGCTCGACGTCAGGTTCGACGTCCAGGCGCAGGTCCGCGGCATGTCGATGGCCGACCAGCAGCTGATCGAGATCGCCAAGGCACTGTCGGTCGAGGCCGGGGTGCTGATCCTCGACGAGCCGACCGCCTCGCTGTCCGCGCACGAGGTCGACCGCCTGTTCACGATCGTTCGCGGCCTGCGCGACCGCGGGGTCGCCGTGCTGTTCGTGAGCCATCGCCTGGACGAGGTCTTCGAGCTGTGTGACCGGGCAACCGTCCTCCGCGACGGCCGGCATGTGGTGACCGCGGCGACGTCCGAGATGACCACTGCCGATCTCGTGCGCCACATGGTCGGCCGATCGGTCTCGCTGTTTCCGAAGGTCGAATCCCCGATCGGCGACGTCCTGCTTGAGGTGCGTGGCCTGACGCGCGAGGTTGCCTTCCGCGACGTCTCGTTCTCCGTGCGAGCAGGCGAGATCCTGGGGCTCGCCGGCCTCATCGGCGCGGGGCGCACGGAGATCGCCCGGGTCCTGTTCGGCGTCGATCGCGCCGATGCCGGCGAGATCCGACTGGACGGTGCGCTCGTCAGCTTCGCGAGCCCGTCCGAGGCGCTGGCGGCCGGCATCGCGTACGTGCCCGAGGATCGCCATCAGGACGGGCTCGTACTGGACTTCTCGATTGCCTCCAACGTCAGCCTGCCGATCCTGCACAGACTGTTTCCCGGGCTGTTCATCCAGAGATCGCGGGAGGTGGCCCTCGGCTCGCGATACGTCGAGGAGCTTCGGATCCGCTCGACCGGGGTGGAGCAGATGGCCGGCGCGCTGTCCGGCGGCAATCAGCAGAAGGTCGTCCTGGCGAAATGGCTGGCAACGGAGCCGCGCGTCCTCATCCTGGACGAGCCCACCCGCGGCATCGACATCGGCGCCAAGGTCGAGGTCCACCGGATCATCTCCGAGCTCGCAGCTTCGGGGCTGGCGATCATCCTCATCTCCAGCGACCTGCCCGAGGTCCTGGCCATGTCGGATCGGATCCTCGTGCTCCACGAAGGGGCGATCCGTGCGGAGATCGCCCGGAACGACGCAAACGAAGAGGCCGTGATGTTCGCGGCGACCGGGCAGGGCGAGGCAGCCGACGAGGTCGGGTCCTCATGACCGGGGCGGCGGCGACGGCTCAGACCCCGGCCACGGGGCCGCTGTCGCGCGTGCTGTCGACCGCCGCGCGTCAGCGCGAGTTCAGCCTGGTCCTGATCCTCCTCGCGATGGGCGTGCTCGTGGCGACTCAGGCGCCGCAGGTGCTGTCGGCCTCGAACCTGACGGACGTCTCCGTGCTGGCCGCGATCATCGCGATCGCGGCGGTTGGAGAGGCCATGGTCGTGATCACCCGCAACGTCGACCTCTCGGTCGAAGCGGTGATCGGACTGGTCGCCTTCGTCGTCGCTGACATCCTGGGCACCGGTGCCCTCCCGACCCCTGCCGCGATGCTGGTCGGTATCGGCCTGGGCCTCGTGCTTGGAATGTTCAACGGCTTCGTCGTCGCGGTGCTCCGGGTCCCGTCGATCGTGGCGACGCTGGGCACCCTGAGCATCTATCGCGGCATCGACTTCCTGGTCGCCGGGGGGAAGCAGGTCACGCTCACGTCGCTGCCGGCCGGCTACACGGACGTCGCCCGCTCGACGCTCCTCGGCATTCCGGTGTTCGTGCTCGTCGCCGTCGCGATCGTGACCACGTTCGGGATCCTGCTTCGCGTGACCCGGTTCGGGCGATCGGTCTACGCCGTCGGCAGCAACCCGGAGGCGGCCGAGATCCTGGGCATCAGCAGGACCAAGGTCACGTTCGTCGTGTTCTCGCTGTGCGGACTGCTGGGCGGCGTCGCCGGCGTGATGTGGGGGATCCTGTTCGGGACGATCAACGCCACGGCGGCCTCCGGGGTGACGTTGCAGGTCATCGCGGCGGTCGTGGTGGGCGGGGTGAACATCTTTGGCGGCTCGGGCACCGTCTTCGGGGCGGCCCTCGGCGCGCTGTTCCTGGGCTTCGTCTCCAACGCCCTGATCCTGCTTCGGCTGTCGCAGTTCTGGCTGCAGGCGATCTACGGCATCGTCATCCTCGTCGCGGTCGCGCTCGATGCGGTCCTTCTGCGCCGGCTCCAGCGATCCGCGGCAGGGCGGCGTCGGCGATGAACGGCCGCCGCGGCGTGATCGCCTCGCTCGCTCGCTGGGAGACGCTGCTCGCGATCGTGCTCATCGTGCTGATCGTGATCGGTGCGTCGCTGTCCCCGGTCTTCCTGTCCCCCCGCAACTTCGCCAATCTCATCGCGGCGGTCATCGAGGTCGCGATCATGTCGCTCCCGATGGCCCTGATCATCATCTCGGGCGAGATCGACCTCTCCGTCGAGTCGATGGTTGGTCTGTCGGCGGCGATCCTCGGCGCCCTGTACTCGGCGGGGGTGCCCATCGAGGTCGCGATCCCGATCGTGCTCGTCGTGGGGGCGCTCGGCGGCCTGCTCAACGGCGTGCTCGTGACGCGGATGGGCCTCCCGTCGCTGGTGGTCACGGTCGGCACCCTGGCCCTGTATCGAGGCCTCGCGCTGGTCGTCCTCGGGTCCCGCGGCGTCAGCGCATTCCCGGACTGGTTCACGACCTTCGGGTTCGGAACGACGCCGGGGATCCCGATCCCGTGGCCGTTCATCCTCTACCTCGCCCTCGCCGTGGTGCTCGGCGTGCTGCTCCACCGGACGTGGCTCGGGCGCCAGATCTATGCCATCGGCAAGAACCCGTCGGCATCCCGATACTCGGGCGTCCAGGTCGCCCGCATCAAGCTGGCCCTGTTCGTGCTATCGGGAACCGTCGCCGCGCTCGCGGGGATCATCCTGACCGCGCGACAGGCCAGCGCGCGCGCCGACGTAGGGGTCGGCTTGACGCTCATCGTCGTCACGATCGTGCTCCTGGGCGGCATCGACATCTTCGGCGGCCGCGGGACGATCGTTGGCGTCGTCCTCGCATTCTTCACGCTCGCGGTGCTGGGCAACGCCCTGCGCCTGGCCAACGTGTCGTCCGACATCCAGAGCATCGTCATCGGCGTGCTGCTGATCGTGTCGGTCCTCATCCCCACCCTTGCTCGCCGGGTCAACGAGGCTATCGACCGAACTCAGAGAGGCCGGCGCACGCCGGTCGGATCGGTCGGGCCTGGTGAGGTCATCGGTCCATGACCAGAGGAGGAACTGACTTGTTCTCGCAACGATCCGGGCGGCTCGCCGCCCTCCTGGGTACAGCCGCGATGGTGTTCGCGGCGTGCGGCAGCACGGGATCAACGCCGGCGCCAACCGCCGCTGCGCCATCCGCCGCTGCGCCATCGGCCGCGGCGCCCAGTGCTGCCGCAGGCGGCGGCACCGCAGTGACGTTCATCCCCAAGCAGATCAACAACCCCTACTTCGACGCCGCAAAGCAGGGCGCCGACGCAGCCGCCACGGCCCTGGGCGGATCGGTCACCCAGGTCGGGCCGAGCAGCGCGGCAGAGGCGCAGGCCACCTTCATCCAGGACGCCACGACGCAGGGCGTGAAGGCGATCGCGATCTCGGCCAATGACCCCGATGCCGTCGCCCCCGCGCTCAAGGCGGCCATGGCGGCCGGTATCAAGGTCGTCGGGTACGACTCCAGCCCGGCTGCCGGCGCGTACGACGTGTTCGTGAACCAGACGGACTTCAGCCTCATCGGCAAGGCGATGGCCGACTGGGCCTGCGACCTCGCGCCAAGCTGCACCGGCGAGATCGCCGTCCTGTCCGCGACCGCCACGGCCCCGAACCAGAACAGCTGGATCAAAAACATGCAGACCGTCATGGCGGGCGACACGAAGTACGCGGGCCTCAAGCTCGTCGACACCGTCTACGGCGATGACGACCCGCAGAAGAGCACGACGCAGGCCCAGGGCCTGCTGCAGGCTCACCCGAACCTCAAGGTCATCGTGGCCCCGACCACGGTCGGCATCCTGGCCGCGGCCCAGGTCGTCAGCCAGGCCGGCAAGTCGAATGACGTCAAGGTCACCGGCCTCGGCTTCCCGAAGCAGATGGCAGCCTTCGTCAAGGACGGCACCTCGCCCGAGTTCGGTCTCTGGAGCGTGCCTGATCTCGGCTATCTCGCCTACAACGTCGCCGATCAGCTCGTGAAGGGCACGATCACCGGCGCGCCCGGCGAGAAGGTCACCGTCCCGAGCCTCAACGGTGGTCAGCCGTACACGATCGACGACAAGAAGACGATCATCCTCGGCCCGCCGCTGACCTTCAACAAGGACAACATCGACGCGCAGAACTGGGGACCGTAGCCGCTCGTCGGCGACCCACCCATACAACCGAGGCCCCGGGCCGGCTCAGCCGCCCGGGGCCGCACCATCCCGAGGTGGCCATGCAGCGGATCGGCTTCGTGATGCGGCTCCTGCCCGGTGCCGAGGATGAGTACCGGCGCCGCCACGCGGCGGTCTGGCCCGGGATGCTCGCCGAGCTGCGCGCCGCCGGCGCGCGGAACTACTCGATCTTCCTCCACGGCAGCGACCTGTTCGGCTACCTGGAGGTCGAGGACCTCGCGGTCTTCCGGGAGTACCTGGCGGCAAGTGAGGTGAACGCCCGCTGGCAGGCCTCGATGGGTGTGCTCATCGACCCGCTCACCGACCCGGCGACGGGCTTCCATCGCCAGCTGCCCGAGGTGTTCCACCTCGACTGAGCGTCGTCGTCACGGCGCTCCGGCCCGCGCGCGAGCACGCAAAGTGCTACGGCTGCAGGGCAGTGCTACGCGCACAGCGGTCGACGAAACGCTCGAGGTCCCACACCACGCCGGGATTGTCCGGCACACTGGCCGCCATGAGCCTTGACGTCGTCACCGGACTCCTGCTGATCGCCGTCCCGATCCTGTTCAACGTCGTGTTCTTCGAGCTCGGGCGCGTGTTCGACTACCCGGACATCCTGCGTCGCGAGCCGGACGAGATCCTGCGCAGGTTCGCGGCCGGCGGGACCGGTCTTCTGATCCGCTGGCACGCGCTCATGCTCAGCGCACTGGCGATGGTTCCGCTGACGGTGCTGTTGGCGGTCGTGCTCGGGGCGTCGACGGCGCTCACGGTCCTGGCCATCACGGTCGGCGTCGCCGCGGGCCTGATGCAGGCCGTCGGCCTCAGCCGCTGGCCATACGCCGTCCCGGAGCTCGCGCGTCGCTGGGTCGCTGCCGACGACCACGGAGCCGACGCCGACGCCACGCGCCGCTCGATCGAGGTCACCTTCGCCATCCTCCACCGGTTCCTGGGCGTCGGGATCGGCGAGCACCTGGGCTACCTGCTCACCGGCCTGTGGACGCTGCTCGCGGCGGCATCGATCGTGACCACGACTGCGATCCCGGGCTGGCTCGGCTGGATCGGCGTCCCGATCGGGCTCGCGCTCGTCGTCGGCTCAGCCGAGTTCGCGGGTCCCAACGAGCGCGACGGCTGGAAGATCGCCGGGATCATCGTCCCGATCGCCTACGTCGCCTGGTCGATCTGGCTCATCGCCCTCGGGGTGGGGGTGCTCCTGTAGCCATGGCGGAAGCGCGGGCAACCATTACGATCGCGCGGCCTCTCGACGAGGTGTGGGCCGTGCTGACGGATCCTGAGAAGTCGACGGTCTGGTCGACGCCGACGATCGAGGAGCACTGGCTCACGCCGCCACCGCACGGGCTTGGCTCGCGGCGGCGGGCGGTGAACCGGGCGTTCGGCCGGACTACCACCAACGACGCGGAGGTCACAGCGTACGAGCGGGGCCGCAGCTGGACGATGACGAGCGTGTCGGGCCCCCGATTCGTGACGACGGCCGTGTTCGAGCCGGTCGACGGCGGCACCCAGGTGGACTTCACCTGGTCGCTCAAGCTCAGCGCGGGTCAGCGGCCGTTCGAACCGATCTTCATGCGCGTGTTCATGGGCCAGTTCACGAAGGACCTGGCGCGGCTCAAGGAGCTGATGGAGAGCGGGCGACTCTAGGTTTCGTGCCACTTCGGTGCGCACAAGGACACGCGTCTTCGGCATTCGGGGAGCCGGATGCCCCAATCGAGCCGCGGAGCGCTCTCACGCGGCCCGCCGCCTCGTTGCGTGGTGCTACGGCGCCGGGACGTATCCGAGCGTGCCCTGATCGGCGAGCGTCAGCGTGAGCTGGGTGGCCGTCGCTGCGTAGCTGGACACGTTGTTGAGGCCGACGACGTACAGGTCCGAGAGGGAGCCGTCCGGGCACGCCACGAGCGTCGACGGCCCGAGCACCAGCGTCAGGGTGCCGCCGGCCGCCGCCGTCCAGGTGCCGTTCAGCGTGTTGCAGTCGGCCTTGGCCGAGAACGACCCGCTGGTCTGGAACTCGATCGTGTACTTGCCCTGGTCGGCCGCCGGGACGACGCCCTGGAAGGCCGGCGACTTCTCCGTGATCGTCGTCAGGTTCCAGACGACGCCGGTGAGGCCCGCACCGGGCGCGGGGGTCGGTGCCGGGGTCGGCGCGGGGGTCGGGGTGGGCTTCGGCGTCGGCGACGGCGTGGGCTTCGGCGTGGGCGACGGGGTTGCCGTCGGCTTCGCGGTCGGCTTCACGCTGCCGGTCGGCGTCGGCGTGGGCTTCGCGGTCGGCGAAGGCGTCGGCGAGGGGGTGGGCGAAGGCGTCGGCGTGGGCTTCGGCGTCGGCGATGCGGTGGGCTTCGGCGAAGGCGTGGGCGCCGGGGTCACCACCGCAGCAGCTGTCGAGGTGGCGGCCGGGGTCGCGCCGGCGACGCCCGTAACGAACGTCATCGTCGCCCCATCGGCCCGGCTGAGCGTGAGCTGGCCGTTGGCGATGCTGTAGGTGGTCGCGGTGCCGATGGCGTGCGCGAACAGGGGACCGTACGAGTCACCGGGGCAGGCCATCAGGGTCGACGGCCCGGGAACGATCGTGATCCCGTCCTTCCCGCTGGTCGAATAGGTGCCGGCGATCGAGTTGCAGTCGGCCTTCCCGTTGTAGGTCAGATCGGTGTTGAACGTCAGCGCGTAGTTGGGCTGGTCAGCCGCAGGGACCACGCCCTGGAACGCCGGCGTCTGCTCGGTGATGGCCGACAGCTGCCACAGCGTGCCGGTCAGGCCGCTCGAGCTGTTCGAGTTGCAGCCGGCGAGGGTCAGCGTCGCGAGCACGCCGATCAGCACCAGGACAAGTTTGCGCATGAAGCTCCTTTGGGCCGGGTACCCCGCAGCGAATGCGACACGCGCGCATGTGAGTCGCCGCCCGGACAGCCGGGGATGCTAGGCCCGATCGCAACGGAGGCGCAAATCGGCGGCGGTTGCCCCGGCTGGTAGTTTCATCCTCACAAGGTGATGTCCGGGCGCGCTCGCGACCCGAACATCGCCACGACCGCTGGGGATACGGGTCTTTGTGGAGGGTGCACGGGTGAACATCCAGAGCGACGCGCGCCGGCTGGCGAGCATCGGAACGTTCTTCATCATCATCGGCTGGATCGCGGTGATCTACGCCGTGGTCGCCGGCCTGCTGTGGTGGATCGACCTTGCGCAGCGCCCGGCCTTCAACCTGTTCGAGGCGTTCGCGATCTCCGCCAGCGCCATCGGCGTGCCGATCTTCGGCGCGATGATCGTCGCCGGCTTCGGCTACTTCCTGCGGCTGTTCGCCCTCTGGGTCGCGAGCCAGTCCAAGTAGCACCCCAAGCGAACGAGGGCGTCCGATGCGCACACGGTTGATCACCGCTGTCGTGGCGATGGCGGCGCTCGTTGCCGCGTGCTCGAGCGGACCCAGTGGACCCGGCACGGCCGGCCAGGCCGGCGAACCCGGCAGCGGCGGCGAGCTCGAGGGCACCACGTGGGTCCTTCGCTCATTCCTCGATAACGGAACCATGTACCTGGTCCCCGAGGTCGAGTACGCCGACGCCGAGTTCAACGGGGGCCGCGTTTCAGGGTTCGGCGGCTGCAACGAGTTCAGCGCCGTCTACCGCGCCGGCGGCCGGACGCTGTTCATCTCGCAGGCCGCCAGCACGATGATGGCCTGCGCCGATGCGTCGATGACGTTCGAGACGACGTACCTCAGCCTCCTCGGGCAGAGCCGCTTCTACGGCGTGCGCGACAACACGCTCACGATCCTCGGTGCCGATGCGACGACCCTCCTCGTGTTCGACGCCGCCCCGGCGAACCCCCTGCTCGGCCGATGGGTCGTGGACGGATACTCGAATGCGCCCGGCTCCGTCGTCGCGGTCATGCCCGGCTCCGACCTCAGCGTCGTGTTCGGCACCACCGACGTTGGCGGCTTCGCCGGCTGCAACACGTTCGCCGGCACCTACGGAACGAACGGCAAGGTGGTGGGGATCAGCCCGCTCGCCACGACCCGTCAGACCTGCTCGGACGATCTCATGTCCCAGGAGACGTCGTTCCTGGCGGCGCTCAAGGGCGCGGCCCTGATCGAGGCGCGCACCACGTCCGCCAATCTCGTGGACCTGAACGGCAACCTGCTCGTGGGGCTCCTCCGTCCATCCGTGGTGGCCCAGGCCAGTGCGGAGCTGCCGACGCCCAGACCCACCGAGAAGCCGACGGCCGAGCCGACACCCAAGCCCACCGAGAAGCCGAGCCCGACCCCGACCGCCAAGCCGTCGGCAACCCCGAAGCCAACCCCGAAGCCAACCCCCAAGCCGACGGATAAGCCCAGCCCGACACCGAGCGCTCCCGCGATCAGCTTGACCTGCCCGCTGAAGACGGCGGACGCCGTCAAGGTCGCGAAGATCACCTACCCCGCGAGCTGGTACACCGTCACCTCGCCCGCGGACCTCGCCTGCCAGTACTTCGATCCGGCGCCGATCACGGTGCCCTCGGACCCGACCACGCTGGTGACGACGATCATGGCGTCCTCGTCGGACACCTCGTACGCGGACGCGGTCGATGCCGCGACCGACGCGTCGTCGTGGGACGTCACCCAGCAGCAGGAGCTGACACTCGACGGGCTGGACGCGACGCTGGTTGCGGCGACGGCGACGGCTGACTCGGCAGGGATCCCGATCGGGACCTCGCAGTTCGCATACCTCGTCGACGTGGGCTCGGAGGGCACGGTCGTCATGTGGACGATCGGCACGGCGAACACCATCGAGTACTCCCAGGCGACGGCCATCCTCGGGTTGATGGTCCAGCAGTCGAAGTTCTTCGCCGGGAGCTAAAGGTCGGCCACGCGGGCCAAATGGCCCCCGACTTGACCTCGATCGGCAGGCGTTAGCCGGTCGCGTTGCGGGGCACGCTGGCGCATATAGCAAAGAGGAGTGCGCCGATGAGGGTGCTCGTGAGCGCCGCGTCCCGGCACGGGACGACGGCCGAGATCGCCGAAGCCATCGCCGACGTCCTGCGCAAGGCGAGCATCGAGGTGGACGTAATCGCACCGGAGGCGGTCGAGAGCGTCGATCCGTACGACGCGGTCGTCCTGGGCTCGGGGGTCTACGCCGGCCACTGGCTGGCGCCCGCCAAGGCGTTCGTCGAACGACACGAGGAGGGTCTGCGCTACCGGGCGGTCTTCCTGTTCTCGAGCGGTCCGATCGGCGACCCCCCGAAGCCGGTCGAGGAACCCGTCGACGTCGCCGCGATCGACGTCAAGACCGCGGCCATGGACCACCGGGTCTTCACCGGGCGACTCGAGGAGAGCGATCTGAGCCGGGCGGAGCTGATCGTCACCAAGGTGTTGCGCGCGCCGTTCGGCGACTTCCGGGAGTGGGACGACATCACGCAATGGGCGAGCGAGATCGCCCGGTTCGTCAAGGCCGAGGAGGGCGCGCTCGCCGGCGTCCCCGACTGAGCAGCTTCCTAGTCGCTCGGATGGGTCTTGAGCTTCGCCACGTAGGCCGCCGCCTGCGCCCGTCGCTCGAGGTTCAGCTTGCCCAAGATCGAGCTGACGTAGTTCTTCACCGTCTTGTCGGACAGGAAGACCTCTGACGCGATCTCCTTGTTCGTCTTGCCCTCGGCGACCAGGGCCAGGATCTTGCGCTCCTGCGGGGTCAGCGCGCTGAGCTCGTCCGGCTCGTCCGACATGGCGATGCGGCGCATCCGCTCCAGCACCTTGCCGGTCACCGCCGGGTCGAGCAGCGACTCGCCGCGCCCGACCGCCTCGAGCGCAGCGACGAGGTCTCGCGCCCGCACCTGCTTGAGGAGGTAGCCGCTGGCGCCGGCGATGATCGCGGCGATCACCGCCTCCTCGTCCGGGTAGCTCGTGAGCATCACGACCCGGGTCTCGGGCAGTTCGGCGCGAATGTCGCGACAGGCCTCGATCCCCGAGCCATCGGGGAGGCGGACGTCCATGATGATGAGGTCGGGCCGGAACCGGCGCGCCATCGTGAGCGACTCGGCCACCGTGCCGGCCTCCGCGACCACCTGGAAGTTCGGCCGACGGTCCAGCATCGACGACAGCCCCTGGCGGACGACCTCGTGGTCGTCGACGACCAGCAGTGTGAGCGGGCGGCCCGGTTCGTCGGTCATTCCGTTGCGGTTCCCTCGACGGATGCCGGTTCGTCGGCCGGCCGTACGCTTGCATCGCCAGGGCGCCGGACCTCGACCCTCGTGCCCGACGGACCGCTGGCGAGGGTCATCGTCGCACCAATCGTGGTCACCCGGGAGCGCATGTTGACCATCCCCTGGTGCCCGAGCAGGCCTGGCACCGTCGCATCGAACCCGTGACCGTTGTCCTCGATCGTGAGCAGCAGGCCCCCGTCGGCCCATGTCTGGAGGATGACGCTGGCCATCGTGGCCCCCGAGTGGCGGGCGACGTTGCTCAGCGCCTCGTTGACCACGCCAAGGAGGTGGGCGGTCGCCTGTGGATCGGGGTTGGACGCCGAATCGGCGGTCCGCAGGTCCACATGGATCATCGAGTTGTGGCGGAACTCGTCGACGATGGCGATCAAGCCGCCGATCAGCGTCGTCCCGCCGAGCAGCTCGGGACGCAGGCCGAAGATGAAGTTGCGGATGTCGCGGATGGCGAGGTGGAGGCTGTCGATCGCGTGCTCCACGCGGCGCTCGACCTCGGCCGGGTCGTCGTGAACGAGCTCGGGCACGTCCTCGAGCGACAGCCCCACGGCGTACAGGCTCTGGATGATGCCGTCGTGGAGGTCCGTGCTGATGCGTTCTCGCTCGTCGACGATCGCGAGCCGCTGGACCTGCTCGTGGAGGCGGGCATTCTCGATCGCGATGGCCGCATGGAGGGCGAAGGTCTGGACCAGGCGCTCGTCATTCGCCGAGAACTCGGATCCGTCGAACTTGTCGGTGAGGTACAGGTTGCCGACGGAGCGGCCCTGGACGGTCACCGGTACCCCAAGGAAGCGGTGCATCTCCGGGTGGTTGGGCGGATAGCTGTACCGCCGCTGGTCCCCGGCGATGTCGGAGATCCGGAAAGCGGTGTTCTCGCGGATGATCAGCCCGAGGAACCCGTGGCCGCGCGGCAGCGGACCGATCGCCGCCCGCTCTTCAGCGGTGATCCCCGACGTGATGAAGCGCTCGATGATGCCGTCCGCGCCGACGATCCCGAGGGCCGCGTACTTCGCGCCGACCAGCGGCCGCACCTGGTCGACGATGACCTGGAGCGCGAGGTCCACCGACTGCAGGCCCGCGATCGCGCGCGTCGCGGCGTCGAAGGCGTCGATGACGCCAGCCGTCTCCGCCGCCTTCTGGCCGCCGCCGCTCATGCGCATCACGGTAACAGCGGCGCCGCCGGCCTGAGCCTGCCCACTACCATCTGGGGGAGGCCGCCGAGCCCGGACGCCAATCGAGGGAGCCGATCCATGAGCAGCGCCATGCCCACGCTCGACGAGCTGCGTGACCAGGAGGAGCGGCTGGTCCTGCCGTCGCTCGACGAGAACGACGCGGTGGCGATTGGCATGCGTCTGCTCGAACGCGCGATCGAGCGCGACCTGCCGGTGACCATCGAGGTGCGACGGGCGTCACGCGTCGTATTCCGGGCGGCCCGCAACGGGACCAACGCGCACAACGACATGTACGTCGCGGGCAAGGCCCGGATCGTCGAGCGCTTCGGCCACTCGACGATGCTCGAGCGCCTCCGCCACGAGGCGAACGGGACGACCTTCGCGGAGGCCACGTCGCTCGCCTTCCCCGAGTGGGCCCCGCACGGCGGTGGCTTCCCGTTGAGCGTCGCGGGCACGGGCGTCGTCGGCGTCGCGATCGTGTCCGGCCTGCCCCAGCAGGACGACCACGCGCTGATCGTCGAGGTCCTCGGCGAGTACCTGGCGGCGAGCCGCAACCCACGAACGACCGACCCGACACCCGGCGGCGGTTGACGCGGCGCCGGCGTTCCGGCATCCTCCGCCCGCGATGAGCCACCTTCGATCCGCGTGCGAGTGTCCGTGTCGCTGTGCTGCCGTGCAGGGCAGGCGGTGTATCTGAGCGCGGACGCCCGCTGAGGGTCCGCGCCGCACACCACCCGAACCCCTGCCCATGCAGGGGTTCTTTCATGTCCAGGACAAGAAGGAAGGTCTCGACATGCCGACGATCACCGAGATCCACGCCAGCACCCTCCGCTCGAGCCTGACCAACCCCGACCTCACCGTCATCGACGCCCGGCCGATCGCGGCCTACAACGGCTGGCGGCTGCGCGGAGAGGCGCGCGGCGGTCACGTCCCGGCCGCGGCGGCCTTCCCGGCCGCATGGCTCGCATCGATCGACGAGACCGAAATCGCACGCCTCCTGGCCGAAAAGGGGGCGGTGCACGGTCGCTCGATCGTCGTCTACGGCCACGACAGCGATGCCGGCGGCGACGCCGCCGTGCTGGCAGCCCGTCTTCGCGACCACGGCCACGACTCGGTCCACGTCCTCGCCGGCGGCTGGGCTGCCTGGGCGGCCGACGAGGCCAACCCCGTCGAGCGGCTGATTCACTACGAGCGCCTGGTCCACGTCGGCTGGCTGGCGGACCTGCTGGCGGGCGAGGCCGTCGAGGCGCAGCCGTCGAACGATGCACTCGTGTTCCACGTGAACTTCGGCGTCCCGGAGGAGTACGCGGACGGTCACGTCCCGGGCGCGCGCTACCTCGATACCAACTGGCTGGAGTCGCCGGCCGACTGGAACCGGCGGACGCCCGCCGAGCTCGATCATGCGTTGCGGTCGCTGGGCATCACGGCCGACACCACGGTCATCGTCTATGGCCGGGACACCGAGGGTGACGCCAACGAGAAGTGGCCCGGGCGCCGGGCCGGCCAGATCGCCGCGACCCGCGCCGCGCTGATTCTTCGCTACGCGGGCGTGCGCGACGTGCGGCTGCTCGATGGCGGCTACGACTGGTGGGTCCGTGACGGCCATCCGGTCGAGACCACGCCGCGCCAGCCCGTCTCGGTCCCCGAGTTCGGTGCCGCGATCCCGGCGCACCCGGAGCTGATCGTCGACCTGCCGGAAGCCAAGGCGATCCTCGCCGACCGTGATGGCGCGGCCCTCGTCAGCGTCCGGACGTGGAAGGAGCACATCGGCAAGGTCAGCGGCTACAACTACATCCAGCCCGCGGGCCGCATCCGGGGCGACGTGTGGGGCAACTGCGGCACCGACGCGTACCACATGCAGCACTACCGGAACGTGGACAACACGATGCGCGCGTACCCCGAGATCGCCGCCAACTGGGCGGACGCCGGGATCACCGCCGACAAGTGGGTCGCGTTCTACTGCGGCACCGGCTGGCGAGCGAGCGAGACCTGGTTCTACGCCGATCTCCAGGGCTGGGACCGGATCGCGGTGTACGACGGCGGCTGGCTGGAATGGAGCTCGGACCCGGCCGGCAACCCCATCGATGTCGGCGAGCCGGACCTCGAGGTCGTCGCCGCCTGAGGGCAGCGCCCACACGATCGGGACTGTCCGCGCTCATCGCGTGCGCCGGGACCTCCGATGCCTCGTGTCGACAGCGCGGCAGGGCATCTGATTGAATGAGGGCTCGCCCGGTGGGCCGGCACGCCTGATGCCCGTGCCGGGCGACGCTCTCGGGGTGCGGAGCCAATGGACAGGACGGCCTTGCCCGTGACGGGGCACGCCACCACGGCCGCTTCCGGTCGTCCGCCGACTGCTCCGCCCGCACGCGACATGACCTGGATCCCCGCCGGCACGTTCCGGATGGGCTCGGACGAGCACTACGCGGAGGAACGGCCCGTCCATGACGTCGCCGTCGACGGGTTCTGGATGGACGAGCACCAGGTCACGGTCGCCGAGTTCCGCCGCTTCGTGAAGGCGACGGGACACGTCACCGTCGCTGAGCGTGCCCTCGATCCCGCCGAGTACCCGGACGCCGAGCCGGAGCTGCTCGTCCCGGGCTCGCTCGTCTTCCGGGCCACCCGCGGCCCCGTGAACCTCGACGACTACCGCAACTGGTGGCACTGGGTACCGGGCGCCCAGTGGCGCCATCCGGAGGGTCCGGGCACCACGCTGTCGGGGCGCGACCGGCACCCGATCACCCACGTCGCCTACGAGGACGCGACGGCGTACGCCGCGTGGGCGGGCAAGACGCTGCCGACCGAGGCCGAGTGGGAGTTCGCCGCGCGCGGCGGCCTCGACGGTGCGGTCTACACCTGGGGTGACGAGTTCGCGCCCAAGGGAAAGATGATGGCCAACACCTGGCAGGGCGAGTTCCCGTGGCAGAACCTGCGCCTGGACAAGTACGAGGGCACCTCGCCCGTCAAGTCGTTCCCCGCCAACGGCTTCGGCCTGTTCGACATGGCCGGCAACGTCTGGGAGTGGACGAGCGACTTCTACCGCTCCTCGCACCCCGACGTCGAGGTCCACGCCTGCTGCGGGCCGTCGGGTCCGCGCGTCAACCCGAAGGTCACCACCCCCGACGGGTCATACAACGTCGGCCAGCCGGGCGCCCAGTTCCCGCGGATGGTCGTCAAGGGCGGCTCACACCTGTGCGCCCCCAACTACTGCCTTCGCTACCGGCCGGCCGCCCGCCAGCCGCAATCGGTGGAGACCTCGATGGCCCACCTGGGCTTTCGGTGCATCGTCCGTTCGACCCAAGGAGGCTGACGTGCCCAAGGACAAGCCCAACATCCTCGTCATCTGGGGCGACGACATCGGGATCACGAACCTGTCCTGCTACAGCGACGGCCTGATGGGCTACCGGACGCCCAACATCGATCGGATCGCGAACGAGGGGATTCGCTTCACGGACTCCTACGGCGAGCAGAGCTGCACCGCCGGCCGCGCCTCGTTCATCACCGGCCAGAGCGTCTACCGCACGGGCCTCAGCAAGGTCGGCATGCCGGCCGCGGACGTGGGCCTCCAGGCGGAGGACCCGACGATCGCGGAGCTGCTCAAGCCGCTGGGCTACGCGACGGGCCAGTTCGGCAAGAACCACCTGGGCGACCTGAACAAGTACCTGCCGACGGTGCATGGCTTCGACGAGTTCTTCGGCAACCTCTACCACCTCAACGCCGAGGAAGAGCCCGAGACGCCGAACTACCCGCCCGCGGAGGACTTCCCCAACTTCCGCAATCGGTTCGGCCCGCGCGGCGTCCTGCATTGTTGGGCGACCGGCGATGACGACGCGACCGAAGAGCCGCGGTGGGGGCGGGTCGGCAGGCAGAAGGTCGAGGACACGGGGCCGCTGACGAAGAAGCGGATGGAGACGATCGACGACGAGATCCTCGGGCACGCGACCGACTTCATCGATCGCCAGCACGAGGCCGGGACCCCCTTCTTCGTGTGGTTCAACACCACCCACATGCACTTCCGGACCCATCCGAAGCCCGAGAGCGTGGGCCAGGCCGGCCGTTGGCAGTCGCCCTACCACGACACGATGATCGACCACGACAAGGTCGTCGGCTCCCTCCTCGACAAGCTCGATGCGCTGGGCATCGCGGACGACACGATCGTCGTCTACTCGACCGACAACGGCCCGCACATGAATTCGTGGCCGGACGGCGGCATGACGCCCTTCCGGAGCGAGAAGAACACCAACTGGGAGGGCGCGTTCCGCATCCCCGAGGTGATTCGCTGGCCGGGCCACATCCCCGCCGGCGTCGTATCCAACGAGATCATCCAGCACCACGACTGGCTGCCGACGTTTCTGGCCGCCGCCGGTGACCCGGACGTCGTGGAGAAGCTGAAGCGGGGCCACACGGCGGGCGAGAAGTCGTTCAAGGTTCATATCGACGGGTACAACCTGTTGCCATACCTGACCGGCGAGGTTGCCCGGAGCCCGCGCCAATCGTTCGTCTACTTCTCGGACGACGGGGACGTTCTCGCCCTGCGGTTCGACAACTGGAAGTGCGTGTTCATGGAGCAGCGCCAGCAGGGCACGCTCGAGATCTGGTTCGAACCGTTCGTCGCGCTGCGAGTCCCCAAGATGTTCAACCTCCGCATGGACCCGTTCGAGCGAGCGGATGTCACCTCGAACACCTACTGGGATTGGTACCTCGACAACCTCTACCTCCCGATCGCCGCGACCGCGGTCGTGACCGAGTTCCTCGGGACATTCGTCGAGTTCCCGCCCCGCCAGAAGGCGGCGAGCTTCACGATCGACCAGGTCGTGGCCAAGCTGGAAGCCGTCATCACCTCGGGCCACTGAGCATGGCGAAGCACGAGCTCGCGTCGTGGGCCGATACCGGTACCCGACAGGCGATCGTCGCGTTCGTCGAGCGCGTGACCACCGAGGGCGGCGCGGACTACGTGCCGCCCCCTGAGCGGGTTGCCGTGTTCGACAACGACGGCACCCTGTGGTGCGAGAAGCCGATGCCGATCCAGCTCGACTTCACGCTCCGTCGGTTCGCCGAGATGGCCGCGGCCGACCCGGCCCTGCGGGAGCAGCAGCCGTGGAAGGCGTGCTACGAGCGCGACTTCGCCTGGCTCGGCGCCGCGATGGTCAAGCACTACCACGGCGACGACGCCGACATGATGCTGTTGATGAACGCGGTCCCCAAGGCGTTCGAGTCGATGACCGTCGACGCCTACGCGGCCGAGATCCGCGACTACTTCGCGACCGCGATCCACCCGACGCTCAAGCGGCCCTACCGGTCGTGCGGCTATCAGCCGATGGTCGAGCTGCTGCGCTACCTGGAGGCGAACGGGTTCGCCACCTACATCGCCTCGGGCGGCGACCGCGACTTCATGCGCGTGGTCGCCGACGAGATGTACGGGATCCCGCCCGAGCGGGTGATCGGCAGCGCGCTCGCGATCGACTATCGCGAGACCGAGGACGGCAACGACGTGATCTACAAGTCCGAGATGGATTTCTTTGACGACGGCCCCACGAAACCGGTCCGCATCTGGAGCAGGATCGGGCGCCGGCCGATCGTTGCCGGCGGCAACTCGAACGGCGATATGGCGATGCTCCGGTTCGCACGCAGTGGCACCCGGACCGGCCTGCGCCTCCTGGTCCTGCACGACGACGCGGAGCGCGAGTTCGACTACACAGCGGGTGCCGAGCAGGCCCTTGAGCGCGCGCGCGGCAGGGGCTGGACGGTCATCAGCATCAAGGACGACTGGACCACGGTTTTCGCCGACGTCCCCTGACCGGGCGGCCGGCGTCGGCACCAACATGCGGACGACCCGCGGGAGACACCGATGACGGCAGCCCCCGACCTCAACGTCCCGATCGTCGCGCCGTAGCGCCTGACAGGCCGGATCACGAGATGGGCGATTCCACGCCAGGAGCGCGCGGCCGCGTCGTCGTCTGCCTGCCAGACCTCCCGGAGCGGCGGCACATGGGCGAGCTCCCGGTGAACGTCGAGGTCGTGCTCGTGTCGCCGGACGCCGGTGCGATCCCGGACCTGGCACGGGTCGACCTGATCGTGCCGATCGACCGGGTCAGGCCGTCGCTGCTCGAGACCCTGGCGGCGACCGGGCGTCCTCGCGTGATCCAGACGTTGAGCGCCGGCGTCGACTGGCTCGTCGGGCGGGTGCCAGACGGGGTGACCGTGTGCAATGCCCGGGGCGTGTTCGACGTCCCGCTCGCCGAGTGGGTCGTCGGCGCGATCCTTGCAACCCAGCGGGGCCTCCTGCAGGCCCGCGACGCCCAGGCGGCCGAGGCCTGGACATCGTTCGAACCTCAGGAGCTGGCCGGGCAGCGAGCCGTCATCCTCGGTCACGGCTCGATCGGGATGGCCGTCGCCCAGCGCCTGCGACCGCTCGGAGTTGAGGTCGTCGGGGTCGCACGCACCGCCCGCGACGGCGTGCTCGGGATGGGGGACCTGGACGGCGTCCTGCCGGGAGCCGAGATTCTCGTCGACCTGCTGCCGCTGACGAACGAGACCGTTGGCCTGCTCGACGCCCGACGACTGGCCCTCCTGCCCGACGGGGCGCTCGTGGTGAACGCGGGGCGCGGCCGGACCGTCGACACCGTAGCGCTCGTTCGCGAGCTCCGGCGGGGCCGGCTCCGGGCGGCCCTGGACGTCACCGACCCCGAGCCGCTGCCGCCCGGCCACCCGTTGTGGACGCTGCAGAACGCCCTGATCACGCCGCACGTCGCGGGCGACTCGCCGAACGCGACGATCCGGGCGTATGCCCTCGCCGGCGATCAGGTCCGCCGCTTCGCTGCGGGCGAGCCGCTGATCAATCAGGTCGCGCGCTACCTGCTCGACGCTATTGCAGATCGCACATGAGCCGCGATCCTCTCTGACGCAGAGGGTTGTGCCGGCGCTGCGGCGTATGCTCGGCCGACGTGACCCCCACCCAACCCGAGGGCCGATGCCTCGCCTGCAGTTCAAGTCGTTCGCGACCACCGACCAGATCCGTGAGTTTCCGCATGGCAGCGGGCGACTCGTGAGCCTTGACGAGACGCTGGTTGGCATGGGCCGCTGGGAGCCCGGCTGGCGCTGGTCGAAGCACCTCGCCCCGATCATGGGAACAACCTCGTGCCAGGTCCACCACCTTGGCTACTCGATCTCTGGGCGTCTGCGCGTCGAGATGGACGACGGCCAGACCATCGAGATCCCGCCCGACGCTGCCTACGAGATCCCGGCCGGGCACGATGCCTGGGTCGTGGGCGACGAGCCGTTCGTCACCGTTGACTGGACGAGCGCCGGTGTGGTCGGCGTCGGGTCCGAGGAGCCCGGTGACCGGGTCCTCGCCACAGTCCTGTTCACCGATATCGTGGACTCGACGGCCACCCTCGAGCGGATCGGCGATCAGGCGTGGCGTGGCTTGCTCGGTGATCACAACCGCCGGATGCGCGACCAGTTCAACCGCTTCCGCGGGCGCGAGGTGGCCACGACCGGCGACGGGTTCCTCGCGGTGTTCGACAGCGCTTCGCGGGCTGTCAGATGCGGGCTCGCGATGATCGAAGTCGCTCTCGCCATCGGGATATCCATTCGGGTGGGGGTGCACACGGGCGAGGTCGAGTTCGTGGGCGGAGACGCTCGCGGCGTCGCGGTCCATACCGCGGCCCGGGTGCTGTCGCGAGCGGCGGCCGACGAGGTTCTCGTCTCGTCCACGACCCGTGACCTGCTCGACGGGTCCGGGCTCCGGCTCGATGACGCGGGGGAGCACGACCTCAAGGGACTGTCGGGCGCGCGAGCGCTGTACCGCGTCGTCCGTCCCGAGCTGCCCTGATAGTGTGGGGCCGGGTGACGAGGATGGAACGGGGGAGCGGGGAGCGGACATGAGCCAGGACGTACGGGTCGCGACGATCAGCAAGCCAGCGACGGGACGGCGCCGCGGGATCCTGTCGGGGATCGCGCTCGTTCTCGCCTGCATCTCGATCCTCGTGACGACGGTCGGGATCTGGACCCACCAGGTTGCGCTCAACACGAACCGGTTCACCCAGCTGGTCGCCGAGGCATCGAAGGAACCGGCCGTGACCGATCCGATTGCCGATCGGATCAGCGCGCAGGTCGTCGAAGCCCTGGGCGTCCAGTCGCGCATCGAGGCGCGCCTGCCGGACGTGATGAAGCCGCTGGCGGGCACCATGACGCTTGCCATTCAGAACGGGATCGACCAGCGGCTGCGGGTCGCACTCCAGAACCCGCAGGTCAACGCGGCGCTCCTCAAGGCGATTGGGTTCACGCATGAGCGGGTTGTCCGGGTCCTGCGCGGCGAGTCCGACGTGCTGGTGGTGGTCGACGGCTACGTCGTGCTCAACGTCTTCCCCGTGGTCGGCGCCGCGCTGACGGAGCTCCAGGCGAACGGGATCATTCCGGCCGACATCACGCTGCCCGACCTGAGCTCGCCCGACGCCCCCGACGTGCTGGCCCAGCGCCTGGACACGGCGCTCGGCATCACGCTCCCGCCAACGTTCGGGACGATCAAGCTGATGCCCGCCGATCGGCTGCTCGCGGCGCAGTCGGCGGTGCGGATCTTCGACGTGCTGGTGATCCTGTTGATCATCCTCACGATCGTCCTCGTTGCGCTCACCCTGTGGCTCGCCACGAAGCGCCGGCGGATGGTCGTCTTCCTCGCGCTCGGGACGGTCATCGCCTTCCTGGTCGCGCGAGTGCTCATCGGCTCGATCGAGGACGCGATCGTCAGCGGCATCTCGGACGGCGACGTTGCCGGTGCCATCCGGGCGCTGGTCGACGCAACGCTCGAGGATCTGCGCAGCCTGACCGTCATCATCCTCATCGCGGCCGCGATCATCGGCGTCGCGGCCTACCTGTGGGGCCGACCGAAGTGGGTGACGGACCTGACGAGCGGGGACACGGAGGGCGGCGCGCCGGCGGCCTGATTCCCCGGCCGGTTGTAGCCTGCGACCGCCGGCCGCCCCGGCTGCCAGGCCGGCGGTGACGGGCCGGCGTGGAGGCGTGGTCGTGCTCAGCGAATATCCCGTATTTCCGATCTTGCTCTCGAGAGATCTCGACGCGAGCCGGACCTTTTACCACGATGTCCTCGGACTCGAGATCGCCCGCGAGGACCCGGACCGGATCGTCTTCCGATCGGGCGGCGGGACACAGATCGTCGTCACGGAGAGCACGGTCGGTACCGCCGATACCCAGACCCAGATGGCTTGGCGCGTGCCCGACATCCACGCCGACGATCGCCGAGCTGCGCGCCCGCGGGGTGCGATCGAGGAGTACGAGGCGCCCGATCCGGTGACGACCGACGGCGTCGCCGACATGGGCCATTCGTGGGCGGCCTGGTTCATCGACCCGCACGCCAATGTGCTGGCGGTGGTACAGCCGAAGGGCTGACCGGCCCGGCGCCTAGCTGCCCGGCCGGGCCGCCGCAAACAGTTGCGTTGCGCCCGCGACGCCCTTGAGCTCGACGGCGCCGATCTCGCTGAAGGCCACCGCCGCGTCGGCGCAAGCATCGACGACGGCCCGGCTGACCAGCACCTGGCCCGGCTGCGCGTGCGCAGCGATGCGCGCCGCCAGGTTCACCGTCTGGCCGTAGTAGGCGTGAGGATCCCCAGCTCGACCAGTCGGCGCAGCTCCGCGACGGTGCTCCCGGTCCGGGCGGCAGCTTCACCGATCTCGAACGTGTCCACGGCCCGAACTATGCGCTGGCCGGTCCCACCCGTCCCGTCCTCGACGACACTGGTCGGCGGGCGGCCACTCGCGGGCATACTGCGGCGGATGGACGCCGACACCCTGGACCTCGCCTTCACCGGCGATGTCATCTCCTGGCGCGGCCCCGCGCCCTATTACTTCGTCGAGGTGCCCGGCGACCTGTGCGAGATCATCGGGGCCGTGTCGAGGATGGTGACCTACGGCTGGGGCGTGATCCCGGTCCGGGTCCAGATCGGCGACACCGACTGGACGACCTCGCTGTTCCCCAAGGACGGCCGCTATCTCGTGCCGCTCAAGGACAAGGTGCGCAAGGCCGAGCACCTGGATCAGGGCGACGCGGTCTCGGTGCGGCTGATCATCCGTCTCTAGCTTCGTCGGCGGGGCAAACGGCCCGCGACGCACAGACATCCGGCACATGTCTGCGCGCCGGTTGGCGGGCGATGGTGGTCGAGACATGGATCCTGCCTTCCAGCCCGAGGCTTGGCACGACTTCTACCTCATGGTCGGCGGCGCGGCCGCCGTCCTCACCGGGTTGATCTTCGTCGCCGTATCGCTGCATCTGCGGCCGGTCCTGCGCGACTCGTGGCACCGTGGTCGGGCCGGATCGTCTTTGCTCGCGCTGATGAGCGCGGTCCTGATTGCCGGCGCCGTGCTGATCCCCGCCCAGCCCCTGCCGGCCCTCGGGATCGAGGTCGCCCTGATCGCGCTGCTGAGCCCTGCCTACACGGTGCGGGGGTTGAGGCACGCACCCAGCTCACGCAGGCAGATGCGATCGATCGAGCTGTCCGTCGGCCTCATTGGTGCGGTGCTCGCCGTCCTCGCCGGGATCAGTCTTGTGGCCGGTGTCGGCGGCGGCCTGTGGCTGCTGCTTCCGGGCGCCGCGATTGCCCTGGGGTCATCAGTGTGGAACGCGTGGCGCCTGATGGTCGACGTTGCCGCCGACGAGGGCTAGCGAATAAGGCCCTCGACGTTCGTCCTCGGGCGGTTCACGATGCCCCGGTCGCGCCACATTCGATGGAGGGCCTGGGATGAGTCGCCTGCTCGTTCATATCGCCACCGGACCCGAGAACCCGACCCGGGTCGCCCTCGGGCTGCTCGTGGCACGGAGTGCCCTCGAAGCAGGGCACGCGGTCGACCTGTTCATCGCCGGCGACGGCGTCGCGATCCTGCGGCCCGAGACGCTTGACGCCGGGCATGGGATCGGGACGGGAAGCCTGCGCGAGCACGTGGACGCGCTCGCCGCCGGGGGTGCCCGCTTCTTCGCGTCCGGGATGTCCAGCAAGGCCCGCGGACTGACCGCCGAGAGCCTCGGCGGCCTGGACGTGACGATGGCTCCGCCCACGAGACTCGTCGAGCTGGCGTTCGAGGCGGACCGCGTCCTCAGCTACTGAAAGCCGTCAGCGCCAGTCGACGCCCCGAGGCCAAAGGTGGGCGTACGGCCGAAGACGACAAGGTGCCCGCCGACCGGGACCACATTCGGCAGTTGGTAGCCCTTGAAGGCATCCGGGGTGTGCCGGATCCAGGTCACCCCGTCCGCCGATGAGCGTCGACCGCGGCATCGTGGCGGCGTGCGCCTGGAGGACCGGTTTGAGCCGCATGGCATCGTGGTCGCTGGCGTTCCGCAGCGCCCAACCGACGGTCTTGCATACGAGCTCGTGGTCGTCGTCGAGCAGGCTCAGGGCGATCAGGCCCCCCGCCGGCGCCCGCTTTCCCCTGACGACGGTCGGTCGCCGCCATGGGTCTGGTCGTTGAAACCTTATTGGCGCGGCCCGCCTCAGATGAGCATCGACGCAAAGGAGTCGGCATGCCAACACCGCACGTCGAGCCGCGGGCAGGCGCGAGCCGCAATGTCCAGCCCAGCTCCCCCCGCCTGCCGAGACGGATCGTCCTGGCGATCGTCTCAGCGCGCGACCCGATTAGCCCGCGAGGTGCCATGTCGAGGAGTTCGGCCCGTAGGTCGTCTGCTCCCGGGCCGGTGACCAAGACGCCCGCATCCGGCGGCTGAGGTCAGCGCGCCCACGATGGTGGAGCCCGGGCCCGCGTTCGTCGGCCGCGCCCTCGGATCGGTTCTTCGACTGTTCATCCGACCTCCCCTCGGACTCGACGCGGATGCGGTCGCGGGATCCGCCGCGTCTGCCTGGGCTGCCGTGCAGGCGGAGTTCGAGGCGGTCGACCTGGCCCTTTCGCGCTTCCGAGACGACAGCGAGCTGACCGCGCTCAACCGGCTGGCCGGCACGGGCCAGGTCGTAGAAGTGTCCTGGCGCCTGCGGACGGCGGTCGCGGCGATGCATCGGGCGGCGCGCATGACCAACGGACGCTTCGATCCCACCGTCCTCGTGGTGCTCGAAGCGATCGGCGAGCGCGGCGCCAGTCTCCCGGCATGCGACGACGAGGACCGGGGCAAATCGACTGCGTCGCCTTCAGGGCGGTCAGTCGCGGCGCTGGAGCGCCCTCGGTTCATCCTGCCACCGGTGGAGCCCCTGGACACGGGAGGCATTGGCAAGGGCCTCGCTCTGCGCTGGGCCGCCCGGCGGGCGCTCGAGCGGCTGCCGAGTGGGGCCGCACTGCTGCTCGACGCAGGCGGTGATGTCCTCGCTGCGGGAGGCGAGACCGCTGACGCGTGGCAGGTGGGTATCGAGGACCCGCTCGCAGAGGATGCCGACGGCGCGCCGATCGTGGTCGTCGCCCTGTCCGATGGGGCGATTGCCACGTCATCCATGCGAGTCCGGAACTGGCTTGGCCCCGATGGCACGCCGGTCCACCACCTGATCGATCCGGTGACGCGATCGCCGGCGAGGACGGGGCTGCTTGCGGTGACGGTCGCCGGTCCCGACCCGGCCTGGGCCGAGGTCTGGACGAAGGCCCTGTTCCTCGCTGGGCACCGGGAGATCCGGGACGAAGCGCGCGCGCGAGGGCTGGCGGCGTGGTGGGTCGACGCGGACGGCGGACTGGGCATGACCCCGGCGGCTCGAGCCCTGAGCACGTGGGTGGCGGAGGCCCGTCTTGGGTAGGCTGAACTCCCGTCGTGGACCGGGACGCCGGGTCACCCAGCGAGGGCCGCGTCTCATGTCTCACGCGTCGGTGGAGTGCATGCGCAGCCCGAATAGGGCGAACACCCCATGGGCCTCACCGACGTACCGTGGCTACCCTGTCCCGCAGGCGGCCGTGACGGTCGTGCGACTGGAGTGGACGTGGACTCCGCCGCCCTGACGATTCTGCTCGTGATCAGCCTTGCCGCTAACGCCGTCGTGCTCGGCCTGCTCCTGGCCGGTCGCCTTGGCTTGGTGCGGCGGCGCGAGTCGCGCACCTCCGTCACCTCGATGTCGCGGCCGCCGGCGTCCCTGGTGCCGGTGATGGCGGGATCCCAGGCCGACCCAGATCGCGGCCAGCGGGCCTGGATGGAGCAAGCCAACGCGCTCATCACCGAATCACGGCAGGTTGGCGAGCCCACGACGGTCGTCCTCGTCGAGGTCATCGTTCCACCCTCGCTCGAGTCCCCGGTCGAAAGTCCCACGGATCCGGCCGTGCTCAGCTCGGCCTCATCGCTCCAGGCGATGACGCAGGTCCGCGACCTGTTCCTTCAGGACTCCGTGACGGAGTTCCGCGTGCTGCTTGCAGATACCGATGAGACCCAGGCGGGCGCGCTCGTCGACCGGTGGAAGCTCGACTTCGAGCGAGCGCACCCGGGCGCCGCGCTCATCGCCGCGTGGGCGAGTCCATCAGACGGCGGGCTTGACGTCGCGCTCCGACTCGCAGGGGCGCGCCTGGCGGGCCGGCGCGAGGGCTGGATTCGGTCGGTGGCCGTTCGGTAGCGATCGATCGCCTAGCCTGAACAGCCCCCGAGATGTAGCGACGCATCTCGGTCATCTTGGCCTCATCTTGCGGGCGCCGATCAAGGCCTCGCAATGGGGTCCGACCCTGGGTCAGCCGACCGGTGTGGGCACGCTCCTCGTTGTAGAAGCGGAGGTAGGCCGCGAGGTCGCGGGTGAGCCCGGTCAGCTTGGGCACCAGGCTCCGCGCGAACGACGGCCGCCAGCACTCCTCGAGGATCGTCCGCTGGACCCGCTCGACCGCGCCGTTGGTCGCCGGTCGCCCCGCCCGGATGAAGGTCTGCGTCGCTCCGAGCTCGCGCACCGTGTCGCCGAAGACACCCGAGCGGAACTCCGAGCCGTTGTCGGACAGGACCCGCTCGAGCCGCCAGCCGGCCGCGGCCAGGTCGGCCGCCACCCGGCGGGCGAGCTGGCTGGTCTTGGCCGCACGGGTTGAGCGGCGTCGTCGCGAGCTCGGCCCAGACGTAGCAGCTGGCGAGGTCGATCGCGGTGTACTGCCAGACCCGCCCCGCCGTGCCCGACAGGCGGCCGACGTGGAAGCAGTCGAAGCCGACGAGCTCGCCCGGGTGGTCGACCGCGACGTGGCGGCTCGAGCGGCGTCGCCCGCTCGGGCCCGGGCGGCGCGGCGTAGCCGGCGACCAGCGACAGCCGGCTGATCCGCCGCGACAGGCCGTGGCGGCGGAGGACCCGCCAGACCCCGTTGGGACTGACGACGATGCCGCCCCAGCGCTCCTGGGCCAGGGTGGCGCTGATCCGCCGCGGGCCGAGGCCCGGGTGGCCCAGGGCGAAGGCGAGGACCCGCTGCTCGGTCAGCTGGCTCGTCTGGTTGGGCATCCGCGGCGGCCGCCGCTCGCGCGGCCGGAGCATCTCGAGGCCCGACTGCGCAGGACCGGTCCCCGCCAGCGGTAGTAGGTCGAGGGGTGGACGCCGAAGATCCGGCAGGCCTCGCGGACGTTGCCGAGCTCGGCTCGGCCAGGCTGAACAGCCGCAGCCGGAAGCCGATACAGGACGTCATCATTGACCACGGCGCCGCTCCTCCTGCTCATCGCTTCGAACACGACAAGCATGGGGTGCGGCGCCGTTCGTTACCCGGCGATCGGGCTCCCAGGTGTCGGGAGAACGCCTAACCCTGCACGTCCCGGCTGAGCCCCTCGCGGATCGAGTACTTCACCAACCCGGCGATCCCCCGGACGCCGAGCTTCCCGGTCAGGTTGGCGATATGACGCCGCACGGTGTGCGGGCTGATGCCGAGCTGGCGGCCAACCTGGGCCGTGGTGAGGCCTGCGCCGAGCAGGCTCAGGATCTCGCGCTCGCGCGCGGTGAGGGTCGTTCCCGACGACAGCCATCGCAGCGAATCGTCGACGACGAACGACGTGACGCTGCTGTGTAGATACCGATCACCACGCAGCACCGCCTCGATCGCTTCGATCAGCTCGCCCGGGCGAGCCCCCTTGACCACGTAGCCATCGGCGCCCGCGAGCAGGCTCTGGCGAACGGTCTCAGGGTCGCGATGCATCGTGAGCACGATCACGTGGAGCGCGGGGTACCGGGCGTGGATCTCGCGCAGGAGGGACACGCCGTCGCCGTCCGGAAGGGTCACGTCCAGGAGCAGGACGTCCGGGGCTTCGCGATCGATGAGCTCGAAGCTGCCCGCGGCCGACGACGACTCGCCCACGACGTCGATGGCGTGCGCATCGAGGATCAGGCGGAGGCCCTCCCGGAGCAGGTGATGGTCGTCGACGAGGCCCACCCTCGGCCGCCGCGCCGCCGCAGCATCTGGCCCCGACGCCGGTGTCGCTGCAGCGCGCGCGCCTGTCTGATCGCGTTCCCGCGGCTGCGCGTTGCTGGGCCGCGAGATCGTCCGTGCCGCTTGCCTCCAGACACGGTCCATCGACGCTGAACCCGATTCGGTCGTCATCGCGACATCTCTGCGCCGCGGGTCGCGAGGGCGGCGGGCAAGCCACCCTCCGGGGCGAGCGGGATGGGAACTGCGAGCGCCACCGTGGTGCCCACGCCGGGTTGCGACTCGATCCGGAGATCCCCGTCGATGACGTGCGCGCGCTCGCGCATCCCCGCAATCCCCAGGCCGGTCGGCCTGGGCGCACCACGGAAGCCGACTCCGTTGTCCCGGATGGTGATCAGCAGGCGTCCGTCGAGGGACGACACGACGACGGCGATCACCTTGGCGTGGCTATGACGGACCGCGTTTGTGAGCGCTTCCTGCACGACCCGGTAGACGTCGATCTCCACCTGTGGATCGAGAAGGCCAGGCCCGGCAAAGTCGGGATCGACGTCCAGATGGACCCGAGCCCCCATGGCCTTGGCGAGCTGCTCGATCCCTGCCACCAGGCCGATCTCGACAAAGCGCGCAGGCCGAAGGCGGTACGCCACGTCCCGTGTGTCCTCGAGCGCGATCGCCGCCAGGTCCTGGGCCCGACGGATCGCCGACCGGGCGAGCGGCGACGGCGGGTTCGGACCCGCCCACAGCGTGGACTCGCTCGCGTCAAGGGTGTAGACGAGCGCGGCGAGGGTCTGGCCCACGCCGTCGTGGAGGTCGAGGGCGAGCTTCCGGCGTTCATCTTCCTGCGCCGTGATCAGCCGGTCGCTCGCTCGCTGGTAGAGCGCGGCGTACCTGCGGCTCGTGCTTGCGACCCGATCGGCGGCGACTGCGACGACGACGGCGATCGCGAACATGAGCGGCCACTCTTCGAGATCGAGCTCGTGCAGGTCGATCTGCACGGGGCCCAGGTGCGTCGCGTCGAGCTGCGCGTAGGCGACGACGAGCACGGACGCCAACAGGATCCGTTTCCCGCTCACCCGCAACCCGAACGCGAATGCCTGCAGCGCGAGGACGAGCCACAGCACGTGGAACAGGATGTCGGGGTCATAGACCTGGGCGAACACCGCAACCGTGAGCAGGACGATGAGCCCGTCAAAGGTCAGGAGGAGCGCGCGCGGATGTCGCCCGACGGCTGCGGCCAGTCGGCCCGCTGACGATGACGCGATCCGGTCGTCGTTCATGGTCCTCGACGGACGCTCCGAATGATTGGGGCCGGAGTATATGAGCGGGTCATCCGCGAACGCAATCCTCGCGATCCGAGCGTCGGCGTGTATCGGGGGGTATGCCGCCGCTGGGATGCACCGGGATAAGGGACCTGGTGGGCCGCACGACGGAGGGTAGGCGCCCGTCGCGCTCGTCCGGGTCAGATCGGGCATGGGCGAATGGGGGTGGGAGGGCACGCAGATGGTCATCGCCGCATCGCCTCGCGGCGGCGCTCCGCACTCCGAGGACGAGCTTGCCGGGTGGCAGGCAGTGATGGGCACGACGGTCGGGGACCCGATCTTCGATGCCGCGGTCATCAACCTGAACGAAGTCGGGCCACGGGAGCCCGCCGATGCCGATCCCTTTGTCCGCGAGCTCCTCGAGGCACAGGAGAGGGAGCGCCGGCGCCTCGCGCGCGAACTCCACGACACGGTGGGTCAGGCGCTCATCGCTGTCCGCTTCGACCTCGAAGCGCTCCGGCGCGAACCGCGCCGTCTCCTGGGGCGTCGGCGGCTTGCGGCGAGCCTCGCGATCGTCGACCAGGCGATGGCCTCGGTACGAGATTTCGCGCTCGAGCTCCGGCCGCCGGTGCTGGACGACCTTGGGCTGATCGCCGCGACGCGATGGTATGCCCGTCGACAGGCCAAGTTCGGCGGCTTCCGCGTGACCGTCGTTTCGAATGCGCAGGCGGGGGGCTTCGCCACCGAGATCGAAACCGCCTGCTTCAGGGTGCTCCAGGAGGCCCTGGCCAACGTCGTCCGTCATGGCCACGCGACAAGAGTCGGCGTGGAGCTGGCCGGGATCGAGGACGCCCTGGTGCTCACTGTGGTGGACGATGGGGTGGGATTCGACCCGAGCCAGAGCCGTCCCGGCGCCGGCTCCGGCCTGGGACTCCACGGAATGCGCGAGCGAACGAGAATCCTGGGTGGCTCGCTGGAGGTGATCGCCGAGGTCGGCCGCGGCGTGAGGGTCGTCGCGCGCTTTCCGCGGTCCTCCCGCACCGCCGTCAACGGCGCGGCGTGAACGCGTTGCCCATCCGGGTCCTGCTTGCGGAGGACCATGCCCTCGTTCGCGCGGGCGTCCGACGGCTGCTCGACGATCTGGCCGGCATCGAGGTCGTGGGTGTGGCGGCGGACGGGCGCGAGGCCCTGCGCCTTGTCGCCGAGCACCTGCCCGACGTGGTGCTCATGGACATCACGATGCCCGGCCTGAACGGCCTGAACGCCATGCGCGAGGTCGCGGCCGCCCATCCGCGAGTGCGCGTGATCATGCTCTCGATGCACGACAACGAGGAGTACGTCGGCCACGCGCTCCGAGCCGGCGCCGCCGGCTACCTGCTCAGAGGATCTCTGATCCGTGGAGCTCGAGTTCGCGATCCGATCCGTTGCCCGCGGCGGGTCGTTCATGAGCCCGTCGGTCTCGCGCCAGGTAATGCAGGGCTACGCGCGCCAGGCCAGGCCGACCGGGGCGTCGCTCGAACGGCTCACGCCGCGACAGGTGGAGATCGCCCAGCTCATCGCCGAGGGGCACACAAACGCCGAGATCGCCCGCATCCTGGGCCTGGCGAGCAAGACGATCGAGACGCATCGGACGCAGCTGATGGCCAGGCTCGAGGTCCACGACGTCGCCGGCGTCGTTCGCTACGCCATGCGGATGGGGCTCGTCCCCCCCGATCGCTGATCCGTCACCCGCCCGAGGCACCGGTGCTCGTGTCGACCGGAGGCGGGGGAGCCGACTTGTGGCTCGTCCGGCTCGCGGCCTTCGCGGGGGGCGGGACGGAGCCGCCGTGCGTGCTGACACTGGGGAGACCGGCAAGGCCCGACCCGTCGACGACCGCCAGGCGCCGGATGGTGCGGAGTCGCTTCGCCAAGGAGGCGACATCCTGGTGCACCTCCGCAAGCTCGAGCACCAGCTGGTTGTAGCTCCCTGCGGCATCGTCATAGGCGCTGGCGGCGACGGACAGGTCGTCGTCCATGGCGTCGTGGTGTCCGTCCAGCAGCTCGATGGCGTCGCGGACGGGCTGTCGATCGATGATCAGTGCCTGATCGTGGTCGATCTGCATCCGCGTCACGAGCGCGAGCGACACCGCGTACAGGCCCGTCGCCACGCCGAGAGCGACGCCAACGTGATAAGGACGCTTGGGTTCGATGACGCGCGGAACTGCCGTGGCCGGCCGAGCAAGCGATTTCGCGACGGGACGTTCGACGGAGCCTGCGTCGCGGTCATGCGCCGACTGCGCCGCCGCAGGACCGTCAGACGCCACGCCCTCGGGCCCCGCGAGCGGCGCGACCGCCTCGGAGGACGGCGACGAATCTACGTGCTGCCGGCCTTCCGGGCCGGCGATGCCTTCTCGCTCCATCACGGCACCCGAATCGACTTCGCCGGCGTAGACGCGACGCCCTTGGTCTCGCCATCGTTCGTCGCCAGGCACCAAACGCGGTATGTCCTGGTCCCCGACGGGGCGTCCGTGTCCACGAGGCGGGTGGTCGAGGCCGACCCGATCCGGCCGATCTCGGTGTCCCCATCCTCGGGCGGCCAATGGATCTCGCCGTCGGTGGATCGAACGACGGCATAGCCGGTGAACCTCGGCACGTCGCAGGCGGTCCAGTCAACGATGACGTCGCTCCCATCGCTCGCCAGGGTCAGCGACATCGCTCCCGTGCCGCCGCCGCCACCATCGTCGCCGCCGCCCCCACCACCACCACCGCCCCCGCCGCCGCCGCCGCCACCGCCACCGCCGCCACCGCCGCCGCCGCCCCCACCCCCACCGCTGCGCGTCGCAGCGGCGGCGCGTGTCTGGCCGGCCGCGAGGAGGTGTTGCCGCGCGGTCGCGAGCAGGGCCTTGAGCTCTGCGAGCTTCCGCTGTGCCGCCTTGAGTTGCTTGGCGAGGGTCGACGCCGACTCACCCTCGGTCGAGATCTGGGTCTTCGTTTCGGCCAGGGCGTCGGACAGGGTCGTCGTGAGACCCGTCAGCTCATCCAATTGGGTCTGCAGGTCGGCGTTGCGCGCCTGCTCCGCGGCGAGCGCGGCCCGGAGCGAGTCGATCGAAACTGGAGGTGCCGGGGGCGGCGCCGCCGCGGCCGTGAGGGTCGCCGCGACCTCGATCGACGCGAGCCCGCCGACGACGGCTGCGACAACACCAAGGGTCACGAAAGCGCGGCGCGTCCGGGTACCAACGTTCACGATCCCGCCTCCTCACCGAGCGTTTGCTGCGCCGATGACGCCAACGACGCAGCTGGCTCGACCGATGCACGCCGGGCGCCCTCGGCCCCGGGCAGGCTGGTCGCGAACGTCGGTCGCCGCTTCTTGCCGACCCAGTAGCGATACGCCGCGGCCCACACGATCACGGCGCCGGAGACGACGTACATGACGCGAAGCGCATCCGAGTCCGTCCCGGCGAGCATTCCGTGTGCCCACGTGAGCAGGAACACGACGAGGCTCACCCGGTGGATCTTCAGCCACCAACCGGTCGGCAGGAGCTTCATGTAGCGCGCCGTCAGCCCGGTGATAAGCAGCGCGTACAGCGCGACCGAGCCAAGCGCGACCGGCAGCGGGCGATACGACGACGCGCCGGGGACGAAGCTTCCGACGATCCCGACATCGGCGTAGGGGTCAAGCACGATGCCGACGACGTGGGCGGCAACGAACGCGACGACGAAGACGAACAGGTTCTCGTGCCACGGGAAGAGCCGCTTCGAGAGCTTCCAGGTGGATTGGTTCACGGGATGGCTGAGGATCAGCCCGAGCGCGACGACGAAGGTCAGCGCGAGGTAGGCGACGATACCCGTGGCGCGTGCAGCGAGCCACACGCGCATCTGGACCTGATACGGCGTCGAGGCTGGCAGGATCCGGTCGGTGGCGGCGATCACCAGAATGCCAACGACCGCCCCGAGGACCACGGTCACTCGGCCGCTCAGGCGCATCGGCGCTCCGCGGCGAACCGGCGGATACGGAGACGGGCTGTGGTGTCAGGCAGCATCCTCGTCCTCGCGACGAACGTGGCACCGACCACGGAATTGTAGGCGAGGGGCCCCGCCGCGCCACGCCCTCGCTCAGGGCCATTCGTCCCGCCTCCATCGTGCCAATCGTCCTGCGGCATGCCGCCGAACCATCGGGTGATGACCCGATGCCTCTCTCAGGTCTTGACCGCCCCGCAACCGGGATCACGCGCACGTCAACCGGTGGGATGGACCGGATGTGCATGGACGGGCGGACTCGCGACGATCGGCAAGGCCGGGCGATCGGGCTCGGGGCAAGCCGCAAGGCGAACGGGCACCGACAAGTCCCGTTGCCACAGGCCCAATCCCCGGCCGTACGCCGGAGCGCAGCAGGTCGACTCGACCTGATCGTCGCCTCGACCTGGTCGAGGCAGGGAGGAATTGGTCCGAATGCGTCGTCGGAGGGTCAGTCCGTCAACCGTCACCGGCCGGGGGCTCGGAGTCAGGCCGGATGTCGCACCTCAGCGCGCGACTGACGTGGTCGTCCCGGCCAGCGCCGAGGACGCCGACGCTTCAGCGCGGGGCGACGATGAGGCATCAAACAGTCGTCCCGATGGCGTGGGCCGGGCGCTCCTCCTCGCGCCCGCCACGCCCTCCCGCATCGCCAGGTTCGTGGCGTGCGCGTGGCTCCTGGCGCTGGGGGGCATCTGGGCGGCACAACAGGTGCACGAAGGCCTCCACGAACACGTCGACCTTCCGCCGCTGGTCCACCTCGTCCGTGACGCGTCCCTCGCGGTCCCCCTCGCGGCCGTGGCGATCGCGGTCGGTGGGTGGCTGGCCGTCGGGGCGGTGAGGCTGCTCGGAGCGAATGAGAGCGAGATCCCCGGGCGCGTCGCCTGGGCGGTCGTCGTCGCTGTCCTGTTCACGATCCTCAGCATCCCCGGCCACGAGATGCACGCGTTCCTCTTCGGGGCGGAGCACGAGGAGGCCGGCTGGCTCGCGGACGCCGTGGGGGACGGCTGGGTGGTGTTCCAGGCCGCCATCGTCGTGTTGCTCCCGATCGCATTCCTCCCCATCGGGCCCTGGCCGCCGGCTGGAGCCGAGCGGCCCTGGTGGGCCCGTTCACCGGAAACCGAGATGGCGACCCCACCCGAGGTCGTCGCTTTCGATGCCTGAACCCCTACCGGACTCCATGCAAGCCATCGACCGACTCGGCGCCAGGAGAAGCTCGTGATGCGTGACCAGTTCGACATGCGGCGGCGCATCCTGCGCCGCCTGAGCGCCGCGTGGATGACCGCAGCCCTCGTCGGGGGGACGCTTGCGGGCGTCGTCGCGGCGCCTGCACCGGTCGCAGGGGCCGCAGGCCCGGTGACCCTGAAGGTGGTCGACGCCACGCTCGACCCGAGCACTCCCGCCGCACTCATCAGCTCCTACAAGTGGATGATCAACAAGGACAACACCGGCAGGACCGGGACGCGGAATGCGAAGCCCGGTGGCGCGTGCTCCGCCTGGATGGACGCCGCACACACGACGCCCAACGCGGACTATCCGGGCTCCTGCAACTGGAGCTCCATCTCCGGCCTGGAGACGAACGCGCCGGTGATCGCCCAGGGAACGGAGGCCGACCTCAACCCCGGCACATCCATCACCCTGGATCAGGGCCGGTACCTGATCTCCGTCCTCGCGGATGGATTCAAGCTCGACGGCACGCCGTTCTCGGTCCCGGACGATGGCCAGGTCGTCGTCCCCCTGCAGCCGTGGCCGATGCCTACTGCCACGATCAAGGCGCAGGTGTTCGTCGACGTGACCGAGGCGAACGGCCAGTTCGACCCGGGCGAGGACGGCCTGTCCAACTTCGCGGGCAAGATCGCCGACTCTCTGGGCCAGGTCAACACGGACGTGTTCGAAACCCGCTGTGCACGAAGTACGCGTTCAACGACCTGAACAACGACGGCGTCCAGGACCCCGGCGAGGAGATCACCCTCGACGCCAACCTGGAGCCGACGATGACCCACCAGGGCGGCAAGTGCCTGTCCGGCGACATCAACATGGACGGCGTCGTCAACAACGCCGACACCGCGCTGTACGCCGCCAAGGGCCTCGACGCCACCGTCGCGCGCGGCGAGCCTGACGATCCCCAACCTGGGACCGAACCGGTACGCCCTGTCCCTCGTTCCACCCACCGGCTCGAGCTGGATCCAGACCACGACGCTCGAGGGCAACCACGACTGGGATTCCTGGGCGATGGAGGGGGGCACCGGCTACGACACCGAGTTCGTCGTCGCCGGCGAGCCGTTCCCGGCCGCCATCTTCGGCTACGTGCCGAGCCGCAGCGACCCGTACTGGACCGATCCCGCGCACAGGTTCCAGGCGAACGGCCACGGGACGATCAC
>CAVZYT010000006.1:0-438079 GCA_963779575.1 uncultured Chloroflexia bacterium
TTTAACAATCTCAAGACCGCCGACAGCGATCGGGGGACGGTGCTGGAGAACGGCTTTGCCGTGAAAAGCTATGTCGATCCGACGCGGTCGCTCGATGACGCCACCTATACAATCGACACCGGCAGCGGCTTCGTCGTTCACTGCAACGACAACTGGTTCGAATTCGCGCCCGAGGCGTTGTCGAGCATCGCCAGCGACCGCGCGAAATATGCCAACCGGAACGTTGCATTCTTCAGTCAGACCAACAGCGCCTCCGGCCATCCGCTCAGCTACACCTGTTTCGACGACAAGCAGAAGCTCACGATCCTGCGGTCCAAGGTGAAGGGCATGGTGGTTCAGGGCATGAAGAATGCCGATGCCCTGGGGCTCGATTCTTTCTATTCCTATGCCGGCTTTGCGTCGATCTTCGTCAAGGAATTCCCGTCTTATCTGGATCTTGCTCTGATCCCGACGGCCAAGTTCATCCGCGATGACCTGCTCGACGATGCCAAATCCCGGGAATTGCTCGACAGGGTGAATGTGAGGGATTTCTATCCCGGCGATGTGCTCGATCTCTCGGATGGCGAGATCGCGAAGGCGTTCATTTCGCACTCGGATTACAGCGACAAGCAACTCAAGGACGCCACCGTGCGCTATTATGATGCGTATGGGATCATCAACCAGTGCGACACCTACAAGCCGCCGGCGCCGAAGGCCGCGTTCGACCAGGAGAGATTCCTTTACTTCCTCGACAATCTGAACCAGTTCGTCGGCCGCAAGATTGAGGGCGATGCAAAATTCTTCGAGACCATCATCGGAAAGTCGCTCGAGATCGTCGTGCCCGACGTCAACACGACCGGCACGGTCGTGTTCGGCGGCGACGTTCACATCGGCGCCCACAAGGACGGGCTGCCGAACAAGCGGATAACGGTCGGTTCCTCGCTGATGTCGCAGGTCCTGAATGGCGACATCCTGTTCGAGAATCTCTACTCCGGCTACGAGGGACAGTGGGAGCGGTTTCCGCCCGATGTCTACAACCGGGACATGGTGATGTTCGTGGTGATGTACTCCTACGTCTACCAGAACCGCCTGGCGAAGGCCGCGCCGCCATTGCGCACGCCGGCATAGTCGACGCACCGGCGACCGGCGGGCGGAGACGCGACTACTCCCCGTACACGGCCCAGGCGCAGTAGGGCTGGTGCGGGAAGTGCCGGAGGCGAAGATTGTTGATCTTCAGGACTTCATCCACGGCGCGCGTTTCGCCGGGAAAATGCGGGCAGTTGAGTTCGTCGAATACCAGCAGCGAACCCTTGGTCAGTCGCGGAAGGATCGCTTCCAGCACATCCCTGGTCGGCTTGTAGACGTCCATGTCGAAGATCGCCATGCCGATGATCGCCGAAGGATTGTCGGAGAGCCATTGCTTGACGGTGACGGAGGCGTCGCCCTTGATGAGCTGGAATTTCTTCTTGTGCGACACCGGGCAGAAGGCCTCGTGAATGTCGAGCAGTTTTTCAAGCACCGCTTCGTATCCGGTGCTGGTCGCGTAATCGCCCTGTTTGCTGAACCCGCCGTCCTTTGCGTCGACCGATGCGTCGCCCAGCCGGTTGCCGACGGGAACGCGGACACCGTCGAAGGCGAGCTCGGCGGTCGGCGAGCCCCGGATCCCCATCTTGTGCTCAAGGCGGGTCACCGCGAAGCCCGGTCGGTCGGTCTCGACGACGATCGCCGACAGCCGCCGGCTCGATCGCTCGGATTCGGGGTTGGTGACCGCGAACACCACCACGAGGTCGGCGACGCTCGCGTGGCTGATGAACCGCTTGCCGCCGTCGATGACGTACTCGTCGCCGTCGCGCACCGCCTTCGTCCGGATGCCGGACGGATCGGAGCCGGCGTCGGCCTCGGTGAGGGCGAACGCGATCAGCTGCTCGCCCGACGCGAGGCCCGGCAGCCACCGGTCCTGCTGCTCGGGCGTGCCGGCGACCTGGATCGGGATCGCGCCCAGCGACTGCACCGCGAGCATCAGGCCCGACGTCGCGCAGGCGCGGCTGATCTGCTCGATGGCGAGGCACAGCGTCAGGAGGTCCGCGCCGAGGCCGCCGTGGCGCTCCGCGAACGGGATGGCGAAGATGTCGTGGCTCGCGAGGAGCCGGCGCACGTCGTCGGGCCACTCCGCCGTCCGGTCGATCTCGGCGGCGCGCGGGGCGATCTGCTCGTCGGCCAGGTCGCGGACCGCGTCGCGCAGGAGGACCTGGTCCTCCGTGAGGCGGATCGAGCCGTGGGCACGGTCGTTGGTCGTCACCGGCAGCCATGCTAGCAGCCGGTCAGGGGCCGATCGTCGGGGATGACAGGGACTGGCCGCGCGTACGCCTGGCGACCGACCAACGCGCGGTCGCATCGGACCGGCTGGGGACGGACGGCGACGCGCCTGGAGGCAGGCATGGACCAGACCTATCTGCTGCTGCTGGGGGTCGCGATCCTGGTCGCGGTCGGCGCGGGCATCCGGATCCGGGCCCGCGTGCTGGTCGATCGAGCGGAGGCGTCGCCCGCGGAGTCGCCGTTCGCCGTCTCGACCGAGGGCGACAAGATCTGCCCCAACTGCGGCATGGGCAACCTCTGGACCGAGCGCCGCTGCAGCGCGTGCGGCCGGAAGCCTGCAAGGGCTGACGCCGCCTCTAGATCACCGGGAGCCGACGGCCCTCCGGGGACCTGGCGCCCGCCGAACGGGCACGATCGCGGCGGCCAGCAGCTCGCTGATGTCCTGCGCGCTGACCTGATCCTCGCTGCCGACGCCGCGGCCCGCGTCGTTGAGGCCGTCGCGGAGCATGACCATGCAGAACGGGCACGCCGTCGCGAGCGTGTCGGCGCCGGTCGCGAGGACCTGCTGCGTGCGCGCCGCGTTGACCCGCGTGCCGCGCGACTCCTCCATCCACATCCGCCCGCCGCCGGCGCCGCAGCAGAACGTCTGGCGCCCGCTGTTCGTCCATCTCGCGCAGCTCGACGCCCGGGATCGCCCCCAGCACCTCGCGCGGCGGCGCGATCACGCCGTTGTAGCGGGCGAGGTAGCAGGAGTCGTGGTAGGTCACGGTGCGGCCGGGCAGCCCGTCGGCGCCGAGCTGGAGGCGCCCGTCCGAGACGAGCCCCGACAGGTACTCGCTGTGGTGCCGGATCGTGAACGAGCCGCCCAGCTGGCCGTACTCGTTGCCGATCGTGTTGAAGCAGTGCGGGCAGGCCGTGACGATCGTCCGCTCCCCCATCCGGTAGCGGTTGAGCGTGTCCACGTTCTGCGACGCCAGGATCTGGAACACGTACTCGTTGCCCATGCGCCGGGCCGGGTCGCCGGTGCACGACTCCTCCTGGCCCAGGACGGCGAACGAGACGCCCGCGGCATCGAGGCAGGTCGCGACGGCACGGGCGACGCGGCGGTTGCGGTCGTCGAACGCGGCCGCGCAGCCGACCCAGTACAGGACCTCGAGCGTCGTCGAGCTCGCCGGCGGCCTGGACCTGGGCCACGGTCCGGACCTCGAACGGCAGGCCCTTCGCCCAGTCGAGGCGCGCGGACGGCGGCTGGCCCCACGGGTTGGCGACGCTCTCCATGCCCTTGAACGCCGCCGTGAGCTCCTGCGGGAACCGGCTGTCCTCGAGGACGAGGTTGCGCCGGAGGCCGACGATCTTGTCGACGTGCTCGATGGTCACCGGGCACGCCTCGACGCACGCGCCGCAGGTGAGGCAGTCCCAGACGGCGTCGAACGGGATCGCGGTGTCGACGAGGGGCCGGGCGAGCGCGTCGGCGGGCAGGCGGTCGTCGAGGCCCGGGGCGGATCGCACGCACCGACGGCGAGTTGGGGATCAGCGGGAGGCCCGCCTCGGCGTCGACCGCCTCGTGGCGGATGCCCATGATGAAGGTCTTGGGGTTGAGCGGCTTGCCGGTGTTCCAGGCCGGGCACGCCTCCTGGCAGCGGCCGCACTCGGTGCAGGTGAAGCCGTCGAGCAGGTCCTTCCACGACAGGTCGGCGACGGTCCGGATGCCGAACGTCGCGTCCTCGGCCTCGAGGTCCATCGCCGGCAGCTCGCCCCGCGGCCGGATCTTGCGCAGCGCGATGTTGGGGATCGCCGTCGCGATGTGGAGATGCTTGCTGAACGGCAGGTAGCACAGGAACGCCGCGACGAGGACGATGTGGGCCCACCACAGGATCGCGAAGATGGCCTGGAGCGTCGGCCGGGTTGCCGCCCGAGAGCGCGTCGCCCGCCGCGTTGGCGATGAACGCGCCCGGGCACCTCGCCGTACGCCGCGACCTGGAACACCTGGGCCAGGAGCTCGGTCGCCACGACGCCGCCGATCATGCCGAGGATCAGGAGCGCGTCGCGGTTGAAGGTCAGGCGCTTGGGCTTCGTGACCAGCCGCCGCCAGTAGGCCCAGCCGATCGAGATGCAGGACGACGACCGCGACGACGTTCTGCATCGCGCTGACCGCGACCCACAGCGCGCCGTCGAACGGGATCGAGAGCATGGCCTCGACCAGGCCGCCGGTGACGATGTTGGCGGTGCCGATCGTGAGCAGGACGAAGCCCCAGAAGATCCCGGCGTGCAGGATCCCGGCGCGCGCGTCGCGGAACATCCGCGTCTGGACGATCCCGTAGCGCAGCGTCCCCCACAGGCGCGCGCCGGCGTGGTCGGTCGGGCTCGCGTTGCGGGCCGCCGCGAACACCCGCAGGTGGCGGGCCATCGCGAGCGCGAAGAACGCCGCCGCGCCCCAGAAGACCGGGAACACGAGCGGGTAGGCCGGGACGTCGGCGAAGGCGGGGAACACGCAGCGCCGGGAGCGGGCGGCGCGGTCGACGGGCTCGCCCGCGGCAGGTCGTCGCGACCGCCGGCCCGCGCCGCGGCGTGGTCGAACGGCCCCGACAGCGTCTCGAGCGCGTGGTCGAGCAGCGGGACCACCGATCTCGAACGACTCCAGCGCCCCGCGCGGCGACCCCGGCACGTTGACGATCAGGCTCCCGCCGCGGACGCCGACCAGGCCGCGGGACAGGGCGGCGAACGGCGTCGACCGGCGCCCGTCGGCCCGGATGGCCTCGGCGATGCCCGGGCACCTCGTAGTCGAGCACGGCCGACGTCGCCTGCGGGCGTCACGTCGCGCGGCGTCAGGCCGGTCCCGCCCGTGGTCACGACCAGCCGGTGCGCCGGCCGCGCCCAGCGACGAGCGCCTCCTCGATCTCCCAGCGCTCGTCGGGGACGACCCGCCGCTCCACGCCGAACCCGAGCTCGGCCAGCCGCGCCTCCAGCGCCGCGCCCGACGCGTCCTCGCGCGTGCCCGCGGCGCTCCGGTCGCTCACGGTGAGGACGAGCGCGGACCGATCGGGCATCAGGCGCCCTCTGCGCTTGCGCGATCCGTCCCGCGCTCCGGTCGCCGGGCTTGCCGCTTCGGCCTCGGTCCGGCTCGCCCGACGCGCGGCCGGTGCCACTCGCCGCTCTTGCCGCCGGTCTTCGAGACCAGCCGCAGCCCTCGCACCTCGACGCCGCGCTCGACGCCCTTGACCATGTCGTACACGGTGAGCGCCGCGATCGACGCCGCCGTCATCGCCTCCATCTCGACGCCCGTCGGGCCGGTGGTCGCGGCCTCCGCGCGGACCCGGAGCACGCCCGCGGCGCGGTCCGGCGACGATCGACACGACGAGGTCGGTCAGCGGCGATCGGGTGGCACAGCGGGATCAGCTCGGAGGTCCGCTTGCCCGCCATCACGCCGGCGAGCTCGGCGACCGTGAGGACGTCGCCCTTCGCGCCGCCACCGTCGATGACGAGGCTCATGGTCTCGGCCGAGACGGCGATCTCGGCCTCCGCGACGGCGCGGCGCGCGGTCGGGGGCTTGGCGCTGACGTCCACCATCCGCGGCCGCCCGCGACGGTCGACGTGGGTGAGACGGCGTCGCTCGGCGCGCGTGCGGTCGGCAGTGTCCATGGACCCTCCTGCACCGACGATGCTAGCCGGCGCGGGCTACCCGCGGTCGAGCCAGCGCAGCTCGACCTCGGTACCGGCGGCCGCGCGCTCGAGCGGCTCGGGGATGACCGCGAGGGCATCGGCGGCCGCGAGCGCCGAGAGGACGTGGCTCCCCTGCCCGCCCGCGAGACGCACGCGGACGCGGCCGCGCGCCGTCGCGCACGCGGCGTCCCGTCGGCGTCCCGCGATCGACGCCACCCGCTGGTAGCCGCGGCGGCCCTCGCTCTTGGACACGGCCTCCTCGAGCACCGCGCGATCGACCGGTCGATGCAGCCGCGGCTGCCCGGCGAGCCGACGCATCACCGGCCGCACGAACAGCTCGAAGGTCACGAACGACGAGACGGGGTTGCCCGGCAGGCCGAACAGCAGGACGGGGTGGCGACCGCCCGTCGACGTCGGCACGGCCGAAGGCGAACGGCTTGCCCGGCTGCACGGCGACGCGCCACAGGTTGATGTGGCCGACGGTGTCGAACGCGAGCCGCACGACGTCGTACGGCCCGACGGACACCCCGCCCGACACGACCACGATGTCGGCCTCGGCGATGCCACGCCGCAGCCGCGCCTCGACGTCCTCCAGCCGGTCGGCTGCGATGCCGAGCTCGAGCGGCACCCCACCGGCCTCGCGGACCAGGGCGCGGATCCCGGGGCCGTTCGCGTCCGGGATCCCGGCCGGCCCGAGGTCCGTGCCCGGCCGCCCGCACCTCGTCGCCGGTCGCGAGCACCGCGACGATCGGGCGGCGGCGGACGACGACGTCGGCCAGTCCCGCGCCGGACGCCAGCGCGACCACGGCCGGCGTCACCGTCACGCCCGGCTCGACGACCGTCGCACCGGCCTCGACGTCGCTCCCACGCGTCGCGGACGGCGTTGCCGACGCCGACGGCCTCGTGGACGAGGCACGCGGCCGGCAGCGGGCCGGCCGCCTCGCGGCCGCGCGGACCCGGGTTGCCGGAGGCGTCGAGCGGCGTCGTGATCTCGACCGGGACCACGGCATCGGCGCCCGGCGGGCATCGGGGCGCCGGTCGCGATCCGGATCGCGGTCTCGCGGCATGACCCGCGGGCGTCGGGCGCCGAACCCGCCCGCGACTCGCCGACGACCGTCAGGCGCACGGGCCGGCCCTCGGCGGCGTCGGCGACGTCCGCCGCGCGCACCGCGTAGCCGTCCATCGCGGAGTTGTCCCACGGCGGCAGCGAGACGCCCGGCGACGAGGTCGGCTCGGCCAGCACCCGGCCCAGCGCTGCCTCGGGCGGCGATCCGCTCGACGTCGGCCAGCGGCTCGACGCCGGCCAGCACCGTCGCCTGGGCCGCCTCGACCTCGAGCAGCTCGCCGCTCATGGCCGCTCAGCCTCCCGTCGCGGCGCGCGGCCGCCGCATGCGTCCGGATCGCGTCGGCGAGGCTGTCGCGCGTCACGAGGCCCGCGAGCCGCCCGCCGTCGGCGACCGCGAGGCCGTCGAGCCCGGCCTCGCTCATCGCCTCGACCGCGTCCCACAGCGCGTCGACGGCGCCAGCACCGGCGCCTGCGGCGGCGCGGCCATCACCTGGTCGACCCGCGTGCCACCGAACCGACGGCGGCCGAGCCGCACGAGGCGCTTGCGACCGAGCACGCCGACCACGACTTGTCGTCGTCCACGACCGGCATCGCGGTCACCGCGTCCGGGCCCTCGAACCGGTTGGCGAACGTGTCGATCGTCAGGTTCGGGCCCACGAACGGCACGTCGACGCGCATCGCGTCTCCGACCTTGAGCGCCGCGCAGGAGCTGCTCGAGCGCGAGGCGTCGCTCGCACCGTCCGCGCGCCCGTGTTGAGCAGCCAGCCGAGCGCGATCGCCGATCAGGCCCTCGGTGACACTGGCGCCAGCGACGAGCGCGACCCCGGCGCCGAGGATCGTCCAGCCGACCATCCGGCCGACGCGTGCCGTCAGCCGGTACGCCCGGTCGCGGTCGCCGGTAGCGCGACCAGGCGATCGCCCGCACCACGCGGCCGCCGTCGAGCGGCATCGCGGGCACGAGGCTGATGCACGCCGAGGATCAGGTTGAGCACGCCGACGACCACGATGCCGCCGGCGATCGGGGCCGATGTCGGGGGCGAGCGAGCCGAGCGAGCATCGCCGCCGACCGACGAACACGGCGCCGACGCAGATCGACACGATCGGGCCGACGAGCGGCGATCACCAGCTCGTCCCGTGCGGCCGCGGCGCCTGGATCGACAGCGGCGCGAGGCCGCCGATGAAGCCCGAGCAGGATCGACGGTCGTCGGCACGCCGCGCCGCCGCCCGACCAGCGCATGGGCGAGCTCGTGGGCGATCGACCGAGACCAGGAACAGCAGCGCCACGGCGATGCCGATCACCCAGCTGGGCGACCGGCGAGAGCGTCGGGTCGAGCCGAGGATCGCCTGCTGCGCGCCGATCACCGCGATCAGCGCGATGAGCACGACCCACGCGAGGGAGATCCGGATCTCGATGCCCAGGATCGCGGGCGATCGGGATCGCCGCCACCGCCGCCGATCAGCGCCCGGCCTCGGCCGCGGCCTGCGGGATTGACGCTGCGCCCGTCTCGTCGTCCCTCGCCTCGAGGATGCCTGCCCGCCGCGGCGCCAGCCACGCGAGCAGCGAGCGACAAGCGCGATGATCACGATCCCCACCGCGATCGTCGACTCGACCCAGAAGGACTCGGGGAACAGCTGGACGAGGCGGTCCGTGCGCGGGTCGAACAGGAACGAGCCGGCCGGGAAGAACAGCTCGTGGAACACCTCGAACGCGGTGTCGAAGAACATCAACGCCGACGATCCCGAGCGCGACGGTGCCCACGGCGATGACCCGGCCGGCCAGGCCGAGCCGTCGCCACAGGCGGGCGCGGGCCTCGCGACCCCGCGCGAGCAGGAACGCCGCCACGAGCACGACCGCCCCGACGATCGCGAGCCTGTAGAACGCCTCGAACACGCCGCGCACGTCGCGCATGTGCTGCGCTCGCGCTCGTTGAGGACCGGGACGCCGTTGAGCGCGACGTCGAACTCGGGCGGGCCGATGACGAGGTCGGCGAGGATCGCGTCGGTCGCCGTGCGCAGGTCCGCGTCGGAGAAGCCGGTCCAGGCCGCGGCCTGCGCGCGGCCCTGCTCGAACGAGACCCAGACGGGCGTCAGGAACGGCAGGATCGCGATCGCGACGATGACGAGCGCCGCGGCGATGCCGACGACGAGGGACGCGAGGGCGCCGGTGAGGGTGTGCATCGGGCGCCCGGCGGCTATTCGTCCTCGAGCGTCCGGGCCTGCTCCCACCAGGTGTCGACCATCAGGTCCGCCGGCGGCGGGCCAGTTGAGCTCCGATCGCCGCGCGACCGAGCCGGTCGCGGAACGGCTCGAGGTCCGTCTCGAGGATGTCGCGCAGGCCCTCGATCCCGGCCTGGATGAACAGCTGGTGCTCGTCGGGCCCGAACCCGGCGAGGTTCAGCATCAGGCCCTCGTCGCGCCACGCGAGGACGTCGGTCAGGTCGGCCCGGACGTGATCGGCGAGGTACTGGCGGCGGGTCGGCGTCTCGGAGACCTCGAGCAGGATGCCGGTCGTGAACACGCCCTGCTTCTCGAGGCGCTCGAGGTACACGGGCTCGATGCGGGTGAGCTCGGTGATGGGCGGCACGGGCGGGGTCGACCTCCGGTGATCGGACGGGACAGGCCGCCATTATCGCGGGCGGCGGCGTGCGCACCCGCGCAGCGGGTCGCGAGCGGTCTACGCGTTGTAGCCGGGGATCTGGTCGCGGTTGCCGTAGGCGCTGTAGCTGTAGTGGCCGAGGTCGAGAACGAACGCGATGCCGACCCACAGCCAGTCCCAGCCGGTCAGGCCCGTGACGCTCCACAGGATCGTGTACATCAGCGTCGTGAACGGTAGGAAGATCAGGCCCAGGAACGGCCAGATCAGGGTGCCCCCGAAGGCCGCCGAGACGGAAGTTCGGCCGGGCGATCCAGTAGACGGCGAACGCCACGCGCGGGAACAGCCCCGCGAGGATTGCGAACAGACACATGTCGCTCCTGCCTGGCCTGTCGCCTGCAATCTCACTGGCGCCAGTATCGGATCACCCGGTCTGGGTGGGACATCACCCGATCTAGCGTGAGCGGACGCGCCTGCAGGACGACGTCCCAGTGCGCCTCGAGCAGTGCGAACCGATGCGTTCCTCGGCTGGAACGCGATCTGGTCCGGGTAGAGCTGCGCGGCGATCTCGGCGTCGCTGTGCTCCTCGACCGCGGCCCAGTCGCGGTACGTGATCGAGACCAGCACGTCCCAGTCCGCACGGCCCTCCCCGTGGAACCGCGGCGTCCACATCTCCACGTTCGTGATACCGGCCCGACGCGAGCTGCTCGCGGAGGATCGGCCAGTGGTTCTGGTCGAACAGCTCCACGAACTCGTCGTGGGCGCCCCAGCTGCGTGCGGTAGAAGTACAGGATCTCGATCGGCTCGGTCATCGTCGCTCCCTCGTAGCGTTCAGTTGCAAGTCGCGCGGCCTCGCGGCGCAGGAGCTCCCAGGCCCGCTCGACGTGCCGCTCCTCGGTGCGCAGGTTGCCGACGGCGAGGCGGATGGTGAACCGGTTGCGCAGCCGGGTGTGGGACAGGAACACCTCGCCGGTCCGGTTGACGGCGTCCATCAGCCGCGTGTTGAGATCGTCGAGCAGGTCGGGCACGTCGCCCTCGTCCTCGCGTCCCGCGAGGGCGGACGGCCGGTAGCGGAAGCAGACCGTCGAGAACGGAACCGGCGCCAGGCGCTCCCAGTCGGGATCCTCGTCCACCCAGGCCGCGAAGCGCGCCGCGAGCTCGAGGTGGAAGTCGATCCGCCGCCGCAGCCCGTCGAGCCCGAACCAGCGGATCAGCATCCACAGCTTGAGCGCGCGCATGCGCCGGCCCAGCTGCGGCTGGTACTCGTTGAGTCGAGGACCGGCGACGTGCGGTCGAGGGTGCGCAGGTACTCGGGCACGAGGCTGAACGCGGCCCGCAGCCTGGTCCATGCGCCGGGTCAGCAGCAGCGACGCGTCGAGCGGCGTGAACAGCCACTTGTGCGGGTTGACGACGATCGAGTCGGCGCGGTCCCAGCCCGCGAACGGCGCCCGCCGCTCCGGCAGCAGCGCGACCGGCCCGGCGTAGGCGGCGTCGACGTGCAGCCACAGCCCTTCCCGGGCGGCGACGTCGGCGATGGCCGTGACGGGGTCGACCGAGGTGGACGATGTCGTGCCGATGGTGGCGACGACGGCGACCGGGCAGCGGCCGGCGAGGTGGTCCGCCTCGATCGCCGCCGCGAGCGCGTCGACGTCCATCTCGTAGTCGTCGTTGACCGGGATCTTGACCACGGCCGCGCGACCCAGGCCCGAGCGTCATGCACGCCTTGTCGATCGAGCTGTGGGCTTCCGACGAGGCGTAGACCCGCGGCTCGCCGCCCTGCGCCCGCGCGGCGAGCCCGCGCGCGGCGGCGTCGAGCCCCGAGCGCCTCGCGCGCCGCGGCCAGGGCGATCAGCGAGGACGTCGACGCGGTGTCGGTGAGGAGGCCGCTGAACGTGTCGGGCAGGCCGAGCGCCTCGCGCAGCCAGCCGACGACCACCGTCTCGAGCTCGGTGCCGATCGGCGACGTCCGCCACAGCATCGGGTTCTGCCCGAGCGCCGCGGTGAGGAACTCGCCGAGCATCCCCGGGCCCGAGGCGGTGCGTCGCGAAGTAGGCCAGGAAGCCCGGGTGCTGCCAATGGGTGGCGTTGGGGATCGACGAGGCGGTCGACGTCGGCCAGGATGGCGTCGATGGACTCGGGTCGCTCGGGGGCGTGTGCCGGGAACAGCGGGGCGATCGAACCGGGCTCGATCGGCGGCAGGACCGGACGCTGCTCGATGGTCGCGAGGTAGTCGGCGATCCGGTCGACCACGTCGTGCGCCGCCGCACGGAACGCCGCCGGGTCCATGTCGTTGAGGCCGTCGACCTGCTCGGGATCGAGGCCCGGCTCCCCCAGGTCGCGTCACCCGGCCAGTCTACCGGGGCGGTCGATCAGATCGAGGTGCCGACGGTCGAGAGGATCGACGGAGACCTGTCCGCCCAGGAAGATCAGGGCGACGATCGCGACCAGGAATACGACGGCCACGAGCGCGATGATGAGCAGGCATGCCAAGGCGAGCCCGCCGGTCGAGCCGCTCGCTGGAGCAACGACCGCGGAGTTCGCGAACCGGTCGTGCAGGCCCTGCTTCGTCGGGCTCGAGACGGTCGAGATCAGGAGGACGATCGACCACACGAGCAGGGCCGTTCCGGCGATCCCCGACGTGCTCGCGCTGTAGCCGAACGCCGAGAGCCAGCCGCCGAGGGCGACCCAGCGCCGCACTGCCTGGTTGAGATCGAGCGTCTGGCCGTCGAAGGCGTTCCCGACCTGCAGCTTCAGCAGGCGCATGCCAAGCGTCGCCTGGCCGCCGGTCCGCCACAGGCCGACGAAGTAGGCCGCATCGACCACGATGCCGAACAGCGCGGCCAGGAAGGGCACGTTGCTGACGACCGGGTACGAGACCGACAAGGAAGGCAAACAGGAACCCGGTGAACAGGCCGAGCAGGATGCTGTCGATGAGGTACGCCACGAACCGCGGCAGAGCACCGGCAAACCGCAGGGCAGGTGCGCCAGGAACGGCGTACAGGCCGCCGCCGCCCGGAGCCGGCGCCCAGTTCGTGCCGGCGCCACCTGCGCCTGCGTACGGCGGCGCCCACGGCGCGGGCGCGGCGGCGGGCGGCTGCGGCGCACCCGGGGGCGGGGCCGCGGGCGGACCTGACGGCGGTGCAGCAGGAGGGATCGATGCTGGAGGCGGCGGCGAGCCAGGCAGCGGTGGCGTCGTCGGGAAGTCCGTACGCGTCTCGTCGCCTGGATCGGGGCTTCCGTCCGTGGAGCCTCCTGTCGTCACGACCAACCCTCCGAAGCCGGCTCGCCACCCGAGCCGGTCCGCGACATCGTGCGACGCGTGTCAACCGAGCGCGCCGCGGATCCGCAGGCGAGACGTGAAACATCACGGCCACCTCAACGTTCTCTTCCGTGAGGTCCGCGTCTTTGACCCGCGGCAAGCGGCGATATGTGCGGCGCGGACCTCCTTTCCCTCCCTGCTCCTTGGCGACCGTCTGTCCGCGAGCACGGATCGTGCGGTCGCACGGCATACTGCGTGCGGCTGACCACCGAGAACGCGAGAGGGTGCACATGGCGCGCGATGACGAACGACTGAGTCGATCAGAGCAGGAGATCCTCGTCGGCGGGTTGCCGGAGCTCCCGGGGATCCTGACCGCCCTGAACCTGACGCCCGGCCTGGGCGTCCACCTGCGCGGTCTCGCCGACCAGCTGCTCGTCGTGGACCATCCCGGGGCCACGGTCAGCCGCGCTGAGCGCGAGATGATGGCGACCGCGGTCTCGGCAGGCAATGACTGCTTTTACTGCATGGACTCGCACGGCGCGTTCGCCAGCGCCCTGCTCATGAAGAGCGGCGCGGATGACATGCTCCCGGTCGTCGACACCATCAAGCAGGGCTCGTCCGAAGGCCTCGACGCCAAGATGCAGGCGCTGCTCCACATCGCGCGCACGGTGCGCCGCGAGCCCCTCGACCTGACCGCGGCGGACGTGGACGCGGCCCACGCCGCGGGAGCCACCGACGGCGACGTCCAGCTCGCGGTGCTCATCGCGGCCGGCTTCTCGATGTACAACCGCCTCGTCGAGGGCTTCCGCGCGCCCACGCCGCCGACCGCCGAGGCCTACGTCTCACGCGCCGGCGAGATCGCCGACCACGGCTACAGCTCGCGCCAGGTGACCTCCGTCCCGAGCTGAGCCGTGCTCCGGGACGGAGATCGCCTCCCTCTCTCCGCTGGAATCAGAGGCCCGACGGGGACTCGTCGAGGATGCCCTGGGCAGCTTCGGCGCCCGCCGCGGTGGCCTTGCCCTTGAGGATGTACTCGAAGCCGACGGCGATCATCGCCCCGACGATCGGCCCGACGAGGTAGATCCAGTAGTTCGTGAGGTTGCCGCCGACGAGCATCGGTCCGAGTGAGCGTGCCGGGTTCATCGATGCTCCTGTGACCGGAGCACCCCACACCGACACGAGGCCGATGTAGGCGCCGACGGCGATGGCGCCGTTGATGCCAACGTTCCTGGCTCCCGAGGCCGTGCCCAGGATCACGCTGACGAGGCCGAGGGTGAGGATCGCTTCGGTCAGAACCGCTACGAGCGGGCTGACGTCAGGCGTCGGCTCGTTCGCGCCGTTGAGGATGCCGCCGTACATGGCCTGCAGGAACAACGACGCGAGGATGGCCCCGGTCAGTTCGGCCACGATGTAGCCCGGGACGCGCCGCCACGGGAAGTTGCCGCGCACGGCGAAGGCCAGCGTCACGGCGGGGTTCAGGTGGGCTCCGGAGATCGTGCCCATGAAGAAGATGATGCCCATCACCATCATGCCCGGCGCCAGGGCCTTCATCGGCAACGTGAGGTCACTGCCGAAGGCAGTGGCGCCGACGACGCCACCACCGGCGGCGACGAGAACCAGCAAGAAGGTGCCCCAGACCTCGCTGAACAGGCGCCGGTACTCCAGCTTGGGGTCGTCGAACTGCACCTCCCGGATGCGAGCCGACTGCGTGCGCCGAGCCAAGTAGGCGAGGAGCGGCTCGCCCTCGGTCTCATTACCAGCGGTCATGTCTTCTCCTCCAAAGACTTCGTCTCGGTCAGGCCACGGGACCGCAGGCGGTCAAGGCCCTTCACGAGTTTGGCGGCCGTGCCGCTATTCCCAAGGTTGGTTCTCCGACCAGCGGGCGCAAGACGTACGGTCATCGACGTCGCGTCCCGGGTTCAACGCCTCGCAGTATCCACTGGATTGGCGACGATATCCGGACGCATCTGCTCACCAGCGCCTCGGTATCGGTCGCCGGTACGCCCGCAGAATCGAACGGCCCCTGAGCCAGTCTCAGGGGCCGTTCTGTGTTCAGACGAGTGGTCGGGGCGGAGCGATTCGAACGCTCGACCTCCTGAACCCCATTCAGGTGCGCTACCAGGCTGCGCCACGCCCCGAGGCCGACAACTCTACCTCAGTCCGTCGTGGCACTCCGCTGGGCGCCGACCTGGGCCGCCCAGCGGTCGTAGTCGGCGAGCTCGTCCTTGGACTCGCGGGCCAGGAGGTCGATCAGGCAGCGCTTGGCGCTCTTGCCCTCGAACAGCGCGCGGTGGACCTCGCGGGCGATCGGCATCTCGACGCCCAGCTCGTCGGCCAGGGCGAGGGCGGCATCCACGGTGTAGGCGCCCTCGGCGACGCCGGGGAGCGTCGCCTCGATGTCGGCCCACGTCCGGCCCCGGGCGAGCTCGACGCCCAGGCGGTGGTTGCGCGACAGCGACGAGCCGCAGGTGGCGATGACGTCGCCGATGCCGGCCAGGCCGGCGAACGTCAACGGGTTGGCGCCGGCCGCGATCCCGAGGCGGGTCATCTCGGCGAGGCCGCGGGTCATCAGGCCCGCCTTGCCGTTGTCGCCGAAGCCCAGCTCCTCCGCCGCGCCGGCGGCGATCGCGATGACGTTCTTGAGCGCCCCGCACAGCTCGACGCCGAGGACGTCGCGGTTGACGTAGAGCCGGAACCGGCGGCGGCCGAGGCGCTCCTGGATGCGCGCGGCGAGGTCGACGTCCTCGGCGGCGACGACCGCCGACGCGGGCAGGCGCCGCGCGATCTCGAGCGCGAGGTTGGGGCCCGACAGGGCGGCGATCCGGCGGCGGTCGAACCCGCCGGCCTCCGCGATGACGTCGGTCATCCGCTGGTGCGTGCCGCGCTCGATGCCCTTGACCACCGACAGCAGGTCGGCGGTGGGCGGGATGAACGGCGCCACCGCGGCGACCGTCGCCCGCAGGTGCGCGGACGGGACGGCGAACACGACGAGATCCGTCGCCTCGGCGAGCGCCGATGGCTCGGCGTGGCGCGGATCCCGGCCGGCAGGTCGATGCCCGGCAGGCGCGCCTCGTTCCGCCGGTCCTCGCGGATCCGTGCCGCCGTCTCCGGGGAGTGGCACAGCAGCGTGACCGGCTCGCGCTGGGCGAGGATCGCGGCGAGCGTCGTCCCCCAGGCGCCCGCGCCGACGACCGCGACCCGCGCGGGACCCGTCGCCCGCCGACGACCGCGAGCCCTCGGCCCCGCGCCATCAGCTCTTGCGGGCGCGCGCCGTCCGGCTGGCGTCGGCCGCTTCTGCGCGGATCTGCTCCCGGAACACGAGCCGGATCGGCGTCCCATCGAACCCGTACGCGTCGCGCAGCCGGTTCTCGAGGTAGCGCCGGTACGAGAAGTGGATCGAGGCGGGGTCGGTTGCGAAGAACACGAACGTCGGCGGCGCCACGCCGGCCTGCGTCGCGTACCGGATCTTCGAGCGGCGCCCGCGGACCATCGCCGGCGGCGTCCGCTCGACCGCGGCCGATACCAGTCGGTTGAGCTCGCCGGTCGGGATCCGGCGGCGCCGCTCGCCCCACACGTCGACCGCCAGCTCCAGCACCTTCTGCACGCGCTGGCCGGTCTTGGCGCTGATCGACACGACCGGGGCGTAGTCGATGAACGGCAGCTCGCGCCGGAGGTTGGCCGCGAACTCGTCGAAGCTCTTGTGGGTCTTGTCCTCGACGATGTCCCACTTGTTGACCGCGATGACGAGGCCCCTCCCCTCCTCCACCACGTAGCCCGCGACGTGCGCGTCCTGGGCGGTCAGGCCGTCGGCGGCGTCGAGCACGAGCACCGCGACGTCGGCGCGCGAGATCGCCTTGAGCGCCCGCAGCGTCGAGTAGCGATCGGCGGCGGGACCGGACGCGACCTTGCCGCGCTTCTTGATGCCGGCGGTGTCGATCAGCACGACCTCGCTGCGACCCCACGGGATCGTCGTGTCGATCGCGTCGCGCGTGGTCCCGGGGATCTCGGACACGATCGTCCGGGTCTCGCCCAGCAGCGAGTTGAGCAGGCTCGACTTGCCGACGTTGGGCCGGCCCACGAACGCGATCGCCGGCGGCTCGTCGTCCTCCGCGGCCATCATCGCGTCCCAGCGGGCGGCCTCGGCCGAGTCGTCGTCGGGCACGCCGGCCCCGTCGCCGTCCTCGCTCCGTCGCCGTCGGCCCCATCGGCTGCCGCGTCGACGCCCGTCGCGAAGGGCTCGATCCTGCCCGCCGCCATGTCCGACGCCCACGCCTCGGCCTCGGTCTCGCGGGCCTTGCGTGCGATCTCGGCGTCGGTCTCGGGCGGCAGCGCCCACACGATGGCATCGAGCAGGTCCCCGACCCCGCGCCCGTGGCTGGCCGAGATCGCGTAGGTCTCCTCCCAGCCGAACGCGTAGAACTCGGCCGCGTCGAGCTCGCGCTTCTCGTTGTCGGCCTTGTTGGCCGCCACCAGCACGGGCTTCGTCGTGCGGCGCAGGAGCTCGGCGGCGTCCAGGTCGGCGGGCGTCGGACCGGTCTCGGTGTCGACGAGGAACACGATCACGTCGGCCTCGCTGATCGCGAGCTCGCGCCTGGAGCTGGACCTGCGCCTCGATCGGGTCGCCCGGATCGATCTCGAGGCCGCCGGTGTCCACGACGACGAACCGCCGGCCGTTCCACTCGGCGTCGCCGTACAGGCGGTCGCGGGTCGTGCGGGCCCGGTCCTCGACGATCGCTGCGCGGTAATCGCCCACGACGCGGTTGAACAGCGTGCTCTTGCCGACGTTGGGGCGACCGACGAAGGCGACGACCGGCAGGCCGCGCGGTGCGGGCGGGCACCGTCAGGCCGCGCCGGTCGACGCGACGGGGAGCGCGGGCAGCGAGGTCGTTCGGCCGGCCGGGTGTGCGGCGGCGTCGAGGGCGCCGCGGGCCAGGCTCGTGGCGTTGGCCATCGTGTCGGGGGTGCCCGGCGAGGTCGAAGATGCGCTCGGCGACGTCGCGCAGGTCCTCGATCGGCGTCGAGGTGCCGCCGGTCACGCCGACCACTCGCGCACCGTCGAACGGCGCCGGGTCGCTGAGGTCACGGGCGTTCTCGATCTGGATCGCGGCCGTGCCGACGATCTCGCACAGCCGGGTCAGCTCCTTGGTGTTCGCCGAGTGCCGGCCGCCCACGACCACCATCAGGTCGACCTCGCGCGCCGTCTCCAGCGTGTCCTCCTGGCGCCGGATCGTGACCGGGCACACGGAGTTGATGATCTTGAGCTCGTGGGCGCGGCCGACCATGAACGCCGCCAGCTTCTCGAACTTCCAGGGCGGCTGGGTCGACTGGGTGATCAGCGCCATCCGCTTGCGCCGCGGGATGCGGTCCCAGTCGTCCTCTTCGTCGACCACGATCGCGTCGGGCGCGAAGCCGAGCAGGCCGACGACCTCGGGGTGCTTCGGGGTGCCGAGCAGGACGACGGTGTAGCCCTCGGTGACCAGCTCCTCGAGCTGCTGCTGCTCCTGGATCACCCAGGTGCAGGTGCCGTCGATGACCTCGAGGCCGCGCGCCTGCGGCACGCTCGAAGACCTCGGGCTTGACGCCGTGGGCGCGGATGACGACCGCAGAGCCATGGTCGACGTCGTCGAGCGACTCGACGCTCTGGACGCCGACCTGCTGGAGGTCGCGGATCACGCCCTCGTTGTGCACGACCTGACCGAGCGTATGCGTCGCCTTGCCGGCGGCCGCCGACTCCTTCGCCTTGTCGATCGCCTCGCGAACGCCATAGCAGAAGCCGGTGCGCTTGGCGATGCGGACGTCCTGCACGGTTCCCATTGCACGTGGATGGTCGCACAGGCGCGGCGATTGCGCCGCAAATTGCGCTACTTGGCGGGGTCAGGTTTTCGCCGCTGCCGGCGCGTCGTCAACGGCCGCGGCGTACACGCCGCGGTGCCGGGGCTCGAGGAGGGCGGCGATGCGGCCCATGATCGCGGTGGTCGCGATGGCCTTGGCGGCCTTGCGGTCGGCGCCTGCGGGGACGACGTCGGCGGCACGGAACGGTGAGCCGACGCGGACCGTGACCGTGCGGCGCGGGATCGGGTGTGGGACCTTCTGGCCCTTCGGCCACACGCGGTCGCTGCCGTTGATCCCGATCGGGACGATCGCCGCGTCGGTCCGCAGCGCGAGCATCGCGAGGCCGTCCTTCGCCTCCTGGAGCTCGCCGTTGGGGCTGCGCGTGCCCTCGGGAAAGATCAGCAGCACGTAGCCCGCCTCGAGGATCCGGGTCGCGAGCCGGAAGGCCTCGATGTCGGCCGTCGAGCGGTCGACCGGGTGCACGCCGCCCCGGGCGGCAACCCAGCCGAACACGGGCCAGTCGAACAGCTCCTGCTTCCCCAGCCAGTGGATCCGCCGATTCCGCAGGGCGGGCGTGATCCACGAGCCGGTGACGAAGGCGTCGGCGTTCGAGATGTGGTTGATGGCGAGGATGACGGGGCCCGTGCGGGGGATGTGCTCGAGGCCCTCGACGTGGACGTTGCCGAACGCAGCGGGCCGCGATGCGCGCCAGGAGCGAGACCATGCGGACGAGCATGGTCTGGTCGTTGTCGAGCTGCATCGCCCGCTCGAGGTTGGCCGGAGCGCTTCGCGCGGCGTCCGGGGCTGCGACCTTCGGGCGAGGCCGGCCGCCGATCGGCCGTCCGGCCGGATCGCGGTCTCGACGATGTCCACCGTCCGCTCGAACGTGTTGCCGTCGGTCTCGATGATCACGGCGTCGTCGGCGGCCCGCAGCGGCGCGACCGCGCGGTTGCGGTCCTGGTCGTCGCGGACGCGGAGCTGCTCGCGCACGGCCTCGGCCTCGTCGCCCGCGGGGTCGAGGCCTCGTTCGTGGATCCGGCGCGCGGCCCGCTCCTCCACCGACGCGTCGAGGAACAGCTTGAGGTCCGCGTCGGGCAGCACGACGGTGCCGATGTCCCGCCCGGCGACGACGATCCCGCCGCCTTCGGCGAGCGCGCGCTGGCGCGGCAGCAGCGCGGCGCGCACGTCGGCGATGCGCGAGACCGCGGACACGGCGGCGTCGACCTGCGGGTCCTCGCGCGGCCTCGGTGGTGTCGATGCCGTCGAGGAGGACCCGCGTCAGCCGACCGGTGCCGTCGTCGGCGAGCGTGACCCGGTCGGCGAGCGCGACGAGGCTCGCGGCGTCGTCCGTCGCGATCCCCTCGCGCAGGGCCGCGGCGGTGAGCGCGCGGTAGAGCAGCCCCGTGTCGACGAACCGCAGGCCCAGGCGGCCGGCCGCGGCGGCGCCGACGCTGCTCTTGCCGCTCGAGGCGGGCCCGTCGAGCGCGACGACGATCCGCCGCCCGGTGGCGGGCTTCGCGGCGCTCGTGCGGGAACGTGACGACTTGGCGGGCGCGGCCATCGACCGGGAGCATACCGGCCGCAGGCCGCTCTGCTCATGCGACCGGGCCTGGCAGGCCCGGGTAACGGCACGAAGCGAGGCATCACGGTCGCCTGGCGGCTCCAGCGGCCGACGACGGGCCTCACGGGCCCGTTTCCGCACCCAAGGCCCCCCGTCGCGGGCGTACAGCCCGGTTTGCGGGCCTCAAAGGCCCGCCGCCGCTACTCCCGGCCGGTCGAACCGAGGCGCCGGACCTCCGAGGCCGTGAGCGGCCGCACGTCGCCCGTCGCGAGCTCGCCCAGCCGCAGCGACCCGATCCGCACCCGGACCAGCCGCCGGACCGGCGCTCCGACCTCGCCGAACATCCGCCGCAGCTGCCGCTTCCAGCCCTGGTGGATCGTCACCCGGACCCACGTGAGGTGCGGTTCGGGCTCCGGTTCGAGGAGCTCCGCGAGCAGCCGGTCCTCGGTGTTCGTCTGGCCTCGCAGCCCGGTCACCGTCGCGACGCCCTCGGTGAGCTCGACGCCGGCCTCGAGGGCCTCCGCCTGCTCGCGCGTCAGCGGCCGCGAGAGCCCGACGGCGTACTCGCGCTCGACCTCGTAGCGCGGGTGGAGCACGTGCTCGGCCCAGTCGCCGTCGTTCGTGAGCAGGATCAGGCCCTCGGAGTCCTGGTCGAGGCGGCCCACCGGGTACAGGCGGCCGCCCCGGGCGAGGTCGGCGGGGACGAGGTCGAGCACCGTGGTCGCCGCATGCCGGTCACGGACGGTCGAGGTCACGCCCGCCGGCTTGTGCATGGCCAGGTACAGCGGGCGCGAGTCCTGGGCTCGCGATCGGCCTGCCGTCGACCGCGATCGACTGCTCCTGCGGGTCGACCTTCTCGCCCAGCACCGCTGCCCGTCCGTCGACGGTCACCCGCCCCGCCGTGACCAGCTCGTCGGCGCCTCGCCGCGACGCCACGCCCGGCGGCCGCGAGGACCTTGGAGATCCGCTCGGCCGCCATCGGGTCAGGGAGCGTCGTCGTCGAGGGCGATCACGGGCACCGGCGCCGGCCGTCCCGGCCGCGTCGTCGGCCTCGTCCACGAGGCGCGTCGCGACGTCGATGTCGAGCGGCGGCAGGTCCTCGAGCGAGGTCATCCCGAACCGCTCCAGGAACTCGAACCCGGTCCCGTACAGGTACGGGCCGGCCGGGCGCGTCGGACCGGCCGAGCTCCACGACCAGCCGGCGGTGCAGCAGGGCGCGGACGGTGTAGTCCGAGTCGACGCCGCGGATGCGCTCGATGGCGCCGCGGGTGACCGGCTGGCGATAGGCGACGATCGCGAGCGTCTCGAGGGCCGCCGGGCTCAGGCGGACCGCGTCCGCGCCGACGTAGCGGGCGATCAGCGCCCCGGCGTCGGGCGCCGTGGTGAGCTCGACGTGGTCGCCGGACAGCGACCAGCCGGATCCCGCGGCCCGCGAGCGAGACCTCGAGGTCGCCGAGCAGCGCGTCGACCGGTCGCGCGGTCCACGCCGGCCAGCAGCGCGATCTCGCGCCGCGACAGCGGCTTCTCGGCGACGAACAGGAGCGCCTCGAGCTGGGCCTCGGTGAGCTCGCCCGTGGCCGGGGCCTCGTCGACCTCGCCCGGGCCGACCGCCTCGAGCTCCGTCACGCGAACGACTCCAGCGACTCGTCGAGCGGCGCGTCCTCGTCGACGACGGCCTGTGATCCCGCGGCCGCGCGCTCATCGGGCGTCGTGCGGCGGGCCACGATCGGGCCCCACGGCTCGGCCTGCTCGACGACGATCTCGCGCCGCTTCATGAGCTCGAGCAGGGCGAGGAACGTGACCGCGACGACGACGCGGTCGCGCACGCCCTTGAGCAGGTCCTGGAGCACGACGACCGGCGCCTCACGCAGCGCTTCGCGGATGATCGCCGCCCGCGAGGTGAGCGTCACCGTGCGCCGGATCGTCTCGGGCGGCGGTGCCGGCGGTGGCACGATCCGGGCAAGGCCGTCGAGCGCAGCGACGAGGATCGCGGGCGAGAGTGGCTCGGCTGCCGGTGCCCGGGCGCCCGCCAGCCCCGCGGCCCGCGCCGTCACCGACTCGCGATGGAACAGCCCGCCGCGCGCGGTCGCCGCGTCGAGGAGCGACGTGCCGGCGTCCCGGTACGCGCGGTACAGGATCAGGCGGGCACGCAGCTCGGCCTCGGGATCCGGCCCCTCGTCGGCGAGGGCGACCGGCCCGTCGACCGCCCGGCGCGGCAGCAGGGCCCGAGACTTGATCAGGATGAGCTGGCTCGCGATCGCGACGAACGCCGACACGTGGCCCATCCGGTCCTCGTCGAGGGTCGCGAGCGCGTCGAGGTAGGCGTCCGCAAGGGCGCCCAGGGGCACGGTGAGCACGTCGAGCTGGCGGGCCTCGATCAGCGACAGCAACAGCGCGAGCGGCCCGTCGAACGCGGGCAGGATGATCCGGGTCGCCGCCTCGGGACGCCGGCCCTCGCCGAACGCGACCGAGGGCATGCCCGACAACGCCATCACGCGGCCTCGTCGGCGAGCTGGAACACCCGGCCGAACTCGGGGTCGCGGGGCTCGGACTGGTAGCGGACGAGGTCGACGGCGAACGGCGGCAGCCCAGCCGCCTCCACCATGGCCGCCGATGCCTCCGCGTGGTGGCGCAGCCGCTCGAGGGCCACGCCCCAGCCAGGCACCCGCGCGGCAACCGTGAGCACCCGCGGCCCGTAGGCCTCGCCCAGCGACCACGCGACTCGCGGCCCCACGCCGGTGTCGCCCTTCGCGCAGTCGTGGAGCAGGCCCGCGGCGAGCACGTCGCGATCGGTCACGCCCGACCGACGGAGCGCGGCCACGACATCGAGCCCGTGGCGCCGGTCCGCGACATGCATGGCGTCGAACAGCTCCAGCTCCGGTGGACGCAGCCACGCCGCCAGCGCCTCTCGCTCGGCGGGGCTCACGCGGGCGACGAGATGCGACCGGAACTGGCGGGCCTTACGCGCCCACCAGGACATTCGTGACCGTGTAGATCAGGTTGCTCAGCGGGCGACTCGCCAGGAGGACGACCGCGAGCACGACGAAGATGCCGTACTGGTTCAGGAACGGCCGGACCTGCCAGGCCTGGCGGGGCGTGAGGATGCGGTACAGCAGCGTGGAGCCGTCGAGCGGCGGGACGGGGATGAAGTTGAAGATCGCCAGCAGGACGTTGTACAGGACGAAGTAGTACGCGACGTACCCGATCGGGCCGACTGAGGTCGACGCCGGTCGCGACCAGGACCCGGAAGATGAAGGCGCCCACGAGGGCCATCAGGAAGTTCGACGCGGGGCCCGCGAGGGCGACCAGGACTTCGCCGTTGCGGCGGTCGTGCAGGTTCGCGGGGTTGACGGGCGTCGGCTTTGCCCAGCCGATGATGAAGCCCGTGAGGGTGACCGAGATGATGGTCATCAGGCCGCCCATCGGATCGAAGTGGACGACCGGGTTGAGCGTCAGGCGCCCGAACAGCTTGGCGGTCGCGTCCCCCTGCATGTAGGCGACGGCGGCGTGCGCGAACTCGTGGACCGGGAACGCGATGAGCAGGAAGATCGCGACGGTGATGAGCTTGGGGACAAGCTCGGTGGTATCGATCACGCAGGCCTCGGGTGGTGGCTGGAGTCGCGGGTATCGTACCGGCCGCATGCGTTGAACCGCGCCGAGCCATGGCGGGGTCAGAGGCGTGCGAGCAGCGCCCGCTTCGACGCGGCGAAGGCCTCGGCCGAGATCTCGCCCGCCGCGTGCCTGGCAGCGAGCCGGTCGAGCTCGGCCACGATGTCGGCGGGACTGGATGGCGGAGCCGGCGCCGGCGCGGCGGCCGCAGGGCTCGACGACCCCGGCGGGGTGGCGGCGAGGTCGGTGCCGGCGTTGGCGCGGGGGGCGCTGGCGGCAGCGCGACGGCAGCGGCCGGATCGACGGGCCGCAGCGGCGGCGTCGTGGGACGCGCGATGTCGACCTCGAGCTCGTGCTTCGCCTCGATCAACGCCTTCTTGAACGACTTGGCGTCGCGCAGCATCTGCAGCCGCTCGAGCGCCGATCCCGGACGCCGTGACGACGTCGAGGTTCCCGAAGCCGAAGATCCGCCCGAACATCGACTCCGTGAGGACCGCATCGTTGATCCGCTCGAGCGACGCGTCGGTCGCCCGCTTGTTGACGACGCCTTCCGCATGGATGACCCGCCGGCTCGTGATCACGTACTCCTCGCCCCGGAACTGCAGGGCGCCCCGGGCGATGACGGCGATACCGAACACGAACAGGGCGAGGGTCAGGTAGCCGAGGACGTCGAGGATCGGCGTGTCGCCCGAGACGTTGGCGCGGATCCACAGCAGAAGCGTGCCGACGACGACGGCAAGGATCGCCCAGCGCGCTCGCCAGACCAGCACGAACCAGTGCTGCCGGCCGCGACGCACGATGCGCTCGCTCGGTGCCAGCAACCCGTCCGCATAGCTCATGGATCGGCCCGCGACATGGATCAGGCCCGCGGATGGGCGCGGGCGTAGACCTCGCGGATCCGTTCGCCCGTCAGGTGCGTGTACAGCTGGGTCGTCGAGATGCTGGCGTGCCCCAGCAGCTCCTGGACGACGCGCAGGTCGGCGCCACCCTCGAGCAGGTGCGTCGCGAACGAGTGGCGCAGCGTGTGCGGCGACACGCGATCGCCGAGCTCGGCGGCATCGGCGGCCGACTTGACGACGGCCCACGCCTGCTGGCGGCTCAGCCGCCCGCCGCGCGGGGTGACGAACAGCGCCGTCGTCGCCCCATCGGGCACCCCGGCTGCCGCGAGCCACTCGGCCCGCGGCCAGGCGAGATAGCGCGCCAGCCAGTCCATCGCGATGTCGCCGATCGGGACCACGCGCTCGCGGTCGCCCTTGCCGATCACGCGCACCCACGCCGATCGAGGCTCACCGTGCCGAGGTCCAGGCCCAGCGCCTCCGACACACGCAGTCCCGCGGCGTACAGCACCTCGAGCAGGGTCCGGTTGCGGACCCGCAGGGCGTCGGTCGCCGTCGTGTCCTCCCCCGCCTCGCCGCCGGCCGCCGCGAGCAGCCGCTCGACCTCGTCCACCGTGAGGGTCTCGGGGAGCAGGCGCGGCTGGCGGGGCAGCTCGAGGTGCGCCGCGACGTCGACGTCGATCAGCCCGTCGCCGAATGCGAACCGGTAGAACCCGCGGATCGCCGCCACCCGCCGGCGGAGGCTGGTCGGCGCGAGCCCCGGGTCGTTCGGCCGGCCGCGACGGGCCCGTGCGGCGAGGTACTGCTGCGCGACCTCCGGCCCGGTGGACCAGCGTGCCGCCGCGCCACGGCTCGACGCGAAGTCGCCGAGATCGCCGCGATAGGCGCGGATCGTCGCGTCGGCAACGCCCCGCTCGACGTGGAGGTAGGTGAGGTAGTCGTCGATGGCGTCCCGGTCGAGGCGTTCGGCGTCTGTCGCGTTCGCCGTCACGCTCAGACCGGCGCGTCGACCAGGCGGCCCGCGCGCCACGCCTCGGCGCGGTCCAGCAGCTCGCGGGCCGACAGGCGCGCCGCGTCGCCGCCCGCCGTGCCGCCGATCATCTGGGCGAGCTCCTCCTCGCGCTCGTCGCGGTCGAGGCGCGTGACGTCGGTGACCGTCCGGCCGTCCCGCTCGCGCTTCGCGATCCGGTAGTGGGCGTCGGCGTAGGCGGCGATCTGCGGCAGGTGCGTCACGCACAGCACCTGGTGGTCGCGCGCCAGGGCCCACAGGCTGCGCGCGACCGGGTCCGCGCTCCGGCCGCCGATGCCGGTGTCGATCTCGTCGAACACGAGCGTCGGCGTGTCGTCGACCTCGGCCAGCACCTGCTTGACCGCCAGCGCGACCCGCGAGAGCTCGCCGCCCGAGGCGATGCGGGCCGAGCGGGCGGGCCGGCTCGCCCGCGTTGGGCCGGAACGTGAACACGATGGTGTCGATGCCGGTCACGTCGAACGCGACGGCGTCCCCGTCCACCTCGACGGCCGGGTCGTCGCGGGCCGCCGGCCGCCGGCCCAGGGCGACGTCGAAGGCGTCGGCCGGGAACCCGAGCTCGGCCAGCACCGCCCCGACCGACGCCGCGAGCCCGGTGGCCGTCGTCGCCCGCAGGATCGAGAGGCTCGCCGCGGCGTCGGCCACCTCGAGCAGCAGCCGCGCGTCGTCGGCGGCCCGTCGCGCCCGCTCGTCCTCGAGCCCGCCGCAGCCGTTCCGCCTCGACCGACGACCGCGCGCCGTGCTCGATGACCGCCTCCTCGTCGTCGCCGTACCGGCGCAGCAGCCGGTGGATCTCGCCGAGGCGCTCCTCGAGCCGCGCGAGCGTCGCCGGGTCGTGGTCGACGGTCGCCGCCAGCGAGCGCGTCTCGGCGGCGACGTCCTCGAGCTCCGCCTCGAGCCCGGCGAGCCGGTCCGCGAGCGCCGCCCCAGCGCGCGTCCAGCCGCGCCGAGCGCCGCGCAGCTCGTGCTCGGCCCGCGCGACCTGCTCCCGGGCCCCGCCGCCCTCGCCCAGGAGCGTCTCGCGCACCTCGGCCGCACCGGCGGCGATCGTCTCGCCGTGCTGCGCCGTCGCCAGCTGGCCGGTGATCTCCGCGGCCTCGCCGGGCTCGCAGCCCCGCCGCGTCGATCTCGGCTCGCCTCGTGCTCCAGGATGTCGAGCCGGCGGAGCAGCTCGCGCGGGTCCATGCGACAGCTCGGCGAGCGCGGCCCGGTTGGCCCGCCAGCGCTCGACCGCCGCGGCGACCGACCGCGCGCGCCTCGCGCGTGCCCGCCGTACGCGTCGAGCAGGTCGCGCTGCCAGCCCTCGTCGAGCAGCCGCTGCTGGTCGTGCTGGCCGTGGATCTCGACCAGGCCCTCGGTCGCCATGCGCGAGCCGGCCCGGCCGTCACCGCGTCGTCGTCGACGCGCGCCGTCGAGCGCCCGCTCGGCGCCGACCTCGCGGACGGCGATCAGCGGCTCGGGCAGGCGGTCGAACAGCGCCTCGACCCGCGCGCTCTCCGCCCCGTGCCGGACCAGCGTCGCGTCGGCGCGCGCACCCAGCGCCAGCCCGAGCGCATCGATCAGCAGGCTCTTGCCCGCGCCGGTCTCGCCGGTGAGCACGTTGAGGCCCGGCGCGAACGACAGTCGCAGGCGGTCGATCAGCGCGAGGTCGTCGACCGCGAGCTCGAGCAGGCCGGCCCGCTCCGCGCCGGTCCGCGATCACCGCGCGACGCTCACGAGACGGCAGCAGCTGGACCTTCGTCCGCAGCAGGTCCCAGAACGGCATGCTGCCGGACGGCTCGACGAACCGGATCGGCCGCTCGAGCGCGCGCACCTCGACCACGTCGCCGACCTCGATCCGGTGGTCCTCGCGGCCGTCGATCGAGACCAGCGCCTCGTGCGGCGTCGAGGATCTGGCAGCGGACGACCTGGTGCGGCGACACGACGATCGAGCGGATCGCCGAGAGGTAGCCGGCGATCGGCGTCACGACGAGGTTGCGGCTGTGCGGGTCGAGGATCGGGCCGCCGGCCGAGAACGAGTAGCCGGTCGATCCGGTCGGGCTGGACACGACGAGGCCGTCGGCGATGAACGTGGCGAGGTGCGACTCGTCGATCGAGACCGACATCCGGACGACGCGTGCGAGCGAGCCGCGGGCGATGACGATGTCGTTGAGGGCGGTGAAGGTGCTGGACGCCGGGCCGCCCGGCGGGCAGGATCGCGCCCGCGAGGCCCATCCGCGGGCGGAGCTCGAACGCGCCGGTCTGGAGCAGCTCGAGCACCGACTCGAGCTCGTCGGTCTCGGCCTTCGAGAGGAACCCGATCCGGCCGAGGTTGATGCCGAGGATCGGCACGTCGACGGCGATGACCGCCTGGACCGCGCGCAGGAACGTGCCGTCGCCGCCCGAGCACGACGAGCACGTCGGTGCTCGGGCGAGCTGCGCGCACATCGCCGCCGTGTCGTCCGCGGCCGCGATCGCCCACTGGTCGACGCCGTGCATCCGGCACCAGCCGGCCGCCCGCTCGCTGAGCTCGATCGCCTGCTCGATCGTCGGGTTGTACGCGAACCCGATGCGCGCCGACGCTCACGCGCGCTCGCCCGCCGCGCCCGGCGCCCCAGGCGGCCGCGACCGCCTCGTCGATCCGGTCCCCGACCTCGGCGCACGATGGTCCCGCCTGGAGGTGGACGAGGAACTCGCGGTTGCCCTCCGGACCCTGGATCGGCGACGCGATGACGGCGCGCGTCCCGAGGCCGAGCTCCGGCCGCTCGCGCCGATCACCTCGCGATGACCCGGCGATGGACCGCCGCGTCGCGCACGACACCGCCCTTCGCCTCCGCCCGGCCGGCCTCGAACTGCGGCTTCACCAGGGCGACGATCGGGCCGCGGCCATCGCGCAGCACCGAGCGGATCGGACCGAGGACGAGCCGCAGCGAGATGAACGAGACGTCGACGACGGCGAGGTCCACGGGCTCGGGCAGGACGTCCGGGCGCGAGCGTCCGAGCGTTGACCCGCTCCATCGAGACGACCCGTGGGTCCTGGCGGAGCCGCTCGGCGAGCTGGCCGTAGCCGACGTCGACGCGCGTAGACCCGGCGTCGCGCCGCGGTCCAGGAGGACGTCGGTGAACCCGCCGGTCGACGCGCCGACGTCGAGGCCGACGAGGCCCGTGCGGATCGATCCCGAAGGCGTCGAGCGCCGCGAGCAGCTTGTGGGCGCCCGCGGCTGACCCAGCGCGGGCCCTCGGCCACGCGTCAGCACGGCGTCGTTCGCGACCAGGTCGCCGGCCTTGAGGTCGGTCCGCGCGCCGTCGCCCTCGCCCACCCGGACCTGGCCGGCCATCACCAGCGCCTGGGCACGCGCGCGCGTCGTCGCGAGGCCGCGCTCCACGAGCAGCAGGTCGAGCCGGGTCCGACGCGAGGTGGCCGTCGCCATGCGCCTATCGTGGCATACGGGCGCTTACCCGCGGCGCACCCGCGCGGTCGGGGCAGCTGGTCATCGGGCTAGCGAGGAGGGCTCACGCGGCTTGCCGCCGGGACCTCGAGGCCGAGCTGGGCGATCGTCTCCTCGACCTGCGCGGTGAGGCCCGGCACGTCGAGGCGGATCAGCCGCCGCAGGTCGGTGACGGACCCGTGGTCGACGAACCGGTCGCCCGGGATCCCGATGAGCCGGATCGCGAGCGAGCGGTACGACGGATCGGCGAGCCGCGCCTCCTCGACCGCCTCGAGCACCGCCGACCCGAAGCCGCCCGTGACGACGCTCTCCTCGAACGTCACGAGCAGCGACTTGCCGCGCGCCTGGTCGAGGATCAGCTGGCGGTCGAGCGGCTTCACGAACCGCGCGTTGATGACGCCGACGCGACCAGCCGCGCGCCTCGAGCGCATCGGCCACCTCGAGCGCCCGCCCCGTGATCGGCCCGAAGGTCACGAACAGGAGATCGCGGCCCTCCCGGAGGACCTCGCCCCGCCCGACGGGGATCGCCTCGGGCTCCCGCTCGGGGACGCCGAAACCCGGCGTCGCGCGGGTAGTGGAGCGCGAACGGGTGGTCCTGGGCGAGCGCGGTCCGGAGCAGCGACGCGGAGCTCCTGCTCGTCGCGCGGGCTGGCGACCACGAGGTTGGGCAGCATCCGCTGGGCCGGCACGGTGAACATGCCCTGGTGGCTGGTCCCGTCCTCGCCGACGAGGCCGGCTCGGTCGACCGCGAGCAGCACCGGGGCGTCGTTCTGGCAGACGTCGTGGACGGTCTGGTCGAACGCCCGCTGGAGGAACGTGGAGTACAGCGCGACGACCGGCCGCATGCCGCCGAGCGCGAGCCCCGTCGCGAGCGTCACCGCGTGCTGCTCGGCGATCCCGACGTCGATGAACCGCTCGGGGTACGCCGCCTGGAACTTGGCCAGGCCCGTGCCCGTCGGCATGCCGGCGGTGATCGCGACGATCCGCCGGTCGGTCGCGCCGAGCGCGACCAGCTCCTTGGCGAAGAACGCCGTGTAGTTCGGCGTCTGGGCCGCCTCGCCGGCGGCGTGCGCGGCCGACGGCTGGGCGATGCCCTCGGAGTTGTGCGCCGGCGTCCGGCGGTCCGCCATCACCGACGCCGACGGCGGCGCGCCCGCCTCGGCCTTGCGCCCGGACGTGACCTGCGAGCCCGCCGCGGCGGTCGACGCCATCGGGTCGCCGTTGACCGCGTTCGCCGCGGCGCCGACGCGGTCGTGCGCGTCGACCGCCGGCGGGACGGCCATCGGCGGCAGCGCGGCGCCGTGGAACGAGATCTGGTCCTTCTCCGCGGGCCGGTAGCCCTTCCCCTTCTGGGTGCGGACGTGGACGATCACCGGGCCCGGGAGCGCGAGCGCTCGACGGAAGGTCTCCTCGAGCAGCGCGCAGGTCGTGCCCGGGCATGACGCCGATGTAGGTGATGCCGAGGTCCTCGAACAGCTGGCCCGGCTGGGCGAACGAGACGACCGACTGGCGCAGCCGGCGCGACAGCTCGAGCAGCGCGCGGCCCGACGACGGGGATGCGCTCCGTCACGCGGTCGTAGGCGGACTTGCTCTGCTGCCACGCGGTCGAGAGCTTGATCTCGGAGAGGTACTTCGACAGCGCCCCGACCGACGGGCTGATCGACATCTCGTTGTCGTTGAGCACGATCAGCAGCTGGCTCTGGCGGTGGCCGATGTCGTTGAGGGCCTCGAGCGACAGTCCCGACAGCAGCGCCGCGTCGCCGACGACGACCGCGACCCGCTCGAGCGAGTGGCGCAGGTCGCGGGCGGTCGCGAGGCCCTCCGCGATCGAGAGGCCGGTGCCGGCGTGCCCGCCGTCGAACACGTCGTGCGGGCGACTCGGTGCGGCGCGGGAAGCCGCCGACGCCGTCGATCTGGCGCAGCGTGTGGAACCGGTCGAGGCGGCCCGTCAGCAGCTTGTGGGCGTAGGCCTGGTGCCCCGTGTCCCACACGATGCGGTCGCGCGGCGACTCGAGCAGCCGGTGGAGCGCGAGGGTGATCTCGACGACGCCCAGCGATGACCCGAGGTGGCCGCCGGTGGCGGCGACGGTCCGGATGATCGTCTCGCGGATCTCGGTCGCGAGCTGGTCGAGCTCGGCCTCGGAGAGCCCGCGGAGCTCCGACGGGTCCTGGAGGCGGTCGAGGATGGGCACGGGCGCGGCTCCTGAGTGGCGGATCGACGTGCGGCTCGCCCTGTCGGGCGCCGGCGTGGGACGCCGGGGGACGATGCTCGGTGACGATTATGTGATAGCTGACGGTAGCACGATCATGCAGGCGCTTCCCCGGCCTACTCCTCGGCGGCGTCCTCCGGACGGACGTCGACCGCCGCGAGCGCGCCACCGGCGCGCGCGACGAGCTGCTGGACACGGAGCTCGGCGTCCGCGAGGAGCGTCGAGCATCGTTCGTGGAGCGCGACGCCGCGCTCGTAGAGGGCGATGGTTCGCTCGAGCGGCTGGCCGCCGGCCTCGAGCTCGGCGACGGTGCGCTGGAGCTCGGCCAGGGCCTCGTCGAAGGTCAGGGTCGCGGAGTCGGCAGCGTCGGCGTGGCGGGTGCGGTCGCGCCGCGGGCTCGGTGGTCATCGGCACGAAGGATACGCGGGATCGGAAGCCGTGCGACCCGTCAGGCCGACCTGCGTCGACGGTCGCCGCGACGTCGCCGCCGGCGAGGTCGAGGCGGAGCCCGGTCCCGGCGGGCGCCTCGACCGGGTGCCGGACGATCGCTCCCGTCGTCCCGGCGTCGGACGATGGCGTAGCCGCGCTCCAGGGTCGCCTGCGGCCCGAGCGCGCCGAGCGCGGATCCGCTCGCATCCAGGGCGGCCCGCGCCCGGGCGACGCGGGTCGCGGCGAGGGCGTGCTGCCGGCCCGCGACCCGCTCCTCGGCGCCCGTGCGGCCCCGACCCGCACGAGCGTCGCGCGGGTCGCGCGGTCGAGCAGGAGGCCGGCCCGCTCCCGCGACTCGGCCAGGCGGACGGCGGGATCGAGGCGGTCGAGCAGCCGTCGCTCCGCGGCGACCTCCCGCACCGCCGCTCCGAGGTCGCCACGCACGAGGTCGTCGAGACGCGCGCGCCTGGCACGGAGCGCCGCGAGCGCCTCGGCACGGTCCGGCACGACGAGCTCCGCCGCCGCCGACGGCGTCGGCGCGCGCACGTCCGCCGCGAAGTCCGCGAGCGTCACGTCGACCTCGTGCCCCACGCCGCACACGACCGGCACCGGGTGCGCGACGATCGCCCGGACCACGCGCTCGTCGTTGAACGACCACAGGTCCTCGAGCGATCCCCCACCGCGGGCGAGGATCGTGACGGCCGGCGCGTCAGCCTGGCGTCCGTCGCGTGCCGCCTCCCCGATCCAGCGCTCGAGGCGTCGCAGGGCCCCGACGATGCTCGCCGGGGCGCCGTCGCCCTGGACCTGGCACGCGACGAGCACCACGCGCGCCAGCGGCCAGCGGCGGGCGAGCACGTTGCACACGTCGCGCCAGACGGCGCCCGTGGGCGAGGTGACGACGGCGATCACCGGCGGCCGGTCGGGCAGCGGCCGCTTGCGCGCGGCGTCGAACAGGCCCTCGGCCGAGAGGCGCGCCTTGAGCTGCTCGAAGCGGATGGCGAGGTCGCCGAAGCCCGACGGCTGGAGGGACTCGACGTAGAGCTGGAGCGCGCCCTGGGGCTCGAACACGTCCATCCGGCCGTGGACGACGACCTGGAGCCCGGTCTGGGGCTGGAACGCGGACCGGACCCGCTCGTCGCGGAACCACACGCACTGGAGCTGGGCCCGCGCGTCCTTGATCGCGAAGTACGCGTGGCCGGCGGTCGAGACCGTCACCCGCCCGACCTCGCCCTCGACCCACAGGTCGCGCAGCCCGTCGTCGCCGCGGACGCGCTCGCGGATGGCGCGCGTGACCTCGGAGACGGACTTGACGTTGACGCCGAACGTGCCGCCGGGGACCGCCGGGCGCCGCTCGGCTCGCGGTCCCGCCCTCGTCGGGAACGGCGTCCCAGGCGGGCAGCAGCCAGTCGGGCGGCTCGGGACCCGCCATCAGAGCCGGGTCTGGTACTCGCCCGTCCGGGTGTCGATCCGGAGCGTGTCGCCCTCGTTGACGAACAGCGGCACGACGACGATGAGGCCGGTCTCCATGGTCGCGTTCTTGCGCGCGCCCTGGGCCGTGTCGCCGGCGAAGCCGGGCTCGGTCTCGGTCACGAGGAGGTCGACGGTGACCGGGAGCTCGACGCCGAGCGTGTCGCCCTGGTAGCTCGTCCGGTCGAGCGTCATCCCCTCCTTCAGGAAGTTGACGACGTCGTCGAGCGTCTCGGCCCGGAGGCTGAACTGCTCGTAGGACTCGGTCTCCATGAAGTGGAGGTCGTCGCCGTCGCGGTACAGGAACTGCACCGGGCGACGGTCGATCTGGGCGCGCGGCCAGCGCTCGCCGGCCTGGAACGACTTCTCGACCGTGCTGCCCTTCTTGACGTTGCGCAGCTTGATGCGGACCTGGGCCGAGCCGCGGCCCATCTTGATGTGGTGGTAGTCGAGGATCTGCCACAGGTCGCCGTCAAGCTCGATGACGACGCCCTTGCGCAGCTCGCCGGTGCTGATCATGGGGTTGGTGCTCCGGTGGGCTGGCGCGATTCGGGAGGCGTGCGGACTCCCCGCGCGGGTCGATTGGATGTCGGCCGATCCTACCAGAGGCGGGTTGGCCGGCCGCCCGTCGCCGGCTCAGCCGGGCAGCACGATGACGTCGCTGGGGAACCGCGTCAGGCGCTCGACGAGCCGGCGGTCGACGTCGACATGGACGAGGTCCTCGATCCGGACGCCCATCTCGCCCTCGAGGTAGATCCCGGGCTCGACCGAGAACACCGTGCGGGCCGGGCAGCGGCTCGTCGGTCCCGGTGCGGCCCATGCGCGGGCTCCTCGTGGGTCGCGAGGCCGATCCCGTGGCCCAGGCCGTGGCCGTAGGCGGGCCACGTCCCGATCGGCGTCGATGACCGCCCGCGCGATCGCGTCCGGCTCGCGGCGGCTCGGGCGGCGCGGATCCGCCGTGGCGACCGACGCCTCGATCCAGGTCGATCGCCGCCTGCTGCGCGCGCGCGACGAGGTCGTAGACGGCGAGGTCCCGCTCCGACGGCTCGCCGACGAACAGCGTCCGCGTCATGTCGCTGCGGTAGCCGTCCACCTGGGCGCCGAAGTCGAACAGCAGCACCGCGTCGCGAGGACCGGCCGGTCGCCGGGCGAGCCGTGCGGCAGGGCGGCCTCGGGACCCGCGAGGCAGGCGACGTCGAACGCGAGCGCCTCGGCGCCGCCGGTCCGGATGAGCCACTCGAGGCGCAGCGCGAGGTCGCGCTCCGTGACGCCGGGCCGGATCTCGGGCAGCAGCGCGGCGAGCGCGCGGTCGGCGACGGCGCACGCGGCCGCGATCCGCTCGACCTCGTCGGGCTCCTTGATCGCCCGCATCGCCTCGACCCAGCCCTCGATCGGGACGAGCTCGACGCCGGGCGCCGCGGCCGCGAGCCGCTCCCACAGCGCGTGCGAGACCGACGCCGCCTCGACGGCGACCCGGCGCGCCCCGACCGACGCCAGCAGCCGCGGCCAGGCGCCCGGCAGGTCGTAGCCGATCTCGTCGATCACGGCGCCGGTCGCCTCGCGGCGCGCCTGGATCGTGTAGCGCGAGTCGGTGACCACCGTCACGGCGTCGCCGCCGACCAGGAACTGGCCGGAGTGCCCGGCGACCTTGTCCTCGCCCTCCGCCGAGCGTGAAGCCGGTCAGCCAGCGCATGTGCTCGCGCTTGGCGCCGAAGTAGGCGTCGACGCCCTTCGGCGGCCATCCGGGCCCGGAGGGCGTCGACGCGCCCCGGGCGATGGGCGTGGTCCGCCTCGGTCCAGCGCCGGTGCGTCGGCGCGCGTCGGGCGGAGCGGCGAAGTCGGCCGGCACGGGAGCCCGGCGGACGCGGCGGTCCGCGGTCACGTCAGTTCTTGCCGTACTTCGCGACGTTCTTGTCGTGCTCGGCGTGCGTCTTCGCGAAGGCGCTGGTCCCGCGAGCCGTCGCCCTTGGCGATGAAGAACAGGTAGCCGTCCTTCGTGTCCGGCGCGAGCGCGGCGTCGATCGAGGCGATCGAGGGCGACGAGATCGGCCCGGGCGGCAGGCCCTTGCTCGTGTAGGTGTTGTAGCCCGCGAGGCCTTCGGGCAGCGGGACCGGGAGCTGCTCCTTGAGCTTGTCCCAGAACACGTAGTCCTGCCACTGCTGGAACTTCATCGCGTCGAGCTGGAGCGTGTCGTTGACGTAGAAGATCGTCGGGTCCGACTGCAGCAGGCCGGTCGGCCACTTCTTCGGGTTGAGCCGGTTCTGGTAGACGCCGGCGATCAGCGGCCGCTCCTGAGTCGACCTGCGCCTCGCGCTCGACGATCGAGGCCAGCGTCAGCACCTGGTAGAAGGTCAGGCCGCGCTTGGCCGGGACGTCGAGCCGGTCGGCCCACGCGGTCGTGGAAGGCGTCGAGCATCTGGCGGACGAGGTCCTCGGCCGTCGTCGGGTTGTCGTCGCCGACCTGGATCGAGTACGTCGCCGGGTACAGGAAGCCCTCGAGCGAGGCGCCCTTCGGCCGGATGCTCTCGTCGAGCAGCCACGGGTAGTCGCCGAGCAGCGCGTCGGTCGGGTGCATCACGAGGTCGTAGAAGGCCTTCGGGTCGACGTCGGTGCCGCCGATGGTCTGGAGCTTCGCCGCCATCTGCTCGGCGCGCAGGCCCTCGCGGAAGGTGACCGGGATGACGTGCGTCTGGATCAGGTTGTTGACGAGGCCCGTGACGACGCCCGCCGGCGTCAGGTTGCGGGCGAGCGAGTAGCGCCCGGCGTTGAGCTTCGGCAGCGAGGTTGTCCTGGCGCGCCTCGTACAGGAAGGCGCGCTGGCTCGCGATGATCCCGGCCGCCTCGAGCTTCGGGGCGAGCGTCGCCGGCGTGTCGCCGGGCTCGACGACGAACTCGACCGTCGTCGCGTCGTCCGAGGCGGGCGCGGTGAGCGCGGCTGCCGAGGTCCTCGCGGACGAGGTCGGACACGAACGCCGATCTGGAGGGCCGACGGGGTTGTCCCACGCCCAGGGCACGACGACGGCCCGGACGAGCGGCCGCGCGACGGTGCCCATGACGATCAGGACGGCGGCCGCGAGCACGAACAGGAACAGCAGGAAGCGGAGCACGCCGCCGAAGCTGCCGCGCCGGTCGCCGTACCGCTCGTACCGCCGCTGGTCGCCCGGGTCCCCGGCCGTACCGGCCGGTCCGCTGGTACGGGTTGGCGCGCCGGGACGTGGTCGGGGCCGGGGACGCGATGGGATCGCGCGGTCCCTGTCCGCCCCTGACGCTCACCGCGCCTCCGCGCGCCGGGCGTCCAGCTCGTCCTGGAGGATGACGGCCGCGGCCTCGCGGTCGATGCGCGCGCGGAAGGCGTTGCGCTGCGCGCGCGAGGGCGCGCCGCCGGAACGGCCGCGGGGCATGCGCCCGAGCCGCCGCTCCGCCTCGAACGACGACAGGCGCTCGTCGCGCAGCGTGACCGGGAGGCCGAGGCGCGATCGCCGATCTCGGCCGCCCAGGCGCGCGCACCCTCGGCCATCGGGCCCTCGACGCCGCTCGCCTCGATCGGCAGGCCGACGACGAGCTCGACGACGTCCTGCTCGCGGCAGACGCGGCCGATGGCGTCGGCGTCGGCTGTCGATGGAGGCGGCGCGGCCGATCGTCGCGAGCGGCCGGGCACCGCCGATCCCGGAATTCGGCGACGGCGAGCCCGATCCGCCGCGCGCCGAGGTCGATCCCCAGGAGGCGGCTCATCCGGCGGATGGTACCGGCTGGCTCGCGGGAGCGCCGTCGGACGGGGCCCGGGCTGGCGGCGCGGCGACGAGGCGAGCGTGCGCGGGCGCGCGGCGACGGCGACGCCGGGCACGGCGTCGTGTCGACGGGCGTCCGCCACGGTCAGCGATCACCCGCTGGTCGAGCGTCGGGACGCTCGTGACCCAGTCGGGCCAGGGGACGATGACGACCTCGCCATACGGCGCGAGGGTCTTCTTCGCCTCGTCGATCGGCAGCCCGAGCACCGAGCTGCTCGAGCGCCGCCGCATCGAGCGGGCGGACCTGCTTCGCCGTCGCGGTCACCGGGAACTCGATGACGCCGTTGCTCACGGTCCCCTCGCCCACCTCGATCGCCGTGGAGTCGGGCACGAGCTCGTAGCCGTCGGCTGATCGACGCCTGCAGGCGGTCCTCCGCGATCGCCTCGCGCCGGGCGACGCGTCGGCGGCGAGCACCGTCCCGTCGGCGGTCACGCTGCGAGCGTGAAGGAGTCGACCTCCTGGCCGACGAGCGTCTTGGGGTCGACGTCCGGGACCGGGTCGCCGAGCGACCGCGGTCTCGGGGAACGACCGTCATGCCGCTCGGGCACGCCGCGGCGGGTTCGCGACGTCGCGTCGGCGAACTCGTCTCGAGGTCCTTGCCGAGCTGCGCCATCGCGGCGTCGACGTCCTGCTGCGTGATCCGCGTGAACTCCTCGCGCTTGCCGCCGGTCGTCGCCTGGGGGTTGTTCACCCGGACGACGTTGCGGTTGTAGCTCGCCGGCACGATCGCGGATCGTCCCGGCGTCGACGTTGCCGGACGGGCCCGGGCACGACGGCCGTGACGGAGACCTCGCTCGTCTGGCACTTGAGCTTGGGCGTGGCGCCACCGCCGGACAGGATGGCCACGGGCAGGAACACGGTCTCGTCGGTCGAGAAGGCGATGCCGGCCGCGGTGCGCACGACGGTGCCCGACGGGATGCGTGTACGGCGAGGTCGGGTCGCAGTTGCGTCCAGCGGACCGCGCCCTTGGCCGCCGTCCGCTCGACCCGCTTGCCGGTCGCCGTGAACTCGCCCTGGGCCTCGACCGGGATCGTGAGCGTCACCGCCGGGCACGACGGCCGCCGCCTCGTCGACCGTCGTGGCGTTGGGGTCGGCGCGGACGGTGAAGGTCACCGGCCCGACCGTCTCGACCTGTGGGCGTGATCGTGATCGCCGCGTGCGGCAGCAGCAGGTAGCCCGCGAACGCCGCCGCCCCGCCGACGATCACGACGATCAGCGAGGACGCCGACGGCGAGCCCGATCGGGCGACGGCGGCGACCGCCATGGGCGACGGGACAGCGACGAGCCGCCGGCCCTGTCGGCGGCGCATCGTCGTAGTCCTGGTCGCCGGTGTCCGATGCCGGGCCGGGGATCGGCCGCGGGTCAGCGGCACGCCCGGCGTCGCGTCGCGGTCGGCGCCGGCGGGAACCGCCGACGGCGGCGCGGCGCGCGACGTCCCGGGGCCTCGCTGTCAGCGCGCGCCGGCGGTGGTCGGGGCACCGGCCGCCGCGGCTCGCACCGACCGTCGCCGCGCCGCCGCGCGATGCCGGCCGCCGCCCGCGCCTCGGCGCGGCGCGCGGCCGCCTGGGCGTCGTCCTCGTCGAGCGCCTCCTCGTACTCGCCGACCGACGCGAACACCGGCAGCCCCGCCGAGGCCGCGAGGGCCCGCGCCGACGCGTCGGGCGCGACGATGTCGAGGCGCCGCCCGTGGCTCATCGCCTCGCGGGCGAGCAGCCGGAAGTTGATCCGCGACGTCGCGACGCGCGACCCGAACGGGATCACGAGACCCACGCGCGAGTCCGCCGCCGCGCGGATCCGCGAGGCGGCGGAGGTGATCTCGTCCTCGACGTCGAGGTAGACGATGGTCGCCATGCGGCCCGCAGCCTACCCCGGTCGGACCGTGGACGCCGACCGCGCGGCGCAGCGCCTCGATGGCCACGATCAGACCTTCATCGCGCGGAGGACGCGGCGCAGGGTCGCGTCGAGCGGGTCTTCCGAGGTCTGCAGCTCGATCGCCTGGTAGGCGAGGCCGAGCGGCGTCACGTCCTGCTGGTCGACGAGGAGGTCGGTCGCGTCGTCGATCGACTCGACCTGGTCGGGCGACATGATCGTGACCTCGGGCGGCCGCGCGAACGGCAGCCGCTTCCAGAACCGCTCGGCCGCGAGCGCCTCCTGGATCTCGGGCAGCCGCGACCCGCCGCCGCAGATGTGGATCCGCGACGGCAGCATCTCGCCCGCGGCCAGCTCCTCCATCACGAGCTCGACGCCGGCCGCCCAGACCGCGACGTCGTCGCGCACGATCTCCGCGACCTCCTCGCGCCGGTCGACCGGCAGGCCCGCGCGCGTAGTCGACCTTGAGCGACTCCGCGCGCGGGAACGGCAGGTCGAGCCGGTCCGCGATCGACTTCGTGAACGCCCGGCCGCCGAGCGCGAACATCCGCGTCCCCTCGATGCCGCCCTGGCGGACCAGCGCGACGTCCGTCGTGCCGCCGCCGACGTCGATGAACAGGGCGCCCGCCTGGCGCACGTTGTCGGCGCCCAGCACGCGGGCGACCGCATACGGCTCGGCGACGACCTCGAGCAGCTCCAGGTCCAGCTGGCTGGCGACCGACTGCAGCGCGCCGAGGTGCACGAGCGGCGCGAACGCGTTGAAGATGCCGATCTTGACGTGGCGGCCCTGGAAGCCGACCGGGTTCGTCAGGCCGTAGCCGTCGATCGACGCGCCGACGATCGCGCTGTGGACGAGCCGGACGTCGACGTGCGGCAGGCCGGTCTCCCAGGTGATCGACCGCTCGGCCTCGTGGAGCGCCTCGCGCTGGACGCAGTCGATGAGCTTGACCAGCTCGGCGTCGTTGATCGGCGCCTCGGGCTTCTTGCGCTCCTGGGTCATCGTCGTCGTGAAGCCCTTGACGAGCTCGCCGGCGATGCCGATGACGACCTGGCGTCGGCCGGAAGCCGGCCATCTCCTCGGCCTCCTGGAGCGCGACCGCGCAGTTGTCGACGACGGCGGCGATGTCGGCCACCGTGCCCGACTGCATGTGGGCGAGGCCCTGGCGCCGGCGGCCGACGCCGCGGACCGTCCCGTGGCCCGTGTCGTCGATCTCGAACACGAGCGCCTTGGCGAACTCGGTGCCGATGTCGAGGGCGGTGCAGGCGGCGAGCGCCGACGCGTCGTCGCGGTTCCAGATGCGGCGCAGGAACGCCATCTACGCCGCCTCGCCGCGCCGGACCGCGGCGTCGGTCACGCGGCGCCGGCGCGAGCGGCGGCCGCGGCGCGCACGGCCGCGATCGCGTCTCCGAGCCCCTCCCGGCGTGTCCCCTTGCCCTGGGCCATCTCGGGGCGACCCCCGCCACGGCCGTCGATCGCCGTCACGGCCCCCGAGACGAGCGAGCCGGCGGCGATGCCACGCGCGACGAGGTCGTCGCTGACGGTGACGAACAGCTGCGGCTCGTCGGCGTCGAGGCCGAGCGCGATCACGCCCGACGGCAGCGCGCCGCGGACGTCCTTGGCGAAGCCCTTGAGCGCGTCGATCGACTCGAGGTCGAGCGACGGCGCCGACGAACCGGACGCCGTCGACCGAGCTCCTCGGCCTGCGCGGCGAGATCGCCGGGCTTCGGGCGTCGCGGCAGCGCCGCCCTCGCGCAGGCGGCGCTTCGTCTCGCGGAGCTCGGTCTGGAGCGCGGCGATCCGCTCCTCGACGCGCCTCGGGCGTCCGGGCGCCGACGCGCCGTCGGCCGCGCGGTCGAGCGCCGCGAACCGCTCGTCCATCAGCCGGTCGGCGCCGCGCACCGGTCACCGCCTCGATCCGGCGCATCCCCGAGCCGATGCTCCGCTCGCCGGTGATCAGGAAGCTGCCGATCTGGCCGCTGGCGCGGCAGTGCGTGCCGCCGCACAGCTCGTGGCTGAAGCCCTCGACGCGGATCGTGCGCACCCGCTCGCCGTACTTCTCGTCGAAGAACGCGTCGGCGCCGGCGGCCTGGGCCTCGGCCATCGTCATCCACTCGATCGACACCGGGCGGTCCTCGCGGACGATCGCGCCGGACCTCGGCCTCGATCGCGCGCTTCTCGTCGTCGGTCAGCGCGCGGTCGAACGGGAAGTCGAAGCGCAGGTAGTCGGGGTGGACGAGCGAGCCCGCCTGCCGCGCCGGTTCGCCGACGACGTTGCGCAGCGCCCGGTGCAGCAGGTGCGTGCCGGTGTGGTTGCGCATCGTGTCGGCGCGGCGCTCGGCATCGACCTCGGCCGCGCACGCGTGTCCCCGACGCGCGACCTTGCCGTGCAGCACGCCCGCGGTGGACGGTCAGAGCCCGGCCGTCTGGGTGCCGGCGACGCGCTGGACGTCGTCGACCGTGCGAACGAGCACGCGTCGCCGTCGGCCGACCGGAGCGACGCCCGGTGTCCGCGACCTGGCCGCCGCTCTCGGCGTAGAACGGGGTGCGGTCGAGGATCGAGCTCCGCGCGCGCCGCGGCCTCGGTCCGCAGCTCGACCTCGGGCACCGCCTCGAGCGTCTCGTACTCGACGCCGTCGCGCAGGATCGCGACCACGCGGCCCTCGGCGATCGTCGTGTCGTAGCCCAGGAACTCGGTCGGGCCGGTCCGCGCGAGCAGCGCGTTGTACAGCGACGCCAGCTCGGCCGTCTTCGCCAGGTCGGCCTTCGTCCCCGCCCGGCTGCGGTCGCGCTGCTCGGCGAGGGCGTCCTCGAACCCGGCGCAGATCCGTGCGCACGCCGTACTCGGCCGCGAGCTCGACGGTCAGGTCGATCGGGAAGCCGAACGTGTCGTGGAGCTTGAAGGCGACGGCGCCCGGCAGCACCGGGGCGTCCGCGGGCAGCGTCTCGGCCTGGCGGCCCGACGACCCGCTCCGCCGAGGTCAGCGGGATCAGCGCCTCCTCGAGCAGGCCGGTCCCCGCCTCGAGCGTGCGGTTGAACTGGCGCTCCTCGCGCTCGATGACGCCGAGGATCTCCGCTCCGCCGCTCCGCGAGGTGCGGGTACGCGTCGGCCATGGTGTCGATGACGACCTTGGCCGTCTCGCCCATGAACGGCTCCGTCCGCCCGAGCAGCCGGCCGTGGCGAACGGCGCGGCGCAGGATCCGGCGCAGGACGTAGCCGCGGCCCTCGTTCGCCGGCAGCACGCCGTCGCCGACGAGGAACGTGACCGCGCGCGAGTGGTCGGCGATGACCTGGTAGCTGAAGCGCTCCGCCTCGAAGCCCTCGGGGTCGTGGCCCAGCAGCTCGCGCATCCGGGCGTGGATCGGGGCGAACAGGTCGGTGTCGTAGTTGCTCGTCACGCCCTGGACGACGCTCGCGACGCGCTCGAGGCCCATGCCGGTGTCGACGCCCGGCGCCGGCAGCGGCGTCAGCGAGCGGTCCGGGTGCAGCTCGAACTCCATGAACACGAGGTTCCAGACCTCGAGCCAGCGCGGGCAGTGCTCGCTGTGGTCCGGCACGCACTCGGGGCCTTCGGAGAGGTGTGCGCCGCGGTCGTAGTGGAGCTCGGAGCACGGGCCGCAGGGCCCGACGTCGGCCATGCGCCACCAGTTCTTCTCGTCGCCCTCGGGGAAGTTGCCCCAGCGGACGAGGCGCTCCGGGCGGCAGGCCGATCTCGTCCTTCCAGACCGCGTGCGCGAGGTCGTCGGTGGTGTAGACGGTCGCGGCCAGGCGGTCGGCCGGGATCTGCAGGTCCCGGGTCAGGAACTGCCACGCCCAGTGGATCGCCTCGCGCTTGAAGTAGTCGCCGAAGCTCCAGTTGCCGAGCATCTCGAACAGCGTGTGGTGCCGCGGCGTCCGCCCGACCTCCTCGAAGTCGTTGTGCTTGCCGGCGACCCGCAGGCAGCGCTGGTAGTCGACGGCCCGCACGTAGTCGCGCTTCTCGACCCCGGTCAGCGCGTCCTTGAACTGGACCATGCCGGAGTTCGTGAACAGCAGCGTCTGGTCGCCGGCCGGGACGAGGCTCGCGCTGGGCACGATCGTGTGGCCGCGCTCGGCGAAGAACTCCACGAACCGCGACCGGATCTCGGCCGCGGGGAGGTACGGGATCGCGGTCTGCTCGGTGGGGGTCGCCATCGGCGCAATGGTAGCGAACGGGGTCGGCCGACTCGCCTCCCGTCGCCCGGCGTCGCCGCCCGTCAGGCGCCCTGGCGCGTTCCCTCGCCGCGCCGCCGGAGCAGCGTGCCGCCGGCGACCGCCGCGCCGACCAGGGCGCCGACGATGAGCCCGCCGAGGAACCGGCGCGAGCGGTTGGTGTCGCCGCCGAGCAGCTCGGCCAGGTCCGCGAGCGAGCCCAGCGGCCGCGGGCCGGCGGGCGCGCGGTCGTCGCTCGAGCGGTCGTCGCCGGCGCCATCAGCGGGCCTTCTGCGACTGCGGGCCGAGCGTCGCGAGGACCGCCACGATCCCGATGCCGACCCAGGCCAGGATCGCCGCCGGGATCAGGGCGAAGTCGCCGATCGTGAGGATGTCGATCCCGAGCCGGCCGCCGATCGCCGCCCCGGCCCACGCGCCCAGCGCCGCCGCGATGTAGGTCAGCGGCAGCCGCCCGCCCGCGTCGCCGCGGATCAGCACGTAGATGCGCGGTGTTGAGCGAGCCCGACGAGCAGCGCGAGCGGCAGGCGCGGGCCCGATGGTCACGCGACGGCCCCGACCGGCTCGAGCGTCGCGGCGACGCCCGGCGTCCGTCGCCGCCGCCGGCGACGCGATCCGGCCGCCACCGAGGCAACGGTCGCCGTCGTACAGCACGCACGCCTGGCCGGGCGCGATCGCCCAGACCGGCGTGTCGGTCTCGACGACCCAGCGGCCGCCGCGCGCGGGCTCGCCCGCCGTCGCCGGGCCGGACCGTCGCGTCGACGAGCGGCGCGCGGTGCCGGATCCGCACCTGGGCGCGGAACGGGCGCCAGGCGCCGCTGTCGTCGCGGCCCGCCGGCGGGTCGCCGGCGACGAACGTGCCGCCGTCGAGCGGGATCTCCGCGTCTCGAGGTCCTCGCGCCGCCCGAGCACGATCGCGTTGGTCGCCGGGTCGATCCGCGAGACGTAGCGCGGTTCGCCGAGCGCGACGCTGAGGCCCTTGCGCTGGCCGACCGTGAAGCCGGCCGCCCCGCGTGCTCGCCGACCCGGCTGCCGTCGGCGTCGAAGACCGGGCCCGCGCTCGGGCGCCCAGCCGCCACGCGACCGGAGCTCGTCGCGGTAGTCGCCGCCGGGCACGAAGCAGATCTCCTGGCTCTCGGGCTTGTCCGCGGTCACGAGGCCGAGGCCGCGGGCGATGTCGCGCACCTCGGGCTTGCGTCAGGTCGCCCAGCGGGAACCGGCTGTGCCACAGCTGGTCCTGGCGCAGGCCGTACAGGAAGTAGGTCTGGTCCTTGTCCTCGTCCTGCGGCCCGGGCGAGCGTCGCGCGCGGCCCGTCGTCGCGTCTCGACGACGACGCGGCGGGCGTAGTGCCCGGTCGCGACCGCCTCGCACTCGTACAGGTGGCGGGCCTTGCCGAGCAGCGCACCGAACTTGACGTAGCTGTTGCAGTCGACGCACGGGCTGGGCGTCCGGCCGTCGAGGTAGGCGGCGATGAACGGCTCGATGACGCCGGCGGCGAACTCGCGCTCGAGGTTCATGACGTAGAACGGGATGCCGAGCCGGGCCGCGACCCGGCGCGCGTCGTCGGCGGCGTCGGCGGAGCAGCAGCTCTTCCTGACCTCGGAGTACGTGTCAGCGACGTCGTGGAGGCGCATCCAGACGCCGACCACCTCGTGGCCCTGCTCGTGGAGGAGCGCCGCCGCGACCGAGCTGTCGACGCCGCCCGACATCGCGACGAGGATCCGGCCCATCGGTCAGCCGACCACCGCGACGGGTTCGGACGCGAGGTTCGCGGCGCGCAGGCGCTCGATGACGCCGGGCACGACCGGACGACCTCGTCGATCTCGCGTCCGTCGTCGTCCGGCCGAGGCTGAGGCGCAGCGCGCCGCGCGCCTCGTCGGCCGGGTAGCCCATCGCCGTCAGCACGTGGCTGACCTCGGTCGAGCCGCTCGTGCAGGCGGAGCCGGTCGACGCGGCGATACCCTCGAGGTCGAGGGCGAGCGGTGATCGCGCCGCCATCCACGCCCGCGCACGATGACCGAGACGATGTGCGGCAGCCGCTCGACGGGGTGCCCGGTCGGCTCGACGCCGTCGATCGCCGACGAGCGCCGCCAGCAGCCGGTCGCGCCGAGCGCGGACCGCGGGACGAGCGTCGGCGCGCTCGGCGGCGCGAAGCTCGAACGCGGTCGCCATGCCGACGGCGCCGGCCACGTTCTCGGTGCCCGCCCGCCGGTGCCGCTCCTGCGATCCGCCGTGCTGCTGCGCGAGGATGTGGGTGCCGCGCCGGATCCACAGCGCGCCCGATGCCCTTCGGGCCCTCGGCCTTGTGGGCGGCGAGCGCGACGAGGTCGGCGCCGAGCGCGTTGACGTCGAGGTCGACCCACGGCGCGGCCTGGACCGCGTCGACGTGGAGCAGGACGCCCGCGATGGGCGCGCGACCACCGCGGCGACCTCGGCGATCGGCTGGATCGTGCCGACCTCGTTGTTCGCGAGCATCACCGTCACCAGGATCGTCCGGTCGGTGATCGCGCGCTCGATGTCCGCGGGATCGACGCGCCCGTAGCGGTCGACCGGGACCTCGACGACCTCGAAGCCGAACTTCTGGAGGTGGTCGAGCGTGTGGCCGACGGCGTGGTGCTCGACGGGCGTCGTCACGATCCGGTGGCCGCGCGCCTTGCCGGCCCACGCGGCGCCCTTGAGCGCGAGGTTGCTCGCCTCGGTCCCGCCGCTCGTGAACACGATCTCGCGGGCGTCGGCGCCGATCGACCGGGCGAGGCGCTCGTGGGCGTCGTCGAGGGCCTCGCGCGCGATCGCGGCCGAACGCATGCACCGACGACGGGTTGCCGAACGTGCCGCCGAGGAACGGCAGCATCGCCTCGAGCACCTCGGGGCGCACGGGCGTCGTGGCGGCATGGTCGAGGTAGACCGGCATCGCGCGGCGATTGTAGACCGCGGGGCGGCATCGCCCAGATCGCGTGACGCCGGATTTGCCGCGGGCGATAGCCTGCTATGCGCCGACACCGACCGTCCCTGCACCGGAGAAGGCCATGCCCCGCAAGCTGTCCGCGCTGGCCTCGATCGCGCTCGTCGCCGCCCTCCTGCTGCCGGCGGCGCAGGTCGTCGCGGCGCCAGCGACCGTCACCGGCACGCTGACGATCCGCGAGAAGGTCGACGCTCAGCCCGAACGCCGTCGCGGTCATCACGATCGTCGGCCAGCAGGCAGACCCGAGCGCCGGCGGCATCGTCGGCTACCAGCGGATCAACGGGGCCAAGACCCCGGTGCAGTTCTCCGTGCCGTACGACACGACCCAGATCAACCCGAAGCAGAGCTACGCGATGTTCGCGTCGATCATCGACGGCTCGACGGCGTACCAGACGTTCGAGCCGGTGCCCGTGATCACCGGCGGGCCGACGACCGACGTCGCGCTCGTCGCCACGGCCAAGCCGCCGAGCGAGCCGGGAGCGGTCACCGGAGACGGTCACCCTCGACCAGAAGGCATCGCTGTCGTCGTCCGCGGTCGAGGTCGCGGCACTGATCGACTCGACGACCGGCACGATGGTCGCGCGCCAGGTCATCGCCTCGCCCGGGCAGCTCCCGATCGCCTTCTCGATCGCCGTCGATCCGGGCGTGATCGATCCGGCGGACACGTACGTCGTGAAGGCCGCGGTCGTCGATGGCACCCAGGCGTGGGCCGGGCTCGACGGCGTGCCGGCGGTCGAGAACGGGACGCTCCTGACCGATATCACCGTCGCGGTCGCGCCGACCGAGCTGCCTTCGCAGCCGCCGGCCGCCACGCCGGAGCCGACCGCGGAGCCGACCGCCAAACCCACGCCCGAACCCACGCCTGAACCGACGGCCAAGCCCACGCCCGAAGCCGACGCCTGAACCGACGGCCAAGCCCACGCCCGAACCGACGCCGACGCCGACGCCTGAACCCACCCCGAGCCCGACGCCCGCACCCACGCCCAGCCCGACCCCGGCGCCCACGCCCAGCCCGACGCCTGCGCCCACGGCCTCGCCGACGCCTGCGCCCACGGCCTCGCCGACGCCAGCGCCCACGCCGACCGCCTCGCCGACGCCTGCTCCGACCGCCAGCCCAACGCCGGCGCCCACCGCTTCGCCGACGCCGACGCCGACGCCCACGCCGACCCCGACTCCGTCGCCGACGCCTGTACCGACGCCCACTCCGACGCCCAAGGTGACCCCAACGGCCGCGCCCGACACCGGGATCATCAAGGGCACGCTGACCTACACCCAGACCCACAAGCTCACCTCGGAGGCCCGCGCGGTCGTCCTGCTCGTCGACGGAACCGCCGGACCGGCGGAAGGCACGACGATCGCCTCGACCTCGATCAAGAACCCGGGACCCCAGCCGGTGCCGTTCGAGCTCGCCTATCCGTTCTCGGCCGTCAACAAGGACGACTCCTACCGGTTGTATGCCGGCATCGTCGACGGTGACCTCGCGTGGGTGACGCCAATCGGCGTGGTCGTCGACGTGCCCCAGCCGCTCATCGCCGGCGTCGAGCTCCCGCTCGAGTACCGGCCCGACCTGCTCAAGGGGGCGGTGACGGGCTCGATCACCGGGGTTGGCCTCGACCCGGCAAAGGACCCCGACTCGTACGGGACGTCGCTGATCATCGACGTGAATACGGGCGCCACGATCGGCTTCCAGCTGATCTCGCCGACCGGCGCGGTTCCGGTCCCCTACTCGGTCCCGTTCGACCCGAGCACGATCAACCCGAGCGCCGCCTATGTCGCACGGGCGTCGATGTGGGATGGGACGACGCTGTGGAACACACCGGTCGGCGTCCCGGTGATCACGAACGACAACCCGAAGTCGAACGTGCTGCTGACGGTCACGCCGGCCGTGACGGCGAGCCCGTCGCCCACGCCGGCGCCGGCGGCACCCGAGCCCGCGCCGGGCGGCGTCAGCACCTGGGCGCTGCTGCTGCTCCTGGCGCTCGTGATCGTCGGGATCATCGCAGCCTACGGCTACATCCGATCAAGGAGCACGCCGGAGCCCGAGCCGCCCGGTCCCATCGCACCTCCTCCTCCGCCAGGGCCAGACCCGACCGAGCCGCCACCGCCGCCGGTCGGCGCGTCGGAGCCGGATCCCGGGCTGGCTGCACTGGCCGGCGGGACCGCCGCGGTCGCAGGCGTTGAGGCGGCCGCGGCCGAGCCTGAAGGTGCCCCAACGGACGCAGGCGTCGCTGCCGCCACCTCACCGGAGGCGACGTCTGACACGACCGGGGCCGCGGCCACCGACGACGCGCCGCCGGACGACGGCGACGAGGAACGGCCGGCCTCGTAACGTTCCTCCCCGGCCGCGTTGACGGTCGGGCGGACAATCGCCGCATGGACATCGGCGTCCTGATCGGGTTCGGCGCCTGCGCGGTGCTCCTCGCGCTGGCCACGGACCTGTCCGGGTCCACGGTCAGAATTGTCGGCAGCATGTTCCATGTGCCCGAGCTCGGCTGGCCCAGCGGCGTGCAGGAGGACGACGACCTCCACTGGTCGTGGGCAGCGGGCACGCCCGGCGACCCCAGCGGCCGGCAGCGGACCGTCGAACCCGAGCTGGAGGAGGTCGTTTCGGGGTCGATCCGGCTGCAGCTCCAGCACGTCCGCCGGGGCTCGTATTAGGCGCGGAAGTCCCGACTCCACCCATACTCGCGCCATGCCGGACATCGAGATCGTGCCCCGTGGGCCGTTCAGCCTCGACGCCGCCCGAGCCTTCGCCGGGGGCTTTCCGGCAGGGATCGGTGGTGGCGGGGTCGCAGCCGGGTCGATCACCCTGGCCTTCCCGGTCGAGGGGACCGACACGAGCGTCGCCGCGGAGCTGTGGCAGGACGCCGACGGCGTGGTTCGGGGACGCACCGACGCGGCGAACGAGCTGCTGCCGGCCCTGATCCACCAGGCGTCACGGTCGCTGTCGCTCGATCACGACGGCTCAGGATGGCCCGCGGTCGGCGAACGCGATCCCCTGCTCGGCGAGCTGCAGCGCGAGCACGACTACCTGCGGCCCGTCTGCTTCTACTCGGCGTACGAGGCGGCGACCTCGTTCGTGATCGGCCAGCGGATCTCGCGCCGGCAGGCCGCGGTCATCAAGCGCGACCTCGCCGACGCCCTGGGCGATCGCCCGACCATCAACGGGACCCCGGTGGCAGCGTTCCCGCGGCCGGCCCGTCTGCTCGAGCTGCGCGAGGCGCGGGGGCTCAACGCCGAGAAGGTCCGGCGGCTCCACGGGCTCGCGACGGCCGCCATCGAGGGACGGCTCGACACGGACACGCTTCGAGCAGCGCCGGAGGCCGAAGCCCTCGTGGCGCTCCAGTCGCTCCCGGGAGTAGGGCCGTTCACGGCCAACGGCGTCCTGTACCGCGGCTGCGGGGTCGCGGACGGCCTGCCGGGCGCGGACGAGCTGGGCCGGGAGGTCATCCGCGACCTGTACGAGGCGGATACCGTCACCGGCGCCGACGTGGAGCGCATGGCCGAGGCGTGGCGGCCCTACCGGATGTGGGCGGTCGTGCTGCTCCGGATGGCCTGGACCCGACGCAGCGGCGCCGGCGTCAGCTACCGGCGGTGAGGGAGCCCGCTACGCGCCCTTGTCGGTGCGGGCGAGCTCGAAGGCCCGGCCGCGCTCCCGCTCGCGATCGGTCTTGGTCAGCAGCCGCTTGCGCAGGCGGATCGCCGAGGGCGTGACCTCGACCAGCTCGTCGACGCCGATGAACTCGATCGCCGTCTCGAGGGTCAGCGGGCGGGGCGGCGTCAGCCGCAGCGCCTCGTCGTGGGAATGCGTCCGGATGTTCGTCAGCTTCTTTTCCTTGGTCGCGTTGACGTCCATGTCGCCGGAGCGAGCGTTCTCGCCGACGATCATCCCCTCGTAGACGTCCACCCCCGAGCCGATCAGCAGCTCCGAGCGCTCCTGGAGGTTGAACAGGCCGTAGGCGTTCGACGTCCCCGTCCGATCGCTCACCAGGACCCCGTTGGTGCGGTGGGTCACCTCGCCCGCCCAAGGCCCGTACCCCTCGCCGATCTGGTGGAGCAACGCCGTTCCGCGCGTGTCCGTGAGGAGCTGCCCGCGATAGCCGATGAGCCCGCGGACCGGCAGCACGAACTCCATCCGCACGCGGCCGTCGGCATCGGTGGTCATCTGCTCGAGCCGGCCCTTGCGGCCGGCGAGCGCCTGCTGGACCTCGCCGATGTAGTCGGGCGGGATATCGATCGTGATCCGCTCGTACGGCTCCTGGACTTCGCCACCGACCGTGCGCAGGATCACCTCCGGGCGACTCACCGTGAGCTCGTAGCCCTCGCGGCGCATCTGCTCGATCAGCACCGCGAGCTGGAGCTCGCCGCGACCGCGGACCTCGAACGTGTCGCCGGAATCGGTGGCGTGAACCTCGATCGAGACGTTGCCCAGGACCTCCTTCTCCAGGCGGGCCTTGATCTGGCGCGAGGTGACGTACTTGCCGTCGCGGCCACCGAGGGGAGACGTGTTCACGCCGAACGTCATCGAGAGCGTCGGCGCGTCGACGTCGAGGCGCGGCAGCGGGCGCGGATCGCCGGGCTCGGTGAGCGTGTCGCCGATCGTCACCTCCGGCAGACCGGCCACCGAGACGATCTCGCCCGGCCCGGCCTCCGAGATATCGATGCGCTCCATCCCGTGCGCCGTCTGGAGGCTCGTGACGGACCCGGTGAACGTGATCATCCGGCCGGGCTCGATCTCGCCCGCGGTGTCGTCGGCCTCCTCGCGGACGACGGCGATGCGCTGGCCGACGCGGATGATCCCGTTGCGGATCCGGCCCACGGCCATGCGCCCCACGTACTCGTTCGCGGACAGGTTGGTGACGAGGAGCTGCAGCGGGTGGCCCGGCTCGAACACGGGCGCGGGCGTGACGTCGACGAGCAGGTCCAGGAGCGGGCGCAGGTCCGTGCCCGGCTCGGCGAGATCGCGCGTCGCCGTCCCGAGCTTGGCGTTCGTGTAGACCACCGGGAACTCGATCTGGTGCTCATCGGCGCCGAGGTCCATGAACAGCTCGTAGACGGCGTCGAGGACCTCGGCCGCCCGCGCGTCCGAGCGGTCGATCTTGTTCAGGGCGACGACGACCGGGAGCCGCCGGGCCATCGCCTTCTGGAGCACGTAGCGCGTCTGCGGGAGCGGGCCCTCCGCCGCATCGACGAGCAGCAGGACGCTGTCGACCATCAGCAGGCTCCGCTCGACCTCGCCGCCGAAGTCCGCGTGGCCGGGCGTGTCGACGATGTTGAGGCGGACGCCGTCGACGTCGATCGTCGTCTGCTTGGCGAGGATCGTGATGCCCTTCTCGCGCTCGAGGTCGCCCGAGTCCATCACCCGGTCGACGACGGCCTGGTTCGCGCGGAATGCGCCGGTCTGGCGGAGCATCGCGTCGACGAGCGTGGTCTTGCCGTGGTCGACGTGGGCGACGATGGCGACGTTGCGCAGGTCCTCGCGGACGGCCGGGCGGCGGCGGTGGGCATGGCGGAGCCGGGCGTGTCACTCATGGGCCGGCGAAGTGTCGCACATGCCGCCGTTTCGGGCGAACGACCGAAGCGTCAGCCGCGGGGCACGGCGCCGGCTGGTTGCAGGTGGGTCGGGGCGATGAGGCCGCCGTCGAACAGCTCGATGACCCGGTCGGCGACCTCGATCATCACCGGGTCATGCGTGGCGACGACCGCCGTCACGCCCTCGGCCCGAACCACGGTCCGGATCAGCAGCATGATCCGCTGGCCCGTCTCGGAGTCCAGCTGGCCGGTCGGCTCGTCGGCGAGGAGGAGGCGCGGACGGTTCGCGAGCGCCCGCGCGATCGCGACGCGCTGCTGCTCGCCGCCGGACAGCTCGTATGGCCGGTGCTTCGCTCGTGGCTCGAGGCCCACGAGCTCCAGCAGCTCGGCCACCCGCCGGTCGCGGTCCTTCGGGTCGGCGCCGACCATGCGCAGCGGCACCTCGACGTTCTCCGCGGCGCTCAGGATCGGAATCAGGCCGAACGTCTGGAACACGAACGCGATCGTGGTGCGGCGGACGCCGGCCGCGGCCTCCTCGTCGAGATCGGAGACCTCGATTCCGTCGACGAGGACGCTGCCGGCCGTTGGCTTGTCGAGGCCGCCGAGCAGGTTGAGCAACGTCGTCTTGCCGCTGCCCGAGCGGCCGCGCACGGCGAGGAGCTCGCCTCGGGCGACCTCGAGGTCGATGCCGCGGAGCGCATGGACGACGTCGTCACCGGCCGGATAGTCGCGGACCAGGCCGCGGACCTCGACCATCGGGGCGCCGTTCGAGGCGGTCATCGGACCTCCTCCACGTCCGCCGGCGTTTCCGCTGGGGGCTCTGCCGGAGAATCGGCCGGCCCCGGCGCGACCGCTGTCCTGTCCGGCCACACGCCAACATGGTCCTCCTCGAGGCGCAGTCGAACCCGGTTGCGGAGCTCCAGCGCGTCGACGTGGGCCCGTGGAAGCTGGAGCCGTCCGGCCCGGTCGACCACCGCGTACTCCTCGGAGATCACGTGGTCGTCGCCCGCCTCGTTCTGCTCCGTGCGCCGCAGGGTCTCGGTGCTCGTCCGCCCGTCGCGGATCGCCACGGTGCGCTGGACCTGCTCGGACACGAAGGCGTCGTGGGTGACGATCACGATCGTCGTGCCCAGCTCGCGATTCACGCGCCGCAGCAGCCCGAACACGTCGCTCGACGTCTGGCTGTCCAGCTCGCCCGTCGGCTCGTCGGCGAGGACGACGTTGGGGTCGTTGGCAAGGGCGACCGCGATCGCCGTGCGCTGCTGCTCGCCGCCGCTCAGGCGGTCCGGACGGTGATCGGCGCGACCTGTCAGCCCGACCAGCGCGAGCAGCTCGAGCGCCCTGGCGGCCCGGCCCTTGCGCCCGTCGAGGACCATCGGCAGCTCGACGTTCTGGGCGGCCGTCAGGTAGGGCACGAGGTTGCGTCCGGTCTGTTGCCAGACGAAGCCGATCACCCGCCGGCGGAAGCGCGTCCGTTCGGCTGAGCCGAGCCGTCCGAGGTCGTAGCCCGCGACGATGGCCTTCCCGGCGGATGGCACGTCCATCCCGCCGAGGATGTTGAGGAGCGTGGACTTGCCGCTGCCCGAGGCGCCGACGATGGCGATCATCTCGCCGCCGTCGACGAGGAGGTCGAGGCCCTGGAGCGCGACGACCTCGAGCTCCGCCTGCTTGTAGATGCGGACGAGGCCGTCGCACGAGATGACCGCGCCGTCCCCGTAGCGTGCGGGGCGCCGGGCGGGCGCCTCCACGGGCGGGCCGGACGTCGCGGCGTCGATGTGCCGTGAGGGCAGGTCCTCGATCTCGTCGGTCATTCGAATCTTCCTCGTAGGGCCGCGGCCGGCGCCACCCGGCGCTGGATTCTGCGCCGAGCGCGAGCCCGACGGCGACGACGGCGATCATTCCGGCAAGGATCAGGAGCAGCGGGCCGGCCTGCAGCGCGATCGGGACGTCGCCGGGCGAGCCGACGAGGCCCCCAAGGCCGAGCGCCGAGGCCAGGAGCTGGAACAGGGCGACCCCGAGCAGGCCGCCGACGATGAACCCGGTGAGGGTCGTGGGCCCGTGCTCCGCGACGGCAAGGCCCCAGGCCTGGCGGCCCGTGAGCCCGAGCGTCCGGAGGCGGGCGGTCTCGACGGACCGCGCGATGCCCGACAGGGCGAGCGCCGCTGCGACGCCCAGCGCCGCATAGGCCGCGGTCACGAGTGCGGCGGCCAGGATCAGGCCACGGACCGCCTGGGTGACGGGCGCCGTGCGCAGGGCAGTCGCCTCCTCCGCCTGGCTCGTCGTGGCGACCGTCGGCGACATGGCGGTCACGGCCGCGCGCATGGCATCAGGCGAGGTCGAGGGAGCGTTCACGATCGTCCACACGGGAGCGATCCGCGCCCCCGGCGCCTGGGCCTTGAACCACTCGCGCGAGGCGACGACCCACGACCGGTCGCGCGGGAGGCCGGCAAATCCGTCGCGCACCTCGACGACGCGGTACTGCAGGTTGAAGCCCTCGACGCTGGACGAGAAGACGTCGCCCAGCTTGGCGCCCCGTGCCGCCCCCGCGAGCGTCGTGGAGATGATCGCGGGGATCGGACCCGAGCCCGGGGTGGTGAAGCCTTCCGGAAACGCCGGGTCGGCCGGCGTGCCCGCCAGCGCGGCGGCCATTGGCACGGCGTCGGCCAGGGCGAACAGCGTCTGCGGTCCCGCCTGTCCGGCGGGCACCGTTCCCTCGAACACGCCCGCCGTCTCCGTCACCCCCGGCAGCGCCGCCGCGTCGAGATCGGCTGGAAGGGAGCCGGTCGGCGCCTGGAGCCGGTAGCTGCCCCCGACCGTCCGCCAGGCCGCGGCCTCTGCCGACCGATCGAGGCTGTCGAGGGACGTGGCCGCGAACGCGGCGACCGTCGCGGTGGCGAGCAGGACGAGCAGCACCGCGGACGACGTCCCGCCCTCGGACGCCCGCCGCGCCGCCAGGACAACCACGAGCCCGCGACCGCGCCGAGCGACCGCCGCGACAGCCCGCAGGGCGAACGGGTAGAGGCGCACGACGACGATGCCGGCCGCGACGCCGACGAGCACGGGGACCGCCGCGATCAACGGATCGAAGCCCCTCACGGCCCCCGCCGAGCTGACGGCGTTGAGGCCGCGCTCCCGGAGCAGCAGGGCAGCGCCGATCGCCCCGGCCACGATCAGTCCCTCGAGCAGGAGGCGTCGCGCACTGACGCGACCGACGGCGCGATCGCCGTCACGGCGGCTCGGCCCGCGGGCACGGACGATCGACACCACGGTCGAGGCGACCACGATGACCGCGATCGCGACGACGGCCGCGACGCCGGCGAGCGTCGGCGACAGCAGGGCCTCCGGGATCAGGGCAACGGCGACGATCGCGGCGAGCAACGCGCCCGGGACCGCGATCAGCAGCCCCTCGACGATCGCCGGGACGAGCACCTGGCCGCCCGAGGCGCCGCGGCTCCGCGCGAGGGCCATCGTCGCCTGCCTGCGGCGTGCCGCGAGCACGGCGATCAGCGCCAGCGTCGCGACCGCGACCAGCGCCGGACCGATCGCCATGACGGCGATGATCCCCTCGGCCGCAGCCCAGCGGGCCTGGTGCGCCTCGAGGATCGCGGCCATCCCCGTCCGCAGCGCGGTCTCGATCGAGGGCGTGATGTTCGCCGACGGGTACAGGACGAGCAGCCGCCGGAAGTCCGTGGCCAGCGTGGCCAGCGACCGCTCGTTGATCCGCTCGGGGTCGAGGAATTCGCGCCACGAGTAGCGCAGCCCCTGCGACGCCGGGCTGGCGTACCGCGCCAGCGCGGCGTGGGTCGCGTCGTCGACGAGCAGCGCGGCGTCGAGGAACTGGACCTCAGGCGACAGCGCGCGGATGACCGGGTGGATCAGCTGCGGGTCCCCGAGCCAGTAGTCCTCGCCGGGATCGACCGCGTCGTAGATGCCGGTGATCGTGGCGAACGCGTACAGGTCCCGCGTCGGTGCGCCCGATCAGCTGATCGCCCGGGTCCCCGACCAGCGGCACGGTCTCCCCGAGCGAGATCCCGTACTGGCGCGCCGTCTCGGCCGAGATCGCGGCTTCGTAGACCGGCACGTCGTCGGCAGCCTCGGGCCCGACGTCGTCGCGGGTCGTGACGGCGGCCGTCGGCGGCCGGCCGTCGAGATAGCGGATGTGGTCGCTCGCCCCCTCCTGGATCCGGAACCGGATGAAGGCCGGGTCGGTCGTGTCCTTCTGCACCCTGTACCGGCCGCTCTCCACCTCGATGTCCTCGCCGCCGCACGAGCGCGCGGATCGAGGCGGGCACCGTGCCGTCGAGGTCGTCGCCCGCCGCCCGGACCTGCTGCAGCGGGTCGTCGGCGGGACCCTCGCCGAAGGTGCGGTTCTGGATCAGGACGATGCTCCGCGCCACCACCGGCGCCGATCGCACCTCGGCCCGAACCGCCTCGTCGGCGAGGCTCGCCAGCACACGCGGCGCGAGCGCGGCGATGAGCGCCGTCACGAGCACGAGCGCGGCGAACCCGATCGTCGCACCGCGGTCGTCGCCGATCCGGCGCAGGGAGATCCACAGCCAGCGCACGGCTACTCGTCCCTCGCCCGGAGCACGGCGCTGGTCCGCGCGTCGGGCAGCTGGCGCCTGGCCAGCAGGACGGTCGCGAGGACCAGGATCGCGGCGAGGACGGCGGTCGGGATCGCGGCCTCCGGGGGCACGACGACGACCGGTGCCGGGATCGGCGGAGCCCCGGTCGGCGTGAGCGTCGCGAACGGCAGCACGAGGAACGCGAGCACGAGTCCCAGCAGCGTCCCGAGGATCAGGCCCGTTGCCAGCAGGAGGAGGTTCTCGATCGAGAGCCACAGCAGCAGCTGGCGCGGCCCCAGGCCGAGGGCCTTGAGCAGCGCGAACTCGCCGATCCGTTCCGAGATCGACACGGTCACGCTGACGAGGAAGCCGATCGACGCGAACACGAGCGCCGCGATCGAGCCGAGGCCGAGGATCCCGATGACGCCCAGCCCGAGCGGGTCGCCGGCGAGGTCGGCCGTGACGGCCGAGCGGGCCACCACCTCCCGCGCGCCGACCGGTGCCGATCGGAGGGCCGCGGCGACCTCGTCGGACCGGCCCGGCTCGACGGACAGCCACCACTCGTCGGCATCGATGATCGAGCCGCCGGCACCGGCGCGCGCCAGGTCGAGCGCAAGCCCGTCGACGACGACGAACGGCTTCGACCCGTCGAGCGGTGGGAAGGCATCGATCTGCGCGGCAAGGTCGAGGGTGACCGGCACGCCGAACACGGAACCATGGAGCTGGTCGCCGACCTGCGCGCCGGTGCGGCCGAGGAAGGCCTGGTTGACGAGGGCGGGGATCGGCGCAGGGTCCCTGGCCGGGAGCACCGTCATCTCCCAGCCGTACTGGTAGAACGGGAACAGCTGCTCGACGGGCAGCCGGACGGCCGGCCCCGGCCCCGGATCGAGCGGCATCCGGTTCCCGCCCTCGTCCTGGGTCCACCGGCCGCCGGCCGCTGCGAGGTCCAGTGGCGTCCACGCGTCGCCGGCACCGTCTGGGCTCACGGCGAGCCCGATCAGGTCGACCTGCCCCTGGGCCACGGCCTGGGGCAGGTCGGCGATGGACATCCCCAGGTCGAGGCCGATCAGATGGAGCGGCCCGGTCGGCTCGTCGCCCGTCGCCGTGGTCAGGGGAATGACGATCTCGGCACCCGCCACCCCGAGCGGTCCAGGCTCCCCATCGATCCGCGCGACACGGCCGTCGCCGTCGACGATCTCGACCGCGGCCGTGAGGCCCCGGTGGCCCGCGGGAACCGCCTCGAATCCCTCGACGGGCGTGAACGAAGAGTCGTACCGCAGCGCGACGCGGCGGGTGCCCTCGGGCAGCAGGATCCCCGGCACCGGCGGACGCCGGCTGCCGATCTCGCGCAGTCCGGCGACGGTCGCGTCTCCCGACGCGTCGTCACGCAGCCGGACGATGTCGGCCATCGCCGCCCCGTCGACCGCCACGAGCGGGCCGCCGCGGATCGTCGAGCCGATGTCGACGGCGGCCTTCACAACGGGCGTCGCGGCCGTGACGCCGGGGGCCGCGCGCAGCGCGCCGCCCAGCGCCCACGCCGGGATGTCGCTCCGCGGCGCGGGCGACATCCGGAGGTCCGCCCCGACCGCCCACGCGGCCTGGTCCGCCTGGCTCCGCGTCCAGGTCGCCGCGTGGGCCGACGCGAAGGTCCCGAGGGCCGCGGCGAGGATCAGCAGCAGCGCCGCCCGCGTGTAGCGCAGCGGCCGGCGCGCGACCTGCCGGCTGCCGAGCGACCCGATCAGCCCGCGTGTCCTCGCCATCACCCGCTCCGCGAGCTCCGCGAGGCGGGGCACGATGCGGATCGCGAGGACGGCGCCGCCCAGGAGGCCGATCGCCGGCGCGGCCACCAGCAGCGGATCGACGCCCAGGGTGCCGCCCGCGTTCCGGGTGAGCGTCGCCCCGTACAGGCGGAGCTGGAGCATCGCGATCACCGCGAGGACGACGAGCGCGAGGTCGAGGCCGAGGCGCTGCGGGAGCGTCCGGCCCGCCTGCCGCCCGACGGCGGCACGAACGCCGGCGATGCTGACGCCGGACGCGAGCGTCGGGATCGTGAGGACGACCAGCGCCACGAGGCCCCCGAGCGCCGCCGTGAGGAACGTCGACGGGCCGGGTAGCGGCGCGCTGAGGCCGACGCCCTCCATCGCGGGGTTGAGGCGCACGGCCTGGACGAGCAGCATGGCCAGCCACGGGGCGACGAGCACGGCGGGGACGACGACCAGCACCGCCTCGCCGAACGCCATCGCGACGAGGTGCCCGGTGCCCGCGCCCCGGGACCGGAGCAGCGCGGTCTCGGTGCGCCGCCGCTCGAGGAGCAGCGCAGCGACCAGGATCACCGCGTACGCGGCAAGCACGCCGAACTGGACCAGCAGCAGCAGGATCCCCGACTGGGCGACGAGCACCGAGCGGTCGACCGAGGAGAGGATGTCGGGCAGCTTGGTCGTCACCGACGCCTGGTTCGACTGCGGCAGGGCGGCGTTCACGCGACCGAGAAGGCCGGCGATGTCGGTCGCCATCGCGTCCAGGACCTCGGGCCGGAAGCCGTCGATGTCCGGGATCGCGCGCCACTGGGCATCGAGGGGCTCGGCCAGCAGGCCGCTCAGCAGGTCGGCCGGGGCCACGACCAGCGGCCCGCGGGTCGTGAACCGGCCGCCGGTCTCGGCGCCGTCGATCATCAGCGGATCGCCGAGCCAGTAGGGGTCGGCCGGATCGCTGCGCCATGTCCCCGTGATCGCTACGTCCACCGTTCGACCCCGGTCGAGGCGGTTCACCAGGGTCAGGGTGTCGCCCGTGGCCACGCCCGAGCGCCGCCGCGGCCTGCTGCGAGAGGGTCGCCTCGATCGGCGCCTGCCCGGGCTCGGCCCAGCGCCCGTCGACGAGCGTGGCGTGCCGGTCGATCCCCTCGAACGAGCCGAAGGCCGTGAGGTCCGTGACGGTCTCGGGGTCGGCCGCCGCGTCCGCATAGGCCGACGACTGGAGCACCTTCGCGATCTCGCCGCCCGTCGGGGCGATGGCCCGCTGGAGCTCCGGCAGCACGGCCCCGTCCGCCGTGGCGATCCGCTCGGGGAGGATCTTGGTGCGGACCACGATGGCGCGGTCGGCCGGCGGCGCCGTCCGCAGCTCGCGGTGCAGCCCGGCCAGGGTCACCGCGTCGGCGTACAGGGTTCCCGGCCGCCAGCAGCGACAACGCGCTCGCGAGCAACGCCCACGAGGCGAACACCACGGGCAGGTCCGCACGGCTGCGCCGGAGCACGGTGGACCAGAGGCCGAGCGATGTGGGCAGCGGACCTTCTCCCGGAGGGGGCGCGGCGGGCGTCACTCGACAATAACCCGCGTCGGCCAGAAAGGTTCGCGACGTCGCTACACTGCCCCGGCAGACCTAGGAGGGAGCCCATGACCGTCGCCGCCGTGATCCTCGCCGCCAGCCCCACATCGGCCCTCGCCGACGCCGACGGAACGCCCGGCGTCCGGCGGATCGCCGACGTCGCCTGGTCGGGCGGCGCGACCCCCGTCGTCGTCTGCTCCTTCGATCCCGACGGGGCCGTGGCGGCGGCGCTCGCGAACACGGAAGCGACGCTCGTGGACCCGGTGGATCCCGAGCGTGGGCCGGTCGCGCAGATCGTGAACGGCGTCGAGGCCGCCATCGGGCAGGTCGCGGAGACGGATGCCGCCCTGGTGTGGCCATCCAGGCTCGCCTGGGTCGACGCCGAGACGGTGACGACGCTGATCGCGGCGCACGGCGACGACCGCGACAGCGTGACCCGGCCGTCGTGGCAGGGCGAGCCCGGCTGGCCGGCGCTGCTGCCCGTCCGCCACCTCGAGGCGTTCCGGATGCTCGGTGCTACCCGGATGCCCCACGAGCTGCTCGACGATCTCGAGACCGCCGGCGTCCCGTTCCGGATCGTCGAGACCGGCGATCCCGGCGTGACACACGACGTCTCGACGCCCCGCGCCGACCTGCCGCCGTACGACGGGCCGCCCCCGCCCGCCGATTCCCACGCCCACGAGTGGGGCGTCGCCGAGGCCGATCGCCCCGACGATTGACCGTGGCGGGATGGTTAGCGTGGCTAAGGACCGGGGACGTGGCTAGCCGGACCGTGCTCCGGCCCCGATCACCGTCCGGATCCGCCCCAGCGAGCCGGTTGCCAGGGCGATACCGCCGATCACCAGTGCGACGCCGGCGAGCTGGAACGGTGACGGCAGCTCGCGCAGGAGGATCGCCCCGAGGAACACCGTCGTGACCGGCTGCACGAGCAGCAGGACCGAGGTGATGACCGCCGGCAGCCTCGGCAGCGAGGCCTGGATCGCGAGGTAGCCGATCGACTGGGACAGCACGCCGAGCGCGATCAGGTAGCCATCCGCCGGGAACCCCGGGTTGAGGTCGAGATCGCCGACGGCCGTGCCGAACAGCCCCGCGCACAGCGCGGTGACCGCCGTCGCGATCGCCACCGGGGCCGCCGAGCGCCGGTCCGGTGTCGCCCGACGGATGATCAGCAGGTAGCCCGCATACGCGCTGGCCGTCACCAGGCCGATCGAGACGCCCAGCTGCGGGTTCGTCCCGTAGGCCCCGGTCCCGACCACCCCGGAGATCAGGACCACGCCCAGCATCATCACGGGCAGTGCGCCCAGCACCTCGCCCCGCGGCCGCTCGCCGAACAGCGCCCAAGCCGCAAGGGCGACGATCACGACCTGCAGGTTGCCCATGAGGGTCGCGAGGCCGGCGCCGATGACGTCGACCGCGTAGTGGAACGTGATCAGGTCGACCGCGAAGCAGACGCCGGCGGCCACGCACAGGCCGACGGCGCGCCGGCTCATCGGGCCGAGCGTCCGCCATTCGTGCCAGGCGACGATCAGGAGGATCGGCAGGCCGTAGACGCAGCGCCAGAAGACGCCCGTCGACGGCGAGACCCCCGACATCAGGTAGAAGATGCCCGAGATCGCGATCGCGAGCGCCCCGAAGACCGCCGCCGACCGCGGGTGCTCGACGGCGAGCCCGAGCGGGTTCATGCGGACAGCGGCGAGGCCAGCGACCCGGGTTTGCTGCCCGTGATCGTCGTCAGCGCTCGCGGCTGGTGTCACCGCCCGGCGGGTCCGACCGGCCGCGCCCAGCGCTCGCGGGTCGACGTCCGCTGGAACCCTTCCGACTCGTACAGGCCGAGGGCGCCCGCGTTGCGCCCGTTGACCGACAGCGTCACGGTCGCGACGCCGAGCCCCGCGCAGGTGCCCGACGCCCCAGCGCAGCAGCTGGCGCCCGTAGCCGCGGCCCTGGAGGTCCGGCCGCACGCCGACGGTCCAGATCTCGGCTCTCGGTTCCACGCCACCGTCGGGCAGGCGCTTCGGCTCGCTCGCGCAGAAGCCCAGCAGCTCGCCGGACGTCGCCTCGAGCAGGACGAGGTCCTCGCCGTGGAACGGTGAGTCCGCGCGGCCGGCCTGGATGCGATCGACGTCGAGCTGGAGCGGCGTCGCGTGGTCCGCGAAGGCGGCGTTGAACAGCTCGACCCATGCATGCAGGTCGCGATCCGCGGTCGATCGGCCGCGGGTGCGTCCCGGCGGGCCAGACCGGGTCGGCGACGGTGACGCCGGGCGCGAGGTCGAGGTCCCACAGCGTCGAATGGAGCGCGAAGCCCGCGGCCTCCACGAACGCGTGCCCCGCGACGTCCTCGGGGACGAGCCCCAGCAGCAGGTTCGGTCGTCCGCGCTCCCGCTCGATCTCGAGGCCCTCGGCAACCAGGGCTTGCCCGATCCCCCGCCGTCGAAAGCCCGGCTCGACGACGAGGGCCTTGATCTCCGGCAGCACGACCCCCGCGAGCACGCCATCGGCCTCGGCCACCGCGACCTCATTCGGCTCGAGGGTCGCGTAGCGCACGATCCAGTCGCCGTGGGGCGACGACGATCCGAGCAGCTCGCCCGCATCGCGGGCCCGCTCGATGAGCGCCGTGAGGGACGCGGCGTCGTCCGCGGTCAACCGCCGGATCGTGGCGGCGCCCATGCTCGGCTCAGCTCCGGCCGGGCACGCCCACGAAGCGCAGCCCGAGCTCAGCGTACTGCTCGTCCTCAGGCGCCGACGGGGCTTCGAGCATCGGGTCGGAGCCCGACTGCGTCTTGGGGAACGCCATGACCTCGCGGATGTTCGTCTGGTAGCTGAGCAGCGCCGCCCAGCGGTCGACGCCGAGGGCGATCCCGCCGTGGGGCGGCGCGCCGTACTCGAAGGCCTCGAGCATCGCGCCGAAGCGCTCCTTCATCTGGTCGAGCGAGTAGCCCTGCAGGTTGAAGCTCCGCGCGAGCAGGTCGTGGTTCCAGATCCGCACCGACCCGCCGCCGAGCTCCCAGCCGTTGAGCACGATGTCGTACTGCATCGCCCGTGCGCGGCCCGCCGGGTCGTCGGGCGAGCGCGTCGTCGAGGTCCCCGGAGACCGTCGTCAGGAGCGGCTCGTCCTCGGGCACGACGCCGCTGAACGGGTTGTGGGTCGCGTCCCAGCGGCGCTGCTCGGCGTCCCACTTGTACATCGGGAAGCGGTTGACCCAGCAGTACGCGAGCTCGTCGGGGTCGGCGAGACCGAGACGCCCGCCGAGCTCGACGCGCAGCCGGCCGAGCACGTCGTTGGCGACGTCAGCGCCGTCGGCCACGACCAGGATCAGGTCGCCCTCCGACGCGGCGGCGGCGGACAGGACGGCGGCCTGCGTCTCCGGCGGACAGGAACTTGGCGATCGGCCCATGGAGCTCGCCGCCCTCGACGACGGCGAGGTGGACGAGACCGCTTGGCACCGAACCGCTTGGCGAGCTCGGTGAGCTCGTCGATCTCGCGCCGGGTCACGCCGCCCATGCCGGGCGCCGTGATCCCCTTGACCCGGCCGCCCGAGGCCAGCGTCTCGTCGAACACCCGGAAGCCCGAACGCGGGTGCTCCGTCGGCTCCGGTCAGCGCCGGGGCCAGGTCGAACAGCTCCATCGCGAACCGGATGTCGGGCTTGTCGTTCCCGTAGCGCTCCATCGCCTCCGCGTAGTCGAACACCGGGAACGGCACTTCGCGGATCGGGCGCTCGGGCACGGTCACGCGGGAGACCTCGATCGCCATCTGCTCGACGAAGCGCCGTGACCGTCGCCTCGTCGACGAAGCTCATCTCGAGGTCGAGCTGGGTGAACTCCGGCTGGCGGTCGCCGCGCAGGTCCTCGTCGCGGAAGCAGCGGGCGATCTGGAAGTAGCGATCGATGCCGGCGACCATCAGCAGCTGCTTGAGCTGCTGCGGGCTCTGCGGGAGCGCGTAGACGGTGCCCGGCTGGAGGCGGCTGGGGACGATGAAGTCGCGGGCGCCCTCGGGCGTGCTCTTGATGAGGTTGGGGGTCTCGACCTCGATGAACCCGTTGGCGTGGTGGACCTCGCGGATCGCCTGGACCAGGCGGCTGCGCAGCTGCAGGCGGCGCGCCATCGGCTCGCGGCGGATGTCGAGGTAGCGGTAGCGGAGCCGCAGGGTCTCGTCGATCGTCGCGTCGGGGTCGTTCGACGTAGAACGGCGGCGTCTTCGCCTCGTTGAGGATCCGGACCGAGCGCGCCTGGAGCTCGACGCCACCGGTCGGCAGCTTCGGGTTCTCCGTCCCGGGCTGGCGCAGCGCGACCTCGCCCTCGAACGCGACGACGAACTCCGGCCGGAGCCGCGCGGCGACCTCGCTCGCCTCGGGCGCGTCGCCGGCGTCGATCACCACCTGCGTGATGCCGTGGCGATCGCGGAGGTCGATGAACGTCAGCTTTCCGTAGTCGCGGCGGCGGTGGACCCAGCCGGCGAGCTGGCCGTCGTCCCTGCGTCGGCGGCGCGCAGCTCTCCGCAGGTGTGGGTCCGGTACGGCGTGGCGAGGCTCGGGCTGGTAGTCGTCATGGCCGCGTATCGTATCCCGCATGCTCGCCGATCGACGCGTCCACACCACCCTCCCGACCAGCGACGTGGATGCGCTGCGGCCGTTCTACGAGGACGTCCTCGGCCTCGCCCCGTTCGCGATCCTGCCGGGAGCGGTGATCTACGAGGTCGGCGACGGCACGCGGTTCGCGATCTCGCGTTCCGGCATTCCCGCGGCGGGCAGCCACACGCAGATGGCGTTCACCGTGCCCGACGTCGCCGCCGAGGTTGCATCGCCTGCACGCCCGGGGCATCACCTTCGAGTCGTACGAAGCACCGGCGACGGACGCGGCCGGCATCGCGCGGATCGGGCCGGGCCGGGCGGCGTGGTTCAAGGACCCCGCGGGCAACCTGCTGGCCGTGATCGAGTTCGACAACCCGGGCTGACGCGGCCCGGCCGCTCCGGTACCGTGCGCGCATGCCGGTACGCATCGACCCCCTCCAGATCCTCCGCGACGGCCTTCCCGGGCGCGCCACCGAGCCGCGGCACATCGTGGTCGTCGGGGCCGGGATCGCGGGCCTCACGTCAGCCCTGCTGCTCAAGGAGGCCGGGCACCACGTCACGATCCTCGAGGCGCGCAACCGTCTCGGCGGGCGGATCTACACGTATCGGGGCTTCGCCGGGCGCATGTACGGCGAGTTCGGGGCGATGCGCTTCCCCAAGCAGCACCACCTCGCCCAGCACCTGATCCACGACCGGTTCGGCCTGGCGACGACGCCGTTCGGCATGGACGACCCGGACACGTTCGTGTTCCTCAACGGCAAGGGTGTGCGCCGCAGCGAGTTCACCCCCGAGAGCTTCGAGTTCGGGTTGCCGCCGGGCGAGCGCGGCCGGCCGCCGGCGGACATCCTCCACGACGCGATGCGGCCGCTGATCGATCTCCTGGCGGAGCCGGGCGGCTGGGAGAAGCTGATCGACCGCTACGACCGCTACTCGCTGCTCGGCTTTCTGATCGAGCAGGGGCTCAGCGACGCCGCGATCTCGCTGCTGGGCCCCCTGTTCAACCTCGAGGGGCGATTCCACTTCAGCCTGATCGAATGGTTCTCGCACTGGCACGAGGACGTGTTCGGCGACCTCGAGTACATCGACGACGGCGCCGATAGCCTCGCGAACGCCTTCGCGCCGGCGCTCATGCGCGACATCCGGCTCGGCGCGGAGGTCCACGCGATCGAACAGGGCCCCGACGACGTCGTCGTCCGCTATCGCGACGCCGTCGGCACCGAGGGCTCACGTCACCGCCGACGAGTGCGTGCTGACGGTCCCGATGGTGCTGCTGCGGCACATGGAGATCAGCGGCCTGGACGTCGACAAGTGGTTCACGATCCGGAACGTCTACTACGGCCGCGCCCACAAGATCTTCATGCAGTTCAGCCGCCGCTGGTGGGTCGACGACTACGCGATCACGCACGGCGTGACGGTCACGGACCTCGCGATCCGTAACGTGGTCTACACGCCCGCCGGCCAGGACCCGTCGATGGACAAGGGCGTGATCATCGCGTCCTATGCCTGGGAGCAGGACAGCATGGCCTACAGCATGCTCGACGAGAACCAGCGGATCTCGGAGGCGCTGGAGGACCTGGCGAAGATCCACCCCGAGGCACGCGACACGTTCGAGTACGGCATCTCGCACGACTGGGCGCTCGACCGCCACGGCGGGGGGATCGGTCCCCTCTTCCGCCCGTACGAGATGACGAGCCGCTTCTACGACGACATCGTCCGGCCCGTCGGGCGGATCTGGTTCGCGAGCGACGCCTGCGACCGCCGGGCGCGGCGCTGGATCGAGGGCGCGATCACGTCGGCGGTCAAGAACGCGGCCGGGATCCACGCGGGCATGCGCAACGACGTGCCCGTCGCCGACGAGCAGTGAGCGCCGCCCGGCCGTGACCGTCCCGCGCCCGCAGCCCGACGAGTTGGCGCCGGTCACGACCCCCTCGACCCAGGCCTGCTGGTCACCAGGCGCCTGACCCCCGCCCTCAGCCGTGCTTGTGGGCGGCCTCGGCGCGGGCGAGCTCGCGGGCCAGGTCGTCGACGGCGACGGTTCGCTGGCTGCCGGCGAGCAGGTCGCGAACCTGCACCTGGCCCGAGGCCAGCTCGTCACCCAGGATCACCGCGAAGTGGGCGCCATCCTTGCCGGCGGCCTCGAGCTGACGCCCGAGCTTGCGGCGGGCGAGGTCGGCGCGGATACGGAGCCCGGCCGCGCGCAGGTCCGTCGCGATGCGCAGGCGCGTCACCGTGTCGTCGGGATCCGCACCGACGACCACGGCCAGCGGCCCCGGCTCGACGTGCTCGGCGCTCCCCTGCTCCGCCAGCACCAGCGCAACCCGGTCGAGCCCCAGCCCGAAGCCGATCCCGGGCGTCGGCCGGCCTCCAAGCAGCTCGACCAGGCCGTCGTACCGTCCACCTCCGCCGATCGCCTGCTGCTGGCCCTCGCGGCCCGCGACGTAATACTCGAACGCCGTCCGCGTGTAGTAGTCGAGGCCGCGGACGAGCCCGGACTCGACGCGCCACGGGACGCCGACCGCGGTCAGGTGCGCCTTCAGGCCCTCGAAGTGGGCGCCGCACGCGTCGCACAGCCGGTCGGCGATCCGGGGCGCCGACGCGTTGAGCTCTTTCATCGCGGGATCCTTGGAGTCCAGCAGCCGGAGCGCGTTCCGTTCGAGTCGGTCGCGCTCTGTCGGCGGGAGGGCGTCCACATGCCCGCGGTAGTAGGCGGTCAGCTCCGCGATGTAGGCGGGCCGGCAGGCGCCGTCGCCGATGGAGTTGACGTGCACCTCGACGCCGCTGACGCCGACCTCGCCGTAGAAGCGGTGGCCGAGCTCGATGATCTCGGCGTCGACGGCCGGCCCGGGATCGCCGATGGCCTCGACGTCGAACTGCCAGAACTGGCGGTAGCGCCCGGCCTGCGGCCGGTCGTACCGGAACATCGGCCCGGTGGCGGTCAATTTCACGGGCTGCGGCAGCGTCTGCATCCCGTGCTGGAGGTAGGCGCGGACGATGCCGGCCGTCGGCTCCGGACGGAGCGCCCACGCCTCGGCCTCCTCGGTCCGCGGCGCGATCCGGAACAGCTCCTTCTCGACGACATCGGTCACGGCGCCGATCCCGCGCTCGAACACGGCCGCCTGCTCGAACATCGGCGTCTCGATCAGCCGGTAGCCGTAGCGGACCGCGAGCTCGGTGCCGATGCTCGTGAGCCGGTCGAACACCGCGCGGTCGGCCGGCAGCAGGTCGCGGGTGCCCCGGGGGGCGCGGAAGCTGGGCATCGGCCCCAGTCTAGGGCGACCGACTCTCGGGCGGCCGACGGGCAGCGCTGCGCGCCGCCTGCCGGCTCGCAACGGCGGCCAGGATGTACGGCTGGACGATCATCACCGCCGCGACCGCAAGGACGATCAGCGCGGTCAGCTCGGGCCCCGCCTGGAGCATGACCGCCGTGAGCAGGATCACCATGAACGGCGCCTTGAACAGGACGACCAGGAAGCCCGCCATGACGCCGCCGATGAGCACGTCCTCGCGCATCCCCGGCAGCAGGAGGCTGATGCCGAGGGCCACGCAGACGGACGCGAAGATGGCCGGGAACGGTCGGGCCACCCAGAAAGCCGCTCTTGAAGGCGACGGCGAGCAGCGCGAGCTTGACCAGCGCCATCGCCAGCAGGGTGAGCGGCCCGTAGGCGGCCGGGTTCGCGACCACGATCTGGACCTGGGTCTCGCCGGAGAACAGCAGGATCGGCGCCACCATCCCGACCACGCTGAAGATGACACCGGCGACGAGCGCCCGCTCGACCACGCGGTCCTTGAACCGGCCGAACAACGCGCTCGACACCCGGAACAGGCCGCCGGCGATCAGCGCCAGCACGAGCCCGAGGAGGCCGAAGACCAGGACGAGCACGACGTCGAGGGGCCGGAACGGCTGCGTGACGTTGAGGTGGAGGTAGTTCTGGAGCCCGCTGCTGCCGGCGGCGAAGAAGACGAGGTAGCCGATCGAGCCGCCGACCAGCGTGGCCGGCAGGTTGCGCGCCTTCGCCTCCGGGTCCTTGATCAGCTCCGTGCCCAGGACGCCGGTGAACAGCGGGTTCGCGACGAGGCCGTTGTACGCCGCGGCGAGCGTCGAGAACACGAGCTGCGACCGATGGCCCGCCGGAATGCCGACCTTCTCGTTGTAGAACGCGGCGATCTTGGACGCGATGCCGCCGATCCCGCCCTCCGGACCGAGGACCGCGCCCGAGAACAGGGAGACAAGCGACATCACGATCGTCACCGGCAGCGATCGCCAGTCGATCTTCGACACGTCGCCGGACAGGCTGTCGAGCATCGACTCGTCGAGCGTGGTCGGGGCATGGCGGTACTTGACCAGCAGGCCGACCGCGAGCGAGAACGGCAGGCAGATGACCGGGAACATCCACGGATTGGCCGTGACGAAGGCGTTGTCCCAGATCGCCCGGTTCAGGGTCTCGTAGCCGCGAGCCACACCAGCACCGACACGGCGCCGATGACGGCGACCACGACGACGTGGATGTAGGGGTGGACTGGCCGCGCGGGCGTGACCGCTTCCCCGAGGGTCCGATCGTCGCCGCTCCCGGTCACCGAGCGCAGCGTGTCGGCCGTGTCGCTGGCGCCCGTCGTCATCGGTGCCAGTGTGCCATTGGCGAACACGGCCACGCGTCGCGACTACGCAGATCGGTGGCGCTGCCGCTCCCGGCGGAGGATGAACAGGCTGACGACGGCGACCCACGCCGGCAGGACGAGGAGCGCAACCTCCGTAAAGCTCACGGCGAAGAGCAGGACGGCGCCGAGCAGGTAGCTTACGAGCGAGAACCAGCGCGGGAAGACGCCGGTCTTGAGCCCGATCGTCGCGGTCACGAACAGGAACACGCCGGCGGCCCGGTTCATGAACGCGAACGCGACCGTGTAGGCCAGCGACCGGATCAGCCCGACGGTGTTCGCGGACGGCGCCGGCTGATCGAGGTAGCGCACGGCGACGCTCGGGGCGCTTGCAATGGCGGCGACGACGAACAGGAGCGCCACGAACAGGATCCCGCTGCCGAAGAACACCGTGGCGAAGAAGCGATCCTCGCGCTCGCCGATCTGGTCCCGGATCACCGCCACGAACCACAGGAACATGATCCCGGCGAACGGGGCCAGGTAGAGGCCGCCGATCAGGGCCGGCAGGTCGTCACCGTGCGCGAACAGCTGGCCGAGCCGCCCGTCGTCGGCCAGGAAGATCGTCTCGTCGCGCAGCATCAGGAACGCCGCCGTGAACAGCACGGCGAACAGCAGCCCGGCGACGCTCGCCGCCCAGGGGGCGCGGAGCTGGCGGCCGGCCTCTTCGACCACCGGGACGGACGGTCCACGACCTTGTTCGTCCACTCGATCCTGCTCCCTCGACCCAGTCACGGCCGCGGCCGCTCAGCAACGGCCTCCCGTGATCCGATGAGTTTGCCGACTGGCCGACCCGGGCGTGCGACACGATCCGGGTCGGCGCAATCGGGCCATGGATCAGGCGGGCGCGGCGGTCGCCTCAGGCTCGTCTGCCGCGGCGGCTTCCGGTGCGGCTTCCGCGACGGCGGCGAGGGCCTCGTCGCTGACCTCGTGGGTCTCGACCGCGCCACCCAGCTCGGCGAGCTTGCCGGAGATCACACCGGCCTGCTCATCAGTGGCCGTGAGCACGCCGACGGCCGCCTTGCCGCCGGACAGCTCTGCGCCGATGCGCTCGCGGTCCTCGGGCGTGAGGCCGAGCCCCTTGTGGTGGAAGTGACCAAGAACGCCACCGCCGACGATCCCGGCGAGCAGCGTCGGCGGGGCGACGATCGCCAGGACGAGGCCGATGCCGGCGCCCTTCTTGCCGCTTCGTGCGCCGAGCTTGTGCTCCTTGATCTGGCCCGACTCGTCGGTGACCAGCACACCGATCGCGCCGAGCTTGACCTCCTCGGTCGTCTTGTCCCAGACCTTGAGCGCCTCGGCCGCGGCGTCCGCCGCTGCCTCGTCGCCGAAGATCCCGATGACTACCTGGTTGTCGGCCATTCCCGTTCTCCTTTGGAGTCCCCGGCGCGCTTCACTCGGTCCGACTTGGACGGAGTGCTCTGCACAGCGAGTACGCGTCAGCGCAAGCGTGATCCGGGTTGAGCCCGTTGCCATCACCCTTTTGAGCCGATGCGAATTCGCAGAACCATAACCTTTACGTGAACGGCAAGGTTTGGTAGGATCGCCGGGTGACGCATTCCGGATCCCCCGCCCCCACCGCTGACGCCGGCAGCCGAGCCGCGACTGCTGCGGATCCAGGAGGTCGCGGCCGACACCGGCCTGACGCCGCGCACGATCCGCTACTACGAGGAGCTCGGGCTCCTCGCCCCCGCCGCGCGCTCCGAGGGCGCCTACCGCCTGTACGACACCGAGGACCTCGAGCGGCTGCGGTTCATCCGCGGCCTCCGCGACGACGCCGGGCTTCTCGCTCGCCGAGATCGGCCAGCTGCTCGAGGACGAGGCGGCGCGGGCCCGCAACCGGACGACGTTCCGCGTCTCCCACGACGCCGTCCGAGAAGCAGCGCCATCCTCGAGGACGCCGTCGCCCGCGTCGATCGCCAGGTCGGCTCGCTGCGCCGCAAGATCGATCGGCTCGAGGCGATGATCACCGAGGCCGAGGAGCGTCGCGCGCACCTCGCGGGCCACTCGACGATCTCGACGCCGGCCGCGAGCCGACCCACGAGCACCCCTCGACGAGCCGCCACGCCGCGGATCACGCCGTCCAGAGACGGATCGATGATCCGCCCGGGCGCCGGACTGTCGCTCGCCAACGGCGCCCGCGCCTTCCGGCACCGCAACTACCGCCTCTACTTCGGCGGCCAGCTCGTGTCGCTCGTCGGCACCTGGATGCAGACCGTCGCCCAGGGCTGGCTGATCCTCGCAGCTGACCGGCGACCCGTTCCTGCTCGGCGTCGTCGCCGCGATGCCAGTGGATCCCGGTGATGGTCCTCGGGCTGTTCGGCGGCCTGATCGCCGACGCCCTGCCCAAGCGCCAGACGCTGATCGCGACCCAGACGATCAAGATGATGCTGTCGTTCACGATGTTCGCCCTGGTCGTTCACCGGAGCGGTCGAGGTGTGGCAGGTCATGGTCCTGGCGCTGCTCGGCGGCCTGACCAACGTCGTCGACATGCCGACCCGGCAGGCGTTCTCGGTCGAGATGGTCGGCCGCGAGGACATCGGCAACGCGGTCGCGCTCAACTCGGCGATGTTCAACGCCGCCCGCGTCCTCGGGCCGGCGGTCGCCGGGCTCACGATCGGCGCCTTCGACATCTCGACCGCCTTCCTGATCGACGGCGTCAGCTTCCTCGCCGTCCTGATCGCCCTGCTCGCGATGCGCCAGAGCGAGCTCCGGCTCGCGCCGCCGATCGCACGCCCCGGCTCGGCCAGCGAGGTCGTCCGGGACCTGCGCGAGGGCCTGCGCTACGTGCGCCGCACGCCGCTGGTGCTGCTCGGCATCCTCGTCGTCGGCCTCGTCTCGACCTTCGGCATGAACTTCCAGGTCGTCATCCCGCCGCTGACCGAGCAGGTCCTGCACTCCGACGCGACGGGCTACGGGTTCCTGATGGCGGCCTCGGGCGTCGGGTCGCTGGTCGCGGCCCTGTACATCGCGTTCTCGCGCGCGCTCGCGCGTCGGCCTCATCGCCGGCGGCGCGATCCTGCTCGGGTCGTGGCGTCGATCGCCCTCGGGCTGTCGAGCATCTTACTTCCTGTCGCTGGTGCTGATGTTCTTCGTCGGGCCTCGGCGCGATCGCCATGGCGGCGACCGCCAACACGACGATCCAGCTCGCGGTCCCGGACCACCTCCGCGGCCGGACGATGAGCGTCTACACGACGGTCTTCGCGGGCTCGACGCCGGTCGGCGGCCTGCTGATGGGCTGGATCGCCTCGCGGTACGGCGTCGCCGAGTCGATGGTCCTGGGCGGCGCGGTCTGCCTCGTCATCGGCGTCGGCGCCTTCGCCTGGCTACGCCGGATCCGCGCTGACGCCCTCATCGCCGCTCGCACCAAGCCCTCGACCCTGGCCTCGGCCGGAGCCCAGTCCCGCCGCCCGCCCCCGCTAGTGCGGCTGACGCCTGGGCAAAGTCCCGCCGGCGTCAGCCGAGGTCGCGCTGGGCGCTGATCACGTCCTTGAGCTGCTCGACGCGGCTCATCACCTTGGCCAGCTGCGCGACCGACGCGATCTGGATCGTCATCGCGACGATCGCCGTGTGGTCCGGGTTGACGGCCACGTTGGCCGCCAGGATGTTGACCTTGTTCTCGGCCATCACCTGCGTGATGTCCGACAGCAGGCCCGTCCGGTCGTACGCCTCGACGCGGATCGCGATCGGGTAGGTCTGCGCCGGCGCCGCCTCCCACTCGACGTCGATCAGGCGGCTGACCTCGCGCTCGTTGAGCACCGTCGGGCACGACATCAGGTGGACCGTGATCCCCTTGCCGCGGGTGATGAAGCCCTGGATCGGGTCGCCCGGGATCGGGTGGCAGCACTTGGCGAACCGGACGAGGAGGTCCCCCACCCCCTTGACGCGGACGCCGCCGGTCCGCGGCGGGCTGCGGCGGCGCGATCGTGGGCAGCGACGTCTCGCCGTCGTCGAGGACGCCGAGCCGGATCACGACCTGCTGGGCCGAGATCGCGCCGTAGCCGATGGCGGCGTAGAAGTCGTCGACCGTCTCGTGCTGGTAGGTCCTGGCGACCTCGGCGATCCGGTCGAGGCCGACCGCCTGGATGCTCGTCCGGGCCAGGCGGCGGAGCTCGCGCTCGAGCGACTCGCGGCCGTGGACGATGTTCTCGGCGCGGTCCTTCTTCTTGAACCATTGCCGGATCTTCTCGCGGGCGTGCGAGGTCCGGACGATGTTCAGCCAGTCGCGCGACGGCCCGTGCTCGCCCTTGGTCGTGACGATCTCGACGATGTCGCCGTTCTTGAGCCGGTAGTCGAGCGGGACGAGCCGGTTGTTGACCTTGGCGCCGATCGTGCGGTGGCCGATGTCGGTGTGGATCCGGTAGGCGAAGTCGAGCGGCGTCGCGCCGGCGGGCAGGTCCTTGACGTCGCCCCGCGGCGTGAACACGAAGACCTGGTCCTGGAAGATGTCGAGCTTGATGCCCTCGACGAACTCGGTCGCGTCGGAGTCGCTGACGTCGCGCTGCCACTCCATGAGCTGGCGCAGCCAGGCGAGCTTCGCGTCGTAGTCGCGCTCGGCCTTCGAGCCCTCCTTGTACCGCCAGTGGGCCGCGATGCCGACCTCGGACACCTGGTGCATCGCGTGGGTCCGGATCTGGATCTCGAGCGGCTTGCCGTCGAGCGCGATGACCGCGGTGTGGAGCGACTGGTACAGGTTGTTCTTGGGGACGGCGATGTAGTCGTCGAACTGGCCCGGGATCGGGCGCCACAGCGCGTGCACGATGCCCAGCGCCGCGTAGCAGTCGCGGACCTCGTCGACGAGCAGGCGGATGGCGTAGACGTCGTAGATCTCGCCGAACTCCGCGCTCTTGCGCTGCATCTTCTTCCAGATGCTGTAGATGTGCTTCGGGCGGCCCTGGAGCTCGGCCTCGATGCCGGCGTCCGCGAGCCGCGGCCGGAGCTCCTCGATCGCGCGCTCGATGTAGCGTCTCGCGGCCCTTGCGCCGCGTGTCGAGCAGCCGGGCGAGCGTCGCGGAACGGCCTCGGGCTCGAGCGCCTTGAACGCGAGGTCCTCGAGCTCCCACTTGATCTGCCAGATCCCGAGCCGCTCGGCGAGCGGCGCGTAGATCTCCATCGTCTGGCGGGCGATCCGCTGCTGCTTCTCGACGCGCAGCGCGCCCAGCGTGCGCATGTTGTGGAGGCGGTCCGCGAGCTTGATGAGGACGACGCGGATGTCGTCCGCCATCGCCAGGAACATCTTCCGGATGTTCTCGGCCTGCTGCTGCTCGTGGCTGTGGGTGCTGAACTTGGACAGCTTGGTGACGCCGTCGACGAGGTGGGCGACCTCGGGCCCGAAGCGCTCCTCGACGTCGGCGAGGCTGTACTCGGTGTCCTCGGGGACGTCGTGGAGGAGCGCGGCCGACGACGGCGACGGGGTCGATGCCGAGGTCGGCGAGGATCTGCGCCGACGCGATCGGGTGGGTGACGTACGGCTCGCCCGAGGCGCGGACCTGGCTGGCGTGGGCCTCGACGGCGAGGTCGAAGGCGCGCTCGACGATGCCGAGGTCGGCCTGCGGGTGGTGGCGGTGGACCTCGGCGAGCAGGGCCGCCGCGCGACGGCGTCGGCGTCCCAGCCGGCGGTCGAGGCTCGCCGTCGGGCCGGTCGTGCGTCGGTCCGGCGGGGGCCGCGGCGGCGCGTCGCGGCCGTGCTCGGACGGCGGCGCGAGCGGCACCTCCGGGTCGCGGACGACGGGTTCAGCCATGCGCGAAGTCTACCCGCGGCCCGCGTGTCGACGGGTGCCGCATCCGCGAGCCGACGACCGGCAGGCGGCCCAGCAGGCTCACCGTCAGGTCGCCGGTGAGCTGCGAGGTCGCCGGCCGGCGTCACCTTCGCCGCCGGTCAGCCGCATCGGCAGGTCGACGCTCGCCGCGCAGCAGCGTGACCAGCTGGCCCGCGGCCGGGCCGTTCGGTGATCCGGACCTGGAGGTCGCCGCGTCGCGACACGACGAAGCGGCCCTTGACGGCGACGACGAGCTCGACCGTGAGCCGGTCCGGCGCGGCGAGCCGCACCGTCGTCGGGCGCGCGCCGAGCGCGGCCTCGATCCGGTCGGCGATCAGCCCTCGACCTCGGCGCGCCGGGATCGTGCGTCGTCGCGATGACCGTCGTCGCCGCCGCCCGCGAGCACGATCGAGTCGAGGCGCGAGGTCGCGGCCACCGACACCGGCGCCGACGACGCCGTCGAGCGTCCCGTCGATCGACCGCGACCGTCCGGTCGACGAAGCTGGACGTCGTGCAGGGTCACGTCGAGCGAGCGCGATCTCGAGGCCGCGGAACGTCGCGTCCGTGGCCCGGATCCGGACGCGGTCGGCGTGCAGGCCGAGCAGGTCGGTCGGCGGGTCGCTGGTGACGGTCACGACCGTGTCCGGTCGACTGGAGGCCGGCCGCCTCGACGCCCGCGGTCAGCGCGCCGGCGGCGATGGCCGGCAGGCCGATGACGACGAACAGCGCCGATCACGACCGCGCCGAGGAGCAGCGTGAACAGGCAGCCGCGCACCCGTCAGCGGCCCCGGTAGCCCAGCGCGGCGAGCGCCTCGCGCGCGCCTCGGCGGCCTCGTCCCAGGCGATCGGGCCGTCGGCGTACAGGATCGACGCCTCGTGGCCCTTGCCGGCGAGCAGCACGACGTCGCCCGGGCCGGGCGCGCTCGAACGCGGCGGCGATCGCCTCGCGCCGGTCCGCGATCGCGAGCACGTCCACGCCTGCGCCGCGCGCCGCGCGGCCTCCGCGCCCGCGCACGATCGCGTCGACGATCGCGTCGCGGTCCTCGCCCCGCGGATCCTCGTCGGTCGCGATCACGAGGCGGCATCGCTCGGCCGCGATCCGGCCCATCGCCGCCGCGCTTGGCCGTGTCGCGCTCGCCGGCCGAGCCGAAGACGGCGATCAGCCCGCCGCCGCCCGCGGCGGCGACCGGCGCGAGCAGGTCGAGCACGCCCTGGAGCGACGCCGGCGAGTGGCGCGTAGTCGACGATGACGGCGAACGGCTGGCCCTCGTCGATCCGCTCCATGCGGCCCGGGCACGCCCTCGACCGACGCGAGGCCCTCGCGGACGGCGGCTGGGATCGAGGCCGAGCGCCTCGCCCAGCGCGACGACCGCGAGCGCGTTGTGGACGTTGAAGCGGCCCGCGAGCCGCAGGTCCAGCGTGCGCGGCGCCCGACGGCGCGTCGATACGCCACGCGGAGGCGGCGGGCGTCCTCCTCCACGCCGGTCGCGCGCACGTCGGCCGAGGCGATCGGCGCCGTAGGTGACGACGCGGCGCCCGCCTCGTGGGCCGCCGCCTCGAACCAGGACGCCGCCGCGTCGTCGCGCGTTGACGATCGCGACCTTCGGCCACGGCCGGCCGCCGACGGTCTTGACGGGGTTGGCGTCGATGCCGTCGGCGTCGCCGCCGCCCGCCGCCGAGCGCCCGGAACAGGCGGAGCTTCGCGGCGCGGTACGCCTCGAACGTGCCGTGGAGCTCGAGGTGCTCGTGGGTGAGGTTCGTGAACACCGCCGCGTCCTAGGCGACGCCGAGGACGCGGTCGAGCTCGAGCGCGTGCGAGGTGGTCTCGAGCACGGCGACCTGGTTGCCGGCGCGGACCATCGCCGCGAGCGTCGCCTGCAGCTCGGGCGCGCCGGGCGTCGTGACGTGGGCGGCGTGCCGGTCGCGGACGTCGCCGATCCGCGTCTCCACGGTGCCGATGAGGCCCGTCGACAGGCCCGCGGCCTCGAGCGCCGCCGCGGCGAGGAACGAGGTCGTCGTCTTGCCGTCCGTGCCGGTGATCCCGATCGACCCCGAGCGCGCGCGACGGGTCGCCGTACCACCAGCCGGCCGACGCGGGCGAGCGCGGCCCGCGGCGGCCGACACGACGAGCTGCGGCAGCGGCGCGTCCGGCCACCGGGTGCTCGACGATCGCCGCCGCCGCGCCGGCCGCCGCGGCCGCGGCGACGAAGTCGTGGCCGTCGACGTGGAACCCGGGGACCGCGACGAACAGCGCCCCGCGCGCGACGGCGCGCGAGTCGTCGGTGACGCCCAGTCACCGCGACGTCGGCCGAGCCCCGCCGCGCCGATCGGCAGGCCGTCGCGCCGCGCGCCACGCACGAGGCCGGCCGCCACGCAGCCGCTCGACGAGCCCGGCCGAGCGGTCGCGGCGCTCGCCGGCTCCGCGGCCGCGAGCAGCGTCCGCGATCCGGCTCCGCCTCGCCGGCTCACCGTCAGGCGCCCGCTCCCCCGCCCGACGGCCCGGCCCGCCCGTCGCCGCCGCGCGGCCCGCCGCGTAGCGCCACGCCCGCGCGACGCGCTCCTGGGCCCCGCCGAGCGCCACCCACGTCGCCCCGAAGGACCGCTTGTGCTCGTACAGGCCGTACGTCGGCTCGCCGGGCTGCGGCTCGCGCCGCGCCCCGGCCACGTCGACGCCCGCCCAGGTCCATCTCGGTCCGTCGTTCCGCGAGCGCGAGCTCGATCGCCCGCCAGCGCAGCAGGTGCATCGCGCCCGGGTGGTCGTGGCGGCGCTCGGCGCGGTCCGCGGAGTGCGCCGTCGAGAGGCGGCGCGCCGTGGCGGTACAGGACGAGGCCGCCGAGGACGTCGCCGTCGACCGACGCCCTCGCGGGCCTCGAGGTAGACGAGGTGACCCGCGCGCCGAGCGCGCTGGACCCACCAGGTCACGAACTCGTCCGGCGCCCCCGAACCCGAAGCCGCGCCGGTCGCCGGTGGCGCGCAGCAGGTCGTAGAAGCGGCCCGAGCGCCGCCGCGGGCGGCTCGGTCGCGGCCATCGAGCGCCCCGTCGAGCATCGCCGGCGTCGGCGCGTGGTCCCAGCGCAGCACGGCGACGCCGTCGCGCTCGGCCCGGCGGATCCGCTGGCGGGTGGCCTTGGCGACGCCGTCCATGATCGCGGCCGCGTCGCCGTCGGCGGGCAGCGGGAGCGCCATCCGGTGGCGCGACGGCTGGATCTCGGCGATCGCCGTGGAAGCCGGCGGCCGGATCAGCGCCGCCGGTAGCCCGGGTCGTCGGCCGCGACCTCGGGGTCCGCCGCGACGACGTCGACGCCCGTCGCCTCGAGGTGGGCCGCGGCCGCCGACGAGCGCCGCCCCGATCGCGCCGCCCGAGCCGTCGTCCGTCCACGGGCTCCCCGTCCACGACGGGCCCGCGCGGCAGGTACGCCGACCCGCCGCCGACGCAGCGGCCACGGGCGAACCAGCGCCAGGGCGCGCGACGTCGCCGATCGCGAGGTACCGCGGCCGCCAGTCGCCCTGCGCCGCCCGGTGCTCGGCCCACGCCCGCGACTGGAGGACGTGGCCGCCGGGCGACATCGACGGCCCGCGCGTCCCAGCCGTCGAGCGCCGCGCCGTCGAGCTCCTGAACGGCGGCGTCACCCGTCGCCCCCGCGTCGCCCGTGCCGGGCGCGTTCGCGCGCGAGCCGTCGCCGTCGCCCGCGTAGCCCGCCGCCGAGCCGACCCGCCGCCGCAGGCCGTGGCGCAGGCGGGCCAGCCGGACCCGCGTCCGCAGGGCGACCGAGTAGGTCCGGCGGCCGAGCGGGTCGAGCACGAGGTCCCAGGCGCCCGACGTACGCGACCTCGCGGCCCCCGAAGCCGGTCTTGAAGTGGGCGATCCCGGGTGGGCGAGGCCCCACAGGTCGTAGGTCGTCGGCGCCCGCCTCCTTCGAGCTCCGGATCGCCTCCCACTTGAGCAGGTAGTTGGCCCGCGAGTCGGCGCCGGCCTCGGTCATGCCGCCGTACGGCTCCACGACCCGCGTGCCCGGCCGCACGAGGAACAGCGTCGCGACCGGCGTCCCGTCGGCCAGCTCGGCGAACAGCAGCCGGGCGTGGCCCGACGGCCCGAACGCGTCCCACACGTCGCGGTAGGCGCGACTGGGCGCGGATCAGGAACCCCGCCCGGTCGGCGGTCTCGCGGTAGATCGCGGTAGAAGTCGTCGAGGCGCTCGGGGCCGGCGTCCACGACCCGCACGCCGCCGGTCCGCGCCTTGTTCACGTACTGGCGCCACTTCTTGCGCAGGTCGCCCCACAGGGCGGCCTCGTCGGCCGCGAGGTCGATGACGCGGGTCGAGACCGGCTGGACCGGCGGCGACGCCGCCCAGCCGGCCGCCGCGAGCGCGGCCGTGACCGCGCCACCGTCGTCGGGGCCGGCGCCGCGCTCGATCTCCGGGTCGATCCGCAGGTGGCTCACGCGACCCGCGCCCGAGGCGCCCGAACGGAGGCCCTGCGCGGGCGAGCGTCGGTGAACCGCGCGATCGCCGTCGGCGTCCCAGCGCTCGAGGACGGGGCCGCGCGGCGCGTAGGCGAACGCCCACGGCAGCGGCCCCGGCCGCCGGAGCAGGACCTGGGCGCCGACCCCGTCGCCGGTGCCGGTGCCCGGCGCGTGCAGGCGCGTCGACGTCCAGCCGTTGACGGCCTTGACCGCGCGCCCAGCCCGAGAGCTGCAGGTACGAGCCCGAGCGGGTTCGCCTCGACGAACGCGTCCCAGTCGTCCGTCCGGCCGGTCGCGTGGTCGCCGGCGCGGTCGTCGGCGCGGCGCCGTCACGAGCGGCCGCGGCGGCGCAGCGAGGTCGACCACGACCCCGACGATAAGCCGCGGCTCCTCGATCCGCAACGCGAGCGACCCGCCGAGGATCACGAGCCCGCCGGCCGCCGTCGCGAGCACCATCTGCACGAGCAGCCGGACGAAGCCCGGGCTGGCGCCCCAGACGCGACGTCAGAGCCCTGGATCACGGCCCACGCGACGACGCCGCCCGCGACGGCGACGACCGCGTGCGCGCCATCACGCTCGCCGACGTGCCCGAGCGTCGAGCGCCGGCAGCCGCCGCTGCAGCAGCAGCACGAGGGCCAGCGTCTCGAGCCAGGCGGCCGTCGCGATCGCGACGGCGAGCCCGTTCGAGCCCGAGCGGCCCGACCAGCACGGTCGCCGACGACGATGTTGACGCCGACCGCGATCAGCGCGGCGACGACCGGCGTCGCGGTGTCCTGGAGCGCGTAGAAGGCGCGGGCGAGCACGGCGATCAGCGAGTGGGCGGTCAGCCCGACGAGGAAGATCGCGAGCGTCGGCCGGGTCCGCTCGAGCGCCGCCTCGGCTGCACGCCGACGAAGCCGAACAGGAGCTGGACGACGTCGCGCCGAGAGCGCGATGCCGAGCGCGGTGATCGCGATCATCACGTACGCCGAGCATGCGACAGGCCGCGGACGAGCAGGCGCCGGAACGCGTCCATCGCCGCCGGTCGCCGCCTCGCGCGAGAGCGACGGCAGGAGCACGACGCCCAGCGGCACCCCGATGACGCCGATCGGGATCTGGAGGATCGCGAACGCGAAGTTGAAGACGCTGATCGACCCGGTCGGCAGGGTCGAGGCGAGGCTGGTCATGACCAGGAACACGATCTGCGTCGCGCCGAGGCCGAGCGCGCGCGGCGCCATCAGCACGAGCGCGCGCCGCGCCTGCGGGTCGCGCAGGTCGACCCGCGGCCGGATCCGCGCGCCGATGCGGCGCAGCGTCGGGACCTGGACGAGGAGGTGCGCCGCGGCGCCGAGCGACGACGCCGATCGCGAGCCCCGCGACGCCGAACACCGGCACGAGGAACAGCGCGCCACCGATGATCCCGAGGTTGTAGACGATCGGCGCCATCGCCGCGGCGCCGAACCTGGCCGCGGGCGTTGAGGACGCTCGTCGCCACGGCGCCCGCCGCGAGGAACAGCGGCGCCAGGACCATGATCCGCGTGAGCTCGGTGGTCAGGGCGAGCTCCTGCGGCGTCGAACCCGGGCGTGATCGTCGCCACGAGCCCGGGCGCGAGCAGCAGGACGACCGCCGCGAGGATCGAGAGCGTCGCCCAGCATCAGCGTCGTCACGCTCGACACGACGCGCCACGCCCGCGCCTCCTCGTCGTTCGCGAGCAGCCCGGCGATGACCGGGATCATCGCGGACGAGAGCGCGCCGGCGGCGACGAGCTGGAACAGGAAGTCCGGGATCCGGAACGCGGCGAAGAACGCGTCGAGCTGCGCGGCGTTCGGGCACGGCGGCGGCGATCGCGACGTAGCGGACGTAGCCGAGGACGCGCGAGATCAGGAACGCGCCCGTGACGATCAGCCCGGCGCGTGCGAGGGCGAGCGTGGCCCGCCCGACCCGGCCGTCGCGGCCGCCGCCCGTGCCAGCGGCCAGCGGCATCTCGGGCGGCTCGACCACGTCGATGAACGTCGTCGGGTCGTCGCTCACGTCGCTGCGGGCCCTCGGGTGGGCCAGTCCGGTAGGCCTCCCGCAGCCGTCCCGGCGACACGTGGGTGTACACCTGCGTCGTCGCGAGGCTCTCGTGGCCCAGCAGCTCCTGGACGACGCGCAGGTCCGCACCGCCCTCGAGCAGGTGGGTCGCGAAGCTGTGGCGCAGCGTGTGCGGGCTCACGCCCTCCGGCAGCCCGGCGAGGCGTCGCAGCCGGTCGAGGCGGCCGCGCAGGCCGCGGACGCCCGAGCGGCGCGCCGCGGTGGTTGAGGAAGACGGCCGTCGTGGGGCTCATCGAGCGGCGACCGGCGCGCCGCGAGCGACCGGCCGGCCCTCGGCGAGGTACGCCTCGAGCGCCTCGCGGGCCGGCCGGCCCAGCAGCCCGATGCGCTCCTTGCGGCCCTTGCCCAGCACCCGCACCTCGCCCCGCCGCAGGTCGAGGCTGCCGAGGTCGGCGGCGGCGAGCTCGCTGATCCGCAGCCCGGCGGCGTACGCGGTCTCGACGAGCGCGCGGTCGCGCAGCGCGATCGCGCGGGTGCCGTCGGGATCGTGACGGCGACCCGTTCCGGCGTCCGCGGCGTCGAGGTCCGCCTCGACCACGGCGATCAGTCGCTCGACCTGGTCCACCTCGAGCACGCGCGGCAGGCGGCGCGGCAGGCGCGGCGTCGCGATCGCGCCCCACGGGTCGCCCGGCGCGATCCCCGACTTCGCGGCGTAGCGGTGGAACGGCGGAGCGCGGCCAGCCGCTGGGCGACGGACGATCGTCGCCCGGCCCGTCGCCGAGCTCCGCGAGGTAGTTGCGCAGGACCGCCTGTGCCGGGCGCCCGCCAGTCCGCGCCGCGCGACCGCGAGCCAGTCGAGGTAGGCGGCCACCGTCGTCTCGTACGACCGCCGCGTGTGCGGGCGACGTGTCGCGGGCCTCGAGCGAGCGCACGAAACGCCGGAGCGCCTCGTCGCCGGTCACGCCGTCAGCCATTCGCCATTGTGAGGAGCCACCGCTCCGGTGACGCGCCGCTGCGTCGGGCCGGCGTCACGCGCCGGAGCGCCGCGTCCCGGCTCCGGACGGCGAGGTGCCCGCGCTCCGGTTCCCGCGTCGGGCGCCGCCGCCCCGTGCGCGACCACCGCCCCCGCCGGCCGCCACCCCGCGCCGGCCGCTGCAGCGCCGCCGGATCGGGCGGGCCACCGGCCAGCCGCCGGCCGACCAGGTCGCCCTCGGGCAGCTCGACCGTCGCGCCGCAGGTCAGGCACAGGCCGCCGTCCGGGCGCCGCGCGATCGCCCCGCGTGCCGTCCTCGTGGGCGTCGTGGATCGCACCGGTCGGCTCGAAGTTCGTCGTGAAGTCGCAGCGCGGGTAGCTGGAGCACCCCCAGAAGACGTTGCCGGTCCGCCGGGCGCGACGCGCCACGAGCTGGCCGTCGCCGTTCTTGGGGCAGACGACCTCGAACGGCGAGCTGGTCGGGCGGCGGCGGGCCGTCCTTGCGGATGTAGGTGCAGTCCGGGTAGCGCGAGCAGCCGACGAAGGCCCCGAACCGGCCGCGCTTGCGTCGTCAGGACGCCCTCGCCGCACTGCGGGCACGGATCGCCGTCACCTTCGAGCTTCGGCGCCTCGTCGCCCGGCAGCGGGCGGGTCTCCTTGTGCTCGGGGTACGTCGAGCAGGCGAGGAACTTCGCCGTTGCGCCCGAGGCGGATGACCATCGGGTGGCCTTCGCGAGCAGACCTCGTCGGTGGGCTCGGTCGTGACGTCGCTGCGCCGACGGTCTTGCGGACCTCGTCGACGCGATCCTTGAGCGGCGCCGAAGAACGCCCGCAGCAGCGGCACCCACTCGCGCTCGCCGCTCGGCGACCTCGTCGAGGTCCTCCTCCATGCCGGGCCGTGAACGCGAGGTCCACGTAGTCGCTGAAGTACGCCACGAGGAAGTCGGTGACGATCTCGCCGATCTCCTCGGGTGCAGGCGGCGCTCCTCGACGCGGACGTAGCCGCGGTCGACGATCGTCGAGATCGTGGCGGCGTACGTCGACGGCCGGCCGATCCCGTGCTCCTCGAGCGCCTTGATCAGCGTCGCCTCGGTGAACCGCGGCGGCGGCTCCGTGAAGTGCTGGTTGGGCGTCACGTCGACGACGCTGGTCACGTCGCCCTGCGGTGAGCGGCGGCAGCGTGCGCTCCGCCTCCTCGGCCGCGTCGTCCTGGCCCTCGGTGTAGACCCGCGCGAACCCGTCGAACAGCGTCCGCGTCGCCGAGGCGCGCAGCCGGTAGTCGCCCGCCACGAGCTCCGCCGTCGTGGTCTCGAGCTCCTTGGGCGCCATCTGCGAGGCGACGGCGCGCTGCCAGATCAGCCGGTAGAGGCGGCAGCTCGTCGCGCTTGAGCGTGCGCGCGCAGCGAGTCCGGGTCGCGCCGGAAGGACGTCGGCCGGATCGACTCGTGCGCCTCCTGGGCACCCTTCGCGCTCGTCTTGTAGACGCGGCCCTTGCCCGTCCCGTAGCGCTCGCCGAAGCGGTCCTGGATCACGCCCTGCGCCTCGGCCATCGCGACGCCCGCGATCGCCGTCGAGTCGGTTCGCATGTAGGTGATGAGGCCGACGTGGCCGTCGGGCGTGTCGACGCCCTCGTACAGCCGCTGGGCGACGCTCATCGTCCGCTTGGGGCTGAAGCCGAGCTTGCGGCTCGCCTCCTGCTGCAGCGTGCTGGTCGTGAACGGCGGCGCGGGGTTGCGCTTGGAGGGCGCGTCGTGACCGAGTCGACGACCGGCTTGAGCGTGCGCAGCGCCGTCGCGTGGGCCCGGCGCGGTGTCGCCGTCGCCGACGTCGAGCGCCTTGCCGCGCGATCCGGACGACCTCGGCGCCGAACTGGCGTGCCGTCGGGCGTGGCGAGCACGGCCTCGAGCGACCAGTACTCGCGGGCGGTGAACGCCCGGATCTCGCGCTCGCGCTCGACGACGAGGCGCACGGCGACCGACTGGACGCGGCCGGCCGACAGGCCCGCCGCGCACCTTGCGCGACAGCAGCGGGCTGAGCGTGTAGCCGACGAGCCGGTCGACGATGCGGCGGGCCTGCTGCGCGTCGACGAGGTTGCGGTCGATCTCGCGCGGGCTGCGCGAACGCCTCGCGGATCGCGCCCTCGGTGATCTCGTTGAACGTGACCCGGTGCGTCTTCGCGGCCGGGACGTTGGCCGCCTCGGCGACGTGCCAGGCGATCGCCTCGCCCTCGCGGTCGAGGTCGGTGGCGAGGTAGACGTCGACGGCGCCTCGGGCGGCCTTCTCGATCGCCGCGACCTGCTTGCGCCGGTCCTCCGGGATGACGTACTCGGGCGCGAAGTCGTTGTCGACGTCGACGCCGAACTTGCCCTTGCCCGGGTTCTCGGGCAGGTCGCGGACGTGACCGTACGACGCGAGGACCTGGTAGTCCTCGCCGAGGTAGCGCTCGATCGTCCGCGCCTTGGCGGGCGATTCCACGATCACGAGGTGCTTCGGCATGGCGGCGCGGGAGTGTAGCACCGGGTCCTTCGCCGCCCGTTGCGCCCGGCCGGCGCGGCGCGGGTCAGATGTCGCGGACGCGCTGCAGGAAGTCCTCGTCGATCTCGATGTCGATGTCGGGGTCCTCGACCCCGCCGGCCGTCCGGCGCGTCGACCAGCACGATCGGGCAGCAGCGACTCGGCTCGTCCGACGTCGCCGCCGGCTCGTCGACGCCGTCCGCGTCGGTCGCATCGTCGGCGACCGCCGGCCCCGTCGCGCCGGCTCCGGCCGCGCCGACCGCGCCCTGCGGGATCTCGAGGAACCGGATCGACGTGGTACGGGAAGAAGAACGTGGACTCGATCTGGTCGATGAACACCGGCCGCTTGCCGTCCATCATGCGCAGGTTCGTGCACAGGAGCCCGGCGTCGTCCGCCGAGGGCATGTCGAACAGGTCCGCCATCAGCGGCTGCTCGTTCGCGGCATGGATGACGACGTTGCGGATCACGTCCGCGATGCTCGCCGCAGGCCGGCGCGCGATCGTCACCGCCCGATGGTCACCCGCCCGATGGTCCTCCCGGCGTCGCGGGAGCGGCGCGATCAGGGGTGATAGAAGTCGATGACGAGGCGGACGCGGCCGTGCGAGACCCAGACGCCGATGCCGACGCGGTCGTACGGCGGCGTTCATCAGGTTCACGTAGTGGCCGCCGTTGTACGGCCTCTCGCTCTGGAAGAACAGGTGCGAGCCGAGGACGGCGCTGTACGGGTTGCCGGACCGGCAGCCGAGGTTCTCGCCCCAGCGGTAGCTGCTGAAGCCGGCCCGGCGCAGCCGGTCGCCCGGCGTCCCGCCGATGAAGTGATCGCACTGGTTGTTCGTCGCGAGCAGCTTCGCGTACGGCCGCGAGACGTGGGCCGAGATGCTGCTCGCTGAGCACGAGCGGCTGCGACGTTGCGGCCGCCCGGCGACGAGCACGACCCGCCGCGAGGTGACCCAGCCGCCCGGTCCGCGTGCAGTTCATGAGGCGCAGGTAGTAGGCCTCGACGGCGTGCCAGCTGCCCGCGACCGCGCCGCTGCCGCCCGATGTGGATCGGCTGGCGCTTGACGCTGCCGAGCCGCCGGACTTGTGCGCGGCTTCGGGGGCGCGGCCGTCGGCTTCGGGGCGACCTGGAACGTGGCCGTTGCAGCCGCCGACGCGGGACGCCCGCCCGCGACCGCGCCGCACCGTCGACCGTCATCACGACCGTCGCGCCGTAGGCGAGCGGCGTCGACGGGCGGAACACGAGCACGTGCGCCTGTCTCGGCCCACGACGATCCGTGCCGGTGACGGCGCTTGCCGCCGGACGTGTCACCGTGAACGCCCCCGCGGTCGCGTCGCCGGTCCATCGACTCGGGTGAAACGGACCGACAGGATCGCGCCGCGATCGACGCGCGCGGTGCCGTCGAACGGGCGGAAGCGGACGACGGACGGCGCCTTCGACGGTCGAGACCGTCGACAGGGCGTCGGGTCGCGAACGGCACGCCGTCGGCGTCGTACGAGGCCCGTCGAGCGACACGCGGTAGGTCGTTGCGGCGGCGAGGCCGCTCCGACGGGATGAACCGGTACTCGCCGGCGGTCGCCCCCGGCTCGAGCGTCGCCGTCGAGCGCGGGCTCGGTCGCGCAGCGCCGCGCGGACGGCGGCGAGCGGGACGGGCCGGTCGAGCTTGATCGTGAACGCCGTGTCGGTGCGGACGCGACGCCTTGAGCTGACGCGTCGCGGCGATCGAGCCGCGGCCCGCGGCCTGTCGTGAGGACGAGCGCGTGGACCGCAGTGGCGAGGCGGCCACCCGCCTCGGAGCGCGCGCTGCGCGTCGATCGTGACCGTGTACAGGGTGTCGGGCTGCCAGCGGGCATGTCGGCGCGATCGTCAGCTGCCGTGCCGGCCCGCGTCCCACGAGACGCTGACGGCGCTGTCGGGCGAGATCCGGAGCGCTCCGGCGACGGACGCGGCGTCCATCGGGGCATCGAACGTGATCTCGATCGGCGTGGTGACGGCGTGCCCGGTGCGAACGGCGTCGAGGATCTGGGCGGTGACGGGCGGCGGAGCGCTCGACGCGGGACCGCGGCGCTCGGCGCGGGAGGCAGGCTCGCCATGGCGACGACGGCGATCATCGCGGCGGCGCCCAGTGCCGGCGAGATCCGGTGGACGCCGCCATGGCTCCGCGCAGGGACGCCAGGTAGATGGCGACGAGCACGGGCACGGCGAGCACGGTCGCGCCGACCTTCCGCAATACCTCTCCTCCGATGCCCGAGTTCCCGCTCGCGACGGCCCACCGCAATCACGCCGCGAACGGATCGGCAGGCGAGCCGGGGCGGGGGCTCGCGCTGCCGGGTTGTGCGGCAGGGTAGCACCGCGGTCCGCGCGACGGCAACCTCAGCCGCCCGTCACGGACCCGCCCGCGACCGGCCTCCGTGGTGCGTCGCCGCGTGCTCGTGAATGCGAGCGGGACCCTCGTGCCGCGGCACCGTCGGCCGGCCGCGCCAGCCAGCCGGCCGGCCGGTAGCGGCCGAACGTCTCGACGACGAGCCCGCGCAGCTCGAGCGCCGTGAGCGACGCCGAGCACGGTCGCCCCCGCAAGGCCGGTCGCCGCGACCAGCTCGTCCACGGACCCGTGACCCGCGAGCGAGCGCCGCGGACACCGGCCCGCTCCGGCGGCGGGGAGCGCCGCGAGACCCGCGTCCGCCGGTCCGGCGATGGTCGCCGGTCGCACCCGGCGGACCCGCCGCCAGGTCGCCCAGCAGCCCGAGGTCCTCGATGAGCTCGGCGACTCCCGGCACGATCCGGGCCTCCGGCCCGGCCTCGCGCAGGAACGCGAGGCAGCCGGCGACCGCCGGGTCGTCGAGCCGTCCCGGGACGATGTGGAGGCCGCGACCCTGCTCCAGCGCCCAGGCCGCCGTCGTGAGGGCCCCGCTCCGCGCACCGGCCTCGACCACGACGGTCGCGTCGGCGAGCCCGCTGATGATCCGGTTCCGGCGCGGGAACGTGCCCCGGCTGGGCACGGTCTCCGGCGCGAACTCGCTGATCACCGCGCCGCCTTCGCGCACGATCGACCGCGCGAGCCCGCGGTTGGCCGCCGGGTACAGGTGCCCGTGCCCGCCGCCGATGACCGCGACCGTGTGCCGCCCGCGCGCAGGGCGGCCGCGTGCGCGGCCGCGTCGATGCCCAGGGCGAGCCCCGACACGACGGTCGCGCCGAGGCCGGCGATCGCGTCGGCGATGCGCCCGCTCGTCGCACGTCCGACGGCGGTCGGACGCCGGGTGCCCACGACGGCGACGGCGTGGGCGCGATCGAGCGCCTCGGCCGAGCCCGCGACGTACAGGACCGGTGGCGGCAGCTCGATCCGGCGCAGGCGGGTCGGGTAGTCGCGCGTCCGCCAGGGTCAGCGCCCGCACGCCGCGTCGCCGCAGCGGGTCGAGGAAGCGGCTCGGGATCCCGCGCCGCCGTCCGCGATGGCGCGCGCCGCATCGCGAGGGACAGCGACGGGGATCCGCCGTCGGGACCCGCGGTGGCCGCGACGAGCAGCGACGGCCCGCGCGGACCCGTCGCGGCCCGCAGGACGGCAGCACGCGTCTCCGAACGCCTCGATCAGCCGCGCGAACGACACCGGGCCAACGCCCTGGACGCCGTCCAGCACGACCCAGGCGTCCCGCTCCCGCAGCGTCGAGGTCGCCGGCTGCGGCGGGCCACTGTGACGCCGCTCGGCGGCGTCGCCCCTGCCGGCGGCGCGCTCGGATCGACCGCAGGCGCCGTGCCCGCCCCACGCCGAGCATCAGCCGGCCGCCCGCAGCGTCAGCCGCTCGACCGGGGCCCGATACCGCGCGGCCTCGTCGAGGTGGTCCGGCAGCACGCGCCTGCGACCCGGCGAGGTCGGCGATCGTCCGTGCGACACGCAGCAGACGCTCCGTCCCGCGCCCGGACAGTCCCTCGCGGTCGGCGAGGGCGATCGCGCGGGCCGTCGTCGCCGCGTCGAGGCGGCAGATCGCGCGCAGCGCTCGTCGGCACGCACGCGCCGTTCGGCACGTCGCCCGTCGCGCAGCCGCTGCACGGCGTCGGGCCGCGGCGATCCGGGCCGCAACGGGCGCCGATGCCTCCGGCTCCACGGGCCGCGATCAGCGCTGCCGGCGGCACGCGGTCGACGGCGACCCACAGGTCGATGCGGTCGCGCAGCGGGCCCGAGACCCGGCGCAGGTACCGCTCCGGGACGCCCGGGCGGACAGGTGCATGCGCGGTCCGCCGCGCCCAGCTGGCCGCACGGGCACGGGTTCATCGCCGCGACGAACGTGAACCGCGCCGGGAACACCTCGGCGCGGCCGACCCGCACCACCGCCACGCTGCCGTCCTCGAGCGGCTGCCGGAGCGCCTCGAGCACGTCACGTCCGAACTCCGGCAGCTCGTCGCAGAACGAGGGTTCCCTGATCCGCCAGGGTCACCTCGCCGGGCGACAGCCGCGGCCCGCCGCCGACCATGCCGGCGTACGAGATCGTGTGGTGCGGCCGGCGGACCGGGCGGCCGCCGGACGAGCTCGGTGATGGGCCGGCTCGTCGCCACGGAGGCGACCGACGGTCGCCGACAGGGCCGCTCGATCGTCGAGGTCCGGGAGCAGCCCGGGGATCGTCCGGGCGAGCAGCGTCTTGCCCGATCCCGGCGGTCCGATCAGGAGCATGCGCGTGGCCGCCCGCGAGGGCGATCTCCAGCGCCCGGCGCGCCACGGCCTGACCGCGGACGTCGGCGAGGTCCACGACCGGCTCGTCGTCGCTCCCGGCGGCGGTCCGTGACCTGGTCGCATCGTCGTCGCCGGCGATGCTCGCCCGCGGCAGCGGCGCCGGCGAGCGCCCGGCGCGACCGCGGCGCCCGGATGGCCTCGGCCGCCTCGGCGACCGTCGCGACCGGGATCGGCTCGATCCCCGGCGCGAGCGCGGCCTCCGCGGCCGCCTCGGCCGGCACGACGACCCGGCGGATGCCGCGCGCCGGCGAGCGCGATCACCATCGGCAGGATCCCGGGCACGTGCCGCACCTCCCCGCCGAGGCCGAGCTCGCCGATCAGCCCGATCCGGCCCCGCCCGGCGCGCAGCTGCTCCGAGCCCGAGCAGGATCCCGAGCGCGATCGCGAGGTCGAGCGACGCGCCCGGCCTTGCGCACCTCCGCCGGGGCGAGGTTGACCGTGATCCGCCGCGGCGGGTGGTGGAAGCCCGCGTTGCGCAGGGCCCCGCGGACGCGCTCGCGCGCCTCCGACAGCGCCGCGTCCGGCAGGCCGACGATCGTGAACCCGGGCAGTCCCGGCGCGACGTCGACCTCGACGCGGACCACGCGGCCGGTGATGCCGTTGAGGGTGGCGGAGAGCAGCGTTGCGAGCACGGACGGCACGGTAGCCGCCGCCACTCACCCCGGGCTTATCGGGCCGATCGGCCGCCTCGGCGACGCGGCGTCAGCGCGCGCGCCCGGCGCCAGCTGCGGGACCTGGGCGCCGTCCGCGCGGTCGACGGCCCGCGCGAAGTCGAGCACCGACCGGCCGAGCACGGAGTCGGCCTTGCCGGTCATGAACGGCGCCCCGCTGTTGAGCGCCGAGATCGCGCCGCGGTACTCGTTCACGATCTGGTGCTCGATCGGCCGGCGCAGCGCGCCCTCGGCGCTCTTCACGTTGATGCCGGTGAACGCGTTCGACCGGTTGAGGACGAGCTTGAGCTTGCCCGACTCGTAGCCCGAGGTGGCCGATCGTGTCGAGCACCATGCGCACGTTCTTGAGGCACGACAGGTCGGCGGTCATGACCGCGAAGATCGTCTCCGCGACGTCGAGCACCATCAGGTTGACGTCGTCGAGCCGCTTGTCGATGTCGACGACCACGTAGTCGTACATGCCGCGCAGCAGCTCGAGCACCTGGTGCATGTGGCCGGGGGTGACGAGGTCGGCCGACTCCGGCGACGGCGGGGCGAGCAGCAGGTCGACGCCCGAGTCGTGGGTCTGGACGACGCTTGCGGATCAGGTCCGTGTCCATCGACGGCGCGCTCACGACGTCCACGATGCTCTTGCGGTCGAGGCCCGAGGTCGAGGAACACGCGATGGTCGCCGAACTGGAGGTTGCCGTCGACGAGGCACACCCGCCGGCCGAGCCCTGGAGCGCGATCGCCGCGTTGATCGCGATCGTCGTCGTCCCGACGCCGCCCTTGGCGCCGTAGTAGGCGTGGATCCGGCCCATCGGCGGCCGGCCGACCAGCGAGTCGCTGCGGCGCGAACCGGGCGATCAGGCTCTTCATCCGGGCGAGCAGCTCGGCCGGGTGGAACGGCTTGATCAGGTAGTCGTCGGCGCCGGCCCGCAGCGCCGCGGACCTTCTGCTGCACATCGCGCTCGGTCGTGAGCATGATGATCGGGACGTGGCTGCCGGCGGCCTCCTCGGCGCGGATCTTCGTCGCGACCTCGTACCCGTCGACTGCGGCTGAGCGTGACGTCGAGCAGGATCAGCGCCGGCGACTCCGTGCTGCCACAGCCGGATGCCTTCGGTGCCGTCGGCGGCGATCGACGACGTCGTACCCCTCCTGCTTGAGGGTGTACTGCAGCAGTCGCTGGACGCTCGCGTCGTCGTCGACGACGAGGACTTTCCCGGCCAATCCGATCTCCTGGCACGAGGCTCCCGGCGCGGCGAGCGACGCGCTCGGTCCCCGCCGGTGCCGGCGGCCAGTATAGGCGATCGCGGCGGGGCGCTCCACATGACGATCCGGATCCCGATCGGCGGTGCCCGGCGATCAGGCCCGCGGCCGGCCCCGGCAGCGCCTCGCCGCCGGCGCAGGCGCCCGGCGCATGCCGCGATGCCCGGCCTCGACGTAGTCACCCACCCGCTCGGCGAAGCCGCGTGAACTCGGTCGGGATGACGAACTTCGTCGACGGGCTGGCACCGAGCGCCTTGAGCGCCTCGAGGTACTGGAGGGCCATCGTCTTCTCGTCGATGTCGTGCGCGGCCGCGAAGATCCGCTCGAGCGCCTGGCTGAAGCCCTCGGCGCGCAGGATCGCGGCCTGCCGGTCGCCCTCGGCCTGGAGGATCGCCGACTGCTTCTGGCCCTCGGCGACGTTGATCGCCGACTGGCGCGTGCCCTCCGACTCGGTGATCACCGCGCGCCGCGTCCGCTCGGCCGACAGCTGGCGGTTCATCGCGTCCTGGACGTCGCGCGGCGGCGTGATCTCGCGGATCTCGACGCGTGGTGACCTTGCCGCCCCAGCGCTCCGTGATCTCGTCGAGCTTGGTGCGCAGGACCTCGTTGATCTGGTCGCGCCGGGACAGGACGTCGTCGAGGCTGATGTCGCCGATGACCGCGCGCAGCGTGGTCGTCGCGACGCCCTGGAGCGCGCCCGCGAAGTAGGCGACGTTCACGATGCTCTTGAGCGGGTCGACGATGCGCCAGTAGATCAGGAAGTCGACGTTGATCGGGGCGTTGTCGTTGGTGATCGTCGTCTGGCTCGGGACCTCGATGAACTGCTCGCGCACGTCGACCTTCACCGGCCGGTCGATGATCGGGATCAGGAACCGCAGGCCCGGGCCCCGGACCAGGCCCTCGTTCGTCTTGCCCAGCCGGAAGACGACCATCTGCTCGTACTGCTGGACGACCCGCACCGACAGGTAGAGGACGATGAGCACGAACACGCCGAAGAACGCGAGGGCGGCGAGCAGGGCGACGAGCTCCATGGATACCTCCTGCGACTGCCGGCCGGCGCCGGACGGATCTCTCGTATACGGTAGGCGTTCTGGCGTTCAGTCGAGCGGCGGACGCCGGCCTCGCCGGTCGGCTCGACGATCGCGGTGAGGCCGTCGAAGGCCGACGAGGCGGACGGGCGTGTCGCGCGGGCACGGGGCTGGTGTCCGACGTGCGCGCGCTCCACGACTCGCCGGCGAGGTACGCCGTGCCGAGCGGCTCGAGCGGGGCCTGGACGACGCCCTCGGTCCCGAGCGGGACCGGGACGCCGACCGTCCCCCGCGGCGGCGCCATCCGGCGGGTCCGGATCGCCGCGATCGTGATCAGGCCCATGAGGACGGCCGTCGTCGCCGTGCTCACGACGATGACCGGCAGGGCCACCGAGACGATCGGCTGCATCGGGATCGCCGGTGTTCGTGTACAGCGCCGACGCGCCGAGCACGAAGCAGATGATCCCGCCGATCGCCAGCAGGCCGTGGCTGGTCACGGTCGCCTCGAGCACGAACAGGACGATGCCGAGCACGATCAGCAGCAGCCCGGCGAGGTTGAGCGGCAGGCTGCCGAAGCCGATGAACGCGAGGATGATCGCGATCGCCCCGAGGATCCCGGTCACGAAGTTCGGGTTCTGGAGCTCGAAGATCAGGCCGTAGGACGCCGATCGTGAACAGCACGAAGGCGATGTTGGGGTCCGAGAGCAGGTGCAGCAGCCCCTGGAGCGGGTTCAGGCCCAGCATCCTCGACGCCGACGCCCGTCGAGGTCGAGGGTGCCGGTGACGCCGCCGACCGTGACCTCCTGGCCGTTGGCCTGCGCGAGCACCTCGTCGACCGTCGCCGCGATCCCGTCGACCGCCCCCGCGGCGACGGCCTCGCTGACGCGGAGTAGGACGTGGCGTCGGCGACCGTCGACACGGCCCAGTCGACCGGCCGGCCGCGCGCCTCGGCGATCGCGGTCATGTTCGCGATCGCGTCGTTCTTCACCTTCTCGCCCGAGCGTGCCCGGGATGTCCTCGCCGTTGCTGCCCGACCGGCGACGCGGCCCCGATGTTCGTGCCCGGCGCCATGTAGGCGAGGTTCGCCGCCATGGTGATGAACGTGCCGGCGCTCGCCGCCCGGCCGCCGCTGGGCGCGATCCAGACGATGACCGGGATCGGCGCCTCGAGCAGGGCGCTGGTGATCCGCTGGGTCGCGTCGAGGCTGCCGCCCGGCGTGTTGAGCTTGACGATCACCGCCGGCGCGCCCGAGCGCGGCCGCGCTGGCGGACCCCGTCCTCGAGGTAGTCGGCCATGACGTTGTCGACCACGCCGGTCGCCGTCAGCATCACGACGTCGCCGTCGGCCGCCCGCGACGAGCCCGGCCGCACCGCGTCGCGACCACGCCCGAGCAGCACGATCGTGCGGGCGATCCTGCGCGGCGAGGGAGCGTGCGCGGTTGTTCATGGGCCCAGCGCCGAGTATGGCACCGGGCTGCGCGACAGGGCGCCGCCGCGGGTCAGTCGCGCAGCGCCTCGAACACCAGCCGGCTCCAGGTCTCCATGCCGCTCGACGACCGCCGCGACCTCGGCCGTCGTCGCGAACGAGCCCTCGAGCTTGTCGGTCTCACGGATCGCGACCGGCCGGCCGGCCGCGTCGGCCACGAACACGACGCCGATGTGGACGGCGCCGACCGGCGGTCGTGTCGTCGTTGAGCAGGCCGACGGGGACGAAGTCCGGCACGAAGTCGGCGTCGAGCTCCTCGGCCCATTCCCGGCGCAGGCCACCCTCCACGTCGCCGTCGCCGGGGTTGAGGTGACCGCCGACGCCGATCGACCAGCGGTCGTGGAGCCGGGCGTCGCCGCCGGCCCGCGTGCGCCGCATCAGGAACCAGCGCTCGCCGTCGCGGAGCACGAGGTACGGGATCACCTGCTTGTGGGTCGGGTCCTGCTCGGCCGCCGCGCGATCCATGAACCGGCCCGTCGCGGGCGACGGCCTCGAGCGCGTCATCGGTGCCGGCGCGTCGCAGGCCGAGCCAGCCCGGCTCCGGGACGATCGAGCTCGCGCGGGACGACGAGCACGCGCTCCCCGGGCTCGCCCACCTCAGTCGCCGTCCGTCGAGGACCGGCACGCGCGGAGGCGAGTCGCTCCCGGACAGCGGCCGCGTCGGGCCCGTCAGCGGATTCCAGGGCCGCGAGCCACGCGTCGAGGACGTCGCGCAGCGTCGCGCAGCCGCGCGGCGATCTCGGCGGCGTTCGTGACGGCGATGCCGGTCCCCATCTCGACGTCGCCGCGCGCGAGCCGGGTCATGCTCTCCCAGCCGCCGGCCGCGAGGCTCGAGGCGAGCCGCCCAGTCCGGACGCGGCTCGCCCGTGCGCGCCCGCCACGGCCTCCACGAGCGCCGCCGACAGCACGAGCGGCAGGTGGCTGATCGCCGCCACGGCACGATCGTGGTCGGCCGCCGACATCCGCACGGTCGCGCGCCGCACGCGCCGCGCGAGCGCCTCGACGCGCGCGATCGCCGCGTCGTCGTCGACGGCCGGCGGGACGACGACCCACGGCCGACCGTCGAACAGGCGCGCGTCGGACGCGGCGAACCCGCTCGCCTCGCGGCCCGGCCATCGGGTGGCCGCCGACGAACCGCAGGCCGAGGTCGCGAGCCAGGGCGACGATCGCGCCTTGGTGCTCGCGACGTCCGTGACGACGGCATCCGGCGCGCAGCGACGCCCGCGCAGCGGCCCGCCGAGATCGCGCAGCAGCTCGAGGCACGCCGAGCGGCGGCGCGGCGAGCACGACCAGGTCGGCGCCCTCGATGGCATCCGCCGGGGCCGGTCGCGGCCAGATCGATGATCCCGGCGTCGGCGGCGGCTCGCGGCGCCGATCCCGTCGGGCGTCCAGGCGCCACGCGACCACCGGCCCGCGGTCGCGCGTGGAGGGCGCGCGCGATCGAACCGCCGATCAGGCCGAGGCCGAGGAGTGCGACGCGCGTCGGGCCTGTCGCCACCAGCGTCAGCCGGACGGCCTGGCGTCGCCGGCCGCTGCGCCGCTCGCCGGCGCGCCGCTCGCCCGTGCCGGCCGGCGGGCCGGGATCGTCGGGCGGGTTCTGGCGGCGGACGCGCGTGCGCCGCTCGGCGTCGCGGCGCTCCGCGTCCAGGTACGCGCCGCAGCGCGGACAGCGCCGCTCCTCGGCGAACAGCGACTCGAGGGGCGACGACCGTGTAGATCTGGCGACCACAGGCGCGGCAGGCGAGCTTGGGCACGTGATCGATCCTAGGGCACGCGGCGCGCCGCGCGGCGGCCGGGTCTCGGCGCCGGTCGTCAGCCGACCGCGGGCAGGTCGGCGAGCGCGGCCGCGACCTTCTCGGCCGGGTACTCGTAGTCCTCGAGGCGTGCCCTGCAGGTAGCTCTCGTAGGCCGCGAGGTCGAAGTGCCCGTGGCCCGAGAGGTTGAACAGGATCACCCGCGACTCGCCGGCCTCCTTGGCCTCGAGCGCCTCGTCGACCGCGACCTTGATCGCGTGCGTGCTCTCGGGCGCCGGCAGGATGCCCTCGGCCCGGGCGAACTGGACGCCGACCTCGAACGCGGCCCGCTGGTGGACGCTCTGCGCCTCGATCACGCCCTGCTCCTTGAGCAGCGACACGAGCGGCGCCATGCCGTGGTAGCGGAGGCCACCGGCGTGGATCGGCTCGGGCATGAACTCGCTGCCCAGCGTGTGCATCTTCACGATCGGGGCCATGTGCCCGGTGTCGCCGAAGTCGTAGGCGTAGACGCCGCGGGTCAGCGACGGCGCGGCCTCGGGCTCGGCGGCGATGACCCGGTAGTCGGCCTCGCCCCGGAGCTTGCGGCCCGACGAACGGGAACGTGAGCCCCGCGAAGTTCGAGCCGCCGCCGGCGCACGCGATGATCACGTCCGGCTCCTCGCCGGCCATCTCCATCTGCTCGAGCGCCTCGAGCCCGACCACCGTCTGGTGCAGCAGGACGTGGTTGAGCACCGAGCCCAGCGAGTACTTGGTGTCGTCGCGCGTCGCCGCGTCCTCGACCGCCTCGGAGATCGCCATGCCCAGGGAGCCCGGCGAATCGGGGGTCGCGGCCAGGACGGCGCGGCCGTAGTTCGTCTCGGGGCTCGGGCTGGCGACGACCTGCGCACCGTACGTCTCCATCAGGATCCGGCGGTACGGCTTCTGGTCGTAGCTCGCGCGGACCATGTAGACCTTGACCTCGAGCCCGAACATCGCGCCGGCGAAGGAGAGCGCGCTCCCCCACTGGCCGGCGCCGGTCTCGGTCGCGAGCCGCTTGACGCCCTCCTGCTTGTTGTAGAACGCCTGCGGGATCGCCGTGTTCGGCTTGTGGCTGCCGGCCGGGCTCACGCCCTCGTACTTGTAGTAGATGTGCGCGGGCGTATCGAGCGCCTTCTCCAGGCGGTGCGCGCGGTGCAGCGGCGACGGGCGGTAGAGCGCGTACGCCTCGCGGACCGGGTCCGGGATCTCGATCTCGCGCTCGCCGCTGACCTCCTGGAGGATCAGCGCCATCGGGAACAGCGGGCGCGAGGTCGCCGGGGCCGATCGGCTGGTGCGGTCCCCGGGTGGAGCGGCGGGCTCATGCGGCGCCGGCAGGTCGGCCGCGATGTTGTACCAGGCCCGCGGGATCCGTGACTCGTCGAGCACGAACTGGGTCCGCCGGGGAAGGACGCTGGCCATCGAGGTACCTCCGAGGATTCATGCGCGTGGGAGCGCGGAGCCTAGCGCCTCCACGGCCCGCCAGCAACGACGTTCCGCAGGGCGACGTCGCGGGCGCCGCTCAGCCCGAGAGCTCGACCTCGTCCGATCGCGCTCGTAGCGGGCCGCGCCCGCTGCCGAGGTGGCTCCGGAACAGGCACGACCGAAGAGGCCTCGAAGGACACGCTCCAGGCGCTCGCGGCCATCGCGAGGGCCCCGGCCGACCGCCGTCCCGCCGCCGCCGTGGACGGCGTCGGTCCGAGCGACGGTCAGGTGCGGCCGGAAGGGTCGCGCGTCCGCGGGCCAGCCGAGCGGCGCGAGCGGACCGTCGAGGCCACGGACGAGGGCGGCCAGCTCCTCGGCGCCCCGCGCGATGCCGAGCCACAGCGTCCGCGGCCGCCGGCCCGCCGGGAAGGCGCCGGCGCCGGCGAGCGTGATGTCGAACGCCCCGTGCCCGCCGGCCGCGGTCCCGCATCGCCGCCGCGATCGACGGGACGAGGTCCGGCGCCGTCGGACCGAGGAAGCGCAGCGTGACGTGAAGGCCGTCCGTGCGCACCCATCGGGCGCCGCGCGGGTCGGTCTGCGGCCCGGACCCCGTCGATGAGCGTCGCGGCACGCGTCGATCGCCGCGTCCGGGCAGGGGTACGGCGATGAACAGCCGCTGATCGCCCTCAGCCACCCTGCTGGTGCGCGAATCGCTCCCGGTCCTCGACCAGGATCCGCCGCGCCTCGGTCGGCATCGCGCCAGCCGACGACGTCGACCGCCTTGTCCTCGAGCATCTTGTAGGTCTTGAAGAACTGCTCGATCTCGACGAGGCGATGCGGTCGGACCTGCTCGAGGTTCATCACGTGCTCCTGATGCGGATCACCGAGAGCGACGCACAGGACCTTGAAGTCGAAGCCCTTCTCGTCGCGCATCTCGAGCCCGCCGATCGGGCGCGCCCAGACGTGGCACCCCGTGAAGGTCGGCTCGTCGATCAGCAACAGGATGTCCGTCTGGTCGTCGTCTCCCGAGATCGTGTCGAGCGTGTACCCGTAGTCGAAGTTGTAGAAGACGGCCGACGACAGGACGCGGTCGAGGCGGAAGACACCGGCCTTGTCGTCGAACTCGTACTTGTTCCGTGACCGCGCGGGATCTCGACGACGACTTCGATGACATCAGGAAAGGCGGGGCGGTCCATTCGCCCACGATACGCCGACTGCGTTGGCCGAGCTGCCGCTGATCTGCGGTGTCGAACGAAGCCGGCAGTTATCGGAGCGCGGCGCTCAGCCGGATGCAGCCGGTGTCAGAACGGTCAGCCGGGCGCCGGTCAGCCGTGTCCGGATGCAAGGCGGAGCGGGAGCACCGGAGCGAGCGCACCTGAAGGTGCGTGAGCGAGGAGCGGAGCGCGACAACGCCGCAGCGGGCGCGGATCACCCGCCGGCGTCAGTCGTTGTAGAGGCGTTCCTCGATGAGCTTTTCCTGCACCGTCCGACCGTTGGGGTCGAAGCAGGAGAACTCGAAGTGCTTCTCGAACTCGAGGTCGACCTGGTCCTGGCCGCCGCGGTTCTTCTCGACCGAGACGATCACCCAGTCGCGGAAGCGCTGCGCCTGGTACGGGTTGAACTCGATGTTCACCTTGGCGACGATGTTGTACTTCTCGTTCAGGATCATGATGATGTCGGCTTCGTAGTTGATCGCCGACGAGCCGCGCAGGTGGTAGTTGCGCAGGCGCGAGGCCTTGAGGCCTTCCTTGTCCGCGGCGACGATCGCGATCATCGGCACGTCCTCGGACAGCGCGATGTCCTTGAGGCCGTTGACGACGAAGGTGACCTTCTCGCTCTCGGTCGAGGGCTCCGGGATCACCGGCACCTTCTGGAGGTAGTCGACGACGACCATCAGGCGGCGGTCGCCGGACAGCTCGCGGTGCTGGCGGATCAGCTGGCGGATGCCGTCGATCGTGCTCGCCGTCTGGCTGCCGCGCAGCAGGAACAGGTTCTGGCCGTAGCGGGCGATGCGGTCGAGCGACGGGCGCAGGCGCGGGTTGGCGGCCAGCTGGGCGGCGCCGCCGCCCTCGGCCATCCACGTGCCCAGGATCTCCTTGCGGACGTCCTGGATCTTGATCGCGCCGGTCTTGTGCGGCAGGTGCGCGAGCGCCGACTCCGCGGCGATCAGGCGGTTGAGCAGGTACAGCTCGTCGTGCTCGAAGCAGATGTACAGCACGTTGGCCTGGCCGCCGGACGCCACGTTGCGCGCCATCTGGAGCGCCATCGTGGTCTTGCCGGTGCCCTGGGCGCCGCCGATCAGCAGCAGCTCGCCGGCGCGGAGGCCGGTGCCGATCGTCTTGTCGAGCGGCGTGAAGCCGAGCGGGCACGGGCTGGTACTCGCCGACCTTGCCCGTCGTCACCTTGTCGTTGAGGTCGACCAGCACCTCGATCGCCGACCGGGGCTCCATGCTCCCGTTCGGACCGTCGAGGCGCCACGTGGCCTTCGGGGCCGCCCCCGCTTCCGTCGTCACGTGCGTTCAGATCCTCCGCCAGCGATAGCCGTGGGTTGCATCCTAGCACCGGGTTTTCGGCGCACAGTGACCCGACACGGTGCCGGAGATGACCCGAACGTACTGCCCGGAGTACCGGTCCTCAGCCCGCCTCAGGCGGCCGCCAGGCCGGCCTCGACACCGGCCGCGAGCTCGTCCCACAGCCGCACGATGACGCGCGTGCCGCGCTCGAAGTTCTCGACCAGCAGCCACTCGTTGGGCGCGTGCGCGTTGCAGGCGGGCTGCGCGAACCCGAGCAGCACGACCGGCAGGCCGAGGTCGTGCTCGAACACCGCGGTGACCGGGATCGAGCCGCCCTCGCGGATGAAGACCGGCTCGACGCCGTAGACCGCCTGCGAGTCGCCCGCGACGCCGCGCGCGTCGCCGGGTGGTCCGACGGCGTCAGGCTCGGCTTGCCCGCCGTGGAGCGACTGCGTCGTGACCGTGACGCCGGCCGGGGCGACGGCGGCGACATGGTCCCGGAGCGCCTCGAAGATCTTGTCCGGCTCCTGGTTGGCGACGAGGCGCGTCGAGACCTTCGCGTGCGCGTGGGCCGGGATGATCGTCTTGCGCGCCCTCGCCCTGGAACCCGCTCCACATGCCGTTGACGTCGAGCGTCGGGCGGGCGGACTTCCGCTCGAGCGTCGTCCAGCCGGCCTCGCCCACGAGCGCCGGCACCGGGATCGACGGCGCGGAACGCCTCGTCGTCGAACGGCAGCGCGGCCATCGCCTCGCGCTCGGCCGGCGGTCAGCGCGACCACGTCGTCGTAGAACCCGGGGATGCGGACGCGGCCGTCCGGAGCCCTTGAGCGACGCGATGATCGATGGCCAGCGCGTTGGCCGGGTTCTGGACGGCGCCGCCGTACGACGCCCGAGTGCAGGTCGACCGGCGACAGCTCCACGTCGATCTGCGCGTACATGATGCCCGCGCAGCCCGACGGTGATCGCCGGCACGTTGCCCTCGAAGAAGCCCGTGTCGCTGATGACCACGGCGTCGGCGGCCAGCGCTGGTCGCCGTTGCTCGGCGATCCACGCCTCGAGGCTCTGCGACCCGTACTCCTCCTCGCCCTCGAACACGAAGGTGAGGTTCACCGCGGGCGCGCGGCCGACCGCGCGCAGCGCCTCGAGCGCGCCGAGGTGCATGACGAGCTGGCCCTTGTCGTCGGCGACGCCGCGGCCGATGAACCGGCCGTCGCGGACGAACGGCTCGAACGGCGGGTGCTCCCACAGGTCGAGCGGGTCGACCGGCTGGACGTCGTAGTGGCAGTACACGATGACCGTCGGCGCGCCGGGCGCCTCGTGGATCCGGCCGTAGACGATCGGGTGCAGGTCGGTCGAGATGACCTCGACCTCGGTCGCCCCGACGCGGCGCAGGCGATCCGCGATCCACTCGGCCGTCGCGACCATGTCGGGCGCGTGCTCGTGCAGCGCGGAGACGCTGGGGATGCGCGCGATCTCGAGCAGCGCCTCGATCCGCGCCTCGCGCGAGGCCGCCAGGGCCGCCTCGACGGCCGGGTCGATCGGGGCGTCGGGGGCGGGCTCGAGTCGGTCATGAGGGCTCCTGCGAGCGCGGTCGGACGACGTCGATCGTAGCGCGAGCCGAGCGCCGACGACGAGCGCCGTCGGTCAACGAGCAGAAGGACGGACCTGCCGGGTCCGTCCTTCGTGCGGGTCTGGTGGAGCGGCCGGTCAGGCCGGCTGCGGCGCGGGGTTGGGTGCCGGGGCCGTCGGGCCGGCTCGAGGTGCCGCCGTCGGTGCCGGGGGCGATCACGCGGGGGATGCCCGCCTGGCGCGTCGGCTTGGGCGGCAGGTCCTCGAACAGGCTTCTCGAAGCCCTCGGTGTCGACGGTCTCCTCGGCGATGAGCTTCTCGGCCAGGCGGTCGAGCCGGTCGCGGTACGTGGTCAGCGTCTCGGTCGCCCGCTCGTAGGCGCGGTCGATGATCGCGCGGACCTCCTCGTCGATCTGCTTCGCGACGTCGTCCGAGTAGTTGCGCTGCTCGCCGATCTCGCGGCCGAGGAACACGAGCTCGTCGCGCTTCCCGAACGAGAGCGGCCCGAGCCGGTCGCTCATGCCGAACTCGGTCACCATGCGGCGCGCGAGGTCGGTCGCCTTCTCGATGTCGTTGCTGGCGCCGGTCGTCGTGTCACCGAAGACCAGGCGCTCCGCGACGTTGCCGCCGAGCAGGCCTGCGATCTTGTCCTCGAACTCGGACTTGCTCTGCAGGTAGCGGTCCTCGGTCGGCAGGGCCATCGTGTAGCCGAGGGCCATGCCGCGGCTGATCACGGTGACCTTGGCGACCGGGTCGCACTTGGGCAGGATCCGCTGGACGACGGCGTGGCCGCCCTCGTGGTAGGCGATGATCCGCTTCTCCTCGTCGGAGATGACGCGGCTCTTGCGCTCCGGGCCGGCGACGATGCGCTCGAGGGCCTCGGAGAACTCGTTCATCCCGATGACCTTCTTGTTGCGCCGCGCGGCGAGGATGGCCGCCTCGTTGACGAGGTTCGCGAGGTCCGCGCCCGAGAAGCCGGGCGACTGGCGCGCGACCTCCTCGACCGACGATCGTCCTTGTCGAGCGGCTTGCCCTTGGTGTGGACCTTGAGGATCGCGAGGCGACCCTTCATGTCCGGGCGGTCGAGGATGACCTGGCGGTCGAAGCGGCCGGGCCGCAGGAGCGCCGGGTCGAGGACGTCGGGGCGGTTGGTGGCGGCGACGACGATCACGTTGGTGTTCGTGTCGAAGCCGTCCATCTCGACCAGGATCTGGTTGAGGGTCTGCTCGCGCTCGTCGTGCGAGCCGCCGAGGCCGGCGCCGCGCTGGCGGCCGACCGCGTCGATCTCGTCCACGAACACGATGCACGGGCTGTTGCGCTTCGCCTGGTCGAACAGGTCGCGCACGCGGCTCGCGCCGACGCCCACGAACATCTCGACGAACTCGGAGCCGGAGATGCTGAAGAACGGCACGCCCGGCCTCGCCGGCGACGGCGCGCGCCATCAGCGTCTTGCCGGTTCCCGGAGGCCCGACCAGCAGCACGCCGCGCGGGATGCGCGCGCCGAGCGAGTTGAACTTCTCGGGGTACTTGAGGAACTCCACGACCTCCTGGAGCTCCGTCTTCGCCTCGTCGACCCCCGCGACGTCCGCGAACGTGACGACCGTCTTGTTGCCCAGGAACATGCGCGCCCGGCTCTTGCCGAAGCTCAGCGCCTGGTTGTTCGTGCCCTGGGCCTGGCGCATCATGAAGAAGATGAAGCCGCCGATCACGAGCAGCGGCAGCAGCCCGGTGAGCAGCAGCCCGATCCACGACGTGTCGGCCGTCGGCTTGCGGGTGAACACGCCGTCCGGCAGCGGCGTGTGCCGCCCGCGGCCGCCGCCTTGCTGCATGTCTAGAACACGTCGCCCGTGATCGAGTTCGGGACGATGACCGTGTACTTCGTCGCTCCTTGGTCGTCACGGTCAGCGTCTCGCCGTCCTGGAGGACGGCCTGTGACGGTGCCGGCCTTGACGTCGTTCCAGAAGTCGGAATAGTGCGCGGGACGCCTGGGGCGTCGATGACGACACCCACGTGTAGAGCAGCGCGACCGTGCCCGCCACGAGGACGAGCATCACGATCCCGTTGCGCAGGAATTTCGCGTTCAAGACGAGGCGCCTCCGAGTCCGACGCGCCGGCCCCCAGCCGGCGGTGGGCGCGAGTATATCCCCGGGTCGCCCGTCGGCCTGTGGGTCGATCGTTTCGAACGTACCAGTCCCGATCGGCACCTGTCAGCCGGCACGCGGCGTCGATCCGGTTGCGGCCCCGTTCAGAAATCCGTCACCGTCGGCGTGCCCGCCGACGGCCATGGCCGGACACCAAGACGCCCGGGCCGCAGGGCCCGGGCGCTTCGCGATCGTGTGGTAGCGGAGGGCGGATTTGAACCACCGACCAAGGGCTTATGAGTCCCCTGCTCTACCACTGAGCTACTCCGCCGTGGTCGGGAATTCTATAACCGGGCGCGCGGCGTCGCCAACGCCGAGGCCGCCAGAGTGGGACGATAACGATCGACATTGAGTCCGGGGCGCCAAGCGTGGACAATGCGCCACGTCGGGCAATGGGGAGCACGGGGAGAGGAAGCCATGTCAAGCGAGCCGCCGAAGCCCGGGTCGATCCCCGGTTGGGGCCAGCCGCCCGACGCGTCGCCGACGGAGCCCGTAGCGCCCGCCGCCCCGGCTGAACCCGCCGCGGCACCCGGGACGGGTTGGGGCCAGCCGCCCGCTCCCGCACCTGCCCCAACGCCGGCGCCTGCACCGGCGGGCACGGGGTGGGGCCAGCAGCCAAGCCAGACACCGCCGCCCCCGGCGAGTCCGGTAGCCCCCATCCCTGCGCCGGCGCCACCCGCGGGCCCCCCGCAGGCGCCGATCCCGCAGGCACCCGTCCCGCAGGGGCCGCCACAGTCGGGCGGCGGCTGGGGGGCCGCCCCGGCCCGGGCATGACCCCAGGCGTGGCCGGCGGCGCCGGCGCGCCGCCCAACTGGAACCCGCAGCCCGTCGCCAAGTCGGGGATGAACGGCTGCCTCAAGGCGTGCCTCATCGTCGGCGTCCTGCTCGTGATCGTGTTCTTCATCATCGGCGCCGGGCTGTTGTTCATCGGCCGCCAGATCGTCAGTTCGGTGCCCGTCGACAGCAATGGCAACCTCGCGCCGTGCGCGATCGTGTCCGACCAGAAGCTGAGCTCGGTGCTCGGCTCCGGGACCCAGGCGATCCCGCTTGAGGGGATCTTCGACACGCTGCTCGGGCTGGTGCTCGACAAGCGGGTCATCCCCGACGCCGAGGACTGCTTCCTCAGCGCCGACAAGGGGAGCAGCGGCACCGGCCGGATCGCCCGCTACGTCGGCAGTGATGCCGCGGCCAGGTTCCAGCAGGAGAGGCAGAACGCCCAGCCCACCTCCCAGGACAAGGGCAACGGGCTCACCGTCGAGAACCCCGGCTACTTCGACGGCGATGTCTCCGGCGTCGGCGACGAGGCCTTCTGCACGGGGAACTCGGACGCCCTCATGTCCGGTGTGCTCGTCCGCCAGGGCGACACCCTGGTCTATGTGAGCCTGCTCGGCGGCCAGGGCTTCGGCTCGTCGAGCGCGGATACGCCATGCGAGCTCGCCCAGGCGGTCGCGAAGGTCATCCTCGCGCAATAGGCGGCCCGGGGGCGGCTACTGGGTCGCCCCGGGACCTCCCTGCCGCTGCTCGAACTCGTCGAGCAGCTTGCCGATCGTGATGTCGCCGTAGCGCGTGTCCAGCTGGCCCTTGGCCGCGCCCCACAACGTTCGCAGCGTGCGCGGGCCGCTCTTGTCGAGGTCGCGCAGCCGGGTGCCGCCGAAGCGCTCGATGCCCGGGATGCGGCTGAGCTCGCTGGCGAGCGTCACGGCGGCCTCGTCGAGCGTCGACGACTCGTCGAGCCCGACGGTGCTCGCGGCGGCCACGGCCATGCCGCGCTTGTCGCCCGGGCGGATGTCCGAGACGGTCGGCATGGTCGGCAGGGGCGAGGTCAGGCCGCCGAGCGCGTCGGCCGCCGGAACCACGAGGCGGTCTGTCGCCGAGCGCATCGACGCGGACGCTTCCGCGAGGCGCTGCTCGGGGGTTGGCGACGTGGACGTAGCGGACGCCGTCGTGGCGGCCCCGCCGCCGGTGGGCGCCGCGCCACCCGGATGCGGCGACCCGCCACCCGGACCGTGACCGCCGCTCGATCCGCCGTCACCCTCGCCCGACGATCCTTCGCCGCCGTCGCCGTTGGGGCGTCGCCGGGTACGCGGGGCAGGTGGCTCCGGCTTGTGGCCGCCGGCGCTCGCCTCACCACCGCCGAGCGCCTTGTTGAGCAGCTCGGGGATGTCGATACCGGTCAGGCCCTTGACCGTCGCCGACGCCTCGGCGACCGTGCGCGTCGCGTTGCGGACGACGTCGGTGGCGCCGTCGGTGGAGAGCACGGTCAGGCTGTCGATCGCGGCCAGCGGCTCGGCGGCCGCCCGCACGATCTCCGGCAGCATCGACAGGACGGTCGTGATGATGGCCGCCTCGTTGAACTGGCGGTACGCCTCGGCGCGCAGGGCGAGGGCCTTCGCCTCCGCCTCGCCCTTGGTGAACGTGATACCGGCCTCGGCGTTGCCCTCGAGGGTCGTCCGCTTGGCATCGGCTTCCGCGTTGACGGCCACGACGCGGGCCTGCGCCTCGCCCTTGGTGACCTGGACCGCGGCCTCCGCGCTACCCGCGAGCTTGACGCGTTCGGCGTCGGCCTGGGCCTCGGCGATCCGGGCCAGCTTGTCGCCCTCGGCCCGCTTGACCTGCGCGTCGGCCTCCGCCTCGGCGGGCCGGATGGTGCTGGTGATCAGCTCCTTCTGCGTGCGATCGGCCTCCAGCTGCGCGAGCTCGGTCTGCTGGCGCACGACCTCCTGCTGGGCGGCGGCCTGGGCGAGCGGTCCGGCCTGGGCTGCCTTGGCTTCTGCCGCGGCGGTCAGGGCCTGGACCTCGGCCTGCCGGAGCGCGACGTCGCGCTGGGCGTTGAGCTTGATCTGCTCGGCCTCGGCCTCCCTGACGGCGGCCTCCTGATCGGCCGTGGCCTTGGCCATGCGCGCGTCCCGCTCCCGGCGGGCCGTCTCCTGCTGGCCGATCAGGTCCATGTAGCCGACTTCGTCGCGAATCGCCTGGATCGTGAAGTTGTCGATCGTGAGGCCCGAGGTGGCGAGGTCGCCCTTCGCGGCGCTCTGCACCTCCTGCTGGAACTTCTGGCGGTCGTAGTTCAGCTCTTCGACCGTGAGCGTGCCGACGATCGAGCGGAGCGAGCCCTCGAGGACGTTCTTCACGATCGACTCGATCTGGTCCTCGCGGTCGACGAACCGCTCGGCGGCGTTGCGGATCGACTCGTCGTCGCCCCCGATCTTGACGGTCGCGACGCCCTGGACCGCGCACTTGATGCCCTGCTTCGTGACCGCGTCCGAGAGGTTGACGTTGATCTGACGCGCCGAGAGGTGGAGCCGGCCGAGCTTGTGGACCAGCGGCAGCACGACGACCCGGCCGGCGCGGACAACCTTGAGCTGCGCCGGTGCCCGCACGAGGCCGCCGGTCCGGACGAGCGCTTCGTTCGCCGCCGCGACCTTGAACCGGCCCGTCACGTAGGCGACGAGCAGGACGATGATCGCGAGCACGATCAGGACGGCGAGCGTCCCGCTGCCGATGAAGTCGAAGAACTCAGACACGCTCGGACTCCCTCTGGTCGCCGATGACTACGCTTGCGGATCCGGGGGTGGCGCCGGCTGGGTGGCCCCGACCGGCTGGGCCGCCTCGACGATCAGGCCGGTGCCCGCGACCCCGACGACCTGCACGGTCGAGCCCGAGGGAACCTCGGCGCCCGAGGTCGCCGCGAACTCGTGCGCCTGGCCCTCGGCATGCACCATGACCGTGCCGTAGCGGCCGGCGGGGATCGCGACGCTGACGTAGGCGGATTCGCCGACGAGGTCCTTGAGCGAGAACGGCTCCTCGCTCTCGGAGCGGCGCAGCCACGCGAACAGCCCGCCGGCGATCCCCGCGCCGACGATGCCGAAGACGGACGCGACGAGCGCCGCCTGTCCGCCGTGGATGTCGAACACCTGGGTGGCCAGCAGCCCGCCGGCCCCGAACATCGCGACGAACCCGAGCAGCAGCGGCGTGACCGACGTACCGCCGATCTCGAGGCCGAACGTGTCGAGGATCCCGCCCAGGATGTCGTCGAACACGACCGTGACCAGCAGCAACACGCCGCCGACGAGCGTGGCGACGGCAAAGACGAAGTCCTCGACCGGGATCGTGATCATCCGATGGCGGCCCCAACCTCCCCTGCCTGATGCCCGTCGCGACGGCGCGCGCGGACGCCCGCGGGCGCACGCGCCTCGCCCAGCATAGGGCGCGCCGATCAGGGGTGGAAGGCGGTTCGGCGGGCCGAGCCGGTGCTAGCCGGAGGGCGGGAGCGCGGCGCCCTGTGGGTCGTCCGGCGAGCCGAACAAGAGGTCGAGCCAGGAGTCAAGGGGCGTCGCGCGCTTGATCACGGCGCCCAGCCGCACGGCGGCCGAGCCCGGCGCGTCCGCTGCCAGCGGCGGCGCGTCGTCGGCGAGGATGAACGGGATCTCTTTCGGGTCACCCATCCGGTACTCGCGGGCCTGCTGCTCGATGTACGGGAGCTGCTGGATCTGCTGGAGCTCGCGCTCGGCGGCGGCGACCTCCCGGGTGAGCACGGCGTTCGCCGCCCGCATGCTGTCGGCCTGTGTGCTGGCCTCGCTCGCCTCGCCCACCTGGCGCGCGAACAGGACGATGACCCAGGCCGCGATCAGCGCACCCAGCAGGAGGGCGACCCGCCGGCGGGTCAGCCCGGCGACCGACAGGTCGGACAGGTTGGCGGCTGCGGCCGCGGCGGGGGATGGGGCGGCGACCTCCGGCTCCGGCCGCTCCGTGCGATCGGGATCGGTATCGGCGGCCGTCTGACGTGTCCGGGGTCGAGGCATTGGGCCGAGGGTAGCTTCGCTCGATTCCCGTGTCAACTTCGCGCGGCAACCGATTCACAGGGTGGAATCCCCGGCACTGATCGAGGGTCGTGACACGCGAGCTGTCACGGCGGGCCGCCACGGTGGCGTAGACTGCGCGCCAAACCGCTCATGCGTTCGATATCCGTGTCGGAGCCATGCTCATGCGCACCTACGCCCCCGCGCCGACCATCGCCGTCCTGGACCGGCTGCTCGAGGAGCCGTCGCTCGCCCGCGGCGTCCTCCACCATGAGATCCGGCCCGCGGTCGACGCCGAGTTCGGCGACTGGCCGGCCTGGCTGGACCCCCGACTGCGGGCGGGACTCGCCCGGCGCGGCATCGAGCGGCCGTACGTGCACCAGGCCCTGGCGATCGAGGCGGTCCACGCCGGCGAGGACATCGTCGTGGTCACGCCCACGGCGTCGGGCAAGTCGCTGTGCTACATGGCGCCGGTCCTGCAGGCGCTGGCCGAGGACCCGTCGGCGCGAGCCCTGTTCCTGTTCCCGACCAAGGCGCTCGGGCAGGACCAGGTCGCAGAGCTGTCCGAGCTCGTCCGGGAGGCGGAGCTCGAGGTGTCGTCGGCCTGCTACGACGGTGACACGCCCGCGCCGATCCGGTCAGCGATCCGCAAGGCCGGGCAGGTCGTGGTGACCAACCCCGACATGCTCCACTCGGCGATCCTCCCCCACCACACCAAGTGGTTCCAGCTGTTCGAGCAGCTGCGGATCATCGTGATCGACGAGCTGCACATGTACCGCGGCGTGTTCGGCAGCCACGTCGCGAACGTGCTGCGCCGGCTCCTGCGGCTGTGCGCCCACTACGGCAGCAACCCGGTGATCGTGTGCTGCTCGGCCACGATCGGGAACCCGTCCGAGCTCGCGGAGCTGCTGGTCGGTCGCCCGGTCCGCACCATCGACCGCAACGGCGCGCCGGCGGGTGAGAAGCATCTCCTGCTGGTCGATCCCCCGATCCTCGACGGATCGACCGGGGCCCGCGGCTCGGCCCTGACCCTCGCCGAGCGTTGGGCGCTCCCGTTCCTTCGGGCCGGGCGCCAGACGGTCGTGTTCGGGCGGTCGCGGGTCGCGGTCGAGATCATGCTCTCGAACCTGCGCGAGGCGCTGCGGATGGACCTCGGGCCGCGCTCGAGGCTGCGCGGCTACCGGGGCGGCTACCTGCCCACGGAGCGGCGCTCGATCGAGCGGGGACTCCGCGACGGCGAGATCCTCGGCGTCGTCAGCACGAACGCACTGGAGCTCGGCGTCGACATCGGCCGGCTCGACGTGGCGGTGCTGGCCGGCTATCCCGGCTCGATCGCGGCCACCTGGCAGCAGATGGGGCGCGCCGGGCGGCGCGGCGACGTCAGCGTCGCGATCCTCGTCGCGTCACCCGCGCCGGTCGACCAGTACGTCATCCACCACCCCGAGTTCCTGCTGGGCGGGCAGCCCGAGGAGGCGCGGCTCGACCCGGACAACCTCCACGTCCTGCTGGCGCACCTGCGCGCCGCGGTGTTCGAGCTCCCGTTCGACCCGGGCGACACGTTCGGCCCCGAGCCCGCCGACGCGCTGCTCGGCTTCCTCGGCGAGGGCGGCCAGGTCCGCCAGGCGGACGACGGGCGCTGGTACTGGAGCTCCGAGAACTTCCCCGCCTCGGAGATCTCGCTCCGGTCGGCGGCGCCCGAGAACGTCGTGATCATCGACACGACCCCGGACCGGCCCCGCGTCCTGGGCGAGGTCGACCTGTTCAGCGCCCAGGTGCTCGTCCACGAGCACGCGATCTACATGCACGAGTCGATCCAGTACCACGTGGACCGGCTCGAGTGGGGCGAACGCAAGGCGTACGTCCACCGCATCGACGCCGACCACTACACGTACGCCAACCGGGCGGTGACGCTCAAGCCGCTCGACGTGTTCGCCTCGACGCCGGCCACCGGTGGGTCGCGGGTCCACGGCGAGGTGATGGTCGCGAGCCTCGTGACCCTCTACAAGAAGCTCAAGTTCATCACCGACGAGAACGTCGGCTGGGGGCCGATCGACCTGCCCGAGATCGAGCTCCAGACGACCGCCTACTGGCTGACCGCCGAGGGTGCGGCGACCGGCTGGCGGCGGGACGAGCTCGACGTGGCGCTGATCGGGGCGGGCCGGGCGATCCAGGCGGTGGCCGCCGTGCTGCTGATGGTCGACCCCCGGGATCTTGGGCTGGTGGCCCAGGTCCGGTCGCCGCACCACGAGGCCCCGACCATCTACCTGTACGAGGCGATGCCCGGCGGCGTCGGCCTCGCCGAGCGCCTGTTCGATCGCCACGACGAGCTGGTCACGGGGGCGACGGGTCTGATCCTCGCCTGTGCCTGTGACGCCGGCTGTCCCGCCTGCACGGGACCGCGCCTCGAGCCGGGCGTCGACGGCAAGGCGCTCGCCCTGCGCCTCCTCGCGGCCCTCACCGGCGGCGTGCGCGAGCCGGTGGCCGCTGGATGACGATCGAGCCCGCCGGGACCGTCACCCGCGAGCGGCGCCTCGCGAACCTGCGGGCGACCCTCGCGAGGCCGGGCGGACCGCCCGTCGGTCCGGACCAGCCGCCGGCGCGCGCGCCGTTCGCCGGGCGACGCAGCCCCGTCCTTGCAGCACGACTCGCGTCGGCGCTCGGATCGGACGTGGCCGAGATCGCCGGGGGCTGGCTGGTCCGGCGAACGGTCACTCCCATCGAGCTCCCGCTCGACCGCGGGCGCCTCGCTGGTCTCCCTGGCTATCCGCCGCCCGACGCGCCACTCGTATGCATCGACACCGAGACGACCGGGCTCGCGACGGCGGCGGGCACGCTGGCGTTCCTCGTGGGCCTTGCCCGCTGGGAAGGCGACGCCTTCTGCCAGACGCAGCTGCTGCTGCCCGACCACGCCGACGAGCCCGCGCTGCTCGCCGAGCTCTCGTCCTGGATCACCCCCGACGCCTGGCTGGTGAGCTACAACGGTCGCGGTTTTGACTGGCCGCTGATCGAGGCTCGATTCCGTCTCGCCGGACGCCCGGCGCCGGTCCACGCCGGCCACCTCGATCTCCTCCCGTTCGTGCGCCGCGTCTTCCGGCATCGCATGGAGGACGCACGGCTGCGAACCGTCGAGGGCGAGCTGCTTGGCGTCTCGCGGATCGGCGACGTCGAAGGATGGGAGATCCCCGGGATCTATCTCGACGTGCTGCGCGGCGGACCGGTCGACGCCCTCGCCGGGGTCGTCATCCACAACGAGAAGGACGTGCGCAGCCTCGGCCTGCTCCTCGCGCATGTCGAGCGCAGGTACGCAGATCGCGCCGCCCGCCACGACGCGCCACGCGGCGATCTTGCGGGCCTCGCGCGCGCCTACGGCCGGGCAAAGCGTAACGAGGAGGCTCTCGCGTGCCTCGACGACGCCCTTGCGTCGGCGCCGCCGATCCGTGACCCGTTCGGACGCACGCCGGTCGCACCCGCGCTTGCCCGCGAGCGGCTCGAGGAGGAGCGGGACGCCTGGTGGGAGTCGCGCATCCAGCCCACGTTCGGCGGGCGGCCGCCGCGTGCCGGCTGGCGCGGGCCGCTGGCGAACGGTCGCGGCGGGCCGCTCGGGCCGTCGGCGGCCGTGAGCGCCTGGGAGACCGGCGGCGCGTGGGATGCCGCGAGCCGCTGGACCGACGAGCGCCTCGCCGCCGAGCGCGCCCGCCTCCTCCGGCGGCTCGGCCGATGGACCGACGCAGCGGAGGCTTGGCAGACGGCCGCCGCGGCCGGTGATGGCCTCGGCGTGATCGCGTGGATCGAGGTCGCCAAGCTCCGCGAGCACCGCCTCGCGGATCCCGGTGGAGCCCTGGCAGCGACACGGGCGGCGTGGCGGATGCTCGAGCGCCTTCGGCGGCTCGGCCGGCCGCACCCACGGCTCGAAGCGGATCTCCAGCGACGGGGGGCTCGCCTGACCGCGAGGCTCCGCCGCGCCGAGGCGGTATCTCCCTAACCGGCGCCCGACGCGCGACGCATCCGCAGCAGCACCGCGTCGCGGGCCGGCACGCCGAGCAGGCCCGGGCCTTCGCAGATCAGCGACGCCGCCGCCGCACCGACCAGCAGGTCGGCGTCGGGCCCATCGGGGTCCACGAGCGATGGGTCGACGCGGGCTGCGAACACGCCGGCGAGGAAGGTGTCTCCCGCACCGACCGGGTCCACGAACCGATCCACCGGGATCGGCGACCAGGGCCGCCGTCGGGCGATGGCCCCACCGGGTCCCGCCTCGAGCGCCATGCCCCCCACGGCGCCGTCCGTCAGCAGCATCGTCGCGCCCGGGTGGAGCAGGCCCAGGAGCGAGGCCTCGGGCGTGCCCGGATCGAAGTCGTCGCGCCCCACGCCGACGAGGTCGGCCCGGGCGACGATCGGCGACGGACCCGGCGGCCGCTGGGTCACGGGCTCGCCCGCGACGAGCACGCGCAGCAGGCCCTGCCAGCCGAGCGAGACCTGCGCGCCCGCTCGCGGTACGTCGGCCCAGGCGTCGGGCAGCTCCGCGGCGACCGGGCCGAACAGCCATCCGGCGGCGTCGCGCCAGCCGGCCGGCAGCGCCGAGGGCTCGACCGGGTCGGAGACCTGGGGCGCGTGCTGGATGCGGCCCGTGGGCGTCTCCGTGTTGATGAACACGGGACCGCGCGTGAGCGGCGCGACGACGACCTCGACGCCGGCGTCGCGCAACAGGTGGAGCTCACGTGATTCGGCCGCCAGTCGGTCAGCGCCCACCAGCGCCCCAACGCGCAGCCCGAGCCGCGCCAGCGTCAGCGCGGCGTACGAGACCCCGCCGCCCAGTCGCCAGCCGCGGGGGTCGTCGTGGACCAGGTCGCGCGAGGCCGCACCAACCACGACAACCGCCGGCGCGTGAGCCACTATCGCCTCCCGTCGGAGCCCGGTCGGGGCCCGCCTATACTGGTCGAACCGCGCCCATCCCGCGCACCGGCGGGCCAACCCGCCCCCGACCGAGGTTCCAATCATGCACTTCTACGAGCTCCACGAGGGCGACAACGACACGTTCGCGGACCTCCTCCTCGTCCGCGAAGAGGAGATGGAGCCTGAAGAGTTCTTCGAGGTCGTCCAGTCGATCCGCCGGCGCATCCAGGACTCGTACGAGCGCGAGACGCTGATCGAGTCGATCGCCGAGGAGCTCGAGCGCGACTACGACTTCATCGCGGTGTCGGACGAGCGCCTGACCGCGGCGATCAACGTCTCGAAGGAAGAGGACGAGAACTTCATGGCCGACCTCGAGGCGCCGGAGCCCGAGACCGACTACGTGTCGATCCTGGCCGACCTGCAGGGTGGCGACAACCGCCTCAACTAAGGGCGTCGGACCCGCGGTCCGCGCACGGCCGGCGGGCTACTTGCTGAACAGGATCTCGATCACGTCGCCGTCGCGGACGCGGTAGGTCTTGCCCTCGGAGCGGACTTTGCCGTGCTTCTTCGCCTCCGCGATGGAGCCCAGCGCGAGCAGGTCCTCGTAGCCGATCGTCTCGGCGCGGATGAACCCCTTCGCAAGGTCGGTATGGATCGCCCCTGCCGCATCGACGGCGTTCGAGCCGTCCGGGATCGGCCACGCGCGCACCTCGTCGGGCCCGGCCGTGAGGAACGAGATCAGGCCGACCAGCCGGTACGACAGGGCGATGACCCGGTCGAGGCTCGACTCGGCCAGGCCCAGCTCCTCCATGAACACGGCCGCCTCGTCGGGCTCGAGCTCGCCGAGCTCCATCTCGATCTTCGCCGACAGCGAGTCGACCATGGCGTGGCTGTGACCGTAGGCGCCGGCGATCCGCTCGACCACTGCCCCGGCCGCCGCGAGGTCGCCTTCACCGACGTTGACCAGGATCAGGACGGGCTTCTGGGTCAGGAACCGGAACCCGCGGATCGCCTTCTCGTCGTCGGCGTCCAGGCTCTCGTCGCGGATCGGTCGATCGCCCTCGAGCACGGCCTTGAGGCGCACCAGGATCTCACCCTCGCGCTCGTTCGCCTCGCGTTCCGCGGGGGTGCCGTGGCGTCCGCCGCCCGCGTTGAGGCGCTCGAGGCGTCGCTCGATCATCGCGAGGTCGGCGAGCATGAACTCGAGATCGAGCTGTTCGATGTCACGCGCCGGGTCGACCGAGCCCGCCGGATGCGGATGCGCGGCGTCATCCCACGCCCGCACGACGTGGATCATGGCGTCGGCCTCGCGGAGCCGCGCCATGTGCTCGGCCGGCAGCTCGTCGGTCCCGACCCGCCCCTCGGACGAGGCCGGCGGCGCCGGCAGGTCGACGTAGGTCACGTCGGCGTGGACGACCTTCCTCGGGTGAAACAGGTCGGCGAGGCGTTCGAGCCGTGCGTCGGGGACCTTGACGACCCCGACGTTGAGCTGGAGCGCGCCGTAGCCGCCGGTCTCGGCATGGCCGCGAGTGAGCGTGTTGAACACGGTGGTCTTGCCGGCCGAGGCCAGGCCGACGATGGCGATCTGCATGCGGCGATCCTACCGGTCGGAGCAGCGCGGCCCGGCTCTGCGACCGATGGGACCCGGTCAGTAGCCCGCGCTGGGGTCGACGACGTTGACCAGCGGCTGCCCGGCCGCGTAGCGCGTGAGGTTGTCGCAGAACAGGCCCACGGAGCGTTCGAGCACGCGGGTTGACGACCACGACGTGTGGGGCGTGAGGATCACGTTGGGCAGGTCGTACAGCGGCGAGGTCGCCGGCAGCGGCTCCTCGCGGAACGTGTCGAGCACGGCGCCGCCCAGCCGGCCCTCGCGGAGCGCCCGTCCCAGGGCGCGCTCATCGACCAGCTCGCCGCGGGCGACGTTGATCACCCATGCCCCAGGCTTGAGCTGCACGATCGCCGTCTCGCCGATCAGGCCGCGCGTGTCGTCGGTCAGGGGTGCCGCGAGCACCACGAAGTCGGATTCGGCGAGCAGCTCGGGCAGGCGATCCGGGGGCAGCACGCGGTCGAGCATCAGCGTGCCGAGCACCGGGTCGTCCCCCGCCCCGTCGACGACGTCGCTGCCGGCCTCCGGCCGGCGTCGCGTGGCGATGACCCGGCAGCCGAACGCCGTCGCAAGCGCGCCGACGGCCCGCCCGATGGACCCCAGGCCCACGATGCCGACCGTGACGTCACGCAGCTCGCGCGACTCCAGCGGCTGCCACGTTCGCTCGGCCTGGAGCTCGAGCAGCTGGGGTAGTCGTCGCGAGACGGCCAGGATCATCAGCATCACGTACTCGGCGATCGGCCGCGAGAACACGCCCCGCGCGTTCGTGATCGTGAGCCCCCGGTCGCGGCTGGCCGGCGTCAGGACGCGCTCGACGCCCGCGGTCGCGGAATGCACCCAGCGCAGGGCTGGCGCCCGCACGAGGATCCGGTCGAAGGTGTCGGCTGGCAGGCGTCCCCGGAGCATGACCTCGACATCGTCCAGCGCTCCGTCGGGGTGGCCGTCGAAGCCGATCGTCACGATGCGGGCGCCAGGCGCCGCCGCCCGGATCGCCTCGACGTCGTGGGCGCGATAGCGCGCGGAGAGGATCGGGGTGAGCGCGATCGCGGCGGGCACGCCTGCCGGCCCCGATCCCGGGCCCGGCGCGCTGGCCCCGGGTTGCCTCACGACCCGCCTCCTCCGAGCTGGTTCAGGCCCATCCGACGCACCCAGGCCCCTGGATCGTCGATCTCGGCGGCAGTCGGCAAGGTCTCGGGCCCATCCCAGAGCCGCCGCAGCGCCACCGCGCCCGCGCGCTGCTCGATGCCCGCGACGAACGCCTCGCCCTTACGGTACTGCTCCATCTTGAGGTCCATGCCGGTGATCCGCAGCATGGCGCGCTCGAACGTCGTCCGCTGCTCCCGGCGCCCGTGGAACCGGGCGGAGATCCGTTCGACGCCGGGCACGAGGTCCTTGCCCACCGCGTCCATCACGTGGTCGCCGAACCCTTCGAGCAGGCTCATCACCGCCTGCGTCTCCCGGAACAGCGCGCGCTGCTCATCGGTCATCAGGTATTCCATCCAGTGCTGGTCGTCGCGCCGCCCGTCGCCGCGGAGTGCCGATCCGAGGGCCCGCGCGGCGTCCCGGCCGATCGACGAGGCGCCGTGGCTGAACAGCGTGAGCTGGCGCTCGAGCCGGTCCGCGAGGTACGGCCGCAGCCACGGATGTGCCTCGAACTCGAAGGCGTGGGTCGTCTCGTGGAGCGCGATCCAGGTCCGGAACGGGCCGAGCGGGACGCCCAGGCTCGTCGCCGTCTGGCGGATGTTCTCCTCCACGAACAGGAGCCGGCCGGGCGTCGTCTCCGCGGTGAGCAGCGCCAGGTCGTACTGGCCGAGGACCCGCTGGCCCATGAAGCCCAGCAGCAGGCCCAGCTGGCGGGTGGTGATCCACCGATTGGCGAGCGTGACGGCGGCCTTGGTGAACCCGCTCCCGGGGGGCAGCATCTGCTCGAGGAGGTCGCCCTCCAGGCGGCCGATGAGCCCGGCGAACGCCGTGGTGTTGGCCTGGACCCAGCCGGCGCGGTCGACGACGGCGACGCGCTCCACGACACCCGGCAGCTCCGTGCCGAGGTGGGCGCCCAGGGCCGGCACGACCCGTGCCATCGCCTCGGCGTAGGCCCCTTCCGTCGCCGCGAGCTCGCCCGCCGTCAGGGCTCCGGGCGCGCGACGCAGCCGCGCGATCGCGATGTCCTCGACCCGCCCCCAGTCGACGAGCCCGGCCTCGCGGGCGGAGCGCTCGATCTGACGCCCGGCGACGGTCACGGCCGCCCCGATCACGGAGCCGACGACGAAGCCGACCTGCCACAGCCGTTCCTCGGGGATCCCGCCGCGGCGATCGGGCTCGGGCGGCCGGCCGGATCGAGGGGCCATCAGCGGACCCCCACCGCGGCCAGCTCGACCGACTCGACGTCGGGGAACGCCTCGCCGAACATGCGGGACGCGATCCCTCGGAACCGTTCCACGTCGCCGGTGGTGAGCTGGACATGCACGGGATCGGTGGCGGAGCCTGGGACGTCGAGCCCGTTGACCGACAGCAGCTCGGCGAGGGACGACGCCGTCGCGGTGGCCGAGTCGACGATGGCGACCCGATCGCTCACGGCGGCGGCCAGGAGCGAGCGGAGCAGCGGGTAGTGGGTGCAGCCCAGCAGCAGCGTGTCGATCTTCGCCGACGGCGGCAGCGGGAACACGAACTCCCCCGCCCCGTCGCGCTCCCCGAGCAGCGGTGCGAGGTCCTCGGCGATCACCGCCTCGAGCTCCGGCCCGGACAGGACGCCCGCCTCCACGAGCGGCACGAAGCGCGGCGTCGCGTGCTCGTACACCTCGATCGCCGGGTTCTCGTCCTTGATCGCGTTGAAGTACGCGTGCGACCGGACGGTGGCCGGGGTGGCGATCACGCCGACGCGCCGGTTGCGGGTCGCCAGCGCGGCCGCCGCGGCGCCCGGCCGCACGACGCCCAGGACCGGGAGGTCGTACCGCGCCCGCAGCTCGCGCAGGGCGACCGCCGTGGACGTGTTGCACGCGACGACCAGCGCCTTGACGTCGCGCGAGGCGAGCTCATCGAGCGCTTCCGCGGAGAACGTCCGAACCTCGGCGTCGGAGCGCACGCCGTACGGCGCGCGGGCGTTGTCGCCGAGGTAGATCGTGGATTCGCGAGGCGACCGGCGAAGGATCTCGCGGAGGACGGTCAGGCCCCCTACGCCCGAGTCGAAGACACCGATCGGCCGCGGGTCGGACACGTCGTCCGAGACTACCGCCGGCTCGTGGCCGCGGGCACTCGCCCGATCAGCTCGGCCGCGACCCGTGCCAGGTCCTGGCTGATCTGGGCCGACGGGTCGGCGAGCACGAACGGGATGCCCTCGTTGTTGGCCCGGACGACCAGCGCGCCGCCGGAGCTGACGAGGTGCTCGGGCTGGCGCCCCAGCGCCCGCGAAAGCGTCTCGGGATCGAAGCCGCCGGTGGAATCCGCACGGTTCACGAGATAGCGCACCTTGGTCGGCGGGTACCCGATCATGCGGAACGCGTCGGCCATCACCATGGTGCTGTGGATGGTGGTCGAGTCGTAGGTCACGATCTCGAGGATCGTGTCCGAGGCGTCGAGGAACGAGAGGTTGATGTCGCTCACGACGGCGTTGGTGTCAACCACGACGACGTCGTAGACCCGGCGCAGCAGCGACACCGTCTTCTCGAGGTCGCGGACCGTCACCATCTCCGCCATCTCGACGCGCGGCGGCGCGAGCAGGATGTCGATGCCCGATGGGTCGCGCCACAGGACGTCCTGGAGGTCCGACTCCTGGATCCGGTCGGTCGGCAGGTCGAGCAGTGACGGCGCGTCGATCGGCACCTTGAGCAGGGCCCGCAGGTCGCCGAACTGGAGGCTGCCGTCGATCAGGACGGTGCGCGGTCCCTGCTGGCCCAGCGAGACCGCGAGGTTGAACGCCAGCGTCGTCTTGCCCACCCCGCCCTTGGGCGCGAAGATCGTGATCATCCGCGACGAGCCCGTCGCCTCGTTGGCGGCCGCGGCCTGGTGGACCTGCTGCAGGCGCGTGATCAGCTCGTAGCCCGTGAACGGCATCGACAGGACGCCGTGGATGCCCTGGCGTGGATCGACGGCGACCGGCTGCTGGGGCACCGTGAGCACGATGATCGGGATGCCGACCCCGGCCTGGTTGAGCTGGTCGACGAGGGCCATGCCCTTCACGCGGCCCTGGAGCAGGGCGTCGATGAGCACGACATCCGGGCGCAACTCCGACACGAGACCGGCGACCCGCGACCCGTCGGTGACGACGTCGAGCAGCTTGATCGTCGACTGCGTGTTCAGGAGTCCGCGGATGTACTGGGCGACCTGGGGGACATCCTCGACGACGAGGAGGCGGAGCTGATCCGGCATTGGCCCGACTCTACCACGCGGTCACGGTCCAATCCCCCGGCCCCGAAGGTCCCATGCCGACCGGCCGCACGGGGGATGGCCGAGCTCGACCGGGACCGTTCCCGGGCCTCCGTCCGGGCCTCCGGATCCGGCCGGATCAGGGCCTGCGGGCGACCATCACGGCCCGCTCGGCGCCGAGCTCGAGCGGTCCGAGGCCGTAGTCGCCGGCCATCGTCTCCACGACGAGACCCGCCGCCTCGGCGAACGACGTCAGCTCGTCGGGTCCGACGAGGTGCAGCATGTCGACGCGGACCCAGCGGACGGCGGGCTCGCCCGGGGCTCCGGCCTCGAACACGGTCGTGAGCCGGACCATGCTCGACCCCGGGTCGTAGACGGCACTGCCGGTCTTGGTGACCGTGTGTCCCGTGCCCGGCTCCTCGCGGACCCACTCGAGCACCACCCGGCCGTCGTAGCGGGCCAGGTCGTCGGCGTCGGGCAGCCAGGCATCGACGACCGCCAGGCCGCCGGGGGCGAGATGGGCTGCGAGGGTCGCGATCGCCTGGCCCTGCTCGCGGCGCGAGCCCATGAGGAAGATCGAGTTCAGCGGGATCACCGCCAGCCGGTAGTCCCCGGCGTCGGGCAGGCGGACCGTGCGGGCGTCGTCGTGCACGAGACGCACGCGGCGGGCGACGGTCGCACCCGCATGATCGGCGGTGGCGCGGGCCCGGGCGAGCATCGCCGGGTCGAGGTCCACGCCGCTCACCGCGAGCCCCGAGATCGCGAGCGGCACGGCCAGCCGGCCCGATCCGACCGCCAGCTCCAGGACCGGGCCCCCTGTCCGGCCGGCCAGCGCCAGATACAGGTCGAGGTCGCCCGGGTCCTCGGACAGGTCGAGGTCGTAGAGGCGGGCGAGGGCCTCGGCGGCGGACTCCCCGGTCATCGTGTCCGGTTCGCCGGCATCGGTCGGTCGGTCACGCCGTGCCCGGGCCAGAGAACCGGACCGGGTGCCCGGCCTGGCGCTTGGCTGCCAGCGCCGAGATCAGCTCCAGGGCGATCCGGTTCGCGGCCATCGCCGTGACCTCGGCGTGGTCGTAGGGCGGCGAGACCTCCACGATGTCCATGCCCGCGATCTCGACGGACGACGCGATCCGGCGCACCGCCCGCAGGACCTCGCGCGGCAGCAGGCCGCCCGGCTCGGGGGTGCCGGTTCCGGGCGCGATCCCGGGGTCGATCACGTCGATGTCGACCGAGATGTAGACCGCGTCCGGGCCGTCGAGCGCCTCGGCGATGGCGTCATCGATCACGGCCTCGGCGCCACGCTCCTCGATCTCCCGCATCAGGTGCCAGCGCATGCCCTGCTCCTGCATCCACGCGAAGGTCTCCATCGGCGGCCAGTAGCCGCGGAGCCCGACCTGGACGAAGTTGCGGCCCAGCACCGCGCCCGACTCGATCAGCCGTCGCATCGGCGTCCCGTGTCCGGCCAGCACGCCCCAGTCGTCCATCGCCGTGTCGGCGTGGGCGTCGAAATGGACGATGCCGATGCTGCCTGGCCGCCGGACCTCGGCGACCGCGGTCGCCGAAGGCCAGGTGATCGAGTGGTCGCCGCCGAGGACGATCGGGATCGCGCCGGTGGCTGCGACCTCGCGGACCTTGCGATAGATGAGCGCGTGGGCGCGGTCGATCCACGACGGGACGATGTTGGCGTCGCCGGCGTCGACGACACGGAGGATCTCGAACGGCTCGTTGCCCTGCTGGAGGGAATGGATCGAGCCCGTCGTGTACTGCGCCTCGCGGATCGCCCGGGGACCGAATCGAGCGCCCGATCGGTGGCTCACCGCGTCGTCGAACGGGGCGCCGATGATCGCCACGTCCACGTTGCGGGCCCGGAGCTCGGCGGGATCCGGGATCCAGGGAAGCTTCATGAACGAGGGCAGCCCGACGTACGTCGGCAGGTCGAAGTCGTCGTAGGTCTCGTACGCGCGATCCCAGCCGTTGCGCGCCGCGAAGTCGACGTCACCCGTGGGTTGGGGACGATCGGTCACCATCGGCCTCCGGGGGCGGCAGGCCGTCGATCGGGAGGAGGCACTCGGCCCCGATGCCGCCCCAGTCGGCGCGCCGCCGGTTCGAGTCCGCCGTCCAGCGGGGCGCGCGCGGGCATCGTACCCGGTCAGCCGCCCCCGGTGGTGCGCCGGAACTCCGCCCAGGCCGCCTCGACGAGCTCCGGGCTGCGCAGCAGGTCCACCGCGGTCTGGGCGACCAGCGTCGCGGCCAGCAGCGTGGTCTGGTCCGCGCGCGGCCTTGCCGCGGCGTCGCGGAACTCGATCGTGTGCCCTGGTGTCGGCCGGTCGACGATCGAGAGGTCGGGGTGGATGGTGGGCACGACCCACGAGACGTTGGCCATGTCGGTCGAGCCCGACGCCGGGTCGAGGCCCTCGTCCGCGATTCCGTACGCCTCGGCGTTCGCGACCCAGCGCGCCGCGAGGGCGAAGTTGTTGTTCATCGTCGATGCGCCGCCGGAGAACTCGACCTCGACCTCGACCTCGGACGCAGCCGCGGCCGCCTCGCACATCGCGATGAACCGTCGCTTCATGACCTCGTAGTAGGCCTGGTCGGCACTGCGCAGCATGAACCAGGCCTTCGTTCGCTCGGGGATGATGTTCGCGGCCGTCCCGCCCTCGGTGATGATCCCGTGGACGCGGCAGTGGGTGGGCAGCTGCTGGCGCCACAGCCCGACGGACACGAACAGGGCGATCATCGGGTCGAGCGCGTTGCGAGCGTTCCACGGGTCGGACGAGGCGTGCGCGGCGAACCCGGTGAACGTCACGTTGACGTCCTCGGACGCGAGCGGCGTGATCTCCACGTGGCTCCGGTCACACGGGTGGTACAGCAGCGCGGCGTCCAGGCCCTCGAACAGGCCATCGTCGATCATGATCGCCTTGCCGCTCCCCCGCTCCTCCGCGGGCGTGCCCAGGAACACGATCTCACCGGCCCAGGCGTCCCGCACCGCGGCCAGCGCGATCGCCGCCCCCACGCCCGACGCGGCCATCGTGTTGTGGCCGCAGCCGTGCCCGAGGCCCGGCAGCGCGTCGTACTCGGCGAGGATGCCGATCCGGGGCCCGTCTGGGCCGAGGCCGCCGGTGAGGCGCCCGCGGACGGCGGTGGAGAGGCTGCCGGCCGGATGCTCCACGGCATACCCGTGACCGCCGATCGCCTCGGCGACCCAGGCGGCGGCCTGGTGCTCCTCGAACGCCGGCTCGGGGCTGGCGTGGATCCGGTGGGACAGGTCGATGATCTCGTCCCTCGCGGCCTCGACGGCATCGGCGACGCGCGCCTTGAGGTCGGCGAACGGCTCGGCGGGGCGGGCGGCGCGGAGGGTGTCGGTCATGGGCGTGATCCTATCGTTCGGCTGAGAGGGTGATCTCCGCGACGATGAAGATCGCGGCGAGGAAGACGACGATGGCGGGCTGGAAGGCGCCGACCAGTCGCAGCACGACGATCGCGGCGATGAACAGCCCGACCCAGCCGCCGCGCCGCGCCGCGCGGAACCAGTCGCCCTGATAGGCGATGCGGCGGTGGCGCGCGAACACGAGCAGCCAGCACAACGGGATCGCCGTGACGCCGGCGGCGAGGCCGATCAGCAACGCCCCGACATAGCCGGCCATCGGGTCGGTGTACGGGTCCCGCGTGGTGACGAGGATCGCGACGAGGATCCAGGCCACGACGGCCGCGGCGAGCAGGCCGAGGTTGGCGAGGCGGTCGCGGCGCTCCATCGGCATCGAGTCTACCGACGGCGGACGACCGCCCGGAGGTCCGGGCCGTTCCGCTCAGCCCGCGGCGAGCCGCTCCAGGCCGGCCTCGAGCTCCTCGACCCCCTCGATCTCGAGGTCCGGGACCAGGTCGGGCGCATCGTCGCGCTCGCTGTCGGGGAGGGGCGAGTCGTCGGGACGTCCGAGGACGTACGCCACGCGCCAGCCGGCCCGCCGTGCACCGACCACGTCGGCCGCCCAGTCGTCGCCCACGTGCAGGATGGACACGGGCTCCGGATCGCCCAGCGCAGCCCTCGCCGCCTCGAAGATCGCCGGATGGGGCTTGATCGTCCCGACTCGCTGGGACACGACGATCGCGGCCAGCGACGGCGTCCAGCCGGCCGCCTCCGCGTAGCGATCGATGGTCGTCGCCAGCGGCCAGTTGGACAGGATCGCAAGCCTGTACCGCCCCGCGAGGCGGGCGAGGAGCTCCGCCCTGCCGGCAGGCGGCGGCAGGGCATCGACGAACGCCCGCGAGTAGACCTCGATCGCCCAGGCCGTCTCCCCGGGATCCGCGTGGCGGCGCGCCGCCTCGTCGTCCCAGCGGACATCGGGAGGCGGCGGCGCCATCCCGCGCAGCCGCGCCAGGATCCGGACGATCCGCTCGCCCAGGTCCACCTCGCGGAACTGGGGCACCTCCTCGCGGAACTGCCGCTCACGCTCCTCGGCCCAGATGCGCCGCACCTCGTCCACATCGAACGGGCCGAGCCGCTCGGCCATCGCCGCGGCCGTCCGACCGACGACATCGCGCAGGCCCGCCGCGGGCACCGGGACGAGCGTGTTGCCGAAGTCGAGCGTGATCGCGACGATCGGCGGGCGTCCCGCGTCCGGGGCCAAGCCCACCGTCAGCGGACCGCGCTGGACGGGCAGATCTCCCGGAACGGACACCAGCTGCAGGAGAGCCGGTCTGGCTTCGCCTCGAAGTCACGGGCGCGGATCCCGGCGGCGACGGTCCGGATCGACGCCTTGGCCTTGTCGATCCGGCGGCGATCCACCGGGGCCGTGCCGACGAGACCCGTCTCGAGGAAGTGGAGCGCGACGGCGTCCGGCAGGCGGCCGGTCGTCGCCTCGTAGCCCATCGCATAGATCGAGAGCTGCAGCGAGTCTCTCGCCCGCTGGCGCGCCTTCGCCGGGTCGCGGACGTCGGACGACTTGTAGTCGGTGATCACGACCCGCTCCGGCGCGAGCCCGAGCATCGGCTCGATGACGTCGGCGCCAGTCCCCGCGTCGTCGGCCATCACGGGCACCGGGTCCGACGGGTCGCGGGCGACGATGTCGACCCGGTCCATCCGCCCGCGAACCCGGTCGCCGTCGAGCAGGAAGCTGAACTCGCGCTCCACGTAGGCCGGGTGGACGGCCCCCGGTGCGAGCTGCTCCTCGCGGAACCGGCGCAGCGCCTCGCGTCCGGCCGCCAGGCGGGCCTCCTCGTGCTCGCGCGACAGGAAGCCATCGTTGGTCCAGGCGTTCTCGAACGACGCGTACAGCTGCTCCTCGCTCATGACGTCGCCGCGCGCGTGGCGGCGGTGGAACTCCGCGACCGCCGCGTGGAGCGCCGAGCCGTAGATCAGCGAGTGATGCGGGGCGAGGGGCACCCGCAGCAGGTGGGCGTACTTGTACTTGAGCGGACACGTGAGGTAGTCGTCCACCGCGTAGAACGAGAGCACCAGGGGCTCGTCGCCGCGCGGGCGGCGCGGCACCGGCGCGGCCTCGGTCCGCTCCAGCCCGGCAAGGCGCTCCAGCGGCGTCGTCGACCTGGCACCGGCGCCTGGGGTTCCGGCCGCGACCGGCAGGTCGAGCGCCTCCAGCACGAACGGCGACACGCGCCGGGCCCGCTGGCCGCCGTAGTCGGCCGCGTGCGAGAGCACGAGCTCGTCGCGGGCCCGCGTCATGCCGACGTAGAACAGCCGGCGCTCCTCCTGGAGCTGGTAGTCGCCCTCGGGCAGGGTCTCGTGCACGAGCTCGAGCGGCAGCCCCAGGGGCTCGCGGCGGCCCGTGGCGGGGAAGCGCCCGGTGACCAGTCCCGGCATGTAGACCACGGGGAACTCGAGGCCCTTGGCCTTGTGCAGCGTCATCACGGCCACGGCGTCGACGTCCGGGTCGATGTCCGCCGTCGGCGGGTCGTCGCCGGCCTGGATGAGCGTGTTGAGGTGACGTGCAACGAAGACCGCCCGGTCGTCCGCGAGCAGCGCCGACTGGGCGCGCACGATGTCGAAGAAGCGCGCGATGTTCGACAGCGCCTCCTCCCCGGCGACGGTGTCGGCGGCGGCGAGACGCGCCAGCCACCCTGTCCCCCGCAGGAACGCGTACAGGACCTCGCCAGCCGGCCGCTCGTTCGCGAGCTCGATGTAGCGGCGCAGGTCCGCGACCAGGCCCGACGCCGCGGCGCGGGTCTCCGGGGCGAGCCGCAGGATCCCGGGCTGGCGCTCGAGCTCCTCGAGCACGTCCCAGACCGAGCGGTTGCGGCGGCGTGCGGTGTTCACGATCGCGACGAGGTCGCCTGCCCCGAGCGCATACAGATCGGATGCCGCAAGCGCGTAGACGTCGACCGAGGACGACGGGTCGGCGATCGCCCGCAGGAACGCCAGCAGGAGGCGGACCTCCGGCCGGGCGTACAGCCCGCTGGTGCCCGAGAAGCGCCACGGGATGCCCTCGAGGTTGAGCGAGCGAAGCACCGGGTCGGCTGCGGCGTTCGTGCGCACGAGCACGGCGACGTCCCGCGGATGCGCGCCCTCGCGGATGCGGCGAGCGACGTCCGCCGCGATCCAGTCCGCCTCCTCCGCTCCGCTCGCGAACGCTTCGTGGCGGACGGGCACCGCGTCGTCGCCGCCCCGCTCCGGGTCGAGCCGCTTGACGATCCCGGCGCGCGCCTCGAGCCGGTCCGGGTCGTTGTGCCGGACGAGGCGGTAGGCCGCGTCCAGGATCGGCGCGCGCGAGCGGTAGTTGCGGCGCAGCACGACGACCCTGGCCTGCCGGTACCGGTCGCGGAACTCGAGGATGTTGCTGATGGCCGCGCCGCGGAACTTGTAGATCGACTGATCGTCGTCGCCGACCACGGTCACGCTCCGGTGCCGCTCGGCGACCAGCGCGACGAGCTCGGCCTGGGCGCGGTTCGTGTCCTGGAACTCGTCGACCAGCACGTACTTGAACCGGCGCTGGACCGCCTCCCGGGCCGCCGGGGACTCGCGGAGCAGGCGCAGCGCGAGCGAGACCTGGTCGCCGAAGTCGATCGACCCGTTCGCGGCGAGCAGGTCCTGGAACCGCGCATACGACCGTGCCAGCTCGGCCTGCCGGCGTGCGTCCTCGGCCAGCGCGGCAGCCGCGTCGCGATCCGCCTCCTGCGCCCCGTCCCCGGCAGCCTCCACGGCCGCCGTCGCAACAGCCGCCTGCTCGGCCAGCCTCTCCGCATGGGCGAGATAGGCGTCGGGCGACACGTCCTCGTCCTTTGCCCGCGAGAAGAGGGTCGCGAGCGCGTCCAGGAAACGGGTGGGGTCCCCGAGCGGCCGGTACTCCTCGAGCCCCAGCTCGAACAGGCGCTCGCGCATGAACACGACGGTCTCGGGCCGCGAAAGCACCCGGGCATCCGGCGGCAGCCCGAGCTCGAGGGCGAACTCGCGGACGAGCCGGTCGCCGAAGGCGTGGAACGTCGAGATCGCGGTGTCCGTGTAGCCGTACGGCACCAGCTGGTCCACCCGCACCTGCATCTCGTCCGCGGCCTGGTCCGTGAACGTCAGCGCGAGGATCTCGGACGGTTTGGCGCGGCGGGTCGCGATCAGCCACGCGATCCGACGCGTGATGACCTGTGTCTTGCCGGTGCCCGCGCCGGCCACGACCAGCAGCGGCCCGTCGCCGTGCGTGACCGCCCGGCGCTGCTCCGCGTTCAGCCCCGCGAGCAGCTCCTCGACGCCGTGCGGCTCGTCGGGTGCGGCCTCGACGGGCGCCTCCTGGCCCCAGACCGGGATCTGGACCAGCGGCGAAGGCTCGCCTCGGGACGTCCGCCGGCTCATCGAGAGCAGGTCGTCGAGGGCGTCCGCGATCGCGTCGGTCGCGATGTCGGGGGGTCGAATGGGGGCCACCCCGTGACGATGCCTCGCGCCCGTGCCAGCTTGGGTGTCACGGCGCCCATCCGGTCAGGCGCTCTTCGCCTGCCCCGGTCCGGAGGCCAGGGCCAGCCGGAGCGCCTCCCCCTCCTCGTCCGAGAGCGCGGCCTCGGCCCGTCCTCGCGCGAGCGCCTTCGCGTAGATGCGCGTGCCAGTACGGGAGTGGAGACTGCTCATGACGATGCCATTGCCGTCCGCGTCGAGGATTGCGAGCGCGAAGCTCTGGTTGCCTCCGGTGTCCTCGAACGGGTTGAAGCGGACGAGGCCCGTCCGCTGCATCGCGCGTCGCTGTGCCACCTCGAGGACGGCGGTCCGCGCGGTGACGTCGTCGAGATCGCGCGCGACCGCGTAGACCTTGTCGAGGTGGGCGTCGAGGATCGACTCGAGGCTGCCCTCGGACCCCCGCGTGATGCTGGCGAGCCGCCGGTCGAGCGCGGACGTCCTGCGGGCAAGCCAGACGACGATGACGATCAGGACGACGCTGGCGATGGTAAGGGCGATCAGCGCGAACCCTGCGTATGGGGCGACGAACGCGTTGAGATCGTCCAAGGTCTCCTCCGGATGGGCGGCCCGAGTCTAGCAGCCGGTCCTGCACGACCACTCCCCTCCCCGCGGCCCGGCCGTGGCCGCCGGTGTATCCTCTGCCGCCGACGGCGCCGCATCGCGGCCGCCGCCACAGGAGGACACCCACCCAGCCATGGCGAAGCGCGCTCGCGGCAGCACCCGTCCCGGCCAGCGCCGGCCGATCTCGAAGCGTCCGGCCACGACGCCGGCGCCGGTATCGGCGACGGCTGCGGCCGCGACCCCGAAGCCGGCGGGCCTCACCGACGCGGAGCTGAAGCGCGCGGCCGAGCTCGAGGCCCAGCTGGTCGCCGAGGAGCAGGCCGCCGAGACCGCGCGCAAGCGCTCGCAGGTGCGCAGCTCGAGCGCCCGCGAGCTGTCCGGGCCCGTGCGCTCGCTCGACGATGCCGAGGAGTACGCCTACGTCGCGCGCGATCTGAAGGACATCCTCCGGATCGCGATCCTCCTCCTGATCGTGCTGTTCTTGCTGTACATCGCGATCGACGTCATGGGCGTGTTCAAGATCACCTGACCCCGGCTGACCCGGCGCGGTCTACCATCGGGCCATGCCCACCCGGCGCGCCACCCCCGGCGCCCGTCCCGAACCCCTGTTCCGGCCCCCGCCCGAGCGCCAGCCGCTCGCCGCCCGGATGCGCCCGCGTACGCTCGAGGAGTTCGTCGGCCAGGGCAACCTCGTCGGTGACCGCGGGCCGCTGCGCCGATCAGTCACGCGCGGCCACCTCGCGAGCCTCCTGCTGTGGGGCCCGCCCGGCACCGGCAAGACCTCCCTCGCCCGCCTCCTCGCCGATGCGATCGACGCGGACTTCCAGCCCGTGTCCGCCGTCATGTCGGGCGTGGCTGAGGTGCGTGGCGCGATCGCGGCTGCCCAGGATCGCCTCGCGCTGGAGGGCCGGCGGACCGTCCTGTTCATCGATGAGATCCACCGCTTCAACAAGTCCCAGCAGGACGCCCTGCTGCCGCACGTCGAGGACGGCACGATCACGCTCGTCGGCGCAACGACGGAGAACCCGTACTTCGAGGTCAACGCCGCGCTCCTCTCGCGGCTGCGCGTATGGCGCCTGGAGCCGCTGACCGACGAGGAGGTGGGCACGATCGTGCACCGGGCGCTCGAGGACGCCGAGCGCGGCGTGGCCGGGTCGTTCGGCCCGACGGGCGGCGTCGAGCTGGCCAAGGACGCGTTCGACCACCTGGTCGACCTCGCGGGCGGCGACGCGCGCCAGGCGTTGAACGTGCTGGAGGGCGCGATCGCGCTGGCGGAGGACGAGGACCATCGATCCGGCGCGGGCGTCGTCTCGCCCACCCTCGCCGACATCGAGGCCGCCGCGCAGCAGCGCGTGCTCGCCTACGACCGCGCGGGAGACGGCCACTACGACACCGTGTCCGCGTTCATCAAGAGCCTGCGCGGCAACGACGCGGATGCCGCCCTGTACTGGCTGGCCGCGATGGTCGCCGCCGGCGAGGATCCCCGGTTCATCGTCCGCCGCCTGATCATCTCGGCGTCCGAGGACGTGGGCAACGCGGATCCGCGGGCCCTCCAGGTGGCCGTGGCGGCCGCCCAGGCGCTCGATCACATCGGCCTGCCCGAGGCGCAGTACGCATTGGCGCAGGCGACGGCCTACATCGCGACCGCGCCGAAGTCCGATTCCATCGGTCGCGCCTACGGCGCGGCGATGGCCGATGTCCTCCGCTCCGGATCGCTCCCCGTCCCGAACCATCTCCGCTCCGCGGGCGATCGTCGGATGAAGCACCACGGGATCGGCGTCGGCTACAGGTTCCCCCACGATTACGAAGGCGACGACCTGGAGCAGCAGTACCTCCCCGACGAGCTCGTCGGTCGTCGCTACTACAGTCCCAACGACCAGGGCTACGAGGCGACCATCGCGGCGCGCATGGAAGCGCGGGCACAGGCGCGGACCGAGCGACCACGACGGAAGCAACGAGCGGACCTGCCGACGGCGTCGATGAGCGACGGGTTGCGGCCACGCGAAGAGAACCGGAAGAAGCTCGCCGACACGCAGAGGAAGGACGCCAGCTAGGCGCTCAACGGCCGGACGGATAATCAGCATGCGACGCTGCGCATCGACACCTCGCGCGCGCTTCGCTCGCATCACAGTTACGTCGAGCTCGTGAAGTCCATCGTCGCCGCGCCGCCGAGCCTGCGCCGGGCGGATCGGGGTGGAGCTTCATGATCGACAAACGAAGGGGAACATCATGATCGAGTACGCCGTCGTGAACCCGGCCACCGGCGAGACCGTGGCCCGCTACGACAGCTTCACCGATGCCCAGGTCGAGCAGGCCCTCGGTACGGCCGAGGCGGGGTTCGAGACCTGGCGGAAGCTCCCGGTCGCCGAGCGGGCCGGGATGGTCCGCCGGGCGGCCGAGCTGCATCGGGAACGTCGGGAGGAACTGGCCGCCATCATCGTCCGGGAGATGGGCAAGGTGAAGGCTGGTGCGCTCGGCGAGGTCGACTTCGCCGCCGACATCACCGAGTACTACGCGGATCAGGCGGACGTGATCACCGCCGATCAGCCGCTCACCATCCTTGGCGAGGGCACCGCCGTGATCCGGCGCAGCCCGCTGGGTGTGCTGCTCGGGATCATGCCCTGGAACTTTCCCTACTACCAGGTGGCCAGGTTCGCGGCGCCGAACCTGGTCCTCGGCAATGCGATCGTCCTGAAGCACGCGTCGCAGTGCCCGGAGTCGGCCGCGGCCATCGAGGCGATCTATCGCGACGCCGGGCTGCCGGAGGGCGCCTACGTCAACGTCTATGTCAGCAAGGAGCAGGCCGCGACGATCATCGCCGATCCGCGGATCCAGGGCGTATCGGTGACCGGCTCGGAGCGGGCCGGAGCGGCGGTCGCCGAGATGGCCGGGCGGCACCTGAAGAAGGTGGCCCTGGAGCTCGGCGGCTCGGATCCGTTCCTGCTGCTGGCCACCGATGATCTCGATGCGGTGGTGGCGGCGGCGACCGCGGCGCGGCTGGACAACACCGGCCAGTCCTGCAACGGCGCCAAGCGATTCATCGTGGTGGACGGGTTGTACGAGGCGTTCCTGACCAAGTTCACCGCGGCGATGGCCGCGGCGCCGGTGGGTGACCCGCTGGTCGAGGAGACGGTGCTCGGGCCGTTGTCGTCGGTGGCCGCGGCGACCCGGTTGCAGGACCAGGTCGATCGGGCGGTGGCGCAGGGCGCGACCGTGGTCACCGGCGGCTCCCGGGACGGTGCGTACTATCCGCCGACCGTGCTGACCGGCGTGACGCCCGAAATGGAGGCCTATCGGGAGGAGTTCTTCGGACCGGTCGGCGTCGTCTACCGGGTGGCCGACGAGGACGCAGCGGTCACGCTGGCCAATGACACCGAGCTTTGGGCTGGGTTCGTACGTGTTCAGCAACGATCCGGAGCAGGCGGCCCGGGTCGCCGATCGGATCGAGGCGGGCATGGTCTACATCAATCTGGTGCTGGCCGACAGTCCCGAACTGCCGTTCGGCGGCATCAAGCGCAGCGGTACGGCCCGTGAGCTGGGTCTGCTGGCGGCCGATGAGTTCGTGAACAAGAAGCTCATCCGTATCGCCGGCTAGCCCTTCGCCAACGACTCAGGCGAGCGACAGTTCCGTTGCGGGAGCACCAGGGCGTCGGTCAGGCGGCTCCGCTCACGGGCAGGGTGTCGTCCTCCGAGCCGCGACGGCGGCGGCGCCTGGCCTGGCTGATCGTTCCCACCGGCGCCGACTGCCGGGCGGACGCGGCGTCAGCTGGCTTGTCGGAGGCCCGATGCCGCCGGCGCGCGCCGGCCCGGATGACCTCGGCGACCGCCTCGGCCTCCGCGGCCTCCTCCGCGAGCGCCGCCGCATCCTCGGCGAGCGCCGCGAACGACTTGTGGGCGGCCGCCGGGACCTCCTCGGGCAGCAGGGGGCGGGCGAAGTAGAAGCCCTGTCCGGAGGTGCACCCGAGGGAGCGCATCCAGTCGGCCTGCGCCTCGGTCTCGATGCCCTCGGCCACGGTCTCGATGCCCAGCAGGCGGGCCATCGCGACGATCGCCGCCGCCAGCGCCGATGAACGGGCATCGGCCTCGCCGTCGATCCGGGTGAACTCGCCCGCGATCTTGAGCGCATCGACCGGGAACTGGCGGAGGTGGCTGAGCGGGAAGTAGCCGGTGCCGAAGTCGTCGATCACGACGCGCACCCCGAGCGCCCGCAGGTCCTGGAGCGTCTCGACCGTGGCCGGGGTCGACCGCAGGAACGCAGCCTCGGTGATCTCGATGACGAGGGTCCCGGCGCCGACTCCGTGGTCCGTGAGGGCATCGCGCACGCCCTCGACGAAGCCGGCCTCCTGTACCTCGCGCGCCGAGACGTTGACGGCGACGTACGTCCCGGGCGCCGTGACGCCGCTGGCCGCCCACTCCGTGGACTGGCGACACGCCTCGCGAAGCACCCAGCGCCCGATGGGCAGGATCGAACCGTGCTCCTCCGCGATCTGGATGAACTCGCCCGGCGCGACCAGGCCGCGGTCGGGATGGCGCCAGCGGACCAGGGCCTCGACGCCGGTCATCGTGTTGGTCGTGAGGTCGACGATCGGCTGGTAGCGCAGCTCGAGCTGGTCGAGGTCGACGGCCTGCTGGAGCTCTGTCGCCAGCTCACGGCGCTCGCGGATCTCGGTCGGGATGCCCGGATCGAAGGCCGCGACGCCGCCCTTGGTGCCCGCCTTGACCATGTACATCGCGAGGTCGGCATTGCGCATCAGCTCGGCCGCGGTCGTCGACTCGTCTGGCACCCGCGATCCCGATGCTGGCCGAGATCGAGACCGTGCCGCCCTCGAGCTGGTAGGGCGCCTTGAGCTCGCGTGTGAGTCGGTCGGCCATCCCCCGCGACTGCCGCAGGTCCGGCGTGTCCTGGGTGAGGATCGCGAACTCGTCGCCACCGAGGCGCGCGAACAGGTCGCTGGCGCGGATCAGCGACTCGATCCGACGGGCGACCGCGACGAGCAACGCATCACCGGCGACGAACCCGTGCGTGTCGTTGAAGGCCCGGAAGTCATCGAGGTCGATGAACAGGACCGACGTCGTCCTGGTGCCGCGCTTGCCGCCGCTCCAGAACGCGCGCTGCAGACCCGCCTCGAACGTCCGCCGGTTCGCGACGCCGGTGAGCGGATCGCGCTCGTCGAGATCCTGCACGCGCCGCAGGAGGACGGCGTTGCGGAGGTTGACAGCGATGCTGGCAGCGACCTGGGCGGCGACGCGGCTGAGCCGGGCCTCGAGGCCCGGCTCCTGACCATACCGGCGCTCCAGCACGATCACGCCGACCGGCCGGCCGTCGGCCAGCATCGGGGCGATGACGATCCGGCGCGCACCTTTCAGGAGTCCCGCGAGCGCGGGATCGGTCGTCCGGTCCAGGCGCTGCGCGGTGACCGGCTCCCCGGTGGCCCAGGCGCGCTCGATGATCGGGTCGATCGCGAGCTGCGTGCGGGGCATCACCTTGACACCGCGGGCGGCGAGGACGATCAGGCCGGTGTCGCCGCTGCCCAGGACGAGCCCGCGTGAGAGCGCGTAGCGGATGGCCAGGCCATCGAGGACGGTGCTCGCCTGGCGGGTCGGGTCGCCTTCGTCATCGAGCAGGGCGCCGATCCGGACGACGGCCTCCAGGTCGGACCGGCGGTCACCCAGATCGCGCTTGTTGAGCGCCGCGAACGCCGACACGACCAGCGCGAACATCCAGAGCGCCCCGAGGCTGAGCCACGGCACATCGGCGACCGCGACGGCCGCGACACCCGACGCGCCCGCGGTTGTCTGCCCATTGGCCATTGCCGCCGCAACGCCGACGAACAGCAGCGTGTCCCAGGCAGCCATGAGCAGGCCGGTCCGGGAGGACGCAAGAAGCGCCACGGCCAGCAGCTGGAGGTAGACGAGGAACTGGAGCACGCTCGCTGAGCCACCCGTGCCGTACACCGCGAGCGTGAGGAACAGGCCATCGACGACCAGCATGCCGCCGATCGCCACCTTCGCGAGGCGGTCGCCCCGCTGGCTCAGCCACTCGGCGGCCGCGGTCACCGCGACATAGCCGACGGCGGCCCCGACCAGCAGTCGCGACGAGACGGTGAGCGCGTCCGGCGAGGCGATCGCGAACACGACGGTGATGGCCGCCATGAGGAATTGCAGGCCGAGCAGGTACCGCAGGCGGTCATCGAGCGCGACGTCGCCGGGGCGGCTGCGCTCGTTTCCCTTGGCGGCTGCTGTCATCGGCTCCGGACCACGGTGTCTCCTGGTGCACGCCCGCCCCTCGCGGACATGACGCCCCCTCGTCGACGACGCGCGGCCACCATGCTCCGCCGGGGTACCGCTGCACCACCGCTCGTTGGGGTCAGTGCGTCGGTGCACCGCCCTGCGCGGGACGTCTGGATCCGCGGCGGTCCGGAACGCCGACCGGGTACGAAGGTCCCTCGCGCGCCACGATCGGTGGGGTCCGGTGCGCTCCGGTGCGGTCCGACCTCGTCCCGGCCGAGCGGCGCGGTGCGCCGGCGCACCGGCCGCCACCCCCGTTGCGCGGCGATTCGGTCGGCACGAGGCGGGCACAATCGCGTACCGTCCCACCCGGCCGGCCCCGCCCGTCCAAGCGCCGACGCCCACCCGGAGGCCCAGCGGAGGAGAGGTTGCTCACTCGGTCGCGCGCGCTGATCGCACGCTTCCTGCCGCCCGGGGCGGTCCTGCTCGGCGTGCTGACGTTCGCGGCTTACGCGGCCGGCCTCGCGCGCGACCGGATCTTCGCCCGCACCTACGGCGCAGGCCCCGAGCTCGACGCCTACAACGCCGCGTTCGTGCTCCCCGAGCTGCTGCTCGACGTGCTGGTCGCGAGCGGCCTCACGGCCCCGTTCGTGCCGGTGTTCACGTCGCTCGGACGCGACGACCCGGACGCGGCACCGCGGTTCGCCCAGACGGTCCTCACGCTCGCCGTCGGCGTCACCGCCGCCATGAGCCTCCTGATGCTGTTCGCCGCCCCGGCGACCATCACGATCATCGCCCCGGGCTTCGACGCCGAGAACCAGGCGCGCTACCTCGACCTGTTCCGGCTGATGCTGCTGACGCCGATCGTGTTCGCCGCGTCCATCACCCTCGGCGAGGTCCTCGTCGCAGAGCGCCGCTTCCTCTACTACGCCCTCGCGCCGGTCCTGTACAACGTCGGCATCGTCGTGGGGACCCTCCTGTTCCACAACCAGCTGGGCATCGAGGCGGCGGCACTCGGGGCGGTCATCGGATCGTTCCTGCACCTCGGGATCCGCGTTATCGGTATCCGGACGACGTCCGTCCGCATCAGGCCCCGGCTCGAGCTGCGCATGCCCGCCCTGCACGAGTTCCTGCGGCTGATGGTGCCCAAGATGATCAGCCACCCGATCGAGCCGCTGACGTTCCTGTTCTTCACCGCGGTCGCATCGACGCTCGTCGCCGGGAGCGTGACGGCGGTCAGCTTCGCGCGCAACTTCCAGAGCGTTCCCGTCGCGCTGATCGGGGTGGCGATCTCGCTGGCCGCATTCCCGGCGCTGTCGGGCGCCTGGGCCGCCGGCGATCGCGCGGGCTTCGCGAAGATGGTGCGGACGAACGCGATCACCATCTCGGTCGTGTCGGTGATCGCCGCGGTCGCGCTCATCGTGGTGGGCCCGCTGGCGATCGACGTGCTGCTGGGCGGCGGGGCGTTCGACGCCGAAGACGTCCGCCTGACGGCGACGGTGCTGGCAGCCTTCGCGCTCGCCGTCCCGTTCGATGCGCTCGGGCACCTGCTCGCGCGGAGCCTGTACGCAACCCACAACACGCTGTTGCCGCTGGGTGCCGCGGCCGCCGGGTTCGCCGTGACGATCGTCGTCACGCTGGCGCTTGTGAACGGGGTGGGGATCGTCGCGATCCCGCTCGGCTTTGCCGCCGGCCTCGCGGTCCGAACCGTCCTCCAGGCGGTCGCGCTCGGTTGGCGCCTCCGCTCGCAGCCGCCCGCTGGGGCCGTGGACCCGGTTCTGGCCTAGCGGTCGAGCGCCTTGGTCGGGACGACGGCGATGAACATCCCGTCGCGATCGGGGTAATTGCCCTCGGGTCGCTTCCAGGGGAGATAGTTGCGCCGCATCTCGTCGCCGTTCTGGTACGTGCCCGGCGGGTCGGACGGTCCCCAGATCGATGAGACGAGCGGGTACCACGGGTCGAGGATGTAGGTGCCGTTGACCCTCGCATCGTCAAACACGAGCGGGTCGGCATCGGCCCGGAAGCCCGTCATCACCCAGGTGTGGGCGCCGCGCCACGCCATGAGCAGCACCGGGGCGTGCAGCTTCTCGATGGCCTTGGCCGCATCGTAGAGCGCATCAGCACGAGTCTCATACGCGCGGACCTCGTAGCCCTTGACCCCGTACGCCTCCAGCGCGGCGACGATTGCGGACGGTCCCCAGCCGCCGTTGTGGCTGTCGCGCCGGCTCTCCCACTCGCCGATCCGCGACGCCAACGTCTTCTGGAAGGGCAAGCCAAGCTGCCCCTTGCCGTGGATCTCGAGGACCATCTGCGTTCCGGCAACCGCGCACCACTCATGGTTGAACTCTTCGCTCATGAAGTGATTCTCGGGATGCTTGAACAGGTTCACGTCGACCTTGACGCGCTGCGGCCTCGGGGTGGGCGTGGGCCTCGGCGTCGCGCCCGGGGCGAGGGATTCCGGCGGCCCCGACGGGGCATCGGTCTCGCTCACCGCCGGCCTCGGCGTGACCTTGACGATCGCGGCGATGGGCCGATCGGGCGGCGGGTCGACGAGCAGTGAGATCCGCCGTTCGATCCGCTGGGCAACGTTCTGGGCCTTGTCGCGGACACCGAGGACGTTCGCCGACATGGCGCCGACGGCGAGGAGGACCACGGCGAGGAGGATCGCCAGGACGTAGCGGCGTCGGAAGCGTCGGCGTCGGGTCACAGGGTCACTCCGGTCGAGGCGGGCGGCCGGAGAGACGCGTGGGACGCGGACACTGCGACGCGGGCAGGAGCCCGATCAGCGGGCCTTGGGCCGCCGGCCGCCGCGACCGCCGGGCAGGCGCCCGGTGGAGAGATAGATGGTGCGGCCACGGATCGCCATGTTCGTACCCGGCTTGTGGGCGGCGATCGCCCGCTTCACGGCGGCGCGCATGGTCGGAATCTTTTCCGCCGGATCAAGCTCCAGCGCGATGACGTCCTCGTCGGACTTCAATCTCGTCAGCGCCTTGCGAATCTCTTCCTCGCGCTGCAGCGCGGCAAGCTGACGCGGCGACAGCGCGCGCGCACGCGGTTTGGGGGTGAGCTCTTCGATCTTCGCGGCACGAATGCGCATGGTCGGCGAAAACTCCTGCGTCAAATTCTGGCGGTGGGCGACGGGATGATGACACGAATCCGTCCCGGGGCCAATCAGATTCATCGTCGACGCGTTGTGCCGAGCAGATTCGTACGTTGAGCACATCGCGGCACGTAGCAGATTCACCGTTCTGGTTCATCGTACGGCCGGTTCGTCAACGCACCGCCCGCTAGAGCCCACCGACGGAAGGCACATCAGACCGCCGATCGCGCCCTCTGCTGGCAACAACGCGCAGCGGGGCTTCCTTAACGTGCGCCGGGGCCGTATCCTGAGGCAGACGCGGCGCGCTCGCGCCGGCGAGGGAGAGGTGTTCGATGACGGATCCTGCGGGAGGGGCTCCCACGCCCCCGCCCCCTGAGCCCACCCCCGCACCACCTGCGGGAGCTCCGCCCAGCAGCGGCTGGCAGACGGCGCCGCCGCAACCGACGGCACCGGCCGGCTTCCAGATGGCCCAGGCCGAGGCCGGTCCCGCGCCGGGCGTTGCGTACGCCGACACCGTGATGAGGGTCGTGGCGTACATCATCGACTCGATCATCCTCGGGATCGCGGTCGCGCTCGTCGCGATCATCCTCGGGAGCATCGCGTTCGGTGTCGCTGTCAATGGCGGCTTCGTGATCTCGATCATCATCATCGTGGTCATCGCGATCATCGCCCTGCTTGGCAGCGCCTTCTACTTCGTCTACTTCTGGCAGACCCTGCGGGCCTCGCCGGGACAGAAGATCCTCAACCTCGAGACGGTGAATGCCGCGGACGGCGCGACGCTCACCCGCGAACAGGCCATTCGCCGCTGGGCGTTCCTGTTTGGTCCGCAGGTGGTCGCCAGCGTGTTCCAGTTCTCGGGCTCCGTCTCGACCGCGCTCGGCGCGCTCGGGTCGCTGCTCGGCCTGCTGGCCTTCCTGTACGCGATCTACCTGCTGTACACGGTCACCCAGAGCCCCAAGCGCCAGGGCTTCCACGACGTTCAGGCCGCAACGGTGGTCGTCAAGCGCGGCTGATCCGCGACCACGCCACTCGCACAGACGGGGCCGGCACTGCCGGCCCCGTTTCGATTCAGGGCTCGAAGTCCAGGCTCCGGACGTGCCGAGGGCGAAACACCGCCAGCGGCCGCCGGTCGAACGCGGCCACCCGGCGGATCGAGAGTCGCTCCGCCGTGGCGACGAGCAGCGCATCGGCGAGGCGCGGACGATGCTCCGCGGCCTCGTCGAGCAGTTGGGCGGCCCGGGCAATGTCGTCGGGCGTCGGCGCCACGACGCGGATCGAGCCAGCGACGACCGACGCCAGCACCGCCCGCGTAGCGTCCGGCCCGAGCTCTCGCTGCAGCACGAGGTCCAGCTCGGCGAGCCCCAGCGCACCCAGGAGCAGGGGTTCGTCGACCCGGCCGAACCAGGCGACGGCGGCGTCGTGGTTCAGGTCGGCGGTGTCAGCGGCAGCGGTGATCGCCGATGGATCGAGCAGGATCGCCACTAGCGCTCGCCGGCCCGACGGCCCGCCTCCCGGCGCGCGATCGAGCGCCCATCCAGCGACAGCCGCCCGTGCGCGCTGCGGCCGACGCCCAGGAACGGGAACTCGGGCGTGGCCTCGTGCGAATCCAGCCACGTCTCGACGGCCGCGGCGATGACCGACGTCTTCGTCGTGTGCTGCCGGGCGACGTGCCGGTCGAGGCGCTCGAGCAGGTCGGCGTCGAGGAGGATGGTGGTTCGGACCGTCTTCATATTACGTCATATCTACCACGGTGGACGGACCCTTGTCATCTCCCCCACCATCAAGCGCAGCATCCCCGCGAGCAGGAGCCGTGACGTGAGCCGATTTCGAGCCCAACCTCCGCATCCCAGGGCCCACCGCCCTGCCACCGTCCGTCCGCGAGGCCGGCGGCCGCCAGATGGTCAACCACCGTGGCGAGGAGTTCAAGGCGCTGCTGCTGCGCGTCGGCGAAGGGATGAAGCCCTACTTCGGCACGAGCAGCGACGTGATCCTGCTGACGTGCGCGGGCACGGGCGGGCTCGAGGCCGCGATCGTCAACACGCTCTCGCCCGGCGACGCCGTGCTGGCGGTGACGATGGGCGCATTCGGCGACCGGTTTGCGAAGATCGCCGAGGTCTACGGGGCGTCGGTCACCCGCCTCGAGGTCGAGTGGGGCGAGGCCGCGCAGGCGGCTGACGTCCGTCGCGCGGCCGCGCAGATCCCGGGCCTGCGGGCGGTCCTGCTCACCCACAACGAGACGTCGACGGGGGTGACCAACGACATCGCCGCGCTCGCCTCGGCGGTTCGCGAGGCGGCTCCCGAGGCGCTGATCCTCGTCGACGCCATCTCGGCGCTGGGTGCGGTGCCGTTCGCGATGGACGCATGGGGCCTCGATCTCGTCGTCACCGGGTCGCAGAAGGCGTGGATGGCGGCGCCGGGCATGGCGATGGCGGCGGTTGGACCGCGCGCCTGGGCGGCCGGCGAGACCGCGCGCATGCCGCGCTTCTACCTTGATCTGAAGCGCCACCGGGACACGGCCGCCGCCGGCGAGACGCCGTGGACGCCCGCGGTGGCGGTCATGTACCAGGTCGACGAGGGGCTGCGCCTGATGCAGGCCGAGGGCGACGACGTGTTCACGCGGCACGAGGCGTGTGCGGCGATGACCCGGGCCGGTCTGCGGGCAATGGGCTTCGAGCTGCTCGCCGCGGACGACGTGGCGTCGAAGACCGTGACGGCGGCGCGGATCCCCGACGGGCTCGACTGGTCGGCATTCAACAAGGCGCTGAAGGCCCGTGGGCTGGTGCTGGCAGGCGGCCAGGGCAAGCTCAAGGGCAAGATCTTCCGATTGGGCCACCTGGGATCGGTCACCATCGACGAGATCCTGGCGGCGATCGGGGTCATCGAGGCGGTCGCGGTCGAGCACGGCTTCGATGTCGAGCCCGGGTCCGCGGTGGCCGCCGCCCAGCGCGTCGTCTCCGGCGCTCGCCGCGGCCTCAGGGTGCCGGCGTGAGGATCCTCGTCGCCGAGTCGCTCGCTGCCGAGGGCACCGAGCTCCTGCGCGCCAGCCACGACGTGGACGAGAAGTTCGGCCTGGAGCGCTCGGAGCTGGCGGCGATCCTGCCCGACTACGATGCGCTCGTCGTCCGCAGCCAGGTCAAGGTCGACGCCGAGCTGATCGCGGCCGGGACGCGGCTCGTGGTCATCGGGCGGGCGGGAGTGGGCGTCGACAACGTCGACCTCGACGCCGCGACCCGTGCCGGGATCACCGTCGTGAACGCCCCGACAGGCAACACGATCGCCGCCGCCGAGCACACCCTCGCCCTGCTCTACGGGCTCGCCCGCAAGACCGCCGCGGCCGACGCGTCCATGCGCCGCGGCGAGTGGAAGCGCGCCCAGTTCACCGGCGTCGAGCTGCGCGGCAAGACGCTGGGCATCGTGGGCCTCGGCAAGATCGGCCAGGCGATCGCGGTCCGGGCCCGGGCGATGGAGATGACGGTGATCGGGTCGGACCCGTTCGTCACGCCCGACCAGGCAGCGAACGTGGGCGTCGAGCTCGTGACGTTCGACGATCTCGTCGTGCGCGCTGATGCCATCACGGTCCACGTGCCGATGACGCGGGCGACGCGTGGCCTGATCAACGCCGCGACGATCGAGCGCATGAAGCCATCCGTGCTCCTGCTGAACGTGGCGCGCGGCGGCATCCTCGACGAGGCGGACGTCGCGGCGGCGCTGCACTCGGGGCGGATCGCCGGGGCCGCCATCGACGTGTTCGAGGCGGAGCCGCCCACGGGGTCGCCGCTGCTCGACGCGCCCAACACCCTGCTGACGCCCCACCTCGGCGCGTCGACCGCCGAGGCGCAGGTCGCCGTGGCCGAGGAGGTCGCGGAACAGATCCTCGAGGTGCTCGAAGGCCGGCCGGCGCGCTACGCGGTCAACGCCCCGCTGCTCACCCCCGAGACCGCGCAGGCCATCGCCCCCTACCTGCCGCTCGCGGAAACGCTCGGCCGGTTCCTCGGGCAGTTCGCCCACGCGGCGCCCCGGACCCTCACCCTCGAGATCGCCGGCGAGCCCGCCGCGTACGACGCCTCGCCGCTCGTCGCGGCGGTCCTCCGGGGCCTCCTCGAGACCTCGACGACCGAGCGCGTCAACCTCGTCAACGCCGCGACGATGGCCCGCGCACGCGGCATCAAGGTCGTCGAGCGCAAGACCTCCACGGCCGGCGCGTTCGCGTCGCTGCTGACGGTCACGGGGGAGAGCGACGGCCTGACCGCGACCGTCGCCGGCACCGTTGCCAACGGCGAGCCGCACATCGTCCGGCTCGATGAGCACGCGATGGACCTCGCCCCGTCCGACTCGATGTTGATCACCCGCCACCAGGACCGCCCCGGGACCATGGGCCGTATCGGCGTCCTCCTGGGCGAGGCGGACGTCAACATCAGCGCCATGACGCTTGCTCGCTCCGCGCCGCGCGCCGACGCGTTCATGGTGCTCGCCCTCGACGACGACGTCCCCGTGGCGGTCGCCGAGGCCATCCGCACCGACCCCGCGGTCATCGACGTCTGGACGATCCGCCTCGGCGGCGAGCGGTGACCTCGGCCGGCCCGGCTGGGCCGCTCATCCCCGAGGGTCTCGACGCGACGCTCGTCCTGCTGCGCCACGGCGAATCGGAGTGGATCCGCGAGGGACGCTTCCAGGGTCAGGCCGAGACGCCCCTATCCGCGACGGGGCGCCGACAGGCCGCACTCGCCGCCGAGCGGCTGGCGCGGCCGCATGCGTCGCCGATGCTCCCCGTTCCGCGCGGTCTGCCGCTCGAGATCGTGCACTCGCCGCTCGCGCGCACGACCGAGACGGCGGCGTTCGTCGCCGCGGCGATCGGGCCGGCGGCGGTCGACGGCGCGTCCGCCGTCACCGTGCGGCCGGAGCCCGGCATCCTCGAGCTCGCCCAGGGCGAGTGGGAGGGCGAGACTCACGACGAGATCGCCCGCCGCTGGGGCGCGGAGCTCGCGGCTTGGCGGCGCCGGCCCGACGAGGCGTGGGCGCCGGGCGGCGAATTGCTCGCCCAGGTGCAGGAGCGGGCCCGCCCGGCTCTCGCCGGGGTGCTCGAGCGCCTCGGGCGCGACTACCCGCGGGGCAGCCTCGACCGTCCCCAGGTCGGCGGCTATCGAGGCGCCGGGCCCGACGCCGCCCAGCCGTGGTCGATCCTCGTCGGCCACGACGGCGTGTTCAAGGTGGTGCTGCTGACGCTGTTCGACATCCCGCTCAGCCGGTTCTGGACGTTCTCGTTCGCCTTGTGCGGGATCTCCGTGGTGGAGTTCCGGGGCGGGCGGGCCGTGCTGCGGGCGCACAGCCTCACCGAGCACCTGGCGCCGCTGCTCGATGAGGAGGCCCTGGCCGAGGCCGAGGCGCGGGCGAGGTCGGGCGCGCTCTAGCCGGACTTGGGCCGGCGCCGGCGCAGTCGGCGACCGCGCAGGAACACGAGGCGCAGGAGCGACACCCGCAGGCGGCGCGTCGCCTTACCCACGGCCTGCAGGCGGTCCCCGCCCAGCCGGACCCGGGCATACGCGGTCTCGACCTTCGCGTCGGCGACCGTGTTGAGGTCGGCCCGCGCGACCGGGACGAGCTCGGCCAGGGTCGAGGCGTACTCGTAGACCGTCTGGTTGGCGCGCCGTCCGTAGCCCAGCTGCGAGGCCGCCTTCGACATCGACTGCCACGCGCGGTCGGGCGAGATCTCGCCGCGCGGCCCGCGCAGCCACGCCGCCAGCGCGATCCCGCCCACGAGCAGCACGAGGAGCCCGGTGAGGACCACGAACAGCATGCGGTTGCCCGGCTGGTTGCCTGGGGTGGGACCGCCCGAGCCTGGGTCCTTCAATCCCGGCGGGGTGAAGTCGGGGCCGCGCCCGTTGTCGCCCAGGTTGCCGAAGCTCGGTGACGGGGCGGCGGCGACCGGCGGTCCCTCCTTGATCACGCTCGGCGGTCCGACGCCGGGCCCGGTGGGGTCGAACGGGCCGACCCAGCCGAAGCCCGTGAAGTAGACCTCGACCCAGGCATGGGCGCCCTTGTTCTGGACGGTCTCGATGTTGCCCACCCGATCGCCCGGCAGGAAGCCCTCGACGAGCCGGGTCGGGATGGGGTTGGCGGGATTGGCCGCCCGCAGCAGCATCGCCATCGTCGAGGCGTAGTGGAGGCAGTAGCCGCGCTTGTAGCGCGCGAAGCACTCGACCTGGCTCGGGCTGTCGCAGGGCTGGTCGGTGATGTCGGTGGCGTAGTGGTACACGGACTGGTCGCCCAGGATCTTGACGATCTCGACGGCGAGGTCGTAGGGATCGGAGCGAGCGGGCCTCGCGCTTGACCTGTTCGAGCAGCAGGTTGGCGTCCACACCCAGGGCGTCGGGCGGCACGTCGGTGTACAGGTCGGTGATCTCCTTGGGGTACACCTCGGGCGCGGCGACCAGCCGGTTGCCGCTGATGAGGTCCGTCTCGTCGAGGCGCAGCATCCGCGCCCCGACGGTGTAGTCCCCGGCTCCCGAGGGCAGGTCGACGCCCGTGAACCAGCCGTCCACGCCGGCCACCTTGACCGTGCTCGGGTGATCGACCAGCGTCGGGGTGCCCAGCGAGAGCAGCTCGCTGCCCTTGAAGTCCACGGGGCGGATGGTGAACGTGATCGGCTTGGTCAGCGCCGGCGCGGGGTCCTCGGCTGTGCCGGCCATGACCGGGGCACCCGCGGCGACCGGGACGTCGCGCACGTTGGTCGGCTCCCAGCCGGCGAGGTCGAACGAGTTGAACGTGACCGCCCGCCAGTAGAGGTTCTTCCTGGTGCCCGTCGGCAGCACCGCGGTGAACGCCGTGTTGTCGTCGCTGAACCACTTCCCCGAGATCCGCGCGGCCGACCCGAAGTTGACCCCGGTCCCCTTGGCGTCGCCCCCCACCGGCAGGAACCGCCCGATCTTCTCGCCCAGGTCGAGGAGCTGGTCGTGCACCCCGTCCCAGGCCCCGGCGAGCGGGCTCGAGGCGGCCCGCGTGGTGAGCACGAGCGACCCCACCAGGGCGGCCACGATGAACACCGTGCCGCCGCGGAGGTAGAGCGACGAGATCGTGCTCGGATCGCCGATCCGGCGCCGGATCCACGTCGCGCGCTCATCGAACGCATGCATCTGGATCAGGAGGAACAGCGAGGCCGCGGTGAAGACGACGAGGTACGGCAGCTCCGGGCGAAACGTCATCGACATGTTCGCCAGCAGGACGACGCCGGTCATGATCACGGCATTGAGCGGGCGGCGATGGCCGAACACGGCGTAGGACGCGAACTGCGCGGTGCCCCACATCGACGATCCCCAGCGCCACCACGTAGTGGAGCTCCTGCGTCGTGAACTCCTTGCGACGCCAGGCGAGGTCGAGGTAGGCCTGGACGCTCTGGCGTGCGGTCTCGTGGAAGGCGGCGCCGATCGACGGGTTGGGCAGCGCATACCAGCCGACGACGATGGGGATGAGGAGCCCGGCGAACAGGGCGCCGACGATGTGGGTCGTCCAGCGGCTCCAGCCCACCTTCGGCCCGATGAACCCGACCGCGACGCCGAGCATCCCGAACACCACGAGCCCGTCGGTCAGCCGGCCGCGACCGTTGACCCAGGCCGGGTCGTCGATCGCCGACGCCAGGATGGCGATCAGCAACGCGACGAGGAGGAGCGTCAGCCAGCCTTCCTCGGGGCGGCGCCTCCGCGGGCCGATCATCGGGCGAGCGCCTCTGCCAGGGGCTGGTCGGGGCCCACGACCGAGACGGGAACCTCGAACTCGGCGAGCGCGTGGCGCACGGCGCGGCTGTGTTGCCGGGCGACCTCGGCGGCCGCCTCATCGGCCGGCGGCGCGAAAGCCAGGCGGTCGAGCAGCACGACGACCGTACCGATTCCCCGGGTTCGAAGGGTCGCGAGCGGGCGCACGAACGAGGGGTCGAGCGTCGAGGTGATCACGATCGCCGTCATGCCGCGCCGGAGGCGACTGACCCCGGTCACCAGCGCCTCGGCGAGGGGTGTCCGACCGTCGGCCTCGACCGCTGCCAGCAGCTGGAGGATCTTGAGGCGCTGGCGTGCACCCCGATCGGCGGGCAGGACGGTCAGCCGATGGCCGCTCGCGGACATCCCGACCGCACGGTTCTCGCCCAGCGCCTTGTCCGCGATCGATGCGGCGGCGCGTACCGCGATCTCGGTCGTCGAGCGGTCGCCTTCGCCCACCTCGCCCGACGCGTCGAGATCGAGGAACAGCCACGCGTCGGCGGTCTGCTCGAGGTCGAACTCCTTGACCTGGATCTCGCCCAGGCGAGCGGTCGTCGGCCAGTGGATGCGGTTCATCGAGTCGCCCGGGGCATAGGGGCGGACGGTGGTCGCGAGCGGGGTCGTCTGGAGCGTGCGCTCCGGCGAGGCGCGGGCCCCCTCGATGCTCGCCGGTGGCAGCCGCCACATCGGCAGCGCGTCGACGCGGGGATAGACGACGAGGGTGACCCCCTGCCCGACGCCCGCCGAGGCCTCGAAGAATCCGAACGGGTCGCCGGTCCGGATCATCAGGGGCTCGATCCGGAAGTGTCCCCGTCGCACGAGCGGCGTGCGCACCAGCCACGAGCGTTCCTGACGCCCGCGCAGGGACAGCGCCCGTCCCGGCAGGCCGCCCGGGATCGTGGTGGGGTTGTAGATCTCCAGCCAGGGCTTGGGGAAGCGCCCGGTGTTGCGCAGGGTGTAGGTGACCCGCAGCTTGTCGCCCACGTGGCCGCTCAGCTGGGACACGGCGTAGCCCGCCTCGAGGTCAGAGAGCCCGAGCCTGGTCAGGATGTAGCTGCCGCCCCCGACCAGCAGCCCGACGTACACGAGGAAGAACAGGAACTCGTAGCCCGTCGAGAACGCCGCCACCACGAGGACGACGGAGAGGATGAGCAGCTGGAGGCGCCGGAACAAGGCGGTCGCTCCTCCGTGGATCGCGGGGTCGTGGTGGACGGCTCAGCCGGCGGCGGCGCTCGGGTGAACCTCGCGCGGGCCGCCGGTCTGCCGGATGGACTCGATCGGCGTGCTCTCGAGGAGCTCCCGGATCACGTTGCCTGCGCTGACGTCGTGGATTGACGAGCTCGTCTTGATGATCACCCGATGCGCGAGCGCCGGCTCGGCCAGCGTCTTGACGTCGTCGGGGATCACGTAGTCGCGACCCAGCAGGCCGGCCAGCGCCTGGGTGGCGCGGTAGAGGGCGATCGACCCGCGCGGGCTGGCGCCGAGGTAGACGTCCGGGTGGGTGCGGGTCGACGAGACGAGGCGCACGATGTAGTCGCTGACCGCCGGATCGACGTATACCTCGCGCACGCCCGCCTGGAGCGCTCGCAGCTCGTCGACCGAGCAGACCTCGGTCAGGTCCTCGAGCGGATGCGACCGCTTCTGTTCGTCGAGGATCAAGATCTCGTCGAGCAGCTGCGGGTAGCCGAGGCGGATGCGCAGCATGAACCGGTCGAGCTGGGCCTCGGGGAGCGCGAACGTTCCCTCGTACTCGATCGGGTTCTGGGTCGCGATGACGAGGAACGGGTCCGGCATCGGATGGCTGACGCCGTCGATCGTCGACTGGCGCTCCTCCATGCACTCGAGGAGGGCGCTCTGCGTCTTGGGCGTCGCGCGGTTGATCTCGTCGGCGAGCACGACCTGGCTCATGATCGGGCCCGGCCGGAACTCGAACTCCTGCGTCTTCTGGTTGTAGATCGAGAGGCCGGTGACGTCCGAGGGCAGGAGGTCGGGGGTGAACTGGATCCGGCGGAACGAGCACCCGAGGCTTCGGGCGATGGCCTTGGCGAGCATCGTCTTGCCCGTGCCCGGGACGTCCTCGATCAGGAGATGGCCGCGGCACATGAGCGCCACGAGCGCGAGACGCACTTCCTGGTGCTTGCCGACGATGACGCGCTCGACGTTGGCGAGGACGGTATCGCCGACCTGCTGGATGTTGCTCATCGGACTCCCGTTGTGGGCGGCGGGACGCCGCGGGCTGCGCGTGTCCGGCGTGAACATGCCGGTCGGGTCGTGCGGTGACGTCGCGCTGGACGAGTTTGGGGCGCGAGCGACGTCGTCCCTCTCAATGCAGTGTACGGCCGCCTGTCGATCAGGGTTCTCGCGAGGTCTGTCTCTATAGGGCGTCGGAAAGGACCAAACGGTTCCAAAATTCCCGTCTTACCTCTATAGACGCCACGCGACGCCGAAACGTTCATCCTCGAAACAGGGTCAGTCCACCGACCCAGACGATCATCAGGCAGCCGAACAGGCCCATCACGCCGAGGAACGGCTCGCCACCGATGAACGAGGCGATCGACACGAGGGCGAACATCGCGGCGAGGACAAGGGCGATCAGCCCGAGGCCGATCCGCTCGATCATCGGGCGCGGGCGCAGATCCGGGGTCGCCGTCGCCTGAGCGGCTTCCCGCGTCTCCTGGGTTCCGTCGTCGGTTGCCGGGTCGTCGGCCATCACGGCGCTCCGTACAGCTCGAAGTAGCGCTCCATCATCGACCCCGCCAGCGGTGCTGCGCGTTCGCCGCCGCGGCCGCCCTGCTCGACGAGCACCGCGATCGCGACCCGCGGGTTCTCGACCGGCGCGAAGCCGATGAACCACGAGTGGGGCTCACCCTTGCCGCCGAGCTCGGCGGTGCCGGACTTGCCGGCCGTCGGCACGCCCGGAACGGCCGCGCCCGCCGTGAACTGCCGGCCGAGGTCGCCCTCGACCGCCGCCTCCATCGCCGCCTGGACGGACTGGGCGTCGGCGGCCGCCATCACGCGTCGCCAGGTGGACGGCGAGATCTCGCGCGTGCCGGGTCCCTCGCCCGTGAGCCCGCTCACGAGCCGGGGACGCATCAGCACGCCGTCGTTCGCGACCGTCGCAGCGACGAGCGCCATCTGGAGCGGTGTGACGAAGGTCTCGCCCTGCCCGAAGGACGCCGACGCGAGCTCGACGTCGTCCGTGAACCCGCCCGGCGCAGGTCCTCCCCCGCCCGTCACGCGGCTGATCGCCGTCGGCAGGTCGAACGGGATCGGCGCGTCGAAGCCGAGCAGGTCCGCCTGGTCGACGAGCTGCGCGCCGCCCGTCGCGAGGCCCGCCAGCGCGTACCAGATGTTGCAGCTGACCTCCGTCGCACCGACGAGGTCGAGCGGCGTGCCGTCGGTCTGCGGGTGGTGGCCATCGCGGACCCGGAAGCCCTCGACGAGCAGGCCCTTGTCCTCTGACTTCGGCTGCTGCTCGAACGTCGTGTCCGGTTCGATGGACCCGGTGTTCAGACCCGCGATCGCCGTCACGACCTTGAACACCGAGCCTGGCACGTACCGGCCGAGCGTCGCGCGCGGCAGCAGCGGGTCCGACTCGTCGTCGCGGAGCGCCGCGAAGGCGCGGGCCGCGGTGTCGGGATCGGCGATGGCGTCCGCGTCGTAGGTCGGGGTCGAGGCCAGCGCGAGGACGTCGCCGGTGGTCGGATCGAGCATCACGACGGCGCCGCGGTCGGTGCCCAGCGCGTCGACGGCGGCACGCTGGAGCCGGAGGTCGAGCGTCGTCCGCAAGCCCGAGCGGCGTCCGGCGCGATGCGTCGAACTTGTCGAGCAGCCCGCCGAATGCGTCCGCGCCGCCGAGCCCGATGAGCTCGGCGTTGTAGGTGCGCTCGAGGCCGGCCGTCCCGTACACGCGGGAGGCGTAGCCGACGACGGGGCTGATCGAGGCGTCACGGTATTCGCGCGCCGCCTCGCCGTTCGGGTCGCGCGAGCTGCGGGCCAGCCAGCGCCCGTCGCGGTCCACGATCGGGCCGCGCAGCGCACGCCGGGCGACCGCGATCACCGCGGGGTTGTCGGGCTCCCGCGACAGGCGCTGGGCATCAACGACCTGCCACCAGCCGGCGCCGACCGCGAGGGTCGCGAACGCCGCGGCGAGCGCAACGCCCGTGCGCCAGATGTTGCCGCCGATCGGTCGCCGGCCGACGGTGGCGCTCACGACGCGTTCCCGGTTGCGGATGCGGCCGGGGATGACCGTCGCAGCCGGAGGCCGCGACCGCTGGCTCGCGGGGGCGGCGGCACCTCGACGCCCGGATCGGACAGGGCGAGCAGGAGCCCGATGACGACGGCGTTCGCGAGCAGCGACGACCCGCCGTAGGAGATCAGGGGCAGCGTGATGCCCGTGAGGGGGATCAGCTTGAGGTTGCCCGCGGCGATGATGAACGCCTGGACCGCGATCACCAGCGACAGCCCGGCAGCGAGCAGGGCACGGAACTCGTCGTGGGCGGCGGCCGCGATCCGGAGGCCGCGCTCCACGACGACCAGGTACAGCCCGAGGATCGCGAGCAGGCCGATCAGGCCGAGCTCCTCGCCCAGGGCCGCGAGCGGATAGTCCGTGTGCACGGCGGGGATCGGCAGGTTGCCGCCGATCGTCGGCAGGCCCGCGCCGAGGCCGACACCGAGCAGGCCGCCGCGCGCGAAGGCGTACAGCGCCTGGACCGTCTGGTAGCCCGCCCCGAGCGGGTCGCGGAACGGGTCGAGCCAGTTGTCGACCCGCTGCTGCACGTGGCCGAACAGGTTGTACAGGACCCATGACCCGGCGATGAACAGGATCAGGCCGCCGATGACGTACGACGGGCGCCCCGTCGCCACGTACAGCATCGCGAGGAACACGGCGAAGAACAGGAGGGCCGCGCCGAGGTCGTGCTGGACGATGACGATCCCGAGGGCGATCGCCCACATCGCGACCATCGGGGCGAGATACGGGATCGGCGGCAGGCGGATCGGCCCGATTCGGGTGCTCTCGTCGGCGAGGAGCGAGCGGTTCTCCGAGAGGTACCCGGCCAGGAAGACGACCAGGATCACCTTCAGCAGCTCCGACGGCTGGCCGGACAGCGCGCCGATCGAGAGCGTGAGCCGGGCCCCGTTGACATCGTTGCCGAAGACGAAGGTCAGGAGCAGCAGGGCGATGCCCGCCGCCGCCCACGTGTACTTGTAGGTCCGCAGCCAGGCGTCGGAGCGCACCGCCAGCGCGAGGCCGGCGATCACGGCCAGGGCGAGCAGGAGCCAGCCCAGCTGCAGCTGGCCGAGGCCCAGGACCGCGTCGCCGAACTGCTGGACCACAAGGGTCTGAGGCAGCCGTTGCATCAGCAGGAGCCCGATGCCGCCGAGCATGGCCGTGGCCGGCAGCAGGACCTGGTCGGTGCGTCGACCGGCGAGCACGAAGGCAACGTGGACGACGAACAGGGCGACGAGATAGACGAGGAGGCCGCGCAGATCGGGCGGCATGAGGTCGATCGGGCCGGGGGGTTCGCCCGCTCGGATCGCTCGCTGGGCGCTCAGGCCGGCCCCGAGCGAGGCACCGCCAACGAGCAGGGCCAGCGCGACCAGCGCGAGCAGGGCGAGCTCCGTCTGGCGGAGGCGCGGATGGAGGCGCCATCGGGCAGCGGCGCCGTCCTTGGCGAGCGCCATCACTCTCGACCCCGATCGAGGCGGAATCGGACCTCGCCCACCTGGAGCTCGTCGCCGAAGCCGAGCGGTGCGACACGGTCCACCGGCACGCCGTTCACGAAGGTGCCGTTGGTGCTGCCGAGATCCTCGGCGTACCAGGCTCGCCCGCGGAAGGTGAGCACCGAGTGCTCCGCGGAGGCGAACGGGTCCTCGATGACGATCGTGTTGTTGACGTCCCGGCCCAGCGTCGTGACGGCGTCGAGCGGGAACGAGGTGCCAACCGGCGGCTCAGCATGCGGCGACGCGAGCACCACGAGCCTGCCCAGCTCAGCCGGCCCCCGACTCGCGGCTCGCAGGTCGCGCATCAGGATGCGGGCGACCGCGAACAGGAATGCGTAGAGGAGGACCAGGAACAGGATGCGGATCAGCCACAGCGTCAGGACGAACCCGTCCACGTCAACCAGGGAGCGTCTCGACGACCAGGATCGTGTCGCCGACCTGGACGCGGTCGCCCAGGCCCAGCGCGATCTCATCCACCCGGATCCCGTTGACGCGACTGCCGTTGGTGCTGCCGACGTCGGTGTAGACGAGCGTTCCACGGCGTGCCTGGAGGCGTCCGTGGCGACGTGACACGCGACCGTCGCGGAGGATGACCCCGTTGTCCGCGGCACGCCCGATCCCGACCGGCGTCCCGTCCACCTCGATCGTCCGCTCCGTGCCGTCGGGCGCGCACACCCGGATCAGGGCACGGGCCACGGGCGGGGCAGGTCGTCGGAACACCGCCGTCTGGGTGCCGTCACCGCGGATGCCCTCGACTGCCGGGACGAGCGGCGGTGCGTCCGTGGCGACCGCGACCGCCACCGGGGCCATCGGGTCGCCGGCGGCGGGCAGGGACTCCACGGCAGGCGCGGGTTGCACGGGGCCCACGTCGACCTCGACCTGGCCACGGGCGAGCGACGCGTCCGCGACCAGGACCACGACCGGTCGCGCCGGCAGGTGATAGGCATGCGAGCGAGCGAAGGCGAGTGCTGCGTCCGCGAGCCGCGATGCGAGCGCAACGGCGTCGGCCGGGTCGGGAGCGAGTGCGCCCAGGTCGTCGGGATTGAGGCGCACGCGGTAGCGGGCCGGGACGACGGTCCGCGAGCCCTGATGGGCGCGTGCACGCTCCATCGACCGCTCCACGCGGTGTTCGAGCTGGACCGCCTGGATGCGTGCCCGGAACAGCGTGGCGCTGGAGCGCTCGAAGACCCGTTCGAAGAACCGTTCGACGTCGGCAAAGGAGGCCATGTGGACGGGAACCGTACCAGAGGCTCGCGTTGCCCTCGGTTCGGGCGTCGGCTGGCTGGAAACCGGGGCGTGGAGGGTTGGTCTGCCCGCATCCGGCGTGCTGGGTGGTGCGCGGGACCAACGGCGGTTAGTCCCGGTACCTCGGTCTGGGGTGCCCGTTGAGCACGTGGTTATACTCTTGCCCCTGCCCGACCGGCCTTGATCGGGCATCTCCACACGTCTGCCCGGGAACCTGCATGACGGAAATCCTCACCGAGTCGTTCTGCGAACGGTGCGGCACCAGGTACACCTTCGAATCGAGCGCACCGCGACTGTCGCGGATAGGGCGCGTCCGGACCTTCTCCAGGGGCGTGAAGAACTTCGTCATGTCGGACGAAGCTTCGTTCTCGGAGGCGCTGGCGGACGCCCGCGGCGAGGAGGAGCTGGCGACCACCACCCACCAGCTCGACGCGTTCCACAAGACCTTCAACTTCTGCCTGACCTGCCGGCAGTACACCTGCGGCGATTGCTGGAACGTGGCCGACGGCAGGTGCCTCACCTGTGCGCCGATGGACGGTCCCGCGCCGCTGGCCTTCACCGCGCCGGCCGCCACGATGGCGGCTGGTGCGACCGCGGCCACCAATGGCCATGCCGCTCCCCCAGCCGACGAAAACCTCTGGCCCGAGGCCGACCTGTCGCAGGAGCGCCTCGCGCGCGCCCTGGGCGATCAGCCGCCGGTTGCCGAGGATGTCGTGCAGGACGAGGTCGCGTCCCAGCTCGAGGTCGACGCGGCGGCGCAGGCATTCGAGGCGCCCGAGCTGGCCGAGGCCGAGGACGCACTCCCCGATCCGAGCCCGATGTCCGTCGACGACGCGTGGGCCGCAGCGGCGGCGGCGCAGGCCGAGGGCGCCGAAGGCCACGGAACCTTCACCTTCGATGACGAGGTGGCCGGTCGGGGCCACGGTGGCGACGCGCTCGCCGCGGCCGAGGCTGTCCGTCTCGCCGACGTGGAGCCGGCGGCCGAGGAGATGGCACCGATCGCTGGGGCGGGCGAGCCGGGCGCCGACTTCGACGCCCAGGCGTCCGCGGCCGAGCAGGACGCGACGGCCGAAGCGGCCATGGATCCGGATCTCGACTTCGACATTGACGTGGACGGCATGGACAGCGTCCCGGGCCAGAGCCTCGAGGACGCGATCGCCGCCTACGAGGCGCGCCTTGCTGCGGGTGAGCAGCCGGCCGCCGGCGCGAGCCTGCAGCCCGAGGTCGAGCTTGCCGGGGCCGCGGCGCTGGAGGTTGCCCACGACGACGCTCCGCTCGATGCCGAGCCGGTCGCGTTCGAGACCGAGCCGGTCGTTGAAGACCTGTGGGCCGATCTCGACCAGACGGTTGCTGCGGCGGCGTTCGCTGCTGCGGCGACCGAGTTCGACGACGCCCCACCGGTCGCCGAGGTTGCCGCCTCCCCCGAATCCGTGGTGGTCGAGGCCGAGCCGGTCGACGCCCACGCCGAACCCGAGCGCGACGACCATGAGCTGGCGCTCGCGGCCTTCGCAGCCGCCGCGCTGGCCGCCGAGCCTCGCGACGAAGAGCCTGTCTACGCGCCGAGCCCGTCGTCGCCGCAATCGAGCCCATCGCGGCATCGGTCGTGCCCGAGCCCGTTGCGTTCGCCGAGCCCGAGCCGATCGCGGTCGTCGAGCCGGAGCCCGTTGCGTTCGCCGAGCCCGAGCCGATCGCGGTCGTCGAGCCGGAGCCCGTTGCGTTCGCCGAGCCCGAGCCGATCGCGGTCGTCGAGCCGGAGCCCGTTGCGTTCGCCGAGCCCGAGCCGATCGTGGTCGTCGAGCCCGAGCCCGTCGCAGCCGTCGAGCCCGAGCCCGTATCGCAGCGGAGCCCGTTGCGTCGCTGAGCCCGAGCCGTCGCGGTCGTCGAGCCCGAGCCCGTCATCGCCGAGCCCGAGCCGTCGCGGCGGTCGAGCCCGAGCCCGTCATCGCGGCTGAGCCCGAGCCGGTCGCGGCCGTCGAGCCGGAGCCCGTCATCGCGGCTGAGCCCGAGCCCGTCGCGGCCGAGGCCGAGCCGGCGAGCCGGGTCGATGTCGTGCCCCAGCCCACCTGGCCCACCACCGACGTCGGCCAGCCGACCGTTGTCCCGGTGCCCGAGGCGCCCGTGCCCACGCCTGCGCCGACATCCGCACCGGCGAAGGCGCCCTGGCTCATGGTCGCACCCGCCGAGGAAGCTGCCCGAGCCGAGCCGCAGTGGCCGGCGACGCCCACGTGGCGGGCCGGGGCAACCAACACCGACGCACCGACCACCCTCGCGGGTCGAACGCTGCTGCCGCAGCCCGACTCGTCGGCACTCTGGGCCGCATCGGCTCGCGAGGTCCTCAGCGCTCCGCCGGTCGACCTGCAGGCCGCGGCACCGACGCCGCAGCCGTGCGTGCAGTGCGGACTCTCCCTTTCGCCGAGCGCGCGGTTCTGCCGACGCTGCGGCACCCGCCAAGGCTAGGGCCCGACCGCCTCCACGGGATCTGCGTCCAGCTCGATCGACGGATCAGACGCCAGGGCCACCGCCCGAACGTGCGTCCATGCCGCCCCGAACAGCAGCATGTTGAAGCCGATCGAGAGCCACACGAGCAGCGCGAAGACCGTGACGATCGCCCCATAGAGGGCCGCGGTCCGCAGCATGAGCGGCGCGAGGATCGCGAACAGCTGCGTGAAGCCCGCCAGCAGCAGGCCCACGATGATGGCCGGCCGGCGCCAGGCTTGCGCGGGTACCCGCTGTGCGGGCACGAAGCGGTAGACCATCACGGTCGCGATGACGAACAGCGCGATCGATCCCAGGGGGGTCGCGAGCCGGACCAGGACGTTCGCGATCGCGCCGCCTGACTCCGGATCCGGCAGGAGATCGAGCAGTGCCTGGACCGCGGCGCCGGCGAACACGATCAGGATCGGGAACCCGACCAACAGGAGCGTGAGCGTGAGGCCCCGGATCGTCCGCACGATCTCGTTCCTCGTCTTCTCCTGGCGGAAGATCCTCGCCAGCGCGTAGTCGAGCGCCGAGTAGAACCGGCTCGACCCCCACACGAGGCCGACGAGGGCGATGATCCCGCCCGGGATCGCCCCCGCCGACACCTGGGTGAGCGCGGTCTGGGCGAAGCCCGCGAGCGGCGGGAAGGCATTCGTGATCGCGGCGACGAGCTGCTCCGCGACGGCCTCGTCCTTGACGACGAGCCCGAACACCGACAACAGCAGCAGCAGGCCTGGCAGCAGCGCGAACAGGGCCGCGTACGCCAGGCCCCCGGCGACCAGGCCACCACCGGCCCGATCGTATGACGCAAGCACGGCGGCAAGCGTCTTGACTGCCGGCAACCCGCCGATCCGATCCGCGATCCTCGCGGCCAGCGCGCGGATCCGAGCGACGTTGTGGTCCGCTTCGCCGGCGCTCATGGCGTCAGGAGCTCATGTCCTCGAACAGGCCGGGCTGCACGTCCTCCGCGTGGACGCGGCGCGGCGCGGCGACCAGCGCCCGGACCTCGCCCCGTCGCACATACCGCCGGCCACCGAGCTTGATGCTCGACAGGCGCCCGGACCGCGCCCAGGCGCCGATCGTGGACGGGCGGAAGCGCACGTTGGCAGCGGCAAGGATGTCGGCGGCCTCACCGAGGGTGATCCAGTCGGCGGCGGCGGCCATGCTCAGCCACCATCCTTCGACGACGAGCCGCCGCTGCCCGAGGACGCGGACGATGCGCTGCCCGACGACGTGTCCCTCGAGCTCGAGGAACGGCTCGACTCGCTCGACGAGTCGCCGCCGGATTTGCCCTCGGACTTGGCGTCGGACCTGCTCTCGGATTTGCCATCGGATTTCGCGTCGGATTTCGCGTCGGATTTGGCCGAGCCGCCGTCGCCGCCGGACTCGCCCGCCTTGGATGACCCCGCGCTCGCCGCACGAGTCGTGCTGCTGCCGCGGTCCTTCTTCGCCCAGCCGGAACCCTTGAAATGGATCGTCGGCGGGACGAACTGCTTGCGCATGGTCCCCTCGCGGCCACAGGCCGGGCAGAACACCGGACCCGGATCGTTGATCCCGAGGAGGATGTCGGCGCGGTTGCTGCACGCGGTGCAGAGGTACTCGTAGATCGGCATCAGGGAACTCCGGGGTTCAGCCGCGGAGCAGCCGCATCCCGCACTTCGGGCAGTAGAACGCCCGCTCATGCCCCGAGGCGAACCCGCAGTGCGCGCACACCAGGCCGCCCCGGCCCGCGGCAGGCACCGGCCGCTCGACCGCGGTCAGCCCCATCGCGAACTGGTTCGCGAGGATGTTCGTCAGCAGGCTGCCCAGGATCCGGCTGGCAATCCGATCGGTGTCGCCCCGGACGCCGCGACCGCCCCAGCCGACGACGCTGCGCACGATCATGTCGCCCGTCGCCTCGTCCCAGTGGGAGGCGACGCCGCCGACCACGGCGTTGTACTCGGGGTACCCCGACGTATCGATCTCGCCGTCGAGGAGGCCGCAGGCGAACGTGTCGAAGGCGAGGTCGACGGCGTCGATCGACTCGAGGACGACCAGCGCGTGACGGGTGATCGGGCTGAACTGGTGGTGGGCGTTCAGCCACTGCATCGCCTCCGACGGCCGCACGATCTGGGGCACCGCCTGCGAGTACTCGAGCGGCAGGGGCTCGACCACTTCAACGTCGCTGCGGGCGATGCCGGCGAGCATCGACGGGAGCTCCGCCAGTGCGCGTGGACCGGCCTTGAGGCGCACGCCCTCGCTGCTCTTGCCGGCGTAGTACAGCTTGAGCTGGTACTCCTGCGCGACGACCTCTTCGGGGAGGCCGGGCACCGACTTCGCCTTCGAGGCTTCTGAGGGTTGATCAGCGTCACCCCCGCGACGCTTCAGGAACTCGAGGGGCACGACTCCTCCGGACGCGACCAGCTGACAGGATGGGCAGATCGTAGCAGCGCCCGCGCGGCTGGGGCGGCATCGTCGACGCCACGACAGCCCATTCCGGACCGTTGCGGGCCGCGATCAGCGCGCGAGGCGGTCACGCAGCCGCTCGGCCTGATCGGCGAGCTCCGCCTCGCTGGCCCGCGCGCCGTCGACGATCGCCGGCGGTGCCTTCGCCGTGAACGCCTCGTTGGCCAGGCGCGCCCGTGCGGCGGCGAGCAGGCGCTCGGTGTCCGCGAGCTCCTTCTCGAGGCGCGCCCGGTCAGCGTTCGCGGCAGCCGGATCAGACGTGGCGGCGAGCCCGATGATCGCCTCGGCCGGGCCGGCGATGACGGTCAGGCCGCCGGTGGCACCCGCGGTGCCGTGGAGATCCTCTCGCGTGAGGTGTCGTCGAAGCGGCCGCGCCCTCGCCAGGCGCTCGATCGCGGGTCGCAGCGCCTCCAGGGCATGGCCCAGGGCGGGTTCGACGTAGACGTCGAGCGGGAGCCACGCGGCGGGCTCGACCTTCGATTCGGCGCGCGCGTTGCGGAGCGCCCGGACGAGCTCCACCAGGGCGCCCACCTCAGCCTCCGCCGCGGCGTCCTGGCCACGGGCGGCCGGCCAGCGCGCGACGATGAGGAGCGCCGGGTCGTGATCGGCGTGTGGGAGCGCCTGCCACAGCCGCTCCGTGATGAACGGCATGAGCGGGTGGAGCAGCCGCAGGTAGGCGTCGAGCGCATCGACGAGCGCCCACCAGGTCGCCTCCTTCTCGGCATCGGACCGGTCCGGATCGGCGAGACGGACCTTGGCCAGCTCGAGGCCCCAGTCGCAGTACTCGCTCCAGATCGCCTCGTACAGGAGTCGCGACACCTCGCCGAAGTTGTAATCGGCCATCGCGCGGTCCACGGCGGCGATCGTCGCCCCGGCCCTCGAGAGGACCCATCGATCGGCCGGCCCGAGGTGCGCGGGATCCGGCAGGCGACGCAGCGACCCTTCGGGGATCGTCGACGGCCGCGCGCCGAGGACGAAGCGGGTGGCGTTCCACAGCTTGTTGGCGAAGTTGCGGGCGTTCTCGACCTTGGCGTTGCCGAACCGCTGGTCGTTGCCCGGCGTCGTGCCGTGCACGACCGCGAATCGGAGCGCGTCCGCGCCGAGCTCCTCGATCATCCCCAGCGGATCGACCGTGTTGCCCTTCGTCTTCGACATCTTCTGGCCGTACGGGTCGCGGATCAGGCCCGACAGGTAGACGGTGTGGAACGGGGCCTCGCCCGTCAGCTCGATGCCCAGCATCATCATCCGGGCGACCCAGAAGAAGATGATGTCGTAGCCCGTCTCCATCACCGAGCCCGGGTAGTAGCGGGCGAGGTCGTCGGTCGCCTCCGGCCAGCCGAGCGTCGAGAACGGCCACAGGCCCGAGCTGAACCAGGTGTCGAAGATGTCGGGGTCCTGGACGAGCTCGGCGGCCGGCCGGCCACAGGTCGCGCAGCCCTCCGGCCCCGCGGGCTCGGCGCTCACGGTGGCGTGGCCGTCAGGGCAGTACCAGGCCGGGATCCGGTGGCCCCACCACAGCTGGCGGGACACGTTCCAGTCCCGGATGTTGGTCATCCAGTGCTCCCAGGTCTTCTCGAGCCTGGCCGGCAGGATGGTGGTCCGGCCGGAGCGGGTCGCCTCGAGCGCCGCGGCCGCGAGCGGGCCCGTCCGAATGAACCACTGGGTCTTGAGGCGCGGCTCGACGACGTCGTCGCTGCGCTGGCAGCGGCCGATGACCATCTCGTGCGCACGCTCGCCGGCGAGGTCGCCCCGCGCCGCCAGGTCCGCGACGATCTGCCGCCTGCGCCTCGTACCGGTCGAGGCCGTCGTATGGCGTCCCGCTACCGGCGACCCGGGCCTCGTCGTCGAGGATCGTCGGCATCGCCAGCCCGTGGCGCTTGCCGGTCTCGTTGTCGTCGTGGTCGTGGGCGGGCGTGATCTTGACCGCTCCGGTCCCGAACGCCGGGTCCACGACCGCGTCGGCGATGACCGGGACGTCGCGGTCCACGAACGGGATCCGCACGCGCCGGCCGACGAGCGCCGTGTAGCGCGGATCGTCGGGATGGACGGCGACGGCGGTGTCGCCCAGGATCGTCTCGGGCCGGGTCGTGGCCACGGTCAAGGTGGCGTCGGGATCGGGCTGGCCGGTCGCCTCGTCGATCAGGTGATAGCGGACGCTCCACAGCGTGCCGGTCTCGGGCGTCGGGATCACCTCGAGGTCGCTGACGCTGGTCCGGCAGCCCGGGCACCAGTTGACGAGGGCTTCGGTCCGATACGCGAGGCCCTTCTGGTAGAGGCGCAGGAACGCCTCGCGGACGGCCCGCGCCGACACCTCGTCCATCGTGAACCGCAGGCGGCCCCAGTCGCAGCTGCCGCCGACACGCCGCTGCTGGTCGAGGATCACGGTCCGGGTGGCATCGATGAACTCGCCCATGCGCTCGAGATAGCGCTCACGACCGAGGCTGGCGCGGCTCTCGCCCTCCTTGGCGAGGATCCCGTCGAGCACGAACTGGGCGGCGATGCTCGCGTGGTCGAGGCCGGGCAGGAAGAGCGCCGGGTGACCCCGCATCCGGGCGTGACGGATCATGAGGTCCTCGACCGTGGTCCGCTGCGCGTGCCCGAGGTGGAGGCTGCCGGTGACGTTGGGCGGGGGCTGGATGATCACGAACGGCGGCAGGGCGCGGATCCGCCGTCGAGCCCGCGCCGTCGGGCGCGAAGACGTCGGCCGCGAGCCACTGCTCGTAGATCTCGTGCTCGAACTCGGCCGGGACGTAGGCGCGGCCCAGGGTCTCGGCCGGCGAGGGCCCGCTGTCCGGCTGCTGCGGCTGCGTCATCGATCGGCTCCCGACATCAAACGGCCCCGTCGTCCAGCGGACGAACGGGGTCGTGGTACCACCTGCTGGTTCGACGCCGGTGCCCGCCGCTCATCGCGGCCGGCCGTGGTCCGGCATCCTCGCGGCGCGCTATCGGGCGCCACCCGCACGGCTCGCGAGCGACCTTCGCGTCCGTCGTGCCCGCGCGGCTCGCACCGTCCCGCGCTCGCTCCGTGGCCGACCCGGACCTACTCTTCTCGGTCGTCGCCGTGAGGGCCGGAGTGTACCACTCGAGATTCCGCCCTCGACGAACGCCAAGATCGAACCGGAACGGCGATCAGCGCGCCAAGATGAGTGACATCGGCGTATGAGCGCCGAGCTCCCGGAGCGACTCGTGGACCGAGCCCTGATCGAGCGAGCCCAAGCCGGAGATCGTGACGCCTACGCCGAGGTGGCGACGCTGTCGAGCCACCGCCTGTATCCCGTCGCCCTCCGCGTGCTCCGCGACCCCGATGCCGCCAGCGACGCCCTGCAGGCGGCACTTGTGCGGATCTGGCGAGACCTGCCGACCCTGCGCGACCCCGACCTCTACGAGGCATGGTCATACCGCGTGCTGCAGCGCGCATGCAGCGACATGCGCCGGCGGGCCATTCGCTCCGTGCCCTCCATCGACATCGCCGGCATCGAGGGACATGGCGGCGACAGCCAGTCACAGGTCGCCCTTCGCGACGAGCTCGAGCGTGCCTTTGCGACCCTCAGCATCGACCAGCGGGCGGTCCTCGTGCTCATGTACTACGAGGGCCTGTCGGTCGCGGAGATCGCGGCGTCTCTCGGCATCTCCACGGGCACGGTGAAGTCGCGTCTCCACGGCGCGCGCAACGCGATGCGGGCGGCCATCGACGCCGACTCGCGGCTACAGGTTCAGGCGGAGCGTCCAGCATGATCAGTGATCTCGATCTCGATCGCATCCTCGCCGCGTGGCTGGCCGACGGACCGAACCGTGCACCCAGCCGGGACGTCGCGGCTGCCCTGCGGGAAGTCGCTCGGACGAGCCAACGACACGGCGTCCTCGGAGGTCGCGGCGTGGGCTCGATGTCGTCCGCCCACCGGTGGTGGGTCGCTGCCGCCCTTGTCGTGGTCGCGGCCGTGGCGACGCTGGCCGTGACCGGCGGGAGGTCGACTGACACGATCGGGCGCTCGACCGACGGGGACGCGATGGGCAACGGATTGAACGCCGGGTCGGGCGTCCGGATCGCCGCGAGGTGGGTGACTGACGACAGCACGGCGTTCACCGCGGTGCTGCCGACGGGCACCAGGAAGAACCTCTACTGGCGGGCGGTCACGTTCAACTCGTTCGACCTCGCCGGCTGGGAGCCGACCAACGTGCGCGACATCCCGGTCGCCGCGGGTGCCCCGGTCATGGCCGGCACCGCCGAGGACCCCGCGCCGGCGCTGACCAAGCCGATCACGTTCACCATCCGCCCCGTGGACTTCAAGGGCAGCGAGCTGCTCTCGCTGGGCACCCCGACGCTGGTCGATCACCCGAGCACGGTCAAGGTGGCCGGCGTGGACGGCTGGTTCACGGGCGTCGACCTGCCCTCGGGAGCCGGGGACTACACCGTCGGGGCGCGGATGCTGCGCCTCGACGAGACGGACCTCATCAGCGGCAACCGGCTGGTCGCCGCGCCCGAGGTCTACCCCAAGGAGATCACCGACCTGTACACCGACGTGCCGCCCGACGCCCTGGGTGTGGACGCCAACCTGCTGCTCGAACAGGTCAAGCGCGAGGCCCGCTCGTCCGATCCCTACGACCTCGCCGTCGAGATCGTCAAGATCCTGGGCGACCAGTCCGTGTACCACTACGCCACCGACATCACCGACCAGCCCTGCGACAGCCCGAGCCAGGTCGAGTGCTTCGCGCGCTACAAGCGCGGCTACTGCCTCCACTACGCCTCGACGATGGCGATGCTGCTGCGGGCGGCCAATCCCGCCAACCCCATCCCGACCCGGCTCGTCGAGGGCTTCCTGCCGGGCGATCGGGTGGGCAACATCGAGACCGTCCAGAACAAGGGCGCCCATGCCTGGGTCGAGGTCTACTTCACGGGCTTCGGCTGGGTCGGCCCGTTCGACCCCACCGGGCCCGGCGTTGGACCGCCGAGCGTGATCCCAGGGTGAGGCGCCGTCTCGGCCGGATGCCGCAACGTCAACGTGGCCTCGTGGCCGCGCCGTAGATCGCGTTCAGGAATCGGCTTGGGACGCGGTGGAGGAGGCGGGGCGTCGCGAAGCCGGCGGCCGGTGCAATCCGCGTCCATCGGGCGAACGAGATCGGGTGCGGGACCCATGGGTTGCCGTGGTCGGCGTCGTATTCCACCAGGACGAAGCGGCCCCCAGGGGCGAGCGCGGCCACGATGCGTTCGAGGACGGGTTCGAGGTCCGCAATGAAATGGAGGCTGTTGGCGGCCAGGACGCCGTCGAACGGCCCCGCCGGCAGGTCGCGTGTGAGGTCGCCAACGACGGCTTCGACCGCGGCGATCGGGAATCGATCGGCCACCCGTGCTCGCATCTCGTCGAGGGCCCGACGATCCCGGTCCAGCGCGACGATCCTCGTAGTGGGACCAAGGATGTCGGCCAGCGCGAGCGTGAACGCGCCCTCCCCTGCCCCGAGCTCAAGCCAGTGCGGACCGGCGCCATCCACGCCGGTCCGGATGAGCGCTACGTGGTCGGCGTGGTTCACGCCCTCAGGATGGACGCTACGGGCGCGACGCGGGCGCGATGTTGGCGTTGAACCGGAACAGGTTGTCCGGGTCCCAGGTCCGCTTGACCTCCGCCAGGCGCTCGAACGTCGACCCGTGGCTCGACTTCGCCTGCTGCTCACCCTCTTCGAGAAGCCCGGGGAAGTTCAGGTACGCGCTGCCACCGACCATCGCCACGATGTCGCGGCCCCATGCCAGGTTCGCGGGATCGTCGTCTGCGGACTCCCAGTTCGACTCGGGGCTGATGAGCCACGGTGCGGTTCGCTGGCCGAACGCGCTGTCATCGCTCGAGACGCGGGCGATCGCGCCCCCGTTGGCCCAGATGTCGATCGTGGAGTGATGCGACGGCCGGCGACTGAAGGCCTCGACGAGGTCGCCGATCAACGTGTCCGGCATGTCCTCGGCGAACGACGACTTCCAGTAGTAGCGCATCGTGTGGGCCGGGTATTCGGCATCGAAGAACTGCTGGAACTCGCCATACGGCGTGGGCCCGCCGATGTCGATCGCCGCACCACCGCCGAGGGCCGCGATCGGTCGGAGCATCTCCGCGCCATCCTCAAGCGACGTCGCCGCCAGCGCGAGGATGAACAGGCCATCGCCACCCCGGATCGATGCGGGGAACGCCTCGTCGTCGGGGACCGGCGACAGCACCGCGACGGGCGAGACCTCGTCGGGCAGCGCCGGTGCGAGCTCGCGCAGGCCGCCGAGAACGGCCGCAGCCTGGTCGAGCGGCCAGATCGCCACCGTCGTCGCGACCGTCGGCCCCACGGGATACAGCTCGAACTCGAACTCCGTGACCACGCCGAAGTTCCCGCCACCGCCGCGCAGGCCCCAGAACAGGTCCGGGTGCTCGTCCTTGCTGGCATGCACGATCCGGCCATCGGCGGTGACCACCGTGGCCCCGCGCAGGGCGTCGCAGCTGAGGCCGTGCTTCCGGCGCAGCCAGCCGAGGCCGCCGCTCAGCGTGAGCCCGGCGACGCCCGTGTCGGACACGACGCCACCGGGCGTTGCGAGCCCGTGCGCCTGCCCGGCGTCGTCGAGGTCGCGCCAACGCGCCCCGCCGCCGACGCGCGCCCGGCGCTCGACCGGGTCGACGGTGACGCTGCTCATGGCGGACAGGTCGATCACGAGCGCCCCGTTGCCGACCGCGAGGCCGGCGACGTTGTGGCCGCCGCCGCGAATCGACACCGGGAGGCCCTCGTCGTGGGCGAGCTGCAGGGCCGCCGCAACCTCGTCGGACGACTCGACGCGCGCGATCACCGCCGGACGGTGGGAGATCATGCCGTTCCAGACCTGCCGGGCGTCGTCGTAGCCCGGGTCGCCCTCGCGGATCAGTCGGTCGCCGGGGATCGCTGCGTGCACGCGCTCGGTCGTCGTTGAATCCATCGTTGCCCTCCACCGCGGTCTGGCGTCAGCGGATCGTGCGACGCCGTCGAAAGATACCAACTGGTCGGTATGTTATGAACGCGATCCTGTCGTGTCAAGCCCACATTTGTGGTCGAGTTCGACAAGACCGATCGGTCTGCTAGGCTTCGGGCATGCCCCGATCCGCCACCGCAACCCGGGAACGGATTCTCGACGTTGCGACCGACATTGCGCTTGATCGAGGGTTCGCGGCCGCCTCGCTGGACGAGGTCCTGAGCCAGTCAGGGGTCACCAAGGGCGCCTTCTACCACTACTTCGGCTCGAAGGCGGACCTCGGCCGGGCGATCCTCGACCGCTACGCCAGCGCGGACCTGGAGACCCTCGACCGCCTGTGGACCCAGGCCGAGCAGCTGTCGCGCGACCCGCTCCAGCAGCTGCTGGTGTTCGTCGGGCTGTTTGCCAACCTCGACGAGCTCGCCACCGACGACCCCGGCTGCCTGTACGCGACGTTCATCTACGAGCGCCAGCTGGGCGTCGATGGGGCCGGCGATGTCATCGAGGCCTCCGTTAAGGCGTGGCGCGGGCGGTTCCGGACCAAGCTCGACGAGGTCGTCGAGCGTTATCCGCCACGCATCGACGTCGATCTCGACGCCCTCTCGGACCTGGTGTTCAGCACGTCCGAGGGCGCCTACATCGTCGCCCGTGCAACCCGTGACCCCAACCTCGTGCGCGGCCAGCTGCTGCAGGTGCGCGCCTACCTCGAGCTGCTGTTCGCGCCGGCTACCGGCTAGACCCGCGGCGCCAGGCGAACAGCCGCGTGGAATCGATGGTTGACCAGACGAGACCGGGCTCTTCCGGCGGCGCTGCTCCCGTCGTGAGCGCGTGGACCCAACGGGCGCTGCTGCCCGGAAAGCGCGACGCGAACACCTCCGGATAGCGCGCGACGAGCGCCCGGTTGCGCGCGGTCGCCCTGACGACCCAGACGAGGCCGGTCTCGTGCAGGTGCTCGCCCCAGCGGGCCGTGGCTATGTCCTCGGCCTCCGCCAGCTTGCGCGTGGAGGTCCGCGCCGCTGCGCCGATGTCGCCGATCGTGTTCCAGCACTCGACGACCGTCAGCCGGCGGCGCGGGTCGTCAAGGAGTGCCACGTCGATCGAGCGCCAGGGCTCGGCGGGCTTGGTCGGGAGCTCGACCAGGCCTTGGGACCCCGCGGCGCGGCCCAGCCGCAGGACGAGCTCCTGCATCGCCAGGTGGCCCGCGTCGGCAGTCTCCGCCAGCGGGTCGCGCTGAAGGTTCACGCGGAGCGTGATGCCGAGAGCGATGGCGATCCGCTGCCACGCATCCAGCGTCAGTCCCCCACCGAGACCTCGCTCCGCGCGACTGATCGCCGACTGGCTCAGGCCGACACGAGCGCCCAGGGCCAGCTGCGTGAGGCGTCGGCGCCCGCGGGCGTTCCGGATCTCTGCGCCGAGCCGCACGAGTTGCTCGCGGTTGGCTCGCGCAGCGTCGCCCGCCAGCCGGGTCCGGATACGCGTTCCCATAGTCGCTGCATGCTTGCAGGCAGCACTGCATCGGCGCTTAGCCGTGGCGGGCCGTGCGGCACAACGGACGCGCGCCTCCATCGGGAGGCCGCGATGCGCTGCATGCATGCACGCGGTTCCAACCATGGCACGGAGCCCCCCGCGGGAAAGCGCGTCGCCGCTTGCCCGGCGCGATGAGCGTGGGCCAGAAATGGAGCGACTACGCCGCGGACCAGGGGCAAGCGGACGGGGGGCGGACGGAGCGACGGCACCGCGGACGCTGGCCGGGACGAGGGCGCGCGGACGGCCGCGCCGACGGAGGGCGAAGGGACCGGGATCAGGCCGAGCGCCGCGCCGAGCGTGACGAAGGACTCAGGCGCTCTCGCCGCGGGCGGCGACCCACTCCTCGTAGTTCGTCTCGTCGACGCCCTTGTCCACGTCGGACTTGGTGAGGAGCAGCGGCGCGCGGCGCTCGCGGATCGTCTCTTCCGTGATGATGCATTTGCGGACGTCGGTGCGCTCCGGGATGTCGAACATCACCTCGAGCAGCGCCTCCTCCACGATGGACCGCAGCGCGCGGGCGCCCGTCTTGCGGTCAAGCGCGACCTCGGCGGCCGCCTTGAGGGCACCGGGGGTGAACACCAGCTCCACCTTGTCGAGCTGGAGGAACTTCTGGAACTGGCGCGTGACCGCGTTCTTGGGCTCGACGAGGACCCGCATCAGGTCTTCGGCGGTCAGCGGCGAGAGCGTCACGATGACCGGCAGCCGGCCGATGAACTCCGGGATCAGCCCGTACTTGAGCAGATCCTCGGGCATCAGCTTCTCGATGATCTTCGCGCGGTCCGCACGGGACATCCCCCCCTCGGACCCAAAACCGATCGGCCGCTTCCCCACGCGCTCCTCGACGATGCGCTCGAGGCCATCGAACGCCCCGCCGCAGATGAACAGGATGTTCGTGGTGTCGATCTGGATGAAGTCCTGGTGGGGGTGCTTGCGGCCGCCCTGGGGCGGCACGTTGGCGAGCGTGCCCTCGAGGATCTTGAGCAGCGCCTGCTGCACGCCCTCGCCCGACACGTCTCGCGTGATGGACGGGTTGTCGGCCTTGCGGGCGATCTTGTCGATCTCGTCGATGTAGATGATCCCGCGCTGCGCGCGGGCGACGTCGAAATCGGCGGCCTGGATCAGGCGCAACAGGATGTTCTCGACGTCCTCGCCGACGTAGCCAGCCTCGGTGAGCGAGGTCGCGTCCGCGATGCAGAACGGCACGTCGAGGATCCGCGCCAGCGTCTGCGCGAGCAGCGTCTTGCCCGAGCCGGTCGGGCCGACGAGCAGGACGTTCGACTTCTGGAGCTCGACGTCGTCGACCGATGAGCCGGCGTTGATCCGCTTGTAGTGGTTGTAGACCGCGACCGAGAGGACCTTCTTTGCCTTCTCCTGCGAGATGACGTACTGGTCCAGCGACCCCGTGATCTGCCGGGGGTTCGGGAGCTTCTGTGCTGACGGGCGCGTCTTGGGCGCCTCCAGCATCTCCTCCTCGATGATCTCCTGGCACAGGTTGATGCACTCGTCGCAGATGTACACACCCTGGCCCGCGATCAGCTTGCGGACCTGCTCCTGGCTCTTGCCACAGAACGAGCAGCGGTAGGGAACCTTGGTTCCCTTCGAGCCCGACGTCGTGACCGGCACTCTCGATCCCCTGCGCTAGTGGTCCGTCGCGGGGCCTGGCTCCGCGGCGTCCGTCTCGGCGTCACCCACTGGCCCCTCCCCGCCCACGCGCCCGGCGTCGTGCGCCTGCGCGATCAGCGAGTCACCGGTCAGCGTGTACACCGCGTCGATGATGCCATATGCCTTGGCGTCGTCGGGACCCATGAAATAGTCCCGATCGGTGTCCGCGATGACCTTGTCCACGGTCTGACCCGTGTGGGTCGCGAGGATCTCGTGATTCACGCGGACGAGATACTCCCATTCCTTCATCTGGATCACCGCGTCCGGCGCGTTGCCCCGGAACCCGCCCGAGCCCTGGTGGATCATCACCCGGCTGTGGGGCAGCGCGTACCGCTTGCCCTTCGCCCCGGCGGCCAGGAGCACGGCCGCCATCGACGCCGCCATCCCGATGCAGATGGTGCTCACGGGCGCCCGCAGGTACTGCATCGTGTCGTAGATGGCGAGGCCGCTCGTGACGACGCCACCGGGCGAGTTGATGTACAGGCTGATGTCCTTCTCCGGATCCTCGGACTCGAGGAACAGCAGCTGCGCGATCACCAGGTTCGCGAGGTGGTCATCGATCGCGTCGCCGAGGAAGATGATCCGCTCTCGCAGGAGCCGCGAGTAGATGTCGTAGGCGCGCTCGCCACGGCTGGTGGATTCGATGACCATCGGGACGAGCATCTGGGGTCTCCCCTGCGCGTGATCGAGCGTCGGCTGCATGTTCGGTGGTGGGTGGTCTCGGGTTTTGATCTAGCGCTCTGCGACGGCGGTGGCGGCAGTCGCCCCCTGGATGGAGCCGGGATCGGTGGCATCGATGGACGCGGCAGCCTCGGCCTCGGGCGCGTCGACGGCCGACGGCGCGTCGTCCTCGAGGTGCGGCAGCGGCTGATGTTCCGGGTGTGCGGCGAGCCAGCGGTCGACCAGGACCTCCACGACCCGCGTGCGGCGCAGCGTGCTCCGGATGAAGTTGCGGCCCCGCTCGGACTCGAAGTAGGTCACGGTCTTCTGGTCGTCGCGATAGCGCGTCCGGGCAAGCTCGACCTGCCCCTCGACGTCGGCGTCCGGGACGTCGATCGCCTCCGTGTCCGCGATCTTCGAGAGGACGAGCAGCACCTTCACGCGCTGCTCGGCGCGCGGTCGGAACTCGGTGTGGAGGTCGGCCTCGGTCTTCTCGGTGGCCTTGAGGTAGGCCGGTTCAGAGATCCCCTGACGGGCGAGCGTCGCCCGGAACTCGTCGTGCATCACCTCGACCTCCTGGTCGATGAGGATGTCCGGGAGCTCGATGGTCGAGTTGGCGACCGCGTACTCGATGATCTTGTCGCTGAACTCGTGGCGGGCGCGGTCGAGGGCGCTGCGGCCGAGGCGCTCGGCGATGTCGGCCTTGAGCGTGGCGAGGTCGGCGTAGTCCCCCATCGACTGGGCGAACGTGTCGTCGGCGTCGGGCAGGACCTTCTCGCGCAGCTCGCGCAGGTCGACCGCGAAGTGGACCTGCTGGCCGGCCAGCGACTCCTCGGGGTAGTCGTCCGGGAAGGTGATGTCGAACTCGGTCGACTGACCGGCCTCCAGGCCGAGCAGGTTCGCCTCAAACCCGGGGATCAGCCGGTCCTCACCGATGATCAGCGGCATCCGTTCCGTCGTTCCGCCATCGAACGGAACGCCGTCCTTCGTGCCCACGAAGCCGATGACCGCCCAGTCGCCGTCCTTGGCGCCGCGATCCTCGACCGCCGCCAGCGTCGAGTTCTGGTCGCGCAGCTCCTCGACGACGTTGTCGATCTTCGCGTCGTCGATGGTCTCGATCTCGGGCTTGAACTTGAAGTTCGCGTAGTCGCCGAGATCGACCTCGGGCCGGACCTGGACCGTGGCCTTGAACTTGAGCGGCTTGCCCTCGACGGCCTCGACGACCTCGACGTCCGCGTTGGTCAGCGGGACGATGTCTCGCTCGATGATCGCCTCGCGGTACGAGTCCTGCACGAGGTGCTCGACGGCCTCGTCGAGGACGGCGCCCGGGCCGAGGACACGCTCGAGGATCGGGCGCGGGGCCTTGCCGGGCCGGAAGCCGGCGACGCGGGTCCGGCGCGACAGGCGGCCGACGGCGTCGCGGACGGCGCGGTCGAGCTGGTCGGCAGGGACCTCGATCTCGAGGAGGACGGAGCTCTTGGGGGCGGGGGTCGCAGTCACTTGCATCGGACCGCGAGTATAGGGTGGGTGGCCCGTGCGGGGCCCGAGCCCGTGCTCCGAGCCTGGTAGGCGAGGTCGGGCTCGAACCGACACGCCGCTCACGCGGCACCGGCTCCTAAGGCCGGCGCGTCTGCCATTCCGCCACTCGCCCGTCAGCGAGTGTCGCACACAGGGGCGCGACGACGCGCCGTGTGTTCACTACGCGCTCGGCGGCTCCTGGCCCGTGCTCCCGCCCGCGTTCTCGCGCTCGCCGGCGCGCCTCGCCCGGACCTTGGCCAGCTGTGCCTCGAAGTCGCTCTCCGATGACAGCACCCGTTCGATGAACTGGCGCCCGAAGCGGAGGATCAGCACCCGGGCAGATGGAAGCACGAGGAACGCAAGGGTCGACCGCAGATCGCGGCCCTTCCGCTCCGACGCCGATTGCTCGAGGTAGGCCGCGAAGTTGCGCTCGAGCGCACCGCGGACCTTGTCCCCGTCCCCGCCCAGGGCGCGGACGGCTTTCTCGATCTCGTCGGGGAGCATCGCCTTAGGCAACGGATCGGGTTTGCCGAAGATCAGGTTGCGGCCGCCGCGGAACAGCTTCTTCGGGCCGCCGACCGCGAGGAACCCGACGCCGGCCGCGACCCCGGCCGTGCGCACCGGATTGCGCTTCACCTTGGCCTTGATGTCGATCGCCGCGCGGCCCGCCGCCTCGAGACGCTCGAGCTCCTCCTCGAAGTCTGCTCGCGAGGCACGTGCCTCCGCCATCGCCGCCTGCACCGCGGGCCGGGCGTCCAGCATCGCCCGCGCCGCTGCCGCCTCCTCGGGGGTCGGGTCCACGGGCTCGAGCCAGGCCGGGGTCGTGGGCTCGGTCACGGTTGGCGCCCGCCGGGCATCCGCGCCTGCGCCCATTCGATTGTCTCCTTGGTCGTGTCGATGGTGGCCTGCGGGATGTACCTGGCCTTCAAGGCCTCGACATCGATCCCGCCTTTGGCGGCGAACACGGCTGCGAGGCCGGTGGCCAGGCCGAGGAACACCGCGATCCCGATGGCGATGGCGACGTTCCAGGTGAACGTGATCGCCGTGAACGCGCCGAACGCGCCGCCGGCAACAAGGCCGACGCCGAAGCCCCAGAGGGCTCCTCGCGACCCGTAGCGCGACCCGATGATGATCCCGATCACCGCTGCCGCAACCGCCCAGATGAGCAGGCCGACGATCATCGGCCGGCTGTCCGGGTTGAGCGCGAGACGGACCAGCCCCCCTGCGAACGCGCCGACGAAGACGCCGAGCACGGCGCCCGCGAACAGGCCGGCGAACGCGTTCCCGAGGTTGCCGCCTCGTGCCCCGAGCACCAGCCCCACGATCCCCACCACGACCGCCCCGATCGCGGCCCCGGCGCCGAGCGCGATGTCCCCCGGATCGGCCTGCGGCGGGAACGCGGTCGCGAGCTGGCGGTAGGCGGTGTTCAGGATGTTGGTGCCGAACACGATGCTCACGATCAGGCCGACGGCGAACGCGATCGCGATCGCCCTGGGGAGCCCCGACGAGCGGAGCGCCGCAAGCACCGCGAACACCGCGACGGCAACGAGGAACTCTGTTCCATGGAGCACGCCCCAGCCGAGCGACCCGAACAGCCACTCCCCGAAGAACAGGAACAGGCCGATGGGGACGAGGAAGGCGACGAGGATGAGGCATGCGGCCGCGAAGCTGCCCAGGGCGAGCGTGCGAAAGACCTCGCCCTTGATCTCGTTGGCTTCGGCCTTCGCGAGCTCGATGTGGGCGCGGATAACCCGAATGGCCGCCGCGCGAGTCGCCGCGAGCTGGGCCATGAGACCGGACGGTGCCTCGCGGGCGGGCCGCGCCGGGTCCGGGTTGGGCGGTTCGGGATCCAGGGTTCGTCCTCCGCGGGATGGGCGTTTCGTTCGGGGGACCGGTCCAAGATCATAGCAGCGCCCGATGGCACAACCCGTTCCAGTACGCTCGCAGGATGACCGATCGAGCGACGTCGCAAATGCCCGTGCCGACCCCTCGCGCGATCGTCACGGCGGAGCTCCTCGCGGTCGGTACGGAGCTCACGGTCGGCGAGACGACCGACACCAACAGCGGCGAGCTCGCGCGCTCGCTGGTGGGCCTTGGCGTGACGGTCGTCCGGATCTCGAACCTGCCCGACGACCTCGCGACTGTCGTCGACGCGCTGCGCACGGCGCTCGGCCGCGCGGACCTCGTCGTCACCACCGGCGGCCTCGGACCCACGCCCGGACGACCTGACCCGCGAGGCGGTGGCGGAGGCCTGTGGCGAGACGCCGGTCGTCGACGAGGCGACCCTCGAGTGGCTGCGCGGCCTGTGGGCGCGTCGTCGCCAGCCGTTCCCGGAGACCAACGCCAAGCAGGCGTGGGTCCTCCCGTCGGGCGCGATGCTGGCGAATCCGAACGGGACGGCGCCCGGCTGGTGGGTCGATCGGCCGGACGGCCGGGTGATCGTCACGCTGCCCGGACCGCCGCGCGAGATGCGCCCGATGTGGGCGAACGAGGTCGTGCCGAGGCTCGCCGGCCGAGGGGTCGGGCTCGAGACCGAGGTCAGGACGCTGCGGCTCACCGGCGTCGGCGAATCGGTGGTCGCGGAGCTGCTGGGTGAGCCCCTGCTTCGGGCCGTCAACCCCGTGGTCGCGACGTACGCCCGGCAAGAGGCGGTCGACGTCCGGATCTCCGCGCGGGCGGAGGGCGGGCGTTCGGCGGTGGAGCTGGCCGACGAGGCTGAGAGAGCCGTGCTCGCCGCACTCGGGACGTACGTGTGGGCCCGGGGCGACACGACCTGGTCGGGCGCCCTTGCGGAGGCGCTGGCCGCAGGTGGCTGGACGCTGGCGACGGTCGAGTCGGGCACGGGCGGTGCCCTGGTGAGCCTGCTGCGCGGACTCGAGGCGGTCCGCCGATCGGAGGTGGCGTCCGTTGGTGCGGCCACGACCGACAGGGACACCGACACGACCCGACCTCGCCGAGGCCGAACGGATCCGTGTGGCGGCTGGGGCCGACGTTGGCCTTGCGGTCCGGGCGTCGGCCGCCGGCGACGACACGGCCGTGCACGTCGCGGTGGTCACCCCGAAGCGCCGGCACACCGAACGGCGCCTGGCGTTCATGCGCGGCAGCGCCGGTTCGGACCGCGCGGCGATCGCTGGGGCGGCCGTCCTCCTCGCGGTGCTGCGCGAGACCCTAGCGGCGGGCCGCCTGGCGCAGGCCGGCGAGGTCGACGATCACGATCGTGTCCCGGTCGATCCGGATCAGCCCGTCGTCCGCGAACCAGCCGAGCAGCTTGTTCACGCTCTGGCGGGTGCTGCCGACCATTGCCGCGAGCTCGCCCTGGGTGATCGGCCCGTCGAGCCGGATCTCGCCCTCCGCCGTCTTGCCCTGCTCGTCGGCGAGCCGTCGCCAGCCGCGCGGCCAGCCGCCCGGCGATGTCCAGGAAGTGGAGCTCCTCGACGTGGTTCGTGAGGCGCCGGATCTCGCCCGCCAGCTCGGCCAGGACGTGGTCGCGGATCGACGGCACGTCGTCGACGAGCTGACGGAACTGTTCCCGCGGGAGCACCAATGTCTCCGACGCGCTCGACCGCGGTCGCCGTCGCCGAGCGCGGTGCGCCGTCGAGCAGGGCCAGCGCGCCGAAGAACTCGCTCGGGCGGAGCGTGGCCAGGATGGCCTCGACCCCCGTCTCCGACGGGCTCGAGATCTTGATCCGGCCGCTCAGGACGATGTGCAGCGCGTCGCCCGGGTCGCCCTGGTGGAAGATCACCTCGCCGCGCCGGAAGCGGCGAGTGCGGACGGTCGCGGTCAGCGCGTCGAGGTCGTCCTCGCCGAGGTCGTGGAACAGGGGTATCCCGCCGAGCGCGGCTCGGAACGCGGCCACATCCGTCGCCTGGCGCGCCTGACTCACGGTCGCCATCCTACGACCGGCCGGCGGGACCCCGCTCAGGTGATCGAGAGGACTGGCGTCTGGATGGAGTCGGCCCGGATGCTCATCCGGGCGGCGACCTGGCCCGCGATCGACTCGAGGGCCGCGGCTGCGAGCCCCGGCTCGCGCTGGGCGACCGCCGGCACGCCGACATCGCCGCCCTGGCGAACCGTGACGTCCAGCGGGATCTTGCCCAGGAAGTCGATCCCGTGCTGCTGTGCGAACCGCTCGCCGCCGCCACGGCCGAAGATCTCGGTCGCCTCGCCGCAGTGGGGGCAGATGAACGCGCTCATGTTCTCGACGATCCCGATGATCGGCACGTTCAGGCGCTGGAGCATCGCCAGCGCCTTGGTCACGTCCGACAGCGCGACGTCCTGGGGCGTCGTGACGAGCACGGTGCCGCTGATCGGCACGGCCTGGGCGAGCGTGAGCTGCGCGTCCGAGGTCCCGGGCGGCAGGTCGACGACGAGGTAGTCGAGCTCGCCCCACTCGACGTCGCGCAGGAACTGCGAGATCGCGCCACCGATGAGCGGGCCGCGCCACACGATCGGCTGGCCCTCGGGGACGAAGAACTGGATCGAGATCACCTTCACGCCGTGCCGCTCGAGCGGGACGATCTTGTTGTTGGCGTTCGACGCGGGCTGACCCTCGACGCCCAGCATCATCGGGATGTTGGGGCCCGTGATGTCGGCATCCAGCAGCCCGACGGAAGCGCCGGCGCGAGCGAGGGCGACGGCGAGGTTGACGCTGACCGTGCTCTTGCCGACGCCGCCCTTGCCCGACGCGACCGCGATCACGTTCTTCACGCCGGGGAGCAGCTGCTCCGGCGTTCGCGGCGTGGCCCGACGCACCGTCGCGCCCCACGCGATGGCGAGCCCCGCCACGCCGACCGGGTCGAGCGCCTGGCGGACCTCCGACTCGATCTGGTCCTTGAGCGGGCACGCGGGCGTGGTCAGCTCGATGGTGAACGCCACGTCAGCGCCATCGATGACCAGGTCCTTGATCATGTTCCGGGCGACCAGGTCGCCGCCGAGCTCTGGCTCCTGGACGGTGCGGAGGGCGTCGAGGACCGCGGCCTCGGTGATGATGCTCATGCGGTCCATCGTACCCTCGGCCTGCCGCAGGGGACCACGATCGTCCGGTCGGCGAGACCCGCCGCCGCGGACGCCCCGTGGCCTCGTGCGCCGGACCGCTGCGAATAGGCGCACATCAGGGGACCGTGGCGTGCGAATCTCGCACGCGATGGGGCCCGAATCGTGCCCGGTTCGTGCATTTGACACCCTATGAGCACGCCCCTATCGTGCCAACGTTGGGAGCCGCACGAGGGGTGCCGCTACCGACACCGGGCCGGCCCAGCCCGGAGCGCCACCATCGGTTTCCCCGCTGCAGGAGCGTTCGTACCGGTGCAAGACGTCGACGTCCGCCTCGTCCAGGTCACGAAGGCATATGGCAATTCGTTCGCCGTCGACCACATCGACCTCGACGTCCTGAAGGGCGAGTTCTTCAGCCTCCTCGGTCCCTCCGGCTGCGGCAAGACGACGACCCTGCGGATGATCGGCGGCTTCGAGCAGCCGACCTCGGGGCTGATCGAGCTGAAGGGCCAGGACGTGACGTGGCTGCCGCCATACAAGCGGCACGTCAACACGGTCTTCCAGAACTACGCGCTGTTCCCCCACCTGTCGATCTTCGAGAACGTCGCGTTCGGGCTGCGCCGCACGAAGACACCGGAGGCCGAGGTCCGGCAGCGCGTCGGCGACATGCTCAAGCTCGTCGAGCTGCCCGGCTTCGAGCACCGCAAGCCCACCCAGATCTCGGGCGGCCAGGCGCAGCGGGTCGCGCTCGCGCGCGCGCTCATCAACCGCCCCTCCGTCCTGCTGCTCGACGAGCCGCTCGGCGCCCTCGACCTGAAGCTGCGCAAGCAGATGCAGGTCGAGCTGAAGCGCATCCAGCAGGAGGTCGGGATCACGTTCATCTTCGTGACCCACGACCAGGAAGAAGCGATGACGATGTCCGATCGCATCGCCGTCATGAACAGGGGCAAGTACGAGCAGCTCGCCGATCCCGCGAGCCTGTACGAGCGGCCGCGGACGCGGTTCGTCGCCGGGTTCCTGGGCGTCAGCAACCTGCTCCCGACCACGCACGACGGCTCAGTCGACGGCAGCTACTCGGTGTGCAAGCTCGCCGACGACACCGTCATCCGTGTTCCGTCGGCGCTGACCGAGGGCCTCGAGCGGTACGAGGTCGGGGTGCGGCCCGAGAAGATCCGGCTGCGCGAACCCGCCGAGGACGTGCCGGCCGGGCTCAACCAGCTGCATGGCGTGGTGCGCGACGCGTCGTATCTCGGCGTCTCGACCAGCTACCTCGTCGAGACCCGTGGTGGCGGCACCGTCACCGTCTACGAGCAGAACGTCGAGCGCGCGACGCGCGCGGAGCTGTGGGAGCAGGGCGAGGAGGTCATCCTCACCTGGTCGCCGGATCACACGTTCGCGGTCGAGGGCGGCGGCACCCCGCCGCCCGACGTCGTCACCGCTGCGGTCGTCGGGGCGGCGGGCGCAGCGGCCCCGGTTCCGCCGTCTCGCGGCACCTCCAGGCGGGTGTTCCTGATCGGCGGCGCGGTCGTGGCGGTCGGCGGGGTCGCCGCGTTCATGGCCGCCACATCCGGCGGCAGCAAGCCGCCGGCGGCAACGCCTGCGCCGTCGACCGCCCTTGGGCCGACGCCCGCCCCGGTGCCGACCGCCGCCGCGACGGCCGAGGGCAGCGCGAGCGCCCCCATCGCCCAGACGCCGACGGGTCCGCTCAACTTCGCCAACTGGGACGCCTACATCGACCTGACGACGGTGCCTGGGGACGACGGCAAGCTCGGTACGGACGACGACGAGTACGACCTCCCGTCGCCGACGCTCGACGAGTTCTCTGCCAAGTACGGCGTGGAGATCAACTACAAGAACGCGGTCGACGAGAACGAATCGTTCATGGGGACGATCACGCCGCAGCTGTCGGCGGGCCTCGACACCGGCTGGGACCTCATCGTCCTCACGGACTGGATGGCGTCCCGTGTCGTCGCCGCCGGATGGGCCGAGAAGATCGACCACAACAACACCAAAACCGCCGTCGCCAACGTCCGCGACGAGCTCGGCGGCGCCCCCTGGGATCCGAACTTCGACTACCACTTCCCGTGGCAGTCGTTCGCGACGGGCGTGGGCTACAACGTCAAGTCGACCCAGCGCGACCTGACCAAGATCGCCGACCTGTTCGACCCGGGCTTCGCGGGCAAGGTCACGCTCCTGTCCGACCCGCATGACTCGTTCCCGCTGATCCACCTCATGCTCCAGGCCCAGGGCAAGGCGTCGGCGACGCCGGCCGAGGCGATGACCGTCGCGGACGGCCAGGTCGTCCACGACTTCCTCAAGCCCTACGTCGACAGCGGCCACATCCGGGGCTTCACCGGCAACGCCTACCTCAAGGACTTCGCCAGCGGCGACACCTGGGCGGCCTTCGTCTGGTCCGGCGACCTCGCGTCATCGGGCGGCAAGAACGACCGGTTCGTGTTCCCCGACGAGGGCTCGATGATCGCGACCGACAACATGATGATCCCGAAGGGCGCACAGCATAAGTACACCGCCGAGCTGATGATCGACTGGGTCTACGACGTGGACCGTGCCGCCCGGATCGCCGAGTTCGTGTTCTACATCTCGCCGGTCAAGGGCGTGTCCGAGGCGATCAAGGCGTTGGACGAGGACGCCGCGACCAATCCCCTGCTTTTCCCGCCCCCCGAGGTGCTCGCGAAGCAGCACGCGCAGCCGATCTGGGACGAGGCGACCGCCGCCGAGATGAACAAGCTGTACGCCGACCTGAGCGGCGTCTAGGCACCGCCCGGCCGACCAGGGAGGACGCGCAAGCTTGACCCGTCACCGCTGGCTCATCCCGTACCTGCTCCTGTTGCCGGGCCTCCTGTGGCTGACAATCTTCTTCGTCCTGCCCAACATCCAGATGTTCCTGATGTCGCTCTCGACGAAGGGCGAGGGCAGCGGGCTGACCCAGCAGTACGAGTTCACGTGGGCCTGGAGCAACTACACCGCCGCGCTCACGGAGTTCCCCGACCAGTTCGGGAACTCGCTCGTGTACGGCGGCCTGGCGACGTTGTTCTGCGTCCTGATCGGTTACCCCCTCGCGTACGGGATCGCGTTCCGCGGCGGCAAGTACAAGAACCTGCTGCTGTTCCTGGTCATCGCGCCGTTCTTCACGAGCTTCCTGATCCGCACGATCTCGTGGAAGATCATCCTCGGCAATGACGGGGCGTTCCTCTCGATCGTCCGCGACGTCCTGGGCCTCGTGCCCCACAACTTCAGCATCCTGGGGACGCCGCTCGCGGTCGTGTCGGGGCTGACCTACCAGTTCCTGCCGTTCATGGTCCTGCCGCTGTACGTGTCGCTCGAGAAGATCGACCGGCGGCTGATCGAGGCGGCGCAGGACCTGTACGCGGGCCCGCAGCGCCAGGGCGGCGCGCTCATCGGCGGCATCGCGGGCGCGGTGCTCGCGGTTGGCGTGATGGCCGGGCTCAGCTACCTCCCGCTGTCGACCGACCATCTCCTCAACATCGCACTCGTCGCCGTCATCGGGGCCCTCATCGGGGCCACGATCGCGACCCTGCTCATCTCAGAGTCGTTCACCAAGGTCGTGTTCCCGCTCAGCCTGTCGGGCATCTTCGCCGGGGTGATCCTCACGTTCATCCCCGCGATCGGTGACTACGTGAACGCCGAGCTCCTGGGCAATCCGAAGACCCAGATGATCGGCAACGTGATCCAGAACCGGTATCTCGCCCAGAACGACTACCCGACCGCGGCGGCCCTCTCGTTCCTGCTGATGGCCGGGATCCTGATCGCGATCCTCGTCTACGCGAGGGCGCTCGGCACCGACGAGCTGACTGGGGGCGCGGGATGACGACGGCCCCGACCACGATGGAGCGATCGGCGACCGGCAACGTCGGCACCGTCAAGCGCGCCACCAAGTTCCTCGACCGCTGGCTGGTCCCGGTCTACGTCTTCTTCGCGCTGTTCTACCTGATCCTGCCGATCCTCGTGATGATCGCGTTCTCGTTCAACGATCCGCCCGGCAAGTTCAACTTCGTGTGGGGCCAGTTCTCGCTCGCCGCATGGGAGAACCCGTTCGGGCGGCCGGGTCTGCAGGCTGCGATCGCCACCAGCCTCGTGATCGCCTTCATCGCGACGATCATCGCCACCGTGCTCGGCACCCTGATCGCGCTCGCGCTGTCGCGCTACAGCTTCCGCGGCCAGACGGGCACCAGCCTGTTCATCTTCATCCCGATGGCGACACCCGAGATCGTGCTCGGCGCGAGCCTCCTGACGCTGTTCGTGGGCACCGCGAACGAGCCCTGGAAGACCCTCACCGGCGGGGCGCTGTTCCCGCTCGGGGTCCAGACGATCCTCATCGCGCACATCATGTTCTGCATCAGCTTCGTGGTCGTGACGGTACGCGCCCGGATGCAGGGGTTCCCGCGCCATCTCGAGGAGGCGGCCATGGACCTCGGCGCCTCGCCCTGGGCGACGTTCTGGAAGGTGACCTTCCCGCTGATCCTGCCGGGCATCATGGCCGGCGCCTTGCTCGCCTTCTCGCTCTCGATCGACGACTTCATCGTGACCAACTTCACGTCGGGCACGGCATCGACGTTCCCGATCTGGGTCTGGGCGAGCATCAAGAACAACCTGCCGCCGCAGGTGCACGTGATCGGCACGATGGTCTTCGTCGGCGCGGTGGGCCTCGTCGCCCTGAGCACCTTGTGGGAGCGGCGCAACGCGCGCCGTGACCAGGCGATCGCGGCTCGCGAGGCGGCCAAGGCGGCCGCGACCTACGCCGTCGCCGACTGACCCTGGGACGAACCCCAGCCGCGCAAGGGAGACGCCGATGACCGCCATCTCGGACACGGACGCCAGCCCGGGCGCCGCCTCCACTCCCCTGCCCGATCGCTCCGTCGTCCCCGCGGTTTGGGGCCGGATCACCAACCTCATCGTCGATCGCGGCGAGGGGTCCTGGCTGGTCACGACGGACGGCGAGCGCTACCTCGACTACACGTCGGGGATCGGCGTCGCCAATACGGGTCACGCGCATCCCCGAGTCGTGGCCGCGATCCAGGCCCAGGCGGCGAAGCTCCTCCACGGCCAGCAGAACATCGTCTACCACGAGCCCGGGCTGCGCCTCTACGACCGCCTCGCCCACCTCATGCCGGGTGGCCCGTGGTCGGCGTTCCTGTCCAACTCGGGCGCCGAGGCCGTCGAGGCCGCGGTCAAGCTCGCCCGCGTCGCGACCGGCCGGCCGGCGATCATCGCCTTCCGCTACGGCTTCCACGGCCGGACGGCCCAGGCGATGGCGCTGACGGCCGCCAAGGACGTGTACCGCGGCGCCTTCGAGCCCCTGCCGGGCTCCGTCTACCACGCCGCCTACCCGTACTGCTACCGCGCGACCGGCGGCCCCCACGACCCGTCGGCCTGCACCTGCGACTGGGAGGCCCAGCTCGACCTGCTGTTCCACCAGCTCGTCTTTCCCGACAAGGTGGCCGGGATCATCGTCGAGCCCGTCATCGGCGAGGGCGGCTACATCGTCCCGTCGCCGACGTTCCTGCCCCGGCTGCGCGAGATCGCCACCAAGCACGGGATCCTGCTGATCGCCGACGAGGTCCAGACGGGGTTCGGCCGCACGGGCGAGATGTTCGCCGTCAGCCACTGGGACGTCGAGCCGGACATCATCGTCATGGCCAAGGGCATCGCGTCCGGGCTGCCGCTGTCGGGGATCGTCGCCCGCAGGGAGCTGATGGACCGGCTGACGCCGGGATCGCACGGCGGCACGTACGGGGGCAACGTCGTCTCGTGCGCGGCTGCCAACGCGACGCTGGACGTGATCGAGGACGAGGGCCTCGTCGCCAACGCCCGTGACCGCGGTCGCCAGCTGCTCGACGGCCTGCGCCGCACCTGCGCGGGCCGGGCCGCCGTGGGCGACGTGCGCGGCCTGGGGCTGATGGTCGCGGTCGAGTTCGTGAAGCCGGGCGAGGGCGACGGCCGGGTGCCGGACCCCGAGATCGCCAAGCGTGTCCAGCAGGAGGCGTTCGCGAGGAACCTGCTCGTCCTGACCGCCGGGACCTACGTCAACGTGATCCGGATCATCCCGCCGCTGGTGACGACCTCGGACGAGGTCGACCGGGCGGTCGGTATCCTCACCGAGTCACTTGACGCCGCCGGCGCCTGACGGCGCGGTGCAGACACCACGAGGAGCATCGTGACCGAGTCCGAGCAGCCAACGGAGGTCGAAGCCGCGGTCGAGGCCGCGCCCGAACCAACCCCGATCACCGCGACCGGCAGCTTCGAGGACCAGGAGCGTGCCGTCGGGATCGATCCCGATGCGCCGCTGCCGGGCGAGGTTGGCCTGCGGATCATCCTGTTCGGCGCGATCGCGCTGTTCGGGATCCCGGCGGTGCTGGGCGCCGGGATCGCGGCCGGCTACCCGATCATCGGCATCGCCCTCGCGCTCGCACTCGGCGCGCTGTGCCTGCTGTTCGCGAGGCCGCGCCAGCGCGCGTGACCCCTGACATGGTCGAGCCCAATCGGCTGACCGATCCAGCCGAACGGGCCGCCCGCGAGCGCGTCGAGGTCGTGTTCGGCGCCATCGATGCGTACTCTCCGGGTCAGCTGTCCGACCTGATCATTGGCGCCCGCGATCCGGAGGAGCGTGACCGGTTGCTTGGGATCCTCGATGACGCCGTCGACGCGCATGGCCGCGAAGACCTGCTCGACGAGGCATGTGATGCCGTCCGCGACGCCCTGAATTCCAGAATCGACCAGGCGAATCTCGCGGGGCCGCACGGGTTCACCACGATCAGCGCGAACCGCGCTGAGGACCGTGCCGAGGTCATCGCCGCGATCGAGGACGCCGTGGCGGTCGCGGTGGCGGAGGACCTGCTGGACCGGGACGTCGCGCGTGCGCTCGCCGGGCCCGGGAGAGCCGTGCTCGGGCTCGAGCCACTCTGGGATGATGGCAATGAACGATCGCCGGCACGGCCGACGCACTCGGACTGGGAGCCGACCGCGGACGAGTGGCGTGACGCCGCACAGGACGTGGAGGTTGACCCCACCGCGCGGCTGCCCGGATCGCACGCACTGCGCTACATCCTGATCGGGTTCCTAGCCCTGGTCGGCGTCCCGGCGGCCATTGCCGGGGGCATCGCGAACGGCAGCCCGCTCATCGGCATCCTCATGGCCGTCGCGATCGGGGCCGTGTGCTGGACACTCGTCGGCTACCGCCGGACTGGCTGACTCCTGGTCATCGCTACCCTGTCGCCCGAAGCCGGCGCAGGATCTCCTCGTGGAGCAGCCCGTTGGAGCCCACGAACGACTCGCGCGTCGATCCGCCGCTCGCCGTTGACGTCGGTGACGCGGCCGCCCGCCTCCTCGATCACGACCTGCGGCGCCGGCCAGGTCCCAGGTGTGCATCCCGGTCTCGATCATCGCCTCGGCAGCGCCCTCGGCGACCAGCGCGTAGCCCCAGAAGTCGCCGAAGCCGCGCTCGCGCCAGGCGGCGTCGATCAGCGCGTCGAAGCCCGGCATCAGCCCGCACGCGACGTTGTCGCGGCCGCTGCCGTAGAGCGAGCTGCGCGTCCTCGAGGGCAGCCGACGCGCGAGACGCGGATCTGGCGCTCGCCGTCCAGGCCTCGCTCCAGGCGCCGCCGCCGCGGTACGCGCACCAGCGCTCGCGCATCGCGGGCGCCGAGATCACGCCGACCTGCATCTCGCCGTCGTGCTCGACCGCGAGCAGCGTCCCGAACAGCGGCACGCCGCGGATGAAGTTGTGGGTGCCGTCGATGGGGTCGATGTACCAGCGGGTCGTGCGCGTCGCCCGTCGTCCGTCGCCGTACTCCTCGCCGACGAGGCCGTGGTCCGGGTAGCGGGCGAGGATCCGGCCCGGATCTCGCGCTCGATCGCCCTGGTCGGCGACGGTCACGAACGAGCGGTCCGGCTTGCGCTCGAGGTCGAGGTCGCGGCGGAAGTGGCGCGAGCGCGATCGTCGTCGGCGGCGTCGCAGGCCGTCCAGGGCGAACGTCGAGCCACTCGCGCAGCTGGCTTCGGGGACGCGGGCGCGGGACGGCGGACCAGGCGGGCCCGAACGGGGTCGGAGCGGATCGGTCATGGCGTCGATGATGCCCGGCTCAGGCGCGGATGCGCGACGCCCGTCGGGTCGAACAGCGGCTCCTTCGCCACCTCGAAGCCCGACCCACGTCCCGAACACGTCGATCTCGCCCCGGGTCGCCGATCGCCGACGTCCGGCGGCAGGTAGCGCGTAGGCGATGCTCCGCCCGACGCGTGAACCCGTAGCCGCCCGAGGTCACCCGCCCGACGATCCGCGCCGTCGATCCGGACCGGCTCGTTGCCGAGGCAGACCGATCGCGGGTCGTCCAGGACGAGGCAGCGGAGGCGCTTCCGCGGGCCCGCCGCCTTCGCCGCCACCAGCGCGTCGCGGCCCAGGAAGTCGCCCTTGTCGAGGCGCACCGCGAAGCCGAGGCCGGCCTCGTAGGGCGTCTCCTCGGGCGTGATGTCCGCCGCCCAGGCGCGGTAGCCCTTCTCGAGGCGCAGCGCGTCGATGGCGCGGTAGCCGCCGGCGACCAGGCCGTGCGGCGAGCCGGCCGCCCACAGCGTGTCCCACAGCGCGCCGCCGTACTCGGCGGGGGCGTACAGCTCCCAGCCGAGCTCGCCGACGTACGTGACCCGCACCGCGAGCAGCGGCACGGCGCCGACGCGTGATCGGCCGCGCGGTCAGGTACGGGAAGGCGGCGTCCGAGACGTCGTCGGTCGTCGTCGAGGCGAGGATGTCGCGCGCCCGCGGCCCCCAGAGCCCGAAGCGACGCGCGACGACGTCAGCGTCGGTGACCTGACACGCGAGCCGTCGGCCGGGCGCGTGCTGGCGGATCCAGGCGAGGTCGTGGTTGCCGAACGCGGTCCCGGTCACGAGCAGGAAGCGGTCGGTCGCCGACGCGCGTGACCGTCAGGTCGCACTCGATCCCGCCGCGCCGGTTGAGCAGCTGGGTGTAGGTGACGCGACCCGACCTCGCGGTCGACGTCGTTCGCGCACAGCCACTGCAGGAGCGCCGACCGCCCCCGGGCCCGACGACCTCGATCTTGGCGAACGACGTCTCGTCGAACAGGGCGGCCGTCGTCCGCGTCGCGAGCGCCTCCGCCCCGATCGCCGGGCTCCAGTGCTCGCCCGCCCAGCCGCGCGGCCGGAGCGCCTCGAGCGTCCGCGGCGTCGGCCGACGCCGGCACCGCCGGCGTTCGGCTCGAACCAGTTCGGCGCGCTCCCAGCGCGGACTTCTCCCCGAAGACGGCGCCCAGGCCGGCGAGCCGCGAGTAGGCCGGCGACACGCGGAGCGGCCGCCCGGCCTGCCGCTCCTCGTTCGGGTAGTGGATGTCGTAGTAGGTCGCGTAGTTCTCGTAGCTCCGCGCGAGCGTGTACGACGCGGCTCCGGTACTGCGCCCCGAACCGCCGGATGTCCATCTTCCACAGGTCGAGCTCGGGCTCGCCGTCGACGATCCAGGTCGCCACCTGGCGCCCGATGCCGCCGGCGCCCGCGATCCCGTGGGCGCAGAACCCGGCCGCGACGAAGAGCCCGCGCACCTCGCTCTCGCCGAGGATGAACTCGTTGTCCGGCGTGAACCCCTCGGGGCCGTTGATCATCCGCGTCACGGCGGCGTCGTCGATGGCGGGGACCCGGCGGATGGCGCCGTCCATGATCGCCTCGAACCGCGGCCAGTCCGGGTCGAGCAGGCGGTGGTTGAAGTCGGCCGGGATGCCGTCGAGCGCCCAGGGCGTCGGGTTGCGCTCGTAGCCGCCCATGCACAGCCCGCCGACCTCCTCGCGGAAGTAGACGAGGTTGTCGGGGTCGCGCAGCTGGGGCAGGCCCGGCTCGACGCCCTCGATCGGCGCCGGTGAGCAGGTACTGGTGGGCCATCGGGATGATCGGCACGTTGACGCCGGCCAGGCGGCCGATCTCGGGCGCGTACATGCCGCCGGCGTTGACGACGACGTCGGCCTCGATCGTCGATCCGCTCGCCGTCGTGCTCCACCTCGACGCCCGTCACCCGCCCGTCGCGCACGCCGATGCCGACGACCCGGTGGTGGTTGCAGGATCGCGGCACGCCGCGCTTGCGGGCCCCGGCCGCCAGCGCGAACGCCAGGTTCGACGGGTCGAGCCAGCCGTCGGTCGGCAGCCAGACCGCGCCCAGCACGCCGTCGGTGGTCATCAGCGGGAAGCGGTCCGCGCCTCGGCGCGCCGAGATCAGCTCGAGCGGCAGCCCGAAGGTCGCGGCCCAGCCGGCCTGCCGCTGGAGCTCCTCGTAGCGGGCCGGCGTCGACGCCAGGCGCAGCGAGCCCGACCTCGTGCCACGACGGGTCGACGCCCGGTCTCGGCCGCCAGCCGCCGGTACAGGTCGACGCCGTACATCATCATCCGGGTCAGGGTCACGGAGCTCCGCAGCTGGCCGACGAGCCCGGCGCTGTGGAACGTGGAGCCCGACGTCAGCTCCGCGCGGTCGACGCAGCACGATGTCGGTCCAGCCGAGCTCGGCGAGGTGGTACGCGATCGACGTCCCGCCGACGCCGCCGCCGATGATCACCGCCCGCGCGTGCTCGACCACCGCCTCGAAGCCCTCCTGCTGCTACCGTGACCGGCAAGCCTACCGGCGCCCGGCGGCCGCGATCGGCCCGTCGCGCCCGCCGCTCAGTGGCAGGCGGCCGTCCCCGAGTCCGCGAACGACCCGTCGGTCGAGATGAACCGGTACGACCAGCCGTCCGGGTGCAGCGTGACCTGGAACACGCCGAGCAGCCGCCCCTGCCGCACGACGGAGTTCGGCTGCGTGTCGCCCATGTCGCGCATCTCGCCGCCGCCCGTGCCGATGACAACCTCGGTGATCCCTCGCTGGTCGTCGGCGGTTGCCGTTCGGGTCCTGGGGCGCGAACCGCTCGTAGTTGTGGTCGTGGCCGTTGAGCACGAGGTCTGCGCCGGCTGCGTACAGCGCATCCCAGAACGGCGCGACATCGGGGTCGTTGCCATGCGCGCTGCCGCTGCTGAACCGTGGCTGGTGCCACATCGCGAGGGTGCACCGGGCATCGCTCGCGGCGAGGTCGTGCTGGAGCCAGCGCAGCTGCGGCGATCCGGGCGCGCAGCCGCCGGCGATCTCGGTGCAGTTGGCGTCGAGGACGATGACGTGCCATGACCCGACGTCTCGCGAGTACCAGGTGTCACCGTCCGGCGTGGCGCGCTTGCCGAAGTACTCGCGATAGCCCGCGGCGTTCGCCGTGCCGTAGTCGTGGTTGCCGGGGACCGGGAACTCGGTCCGATCCTTGACCCGTCCCCAGGATGGGTCGTAGCAGTCACGGAACTCGGCCGGCGTGCCCTTCGAGTAGACGTTGTCACCGAGGGTGAACACGATCCCGTCGTTGGCGGCGATAAGCCGGGCCGTCTGCTCGTCGAAGTTGTGGTCGCACGTGGCGATGTCGCCGACCCCGATGAGGATCGGATCGGGCGACGGGGGCGCGGGCGATGCCGAGGCGACGGCCGCCGCGGGTGTCGAGGTCGAGCTGGCCATGGCGAGCGGCGACCCGTCGACGGTGCTCGAGGCCGGCGGCGACGAGCGGAATGCTCCGAGCAGCAACCCCACCACGATCGTCGCCACGACGCCGGCGACAACGATCAGCAGGGCATTCCGCAGCGGCGAGGTCGCGCGACGGGGTTCCACCGGGCGAAGCGTAACGGGGTCGGGGGCATGACGCGCTGACCGGCCTCGTCAGTCGCCGGCCACCTCGTCGCAGCGCGCGCTCGAAGCGCGCGGTCGCGGCGTTCGCGAGCAGCCGGTCGAAGTGCTCCGCCGCGTACCCGCGGAAGTCGACGTCGAGCGTGCTGATCCCCTGCTGGAGGACGCCCCACATCGCCTCGCGGAAGTCGGACACGACGCGGAACAGCGTCAGGCGCGCCAGCCTGGGCGGAGGCGAGCGTCCCGTCGTACGCCGTCAGCAGGATCGCGTCCTCGTCGGCGGTCAGCTCGTGGTTGACGCTGAAGTTGCCGAGGTCGAAGAACGGGTCGCCCATCCCCGCGTACTCCCAGTCGACGATCCGGATCCGTGCCCCGTCGTCGATGAGGTTCGCGTTGCAGCAGGTCGTTGTGGCAGGGCCGCAGCTCGAGCGGAGTCGGACAGGCAGGCGAGCTCGATCCGGCGCCCGATCGCCGCCGCGAGCTCGTACTCGGGCGGGATCGGCACGCCGCGCGCGGTCGCCAGGGCCCGGTACGCCTCCACGATCCGGAGCGGCACGAACAGGCCGGGGATCGCCGGGCCATCGTGGAAGCGCCGGATCGAGTCGGCGACGCGGCGCAGGGTCTCGGGCTCGCGAACGGCATCGTCGCTGACGGGCGAGCCCTCGATGAAGCGCGTGACGAGATAGCCCTCGGGGCGGATGAAGGCGATCACCTCGGCGCCCACGCCAACGCCGGCCGCCGCCACGGTGGCGGCGTGCTCCACCTCGCGGCTGATGCCCAGCAGGTGCGTGTCGTTGCCGGCCAGCCGGATCACGCAGCGGTCGTCCGTGCCGGCGGCCGTCGACGAGGTAGTTGCGGTTGGTGATGCCGCCCGAGAGCGGCGTGAGCACGAGCTCGCGTCCGGCGAGCTCCGGCAGGCGCTGGAGCGGCCCGCACGAGGTCGTCGCGGAGCTCGCCGTGGAGGACGTCGGGGGTCGTCAGGCGACACGGTCAGCCCACGGTCGAGCGGTAACGAAGACGGAGCGGCACCGGGGCACCGCTCCGTCTGGACTGAGCACGATGACCGCGGCTAGCCGATGACGGCCTCGCCGGTCGCGATGTCGGGCGCGACCTGGATCGCGTCCGCCTTGCCACGCTGGGCGACGAGGTAGTAGATCGCGCCGATGCCCAGGACGATGCCGACGGTGGTCTCGAAGATCGGCCACGCCGGAAGCTGGTCCTGGAGGGTGCCGCCGACCTTGATGAACGTGTTGATGAACGGGTTCGACCACGTGTTGCGCAGGTCGTTGCCGAAGACCCCGAACAGGCCCGGATCGGTCCAGATCGCGATGTTGAAGATCATGAACCCGCCCCAGACGAGCGCAAAGATGTTCAGGATCGTGCCCCAGCTGCCGAGGTTGAACCAGGCGCCCTGGTGCGGCCAGCCGCGGCGCCTCGCGATGAGCACGCCGAGGTTGCACAGGAAGTAGGCGATGTAGATCATGCCGGTCGCGGCGATCGCGATATAGATCGCGGTGCCGGCGCCGGTCACGAGGAACGGGATGGCCGCGAGCACGGCGACCATCACGCCGGAGTTGGCTGGCGTCCGGAGCCGGCCGTTGACATGGCCCCACACGCCGCCCAAGGGAAGCCGGCGGTCGCGGCCCATCGAGAACATGAGCCGGACCGTGGCGCCGTGGATGGCGAGCGTGCACACGTAGACCGCGATCAGGATGACGATCAGGTACAGGTCGCCGAGCGTCAGGCCACCGATCGCGAACGTCAGGTTCTGCTTGATCGTGTCCGCGATCGGGAAGCCGAAGGCCTGCCCCGTGGCGACCGCCGCGTTCATGTCCTGGAACGACAGGGTCACCGCGAGCAGGAAGATCGCGCCGACGATGCCGGACAGCCAGATCGCGGCGAGCAGGCCGCGTGGGGCCTGCCGGCTGGCATCGACGGTTTCCTCACCGAACGTGCCCGCGGTGTCGAAGCCGTAGACCACGAACAGGGCCATGAACGAGCCGACGAGGAACACCGCGAAATAGTTGCCGCCGGCGAGGTTGCTCGTGTACGAGGTGTCGAGCAGGACGGACGGCGACTGGTGGTTGGCGAAGAACAGCAGGATCAGCGCGAAGACGAGCATCCCCACGATCTCGGCTCCGACGCCGATGTTGTTGATCAGCGTGAGCAGGCGCACGCCGGCCACGTTGATGATCGTCGTCGTCACCAGCACGAGCAGGCCGATGAACGACTGCATGTCAAGGGAGCCGATCGGCGACGGGTCGGCGAGCTTGATCTGGTCGGGCCAGATCGTGGACATCACGAGGGGCACGGTCGCCGCGACCGCGGTCACGGTGATGACACCGGCCCAGAAGTAGATCCAGCCCGTGAACCAGCCGAGTGTCCGGTTCGAGAGCCGCTTCGACCACTGGTAGATCGAGCCCGCGACCGGGAAGTGGCTCGCGAGCTCCGCGAAGTTCAGGGCGACGAACGTCTGGCCGAGGATCACCAGCGGCCAGGCCCAGAAGATCGCCGGGCCGCCCACGCCGAAGGCCACGGCCTGGTTCGTGAACGTGCCGGTCGACACCGAGATGTAGCTGAACGCCAAGGCGAAGTTGGCGACGAAGCCGAGGGACCGCCTGCAGCTCAGGCTTGATGCCGAGCGACCGCAGGTGGGCGTCGTCTCGTGCTACCTGGTCGACGGAATCTGAACCCGCCACGGACTGACCTCCTCCATCCCGCCGCACCGTCTGGTGCGGACCGACCTCCCGGAACGCGCGATGACAAGGGCACCGCCCGCGCACCCTCCCGCGCGAAGCTTGGCGCGGACACTAGGCGTCGGAACCGGGAAGGTCAACGCCGCCCGGCTATTTCGCGGGCGTGGGTGCACAGGACGCACCACCGCACCGCACCACACCGCACCGATCAGGCCAGCGGCTCGAACGCCTCGTGGTAGCGGACCGTGCCCGCCATGTCGTCGGTCCAGGCCGGCAGCAGACGGGCCATCCACACCGCGTCCGGCCAGGCGGCGGCCGGCGGCTCGAGCCCCGCGCCGCGGGCCGACTCGAACCCGAACCGCGGGTAGTAGGCCGGGTGGCCCAGGAGCACGATCGCCGGCACGGCGCGCGCGACGGCGAGGCTCATCGCCGCGGCCATCAGCGCGCTGCCGACGCCCAGGTTCTGTACGGCGGGCTCGACGGCGACCGGCCCGATCGCGATCACCATCGCCACCGTCGAGCCGTCGTCGTCCTCGACCGGGCACGGGGTCATCAGCAGGTGGCCGACGATGCGCCCGTCCGCGTCGACGGCGACCAGCGACTGCCAGCCGTCCGGCGCGTCCTCGCGGATCCGGTCGACGATGTCGGCCTCCTCGGGGCCCGCGAAGGCGGCCAGCTCGACGGCGCGGACGCCCGGCGCGTCGCCCGGTGACTCGAGGCGGATCGACACCGCCAGCGGCGGCGTGGCCTCCGACGTCGAGACGCTGCCGGGCCCGCCGGTCATCGCGGCGTCCTCAGCCCGGCACCGCGACGGCGAGCGACTCGGGCATCGGCCGCGCCACGGCCACGGGCTTCACGTACCGCTCGACCATCTCCAGCGACCCGTTGACTCGCAGCTCGGTGAACAGGAACCCGAGCTTGCGGCCCTGCGCGACGAGGATCTCGTCGCGGGTGTCGAGGTCCCACAGCTGGCGCTTGAACGGCCCGATGGCCTTCTTGCGGGTCGTGTACAGGAACTGCTCCTCGGTCTGGCCGTCCTTGCGCTCGTCGGCCGCGTTGACCTCGCACCAGGCGTAGATCTCGTCCATCAGCGACGACGGGAACGCCGGGTGCTCGTAGAGCGAGTTCTGGAAGCCGGTGGCCAGGTGGATCTCCGCCGTCTCGACCGCCGGGAAGTGGTGGAACAGCTCCTCGGGCAGTGTGGACGCCCCGTGCTGGACCGCGCCGGCGAGCCCGCGGGCCCGCGCGATCTCGCCCAGGTGGCGCAGGACCTCGAAGTCGAGCTTGACCTCCGCCACGCCGCCGCCGGGCAGCGGCACGCCGCCGTGCGAGGTGCCGGTCTGGACGCTGACCTTGGACAGGCCGGGCGCGCCGGGCGCCAGCCGCGCCAGCTCGCGCTCGTAGCCGTTCAGGTACGCCTCGAGCTCGTCGGCCGTCGAGTTCTGCTTGCCGACCTCGCCGATCTCCCCGCCCACGCTCACGGTGACGCCGTCGGTCTCGAGGCCCCGGATGAGCGCCGTCAGCTCCGCCGCGCGCAGGTAGTTCTCGCGCTGCTCCTCGTCGCGGTCGGACTTGGACAGGTCGACGAGCGTGGAGCTGTCGATGTCGATGTTGCGGTAGCCGGCGTCGATCGCGAGCCGGCACGCCCGCGGATCTCCTCGGTCATCGCCTCGGGGTCCGCGGCGTACTTCTTCGCGTTGAACTGGTAGTGGTCGCCCTGGATGAACACCGGGCGGCGCCAGCCCGCGGCGATCGCGCCCGCCAGCACGAACGTCGCGTAGTCCATCGGCCGCTGGAAGGTGTAGGTCTGCTCGCTGCGGGCGAGCTCGAAGATCACGGTGCCCACGTCGGCGCGCGCGGCGGTCTCGAAGAAGGTGCGGGCCATGTCGAACGTCTGGGCGCGGATGTTGACCGCCGGCACGGTGAACCCGGAGACCTCGCCGCGGCCGCGGGCGAGATAGAGGTCCTGGATGCTCGCTGATGGGGCGCCCAGCGCCTGGCTGGCCTCCCAGACGAGCCAACGCGCCGCCTCGGCGGTCGGGTCGTCCTTCGTGAACGCGGCGGTCCACGCGAGATCGGCGGCCCCATGGCTCCGGAAGCGCGCCTCGTCGTCGATGACGAGCCGGCCGTTGGCCAGGTGGGCGGCGCCGGTCAGGCTGGCGATGAGGTCGGCGGGCGACTCGGCGACGTTCGGCATGCGGCTGGCTCTCCTGTGGGTCTCGGCACAGATGGTAGCCCGCGATGGACCCGAAGGACGCGGGGGGCGGGACCCGATCAGAAGCCCGGCTTGGTCACCATCAGGGTCACGATCAGCAGGATCATCACTGTCATGAACATCCCGCCACGCTGCAGCTTCTGGCCGGTCGCGGCGATCTCGGGCGGCGGGCCGGCCGGGGCACCCTCCGGGCGGACCACCAGCGGGCGGACCACCCTCGGTGAGCTCGACCATCTTCTTGGCTGCCGGCGCCTGGACGGCGATGGCGTAGGTGATCGTGACGGCGTAGAGGATGATCGCGGCGACCAGCCAGCGGTAGGCCTTGCTCGTGAGATCGGCGTTCAGCGCAATGATCAGGAGGACGCCGGTGATGCCCTGCAGGATCGCGCCAGGGATGACGATCCGGCGCTCGACCAGGTCGATGATGACCGCCGCGAAGTGTCCGTGCTGCGGCTGCTTCTGCCCCTGTCGCGGCGATGATCGGGAAAGCGAACGTCGGGCCGAACACGATGATCGCGCCGAGGACGTGGAGGAGCAGGAGGATCTGGAGCATCGAGACCTCACATCGGCGTTGCGCCCGCCCCGTGGTCGGGGCGGTTTCTCGGGCGCCGCGCGGACTCTACGACACTCGCCGTGTCCGCCGCTGGACGAAGTCGACGAGGACGTACTCGCCCAGGCGCTCGGGCTCCGCGTAGAAGGCCCGGCCGCGGTTGAGCTCGGTCACGAGGCCAACGAAGTCGGTCAGGGCCGGCGACCGCTCGAGCATGAACGTGTTGATCGTGATCCCGTCCTTGGTGCAGCGAACCACTTCGCGCAGGGTTTCCTGGATCGTGCGCCGCGTCGGGGGGTAGCTGAACTCGACCTGGCCGTTCTCGAAGTGCGCCGTCGGCTCGCCGTCGGTGATGACCACGATCTCGCGGTTCGCGGCATGGTGCTGGGCCAGGATCCGGCGCGCCAGCTGCAGGCCGTGCTGAAGGTTGGTGCCGTACTCGTAGGTGTTCCAGCCGAGCTCGGCGAGGGCCTCCGGGCGCAGCTCGCGGGCGTAGTAGGCGAAGCCGACGATCGAGAGATGGTCGCGCGGGAACTGGGTGCGAATCAGGGTGTCGAGGGCGATCGCGACCCGCTTGGCCGCGAGGTAGCAGCCGCGGAGCAGCATCGAGCGGCTCATGTCGACGAGGAGGACGGTCGAAGCCGAGGTGGTGCGCTCGGTGCGGAACACCTCGAAGTCGTCGGGACGGAGGCGGACCCCGGATCCCGCGGCTCGGCGGGCCGGCGCGTTCTCCTCGCGCATCAGCGCGTTGGTCATCGTCGCCCGCAGGTCGAGGTGGAACGGGTCGCCGAACTCGAACGGCTTGGAGGTCTCCTCGCGGTCGCCGCCCCTGCCCGTCCGGTCGAGCCGGTGCCCACCGAAGGCGTCCTTGCGCAGCCGCGCGAACAGGTCGTCGAGCACCTTCTGGCCGATCCGCCGGCTGCCCCGCGGCGTGAGCTCCATGCGGCCGCCGTCTCGGTCGAGGTACCCAGCCTGCTCCAGGCGGCGCGCGAGGTCCTCGAGGGCGTCAAGGTCGCGGACCGCCTCCGGCCCCAGGAGCTCGCTGACGTCACCGCGGTCGATGTCGCCGAGGTCGCCGTCGCCACCGACTCCCTCGAGATCGGCCTCGAGGCGGTCCAGCGCCTGCAGCCGGCCGAGCTGGCCCAGCGCGGCCTCGAGGCCCATCGGCTGGTCGCCACCGAACCGGACCCGGTCGCCCAGGCCGTCGGGCAGCAGCTGGTCGAGGTTGGCCGCGAGCTGGGCGAGGTCCCAGCGCAGCCGGTCGTCGCGCAGGAGGGCGTCGATGGTGTCCTGGAGCTCGGCCCGCTGCTCGGGCGACAGCGAGCGCATCAGCGACTGCATCGCCGCCATGCGCTCGGCCAGCTGGTCCACGACGTCGTCGAGCGTCGCGGCGCCTGGGAAGAACGCGCCGTGCCTGGCCAGGAAGTCGTCGACCTCGCCACGGCTCGGCTCGTCGCCCGAGAGCCGCTTGGCGAGCAGCCGGTTCAGGTCCTGGACCATCGAGCGTTGCGCGGCCAGGTCCTCGGGCCGCATGCCCTTCACCGCGTCGGCCAGGCCCTCGCTCAGGCGGTCGAGCACGGTGCCCCGCAGACGGTCGACGAGGGCGTCGAAGCGCTCCCGCGCCGAGGGGTCCATGAAGTCGTAGTCCTGGAGGCCCCGGATGCGCGCGCCGACGTCCGGCGGGAGCGCATCGAGCGTGTCGAGCCGCTTCGCGGCGATCTCCCGGAGCATCCGCTCGAGCGCGGGGTCAGCCCGGTTCCCCGCCGCGTCCGGCTCCGCGCCGGCATCGAGCCGCTGCTGCACGCCGGCCCGCTCGGTCTCGACGATCTCGTCGAGCTCCTGCCGCACATCCGCCAGCGGGTCCGACAGCGCGCCCTGGCGCAGGATCTCCTCGCGACGCTCGCGCAACCGGTCGAGCATGTCCCGCAGGCCGCGGAGGTCGCCGCGCGACGGGTCGGTGCCGCGCAGGCCGCGCTCCATGAGACGCCGCAGGGCCTCGCCGACATCGCCGTGCTCGAGCACGTCATCTGCGAGGGCGTCGACGATCTCGTCGGCCGTGAGGTCGGGCAGGTCCTGGCTGCCGTCCCAGCGCCGGTACTTGGCCGCAGGAGGCAGGGGCCGGTCGCGGTCGCCCAGCCCGGCGTCGAGCCGGCCGAGATGGCGGGGATCGGGAGTCAGGAAGGCCACGTCGTCGTCTCGCGAGGCCTCAGCGCCGGTAGACGACGCCCGTCGAGCGCCGGTCCTTGTTGAGCCGGCGCTGGAGGTGCAGGCCCTCGAGCAGGAACTCGACGGCCGACGCGACGAGGGCGGGCTCCTCGGCGCCGTCGCTGACGTCGAACGTGCCCAGGCGGGCGACAGCGTCCTTGAGGCCGGGCACTTCTCCCATCCAGCGGACGTACTCGCGGGACGGCACCCGCTCACCGGTCTCGACGATCAGCCCGTCCTCGAACGCCTCGATCACCGGCGCGAGGCGGTCAAGCGACGCCCGTCGATTGAAGGTCGCGAACACGGCCTTGGTCACGAGGCGCTCGACGATCCGCTCCTCGGGCGTGTCCTCGCCGACGGTCTCGACCTCGACCTTGCCGGTCGTCGCGGCGAGGACGGCGCCCAGATCCGAGATCCGGGGTGCGGCCATCGGCTCGCGCAGCCGGACAGCGCGCTTGATCGCGGCCGCCTCCAGGACCTCCATGTTCGCCACCGACACGCGGACCGAGACCCCGCTGCGCTGGCTGATCTCGGGCGAGCGGCGGGCGAGATGCGTCAGCTCGGCGACCAGCTCCTCCATGAACCCCGGCGTGACGACCGGCGGGATCTCGGCCAGCTTGGGGAACGACAGCTTCTCCTGGCGGACGATCGCGATCTCGTGGTCGAGCGAGCGAGGATAGTGGGTCCGGATCTGCGACCCGAGGCGGTCCTTGAGCGGCGTGATGATCCGCCCGCGGCTGGTGTAGTCCTCCGGGTTGGCCGACGCGACGACAAGCAGGTCGAGGGGCAGGCGGATCGTGAACCCCCGGATCTGGACGTCGCGCTCCTCGAGGATGTTGAGCAGGCCCACCTGGATCCGCTCCGCGAGGTCGGGCAGCTCGTTGAGGGCGAAGATGCCGCGGTTGGCCCGCGGGATCAGGCCGTAGTGGAGCGTCAGCTCGTCGGACAGGTAGCGGCCCTCGGCGACCCGGATCGGGTCGACCTCGCCGATCAGGTCGGCGATCGTGATGTCCGGGGTCGCGAGCTTCTCCGCGTACCGGCGGTCGCGCGGGAGCCAGTCGATCGGAGCGTCGTCACCCTGTTCCTCGATGATGGTCCGCGCGGCCGCGCTGATCGGCGCGAGCGGGTCGTCGTTGAGCTCGCCGCCGCGGACGACGGGCAACCACTCATCGAGCAGGCCCACGAGGAGGCGCGCCAGCCGCGTCTTCGCCTGGCCGCGCTCGCCCAGGAACACGATGTCCTGTCCAGCGAGGATCGCGTTCTCGATGGAGGGGATGACGGTCTCGTCGTAGCCGACGATGCCGGGGAAGATCGGCGTCCCGGCCGACAGGCGCTCGACCAGGTTGGCCCGGAGCTCCTCCTTGACGGTCCGCGACCGCCAGCCGGCGGCGCGCAGCTCGCCGATGGTGGCGGGGCGTTTGGTGGGCGGCGAGGCTGGATCAGTGGTCGAGCGAACCACGGCAGGCTCCGGGAAGTGCGTCTTGGGCTCGGTGGCCAGCGTCTCACCTCGGGTTCGAGGCGTCAAACGTTGCGAGGTCGTCGTCGACCGCGGCGGGCGCCGCATCATGCGCGAAGCACTGCGAGCGGCTGATGCTCGCATCTGACCGACATCGGAAGGGACGGCACATGGCTCCGAAGGACGCCCGTCGACGTGCCCGCGAGGTCGCTGGGTTGGCCGACGAACTCTCAGTTCGCCTGCGCGTGCTCGACGAGTCGGATGCGAGGTTCGACGTGCGCGTCGAGGCCGGCGCCGTGAAGCACCCCGCAGACGCCGTCGGGATCCCGGCCATCGACCTCGGGGAGATCGGCGACGCGGACGTCGAGCAGATCGCGTTCGTCGTGATGCTGGGAGCCGCCAAGTCGGCCCAGGATGACCTCAAGGCCATCCTCACGAGCGTCAAGGTCATCAACGCCGGTCGGCGGCGGGCCGCTGAGCAGAGTGCGGACCTGGACGCCGTCCTGGCCGTCATGCTCACGGTCTACGGCAACTGGGCCGTGCAGGCCGGGCGGTCGCTGAAGGACGACCTTGACACGATGGACGAGCTGGGCGAGGCGGAGAGCCTGCGCCTCCAGATGGCGATGGATCGGATGAGCCGGATGATGTCCACGCTGTCGAACATCCTCAAGAAGATCTCCGACACCAACCAGTCCATCGTCCAGAACCTGAAGTAGGCCTCCCCCTGCCTTAGGCGTCAAGCACGCCGAGCCGCTCGGCTCGCCGCGCCTGCTCGCGCTCGAGATCGATCGGGCGCATGCCGATACGGTCCGCAAGCTCGGCCGTGATGCCCCATGCGAAGTGCTCGAACCGGCCGCTCGCCGGATCCCACGTCGCGACCACGGCGGGCGGCATGCGCTGCACGTGACCGTGGGCATCCCGGGCCACGGGCCGCAGGTAGTGCGCGGCGACGACCCGGTCCGTGCCGTCGTCATGGTCCAGGATCAGGACGACCCCCAGTCGGGCGAGCTCGTCCTCGCTTGCGGCGACCGGATTCGCCGTGAGCCCTTCAAGGACGTCCTCGAGCCTCGATCCCGCCGCCGTCGCCAGCATCCCGTACCCGACGGCGAGCGACCGGATCGCGATGCGTGCCCGTTCGCCCCACGTGCCGGCGGGACGATCGTCGAGGTCGGCGACCAGGACGGTCGTCGCCGACGTCACGTGGTCGAGTCCATGCCCCGCCCCGGCGTCCCGCCGCCAGCCGAGCTCGACGGCCTCCGGCATCCAGGCGAAGTCCTCGTGCTCGCCATCGAGCACCACGGAGGTCGTCCCGGCCGGCAGGAAGCCCGCCATGGCATCGCGAAGGCCGCGTCGATCTGCGGTCGCCTCTCCCGCCACGACCACTGGGACCCGCGCCTCGACGAGCAGCCACAGGAGGGCGCCGAGCTCCGCATCCAGCGTCCTCGACGCGACCCAGCGGGCGATGTGGTTCGGCGCGCCGGACGCGGAACTCATCGAGCCACGATACGTGACGCTTCCCGAGGCGTCATCGCCAGCCCACCCGGCCGCGGTGATAGGTTGGCGGAACGTCGTCGGAGGTCAGGGTGGCTGGTGTGCCTCGAACGCGAGCGGGCATCCTCGGGGCAATCGCCGTGGTCGCCGGGATCGTCGTGGTCGCGCTCCTCGTGCTGTCGCGACCGAGCCCGCCGGCAACCGGCGCGGTGGCCAGCCCGAGCCCGGTCGCCGAAGCGTCATCGACGGCCTCCGTGCCCGGCCCCACCGCCATGGCGAGCCCGGCCCAAGCCGAGAGCCCGAGCCTCGCGGCGGGCCCGCCCTCGATCAAGGGCCGTCGTCCGGGTCGACCAGCTCGGCTACCTGCCCGGACGAGTCGAAGGTGGCCTACCTGCTCGCCGCCGCCCCGGCGGAGGGGGCGCCGTTCACGGTCATCGACGATGCGGGAGCGGTCGTCCTGCGCGGAACCGCGGGACCGGATCGCGGCCCATGGAACGACGCCTGGCCGGCCGTGCATCGCCCTGGACCTGACGGCCCTGAACACGCCCGGCACCTATCGGGTCGCGTTGACCGGCGCCGTCGAGGCGACGTCGCCGCCGTTTCCCGATCGGCGCCGGCGGCCGAGCTGTTCGCGCCGCGGATCGACGACACGGTCGCCTTCTTCCAGGCGCAGCGCGACGGGCCGGACGTCATCCCGGGGAGCTGGGACGGAAGCCGTCGCACCTCAACGACCGCGACCTCGACGTCTTCGCCTGGCCGACGTACGAGGACCCGGACAGCGACACGATCGTCGGCAGCTCCCTCCGCCGCATCGATCGCCACGTCGACCTGTCGGGCGGCTGGTTCGACGCCGGTGACTTCATCAAGTTCACCCACACGACGGCCTACAGCGTCGGGCTCCTGTACCTCGCGCAGCGCGAGCTGGGGGCCGAGGCTCCCGACGACCCTGACCGCCGAGGCCAGGTTCGGCCAGGACTGGCTCGACCGCGCCTGGGACCCGACGACCGGGACGATGTACCTCCAGGTCGGGATCGGCTCGGGCAACACCGCCGGGACCTTCAACGGCGACCACGACCTGTGGCGGCTGCCCGAGGTCGACGACGCGCTCGCCGGCCGCGAGAACCGGTACCTCCGGTCACGGCCCGGCGTTCCGGGCCAACGACCCGGGCAAGCGGCTGCCGCCGAACCTCGCCGGACGGATGGCCGCGGCCTTCGCGCTCGCCGCGCAGGTCGACGCCGGCCGACGATCCGGCGCGCGCACGCCGCGAGCTCGAGACGGCCGCGGCGATCTTCGCGCCGGGCGAAGACGACGAAGGTGACGGAGGCCGACGTCGTCACCGCGCTGCCGCACGCGTTCTACCCGGAGTCGTCGTGGCGCGACGACCTGGAGTGGGGCGCGGCCGAGCTGGCGCTGGCGGGGCAGGCGCTCGGCGACCCGCGCGCCGACGACTGGCTGCGCGACGGCGCGCGTTGGGCGGCGGCGTACCTCGAGCACGAGGCCGGCGACGACACGCTGAACCTCTACGACACGTCGGCGGTGGCGCACGCGGACCTGGTCCGGGCGATGCGCGCGGCGCCATCGGTGACGCGGCCTCGCCCTGGACGAGATCGCGGCTGGTCGACGACCTCCGGTCCCAGCTGGCCACGGCATCGCGCGGTCCGACGCCGACCCGTTCGCGGCGGGCGCCATCTACGACGACTTCGACGCGGCCGCCGCACACCTTCGGGCTGCTCGCGACGGCGCGCCTGTACGCGAGCCTCACCGGCCGACCGAACTTACGACGCGTTCGCCACGCGGCAGCGGGACTGGGCGCTCGGCGCCAATCCGTGGGGCACGTCGCTGATGATCGGCGTCGGGACCGACTTCCCGCGCTGCCCCCAGCACGTGGTCGCGAACCTGTCCGGCAGCCAGGACGGCTCGGCGCCGATCCTGCGCGGCGCCGTGGTCAACGGCCCCAACAGCGCCGACCTGTTCACCGACGGCCTCGGCGAGTTCTTCGAGGAGGGGCAGACCTGTCCGCCCGATGGCGTCGACGCCTACGCGGCGTTCAACGGCCACGGCAGCCAGTACGTCGACGACGTCCGCTCGTGGCAGACGGTCGAGCCCGCCATCGACTTCACGTCGGTCGCGCTGCTCGCGTTCGCGCTGCTCCAGTGAGCGGGCGCGCGATTCCGGGCTCGGACGTGGCACGATCGTCGGCATCGGACGCAACGCACGGAGGACTCCATGAGCATCGAACGCATCGATCCCGGGCGCCGGTTCGCCCAGGCCGTCGCCTACGGCGACACCGTCTATCTGGCGGGCCACACGGCCGGCGACACGAGCGCCGGCGTCTACGAGCAGACGGTTGAGATCCTCGCGGCGATCGACGCACACCTCGCCGCGGCCGGGACCGACAGGTCGAAGCTGCTCTCGGCGTCCATCTGGCTCGCCGACATCGCGACCTTCGACGAGATGAACCGCGCCTGGGACGCGTGGGTCGACATGGCCAACCTGCCGGCGCGCGCGACCGTCGAAGCCAAGCTGGCGTATCCCGAGATCAAGGTCGAGATCGCCGTCATCGCGGCGCGCTGACGGTGACCCGGTACGTCATCGACGCCGGCGTCGCGATCCGGATCGCCGCAGGCGAGGTAGCCGTCGCGCCGGAGCACGAGCTCCTCGCCCCGACGCTGCTCCGCTCGCAGGTGCTGTCCACCCTTCACGAGGCCGTCAAGCGGGGCGAGCTCTCGGAGGCTGAGGCGCTTGAGCGGCTCGGCCGGCTCCACCGGCTGTCGATCCGCCTGCTCGGTGATGGCGTGCTGCGGCGGAAGGCATGGGACGTGGCAACGGGGCTCGGCTGGTCCCCGACCTACGACGCGGAATACGTCGCGCTCACGCTGCTCCAGGCGGACGCGCTCGTAACGCTGGATAAGGAGTTGGCGCGGAGCGTCGAAGGGCTCGTCGCGACCGCCTCGATCGACGCCCTGCGCTAGGGATCAGCAGGCCGGGTCGGGGGGCCAGTCGAGCCGGGAGGTCTCCAGCGGCGCGTTCTGATCGTTGCCAGAGCCGCCCTTGTCCGTCGTCGTCGCGTAGGTGTGGTGGGTCTCGGTCAGAACCATGTGGGCCACGCCGTCAGCCGGATCGATCGCCAGGGTCACGGTCCCGCCGGCCTCGCCGGTGAGGTACACGGTGAGCGGGGCGCCGAATGGCTTGCCCTTTGAGCTGACGGAATAGGTGAAGCTCCCCGTGCTCCCGTTGGCGCGGATGGTGATCGCCCACTTCTGGGTGCCCTTGAGCCCGCCGACGTCGTAGGTGCCATCGACGATCCACTTGCCCGGCGCGTCGCCGCAGTGCTTCCCCTTGATCCTGCCGCCGCCCGAGGCCTGGTCGATGGACCAGCCACATGGCGGCGCCGGCGGCGGAGGCGCGGCCGGTGCGGCGCCGTCCTGCTCGTCCAGCCACTGCTGGAGCTCGTCTGAGATGGGCGGCGGGTTTGCCTCGTCGGCCTCCTGCTTCGCGATCCAGTCCAGGGTTTCCTGCGAGACCGGGGGAGGGTTCGCTTCGGCGGCCTCCTGCTCCGCGATCCAGTCCAGGGTTTCCTGCGAAACCGGGGGCGGGTTCGCCTCGGAAGCCTCCTGCTCCGCGATCCAGTCGAGCGTCTCCTGCGAAACGGGGGGCGGCTCGGAAGCCTCCTGCTCGGCGATCCAGTCGAGGGTTTCCTGCGAGACGGGCGGCGGGTTCGCCCCGGCGGCCTCCTGCTCCGCGATCCAGTCCAGAGTCTCCTGGGAGACCGGGGGAGGGTTCGCTTCGGCAGCCTCCTGCTCCGCGATCCAGTCCAGGGTCTCCTGGGAGACCGGCGGCGGATTGGCGTCCGTTGCATCGTGCTCCGCGATCCAGTCCAGGGTCTCCTGGGACACCGGCGGAGGGTTTGCCTCGGCCGCCTCCTGTTGCGCGATCCAGTCCAGGGTCTCCTGGGACACCGGGGGCGGGTTCGCCTCGGCCGCCTCCTGCGCGGCGATCCAGTCCAGGGTCTCCTGGGAGACGGGCGGCGGCTCTTCATCGCTTGGGTCCTGTCCGCCCAGCCAGCGCAGCGTGGCCTGGGAGACGGGCGGTGGATTGCCCTGCCCGCCGAGGTCGATCGCGCACTGGTTCGCCGGTGCGGTGGGCGCCCGGAGCGAGCCGGGCCAGCCTCCCACCACGGGCGCGGTCCAGCTGGCGAGGCTGGCGACTGCCACACCGCCCGGCGGGCTGCCAACGGGGATGGTGGACCCGCCGATCTGACCCGAGACGCGGCGGATCAACGCGATGTACTCCTGGCGTGCGTGGTAGTTGGCGATTGCCCGGTTCAGGTCGCGTCGGAAGGTCCAGGCGTGGAGGGCCGCCTCCAGCTCGCTCCGAAGGCCGAGTGCGCGAACCCCGTTCGCAAGCCGCCACCATTTGACGGCGTCCTTGAGCCGGGTGAGCTCGGCGGGCGTCCCCGGACGCTCGGTGGCCGCGGTGGCCGCGGGCGGGGGTGCGCTAGGCTGGCTCGCCTGACAGCCAGCGAGGAGCGTCCCCGCCAGCACCAGGACGAGGATCGCCGTCCTGCCGGCCCGCGCGATGGCCAGGAGCAAACCGGGTTCCCAGCCCCCACGCGACCGACGATCAGTGCGGTCCATCCGTCACTCCCTGTGCGCAGCGAACTTGTTCCGATCATAGGTCCCCGTCCTCGCCCGTTCGTCGTCCACTTGCGCCAAACGATTGGCACCCGGCGAGCCCTCTGCCAGGCACCGGACGGTGCCGTCCGCACCCACATCGAGGCGGAGACGCGCGCATACTCAGGCCGCTCGGGGAGGCACGGGGAACGTCCTCACCGCGCGCGGGGTCCATGGCGGTCGGCTCCGTGTGCCGCACCGCCCGATGGCGTAGCGAACCTTCAGGAGGGCGCCTCCGCGCCCGGATAGGAGTCCGTATGTTCCGGTCCTCATCCAACCGGCGCGCCGGTCTGCTGGCCGGTCTCGCCATCCTCGGCATGGTCGCGCTCGCGGGCTGCTCCGCGGCCTCGACCGCCGGGACAAACGCGCCTGGAGCAGCGGCAGCGACGGCGCCAGCGGCGACCCAGGCGGCGGCATCGGCCCCGGCCGACGCGTCTGCCGCGGCCGCGACTCCGGCGGCGCCGCCGGCCGCAGGCGGCGGGGCGACCGACTTCTGCGCCGCCTGGAAGGAGCTTCAGGACGCCCGCAACGCCGAGACGCCGGAGGAGACGGGTGCCGGCTTCCGTGCGGCCGCCACCGACCTGCGTTCGACCGCACCCGCGGAGATCAAGGCCGCAGCCGGGCTCATGGCAGACGCGATCGACGAGTTCGGGCAGAGCATCCTGGCCGGCGGGCCGCAACCCGAGACCTTCGGCCAAGGTCAATCCAAGGAGCGGCAGCAGGGCCTCCAGGAATCAATCGCCTGGATCACCAAGAACTGCCCCTGAGATCCGCCTGGCGTCGGTGGCGGCGCCGCCGTGCCCCCGTGATTCCTGACGAATGCTGACCTCCTGACCGGCAACAATGCCGAAGCCCGTCGCGATCGCATCGCTCGACGCGCCGCGCCAGGGTCCGGTCATGGGGGACACTCCCTGAGGGCATACCGTGAACGAGCACACGACATGGATGCTCAACTCGGACCGCTCAGCGGCCATCGTCACCAGTGCCCTGGTGGACTTCGGCCCGAACCGTCGGGCGATCTGGCCTGACACCTCCCACCCGCGGGTGTACGCCGTGCACGCGGTGGGCCCAACCTGGGCGGAGGTGACCGAAGGGATCCTGTTCTCATGGAGCCGTGAGCGCTACGACTGGTCCACGCCGGGACGGGTTGTCCTGGATCAGTTCGACTCGAACGTCGCGCTGCCGGGAGGCCGGATCGCCTACACGATCACGGACTCGAGTGACGGGTGCATCGTGGCCTGCGATCGACGGCGTCGTTTCCGACGCACCCCGCGAGGGCTCCTCGCCGGCACGATCATGCGGCTCGTCGGCGCGAGGATCCTCCGATGGCAGTTCGACAAGTCGCTTCGGCGGCTACCCGCGGTCCAGCCATGAGCGAGCCATCCGACCGTCCCGTCATCGAGCCGCTGGCCCCAGGAAACTGGGACGCCCTGGCCGAGCTGTTCGCGGCCGGCGGTGACCCGAAGTGGTGCTGGTGCCAGTACTGGCGCAAGCCTGGTTCGAACTGGAGCAATACGACCGCCGACGAGAATCGCAGGGACCTGCGGGCGGTGGTGAACGGGGACGGGCCGACGCCCGGGCTCGTTGCGATCGAGGACGGCAAGGCTGTGGGCTGGGTCGGACTCGCGCCTCGCGAGCGGTTCGGGCGGCTCGCACGGTCACGGACGCTGCCGCAGCTGCCGGGCGACGACGTGTGGGTGATCAACTGCTTCGTGGTCGCGAAGGGGTCGCGCCGGAGTGGCGTCGCAACCGCGCTGCTGGACGCCGCGGTCGCCTATGCCCGCGACCACGGAGCTGGAACACTCGAGGGCTATCCGGTCGCGACAGGAGGGACGCGCATTTCGTCAGCCTCGGTCTACACGGGAACGGCCGCGATGTTCGAACGAGCGGGGTTCGAGCTCGTGGCGCCGTCAACATCCAAAGCCGCGTCAGGGGTGCCTCGAGTGGTGATGCGCCGACGCCCCTGACGGCGGGTCAGCCGACCCCGAACGTCTCCCTGCAGACGTCCTCGCCCAGAACCATCGGACGTACCGTCAGCCCGAAGGTCGCGTTCGTGTCCACGTCCTGAACCCAGGGCGTCAACGGGTTGGTGGCCTCCAGCGCCGGGCGCAGCGTGACGGCATCGGCGCCCGACACCGTCCCGCAGCGCGCCGTCCCGTTGGCCACGGGAGCGCCGAAGGTCGCGAGTGGCTGGTCGAGCGGCCAGTCGGCGGGCGGCCCCTGGACCACTGGATCGGGTGCCGGCGGCGGGCCAACGACGATCGCGTAGGCCGGCGGGTCGTACGGCAGCGGCGGGCCGAGGTCGTCGCCGAGCCACGACGGAAGGTCGAGGAGCTTGTTCCACAAGGCCGCGAAGGCGGCGGCGGACCCGGGCGGCGGGTTGCATGGCGCGGTGATGCACTCGATCCGCGCCGACGGGTCACCTGTCAGGGTGACCCTTGTGCCGTCGACCGTCAGCTCGATCGCCCCGACCACTCCGCCGGCCAACGGGGAATCGGACGGGAAATCGGTCTGCGTGCCGAGGAGCCCGAGGTCGCGAGCCTCCTGGACGATCGCAGCGCGTCCCGAGTCCGAGATGGTCCCCCCGGCCAGCCGCTCGACGAGCGGACCGGGGTACGGCATCGGCAGGTGCAAGGGCACGACGGCGAGGCCGTCCCCGGTAATCCACAGCGAGGGCAGGTTCTCGAACCGGTCGAGCGGCGGAATCGCCTGCGAGGTCGTCATCCGGAGCCAGTAGGTGTCCGTCGCAGCTGCGCCGGACGCAGACGACGCAGGGCTCGACGTTGCGGGGCTCACGAATGTCGGCGCCACCGGCTGCGACGCTGCGGTCAGCGTGGGCGTGGGCCCGGCGCATGCGGCCATCGTCGTCAACACGACAAGCGCCGCGATGGCACGGGCGGCGTGCTGGCGATGCGACATGGGACGAGACCTCGCGGGGTGCGGGACCGCTCGACGCGCGCTACTCGCCGACGGTTCCCGACGTGCAATTCCTACCAGATCGTCGCGTATCGATCGCCGGCCTACGTCGTTTGCCGGGTCGGCGAGGGGTTGACGCGGTTGCGACGGCCCGCGTATGCTGCGCGGCGGTCGAGCAGGTCGCTCGGCTTCCTACCGGAGGCGTAAGGCCAGATGGTGTCGATGACCCTCTCCAACCCGCGATCGATCGCGCCTGATCGTGGCGCCGTCGGCGGGAGAGGTGTGCCCACCAGCAGGTAGGACGCGGGGCGTAACGCCCCAGAGCGACCACCGAGCCGTGGGCCACCGGGCCCGCGGCTCTTCTGTTTTCCAAGGCGTCTGAATCGCCCAAGGACGACGAGCCGCAGGTCTCCCGGATTGCCGGGCCCGCGGCTCGTCCCATGTCTGGGACCTCCCGCGGACCGGCTCACCCACTTGAGTCAGCCAAACCAAGCGCAGGAGAGTCCAATGGCGACGACCCTCGTTCCCGAACCGAAGACCACTCATCCGACGTCGAGCCCGCTGCCGGCCATCGAGACCGGCCTCGAGCCCGCCGCGCGGATCCCGGCCGGTCCGGACGCGGGGGATGCCATCGTCCTCCCGCTACCGACCCCGGCCGGCCCGCCGGCACTCCTCGTCGAGCACGTCACCAAGCACTTCACTGTCCGCCGGGGCAAGCCTCCGGTCCTCGCGATCGACGACGTCTCGCTCCGCCTGGAGCCGGGCGCGATCCACGGGGTCCTCGGGGCCAACGGCTCCGGCAAGTCGACCCTCATCCGCCTGATCTCAGGGTTGCTGACCCTGGACAAGGGCAAGGTCGAGGTCTTCGGCTACGACATCGAGCGCGACGAGCTCGCCGTGAAGCGGCTCATCAACCGGGTGTCCGTGGACGCGGCGTTCTTCAAGAAGCTCAGCCCGATGGAGAACCTCCTCTTCGCGGCTCGCCTGTACGGCCTCGATGGCCGCCAGGCGAGGCGGGATGCCACGGCGATCCTTGCCCGCCTGGGCATCGCGGAGAGCCGTCTCAGCCGCCCGGTGGAGCAGATGAGCCGGGGGATGCAGCAGAAGGTCGCGATCGCGCGAGCCCTGCTGACGAGCCCGACGCTGCTCCTGCTCGACGAGCCGACGACGGGCCTCGACCCGCGCAGCAAGCTCGACGTGCAGACGTTCGTGGAGGAGGTCAATGCCGCGAACAACGCGACGATCGTCCTCACCACGCACGACCTGGCCGAAGCGGAGCGCCTCTGCAGCCGCATCACGATCCTCGATGGGGGTCGCGTGGTCGCCGAGGACACGCCCGAAGGGCTCAAGCGACTCGTCGCTGAGCAGCACGGGCAGCCGCCGACGCTCGAAGCCGTGTTCATGACCTTCACCGGTCGCTCCCTCGACGAGGACGTCGAGGAAGACGACGACAACGACTGACGACGACAACGGATCAGAAAGGAGGTGCCGCGATGACCGCCACCCGTAGCGCACAGACCAGCCGCCATCACCACACCTCTCGAAAGGACCTTCACATGTTTGGAATCGAGCTCCGGCTCGCGGCGATCAACGAGCGTCATGCGCTCGAGCGATCGCTCCGCGACGCCGACCGCGCGGCCCTCGGGCACGCGCGCTCGATCCGGTCACAGCTCGGCGAGTCGATCATCCGGCTCGGCCGTCGCGTGGCCGGGGAGAGTCTCGTCTCCCCTGCCCTCACCGGCTGATGCCGGCGGGCAGGGGCCCCCACCCCGTGAAAGGGACACTTCCTTGACGCTGCTCACGCACGAGATGAAGGCGTCGTACGCCTTCATCGAGCGCAACTTCAACCTCAGCCGCCGCTACTGGCCGTGGGAGCTGGCGTTCCTCGTCTACTCCGTCGCCGGCGCGCTCTCGATCTCGCTGATCGGCGCCGCGGCGGGCGACGACCGCCTGCTGCTCATGCTCATGATCGGCGCCATCTTCTGGAACTACCTCTCGGTGGTCTTCTCCTGGATCGCCGAGACCATCGCGGTCGAGCGATGGGAGGGCACCCTCGAATACACGTTCATGGCCCCGGTTCGCCGCTGGACCCAGCTCCTGGGCTCGTGCCTGTACGCGATGGTCTTCGGCCTCGTGCACACGGGCGTGATCCTGATCGTGATGATGGTGTTCTTCCGCCAGCTCGACCTGACGGTCATGAACATCCCAACCGCGATCGTGTTCGTCGTGCTCGGCTCGTTCAGCATCGTCGGCATCTCGATGATGGCCGCCATCCTCCCGCTCCTGTACGTGGAGCGCGGAGCCCAGATGACGTTCGTCCTCCAGTCCTGCCTCCTGCTCGTGTCGGGCGTGTACTACCCGGTCAGCGTGCTGCCGCAGTGGATGCAGGTGCTCTCGAAGTTCTCGCCGGCGACGTACGTGCTGGACGGCGTCCGCGCCGGCCTGCTCGATGGCATCCCGGTGACGGCCCTGTGGTACGACGTCGTGCCGCTGATCGTGATGGGCGTCGTGCTCATCCCGACTGGTCTGTGGGCCTTCGGGCGAGCCGAACGGTACGCGAAGCGCACCGGCAAGCTGAAGCGGGTGGGCTGAGATGGATCAGCCGATGGCAACGTCCATCTCTCCCACGCTGCAGTCATTCGGCTGGGACCCGGGCTGGGCCGCCGCCTTCCTGCCGTTCGACGCGGCGGGCTGGCTCCCGGCCCGGGTCGTGGCCGCGCATCGCGACGCGTGGGTCGTCGCGGCGCCCAGCGGCGATCGCGATGCCGTGATCGCCGGCCGCCTGCGCCACGAGGCCGTCGGGGCCGGAGACCTGCCGGCTGTCGGCGACTGGGTCGCGGTGGCCGGCCTCAACGGTCACGACACGGTCGTGATCCAGGCCGTGCTGCCCCGCCGAACCGCTTTCGGGCGCAACACCAGCGCCGACGGGTACGCCGGCAACCTGGCCGGCGAGCAGATCCTGGCCGCCAACGTCGACATCGCGCTCCTGATCACGAGCCTCGACGGCGACTTCAACCTTCGCCGCCTCGAGCGCTACCTCGCGGTCGCGTGGACCGGTGGCGCAACCCCGGTCATCGTGCTCAACAAGGCCGACGTCGCGCTGGATCCCGACGGGCTCCGTGTGGCCGCCGAGGCCGTCGCTCCGGGGGTCGACGTCCGAAATCCTCTCCGCACTCACCGGCGATGGCGTCGCGGAGCTCGCGGCCGATCACCTGCCGCCCGGCCGCACCGCGGTGGTGCTCGGGTCGTCGGGCGTGGGCAAGTCAACGCTGGTCAACGCGCTGCTCGGCATCGAGCGCCAGCGCACGGGCGAGGTCCGTGACGACGACGCCCGCGGCCGCCACACCACGACCCATCGCGAGCTGATCCGCCTGCCCGCGGGCGCACTGCTCATCGACACCCCAGGCATCCGCTCGCTCGGCGTCGCCGGAGCGGCCGACGGCCTCGAAAGCGCCTTCTCGGACATCGCGGACCTCGCCGAGGGCTGCCGGTTCCGGGATTGCCGCCACGACGGCGAGCCCGGCTGTGCCGTTCAAGCGGCCCTCGACGACGGCCGGCTGGACGGCGCCCGCTTCGCGAGCCATCGCAAGCTGGAGCGCGAGGCGGCGTATGTCGCCCGCGCGAACGACCCGATCCTCCGCGCCGCCGAGCGCCGGCGCTGGAAGACGATCCACGCCTCGGTGGCGATCCAGATGAAGCACAAGTACGGGAGCGACCAGTGACCACGCCGATCGCCCGCCTGCCAGAAGGCCCGGCGGGGTCCGCCATCTCGTATCGCCGTTACCGTGGCCTCGAGGACATCGAGGGCATGGGTCCGGCCAACGCCCGGCTGCGGGCGCACGCCGGGATCCTCGAGCCGATCGACCTCGACGCCATGCGCCATCGCTACACCCACCTCGTGAACTCGGACGCGCTCGTCGACTGCCTGGTCGTCGAGCGCGACGGGCATACCGTCGGCTACGGACGGGTCGAGTGGCACGACCTCGTCGTCGGGGATCGGGTCTACGACACCGCCGTCGTCGTGGAACCGGACGCCTGGGGCCACGGCATCGCCGGCGCGCTCGTCGACTGGGGCGAGCGACGCTCACACGAGATCGCGGTCGCCAACCCGACCGACCGGCCGACGTGGTTCTCGAACTTCTCGTTCGGTGGCGACACGGAGCTCGAGGGCGCGCTGCTGGATCGGGGCTACGTCCCGGTCCGCCTGGAGGCCGAGATGCTGCGTCCCGACCTCGAGAACCTGCCCGAGGTCCGGGTCCCGGACGGCTATGTCCTGCGTCGGCCCACGAAGACCGAGCTCCAGGCCGTGTTCGCGATGAGCGTGCTGGCGTTCTCCGAGCACTGGGGCCAGTACGAGGCGAGCGAGCAGACCTTCGAGGAGTGGGTCGATGACCCGCGATTCCGGCTCGATTACCAGGTCGTCGCCTGGAAGGGCGACGAGCCGGTGGCCTATGTGTCGAACGTGATCGAGGCGCAGGACGATGGCTCGCGCATGGGCCTGCTGAATGGCGTCGCCACGCATCCCGGCCACCGCCGCACTGGCCTGGCCCGGGCCTGCATCGCCGAGAGCCTGCGCCTCATCCGCGACGAGGGGGCGACGTCTGCCTTCCTGGGCGTGGACACGGACAACCACAACCGGGCGCTGGACCTGTACCAATCGTGCGGGTTCGAGGTTGCGAGCAGCAGCACCGCGTACCGCAAGCCCTTCGGCTCGATCAGGGACGACCGATGATGACGCACGTGGACCTGGCCTCGACCCAACCGGACATCGTCGACGCCCCGGCCCTGCCGGGGCTGACCTTCCGCCGCGCGACCGACGCCGACTGGGCCGCGATGGCCGGGATCCTCAACCGCGCCAGGGCCCAGGACGGCATCGGCGAGGTGCTGACGGCCGAGAGCATGGCCGTCGACCACGTCAACTTCGAGATGTTCCAGCTAGATCGTGACGTCTTGATCGCCGAGATCGACGGCGTGGCTGTCGCATACGGGATGGGAATCATCACCTCGCGTGGCAGCGAGCTCGTGCTCGAGCTGTGGGGTGCCGTCGACCCTGCATACCATCGCCGGGGAATCGGGACCGCCCTCCATCGGACGGCCCGCGCCCGGCTGACGGCCGAAGCGGAGCAGAACCCCCAGGAAGGCGGGCGATGGCTTCGCTCGTTCGCCATGGAGCAGGAGACGGGCAAGAACGCCCTGCTCGACGCCGAGGGCTTCACCCGGATCCGGTTCGGCTTCGAGATGCGCCGGTCGCTCACGGGCGTCCTCCCCGAGTTCACGCTACCCGAGGGGCTCGAGATGCGCCCGGTGACCCCCGAGCAGCATCGGGCGATCCTCGACGCCGACAACGAGGCGTTCCGCGACCACTGGGGTCATCGCGAGATGACCGAGGGCGACATCGTCGCGAGGTTCGCGAACGTGGACACCGACACCAGCATCTGGTGCGTCGCCTGGGACGGCGACGAGGTCGCCGGGTCGGTGCTCAACATGATCTTCCGGGAGGAGAACGAGCAGCTCGGCGTCCGCCGTGGCTGGCTCGACCACGTGTCGGTCCGTCGCGCGTGGCGCGGCCGCGGCCTGGCGAAGGCGCTGTGCGCCGCGTCGTTCCGGGTCCTGCGCGACCAGGGGCTCGACGAGGCGTGGTTGGGCGTGGACGCGTCGAACGCGACGGGGGCGCTGCAGCTGTACGAAGGGCTCGGCTTCGGGGCCGCCCGCCGCTGGCATGCGTTCGGGCGCCCGGTGGATGAACCGGCAACCGAGGGCTGGCGGCCCAACAGCGACGAGGCCGGCTGACTGGTCGCCCTCCGGCGCGCCGGCGTGCGTGATTGCGTTCCAGGGTGGACCATCAGCGGATGCGGGGCTCGGCGACGCACGGCCTGTTCGCAATACTGGCGCTGATGGCGCTGATGGCGCTGGTGGTCGCGGCGTGCTCGGCGGGGACGGCGTCGGCGCCCACGCTCGTGCCGGTTGGCGCGACCGCCACAGGCCTGCTGCCGACCGCAAGCCAGCCGACATCGGCGGTCGCGAGTCCGTCATCTGCCTCGACCCAGCCTTCGGCGACGATGTCGCCATCGGCCCAATCGTCCCCAAGCCCGGAGGCCACGATGCCCGACTTCGTCGTTACGTCGAACGCATTCGAGCCCGGCGGTTCGATCCCCAAGCGCTTCACCTGCGACGGCGAGGACGTGTCGCCCGACCTCGCCTGGACAGGCGCCCCCGCGGGAACCGGTGCACTCGTGCTCGTCGTCGACGACCCTGACGCTCGCGGCTGGGTCCACTGGGTCGTCCTCGACCTGCCCGGCTCGTCCACCGACACGATCGCACGCGACGTCGGCGTCTCGCGCGACGCACCCGCGCAGGGCCGCAATGACTTCGGTCACGTCGGCTGGGGCGGTCCGTGCCCGCCGTCCGGGACGCATCGGTACGACTTCACGCTGTATGCGCTTGCCGAACCGCTCGGCCTGCCGGGCCAGCCCGACGGCGGTGCGGTCCGCAAGGCACTCGACCAGGCGAACGTGCTGGGCAAGGCCGTCCTCCGGGCGACGTACCGCCGCGGCGGCTGACCACGCGAGGCCGCGCGTGCACGTCGGTCAGATCGGGAGCCGGCCCTCACGACGGACCATGTCCAGCCATGCCCGCTCGCGGCCGATCGTCGTCGCGGAACCGTGCCCGGGCAGCACGTGGACCCGGTCCTCGAGGTCGGCGAGGCGGGCGAGCGAGCCGGCGATCTCCTCCTCGGAGCCTCCGGGCAGATCGGTGCGTCCCCAGGTGCCGGCAAACAGCGTGTCGCCGCTGTACAGCTGGCCCTCGTCGATATCGAGGAGGCACACGGAGCCCGGCGTGTGCCCCGGGGTGTGGAGCACCTGCAGCCGGATCTCGCTGAACCGGATCTCGCCGCCCTCGGCGAGATCTACTGCCGGCACCGACGGCACGATCTCGAACGGCGGCGGGAACAGCGGCGCCGGCGTCTCGAGGTAATGGCGATCGTGCGGATGGACGGCGATGTCGGCGCCGGTGTGGGCGGCCACCGCCGCGTTGTCGCCGATGTGGTCCCAGTGGCCGTGGGTGCTGACGATCAGCTTGAGCGTCCAGCCGCGCTCCTCGAGCGCATCTGAGATCCACGCCAGGGACGGCGTCGCTGTGTCGATGGCGATCGCCTCGCGCGACGCGGGGTCGGCGAGGACGTAGACGTTGGTCGCGACGGGCCCGACGACGGCCTGGATTCGGTCCACCGCCCGAGTGTCGCACGGGTCATCGGCCAGGGCCCACCCTTGGCACGAGGATGTGCCGAAGAAGCCATTGCACGCCTGGTTCGGCGCAGAGACCCCGGGCTGACCGCGCGGTCCGCGCTTACCGGCCGCCGTCCTGGCACGAGGCGGTGCCGGCCGGCGCAGCGTGAAGGAGTCGGGAGGGTCAGCCGGCCTCGAGCTTGCCCTTGATGCAGTCGAAGGTCTGGCCGATCATCTTGTTGGCCGTGCCCTCGATCAGCCGCGCGCCGACCGACGCCAGCGTGCCGGCGATCAGCACGTCGGCGGACCAGTCCATCGTCGTCGGGCCCTCGGCCGGTCCGGACAGGGCCATGTTGGCCGTCGCGTCCACCGCGGATCCCGGTGCCTGGCCGTGGGCCTTGAGGATCGCGAGGTCGGGCACGTTCTTCTCGGCGACCGTCATCTCGACCACGAACTTGGCCGAGATGAACCCGATCCCGACCTTCGCCTTGGCCTTGAAGTGGTCCTCGTCGATGACCTCGATCGACTCCACCCCGGGCCCACACGGCCCCACCTGGTCCGGGTCCATGAGGAACGCCCACACGCGGTCGCGCGGCGCGGCGATGTCGAGGGTGCCTTCGAACTTCATCGGGTCGGGGTCTCCGAGTGGGCGGGGTCAGGCCCCAGCCTTGGTCGAGCCGGCCACGTACGCGCCGGGCTCTTTGATGAATGCCGTCCGGCAGCCCATCGAGCAGAAGGCGTACACGGCGCCGTCATGCTCTGCGAGGTGCCGGGCATGCTCGCGGTCCACGGTCATGCCGCAGACGGGGTCGAGCAGGACGATATCGTCGACGACCGGGGCGAGCGATGCGCCCTCGAACGCAGCCCCAGCGAGCGTCGCCGGTCCCGGACCGGCCACGAACGACGCGCGGCCCCGCCGGACCTGGACGAGCTCGGCGAGGATCGAGAGCGCGATCTCCTCGGGCGTCTCCGCCCCGAGGTCGATCCCCGCGGGTGCGCGCAGCGCCGCGAGCCGCTCCTCGGGCACGTTGGCCTCGTCGCGCAACCAGGCACGCACGACCCCGGAACGCGTCGGCGATGCCACCAGGCCAACGTAGGACACGTCGCGGCGCAGGGCGGCGGCGAGCGCCTCCTCGTCCCAGATCCCCTGGGTCGCCACGACGACGTACGGCGACAGCTCGGGGTCCACGCGGCCGAGCGCCGTCATCGTCGACACCCGCTCGGCGCCCGGGAAGGCCTCCGAATCGGCGATCGGGTCGAACACCGACACCCGCCAGCCCGTCGCGGCCCCCAGGGTCGCGAGCGCGCCGACGATCGGCGTCGTGCCGGCCAGCCACAGCGATGGCGCGGGTAGATGCGGCTCCACGTAGATCTCCAGCGTGCCCCCCGAGTGGCAGGTCATGACCAGCTCGACGACCCCGTCGCCGCGCCGTCCCTCCGCGGGCGCCGTCTTCGAGAGGCGGAGCAGCCGCGGATGCCCGTCCACGAGCGACCGGAGCGCCTCGCGGACGACGACGGGCTGGGCGCAGCTGCCGCCGACCCAGCCCTCGATCGTGCCGTCGGGATGGACGATCCCCATCGCCCCGGGCCGGGCCGACGTGGGACGCTGGACCGCCACGACCGTGGCGACCGCGAACGTCCCGCCGCTGGCCTCGAGCTCCGCGACGCGCGGGAACAGGCTTCGTCCCGACATGGGGTCAGGAGATGCCCTTCTCGTGCAGGATGGCCCACACCTTCTGGGGCGTGATCGGGATGTCGATGTGATCGACACCCAGGTGCGAGAGCGCATCGACGACGGCGTTGGCGATCGCCGGGGGGGCGCCAACCGTGGCCGACTCCCCCACGCCCTTCGCGCCCAACGGATGGTGGGGCGACGGGGTGATCGTCTTCGACGTCTCCCAGGAGGGCGTCTCCATCGCCGTCGGCAGCAGGTAGTCCATGAACGTCCCGGCGAGGTTGTTGCCCTGCTCGTCGTACGAGATCTCCTCGTACAGCGACGGGGCGAGGCCCATCGTCAGGCCGCCGTGGATCTGCCCGTCCACGATCATCGGGTTGATGATGTTGCCGCAGTCGTCGACGGCCACGAACCGGCGCACGTGCACCTGTCCCGTGCCCTTGTCGATGTCGACGACGCAGATGTAGCTGCCGAACGGGAAGGTCAGGTTGGGCGGGTCGTAGTAGTCGACCGCCTCGAGGCCGGCCTCCATCCCCGCCGGGTGGTTGGTGTACGCGGCGAACGCGAGCTCGGCGATCGTCTTGACCCGGTCGGGCGAGCCCTTGACGTTCCACTGGCCAGGGGTCCACTCGAGGTCGTCGGGCGAACACTCGAGCAGGTGCGCCGCCAGGTGGCGGGTCTTCTCCTTGATCTTGCGCGACACGATCGCGGTCGCCGCGCCGGCGACCGGCGTGGAGCGCGACGCGTACGTGCCGAGGCCGTAGGGCGCGGTGTCCGTGTCGCCTTCCTCGACCTTGACCTTGGAGGCCGGGATGCCCAGCTCCTCGGCCACGATCTGGGCGAACGTGGTCTCGTGGCCCTGGCCCTGGCTCTGGACGCCGAGGCGCAGGATCGCCGAACCGGTCGGATGCACCCGGAGCTCGGCCGAGTCGAACATCTTGATGCCGATGATGTCGAAATCCTTCGACGGCCCGGCGCCGACGATCTCGGTGAACGAGCTGATGCCGATGCCCATGAGCTCGCCGCGGGCCCGCTTCTCGGCCTGCTCCTTGAGCAGGTCGCCGTAGCCGATCTGGTCGAGCGCCTTCTGGAGGGCGGCGTGGTAGTCGCCCGAGTCGTACTCCCAGCCCGTCGCGCTCGTGTACGGGAACTGGTCCTTGCGGATGAAGTTCTTCATCCGGAACTCGGCCGGGTCCATGCCGATGGCGTCGGCGGCCTTGTCGACCAGCCGCTCGATCGTGTGGACGGCCTCGGTGACCCGGAACGAGCAGCGATACGCGACGCCGCCCGGTGGCTTGTTGGTGTAGGCCGCGTCGACCTCGACGAAGGCCGCCGGCATGTCGTAGCTGCCGGTGATCACGTTGAACAGGCCGGCGGGGTACTTGCTCGGGTCGGCCGCGGCGTCGGCATAGCCGTGGTCGGCCAGCGTCTTGACCCGCAGGCCGGTCATGGTGCCGTCGTTGCTGAGGCCGAGCTCCGCGTGGACGTGGTAGTCACGGGCGAACGAGTCGGCCTGGAGGTTCTCGGAGCGGTCCTCGATCCACTTGACGGGCCGACCCAGGGTCAGCGAGGCGACGATCGCGATGACGTAGCCCGGGTAGACCGGCACCTTGCCGCCGAAGCCGCCGCCGATGTCGTGGGTCTTGACCCGGATCGACGACTCGGGGATGCCGGAGACGAGGCTGATGACCGTCCGATAGGCGTGGGGCGCCTGGCTCGTGACGTGGAAGTCGAGATGGCCGTTGACGGCGTCGTAGTCGGCGATGCAACCGCAGGTCTCGATCGACGCGACGTGGATCCGGGGGATGTACACGTCGATGGGAATGATGCGGTCGGAAGCCGCGAGCGCCGCGTCGGCCGCGGCTCGGTCCCCTGACTCCCAGTGCCAGATGTGGTTGTTCGCCTTGTCCGGCCCGCGGTCGGGCCGCAGGACGGGCGCCCCCGGCTCGAGGGCCTTGTACGGGTCGATGACCACCTCGAGCGGCTCGTAGTCGACGTTGACCGCCGTGATCGCGTCGGCCGCCTGGTAGCGGGTCAGCGCGATGACCGCGCAGACCTCCTGGGCCTGGTACATCACCGTGTCGACCGGCAGCACCATCTGCTTGTCGCCGGCGAGCGTGGGCATCCAGTGCAGCCCGGCGGCCTCGAGGTCCTTGCCGGTGATGACCGCCAGCACGCCCGGCATCGCCAGGGCCTCGCTCGCGTCGATGGACTTGATCCGCGCGTGGGCGTACGGGCTCCGGACAATGTCCATCCAGACCATGTTCGGGAGCGTGACGTCCTCGATGTACTGGCCCTTGCCACGGATGAAGCGCGGATCTTCCTTGCGCTTCATCGAGTGGCCCATGCCGCTGACCTCGGCGGTCGTGGTCGGCGCCTGTGCCTCCGTCGTCATCGTCGTCTCCTCCGGGGCTCAGGCGGTCGCCGCGGCGGGCTCGGGCTCGGCTTCCGCCGCCCGCAGCTCCGTCGCTGCCTGCTGGATTGCCTTGACGATGTTCACGTAGCCCGTGCAGCGGCACAGGTTCCCGGAGATCCCCTCGCGGATCTCGGCCTCGGTCGGGTCCGGGTTCTCGCCCAGGAGCCAGGCCGACTGCATGATCATCCCGGGGGTGCAGAAGCCGCACTGGAGGCCGTGCTGGTCCCAGAAGGCCTGCTGGAGCGGGTGGAGCTTGCCGCCCTGCTCCATCCCCTCGATCGTCGTGATCTCGGCGCCGTTCGCCTGGACTGCGAGCATCGTGCACGACTTCGCGCTGCGCCCGTCCACGTTGACCGTGCACGCGCCGCAGTTGCTGGTGTCGCACCCGGTGTGGGTGCCGGTGAGCCCAAACGTGTCGCGCAGGAGGTGGACGAGGAGCAGCCGGGGCTCGACGTCGGCCTCGCGAGCCTCCCCGTTGACGGTGACCGAGACGTGCTGTGTCGTCATCGCCTGCTCCTATGCGTACGCGCGGGCGCGCTCGGCGGCCAGGCGGAGCGACCGCAGGGTCAGCTCCGCGACCATCGCGCGCTTGTAGTCGACGGGACCCCGGACGTCGGAGACCGGTTCGCTCGCGGCTGCCGCGGCAGCGGCCGCGGCCCGGAAGGTCTCCTCGCCGGGCTGCTTGCCAAGCAGCAGCGCCTCGGCGCTCGGAACCGCGAACGGCGAGGCCGAGACGCCGGTCACCCCGACGCCAGCGCGGCTGATCGCCCCATCGGCGCCGATGGTCATCAGCGCCGCGACGCCGGCCGTCGCGAAATCGCCGACCCGCCGCTCGAGCTTCGTATAGGCGCCGCCCGACCCGCGCGGGCGGACGATGGTGCGGATCTCGACGAGCACCTCGGTCGGCTCGATCGCGGTCGTGAACGTGTCGAGGAAGAAGTCGCGAGCGGCGATCTCGCGGTCGCCGTTGCCACCGCGGCAGACGATCGTGGCGTTGATCGCCAGCAGCGCGGCCGGCCAGTCGGACGCTGGATCCGCGTGCGCGACGGAGCCGCCGATCGTGCCCCAGTTGCGGACCTGCGGGTCGCCGATGCCGCCTGCCACGTCCACGAGCAACGGGTAGTGGTCGGCGATGATCGCGTTCTCGTGGATCTGGCGGTGCGTCGCCCGGGACCCGATGTGCAGCCCGCCGGCGTCCTCGGTGATCCCGTCGAGTCCGGTGATCGCCTGGAGGTCCACGAGGAGGGCCGGCTGCGCGAGCCGGAGCTTGATGAGCGGCAGCAGGCTGTAGCCGCCTGACAGGATCTTGGCTTCCCCCTCGCGGTCCCGCAGGATCCGCAGCGCCTCGTCCAGGGAACCCGGACGGACGTAGTCGAACTGACCCGGGATCATGCGCTGCCTACCCTCCTTCCCGTGCCAGGCACGGGAATGGTGATCGGGCCCGACGCCCCACCACGTCGGACTCGGCGATGCCATGACATTCGTCAGCCGTTCAACCGCGGTTTGCGGCGACCCCCCGGCCGGGTTGCGCGACGGTTGCGAGAGCCCCGAGTATCCCCGCCACGCGGTTGCGACGTCAACGTGATTGTGCGCGCGTTCCCACTTCCCCGCTCGGCCGGGTTCACTAGGTGTTCATCCCCACTGCACAGCAGGGTTGCGGCCGGGAATCAGCGCGCCGGCGGCGTCCAGGTCACGATGCCGATCGCGCCGTGCGGCGGGTCGAGCAGCGTCCAGCCGCCGTCGCGATTCACGATCCGGTCGGGCAGGATGGCCCGGAAGTGGAGGTCCTTCTCGCCGCCCTCGGCGATGAACAGCTGGCGGCGGAGGAACGCGGTCAGGGCCGGCACGGAATCGAAGGTGCGCGGCGGGCGTTCCACCCGCAGGACCTCGGTCTTGCGACCGCGCGAGTGGAGGACCTCGAGCAGGTCCGGGAGGGCCGGCAGGGGCACCCGGTCCTCGCCGTGGACCAGCGGCCAGAACGGGTCGGCGACCGACGCCGGGCTGCGGTCCGTCAGCACCGCGATGCAGTGGTCCCGGGTGGCCGCCTCCATCGCGTCGAGGAACGGACCGATGGCTTCGATGTCATAGCCGACGTGGGCAATCATCGAGACATCGGCTGCCGGCAGGTCGCCCAGCCGCTCGAGCGACTCCGGCCAAGCGCCGGCGACCACGCGGACGTTCGAGATCCCGTGCTCTCCCATCCCCGTCCGGAGCGCGCCGCGCATCCCAGCCGATGGCTCGACCGCGATGACCTCGCGCACGACCAGCGCGAGCGGGAGCGCGTAGCGGCCGGCGCCGGCCCCGATGTCCAGCCAGACCTGCTCGTCGGTCGCCGTCGCGAGGAGCGCGGCCAGGGCCGGCTCATCGGTCCGCCGCGGGTCTGCGACGAACAGCGAGGAGACCGGGGCGTAGAAGTCCGGCGTCTGCGTCTCGCGGAACCGCTCGGCCTGATCGCGGTTCTCGCGAACGCGCTGGGCCCACGCGGACTCCAGGCGATCGGCGGAAGCTGCGCTCCTAGGCGACATCGCGGGTCACGATACGCCCTGCAGCGCAAGCAGGTCCGCGACGGTATCGACGTCGGGGTTGGCGCCCTCGACGGGGATGTGGACGACGAGCTCGGGATGCTGGACGAGGACGGGCCCGAAGCCGCGGTCTCCCGCCAGCTCGTCCGCCAGCCGCCAGATCGACCGGCGCGCGAGGATCGGGTTGGGCGCGGCGTCGTCGCGATAGCGAGGGACGATGAACGGCGTCTCGGGCTGCTGCACGGCGGCCGTGATCAGGGTCGCGATGACGTCGACGCGAACGCGGGGCTGGTCGCCCGGGAGGATGACCGCGGCGTCGACGGCCTTGCCCTCGAGCGCGCGCAGGCCGATGCGCACCGAGCTCGACAGCCCCTCCTCGGGATTCGGGTTGATGACCGAGAGCGCCGGCGCGAGGTCGAGGCCGTCGAACATGGCGCCCGGCGGGACCACGAGCACGATCGGCTCGAGGCCGGCCGCCACCGCCGCGTCGATGACGTGGCGGACCAGGGGCCGGCCGTCGAGCGCCGCGAGCAGCTTGCCGCCGCCGAACCGCGATCCGGCACCAGCCGCCAGCACGACGGCCCCGACGTTCATCCGGCCGCTCCGGCCGCGACCTGGGCCTCCCGGGCCCGCGCAAGCTCACGCATCGGCTGTCCCGAGCCGGCTCTCCGTTCCGCGACGACCTCGGCCATGATCGCGAGCGCCGTCTCGGACGGGAGCCGCCCACCGAGGTCGAGCCCGATCGGTCCGCGGAGGCGGTCAAGGTCGTCCGGCGCGACTCCGGCCTCGAGCAGGCGTGCCCGGCGGTCCGCCTGGGTCTTGCGCGACCCGACCGCGCCAACGTAGCGGCAGCCCCGCCGCAGAGCCTCGACGATCGCCGGCTCGTCGAACTTGACGTCGTGGGTCAGGACCGCGACCGCGTCGGCCGGCCCGAGCCCGATCTCGTCCGCGAGCTCGTCCGGCCAGCCGACCAGCAGTCGGTCGACATCGGGGAAGCGCGCCTCGGTCGCGAACGCCGCCCGCCCGTCGATCACGACGGTCTCGTAGCCGAGCTCCTTCGCCAACCGGACGAGCGTGCGGGCCACCTCGACGGCCCCGACGACGACCAGGCGCGGCCGCACGGGGTAGGCCTCGACGAACAGCTGCCGGCCGGCGACCTCGATCGTGCGCGACACCCCGTGCGCCAGGGCATCCCGCGCCGCCTCGACAAGCGCCGAATCGGCCGCCGCGTCCCCCAGCGTGCCCTCGAGCACCCCGTCCTCGTGGACGACCAGCACGTCGGGCGGCTCCGCACCGGGCCCGGGCTGCGCGGCCCCGAACCTCGGCGGCGGCGCGTCCGCCGGCAGGGGCGTGACGATCGCCCGTCCATCGCCGCGCCCTTCCCGGGTCTCGCGGGCAGCTGTCACGGCTGCCTCGGGCACGCGGGGCGAGATCAGCACGTCGATCGTGCCGCCGCACGCGAGCCCGACGTCCCACGCATCCTCGTCGCTGATCCCGTAGCGGATGACCCGCTCAAGACCGGTCTTTCGAACGGCCCAGATCTCCTCGGCTGCCGCCCCCTCGACGCAGCCGCCGGACACGGAGCCAGCGAGCCGGCCGTCGTCGGTCACGAGCAGGACGGCGCCCTCGGGGCGCGGCGCGGAGCCGAACGTCCGGACGACCACGGCACGGCCGACCCCCGCGCCTTCCGCGCGCCAGCCGTCCAGCGTGTCCAGCAGTTCCTGCATCGCGTTCTCCGATTCGTCGATTCAGCGTCCGCGGATCACGTCAGCGGTCGTGCGTGTCCGGCGTCGACCGTCCCGGCGTCGATGGGCCGCGGCGGGGCAGCTTCCGGGGCGGCGAGCCCGAGCGATGGCGCGACCGTCGTCGCGTGCGTGACGGCCGATCCCCGTCGCGCGGTTCCCTGCGAGCTCCCGCTCAGGATCTCGCCCAGGCGCTCGAGCGACGCGAGGGTCCCCGCGGCGAGGAAGTCGTCGATGAACGGGAAGGCGGCCTTCATGCCGGCGGCGAGCGGCTGGTAACCGGGCGCGGACGCCAGCGGGTTCAGCCACACGAGCCGATGGCAGTTGCGGCGGAGCCGCGCGGTCTCGGCGGCAACAAGCGCCGGGTCGCCGCGGTCCCAGCCGTCGGACACGACGATCACGATCCCCGACGTCCGCAGCGTCCGCCGCGCCCAGCGGTGGTTGAAGTCCCGGAACGACTCCCCGATCCGCGTCCCGCCCGCCCAGTCGGTCACGGTGTCGGCCACGCGCGCCAGGGCCCGGTCGCGATCGCGGTCCTTCATGATCCGGGTGACCCGCGTCAGGCGCGTCCCGAACACGAACGACTCGGTGCGCACCTCGTTCGTCCGCGCGAGCGCCTGCACGAACCGCAGCAGCAGCCGGGAGTGGCGCTCCATCGAGCCGGAGATGTCGCACAGCACGACGAGCTGGCGCGGCTCGCGGATCTGCCGCCGCCAGACCCATTTCGTCAGCTCGCCCGTGGCGAGGTTCTGGCGGAACATCGCCCGCTGGGCGACCCGGCGGCCGTGCGGGTGGAGCTCGAACCGACGGGTGCGGCGCCGTTCGAGGCGGGGCCGCAGCAGGTCAACGAACCGCTCGGCATCACGCAGCTCGGCCGCCGTCATCCGGTCGAAGTCCCGGTGGCGCAGGATCTCGCCCTTCGAGTAGGCATCGGGCGAGATCGTGACCCCCTCGATCTCCGCGCCGTCGTCGGCGTCGGTCGCGATCTGGACGCCCATCGTCGCGAGCTCCGACATCGACGCCTCGCGGCCCTCGCCGGCCTCGTCGGACGCCCCCGGCTCACCTTCCTCGTCCCGCTCGGCGTCCGGGATCAGGCCCTCCATGCGCAGGGTGGGCAGCTTGCGGCCGCGCCGACGCCAGAACTGGGCGAACACCCGGTCGTAGACCTCGCGGTCGTCGCGCCGCCGCACGAACAGCGCGGCCCCGGCGTCCCGGACGATCCCCTTGTTGCCGATGTCCACGAGCCCAAGCGCCCGCGCGAAGTCGATCGAGGCAGCCATGTCGACCGACAGGCCTGCGGCCCGCAATGCCCGCCCGAACCCGACCGCCTCGGCGAGCAGGCGGCGCCCGTCGATCAGCTCGCCTGTGGGGGCGCGGAGGATCGGGGACGTCGCGTCGCTCATCGCGTCAGGCCTGGGCGGTGGCCTCGGCGAGGTACTGGCGGGCGACGGACCCGCGCACCTGCCGGATGTCCTCCTCGTACTTGAGGACCACGCCCAGTGTCTCGTCCACGACGTCCGGCGACAGCTCCGCGGCACCCAGCGAGAGCAGCGCGGCCGCCCAGTCGAGCGTCTCGGCCACGCCGGGCACCTTGGTCAGGTCGGCGGAGCGCAGGCGGTGGACGAAGCCCACGACCTCGCGGGCGAGGCGCGGCGGCGCTTCCGGCACGCGCGTGGAGACGATCTCGAACTCCTTGGACGCCGTCGGGTAGTCGATCCAGTGGTAGAGGCAGCGCCGCTTGAGCGCGTCGTGGACCTCGCGGGTCCGGTTGGACGTGAGGACGACGCGCGGCGCCTGGGCCGCCCGGATCGTGCCGATCTCCGGCACGGTCACCTGGAAGTCGGACAGGATCTCGAGCAGGTAGGCCTCGAACTCCTCGTCGGCGCGGTCGATCTCGTCGATCAGCAGGACCGGCGCGTTGCCGTCGGTGGCCTCGAGCGCCTGGAGCAGCGGGCGCTTGAGCAGGAACTCGGGGCCGAAGATGTCGTGCGCCGACGCCTTGTCGATCTCGCCCCGCGCCTCGAGCAGCCGGATCTCGAGCATCTGGCGCGGGTAGTTCCACTCGTAGACCGCCGTGTTGACGTCCAGGCCCTCGTAGCACTGGAGCCGGATCAGCCGCGATCCGAGGGTCGTCGCGAGCACCTTGGCGAGCTCGGTCTTGCCGACGCCGGCCTCTCCTTCGAGCAGCAGCGGGCGGCCGAGCTCGAGCGCGAGGAAGACGGTCGTCGCGAGCGATCGCTCGGCGATGTAGCCCTGGGCGCGGAAGGCCTCGACGATGCCTTCGATCGACCGGGTCGCCTCCGGGCGGGACTCACGGGAGGGGTTCGTCTGATCGTGATCCATGGGCGGCGATCCTACACCGGGGACGGGGCCCGAGCGCGCGCAGGCCGCCGGGGCCCTCGGCGTCAGGGGCCGGCTGGCGGAACGTCGGCCGGTGGGCCTCCTCCGCCGCCGGTCACGTCACCGCTCACCTCGCCGGTCGTCACGATGACGATCTGGCTCCGTGAGACCTCGTGCCCGTGCTTTCCCAGGGCCACGACCATGACCCGCACCTCGACGACCGGGTCGAGCACGCGGAATCGGATCCATTTCTGCGGGGCGTTCGCGAACTGGCGGAAGACGCGCGAGCCCGGGTACTCGGGATCCGCCGCCGCCCCGACGCGCGAGCGGGTCACGATCAGGAGGTAGCTCGCCGCCCGGCGGGTCGGCGTCCAGCGCACCAGGACCCGGTTGCCGGCCGGGTTCGCGTGGGCGCGCAGCTTGGGGCGCCAGGTGAGGTGCTGCGCCGGCGCCGAGGGCGATGGCGTGGGCTCGGCGGTCGGCGGAGGCGTCGGGGTTGGTGCCGGCGTCGGCGGTGGCGCCGTCGGCGTCGCGGTCGGCTTGGGCGTGCGGTTGGGCGCGTTCGTCGGCTTGGGCGTCGCCTTGGGGGTCGGCTTGGGTGACCGGTCGGGGGCGCGCGTTCCCTTGGGCGTCGCCTTCGGCGTCGAGTGTGGCGTTGCGGTTGAGGACCCGGACGCAGCACCCACGGGCTGATCGTGCTCGACCTTGACCCGCCCGTCTTTTATCGTCGCGACGTCGCCCGGGCGCAGGACGGTGTCCCCGATCCGGGCGAACCCGCCGTCACCGACGGTCACCACCGCGCCTTCGGGCAGGTGCAGCCCGTCGGGGTTGTCGATCACGGTCCCGTCGCTGAGGGCGACCCTGACGTTGACCGACGCGGCGAGCTCCGGCTCGGACCGCAGGGTGCCGCCGGGCGAACCCGAGGTGAGCGCGACCACCAGCACGAGGGCGCCGACGGTCAGGCCCGCGAGCGCGAGCCACTGACGCCGCCCGCCGCGGGATGGGCGAGGGGCGCCGGGCGCCGGCGGGGGCGTCGCGGTCTGGGCAACGGCCAGGAGCCGGGCCTCGAGCCGGTCGGCGAACGCGGGATCGGGCGCCGGAGCCGGACGCTGCCCGGCCTCCTCGAGCTGGCGGCGGGGATCGTCGTTCACGATCGATCCTCCGCATTTACGGCGCGGCGGAGCGCGCGCGTGGCCCGGTGCAGGACGACGGCCATCGTCGCCTTTGACGTCCCCATCGCGCGGGCGGCCTCATCTGGCGTGAGGCCGGCAAGGTAGCGCAGCGACAGGGCCTGCTGGTAGCGGGGGGTCAGCTGGTCCATCGCCGCGAGGACCTCCGCGACGGCGTCCCGGGCACCGACCTCGTCGGCCGGGTCGCGCGGCTCGGTGGGCAGCATGCCGCGTGCGGCATCGACGGACCGTGGCGATGCTGCGCGGCCGGTCCGGCGGTAGTGATCGACGAGCTCGTTGGACACGATCCGGAACATCCACGGTCCGAAACCGCCGGGCTGCCAGGTGAACGTGTGGAGGTTCCGCAGGGCGCGCTCGAAGGCCGCCGAGGTGATGTCCTCGGCGACCTCGACGGCGCCGGTGCGGCGGTAGGCGAAGGCATGGACGCGCGGCAGATAGCGCCGGTAGAGCTCCGCGAAGGCCGACGGATCGGCCCTCGCGCGCTCCACCAACGCCTGCTCATCGCTGTCGACGTCCGCACGAACCTCCACCCCTGCAAGTGTGCCGATGTCGACGGCTCCGATAGTGACTACTCAGCGGTAGGAGTCACGATGGTCGGGACGACGACGGTGTCGGGGCCACCGACCCCCACGATCCGGCCGTCGCGGGCGATCGCGAAGACCTTGTACGTGATGGTCTGTCCGGCGGCGACGTCCGTGTCGAAGAACGATCGGCGTCCGTTGACGCCGGTGCGGTAGATCCGCTCGCGCGCGCCCCCGTCGACCGAGCGGACGAGCACGAACCGCTTGGCGCCCGGGCGATCGGCCGCTGCCCAATGGCAGGCGGCGCCCTGGCGGGTGTTGTCGATCACGTAGGCGCAGTTGAGGCCGAGCTTCTCGGCCTTCCAGCCGACGCGCAGCCACTCACGGTTGCTGACACCCACCCGGGACCCGTCGGTGCCGATCGCGATCACGCGGTAGGTGTACGTGTGGCCGTGGCGGATGTGCGTGTCCACGGTGCGCAGCGGCATGTCCGGCTTGACGCGGTCGATGAGCTGGCGGGGCCTGCCCAGGCCCGCATCGACGATCCTCCACACCCGGTAGGCACGGACGTCGACGCCATCGAGGGCCGACCAACCGCAGGCGACCCGCTCACGCGCGGGGTGCCCCGCCGGGATCACCAGCGCGCAGTGGAGCTTGATGTTCGGCTCCGTGGGCGCGGTCGTCGGCTCACCGGCGAGCGCGAGCGACGGGAGCAGGAAGGCAGCCAGGAGCGTGCCGCCCAAGAGCGTGACCAGCCGAGATCGGCGCATCGAGACCTCCTCGAGAGATTGGGACTTGATGCACCAGACAACGACGAGGGCGCTCGACGATTACACCTCGCCGCGCATTCGTCGCGTCAGCCGGCCGCCGGGGTGGGTATCCGCCAGCCCCATGGCCGCCTCGATCGCGGCCTCGACCGTCATCGCCCCGCCGTGGGTCCTTGCCGCGTCGACCGCGGCGGGCTCGAGGCGCCCGCTGGCCTCCGACATCCGCGCGTCCACGAGCCGCTCGTCCGCGGGCATGTTCGCGAAGCCCGTTTGGGCGCGATCGGCGGCCGCCGCCGCCCACAGCTGGATCGCGAGCACGTCGTCGCCGCGCGCCGCGGCCAGCGCGGCGGCTCCCTCGAGCGCGAGCGGCACGATGATCTTGGCGCCGATCGCCGCGGCGCGTGGGAGCGACGCTGCCAGCGCCTCCGCCGCGCCGTCGAGATCGCCCCGTTCGACGTCCACGCGCACGAGATCGGCCATCGCGTACGCCATCTCGGTCCGGTCGCCGAGGTCGCGGGCGATGTCGTGGGCGCGGGTCAGCTTCCCGGCCGCCTCATCGAAGCGGCCGCAATCGAGGTCGAGCAGTGCCGCGTTGTGGAGGCCGACCGAGACCCGCTGCGGGTCGCCGGTGCGTTCCCAGATCTCGATCGCCTCGGCGAAGGCCGCGGCGGCGGCCTCGGGCCGGCCGGCATCGCGCTCGACGAGGCCGAGGTTGGTCAGCGACACGGCACGTCCGCTGGCGGTGCCGTGGCCCTCCTTGAGCGCCATGCTCTCGACGAACATCTCGCGGGCGCGGTCGAGGTCGCCGCGGAAGTGGTGGACGCCGCCGAGCGCGTTGAGCGCCACGGCGATGCCGGCGGGCTCCCCGATCCGGCGCCGGATCTCGAGACTCTCCGACACGTACGCCTCGGCGGCATCGAGGTCGCCCGCTCCGTAGGCGTTGGTGCCCAGCCAGTTGAGGACCGCGGCCATCGCCTCCTCGTCGCCCATCGCCCGGGCGATCGAGAGCGCCTCGCGCAGGTACGCCTCGCCCAGGCGGTAGTCGCCCTGGTACGAGGCGAGCAGCCCCGCTCCGCTGAGCGCCTTGCGGTGGACGCCCGGCGGCGGATCGACGGCCATCGAGAGCGCCGCCGCCAGCCGGAGCCGGCCCTCCGTGTGGTGGCCGCGCGTCCGCCAGAACTCGGCGAGCGTGCCCGACAGACGGAGCGCGAACGTCCCATCGCCCTGCTCCATCGACCACTCGAGGGCCTCGCGGATGTCGTCGTGTGCCTCGTCGAGCCGGTCGAGGGCGGCGACATCGTCGTCCGTCGAAAGCGCCTCCTCCGCCTCCTCGGCCACGGCGAGCACCTGGTAGGCATGCGCCCAGCGCATCGCGACGGCCTCGCCGCTGCGCGCCAGCCGGTCCTGGGCGTCGGCGCGCACCGTCGTGAGCATCGCGAACGCACGGCCGTCGTCTTCGTGGCGGAGCAGGGATGCCGCCGCGAGCTGCGCGAGTCCGGTCGCCACGTCGACACCGAGCGGAGCGAGGCCGCGGCGCTCGCCGCCCTCGAGGATCGCCACCGCGGTCGGAACGCTGAAGGTGCCGGAGATGACCGACGTCCGCCGGTACAGGCACAGGACCGGGTCCGGCAGCAGACCGATGCTCCAGTCCATCGCCGCGCGCAAGCTGCGCTGGCGCGCCGGACCGGTCGACGCCTCGTCCCCGGCCTCGATGCCGGCGTCGGCGAGGCGGTTCTCCAGCTGGTCGACGAGCTGGTGGGGCGCGAGGACGCGCAGCGCCGCGGCGGCGAGCTCGATCGCCAGGGGAATGCCATCGAGCCGGCGGCAGATGACGGCCGCGAGGGCGGCGTTGGTCGGGCTCGGCTCGATCTCGGGCCGGCTGACCGACGCCCGGGCGAGGAACAGCGCCACCGCGGGGTTCTGGGTGAGCGCGTCGAGATCCGTCTCGTCCTCCGCCGGGACCGGGAGCGGGTCCACCCACACGACGCGCTCGCGCGGGACGCCGATCGCGATCCGGCTGGTGGCGAGGATCGTGAGGCCGGGCGTCCGGGCGAGCAGGTCGGTCAGGGCGGGCGCGACCGCGCGGACGTGCTCGACCGTGTCGAGGACCAGCAGGCTGGGCGCCCGGCCGAGCGCCTCAGCCAGCGACTCGACGACCGGGCGTCCCGGCTCCGCCACGCCCATCGCCCCGGCGATCGCGGGCAGCACGAGCGAGGCGTCGCTCACGCCGTCGAGCGGCACGAACGCGATCCGGCCGTCGCGCCGGGGCATCGCCCGGCGCGAGACCTCGACGGCGAGCCGGCTCTTGCCGACACCGCCGATCCCGGCCAGCGTCACGAACGCCCGGTCCCGGCCGAGGATCAGGCGCCGGAGCGACGCCAGGTCGGCGTCGCGCCCGATCAGCGGGGCGTCCGGCGATCTCCGGGACGGCGCCCGGGCCAGCACGGCTCGACGGTGGCGTCGGAATCAATCTGGCTGCTCACGTCGGTGATCGGCGACATCGTCGGTTGAGGATATGCCTCCGTACTGGCCCCGAGGCCAAACCGGGACCGGGCGGGGCATCATGCGCAAGGTGCAGCCGACCATCCTCATCGTCGACGACCATCCCGAGTTCCGCCGCGTGGCACGAGCCGTGCTGCAGGCGGACGGATTTCGACGTGGTCGGCGAAGCCTCGGATGGGGCATCGGCGGTCCGCGAATCGTCGCGGTTGGGGCCATCGATCGTCCTGCTCGACATCCAGCTCCCGGACACCGACGGCTTCGCGGTCGCGGAGCACCTCGCAACCCAGGATCCGCGACCGGTCGTGATCTTGATCTCGAGCCGCGATGCCCGCGAGTACGGACCGAGGGTCGCGACCGCGTCAGCGATCGGCTACATCCCCAAGAGCCTTCTCTCCGGCGCGACGATCAGGGCCATGCTCGGTTGACCCGGTTGCTCCGGCGGCCGAAGGAGGCTCGGCTCATCCTGATCGGCGCGATCGGCACGGGCGTCGCGCTCGAAGGCCTCGTCTCCGTCCGCATCGGCTTTGCCCCCTACGAGGCACGGCAGGCGACCCTGACGCTCGTCACCGGGTGTCTCGTTGGGGCTGCCGGCATCATCGCGTGGCTTCGCGCGCCCGGGAGCCAGACGGGTCCGCTCATCGTCGCCGGGGCGGCGGCGTGGTTCATCGGCGGCTTCCGATGGGCACCATCGCCCGTCATTGCGGGGCTGGCCACGCAGCTTCCTCCCGGGGCCACGCCGGAATTGCGACCCGACGAGCTGGTTTCGACGTTCGGCTGCATGGGAGGCCGAGGATACGACGCGCTCGCCCGATCGTGGCATCGACGTCCGACCACGACGACCCCCGGCTCTTGACCTACGACGCGCCGCCGACGGGCACGACGCGACCACGCCGACCCCGGCTCTTCGACCTGGTCGCGTGGAACGCGAATAGTCACCCGGCAGGATCACGAGATGGAGGTGGTGCATGTCGAGGACGACGAGCTCGGTGGCGGCGCTGGTCGTCGCCGGGATTGCGCTCGCAGCGGCCGCGTGGTTCGACGCGACGGTCATCAACGAGGCAGAGCGGCACGTGGCGGCCACGTTCAGCTTCGGAAACGTTGGCGTCCTGCTCAGCGGCTGGTGCCATCGCGGGGCGGCTGCCTGCTCGTCGCTGGTTCGGCGTCCGCGCGGCCGCGCTCGTGGGGCTGGCCTACGCGGTCATCGGCGGGTTCTTCGCCCTGCTGCCGTGGCTAGTGCTGAACCTCGGGGCCGTCGAGAATGGCGTGCCTGGCGTGATCCCGGAGGCCATCGCGAGCCCGATCAGCCAGCTTTACCTGCGGACGCAGGGCCCGCTCAACGCCGTGGGCACGATCGGGGCCGCGATGCTCATCGCCGGCCTGATCGCGATGGTGCGTTCGCTGCGGCGACGGGACGTCGCGGTGCCGGCAGCGCCGATCGCTACGGACCCGGCCCGGACCTAGCGGGCTCGTCCCGACCCTCAGCCGTCTGGCGCGTCCAGCTGGCGGGCGTAGGCCGGGAACCGGAAGCGCATGTCGCGGGTCAGGATGCCGCCATGGCCGAGGCGGGACACGGTGCGCAGGCTCGGCGGCTCCCCGGTGAGCAGGCGCGGGAGCAGCAGATCCGCCGCGGTCGCCTTCGAGTAGGCGCCGCAGGTCGGCAGCCCGAGGACGGCCGCCTTCCCCACCCTGCCCAGCCACAGCATCGAGCCCGGATGCGCGGGCACGCCTCGCCGGATCAGCCGCCCGCCCACGCCCTCCAGCGCGACGAAGAACGGGTCGGATGGATCGGTCGAGCGGCCACCGGCAGTGAGCACGACATCGACGGCATCGGACGCGGCACCCCTTGTCATTGCCGCGAGCGCCGTCTCGACGGCCTCCGCCTCGTCGGGCAGGTAGTCGAAGCGGACCACGGTCGAGCCCAGCGACTCGACCTTGTCGCGGACGCTGCGCTCGAACCGCTCCCGGTCCGCAGCCCGCAGCGACTCCTTGACCAGGACCCCGACGCGCATCGGCACGAACGGCGCCACCCAGACCAGCGGGCGCCGGCCGCCGTTGGTGATCGCGACCCCCCGGTCCACGGTCGAGGCGGGAACCACGTGCGGTGCCACTTTCACCGACGCGACCAGCTGCCCCGCAGAGACGACCGATCCGTCGAGCGACGTGAACACCTCGAGGGGGTCGATGCGGTCGAGCAGCTCCACCTCGCGCGACCGGACGTGGAGGACGCCGTCGTGGGCCGCGACCAGATCGACGCGGCTCTCGTTGGGCCCCCGCTGGTCGAGGCCAGGGCCACGGACCGCCTCGGCCAGCCGGAGCGCCGCCTCATCCTCGTGCAGGTCGCCCGGGTCCATCAGCAGCACGGTGACGGCATCGACCCCGACCGCCGTTGGGTCCGAGGCCGCGAGCGCGTCGAGATCGGCGCCGTCGAGACGCCTGCCCTTGGTCCAGCGGGCGCCGCCCACGCGCAGGTCGCGCGCGAGGACGGCTCCCATCAGGTCAGCCGACGGCGGACGGCCCGGGACGAATTCGCTCGAGCCGCACCCGGCAAATCCGCGGCGTCCGGCGCCGTCAGGCCAGGCGGGCCAGCGCCGCCGTAATCGCCCGCCGCGCGTACACGACCGCCATCGCCGAGCGGTACTCGGCGGAGGCGTGGATGTCGCTGTTGACGTCGCGGCCGCCCACGACCTTCGCCGCGGCCGCCGCGACGTCGGCGGCGGAGCCCTTGGTGCCGACCAGTGCCGACGCCACGTCCGTCGCCGCGTACGGGTGGTCCGCGAGGCCGGTGACGCCGATGCCGGCCCACTCGATGACGTCGCCGGGACCGACCTTGACCACCGCCGCGACCCCGACCATCGCGTAGCCCGACGCGGGCTGCTCGAGCGAGGCGTACGCGGACCCGGCGTTGTCCATCGGCGCGGGCAACAGCACGTGCGTCAGGAGCTCGTCGTGGCGCATCGCGGTCGAGAACGGGCCCTGGAAGAACCCGTCCGCCTTCACGGTGCGCGTGCCGCCCGACGACTGGAGGATGATCTCGGCGTCGAGCGCCAGCAGCACCGCCGGCAGGTCCGAAGCGGGATCCGCGTGGGCGACGGCGCCGCCGACCGTCCCGCGGTTGCGAACCTGGACGTCGCCGATGGTCGGCAGGGCGTCCCGGAGCAGGCCGTAGTGGATCGCCGGCGAGTCCATGAGCTCCGCGTACGTCGTCAGCGCGCCGACGGACAGGCGCCCGTCGTCGAGCCGCTCGACGCCCCGCAGCTCGGGCAGCCGCCCGATGTCGACGAGGGTCTCCGCGCTGGCGAGGCGGAGCTTGAGCAGCGGGAGCAGGCTCTGCCCGCCCGCGATGACCTTGGCGCCGTCGTCGCCGGCGATGCGCGCGAGCGCCTCGTCGATCGTGGCGGCCCGCGTGTAGTCGATCGGCGCGATCATGCCTGGCCTCCCTTCGCGCCTTGAATGGCGCCCCAGACCTTCTGGGCGGTGTAGGGCATGTCGAGGTGCCGGATGCCCAGCGGGCTGAGGGCGTCGATGACCGAGTTGGACACCGCCGCGGTGCTCGCGATGCAGCCGGCCTCACCGACGCCCTTGACGCCGAGCGGGTTGACCGGCGATGGGGTGATCGTCTCGCCCAGCTCGAAGTTCGGCAGCCACGAGGCCCGCGGCAGCGCGTAGTCGAGCATCGAGCCCGTGAGGAGCTGGCCCTCGTCGCTGTAGACGGCGCCTTCCCACAGCGCCTGGCCAACGCCCTGGGCGATGCCGCCGTGGAGCTGGCCATCGACGATCATGGGGTTGATCTTCTTCCCGACGTCGTCGACGGCGATGTACCGGACGAGCTCGATCGTGCCCGTCTCCTCGTCGATCTCCACGATCGAGACGTGGGTCCCGAACGGGAATGTGCAGTTCGGGGTGTCGTGGTAGGCCGTCTCGTCGAGATACGGCTCCATGCCCTCGGGCGTGTCGAATGCGAGATCGAGCGCGAACGCGATCTCCTGGATGGTCTTCTTCTTCTCGGGCGAGCCCTTGACCCGGTACTCGGCGCCGTCGACCTCGATGTCCTCGACGTTGGCTTCGAGCATGTGTGCCGCGTAGCGCCTGGCCTTGTCGCGGATCTTGGCCGCGGCCTTGAGCGCGGCGCCGGTGCCGACGTTCGAGGTCCGCGAACCGTACGACCCGTAGCCGAACGGCGTGCCCTGGGTGTCGGAGTGCTGGACCACGATGTCGTCCATCGGGATGCCCAGCTCGTGGCTGATGATCTGCGCGTAGGTCGTCTCGTGGCCCTGGCCCTGCGGCTGGGTGCCCATCGTCACGACGACCTTGCCGGTCAGGTGGACCTTGATGTTGGAGCTCTCCCACATCGCGGCGCCCCAGCCCTCGCCGACGGCACCGATCCACTTGGACGGGGCGACGCCGCAGACCTCGATGTAGGTCGACAGCCCGACGCCCGAGCAGCTTGCCCCGCGCCTTCGCCTCGGCCTTCGTCTTCGCCATGTCGGCGTAGCCGGCCATCGCGAGCGCCTTGTCCATCGCCGGCTCGTAGTTGCCCGAGTCGATGAACAGCTTCGAGCCGTTGACGGCGGTCAGGAGCCCCGACGGGTTGTCGTACGGGAAGGAGTCGGGCGGCAGGAAGTTCCGGCGCCGGACCTCGGCCGGGTCGATGCCCAGCTCGTCCGCCACGAGGTCCATCGTCCGCTCGACGACGTAGGTCGCCTCCGGGCGGCCCGCGCCGCGGTAGGCGTCGACGAACGTGGTGTTCGTGTAGACGCCGGTCACCTCGCAGTACACGTTGGGGATCTTGTACGGACCTGCCAGGACGCGGCCGTAGAGCGTCGTGGGGATGCCCGGGCCGATGGTCGACAGGCGCCCGCCGAGATTGGCGTAGGTCTTGACGCGCAGCGCCTGGACCTCGCCGTTGCGGTTCGCGGCAGCCTCGACGTAGGTGATGTGGTCGCGGCCGTGGATCGTGCTGCCGTAACTCTCTCGCCGGCCCTCGACCCACTTCACCGGGTGACCACCGACGAGCTTGCTCGCGAACATCACGAGCGCCATGTCGGCGTAGCAGAAGATCTTGGTGCCGAAGGCGCCGCCCACGTCGGGGCTGATGCAGCGCACCTTGTGCTCCGGGATCCCGGTCACGAAGGCGGTCAGCAGCAGGCGCTGGATGTGCGGCGTCTGGCTCGACATCCAGACCGTGTACTCGTCGGTGCCCGGGTTGTACCAGCCGATGTCCCCGCGGACCTCCATCGGGTTCGGGATGAGGCGGTTGTTGACCAGGCGCTGCTTGACGACGACCTCGGCGTTGGCGAACGCGGCGTCGGTGCCGTCCTTGTCGCCCACTGGCCACACGAACACGATGTTGTTGGGCGCGTTCTCGTGGAGCTGGGGCGCGCCCGGCTGGGTCGCCTTCTCCGCGTCGACGACCGCGGGCAGCGGCACCCATTCGACGTCGATCAGGTCCAGCGCGTCCTGCGCCTGGGCCTCCGTCTCGGCGACGACCGCCGCGACGCCCTCGCCCGTCCACTTGACCGAGTCGGTCGCGAGCACGCGCGGGACGTTGACGTTGTTCTGCAGGCCGCTCGCGCCGCCGGCCGGCCAGGCCATGGGCAGCGGGTTGTATGGGATGTCCGCGCCAACGATCACCGCCAGCACGCCCGGGGCCGCCTTGGCCCGTGACGTGTTGATCGAGGCGATGTTCGCGTGCGCGTACGGGCTGCGCAGGATCGCGATGTGGACCATCCCCTGGAGGACGATGTCGTCCAGGTAGCGGCCCTTGCCGGTGATGAAGCGCGGGTCCTCGACCCGCTTGACCGGTGCGCCGAGGACGTCGGTGGTCACGTCGCTCTCCTCAGGCGTTCGCGGCGACGGGTGCGGCGGCACCCTCGCGCGTCACGCGGGCCGCTTCGCGGATCGCCGCCACGATGTTGTGGTAGCCCGTGCAGCGGCAGATGTTGCCCTCGATGGCGTGCCGGATCTCTTCGTCGCTGGGATCGTGGTTGCGCGCCAGCAGGTCGGCCGCGGCCATGATCATCCCGGGCGTGCAGAACCCGCACTGGAGTCCGTGCTTCTCCCAGAACGCGTTCTGGAGCGGGTGCAGGGCGCCGTCGCTCTGGGCCATGCCCTCGATCGTCGTGATGTCCGCGCCATCGGCCTGGGCCGCGAGCATCGTGCAGCTCTTCACCGCGCGGCCATCGACGTGGACGGTGCAGGCGCCGCACTGGCTGGTATCGCAACCGACGTGCGTGCCCGTGAGCCCGAGATCCTCCCGGATGACCTGGACAAGGAGCCGTCTCGGCTCGACATCGACCTCCCTGTGCTCGCCGTTGACTTCGAGCGCGACGTGCAACTCGCCCACCAGGGAGACCTCCTTTCCCCCGTCGATCTCGGGGGTGGCGACGCGGGGGTCGCGCGAGCCGCCGGGGTTCTGCCCGTGACCACGCGGAGCCTTGATAGTCCCACCGTGGCGCTTCGGCTGCAACCGCGTTTCGCACAGGTTGCGAGGTGCGCGTCCCGGGCGGGTCCTGCGCCACCGTCTCGTGCCCCAAATCGCCACCGATATTCCTAGGTGAATGACGTGGCCGCTCGTGGGAGCGTGAGGTTGATGGCAAACCCCGGGTTGTGCGCGGAGCCCACGCTCAGTCGTCGCTCAGCCGATGCACTTGTGAATACACCCCGACCCCAGCCCGACCCGATTCCCGAGCCCGCGAGCCGGGGCGAGGCCGGGGATGAAGTGGCCGGTGGTATCCATCGCCGATGTCAGACGTCACCCTGCGGCTCGGCGAACCCTGGTTCCCAGAACAGCTTGGTCGGACCGTTCGCGAGGCGCGACTTCTGATTGGGTGGAGCCAGGCAGACGTGGCGGAGCGAGCTGCCACGTCGCAGTCGACAGTCTCGCGACTCGAGTCGGGTCGTGTGAGTCAGATTGAGGTGGGCGTCCTCGTTCGCATCCTCGGGGCGCTCGGCGTCCGCGGCGCACTTGCCCTTGACGCCCCTCACCTGCAGGACCGTCGCCGCCAGCGCGATCCGGTCCACGCGCGGCTCGTTGCCTATGCCGCACACCGGCTGGAGCGTGCCGGATGGCACGTCGCAACAGAGGTCCCGATCGGGGACCCGATCCCGAAGGGGTGGATCGACCTGGTCGCCTACCGCCCGATTGATCGGGCGCTGCTCATTGCGGAGGTCAAGGGCGATCTCCCCGACGTCGGGCAGTTGCAGCGACAGATCGGGTTCTACGCCCGTGCCGCGGCATCGGTTGCAGGGGCACTCGGCTGGCGGTTCGAGCGGCTGGCGGTCGTCGTCCTGGCGCTCGACTCTCAAGCAATCGCGGAGCGGGTGGCCACGAATCACTCATTGCTCGGCCGGGCGTTTCCAGGGCACGTGGCCGACCTCGAGGCCTGGGTCCGATCCTCGGAAGCGCGGCTCCCCGACGGTCCGACGCTGGCGCTCATTGACCCCGCGTCGAGGCGCAGCCGTTGGCTGGTCCGGGCAACGGCGGGCCGACAGCGCGTCGCGGCCTATGCCAACTACGCGGATGCCGCCGCGAGGCTACGAGCCGCGGAGCTAGCCGCCGGCGGCGGGCGGGGTGCGGCGGACGCGGGGGGGGCGATCGGCGGGCTGGCGGATCGCCCGTGGGTCCAGGCCTTCGGCGACCGCCTGATCGGGCGACAGCTGGGCGAGGCGGCCGGCCTTGGCGAGGGCGGCGGCGGCCCGGGCGACCGCCGCCGGGTCCAGGTCCCCGAGCGAGGTGGCGTTGGACAGGCCCACCCGCTCCAGCCCGCGCCCGTTCGACGACGCCGCGTAGCGCGCCGCCCACACGAGCTCGGGCAGCTGGTCGGCGACGCTGTCGGGGCGCAGCGCGCCGCACACCACGCCCCGATCGGCCGGCACCTCGCGGACGAGGTACCAGTTGTCCGGACCGGTGATCAGGTCGAACAGGTACGACTGGTAGGGCGCGCCCAGGATCGCTTCCGGACCGGCCTCCCACGCCGAGCCGCCGGTCACGACCAGCATCGCGTGCAGGCCGGACGGGTCGGCGAGCAGCTGCGCCTGCGTCGCGGCGAACAGCTCCCGCTCGATCTCGTTCGAGTACGCGGCCGGGTAGCCGCCGATCAGGACCACGTCCGGCTCCTCGATCAGGGCCATCTGACATCCAGCGGCCGCAAGGGCCCGGAGCTCTGCGGCGAGATGCGTGGCCATCTCGAGCGTGAAGTCGGTCCGCTGCAGCGCGGACTGGTCCATGTGGACGCGCCGCGCGAGTGAGTAGGGTCCCGGGATCGACTGGGCCACGACCCGGTCGGTCAGCGAGGCCGCCGCCTGCCACGTCCCGACCAGGTAGCCCTGCGGCCCGAGGTCGTTGTCGGCCAGCGCGCGCAGCAGCGCCGCACCCGGATCCGGGAAGCGGACGTTCCCGTCGGTCACGACGTCGAGCCCTGCATCCGCCTGCACGCCGACCACGTGGGCGACGAGATCGTCGATCGCGGAGCCGAGCGCCTCCGCGGGCATCCGTTCGGCCGCGACGTCGCCCTCGAGATCCGCGAGGGTCAGGCCGTCGGCCGTGACCCTCGGCCATCGACCGTTCAGCATCGAGAACATCGGCTAGCCCCAGACTCCTTCCCCGATGACCCACAGGACGAGCATCCCCGCCCCGAGCGCCACCATGCCGCCCGCGCGAATGGCCAGCGTCCCCGTGTTCCCGAACGCCGGTACGGACGTGCCCGGCGTGGGCCCGGGCCGGCGCCACAGCGAGCGCAGCGTCGGCACCCGGGTCGGGGCGAACAGGAACCCCATCACCAGGCCGGTCACCAGCCCACCGATGTGGGCCATGTTGTCGACGTTGGGGATGATAAATCCGAGCAGCAGGTTGAATACAACCAGCCCCGTGAGCTGGCCGAGGAAGCCGCGGCTCTGCCGGTCGAGGACGGGGTGGTGGAGCCGCTCCGCGGCGACGAGGAGGCCGAACAGGCCGAAGATCGCGCCCGACGCGCCGACGGCGAGCGGGGCCGAGCTGAACGCGAACGACGTGAGCGACGCGCCGACGGCGAACAGCAGGTACAGCGCGAGGAACGTCCAGCGGCCGTACAGGCGCTCGACGAACGGGCCCGCGAGGTACAGGAAGTACATGTTGAACACGAGGTGGAGCGGCATCTCCTGGAGCGGCGCATGGACCAGCGTGACCGTCCACAGCCGCCACAGCTCCCCGGCCGCGACCAGCGGCTTGTTGAGCAGCAGCAGGTCGAACAGCTGGGTGCCCGCCGCGCCCGCGAAGTTGCACGTGAGCGAGATGATCACCGTGACCGCGAGCACGCCGATCGCGATCGAGAACCCCTGGTCCCCGCGGGCACGGGCGAAGTACCGCCCGGCAGCGCCCTTGTCGCCGGTCTCCTTGGACAGCCAGCCGAGCCGGGATGCGATCTCGGCCTTGTCCTGCGAGGGTGCCCGCTTCTCCGCCTCGCGGTAGGCGTCGATCGCCCCCTGGAGGTTGTCCGCCCGCACCCGGGCCGCCGCGACGTTGCGCCAGGCCGGATAGGTCGACGGGTTGTCGGGCAGGCGGGTCGCCTCCTCCCACGTCGCGATGGCCTGCCAGTCGTCGTCGAGGCGGTGCAGGGCCTCGCCGAGGCCGACCAGCGCCGCGCCGGTGACGGCGACGTCGTTGAACCCGACGACCCGCTGGTACAGCCGGGCGGCATCGATGAAGTCGGCCGAGGTCATCAGCTGCGCCGCGTGATCGAGGGACGCCAGGGCCGTCTCGCGTGTCAGCGGACCGTCCTGCGCGAGGGTGGCGCGGAGGTCGAACGGCGGCTGCGCGGTCACGGGCGCGACTGTACAGGAGGCGGGCCGACCCGGGCGCCGCGCACGGTCCGGGGTCCAGCCGTACGGACGGGCTAGACTCGCCAGGCATGTGCGGGCGCTTCACCCAGCAACGGCCGACGTCGGAGATCGCGAGCATCTTCGAGGCCGACGACCTGTTCGACGACCCCGGTGGCCGGTTCAACGTGGCGCCCACGGATCCGGCCGCGGTCGTCGTCCAGCGCGACGATCGACGGGCCGTCGTCGGCTACCGCTGGGGCTTGATCCCCGGTTGGGCCGACGATCCGCGGATGGCGTCGCGCACGTTCAACGCCCGCTCGGAGTCGATCGCCACGAGCCCGCTGTTCCGCGACGCCTATCGCCGCCGCCGCTGCCTCGTTCCTGTTGACGGCTTCTACGAATGGCTGCGCGACGGCACGCGGCGGCAGCCGGTCCGGATCTTCGATCCCGACGAACGGCCGCTCGCCCTGGCGGGCCTGTGGACCGGCCGGCAGGATCCCGAGTCCGGCGAGTGGCACCGGACGTTCACGATCGTCACGACGCGCCCGAACGGGTTCATGGCCCCGATCCACAACCGGATGCCGGTCGTCGTCCCGCCGGCGTCGTGGGCGGCGTGGCTCGACCCGACCGTGCGGGATCCCGGCGAGGTGCGCGCGCTCCTGGAACCGCGCGACGACATCGCGTTGGCCGCCCACCCCGTCCCGCCCCTCGTGAACAACGTCCGCAACAACGGGCCCGAGCTCATCGAACGGATTCCGCCCGCCTAGGGCGGCCGGGACGCAGCCGTCGCGACAAAACGCTTTTTCATGTTGCATGCAAACTTTTGCACTTGACGCGGCAAAGTCGCCCTGCATAAGGTTCAAAGCCGAGCAGATCAGGGCTCTCCGAGCCCCCACGCAGGAGGAGCGAGGCATGATCCGCAAAGCCGTCTCAATGATCGTGGTGGCCGTCGCGGTCGCCGCATGCGGGGGCAGCTCCGCACCACCGACACAGGCTCCGGCGGCCAGCCAGCCGGCCCCGGCCACCCAGCCCGCCGCCGCCGCGAGCGGGCCCGCCGCGAGCCCAAGCGCCGCGGCCGGCCCGGTCGAGATCACCTTCCTGTCCGGGATCCAGGAGGATCCAGAGCTCGAGGTGCAGGCGAAGGCGCAGATCGACGAGTTCAACGCGACTCATCCGGACATCCAGGTCAAGCGCGAGGCGCTCGACAGCGACCAGCTGCGCACGATCATCCAGACGCGCCTCGGTTCGGGCGATGTCGACGTGTTCGGCTACGACACCGGCCCCGGCTTCGGCGGCGTCCTGGCCAAGGCGGGACTCCTCGCCGACATGGGCCCGGCCTACACCGCGAACGACTGGAAGACGTTCGACTGGGCCAAGTCCCGGTGCACCTACAGCGGCGTCCTGTCGTGCATGCCGGGGGCGGTCGAGCAGCTCGGAATCTTCTACAACAAGACGCTGTTCGACGCCAAGGGCTTCACCGAGCCGAAGACGCTCGACGAGCTCAAGACGATCATGGATGCGTTCAAGGCCGACAAGATCACGCCGCTCGCGTTCGGCGATCAGCCGCAGTGGCCGGCCGGTCACCAGTACAGCATGACGCTGTCCAACATCGTCGGGCGCGAAGGCATGGACGCCCGGCTCTACGGCGACAAGCCGTGGAACGACGCGGACGCCGTCAAGGCGATCGACGTCTACTTCAAGCAGTTCCTCGATGCCGGGTACTTCCCCAAGGACCCGAACGCCGTCACCTACGAGGACGCGAACGCCCTGTTCTACGCCGGCAAGGCCGCGATGGTGCCCACGGGCACGTGGCTCGTGTCGGAGATCACGAACAACACCAAGGACAAGTTCGAGGTCGGGTTCTTCCCGTTCCCGTCGATCGACGGCTCCTCGATCTCGCCGCCGTCGGGCCTCGGCAGCGGCCTGTTCGTGGCCAAGAACTCGCAGAAGCAGGACGCAGCCCTCAAGTTCATCGACTGGATGATCTCGGACGAGGTCACCGACAAGTGGTCGCTGCCCGTGTTCAACACGATCCCGGCGCAGCCGGTCGACACGACGGGTCTCGAGGTATCACCGCTGTTCCAGGAGGTCCTCGACGGCCTCGCGGCCTCGAGCGGCACCGCGTCGGACTTCGGCTACAACATCGACGTCCTGACGCCCCAGGCGTTCAACGACCAGATGTTCACGGGCTTCCAGGACGTGTTGAATGGCACGCTTACGCCACAGGCGCAGGCGGACGCACTCCAGGCGGCGTACCAGAAGGCGCTGGCTGCAGGAGAGACGATCCCCAAGCCCTAGTCCGCCGCAGCGGGCACCCATATCGATAGCGGATCAGACGACGGGATGGAGAGCAGCGTGGCCTCTCGAGTGCGTCGCCGGCAGACTGCCCGGCCCCGGCGGCGCACCGGTTGGCCGACCGTAGCGCTGTTCGTCCTCCCGTCGCTGATCATCTATCTGCTGTTCATGGTCTATCCGTTCCTGGGCACCATCTCTCTGAGCCTGTCGGCCTGGGATGGCTTCGCCCCGCAGAAGACCTTCGTCGGGCTCGGGAACTACGCGGCGCTCCTCAACGATGGGGAGTTCTGGTCGGCCCTGCGCAACAACCTGATCTGGGCGGTGATCGGCACCGTCGCCCCGATCGTGATCGGCTTCCCGCTCGCGGTCCTCCTGTGGAGCGGCGGCCGCGGCAGACAGACCTTCCGGGCCATCTACTTCCTGCCGGTGATCCTCCCGATCGTCGTGATCGGCCTCGTCTGGGGCTGGATCTACAACCCGCTGTTCGGCGTCCTCAACACGCTGCTCGAGGCGGTCGGGCTGGGCGACCTGGCCAGGGGCTGGCTCGGCCATCCGGACACGGCGCTGGTCGCCGTGCTCATCGCCGCGATCTGGGCCACGTTCGGCTTCGTCGTCGTGATGTTCCTGGCCGGCCTCCAGGGGATCGACATGAACCTGGTCGACGCCGCCAAGGTCGACGGTGCGAGCTCCGCGCAGCGAGCGCGGCACGTCCTCCTGCCAGGGATCGCGCCCGTGTTCACGTTCGTCCTGACCATCACCCTCGTCGGCGCCTTCTCGGTGTTCGACATCGTCTACGTGATGACCAAGGGCGGACCCGGGACCGCGACCGAGACCATGGCCGGCTATGCCTACAAGATGGCCTTCGGCCGCAACTACGCCGGCTACGGCGCCGCGATCTCGATGGTGATCGCGACCATCTCGCTCGTGCTGGCGGTGTTCCTGCTGCGCTACCGCGAACGCGGACGAACGTCATGAGACGCAGCTGGACGTCGGTTGCCCGCTACGCGTTCCTCGGCTTCTGGGCGGCGCTGTGCATCCTGCCGATGATCCTTGTGATCTCCACGGCGTTCAAGGATCCCCTCATCGCCACCGGCAACCCGTTCCAGCTGTTCTCGTCGTTCCGGCCCCAGAACCTCGTCGACGCCTGGACGCTGGGCAACTTCGGCCGCTACTTCCTGAACACCATCGTGATCATGGTCCCGGTCGTACTCGGGGTCGTCGTCCTCTCGACGATGGCCGGGTACGCCTTCGCGCGGTTCGTCTTTCCAGGGCAGAGGGCGCTGTTCTTCCTGTTCATCCTGGGACTCATGATCCCGTTCTTCAGCGTGATGATCCCGCTGTACTACAACCTGAAGGACTTCGGCCTCCTGAACACGCCGATGGCCGTCATCCTGCCGTCGATCGCGGGTGCCGGCGGCACGGGCCTGCCGCTCGGCATCTTCCTGATGCGGGCGTTCTTCCTCGACATCCCGAACGAGCTGGGCGACGCGGCCAGGGTCGACGGCTGCGACGAGGTCGGCGTATTCCGCCGGGTCATGGTCCCGCTGGCGCTGCCGGGAGCAGCGGCACTGGCGGTGCTCACGTTCATGTCGGCCTGGAACACGTTCCTGTTGCCGCTGCTCTACCTGTCCGGCGAGGAGAATCGTACGCTCGCGACCGGGCTGCTCCTGTTCACCGGCGGGCGGACGCAGGAGATCGAGCTCACCGCGGCCGCCACCCTGATCATGATCGCGCCGGTGATCGTGTTCTTCCTCTTGTTCCAGCGACAGTTCATCCAGGGCCTCACATCAGGCGCCGTGAAGGGCTGAGCGTACGCATCGACTCTCAAGGGAGGCCAGATGACCAGCAGGATTGACGAGTTCGTGGAGCGCGGCGAGATCGGTGGCCGCACCGTCCAGATCATTGACACCGGTGCCGTCGAGTGCGCCGTCTACCCGGTTTCCCCGCTTGCCGAAGGCCACGTGCGCGTTCGCACCGCGTCCTCCGCGATCAGCCCCGGAACCGAGATGACCTTCTTCGGCAAGTCCGCACCCAACGTCTACCTGCGCAAGACGTGGAGCGAGGAGCTGCGCCTGTTCGAGGCCGGGACGCCCACGATGACCTACCCGGTCGTGTTCGGCTACCGGTCGGCGGGCGAGGTCGTCGAGAGCCGATCAGCCGATGTCCAGGTCGGGCTGCGCGTCTACGGCAACTGGCGCCACACCGAGTTCCACGCGATGCCGGCCGAGCGCGCCCTCCAGCAGCGGCTTCCCGATGACCTGACCTGGGATGACGGGGTCGACCTCGCCCAGATGGGGCCCATCGCCGTCAACGCCGTCGCGTTCGCCGATCACGCCCACGTCGGGGCACCGACCGTCGTCTTCGGCGCAGGACCGGTCGGCCTGCTGACGGCCCAGATCGCGAAGGCCGACGGCGCCGAGCGGGTGTACGTGGTGGACCGCATCCCCGAGCGCCTCGCGATCGCGGAGTCGCTCGGGCTGGAGCCCGTCCAGGCGAGCGAGGCCAACGATGTCGCGGTGACCATCAAGCGTCGCCACGGCTCCGAGGGCATCCCGGTCGCGTTCGAGTGCACGGGGTCGACCTTCGCGCTTCAGGAGGCCATCCGGATCGTCAAGCGCCGCGGGCTGGTCGTCGCCGCGGGCTTCTACCAGGGCGAGGGCAAGGGCCTGTGGCTCGGCGATGAGTTCCACCACAACGGCATTCAGGTCGCTTGCGGCCAGATCGGCAACATCCATCCGTCGACCGACTGGCAGGGGCTGCGAGCCCGCACGATCGAGCTCGCCCAGAGCGGTGCGATCCGCCTCGGCGGGCTGCCTCGCCTGAAGCTCCCGGTCGAACGGGTGGCGGACGGGTTCGATGCGCTGGGACGGCCGGCCGAGGTGCTGCAGGTCGCGCTGACCTACGCGGCGGCCTAGCCGCCCAGCGGCTCGAGCGCCTCCCAGCCGGCCGCATTGACGGCGTCGGCGAACGCCCGGCCGGGCTCGGTCCCACGATCCAGGCCCGCGGCGTAGGTGCCGACCAGCCGGGCGAACGCCCCGTCGTCGACCTCGGCCGGCGCCGCGAGGATCGTGGCCTGGCCCGGCACCTCTGGCGGCTCGCCGTCCGCGGGGGTGAGCAAGACCAGGTGGGCGCCGGTGAACCCCGCCGCCTCGACGGCGACCGGCACGGCGGCCGCTGGCACGTCGTCGGTGACCACGAGGACCGCGAACGCCGTCAGGTACTGGAGGCCCAAGGAGACGTCACCGGCGTCGAGCGTCGGCCCGGGGCTCGCCGGCGCCGGAACCACCCGGTCCCCCGGCGGCTCGTCGTCGGTCGCGATCGGCGCCTCGATCACCGGCGTCGGGCGGGACGGATCGCGGAGGACGGCGACGTGTCCGATCCCCGCGCGGGCGAGCCCGAGCATGACGGCGTCACCCGTGGGATCGTCTCCCGCGCGTCCGACGATCTCGACGCGTGCACCGAGTGCTGCCGCGGCGAGCGCCACCTCGCAGGCGCGGCCCGCGGGAGCCGGCTGATCGCCCTGGCGCCAGGCGAGGCTGCCGACGATCACGATCACGCGGCAAGCCTACCTCGCCGGACGGTGGCCGGACGCGGTCCGAGGCTCAGGGTTGGATCGAGCTGCCGCCGCTGTCCGAGCTGCCGCCGCTGTCCGAGCTGCCGTCTTCGGGCGTCTCCGACGGCTCCGGTGTCTCGGTCGCGTCCTCGTTGTCATCGCCGCCGCGCCCGCTGTGGTCGCCACCGCCGTCGTCCCCGCCGTCGCCGCCACCCGAACCGCCGGACGACTTGGTCGGCTTCGGCGTTCGCTGGACGCCCTTGTCGCCGCCGGAGCCGCTCCCGGCTCCGCCGCCGCCGTTGTGGTTCCCATCGGGCCCGTCGGGCTTGTGGGTGTCCGCCGGCTCGGTCGGCGGCGCGTCCTCGGTCGCGGCGGGCTCCATCGAGGCGGGCGGTTGAGTCGCCGAATCCTCGGTCGGGGGCGGCATCGACGGTCCCACGATGTTGTCGGGCGTCGGCGGCACGTCGATCGACGGTCGCGGCGACGGCACGGCCGCCTCGCTGTTCATGAAACCGAGTGCCCCCGCAGTCGCGACGCCCGAGCCCGCCGCCAGCCCGACGACCACCAGCACCAGCGCGAGGGCCTGCGCCCGCACGGCGACCGGGAAGCCGGACCGCGTCGTCACCCGCCAGGCATCCGCGAAGGACGCGAGGAAGGCGCCGATGGCGCCGTGGCGGAGTGCATGGCCGGCAGCCCGTGCCGGAGCGGGCACGGGCTCGGCATCGACCGAGGCCATGACGCGGTCGATGAAGTCGGCGCTGAACGCCGCGCCGGTCTGGCCGGCGATCGCCTCGAGGTCGCGCGCGACGCGGGCTTCGGCGGCAAGGTCCTCCGGGCGCAGGTCGTCCACGCCATCGAGCTCGCCGGGGCCGAACGGCTGCGTCATCGGTCGGTCTCGTCGAGGGAGCGCCGGAGGCGGGCCAGGCCACGATGGAGGTGGGTCTTCACGGTGCCCAGCGGGCGGTCCGTCGCCGCGGCGATCTCGGCCAGCGACCGCTCCGCGAAGAAACGCATCGCGACGACTTCGCGGTACGGCTCGTCAAGGGCCGCGACCGCGGCGCGCAACCGGGCGTCGCGCTCGGCCCGCAGGAGGCTTCCCGCGGGATCCGCTGCGTCCCCGCCGGCGTGCAAGCGCTCGTCCCCCGCCCCGGTCGCCTCGATCGGGTCGAGCCACGCGACCTGCTTGCGCTGTGCGGCCCGCCGGATGGCGAGCCGGACGGCGATCCGCGACAGCCAGGCGCCGAATGGCCCGTCGGCCCGCCAGGTCGCGAGTGACCGGTAGGCGATGACGAAGGCCTCCTGGGCGACATCCTCGGCCTCGGAACGGTCGCCGAGGATCCGGGTGCAGGTCGCGATCACGGAACGACTCTCGCGCTCGACGAGGTGCCGGAAGGCTCCCGCGTCCCCGCCGAGCACGGCATCGACCACCTGGCGCTCATCACTCGTGGCTCCAGTGTCGACGATCGTGGTCCGCGCCCGCTCCGTGGCCTCGTCCTCCCCGCTGGGGGTCGCACGCGAAACGCGCGCGCTCGATGGAGCCGCGCCGGCTCCCTTCGCCATGATCGGGGTTCGGCGCGGTTCGCATCGCGGGACAGAGGTCATGGGCCATGCGGGCCAGATGGGCCAATCGACTCAGTCGCCGCCCGGCCCGTCCTGGCCGGAACCGCCGTCGTCGCCCGAGCCATCGTGGCCGGAGTCGCCGCCGTTGTCGTCGCTGGCATCCTCGTTCTCGCCCTGGTCGTCGTCGTTGGCGTCTTCGTTCTCGCCCTGGTCGTCGTCGTTGGCGTCTTCGTTCTCGCCCTTGTTGTTGTTGTTGTCGCCGCTGGTCCCGTCCTTGCCGGGGCCGCTGTTGTCCTGGACGTCGCTGGCGGCGTGATGCCGATGCTTGTGGCTGGTCTTGGCAGCCGCTGCGGCCGGGTCTTCGCTCGCATCGTCAGCGGTCTCGGACGGATCCTCGGTCTCGACCTCGTTGGTCTCGGCCGGCTCCGCGGTCTCGGCGTCGGTCGCCTCGGACGGGTCCTCGGTCTCGGGCGCGTCGCTCGCGTCCTCGTTCTGCGCCGCCGGCGCCGTGTCGGTGTGGCGCGATCCGCCGACGAACGTGGTCGTCGCAAAGGACGCGCCGGCGATCAGGAACAGCGCCACGAGGGACGTCCCGATCGAGCGGATCATGCGGTGCGTGGTCTTCATCGCTTGGGCAACTCCGATGAGGGCTGTGCGGACCTGCCTGTTGGCCGCACTACCCCACCTGAGGCGCGATCGGGCGAAAAGGTTTCAGGCGCCGGTAGTGGCGGTTCGCCGACCCGGGCCCAACGTCAGCCCGCGGCTTCCTCGATCACCGTGACCGGCCCGAGGTGCTCTGCCTCGAGGGCCTCGCCGAACTGGGCGTTGTCGCCGACCAGCACGATCGCCGATGCCTCCGGGTGGATGTGGTCGCGCGCGACGCGCTGGACGTCCGCGGCCGTGACGGCCTCGATCGCCGCCCGGTAGCGGATCAGCTCGTCGTCGGGCAGCTCGTGGACGAACAGGCCGGCCAGTGATCCGGCGACCGGCCCCGGCGTCTCGAAGCGCAACGGGAACACCCCGATCAGGAAGTCGCGGGCCGCGCGGAGCTCGGCGTCCTTGACGAGCGTCTCGCGGATCCGCTCGAGCTCGGCGAGCAGCTCGCGGAGCGCCGGGATCGTGACCTCGGTGTTCACGGCTGCGCGGGCGGCGAACGGCCCCCGGGCACGCCGCATGTCGAAGCCCGCGCTCGCGCCGTACGTGTAGCCCTTGTCCTCGCGCAGATTCATGTTGAGCCGCGAGTTGAACAGGCCGCCGAGGATCGCGCTCATCACCGACACGGCATGGAAGTCGGGCTGCCGCCGGCGCAGTGCCGGATGCCCGACGCGGATCTCGGTCTGGACGGAACCCTCGCGATGGACAACGTTGACGAAGCGGCCATTGACCGCGGACGTGTCGTCGATGGGACCCGGGGTCGCCGCGGTGGATGCCGCCGTCCAGCCCCCGAACAGCGTTTCGACATCGCGGAAGACGGCGTCTGGGTCGACCTCGCCCGCGATCACGATCGCGGCCCGAGCCGGGTCCATGTGGCCGTCGTGGACCGTCCGCAGCTGGGCGGCCGTCAGCCCCTCGACGGTCTCGGCCGAGCCGCCCGACGGCCGGTGATACGGGCTCGACGGCGCGTAGATCGCCGCCACGAAGGCCTCCTCGGCGCGACGCCTCGGATCCGCCTTCGCCTGGAGCAGGTCCGTCAGGCGCTCGTCGCGCAGGCGGTCGACCTCGTTTTCCGGAAAGGCGGGGCGGCGAAGGACCTCAGCCAGCAGGTCCAGCGCCGGCACGAGGCGCGACGCGGGCACGTCCAGCCCGGCGTACGTGGAATCCCAGCCGGCCTCGACGTGGAGGGATGCCCCGAGCCGCTCGCTGGCCTCGGTGAGCGCGATGGCGTCGCGGACCTCCGTGCCCTCGGTGAGGGCGCGCGCCGCGAGGACGGTCGCCCCGCCCAGGTCGGCGGGCTCGTCGCCGGCACCCGCGCGGATGGCCAGGGACGCCGAGACGAGCGCGCGTCCGGGCATCGGCGTGACGATCACGCGCAGGCCGTTGGCGAGCTGTGTCCGGGCGGTGGCCGGGAACTCGTAGGCGCGCGGCTCGCCCGGGACGGGTCGCTCCGCGACGAGCTCGAGGCCGCTCATGCCGCCTCCTCGTCCGACGCGTCGCGTTGCGCGTCGTCGGGGGCGTCCGCCGCGGCGGGCAGGTAGGTCAGGACCACCCGGTTGTCGGCCCGGAACACCTCGCGGGCGGTGTCGCGGATCTGGTCGGCGGTCACCGACAGGTAGCGCGGCAGCAGGGTGTTGACCATCGCCGGGTCGTCGAACAGTGTCGCGTACATGGACAGGCGGTCGGCGCGCTCCTCGACCCGAGCGAGCGCCCCCAGCTCGTCGGCCTCGGTCAGGGCCTTGGCGCGCTCGAGCTCGTCGGCGGTGGGCGGCTCGGACGCGAGGCGCTCGAGCTCGGCGAGATAGGCGGCCTCCGCGACGGCAATGTCGACGCCCGGCCGCACGGTCACCCAGCCCACGTTGATCGACGCCCCGCCGATGAACGGCAAGGTGAACATCGCGACGTCCTGGGCCAGGCGCTCCTCGCGCACGAGGCGCCGATGCAACCGGCTCCCCTTCCCCCCGGCGAGGATCTGCGAGGCGAGGTCGAGGGCGTCGAGCCGGCGGTCCCCGAAGATCGGGGCGCGGAAGGCGACGTACACGCGCGGCAGCGGCACGCGATCCTCGACGGTCTCGCGCCGCTCCTCGCCGATGAGCGCGGGGAGCGACAGGTCGGGCGGAGGCGGCAGCGCGTCGTTGGCCGGGATCGGGCCGAAGTACTTGTCCGCCCACGCGCGCACCTGGGCGCGATCGCAGTCGCCGACCACCGAGATGACGGCATTGTTGGGCGCATACCAGGTCCGGAAGAACGCGCCGACGTCGTCGACCGAGGCGGCATCGAGATCCGCCATCGACCCGATCGTCGGGTGGTGGTAGGGGTGCGCCTCGGGATACAGGTGGCCGAGCAGCTTCTCGTTCCAGGTCCCGTACGGCCGGTTGTCGTAGCTCCAGCGCTTCTCGTTCTTGACGACCTCGCGCTGGTTGTCGAGGTTCTCCTGGCTCAGCGCGTCGAGCAGCGAGCCCATCCGGTCGGCCTCGAGGAACAACGCGAGCTCGAGCTGGTGCGACGGCAGCGTCTCGTAGTAGTTCGTGCGGTCGAGCCAGGTCGTCCCGTTGAGCGTGCCGCCGGCCGCCTGGACGAGCGCCATGTGCTCGGCCTTCCCGACGTGCGCGGATCCCTGGAACATCACGTGCTCGAACAGGTGCGCGAACCCCGTCTTGCCCGGGACCTCGTTCTTGGAGCCGACGTTGTACCAGATGTTCACGGCCACGACGGGCGCGAGATGGTCCTCAGCGACGATCAGGCGCAGGCCGTTTGGCAGGCGCTCGTCGGTGAACTCGACGACGGGAACGGGCATGCGCTACGGGACCTCGGGCGACGCTGGGCTGGGAGGCCGATTGTATGGCGACCTGTCGGGGAACGGTCGCGGTTCCGAAGCCGTGGCGCCGTTGAGGCTTGACAGCGTCTCGATCGATGTTAGATAGTTGTCTAACACGAGTTCGATCAGTTCGATCGGCCGCCTCCAGGGACACCCATGACCCCGTCTCCCCGCCAGATCACGCCGAGCAGCGCTGCCGCCCCGAGCGGTCGCGCCCTGGTGCGCGACGTAGGCGCGGGCACCGGCATGCCGGCCAGGTTCGACGTGCGCACGGCATTCGACTTCGCGATCAGCCTGGCCTCGGACGTCGGGCAGCACGACGAACTGCCCGACGAGGATCGCCGCTGGCTGGAGCGGGCCCGCACGGCCCTCCCCGACAGGGTCCGGCCGGCCGTCGACTCCGAGCTGTGCATCTTCGGGACGGGTCTCATCGTGGACCTGCCCGAGATTGCCGACGCTGCCGCGTTCGCCGCCCTGCTCAAGCGGACGCCGGGACGCGACTTCGCTGCCGCCGTCCTTGCCGACCAGCTGCGGGATCCCGCGCGCGAGGCAGAGATCGACGCGGCGCTCGATGGCGACCGGACCGCGGTCGACGCCGTCCTCGCCTCCTGGCCCGAGCACAAGCACGGCTGGCTCAGCCGCATCCTCGGCGACTCGGACGAGCTCGCTGGCGAGGTCGCGGACCTCATGGACGCCTGGCTGCCGATGTACCAGGAGATCGAGCCCCGGGTCGCGACGATCATCGAACGGGACGTTGCGCTCCGTGCGGGCGACCGCGCCCGGCTCCGCCCGGCGGAGCTGATCGAGCGCACGACCAACGGCATCCGCTGGCTCTCGGAGCCCGGCGTCCGGCGCGTCGTGCTCGCCCCGTCATACCTGGCCCGGCCGTACAACTTCACGTTCGCGGGTGGCGACTGGCGGATGTTCGTCTACCCGGTCTCGGACGCAGCCCTCGAGCCCACTGACCCGCTCGCGCCGCCGGCCAGTGTGCTGCGGCTGCACCGGGCGCTGGGCGACGACACGCGGCTCCGTATCCTGCGGCTCCTGCGTGACCGCGACTGGTACCTCACCGAGATCGCCGAGCGCCTCGAGCTCAGCAAACCGACCATCAAGCACCACCTCGCGCAGCTGCGGGCCGCAGGCCTGGTCACGCTGACCGAAGAGGGCGGCCTGTCCTACTACAGCCTCCGGCGCGACCGTCTTGACGACGCGTCGACCGAGCTCAAGCACTACCTCACCTAGTTCCCCACATTCATGCCGCGTTTCGACGCGGCGCCGAGTTAGATAAGCACCTAACACACGTAAGACCAGCAACGGACTGGAAGGACATCGCGAGGAACGCGCCCATGTACCACACCACAAGCCCGGCCGAGGTCCATCCCCTCGTCGGCGACCGGATCCACGACCTGTACGAGACATCGTGCGAGCTGCGCGCCAGCCGGGGACCCAGGGACACGTCAGACCGGGCGGGGCTGCTGGACCGGACCCGCTGGACGATCGGGCGACGCCTGATCTCGATCGGCAGCGCCGTCGCCGGGCAACACGCCTGACCTGCCGGGCTGACGCCCGGCCACTCAGCGGGGCGGCCGGTCAGCCGCGACCCCGGTCGCCTTGCTCCTCGAGGCAGGCCGGCGTTGCCGGGTGACCGGCCGTTTCGCGTCCGCCGCCCGCGGACGGCATGGAATCAAGGCCGCGGCTAGACTCCGCTCTTGTGAGCACGACGCCCCGTTCCATCGTTCGTGGCCCGCTCGTTGGAGCGCTCCTCGCTGTCGTCGCCCTCGGCCTCGCCGCCGGCACGGCACTCGCCCACGCGGAGCTTGATACCGCGGATCCCGCCGATGGTGCTGTTCTTGACACCCCGCCCACCACGATCACGCTCACGTTCACGGAACGCCTCGACCCGGCGAAGAGCTCATTCCAGGTCCTCGACGCGGGCGGCGACAACCTGGGCGCCGGCGCGGCTACGGGTCCGAAGGTGATGACGCTCGACGGGCTCAAGGTCGGGCCCGGCGAGTACCTGATCAAGTGGACCTCCGCGTCCGCCGATGACGGTGACATCGAGCGGGGCCAGCTGACCTTCACGGTCGCCGAGGCACCGGCCTCGGTCGCGCCACCCGCATCGACGGCCGCGGTCACCCCCCCGCCGTCGGCGCCGGCATCGGTCACCCCTTCGGCCGCGGCGTCGGTCGTCCCGTCGGTCGCCCCGTCGCCCGTCGCTCCAACGCCGGCCCCGTCGGCTGCCCCGACGTCGCCGGCCGCGTCCACGGGCGACGTCCTGCTCCCGATCGTCGTCGGCCTGCTGCTCGTCGCCGGCGTCGGTGCGTTCGTCCTGCGCCGAAGCCGCGGAGCATAGCTCGATCGGCGTGGGCCTGATCGCGGGAGCCGTGCGCCCGGCCCTGGCACGCGCCGCGGGCGTCATCGCCGCGCTCGCCGTGGCCCTCGGCGCGCCGGCGGTCGCCGCGGCCCACAACCTGGGCACTGTCTACCAGAGCCCGCTGCCCCTCGCCGTCTACCTCGCCGGGGCCGCGACCACCGTCGCACTGTCGTTCGTGTTCGTGCTCGCCCGCGACATGCGGGCCGCACCGACCCCACCCGGCCGCATCGTCCATGTCCCGGGACCGCTGCGCATCGTCCTGCGGGCCGCCGGCCTCATCGGATGGATCTGGATCGTGGCCCAGGGCATCGAGGGCGGGACGTCGGAGGCGTCGGTCGCGACGCTCTTCCTGTGGGTCTACGGCTGGGTCGGCGTCGCGATGCTGTCGGCGTTGCTCGCCCCGGTCTGGGAGTGGGTCGACCCGTTCGCGACGATGCACGACATCCTCGCGTGGGGCCTCCGACGCGTCGGCATCCGGGGCTGGGGAGCCTCCGAGCTGTCGCCTGCCATCCGCATCTGGCCGGCCGTCGTCGGCCTGATGTTCTTCATCTGGCTCGAGCTCGTGGCGGTCGCCGGCAACGGCGCCCTCACGGTGGTGCTGGTCGGGTACACGGTGCTGACGCTGGCCATGATGGCGCAGTTCGGGCGCGACCAATGGCGAGCGCAGGGCGAGACCTTCACGGTCTGGTTCCGGACGCTGAACCGCCTCGCGATCTACGGGGTGGTGCCGGCCGCGGAGACCGCCGGCGCGCGCGGCGTGGACGCCGACGACGAGGACCCCGATGCCACCGACGCGACCGTGGTCGTCCGCCGGCCGTTCGCCAGCGGGCTGCTCGACGCGACGTGGGAGATCCCGAGGGTCGCGCTGGTCGCGATCGCGACCGCCTCGATCATCTTCGACGGGCTGTCCCAGACCGTGGCCTTCGCGACCGTCTTCGGCAACCCGGCCCTCGTCCAGAAGACGGTGATCCTGATCGTGTTCCTGTGGATCATCGCCGGCGTGGCCCTGGTCGTCGGCCGGGCCGTCAGCTGGGGCGCGATCGGCGCAGGCCTGACGCCGATCGCCGTCGGCTACCTCGTCGCCCACTACCTGACCTACCTGCTGATCGACGGCCAGCGGCTGATCGTCGCCGCCTCGGACCCGCTCCAGACCGGCGCGGACCTCATCGGGACCGCGTTCTTCACGCCGGTGCGATTCATGCCCGCGGGCCTCGTGTGGACGATCCAGCTGGCCGCCGTCGTCGGCGGGCACGTGGTCGGCGCCTGGGCGGGTCACGTCACCGCGCAACGCGACATGGCGAGGCTCGCGAGCGAGAAGCCGCCACGGGACATGCGCCACCGCAAGATCCCGGGCACGACGAGTCGCCGGGTCCCCAACGTCCGGCGGCGCGAGGTCCCGCTCGCGGTCGTCATGGTCGCCCTGACCACGCTGACGCTGTGGTCGCTGGGCCAGTCGATCGTCCAGGAGCCGGCAGCGGCCGCCGATCAGCCGCCGATCGCGGGCGTGCTCTCCCCGCGCTGACGGTTCAGGCGGGCGTCGCGACGGCGGTCGACGGGACCCACTCGGTGATCGAGCGAACCCGGGCGATCCCCTCGACGATGTCCGGCGCCAGCGCCTCGGCCGCGGCCACGCCCGTCTCGATCGCGGTCAGGCACAGCACGCCCTCCGCGATCGCGGCATGGCGGATCTCGGCGGCGTCGCGCACGGCGCCCGAGCGGGGCGTCGGCGTGTTCACCACGAGGCGCACGTGGCCGTCCGCGATGAGCTCGAGGATCCCGGGCTCCCCGCCCTGGGGCTCCGCGCCGAGCTTGGCCACTGGCTCCACCGTGAAGCCGGCGGCCTCGAGCGCGGCTCGCGTCCCGGCCGTCGCGGCGATGCGGTAGCCGGCGACGTCGAGCGCCCGCGCGAGGTCCAGCAGCCCCCACTTGTCGCGGTCGGCGATCGAGAGCAGCGCGAGCGGCGCCTCGCCCGCGGTCTCGGCGGTGCGCGGCGGGATCAGCGACGCCCCGGTCAGCGCCTTGGCCATCGCGACCCGCGCGTCGTCGGCGATCCCGATGACCTCGCCCGTGGACTGCATGAACGGCCCGACCGACGGGTCGACGCCCTTGAGCTTGGCCGTGGAGAAGGCCGGCGCCTTGACCGCGACGAAGGAGGGATCGGGCCGCAGGCCGGTGTCCCAGCCGAGCTCGGCCAGCGTCGCGCCGAGCGAGATCCGCACGGCCAGCTCGACCATCGGCACGCCCGTCACCTTGGACATGAACGGCACGGTGCGCGACGCCCGCGGGTTGACCTCGATCAGGTACACGCCGTCGTCGCGGACGATGAACTGCGCGTTGACGAGGCCGCGCGCCCCGAGCGCGAGGCAGATCCGCTCCATCGTCCACACGATCAGGTCGCGGTCGCCCTCGGCGACGTGCTGGGGCGGGAACACGGCGATCGAGTCGCCCGAGTGGACGCCCGCGCGCTCGACGTGCTCCAGCAGGCCGGGGATGAGCACGCCGTGCCCGTCGCAGATGGCGTCGACGTCGACCTCGATGCCCTCGAGGAAGCGGTCGATGCGCACTGGCCGATCGGGGTCGACGATCGAGGCCGCCGCGAGGTGCCGGGCGAGGTCCTCGGGCGAGTACGCGAAGTCGATGGCGAGGCCGCCGATGACGAACGAGGGCCGGACGATGACCGGGTAGCCGATGCGCTCGGCGAGCGTCAGCGCCTCCTCGATCGACTCGGCCATGCCGCCCTCGGGCTGGGGGATGCCGAGGCGGTCGAGCAGCGCCGAGAATCGCGTCCGCTCCTCGGCCTGGTCGATGGTCTCGAGGCTGGACCCGAGCAGGGGCACGCCCGAACGCACGAGCGACGCCGCGAGGTTGAGCGGCGTCTGGCCCCCGTACGCGACCACCGCGGGCAGCGTCCCGTGGCCGATCGGGGGCCCGTCTGCCTCCCGACCAGACCTCCCACTTCCGATGACACCCGAGACATCGATGCCGCGATTGTCATCGGGAACCGGGGTCCAGGTGCCCGCGCCGCCGCTCTCGAACGCGATGATGCTGCGGACGCTCTCGTGGTCGAGCGGCTCGAAGTACAGGCGACTCGAGGCGTCGAAGTCGGTCGAGACGGTCTCGGGGTTGGAGTTGACCATGATCGCGCTCCAGCCTTCGCGACGCAGCACGTCGGCCGCCTGGACCGCGCAGTAGTCGAACTCGATCCCCTGCCCGATCCGCACCGGGCCACTGCCGATGACCAGGGCGGCGGGGCGCTTGACCGGCGGCGCCTCCGGCGGCGACCCGGCCGACGCGTAGGTCGAGTAGAAGTACGGCGTCTCGGCGGCAAACTCCGCGGCGCAGGTGTCGACCATCGCGTAGCCGGGTTCCAGGCCCAGCGCGGCCCTCGCGGCCGCCACGTCCGACTCCCCCACCCCGGCCAGCGAGGCGAGATCGCGATCGGCGTAGCCCGCCCGCTTCACCGTCGCGAGGAGGCGGCCCCCGTCCTCGTCGTCCGGGTCCGCGATGGTGGCGCCCGCAGCCCGGACGTCCGCCTCGAGCCCGACGTTGCGGCCCATCTCGGCCAGGAACCAGGGCGAGATGCCGGTCGCCGCGCGGATCGTCTCCTGGGCAACGCCGCGGCGCAGCAGGCCCAGGACCCGCCACAGCCTCGAGTCGGACGGCTCGACGAACCGGCGAAGGACGATCGGGGCCGCGGACCGCTCGGCGAACCGCGAGCTCTCGCAGGCGAGGCCTCGCTCGTCGATCCAGCGGATGACCAGGTCCTCGTCCTCGGCGTCATCGCCGGTCGCGTACACGGCCGCGAGGTAGTCGAACGTCGGCCGCCAGGAGGGATCCTCGCCCAGCGGCCCGGCGCCCGCCTGCTCGAGGCCCCGGAGCGCCTTGTTCAGCGCCGCCCCAAAGGTCCGGTCGATCGCCATCACCTCGCCGGTCGCCTTCATCTGCGACCCGAGCCGGCGATCGGCCGTCGGAAACTTGTCGAACGGGAAGCGCGGCAGCTTGACGACGACGTAGTCGAGGGCGGGCTCGAAGGCGGCGACCGTGGTGCCGGTGACGACGTTGGGGATGTCGGCGAGGGTCCGGCCCGCCGCGATCTGGGCGGCGACGCGCGCGATCGGGTAGCCGGTGGCCTTCGACGCCAGCGCCGAGGACCGCGAGACGCGCGGGTTGACCTCGATCACCGCGTACTCGGTCGAGTCAGGCGAGAGCGCGAACTGGACGTTGCAGCCGCCCTCGACGCCCAGCGCCCGGATGATCGCCAGGGCGGCCGAACGAAGCCGCTGGTGGACCTGGTCGGTCAGCGTCTGGACCGGCGCCACCACGATCGAGTCGCCGGTGTGGACGCCGAGCGGGTCCACGTTCTCCATCGAGCACACGGCGATGCACGTGTCCTCGGCGTCGCGCATGACCTCGTATTCGATCTCCTGCCAGCCGACGAGGCAGCGTTCGATCATCACCTGCTTGATCGGGCTCGCCCGCAGGCCCGACCGCACCCGCTCCCAGTAGGCGTCCTCGGTCTCGACGATCCCGCCGCCCGTGCCGCCGAGCGTGAACGCGGGCCGGATGATGGCCGGTAGGCCGATCTCGGCGAGCGCCGCCTCCGCCGAGGCGTGCCGGGCATCATCGTCCAGTCCCTCGACGATGTACGAGGGCGCGTAGGGCTGGTCGATCCGGTCGAGCAGGTCGCGGAACGCCTCGCGGTCCTCGGCCATGCGGATGGCCTCGAGCGGCGTGCCCAGGAGGCGCACGTTGTGGCGATCGAGGACGCCGGCCTCGGCCAGCGCGGTGGCGAGGTTGAGCGCGGTCTGGCCACCCAGGCCGGCCAGCAGGCCCTCTGGCTTCTCGCGGGCGATGACGGCCTCGATGGCGTCGACCGTCAGAGGCTCGAGGTAGACCGCGTCGGCGACCGTGGGGTCGGTCATGATCGTGGCCGGGTTCGAGTTCACGAGGATGGTCCGGACGCCCTCGGCGCGCAGGGCGCGACACGCCTGGGTGCCGGCATAGTCGAACTCGGCTGCCTGCCCGATGACGACGGGGCCGCTGCCGAGGATCAGCACGGACGCCGGCTTGGCACGGCGCTACCCGGCCGGCGTCGCTCATGCGCCCTGCCGGCAGGCGTCGACGAAGCGGTCGAACACGGCGAGCGCGTCGAGCGGCCCCGGCGCGCCCTCGGGGTGGTACTGGACGGTCTCGATCGGCTTGTCCGCGTGCCGGAGACCCTCCACCGAGCGATCGTTGAGGTTGATCTGGCTCACCCGGAACCCTGACGACGCGGGCAGCGAGCCGCCGACGACCTGGACCTCGTGGTTCTGCGCGGTCACCTGGACGTAGCCCGTGTCGAGGTCCTGCACCGGGTGGTTCGCCCCGTGGTGACCGAAGCGCAGCCTTGTCGTGTCCGCGCCAGCCGCGCGGGCGACGATCTGGTGGCCGAGGCAGATCCCGAGCAGCGGCCGCCCGTCGTCGATGACGGTCCGCGCCAGCGCCACCGGCCCGTCGAGTCGCGCGGGATCCCCGGGCCCGGGCGAGAACACGACGCCGCTGACGTCGCCCGCGAGGACGTCCTCGGCCGAGGCGGTGTGCGGCAGCACCCGCACCCGCACGCCGCGCCGGCGCAGCGAGTTCACGATGTTCGCCTTGAGCCCGTAGTCGACGATCGCGACCAGCGGCTCGCCCGCCTCGTCGCCCACCTCGCGGACCGCCGACGGCGAGACCTGGGCGACGAAGTCCTGGTCCTCCCAGCGAGGGACGGCGCGGGCGAGGGCGATGGCCTCCGCGCGGTCGCTGATGCCGGGCTCGGTGATCACGCCGCGCAGGCAGCCGCTCGAGCGCAGGTGGCGGGCGAGCGCGCGGGTATCGACCCCGGCGATGGCCGGGATCCCCGCCCGGCGCAGCATCGTGGCGAGCTGGCGGGCGTCGTCGAGGACCGCGGCCGTGGCGTGGGCGACGACGAGACCGCGGAGCCACGGACGCTCGGACTGGTCCTCGTCGTGCAGCCGGCCGTAGTTGCCGATCAGGGGGTAGGTCATGACCACGACCTGGCCCGCATACGAGGGATCGGTCGCGATCTCCTGGTAGCCGGTCTGGGAGGTGTTCACGACGAGGTCGCCGCCCGCGGTGACCGGGGCGCCGAACGCGATGCCGGGGAAGACCGTGCCATCCTCGAGCGCGAGGAGCGCGGGCCCGGCGTCGCCGATGCGGGGGTCGACCAGCGCGTCGGCGCGCGGCAGCGGAGGCTGACGGACGATCGGTGGGACGATCACGGGTTCCCGGCGGGTCGCGGCGAACTGGCGCCGCGTGCGGGCGTGCGCACGAGCAATCTGGCCTCCTACGCGGCCTCTCAGGACCGCTACACCGGCCTCTCAGGACCGGCCATCAGGACGCCCTGACGATAGCATCCCGGGGCTCGTCGGTCCCGGGCCCCGGGCTACGTCGCGGCGGGCGGGGGCTCGGGTTCGGCCACGACCACAGGAGGCCCGACCAGCGTCGACGGTGCCACCGTCGGCAGCTCCACGCGGAAGACCGCCCCGTGCGGCTCCCGGTTCGCCACGCCGATGCGGCCGCCGTGGCGATCGACGATCCAGCGCCCGATCGCGAGCCCCAGACCTGTGCCGCCCGACGGCGCGCCGGGCGCGCGGTAGAAGCGGTCGAACACGTGGGCCATGTCCTCCTCGCGCAGGCCCGGCCCTTCGTCGGCGACCTCGATCACGTTCGTCGGGCCTGCGGCGCGGACGCTGACGGTCACCGACCCGCCGCGTGGGCTGTGCCGGACCGCGTTGTCGACGAGGATCGTGACCAGCTGGCGGAGCCTCGCCGGATCGCCGTCGAGCATCGCCGGCTCAGGGTCGACCTGGACGTGCACGCCGCGCTCCTCGGCGGTGCGACCGAGCGCCGACGCCGCGTCGAACGCCACGTCGCCCAGGTCGACGGGCATCCGCTCGATCGACACCGCCCCGGAGTCCGAGCGGGCGAGCAGCAGCAGGTCGTCGACCATCGCCGTGAGGTGGGTGACCTCGGCATCGATGTCGTCGAGCGCCTCGCGCGACTCCCCCACCGGCCTGTCCGGGTGCCGGAACACGTGCTCGAGCGAGGATCTGATCACGGTCAGCGGCGTCCGCAGCTCGTGGCTCGCGTCGGCCGCGAACTCGCGCTGGCGGCGGAGCGACGTCCGCTGGGCGCCAAGGGAGTTCCGGATCGGGACGAGCGCCCGTTCCGCGTAGATCCAGCCGAACGCGACGGCGACGATCACGACCAGCACGCCGCCCACCAGCAGGACAGTGAGCAGCGCCTGCAGGGTCTCGACCTCGGTCGAGCGGTCCTGGAGCACCTGGAGGTAGTAGGTGTTGCCGTCCTGCTGGGCGACGACCTGGCGCGTCATCACGCGGACGGGCACTTCCACGGCCTGCTGGCTTTCCTGGTTCGGCGGGCCGGACACAGCCGACAGGTTGATGGTCGCCGTGCGAATGTCCGTGGACGTGGGCGATGCGTGGGCGGCGGTCAGGCCTGCCGTCTCGGGCAGCCCGCTCGGAACGGCGACGGGCCGGTCGCTCAGCTGCACCGGGTTGCCCTGGGCGTCGAAGATGAACAGGACGGTGTTGCCACCGCCGAAGATGAAGCCCTGCTCGGGGCCCTCGCCGGGCTCCCCGGTCGGCCCTTCAAGCAGCTCGGCCAGGCCCCGCGCACGGTTCTCGAGCTGCTGCACGGACGCCGCCGCCAGCGAGTTCGCGACAGCGGCGTAGAGCGCGGCACCGAGGACGACCAGGATGAGCAGCGTCGAGATGCCGCTCCACGCCACGAGACGCCAGCGGACCCGGCGGATGAGCTTCGCCTCGTCGACGAGGGCCGCCTGTTCCGCCCCGTCGTCCCGCGGGTCGAGCCGGCGTCCGTCAGCCATCGCCGAGCCGGTACCCGACTCCGCGCACGGTCTCCACCTGGGAGCCCGCTTCGGCGAGCTTGGTGCGCAGGTAGTGGACGTAGGCGTCGACGGCGTTGGGCGTCACCGCGACGCTGAACGGCCAGGCGTGGTCGAGCAGCTGGTCGCGGGTCAGCGTCTGGCCCGGATGCCGCATCAGCGCCTCGAGCAGCGAGAACTCGCGCGGGCTGAGATCGACGTTGCGGCCGTTGACCGTGACCCGCCGCGCCGCTTCGTCGAGGGTGATGGCACCGACCTCCAGGCGCGGCTCCGCGCGCCTCGGCCCGGCCTCCGCGCGGCGGGCGAGCGCACGCAGGCGCGCCGCGATCTCCTGGTACGCGAACGGCTTCACGACGTAGTCGTCGGCGCCCGCGTCGAGCCCGGAGACACGGTCGTTGACGGTGTCGCGGGCGGTGAGCATCAGGATGCTCACCTCGATCTTGTCGCGCCGCAGGCGGCGGGCCACGTCGAGGCCGGACATGTCCGGCAGCCCGATGTCGAGGATGATCGCGTCCAGGCCCTCGATCGCCCGCGCGAGGTCGATCCCGGTCTGGCCGTCGGGCGCGTGCTCGACGATGTGCCGGTCTTCCTCGAGGAGTCGGGTCAGGGCGCGAGCGAGGCGCTCGTCATCCTCGACCAGGAGCAGGTGCATGGTCTCGTCAGGTCCTCGCTCAGGGGACGACGGTCACGTCGCTGGCGGTGCCGAGGCTGACGGAGCCGTTGCCGTTGGCGTTGCCGTTTGCATTCCCATTTCCGTTCCCGTTGCCGGGTCGGAAGCCGCCCGAGAGCTTCAGGATCACGGTCTTGCCGGCCTCGACGTCCGACGCCGTCGCGTCGGCCTGCTGATGGTACGTGGTCGTGGAATCGAGTCCGATGGTGATCGTGTTGCCATCGGCGGTCTTGATCGTGACCGAGTCCGCGGTCATCGAGTCGACCGTGCCCTGGATCGTCGGCGCGCCGCCGAACCCGAACCGGCCGCCGTTGCCGTTGGCGCCCGGCCGGGCCCCGAAGCCGCCGTTGGGGTCGAGGCTCGCGCCGGGGCCAGTGTTGGTGAAGAAGCGGCCGCCGGGCGTGATCCCGGCCGTCTGCGAGGTGGCCGCCACCGGCGCCGTCGACCGCCCGACCGCGAACGCGACGCCGGCGGTGGCGACGAGGACGGCGACACCGAGCGCGATGTTGAGGATCGATGACGATCCCGACTTCCGGGCGGGCTTGGCGGACGGCGTCGCGGACGCGAGCGTTGTCGCGGCGGACACGGGCACGACGATGGGCATCGGCTCGGCCTCCGCCGGGTGGAACGCGGTCGCGGGTTGCGGCGGCTCGAACGCCGGCAGCGTCGGCTCGAACGCCGGGAGCGCCGGAACGGGCTCGGTGGGCGACGCGTCGGCCGACGGGTTCACGGCGTCATTGGGCGTGGTCATCGGGATGTCTCCTTACTCGTAGCGCAGCGCGCTGATGGGGTCGAGGCGGGCCGCCTGGCGGGCCGGCCAGACGCCGAACACCACGCCGACGCCGAGGCTGAACAGGAAGGCGACCGCGAGGGTCGTGGGGCTGAAGGCAAAGGTGATCCCGCCCAGGCGCGAGATGAGCCCGGACACGGTGAGCCCGACAACGATGCCGATGAGCCCGCCGAGACCCGACAGCGTCAGGGCCTCGATCAGGAACTGGGCCAGGATGTCGCGGCGCCGGGCGCCGACGGCCTTGCGGATACCGATCTCGCGCGTCCGCTCGCGAACGGAGACCAGCATGATGTTCATGATCCCGATGCCGCCCACGATGAGCGAGATCGAGGCGATCCCGCCCAGCAGCAAGGTCAGCGTGCCGCTGATGGACGATGCGGTCGCGAGGAGCTGGGCCTGGTCGAAGATCGAGAAGTCGTCGTCGGCGGATGCCGCCAGCTCGTGGCGGGTCCGCAGGACGGTTGTGATCTCGGCGCGGACGGCGTCCATCTGCGACTGGTCGGCGACGCTGACGCCGATCGTGCGCACGCCGTCGCCGGCCACGAAGTACTTGTGCACGATCCCGATCGGCACCATGACCTGGTCGTCGGGATCCTGGAATCCCGCGCCGCCCTTGGGCTGCAGGATCCCGATCAGCCGGAACGGCAGGCCGCCGATGGTGATCTGGCTGCCGATCGAGCTCGCGTCGAGCTTGAGGTCGTCGGCCGTCGTGGCGCCCAGCACCGCGACCCGCAGGTCCTGCTCGACCGCGGTGTCGGTGAGGAACGTGCCCTGCCACAGGTCGTAGGCGCGGACGGTCGCGTAGTCGGCGCTGGTGCCGATGATCGAGGTCGTGGTGGTCTCGCCATCGGCGCCCACGACCGCCTGGGTCTGGGACTCGGGCGCGACGCCCGCGACGCCATCGATCGCGCGCAGCGCAACGGCGTCGGCGGTGGTGAGCGTGGAGCTGGCGCCGCCGTTCGCGCCGGCGGCCGAGATGGTCAGCAGGTTCGTGCCGAGGTTGGACAGCCGCGCCGTGATGTTGGCGGTCGTCCCCTGCCCGACGCCGACGAGGGCCACCACCGACGCCACGCCGATGATCACGCCCAGCATCGTGAGGGCCGCGCGGAGACGACCGGTCCGCAGTCGCGAGAACGCCAGCCGGATCAGCTCGAGGATCTTCACGCGACGAGCCGCCCGTCGCGGATATGCACCTGGCGGCCGGCCGACGCGGCGACCTCGGCGTCATGGGTGATGAGCACGATCGTGCTGCCCGCGCGGTTGAGCTCGCGCAGCAGCTCAAGGACCTCGTGGCCCGAGGCCTGGTCGAGGTTGCCGGTGGGCTCGTCGGCGAGGATGAGCGCCGGGTCGGTGACCAGCGCGCGGGCCACGGCGACCCGCTGCTGCTGGCCGCCGGAGAGCTCCGAGGGCTCGTGGTGGACGCGGTCGCCCAGACCAAGCCGCTCGAGGGCCTCGGTGGCCCGGCGGGTCCGCTCGGCGCGGTTCACGCCCTGGTACAGGAGCGGTGTCGCGACGTTCTCGAGCGCGGTCGTCCGCGGCAGGAGGTTGTACGACTGGAAGACGAAGCCGATCGTGTGGCTGCGGACGCGGGCGAGGCCGTCGTCGTCGAGGTCCTCGACGGGCGTCCCGGCAAGCCGGTACGTCCCCTCGGTCGGCCGGTCAAGGCAGCCGACGATGTTCATCATCGTGCTCTTGCCCGAGCCGGACGGCCCGACGATCGCCAGGAACTCGCCCCGCTGGACGTCGAGGTCGACGTCGCGCAGCGCCGGGACGGTGACGTGGCCCATGTCATAGGTGCGGCCGATGCCCCGCAGGCTGATGATCGGCTCGGGTGCCCCATCGAGGGTCCCGGCGCCGGCGGCGGAAGCTTCCACGGCCGCGCTCACGGTCGCACGAACTGGCCGGGACCGCCGCCGTTGACGACGACCGGGCCCGAGCCGCTGCCGAAGCCGCGGCTGAAGCCGTTGCCGTTGCTGCTGCCGCTGGTCGCGACCCGGTCGGCGGCCGTCCCGGTGATCACCGTGTCGCCCTCGGCCAGGCCGGACTTGATCTCGGCGGTCGTGCTCGTGACGAGGCCGACGGTCACGGCCTTCACCGCCGGCTTGCCGTCGGCGCCCATGACCTGGACCCGGTAGTCGCCGGTCGTCCCGCGGAGCGCCTCGGCGGGGATCGTGAGCACGTTGCTCGCAGACGCCGTGACGATCGTGATGTCGGCCGTCATCCCGGCGCGCAGCGACTTGGGCGCGCCGGTCAGCGTCACCGTGACCGGGTAGGACACGACGCTGCCGGAGCCGCTGCTGTCGCCGGCCGTCGGCGCGATCGCCGAGACGGTGCCGGTGATCGTCGCGCCGATGGCGTCGACACCGATCGTCGCCTCCTGGCCGACGGTCATCGAGCTGATGTCGCTCTCGACAACGTCTGCCGTGACCTCGTAGGTCGACGAGGCGACCGAGACCGCGGTGCCCGTGGAGTCGAGGCCCTTCGCGATGTTGACGGCGGTGACGGTGCCGTCGATCGGCGCCGTGAGCGTGGCATAGCGGATCTGGCTGCGCAGGTCGTCGACCTTTTGCTGCGCGTCGCGCCGGGCGTTGATCGCGTTGTACCTGCCGACCTTCGCCTGGCGGATCGCGGCCGTGCCGGACGCGTCGGCGAGCGCCTGCTTGGCCTGCTTCTCCTGCAGGCGCGCGGAACGAAGCGAGGCTTCGGCATTGACCAGCTGCTGCCGCAGGTCGGCGGTGGACGCTGTAGCGAGGACATCGCCCTGCTTGACGGCCTGCCCGACCGTCGCCTTGACGTCGGTCACCGTCCAGGTGCCGGACCCCGCGGCCCCGCTGGAGGCCGTGGTCAGCACCGGCGGCGCCCCGAACCCGAGGTCGTAGGTGGAGGTCGGTGCGATCGTGCCGGTGGCGGCGACGCTGTCGGTCACGTCGCCGGTCGTCACAGGCGTCGTCAGGTATTGGGTCGCGTTGGCCGACCCGGCGAGCTGGATGCCGCCGAGCGAGTAGGCGATGGCGGCGCCCCCGGCAACGACCAGGACGACGATGACGAGCAGCTTCAGCTTCATGGGCGTGACGGTCCTCTCTCCGTGGTGAGCGTGGTGGATGCGTTCGGTGGATGCGGGCGCGGTCAGGCGCCCTGGCCGGAGGTCGCCTTGGCGATCAGGTCGGCCGCGTCGTTGATGGGGATCGCAAAGCCAAGGCCCTGGGCGCTCGAGGCGATCGCGGTGTTGATGCCGATGACCGCGCCCGAGGCATCGAGCAGCGGGCCGCCGCTGTTGCCCGGGTTGATCGCGGCGTCGGTCTGGATCAGGCCGGTCAGCTTGACCGGGCGCCCCGTCGTCTCATCGGCGACGGTCACCTCGCGACCCAGGCCCGAGACGATGCCCTTGGTCACGGTCTCGGTATAGGTCCCGAGGGGGCTGCCGATGGCGATCGCGGTCTCCCCGACCGCCACGGACGTGGAATTGGCGATCCGGGCCGCCGACAGGCCGGTCGCGTCGATCTTGATCAGGGCGAGATCGTTATCGGTCGCCTGCTCGATGAGCTTGGCCTGGTAGGTGCTCCCGTCGTTGAGCTCGACGCTCAGGCTGGTGCTGTTCTCGGTGACGTGGCGGTTGGTGAGGATGTACCCGTTGGCCGTGAGGATGATCCCCGAGCCGATCCCGCGGGTCGGCTGGCCGAACGGCGAGAACCGGTCGGTCGTCATGCCGTCGGCCGTGATCGTGACGACGGACTCCCGGGCTGACGCGACCATGGCGGTGAGGTCGCCCGCGGTGACGGTCGTCGATCCCGTGCTGGTGGTGCGGCCCGTGCCGACGTTGGCCACCGACGCAGCGGGCGCACCCGGCAGCAGCAGGGTCACGAAGGCGGCCGTGCCGCCGGTCGCGAGCATCGCGCTGAGCACGGCCGCGGCGACCACGGCGCCGATGCCGCGGCCGCCCGGGCCGCCCGTCGAGCCGGCCGACCCCGTGGGGCCGACCGGGGCCGGCGATCCGGCGGGCGCGGCCCAGGTCGTCGAGGGGGCTGGAGGCGGCGCGAACCGGGGCCGGAACGGGTCGGGCTCCGGGGTCGCGGGTTCGAACGGGTGGGTCATCAGGGTGCGCTCCTGGAGCGACAGACGGATCGATTGCACCCAGTCAATGCCCCGCACCTGAGATTGGCGTGAGAGTCCGCTGTCAAGCGGTGGCGCTGGCGGGCACCAGGAGCTCGTTGACGAGCGGTGTCCAGATGACGCGCGAATCGCGGGTGATCGCGAGCCCGCCGAAGCCCCGCTGGCCGGCGATCCACGCGAGCCCTCGCTCGCCCATTGCGAAGGCGGCCGTGGCGTACGCGTCGGCAAGCGCGAGCGTCGGCCCGACCACCGTGAAGCTCGCCAGCTCGTTGGCGACGCGACCCGTGTGCGGGTCGCGGATGTGGCCATTGCGCTCGTAGAGGCCCGACGTCGCGACGGCCAGGTCGGAGATGGCGAGGACGGCGGCGACGCGGTCGTGCGCCTCGGGGTGCCGGATCCCGATCCGCCACGGCGACCCCAGCGACGCCTCGCCCGCGGCGAAGAGGTCGCCGCCGGCCACCACCTGGACGTTGACCGCGCCCGCGAGTCGAAGGAGGCTGACCGCCTCGTCGACGGACCAGCCCTTGACGACCCCCGTCGGGTCGAGCCGGCCGTCGGCTCGATGGCGCCGGGCGTCGAAGTAGCCGTCGGACCGTTCACGGACGATCTCGGCGAGGGTGACCATCGCGCGGACGTCGGGGCTCGCGTCATCGAGGCTGAGCGTGCCGTCCGCGACGCGGCTGGCCTCGCTGTCGGGCCGGAACAGGCTGAAGCGTCGGTCGACGTCGTGGAACCAGGCCATCGCCTCGTCGATCGCCGATCGCTCGACGAGCGGGCGGCGGACGTCGATGCTGACGGTCGTGCCCATCACCGGTTCCACCCGGACGATCCGGGCGGGCACCCGAGTGACCGGGCGGGCGGCGGTCACCGCTCCGCTCCGTCAGCCGGTGTAGCCGGCATCGTCGAGCGCCGCCTGGAGCGACCGGGCATAGGCATCGCTGGTGTACGTCGCCCCCGAGACGCCGTCGATGCTCGCGCTCTGCGCGCTCAGGGCCTCGCTGCTGAGCATCGGTTCGACCACCCGTGAGATCTGGCCGGACCGGCCGCCCGAGGGCAGCTGCAGCGCGGTCACGTCGCTGATCTTGCCGTTCTTGATCGTCACCTCGACCTGGACCGGACCGTATCGGGTGTCGACGGTCGGACCATCGACGGTCCCGCTCGTGGCCGCTGGTGCCGGGGTCGCGGTCGGGTCCGCGACGGTCGAGGATCCGCCGCTGCCCGAAGAAGCTGTCGTGCTGGACGACCCCGAGGTGCTCGAGCCGGTCGAGGTGGAGCCGGTGGCGGTCGAGGATCCGGACCGGGCCACGGGCTCCAGCGTCGAGGCCGCGCCGGGCGTCTGGAAGTTCAGCAGCAGGATGAGCGCAAAGGCCGTCAGGCTCAGGGCGAAGGCGCCGCGTTTCGGCATGAGGTCGGTCTCCCGAAGGTTCGTGTCCGCGGGTCGCTGGGCGATGCGTTCTGTGCTGAGGTTCGACGAAGTCGCTGAGAGGGTCCTGAGAGCGGTCGCTCGACGCCTTGCGGACGCCCGGCTCAGTAGGCGAATCGCTCCGAATGCACCTGGCGACGGGGCACGCCGAGATCGGCCAGCGCGGCCTCGACGGTCCGCATCATCCCGGCCGGTCCACACAGGTAGACGTCGTGGTCGGCGATCGATGGAACGAGCCGCGCGATCGTCTCCCGATCCAGCGTGGGTCCCGGCAGGTGGGTGCCGTGCCCGGTTGCCTGCCGTGATCCGACGAGGTAGTGGACGCGGGCGCCGCGCAGCGCAGCCAGCGTCTCCAGCTCGTCGCGGAACACGAGATGACGGGGATGGGCTGCTCGGTAGATGAGGGTCAGGTCGCCGGGCTGTGCCGGCAGCGACTCCAGCAGGGCGCGCAGGGGCGTGATCCCGATCCCGCCGGCGATCAGCGTCACGCCGCGCCGGGTGCGCCGCGCGCCGGTCAGGACGCCGTACGGGCCCTCGATGAACACCCGGGTCCCGACGGCCAGGTGGCGCATCCGCCCGCTGTCGTCGCCCAGGTCCTTCACCGTGAACCGCAGCCAGCGCCCGTTGGGGGCCGACGAGATCGAGTACGGATGCGCTCGCCACCAGCCGTCGCGGGTCAGGAAGCGCAGGACGAAGAACTGGCCGGACCTGACCGCGAGGCGATCGAGATCACGCCCGACCAGGTAGATCGAGACGACCCCGGGGGCTTCGTCGACGACGGCGGACACCTGGAGACGGTGGCGAAAGGACCTGAACGCCGGCTGGCCGATGCGGAACGTGAGCACCAGGGCCACCGTCGCCACGTACAGGCCGATCCAGTACATCGCCGCCAGCTGGTCGTGCATGAAGTCGGCGCCGACGAACAGCTGGTGCAGGAACGCGAGCGCGATCGCGAGGTACGCGTACAGGTGGATCCCGTACCAGGTCTCGTACGACAGCCGGCGGCGGGCTGCGCGCACGGACGTGACGCCGACGAGCACGAACAGCCAGAACCCAGCGGTCGCCCACAGGACGTACGGGTAGGTGGTCAGGAGCGTGACGGCTTCGTCGATGACGCTCGCACCATCGCCCATGGCGTAGCCGACCGTCGTCAGGACCCCGTGCGCCGCGATCAGCCAGATCGTCGCGAACCCCAGCCAGCGGTGCGCCCAGGCCAGCCGGTCCATGCCGAATGCCTCGTCGAGCCACGGGCTGCGGCCCATCAGGACGAGCTGGATCAGCGCGAGGTATGTGCCCAGGAGCGCGGTCACCTGCCCGGCGGCCGTCAGCGCGCCGCCCAGGGTGCCGAGCTGGTCGAGGCCGCCGTGGCGGACCCACATCAGGACGATGAAGACGCCATTCGCGACGAGCAGGGCGACGACGTCCCGCGCACGCGTGCCCCAGTGGCGAGGCAGCGGAACGGACACCGGATGGGTGCCGGATCGGGTGGTCATGTCGGGCCCTCGAACGACGATCGCGGCGCTCGCGGCGGGGAGGAGTCCGCCGGGAGCGCCGCGTCGATGTCCATTGAATGGGCTGTCCCTGAGAGGTGCCTGAGATCAGGCGCGAGTGAAGTGGACCTGCAGCTCGAGGATCCCATGGTCCTCCACGGACAGCACGATCATCCCCTGCGGCTGCTGGATCGAGTAGTCGGCGAACTGGATCGGCAGCGAGCCTGCCACCGTGATCACGCCACTCTCGAGGCGCGCCTGGAGCGGGATCTGCACCGACTTGGTGACGCCGTGCAGCGTCAGGTCGCCGGTCGCGGTGACCTCGACGATCTCGCCTTCCGCCGGCACCGAGGCGAGCTCGATCGGCTGGGTCAGCTTGAACGTGGCCGTCGGGAACGTCCCCGTCTCGAGGCCCTGGCGCTGGAGCTGGCGGTCACGGTTCGACTCGTCGCTCTGGAGCCCGGTCAGGTCGGCGGTGATGTCGACGGCCGTGATCGTGGTGCCGTCGATCGTGAGCGAGCCGGTGACGCCCGAGGTCCGTCCGACCGCCTCCTGGGCGCCGACGGTGGCGAGCTGCTCCTTCACGCGGTAGCCGACGAAGGTTCCCGTGTCGCCCGAGCCGATCGAGGTGTCGACAGCCCAGGTGCCGGCGATGCCATCGGCGGTCGACGTGGTTGCCGCGGCGTCGTTGGTGGCGGCAGGGTTGGCGGTCGCTCCGGTGACGGCCGAGGCCGCGGGGTCGGCGGCGGGCTGCGTCGCGGTCACCGCGGGCAGGGAGGCCAGCGACACGGGCGCAGGGCCCGCCGGTCGGAAGAACAGGTACCACAGCCCCGCGGCTCCCGCGATCGCGATCGCGAGGGCGAGGGCGCCGATCACGATGAAGGCGCCTCGAGTCTTTGTGGGCTGCGGTGTGGTCAAGAGGAGTGCTCCTGGGCAGGTTCGGTGCTGAGTCTATGGAACCGGCCCGCCGTGAGAGTCGCATGAGAGCACCCGATCCGCCACCCACCGCCCTGCGGGCGCGCACGCCCGCGCAATCGAGGTCGGGGAAGTGGTGAGCCGGCAGGGATTCGAACCCTGAACCTAGTGATTAAGAGTCACTTGCTCTACCGTTGAGCTACCGGCCCGGAACCGGCCGGAAGGATAGCGCACCTTCGCCGCCGCACGCGATCCTCACCATCCGAGGGCCCGCCCAAGGCCCGATATTCACTGATGCATGGTTTCGGCGCCGTCGGAGCGTGGGTTTGCGCCGGAACCTGGACTTGGCGATCGGTCGCACGCTCGGATCGCGGCGGGTCATGCACCCGTGCATGCCGCGCGGCGAACGGCGGCGCTGCGCCGCCGGGGCGACTGATCAGCTCGCCGGCGAACGTGTCGCAGGCCGCGGGATCGCCGGTCTTGTAGCCCTTCTCGAACCAGCTGGAGCGCTGCTCGGCGGAGCCGTGGGTCCAGGTCTCCGGGTTGACCGCCATGCCGGCGCCCGCCTGGATCCGGTCGTCGCCGACCGCCGAGGCCGCCCGCAGGCCCTCGTCGATGTCGCCGGCCTCAAGGTCGCCCGCTCGTACACAGACTGCGCCCACACGCCCGGCGAGACAGTCGGCCTGGAGCTCGATCTTCACGGACAGCTCGTTCTCGCGGCTCGGGTCCTGCTGCTGCGCGTCGCGGACCTGGGCCTCGATGCCCGTCTGCTGCTGGACGTGGTGCCCGACCTCGTGGGCGACGACGTAGGCCTCGGCGAAGTCCCCGGGCGCACCGAACGCGGTCGCGGAGCTCGTCGAAGAAGTCGAGGTCGAGGTAGACCTTCTGGTCGGCGGGGCAGTAGAACGGGCCCGTCTCCGAGCTCGCCGGGCCGCAGCCGGAGTCGGGTCCGTTCGTGAACAGGACGAGCGTCGTCGGCGTGTACGTGTCGCCGGCCCGCCGAACATGTCGGCCCACAGGCGTTGGCGTCGTCGAGCACGTAGCCCATGAACTCGACCTCGTCGCCGTTGTTCGGCAGGTCGGCGCGTCCCGACCGGGCCGACCGCCTCGCCGCCGAGGCCCGAGGCTGCCGCCGAGGCCTCCGGCCCCGCTTCCGCCGCTCCGCTCCCCGCTGCCGCCGCCGCTCCCGCTGCTGAGAGCAGGTTGAGCACGATGATCGCGACGACGATCAGCAGCCGCCGCCACCGCCGACGCCGACTCGGGATCGGGATCCCGCCCATGCCGCCGCCAAGCGCCCAGCCGCCGGCCCGCCGCCCTGGCTGCGGCGATCCTCGATGCTGCCCGTGTGTCCCCGGCTCCATCGCATCGACAGATCATGCCCGTTCGGGCGGTGCAAGGTCACGTAAACAGCCGCGGACGACGTCAGGCGGAGGCGCCCGAGTAGCGTCGCAAGCCCGGTCCGCCACAGCAGCCGCGTGACGACGAGCAGGCCGACCGCGAACGCGGCGGCGAGCGCGAGGGTCCCGGGCGTCAGCCGCCCGGTGAACGCCTCCGCCGGCACCGTCACGGCGAACGCGATCGGGACGAGGAACGTGAGGCCGACGCGGAGCCAGTCCGGGTAGATCGAGACCGGCCACCGACCGGCCTGGTAGACGCCCGCGAACAGGTCGACGATCTCGTCCATGCGCACGATCCAGAACGCGGCCGATCGTGAGGATGCAGCCAGAAGCAGTAGACCATCGCCGCGCCGAGGGCGAGCGCGAGCGAGGAACGCGGCCATGCCCGCCGACGCCGAGCGTGCCCGGGAATCTCGCGCGCCGCGATGACCAGGATCACGATCCCGAGCACGACGTCGACCAGGTGCCAGATCCGGATCTCGCGGACGCTGACGAGCACCTGGCCGTCGTCGGGCTTGGTCAGGACGTAGTCGAGCGTCCCCTGCCGCACGTCGTCGATCAGCCGCTCCATGTTGGGCTGGATGAACGTCGCCGATGATCGCCGCCGATCAGCGTGTAGACGCCCATCACCGCGAGCAGCTCCGGCGTGCGACCAGCCGTTGAGGTCCGGCGACCTGGTTGAACACGAGCGCGAGCACGACGAGGCCGGTCGCCAGCGTGATCGCCGACTCGACGAGCTGGATCAGGAGGTTGGCCCGGTACTGGAGCTCGTTGAGCGCCCCGACCCGGGCGATACGTCCAGAACAGCCGGCAGCGTCGCGCATCAGCCGCCCACCGCCGAGTAGCGCCGGATCGCGATCGCGGAACGTGCCGCCGCGACGCAGCGCTGGCGCCGATCGACGATCCAGAGCGCCCTGCATCGACGAGCCCGCCGAGGAGCACCTCGGGCGGGAGGTCGCCGATCAGGGCCTCGATCGGGAACGCGAACGTGTACTGGAACGGCAGGATCGCGGCCAGCTGGCGGGCCCACTCGGGCAGCAGCTGCGGCGGCACGAGGCGGCCGGAGAGCAGCAGCTCGGCGGCGAAGTAGAGGCTGAACACCGGCCCGACGCGCGTCGTCCAGAAGGTCACCATGCCGAGCGTCGACTGGTTGAGCGAGCGGATCAGGTAGGCGCCCCAGATCGAGATCAGGAACACGATCGCGCCCGAGCAGCGTGATGTGCGCGGTCGGGTGGAACAGCAGCGACAGGACGTACGCGATCGGCAGCCACAGGACGATCACGACGACCTTCCAGCCGGCGAAGTAGCCGAGGTCCCAGTGGATCGGGTGGACCGGGCGCAGGAGCTGGCCCGAGAACTGGCCCTCGCGGATCCGCTCCTCCCAGCCGAACGGCGTGAACACGATGTTCATGTTCCGGACCAGCGTCCAGACGATGTAGTAGGCCGCGAACTCGCCCGGGCGTGATACCCGCCGACCGAGCCGCCCTGCTGGTTCGGCGACCGTCGTCCAGACGACGAGGTAGACGATCGGCTCGGCGATCATGCCGATCATGTAGAAGTAGTTGGCGACGCGGTACTGGAACTGCTCCGCGATCGCGATCCGCATCGTGGTCGCGTACAGGTCGATCCAGGCGGCGGGCCCGGCCGCGGCGGTGGCGCGGTCCGGTGGCGTCGGCCACGGCGGCGCATCGAGTGGCCGGGCGCGTCCTCGGCCGCGGTGCGCCGGCGGCGTCGCGGTCGCGAAGACCTGCTCGATCACGTCCTCGATCGGCGGGTCCTCGATCGTGAGGTCGGCCACCGGCGAGGTCGCGCCAGCAGCCGCGTCGTGACCTTCGGGGCGTCGGCCCGCGCGACGCGGAGCGTCGATCCGGCCGTCCTCGGTGCTCGATGACCTCGCCGTACTTCGGACAGGTCGGGCGAGCCCTCGCCAGAGCGTGACGCCGATCGTCTTCGTCGCCGCGAACTGGTCGGCGAGCGTCGCGAGGTGCGCCGTCGAACAGGATCCGGCCGTGGTGGATCACGATCACCCGCTTGCACAGCGCCTGGACGTCGGCCATGTAGTGGCTCGTCAGCAGCACCGTCGCGCCGGTCCGCTGGTTGTACTCGGCGACGAACGAGCGGATGCGCTTCTGCATGGTGACGTCGAGGCCGATCGTCGGCTCGTCGAGGAACAGCACCTGCGGGCGATGCAGCAGCGCGCCGCAGATCTCGACCTTCATCCGCTCGCCGAGGGAGAGGTTGCGGACCGGCTTGGTGACGAGGTCGCCGAGGTCGAGGAGCTCGATGAGCTCGTCCCGCATGGCGACGAACTCGGGCGTGGGATGCGGTAGATCGCGCGCAGTGAGGTCGAACGAGTCGAGCGCCGGCAGGTCCCACTGCAGCTGGTTGCGGTTGCCCATCACCATCGTGATCCGGCGCAGGAAGTCGCCGCTCGCGCTTCGACGGCGTGTAGCCCAGCACGCGCGCCTCGCCCGACGTCGGGTACAGCAGCCCCGACAGCATCTTCAGCGTCGTCGTCTTGCCGGCGCCGTTGGGGCCGAGGAACCCGACGACCTCGCCGCGCGGGATCTCGAAGCTGATGCCGTCGACGGCGGCGACCTCGCGCGTCTCGCGCCGGACGAGGCTGCGCGTGGCCGCGCGCATCCCGGCCTCGCGGACCGGGCACGTCGAACGTCTTGCGCAGCTCGACGGCCCACACGGCGACGTCCGCCGCGCCGGCCGTGCCGATCGGCGAGCTCGTCCGGGGCACCGCCGACGAGCCGCTCCCGGGCCCGACGTCCGTCACTGGTTGTCGATCTGTGCGCGCTGGAGGCGCCCGCTGTAGTCGACGTACACGGCCTTCCACTCGGTGAACGTGTCGAGGGCGGCGTGGCCGGCCTCGCGGTGGCCGTTGCCGGTGTTCTTCCAGCCGCCGAACGGGAGATGGGTCTCGGCGCCGGTGGTCCCGGCGTTGACGTAGACGATGCCGGTCTCGAAGTCGCGCATCGCCCGGAAGGCGGCGTTGACGTCGCGGGTGATAGATCGACGCCGACAGGCCGTAGCGGACCTGGTTGGCCGCGGTCATCGCCTCGTCGTAGCCGTCGACCGGCACGACCGACAGCACGGGCCCGAAGATCTCGTCCTGGGCGATCGTGCGCCATCGGCGCGACGCCCGTGAAGATCGTCGGGCCGGAAGAAGTGGCCGTGGGCGAGGTCGCCATCCGCCGCCCGCTCCCCGCCGGTGACGAGCTCGCCCTCGCGCCGGCCGATCCCGACATACCGCTCGACCTTGTCCACGGCCGGTCGCGTTGACCAGCGGTCCGACGTCCGTTCCGGCGTCGAGCAGCCCGTCGCCCGAGGCGGAGGGCGTTGGCCCGCGTCTCGAGCCGTCGCGACGAGGTCGTCGGCGACCGCCCGGTCGACGATCACCCGCGAGCACGCCGTGCACCGCTGGCCGGTCGTCCCGAACGCCGACCACAGGATGCCCGTCGACCGCGAGGTCGAGGTCCGCGTCCGCGCAGGACGACGACCGCGTTCTTGCCGCCGAGCTCGAGGCTCAGGCGCTTGAGCAGCCGGCCCGGCGCGCTCGGCGATGCGCACGCCCCGTGTCCGACGAGCCGGTGAACGAGATCACCGGCACGTCACGGCTGTCGACGATCGCGTCGCCCGACCGCTCTCGCCCGAGCCCGTGACGAGGTTCACGGTCCCGGCCGGGAAGCCCGCCTCGTCCATCAGCTCGACGAGGAGCGTCGCGCAGTGCGGCGTCTCCGATGAGGGCTTGAACACGACGGTGTTCCCGGCGACGAGCGCGGGCATCGTCTTCCAGCACGGGATCGCGATCGGGAAGTTCCACGGCGTGACGATCCCGGCGACCCCGATCGGCTGGCGGATGCTCATCGCCCACTTGTCGGGCAGCTCCGACGGCACGGTGTCGCCGAACATCCGCCGGCCTTCGCCGGCCATCAGGAAGGCGATGTCGATGCCCTCCTGGACGTCGCCCCGCGCCTCAGCGATGACCTTGCCCATCTCGCGCGTCATCGCCCGGGCGAGGCGCTCCTTGTGCTCCGCCATCAGGGCGCCGAAGCGGTACAGGATCTCGCCGCGCTTCGGGCGCCGGCGTCGCGCGCCAGGCCGGGAACGCCATCTCCGCGGCCCGCACGGCCATCGCGACGTCGGCGGCGGTGCCCGCCTGGAAGTGGCCGACGACGTCGCGCGTGTCGGCGGGGTTGACGCTGTCGAACGTCGCGCCGGACACCGACTCGACCCAGCGACCGGCGATGAACAGGCGATGCGTCGCGGGCGGCGCGACGACCTCGGTCAATGCGGCTCCTCGCAGGCGTGTCCCGTGAGTAGCGATACTCCGGGCCGCGGGGCCGCATCGTCAACCCGGTTTCGGAGCGAACCTGGCTTCAGACTCGTTCGAACGCCATCGCGACAGAGCCGCCACCGCCGAGGCACAGCGTCGCCATCCCGTAGCGGCCGCCGCGCCGCTCGAGCTCGTGGAGCAGCGTGGCGACGATCCGCGCCCCGGACGCCCCGATCGGGTGGCCCAGCGCGATCGCCCCGCCGTTGACGTTGACCTTCGACCAGTCGAAGCCGAGCTCGCGCCCGTCGGCCAGCGCCTGGGCCGCGAACGCCTCGTTGATCTCGATCAGGTCGTAGGCCTCGATCGGCAGGCCGGTGCGCTGCCTCGAGGCCGCGGACGCCCTGGACCGGCGCGAGGAACAGCCACTTCGGCGCGACCTCGGCCTGGGCGTAGCCGACGATCCGGGCCAGGGGCGTCAGCCCGCGCTGCTCGACCGCCCGCTCCGAGGCCACGACCGTCGCCGCCGCCCCGTCGGTGATCCCGGGCGCGTTGCCCGCGGTGACGGTGCCCGGTCGTCGCCGAGCCGCGGTCCTCACCCGTCGGGCAGGTCGAACGCCGGGCGCCAGCCGGGCGAGCGCCTCGGCCGTCGTGTCGCGCCGCGGGCTCTCGTCGACCGCGACGACCGTCTCGCGGCCCTTCGCGTCGCGCACGTCACCGGCGCCAGCTCCGCGTCGAACCGGCCCTCGTCGATCGCCGCGACGCGTGCTGGTGGCTCGCGAGCGCGAACGCGTCCTGGTCCTCGCGCGACACGCCGTCCCGGATCGCCACGCGCTCGGCGTGCGTGCCCATGTGGCAGTCCTCGACGCTGCACCACAGCCCGTCGAGGACCGTCGAGTCCTCGAGCGTCCCGTTGCCCAGGCGATAGCCGAACCGGGCCTTGCGCAGCAGGAACGGCGCCTGGTTCATCGACTCCATGCCGCCGGCCACGTACACGTCGCCGTCGCCGGCCCGGATGCCCGGCCGCGGCGAACATGATCGACTTGAGGCCCGAGCCGCAGACGCGGTTGATCGTGGTCGCGGGCGTCGTGTCGGCGAGGCCGGCCCGGAGCAGCGCCTGGCGCGCCGGGGCCTGGCCGGCGCCCGCCTGGAGCACCTGGCCCATGATGACCTCGTCGATCCGTGCGTCCGCCGGCAGGCCGGACCGCTCGACCGCCGCGCGGATCGCCGTCGCGCCGAGCTCGACCGCGGGGACGCCCGAGAGCGCTCCGCCGAACTTGCCGATGGGCGTCCGCGCGGCGCTGACGATGAAGGCGTGACCGTCCGGTCCGCTCCGGGGCTGCATGCGGCGGAGGGTACACCGCGACCCCGCGCCCCAGCCGACCCCGCGTAGGATGACCGCCGTGCCTGCATCGGAGCGAGGACCCGCGACGCCGACGACCCCGGAGCTCGTGCTCGCCCAGCGGATGCACGCGCTCGGGTTTCTCGCCGATGGCGCCGCCCACGACCTCGCCAACCCGCTGGGCGCGATCCTCGGGCTGGCCTCGCTGATCGCCGCCGACGAGCGGGTCCCCGACGACCTGCGAACCGACGCGCGGCTGCTGCGCGAAGAGGCGGATCGAACCTACCGCCTGGTGTCGACCCTGCTCGACGTCGCGCGGATCCGGCCGCCGGTCCTGCGCCCCACGCCCGTCGCCACGACGGTGGCGGCCCTCCTCGAGCTCGCAGCGCATGCGCTCACCGGCGTCGACGTCGAGGTGGCGATCGCGGACAGCCTGCCCGAGGTCGAGGTCGACCCGTCGGCGTTCCGCACCGCCATCGCGGGATTGCTGGTCGATGCGATAGAGCGCCTCGGGGCCCCAGCGGCCCGTGGGCGGCTGCGGATCGAGGCCGCCGCGGCGGGCGAAGGCCCGCGGACGATCGTGCGGCTGTCGATGACCGACGATGGCCGTCCCTTCGAACCCGGACCCGAGACCGCCGCCGGCGCCGGCGCGCTCCTCGATCGCCTGGGCGTGCCCGTCGTCCACGACGAGGTCGATGCGGCGGGGATACGCCTCAACCGGACCGTCCTCGAGCTGCGGGTGCCCATCGAGGATGACGCGGCCCCTGAGGCGCCCATGGACGCGACGCCCGCGAACCACGCGGCGGGCGGTCCTCGGCGGCCGCTGGTACTGGTCTGCGACGACGAAGCGTCGGTGAGGGCGCTGCTCGTGCGCGTCCTCGAGCGCGCGGGATGCGAGGCCATCGAGGCGGCGAGCGGGGAGGATGCGCTGGCCCTGATCGACCGCGCGGCCGTCGACGCCATCGTCTCCGACCACCACCTGCCGGGGATGACCGGGATCGACCTCTACGAGCGCGTCGCGGCGACTCGTCCGGACCTCCGCCAGCGGTTCGTGCTGCTGTCAGGCGATCCCGACAGCCCCGAGATCGTGGCGTTCATCGCCGGTTCGGGCGTCCCGATCGTCGCCAAGCCGTTCGACCTTGCCGGAATCGAGGCTACGGTCCGGTCCGTCGTGCTCCCGGTGACCGGCGGCTGACGCGGCCGGGGCCGCCCTTCAGCGCGGGTAGGTGTGGAACCCGCGCCCGGTCTTCTGGCCCAGGTGCCCGGCGGCGACGAGCTCCTCGAGCACCGCCGGCGGCTCGAACTGCGGCTGCCCGAAGCCCTCGTGCAGCACGCGCAGGATCCCGAGGCACACGTCGAGGCCGATGAAGTCCGCGAGCTCGAGCGGCCCCATCGGGTGGTTGAGCCCGACCCTCGCCCCCGTGTCGATGTCGTCGGCCGTGCCCAGGCCCTCCTCGTAGGCGCGCATCGCCTCGGCGAGGAACGGCATCAGGATCCGGTTGACGATGAACCCGGGCCGGTCGGCCGACACGATCACCTGCTTGCCGAGCTCCGCCGCGAGGGCGCGGACGCGGCCTCGGTGGCGTCGTCGGTGGCCGATGCCGCGGATCAGCTCGATCAGCGGCATCACCGGCACCGGGCTGAAGAAGTGCATGCCGACGAACCGGGCGCGGCGCGCCTCCGCGACGGCGGCGGCGAGGCGGTCGATGGCGATCGACGAGGTGTTGGAGGCGAAGATGGCGCCGGCCGGCGCGATGGCGTCGAGGTCCGCCCACAGGGTCGACTTCACGCTCGAGGTCCTCGAACACGGCCTCGACGACGAGGTCGGCGTCGGCGGCGGCGCCGAGGTCGTCCGTCGGGCGGAGCCGGGCGAGGGTCGCGTCCCGCTCGTCGGGCGTCAGCCGGCCCTTCGCGACGGAGCGCTCGAGGTTGCCGGCGATCCGGTCGCGGCCGGCGACGGCCCGCGCGAGGTCCGGCTCGTAGAGCGTCGACCTGCTTGCCGATCGGCCGCGTGGACCTGCGCGATCCCGTGGCCCATGAGCCCGGCGCCCGCGACGAACACGCGCTCGACGCTCATCGCTCGATCCGTCCTGCGCGATCGCGGCCAGCAGCTCGTCGGCGGCCGCGTACGGGTCGAGGTCGTGGCCGCGACGGCGTCGATCGCGGCCTCGGTGCCGCGGACGCAGCCCGGCGGCGCCGAGCCGGTCCCACAGCCGCTCGACGAGGACCGCGCGCACCTGCGCCGTGGCGCGGGCCCGACGTGGCGGAGGCGGCCGCCCCGTCGCCCCCGGCGGCCCGGTGCTGCTCGAGGGCCGCGAGCAGCGCCGGGCACGCCGTCGCCGGTCAGCGCGGTCGTCACCAGGACCTCGGGGCGCTTCGGGGCGGGCCGCGACGGGTCCACGTCCTTGCGCGCCACCGTCGGCACCAGCATCGCCCGCAGCTGGGCGGCGGTCCGCTGGGCGCCGGGCCGGTCGCCCTTGTTCACGACGACGATGTCGGCCACCTCGAGCAGCCCGGCCTTGATCGCCTGGACCTCGTCGCCCATCTCGGGCGCCTCGAGCACGACGGTCGTGTCGGCGGCCGCCGCGACCTCGACCTCGCTCTGGCCCGTCCCGACGGTCTCGAGCAGGACGATGTCGAAGCCCGGCCGCGTCGAGGACGGTGGCCGCGACGGTGGACGTCGCCGCGAGCCCGCCCGCGTGGCCGCGCGACGCCATCGAGCGGATGAACACGCCGTCGTCGCTCGGCGTAGGCCTGCATCCGGACGCGGTCGCCGAGCAGGGCGCCGCCGGTGATCGGCGACGACGGGTCGACGGCGACGACGGCGACGGTGCGACCGGCCTCGCGCAGCGCCGCGATCAGCGCGGCGACGAGCGTGGACTTGCCGGCGCCCGGCGGTCCGGTGATGCCGATGAGGTGGGCGCCGCCCGGCCAGCGGGTAGAGGCGGCGCAGCGCGTGCTCGGCGACCGGCGTGTGGTTCTCGACGGCCGTCAGCAGGCGCGCGAGGGCCCGGCGATCGCCCGCCCGGGCGGCGTCGGCGAGGGCCGCGGCGCGTGCCGCCGGGGACTCGGCCACGTCGCGCCGGGACCCGGCTACTCGCGCGGCGTCGCGTTGGCGCGGATGAAGTCGGCGACCTCGCGGATCGTCGTGCCCGGGCCCGAACACCGCGGCGACGCCCTCGGCCCTGAGCGGCTCGACGTCGTCGTCGGGGATGATGCCGCCGACGGTGACCAGCACGTCGTCGAGGCCCTGCTCGCGCAGCTGGCGGCAGACCTTCGGCACGAGCGTCATGTGGGCGCCCGACAGGATCGACAGCCCGACGACGTCGACGTCCTCCTGGAGCGCCGCGGTCACGATCATCTCGGGCGTCTGGCGGAGGCCCGTGTAGACGACCTCGAAGCCCTCGTCGCGCAGGCCCCGCGCGAGCACCTTGGCCCCGCGGTCGTGGCCGTCGAGGCCGGGCTTGGCGATCAGCACCTTGAGCGGTCGATCGGTCATGGCGCGGATTGTAGGCGGGCCGCATCGGCGTCAGCGCGTCGGCCGCGCGCTCTCCCTCGGCCATGCTGTCAGGGCAAGCGCTTTTGACCTCCAGGCGTCGCCTCGACGAGGCGTTGGGAGCTCTGCCACGGCCTGCTCATACACGAAACTCGCGACGAACAGCGCCCGAAAGAACGCTTCTCGGGCGTTTCGGGCCGCGAGAACGATGCCCCGACAGACTATCAGGCACGGACCCCAGCGGGCGCCGCGACGTCGCCGCGCGCCCGATCGAGCGGTCACGCGTGGTGGGCGGTCTCGAGCCGGCGGCGGTCGGAGGTTTCGAGCTGGAAGGTCGAATGCTCGATGTCGAAGTCGCCCGACAGGCACCCGCACAGGTAGTCGAGCACGGCCGGTGGGCTGGCATCGGCCTCCAGCACGACGTGCGCGGACACGACGTTCATCGCCCGAGGTGATCGTCCAGGCGTGGAGGTCGTGGACGTCGGCGACGCCCGGCGCCTCGAGGATGTGCGACCGCACCTCGCCCAGGTCGATCCCCTTGGGCGACGCCTCGAGCAGCACGTCGACCGCCTCCTTGAGCAGCGACCAGGTGCGCGGCAGGATCAGCAGCGCCGATGAAGACCGAGGCGATCGCGTCGGCCCGCACCTGGCCCGTGACGCGTGATCACGAGCGCGGCGACGATGACGGCCGCGGACCCGACGAGGTCGCCCAGCACCTCGAGGTAGGCGCCGCGCAGCGGCAGGCTCTCGCGCTGCGCGTCCCGCAGCACGAGCGAGCGAGACACCGTTCGCGAGCAGCCCGATCGACCGCGACGGCGAGCATCAGCCCCGACTCGACCTCCGGCGGCGCGTTCCAGCGCCGCCACGCCTCGACCAGCACGAACGCGGCCACCGCGAACAGCAGCATCGCGTTGACGACGGCCGCCAGGATCTCGAGGCGCATCAGGCCGTAGGACCGGTTGCGGTTGGCGGGCCGGCCGGCGAACCAGATCGCGACCAGCGTCGAGGCCGATCCCGGCGACGTCCGTGAGCAGGTGGCCGGCGTCCGCGATCGAGCGCGAGGCTGTTGGCGGCGATCCCGCCGACGAGCTCGAACACGAACACCGCCGAGCGTGATGCCGAACACGCTGCCGAGCCGGTTCCGGCTCGCGGCGGCGGGCGTCACGTGCGTGTGGGCCATCGGCGGCGTCAGGCGCCCGGCGCCGGCCGTCCGAGATGGGCGAAGAACTCGGCGCGCGTCTTGTCGTTGCGCCGGAACAGCCCGAGCACCGCGGCGGTCGTCATCACCGTGCCGGGCTTGCGGACGCCGCGCATCGCCGCGCACAGGTGGGTCGCCTCGATCACGACGCCGACGCCCCTGCGGCTCGAGCCGCTCCATGAGGAAGTCGGCGACCTGCTGGGTCAGCCGCTCCTGGACCTGGAGCCGGCGCGCGTACATCTCGACGATCCGCGGGATCTTGGACAGCCCGATGACACGGCCGTTCGGGATGTAGGCGACGTGGGCGTTGCCGAAGAACGGCAGCAGGTGGTGCTCGCACAACGAGTAGAACGGGATGTCGCTTGACGACGACCATCTCCGAGTAGCCGACCTCGAACACCGCCCGGTTGATCAGCCGCTCCGGGTCGACGTGGTAGCCCGGCGGTGAGCTCCGCGTACATCCGGTGGACCCGGTCCGGCGTCGTCCGCAGGCCCTCGCGGTCCGGGTCCTCGCCGATCTCGATCAGGATCTCGCGCACGGCGGACTCGATCCGCGCCGTTGGGCGACGCCGGGCGCAGCGCCGTCGGATCGCCGCGTCGTCGCCGATCTCGCTCTCGATCTCCTCGACGAGCTCGCGGACGTGGTCGGGCAGGCCGTCGGGGCTCGATGGTGTCGCTCATCCTCGGCCGATGGTAGCGCGCGGTCCGGCGACCCGCCACCCACCGCGGCCACGAACCCGCCATCATCAGCGGATGTCCACCGGTCGGGTGATCGTGCTCAACGGGACTCGAGCTCGGGCAAGTCCACGCTGATGCGGGCGCTGCAGGCCCGTCTCGACGGCGCCTGGCTCGGGGTCGGCATCGACACGGTCGTCGTTCGCGCTGCCCAAGCGGTACCTCGACCAGCCCCTGTGGAGCGAGGTGTTCCGGTACGTCGACGCCGAGCCCGGTGCCGACGCGCCGTTCCGGATCGAGACCGGCGAGCTGGGCCGAGCAGCTGGTCGAGGGGCTGCCACCGGATGGTCGCCTCGCTCGCCGATGCCGGCCTGTCGGTGATCGTGGACCACGTCCTCCTGGAACCGGACTGGGTCGTCGACCTGGCGAGCCGCCTCGCGGGCACGACGTGCTGTTCGTCGGCGTCCGCTGCCCTCGCGAGGTCGTCGTCGAGCGGGAGCGGGAGCGGCGAGACCGGACGATCGGCCAGGCAGCGGCGCAGCTCGACGTCGGTCCACCGGGCCGGCGGCTACGACCTCGAGGTCGACACGTCCGTCCTGTCGCCAGAGGCGGCAGCCGATGTCATCGCCCGTGCCGTCGAGGCGGGCCTGCCGCCGCGCGCGTTCGCGAACCTCGACCCGCCGGACGCCGGCCCGCTAGGCGCGGCCCTCGGCACCCCGCAGCCAGGCGAGCGCGTTGTCGCCCAGCGCCGGCACGTAGTAGCCGCCCTCCTGGAGGATCACGAGCCGCTTGCCGAGCGCCGCGGCCCGCCGCCCGACCTCGTGGTAGACCTCGGTCGTCAGCGCGAAGTCGCCGAGCGGGTCCAGGCGGTAGGTGTCGAAGCCGAGCGAGACGACGAGCACCGAACCCGGGTGGCTCGCGATCCGGTCCAGCCCCCGGTCGAGCGCCTCGAGGTACGCCTCGTCCGACAGCGCCGGCCGGCAGCGGCAGGTTCAGGTTCGCGCCAGCACCCGGGCCCTCGCCCGTCTCGTCGGGCCAGCCGAGGAAGTACGGGTACTCGCGGTCGGGGTGCGCGTGGAGCGAGACGTACAGGACGTCGCCCCGCCGCCAGAAGATCTGCTCGGTCCCGTTGCCGTGGTGGTAGTCGACGTCGAGGATCGACGACGGGCTCGCCGGTCTGGCGCGCGATCGCCTCGGCCGCGATCGCGGCGTTGTTGAAGTAGCAGTAGCCGCCGTACATCGACCGCGCGGCGTGGTGGCCGGGCGGCCGGCACAGGCCGTAGGCCGCGGTCTCGCCACCCAGCACGAGGTCGACGGTCGTGAGCGCGACGTCCACCGCGCCGCGAGCGGCCGCGTACGTGCCGGCGACGATCGGGCTGGAGGTGTCGAGCGCCCGATAGCCCGACCGGCCGGCGATGTGCGGCGGCTCGCGGCGGAGCGCGTCCGACATGCCCTCGTACACGAAGGCCGAGGCGATGGTCTCGGGCGCGAGGAAGTCGTCGGTGATCCCGGCCGCGACGGTGTCCTCCCACGCCTCGCGCAGGAAGGCGAGCAGGCCCGGGTCGTGGACCGCGGTGATCGGCGCCTCGCCGTGCTCGGTCGGCGCGACGAGCTCGAACCCGCCGTCGGCCTCGAGCGTGGCCCGGATCCGCTCGGCCCGGTCCGGGATCTCGCTGGCCGGGACCTGGACGCCCATCGACGTCTGGGTCATGGCGTCGTGGCCGAGGTGCACCGGGGTGTAGACGACGCGCATCCCGCGATCCTACCGATCGCGGATCGTCGTGGGCGGCGCCGAGGATCGCCGCGGTCACCTCGGCCGGCCGGTAGCGCATCAGGTTGTGGCCGACGCCCGGGTAGCCGGCGAGGCGGATCGGCGACCGCCCCGCCGCGGCGCGCGCCTCCCCGCACCGGCGCAGCTCCGCGAGGCGCGCGCCGTTCTCGCCCGACGCCGAGGGCGATCAACGCCGTCACCGGCGCCTCGACGGCGGCGAGCGACCGGCGCCGGGTCGTACCCGAACATCGTCCGCACGATCGCCTCGACGACGTGCGGCCGGACGGCACGCACCACGTGGCCCGCGGCCGTCTCGACCACCGCGTCGCGTCGCCGCGCCGCTCCTGGTCCGCGTCCCAGGTCGCCGGATCGAACCCCCGCCGGTCGCCGAGCCAGGCGTCCATCGAGCGCATGACCTCGGGCGGCTCGTCGAGGCCGCGCAGGAACTCGTCGACGTCGACGTCGGTCGTCGACCTCGAGCCGCTCCCAGCCGCCGTCGACGAGCACGAGCGCCGGCGCAACGGGGCCCGAGGCGCGCCGCCGCGACCGCCGCGACGATCGCCACCGAACCCGTGGCCCGCGAGCACGATCGGCCCGGTCGCCCGGCCAGCCCGGAACCCTCGGCCACGGCGACCGCGTCGGCCGCGAGCGTCTCCAGGTCGTAGCCGTCCATCGGCGCGTCGGACAGGCCCTGGCCGCGCAGGTCGGCGACGACCGTGGCGGACGCGCGCCGCGAGCCGCCGGGCGACGGGCGCCCACGACCATGCGGGCTGGAGCAGGCCGGGCAGGAGCAGCACGCCGGGACCGGGGCGCCGGCGCATCGCCGGCCGGGGCCGCCCCAGTCGTGGAAGTGGAGCCGCACGTCGCCGTCGGCGAGGACGACGAAGCCCGCGGGCTCGGCGTCGGGATCGGGGGCCGGCGCGGTCGCGGCGTCGGGCGCCCACGGGTCGATCGCCGGCCAGCGGTCGGCCGGCGGTCGGGCGTGGCGGTCATCGCGGCTAGGATACGGGCGCGATGGCGAAGCGCAGACGCGGCTCCCGTTCGCGGCGCGCGGCCGCGCGTCCCGCGCCACGAGCGGTTCGAGCGGCTCGTCGACCGCGCGATCGCCGGCATCCCGCAGCCGTTCCGCGCGGCGCTCGACGAGGTCGCGATCGTCATCGCCGACGACCCGTCGCCCGAGCAGCGGCGCGAGAACGAGCCTCGCGGCCGACGAGACGCTCTACGGCCTGTACGAGGGCGTGCCCCGCTCGGAGTGGGGCGCCGACTGGGTCCCGATCCCGACCCGGATCCTCGTGTTCCGCCTGCCGCTCGAGGAGGACTTCCCGCGACCCGGACGACCTCGCCGACGAGGTCCGGATCACGATCCTCCACGAGCTCGCCCACCACCTCGGCATCGACGACGAGGACCGCCTGGCCGAGCTCGGCATCGACTAGCTAGTCGATCGCGAGGATCCCGCCGACCAGCGAGAGCACCGCGACTGACGGCCCCGATCGCGAGTCCGGGCGTCATCCAGGGCGCCCATGCCCGGCGGACATCGACCGGCTTCTCGCGCCCGATCTCCAGCCCGTGCGTGTACTGCGTCAGCGACGCGAACGCGTGCACCGCGGGCGACGCGGCGACCGACTCGGCGAGGAACACGAGCGTCCCGAACGCGAACGACAGGATCGCCGCGGCGGGGATCACGAGCGGCATGGGGAACGAGGCAACGGCGTCCGGCCCGCCGGCGACGCGGATGACGATGTCGAGGCCCGTCCCGAGGCCGACCCCGACGAGGATCTGGGGCGCCGAGGCGAACAGGGCGAGCACCAGTGCCAGCGACCCGCGCATGCGCGCAAGCCGGAACGAGCGCGAGATCGCGTCAAGCACGCCCACCTCGCCCAGCACGAGCGCCGACGGCACGTACACGAACGGCCAGGCGACGAGCAGCCCGACGACAAGGCTGATCCCGACGTCGATCAGCTCGATCGGGCCGACCGCGAGCAGCGCCACGTCCACCACGAGCGTCACGATCGTCGCGATGACAAGGGTCAGGAACGTGATCGCGAACTGCGCGGCGAACACGCGCCAGAACCGCCGCCGGGCGATCGCGACGGACTGCGGCATGGCGAGCGGGCGGCCCTCCATCCGGGCCCCGGTCACGGCCGTGGCGAGGGTCCGCGACTCGACGCTTGCGACGAGGTAGCCGAGGATCGCCGGCAGCGCGGCCAGCGCGATCCACGGGTCGAGCGGCGTCGCCGGGGCGCCGGTCTCGAGGAGCGGGTTGCCCATGACGGCCTGCATCCCCAGCATCGCCGCCAGTGGCCCAAGCGTGACCAGGAGCATGAACCCGATGTAGAACGACGGGGCGCGAAGGCCCGCGTCGCGGCGAAACAGGAGATCGAGCGACGCCCCGACCATCGCCCGAATCCCGGTCGGGATCGCCTTCACCTCGTCGCGAACCGGCGGCTGGGCGGCGATCAGGAGCGCCATCGGCGACGGCGGCGGCTGGGGGGCGACCGGATACGGCCCGCGATAGACCAGGCGGGTGATGGCGGGATCGGGCGGCCGCGGCGGTTGGGGGTGATCGCCCTCGGGACCCACGCGGGCGGCGGCCGTCAGCCCGCGGCTTGCAGGGTGCGGCCGCGCCGAGCAGCTCGCCGAGTCGCTCGACCGCCACGTTGCCGCCCGACAGGATCACGCACACCCGGTCGCCCGGTCGCGGAGCGGGACGGCGCCGGTGAGCACGGCGGCCAGCGCCGCCGACCCGGCGGGCTCCAGGACCTGCTTGAGCCGTTCGACCCCGAACCGCAGCCCGGCGAGGATCGTCGGGTCGTCGATCAGCACGACCTCCTCGACGTAGCGCTGCACGACGTCGAGCGCGTAGTGGCCCGGCGGACGGCGCACCCAGCCCGTCGGCGACGCTGACCGGCTGACACGCGCACCGGCTCGCCCGCCTCGAGGCCCCGGGTCATCGCCTCGGAGCCCGACCGGCTCGACGCCGTAGATGCGCACCGACGGCCGGCTCTCCTTGATCGCCGTCGCCACGCCGCCGATGAGCCCGCCGCCGCCGATCCCGGCCACGACGACGTCGACATCGGGCAGGTCCTCGAGGATCTCGAGCCCGCACGAGCCGTTGCCGATCAGGACCTCGGGGTCGTCGTAGGGTGGACGAGCGTGAGCCCGCGCTCGGCCCGCAGGACCTCGAGGTGTGCCAGCGACTCGCCGACGTGCGCACCGTGGAGCACGACCTCGGCGCCGTAGCCGCGGCAGGCGGCGACCTTCGACGCCACGGCGCCGACGGGCATCACGACCGTGACGGGAACGCCCGCCTGCGACGCCCGCCCACGCGTACGCCTGACCTGCGTTGCCGGCCGAGATCGTGATCGCGCCCCGCGACCGCTCGTCCGCCGTGAGCGACGAGATCCGCGAGAGCGCCGCGCGCGGCTTGAACGAGCCGGTCTTCTGGAGGTGCTCGGCCTTGAGGTACAACGCGCCCGTCGGCGAGCGCCGACGCCCGATCGCCGCCTCGACGAACCGCGCCGCCGTCGCCGACGACAGCATCGGCGTGTGGTGGATGCGGCCCTCGAGGCGCTCGCGCATCGCCTCGATCGCGGCGAGGGTGACGGTGGTATCGGTCATGTCCGCGAGTATGCGGTTGCCCCGGCCGCGGCGACACTTGCGTTCTTGCGCAATCAGTGAGAGACTTGGGTACGTGATCGTCACCCAGCCCACCACCGAGGCCGACCGGCAGCGCTCAGCCGCCGTCGCTCGAGCCCTCGGCGATCCGAAGCGCCTGTGCGTCCTCGAATCCCTCGCCGATGGCGAGGCATCCGTGGGCGAGCTGGCCAGCCGGGTCAGCTGCCAGGTGCCGAACATGAGCCAGCACCTCGCGGTGCTCCGCTCGGCCGGGCTCGTCGCGACCCGTCGCGACGGCAACACGGTCTACTACAGCCTCACCGACCCCCGGGTCATCGAGGCCTACCAGCTACTCCAGGCCATCGCCCGCTGACGGGCCACTGGGAGATCCCGCCCTCCGGCGGGGAAGAAAGGAGCCGCCTCGTGGCGGAGATCAAGCACGCAACCGACGACACGTTCGAGGCGATGGTGCTGCACAACGACAAGCCGGTCGTGGTCGACTTCTGGGCGTCGTGGTGCGGGCCCTGCAAGATGGTCGCCCCCGAGATGGAGAAGCTCGCGGCCAAGTACGACGGCCTGGTCGACGTCGTCAAGGTCGACGTGGACGCGAACCCGCGCCTGTCGCAGGCGTTCGGGATCATGAGCATCCCCACCATCGCCTACTTCAAGCCCGGCGCACAGCCGCAGGGCGTCGTCGGCTTCCGGCCGCTCGAGCAGCTCGAGCAGGCCTTCGCGCTCGGCTCGGTCGAGGCCCCGGCCGTCGACCAACACGGTCATCGAGGCACCCGCCCCGAACGCGTAGCGCGTCGCCTCGCAACACATCACGACCCCGGTCACCGGCCGGGGTCGTTCCATGTCCGGGCTGACGCCGGGTCAGCCGCCGCTGGCACGCCGGTGGGCCAGGCGCACCCACGCCTCGGCGCGATCGAGCGCGAAGCGGTCGGTCACGGCCGGCGTGAACGCGATCCAGCCCGCGCCGCGCGGCGACGGGCGCGTATCGGGCGTCGCGAGCGCCGCCTTCGCGATCCGCGGATCCAGGCCCACCTCGAGCAGGTCGGCGCCCAGCACGGCGAAGACGCGACCGCCGACCGCAGCCGGTCGACCTCTCCCTCGGGTCGTCCGTGTCACGCCGTCGAGCTCGTCGAGGACCGTCCCCACCCGCTCGTCGAGCGACTCGTCGGCGTCCGCGCCGGCGATCGCCGCCGCCTCGGCGGCCTCGTCTTCGTCGAGCGGCGCGTCGTCGTCCAGGCCGTCGTCGACGTCATCGACGCCGTCGGCGGTCATCGGCCCGCCGCCGCGAGGATCGCGCGCAGGTCGGACTCGTGGTCCTCGTAGTGCTCGAGGGTCTCGGAGAAGAAGAACTCCTGGTTGTCCGGGTGCTTGATCCAGCGTGACTCGGGGACCACGGTCAGGTAGCCCCGGAGCTCGCCTGACGGTCTCGCGGAACAGCCGCCTGACCTCGTCGATCGGCAGCGCGCGGAAGCGGGCCAGCCCGTCGTCGTTCATCCGGTCCCCTACCCCGGGCTTCTCCCACTCGGCGTCGAGCCAGACCTTGGTGGCGCTCGTCTCGTTCACCGCGAGCTCCTTGGCGGCCGTCGAGCGCCGGCCTCCTGCCACAGGATGATGTGGCCCATGAGGTCGCGGCCCGACCAGCCGTCGGCGGCCTCGACCGGCTGGTCGAGCTGCTCGTCGGTCAGGGCGTCGAGCGCCTCGTAGGCGCGAAAGCCGTCGCGCTCGTCTTCGAGGAAGGAGAGGGCATCGAGATACATGCCCGCATCGTATGCCCGGGCGAACCGCCGGGCGTCGCTCAGCCCTGCGGCAGGAGCACGAGCGAGTCCACGACCGCAGCCTGTTCCACGCGGTCGGCATGGCTCGTATCGGGCGAGTAGGTCGCGTCGACCACCAGGCGCTGCCCGTCGACGTCGAGCACCCACAGCCGGTCGACCTGGCCCGGCACCTGGCTCCAGCGCGTGCCGGCGCTGGCACCCAGCCACCGCTGGTAGTTGCGATTCCCCTCGCTCACGACGAGGTCGCAGTCATCGGATTGCGTCCACGCGGTGGACTTGAGATCAGGCGGAACCGTCAGTTCGAGGTACTTCCCGGAGTGCCCGGCGAGGGTCACCTCGGTCGGGCTCGTCGCGCTGCTTGTCTGCTGGGCCACGAGCGCGTCGACGAGGTTGTCGACGGTCGGCCCCGGATCGAACGCAGATCCATCCCACTTGCAGGCATCGCGGAACACCAGGCCGACGTCCCACACGCTCACCCCGAGCACCGGCCCCGGCTCGTCCCCGACGGGGTACTTGACCGCAAATGACCCGCCGACGTCCTGCCACGTCTCGGGAAGCGCCACGCTGAAGCCCGGGGTCCCGCCACCCATGATTCCGAACGCATGCCCCGCGCCGGCCTGCGCAGACGCACTGACGACGGGCTTGGGGCTCGCGGCCTGAGGCTGCGGGGCCGGGCTCGACGCGGCGGGCATCGAAGCCGGGGCGGCGGATGCCGGGGGATTCGACGCCGGCCCGGATCCCGCGCAGGCGGCCACGACGACGGCAACGCCGCCAGCCGTCAGCCATTGGGCCCATCCCGGGCCAGGACGCGTCGTTCGCACAGCCAACCTCATTCGCGACTGCCGTGTGCCCCATGGAACGGGGCCGGACCCGGAACGGGTCACTCGTCCGGAATGACTCCCGGAATCCGCAGATCGTTCAAATCCGCGGGTCGTTCAGACGGAGACGGGCTCGCGGTACTCCCCGAAGACCTCGCGCAGGACGCGGCACTGCTCGCCCACCGTCGCGTAGCGCTCGGCGCAGCGCAGGAAGTGGGGCATCAGGTTCGTCTCGCTCGAGCCGGGTCGTGACGCCGCCTCGCGCAGCCCTTCGAGCGCGGCCGTCGACGGCCTCGTTGTCGCGCTCGGCGCGGGTCCGTCGCGAGGCGCGCCATGTGCCGCTCGAACGACCCTTCGGGCACCTGGAGCACCGGCACCGTGACGGGCTCGTCGTTCATGTAGCCGTTCACGCCGACGATCACCCGCTCGCCCTCGTCGAACTCGCGCTGGAACCGGTACGCGGCATCGGCGATCTCGCGTTGCGGGTAGCCCTCGGCGATCGCGGCCACCATGCCACCGCGCCGGTCGATCTCGTCCAGATAGCGCCACACGTCACGCTCGACCCGGTTGGTCAGCGCCTCCACGAACCACGACCCACCGAGGGGATCGACCGTGGACGCGACGCCCGTCTCCTCCGCGAGGATCTGCTGCTGGCGGAGGGCAAGCAGCGCCGCCCCGGCCGTCGGCACGGCGAGCGCCTCGTCGTAGGCGTCGGTGTGGAGCGACTGCGTGCCGCCCAGGATCGCGGCCAGCGCCTGGGTCGCGACCCGGGTCAGGTTGTTCAGCGGCTGCTGTGGGGTGAGCGAGACGCCCGCGGTCTGGGTGTGGAACCGCATCCACGTCGAGCGCTCGTTCTCCGCCCGGTAGCGCTCGGTCATGAGCTTCCACCAGATCCGCCGCGACGCCCGGAACTTCGCGATCTCCTCGAAGAAGTCCGAGTGGCTGTTGAAGAAGAACGACAGCCGCGGCGCGAAGTCGTCCACGCGAAGGCCGCGCGCGATGCACGCCTCGACGTAGGCCATCCCGTCGGCGATCGTGAACGCCAGCTCCTGGACGGCGGTCGAGCCCGCCTCGCGGATGTGGTAGCCGCTGATCGAGACGGTGTTCCAGCGCGGCAGCTCGCGCGACCCGAACTCGATGGTGTCGACGACAAGGCGCATCGACGGTTCCGGCGGGTACAGGAACTCCTTCTGGGCGACGTACTCCTTGAGGATGTCGTTCTGCGTCGTGCCCTCGAGCGCCGCCCGCGGCACGCCCTGCTTCTCGGCCGCCGCGATGTACATCGCCCAGATCGGGGCGGCGGGGGCGTTGATCGTCATCGACGTGCTCACGCGGTCGAGCGGCAGGCCCTCGAGCAGCAGCTCCATGTCGGCGAGGCTGCTGACCGCGACCCCACACGTGCCGAACTCGCCCTCGGCCTCCGCGTCGTCGGTGTCGTAGCCGTAGAGCGTCGGCATGTCGTAGGCGATCGACAGGCCTGTCTGGCCCGCCTCGAGCAGCTGGCGGAAGCGGGCGTTGGTGTCCTCGGCCGAGCCGAAGCCCGCGAACATGCGCATCGTCCACGAGCGCGACCGATAGCCGGTCGGGTGGATGCCGCGCGTGAACGGCGGCTCGCCGGGCAGCCCGACGTCGCGCAGCGGATCCATGTCCGCAAATCGGCCGGCGCCGTCGCGCAGCGGGTCGCCGCGATGATCGACGGCGGTCGGGCCGCCGGGCCCCGCGGGCTCGCCGTCGTCCGGCGCGACCCAGTCCCACGGCCCGTAGAGGCCATCGATCGGGAGGTCCCCGAGGGTGCTGAAGCGCTCGCGGCGCTCCGGCAGGCGCTCGAGCGACGGCGCGAGGCGTTCGACCCGCCAGGCGCGCCGTCGAGCCGCCCAGGCATCGGGACGGTCGCTCATGGCGGCGACTCTAGCATCCGATCCGGGCGGATCCGTCAGGGCGCGGCGAACTGGTCGAGCGCCGCGAGGACCGCCGCGTCGCCGAGGTCGGACGCGAGCAGCACGAACACCGTGTCCGGCCGGTCGGCGGGCCAGGTCACGACGGTATGACCCGCGCCGTTGGTGGCCAGCACGTCGAGCCGGCGGCCCGCCTTCCCCCCGACGGTGACGTCGCTCGTGGAGAAGTCCTCCGTGTGGCTGTCGTGGCCGGCGCTCTGGGCGTAGAAGTCGAGCATCGCCTTGGGATCCAGGCCCGTGCCCTCGAACGCGGCAACCGTCAGGCCGCTGGATCCGCCCATGCCCCAGGTCGCACCGGCGAACCGGACGCCGTCGATCCCGGCATTGGCGAGCGCGCCGAGCGCCGCCGGGGTGCAGCTCCGCCCCGAGTCCACGTTGTCGGGCGCGCGTCCTTCATACGCGGCGGGCAGCAGCGCCTCGAGGTCCGGGTACGCGCCGGGCTGGCGTCCGTCGGTGGTACAGGCGGACGCGGGGTCGAAGGAGACGACGGGGATCGAGGCGCCGCCGCAACCGGCCACGATCATGGCTGCGACGGCGACGGCGACGCCGGCCACGGACAGGCGGCCGCGGCGGCTGGCTCGATGCGGCCACTCTCGTGCGGTGCGGGTCATAGCCTGAGCGTACCCGGGTGGTGCGTCCACGCGCCGCCCCGCCGCCCGATCCACGTTCGAGGGAGTGCCCGCGACGGGATCGGCGCGTTCTCGCGTCGGCTATTAGTCGCAGGCACGCAGGGTCCGATGGTCCCGGCGGTGCGCGCACGCGCCTGACGATGGCACCCACGAAGATAGGGTCGGATTGGCCATTGAGATCCCATGGGGGCGGCCGTACGTTGTGATCCGCGTTCGCAACGCACCGACCCGCGACACACCGGGGGAAACCTGGGGCATCGGCCACGGATCGAGGAGCCGGACGACCCGGCCGTCTGGGACGCTAGGCGGCCCGGGGGTACCGAGCTCACGGTCACGAGTCGTGTAACAAGGGATAATCGGCCAGCAGGCCCGAGTCGCGGGACGGTCGGACTGATCGACTACATCATTGGCGCCCCCGGCGTATCGCCGGGGGCGTTTCGATTCCCGGCCGCATCTAGTGGAACGGGTTCGACTGCCAGCCCGGGCGCGCGGGGCGATGGGCGCGGCGGATGCCCCGCCGGTCGAGCTCGGCGCAGATGACCCGTGCAGCCATCGTCAGCGCCGGATCGCGCGACACGGTGCCCGCCAGCCAGTCCAGGTACGACGGCTCGAACGCGGCGACCTCGCCCAGGGTGTGGCCGTGGAACTTGCCGAAGTCGAGCACGACCTCGAGGGCCTCGTCGAGCGGCGGCGGCTCCGGCCGCACGTGGGTGGCGCTCACGTCGCGCTCGGCGGGCCCGGTCGGCTGCGAGGCGCGGAGCTCCGGCGTCGACCGATCGTGGCGGAGCGGCGGCTGACCAGTGAGCGGCATCCGGGATCCCGGCGGGGTCGTCGTCTGGTTGCGCGGCGGAATCGTGCCGCTGAGGTCGAGGCGCGCGGTGATCGGGCGGGTCGCCTTCTCCGGAGGCGGACCGCCGCGCCTGGCAGGGTCCGTCGCCGTCCCGGCCCCGGTCGCGCTGCCGTTCGGGCCCGTCGCCCCGTTCCCCGCCCGACGCCGCGCCTCGATCGTCTCCCCGGCTCGGGTGAGCGCCGCGTAGGCAGCGTTGATCTCCGCCATCCGGCGGGTCGCGCGTCGCGCGGCTTCCGGGTCGTCGCCGATCAGGTCCGGGTGATGCTGACGCGCGAGGCCACGCCAGGCAGTCTTGATGTCGTCGGGACTGGCACCGGGCGCGACGCCAAGTACGGCGTGGGGTTCCTTGGGCACCCCGAGAGTGTACCGATGGGCCTGCCACGCTCGGCCGGCGCCGATCGCTTGACAGGGCACGCTGGGCGCGTTCACCTGTGCACATGTCCGCCGGCCATCGATTCCATCGCGCGCGCAGGGCGGGCATCGTCGCCGCGGTCGCCGCGCTGCCCATCGCGCTCGCCTACCGGTTCGCCCTCGTGTATCGCGTGCGGGCGGGCTATCCGCACCGCCACCCGCCGGTCTGGACACCTGACGCCGTCGGGCTGGCGTACGAGGACGTCGAGATCCCCTCGTCGGGCGGCCTGCGGCTGCCGGGCTGGTACATGCCGGCGGGGCCGGCCCCTCGCCCCGGCGTGGTCCTGGTCCACGGCTGGGAGTCGGCGAGCGACCGGACGATCCCCCACGCACAGGTGCTGCACGCAGCTGGGTTCCACGTGCTCACCTTCGACGTGCGGGGCAATGGCGCGAACGGCCCCGAGTCCCTGCCGATGTCGGTCGGCGAATACGCCGCCGACGCCCGCGCGGCGGTCGCCGAGCTGCGGCGCCACCCGGAGGTGACGACGATCGGGCTGCTCGGGCACTCCATGGGCGGGGCCGGCTCGCTCGTGGCAGCCGCCGAGGACCCGGAGATCGACGCGGTGATCGCGGTCGCCGCCCCGGCCGACCCGTACCGGCTCACCCGCCAGACCTTCCGGCTCGCGCGCCTGCCGATCCCGGCGCCCGTGGCCTGGCCGCTCGCGTGGCTGACGACGCGGGTCTACCTTCGGCCGCGCGGCCACACCGTCGACTCGGTCAGCGCGACGAGCGCTGTCCGCTCGATCGAGCGCCCGGTCATGCTCATCCACGGGTCCGAAGACGGCGTGGTGCCCGTCGGGCACCTGTCGCGGCTCGCGGACGCCCGCCGCGCGGCCTGCCCCGACGCGGTCACCGAGACGCTGGTGGTCGAGGGCGGCCGGCACTCCTGGCTGTACGAGTTCCCCGAGTACCGGGCCGCAATCGCGAGATTCCTGACCAGGAGCCTCGGCGGGCCGTTCACGCCGGACGAGGCGGCGGCCATCGCGGCGGCGGTGCCCGCGGAGCGGCTCCCCGATCCCGAGCGCCTCACGACCCTCGACGAGGAGCCGGGCGGCTTCCGCTCGCTGACGCGGGTGGTGCGGCGGCGCGAGGCGGCGGCGCCAGGGCCCGACGCGGGGGGCTGAGCTCAGCCCTCGGCGGCTGGCTCGTCGTCGATCACGATGTCGAGCGCGTCGAGCGCTGGATCGGCAGCGTCCGCGGCGTCGCCGTCGCGTCGCTCGGGCGCCGGGGCGCCCTCGGCGAGGTAGGACTCGATCGCCGCATCGAGCCCGACATCGCGACCCGCCTGCTCCGAGAGCAGCCACTTGTGCTCCAGCACGTCGCAGTACGCCTGGACGAGGTCCCGCTCCCGGCCGACGGCGCCGGCGATGCGCGCCTGGGTCGGCCGGTAGACCTCGCGCAGCCACCGGTCGGAGGCCTCCTCGGCCGGAACCGAGCGTCGCTCGTGGAACTCGAGCCACGCCTGGTACTCGGCAAGGTCGTGGAGCAGGATCCGCGCCTGGCCCTCGAGTGCCCGTATCCGCGTGCGCCGCTCGAGCTCGCTCGCGTGATAGCGCCGGGTCGTCACCGACGTCTTGAGAAGCACCGCGCCGTGAGGCCCGACCGGGTCGACCTCCAGGTCCACGGAGAATCCGAGGTCGTTCAGCCGCCGAAGCCGCGCCCGGATCGCCTGCCGGTCGCCCGGGATCAGCTCGGGCTGGTCGTGCAGCTCGCGCCACACGGCCTCGTAACCCGTGCGGACCGACTGGGCCGCCTCGATCGCCTCGTCCATGTCCTCTTCGCGCCCCAGGTAGGCGGCCAGGTCCGCGAGGCCGAAGGCGACGTTCTCGACCAGGATCTCGAGGTCATAGGCGCGCTGCCCATCGGACAGGCTGGGGAACGTCTCGCTGGTCTCGGCGTCGACGAGATAGGCCTGGATCCGGTCGCCATCGCGCCGGAACAGGGTGTTGGCGAGCGAGCAGTCGCCCCAGTACACGCCCGCGCGATGGAGGTCGACCAGCAGCAGGGCCATCGCATCGAGCAGGCGGCTGCGGTAGTGGGAGCTCCCCGGCCGGAGCAGCATCAGCAGGCGCCGGTACTGCATCGAGTGGCGGAGGTACTCGGTCACGAGGATCGCGTCGCCGCGCTCGGGCCGGGCGGCCAGGCCGACCGCGCGGACCGACGGCAGCTTGGCGTCCTCGAGATGGCGGAGCACCTGGTATTCGAGCTCCGCGACCCCGTCGGGCAGCTCCTTGAGCGCGTAGACGATGCCGTCGACGACGAGGAACCGGACGAGGTGGCGCGACGGGCCGACGGGCAGCTCGCGGAACCGGTGGCCCGTGTCGCCCCAGGATCCGAGCGGCTGCTCCCACGGAAGGTCGAGCAGGTCCGCGACCTCGTCGCGCAGCACGAGTCGGGGGAACGTCACCGGCGGGGTTCCGAATCCCGGGCGGTCGATGCGGCCCACGGACCCGGTCGGCCCACGGCGACCGCGCGCCGCAACGCTGTCAGGGCCGCTTGCGCAGGTAGGCCGTGACGCTCGCGTCGTAGCCCAGCGATTCGAACAGCTGGCGGGCCTCGGGTCGGTGATGACCCGCCGTCACCTCGACGAAGGCAACGCCGGCCTCGCGGGCGATCCGCTCCACGTCCGCGAGCAGCCGGTGCGCGACGCCGCGTTCGCGCTCGAGCGGGTCGACGACCAGGGCGATGATCCGGATGAATCGCTCGTCAGTCTCGAACCGCGGCACGACGTGGAAGGCGACGAAGCCGACGACCCCGCCACCCGCTTCCGCGACGACGACCTGCGCGTCGGCGGTCGAGAAGCGCTCGATCCGCGCGGCGAGGTCGCTCGGGCCGGCCGGATAGCCCTCGTCGGTGAGGAGGGTCGCGAGGCGTTCCGCATCGTCGGTGGCGGCAGCCCGCAGCGTGATGTGGGCGACGTCGTTCATGGCGCGATGGTACCCGGCGACCCGTGCCTGGACTACAGCCGCTCGACGACGACGAGGTGCGGACCTGCGGTCGACGGGCCGGGCACGAGGACAGCCTCGCCGAACGGTCCGGCGGCCCGGGAGGTCACGGTCACCTTCCGCTCTCGCGCGGCCGCGATCCACACGTCGATGCCCAGCGGAGCCCACAGGTACAGGGCGCATGGGCCCTCGCCGTCCCGCACCAGCGACGCCGCCAGGCGGCCCTCCGTCGTCGGCTCGAGGAGCACCATCGTGTCGCCGGGGAGCCCGTCGGCGTCGCGGACCCTCGCGCGTGCGCCGAGGTGGGCATCGGTCACGTCGTCGTCCGGATCGGCGGCCTGCCCGGCGAGCCAGTCGGCGAGCTCGGACTCCGCGCGATCCAGCTCGACCGTCGCCCAGCCGACGCCGGCCAGCAGCAGGTCGGGCAGCGACTCGATCCGGGGCTTGGCTGCTCCACCCGGCAGCGGTTCGAACACGAGCCGCCCGCCGGGCAGTGGGTCATCGGTCGGCGCCTCGCGCTGCCAGGCGACGATCTCGACCGTCGCCATGCCGAGGTCGAGCACGAATGACCCAGACTCCGGTGCGCCGGGGGAAATCGTCGTCCCAAGCTGGCGTCCGAGCTGGGCGGCGAGCTCGGCCGGATCGGCCGCCTGCCAGGTCAGGCGGGCCCACTGCCTCAGCGACATCGGCACATCACTCGAGGAGCAGGTCGGGCGACTCGCCCGTCGACGCAAACCCCAGGCGCTCGTAGAGATGGATCGCCGGCGCGTTGCCGGTGAAGACCCCGAGGTAGACGACGTGGCCGCCGGGACCGCCGCTGATCGCCACCGCGTGGCGCGTCGCGAGGGCCGCGAGCCCTCGGCCACGGTGGGCCTCGCGCGTGCCAATCGACGACAGGTAGATGAACCCGTCGAAGGCGGTCGCCTTGGCGACGGCCGCCGCCTCACCGTCCACACGCACGAGCACCAGCGACACCCGAGGATCGCCGATGGCCACCTGGAGGTCGGCGGCGAGGCCCGACGCGCGGTCGGGCGACGCCCCGAACGACTCGGCGAGCACGGCCGCGATGGCGTCGATGTCGCCCTCGCCTGCGTCTGCCGCGCTGCGGATCCCCGCCACTTGGACACCCGGGCCGGCCTCCTGGTCACCGAGGGGCGGACAGGCGGCGGGTTCGGCGAGGATCATCACGTGGCCTCCGCCCAGGTCCCGGAAGCCGACGGCCTCCAGGCGACGAACGAGGTCCGCGGGCGCGTTGTGGTCGGGCGACGGCCAGATGTGCGGCTGGCGTCCGTCAAGCGCGAACATCGTGATGGCCTCGTTGAGGCGGTGGTCGAAGGCGGCGGTCTCGCTCGGCCAGCGGACGCTGACCATGCGGTTCCAGAACGGGTCGGCGTCGCGCGGGTCGTGCAGCACGAACGCGTCGCCGAGGTCGCGGACCGTCCGGCTCGGGATCGCGTGCGCCATCGTCTCGTGCCGCTCCAGGCGGCGGGTCGTGGCGTCGTCGATGCGGATGGAGCGGATCACCCGACCACGATAGCCGCCATCCCCGTCACGGCCTCGCTGGCGAAACCGACCGGCACCTGGCGGGCGTATCGTCGTCATCACACTGACAGGAGAACGATCATGACCCGACGACTCCACATCGGGGTCCTCATCGCGACCGCCGCCCTCGCGCTGGCCGCCTGCTCGGGCGGCGGCTCGACCGCGGCGCCGGCATCGCAGGCGCCTGCGGCGTCCACCCCGGCGTCAGCGGCCGCGAGCGCGTGCAGCACCGGCGATGGCACCGGGACCGCCGCCGAGATCAAGGACTTCACGTTCCCGACGGGCCTGAGCGTCAAGGCCGGCCAGGCCATCGCCTGGACGAACGGCGACAGCGCGAACCACACGGTGACCTTCGATGACGGGTCGTGCAACACGCCGGTGAACAGCGGCGCCACGGTCGTGGTGACCTATACCGTGCCCGGCACGTACGCCTTCCACTGCTCGATCCACTCGAGCATGACGGGGTCGCTCGAGGTCAAGTAGTCAGGCGCGCTGGGCGACGATCACGGTCGCACCGGACGGCAGGTCGATCAGCGACGGGGCGGGCACGCCCGCGTTCGCGAACCAGCCGAGCGCCTCGGAGCGGGTCACCAGCCTCGTGCCCTGGATCATCTCGTCGAGCTGCACGCCGGCGATGAGCTCGGCGTGGCGCGTCCGGAGCTCGTCGGGGTCGGTCGGCAGGTACCAGTCGAGCGCGACCAGCCAGCCACCCGGCCGGATGGCGTGCCACGCCGACGCGATCGCCGAGGCCGGGTCGGCGAGCTGGTGGAGCGCGTACTGGAAGTAGGCGAGGGTCACCTCGCCCTCATGTCCGACGGCCCCGAGATCGCCCTGCTCGATCGTGATCCGGTCGCCGAGGCCCGCCTCGGCGACGTGGGCGTGGGCACGGGCGACGGAGTCGGGCTCGAACTCCACGCCGACCAGCCGCGTGCCTGGGAACCGCTTCGCCATCGCGATGAGCCAGCGACCCCCGCCGCAGTGGATGTCGACGATCACCGCGCCGTCCCCGAGGTCGACGACGAGCTGCGGCAGCGACGCGAGGACCTCCTGGAAGAACACCGCGATGTCCTGGACGGTCAGGCGCTCGATGGCCATCCGGTAGCGATCCGGCCGGCCCGCCAGCGGCTGCCCGGTCCGGACCACGTCGGGCAGCGCTGCGAAGTCGAGGCTGCCGATGGCCGCATGCAGGAACTGGCCGCCCAGGTATTCGGGCCGCTCGGCGTCGAGCAGCACGCCCGCGACGTCCTCGAACAGCATGATCCGGTCCCCGTCGAGATCCACCAGGTCGTGCACCGCGGCCCCCCAGGACCACCGCCGGACGAGCTCGGCCTCGGTCCCGCTCTGCTGGGCCAGCGCCTCCGCGGTCAGGCCTTCGCCTCCCGCCCGGCCAAGGCGCTCCAGGAGCCCGAGCTCGAGGCCCAGGAAGACGTACCACGTGCGATAGAACCCGCCGAGGCTCACCACGAGCTCGTCGAATTGGTCGTCGAGGCGCATCGCCGGATTGTGACATGCTGCCTCGGGCGGTCCGGGCACGATTGAGTGACGCCTTGCAACCGTCCCGGCGTCGGGCGTGTTCTTGGATGGTGATGGACGACACCGAGCTGACCGAATTGCTCGCGCGTGACCTCGATGCCTCGTTCGAGGCGCTTGTCGTGGCGCACGCCGACCGCTGCTACTCGATCGCGCTGCGGGTGCTCGGCAACCCGCACGACGCCGAGGAGGTTGCCCAGGACGCGCTGGTGCGCGCCTACCGGGCCCTGACCGGCTACCCCGCCGAGCGGATCCGCGCCCTCCGCCTCCGTCCCTGGCTGGCGACGATCGTCGTCAACCTGTGCCGGAACCGGACCCGGCGGCACGCACCCGCGACGACGCCGCTCGGGCCGCTGGTCGAGATGGGTGTCGAACCGGCCGCGGCGCGCGCCGACGAGCCGGCGCGGATCGCCGACCGCGCGGCCGACCGCGAGCACCTCGCTGCCCTGCTGGCGACCCTGCCCGACCGGTACCGCGTGCCGGTCGTCCTGCGTCACGTCGACGACCTCTCCTACGCCGAGCTGTCGCAAGTCCTCGGCCGCCCGGAGGGCACCCTCAAGGCCCAGGTCTCGCGGGGCCTCGCGATGCTCCGGGCAGCCGCCGCCGGTACCGAGCTCGAGGAGCTGACCGCATGAACCACTCGTATCTCCGTTCCCTCGCCGATGACGCCCCGGGCGGCCTGCGTGCGCTCGCGACGCCGGCTCCCGCCGGCCTCACCGGCGATGTCCTGGTCGAGGTCGGGCTCGCCGACCGGATGGCGCCGATCGACTCCCCGCTTGGGACGCTGTGGGTTGCCTGGAACGGTCGCGGGATCGCCGAGGTGGAGCTGGCGGCCGACGGCCATGACGCCGCCGCACGTCACACGGCCCGGACCGGCAGGCCGACCTCGGTGGCTGGCTCCCTGCCCACCGCCCTGGCCGATGCCATCACGCGGCGCCTCGCCGGGGAGCGGCGGGTCAGGATCCCGCTCGACCTCCGCGGCCGCACCGAGTTCGAGGTCGCGGTCTGGACCAAGGCGCTCGAGATCCCCCGCGGCGAGGTCCGGCCGTATGGCTGGATCGCGGCCGAGATCGGCCGGCCCAAGGCGGTTCGCGCCGTCGGCACCGCGCTGGGCCATAACCCGGTCCCGTTGATCGTGCCCTGCCACCGCGTGGTCCGGACGGACGGCTCGATCGGGCAGTACAGCCTTGGCGGGCCCGGCAACAAGCGGACGATCCTCGCCGCGGAGGGCCTGGACCCGGCGGCGATGGAGGCGGCGGCGCGGGGCGGCGAGCGGCTGTCGGGTTCGACGACGACTCACATCGTGTGCTGGCCAACGTGCCGTCACGCGCGCCGGGTGCAGGACCGCTACCGGGTCTCGTTCCGGTCGCTCCGCGAGGCGCGGGCGAAGGGCTACCGGCCGTGCAAGATCTGCCGCCCGGTCGCCGTCGAGGCCGCCGCCTGATCGTCGCTCCGGCGCCGCAGACCCACCCATTCGTACTTGGCCTAGCGGACTAGCGCAAGCCCGCGACAGTCGCTACACTCCCGCCAATCTCGCAGCCGGAGCCGTCTCATCTCGATGCGACCGTCCACCAGCCCGATCGCCGTCTGGGCAGGGCTCGTCGCCCTCTACCTCGTGTGGGGCTCGACGTACCTCGGGATCAAGGTCGCCGTCGACACGATCCCGCCGTTCGTGATGGGCTTCCTGCGCTTCGTCCCCGCGGGCATCCTGCTTGCCGGCGCGGTGGCGTTCGTCAACCGCCGGACCATCCGCCGGCCGAACCGCCGCGAGGCGACCGACGCCGCGATCGTCGGCACGTTCCTGCTGCTCGGCGGCATGGGCCTCGTCGCGTGGGCTGAGCAGACGATCCCGTCCGGGATCGCGGCGCTGCTCATCGCCCTGATGCCGATGTGGCTCGCGATCTTCGGCCTCGTCATCCTCGGCGAGCGCCTTCCGCGGGCCGGGATCGTCGGGATCGCCGTGGGCGTGGTCGGCGTCGCCATCCTCGCCTGGCCGACCGCCGGCGTCGACGACCTCGACCCGGCCGGCCTGGCCGCGCTGCTCATCTCGCCGATCTGCTGGGCGCTCGGCTCGATCTATGCCGCGAGACGGGCCGTCCTCCCGGCACCGGCGCTGTTCGCGACGGGCCTCGAGATGGTCGCCGGCGGCCTCGCGCTGCTCGTGGCCAGCGTCGTTGCGGGCGAGCTCGCGACCTTCGACGTCGCCGCCGTGTCCACGGCCAGCTGGGGCGGACTCCTCTACCTGCTGTTCGTCGGCAGCCTCGTCGGCTACACGACGTTCGCGTGGCTGCTCACGGTCGCGCCGCTGTCGCGCGTCGCGACGTATGCGTACGTGAACCCGGTCGTCGCCGTGATCCTGGGCGCGTTGATCCTGGGGGAGCCGCTCTCACCGCGGACGCTCGTCGCCACCGTCGTCATCATCGCGGCAGTCGTGCTGATCGTGACCGCGAGGAGTCGCGTCCAGCCTGCGGGCGTCGCGGTCCCTGCGGGGCCGATCGAGATCGAGATCGACGGCCAGCGCGAGCCCTCGGCCGCCTGACCGCTCAACCGGCTGGCGACTCGGCGAGCACCGTCCGCGCCACCCGGCGCGCCCAGACCATGGTCGTGATCATCGGGTTGACGCCGAGTGCCGTCGGGAACAGCGAGGCATCGCCGACGTACAGCCCAGGGATCGTCGCGTCCCGGCCGCTCCGCGCGCCGGCCGTCCGGACGCGACCCCACGGGTCGCACGGGTAGTCGGTCGCCTGGCCGCCGGCCCGCGCCGAGCCCATCTGGTGCGCCGAGGCCACGGTCCCCCGGTTCGGCCGGAAGTCGAAGTCGCGCAGCCGTGCCTCGTAGGCCGCGAACTCCGCGGCGTCGCCGGAGCCACGGGTCGAGGTGAACCAGGCCGGCGGCGTCCCGACGGCGAGCATGCGCCGCGAGCCGCCCTCCCACGCGATGCGTGCGCACGTCGCGAGCCCGTCTTGCAGCGCGCGGCGATCCTCGGCCGCGACGGTGTAGTCGATCCGCGGCCGTCCGGTGCGGGAGATGCCGACCCGGCCGCCGACCCGGTCGGCCGTGATCGCGAGCAGCGGCGCGACGTGCCGGATCTCGCTCATCAGCGAGCGGAACGCGGCGCGCCCGTCCCATGGGAACACGAGGCCGATCAGCCCCGGCGTGCCCGGCGCCGACTCCACGATGAACCCACCACCGTCGGCGTCGGGGCCACTCGAGAGACGTTCGAGCGAGCGGGCCGCTTGCATCGTCCCGCGCCACATCGTGACGTCGTCGTCGAGGAACGCGCCCAGGATCGAGACCGGGTGGAGCCGCAGGTGGCGGCCCATCGCCGGGTGATCGATCCCCGACCGGAGCAGCACGATCGGCGTCCGCAGCGTGCCGGCCGCAACGACGACCGCAGGCGCCTTGACGACGAGGCGCCGCGGCTGCCCGTCGACGATCACGTTTGCCTCGACGCCGGTCGCTCGGCCGGCCTCGATCGTGACCCGCTCGACCGGCGCATCGGGGACAATCCGCGCCCCGTGCCGCCAGGCCTCGGCGAGATGGACGCGCAGCCCCGACTGCTTGGCGCCACGCCGGCAGCCGAAGCCGCATCGACCGCAGTCCCCGCAATCGACGCCGTTGCGGCGCGTCTCGCCCACCTCGTGCCCCAGTACCGTCGCGCCGCGGATGATCAGCTGGTCCTTGGCTGGCACGTTCGGCGGCTCGCTGACGCCGAGCTCTCGCTCGATGGTCTCGATGTCGGCGTCGACACCGGGTCCGTCGAACCCGGCCACGCCGTGCCGGGTCGCCCAGCCGTGCCGGACGGGCTCGGGAGGGGCGATGCACGTCATCCAGTTCACGACGGTGCCGCCACCGACGCCTCCGCCGACGAGCGTGAGGATCGAGGCGTCCCAGGACACGTTGAGGCCGTGGTTCAGGTAGAGCCGGTCGAACGCCGCCAGCTCGTCGGTCGGCATGTCCGGCTCCGGGACGAACGGGCCGGCCTCGAGCACGACCACGGACTTGCCGGCGCGGGCAAGGTCCGCCGCGACGACGCCGCCGCCAGCCCCCGACCCCACGATCACCACGTCCGCCTCGAGCACGATCGGGTCGTCGCCGCGGATGGCCGCTGCGAGCGGAGCGAGGGAAAGGGGCACGATTGGCGTCGGATCGGCCGTGACGGGCTCGGGGCGGTGCTCGTAGCCGGTGGCCGCGAGCCGCACGTTCTCGCCGTCCTCTCCGGGATCGGCGTAGGCGAAGAACGTCAGCAGGCGTTTCAGGCCGTGGTAGGCCGTCCGCCGCTGGGCGATGCGCGAGGTCGCCCACGACAGCAGATACCGCTCCCGTGCCGCCAGGTCCAGGCGCCGGAAGCGGACCGCGTGGCCGGTCAGCACCAGGTTCGCCAGGCGCGAGTCGAAGGCCCGCATGACCAGTCGCAGCTGGAGCACCTGATCCGGGTCCGCGGCCAGGTTGAGCGCGTCGGCGGCGAGCCGGGCGCGACGCGCGGCGTCGCCGGCGGCGAACGTGTCGGCGACGGCCGTCAGCGTGTCGAGCTCGCGCGGCGACCAGCCCTTGGGATCTGGAGTCGGCGGCCCCAGGGGACGCTGCGGCGGCTCGGGGCTGGACATCTCGGCCTGATGGTAGGTGCTGGGCCGGGCCATCGTCGGTCCCGCGCGGCAGCCGATCCCGTCCCCTCAGCCGGGGCGCTCGAACCCCTGCGCCGGCCACGGCTCGCAGCGCAGCGGCCGGTCCTCGCGATAGCCCAGGGCGTAGTCGGCCTGGATCAGCGTGTGCAGCTGGCTCGTTCCCTCGTAGATGACCGCGGCCTTGCTGTTGCGCAGGTAGCGCTCGACGGGAAACTCGTTGCTGTAGCCGTTCGCGCCGTGGATCTGGATCGCGTCGAGGGCCGCCTGCACCGAGTGGTCGGTGGCATGCCACTTGGCGAGCGAGGTCTCGCGGGTGTTGCGCAGGCCCTTGTTCTTCAGCGCAGCCGCCTGGAACACGAGCAGCCGGCCGATCTCGGTGCCCTTGGCCATGTTGGCGATCATCTGCTTGACCAGCTGGTGGCGGCCGATCTCCTCGCCGAACGTCTCGCGCTCGTGGGCGTAGCGGACCGAGGCATCGAGGCACGCCTGGGCGAGACCGACCGCGCCCGCGGCCACGGTGAACCGGCCCTGGTCGATCGCGCTCATCGCGATCAGGAACCCCTCTCCGTCTTCGCCGATCCGGTTCTCGACCGGGACGCGGACGTCCTCCATGTCGATCAGCCCCGTGTTGCCGGCCCGGATGCCCAGCTTGCCGTGGAGCGTGCCGGTCGTGAGGCCCGCCATCCCGCGCTCGACGATGAACGCCGTGATGCCGCGGTGCTTCTTCGCCCGGTCGACCGTCGCGAACACGAGGAAGTGATCGGCGAGATCGGCGAGGCTGATCCAGATCTTGTGCCCGTTGAGGACATAGCTCTCACCGTCGCGGCGGGCCGTCGTCGCGAGGTTGCCGGCGTCCGTCCCGACCCCGGGCTCGGTCAGGCCGAACGTGGCCAGCTTCTCGCCCTTCGCCTGGGGCACGAGCCAGCGCTGTCGCTGCTCTTCGGTCCCCCACTGGAGGAGCGTGAGGCTGTTGAGGCCCACGTGGACGCTCTGGACGACGCGGTACGCCGTGTCTGCCCGCTCGAGCTCCTCACACAGCAGCGCGAAGCTGATGTAGTCCATGCCGGCGCCGCCGTACTGCTCGGGGATCGGCGCGCCAAGGAACCCGAGCTCGCCCATCCGCGCGAACACCTCGGGGTGCGCCTCGCCCTTTTCGTCCCACTCGCGGATGTGGGGCAGGATCTCGGCCTCGACGAACGCGCGGGCGGCCTCGCGCACCAGGCGCTGCTCATCGGTCAGGGTGAAGTCGATCACGGCGTTGTGGGCCTCGGGCTGCGGACGCGTGCCGATCCTACCGCCCACGCGGGGGTGCGGTGCGGCTCCCTATACTCGGCCGATGGACACGACCGACGCTCCCGCGGACGCCCTCGACCTCGCGGCGCTCGCCCGCCCCAACATGTCGCCGGTCATCGGCCGCTACATGGACCGCAGCTGGTCCCATGGGGTCGGCCACCGGCTGTTCGATACGGCGGGCCGCGACTACCTCGACTTCGCCAACGGCATCGCCGTCACGACGCTGGGCCACGCCCACCCGCGGGTGACCGCCGCCGTCCACGCGCAGGTCGACCGCCTCATGGGCCCCGTCCATGCGATGGGCTTCGCGGAATCGACGGTCACCCTCGCCCGCATGCTCGCCGACACGTTCCCGGACCCGCTCGACTCGGTGCTGTTCCTCAACTCGGGCTCCGAGACGATCGACGGGGCGATCAAGCTCGCCCGGCGCGTGACCGGCCGGCCCGGGATCATTGCGTTCCGGGGCGCCTTCCACGGGCGCACGATCGGCGCCGCGAGCGTGACGACGTCGAGCCTCAACTACCGGACCGGCTACGAGCCGCTCCTGCCGGGCGTGTACTTCGCGCCGTTCCCGACGACCTACCCCGAGTTCGGAGGCGATGAGGCCGCCGCGACCGCCGCCGCCCTCGCGGGTCTCGAGGCACTCCTGCGAACGGTCATCGCGCCGTCGGACGTTGCCGGGATCCTCATCGAGCCCGTTCAGGGCGAGGGCGGCTACTACCCCGCGCCGATCGCGTTCCTGCAGGCGTTGCGGGCGCTGTGCGACGAGCACGGGATCCTGCTGCTCGCGGACGAGGTCCAGTCGGGCTATGGCCGGACGGGCGAGATGTGGGCCTTCGAGCACGCGGGGATCGTGCCCGACGTCGTATGCGTCGCGAAGGCGATCGCGAACGGCCTGCCGCTGTCGGCGATCGTGACCACGACGGCGCTCGGGACGCGCTGGGGCCGCGGCGCCCACGGCACCACGTACGGCGGCAACCCGGTCGCGTGTGCGGCCGGCGTCGCCGTGCTCGAGACGATCCGCGACGAGCACCTCGTCGCCAACGCGCGCCTCCGGGGCACGGAGCTGACCGGCGGCCTGCGGGAGCTGATGGCGGACCACCCGGCCATCGGCGACGTCCGCGGGCCGGGGCTCATGATCGGCGTGGAGTTCGTCAAGGACCGGGCGACCGGCGAGCCCGATGGCGCGACCGCCGAAGCGGTCGCGGCGCGCGCCGCGGACGCGGGCCTGATCCTGCTCACGTGCGGCGTCCAGCACCAGGTCATCCGCTGGATCCCGCCGATCGACGTGACGGTCCCGGAGGTCGAGGAGGCACTCGGGATCTTCGAGGGCGCGCTCCGCGGCTGAAACGGGTCGGGCCAAGCCCCACCGCACGCAGACCTTGCGGGCTGATCAGTCGGACCGCTTGAAGTCCACGTACGTGTAGCGGTTGTGGCTGGCGGCCTGCGTGTGGGCGGTCACGTGCACCCGGGCCTTGGTGGTCGAGGTCGTGATCAGCTGCGAGCTCGAGGCTCGACCCGCGGCGTCGGTGATGGCCTTCGTGGTCACCCGCTTGCCGTCGAAGTTCCAGGTCCAGACGACGAGGAGGTTCGGGACGGGGTGGCCCTTGGCGTCGCGGGCGATCGAGGTCACGGTCACGGTCTGGCCGGCAACGACCGTCGCGTCGCTCACCTTCGTCTTGAAGCCCTTGCCACCGGACCGCAGCGTCGGCGTGATCGCCCACCAGGCATGCACCGCCTTCACCTGATCGCGGACGGTGGTCGTTGCCACGACGTCGAGCTGCTTGAGCCTGGGTGACGTCCCGACGGATCCGATTCGCTTCTGCTTGCCATGCGGGTCCGTGTACAGGATCTCCTCGCGGGTGCCCGACTTCGTGGGCCACGTGACCGTGACCTTCAGGTCCTCGATCGGGTTGCCGTTCACGTCCTTCGCGGTCACGAACACCGCCTGCGTCGGGTCGCCGGACCTGACGCCGACCCACTTCACGCTGATCTTCAGCGAGCCCACCTTGGGCTGCGCGCCCGTGCCCTGGGAGATGGCCCAGATCACGTCGGCGAGGTCGTTTGCCGCGCGCTTCATCACGTGCCCGGTGATGGCCCGCACCTTCGCGTTCAGGTGGTGCTGATCCGGGGCGAACTGCCGGTGCAGCTCCGGGTAGAACGATCGCGAGTACTTGGCCGATGCCGCCGCCTTGGTGCGGATATTCGCGAACGTCGAGACGGTCCGCCGGGAGCTCGACCACTCCGGCATGTCGCTGGCCTTGCGCATCAACGGCCCGATGAGCACTTCGTAGTGGTGGTGCTCGGTGGGGCGAAGTCTCGCGGCATATGCGGTGTGGTACGGCTGCAGGAGGTCGCCGTAGATGTGCGCAAGCAGGCCGATGTGGTAGCTGGCGTCCTCGTAGTCGCCCGCAGCGTACGACGCCTGGGCCTTGTCGAACTCGCTCGCGATCCGCTCGACCCCGCCGCCCCGCTTGCCCTTCTCGTGGTAGACGTGGTCTTCCCGCGTCCCGCCGGGATTCTCGATGGTGTCCGGGTCGTCGCTCGAGAGCCGGGCGGTCTGGGCGTCGAACCAGGCGTCAGCGCGCCCGTCGAGCACCTTCACGGCCTGGTCGACGATCCAGTCGTGGGTGCCGTAGCCGTCGCCGTTGTTCCCCCAGGCGAGCGCGGAGCCTGCCGGAAACGCGAACGCGCTCGCCGACACGACGAGCGCGATGACGGCGCTGGAGAGGCGAGGCCCAGGGCGGGTGTGCGTCAAAGGACGAACCGTCAATCGCTACCGGTTGCGGGCCAGGAAGGCCATCACGTCTTCGAGGCGGAAACGGCGGTCGCCCCGCTTGCACACACGATAGTAGGGCAGCTCGCCTCGATCGCCGAGGCGCTTCACGGTGTTGACGTGGAGGTGGAGCATCTCCGCCACCTCGCTCGCGGTGAGCATCGGGCCGAGATCGGTGATCGCCATGGACGCCATTCGGTGTCTTGCCTCGTCTGTGTATTGAACCGGGCGGTCCGTGAGGGCACTGCGGTGCGGTCCGGCTCGTTGCTGATGGGAGTGTCCGAGTCAAGAGTGGCTCCGCCAAGCCGTACTCTCGTCTACCCGGTGGTACCAAACGAACGGGGCCTGAACGTCACGGGCGTCCTGCGTTCGGCGCGCCAAGCCCCGTCGGGCCGGCGCCGCGCGCCCGACGCGTGGGGGCACAGCCATGCGTCGACCGTTCGCGACGGCCGGCCCCGGGCATCGCCTCGCTCCGGGATCCGGTGCGCTCGACGCCGGCATTCTGCGACCGCCGCGGCACGCGCACAAGGGGCTGAATGTCTCACCCGGCAGGGCGCGCCGGACACGACCCGATCGCGTCCCGAGCTAGGTGTCGTTCGAGGGCGGTGCCGCCTCTCGTCGGAACGCCTCGACCGCTTCGGTCACGGAACGATAGAAGTGACCCTCGTCGACGGTCTCGAGGAGGCCGTAGCGCACGATGGTGTCGCGAACGGCGGACTGGAGCTCGGCAAATGCGAGGTGGATCCCAGCGTTGTTCAACTCGATGTCGAGGTCGGCGAGCATCGTGCCCGCGGTCGTGTCGATGTCGGTAATCGGCTCGGCAGCCACGAGCACCCACTGTGGCGGTGGCGTCGAGTCCCGGACGAGCGCCCGGATCCGATCCCGGAACTGGCTCGCGTTGGCGAAGAACAGCGGGGCCGACCACCGAACAATGAGGAGGCCCGGGACCTGTGTCGCATCCGGATAGCGGCGCATGTCGTGGTAGCCGGGTGTGCCCGGGTCGATGCCGAGCACTGCCGAGTACGGGGCCCACGCGCGCTTGAAGATGTAGAGCGCCGACAACGCGACCGCGATCACGATGCCCTGCAGGACGCCGACGAACATGACGCCCAACGCGCATACGACGGCGAGCGCGAACTCGACCTTTCGGACCCGGAACAGCCGGCGCAGCTCTGCCAGGTCGAAGAGGCTGATCGACGCCGAAATGACGACCGCCGCCAGCACGGGCTGCGGCATGGCCTGGACGAGGCCCGGCACGAACAGGAGCATGGCGAGCACGAGTGCGGCTGCGACGAGGCCGGTCAGCTGGGTCTTCGCGCCTGACTGGAAGGCCACGGCCGTCCGGGAGCCGCTGGTGCTGACCGGGAAGCCAGAGAACATGCCGGCGGCGACGTTGGCTGCCCCGATCCCCGCGAGCTCCTGGTTGCCATCCACCTCGTAGCCGGCGCGGGTGGCGAACCCCCCGGATACCGAGATCGTGTCGCCGATCGCGACGAGCGAGATCCCCACCGCGGCGACGAACAGGAGTGGCATGTCGGCGAGCGGCACGCCGGGAAAGGACGGCACGGGGAATCCCTGCGGCAGCGTGCCAATCACGACGACACCTCGTGCCGCAAGGTCAAGCACGATCGACAGCACGATGGCGGTGACGACCGCGATCAGGATGCCGGGCGTCCGCGGCGAGACTCGTTTGAGGCCCACGATGATGACCAGGCTGAACAGGCCGATCCCGAGCGCCCACGGATTGGTCATGCTCAGGTCCTGGACGAACGCAGCGACCTCCGCCACGAGCCCGGTTGCGTCGGTCGAGTATCCGAACAGCTTCGGTAGCTGGCTGACCAGGATCACCACCGCGAGACCGGCGAGGTAGCCCGTCCGCACGGGGTTCGAGAGCAGGTCCGCGATGAAACCGAGCTTGGCGATGCCGGCACTCAGGGTGACGAGCCCGACGAGGAGTGCGAGCATGCCGGCGAGGGCGATGGCCTGATCCTCGCTGCCGGCCGCAAGGGGCAGGATCGTCGCAGCGATCATCGGACCGAGGGACGAATCCGGGCCGAGGACGAGGATCGGGGATGGTCCGATCAGCGCGTAGGCCACGAGGCAGATCACGGTCGTATAGAGCCCGACGATCGCGGGCAGCCCGGCCAACTCCGCGTACGCCATCCCCTGGGGCACGAGCAGCGTGACAAGCACGACGCCCGCGATCAGGTCACGGGAGAGCCACGACCGCTGGTAGGTGCGCAGTACCCGAACCCCGGGCATCAGGCGCTCGACGCGACGGCGCCTGGATACCGGCGTCGCCGTGGGCGTCACCCTTGCCCTCCTCACCGGCTGTAGCTGTGGCGCCCCCGGCAGGAATCGAACCTGCGACCAACCGCTTAGAAGGCGGCTGCTCTATCCGCTGAGCTACGGGGGCCAGTCAGATGGTCAGTCTACGCACGAAACTGGTCGTTGGCGCTCAGGCACCTGCTCGGAACCTACGAGCCGGATGACGGGTCGCCAAGGGGGTTTGACACTCGACGCAGGTCGGCGGGCCGTGGAACCAGCCGTCGGGCTTCGCATCGTGGATCTCGTTCCATGCGGCTTCGAGGTCGGTTTCAAGCCCGGCACGCCAGGGGGTCGGCCGGTCAGCGGCAGACGAGGTCGGCCCGTGGCTCGTTGCCATCCTTCTGCGCGCTCCGCAGGAGGAGAACCGCCTGGCCGCCTGGCTCGATGGCACTGGCGCTGGCCGTCATCGTGTCAAGGTGGGGGGTGGTCCAAAGGAAGCTGCCCCACAGCTCGGACGTGACATCGAGGCCGTCAGGGCAGCCGTGGGCCGCGACGACGGTCAGGCGGTAGCAGGTCGGCGCGGACTCGCACTCGGCCGCGCCCGCGATCTCGTCGAGTCGCGACGCGAGCCACGGGTCCTCGTCCATCCTGAACCCGGGAGGAGCCGACCAGAGGGGCACGGGCGTCGGCGGCGGGGTGACATCGACGCAGCCGCTCGCGCCGCAGATGTCGGTCTCCGAGTACCCACAACCCGCGATCCCGACGAGCGCGAGCACTACCGCGGCGGCGCTGATCGCGCCACTCCGCCACGCCGCCGCCCGCCGAGTCATGCTCTTCGCCGCGATATTCCCTCGCTCACCTGCGCACCTCGACCGGTGGTGGCTTCAACGTTAGTCGCTCTGGGCAGGGTAGACGCCGCTATGCCACAACCGTTGCACTCCAGTTGTGCTCCTCCGTGCCCGCCGGGTCGATCCCGATAGTCCGGCCAGACCGCGACGGGGCGACCGGAGGCGCTCAACAACTTTGTGGCCCGCCTCCGCTGCTCCCGCTCGATCGCCCATACCGAGCGCGAGTCGCTCGCAATCGGTCGTCCGCTTCAACCCGCTTCATCTGATCGGCGCGGGTCTCGGGGCGCTCGATCAGCTCCACGATCAAGTCGGCGAGCCCATCGGGCGTTTGCGCCGCACGGATCATCGCCGCTGCCTGTGCCATCGCGAGGCACCCACACGATCGTGCTCCGTAGCGCCAACGCTGGCTACCGCATCGACGTGGACGCCTTCGTCGTCTATCGCTAGATGCGGCGTTCGACGCACTGCCGGGCGCCGAATCCTGCGTGGTATGCTCCCGGCCCTTCGCGCGGGTGGCCCAACATCCACGCAGCAATTGAAGCCCGGGTATGCCCGACCAGACGAACCGACCGGATACCGGCCAGCTCGCCCTCGAGCTGCCGATCGCGCTGCCGAACCTCGCCCTCGAGCCTGAATGGAAGGCTCAGGCCCGGCTGTGGGGCCACACCCTGCACCCGATGTGCTCGTACCTCGCGAGCTTCCCGGCGGCGCTTGCCCACGCGTTCATCGCCCGCTACAGCCGCCCCGGCGACGTCGTGCTCGACCCGTTCTCCGGCCGCGGCACGGCACCCGTCCAGGCGGCGGCCGAGGGGCGGATCGGCGTCGGCAACGACCTCAACCCGCTCGCTCACGTCCTCACGTCGGCGAAGCTGAACGCCGCGACCTCCGCCGAGGCGCGGACCCGGATCGCGGCCCTTCGCCTCGTGTGGGCCGGCGAGGCCGGGCACTGGCTGGACCTCGCCGACCGGGTGGTCGCGCGACCCGGCCACCCGTCGGCGTACGTGCCGGTCGCCGGCAGCGGCAACGGGCCGGACGCGCGCACCGAGCCCGTCCCCGACGAGGTCAGCATCGCGTTCCACCCACGGACGCTGGCGCAGCTCCTGCTCGTGCGCTCCCACCTCCGCCTCGGGGACCGGACCGACCTGTTCCTCGCCGGCGCGCTCGCCGGCATCCTCCACGGCAAGACGCCGGCCTACCTCTCGACGGTCATGCCCAACACGTTCAGCATGGCGCCGCGCTACGTCCGGGACTTCGTTGCGCGGACCGGCTACGAGCCTCCGGAGCGGGAAGTGTTCGACCTGCTGGCGGCCAAGCTCGACCGGCTGTACCGCCAGCCGCTGCCGACCACCGAAGGGATCAGCCTCCTCGGGGACGCGCGAACGGCCGGGCGCCGGTCGCGGGCGGCCCTGCGCACCCGCGGGCTGCCGGACCGAGCCCGGCTGGTGATCACCTCGCCGCCGTACCTGCGCGTGCTCAAGTACGGCTACTACAACTGGCTCCGGACGTGGCTGCTCGGGTTCGACGCCCGGGCGATCGACGCCGCGCTCGACGACGCCCACCAGCGCGAGCCCTATCTCGCGTTCATGCGCGACGTCCTTGCCGACCTCCGGCCCGCCCTCACCGACGACGGGATCGCGGTCGTGATCATCGGAGACGTCGAGAACGATCGCGGCAAGCCCTCGACCGCCGGCCTCGGGCTCGCGGAGGCCGTCTGGGAGCAGGCGGCGTACCCGGCCGGGTACCGGCTCGCGGGGCTCGTGCGGGACGAGGTCGCCGCCAACCGCAAGATGACGCGGCTGTGGGGCGATGAGGCCGGCCAGGCGACGAAGACCGATCGCATCCTCGTGCTGGGCTCGACCGAGGCCGGGCGCCGTCGCGCGCTCGCCTCAGCGGGCACGCCGATCGACTGGACCTGGCCGCCGACGAGGCTGCGCGCGATCTGAGGCCCGGCGCGATCCGGGTCCTGTGGGTTCATCGGCGGTCCCTGGAACCCCACGCGTTCACTACGACAGCCCAGCTGGTCCGCCGGGGTGCGTGGCGGGCCGAAGAACCGCCATTCGGAACGCGTCACGTTCCAGGCGGAGGGCTGATCGGTCAGATGGAACGCGCCAGTGACCAGCTGCGATGCGCGGGCTCGCAGCGAACCTGTCGCGTTCCACGGGCGGGCGGGCTGCGGGGGTGGGGGCCGGACCGAGCGTTGGACCCGGCGCGAGGATCCCGGCGTCGGCTAGCATGACCCTTCGATGAAGCAGATGTATCCGCCGTCCGATCTCGCCGCCATGGATCCCCTGGTCCTGATGAAGAACCTGGACCACGTCCGGATGACGAGCCGGCGGCTGTCGTACATCCTCCAGCAGCAGGTCCACCTCTACGCCCCCGAGGCGAACGAGCTCCGCGAGCAGATCGACCGCTACGTGGAGGCCGAGCGCCAGATCGAGGGCGAGATGGCGCGGCGGCGCATCCGGGCCTAAGCCGCGGAGGCCGCCGGAAGCGGCTGCCGGACCTCGACCGCAGGCCCGGGTTCTGCGGTTGCGGGCACGTCGGGTCGCCCATCCGCGTCGGAGCGGGCCGCCTCGGCGGCCTCGATCATCGCCGCTCGCGCCGCTCGTCTGGCCGCCTGCTCGTCGGTGACGATGCGCGTCACGAGCTCGGCCAGGCGCGGTGTCTGGAACAGGCTGAACCCCACCCCGATCTCCGCCAGGGCCTCGTGCCCCATGCCCCGGAACAGGCCCCGCGTCGCCACGGCGCACATCTCGTCATACAGCTCGGGCCACCCCACGCGCCGGCGCTGATAGCAGAATCGCACGAAGGCCTCGGCCTCCGGCGACGGGCGGGCGGCGGTGCCGGCGGGCAGCATCGAGATAGGTCCTCCTCTCCCAGGGGCGTGCGGATTCATCCGGCGGCGAGCCGGGGCCGCCCGCCGCCGGGGGTATCTGCTTGCTCGCCCGGTGTCCCTCCCTCGGGCCGTCCGCGGTCACCGGCGATCGGCACATCGTAGGTCCTGCGCCGGTTGGCCGGTAGGGGCTTCTCCACCATGTTCCTCCCCGACTTGTCCACACCCCGCAACCCTCGGTGGACAGGCCCGGACAAGTCGGTGAAACCTGTGGACGCACGCCCTCAGCGGGCCGCCGGCGTCCGCCAGCCGAGGCCGAGGCCGGGGGCATCGGCGAGGATCCAGCGCTTGTCGGCGCCGAGCTCGAGTCCGATGACGGGGTCCTCGGCGAGCAGCAGGCAGCCATCGAGGTCCACCCAGTCGGCGAGCGGGGCGACGGCGGCCGACGCGGCGATGCCGATCGAGGTCTCCTCCATACAGCCGAGGAACGTGCGGAACCCGAGCTGTCGGGCGCGCTCGAGCATCCGGCGGGCCGGGCCGATGCCCCCGCATTTCGCGAGCTTGACGTTGACGCCGTCGACGACGCCCACCAGCGGCTCGAGGTCCTCGATGGTGACCGCGCTCTCGTCCGCGACGATGGGTAACGCTGATCGCGCCTGGAGCTCGCGCAGGTCGGCGTGGTTCCGGGCCGGGAATGGCTGCTCGATCAGCTCGACGCCCAGGCGCTCGAGCTCCGGCAGCAGATCGACCGCCCCGTATGGCGTCCAGCCGGTGTTGGCGTCGACACGCAGCGTCCCGGCGAACACGGCTCGCACCGCACGCACGGTCTCGAGGTCGCTCGGACCGCCCACCTTGAGCTTGAGCGCAGGAAAGTCGCCGGCGCGGCGGGCCCGGTCCGCCACGACGGAGGGCTCGTCGATACCGAGGGTGAAGTCGGTGGGCGGGATCGGGCCGTCGATCGCGAGCAGGTCGCGGATCGGGAGGCCGAGTCGCTTCCCGACGAGGTCGTGGAGGGCGATGTCGATCGCGCACTTGGCCGCGCCGTGATGCTCGATCGAGGCCGCCATCCGGTCCGCCGCACCGTCGAGGGCCGCACCGGCCTCGGCGCGGCCACCGCGCAGGGCTCCTGCGAGCGTTTCCACGGCGGCGAGCAGCCGTGGAACCACCGCCGCCATGGTCTCGGGCGTCTCGCCGTAATACGCGTCGGGGTAGCCCTCGCCCAGGCCGACCGGACCGTCGGGGCCGTCCGCGTCGTCGCGCAGCTCGGCGACGACGGTCGTGACGCGCTGGCCGGCGCCGTGCGAGGAACGGGCGATCACGAATGGGTCGCGCAGCGGCAGGACCAGCGTCCGCAGCTCGATCGTGAGGGTCATGCCGGCGCCTCGTGGGCCGGATCCACCGACATCACCCACGGCAGCGCCTCGACGCCGGCCTCGATGTCGCGCCACAGCGCGTCGCCCCCGAAGCGGACCGGGTCGTCGCACGGCAGGCCGGTCTCGGCGGCGGTCGCCTGGATCACCCGGCGCGCCTCGCCGTCATCGGCGATCAGCGAGGTGTTGAGCGCGACGGCGACGACCTTGCTCGGTGCGACGAGGCCGGCGACGGTCTCGTGGGCCGCGATGAACGGCACCAGCGGCGCGATCGGGAACCGGGCCTCGGGCAGGTGATCGAAGTCGTGCTCCGCCATGCCCGGCTTGTGGATCATCACCATCGCGTGCGGCGTGGCCCCGTGGATCAGCCCCACGGTGACGCTGCTGTAGGCCGGGTGATCCAGCGAGCCCTGCCCCTCGACGATCACCCAGTCGCCACGTGACTCGCCATCCTCGACCAGCCACTCGACCGTGCCCTGGAGGAAGTCGGCGGCGACCCGGTCCACGGTGACGCCCCAGCCCTCGATCATCATCCCGGTCTGTCCGGTCGCGACGAATACGGGCGACCTGCCCGCCGCCTGCGCCGCCCGGCGGAGCTCGAAGGCGACCGACATCTTGCCGACGGCGCAGTCGGTGCCGACGGTCAGGAGCACCCGCTTGCCGGGCAGGTGCCTGCGCCCAATGGCCGTGTCCATGCGTTCGGGCGGGCGCCGGAAGTCGATCAGCCGGACGCCGGACGTGCGCGCGGCCTCGGCAAGCTCGGGGTCGTCTTCGAGGAACGTGTGCAGGCCGGACAGGACGTCGAGACCGGACTTGATCGCCGCCAGGATCACGGCTCGCCAGTCGTCGGGCAGCTTGCCGCCGGTGGGTGCGATCCCGATCAGCAACGCGTTGGCACGCGGCAGGAACCCGAGCGCATCGTTGAGCGTGCCGACGATCGGGATGTCGTTACGGCCCGAGTCCCCCAGCCACTCGCGGACGTTGCGGCCGGCTTGCGTCGAGTCGATGACCGCCACGACCTTGTCGTGGCCGAAGCGGATCACGCCCATCGCGGTCTTGCCATGATGGAAGCCGAAGTTGCCCTCGGCGAGGATGACGAGGCGGCGGTCGGGGGCGGCGGGCATCACCCATCCTCTGCTGCGCGGGGGCCGGGACGCAGCGAGTCTAGGTCAGCAAACCGTGTCATGCGGTTCGCCAAGGTCCGCTTACCGGAGATTGAACAGTTAGGCTGCGGCGATCGCTCTATTCACTGATCGGTCCGCTCTGGGCCGGCCGACACGGAACGGAGTGACGGGTGCAGGACCGACTGGTCGAGCAGGCGCAACGGGGCGACGCGGAAGCGTTCGACTCCCTGGCGCGCCTGGTGGGCGACCGATGCCTGGCGATCGCGGTGAGGATCCTCCGCGACATCGACCTGGCCGAGGACGCTGTCCAGGCCGCCTTGATCACGGCCTGGACCGAGCTTCGGACCCTGCGTGACCCATCCCGCTTCGAGCCGTGGCTTCACCGGATCCTCACCAACGCGTGCTATGCCGAGGCCAGGCATCGCACGCGGTGGTCGGAGGGCCTCCGGATCCTGCCCGTCGCGGCCGCCCACAGCCCCGACGAGTACCTGACCGTGGACGACCGTGATCTGCTCGAACGCGCCTTTCGGAGGCTCACCGTCGAGCAGCGCGCCGTCCTCGTCTTCCACCACTACCTCGGCCTCTCGATTGCCGAGGTGGCGGATCGCATCGGTATTCCCGACGGGACCGCGAAGTCCCGCCTGCACCACGCTTCGCGGGCGCTCCGGGCCAGCATCGACGCCGACGCCCAGACGACCGCGATCTCCCAGGAGCGAATGGCATGAGCACGCGCCGAGACCCCGATCTACTGGTCCACGACTTCCTGATGGAGGGACAGACCGAGCTCGCGGATCAGGTCCTCGATGCCGTGCGAGCCACCATCGAGCAGAAACGACAGCGGGTCGTCATCGGCCCGTGGAGGATGCCCAACATGAACAAGCTCGTCCCAATCGGCATCGGCGCCGCCGCCGTGGTCGTGGCCCTCGTCGGGGGCACCCAGCTCCTCCGCCCTCCCGCGTCCGGTGGCGTCGGCGGGGCCCCTTCGGCCACCCCGGAACCCTCGGTCGCAGCCCCGTCGCCGACCCCGAAGCCCTCGGCTGTGCCGACGAGATCTCCCGAGGGCCTCCTGCCCGAGGGGTCGCACGTCCTGTGGAAGACTCCGGCGATGACGGTCACCATTCCGGCGCCTGACTGGTACGGCGATGCGGGAGGAGGAATCCTCGTGAAGGACAACAGCGCCGACGCCCCGGGCGGTGCGGGGCTGATCGTCTTCGGGGGCCAGACCGACCTGTTCGTGTATGGGGACCCCTGCAAGTGGCGCACGACCACCCCGAAAGAGCCTGTCACTACGGTCGATGAGCTCGTCGCCGCCCTGGCGGCGCAGAAGTCGCGCGACGCCTCGGCGCCCGTGGATGTCACGGTTGGCGGACACGCCGGGAAGTCGATCACCCTCCACGTGCCGGATGACGCCGTGTTCGCCGACTGCGACGCGGGCTACTTCGGCTCCTGGCGTGTGGACACGGAACGGACGCCGTCGCGCTACCACCAGGACCCGGGTCAGATCGACAAGCTGTGGATCGTGGACGTCGGCGGTGAGATCGTGATCATCGATATCGCGTACTACGAGGGGACCCCGCAGGCCGACATCGACGAGCTCGAGGCCATCGTCGGCTCGTTCGCCTTCGAGTAGGCCCATGCGCGGGGGGCCCGACCGGGCCCCCCGCGTCCTCCCCACGCCGAGGAAGGTGGATGACCAAGCTTCGAGTCGTCCCTCGTGCGCGGCATCGCGGCGCGGTGTCGGCCGGGCTGGTCCTGCTCGCCATCGTCATGGGCTGCGGCCCGAGCAGCAGCTCTGCGTCGGCTCCGCAGATGTCGGCGAGCGGCTCCGCAGCAGCCAGCGCGGCTGCCAGTGCCAGCTGCGCCTGGCGCCGGGAGCCTCGTCATCGTCGGTCGGATCGTGACGATGGACGAGCCGGCCGTCGCGGAGGCCCTGCTCATCGAGGACGGGGCTGTCACTGCGGTGGGCGCCCGCGACGAGGTGCTGGCACTCGCCGGCGACCAGGTGCCGGTGATGGACATCGGCGAGGGCGTGGCCTATCCCGGGTTCATCGACGCCCACGCCCACTGGATCGGCGACCGCGAGTACTACGGGATCAAGACGCCTGCGGAGGCCATGGACCTGGCCCTCGCCCGCGGCTGGACCTCGATCAGCGAGCAGTGGGTCAACCCGGAACGCCTCGACGAGCTCGAGGGCCTGGCTGCGGATGCTGCTCTCCCCCTCCGCGTCGACGCCTACCTCGCCCTGAACTACGACCGCGAGTTCCTCGGGGACTGGTACGCCTCGCGCGAGCCCGGCCCGGTCGACGACCACCTGCGCGTCCGGGGGCTGAAGATCCACCTCGACGACGGCAATGGCAACGTCGTGAACTGGGAGCCTGCGGACCTGACCGAGACGATCGCCCGGGCCGACGAGGCCGGCTGGCAGGTCTCGGTCCACGCGATGAGCTCCGTGGCCATGGGACTCGTCCTTGACGCCTACGAGGCGGCGCTCGGGCCGAATGGGCCGAATCCCCTCCACCACCGGATCGAGCATGCCCTGCAGGTCTCGGACGAGCAGCTGGATCGACTGGTCGCCATGGACATCCCGGTCGTGATCCAGCTCGGACGGCGCCGCCGACTGGTTGCTGGACAAGGATGTCCTGCCCGAGTTCGACCGCGACAACCCTGGCGACGAGATCGACTGGCTCACCCGCTGGCGCGACTTCGTGGACGCCGGCCTGCACGTCGCCTCGGCGACCGACGCGCCGTGGACGTTCCCGGGGGACGGGGTGGCCGACGACATGGGCCGGCCCGTCGACCAGATCGCCGCCGGGATGGACGGGCGCCTTCGCACGAGCCCGGAGATCGCCGCCGTGGGTGCTCGACCAGCTGCTGACCGCCGAGCAGGGGTTGCGGGCCGTCACACTCGACGCGGCCTATGCCCTCGGCGACGAGTCCCGCCGCGGCCACCTGGCGCCGGGCACGCTGGGCGATGTCACCATCCTGAGCGGCGATGTCACGGCTGCGACTCCCGACGAGATCCGGGCCATGACCGTCATCGCCACCATCGTCGGCGGGATCCCCGCCTACTGCGCGGACCCGCAGACCTGCTTCCGGACCGGGGGCTGACCCACCCCAACTGACTCAACCTTCGAGACCGGCCAGACGGCGCTCGAGCAACCGCCGCTCGGCATCGGTGCCGACGAGGTCGAGCGACCGTCGATAGGCGGTGGCGGCCTCGCGCGGCCGGCCGGCGCGCCGGAGGAATTCGGCGCGCGTCGCTTCGACGAGGTGGTAGCCGGGCAGGTCGACCGCGTCGAGCGCCGCCAGCCCAGCGTCCGGGCCATCACGAAAGCCGATCGCCACGGCCCGGTTCAGGGCGACGACGGGGTTCGGCGCTTCGAGCAGGGCGTCGTACAGCACGACGATGGAGGCCCAGTCCGTGTCGGAAGGGCTGGGCGCTGATGCGTGGCGTGCGGCAATCTCCGCCTGGAGCCGGTACGGCCCCGCCGGTCGTCCGGACCCGCGCGCGCGATCCAACTCCGCGAGGCCGCGCTCGATCGACGCGCGGTCCCAGCGACCGCGATCCTGCTCCTCCATCGTCAGCAGCTCGCCGTCGTCCCCCGCCCGGGCATCCCGGCGCGAGTGCTGCAGCTGGAGCAGCGCGTGCAACCCGGCCACCTCGTCGTCGTCAGGCAGCAACGTCGCCAGCAACCCGGCCAGTCGGATCGCCTCCGTCGCGACGTCCGGACGAAGCATCTCGCCTTCGGTGGCCGCGTAGCCCTCGTTGAACAGCAGGTAGACCACGGCCAGCACGCCGGTGGTCCGCTCCGCGAGCCGATGCTCCGGGGGCATCCGGAAGCTGATGGCGGCGTCGGTGATCTTCTGCTTGGTGCGGAGGAGCCGCTTGCTCATCGTTGCCTCGGTCACGACGAACGCGCGGGCGACCTCCCGCGTCGACAGGCCCGTGACCGTCTTGAGCGTGAGCGCCACGCTGCCGGCGAGCGGCAGCGCCGGATGGCAGCACATGAACAGCAGGGCCAGTCGGTCGTCGCCGAGCGCCTCGTCCTCCACCGCCGAGCCGCCGTCATCGACGGTCGCCTCCAGCTCCCGCTCCTTGTCCTGTCCGAGGCGCCGCCGCCGAAGCACGTCCAGGGCCCGGCGATGCGCGGTCGTCGTCAGCCAGGCCGCTGGGTTGTCCGGGATGCCGTCCAGCGGCCAGCGCCGAAGGGCCCGCTCGACGGCGTCCTGGTAGCAGTCCTCCGCGAGGTCGAAGTCCCGTGTCCGGCGGACGAGGCCCGCGACGATGCGGAGGCGCTCGGTGACGACGACCTCGGCCAGGCGTGCCTCGATCAGTCGTCCGGCCCGCCCATCGAGTGGATCGGGCGCAGCTCGATCCGGCCTTCGAAGGCCATCGGGTTGCGGGCCGCGAGCTCGATCGCCGCGTCGAGGTCCGGGGCGTCGAGGATGGCGAACCCGGCGATCCACTCCTTGCTCTCGGTGAACGGGCCGTCCGTCACGAGCAGCTTGCCGTCGCGTACGCGGACCACCGTCGCATCATCGACCGGCTGCAGTCGGACGCCCTGCTGGTACACGCCGCGCGCGGCCTCGAACCACGGTTCGAGCGGTGGTGCCGCCGCCTCGTCGGCGGCGCTGTGGTCCGGGTCGCCGCAGACGAACATCACGTATCTCACCCCTGACCCCCGTCACCCTCGGCCAGCGGCCAGAAGGCCCGCACCTCGATCCGTCCGGCGTACGCCATCGGGTGCCCGGCCGCGATCTCGATCGCCTGCTCGATGGTGTCGCACTCGAGGACGTCGAAGCCGGCGATCCACTCCTTGCTCTCCGTGTACGGCCCGTCCGTGACGAGTCGCTCGCCGCCGCGCACGCGGACGGTGCGCGCGTCCGCCGGCGGGCGCAGGCGGTCACCGACCACCCAGTTCGGCTCGACCGAGGTGCCCCAGGTCTCGATATCGGGCGCAGCCGCCGCGTCCTCGGCGGTGTGGTCAGGGTCAACGCACACGAACATGATGTAGCGCATCGTGCCTCCAATCTGCCGGCTCGATCTGTCCGACTGCCCAGACGACGATCCGGATCCCGGATTCCGGACATGTTCGCAACGATGACGTTGGTCATTCCGGCCGCGAAAAAGCCCCCGGCGGCGGGACCGGGGGCTGGGGAGATGCGTCTGGTACCGCATATCGGATTCGAACCGATGATCTCCGCCTTGAGAGGGCGGTGTCCTGGGCCTCTAGACGAATGCGGCAGGTGGTCCGGCAGGGCCGGACCGGTGGCGGAGGATAGCAAGAACCGGCCCGATCCGCCAGCGGCGGACGGCTACAGGCGGTTGGTCTCGAGGAACATCCGAAGCGTCTCGGCGACCTGAAGATAGCTCTGCTCGCCGAGCACGAGGCCGTAGTGCGAGTGCGCCCCGAAGGGCTCGTACGTCGCGCCGAGCCACTCGGCGAGGCGCTCCGCATCGGGCTCCGGGACGTACGGATCGAGGCCGGCGCCGATGACCATCCTCGGGACGTCGGGCAGGGCCGTCCGGTCGACCGGCACGCCCTGGAGCACCTGGCGCCGCGCCCGGCCGGACTCGAACGACTTCTGGCCGAGCAGATGCTGGATGCGCAGGACATCGGCCAGCGTCAGGTCGCGATGCTCGCGGAGCAGCTTCTCAGGCAGCGTCTCCCAGCCCAGCTCCGCCCGGCCGTAGGCGTCCGGCACGTCGCGCACGACGTGCGGCCGGGCCGGGTCACGGAGATCCCTGGGGGGCTCGGGCGCGATCAGCACGTACGCCGAGGCCGGGACGCGCTCGAGGGCCTTGAGCACGAGCAGGCCGCCCAGGCCGTGTCCGACGGCGACGACCGACGGGCCGAGGCGCTCCATGGCCGCGATGACGTCTTCCGTGTAGGTGGTGACGTCGAGGGTCGCCGGGTCCGCGGTCTGCGACCAGAAGTGGTTGCGCAGGTTGAGGGCGTGGCCCTCCCAGCCGCGACCGGCGAAGTGGTGGAGGTAGCGCTCCCAGACCCAGGAGCCGCCCAGCTCGCCGTGGACGAACAGGATCGGCTTCCGGCGCGACCGGCGTTCGGGCAGCCAGGACTCGATGTACAGCCCGCGATCGATCAGCTCGATCTCGTCCTTGCGGACCGGCCGCCCGTTGGAGGGCGCCGTGCGGGCGAGGAGGCGCTCGGAGGATGTGGAGTCGGTCATCGGTCGTGTGCTGTGCCTACCACTCGTGGGGGTTGAACACCAGGCCGGTCAGGGCCTTGGGGTAGAAGTAGGTCGACTTCTGGGGCATGACGTCGCCCGCGGCTGCGACCTCGAGGATCGAGGCGACGGGCGTCGGCTCGAGCAGGAACGCCGCGTCGGCGCCATCGGTGCCGGTGCGGACGAGCTCGGCGGCCTCGGCCGCCGATTTCGAGTAGCGGATGCGCTCGCCGCCGGCGACCGCCGCGGCGTCGATCCCAGCCAGTGTCTCGAGCGTCGCCCCGAGGAGGGACACATCGAGACGGCGCAGCGCCTCGCCGCCGGCGCGCGGCTCGAACGCCGACCGGCGCGCCACCAGCTGCCAGGCGCCGTCCCGGGTCAGCAGTCCCATCCGGCCCTGGCCGCCCTCGAGGCTGCCGGCCGCGTCGTAGCGCTCGACGAGCGCCTCGGTCGTCGACGGCGTGATCTCGAACAGGCCATCGAGGCCGGCGATCAGGCGGGCGAGCCCGTCGGCGCCCAGGCCGCGCACGATGCGGTGAGTCGGCAGCACCGTCAGCTCGTCGCCGGCGTCGAGGAGCAAGGCGAAGATGAAGTCGAACGGGGGGTCCGGCTCGCAGGAACGGGTCATACGCCGCTCGTCGCGATAGCGGAGCGCCGTCTCGTACCGGTGGTGGCCGTCCGCGATGAACATCGGCCCCGCGCCCGCGACCGCCGCGAGGCGCCCGACCACGCCGTCCGGCCCGTCGTCGGCGACGACCCACAGCCGGTGGCGTGTGCCGTCGTCGTCGGTGACGTCGCTGACCGGCTTCAAGGCGACGATCGTTTCCAGATCGCCGTGGGTGGACGCTGCGGGATCCCGGTACAGGACCACCACGGGCGACGTGTTGACGCCGGTCGCCCGGAGCAGCCGGTAGCGGTCCTCGCGCGGCCCCGCGAGCGTCCGTTCGTGGGGCAGGATCCCGCCATCCGGCCCGAACGGCTCGAGCCGGAGCCGGGCGAAGAACCCGCGCTGGGTCCGCTCGAGCGTGGTGCCCGGCACCCGGTAGACCTGCTCGTAGACGTAGAAGCTCGCGCGCGGGTCCTTGCGCAGCGCGCCGTCAGAGCGCCAGGCCGCGAAGGTCCGCGCGACGCGCCGATACCGCTCGTCCGGATCCTCGGGTGGTTCCTCGTGCGGCAGGTCCAGCCGGACCGCGTTGCGCGGGCTCCGCGCGAGCAGCGCGCGATGCAGGTCGGGTCCGATCACGTCGTACGGCGGGGCGACCACCCGACCGAGGTCGCCGACGACCTCTGGATCGAACCGGAGCGCGCGAAACGGACGGATGTCGGGCACGGATTCCTCTGGACGCGGATACGGGCTGGGCGCCGGCGCCTGGCGCACGACCGCTCCGACGAGCCCGGGGCCGAAGCATCGTACGATAGCCGCGGTCGGACGGCCACCGAGGGGGGCCGGCGCCTGCTTGCCGAATGCCCGCTTTGCAACTTTTTCCGCGCCTTGGGCGTCGATGCTCCGACCGCTTGCTCGATCCCCCGGTCCAGGAGCCAGCTTGACCCGTCCGAGCCTGCCCATCCCGGGCCGCATCGCCTGCCTGCTCGCCGTCGTCGCGGTGCTCGTGAGCTCGCTGCTGGTCGCGCCTGCTCCGGTCTCCGCCGCGGACGGCCTCAAGATGACCGCGCGGGCCCTGATGCAGGGCCACGTGCGAGCCGGATCATGGTTCGCGATCGCGGTCGACATGCAGAACGACGGGCCGACGGTCACGGGCGAGCTGCGGATCAACGGCGGCCTCGAGTCGCGGACCCGGTTCGGCACGCCGGTGGAGCTCGCGACGGGCTCGCGCAAGGAGTACCTGCTCTACGCCCTGCCGCCCACGTTCGGGGGCAACATGACGGTCGAGCTGGTCAGCGGCGGACAGGTCGTGGCGAAGGCGCCGGTCGCGGTCGCCCTCCACGATCAGACCCAGCTGGTGGTCGGCCTGGTGGCCGAGAACCCGGCCCGCCTCGTCGGCCAGTTCGACCTGATGCCCAACCAGAACGGGGTCGCTCCGGTCATCGTCCCGCTCACGGCGGCCGACCTCCCGGAACGCGTCCAGGCCTGGGCGCCGCTCGATCGCCTGGTTTGGCAGGACGTCGACGCGACATCGCTCAGCCCGGGGCAGCTGGCCGCGCTGCGCACCTGGGTCGCGGGTGGCGGGCGCCTCGTGATCGTGGGCGGCACCGCGGCGGCGGACGCCCTGACGGGCTTCCCGGACGACCTCCTCCCCTACCGGCCCACCAGCGTCCTCGACGTCGATCCGGCGGTGCTCCAGCCGCTGCTCGGCCTCCCACCCGCGGGCGCCACGACGCTCACGGCATTGGCCGGCGACCCGGGGACCGGGCGAGCGCTGGCGACGTCCGGGGACCGCGTCATCGCCGCGGACATGGCGTTCGGCTCGGGCTCGGTGACGCTCCTTGGCTTCGATCCCGCGACCACGTGGATCGCCGACGGGGACGCGATCGACGTCCCGATGTGGCGCCGCCTCCTGCCGCCCCGCTCGGGCGGCAACGTGGCTCTCTCGGACGACCAGACGATCGTCGGCGCGGTTGCGAACCTGCCCAGCCTCGCACTCCCGCCGATCGGGGCGCTGCTCGTGCTCCTCGCGGGCTACATCGTCCTCGTCGGCCCGGTGAACTACCTCGTGCTCCGGTGGCTCGACCGGCGCGAGTGGGCGTGGGTCACCGTCCCCGTGCTGATTGCGGTGTTCACGGTCGGGGCGTTCGGGGTCGGGGCGCTGTTGCGCGGCTCGGACGTGATCGTCAACGAGGTCGCGATCGTCCGCGGGGCACCCGGGACGGACGCGGCGGTGGCCCAGTCCTACCTGGGCATCTTCAGCCCGTCGCGCGCGACCTACCAGCTCCGGGTGGCCGGCGATGCTCTCCTCGCTGCACCGATGAACGGCGACATGTTCGGCGGCGGCGGCGATGCCGAGCTCGACGTGCTGCAGGGCGATCCGTCCCGCGTCCGCGACCTGGCGGTCGGCTTCGGGTCGATGCGCACGGTGCGCGCCGAGTCCAGCACGACGGGGCCCAAGGTCTCGTCCGCGCTGCAGCTGGACGGCGGTCGGATCCGGGGCACGATCACCAACCAGTCCGACCGGACGCTCCTCGCTCCGGCCATCGTCCTTGGCTCGTCGGCCGCGGTGCTGAAGGATCTCGCGCCGGGCGAGTCGGCCGACATCAACCTGGCGATCACATCGAGCAATTTCGACGGTCGCCAGCTGTCCGACTCGGTCGTCGGTCCGTACAACTGGGACGGCGGACAGGTCAGCGAGAGCCAGCAGCGCCAGCTGATCCGGCGCTCGATCATCGACCAGCTCTCGTTCGATCCGACGACCGGCATCAGCGGCGTCCTCCCTGGCGACTCCCCGACGCTGCTCGCCTGGGGCAACGATCCGGTGACCGACGCCGTGCTCGAGGGAGCGCAGGTCCGGCGCGAGGCCAACGTCCTGTATGAGGTTCCGCTCGCGCTGACGATCCACGGCCGCAACACATTCGCCGCCGACCTGCTGCGCAGCAGCGCCCTTGACGTGAGCGCGAACTTCTTCTCCAAGGATCCTTGGAACATCAGCTTCGGGATCGGCGAGGTGCAGATGGCCTACCAGCCGCTGCCGTTCGAGGGCCGGCTCGCACCCGAGCAGCTGGTGATCGGGATGGGCTTCGGCGGCGACGCCACTGGCCTCGGTGGCAAGCAAGCGATGCTGGGCGAGCAGGAGCGCTGCGACCCCAAGGCCGACGGCTGCACGCCGCCGCAGGACGGGCTGCCGGAGCTCGAGATCCTCGACATCCACACGGGCACGTGGGTCCAGTTCGAGCACATGACGGCCGGCCAAGCCTATGAGGTCGAGAATGCCGCCCGCTGGATCGACCCGGCCACCGGCCAGGTGAAGGTGAAGTTCGTCAACGAGCGCCAGGACGGCATCGGCTTCCAGTTCAAGGTCGAGATCACGGGGACGGTCGAATGACGGGCATCGTGCACGCAAGCGGGCTGGTCAAGCGCTACGACCGCACGCTCGCCGTCGCGGGCCTCGACCTCGACGTTGCCGAGGGCGAGATCTTCGGCCTGGTGGGCCCCAACGGTGCTGGCAAGACGACGACGCTCCGGATCCTGGCGACGCTGCTCGTCCCGAACGCCGGCGACGCGGAGGTGGCCGGCTTCTCGGTTCGCAGGAACCCCAACGATGTGCGACGCGTCCTCGGGTTCATGCCGGACTCGTTCGGGGTGTACGACGACATGAAGGTCTGGGAGTACCTGGACTTCTTCGCCCGCTGCTACGGGATCCCCGCCGACCGCCGGCGCCGGATGATCGGCGATCTCCTCGACCTCGTGGACCTCGGCGCCAAGCGCGACACCTACGTCCAGGGCCTGTCGCGGGGCATGCAGCAGCGGCTGTGCCTGGCCCACGCGCTCGTCCACGACCCAAGCGTGCTGCTCCTCGACGAGCCGGCGTCGGGCCTCGACCCTCGCGCGCGAGTCGAGCTGCGGGAGCTGCTGCGGGAGCTGCGGACGCTGGGCAAGACGATCCTCGTCTCGAGCCACATCCTCCCCGAGCTCGAGGAGCTGTGCACCTCGGTCGCGATCATCGACCGCGGGCAGGTCCTGGCCCAGGGTCGCGTCGCCGAGATCGAGCAGCGCCTGCGCGTCGGTGCGGTGTATCGCGTGCGTGTCCTCGGGGACGACGAGGCGGTCGCTGCCGCCCAGGCGTGGTTCGCGCAGCAGCACAACGTCGTCTCGGCGCAGGTCCTCGAGGACGCGACGATCGAGATCGGGTTCCATGGCGACGACGATGGCGCCGCGGCGCTCCTCGCGGCCGCAGTCCGCGCCGACCTGCGGGTTGCGACGTTCTCCCGGGCGGCGAGCGACCTCGAGGAGCTGTTCCTCCAGGTGACGGCCCAGGAGCCGATCGGCGCGGGGACGCCGGCATGACCGCCGTCAGCGCCCCGCCGACCCGGCGCCTCGGCGCGCTGCGCGACGTCGGCACGGGCATCGCCGCCGTCGGCGTGAAGGAGTTGCGCGGCCGGATGCGCGGGCGGCGCGCGTTCATCGTCCTGACGATTCACCTGCTGATCGTCGCGGGCTTCGCCTGGATGATCGAGACGCTCGCCGAACGCTCCTACACGGGCGGGTTCAACGGGAGCAGTGTGTCGGCGTCGGCGGAGATCGGACGCACCCTGTTCTCGGCGCTGATCATGCTGCTCACGCTGATCGTGCTGGTCCTGGCGCCCGCGTCGACGGCCGGCGCCATCAGCCTCGAGCGCGAGAAGCAGACGCTCGACCTGCTGACGACGACGCCGATCTCGTCCCTCGCGATCATCCTGGGCAAGCTGCTCTCGGCGCTCAGCTGGGTGTTCCTGCTCCTGCTCGCGTCGATCCCGGTCAGCGCCCTCGTGTTCACGTTCGGCGGCGTTGGGCCGGAAGACCTCGTGCGCGCCTACGTGATCCTGTTCGCGACCGCGATCGCCTTCGGCTCCATGGGCCTGTTCGTGTCGGCCTTCGTGAAGCGGACGCAGGCGGCGACCGTCATCAACCTCGTGCTGACGATCCTGCTGACGGCCGGGGCGACGTTCATCTTCGTGTTCTGGTCGGCGATGACCGCCAACGGCATGCTGCCCAACCAGCCGGTCAGCCGCGACAACTCCTTCATCGCGACGCTGACCAGGCGACCCCCGGAGGCGCTGCTGTACTTCAACCCGTTCGTCGCCCAGCTCGACGTGATCTGCGGTACGGAAACGGGCTTCGGCGGCACGTGCTCGATCATCGCGTCGATCACCGACTTCGACTCCGTCGTCAACGGCAACATCGGCGATCAGGGCTTCGGCGTCGACCATGACACCTTCTGGCCGCGTTCCGTGGCGGCCATGCTCATCGCGGCGATCGTGCTCGTGATCCTGTCCGTCCAGTTCGTTGCGCCGACCCGTCGGTGGCGGCTGCGACGACACCGGCCGAGAGCCCCGTCGCCCGTCGGGGAGCCGTCCTGATGGCGAAGCCGCCCCGGGTCCGTCTCCCGCGCCGCGCGGCCCGTGGGTCTCACGTCGAACGGGCCGCGGCCATCATCCCGGCCGATCCCGCCCGTCTCGGCATCCCCCTCGATCCCGCGCTGACCGCGCTGCGGGCCGGCCTTGTCGGCCATCGGCGGCGGCTATGGCTGCGCCGCTCCGTGCGGCGCGCCTGGTACGTGCTCGCGGGCGTCGCCATCGCGGAGGTGATCCTCGCCCTCGCGATGCGGGTCGCGCCACTCGAGTGGGCGCCCCAGATCGCGGCAGCGGTGCCGATCATCGGGTTGCTCGTGCTGCTGGTGCTGGTCGCGCGGAACCGCCCGTCGATCGGCGAAACGGCCTTGGCGCTCGACGCCGAGGGTGGGTCCGGCGACGCGCTCGCGTCCGCACTGGCGTTCGCGCAATCGATGCCCGCGACCGCTGGCCCGCCGGTTGATGGCGACGACGACACCATCGTCGTGGGCGAGGGCTTCGAACTGGGCGCCGCAGAGGCGCGGTTCGTCCGTCGCCAGCGGCGCGACGCCGTCGGTCGCCTCCGGACGATGGATCCGGGCGTCTTCCGCCCACGGATCGCGGCCCGGCCGGCCATGATCGCCGTCATCGCAGGCCTCCTGTTGATCCCCGCCGTGCTGCTGCCGAATCCGCAGGACGCGGTGATCGCAGCCAATCAGCAGATCCGAGAGGAGGCCCAGCGCCAGGCCGACCGCATCGACGACGTGGCCAAGAATCTCGAGGACAGGGGCGTGGATGCGAACGATCCGCGGACCCAGCTGGCCGAGGAGCTGCGACAGCTGGCCGAGCGGCTGCGGACCAATCCGGGCGACCTCGACCACAACCTCGCCCAGCTCGGGTCCATCGAGGACGACGTCCGGGCGCAGCTCGACCCGGCCAACGAGCAGCACGCAGCCTCGATCGCATCACTCGCCCGGTCGCTGTCGCGGGCGGCCACGGGCGACCCGAAGGCGAACCCGGGCGGCGACCCTCAGACCACGAAGGACGACCTCAAGGATTTGGGCGACAAGCTCGACCAGATGACCCAGCCCGAGCTCGATGCGGCCGCGCGCGACCTCGCGGAGCTCCAGGGCCAGGCGAACCAGGCCGACGGTGCTGCGGGCCAGGCGCTGCGTGACGCGGTCGCCAGCATGAGCCAGGGCGACGCGGCCGGCGCGCGGTCGGCGCTCGATCGTCTCGGCGAGGCGCTCAACGCCGCGGACAGCCGCGTGGACGTGAACCGGGACCTTGCCAGCGCCGCATCAAATCTCCAGGACGCGCGGCGCAACCTGGCCAACGCCGGCGGGCAGCAGGGCAGCCAGAACGGCCAGACAGGTCAGCAGGGCAGTGGCCAGCAGGGTAACGGTCAGCAGGGCAACGGCCAGGGCAATGGTCAGCCGAGCGGCTCGCCCGGGACCGGCCAGGCCCAGGGTTCCGGACAACCCGGCGGATCCCCCGGCACCGGGCAAGGGCAGGGGCAGGGGCAAGGGCAAGGGCAGGGCCAGGGCCAGGGGCAAGGGCAGGGCCAGGGGCAGGGGCAAGGTCAGGGCCAGGGCCAGGGCCAGGGGCAGGGGCAAGGCCAGGGCCAGGGCCAGGGGCAGGGGCAAGGGCAGGGCCAGGGTCAGGGCCAGGGCCAGGGCGCAGGGGCAAGGCACCGGCTCGCTCGGTGGCGGCGGCTCGAACGCCGCCTACCTCGGTAGCGGCACCTCGAACGGGACCCCGGGCGGCCCGACGAACCCGAACCGACCGAGCGTCCTCGGGCCCGACCTGGGCTCCGTCTTCGCTCCTTTCGATCGAATCGGCAAGCCCGGCGACCCGTCGTACGTCGCCGGCACCGGCGGGGACGGCCAGACGCAGCAGGGCAGCCAGCAGGGCCAGGGCTCGAACAATGGCTCCTACGTCCCCTATTCCCAGGTCTATGGCGACTTCTACCAGTACGCCCTGACGACGCTCGACCGCTCGTACGTCCCGATCTCGGTCAAGGACTACGTGCGCGACTACTTCAGCTCGCTCGATCCCCGCCAGTGAGCGACGGCTCGCAGGGCGTCGCCCAGCCATCCGGAGGACCCATGAACGCATCCGCCGCACCCGAAACGGGCTCCGCAAGGCTCGCGCCGGAGGCCTTCGCCGAACGCGCCCGGCGCATCGAGACCGAGATCGGCAAGGTCATCGTCGGGCAGCAGGAGCTGGTCCGCCACACCCTCGTCGGGCTGCTCGCGAACAGCCACGTCCTGCTCGAGGGCGTGCCCGGCCTGGGCAAGACGATGCTGATCCGGACCATCGGCGACGTCATCGACTGCTCCTTCAACCGGATCCAGTTCACGCCCGACCTGATGCCGGCCGACATCATCGGCACGAACATCCTGGTCGAGGAGGGCGGCTCACGCGTCTTCAAGTTCCAGCCGGGCCCGATCTTCGCCAACCTCGTGCTCGCCGACGAGATCAACCGCGCGACGCCGAAGACCCAGTCGTCCCTGCTCGAGGCGATGCAGGAGCACCAGGTCACGGTCGCGCGCAACCGCTACACCCTCGACCCCCCGTTCTTCGTCCTCGCGACCCAGAACCCGCTCGAGATGGAGGGCACCTACCCGCTGCCCGAGGCGCAGCTCGACCGGTTCCTGCTCAAGGCGATGGTCCCCTTCCCGTCCGAGGACGACCTGATCGCGATCCTCGACCGCACGACGGGCTCCGACGCACCGGTCGCCGAGAAGGCGGCCACGGCGACCGAGATCGTCGAGATGCAGCGGCTCGCCCGTGCCGTGCCGATTGCGCCGCACATCACCGCCTACGCGGTCTCGCTGCTGGCCGCGACGCATCCCGACAACAAGCGCGCGCCGGGCCTCGTCCGGCAGTACGTCCGCTACGGCGGCTCGCCACGCGGGGCGCAGGCGCTGGTGACCTCGGGCAAGATCCTCGCGCTGATGGACGGCCGGTTCAACGTCTCGATCGACGACGTGCGGGCCGCGGCGCTGCCGGCACTGCGCCATCGCGTGATCCTCAACTTCGAGGGGGAGGCCGAGGGCATCACCACCGAGGCCATCGTGCACGCGATCCTGGACGAGGTGGCGCCGCCCGCCGTCGAGTAGCGGACCCGGCACCGTTCGCATGACCGCCTCCCCCACCCCGCCCGCCGAGACGCCGGACGAGGCGGCCAGTCCGCCGTCGCGGGCGGCCGCAACCGGCTCCGAAACCGCCCGCCCCGGCGGCGTCAAGGCATTCCTGCCCAACGCCCTGGATCCGACGGTCTTCGACGAGGGGTTCCTGCGCCAGCTCGAGCGCCTGGGCGTGCTGATGAAGCAGCCCGTGCGCGGCGGCCTCAAGGGCGGGCGGCGGAGCGTCAAGCGCGGCCAGTCCGTGGAGTTCGCCGATTACCGCGAGTACGCCCTCGGGGACGACCTCCGCCAGCTCGACTGGAACGTCTACGCCCGCCTCGAGAAGCTGTTCGTCAAGCTGTTCATCGAGGAGGAGGACGTCACGATCTCCTTCCTCGTCGACGCCAGCCCGTCGATGGCGTTCGGGCGGCCTGAGAAGCTGCTGTTCGCCAAGCGGGCGGCGGCCGCGCTCGGGTACATCGGGCTCGCGTCCGAGGACCGGATCGTCGTGACGGCGCTCACCGGGCGCACGGCGCGCCGCCAGGGCGGCCTGCGAGGGTCGGGGCGGGTGCTCCGTCTGCTCGCGAACCTGTCGACGATCCAGCCGTCCGACGGCCCGACCGACCTCGTCGCCGCCGCGCGGCACGCGGGCGCGATGCTGTCGGGCCGCGGGGTCGTCGTGCTCATCTCAGACCTGCTCGACCCGGGCGCCGACCGCGTCATCCGCGAGCTGGCCGCGACCGGATCGGAGCTGATCATCCTCCACGTCCTGTCGCCCGACGAGCTGGACCCGGCGCTCGAGGGCGACCTGCGGCTCGTCGACAGCGAGTCCGGCGACGGCATCGATGTGACCGTCGATCTGGCGACGCTCGACGACTACAAGGCGCGCCTGGCGGCGTGGCAGGACGGGCTCGCGCAGCTCGCCACGAAGCGGCGCGCGTCGTACGTGCCGCTATCCACGGACGTGCCGCTCGCGGACCTCGTGTTCGCCGAGCTGCGCCGCCGGCGCGTGGTCGGGTAGGCGCGGCCATGCCGTTCCTCGCGCCGCTGGCGCTCGCGGGACTCGTGTTCGTCCCGCTCGTGGTCGCGATGTACCTGCTCAAGCTCCGCCGCGACGAGGCCGTGGTCCCGTCCACGCTGCTGTGGCAGCGCCTGGTCGCGGACGTCGAGGCCAACGCGCCCTGGCAACGGCTGCGCCGGAGCCTCCTGCTCCTGCTCCAGCTGCTGCTCGTCCTCATCCTCGTGTTCCTCGCGGCGCGGCCGTTCCTCGAGCGGCCCGCGGGCCTCGCCGGTGACCTCGTGCTCGTCGTCGACACCTCGGCGTCCATGCAGGCGACCGACGTCACGCCGAACCGTCTCGAGGCGGCGAAGGCGGCGGCGGTCGATGCGCTCAAGGACCTCCCCGCGGGCGGCAAGGTCAGCGTGATCGCGGCCGGCCGGACCGCGAAGGTCATCGCCAACGGAACGTCGGACCTCGGGCGGGTCAGGCAGGCGATCGCGGGCATCACCCCGACCTCGGACATCGGCAACCTCGCCGACGCGCTCCGGCTCGCCTCGGCGCTCGCGGCGCGGTCCGGGGACGCCGAGATCCTCGTCGCGACGGACGCTGCCCTCGCTACGCCGCCAACCGGGTCGGTGAAAGCGCCGGTGCGCGTCCTGCGGGTCGGACGCGACGCGAACAACCAGGCGATCGTTGCGCTTGCCGTCCGCACCGCCCCGAGCGGGCTGTCGCACAGCGCGTTCATCTCCGTCGCCAATCTCGGGCTCGGGCTGGTCGACCGCCAGGTCCAGGTGTACGCCGACGGCCAGCTGCGCGACTCGCGGACCCTGCACCTGGACGCCCAGCGGCGGACCGACGTGTCCATCGACGATATCGACGATCCGGACCACCCGGCCTCGGTGATCGAGGTGCGGCTCGTGGGCACCGACGGCTCGCCGACCACGGGCGCCGACGGCCTCGCGGTCGACGACCGCGCGTGGGCCGTCGTGCCGCCCAAGGCTGAGCGGCAGATCCTCCTCGCGGGCGAGCCCGACCCCTATCTCGAGACCGCGCTCAGCTTCCTGCCCGATACCGAGCTGTACTTCCGCGACAGTGCCGACTGGTCGAGCCTCACCGGGCTGGACCAGTACGAGCTCATCATCTTCAACCGGTTCCTGCCGCCGACGCTTCCGGCCAAGCCGGTGCTCGCGATCGCGCCGCCGGCGACGTCGGCCCTGGGCAGCGTCACGGGCACGCTCACGAACCCGGGCATCGGGACCCTCGACCCCGCCGACCCGATCCTGCGCTACGTCGACCTCTCGACCGTCCACGTCGCCGAGGCGCAGCAGCTCGAGCTGCCGGCGTGGGCGCGCTCCGTGATCCCGGGCCCGAAGGGCGCGCCGCTGCTGTATGCCGGGGCGGTCGACGGGCGGCAGGCGGCGGTGCTGGCGTTCGAGCCCCGTCACTCGGACCTCCCGCTCCAGGTGGCGTTCCCGGTGCTGCTGGCCAACCTCGCGGGCGAGCTGATGGGCGGCTCGGACACGCCGCTCGACGCCGTCGCGCCGGGAGCGCCGGTCACGCTGCCGGTCCCCGTCGGCGCGCTGGGCGTCCGGGTCGAGCGGCCCGACGGCAGCGTCGACGAGCTCGTGGCCCCGACCAAGGGCGCCGCAAGCGTCACGTTCGCCCGGACCGACCTGCTGGGCATCTACTCGGTGACCGGGATCCCGGACCCGGCGGCGTCTGCGGCGCCGTCCGGGGGTGGCGCGCCCGCATCCGCGGGTCCAGCGGCGTCGGTGGAGGCCGGCGCATCGGACGGCGCGCCTACATTCCGGCCGGCCGAGGCAGGCGCACCCAGCCGGTTCGCCGTCGATCTCCTCGACGTCGACGAATCCGTCATCGCGCCTGGCGATCCGGCCAAGCTGACGGCACTCGGGACGGCCCCGGGGACCGGGACCGGGGCAGGCTCCGGGACGCCGGTCGAGCGACCGAACGCGCGCGACGAGCTGTGGATCCCGATCGTGCTCATCGCCCTCGTCCTGCTCACGCTCGAGTGGCTCGTCTACGAGCGCGACACGCTCGCCCGGATGCGGCGCGCGGTCGCCGCGCGACTCGGCCGGTCGCGGCCGTCGGGTCGGAGCGCCTGATGGGCATCTCGTTCGACGCCCCGTCCGCGCTGCTGCTCCTGCCGCCGCTCCTGGCGGTCGTCATCGCCCTCCACGTCTCGTCGCGCCGGCGCCTGGGCAAGGGGCGGCGACGCGCGGCCCTCGTCGTGCGCGGCCTGCTGCTCGCCTGCCTGGTGTTCGCGTTGGCCGGGCTCCAGCTCGTCCTCCCGGTCGACCGACTGGCGGTCGTGTTCGTCGTCGACCTCTCGGACTCGGTCGGCAGCGCCGGGCGGGAGGCCGCCCTCGCGTACCTGCGGCAGTCGCTGGCCGAGAAGCAGAACGAAGACGTCGCGGGGATCGTCGCGTTCGGTGCCGACGCGCTGGTCGAACGCCTCCCGTCCGACCTCGCCGAGATCGACCGGATCGCATCGACGCCCGTCAAGGACGCGACGGACATCGGGGCGGCGCTGCGGCTGGCCGGCGCCCTGTTCCCCGACGATGCCCAGAAGCGGATCGTGCTCCTCTCGGACGGCAACGACACCACCGGCTCCGGGCAGACGGAGGCGGCCCTCGCCGCGGCGCGAGGCATCCAGGTCGAGACCGTCCTGACCGGCATCGGTGGCCGCGACGAGGTCCTCGTCCAGCGGCTGACGTCGCCCTCGACCGCACGCCTCGGCGAGTCGATCGACGTGTCCGGCGAGATCACCTCCACCGCAGCGCAGCCGGCCACCGTGCGCCTGTTCGTCAACGGCGAGCTCGCCGGTACGAAGCCCGTGGACCTCGAGGCGGGCACGACCCGGGTCACGTTCAACTTCACGCCCAAGGACGCGGGCTTCCTGCGCTTCCGGATGGCCGTCGAGGCGGCGCGCGACACGTTCAACCAGAACGATCGCGCCGACGCGAACACGATCGTCAAGGGCGAGCCGCGGGTGCTGGTGGTCAAGGGCGACGAGACCGTCGCCGCCGAGCTCGTGACCGCGCTCGAGACGGAGCGCCAGGTCGTCGACACCGTCATCCCCGAGGGCCTGCCGTCAGATCTCGCGGGCCTCGCCGACTATGACTCCGTGGTGCTGGTCGACGTCCCGCGCATCCGGCTGACCGACAAGGCGATGGCCGCCCTCCAGGTCTACGTGCGCGACCTCGGTCGCGGGCTCGTGATGGTCGGCGGGCCGCGCAGCTACGGCGCCGGCGGCTACACGGATACACCGCTCGAGGAGACGCTCCCGGTCGACATGGGCGTTCGCGATCGCGAGAAGCAGCCCGAGGTCGCCCTCGTGGTCGTGATCGACAAGTCGGGCTCGATGGACGCCTGCCACTGCAACAGCTTCAACAACGGGATGGGCGGCGGCGGCAGTGGTACCGGCGGCGTCCGCAAGGTCGACATCGGCAAGGAGGCGATCCTCCGGGCGGCGTCGGCGCTGAGCGCCCAGGACGAGCTGGGCGTCGTCGCGTTCGACCAGGCCGCCCACTGGGTGATCCAGACGGCGCCGCTCGGCGGGCTCCAGGACATCCAGGCCAAGATCGCCGGGATCCAGCCCAACGGACAGACCAACATCTTCGCCGGCCTCGACCAGGCCGTGCAGTCGCTCGAGGGCGCGAAGGCGACCCGGCGCCACATCATCCTGCTCACCGACGGCTGGTCGAGCAGCGGCCAGTACGACGGCATCCTCGCGCAGATGAAGGCCGACGGAATCACGCTCTCGACGGTCGGCGCGGGCGGGGGTTCCAACCCGTTCCTCGAGAAGCTGGCCAAGGAGGGCGGCGGCCGCTTCTACAACGCCGCCAACCCGGCGTCGATTCCGGACATCTTCCTCAAGGAGACGCAGCAGGTCTCGGGCCAGCAGATCGTCGAGGAGCCGTTCTTCCCGATCCTGACCTCGAACTCGCCCGTCCTGCGGGGGATCGACAACGGCCTGCCGCGCCTGCTCGGCTACAACGGGACGACCGCGAAGCCGGCCGCCCAGACGGTGCTCGTGACGGCGCGCGACGACCCGCTCCTCGCCCAGTGGCAATACGGTCTGGGCCGCTCGATCGCGTGGACGTCTGACTCCACGGGGCACTGGGCGCGCAACTGGGTTCCGTGGCAGGGCTTCTCGAAGTTCTTCAGCCAGATGGTGGGCTGGACGTTCCCGGGCGAGGAGAGCGGCGGCATCGAGGCCTCGTTCGTCGACCGCGCCGGCAGGACGTACCTGCGGGTCGAGAGCCAGAACAGCGACGGGTCGGGCCGCGACTTCTACGCGACCAGCGTCGCGATGATCGGCCCCGACCTCGAGCCCGTAACCGTCGAGCTCAACCAGGTCGCGTCGGGGGTCTACGAGGCGCCGGTCGAGAACCTCTCGAGTGGCGCCTACGCCGTCAGGGTGACCCAGACGCGGGCCGGCCAGGCGCCACTCGGCCGGACGCTGGGCATGGTGGCGCCCACGGCGGCCGAGTACCGGCTGCTCGGGGCCAACGAGCCACTGCTCGCGGCGATCCGTGCCGCGACGGGCGGCCGCGAGGTCGAGACGCCAGCCGCGGCGTGGGTCCACGACCTCCAGACGACGAGCCGATTCACCGACCTCTGGCCGTGGCTCCTGGTCCTGGCGCTGCTCCTGTGGCCGCTGGACATCGCGCTGCGTCGCGTGTCGCTCGGGCGGCGGGAGCTGGTCGACGGCCGGCGCTGGGTGACCGACCGGGTGCGCGGGCGCCGGGTCGCGCCGCGAACCCAGCCGGTCGAGGGGCTGTTCGCTGCCCGTGACCGAGCCGGGGCGTCGGGAGCCCGGTCGGCGATCGTGCGCGAGTCGGCGGCCGTCCCGGCGAACGATGCGGCGCAGCCGTCCGTGGTCGCGACACCTGCGGCCGCCGCGCCGATGCCGGTCGCCCCGAAGCCCGTCGCCCCGGCCCCGACTGTCGCGCCAGCCCCGGCTCCCTCTCCTGCGCCTTCCGGCGCGCCGCCGTCCACGTCCTCGGCGCCGCCGACCCCGGCGTCGCCCGCGGGACCGGACGACACGCTGGCCCGTCTCCGCGAGGCGAAGCGCCGCCGCCAGGGCTAGTGACCGCGTACCTCGAACCGGGGGGTGACGCCGCCATCTGCGTTCTGTCAGGATCGTGTTGCCCGGAGGAGGGCGCCCCGTTGGTGGAGGGAGACATGTCGGACGCGCCCATTCGGTCCCGTCGTGCCGTGCTCGGAGCCGCGATTGGCGGCGCCGCTGCCGTCGCCGCACAGACGCTGGCCCGCCCGCTCCCGGTCGCAGCCACCAGCGGCGATCCGGCCCTCATCGGTACGGCGAACAGCGGCGACGCCGCGACCAGCTTCGAGAACACCGACGACGCCGAGACCTCGCTCGCGGGCATCCACGGCGCCGCGGGCACGGGCGTCGACGCGTCGAGCGTCGCGGGGACCGGGCTGAACGCCACGAGCACGACCGGTCCCGCGATCATGGCCATCTCCACCGACCCCACGCCATCCGACGGCAGCGCCGATCCGTCGCATCGGAACGGCATCTTCGCCGCCGTCGGCGACATCACCGATGCGCGCACGATCACCGACGAAGCCGGGGTCTATGGCTACGCCGACGTGTCGGTCGCATCCGCGGGCGTCGTCGGCGAGTCGTTCCAGGGCGGGGGCGTCTTTGGCTTCGGCGACACGGGCGTGTCGGGGTTCGGATCGACGCAGGGGGTCCTCGCCGTCGGCTCCTGGGGCGTCTACGCGACGGGCGCTGTCGCGCTGGTGGGCGACGTCAACGCGTCGGGCGTGGGCGTGTACGGCTTCGCCGGGGCGAGCAACATCCCCAACCCGCCGACGGGCATCGGCGTGTATGCGCGGGCCGGGTCGAACAGCCAGCTTGCGCTGCGTGTCCAGGGCCGGGCGAAGTTCAGCCGCAGCGGCCGGGTCTCGATGCGCGGCGCGACCAAGACCGTGCACGTGTCCGGCATCAGCAAGGCCGGCACGCTCGTCGTCGCCACGCTGCAGACCGACGTCTCGGGCCTGTACGTGACCTCGGTCGTCCCGGCGACCGGCTCGTTCAAGATCCACCTCTCGCGCTCGCCCGGCAAGTCCGTCAGCGTCGGGTGGATCGCCTTCGAGAAGCCGTAGGTGCCGCAATGACCTTGCCGACGCGCAGCACACGCAAGAAGTGGACCGGGCGCAGGACCGCCGGCGCCGCTGACGACATGGCCTGGGAACACCACGTGGAGGGCGTGCACGCGCAGATCGCCCGGTTCGCGATCCACAAGCCCGCGGTGGCGGCGAACGGGGCCGAGTGGGACCGGCACCTGCGGGCGACCAAGGCACGCATCGCCCAGGCGAGCCGCCGGAGCTGATCGGCGGCGCACCGCCCGCACCGGTGCTAGCCTCGCCGCGATGCCACCGTCTCCGCTCGGGCGTGCGCGCCCTCGTTCCGCCCTGCACGGCGTCGCCGTCGCACTGACCGTCGCCATGTTCGTTGTCGTGGTGTCCGCCTGTGGCGCGCTCCACATCACCCCGGAGCCGGCGACGCCGACGGACTTCCCCGGGCTTACCGGGCGCTTCAACGCCGCCAACATCACCGTGCGCGACTGGGTCTCCGGTGATGCCGGCTGCACGGACCCAAACCTGATCCCGGCCTCCATCAGCTTCACGGCCAGCGGTCTGGACCAGACGGAGCCCGTGAAGCTGTACCTGTACATCTTCCGCAACCGGGCCGCCTTCGAGCGCCACAGGGACGCGGTGGGGCCGTGCGCCCAGAGCTTCGTGACCGATGCGGATACCTACGAGGAGGTCGAGGAGTCGCCCTACATCCTCGCGAGCCAGGGGCCCTGGGCGCCCGGCTTCGAGGCGGCGGTCCGAGCGGTGCTCGCGAAGGCGGCCGGCACCGGGGGCTGACGGTCCGGCTCGACGAAGGGTCCGGCGCGGGTACTGCGCCTATCCGCACCCAACCGCTCGTCAGTCGACCGGTACCGGGAAGACCGTCCCGGTCCGCCCGGGACCACCGAGCGGTCGAGGCGCCGGAGACGCGGGCCGATCCTGCGGCACATGGAGCTCACGCGCGGTCGCCGACGTGCCCTGTCGACGGCCCTGGCCATCGTCCTCGCGGTCGAATCCGTGTCCGCGGTCGCGGCCGCCGCGCAGGTCAGCACGTTCCGCGCGGGTCAGCACGTCGATCGCGGTGCCGCAGCGGCGGCCGCGGCAGGGCCAGCGGCAGCGACATCGCGTCGCGTCATCGAGCTGGCGCCGCGGCCAGATGGGGCACGCCCCGTCGCCGCGTCGAACCCGGCTGAGGCGGCGTCGACGCGCGATCCGGCGCAGCGCACGGAGGCCACCGCGACGGGGCTCGGCAAGCTCGCGGCGCCGGCCATCCGCCACCGGGCCGCGCATCCTGCCGGGAGCGCGGCCAAGCGCGCCACCGGGGTCGCGGCGCCCGGGCCATCGCCGTCGGGTCGGAACCACCTGTGGATCCCGTCGCTTGGCCTCAGCCGCTCGATCTCGTGGTTCTCGTGCAGCCGGGCGGCCGAGCCCGACAACTACGTCTATCGCTGGGGCTGCGCCGGGTCCAACAACGTGTACCTGCTCGGCCACGCGTGGGGCGTGTTCAAGCCGCTCCACGATGCCTACACGAACGGCCGGCTCAAGGTCGGGATGAAGGCGATGTACGCCGATGCCGGCGGCCGCGTCCACGTCTACGCGGTGCGATGGTGGAAGGTCGTGCGGCCGACGACCAGCGCCAGCTGGGCCTGGGCGTCGCTGTCGTCGCCGTCCATGACCCTGCAGACCTGCGTCGGCGCGAACAGCAAGTATCGGCTGATGGTCCGGCTGGGCGAGGTCGGGCGCTAGAGCCGGTGGCTCCGGGCTAGACGATGCGCAGGCCCAGGATCCGGCGAGCGATGACAAGCCGCTGGACTTGGCTCGTGCCCTCGCCGATCTCGGTGAGCTTCGCGTCCCGCAGGTATCGCTCCACCTTGTAGTCCACGGTGTAGCCGTAACCGCCGTGGACCTGGATCGCGGCGTTGGTGACCCGCGACGAGACCTCCGACGCGAACAGCTTTGCCTGGGCGGACGCGAGGGCGTAGTCGCGGCCCTGGTCCTTGAGCCATGCCGAGCGATAGACGAGGGCCCGGGCCGCCTCGATCTCCGTCGCCATGTCCGCGATCATGAACGCGACTCCCTGGAACGTGCCGATCGGTCGCCCGAACTGCTCGCGTTCCTTCGCGTACGGGACCGCGGCGTCGAGCGCGGCCTGGGCGAGCCCGAGGGCGAGCGCCGCGATCGAGATCCGGCCGCCGTCGAGCACCTTGAGGAACGCCTTGAAGCCGGCCCCTTCCTCGCCCAGCAGGTTGGCCGCCGGGACTCGGACAGCATCGAAGCGCAGCTCGCCCGTCGCCGAGGCGTGCAGCCCCATCTTGTCCTCGAGCCGCCCGACGGCAAAGCCCGGCGCGTCCCCGGGGACGATGAACGCGGAGATGGACGCCGAGCCGTCCGCGTTGTCACCGGTCCGCGCCGTGATGATGTACGTCCCCGCCTGCCCCGCGTTGGTGATGAACCGCTTCTGGCCGTCGATGACCCACCCGGCGCCGTCGGGGCCGTCCTCGCGGCGGGCGGTCGTGCGCGTGCCGCCGGCGTCGGAGCCGGCCGATGGCTCGGTGAGCCCGTAGGCGCCGATGACCTCGCCCGAGGCGAGCGGCGTCAGCCAGCGGTCCCGCTGCTCGTCGGTGCCCGCGATCATCAACGGGCCGCAGCCGAGGCTGGTGTGGGCCGCGACGATCAGCCCCAGCGACCCCCAGACGCGGCCGATCTCCTCCACGGCGATCGCGTAGGCGAGGGTGTCCATCCCGGCGCCGCCCCAGCGCTCCGGGACGTTGATCCCGAGCCAGCCGAGCTCGCCGATCCTGCGCACGATCTCGATCGGAAACCGGCGCTCCCGCTCGTGCTGGTCGACGACCGGCGCGACCTCCGTCTCCATGAACTCGCGGACGGTGTCGCGCAGGAGCACATGGTCCGGCGACAGGTCGAGGTCCATCGCGCTCAGCCCTCTTCGCGCTCCACGACCGCGCGCCGTTCGGGGGAGCGCCTCGCCTGCGGGACGTCCGAGACGTTGGGCACGAACGACGCCGCCAGCGAGGTCGCCGCCACCTGCTGCTGCTGGTCGATGTCGAGGATGCCGAGGCGCCCGAGCGTCGCGAGCTCGTCGCGGATATACGTCTTGAGCATCTCGGGACCGTCAGTGCTGATCGCGTAGCGCACGCCGTTGCGGTGGAACTGGTCGAAGATCCAGCGGAACTCGTCCCAGCCCGACACCACGCCGGTGTTGAGGTTCGACGTCGGGCAGATCTCGAGCACGATCCCGCGCTCGCGGAGCATCGCCATCGCCCGCGGGTCGTACGCGGCCTTCACGCCGTGGCCGATGCGGTCGGGCTCCAGGAGCTCGATGACCCGCGCGACCTCCTCGACCGGTCCCGCCTCGCCGGTGTGGATCGTGATCCCCAGCCGGTACTGGCGGGCCCGCCGGAACAGCCGCCGGTAGTCGGCGACGCGGAACGTGGCGGACTCGGGGCCCGCGATGTCGACACCGACCACTCCCCGATCGCGCCAGGCGATCGCCTTCTCCACGATGATCTCGTTGAGCTCGAACGGGAAGGCGCGGTCCAGGCAGAAGATCAGGCCCGGCTTGACCGGGTACTCGAGCGTCGCCCGGTCCATGCCCCGCACCGCCGCGGCGACGATGTGGTCGAGGTCCTGCTCCCCGCCCCGGTTGCGCTTCATCGGGTTGAAGCGCAGCTCCGTCGTGGTCACGTTGTTCTTGCGATACGCCCCGCCGATGACCTCGTACACCGCCCGTTCCACCGCGATCGGGCTCGACTGGATGAGCTCGGTCCAGTGGAACAGCTGCAGGTAGCCGTCGAAGCTCTTGGTGCGCGTTGGGTGGACCGTGATCAGGTCGCGAAAGTCCCAGTAGTCGCGGGTCGGGAGCTTGATTCCCTGGGCGTGGGCGATCGACCACATGATCGCGGGGGTGACCGCGGCGCCGAGGTGACAGTGGAGCTCTGCGAGCGGGACCTTGCGGCTGAGCTTCGCGACCATCCCCCGAAGGATAGCCCCTCGGGGCCCCTGATCAGCCCGCGGCCGGGACGATGCGGCCGTCGGCGTCGATCGTCGCCTGCCGGCGGAGGGCCTTCAGCTCCGCGCCGGGGACCTGGTCCCGTGCGTGGTAGCTGGAGCGGACGAGCGGCCCGGACTCGACGTGCTTGAAGCCGAGGGCGAGCGCCTCGACCTTCATCTCGGCGAACTCGTCGGGATGGTAGTAGCGGATCAGCGGCAGGTGCTGCTCGGTCGGCCGCAGGTACTGGCCGATCGTGAGGATGTCGACGTCGACCGCGCGCAGGGCCTCGAACGCCTCCGACATCTCGTCGCGCGTCTCGCCCAGGCCGACCATCAGCGAGCTCTTCGTGTGCACCGCGTGGCCGTACTCGCCGGCGTACGCCTTGGCCCGCTCCAGGACGCCCAGCGTCCGGTCCCAGCGGGCTCGCTTGCGGACGGGCTTCTGGAGACGGCGGACCGTCTCGAGGTTGTGGTTGAGGATGTCGGGCCCGGCCTCCATGACCGTTCGCAGCGGCGCCTCCTCGCCGTTGAAGTCGGGGATCAGCACCTCGACGCCCATCCCCGGGCTGCGGCGGCGGAGCTCCTCGATCGTGGCCGCGAACGCGCCCGCGCCGCCGTCCGGCAGGTCGTCGCGCGCGACGGAGGTCACGACGACGTGCTCGAGGCGCATCTCAGCCACGGCCTCGGCGACCCGGCGCGGCTCGTCGTCGTCGAACCAGGTGGGCTTGCCCGTCTTGATCGCGCAGAAGCCGCAGGCGCGGGTGCAGACGTCGCCCAGGATCATGACGGTGGCCGTGCGTTGGTCCCAGCAGTCCCCGATATTGGGGCAGCGGGCCTCCTCGCAGACGGTGTTGAGGTTGAGGCCCCGGAGGAGCCCCTTGAGGTCGTGGTAGTTCTCGCCCGACGGCAGCCGCGCTTTGATCCAGTCGGGATGGCGTCGCAGCGGGATCGTGCCGTCCGCCGCGGGGCCGAACGGGCCGCCACCCATGGCGATCGAGATGTCGCCAGCCGACGGCGCGTGGTGACCCGGCGTCGGGTCGAACATCGGGAGCTCGCGGGCCATGATCCGAGTGTAGGTCAGGCTCCCGCGAACGTGTCGCGGAACCCCTGCTCGATCGGGCGCGGCGCGAAGCCCAGCTCGGCCACGGCCTTGTCCGACCTCGCGAGGTAGGTCACGCCCGACGACGCCGAGATGACCTCACGCAGGTTCGGTTGGCCGACCAAGCGACCGAGCGGTGCCATCACCCGGAGGAGTCCGTCCGGCAGGGTGAGCCGGGGAACGGGCTTGCCACCGACCTTGGCCGCCAGCGCCACCGCCTCGCCAAGGGTCGTGTCCGGCCCCGGGAGGTTGTACGCCTCGCCGAGACGGCCGCGGTCGAGGGCGCGCGACGATCCCGGCCGCGAGGTCGTCGGCGTGGACGAGCCCGATCCGCACGCCGCTCAGCGCTCGATATGGCAGCCGGCCCTCGTAGGCGAGCTGGAGCTGCTCGCCGAAGCCCGTCCGGTCGCCCGGGCCGTAGACCTGGCTCGGCATCGCGATCACCACCGGTGCGCCCGCCTCGATCATCGTCATCGCGACCTCGTGGGCCTCGTACTTGGTCTCGTCGTACCAGCTGAGGAAGCCGTCCCGGAGGTCGCGCCGATACATCTCGTCGACGTGCACCCCGCGCGTGTTTCCGTACACGTTGAGCGTCGAGACGTAGACGAGGCGCGGGACGGCGGCCGCCTCCGCGGCCTCGAGCATGCGGGTCGTCGTGCCCACGTTCGCCTCGCGCATCGCCGGCTGCTCGGACTTCGGGATGCCGACGCGATAGCTGCCCGCGGCGTGGATGGCGCCGTCAGCGCCCTGAAGCGTGCCGGTCAGGCGGAGGATGTCGGAGAGGTCGTCCCGGACGAGCTCCGCGCCCAGGGCCTCGAGGTGCGCGGCCTTCGCCGGGTCGCGGACGAGGGCGACGACGGTGTCGCCGCGATCGCGGAGCAGACGCACGATCGCGCGCCCGACGAGCCCGGCGCCACCAGTGACGACGACGCGCATCAGGACGGCCCGGCGACGAGCCCGGCGGCCAGCGCGACGCTCATGGCGAGCGCCCTCATCGCTAGTAGACGGCGGTGTCGGGGCCGACGCCCTCGAGCCAGGCTTTGATGTCGCGCAGCAGCGCCGCCCCGCCGGCGCCGTCGTTGGCGCGATGGTCGATGCCCAGGACCATGTTCATGATCGGGCGGATCGCGATCACGTCGCCGTCGTCGGTCGAGACCACGACCGCGCGCTTCGTGATCGCCTCCATGGTCACGATGCCAACCTCGGGCACGTTGATGATCGGCATCACGAGGTTGGTGCCCAGGTAGCCCGTGTTGTCGACGGTGAACGTGCCGCCGCCGAAGTCGTCGACACGCAGCTTGTTGGCCTTCGCGCGACCGGCGACATCGCTGATCGCGGCGTTGAGGCCGTGGACCGAGAGCTGGTCGGCGTCGCGGATCACGGGCACGATCAGGCCCTCGCCGACCGCGACCGCCACGCCGATGTTGATCCGGCGCTTGGCGAGCAGGCCCTGGTCGGTCCAGTGGGCGTTGAAGGTCGGGTTGCGCTTGAGCGCCTCGGCCGCTGCCTTGACCACGAACGGCACATAGCTCAGCGAGAGGCCTTCCTTCGCCTGGTAGGCCTTCTTGGTGCGCTCGCGGAGCGCGACGAGGTGCGTCGCGTCGATCTCCATCTGGACGTATGCGTGGGGTACGGCGAGGGCGCGGGTCATCTGGGCCGCGATGCCCTTGCGCATCTGGGTCATCGGGACGAGGACTTCGTCCGCACCGGCGGGGAACGTGATCCCGGCGCTGGTCGACGTTGCGGCGGCGGCCGGTGCGGGTCGAGCGGCGGGTGAGGTCGGCGCGGCGGGCGCCGCCGTACCGGTGCGCTGGGCCTCGACGACGGCGATGACGTCCTCGCGGGTGATCCGGCCACCACCGCCGGTGCCGACGACCTGCGACGCCTCGAGCCCGTGCTCCCGGAGCAGGCGGCGGACCGCCGGGGTCATGCGCGCGTTCGGGTCGCCGTCGGCGGCGATGCTCGGTGCGGCGATGGCCGCGGCCGCGAGGACGGGAGCTGCGACCGGGGACGGCGCCGTGACCGCCGGGGCCGACACCGCAACCGGGCGCTCGTCCGAACCGGCGGGGCCGTTCGACGATGCTGCCGGAGCTGCCGCCGCGGGGGTGGGTGCCGCGGCGCCGGTGCCGCCGCTGAGGGCCTCGTCCTCGGTCTCGATCACGGCGATCTCGGCGTTGTTCGGGACGGTGTCGCCCTCCTGGGCGAGGATCTCCTTGAGCACGCCCGCGAATGGCGACGGCACCTCGGCGTTCACCTTGTCGGTGATCACCTCGAGCAGCGGCTCGTACTTCGCCACGCTGTCGCCCGGCTGCTTCAGCCAGCGCCCGATCGTCCCCTCAGCCACGCTCTCGCCGAGCTGAGGCATCGTCACCTTGGCCACTGGGTCAATTCCTCCGATGGGGCGCTGCGAGGAGGCGCCGGCACGTGGCGCCTAGTGTCGCGCATCCGCCGCCCCGGTGCGAACGTGCCGAGCGCCGCGGGCCTGCCGGCCTTCGCGGCGCTCTCGCCAGCCACCTACGATCCTCGCTCGTCCAGCGCCGGGGCCCGGCGGGCGCTGGATCGGGACCGGCGCCACTCATCGGCGGCTGAGTACCTCAGCGAGGTGAGGCGAAGTGTTTACACCTGCGCTGTTACGATCCGAGGCCTTCGTCGGTCGCGAGGCAACGCCAGTCGAGGTCGTGCGGTCGACGATCTAGGGTTCGGCGATGGATCCCAACGCGGATGCCGCGGCTCTCAACGACTTCACGCGGTTCTTCGACGCTGAATTTCCGCACGTCGTTCGGTCGATCACCCCGATCGCCAGTCATGTTGCCGAGGACGTGGCGCAGGAGGCGTTCGTCGCCGCCCTGCGCCAGTGGGACCGTGTCGGCAGTCTCGATGCGCCCCACGCCTGGGTCCGCCTCGTGGCGAGGCGGCTCGCGCTGCGCACCCGCGGCCGCGACCTCGAGAGATCGCGCCGCGAGGCCCTGGTCGAAGCCGATGTCTCGATCGAGACGCCCACCAGCGACCGAATGGACTTGGCCCGGGCTGTCGCGCACCTGCCCGACCGCCAGCGAGCCGCGGTCCGACTGCACTACGAAACGGATCTTCCGGTGGCGGCCGTCGCGAGCATGCTCGGATCAACAGAGGTCGCGACCCGCGTGACACTTCACCGGGCTCGGATCCGGCTGGCGGGAACGTTGCTGGGCATCCCTGGGACCTGGACGACGACGGAGCCCTGGCGGGTCGACGATTTGGTTGCGGCCGTTCGGGAGATCGGCGCGGAGGAGCATCTGGACCTCATCCGATCGGAGTTGCCCCTCGGCGATGGGCAGTGGGTAATCAGCCTGCGATCGGGGCGCTACTGGATCGGGACGGATGCGGGCGAGCGCCTCGATGGAGGCGCCTGGAACATCCGTGGCCACGGGCTCGAGTTGACACCATGGAACGACTCGGGTGTCGTCAACATCGCGTCGTCCATCGATGGCCGTCGTGCGCGTTTCCGCGTCGGTGTGGATACGACGGCGCCCACCAAGGGCGTCCCCGACGACGTGTTCCTCCGCCTGATCCTCGATCGGCGCGAATTCGTTCGGCGCGACGTGTAACCTTCCGCGGTTCCCGTGTCATTCATTGGTAGAGACGCTCGCACGGAGACCGACAATGACCCGTTCCACACGACTTCTGGCGGCCCTGGCCGTGGCGATCCTGCTCGCCGCCTGTCAGGGCGCGGCGGCCACGCCGACGCCCTCCATCACCCAGCCGCCATCGACCGCGACGTCCGCCGCATCGCCGTCGATCGCGCCCTCGGCTTCCGCCGCCACGTCGTCCGCGACGCCCTCTGGCCAGGCCGCATGGTCCCTGGTTGCGATCGGCGACTCCTCAACCACCGGGTCAGGCGATCCGACCGGCGTCGGCTGGGTGGGGGCGTACGCGGACGCCATCAAAGGCGGGACCGGTCACGAGGTGGTCGTGACGAACGCCGCCCGGAACGGGTCGAGCTCGGCCGACTGGGTCGCCGCCGTGAAGAGCGACCCCGGCCTTCGGTCCCAGCTGGAGCAGGCGGACATCGTTGCTATCGGGCTCGGCGGCTCCGAGCTCAACGCCGGTGACGACGCGTTCGCGAGCGGCTCGTGCAAGGACGTCGCGTGCTACGACGCGCCGTTGGAGACCTGGACGACGAACCTCGAGGCCATCGTCGCGGAGGTCGCGAGGATCCGGGCCGGCAAACCGACCGCGATCAGGGCGATCACGATGATGAACGGCCTGACCGGCGCGGAGGACGTGATCCCGCCGTTTCTCGCGTCGGTCGCCACCAAGGTCGGCGTCTACCAGGCCCACGGTTTCAACAAGGCGACGTGCGCGATCCTGGAGGCCCACGACGGCGCGTGCGCGGACCTCCTGACCGCCTTCAATGGTCCCGACGGGACTGGCGACGCCTATGCAACTGGCCTGATGAACAAGGAGGACTGCTGCTACCCGAGCACCAAGGGTCAGGCCTTGATCGGTCAGCTGCTGTACCAGACGGGGCTCGCGCCGCTGTCCGGCGGCTGAGCGACGCCGTTTACTCCGATCGGCCGGCCGACGGCGAGGGAGCGCGGGGCCTGCCAAGGTCTACTGATCTCAACTTGCTGCCGTACTCATCGGCGGCGTACTTGACACGTATCGGCGACGGCCCCCGGTACGCTCGATGTGTGATCGAGACCACGTGGAGCCGCATCGCCGCGCTACGGCTCGAGCGGCAGCACCTGTCGACTCGAGCGCCACGCGAGGCGATGGTCGACGTCGTCCGCGCACACGTTGCGGTCCAGGCCCAGGTCATCGGCTCGGCAGAGCTCGCGATCAACGCCCGCGTCGCTGGCGTGGGACGCGAGGACGTCCGCAACGCCCTGTGGAGCGACCGGACCCTCGTCAAGACCTGGGCGATGCGCGGGACCCTCCACCTCGTCGCGGCGGACGAGCTGCCGGAGCTGGTCGCCGCCCTCGGGACCCGGATCAACTGGCTGCGGCCCGTCTGGCTCCGCTACTTCGAGGTCACCGCCGAGGAAATGCTGGCCCTCCAGGACGCCATCGGCGATGTCCTGACCGACCGGCCGATGACCCGTGCCGCCCTCGGAACCGCGCTCGCACGGCGCCTGGGCAACGAGGCCTTCGCCGACCGGGTCTCATCGGGCTGGGGCACGTTCCTCAAGCCCGCCGCGAGCCGCGGGTTCCTTTGCTTCGGGCCCGACGACGGCCGCAACGTCACGTTCGTCGACCCCCGCCAATGGCTCGGCCGCGAGATGCCGGAACCGAGCGAATCGGCCATCGGCGCCGTGATCCTCCGCCACCTCGCCGCGTTCCCGGGCAGCTCCAGCGGCGAGCTCGCGCGCTGGTGGGGCGTCCAGGGCGGCGCGCCGCTTCGAAGGCCGCTCAAGGGCCTCGGCGACGCGATCACGGAGGTCAGCGCGGACGGCACGAAGGTCCTCGTCCGGCGCGAGGACGTCGCGGAGCTCGCCAACGTCGACCCATCGACGCAGGTCCGGCTGCTGCCGGGCTTCGACCCCTACACCCTCTCGCTCCAGAAGGAGGCCGAGCCGCTGCTGCCGATTGCGAGGCGTCGCCTGGTCTCGCGCGCCGCGGGCTGGATCAGCCAGGTCGTGATCGTCGGCGGGGCGGTGGTCGGGACGTGGACCCACGAGATCGCGAAGGGCCGGCTCGCGATTGACGTTCAACCCTGGCGCCGCCTGACCAAGGCTGAACGGAATGGCATCGACCAGGAGGCGGCAAGGATCGGGGGCTTCCTGGGTGCGCCCGCGGTGGTCGCGGTCGGCGAGTCGGTCTAACCCGCGGCGACGTACCGCTCGAACGCCCGGGCCACGAGCGCCTCGAGCTCCCCAAGCAACGCCTCGTCAACGGTCGCGAAGGTGAACGCCGACTTCGCCTGCCGGCGCTTGAGCAGGGCGTCCGAGCAGCCGTCGAGCAGGTCGGGCCAGGTCACGATCGGCAGCAGGAAGAAGCTGACGTGCTTCGATGCGGGCTTCACGAACGCGAACCAGTCGTGCGCCTTCGCCCCCGCCCGGCGCAGGGTCGGGATGTTGTAGATGGTCGCCGTCTCGAGCTGGTCCCGGTAGGGATCGAGGATCCGCTCGAGCCGGGTCTCGAGACCCGCGAGGTCCGCCACTAGTACGCGGCGAGCTTCCGGATCGCGTCGGCGATCTTCGCCGGGCTGAGCATGAACCAGTCCTCGAGCGCGTGGTTGTAGGGAACACCCGGGACATCGGGACCGGCGATGCGCGAGACCGGCCCGTCGAGGTAGTCGAACGCCTCCTCGGCGACCATCGCGCAGATCTCCGCCCCGTACCCGCCAAAACGGTTGTCCTCGTAGGCCACGAGGCACTTCCCGGTCTTGCGCACCGACGACAGGATCGTGTCCCGATCGAGCGGCCGGAGCGACCGCACGTCGACGACCTCGACGTCGATCCCCTCGCCCGCAACCCGCTCAGCCGCCTCCAACGCGTAGAGCACCATCAGGCCGTAGGCGACGAGCGTGACCTGGCCGCCCGTGCGCCGGACCGCGGCCGAACCCAGCGGCACGACGTACTCGCCATCGGGCACCTCGCCCCGGACACTGCGGTACATCTTCTTGTGCTCGAAGAACAGCACCGGGTCGTTGTCCCGGATCGCCGTTCGCAGCAAGCCCTTGGCGTCGTACGGCGTGGACGGGATCACGACCTTGAGCCCCGGGACGTGGGTGAAGAACGCCTCGACCGACTGCGAGTGGTACAGCGCCCCGTGGACCCCGCCGCCGTACGGCGCGCGCACGACCATCGGCACCGCAAACCCGTTGTTCGACCGGTAGCGCATCCGCGCGGCCTCGGACACCAGCTGGTTGAACGCGGGGTGGATGAAGTCCGCGAACTGGATCTCGGCGACCGGGCGCAGGCCGTTGATGGCGGCCCCGATCGAGGCCCCGACGATCATCGACTCCGTGAGCGGCGTATCGATGACCCGGTCGTCGCCGAACTCGGCCCACAGGCCGTCGGTGGCCAGGAACACGCCGCCCTTCTTGCCGACGTCCTCGCCCAGGACGATCACGGACTCATCGAGGCGCATCTCCTCGGCCATGCCGTCGCGGATCGCCTCGATGAACGTCCGGACCGGCATCAGTGGGCGCCTTCCGCGCCGTGCCACGGGGGCGGGGTCTCGCCCGGCCAGTGCTCGCCATAGACCCAGTCGAGCGCCGTCGACGGATCGGGGTCCGGCTGGCTCTCCGCGTAGTCGGTGGCGTCGTCGACGATCGCGGCGATCTCGGCGGCCAGCGCGGCCTCGATCTCGTCCGTCAGGACGCCGCCGTCCCGGAGATGCGCGCGGAAGATCGGGAGCGGGTCGTTCGCCTTGCCGGCCTCGAGGTCATCGGCCGAGCGGTACTTCGTCTGCTGGTCGTCCGAGGAGTGCGCGGTGAGCCGGGTCACCTTGGCCTCGATCAGGCTGGGCCCGCCGCCGCTGCGCGCGAGATCCACCGCATCGCGAGCCGCGACATAGCAGGCGAGCACGTCCGTGCCGTCGACGATGATCCCCGGCATCGCGTATCCGGACGCCCGAACCGCGACGTCCTTGACGCTCAGCTCCTTCTCCGCGGGCACGCTGATCGCATAGCCGTTGTTCTCGACGATGAACACGAACGGCAGCTTGTGGATCGCGGCGAAGTTGAGGGCCTCGTGGACGTCGCCCTGGTTCGAGCTGCCCTCGCCCATGACTGCGGTGGCGACCTGGCCGGTCTTGCGGATCTTGGCGGCGAGGGCGATCCCGACGGCGTGCAGGATCTGGGTGGCGACGGGCGACGAGACCGACACCAGGTGGTGCTCTGCGTAGCCGTAGTGGCCCGGCATCTGGCGGCCGCCCGACGAGGGGTCACTGGCCGTCGCGTACTGCGCGGTCATGATGTCGCGCGCGCTCATGCCGAACGTGAGACAGGTCGCGATCGAGCGATAGAACGGGGCGATCCAGTCGTGGCCCTTCACGAGGGGCCAGGTGAGGCCGACCTGCGCGCCCTCGTGGCCCTGGCCGCTGATCACGAACGGGATGCGGCCGGCGCGATTGAGGATCCACATCCGCTCGTCGACCGCACGAGCGAGCGCGACTGTCCGGTACATCGCGACCAGGTCGGCGTCGGCGAGGCCGACCGAGGCGGCGAGAGGGCTCGTCGCTGCGTCGCCGCCCCGATCCGTGACCGTCATCGCGTCCTCCGTGGACCGGTCCCGCTAGAAGTTGATCGCGCGCCCGTCGATCGCCATCGCTGTTTCGCCCAGGATCTCCGAGAGGGTCGGGTGCGCGTGCGTGCTGGCCCCGATCTCCCACGGCGTCGCGTCGAGGTAGAGCGCCAGCGACGCCTCGGCGATGAGGTCCGTCGCATGCGGGCCGATGATGTGGATCCCCAGTGTGTCGTTGTTCGCCGTGTTGCCGATGATCTTGGCGAAGCCCTCGTACTCGCCGCCGATGAGCGCCTTGGCGATGGCCTGGAACGGGACCTTGGCGACCTTGATCGGCAGGCCGCGCTCCTCGCACTGCTGCTCGGTGAGGCCGACCGATGCGATCTCGGGGCGGCAGTAGGTCGCCCGCGGCTGCTTCGTGTAGTCCATCGGGTGGACGTCGGGGTCGCCCGCGATCGTGTGGGCGGCGGTGATCCCCTCGTGCGCGGCCGTGTGCGCGAGCATCAGCCCGCCCACGATGTCGCCGATCGCGTACAGGTGGGGCTCCTTCGTTCGCATGTGCCCGTCGACCTTGACGATGCCCCGGTCGACCTCGGCCGTCGTCGACTCGAGCCCCACGTCCTCGACGTTGGTGGCCCGGCCCGCGGCAACAAGCAGCATCTCCGCGGAGATCTCGGCGGCGTCCTTGCCCTCGGGACCGACGGTGATCGTCACCCCGTCCTTGGTCGTCGTGACCGATTTGGCATCGAAGCGGGCGTTCGTCATGACCTTGATCCCGCGTCGGTTGAAGGTCCGCTCCAGCTCCTTGCTGACGTCGCGGTCCTCCAGCGGGACGATCCCGGGCAGGTACTCGAGCAACGTCACGGTCGCGCCGAGGTCGTGGTACATCGACGCGAACTCGACCCCGACCGCCCCCGCGCCGATCACGATCACGCTGGCGGGCATCGAGTCCATCTTCAGGACGTCGTCCGAGGTCACGATCCGCTTGCCGTCGGGCTCGATGCCCGGCAGCGACTTGACCCGGGAGCCCGTGGCGAGGATCACGTCGGTCGCGTTGAGGACGCGTTCGCCGGCGGCACCGGGCGTACCGTCGTCGCCGGCCATCTGGACCCGCACCTTGTGCGCGCCGTCGAGCTTGCCGCGACCCTGGATCCACGTCACGTCGTACTTCTTGACCAGCGACTGGACGCCCTTCCACATGCGCGTGACGACCTGGTCGCGGCGCTTGGCCATCTGGGCGTAGTCGATCGTGGCCTCACCGGGCAGGTTGAGCCCGAAGTCCGCGGCGTGGCGGAGACGCTCGGCGAAGGCGGCCGACTCGAGCAGCGCCTTGGTCGGGATGCAGCCGCGATGGAGGCACGTGCCGCCGAGCTTGTCCTCGTCGACGAGGGCCACCTTGAGCCCCAGCTGGGACGCGCGGAAGGCGGCCGCATAGCCGCCGGTGCCGGCGCCGAGGACGACGAGGTCGAAGTCGTTGGAAGAGCCGACGGCCATCGGTCAGGGAGTCTCCGCTGGGGTCACGCGCGGGCTGGCGTGGAGCGCTTGCGTGCGAGTCGCGCGCGATCGGGGCATCGGGTCGATCGTACACCGGGCGCGCGGCCGGTCCCCGCTCGGGGTGCGTCACGCGCCCATCACCACCAGTGAACGCTTTCGCCCTCAAGCGACCGGAGCGGGTCTGTGGCGGCCTGCTCACGTCGTCTTGATCGGTCGCAGCGATGAGATCACGAGCTGCGACGCTGGACGCGGACGTTCGACGTCAAAGCGTTCACTCGCAGTGATGGGTCCACCCGCCTGCCCGGATCGGCGCGGTGCTAGATTCCGGCCACGAGCAGCCGGCGTCGTCCGGCGTCGCGGAGGTAGCGCACGGCGTTGAGCGCGGAGCAGATCCTCGTCGCCATCGTGCTCGCGGGGCTCTCGTACGTCGCGGGCTCGATCCCCTTCGGCATCGTCGTCGCCCGCCTGACCAACGCACCCGATCCTCGGACGCTCGGCAGCGGCCGGACCGGCGGCACGAACGCGCTCCGAGCGATGGGTCGCAAGCGGGCGCTGCTGGTGGTCACCGGCGACGTCCTCAAGGGGGTCGTCCCGGTGCTGGTCGCGCGCTACGTGACCGGGAACGCGGCCGTCGAGGTCCTGTGTGCGATCGCCGCGATCCTCGGCTCGACGCGCTCGATGTTCGTGGGCTTCAAGGGCGGCCGCGGCGTGGCGACGAGCGTCGGCACGATGCTGGTCATCTTCCCGCCGGCGATCCTCGTCGGCGCGCCCGTGTTCATCGGCGTGATCCTGGTGACCCGTTACGTCTCGCTCGGGTCGCTGCTCGCGATCACCGCAGGCGCGATCCTGGTCGGGATCTGGTGGCTGGCCGCGAACGGTGCGGTGCCGTTCGCCTACCCGGTCTATGCCACGCTCGGCACGGTGCTGGTCTGGCTGGCCCACGCGGACAACGTGGAGCGGCTGCTCCACGGCACGGAGCGCCGCTTCGATCTGGGCCTGCTGGGCCGGGACTAGTCCTCGCGATCAGTCGCGCCTGAACCTGTTAAACGCGAAGACCGGGCCGCATCGCTGCGACCCGGTCCGGGCGAGGTGCTGGTCAGCCGCCGCGCATCGTGCGGAAGCAGTCCGAGCAATAGACCGGCTTGCCATTGGTGGGCCGGAACGGAACGCGGGCTTCCTTGCCGCAGCTCGAGCAGGTCGCTGTGAACATTTCACGGGGCCCACTGCTGCTGCGGTTGCCGTAGCCGCCGCCGCTTCCATAGCCACCGGCGGAATAGCCGCCGCCACCGCCGTACCCGGAGTCATAGCCACCCGCCGCCGCCGCCGCTCGAATACGAGCTGCCGCCACCGCCGCCGCTATACCCGCTGTCACCACCCGAGCGCGCTGCCTTGCGGCTGGCGCGGCACGAGGGGCACCGGCGGGGCTCCGAGAATCCCTTCTCGGCGTAGAAGGCCTGTTCGCGCTCCGTGAATGCGAACTCCATTCCGCAGTCGGAACAGGTCAGGTTCTTGTCGGCCACGTGCCGATCTCCTCCGTAAGTCGCCGCCTCTTGCCCGGGTCCTCGAGTGTTTGCGCCGGAGGAGACCAAGTGTCGAACGTGCGAACGTGTTTTGTGCAGGCGCGGCGTTCCGCGCCACGCGCAGTCTAGGGGTAATCCTTGAGCGTGGCGATACCCTATTTTCGGGGCATTCGTTCGTGACGATCGGGCCGGTCCGGTGCGTCGCCGCGCCATGGCGATGAGGCCTAGTCGGTGGCCCAGCCCTTGGATCGCTCGACCGCCCGGTGCCAGCCGTCCAGGAGCGTGCGCCGCCGCTCCTCGGCCATCGCAGGCTCGAAGCGGCGATCGACCGGCGCGGATCGCGGCCAGCTCGTCGAGCGAGCCCCAGAACCCGACGGCCAGCCCGGCCAGCGAGGCGGCACCCCACGCGGTCGTCTCGGTGACCCGCGGCCGCTCGACGGGGATCCCCAGGATGTCCGCCTGGAATCGCAGCAGGTCGTCGTTGCGCGCCGCTCCGCCGTCCACGCGCAGCTCCGTGAGCGGCCCGCCGCGATCGGCCGCCATCGCCTCGACGACGTCGTGGACCTGGTAGGCGATCGACTCGATGGTCGCGCGCGCGATCTCGGGCAGGCCGGTGCCGCGCGTCATGCCGATGAGCAGGCCGCGCGCCCGCGGGTCCCAGTGGGGCGCACCCAGCCCGACGAACGCCGGCACGAGGTAGACGCCGCCGGTGTCCTCGACGCCGCGCATGAGCTCCTCGACCTCCTCGGCGGACGACACGGCGCGCAGCCCGTCGCGCAGCCACTGGACGGCGGCCCCGGCGATGAACACCGACCCCTCGAGCGCGTAGGCGGCTCCCCGCCCTCGCCCAGCTGCCACAGGACCGTCGACAGCAGCCCGTGCCCTGAAACGACCGGCGCATCGCCCACGTTCGCGAGCAGGAACGCTCCCGTCCCGTACGTGTTCTTCGCCTCACCGGGCGCGAAGCAGGCCTGCCCGAACATCGCGGCCTGCTGGTCGCCCGCCACGCCGGCGATCGGGATCGGGCGGCCGAAGATCGCGGGCTCGGTTCCGCCCCACGGCGCCGACGACGGGCGGACGTCCGGCAGGAGCGCACGCGGGACCTCCATCAGGCGCAGCAGGTCGTCGTCCCAGCGGAGCGTGTGGATGTCGAACAGGAGCGTGCGCGAGGCGTTCGAGACGTCGGTGGCGTGGATCCGGCCGCCAGACAGGCGCCACGCGAGCCAGGCGTCGACCGTGCCGAAGGCGAGCTCGCCCCGTTCCGCGCGCCCCCGCAGGTCGCCCTCCTCCAGGATGTGCCGGACCTTGGGGCCCGAGAAGTAGGCGTCCAGCGGCAGGCCGGTGCGCTCGCGGACGAAGGTTTCGTGGCCCTCCGCGCGCAGCCGGTCGCAGAACGGGGCGGTGATCCGGCTCTGCCACACGATCGCGGGTGCGACCGCCCGGCCTGTCGCCCGATCCCAGACGACCGTGGTCTCGCGCTGGTTGGTGATGCCGATCGCGACGACGTTGTCGGGTCCGCCGACGGCCTCGACGACCTCGCGGGCGACGGTGATCTGGCTCGACCAGATGTCCTCCGCGTCGTGGGTGACGTGGCCCGGCGACGGGAAGCCCTGCGGGAACTCGCGCTGGGCGCTGGCGACGGGCGTGCCGGCGTGGTCGAAGGCGATGGCGCGCGACGACGTCGTGCCCTGGTCGAGGGCGAGGATCACGCGGCCGGCCGTCATGTGGGGACCTGCGGGACGTCGAACTGGCGATGGGCGAGGTCGAGGTAGGTCGCGACCTCGTCGGCCTGGCGGGCGGCGTCCCAGCCGAGGGCCTCGCCCATGATCTCGGCCACGCGGGGCGCGATCCCGGCGCCGCGGTCGCGGAGCTCGGGCGCGATGCGGATGCGCCGGGCGAGGACGTCGTCGAGCGTCTGGGCGAGCTCGTGCTCGACGGCCCAGGCGACCTCGGACTCGAGGTACGGGAAGCCACCGGCGAGCGGCCGGTTGCGTCCGAGAGCGGCGCCGGCCGCGAGGACCGCCTCGGCGTCCGTCCCGTGCCGCTCCACGAGGGACGACGCGGCCGCCGCCCCGATTCCCTCGGCGTCGGCGATCCGCCCGGCGAGCGTCCCTAGGTCGGCCAGCGTCGCCGCGCCGATGATCGGCAGCTCGGCGGTGGCGCTGGGTCGTCGCTTCGCCTCGGCGGGACCCAGCACGGCGTCCACGGCGTCGGCCGCCATGACCCGGTAGGTCGTGTACTTGCCGCCGCTGACGCGGACGAGCCCCGCGCCCTCGACGCTCACGCGGTGCTCGCGCGACACCTTCACCGTGGATGCCGAGTCGGACGGAGCGATGAGCGGCCGCAGCCCGGCGTACGTGCCGACCACGTCGTCGCGCGACAGCTCGATGTCCAGTGCCCCGTTCACCGTCCCGAGGATCTCGTCGACATCCTCCGCGCTCGCCGCCGGCCGCTCGACCGCGCCGTGGTACGGCTTGTCGGTGGTGCCGATCAGCCAGTGCCGCGGCCACGGGACGAGGAACGCGACGCGACCCGGGATCCGCAGCGTCATGCCGCCGCGGGCCGGGATCCGGTCGCGCGGGATCACGAGGTGGCTGCCGCGCGACGGCAGGACGCTGATCGAGCCGGTCCCGAACGGCCGCTCGGGCAGCGAGGCCCAGACGCCCGTCGCATCGAGCACCGTCGTCGCGCGCGCCTCGATCGTCGATCCGGTCAGGGCGTCGGTGAGGACGGCACCGACGACCCGGTCGCCGTCGCGGAGCGGCGCCGTCGCCCGCACCCTCGTCACTGCAACGGCGGCCCCGTACGCGTGCGCTATCGCGGTCCGCACGACCGCCAGCGTGTAGCGCGCGTCGTCCTCCATCGCGTCGTGGTACACCAGCGCCCCCCGGAGGCCGGCGCGCCGCAGGTTCGGCGCGTACTCGAGCGCCCCGTCGGTCGACAGCTGCCGGTGCCGCCCGCCCGACTTCGCGGACCCCAGCACGTCGTACATCGTCATGCCCGTCGTGTAGAAGGCACGCGTGACGACCGGCGGGCCGTACAGCGGGAACAGGAACTCCTCCAGCCGGACGAGGTGCGGCGCGAGACGCAGGAGGCGTGCCCGCTCGTCGAGCGCCTCCCGGACGAGCCCGACCCGGAACTGCTGCAGGTAGCGCAGGCCGCCGTGGATCAGCCGGCTCGAGCGGGACGACGTCCCCGACGCGATGTCGTCCTGCTCCACGAGCGCGACCCGCAGACCGCGCGACGCGGCGTCGAGGAGCGCGCCCGCGCCCACGATGCCGCCGCCGACGATCAGCAGGTCCCAGCGCTCGTCGGCGAGCCGGGCGAGGTCCCGGTTGCGTCGCTCAAGCGGCGACAAGGGCTCCGGGCGACCAGGCGAGTCGGTCATCGGGCCGGGTCAGGGTCGTGGCGCGCGGAGGATGCGCCACAGCACGAACGCCGTCCCGAGCACGAGCACGACGATGAGCAGTGGCGTGTGGAACACCACCGCCTGGCCCTCGCGTGGCAGGAGCGCCGTCACCGCGGCCGCGAACAGGACGACGCCGACGGCGATGGCCGCCACGAGCAGCACGTCGCGGATCCCTGGCTGGCGCACGTCAGGCACGGTCGACCTCCGCGGGGATCCCGATCGGGGCGACGAGGATCCGCCCCGCCAGCGCCCGCCCGATCTTCGTCTGGAGCCCGGCCTTCGGGCGGTGGAAGGTCACCGTGAGATCCGCCCGCACCACGGGGTCAGACGGCTCGCCCGATGTCAGGTCGACGGCCGTGGGGGTGTCGACGGCGAGGACGGGAACGCCGGCGGCACGGGCTCGACCGATGACGCCGACGGCCGACGTCACCGGCTCCCGCAAACGACCCCGGACCCCGGAGCCGAGCAGCGCATCCACGACCACGCCCGCCTTCTCGATCCCCTGCCCCAGCATCGCGAGGTCCCGCGCGACCGGGGCATGGACGCGGGTCACCTCCGCGAGGCCGTCCAGGCGCTTCCAGTTGAGCGCGGCGTCGTGTGTGCGGGGCTTCTCATCGGCCGCAACCAGGACCACGATCGACGAGATCCCCCAGCCGGCGAGCCGCCGCGCCGCGACGAACCCGTCGCCGCCGTTGTTGCCGGGACCGGCGAGGATCAGGATCGGGCGGTCGTCGCGGCCGTTGTGGACGGCGAGCGCATGGGCCGCGGCGGCCACCGCCGTCCCGGCGTGCTCCATCAGCGTCTCGCCCGTCGTCCCCGAGGCCTGGGCCTTGTGGTCGAGGCCCGTCATCACCTCGCCGGTGATGGCGCCGCGGCCGGCGGCTTCGGCCCAGCGGAGGGTGAGGTCGTTGAGCGTTGACGCCTGCAGGTCGGGGTCGTCCGCGGGCAGCGGAACCGTCTCGGTGGGCACGCTTCAGAGGGTACCGTGCGGCGACCGGGGCGACCGCCGGCCTACCTCGGCAGGCGTGCCTCCGGGCCGTCGTTCGCGTCCCGTACCTCGAGCAGGCCGTCCGAGGCGAGCGCCGCGACCGCCTCGCGGACGGCGCGCCGGTCGTGATCGCCGATCGGGGTGTCGAACGCGACCCAGGCGCCGTCGTCGGCGTCCCGGGCTCGGGCGACGATCCGGCCGCGCAGCCAGCGGGTCGTTGACGCGGAAGGCCGGCTCCGGCGCGCGGACGGCGACCCGGGCAACGGCCGGCGTCGGCGACGCCCGTTCGCCCGCCGCGAACCCGCACCACGCGAGCGCCGGACAGGCCGCGCACAGCGGCGACCTCGGCCGGCAGAGCATCGCCCCAACGTCCATGAGCGCGTGGGTCCAGTCGCCGGGGCGCCCCTCCGGCACGACGGCGTCGGCGAGCGCCTGAATCTCGGCAGCCGTCAGGGCATCGGCCGCGCCGGCCGCGACCCTGCCCAGCACCCGGCGGACGTTCGTGTCGACCGCCCCGACAGGTACGCCGAATGCGATCGCCGCCACGGCTCGCGCCGTGTACGGACCCACCCCCGGCAACGTCATCAGCCCATCGACCGTGTCGGGCACGCGGCCGTCATGCTCGGCGACGATCGCCTTCGCCGCCCGGTGCAGGTTGATCGCCCGCCGGTTGTAGCCCAGCCCCGCCCAGGCGCGGATGACCTCGGCAACCGGGGCCCCGGCCAGGGCCGCCACCGTGGGGAACTGCGCCATCCACCTCGTCCACGCCTCGGCCGCCCGCTCGGCCTGGGTCTGCTGGGCCATCAGCTCCGAGACGAGGACCGCGTACGGGTCCCGGGTCGCACGGAACGCCAGCGCCCGCCCGTTGGCGTCGAACCAGGCGAGGACCGCGTCGCGCAGCGCGGGCGGGACGGCGGCGTCGGCTTCGAGCGGGGCGGCCACGCCCGTACGATAGAGGCGAGGAGGCGAGGATGGCGATGCGCTTCGGCGCTGCGTTCTGGATCCAACGGACCGGCTGGCCGGAGCTGCGCGACGCCGTGGTTCGAGCCGAGGCCGCGGGCTTCGACGACATCTGGCTCGACGACCACCTGCTGTCCGACGAGGGCGACTGGCACGACCCCAAGCTCGAGGGCTGGACGTCGCTGGCCGCCGTCGCGACCGTCACGACCCGGGCGCGCCTCGGGCTCCTGGTCGCCGCCAACACCTTCCGCAACCCTGGCCTCACGGCGAAGCTGGCGACGACGCTCGATCACCTCAGCGATGGACGCGCGATCCTCGGCATCGGCGGCGCCTGGTTCGAGCGCGAGCACGATGCGTTCGGCATCGACTTCGGGAGCGGGTTCGGCGACCGCCTCGACCGCCTCGGCGAGGCCGTGCCGCTGCTGCGCCGCCTGCTCGACGGCGAGCGAGTGACGCACTCGGGCCGCTACTACACGATGACGGACGCGGTGTGCGAGCCGCGCCCGGTGCAGGCGCACCTCCCGATCCTCATCGGCGGCTCGGGGCCGCGCAAGACGATCCCGATGGTGGCGCGCTATGCCGACATCTGGAACGCATACGGGACGCCGGAGTCGCTCGCGGCCGCCGACGCGGTCCTGCGGGAGGCGTGTGCGGCGGCGGGCCGCGACGAGCGCGAGATCGAGCGCACGACCAACCTCAACCTCGTCATCCGCGAGAACCGCGCGCAGGCCGAGGCGGCCTGGTCGGCGTGGTGCGACATCCACCTGCCGAAGCGCGAGCAGCTCGACGTCGGCGGGTCACCGTCCGAGGTCGCGGCGGCGCTCCGGCCCTACCGCGACGCCGGCTTCGGTCACGTGGTCTTCGTGTTCCGCAGCCCGTTCGACCTCGAGACGATGGACCAACTCGCCGAGGTCAGGTCGCTGATGGACGGCTGATCCCTAGCCCAGCGATCCGCGGCCCGAGCAGCCAGCGCATCCCCTCGGTCGGCGCCCAGAGCCACGACGGCAGCACGGTCGCCGCGTATTCGAACTCGTAGGCCTCCTTGGCGACCTCGAACGCATCGAGGAGGTCGAGGTCGACGACGATCGGGGCGTTGGCATTCCTGCGCGAGGCGCACGGACGACGGGACGACGCCCTTTGACGCGAACCATCGGCGGCCGGCGAGGACCTCGAGATCGAGGTCGCGGACTGCCGCCTCGACGGCGGTGAGGTCGATGTGTCAGATGCCCGTGTTGATCGTGATGTGCTTCACGACCGTGTAGTCCTCGAGCGCGTACTTGCTGCCGTCCTTGCCGTAGCCCGACTCCTTGACGCCGCCGTGCGGGGTCTCGGACGCCAGCGTGAAGTGCTCGTTGATCCAGACGGTGCCGAACTGCAGCCGGCGGGCGGTCCGCATCGCCTTGGCGATCGAGCCCGTGAACACCGATGACGCGAGCCCGAACTTGACGTCGTTCGCCCACTGCACAGCCTGCTCCTCGTCCGAGAAGCGCTGGACGGTGACGACCGGCCCGAAGACCTCGTCCTGGACGATCTCGCTGTTCTGGTTGGGGTTGGCGATGATCGTGGGCTCGAAATAGGCGCCCGGCCGGTCTGGCCGGTGGCCCCCGACGACGAGCTCGGCCTTCGCCTCGAGCGCGCGATCGACCATGCCCTCGACCTTGTCGGCCTGCGCCTGCGCGATGAGCGAGCCCATGTCGAGGTCGTCGGCGTCGGCCGGGTTGCCCCACTTGATCGACTTCACCTGGTCCGTCAGGGCGGCGATGAAGCTGTCGTACACCGCCGGTCCGGCGATCACGCGGCAGGCGGCCGTGCAGTCCTGGCCACTGTTCCAGTAGCCGGCCGACTTGATGATCTCGGCCGCGAGCTCGACGTCCGCGTCGTCGAACACGATGACCGGGGCCTTGCCGCCGAGCTCGAGGTGCAGCCGCTTGACGGTGCCCGCGGCGAGCTCCGCGATGTGCTTGCCGGTGACCGTGTCGCCCGTGATCGACACCATCCGGACCTTGGGATGCGCCGACGAGCAGGTCGCCCATGGCGCCGCCAGAGCCGGACAGGACATTGAGCACGCCGTCGGGCAGCTGGTCGGAGATCAGCTCCGCGAAGCGCAGGGCGGACAGCGGCGTGCGTGCCGACGGCTTGAGCACGACGGTGTTGCCGGTCGCGAGGGCAGGCCCGAGCTTCCAGGCAGCCATGTACAGCGGGTAGTTCCAAGGGGCGATCGAGGCGACGACGCCGACCGGGTCGCGGCGGACCATCGACGTGTGGCCCTCGAGGTACTCGGTGACCGCGAGTCCCTCCATGACCCGGCAGGCGCCCGCGAAGAACCGGAACAGGTCCGACGACGTCGTCATCTCGTCGATCGCGGCGCCGGTCGGCTTGCCCGTCTGGCTCGACTCGAGCCGGCCGAGCTCGACCGCGTTCTCGTCGATGATGTCGGCGATCTTGAGCAGCGCGAGGCTGCGCGTCTGGGGCGTGGTCAGCGACCAGGTCTCGAACGCCGTCGACGCCGCGTCGACCGCCCGATCGACGTCCGCGGCGCCGGATGCCGGCACGGTGGCGACGACCTCGCCGGTCGCCGGGTTCTCGACGTCCAGCGTCTCCCCGGACGCCGCGTCGACCCACTGGCCGCCGATGTACTGCTGATACGCCTTGACGGGGATGAGGGTGTCCGTCACGAGGGCCTCCATGGCGCGCCGACGAGCGCGCTTGCCGCGGATCCGGTTGGGTGATCCGCGGATTGTGCCCCTCCGCGGGCACCGCGACCAGCACCGGGTCGCCCCGCGCGACGATCGCGAGCCTCGCCTCCGTCGCCCCTGGCTCAACCCTGTGCCAAGGCACGACCAGGCGAGCGTGCGTCGCGCCCGGAACCCACGGAGTTCGCGCACGTCCCTGCACAACAGCCGGCCGGTGGCACGCCCTCGTGCCACGAGGCAGAGCCCCGGCGGCACCGCCGGGGCTCTTCAGGGCTGCGGAACGGTCAGCGCAGGGTGCGCTGCCAGTCGGGTTCGGTGTCGGCATTCCACGGCAGCTGGGTCGAGCTACCGGTTGCCACGTCGATCATCGTCTGGTCGCCCTCCGCGCTCTCGTTGTAGTTCAAGAGCAGCTTCGTTGAGTCGGGCGACCACGACCAGTGGCCCGTGCCGGCGACGTCCGGCCCGATGACACGCCCGTCGCCCGAACCATCCGCCGGGTAGACGGTGATGAGGCCGTGTCGCGCCGGGCTCCACCTGCTAGTCGCTCCATTTCTGGGCCATGCACACGCGAGCGCGCAACGGCGGCTGCCACTCCACGATTGAGACTCGATCGCGGGCTTCGAAGCAGCCGCATGCATCCTGCGACGGCTGAGCCCGCCAAGGGCCGGCACGGAAACACCGCCGACCGCGCCCTGTCCCCGTTGCAAGTCCACCAGCGCTGCGGCAAGAATGCAGCGACTGACGACGCGAGCATCTGTCAGGCCCGATGGGCGTCGACTGCCACCCGACAGGTCGCGCTGACGGGTGGCGGCACGGCCGTGCAGCCGAATGCGGCGTCCTGCGCAGGAGCGCGGACGATGGCGCCGGGGCGTCGACAGCTCGAGCCGGAGGGCGTCGAGCGATACGAGGACCAGGATCGCGTCGGTCGGCACCCAACGGCGTAGCGAGGGGGCGCAGTGGGCGGCGGTTCGCGGCGCGGTTGGCCCGGCTCGTCGCGACCGAGGATCGTCGTCACCGTCGACACGGTCGCGCGACGAACCGACCTGCGTGCCATCGGTTGAGAGCTCGGGTCGTAGTCGCTCTCCGGCCCGCCGCCGACCGGCGAGTCGCTCCGTGACCGGGTCGCGACGAGGATGTCGCCGTCGAGCAGTACGGGATGAGGCCGTTGGCGGCGGGGCCGAACGGCGCGGGACACGGCGCTGGGCCGGATACGCGCGACCGCCGCCACGAGCAGGCGCGACGGGCGAGCGAGCTCGGCTCCACGGGATGCGGGCCGTCGGCGCTCGTTGCGATGGTCCATGGGGATCCACCTTTCAGGGAGGCCCAGGCGGGTCGCTGCCGCGTGCGGGCAGTCCGCCCGAGGATGTCGGTGAGGTAGTCAGGACGCTCCGGTGCCGGCCACGTCAGCAGGGCCTCCGGGAGCTCGCGCTCGAAGCGGTCGAACTGGGTCATGCGGGTCGTCCTTGCCGCGATCGCGACGCTCGTGGGCGTACGCCGTGGGTGCCGCGGAGGTACGGAGAACGCCGATCGCCGGTGCAGCGGGACGTGACCGTCCAAGCGGGATTCCGAGGATGGCCGCCACCTCCGGCAGCGGCACCTCGAGGAAGTAGTGCAGGACGACGATCGCGCGCCAGTCGGGCTCGAGGCCCGGAGCGCCCGATCGAGGAGGTCAGGTCGATCACCTGGCCGCTGAAGTCGCCGATCGCCGGGTGTGCAGCGGGGTGAGCTCGACCTCGTCACGGGTCGCGACGACGGCGAACGAGGTCGAGGCGGCACTCACGAGCAGTCGATGCAGCCAGGCGTCGAACGCGACCAGGTCGCGCAACGTCGGCAGGTGCGCCAGCAGCGGACGAGCGTCTCCTGGACCGCGTCGCGCGAGGTCCTGGTGCCGGACGATGAGGCGGGCTGCGCGTCGAGCCCGCGATGGCGGCGCCGGCCACACCGCGAAGGCGTCATGATCGCCATGCTGCGCTCGCTCGACGAGACCTCGCTGGTCCACGGACGGCCCTGGAACCGCTGGCACGATCGGCCATGCTCGAATGCAGGGCGTGGCCGCGGCGAATCGTTCCGCGCCGCCAGCTGTCAGGCGATCGCCGTCTCGACGGCGTCCGTCAGTGATCAGCTGCGCTTGCCGCTGACGAGGTCCTGCTCTTCCTGACCACGCTCAGGCCAGCGAGAGCGTCGCCCTGGCGCCGATGCTGTGACGCCGCGCTCGGCCCAGGCTGCGGTGGCGACTGAACGCCAGGTCGTCCCAGCCGGTCGACCGCGCATCGTCGAACCCGTCCTCCCGGAAATGCGCGCTACGGACCGACAGGCCGGATGGCGGGCGGGCCGCGGCAGGCCGGCGGTAGCTCGCGGAGCACCGGAGCGTGGGTCGTGGCGACGCGTTCGATCAGCTCGGCGGCCCGCGCCGTCCCGGCGGCCGCCTGCATCCGGGCCGCGATGCCGGCCATTCGCTCGCGCAGCGCGGTGTCGGCGAGCAGCGCGTCGATCGCGCCGGTCAGCTCCTCGTCGCGGAACGCGTACGCCGGCAGGCGTCGCCCGAAGCCCGTCTCGTGGATCCGCTGCGCGTTGTCGACCTGGTCCCAGAACAGCGGCAGCACGACCATCGGCTTCCCGTTGTGGAAGCTCTCGACGACCGTGTTGTTGCCGCCGTGCGTGATCACGAGGTCGACCTGCCCGAGGATCGCCGGCTGCGGCAGGATCGCCTCGCCGGTCATGTTGTCGTGGAGACGGATCTGATCGGCCAGCGGCCCCTTGGACACGATGACGCGGTGCGACGTCCGCCCGAGGACGTCGACCAGGCGCTGCATCAGCTCGACATCGGCCGATCCAAGCGAGCCCAGCGACAGGTAGACGAGCGCGCCCGGCCGATCTGCAAGGTGCGCGGGCAGCGTCCAGTCACCGTCGGTTGCCCGGATCGTCGAGTCGAGGCGGTGCCATGTCGGGCCCAGCGGTTCGGCCCGGCGGTAATCGGCCTCCGCCGGGTATGCGTAGAGGTTCATGAACGGCGACTCGTGCATGAACTCGGCGCCGAGCGGGGTGTTCGCGAGGCCGGGTGCGCCGTGGTCGCGGCAGAAGGCATCGAAGTCGGTCCACGTGTCGGCATGGACCCGGTTGTACTCGGCGCGGAAGATCGCCCAGCGGCTCGGGTCGGCGGCCGCGTAGCCCGATGAGAACGGGGCAACGATCGGATCGCGGACCTCGGCCGGGTTGCAGGACACGATCCGGACCCACGGCCGGCCGCTGGCGATCACCGCCGGGAACGAGACGACGTTGTCCTCGACGATCACGTCCGGCTCGAGCTCGCCGATGATCTGTTCGAGGCGCGGGTTGACGTACTTCGAGCCATCTACGAGCGCCTGCCATGTCGGCTGCATGAACTCGGCGATCTGCTCGAGGGTCGACTTGCGGAACACGGGCGCCGTGTCGCGGATGAAGTCGATCCAGAACTGACCCGGAACCTCGGGCTCGGCCGGCGGCGGGCCGAGCCGCATCAGCCGCTCCTCGAACCCCTTGGCCTCGAGGTTGCCGGCGAACGACTCCTCCACGATGAAGACCACGCGGTGGCCGCGCCGTCGCAGGATGTCCCCGATGCCGACGCAGTTGTTGGTCGGGCCGTAGGCGCCTTCGGGAAAGAACACGATCGTCCGGCCGTCGGCCACGCTGCCACCTCATCCGTCGCTCAGTCGGTCGCTGCTGGCGATGATGGCACGACGCCTCAGATTCAGGCTCTGGTCGCCGGGCGTTCAATCCAGCGGAGCTCCCGATCGATCTGCGCGCCCGGCGGTCCATCCGCCGGATTTGAGGTCGGAATCCGCTTGTCCGCACTCCCGGCGCCCGAAACGCCGAGCGAACCGCCACCCTGATCGCCGGGCGACCAGCCGAGCCGCGTCAGCCGAGGCGCAAGGCCACGACCAGCACCACGAACGCCCCGACCGCGACCGCCGGATCGAGCCACGTCCACCGAACCACGCGGTAGCGCGACCTCGGCCCCGACCCGAACGCCCGCGCGTCCATCGCGAGCGCCAGCCGGTCGCCATGGCGGATCGCCAGCACGAGCAATCCCACCAGCAGCCGGGGATGCCAGCTCCAGCGCAGGCCCCGAATCCGCCGCGCCTGGCGCAATGTCGTCAGCTGCCCGGCCAGCCGCGGGATCGCCTGGTACGCGGCCAGCGCGCCGTACGCGAACCGGTCGGACACCCGGGCCTGCTGGACGAGGGCATCGACGAGGCGCGTTGAGTCCGTGGTCTGGGCGAACACGACGCCAACTGACGCGATCGCGATGACCCGCGCGGCCAGACCCGCGCCCGCGGCCAGGGCCGCCCAGGTGACGTGGAACGGCCCAAGCGTGAAGGCCACGCGGCAGCGTCGGATCCGTGTTCGAGCCCGAGAACAGTGCGTTGAACAGGCCGATCCCAAGTGCCGCGATCCACAACGGCCCGACGCCCGTCGCCAGCTTCACGCCCGGGATGCCACCCAGGAACGCGCCCGCCGCCAGTACCGCGATCGTGATGAACACCGGCGGCAGCAGCTTGAGGGTGAACGCGAGGCCGATCAGCCAGACGAGGGCGATGGCGAGCTTGACGAGCGGGCTCGTTCGGCCGAGGAGGCTCGCGAGCTGCCGATCCGTTGGCTCGAGGCGGTCGACGATCGCGGTCAAGCGACGATCTCCTCGGTCGTGAGCCCGCCCTCGGCCGTCTCGACGTGGACGATGCGCCCTTGCTCGAGCCGGACGATCCGGTGCGCGAACGCCTCGATGAACCGCTCGTCGTGGGTCGCCGCGAGGATCGCGGTCCCCGCATCGGCGTGCGCCGCGAGGATCTCGAGGAGCGCGTCGTGGCCTCGCCGGTCCTGGCCGTACGTCGGCTCGTCGAGGACGATGACCGAGGGGCTGCGGACGAGCGCGGAGGCTAGCGACAGACGCCGCTGCTCGCCGCCGGAGAGCGTGTACGGGCTGCGGGGTCCGAACAGCCCCAGCGGCATGCCGATGTGCTCCATCAGGCTCTCGGCGCGGCGGCGCCCTGGCTCGTCCAGCCCGAGCATCACCTCCTCGTCCACGCGCAGCCGGGCGAACTGCTGCTCGGGATCCTGGAAGACGTAGGCTGCGCGCCTCGAAAGCTCCGCAGGCGCGAGGTCCGCCGGCGAGTCGCCGCCCAGGCGCACCTCCCCGTCTCCTGGGCGCAGCAGCCCGACCAGCAGCTTCGCGAGCGTCGACTTGCCCGACCCATTGGTGCCGATCAGGGCGACGCGCTCGCCGGGCGTGAGGGCGAAGGCCACGTCCCGGATGACCTGCGGGCCGTCGTACGAGAACGACAGGTCGTGGGCCGTCAGGACAACCGGGCCCGATGCGCGCGTGGAGTGGCCGCGGACCGGCGACGTAGGGCCCAGGTCCTCGTCGGGCAGCCAGGCCCCGGCGGCGACCAGCCGCGAACGCGACCTCGCGAGCACCTGGCCGGGCCTGCCTACGTCGATCGGCCGGCCGTCCGGCCCGAGCGCGAGCACCTTGTCGGCGATCGGCCACGCGACGTCGACCCGGTGCTCCACGAGGACGATCGTCACGACCCGTGCCGCGCGCAGCGCGGCAAGCCGGGCGGCGAACGCGCGGGCTGCCGGCGGGTCGAGGTTCGCGGTTGGCTCGTCGAGCACGAGGATCCCCGGGCGCGGGGCGAGCGCTCCAGCCAGCGCGAGCCGCTGCTGCTGCCCCCCGGAGAGCGTCGTCGAGCGCTGCCGGCCGAGCCCGCCCAGACCCACCTCGGCAAGCGCCTCCGGAACCCGAGTCAGCATCGCCTCGCGCGACCATCCCCGGCTCTCGAGCCCGAAGGCCACGTCGTCCTCGACCCGGTCCATCACGAGCTGGCTCTCGGGGTCCTGGAACACGAGGCCGACCCGGGCCGCCACCTCGGCGCCCGTCGCCGTCACCGGGTCGAGACCGTCGACCATCAGCCGCCCACGCCAGTCGCCCGGGAACTCGCGGGGGACGAGGCCCGCGAGGGCGAGCGCGAGCGTGCTCTTGCCCGACCCCGATGGCCCGACGACGAGCAGGCACTCCCCCGGCTCGACCTCGAACGAGACGTCCTCGAACGCGAAGACAGGGCGGCTTGCGAACCGGAAGGCCAGCCCCTCGGCGCGGATCGCGCCGGGCACCCCCGGGGCCGGCTCAGCCGTCAGCTGGGAACCCCTCCAGCACGCCGGCCTGGCGCAGGGCCCGAACGAGCAGCACCGAGCCGCCGGCCGCGATCACGATCGCCGAGACCGCCATCAGGATGCCGCGCAACAGCTGGAGCTCGACCGAAACATCTGCGTAGTACAGCACCCAGTCGTGGATCCAGGCACACGCCGCCGAGGCGACAGCCGCCGCGGCGAGGACCGGGAACGTCCACACCCGGTACATCGTGATCGCGAACACGACCTCGGCGCCGATGCCCTGGACGAACCCGGAGATCAGGGCGTCGACGCCCCACTGGCTGCCCAGGATCGCCGAGACGCCGGCCGCGACGATCTCCGCGAACAGCGCCGCGCCCGGCTTGCGGACGATCAACGGCGCCAGCACGGCAGGCATGAGCCAGACGGCGTACAGCAGGTCCTTGGCCGGCGGCGCGAACACGAAGACCGACTCGAACATCGTGCCCCAGGCGATGTTCCAGACCCAGAACACGACGCCGAACGTGACGCCGATGATCGCCGTCACGACGATGTCGCGGGTCCGCCAGGCACGCGACGCGGGGGCGGCCGCGCCCGAGCTCGAGACCGTCGTCGCCATCGAAATCGGGACCTCCATCAAGCACGAACGCCGCCCTCGATGCCGGGGGCGGCGTGCTGCGTTGCGGGCCTGCTTCCTACACCGGTACGAACCGGATCAGGTTCCGCGGGTCTGTGGTCTGCACCACACTCTCAGCGCTTGCGCGCTCCCCGGAGGCGGATCTTCGATTGTCGGCCGAGTCTACACCCGGGCCTGACGCTGAACCCCGAGCCAGTCGATGACGCCGGCGAGGACGGCCTCGTGCTCGAACTCGTGGTGCGTCTCGTGGCGCAGGTCGTCGTGGACCTGGCGGGTCACGTTCCCCTTCCGACCGATGGCCTCCGAGGCGCCGACGGGCACGATCTGGTCGGCTCCGCCGTGGAAGACGTAGGTCGGCATCGGCATCGCATCGAGGGCGTCGATCGCCGCCCGGAGGCGGTCCTGCTCGGCGAACGCCTCATGGGCCAGGCGGACGGTCGAGAAGTCGAGGCACAACGGATCTTTGACGTAGGCGACGCTGATCGCCGGATCATGCGACAGCCGGTCGCCAAGGCCGCCGTTCGACATCTTCATCCGCGGCACGACACGGACCAGCCCGCCGGCCATCGAGCGCTTCCAGGCCGGAAGGTTGTCCTCCAGCGCTGGCGACGAGAGGACCAGGAAGTCGGGCATGGGGCGCGGCCGGTCGGACAGGACGTAGCCCGTGGCGATCAGGCCGCCCAGCGAGTGGCCGTAGACGATCAGCGGGCGGTCCGGGTCGGCCTCGCGGAGCGACGTGAGCCGCTCCTGGAGGTCGTCGTGGAAGTCGCTCCAGCGCTCGACGTAGGCCCGCGGCCCCGCCGAGCCGCCGAACCCCCGGTTGTCGTACCCGTTGACGTCCACCCCGGCTGCCGCGAGCGGTCGTGCGACGTTGGCGTACCGGCCGGCGTGCTCGCCGAGCCCGTGGACGATGAGCCCTGTCGCCCAGGGGTCGTCCGGCGTGGGCCAGTGGAGCGTCCGCAGGATCGTCCCGTCGGCCATGCGCGCCGTCGCGATGGACGGGGCGAACGAACCGGTCGCGGCGACGGTCATCGGCGGATCCTCATGCGCCGCGAGCGTACTCGTTCAAGCGAGTCATCGTTACGATGCGGCGGTGAGCAATCGATGGACCGAGATCGGCGACCGTGTCTTCGTCCGCCGCTACGAGTTCTTCGACCAGGACATCGTGGCCATCCTCGGCGGATCCGGAGCCCTGGTCGTCGACACGCGGTCCACCCCGGCGCACGCGCGGGAGATCCTCGACGACCTCCGTGACCTCGGCGCGCCGAAGGTCGGGATCGTCGTCAACACGCACGGCCACTTCGACCACGCCTTCGGCAACGCCGTCTTCCGGCCGGCGGTCATCTGGGGCCACGAACGATGCGCCGCGATGATCCGGCTCACCGGGGAACGCCAACGCTCGAAAGTCGCGGGCCACATGCCCGAGCTCGCCGCCGAGCTCGCCGCCGTCGTCCTCGATCCCCCCGAAATGACGTTCACGGAGCGAGCCTCGATCGATCTCGACGGCCGGCCGATCGAGCTCGCCTACCTCGGACTGGGGCACACCGACAACGACATCGTGGTCCGCATCCCCGATGCCGACGTGCTGTGCGCGGGCGACCTGGTCGAGAACGGGGCGCCGCCGTCGTTCAGCGACGGCTACCCGATGGACTGGCCCGCCACGCTTGCGCGCGTGCTCCCGCTCATCGGCGAGCGGACCGTGGTCGTTCCCGGCCATGGGGCCCATGCGGACCGCGCGTTCGTCGAGGCGTCGATCGCCGAGATCGCGGCGGTCGCGTCGCTGGCGCAACGCGTGCACGCGGGCGGCCTGTCACTGGAGGCGGCCGTCGATGCGGCGCCGTACTCCGCGGCGCCGGCGCGCGCGGCGCTCGAACGAGCGCTGGCCCAGCTGCGCGGCGCCCTCGACGGCTGATCCGACCTTCAGGTCGAGGGACGCGCCGGACCACCCAGCGACCCCGGGCCTCGCCCGCCACGATCGCGTCGAGCGCCGGCTCCAGGGTTGTGAGGCTCACCTCGCGCACGCTCTCGGCGATGCCTCGCGGCCGCAGGTCCGTCGCCAGCCGCTGCCACAGCGCCCGTCGCGGCTCGATCGCCATGTTGGCCGAGTCCATCCCCAGCAGCGCCACGCCCCGCAGGATGAAGGGGAACACCGTCGTCGTCAGGTCGGCGCCGCTCGCGTTGCCCGACGACGCGACCGCCGCGCCGTTACGGAGCGTCCGCAGCACGTACGGCAGCGTCGCCGCGCCCACGGTGTCCACCGCCCCCGCCCAGCGCGCGGAGTCGAGCGGCCGTCCCGGCGCCGTGACCTCGTCGCGGGTCAGGAACCCCGCGGCGCCGAGCTCCCGCAGTCGGTCGTGCTCGTCGGGCTTGCCGGTAGCTGCCCAGACCTCGTGACCGCGGGCGGCAAGGATCGCGACGGCGACCGATCCGACGCCTCCCGACGCGCCGGTCACCAGCACCGGGCCGTCGCCGGCCCCCAGGCCGCGGTCTTCCAGCGCGGCCACGCTCATCGCCGCGGTGAAGCCGGCGGTGCCGATCGCCATCGCCTCGCGGGCGGTGAGCGCCTCGGGCATCGGTACCACCCAGCCTGCGGGGATCCGCGCATAGGCCGCGAACCCGCCATGGCGAGCCGTTCCGATGTCGTAGCCGTTTGCAAGCACCGCCGACCCGACGCTCACCGCGGGATCCGAGGAGTGCACGACGGTCCCGGCGAGGTCGATGCCCGGCACCAGCGGGTACGAGCGCGCCACCCTCCCGTCCGCGCGCGCGGCAAGCCCGTCCTTGTAGTTCACCCCCGACCACTCCACATGGACGGTGACCTCGCCCTCCGGCAGGTCGCCGGGTCCCAGCTCCCGGAGCGCGCGCGAGAACTCCCCGCCCTGCGGCTTGTCGACGACATAGGCGGGGAATGACTGAGGCAGGTCGGACATCGCTCGATCATAGGGACCTCGATTGGTGCGTGGCGCCAATCGAGGGCGTCGGGCCGCCCGGCGGACGACCGAGCGCGCGCCGCGACAGGTCGTCCGGCCGGCGGACAGAACCTCGCACCACGGCGCGTCAGCGCCACACACGGGCCGCCCAGCGGACCGGATGGCCCTCCGCGCGATGGGTCGTCCGCCCCGCGGCCCGGGACGTGGGCGTCCGCGTACGAAGACCGGGGCGCCGGTCATGGGAGTTTCGGGGCGTTGCCGGCGGCCGCAACTCACGGCAGGCTCACAGGAAACTCTCAGCCACGGAGCGTGAGATACCGGCATGCACGCCGCCCCCACGGGTCCCGCGCACATCCTCGTCGTCGACGACGAGCCCGCGATCACCGACCTCCTCGCCACCGCGCTGCGCTACATGGGCTATCGCGTCTCGACGGCCGCCTCTGGCATGGCGGCGCTCGATGCCGCGGCGTCGGCCGCGCCGGACCTCGTGGTGCTCGACGTGATGCTCCCCGACATCGACGGCTTCGAGGTCTGCCGGCGGCTCCGCAACGCGCGCGACTTCGTCCCGGTGATCTTCCTCTCCGCGCGCGATTCCGAGGACGACCGGGTCACGGGCTTTGTGCGCGGCGGCGACGACTACGTGACCAAGCCGTTCTCGCTCGAGGAGCTCACGCTGCGCATCGGGGCGCTCCTGCGGCGCGTCCGTGGCGGGGACGCGGGCGATGCGCGGCTGCGCTACCTCGACCTCGAGATGGACGAGGACCGGCACCAGGTCTGGCGGGGCGGCGACGAGGTCGAGCTGTCGCCGACGGAGTTCCGGCTGCTGCGCTACTTCCTGCTCAACCCGGAGCGAGTGCTGTCGAAGCAGCAGATCCTCGACCACGTCTGGCAGTACGACTTCAACGGCGAGGACAACGTCGTTGAGACCTACGTCAGCTACCTGCGCCGGAAGGTCGATGCCGTGGAGCCGCGACTCCTGCGGACCGTCCGAGGGTTCGGCTACGTCCTGCGAGCCGACGGTCGCGACCGGCGATCCGAACCCGGTCACCCCGGCGCCGCCGCCTGACGATCGATGAGCCTGCGCGCCCGGCTCCTGATCTCCCTCGCGGTGATGCTGTGCATCGCGCTGCTCGCCGCAGGCGTGCTCCTCGTCGAGCTGACCCGCGCGAGCCTGGTCGACCGGGTCGACCGCGACCTGCTCGCCCTCAACAGCCCCGGTGGCCAGCTGCAGCGCCTGGGGAACCTCGCGGCACCCGACAACGATGCGGGGCGACGCCTCGCCGTGCTCCGCCTCGACCGCCTGGGCAACGTCGTCCGCTCCTACCCATCGGGCTTCGCGAGCAGCCCCGATCCCCTGCCCGTGCTGCCCGTCTACGCCTCGGGGATCCCGCCTTCTGCCTATGGTGCGATCGATGAGCGCCCATCGGTGGACGGGTCGCTGCGCTACCGCGTGCTCACCCAGCGAGTCGGCCGCAACATCACGCTCGCGATCGCGGCCCCGCTCGCCGGCGTCGACGCCGCGATCGGGACGCTGATCAGGACGCTCCTGATCACGGGGAGCCTCGCCCTCGTCGGGCTCCTCGTCGTGGCCTGGATCGTCGTCCGCCACGACCTCCTGCCGCTCGAACGGATCGCCAAGACCGCCGAGAGCATCACCGGCGGCGACCTCACCCACCGCGCCGGGGTCACCCACGACAACACCGAGGTGGGGCGGCTGGGGACGGCGTTCGACGCGATGCTGGACCAGATCGAGACGAGCTTCGACGAGCAGCGGGCGGCGCTCGACGCGAAGGCCGCCAGCGAGGAGCGCCTGCGCCGCTTCGTCGCCGACGCCTCGCACGAGCTGCGGACGCCGCTGACGGCGGTCCGCGGCTACGCGGACCTGTACCGGGCGGGCGGCCTGTCCGATCCCGACGAGCTCGCGACCGCGATGAACCGGATCGGGACGGAGAGCCGGCGGATGGGCGCGCTCGTCGACGACCTCCTGCTGCTCGCGCGCCTCGACCAGGGCCGGCCTGTTCGCCGCGACCCGGTCGACCTGTCGCGGATCGCCGATGAGGCGGTTGCCGACGCTCGTGCGCTGGAGCCCGGCCGGCCGATAACCGCCGCGATCGAGCCCGGGGTCATCGTGGCGGGCGACGAGGACCGGCTCCGCCAGGTCGTCGGCAATCTGCTGGCCAACGTCCGGATCCACACGCCGGCCGACACGCCGGTCGAGGTGGCCACGCGGTCCGATGGCGAGGCGGCGGAGCTGCGCGTGATCGACCACGGCCCGGGCATCGACGAGTCCGTCGGGTCCAGCGTGTTCGACCGCTTCTACCGAGCCGATCCGGGCCGATCCCGCGACAACGGCGGCACCGGGCTCGGCCTGTCCATCGCGGCGTCGCTCGTGACGGCGCATGATGGCCGCATCTGGCACGAGGCCACGCCGGGTGGCGGGGCGACCTTCGTCGTCCGGCTGCCACTCACAGCGAACTCACAGCAGGCCCACGGGTCGCCTACAGCCGACGAAACCAAGGTGTGATCAATTTCATCCAGCGCCCGTCACGGCGTCCACTCGGGGAGTTCCACGTGAAGCTCAGCAAGTCACTCGTCATCCCGGTCGCAGGCCTGCTCGTCGTCCTGGGCGCCGGGGCGGTGCTTGCAAGCACCAGCAATTCTCCAGCGGCCAGTGGCGCCGCCGTCCAGCCGGCGGCCGCATCGCCGTCGCCCGGCGCGTCGGACGCCCCCAAGCGCGAGTTCCAGGACCCGGCGCTGACGTCGGTGCTCGACGACCTCGTCGCCAAGGGCACGATCACCGCGGCCCAGAAGACGGCCATCGTCGACGGCCTCAAGGCGGAGCGCGAGCAGCGCCTCGCCGACTGGAAGGCCAAGATGGACGCCCTCAAGGCGCAGGCCGAGAAGGTCAAGGGCTTCCTCGCCGACGGGCAGATCACGCAGGACGAGCTGGACCAGCTCCCGGCCGACAGCCCGCTCCGCCAGCTCACCAACCTCATGGACGACGGCAAGATCACGACCGACGAGCTCAAGTCCATCGGTCGCGGCATGTTCGGCGGCTTCGGCGGCCGCGGCCACGGCTTCGGCTTCGGTCGGGGCTTCGGCCACGACGGTGCCGACGACGACGCATCGCCTGCTCCCAGCACCGGGACCGGCAGCTGACGGGCTGCTCAACCCAGGCGCTTCAAGTGGCCCGCCGGCAACGGCGGGTCACTTCTTTTGTGCCCGGCCCGCGGTAGGCCGACGCGATCCTCCATAGTTGCGCGGTGATCGCGCAGCCGACCGGGACCGTCACCCTGCTGTTCACCGACATCGAGGGCTCGACCAAGCTCCTGGAGCGCCTCGGCGCGGACGCCTATGCCGGGGTGCTGGCGCAACATCGGCGGCTGCTGCTCGAGGCCTTCGTCGGGCATGGCGGCTACCCCGTCGACGAGGAGGGCGACGCGCTGTTCGTGGCGTTCGGCCGGGCGGAGGACGCGGTCGCTGCGGCGGGCGACGGACAGCTGGCGCTCGCCGGCGCGGCGTGGCCGGACGGCGTCGAGGTCCGGGTCAGGGTCGGGATCCACTCAGGAGAGCCCCTCGCGGTGCCGCCGAACTACGTGGGCATGGACGTCCATCGCGCGGCGCGGATCATGGCCGCCGGGCACGGTGGACAGGTGCTCGTCTCCGGCACGACGCGAGCGCTGCTCGGCGACGTCGAGCTCGTCGACCTCGGGCCCCATCGGCTCAAGGACATGCTCGAGCCCATCCGGCTCTACCAGCTCGTCATCGATGGCCAGCCGAGCGAATTCCCGCCGCTGAAATCCCTGCATCGGAGCAATCTGCCGATCGCCGCGTGGCCACTGCTCGGCCGGGACGAAGAGCTGGCGGCGCTCCGAGGCTTTGTTTCAGACGGGGCTCGACTGATCACGCTCACGGGACCCGGAGGGACGGGCAAGACAAGGCTCGCGCTGCAGGCGGCCGCTGAGCTCACGGACAGCTTTGCTGGCGGGACATTCTTCGTGCCGCTCGCGGCACTCCGAGAGTCCGCGGCCGTGCGACCCGTGGTCGCGGAGGCGCTGGGCTTGCGGCCCGACGACGACATGTACGCCGTCCTCCGATCTGCACCCGTGCTGCTGGTCCTCGACAACCTCGAACAGCTGAGAGATGTGGCGGGTGTCGTCGCTGATCTGGTTGTCGGCGACACCGTTGTCCTGGCGACGTCGCGCGCCGCACTGCATGTGAGCGCCGAGCGCGAGCTGGCGGTGCCGCCCCTCGGAGAGGCGTCGGCGGTCGAGCTGTTCCTCAGCCGCGCGGCAGCCGTGGGGCGACGTTTCGAGGCTGATCAGACGGTCGCCGCGATTTGTCGGAGGCTCGACAATCTGCCACTCGCGATCGAGCTCGCAGCCGCGCGGACTCGGCTGCTCACACCGGCCGCACTCCTCGAGCGACTCTCCTCGGCCCTGCCGCTGCTATCGGGCGGCGCGCATGACCTGCCCGAGCGCCAGCGCACGCTGCGCGCGACCATCGCCTGGAGCCACGACCTCCTCGAGGAGTCGGAACAAACGGCGCTCCGGCGCCTGTCGGTCTTCCGCGGGTCGTTCGCCCTCGAGGATGCCGAGGTGGTTGCTGAGGTTTCCCTCGACGAGATCGAGTCGCTCGTCGACCACAGCCTGATCGTCGCGCAGCCGAGCGGTCGATGCATCCTCCTGGAGACGATGCGCGAATTTGCGCGAGAGCGACTCGACGACGCGGACGAGACCCGGGAGTACGACCTGCGCCACGCCCACTACTTCCTCGACCGGCTCATCGAGCGCGAGCCGCTGCTGCGAACCGAGCGCGGGAGCGAGGTCATCGCGTGGTTTCGACTGGAGGAGGAGCACCTCGCCACCATGCTTGACCGCCTGTCGATGTACGAGCCTGTGCAGGCGGCGCGAGCGGCGTTCCTCCTCGGTCCGTACTGGATCCGGGCCGGGGCCGCCGTTGATGCCCGGTTGCGGCTGCGGGCCATCCTGCGTCTGGACCTCCCCGACGAATCGCGTGCCATGGTGCTGAATCGACTCGCAGGCGCTGAGGAGCGGCTCGATAACGTCGACGCCGCTTACGCGGCCGCCACTGAATCCGTTGCCCTCGCCGAGGCGGCCGGCGCCCCAGCCCTCATCGTCGATTCCCTCGGATGGGTGGCATTGGAAGCGGGCCGACGCGGCGACAATGATGAGGCCGTTCGTCTGGCGCGGCGCGCAGTGGAGGTCGCTACCGATATCGATGCGGAGAGCCGTTTGCTCGCTCTGCATGATCTCGGGGACGCACTCGGCATGGCAGGACAGGTCGAGGAGGCTCTGGCGACGCTCCGACGTGCAGCGGACGAATCGAAGAAGGTCGGCCACGCGCTCGGCGAGATGTACAGCTGGTTCAACATCGGCTACCTCGAGCTCCAGGAAGCCGACTACGAAGCCGCGAGGTCTGCGTTGGTCCGAACGGCGGAGCTGAACCGGCGGCTGGACGATCGCAATATCGCGACGAGAGGGCTGCTCGGACTGGGGTATACGGCCCTTGGCCTCGAGCGTCCGAGGGACGCTCGAGCGAGCTTCGCGGAAATGCTCGAGCTCGTGCTCGGCTCTCCCAATCCGCTCGACACCGACGTCGCGTTCGCGGCGTATGGGATCGCGTTGTCGGCGGACCCGGCACAGCGCGAGGATGCGGATCGGCTCCGCCGGAGTATCGCGCTCCAGCGTGATGCCGGCAGGCTTGCAGCGGGCGCACTCTTCGACACTGTCGAGCAGTCGTTCGCGGCGCGGGCACCGGGCGCCGGGTTGGTCGCTGACGCAACCGACGACGCCACCATGACCCTCGAGGAAATCGTCGAGATGGCGAGGGTGCTCGCCGGGAATGGCTGATCGACTGCAGCCCGGGTTGCGGTTCGGTTGCAGGCGCAAGAACCAGTTGACGGGCGCGGCCGTTCTCCGGCATCCTCCCCAGCCTGATGAGACACACGACCGTGTCCTGGGAGATGTGTATGCGTGGGCGGCCCCGCCGTGCGGAGGATGGGCGCCGAGACTTCCCGCGCTGATCGTCAGCGAGTGACAGCGGGGATCTCGGAGCCGAGGTCCCGGGGCCGTGAACCAGATGGGTTCACGGCTCTTTTGTTCTCCGGCCCACACGACGGGAGCCGCCCGGATCGAAAACCCGAGGGCCCTTGATGACCGTATCCCCTTGATCACCGTATCCCTGAGAAAGCGTCCGGAGAACCATCCGTCATGAGCTTCGATACCAGCGACTTCCCGAACCTGCACCCGGAGACCCAGGCCCTCCACGCCGGCCAGAAGCCGGACCCGACGACCAACGCCCGGGCGGTCCCGATCTACGCCACGACCTCGTACGTGTTCGACGACGCCGCGCACGCCGCGCGCCTGTTCGGGCTCCAGGAGTTCGGGAACATCTACACCCGGATCATGAACCCGACCAACGGCGTGTTCGAGGAGCGGGTCGCCGCGCTCGAGGGCGGCGTCGGGGCCCTCGCCCTGGCGTCCGGCCAGGCGGCCGAGACCCTCGCGATCCTCAACCTCGCCAGCGCCGGCGACAACATCGTCAGCTCGAGCAGCCTCTACGGCGGCACCTACAACCTGTTCCACTACACGCTGCCCAAGCTCGGCATCACCGTGAAGTTCGTCGACGGCCTCGACCCGGCGAGCTTCGGGCCGGCGATCGACGAGCGCACCAAGGCCGTGTTCTTCGAGACGATCGGCAACCCGCGGCTCGACGTCCACGACATCCGGGCGATCGCCGACGTGGCCCACGCCAAGGGCGTGCCGGTCCTCATCGACAACACGTTCGCCCCGTTGCTCGACCAAGCCCATCGAGCACGGCGCCGACATCGTCATCCACTCGGCCACCAAGTGGATCGGCGGCCACGGGACGTCGATCGGCGGCATCGTCGTCGACAGCGGCAACTTCGACTGGGCGGCCTCGGGCCGGTTCCCGGAGTTCACGAACCCTGACCCGTCGTACCACGGCATCGTCTACAGCGAGGCGTTCGGCAACCTCGCGTTCATCCTCAAGCTCCGCGTCCAGTGGCTGCGCGACGTCGGCGCGGCGCTCAGCCCGTTCAACGCGTTCCTGTTCCTCCAGGGCCTCGAGACGCTCCCGCTGCGGATCGAGCGCCACAGCCAGAACGCGCTGGCGGTCGCCCGCTGGCTCGAAGACCGGCCCGAGGTCGAGTGGGTCAGCTACCCGGGCCTCGCGTCCCACCCGGCGCACGCGTCGGCCGCGCGCTACCTCAAGGGCGGCTACGGCGGCGTCCTGACATTCGGCGTCAAGGGCGGCGCGGAGGCCGGCCGGCGGCTGATCGACAGCGTCAAGATCTTCAGCCTGCTGGCGAACGTCGGCGACGCGAAGAGCCTGATCATCCATCCGGCCAGCACGACCCATCAGCAGCTCACCGCCGAGGAGCAGGCAGCGACCGGCACGACCGAGGACCTCGTCCGGCTGTCGGTCGGCCTCGAGCACATCGACGACCTCATCGCCGACCTCGACCAGGCGCTCCGATCGCCGCGACCGACCCGTCGGCCCCGCGCGAGCTCGTCACGGCCTGAGGCTCCGGCCATGGCGCCAGCGCAGCCAGCGGGAATCGAAGCCGCCCGGTCCCCGTTCGGGGCCGGGCGGGTCATCGACGTCGACCTCGGGGGGTTCACCCTCGAGGCCGGCGGTCCTCCCCTGCCGCTCACCCTCGCCTACCGGCACGACGGGCCCGGCCCGGACGCGCCGCAGGTGCTCGTCATCCATGCGCTCACCGGTTCGGCCGACGCGGCCGGCGACTGGTGGGCGCCCCTCATCGGCCCCGGCCTCGCCTTCGACACCGAAACCGTCGGCGTCCTGTGCGCGAACCTCGTCGGCGGCAACTACGGCTCCACGGGTCCGACGTCCATCGATCCATCAACCGGGGACGCATGGGGCGCGACCTTCCCCGAGATCTCGGCCCGCGACGAGGCCCGCGCGCTGTGGGCCCTGGCCGACTCGCTCGGGATCGACCGCTGGGCCGTCGTGACCGGCGGTTCGCTGGGCGGGATGATCGCGCTCGAGGTCGCGCTCGAGCGGCCAGACGGTGTCGATCACGTCGTCCCGATCGCGGCCCCCGCGGCGACCGAGGCGATGGCGGTCGCATGGAACCACATCCAGCTCGAGCTCGTGGACCGGCTCGGTGACGAGGGACTCGCCCTCGCGCGCCAGCTGGCCATGACGACCTACCGATCCGAGGCGGACTTCAACGGCCGCTTCGGGCGAGAGCGCGAGCCGGACGGCCGCTTCTCGATCAACTCGTACCTCGACCACCAGGGCGACAAGCTCGTCGACCGGTTCGACCGCAACACGTACCGGACGCTGGTGCGGGTGATGGACGGCCACGACGTCGGGCGCGACCGGGGCGGGATCGAGGCGGCGTTCGCGCGCGCTCGCCGCCGCGGGCACGGGCCTGACCGGCCTGGGCATCGAGGGCGACATCCTCTATGGGCCGGCCCAGGTCCAGTCGCTGGTCGCCGCTGCGCGGGCGGCCGGCGTGGACGCGACGTACCGCGAGCTCGCCTCGAACAAGGGCCACGACGCGTTCCTGATCGAGTGGGACCAGCTCAGCGCCGAGCTCGGCGCGGCACTCGCGGATGGGATCCGACGGAGTACGCGGCCGGCCGCGCCGCTCGCGCTTCCGCGCGTTCCTGCCAATTCGTCGATCGGCGACCGTTAACCAGGACGCCCGCCGCCGATCCGGCCGATTCGACGCCGATCGGGCCATTTCCGCCTGCCATACGCGCGTGCAAGCGAGCATCTGGCAGGCACCAGGGCGCTTACTCGGCGTCGATTCTGGTTAACGGTCGCCTGCCTCTGATCTGGCATGAACACGACCGGCGGGCTGGGCGTGGCGCAGCGCTTGCCGACGGGATCCTACGGAGTGTTCTTTGAGGATCAGCCCGGCACCGAGGCCGCGAACACCCGCCATTCGTCGTCGATGCCCTTCAGGTGGTGCGATCCGCGCGGCTCGAAGACGATTCCCGAGCCTGCGACGAGATCCCGGACGGTGCTCGACGCAAGGACCTCGCCGGCTCCGGCCAGCGCGCTGATCCGCGCCGCGATGTGGACGGCGATCCCGGCGATGTCCGAACCGACCAGCTCGACCTCCCCCGTGTGCAGTCCGGAGCGAATCACGAGGTCCTGCGACGCGAGGACGTCGCGCATCGCCAGCGCGGCGCGCACGGCTCGGGCGGGCCCGTCGAAGACCGCGAGCATGCCGTCGCCGGTCGTCTTGATCTCGCGGCCCCGGAACCGCTCGATGACGGCGCGGATCGCGCGGTCATGATCGGCGAGGAGGTACCGCCACCGGGCGTCGCCGACCGCAGCGGCGCGTTGCGTCGAATCGACGATGTCCGTGAACAGCACGGTGGCCAGCACGCGGTCCGGCTCCACGACCGGACGGGCTCCGGTGAGGAACTCCTGGATCTCGGCCAGCATCGGGACCGTGTCACCAGCCCAGGTGTAGTTGTCGGCACCGGGCAGCTCGACGTATCGGGCACCTTCCACCCGTTCGGCGATGTATCGGCCATGGGCTGGCGCAACGCGGGTGGCATCGGCGTGGCTGAGGAGGAGCGTCGGCACGCGGATCGCCGGCAGGACGTGGCGGACGTCGATGCCGTAGAGCCAGCCGATCATCGCCTTCGCCATGCCCGGGCTTGCCGACTGGCGCTCGTATCGGATGTACGGCTCGGCGAGCGCGCGATCTTCGAGGAGATGCGGCGCAAGGAACGACATCGTGCCGCCGTCCGTGCCCCACTTCGAACGGATCCATTCGAGGTCGGCCGGCAGCGTATCGATCGGGTGGCCCCATGGGTAGTCGTCGGCCCACGCGAGCCGCGCGCAGCCATCGACGAGGACGAGTGACGACGTCCGCTCCGGGTACGTCGCGGCAAAGACCAGGGCCATGACCGAGGCGCCGATGCCCGACAGGACCGCGGTTCGTGTCGAACCGGCATCGTCGAGGACTGCCCGAAGGTCGTCGATCCACTCCTCGATCGTCGGCAGGGCATCAACAGCGATCGGGTCAGACAAGCCCGTACCCCGCTTGTCGAACACGATGAGTCGACTGAACGACGCGAGCTGGGTGAGCAGGCGGGCGAGCGGTGGAAAAGCCCACATCGCATCGACGTTGCTGAACCACTGGTCCACGAGGACGAGGTCGATCGGACCACTGCCGATGACCCGGTAGGCGATGTGGAGGTCGCCTGCACGCGCGTAGCGAGGCGGATGAAGAACGATCGCCTCGGGAATCACGTACCGAGTGTCGACCGGCGGGCGAGCCACCGCAAGGGACGGGCTGGCGTCGTCGAACGCTGGACGACGGTGGGACACTGCGACGATGAGCATCGTCGACGACTATCTCGCCCGGACGCCCGGGTCCGCCGCCCTGTTCGAGCGCGCGTCGCGGTCGATCCCCGGCGGGTCGACCCGGACCACCGTGTTCAGCCCGCCCTACCCGCCGTACATGGTCCGCGGCGAGGGCATCCACACCTGGGACGTCGACGGCAACGAGTACCGCGACTTCCTGGGCAACTACACCTCGCTGATCCTCGGGCACGCCCATCCGGTCGTGGTGGACGCAGTCAAGCGCCAGGTCGACCGCGCGTCGGCATTCGCGGCGCCCACCGAGGTCGAGGTCGAGCTGGCGGAGGAGATCATCTCCCGCGTGCCGTCCCTGGAGCGGGTGCGGTTCACGAACTCGGGGACCGAGGCGACGATGTTCGCCATCCGCGCGGCCCGCGCCTTCACCGGGCGCACCGTGGTCGCCCGCTTCGACCACTCCTACCACGGCACCCACGACACGGTGCAGGCCTGGACGGCCGGCGTCCCGGACGAGGTTTCGCGCCTGGTCGTCGAGCTGCCGTGGGACGACGCGGATGGCGTCGAGCGCATCCTCGGGCCGATCGAGCGCGACGTCGCCGCGATCATCATCGAGCCGGTGCAGGGTGCGGGCGGTGTCCGCGCGGCCAGCCCGGCGTTCCTGGCACGCCTGCGCGACATCGCCACGCGGATCGGAGCGCTGCTCGTGTTCGACGAGATCATCGCGTTCCGGATCGGACCCAACGGCGCCCAGGGCAGGCTGGGCGTCCGGCCCGACCTCACGACGCTGGGCAAGATCATCGGGGGTGGCTACCCGCTGGCGGCGTTCGGCGGGCGGGCCGACGTCATGGACCGGTTCGACGCCCGGCGGCCCGGGGCTCTCGGCCACGGCGGGACGTTCAACGGCAACCCCGTCGGCGCGGCGGCCGGACTGGCGACGCTCCGCTACCTCACGCCGGAGCGCTACGCCCGACTGGACGAGCTGGGTGATCGACTCCGGACGCGGCTTTCCGACGGCATCCGCCGGTCGGGCGTCGACGCGCGGGTCGAGGGGATCGCCTCGCTGTTCCAGGTCCATCCGGGACCGACACTCGGCACGAGCGACCTGACGCCCGCAGGCGAGCTGTTCCTCGGGCTGCTCGTCGACGGCTTCCAGATCGCGCCGCGCGGGATGGGTGCGATCGCGCTGCCGGCGGACGAGGCCGATGTCGATGCGCTCGCTGCCGCGATCATCGGGCGGCTCGCCTCGATGCACGGGATGGCTGTCGGGGCTGCTACCGGCGCGACGTGACGCAACGCGTCGTGCCGGCGCAGCGGTTTGCTCATGGCGTGGGCTTGATCGGGTCGATGGGAGCGAGGTCGACAGGGACCCTGAACGAGTCGGTGAGCCCGGGCGTGTCCGTGATCGCCGGCTTGCCCGTGACGTCGGGTGTGTCGTTGAGAGCAGGCGTCGCCTCGCTGGCACGAGCTGTCGACGGCGCGAGGCCGGCCACCTGGCTCGCAGGAAGGGCGACCTTCAGGCGCGTCGCGATCGTCTGGATCTCCACGTACACCTGCCGTGCGCCCGTGGCAGAGGTCAGGAAGTCCCAGCGGCCGAAGGCAGCGAGCGCCTTGGTCGCATCTACGTCGGCCCGAACCAAATCCGGAACGTATTTCAGCGCGCCAGGTTGCGCGAGGATCTTGCCCAGCAGGCTGTTGGACCAGTTGAGGTAGCCGGCCGTCTCCCAGCGATGGACGTTGTCCTGGTCGAATTGGCCGAATGCATGCGTGTCGTACAGGTAGTTCATGACGGTCTCGCTTGCGTCCCCGAGCCAGACGAAGTCGAGGTCGTTCTCGGGGTCGATGAAGCGCCCACTCGCCGGATCGTAGCCATCGTGCGGGTGGCCAAGTCCAGCGACCAGGTGTCCCGCCTCGTGGATCGTCGTTTGGGTGCCTCCGGAGATGGCGCGCCAGAACGTCGGCAGAAACTCCTGGATGATCGTCTGCCGGCCGTCAACGAACGTGTCCCAGGCGCTCCCCAGGTACGCGACGTTGGCCACCGCTGCGTCGGTCGTGTTGAGGGCCAGGACGTTGCTGACGTAGTCGTTGGGCTGACCGCTCGGGAGGTACTGGCTCGCGTGCGCGGTGAAGTAGCAGTAGAGCTCCGCATCCGTCGTGTGGTACGTATTCCAGCAGTCGTCGGCGGTGATGCTCGCGGCCTGGATTCGCCACGCCTTCAGCGCATCCGGGTCGATCGGGTTCCGGTCGATCAGGTTGGTCTTCCAGTTGTAGTACGGCTCGAGGGCCGCGAGGGCCGAGCTGACGATCGATAGCTTCATGGAGTCGGTGCCACTCGTGGCTGGATCGTCCTCGAACATGTTGACCTGGACCACCTTGCTGCCTCCCGGGCCAGGGGCCGTGGCGAGCGGGTCGTAGTACGGCGAGCTGGTGAACAGCTCGTCGAGGCCGACGTACCGCGTCACCAGCCCGAGGTCCGAGCTCAGCGCCGAAGGGTCCCGATAGCCACCCGGCGTGTACTCCCAGATCGGCGGGATCCGGTATTCGGGAATCCCGTCGCCATTGAAGTCGGCGTCGTCCTGGTCGTAGTTGCCCGAGTTCCAGTCCGGGCCGGCCGAGAGGTCGTAGAACCACAGCCGACCGTGCGACCCGCCCCAGGCCGTCAGGAGGCCGTTCTGCTGGGTCAGCCCGAAGTTGAAGCCGGTGTCGGGATCGGGCTCGTCGTTCTTGGTGTAGAGGTGGAATTGGAAGTCCGGGCGCGCGTACCAGTTGACGAACACCAAGGTGTAGCCCTTCGACGGGACATCGAGGTTGTGCTCGAGCCATTCCTCGGCCGCCGGACCGTCGTCGACGAGCACCGGGCCGGTGACGTCGAGGACGTGGTGGGCCTGGGCGTTGTACGCCTGCTGAAAGATCGTCGGATGGATCACGAACGTCGCCGACGCGCGCAGGTACGCGAAGTACCGGTCCGTCACGTCGCTGCTGGCGTTCGAGACGTGGTAGTCGTAGTCGTAGCGCAACCCGAGGTCCCGGCCCTTGAGCCCGTACTTCAGCCAGTCCCGGGTTGCCGGCTTGCTGGACGACGGGAGGTTGGCGAGCAGTTCGTGACGATTGATCTGCCCAGGCTTGAAGCCCAGGAGGACGATGTTGATCGGCACCCGCTGCGTGTACGTGACAGTGCGCCCCGGCTGCAGGGTGCCAAACGGGAGGGCCGACAGGGCCGACAGCGCGGATGCCGTCGTCGCGGTCGTTGCGGACGACCCGCCAGCGGCGAGTGCCGCGGATGGCAACAGCCCCGACAGCAGACCCACGCCCATGGCGATCGAGACCAAGCCACGCTTCATCGCCCGTCACTCCACTCGAGCCGACCGGCAGGCGCACCCTCGCGCCTATTCGCTGTCGTGCCGGCTCGAAGACTCTGCCGATCGCTGGACGGCGTCATCGGTCGTTCGCCCTACAGGCGTCGCTTTGTGCGACCCTCAGCCGGCCCTCAACCGGCCGTCAGCTGACGGCGGCCTCGGCGTAGGCGGCCTCGTACGCGCGGGCCATGGTCTCGGAGACTTCGGTCAGCACCGGGTCCGCGAACGGGTCCGAGCCCCGCGACCGCCAGCGCCCGATCCCGTCCAGCGCGACGGCGGTGATCGACGAGGCGGGCGCGTCCGGCGCCACGCCGAGCCTGGATGCGAGGTCGGTCGCGCCAGTCACTCTCGTCACCTCCGCCCGCTCGGCATCGGCCAGGCGCACCGTCCCGGTAAGCACGAGGTGGTGGGCGCGCAGCTCGGCGAAGTCCAGCGCCGAGGCCTCGATCCGCTCGATGCCGGCCGCCACGCGTCCCGCCCACGCCGCGTCGGGCGCCTCACGGGCGAGCGCGCGCAGGGCGACGATCGCGGTCCTCGCCTTGAGCACGCGGGCACGCGGCGCGAACCGCTCACGCAGCTCCGCCCACAGCGCGTCCAGCCCCGAGGCCGCGATCAGCGCGCGCGACAGCGCGACCGCCGTGGTCGCGCGCCCCGCCTGCATCTCGGCCACCGCCAGTCGCACGCCGAACAGCCCGAAGCGGCCCAGCAGGCCCCGCCGCGCCTCGACGGTCAGCTCGGAACGGTCCGGCGCGCAGAAGTCGTCCGCAGAGAGGAGCATCCGCCGCAGCGTCTGCTCGGGCGTCGCGGTGAGCGTGCGGATCGCCGCGGCCTCCGTCTCCCGCAGCGTGAGCCCGGTCTCGGCGAGCAGGCCGGCCACGGGCACGACCGTCGAGCACAGGGCGCGCAGGGTCGGATCGCCGCGATAGCGGTCGGCGACGCGGCGCGCGGAGTCCATCGCATCGAGGCGGCAGGCGCCGATCTCGTCGGCACGGGAGAGCACGGCGATGGCGTTCGCCGGTGACGCACCCACGACCGAGCGGTCGAGGAACGCGTCGAGAAACTCGGCGTCCCGGGCGTGGAGGTGGCGCATCAGGTAGATCACCGCGTCGGCGTCGCTCGGGCGGTCCTCGCCGAACGCGAGGAACTCGCGGGTGCGCAGCGAGTGCTCGTCGTTGACCGAGGCGAGGCCGGGGGTGTCGATCAGCGTCACGTCGTGGAGGACGGACGCCGGCCAGCCGATGTCGAGGCGGTCGATGTCCTCGAGGCGCTGCGAGCCCAGCTCGATGTCCAGGGCGCCCTCGCGACGCGCGAACCCCAGCTCGACGCGCGTCCCGTCACGCTTGACCGCGTTGACCTCGTAGGTGATCGCCTCACGGAACCAGGCCACGAGCTTGGTGCACTCCCCGGCATCGGTCGGCGCCAGTCGCTCGCCGACGAGCGCGTTGAGCAGCGTCGACTTGCCGGCCTTCACCCGCCCGGCGATCGCGATCCGCAGCGGTCCTTCGAGGCGGGACCGGATCGCGGCCATCGAAGCGGCCTGGGGGCTGCCTGCCGCGAGCGGCGTCACCTCGTCCAGGAGGGCACGAACCTGGTCCCACGCGGTGATCACGGCGTGTCCCCGCGGGTGGCCGCGAGCGTGGCCCGCGCGCCGGCAAGCCGGTCCAGCTGCGCCCGCAACTCGACCGATCGCGCAGCCGCCTGGGTCTTGTCTGCCTCGGCCGCCCGTTGCGCCTGGGTGGCCATGTCCGCGTACATCCGCGCGAGACCGTCGATCGCCGCCGTGAAGTCGTCGCGCAGGCCGCGCTGGATCTCGCGCACCGACTGGCCGATCGTGTTCCCGACCTCGAACTGCACGTCGTCGAGGAACTGCCGGATGTGCGTCTTCGCCTGCTGCCGGAGGGCGTTGAGCCGGCGTCGATGGGCGTCGAGCAGCTGCATCCCGGCGAACGCGGCGCCGAGCCCGATCGTCACCGGGTTCGACATCATCACCGCGGCCACGCCGGCGGGCGCGAGACGCGTGATCGTGCCGAACATGACCATGCCGCTCTGGGCACCGCGAACGCCGAGGAGCGCCGTGCCCGCGAGGCGCCCGGCCTTCGTGCCGCCGAGCGAGATCGTCTGGTCGCGCCACAGGGCGCGGACGTCGACGCCCGGGCCCCTCGACGTCGCCGGCAGGGCGAGGTCCTCCTCCGCCAGCAGGTCCATCACGGCGGCGCGGATCGTCTCCGTGCCGCGGTCGAGCGACGAGGAACACGTCGCTCACGGCCGCCGCAACGCGCTCCTGGAGGCGGGCGGCGGCCGCGTCCCAGTCGCTCGGCGTCTTGAGGGACTCGGTGTACTCGTCCATCTCGCGCAGCACGTCGCGCATCGAGCCCTTGAAGCGGTAGTTCGCCTCGTTGGACAGGTCCGACACCCGGTCGGCGACCAGGGTGCTCCACTTCGACCCCGGGCCCTTGAGATGGTCGAGCCGCGCGCGGGCCGCCTCCGACCGGCCGAGGACCTCGGCGAGCCGCGACGGGTCCTCGATGACCGCGAGCTCCTCGCGGGCGGTCGCCTCGAGCAGGTCGAGGGCCGCGGTGGACTCCGCGATGGCCCGGTCGGCGGCGTTCTGCCTGGCCGGTCCGATGACGCCGCCGCGCAGCGCGGTGAACAGCTCCGGATAGCCGCTGCGGCGGGTCAGCTCCGGGTCGAGGGTCTCCAACCCGGCCGCGCGCAGGACCGCGGACAGCGGGATCGTCTGCGCGTCGATGCCGGCCTTGGCCAGGTGCGCGCGGTCCAGGTCCGCGATGCGGCGCCATTCGGAGTAGAGGTCGACCTTGGTCAGGGCCTGGATGACGATCGGGCAGCGCTCGCGCGCGTCGGCGAGGAACGCGATCTCGGGGGCGCTCAGCTCCGCGGAGGCATCGCTGACGAAGATCATCCCGTCGGCGTACGGCAGGAAGGCCAGCGTCGCGGCCGCGTATCCGGTGGCGACGCCGCCCGCGCCCGGGGTGTCGACGATGGCCACGCCCTCGGCGAGGAACGGGCTCGGGACGGCGATGTCGATGCGCTCGACCTTGCGACTGTTGTCGGGGTTGCCCGCCTCGGTGACCCAGTCGCGGATCGTGGCCGGATCGATCGACTCGACCACGGCCTCGCCGTCCTTCCGATGCGACGCACGGTCGACCGTTGGGCTGTCGCCGTAGTGGACGAGCGTGATCACCGACGTCGCCATGTCGTCGTCGACGGGGCACAGGTCGCTGCCGATGAGCGAGTTCACGAGGCTGCTCTTGCCCTGCTTGAACTCGCCGACGACGCAGACGATGGTCGTCGGGCGCGCGCACCTGACGGCCGCGGCACCGAGCGATTGGGCGAGGTCGTCGCGGCCTGCGTCCCGGGCGAGGCTCGCGACGGCACGCACGGCCTGCACCACGTCGGGCGCGGCTGCCGGTCCCTCCGCGGCCGTCATCGAGGGCGGAGCAACCGGTCGTCAGCCTGAGTCATCGTCGGAGCCGCCGGCGTCGCCGCCATCGTCCGACGCGTCGTCGACTGAGCGTCGTTTGAGTCATCGTCGCCGCCACCTGGACCGGCGTCCGCGCCCGGGATCGTCGTCGAGGCTCGCCGTCAGGGCGGCGTCCGCGTGGTGATGCTCGACCTTGCCGCCGTCGTCGTCCTTGTCGCCGTCGCTGTGGCGGGCCCCATCGTCGCCCTTGTCGTGGTGGGCTCGACCCTCGTCATCGTCGGACCTTGGCGCCCTTGTCCGCGTCTTCCTTCGGGCCCTCATCGGCCTTCGTGACGTCGTCGCCCTTCGGCGAGACGTCGACCTTCGCGATCGGACTCGCCGGTGACGATGTCGACTTGCCCGGCTGGCGCATGGGCGCCGGCAGCTTCCTGAGCGCTGGAGTCGGCGGCGTGGGCAGCGGCCTTGGTCGATGTTTCTCCGGTGACCGGGTCGTGCACACCGGCCCCGGCCCCTCCGCCAGCTGCGGCGGCACCGGCCCCTCCACCACTCTTGGTCGAGGTTTCGCCGGTTGCGGCATCTCGGGCGACCGGCACCGGCCCCTCCACCAGCGGCCGCACCCGCTGCTCCACCGCCCGCCGAAGCCGGGGCTCCACCGGCCGCCGAGCCCGCGGCCTGGGCGCCTACGTCGTCACCCTTGGGCGCGCCACCACCAGCGGCCGCACCCGCGGCTCCACCGCCCGCCGAAGCCGGGGCTCCACCGGCCGCCGAGCCCGCGGCCTGGGCGCCTACGTCGTCACCCTTGGGCGCGCCACCACCAGCGGCCGCGCCCGCGGCTCCACCGCCGCCGAGCCGGGGCCCCGGCCGCCGGCCCGCGGCCTGGGCGCCTACGTCGTCGCACTTGAGCGCGCACCACCGGCGGCCGCCCCCGCCGCCACCGCCGGCCGCGCCGCCTGCCACGCCGCCAGCCGCGGCTCCGGCGCCGAGTGCGCACCCTGGCGCTGCACCGCGTCGGCGCCCGAGCGCTCGACCGGCTCCGCCCGGTCGTGTCCCCGACCGGGCAGCCTGTGCACGCCGTCCTCGCGGGGGTGCCCGCTGGCGCAGCATCCGCGCGCCCCCGGAGGAGGACCCGGCTTCGCCGGTCGTGTCCCCGACCGGGTGCCTGTGCACGCCGTCGCTCGGGAGGGTGCCCGCTGGCGCAGCATCGGCGCCCCCGGAGGAGGACCCGGCTTCGCCGGTCGTGTCCCCGACCGGGTGCCTGTGCACGCCGTCGCTCGGGAGGGTGCCCGCTGGCGCAGCATCGGCGCCCCCGGAGGCAGCCGAGGCAGGAGGTCGTTCCCTGGCGATCCTCGCGTCGGCGAGCTCGACCGATTGGTCCACGTTCGAGTACGCCGCATCGATATCGCTGACGACGCTGGTCCCAGAGCCCTGACTTGCGTTCGAGCCGCCGGTGTCCGCCTCGCCGTCGTCGGCATTGGTCCAGTCGTCGGGCACGTTCGAGGCTTGGTCTTGGGCCCGCTTATCTGTTCGCCGTCGGCGTTGTACTTGGGCGAGTCGGCATTGGACCAGTCGTCGGGCACGTTCGAGCTTGGTCTTGGGCCCGCTTATCTGTTCGCCGTCGGCGTTGTACTTGGGCGAGTCGGCATTGGACCAGTCGTCGGGCACGTTCGAGCTTGGCTTGGGCCCGCTTATCTGTTCGCCGTCGGCGTTGTACTTGACGCCGGAGTCGGCCGCGTGCGTCGCGTCCTCGGCGGCCACGGCGGCGCCCTTGGGGTCGGACTTGCCGGTGTCGGCGGCGTGGGCGGCATCCTCGGCGGCCGCGGCGGCGCCCTTGGGGTCGGACTTGCCGGTGTCGGCGGCGTGGGCGGCATCGTCGGCGGCCGCGGCGGCGCCCTTGGGGTCGGACTTCGCCGGCGTCGGCGGCGTGGGCGGCGTCGTCGGCGGCCGCGGCGGCGCCCTTGGGGTCGGACTTGCCGGTGTCGGCGGCAGAGGGTTCCGACGCGACGGTGCCGATCGGACCGGCTTTCCCTGCGGCCCCAAAGCCGCCCTGGGATGAGCCGCCAGACTGTTCCGCGGTCGCCGCGTACTGGCTGCTCTGCGGCCGCTCGCCACTCGATCCGCCCGACTCGCTGGAGTCGCCGCCGCTGGGGTGCCACCCGCCACCGCTCGCCTCCGAGGCGTCACGGCCCATCGCAGCCGCACCGGGACCCGCAACGATCTGCGAACCGGTCTCCGACGAGCCGCCCGTGCCCATCGAGTAGACGCCCGGATCGTTCGGATTGCCCGTGAAGACGATCGGCTCCTGCATGTCCGGGTTGACGGGGTCCTTCGGGGCCGGGAACCGGTTCAGGACGCCACCTTCCGTCGATGCGGCGTCCGGCGACCAGTGCTCCATCGTTCCCGTGTTCGGGATCTCCCCTTGCGGGGCCGGCTGATCGATGTCGGGGTTCACGGGATCGCCGGCGCCGCGGACGAATGTCTGCTCCGTCGCGAAGGTGAACCCGCCGGCGACGCTGAGCGTGCCCGAGTAGCCACCGGGGTCACTGTCGACGTACTCGGTGTCGTCGCCGTCGCCGTCGCCGTGATAGATGTTGCTGCCGTGCGAGTCGACTTGGTCGACGCTGCCGTCGGGGTTCTCGACCCGCGCCGTACCGTCCGCACGCTGATCGGCATCCCCGCCTTGCGCGACGAAGGTCGTGCCGTCGTTCGTGAAGTCGACTTCCTCCGGCTTGGCGGCCGCGCCCGACTGCCCAGTCGGCCGCACGCCCACTGGCGTGGTCGCCGTCACCCGCTCCGTCGCCGCTATGGTCGGTTGGCGTGTCGGTGCCCGGGTCGTCGTGGGTCTGGCCGGACGACGGATCGCCGCCGTCGGTCCCGCCATCGGCGTGGTCAGGCTCGCCGGTACCCGGGTCGTCATGGGTCTGGCCGGACGACGGATCGCCGCCGTCGCTCCCGCCGCTCCCATCGGGGGTCCCGTCGCTGTCTCCTGGCCGCGAACTGAACGGGTCGCGACCCATGCCGGCGCTATCTCCCGACGACCGACCGGTGCCGGTATCGGTCATCGATGCGCTCGACGAGCTGCTCGAAGAGCCTGAGCCCGCCGCGGACATCGTGCCTCCGCTCGTGGTGCCGCCGGGCACGCCGACGCCGGGGCCGGCCGGCAGGCTGAGCACGCCGTCGAACATGCTGCCGAGCGCGTCCCCGCCCGGACCACCAAGCTCCTTGGAGAGGTCAGCCGGGTCCGCGCCGGTGGCCGCCGGCGACGCGCTCGACCGCCGCCGGGTCACCGGCCCGCGCCGCATCGAGGTCCTTGCGCAGGCCGGCGACCCGGTCGAGGTACTCCTGCGGGCGCGTCTCGACGCCCATCAGCTGGAATTGGCGCTCGAGCTCCGGGATGCTCGGCCCGCCGCCCTTGTCGAAGTTGGCCTGATCCTCGGGGCTCGGCGTGACCCCGGCGAGGTTCTGCTGGGACCGGATCCAGGCTTCCTTGTCGCCGCCGGCGCCGGCCGCGGCATCCGCCTGGGCCTGCGCGATCCGCCCGTCGAGCACCTTGTTGACGGTCTCGTCCGGGATCCCGGCGAGCCCCGCCTGTCGCTGGATCGATCAGGATCGGGACGTCGTCGGTGAGGATCGTGGCCAGCGCCGCGTCGGTCGGGTCGCCCTTCGCCGCGCCCTCGAAGATGTTGCCGACATCGCCGAGGCTGAGGTCCGCGCCCGCGTCGTCGTCCGGTGCCGGATCGTCCGGCTTGTCGGGCGTCGGTGTCCGTGGCGGCCGACCCGCTGCCGAGGACGGCGCTGGTGGTAACGCGTCGCTCTTGACGAAGGTCTCGAGGTCGGCCGAGGCATCGCCGGTGATCGTGGCGATGCTGCCACCGGTATTCTCGCTGGGCCCCTCGTCCTCGCACGGCCCGTCGTCGTCGCTCACCACCTGCGCCTGGACCTTGGGCTCCTTGCGGTCGAGTCGCGGATCCTGCCCGGCTTCCATGGCACCCTCCGCGGCCACGCCTTCACCGCCGCTGGCGCTGGCCTTCTCGGTCGGCGCATCGAACCGATTGGAACCGCTGCCGCCGCCACCCACCGAGCTCATGGCACGCTCCCCGTCCCCGCTGGGCACACATGCGGGCCGGACCGGTCACCTCGATCGCGCGCTCGCCCGACCACTATAGTGACCGCTCAAAGCGCCATCCGACGCGTCAAATTGGCGACGCGGCGGGGTCATCAAGGGAGGTTGCGGTGGCGTACGGGCTCGGGCGTCGACCTCGGGACCACCTACTCCGCCGCTGCCGTCTCGCGGGACGGCCGGGTGGAGGCGTTCAGCCTCGGGACCGCCGCCCCCGCGATCCCGTCGGTGGTGGTCGTGCGCGAGGACGGCGAGGTCCTCGTCGGCGAGGCCGCCGAGCGCCGGGCGGCGAGCGAGCCCACCCGGACCGCCCGCGAGTTCAAGCGCCGGCTCGGCGACTCGACGCCCATCGTCGTCGGGGGCACGCCCTACGGCGCCGAGGCGCTGATGGCCCACCTGCTGCGCGCGATCGTGGCCCAGGTCACCGAGCGCGAGGGCGGCGCTCCCGGTCAGATCGTGCTCACCCACCCGGCGAACTACGCGCAGTTCAAGACCGACCTGCTGCGGGAGACGGCGCGGCTGGCGGGGCTCGGCCGGGACCAGGTGTCGCTGCTCACCGAGCCCGAGGCGGCGGCGATCAACTACGCCGGCCAGCAGCGGGTCGAGACCGGCGATGTCGTGGCCGTCTACGACTTCGGCGGCGGGACGTTCGATGCGGCCGTCGTGCGCAAGACGCCGTCGGGCTTCGAGATCATCGGGGTGCCCGAGGGAATCGAGCGCCTGGGCGGGATCGACATCGACGCCGCCGTCCTCGCCCACGTCGACACGGCGCTCGACGGCCAGCTGCGCGAGCTCGACACGTCCGATCCCGCCGTGCGCAGCGCGCTGTCGCGGCTGCGCGACGAGTGCCGCCGCGCCAAGGAGGCGCTGTCCACCGACACGGACACGTCGATCCCGGTATCCGTGCCCGGGCTGCAGACCGAGGTCCGCCTGACGCGCAGCCGAGCTCGAGGCGATGATCCGGCCGCGGATCCGCGAGACCGTCGACGCCCTCGAGCGGGCGGTCGCCAGCGCCGGCGATCTCGATGGCGGACGTCAGTCGCATCCTGCTGGTCGGCGGGACGTCGCGGATCCCGCTGATCGGCGAGATCCTGCGCGAGACGACCGGGCGGCCGGTCGCACTGGACGCCCACCCCAAGTTCGCGATCTCCGACGGTGCGGCGGCGGAGGCCGGACGGATCGCCGGGGAAAGGGACGCGGAGAAGGGCTGCGGCCGCGACGACGGTCGTGGCAACGCCTGCCGCGCCCAAGCCAGGCGCAACGGCCGCCGCGGCGCCCGCGATCGCCTGCACCTGCCGAGAAGCGCGGCGGTCCCCCGATTGTCCCCATCGCCATCGGCCTCGTTGTCCTCGTTGCCGCCATCGGCGGCGGGGTCCTGTTCCTGGGGAAGGGATCCGGCGGTGACGCTGCCGCGTCACCGGGTGCCACCAAGGGATCGGGCGCGTCCGTCGCCCAGGTCGCGACCCCCAGCGCCGCGGCAGCCACGCCCGACGCGACACCCGGCCAGTCGTCGGCCGCCGAAACGCCGGCCCCAGCGTCGCCATCGGCCGAGCCGCCGGCCTCCGCATCGGCCCCGTCGACCGCCGAAGGCCCCGGCGCGGGCATCGTCACCGTCTACGCCGGCGTCGGACCGTCCAATGACCGGACCGGCGGCGAGGGCGGGCCGGCCAACGCCGCCACCCTCAACCTCGCCGATGCCGTGACGGTCGCGACCAACGGCGACGTGTTCATCGCCGACCGGAACAGCGGCCGCCTGCTCCAGATCCACGAGGGAATCCTGAACTCGGTGTTCAGCGGCAACTTCAACGCCGGCGAGAACGACATCTCCGGCGTGGCCGCCGCGCCGGACGGCTCGGTCGCGTTCACCACCGGCCTCGCGATCCGTACGCTCCCGGCGGGCGGCGGCGGGATCAAGACGATCACCGACGACAAGGCCGCGACCGGCACGAGCGGCGCGAAGCTGGCCTACGGGCCGGACGGAACGCTCTATTTCGGGACCGGCCGCCTCAACCCGCGCGTGTACAAGGTGGGATCGGACGGCAAGCTCACCCCCGTCATCGGCACCGGATCGCAGACCGGGAACACCGCCGGATCGGGCAACAAGGCGACCGACACGGCGATCGGGCGGATCGGAGACATCGCCGTCGACGGCCAGGGCCGGCTCTATGTCGGCGACGAGTCGACGGGCCTCGTATGGCGGGTCGAGACCGACGGCACGGCGTCCACGGTCGTCGGCGGCGGTCAGACCGACCCGAGGGGCGGCCAGGGTGCCGCGCCGACCGACCTCAAGCTCCCGCCGGGGCCGATCGGCCTGACATTCGATGACCAGGACCGCCTCTACATGGCCAGCGGCGCGGGCAACCTGATCTTCCGTGTGGAGCCGGCCGGCGCGGTCACGATGATCGCCGTCGATGGGCGGAGTGACCAGATCGGCCTGCCCGCCAGCGAGACGTCGTTCCTCCACCCCAGCCGTATGGCGATGACGGCGGCGGGCGACCTGCTCACCCTCGTCCAGTCGGGCAGCCTGCTGTGGCAGGTCGAGGGCGTAGCCGGACGCTAGTGATCCCGCCCGAGAAGGCCGAGTCGACGATTCGGGAACCTTTCGCCGACAACTCGTCCCTTAGGCTGTGACCGCGGGCGCCAAGCCCGCTCAGCCTGGAGGTCCGGTGGACCGGATCCTCGTGGAACGGGCGATCTCGGGTGACCGGGACGCGTACACGGAGCTCGTCCGGCAGACGATCGACCGCTCGTACGCGCTCGCGAGCCTGGTCCTGCGCGACCCGGAGTGGGCGCGCGACGCGACCCAGGAGGCGTACGTCACCGCGTGGCGCGACCTGTCGTCGCTGCGCGACCCCGACCGCTTCGATGCGTGGATCCGGCGGATCGTCGTGCGCAGCTGCTACCGCGAGTCGGCTCGAGAGCGCAGGCGCCGGCATGTCGACATCGGGGAGCTCACCCTCGTCGGCGCCGTCGCCGACTCGTCGCTGCAACTCGCGCAGCGCGACGAGCTCGAGCGCGGCTTCCGCAAGCTCGACCCGGACCAGCGGACGGCCCTCGTGCTCCACCACTACCTCGGCCTGTCGGTCGCCGAGGTCGCCGAGTCGATGGGCGTTCCCATCGGCACCGCCAAGTCGCGCCTGCATCGGGCGACCAACGCCATGCGCGCCACCCTCGAGGCAGACGCGCGGGCCTCGCTGACACCCGGGAGGCGACCCGCATGACCGCCACGAACGACATCGACCGCATCCTGGAGGCCTGGTTCCGGGCCGACGCGCCGGTCACCGCACCGTCCGACCTCGTCAGACGCGATCGCGGTCGCGACGGCGAACGACCGGCGACGGCCCGGATGGCTCGTCCTGGACCGATGGCTGCCGCGATCGCGCCAGTCCACCACCGTGCTCCGCTACGCGCTCGTTGCCGCCGTGGCGCTGCTCGTCGCGATCACCGCGGTGCTCCTCGTCGGCTCGCGACCGAAGGTCCCGCCGCCGTTCGGGCCGGCGCGACCGGGCGTCTTCGCGCTCAGCGTCGACGGCGACATCGTGACCGATGGCGCCCGGATGGGACGCGGCGAGCAGCGCTGACCACCGGCGACGCCTGGGACTCCAACCCGGTGTTCTCGCGCGACGGGACGAGGCTCGCGTTCTGGTCGCGGACCCGCCGGCTCGTCCGCGTCGGACCTGGTCGTGATGCGCGTCGACGGGTCTGGCCGTCACCGTCGCCCGCGCGAGGACTTCGGTGGCAGCTGCGCGCGGACCAGCCCGAGCCGTCTTTCCCGACTGCTACGGCCCCGGCGGCGGGGCAGCGATCGCATGGTCGCCGGACGGCGACTCGCTCGCCTTCTCGAACACCCCGGACAACCAGTCGCAGGTCTTCGTCGCTCGCGCGCGGACTCGTTCGGATCGACGCGCCGTCGGCGACCTCGCCCTCAAGGGTCAGTACCCCGCGTGGTCGCCTGACGGGATCGACGATCGCCGTCAGCGGCGGAGCCTACGACAACGACCGGGGCCTCTACGTGATGCAGTGCGGACGGCACAGAGGCGAGGCGCATCTCGACAATTCCCGGCATCGCCGGCGTCTTCGCGCCTCCTGGTCGCCCGACGGTCACCGGCTGGTGTACTCGGGCGGCGACGGCATCCACGACCTTGTTCGTCATCAACAGTGATGGATCCGATGAGCACCTGATCGACAGCGGCGCGTTCGTCGGCGGCGCGTCCTGGTCGCCGGACGGCCGACGGCTCGCCTGGCTCCACGCCGACGCCAACGTCGAGGAGTCGCACACATCGACGTCGCCGACGCCGACGGACGAAACGTCCAGCGCCTTCTACCCGCACGTGGGCATCCCCCGCCATGCGCTCGACTACGACGTCTATTCCCAAGCGATCGGGTGGTCGGCCGACGGCAAGCAGGTCGTACGTCGTCATGACCTCGGATGACGCCTTTGATCGACCGGCTGCTCCAGATCGACCTCGATACCGGCGCCAGCGGTGATCTTCGACACACCAGGCCTGCGGGCCTGGAACCAGCAGCGCCTGGCCCCGTAGGCCGCGTGATGGACGTCAGCGTGGTGGGCCGCGGGCGAATCGAGGAACAGGCGATCCTCGAGGAGCTCGGGGGTCCCGCGAAACCGGTCCGGATCAGCGACAGGCGGTGGATGCTCGCCATCGCCGGCATCGCGGCCATCGTCTGCATGGGCTTCGCGGGCGACCTCGTTTCGCCGGCGCCCGCCGACACCACGCTCATTCCCGATCGAGCCGCACCGGCGCCCAGCGCGCCCACTGCGCCCAGCGCAACGGCGAGCTCGCCGGCAGAGGCGATCGTCGTGGACCTCTCCCGCCCGGACGGCGCCGTGGTCGACGGGCTGGTGCCGGTGCTGGTCCGGACCGTGCCGGACCAGCGGGTGCACCTGTCGGTCAGCGTTGGGGCGGCCGTCATCGGCTGGCGGGATGTGAAGGCGGATGCGGATGGCAACTGGGCGGGGACGGTCGCGGTCTTCGCGCCACGGGTCGCCCTCCCCGCGACGGTCCGTGCTGCCACGAGCGTCGGGATCCTCGCCGTCGAAGGCACCCATCCGGTCGTCCTCGGCGGCGGGCAACCGATCGTGGTCTGGGATGCATCTGTGACCCGGGGGCGCACCGGTTCACTCACAGTCGCGTATCGAGCCTCGGCACCGCTGACGTTCACGGAGGTCGACGCCTGGGTCACTGGCAAGGGCGGCGCCAGGATCGGCGCGGCGAGCAGCGCGAGCTCGGTCGATGAGTGGCGGCCGGGATCCGCCGGGGCCTCGGGGCTGGGCCTCGGCAGCGTGACCGGCGCGGTGCCGATCAGCCAGCGCGATGCTGGCAGGCTCGTCCTCCATCTGCGCTGGCACGATGCGAGCACCGGCGCGTCCGGCGTCGTCGAGCGGGTGCTCAGGCCGACGCAGCAGCGCCCGCAAGGCGGGCGGTCGTCGAGGCGGCTTTAGGGTCGTTCGAGCCCGTGGGCCAGCAGGAACTTGTCGTCGCCCAGGATCGCTCCGGTTGGGCCGTCGGCCACGATCCGGCCGTCGTCCATCACGATCGTGCGCGGGAAGACCTCTTCGACCAGGCGCATGTCGTGGGTCGAGACGAGGAGCGTCTGCGTGAGGCCCTCGAGGATGCCGATGAGCTCGCGGCGACCGCGCGGGTCGAGGCCGGCCGACGGCTCGTCGAACACCAGGACCTCGGGATCCATCGAGAGCACGGTCGCCAGCGCGACGCGCTTGCGCTGGCCCAGGCTCAGGCGATGCGGCATCCGTCGCTCGCTGCCGGCCATGCCCACGGCGGCCAGCGCCCGCTCCACGCGGTCGTGGATCTCCTCCTCGGGCATGCCCATGTGCAGCGGACCGAACGCGACGTCCTCGAACACCGTCGGGCTGAACAGCTGGTCGTCGGGATCCTGGAACACGAGGCCAACCTTGGCCCGGATCCGGCGCACGGTGGACCGGTCGACGACCATCTCGCCGATCCGGACGCTGCCGTGGCTCGGCTCGTGGATGCCGTTGAGGTGGAGCATCAGCGTGCTCTTCCCGGCGCCGTTGGGTCCCACCAGGGCGACCTTCTCCCCCGCCCCGATGGCGAGGTCCAGGCCCTTGAGCGCCTCGAAGCCGTCCGGGTAGGCGAAGTGGAGGTGTTCGATCAGGACCGCGGACGGCGATGGGCGGGCGGCATCGTGGTCGTGGCCGTGATGCTCGAGGGTCGCGTCGCCGCCGTGGTCGTGGGCATGGACGTGCTCGTGGACGTGGCCCGCCGGCTCGACCACGCTCACAGCACCGGCACCCAGAGACGCACGACGACCGTGAACGCCGCGCACAGCAGCAGGATCAGCGCGAGCCACGCGTACTCGACGGGCCGCAGCGCCCGGCTGTGGAGGTGGCGGAACTCGCCCTCGAAGCCGCGGGCCTGCATCGCGGCGTAGATCCGCTCGCTGCGCTCGTACGAGCGCAGGAACAGCGAGCCGACCATCGAGCCCGTGACCCGTGCCCGCCAGACGATCGAGCCGCCTCCGTGTCCGTCGGGCTCGGCCGAGCGCGACGCCCTCGCCCGCGACATCCGGGTGGCCTCCTCGGAGAGGACGGCGAGGTAGCGGTACATGAAGCTGATGATCGCGACCATGATCCGCGGCAGGTGGAGCTGGCGGAGGCCGTCGACGAGGTCATGGAACGGCGTCGTGAACGCGAGCAGCAGCGCGGCCTGGACGCTGACCCAGCTCTTGAGGGCGATGGTCGCGAACTGCGCCAGGCCCTCGCCGCTGATCGTGAGCGTCAGGGGCCCGATGTCGATGGTCCCCAGCGGATCGCCGGACTTCGTGAACACCAGCGGCAGCGCCGCGAGCAGGAACGGCGCGGCGAGGAACGCGCGCCGGGCGGGACGCAGCGGCCCCAGCCGGGCGACGACCGAGAGGCCGATGACGACGATCTCCGCGACGAGCAGGGCGACCCACGAGCCGATCGGCAGCAGGCTCACCGTCACGATGAACGCGATCGTGGCGATGAACTTCAGCCGGGCGTCCGCGCGGTGGATCGGGCTCTCACGGGCGACGTAGCGATCCAGGTCCAGGGTGCTACTCCCCGCGTCGTCGACGCGCGAGGACGCGCCCCAGCAGCATCATCAGCCCGAAGACCACGAGCACGCCGATGAGCCCGGCGAGGATCGTCGAGAGGTTGCCGCCGATGCCCGGGACCGTGTAGTCGGGGAGGATCGAGGACACAGCGTCGTGCGCGGTCCCTAGGAAGCCGTTGTCCTTGGCGACGCGCTCGAGACCGTCGGGGTCCGATGAGGCCAACGGCGCGAGGACGATGACGACGAGGGCGGCGATGGCAAGGCCGAACGCCCACCAGTAGCGGCGAAGACGTTTAGCCACCTGCTGCTCCCGCGGCCAGGCGTGGGTCCGCGAGCCTCGCGTCGCGCAGCTTGAACAGGTCCGCTCTCGTGACCGAGATGAACGCCAGCGCGCCCATGGTGATCAGCGCCTCGCCGATGCCGATGAACAGGTGGACCCCGACCATCGCCGGCAGTGCGATGGACAGGGGCGTCGTCCCGCTCAGCGCGAGCTCGAAGGCCATGCACAGCGATCCCAGGACCACCGCGGCCCAGGCGGCGATCCCGGCGGCCGGGATGCGCGCCTTGTCCTCACCGCCGAGGAGCCGGGCGACCGCACGGTAGATGTAGTACCCGCCGAGCGTGCCGACCACGCCCATGTTGAAGATGTTGGCGCCCATCACGACGAGCCCGCCGTCCTGGAACACGAGCGCCTGGACCGCGATGACGCAGGCCATGACCAGGGTCGCCGCCCAAGGCCCGAGCAGGACGGCGGCGAGGACACCGCCCAGGAGGTGTCCGGACGTCCCGCCGACGACCTGGAAGTTGAACATCTGGGCCGCGAAGATGAACGCCGCGGTGACGCCCATCAGCGGGACCGCCCGCTCGTCGAGCGACTCGTTCGTCTTGCGCACGGCAACGGTCAGGACCGCGATCGTCACGAGCCACATCGCCGCTGCGATCGGGATCGACAGGAATCCGTCCGGTGCGTGCATCTGGGGCGGCGCCGGTGCGGTTTCGAGCCCGGATCCGATGAGCGCGGCGAGCATCCGTTCCTCCCCTTGGTCTGGCATCCCGATGGTAGTCGCTGCACGCTCCTGTTGCAACAATGAGCAACAACAACCCGCGTCATATACTACGCAGGATGGCCGAGATCGGATCACCCCCTGCGGCAGGCGACGCGGCGCTGTGGAGCCAGATCCGCGACCAGCTCCGCGCGCGCGGCCTGCGCTGGACGCCCCAGCGGCGCCTGATCCTCGACGTCCTCGAGGCCACCAACGGCCACATCACCGGCAGCGAGCTCGTCGAGCGCTGCCGCGAGCGGGACCCCGACACGACCCCCTCGACCGTATACCGGACGCTCGACGTGCTCGAGGAGCTCGGCTACATCCGCCACAGCCACTCGGCGGCCGGTCGCGAGGAGTTCCACGTCCTGCCGGCGGCCGACCATGGCCACCTCCAGTGCCGGACGTGCCTCCAGACCTGGGAGCTGAGCGCGGACGTGACGGCGGCGATCGTGGGGCCGATCGAGCGCCAGTTCACGTTCACGGCGGACGTCGGACATCTCACGATCACCGGCCTGTGCGCCGTTTGCGCGGGAGCGGCCGTCAGTCCAGGAGCCGACCGGCCCGCAGCTCCGGGATGATGTCCTTCGCGACCCGTCGCAGGACCTCGGCGTCCGCCGGGTCCGGCCGGACGGTCGCGAAGTCCGTGAACCCGAGCCGTCGGTGGCGCCGGACGTAGTCGAGATAGGCATCGGTGGAACGCAGGACGTCGCTGGTTGCCCAGGTTGAGCGGCGGATCTCCGCCGGGTCGCGCCCGATCGCCACGCACGCCGCATCGAGCGCGGCGATACGATCGGCGATCTCGGCCTCCACGCCGTCCGTCGCGGTTCCCGGGATCGCGGCGAAGGTGTCCCACTGGTCCGCGTAGCGGGCGGCGATCCGCAGCATCCGCGGCCGGTGCGCCGCGATCAGGATCGGGATCCGCGGCCGCTGGACCGGACGCGGTTCGAGGCGAGCGTCCTCGAGCCGGTAGTAGCGACCGTGGAAGGTCGTGCGCTCCTGGCCCATCAGGAGGCTGATCACCTGCACCGCCTCCTCGAACCGGTCGACCCGCTCCGGCGCCGGTGGCAGGTCGAATCCGTAGCGGCGGTGCTCGTCCTCGTGCCAGCCGGTGCCGATCCCGAGGACCAGGCGTCCGCCGCTGATGTGATCGACGGTGACGGCCTCCTTGAGCAGGAGCGCCGGGTTGCGGAACGTGTTGCTCGAGACCAGCACGCCGAGGCGGATCCGCGAGGTCCGTGCCGCGATCGCCGCGAGCAGGGTCCAGCCCTCGAGACAGCCGTCCTCGGGCGTGCCGTCCGTGTCGACGAGGTGATCGACGAGCCAGGCGTGGTCGAAGCCGAGCTCCTCGGCCTCCACGAAGTCCGCGAGGACCTCATCCCAGCTCCTCCGCGCCTGGCTGAGGAACATCCCGAAGCGCAGGTCGGTGGCCGTCATGCGTTCGACCCGGTCGCGTAGCTCGCCACGACCTCGCTCAGGCGCTTGTGCGGGATCGGCTCGATGACGAGTTCGATGTCGGTTTCCTTGAAGTCGTCGCCCTTGAACAGCAGCGGCTCGCCAAGGTCGCGCGCCAACGCATAGGCGAAGCAGTCTCCCATGTTGAGCCGCGCCGGGCTGCCGCTCGTCCGCCCAAAGCGACGATAGGCCTCACGCGCGATCCGGGCCTGGGCGGCGGTGAGTGGCTCCACCCCGATGCCCGAGTCCTCGAGGTACCGATCGAGCACGCCCGACAGCACCGGATCATGCCGACCGTCGATCACGATGCCGAGTTCGACGTAGGTCGCGGCGGAGACGCGGGCCACGGGGGCCTCGGCAATCAGCCGGGCGTAAACCGGGGCGTCGGCTTCGCCACGGATGATCGCGACGATGGCCGAGGTATCGACGATCACCGGGGCAGGCCCCGGCCGTCGTAGAGCTCTGCGTCGAAGTCCTGGTCCCAGTACCCGGCCGGCGCCCGCTCGCGCATCACCGCCGCCAGCTCGAGCATCCGCGCCAGACGCACCTCGACCGCCATGGCGTCACGTCCCCGCACTCGCTCGAGCCGCTCGCTCAGGCTGCGCAGGACAGCCTCCGTCATCGACTCTCCCGTCTCGTCGGCGAGTTCGCGAGCGAGGCGATGGACCTCGGGATGCTTGATGTTCAGGGTCTTCGGTGCGACCTTGGTCGGCGGCATGGTAGAAGTCTACCATCAACATGGTAGATGATTGCAAGTATCGGTCTTGACGGGCTCTGTTGATCGGACCATTCTAGCCATGATGGAGACGGCGACGATCACCCAGGTCAAGAACGGCCTCAGCTCGTACATCGACAAGGTCAAGGCCGGCGAGTCGATTCTTGTCACGGACCGTGGCGTGCCCGTGGCGGTCCTCGAGCCGGTCGCGAAACAGGTCGATTGGGACGAACGGATGGAGCGACTCGAGCGGGCCGGCCTCGTCCGGCGCGGGACGGGCCGCATCCCAGAGTCAATCCTTCGCGCGCCAGGACCAAGGGTCCGCGGTCCCGGGAATCCCCTCGTTGATGCGGTGATCGAGGAACGGCGATCAGGCCTATGAGGTACTGGGACGCATCAGCCATCGTGCCCCTGATCGCTCTCCAGGAGATCACGGACTCAATTCGGGGTGAGGCGGAACGCGACCGCAGTATCGTGACTTGGTGGGGCACTCGGGTGGAATGCGTCTCGGCCGTGTCGCGACGGGAGCGTGACGGAGAGCTCGACGAGCGCGGCGCGATTGCCGCGCTTGACCAGCTCGCGATCCTTGCCACCGACTGGGCCGAGATCGCACCTTCGGCCCGTCTACGACAAGCCGCCGAACGCCTGCTGCGTGTCCATGCCTTGCGGGCGGGAGACGCGCTTCAACTGGCGGCGGCGATCGTCGCCGCGGATAACGACCCTAGGTCGATGCCGTTCGTGACGCTCGATGACAGGCTTGCTCTGGCCGCCCGGCGGGAGGGGTTCCCGGTCCTGCCGGTCTAGGACCCCGCTCCACCCGGACGGACGATCCCCGACTCGTAGGCGAGCACGACGAGCTGCGCCCGGTCGCGCAGGTCGAGCTTGAGCAGCAGGTGGGAGACGTGCGTCTTCACGGTCGGCTCGGCGAGGACGAGGCGATCCGCGATCTCGCGGTTGGAGAGGCCCTGGGCGACGAGCACGAGGACCTCGCGCTCACGCTCCGTCAGCTGGCCGAGCACGCGGTCTCGATCGGGGTCGGAGGGCTGCTGGAGCTGCGCGAACCGCTCGAGCAGGCGGCGCGTCACCGACGGAGCGATCAACGCCTCCCCCGACGCGACGACGCGGATCGCGGCGACGAAGTCGGCCGGGTTGACGTCCTTGAGCAGGAAGCCGCTGGCGCCGGCGCGCAGGGCCTCGAAGACGTGCTCGTCCGTGTCGAACGTGGTGAGGACGAGGATCCTGCGGCGCATCGGGCCCGGATGCGCTGATCAGCCGGGTCGCCTCGACGCCGTCCATCACCGGCATCCGGATGTCCATGACGAGGACGTCGGGACGGAGCCTGGCCGCGGTGTCCACCGCCTCGCGGCCGTTCGCCGCCTCCCCGACCACCTCGATCCCCTCCTCGTCGGTGAGGATCATCCGGAAGCCGATGCGGACGAGCTGCTGGTCGTCGACGAGGAGGACCCGGATGCTCATGCCGGCGGCGCCGCGTTGTCGATCGGGAGGCGGGCGGTGACGACGAACCCCTTGGCGGTGGGATGCGCGACGAGCGTTCCGCGCAGCATCGCGGCACGCTCGCCGCATCCCGATCAGCCCGCGTCCCTCGTGCGGCGGCTCGACCACGCTGGGCGCATCCGGACCGCGCTCGTCGTCCACGGTGATCTCGAGCGCATCGGCCGTGTAGCGCACGACGACCAGCGCGCGGCCGCCTCCCGCGTGCTTGAGCGAGTTCGTGAGCGCCTCCAGAGATGATCCGGTAGGCGGAGACTGCCAGCCCCGGGTCCAGGGTGCGCGGCTCGCCGTCGATCACCAGCTCCACGTCGAGGCCCGCGGATCCGGAGCTGGTCGAGCGAGCTCATCGAGGCGATCGAGCCCGGGCGTCGGATCCGAGGCCTCCTGCTCGCCCAGGATCCCCAGCATGCGGCGCATGTCGGTCAGGGCCAGCCGGCCGGTGGACGCGATCGCCTGTGAGCGCCGTCCGCGCCTCGTCGGGGCGCTTGTCGATGACCTGGAGGGCGCCGCCGGCCTGGATCACGATCACGCTCACGTGGTGCGTGACGACGTCGTGCAGCTCGCGCGCGATCCGTTCGCGCTCGTCGCGCACGGCCCGCTCGGTCTGCTCGTCGCGCTCGCGCTCGAGCCGCTGCGCCCGCTCCTCGAGCGTGCCCGCGTACAGCCCGCGGATCCGCGACGCGTCGCCGAGCAGCCACGCAACGAGGAAGATCAGCTCGGTCTGGATCAGCGACCCGAGCACTGCGCCGATGCCCGCGCGCCCGATGAAGACCACGGCGATCGCCGCCACAGAACAGCGCGGTGACGGTGAGCGACGTGCGGCGATCGAGGCGCTCGCCGATCGTGTACGTCGCCACGAGGATCGCCGAGACCGACCTGGAGCGGCTGGTTCGCCGGGATGATCACGAGTGGACGATCGTCGCCGTCGAGACGACGGCCATGACCGCGAGCGGGTACCTCCGGCGCACGATCAGCGGCAGGCTCTCGAGCAGCAGCAGGGTCACCACGACCGCGCTTGGCAGGCCCCCGCCCGCTGCTCCGCCCACGTAGGTCAGGAGCGAGAGGGCCGCCAGGAACAGGGCGATCGCCGTGTCGACGACGAGCGGGCTGGCGGAGAGGGCGGCGCGCGCCCGGGCGAGAGAGCATCCATGGTCATGGCGAACGGTAGCGGCCGAGCATGGTGCCCGCATCCGTCTCAAGGATGGTCCCGACCAATACGCCGGTATCGGTCCGTCGGCGGTCGGCGCGTCGAGATGGTGGGCGAGATCGAGACGCGCGGTGGACGACGCAGGGAGGGTCGCGGCCGGACAGTGTGGCCATCGCGGCTCACTTGAGTCGCAGCCACCAACCAGACATCGAAAGGTCAACCAACACCATGCGCTCCTTCGCCCGTCGTCACCCCATCCGGACATTCCTCGCGATCGTCTACACGGCGACCGCGGCCATCTTCGCCATCCCGCTCCTGTCGTCAGCGGGCATCGGGGTCATCGACCTCGATCTGCCCGGCGCCGCCCCGTTCATCCTCCTGTCCGCCATGTCGCTGGTCGCCGCGGCCTTCGTCACGACGGCCCTCGCCGACGGCCGCAGCGGCGTCCGCGAGCTCCGCAGCCGGGTGTTCCGGTTCCGCGTCAGCCCGAAGTGGTACGTCATCGCCTTCCTGGCCCTGCCCGGAGCGGCGCTCGCCGTGGCATTCGTCCTCGCCGGCGCCGCGCCGGTGGTCAAGCTGGCGTCCGATCCGTCCATCGCCCTCAGCGCCGTCCTCGGCGCAGTCATCGCCTTCGCGCTCATCAACTGGTGGGAAGAGGCCGCCTGGACCGGCTTCGCGCTCCACCGCCTGCAGGGCAACATCGGCCCGGTCCGCGCCAGCGTCGTCACGACCTGGATGCAGGCCGCGCTCCACCTGCCTCTCGTGTTCATCGCAGACGGCGTCACGAACGGCCGCGTCGCGCCGGAGAACATCCCGTTCTATCTCGTCGCGCTGTTCGTCCTGCCGATCCCGGTCCGCATGACGCTGACCTGGGTCTACAACTCGAGCGGCCGGAGCGTGCCGATCGCCGGCCTGTACCACGCCGGCCTGGGCGTCGCCGCCGGGGCCGCCTGGCTGCCGGTGCTCGCACCGACCGTCAGCCCGCTCTTGGTCTACGCGGGCTTCGCCGCCCTCGCAGCGATCGTGTTCGTCGGCTCGCACGGCCGACTGGGCCTGCCGGCCAACGCGCCGAAGGTCGTGACCGGGAACGGCGGTGGCCGCCACCGCCTGAACCTTGTCCTCGGAGCCGGGTGGTCCTTCGGGATCACCCGGCTCTTTCGTTTGTCCGGGGCTTCTAGCAGCCGGCCGGGCCGTACGTGGTGGCGAGCACCGCGAGGGCGACCCTGGCCTGGGCCAGCTGGTCAGCCCCGCTGTTCATGGCTGCCATGCCATCGCCCATCACGCCACGGTCGACGGATGTCAACCCATCGAGGAAGCGGCTCGCGCCCTGGCCGATGCTGTTCGCCGACGTCCCGATCATGGCCGTGAGGTCGTCGCCCGGAGACCACGCCTTGGCCGCGCCGATCTCACCGATGGCCTGCCCCGCGAGCGAGACGACGGTGAACGCTTCCTGTCGAGCTCCGGGCCCGTCGCCTGCGCCGAATCGAGCTGCAACACCGTCGACGTGGGCCTTCGAATCCGCGAGGTATCCGATCGCGTTGCACACGTGCGACCGGTAGGCCGAAGTCCATGTTGCCGGCGTCGGCGTGGGCTTCGGCCGCTTCGTCTTCTGCGGCTTCTTCGTCGGCGGGGCCTCGGTCGGCGTGACGGTCGGCGTCTCCGCGGGCGCCACGGTCGATGGCGCTGCAACGAGAGCGGGCGGGCTTGCGGTCGGGGCCGGTGGGCGTCCCGACCCGCAGGCAGCCACCAATATCCCCAGACAAGCGGTCAGAACGATGGAGCGGCGGGCCAAATGTCTTCCTCTAGTCCGTGCCGCCAGTGGAACGGATAGGGACAAGATCGCCTGCACGCACCGCCTGCACAATGGCTCTTGCGTACGCCCGGAATCGGGACCCGTTGGGGTATCATGCCGCCCCGGCCGCTGGCGCGTGGCTCAACGGTAGAGCACCTGACTCTGGATCAGGGGGTTCCAGGTTCGAATCCTGGCGCGCCAGCCAACTCCCTCCCCTTTGCGACACGACCGCGCCGCTGCATGCCCCGTTCGCCCCTTCCCGCCCCGTCGCCCTTTCCCGCCCCGTCGCCCCTTCCCGCCCCGTCGCCATCGAGCGCGCGCCCCTGCCCGCGCGATCGCCCTCTTCCCGCCCGATCGGCTCGCCACTTCCTGCCAAATCCGAAGCAGATGACCGCTAGACGGGTTGCGGGTGCCTGGGCTCCGGTCAGCGTGGGCGAATTGAGCCGTTGCGCATGTCAGCGCCAGGCGCTCGTGAGCGTTTGTCATGGAGTCGCCTTCCCCGACGCGCCGCCAACCTGGTTAACGGTCGCCAGCTTCCGATTTGTCAGCCGTCGGGCGAGGAGGGTCGGGCGATCGGGGTCGGGGCGAGGGTCGGGCGCGTGCCTCAGGCGGGCATGCGCGGAGGCATGCGGTCGTAGAGGCGACGGGCCCAGACGTACGCGCCCGACCGAGATCACGACGCACCACGCCACGGCGAGCAGGCCGTTGTCGCCGATCGGCGTGCCGAACAGCAGGCCGCGCATGGTCTCGATGATCGGCGTGAACGGCTGGTGCTCGGCGAACCAGGCGAGCGGCCCGGGCATGGACGCCGTCGGGCACGAAGGCCGAGCTCAGGAACAGCAGCAGGGTCAGGATCATCGGCAGGTTGCTGGCGGTCTCGACGCTGTCGGTCACCATCCCCATGCGCCACCGACAGCCAGCTCGACGGCGACGGCGGTCAGCGCGAGCAGCCCGGCGGCCGCGACCCAGGCCGACGCGGCCCGGTCGTCGGCCGGAACCCGATCAGCAGGGCGACCACGAACGACGATGACCATCGCCAGCGCCGTCTGGATGACGCTGCCGATGACGTGGCCGCCGAGCACCGCGGCCCGCGCGATCGCCATCGTCCGGAACCTGGCGATGATCCCGGCGGTCATGTCCATCGCCACCGAGATCGCGGTCCCCTGGCCGCGTCCGGCGACGGTCATGAGGAGGATGCCCGGGATCACGTAGGCGAGGTAGGCCTCGCGCCCGATCGGCGGCCGCGCCAGGACCCGCAGGCGCACCGGGCCCGCCGAGTCCGGCGCCCGAGCGTCCCGCCGAACACGTACACGAACAGGAGCAGCAGCACCACCGGGATCCCGGCGATGAAGAACGTCAGCGACGGGTAGCGGCGCATCCGGCGCAGGCTCCGCCGGAGCATGGTCGTCGAGTCGGTGAGCAGGTAGGCGGTCATGGCGTGGGCACCCTTTCGGCGTCGGGCTGGCCGTCGGTGCGGCCGGTGAGGGACAGGAAGACGTCGTCGAGGTCGGCGGATCGGACGGCAAGCCCGTCGACCTCGATCGCGCTCGCGTCGAGCCGGTCGAGCAGCGCCCGCAGCGAGTGGACGCCACCGTCGTTCGGCAGGTCGAGCGCGAGACCCTGGTCGTCGCGCGTTCCGTTGCCGAGCGTCCGCGCCGCGCGGTCGAGCGCCGCCTCGTCGGCGAACTCGAGCCGGACGCTGCCGCCGGGCACGAGCCGCTTGAGCTCGGCCGGCGTGCCCTGGGCGACGACCCGGCCACCGTCGAGCAGCGCGATCCGGCTCGCGAGCCGATCGGCCTCCTCGAGGTACTGGGTCGTCAGGAAGATCGTGACGCCGTCGGCGACGAGGTCGCGGACGATGTCCCACATCACCCGCCGGCTGCGGGGATCGAGGCCGGTCGTGGGCTCGTCGAGGAAGATGATCCGCGGCTCGCCGACGAGCGTCATCGCGAGGTCCAGGCGCCGGCGCATGCCGCCCGAGTAGGTCGATCGCGGGCTTCGCGGCGTCCGCGCACGAGGTCGAATCGCTCGAGCAGCTCCGCGACCCGCCGCCGACCCGCCGTCCTTGCCGAGGTGGTGGAGGTCGGCCATCAGGCGGAGGTTCTCCTCGCCCGTGAACTGGCCGTCGACCGCCGAGACCTGGCCGGTCAGCCCGATCAGGCCGCCGGACCGCGTCCGGCTCGCGCGCGACGTCGAAGCCGCCGATGCGGACCTCGCCGGCGTCGGCCGAGATCAGCGTCGTGAGGATGTGGACCGCCGTCGTCTTGCCGGCGCCGTTCGGGCCGAGCAGCGCGAAGACCGTGCCTTCGGGCGACGTCGAGGTCGATGCCGTCGAGGACGAGCTGCTTGCCGAACGACTTGCGGAGGCCGCGGACCTCGATCGCCGAGGTCGTCGTGCTGCGCGTCGTCATCGCGCGCCTGCCGCGCTGTCGTCGCGCACTCGGGACCGCCGGGCGCCGCGGGTCAGATGTCGAGCTCCTCCACCGTCGGCTGGCGCGCGGAGCGCGAGACCATGTCGAACAGCTCGGGCGGGACCTTCTCGCGGAGGACGTCGACGGTGTCGAAGACGTCGAGGGTCGACTCCTTCGGGGCGCTGCCGTAGCGGACGTCGCCGATGCCGACCCAGCCGCGCCAGCCGGCCGGCTTGCCCTCGGCATCGACGGCCCACCACTCGGGCTGCGCTCGACGTGGACGACGAACTTGCCGGTTCGGCCGCGCCAGACGCGGTAGTGATCCGCACGCTTGGTGCTGGAGTCCACCCATTCGCCCACGAGGACGCCGGTGAACCGGACCTTGCGCCCGGTGCCGATGCCCACGCGGACCACGACGTCGTCGAAGCCCTCGGCGAGGCCTTCCTGGACGCTGACGTAGCGCTTGAGCGCGGACGGCGATCGCTGCGGAGAGGTTTCCGCCGGCGAGCTCCTGGGCCCGCTGGAAGAGGTTGAGGTCCCCATCGGAGACGTAGATGGTCTTGTTCGGCACGGCCACATCGTAACCTTCGTCCTTTGCGAACTGGATACGCATGAGTATACGTATAGCCTGACAGATTGCAATGGGTGTCGTAGGGTGTCTGCAGGACAAGAAGGAGACGACCATGCTCAGCTCACGACCCGCCTTCTCCGGCTTCTCGGCCACTGACATCGAGGCGGAGCGGGCGTTCTATGCGGACACGCTCGGAGTCGAGACGCGGGAGGACAACGGCGCCCTGATGCTCAGGCTCGCCGGCGGGCAACGCGTGTTCATCTATCCGAAGCCCAACCACGAGCCGGCCACGTTCACGGTGCTCAACTTCGAGGTGGACGACATCGAGGCGACGGTCGACGAGCTCGTGGGGAAGGGCGTGCCGCTCGAGCGGTACGAGGGCATCGACCAGGATGACCGCGGGATCTCGCGTGACGCCGGCGGCCCGGCGATCGCCTGGTTCAAGGATCCGGCCGGCAACATCCTCGCCCTGGTCCAGGGCGGCTGAGCGCCACCCCCGTCCCTCCTCTTCCTGACACAACCGACACCCATGACCGGTAGCCGGGGGCGATCGGTGCTTGGGGGCCGCCAACGGCCCTATTCGCGTGCGTTTCCCTGTCAGCGCGGCGCGGCCGCGACCGTTTGGCATGCAATCGCCCTCCCCCACGCGCTGCAATACCGGCTTACGGTCGCCAGCTTCGGATCTGTCATGCGCGCTACACTCGTTGCATGCGCAACGACACTTCGTCAGTCGGGGACGGCGCCGAGGCGACGCCCGTCGACCGAGCGACCGACCTCGCCCCTGCTCGACCGCTCGTGATCCTCGCGGCCGACGATGACCTCGCCTGCGTCGATGAGCTGTGCCTGCCGCTCGAGGAGCGGCGATGAAGGTCGATATCTGGTCCGACGTCGTTTGCCCGTGGTGCTACATCGGCAAGCGGCGGTTCGAGACCGCCATGGCCGCGTTCCCCGCCGCCGGCGATGTCGAGGTCCAGTGGCGCAGCTTCCAGCTCAACCCCGACCAGCCGCGCGGTGCGCGCACGACCCATGACGAGTACCTGGCGACCAAGCTGCACACCACGATTGACCAGGTCCATCAGATGAATGACCGTGTGGTCGGCCTCGCGGCGGCCGAGGGCCTCGCGTACGACTTCGATCGCTACCAGGTGATCAACACGTTCGACGCCCACCGCGTGGCGCACCTCGGCAAGGCGCACGGGCTCGACGACGCCGTCCAGGAGCGGTTCCTCAGCGCGCAGCTGGAGCAGGGCGAGGTGCTCGACGATCCCGGGACGCTCGTGCGGCTCGGGTCCGAGGTCGGGATCCCGGCGGACGAGATCCGCGACGTCCTCGCGGGCGACGCCTACACGAGCGAGGTCCAGGCCGACATCGACGAGGGGCACGCCATCGGCGTCACGGGCGTGCCGTTCTTCGTCATCGACCGCCGGTACGGGATCTCCGGCGCCCAGCCCGCCGAGCTGTTCCTGCGGGCGCTCGAGACGGCTCGGGCCGAGGCCGAAGCTGCGGCAACGACCGGCTGACCGCCCGCGAACGCAACCGGTGGCGCCGGTGCCGTGTTCTGGTACGTGATGGAACCAACGACCAACGCCGTCACCTTTGATACCGAGCTCGGGCGCTGCGGCGTCGCCTGGAGCGAGACCGGGATCACGCGCGTGCTGCTGCCGGACCGGAACGGGCTGCCGGGTCCCCGGTTCGAGGACGGCGCCGCTGTTCCCGCATTCGTGCTCCGCGCGATCGAGGGCATGCGCGAGGTGATGGCCGGCCGGGCCGTCGACCTCCGCGACATTCCCCTCGACGACCGCGGGATCGACGACTTCCGGCGCGCCGTCTACGCGGCGACACGCGACATCGCCCCTGGAACGACCCGGAGCTACGGGGAGATCGCCCGAGCCATCGGCCGGCCCGACGGCGCACGAGACGTAGGCGTCGCACTCAGCCGGAACCGCTTCCCGATCATCGTCCCGTGCCACCGGGTCGTCGCTGCGAACGGGGCCCTGACCGGCTTCTCCGCCCCGGGCGGCCTCGACACGAAGCGCCGGATGCTCGAGCTCGAGGGTGCCCCCGGCTACGGCCAACAGGTGCTATTCGGCTGATCGCGTTGCGCCATTCATACCCGTTGACAGAGATATGATCACGCAGCAAAATGCATACCATGACTAATCGGGTTGGAGATCGCGGTCAGATCACGATCACCAAGGCCATCCGCGAGGAACTCGGGATCTACGCGGGCGACGAGACCGTCCAACGGGTCGAGGACGGCAGGATCGTGATCGAGGTCGTGCCAGGCCGCCATCGCCGATCGCTCGCCGGGTCGCTTCGCGACAAGGTCGGCCGGCGACCCACCGATGAGTCATGGTCCGCGTTGCGCGATGCGGCGTGGGCCGCGCCTGATCCTGATCGGCACACGTGATCGGCGTCGACACGTCCGTTGTCGTCCGCTACCTCGTCGGCACGCCAATCGAGCAGGCGAGACGGGCAACGGCGCTCATCGACGACGACGGAGTTGAGATCGGCGTCTCCGTGATCGCGCTGGCCGAGTGCGCTCACGTCCTGCGAACGCAGTACGGCGTGGAGCAGCGGGACATCATCGACAGCCTGATCGACTTCGTGCAGCGCACGAATGTGACTGTGGTTGACGCCAGCCTGGACGCGATCGTTCGCACCCTCGTGCGGGCAAGGTCAATGCCCGGCCGGCCAATCCCCGACGCGATGATCGTTGCGGCACTCATCGCCGCGAATGCGGTGCCGATCGCGACGTTCGACATGGACCAGCGACGATACGGGGTGGCCGTCCGCGAACCCTGACGTCGTGCTAGCCTCGGCCGCCGTGAACAGCGAGACCGCCGCTCCGCCCGACGCGCCCGAGCGCCGCGACTTCATTCGCGACATCGTGGCCGCGGACGTCGCCGCCGGCAGGGTCTCGACCCCCGTCACGCGCTTCCCGCCCGAGCCCAACGGCTACCTCCACATCGGCCATGCCAAGTCGATCTGCCTCAACTTCGGCATCGCCAGCGAGTTCGGCGGCCGCTGCCACCTCCGGTTCGACGACACGAACCCCGAGAAGGAGGAGCAGGCCTACATCGACGCCATCGAGGCCGACGTCCGCTGGCTGGGCTTCGACTGGGGCGACAACCTGTTCCACGCGTCCGACTACTTCGAGCAGCTGTATGCGTGGGCCGTCCACCTCATCGAGCAGGGGCTGGCCTACGTCGACGACCAGACCGCCGACGAGACCCGCGAGACCCGCGGCACGCTGACGACGCGGGGGCACGAACTCGCCCTACCGCGACCGGCCGGCGGCCGAGAACGTCGACCTGTTCGCGCGCATGCGCGCGGGCGAGTTCCCCAACGGGGCGCAAGGTGCTGCGGGCGAAGATCGACATGGCCTCGCCCAACATCAACCTGCGCGACCCCGTGCTGTACCGGATCGTCCACGCGAGCCACCCGCGGACGGGCGACGCCTGGTGCATCTACCCGACCTACGACATGGCGCACGGGCAGTCGGACGCGATCGAGGGCGTGACCCACTCGATCTGCACGCTCGAGTTCGAGAACCACCGGCCGCTGTACGACTGGCTGATCGAGCACCTGCCGGTCCCCCACGTCTCGCGCCAGTACGAGTTCGCGCGGCTCAACCTCACCTGGACCGTGCTGTCCAAGCGGGTGCTGCTGCGGCTGGTCAACGAGGGCCACGTCCGCGGCTGGGACGACCCGCGGATGCCGACGATCTCCGGGCTGCGCCGGCGGGGCTTTCCGGCCGAGGGGATCCGGAGCTTCGCGACCGAGATCGGGGTGTCGAAGGCCGACAGCGTCCACGAGATCGAGCTGCTCGAGCATTCGGTGCGGGCGGTGCTCAACCGGACGGCGCCGCGGCGGTTCGGCGTGCTGGATCCGCTCAAGGTGGTGATCACCAACTACCCCGAGGGCGGCTCCGAGTCGATGGAGGTCGTCAACAACCCCGAGGACCCGTCGGCGGGGACGCGGCAGGTCGAGTTCTCGCGCGAGCTGTGGATCGAGCGCGAGGACTTCATGGAGGAGCCGGCGCCCAAGTTCTTCCGCCTGGCGCCCGGCCGCGAGGTCCGGCTGCGGAACGCGTACTTCGTCACCTGCAACGACGGTCGTCAAGGGCGATGACAATCGCGTCATCGAGCTCCGGTGCACCTACGACCCGGCGACTCGCGGCGGCGACTCGCCCGACGGCCGCAAGGTCAAGGCCACGCTCCACTGGGTCTCGGCGGCCCACGCCGTCCCGGCCGAGGTGCGGCTGTACGACCACCTCTTCTCGCGGCCCGACCCGGGCGTCGACGGCGACCTGTTCGCGGACCTCAACCCGGAGTCCGAGACGGTCGTCGCGGGGGCGATGCTGGAGCCGTCCCTCGCGGACACGCCGCTCGGCGAGACGGTCCAGTTCGAGCGCCTGGGCTACTTCACACCGGACGCGGACTCGCAGCCCGGCGCGCTTGTGTTCAACCGGACGCTGACGCTGAAGGACAGCTGGGCAAAGGTCCAGACGAAGGGGTAGTTCGCGCCCGCCCGCACCCGTCGCCCGCATCGGGGACTAGTGACACGCTGCGTATCATCGTGTCGAGTCGATAACCGATGGATCGGACGGGTGGGGGGCATCAGCGATGATCAAGACCATTGGCGCAGTCGCATCCGCGACCGCAGCGTATGTGGACGAGGATCGGGCGGACATCTGGTACAGCCAGGCCGATGGCACCGTTGGACGCGTGCCGCTCGCCGGTGGGAAGGCCAAGACCCGCACTTTCAAGAGCGCAGCGGTCGGGATCGCGGGCAACGGGCGATCGGCGGCCTTCGCGCACGAAAACGGCACCGTTTCCGTCTTGAACCTCGACCACCCAGACGCGCCCCTGAAGCTGGTCCAGCGATCGACGAACCGGTACGGCCAGATCGGGCTCACGTCGGCCGGCTCGCCGACCGCGTTCGTGGTCACACACGGCGGCGGAAAACGGAGCCCCAAGTTCGCGGCAACGCCGCTACTCAAGCGGTCCGACGACGCGCTCACCGTGCTGAAGGTCAAGACCAAGGCGGCCTCGCTGGTCGATGTTCACGGTCTCACCGGGGTCGCGGTGGGTAAGGGCACCGCATTCGTCGCGCGCAACCACGGCTCGCCCGCTCGCGGTGCCATCGGCGTCGTGCGGGGCTCGGTCGTCAAGACCGTTGCGACCGGGCTTCCCCGCGTCGGGCGCCTCGGCTTGGCTGAGGGTGGCGACGTCGTTCTGGTCGCCCATCCTGGCAATCGCCTGTCGGCCTTCCGTCCGGCCAAGGGATCCGTCGATACGGTGTCGACGGCATCGCTGGCGGGCCGTCTCGTCGAGGCTCACGGGCTCCTCGATGGACGCATCCTGATCCTGACGACCGACATCCTCGCCATCATCGACGCGCTGACGGACCTGACCGGCGATCCGACGATCGACCCGCCGGGCGACCCGATCTTCGTCGGCTCCTGGGTCGAGCTCAGCTTCGATCTCGGCACGACTGGCCTGGGCGCCGATGCCGTCCACTTCGAGGTGCCCGACGGTCCTGATGCGGGGTTTGTCTCGTACACGCGGCCCGACGATGGCACCGATCCCGTCGCGTTCCTCGTGGTCGGCGGACGCGTCGGTGCGCACGATGTCGCGATGGTCGAAACCGCCACCGGAACGGTCCTCGCGAGCACGACATTCGAGGTCGCGGACCACTGGACCGACGCGGACACCGGCCCCGGCGGCTTCTACACGACCGACTCGACCTTCAGCGGCGACAGCGGCTGGGGAGGCGGCCCGAACGCGCCCCAGAACCTGGGCGTCCATCCCCACAACGGCACCTGGCGCTCGATGGTGCTGATGGTCGACACCACGACCGGCCGGTGGCCGACGGCCGCGGCCACGATGACCGCCAACCGCACCGCCATCCTCAATCACGTCACCAACGGGATCGTGTTCAACGGCGATACGCGATCGGCAAGGCTCTACTACGAGGAGAACTCGCACTACACACCGGGCGTCGGAGGAGCCGCGGATCGCGGCCTCACGCTCAGCGTCCTCAACGCCCAGACGTTTGGGCCCGTCAACATGCCCGGCTCCTGGACGGACTACTTCGCCCAGACGGTGGACGCGGCCGGGACGGTGATCGACAACCGTTGGACGTCGATGGGCGCAACCCTCCAGACCATCATCTCGCGCGCGATCTCTGATGGCGTCGCGACGACGGCCAACTTCACGAATCTCGACGTCCTCATCATCGTCCCGTTCTCGCCCGATGCCGCCGGCGGCCCGCCCGCACGATTCGTGTGGCCCCACGCGAACGACGCACGTGAATTTTTGTGCGGGACCAACGCGACGACGGATCGGCGCAGCTTCGGGTTCGTGTTCGCGCCCCTGGACTTCGCCGCCCACGACGGGCGCCAGATGCACTCGACCCTCTCGCACGAGCTCGGCCACACCCTCAGCCTGCCCGACCTCTACAACTTCCCGGCCTACTCGGCTGACGTCTCGGGCCGGCTCACCAGCAACTGGGACATGATGGCCGGCTCGCGCGACACCCTGCCGCACTACACGATCTCCAACAAGATGCGGATGGGCTGGATCCAGGCCGGCAACATCAAGCGCTACGACTTCCAGGGTTCGGGCGCGGTCAATGACACGGTCACGCTGCACGCGGCCGAGCTGGGCGATCCGCCCGCCGGCGAGTTCGCGGCGCTCGAGATCCGCCTGGGTGATGGCTGGAACTACTACGTGGAGTACCGCGCCGAGCAGGCGGCGCAGATCAGCGATGACACCCCGACCGATCGCAGGATCCTGATCACCGACGTCACCTCCGACACCTTCGCCGCGCCGATCGCGCGGCCTCCCATCCTCCTCGTCCGCAACGACATCGACGGCGACGGACCGATCCTCGGGCCCGGCACGGACCTCGAGGAAAAGGACCCCGGCACGCAGATGGACCTCAAGGTCGATGTCGTGTCGGTCGCCGGGAACAGCGCGGTCGTCAAGGTCGGCTACGGCGCCAACGGGAAGCCCGAGCTGGGCATCCGGCCCTGGAACGATGGGCCGGACTGGCAGAGCCCAGACATCGAGGTGCGAAACGATCGGGCAACGGCCGATCCCGGCCATTACTTCAACATGCCCTGGCTCGGCCACCCCAACACCGTTGTTGCGAAGATCCGAAACAACGGCGACCTGCCCGCCACGGGCGTCGTCGCCGACTTCTTCGTGACCGAGTACACGGCCGGCGACGGACCCTGGGTTCCTCTCGGCTTCGCCACGCAGAACGTGGGCCCGGGCGGGGCGCCGGTGGAGTTCACCGTGCCCTGGAGCCCGAGTGCGGCGACCGGCAGGCACTACTGCGTGATCGTCCGCATCCGGCTCTATCAGGACCCGGCGAACCTCGCCGTCGTGGACCAGAACATCTACAACAACGAAGCGCGGAGCAACTACACCCGGTTCGTGTCCGCGTCCGCCTCGCCGTCGACACGGGTCGGCGCAGAGGTGCTGCTCGGCAACCCGTTCGACGAGTCGACCCACGTCTTCGCCGTCGTCCGCAAGACCCATCCGCAGCACCGGGTGTTCATCGATCACCAGTGGCTTCGGGTGAGCGCGAACGGCCAGCGTCCGGTTCGAATCTGGGACGAGGCAACGTGGGATACGCCCGAATGGGGTGCCGGCCCCGGCGACGGCCACCAGAAGGAGCCTTCCTATCTGTGGGAGGTCCCCAACCGAGTCAGCCTGTCCGGTTACGCGGAGCGTCCGTTCGAGGCCGACTGCGGCGCGCTGACCCTGACAGGCGGGGTCGGAATCCGCGTCGATGCCGGCCGCGCGACGCGGATCAGGCCCAGGGAGCTCAAGCGCAACTTCGTGACCGGCGAGGTAGCTTTCGCGGACGACGGTTCGCCGGTGACGACCGGTGGCGTCGTGCTCATCGAAGTCATTGCGAAGTCGCAGCGGTCGTTCACGGTCACAGACGATCTGCGGCCCGACGGAACGTTCGGCCGTGACTTCGGCAACGAGTTCGGCGACGAGACCGTGGCCATCGACATCCATTACCTCGGCGCCTACTCGGCAGCTCCCTCCAGCACGGGTCCGCTGCCCGTGTAGCTGGGCGGTGTCTCAGTCGCCGAGGATCTCGGCCGGGAGCCTATTTGAGACGCGGATGTCGTACTCGGAATCAACGGCAGCGACATAGTCGGGCACTGACAAGCCTCGAAGAGCCGATTCCCTGACCACCGTCTCCCCAACGTGGCGACCGTTGAGCATCAGGAGCGGGAATCGATCTGCGACCACTTCGCGCTGGGCTTGCTCGCTGAAGTAGCCAGTCGTCACGAACGACCCAACCCATCCGCGATCCAGCCTCGCCACCGTTCGCGCAAGATCGAGGCCGCTCGTCACGGGAGCGACGCCGGCAATGCACTTCGCCTGGCCAAGGACGACCAGCTTGAGTGCGCCGGCTCCGGAGCCAAGGTCAAGGCGACTGACGAAGTCGATCCCGCCATCGCCGGCGCGCTTCGTGATCCAACCTGGCCTGTATTGGCCGCTCTCGCTCAGCACGCTCCCCGTGATCTCGGACGCGAGGCCCTCGAACCGGTGCTCCCCAACACCGTGATACGCGCCAAGTCGCTTGTAGTGGGCGATGACATGGCGCAGTGCATCCTCGGCCGGGGTGCCCGCGTCGGGCCGCTGATCGCCTGGACTGAGCGTTGCGGCTCGGGTCATCTCCTGGCGAATTCGGTCCTTCACGCCAGCACCGCCGTCGACCCATCGTCGCCACGCCGTCGGAGCGAGCACCAAGCTCTCCTCGAGGGACTTGGTCGGGTCCCGGCGAGCGGCAATCCATTCCCAAGCGATGCCCAAGCCGTCGGCGCTCAGGTCAACGAGCATGCAATCGAACACGTAGTTGACAAAGGGCCGGCCTCGGCGGTCTACCTGGGCCACAAGTTCGGCACGCTCGACGATGCCAACGCCAAGGAATCGCCAGAAGCCCTTGGCTTTGCCCTCGTGCAGGAGGCTCTCGAAGATCAGAAGCGGCGCGGCGCGAAGCCGGTCGGATCGACTCACCGACGAATGAAGTCCGAACTGCTCGATGACCGATCGGTTGCCTGGCGGCCCGAGTGGATCGAACCCGAGCTCTGCCTTGTTGTCGCCGAAGTACCGAACATGACCGCGCTCGGCATCGAGTTCGTCGTGCCAAGGTGTCCAGTCGGAGCCCGCCCGGTGGGGTTTCGACGCGATCAGGATTGCTGGTCTCCGCTCGCCGTCGACTGCCTTGACTTTCTTGACCGAGTCGATGCCATGGTCGAGCTGCACGCGTCCCGCGCCGATGAGCCCAGGCCAATTCGGCCACCGCGTCACATTGAAGATGTTCCGGTAGCCATCGATGAACTCGATGTCGGGTCCGGGACTCGGTTTCGTGTAGCGATAGAGGTCGAAGACGCGCACGGCGGCGTTCAGATCCCTTTGCGCGTGGAACGTGGCGGACGGATCGTAACGCGACCCGGATCGGCAACTCAGTCGCGGGCGCGGCGTGGAGGTCCGATGATGGTCCCGTGGACACACCCGTCGACCGGAACCATCACCTTCCTGTTCACCGATCTCGAGGGCAGCACGCGACTCTGGGAGCAGTTCCCGGACGCGATGCAGCCCGCCCTGAGTCGGCACGACGCGATCCTGCGCGGCGCCATCGAGGCGTCCGGCGGGACCGTGGTCAAGACGACCGGCGACGGCATGATGGCCGTGTTCGGCGGCGCGATCGGCGCCGCGACGGCGAGCCTCGACGGCCCAGCGCGCGCTGATCGCCGAGCCCTGGGGCGAGACCGGCCCACTCCGCGTGCGCATGGGCATCCACTGCGGCGAGGCGGAGCATGCGAGGCGACGACTACTTCGGCCCGACCGTGAACCGCGCCGCCCGGATCATGGCGGCCGGGCACGGGGGCCAGGTCCTGCTCTCGGCGTCGGCCGCGAGCCTCGCCATCGAGCTGCTCCCGGCCGGGACCGGGCTCCTGGACCTCGGCGAGCACCACCTCCGGGACCTCGGCCGGCCCGAGCACCTCTACCAGCTCGTCCACCCGGACCTGCCGCCGACTTCCCGCCGCTGGTCACCGCCCGCCAGCCGGGCGCCGACCTGCCGTCGCGCGTCGCCGCGCTGATCGGCCGGCGCGACGAGATCGCCCAGATCACCGAGCGCCTCGCGGACGGCTCCGTCCGGCTGCTCACGCTCATCGGCCCCGGCGGAACCGGCAAGACGACGCTCGCGATCCGCGTCGCCTCGGACCTGGCCCCGACGGTTCCGCGACGGCGTCGTCGTTCGTGGACCTGTCCAGCGCCCACGACACGAACGCCGTCCTGGTGGCGATCGCGCGCGCCGTCGGCCTCGGCGAGATCATCGACCGGCCGCTGCAGGACGAGCTCGTCGACCGGCTGCGCGACCGGCGGATGCTGATCGTGCTCGACAACCTCGAGCAGGTCACCGAATCCGGCGCCGTGGTGGCCCAGCTCCTGAGCGACTGCCCGGGCTGACGGTCCTCGCCACCAGCCGCGAAGCCCTCCACGTCCGGGCGGAGCAGCTCTTCGCGGTCCCGCCGCTCGCGCTCCCGCCGGACGGCCGCGGCCGCGAGACCGCCGAGGCCGTCCGCGACGTCGAGGCCGTCCAGCTGTTCGTCGACCGCGCCCGCGTGGTCCGCCCGGAGTTCGAGCTCACCGACGACAACGCCGCGGCCGTCGCGGAGATCTGTCGCCGGCTCGACGGCCTGCCGCTGGCGATCGAGCTCGCGGCGGCCCGCCTCCGGCTCTTCTCGCCCGACGTGCTCCGCGACCGGCTGGACGACCGCCTCGGGCTGCTGCGGAGCGGTCCCCGCGACCTCCCGGAGCGCCAGCAGACGCTGCGGGCGGCGATGGACTGGAGCTACGAGCTCCTCGCGCCCGGCGAGCAGCGCCTGTTCGAGATGCTGGCCGTGTTCGCGGATGCCGAGGTCGGCGCGATCGAGGCCGTCGTCGACGAGATCGGGGCGGTCGACGGCGAGGCCATCGACGTCCTCGACGGGCTGGCCGGCCTCGTCGAGAAGAGCCTGCTCCGACGGGTCGATGCGCCCGGTGCCGAGCCGCGGGTCGCGATGCTCAAGACGATCCGCGAGTTCGCCACCGACCGCCTCGACCAGCGGCCCGACGTCGCCTCGCGAGCCCGCCGGGCCCACGCCTCGTACTACGCGGACGTGGCCCGCCGCCTGCGCGCGTGAGCTGACCGGCGCCGGGCGCGAGGTCGCCCTGGAGGCCCTCCACGCGGACATCGGGAACCTGCGGATCGCGTGGAGCTACTGGGTCGAGGCGCGCGACCTCGAACACCTGGACGGGCTCGCGAAGACGCTCCTCGCGCTCGACGACGCGCACGGCTGGTATCTCGATACCGCGCGCCTGGCGACGGACATGCTCACCGTCCTGGACGCCACGCCCACCTCGGCCGACCGTGTCAACCAGGAGATCGCGCTCCGGACGACGCTCGCGCGGGCCCTGATGACGTCGAAGGGGTTCACGCCGGAGGTCGAGGCCGCCTTCGCCGGCGCCCTCGAGCTGTTCGAGCGCGGCGCCGACGTCCGGTCTGCAGTTCTCCGTCCTGCGCGGGCTCGCCAGCCTGTACATGTTCCGCGCGCAGCTGGACGAGTGCGGGCGCCTCGGGGAGCGGATCCTCGCCCTCGGCGAGGCCGAGCACGACGATGCGATGCGCATCGACGGCCATCTCCTCGTCGGGCACGCCGATGATGAGCTTCGATGACCTGCACGGCGGGCTCGCGCACTTCGACCAGGCGATCGCGCTGTTCCCGGAGCGGCCGACGGCGAACCGGACGGCACGGGTGGGCAATGACTCACGCGTCGCGTGCCTGACCACGTCGGCGTTCACCCTGCGGATGCTCGGCCATGCCGGACAAGGCGGCGGCACGAGCGGATGCCGCGCTCGCCCTCGCCGCGGCGCTCGACCACCCGTTCACGTCGGCATACGCACTGTTCCACGCGGGCGTGCTGCGCTTCTGGCGCCGCGAGCCGGCGATCGCGCTCGAGCTCGCGACGCGCCTGCTCGACGTCGCCGACGAGCACGAGTTCCGGATCTGGACGGCCACCGGCAGCGTGTTGCTCGGCGCGGCGCACGTCTCGCTCGGACGCGCCGACGAGGGCATGGCGGAGGTGCTGACGGGGATCGGCCTCTACGGCGAGCTCCGGTCACCGCCGATCTTCTGGCCCTTCCTGTTGTTCGTTCAGGCCGAGGCCTGCTTGCGCGCCGGACGACCGGCCGACGGACTCCGGGTGATCGACACCTCGATCGACATCCTGGGCGGCGTGGGCTCGCCTGCCTCGATCATGCCCGAGCTGTACGTGCTGAAGGGCGATCTCATTCGAGCCCTGGCGACCGACGAGGCGCAGGGTGCCGCGGAGGCCGAGCCCTGGTACCAGACTGGCCGTCGATCGGGCGGCCGAGATCGGGACGCTGTCGGCGCAGCTCCGTGCGGCGACCCGGCTCGCCGGGCTGCAGATCGAGGCCGGCAACCCGGCCGAGGCCGCGGCCCTGCTCGGCCCGGTCCTCGCGGCCTTCACCGAGGGCTTCGACACGGCCGACGTCCGCGAGGCCCGCGAGGTGCTCGAGGCCACCTGAACCTGACTGCTCAGGCGGTTCGTCGATGTCCCATCATGATGGCATCGAGTGGTACGCTGACGTCATGAAGGAACGGGTCCAGATCCAGCTCGAGCCAGAGGACATCCGAGCGCTGCGCCGGGTCGCGGCATCCCAGGGTCGCTCCGTGGCGGCAGTCGTCCGGGAGGCGACGGCCGAATATCTGGCGAACCATGAGGTGTCCCCGGAGGCGGCGTGGGAACGCGCCCTGGGCCTGTCCGGTGCCTTCGCCTCCGATGCTGGAGATGCGGCAACCGACGTCGCACGCAAGCACGATCTGCACCTCGCAGACGTCCTCAGCGAGTGACGGTCTTCATCGACACCTCCGCGCTGTACGCCTACCTCGACGCGGGCGATACCGATCACGAGACAGCATCACGGGCCTTTGCGGGGCTCCGGCAAGAGCGGCGGGTCGTGCACAACTACATCCTCGTGGAGACCGAGGCGCTGGTCCGAGCGCGACTCGGAGTCGCCGCGTCGAGCCGCTTCCATGCTGAGCTCGTCCCCGTGCTCGATGTCGAGTGGGTGACGGCAGAGCTCCACGAGGTCGCGCTGTCGTCGCTTCGGGCCGCCGGCCGCCGCGGGCTGTCGCTCGTCGATTGCGTCAGCTTCGAGGTGATGCGCCGTCGCCGCATCGACACCGCGTTCGCGTTCGACGACGACTTCGCGACGGCCGGCTTCCGGATCGTCCCCTGACCCGTCGAGCGGATTGACGGCCCCTGGCAGGGTTAATCGTCCGGTCCGGGACCGAGCAGGATGCCGTCGATGATGACGGGGCGGCCTGATGAGACGATCTTGATCCTGACCGTTCCGCTCGACCCTTCCTCCCCGTTGTCGGTCCACAGAACGAGTTTCCGGTTGACCGTGGTCGGAGACCGCAGGCTGACCGTCTCCAGCGTCTGGCGCCCGACCGACACCTTGATCGTCCCGCACGTCGGGCACGTGGTGGCGAGGATGCCGAGGCCCCAGGTGTCAACGCCAGTGAGCTTGAGGGTGGCGCCAACCTCGGTCGCCCGCAGTGCCGATCCGCCGAAGAAGGGTGAGCCCTTGATTCTCACCCAATCGCTTGACGCCGTGTAGGCCGCCTCGTCCCTCGGCAACGTGGTGCACGACTCTGCCCAGTCGGACACCACCCCGTCCGCATCGCGAGCCCGAGCGTCGACACAGTAGGTCGCGCCCGACCGCACGCGCAGGATGTCGTGGGTCTGGGTCGTTGCCTCGCGCCAGGAGACCCACACGGGGGCGTGATCCTCGTCGGGATTGATGGTGTAGCGGACGTCGTACGAGGTGACTGGCGCGAACAGCGGCATCGCTCCCCAGTCCACTCTGATCGAGGACGACGCTACCCATCGCGGAAGCTGGAGCCGCATCGTCGGAGCCGGCCGGGCCGCCTCGTCCCACTCGCCCCAGCACACCGCACGTCCATCCGGGCGCATGGCACATGCCTGGTAGTCGCCCACGCTCACAGCGACAAAGGTCCCGACCGGCGTGCGCATCGGCAAGTCGTTGCCGTCGTCATCGGATCCTTGGAGGCCCCAGCAGACCGCCGTACCGTCGGTGCGCAGCACACAGCCACTGTCGTTCCATCCCGACGTGCTGAGGGCGGTAAATGTCCCTTCGGGCACCTGGGCCTCGTGATACCCGAAGCAGTCGAGTTCGCCGTTCGTCCGAATCGCGCATGGCAGATCGAGCGCCGAGAACGTGCCGGATGGCACAGTCGGGAGATCTTCCGGATAGTCGGACCAACAGGCGAGCGTGCCGTCGGTACGGATCGCGCAGTCGAATTCGTCGCCGACGCTCGCGGCGATGAAGGATCCGGCGGGCGGCTCGGCGGGTTGACTATCGTCACCTGAGTCGTACTCGTCGGCGGCAAACCAGCAGGCAAGCGATCCATCTCGCCGGATGGCACACGCCTCGGACTGCGCGACGCTCACCGCCGTGAACCGGCCCTTGGGCACCCGCTTGCCGATCATGCCCCAGCAGTGCAACCGACCATCGGTGTCGATTGCGCATGCGCTCTCTTCGCCGTTGTCGAGCGCGACATACCGGCCCACCGGCGGCGGCGACTCCGGGTACGCCCAGCAGGTGATCGCGCCATTCTGCTGAAGCGCGCAGATGTCCGAGCCGGCGCTGATGGCCTTCACGGGGCGCCCGGTCGTATTGACCGCGGCGACGTCGGCGGCGAGCACCGGGCTCGGTGCTGCCGATGGTGCCGGGGTGGGGAGATCCTGCGGGCGCACTCTCGCCGTCGGGAGGGGCGTGGCGGTGGGGCTCGGCCCACCAGGCCCAGGCGTGGTCGCGGAAGCGGCGCCAAGCTCCTGGCTGGCGGGCATCGTCGGGGTGGCGGCGGATCCGCAACCAGCTGCGGCGAGTGAGAGAGCGAGCGCAAACGCCAGCCACAACGGCCGCGCGCGGCGGCTCATGAGCGAACCCCCTCCGGGGGATGCGGCCTATCGATCCGACGCTGACGATGCGCCTCGTCGCGGCGTCCGCGCCAGAGCCGATTGGCTCGTTATGGGGCGTGTGCCATCACCAGTGATAGCATGCCACCATGGATCGCACCACGATTACGCTGGAGGTCGAGACCCGGGCGCGGCTGCGGCGGATCGCCGCGGATCGTGGGATGTCGATGGCCGCCCTGATCCGCGAGGCGATCGACGACACCATCGAGCGACACGCGCCGCGGCCACGGAGCCTTGGCGTCGGGGCCTCAGGGGCGAGCGACACGGCGCGCGAGGCCGGCGATCAGCGTCCCGAGCCGCGCACGTGGCGCTGATCCTCGACACGGGGCCGCTGTACGCGTCGCTCGATCGGTCGGACCAGGATCACGCCGCCTGTCGGAGCCTGATCGAACATGCGGATGAGCCACTCATCGTGCCGGCCCCCGTCCTGGTCGAGGTCGACTACTGGGTCCACGAGCGGCTGGGGGCCGGCGCGTTCGTCGCCCTCCTCGCGGATATCGAGTCGGGCGCCTACCGGATCGCAGATCTCGAGCCGGCCGACTATGTGCGCGTTCGCGAACTGTGTGACCGATACGCCGACGCCGACATCGGGTTCGTCGATGCGGCCGTGTTCGCCGTCGTCGAGCGGCTCGGAGAGCCGAAGCTGGCGACGCTCGACCGCCGCCACTTCTCGATGCTGCGCCCGCGCCATCGCGACTCCATCGAGCTCCTTCCGTCCTGAGCCTGGCGCCGCGGCCCGGCATCTAGACTAGTCTCAGACCAGTCGCTATCATCGAACCATGCGACAGATCGGCGCCTACGAAGCCAAGACTCACCTGCCCCGGCTCCTCGACGAGGTCGCCGCCGGCGAGTCGATCACCATCACCAAGCATGGCCAGCCGGTCGCGATCCTGGTTCCGGCGCGTCCCGCCCGTGCTTCGGCCGCGGCGGCGGCCGCCTCCCTTCTTGCCTTCCGACGTGAGCACCGCCTGGGAGGCGTCCGGATCCGCGACCTCGTCGACGAGGGACGCAAGCGGTGATCGTGGTGGACGCGTCGGTCGCCCTCGCCTGGTGCCTTGGCGACGAACAGGACGAGCTCGCCGAACGTGTCCTCGCCCGCGTGGCCGCTGATGGCGCCGTCGCTCCGGCGCATTGGCCGCTGGAGGTCGCGAATGGGCTCTGGTCAGCCGAGCGCCGAGGTCGACTCAAGCGCGATGACGCGGATCGGGCCCGTCGGCTGCTGGTCGATCTCGACGTTGAGATCGTGCCCGTCGAGCTCGCGACTGCCGCCGGCGCGGTCCTCGACGTCGCCCGTGAGCTCGGCCTCAGCGTGTATGACGCCACCTACCTCGACCTCGCCCGTTTACGCGACCTCCCACTCGCGACCCTGGACGCAGACCTTCTGGGCGCCTGCAGCAAGGCGGGCGTCCCCCTCGCGACCTGACCTAGCGAGTCGCCGCGGCATACCTGTCTGCGAGCGACAGCACCGCTGCTACCAACTCGGGTGGCTCGCTGACCTGGAAGTCAGCGCCGAGCGTGCCCAACCAGGCGGCCAGCTGCTCCACGGAGTCGGCACCGGCGTGGATCGTGCAGCTCGATTCGTCGATCGGGGTGACGGTGCCGAGCCACGGGCCGAACCGCTCGATGAGTTGGGCCGCCGGCGCATGGACGATGACGCGGGCCTGGTGCTGGCGAGCCTCGGGCGGGACGCCGCGGGCGACGAGGGCCTCCACCTCGGCGTCGGAGATCTCGCGGGGCGTGAAGCGCGTGCCCGGTGAGATGCCCTCGCGCATCCGGTCGACCCGGAACGTGCGCCAGTCGTCGCGGTCGAGGTCCCACGCCACGAGGTACCAGCGCTGGCCGGCGTTCACGATCCGGTACGGTTCGACCCGCCGCTGGCGAGGCCTCCTGCCGCCGGTCGGAGTAGTCGAACCGGATCGTCCAGCGCTCGCGGGCGAGGCGCGCGATCTCGGTGAGCATCCCGGGATCCACGGTCGGGCCTTGGCGGCCGCGCCGGACGTGCACCGTGACGCCCTGGAGCGTCGACACCTGGCGCCGCAGCCGCGGCGGCAAGACCTGCTCGAGCTTCGCCAGCGCGCGGAGTGACGTCTCCTCGATCCCGGTCACGGCGCCCTGCGTCGCCGTCTGCAGGCCGATCGCGACCGCGACCGCCTCGTCGTCGTCGAGCAGCAGCGGCGGCATCGACGTGCCGGCCTCGAGCCGGTAGCCGCCGATCGAGCCACGAGTCGCGTGGACCGGGTAGCCGAGGTCGCGCAGGCGCTCGATGTCGTTGCGGACCGTGCGCGGGCTGACCTCGAGCCGCTGGGCGAGCTCGGTCGCCCGTCCAGTCGCGAGGCGTCTGGAGCAGCGAGAGCAGGCGAAGGAGCCGGGACGAGGTCGCATCATCGGCCGAATGATACCCGCCATTAGGAACGAAATCGACCTAATGAGCCGACTAGACTGTCGGGACATCAAGCACAATCGAGCAGAGAGGTGCTCCCGGTGTCCAGCCCAACGACACAGGCATGGGGCGGCGCGGCCGATCGTCGCGCCGGTCGAACTCCCCCACCCGGTCCGGATGCGCGTCCTCGGCGCGGTCATGGTCGGCGTCTTCCTGGCGGCCCTCGACCAGACCGTGGTCGGCACGGCACTGCCGACGGATCATCACCGACCTCGGCGGCAACAACCTCTACACGTGGGCGTTCACCGCCTACCTGCTGACGTCCACGATCAGCGGCCCGCTGTACGGCAAGCTCTCCGACCTGTTCGGCCGGCGGCCCGTGTTCCTGTTCGGCATCAGCGTGTTCATGGTCGGCTCGGTGCTGGCCGGCCTGTCGCAGGAGATGTGGCAGCTGGTCGTCGCGCGCGGCATCCAGGGCCTCGGCGCGGGCGCGCTGTTCCCGATCGCGATGGCGACGATCGCCGACCTGTTCGCGCCGTCGGAGCGCGGTCGCTACCAGGGCCTGTTCGGCGCGGTGTTCGGGCTCTCGAGCCTGCTCGGCCCGGCGATCGGCGGCCTGATCACCGACACCATCGGCTGGCCGTTCGTGTTCTTCATCAACCTGCCCGATCGGCGCTCGTCGTCCTGTTCACGGTCCGGCGCTACCTGCCGCGCGTACCACCTGGCGTGGCGACAAGCCGAAGATCGACTACCTCGGCGCCGCGCTGTTCGCGGGCGCGCTGGTGCCGATCCTCGTCGGCCTCACCAACAAGCAGACCGCCGACTGGACGCGACCTCTCGGTCGGCGGCCTGATCGCCATCGGCGCGCTCGTGCTCGGCGCCTTCGTGTGCGATCGAGTCGCGGGCGGCCGAGCCGATCGTGCCGCTGGAGCTGTTCCGGAACCGGGCGTTCACGGTGTCGGTGGCGGCGGTGTTCCTGGCGGCGTTCGGGTTCTTCGCCGCCGTCGTGTTCCTGCCGCGCTGGTTCCAGGTCGTCGGCGGCTCATCGGCGACGATCTCCGGCTACCAGATGCTGCCGCTGCTCGGCGGGCTGATCTTCAGCGCGGTCGCCTCGGGGCAGATCGTCGCCCGCACCGGCCGGTATCGCTGGCTCACGTTCGGCGCGCTCGTCGTCGACGGCCGCGGGTCTGCGCGATGCTGACCCAGCTCCGCGCCGACACGCCCCTGCCGCTCCTGTGGCTGGCGATGCTGGTGACGGGAATCGGCGTGGGCCGATGTTCGCGGTGCTTCCCGCTCATCGTCCAGAACAGCGTGCCGGTCCGCCAGATCGGCTCCGCGGTCGAGCAACCTGTCGTTCTTCCAGCAGGTCGGCGGCACGGTTGGGCTCGCGATCACCGGGACGGTGTTCGCGACGTCGCTGACGCGCGAGCTGCCGGCGTCGCTGGCGGCCGCCGGGGTGCCGCCGCAGGTCGGCGGGGCGCTGGCTTCCGTCGGCGGCCCGCAGGCGCTCACGGGCGTGGGCGACATCGGGGCGTCGCTCCTCGCGGCGCTGCCCGGCAGACGTCCGCGGGCTCGTGGAGCCGTTCATCCCGGCGATCGTCGGCGGCGATCCACGAGGCGTTCTCGATCGCGACGGCGTCGACGTTCGCGGTCGGCATCGTGACCTGCCTCGCCGCGGCCGGGCTCGTCCTGCTGTTCCGCGAGGCGCCGGCCGTCGCACTGGAAGGGGCGCAGGAACCCGAGGCGCAGCCGGTCAAGGATCGGGAGCGCGCCACGGCCTGATCTCGAATGTCACGGCCCGGGCGCGGCGATCGGGGTGTCGCTGAGCCCGGGCCTCCGCTTGTCCGGCGGTCAGCTGGGCGAGGGGTCGTACGCCGCGGGCTCCTCGTGGATCGACGGCCACTCCGGAAGCAGGCGAAATGGTCGACCGCTGGGCATCCGGATCGCTCCGAAGTGGCGCCGGTCGAGCGTGATCACGAGATCCGTCTCGAGCCGCTCCGCGAGCACCGCGATCGACGCGTCGGCGGTGCCCAGGCCCATGTCCGCGTACCGCTCGACGAGGTCGGCGATCTTCGGCCAGTCGTCGACTGCCGGGGGCTCGATGGCGAGTGACGCCAGGCCGCGCAGGAAGGCTGCCTCGTGGGTGGCTCCCTGTCGCGCGGCAACCAGGTAGGTCGCCTCGCCGACGATCAGGGTCGGGATGACGAGGTCGAGGTCGGTCCGGGCCAGCACCTCGACACAGCGCTGGTGGTCCGGCTCGGCCCGGTCCGCGGCCGCGTACAGAGCGGATGTGTCAACGATCGCGAGCGATCGCATCGGGCCAGTGCTCGCGAAGGTAGTCCTCGTCGTGGTCGGCGATGCTGGGAAGCCCGCTCGCGAAGAGCCCGGCGAACGGCAACGCTCGCGGCCCCGCGTCTGCCAGCCCCAGGCGCGCCTCGATCGCTTCTCGTGCGACCTGCGAGACGGGGACGCGCCGGCGCGAGGCCTCCCGCTCGAGCGCGGCCGCGACGTCGTCGGGCAGACTGATCGTTGTGCGCTTCATACGCGCATACTCCCCTACCTGGGCCTGGGAGTCAAGCGCAGGAACGCCCTACCCGCCCGCGGGCAGGTGCCACCGGTGGTACCATACGTCCATGGACAAGACCACCGTCTACCTGCCGGCAGAGCTCAAGGCCGCACTGCGCCGCGCAGCGCAGCGACGCGGTGTGTCGGAAGCTGAAGTGATCCGCGAGTCGATCCGGAGCGCGGTCGGTGACGAGCGACCCCGGCCACGAGGCGGCCTGTTCGCAAGCGGGAAGCCCATCGCCCGCAAGGCAGATGAGCACCTGCGCGGGTTCGGCGAGCGGTGATCGTCGATACGAGCGCGCTCCTCGCCTTCTTCGATCGCACCGAGCCGGATCACGCGGCTGTCTCGCTGGCCCTGACGGAGTCGACCGAGCCGCTCGTCGTCTCGCCCTACGTCGTCGCGGAGTTGGACTACCTCGTTGCGAAGCACCTCGGCGTTGATGCCGAGCTCGCCGTCCTGGGCGAGCTGACGAGCGGGGCCTGGGACCTTTCCCCATTCGACGCGGCGGACCTGGCTCAGGCTCGCTCGATCATCGAGCGCTACCCGGATCAGGCGATCGGTGTGGCGGACGCGTCGATCGTGGTCCTCGCCGCGCGTCACCGCACCCAAACGGTCGCCACCCTCGATCGACGCCACTTCGACGTGCTGCGTCCGATCGGCGGCGGCCGGTTCACGATCCTGCCGTGACCGACGAGCTGAGCGAGGCCGTTGACCGCTACCCCAACGGCAACCCGCGCTTTCGGGGCTTCCACCTCGACGGCGAGATGCACGGCGAGTGGACGTTCTACCGCGCCGACGGCTCGGTGATGCGGACCGGCGCCTTCGATCGTGGCCGCCAGGTCGGCACGTGGCGCACCTACGCTCGTGACGGGAAGCTGGTCAAGGAGACCGACTTCGGGTCCTAGCGGCGGGCATCGATGGGGCGCGGTCCCTGCCAGATCCGCAATCGGCAACTGTTAGCCGGAAGCCGTCTCCTCGTTCGACGCCGCTACCCTGACATCCGGTTGGGTCTGCGCACGTCTGGCATGCGCCAGCTCTCTCGCAGAGCTCGAACCAGGGGTTCTGACGCGACGCGGCGCTCGACGGTCCCGGCCAACGGTCGCGTCCGTCGGATATGGCAGGAACGACAATGCGGCAACGGGACCGCTCGGGCGCCGGAGCCAACGCCGCATGCCATGGCCGTTGGCCGGGAAGGCGCCGCGCATTAGCCGGCGATGCTGCGCGACGTGCCGCCGGTTCGTGCGCGTCTCGGCCAGGATCACCCACACGCCCACGTGCTTCGGGCTCCAGCCGCGCTCCGCGGCGATCTTGTGCGCGAGCCGACGGCGTCGATCCATCACGCCGATCAGGCCCTGGGGATCAACGAGTTCGGTCTTGAGCTCGACGATGAGCAGCGTTCTGGTCGGTTCATGCCAAGCGAGGATGTCGATGACGCCTCGCTCGCCGTAGATCGAGAACGACACTTCGGACGCCGCCTCCCAGCCGGTAGCGCCCTCGAACAGAGCGAGGGCGATGTCGTGCATCGAGGCGTGGCGGGCGTTGAGCACCCGCTCAAGCTCGCCGCCGCGCCACGACGCGACAACATCGAGCCGGATCTCGAGCACCTCTGCCACACGACGCGATCGCCTGGGACTGATCGACCCGATCTGGCCTCGCTCGATGCGCGAGATCAGCGTCGTCGATACACGGGCCCGTCGGGCCACATCGACCTGCCGCAGGCCGAGCCGGCGACGAACGGCCCGAAAGGTCATACCGATTCGAACGTCCGACATGCGCTCCATTCAAGCGATCGACGCTTGCCCGAGCCTTATCTGACGCTCATCGCCCTCCGCCGTAAGCCAAAACCGAAGTTGGCGACCGTAAGCCAGCGCGTCGTCGGCCAAGGCCGCTTCGCCCATGCCAGATCGTCGGGACGGAGCGGTCCTGACACGCGAACTGCACGATTTGGGCCATCCAGGCGCGCTTCGATCCGGCTAACGGTCCTCAAGTTCGGATGTGGCAGGAAACGGGCGCGGGGACGCGGGCGCGCGGGGCGAAGGGTGCCGGACGTCGGCCCGTCGGCTACTGCTGGTAGCGCTCGACGACCTCGGACGGGCGGATCTCGGCGGCGTCGGGGTCGAGGCCGGCGTCGCGGCGGCCCTGGCGCTGATGGAGCAGGTCGTAGCACTGGTCAAGCTCGATCTTGATCGTCTCCAGGCGCACCTGGTCCGCGGTGCTCAGCCCGCCTCCGTCGGCGGCTCGCTCCCAGAGGCGCTCCTCCTCGTTCGAGAGCTCGTTGATGTGGTCGAAGATCGGGCGGTCGGTCATCGCTGTCGCTCCTGCGTCGGATGCGTCCAGCCTACCCGCCGAACCTGACGTTGACATTCACCTTGAACACGAATACCAGGAGCGCCCACACGCAGATCGTCACGACGGTGATCAGGATGCGTGCGATCGTCTGATCCGTTGCTCTCGTCCTCTCAGCAACGCGCTCCGAGAAGGCGGCCAGGGCCGCGACGAGGAAGGCGATCAGGCCGCCGATGATCACGCCCAGGATCAACATCGCAACCACGCCGCCGGTTACAGCGAGGATGCGAAGGGCCTGTGTGCTGCGACTCGACCTGATGCCCTGGCGCTGCTCGACGCCAGCACGACCGATGACCATGCCGGTCAAGATGGCGGGGATCCATGCCAGGCCGGTGAACGGCGCGATCAAGCCCATGGCCACGCCGATGATCGCGTGAGACGCGACGTTCAACCGCTCGGGCGTCTGCTGAACCGGGGGCGGCGCGGGCGGCGCGGTCTCGCTCATGTCCCCGCCTCCGTGTCGCGCAGCAAGTCGGCCCACCCGCATCCTACGCCGGTTGTCGATGTCCTCTGCGATGCGATGCTGCGCGCATTGCTGCCGTCGTCACTTCGATCGATTGGTTGAGCCGACCAGGAGCTCAGGCTAGGATCGCCTCGCCCATCGGGCGCCGCTGGCGAGTGGCCAAATTGGTAAGGCACCTGACTCTGGATCAGGAAATTGAAGGTTCGAGTCCTTCCTCGCCAGCCAAATCCCCAATATCGTGCGTACCACGGGTTCCTAACTGCCGAAACCTTTGGGTTGACTTTGTTAGCACGTCGGTCGTAAAGTCTCCTAACCGCCGCCTTGGCGGGTCCGCTTGCAGGGGACGAAATGACCACCGCGCAGACTCCCGTGGACGCCCGTTTCGGCGACGTACGCGCCGAGCTTCCCTACTTCGAGGACCACCTTCGGGCCGAGAACAAGTCACCCCGGACAGTCGAGTCGTGCGGCGGGGGTCGGCCCGCCAGCTGATCGACTTCCTCCAGGCCTCAGGAATGCCCCTCGAGGCCGCGAGCATCCGCCGCGAGCACATTGAGGCGTACCTCAACGACCTGGCCGTCAGGGGCCGATCCGAGGCGACTCGCGCGCTCCGATACCGGTCGCTCCGCGTGTTCTTCGAGTGGCTCGTGTCGGAGGACGAGATCCGGGCCAACCCGATGGAGAAGATGCGGCCGCCAAAGGTCGCCGAGCAACCGATCCGGGGGATCACCGACGACGAGTTGCTCCGGATGCTGGCGGCCGCCGGCCGGACCCGAAGCAACTTCCAGTCACCCAAAGAAGCGACGTTCGCCTCGCGGCGAGACGCGGCGCTGCTCCTGTTCTACTTCGACACCGGGGCGCGTCTGTCCGAGCTCGCGAACCTCAAGGTTGAGGATCTCAACCGCGATACGGCAACGGCCCGAATCACGCGCAAGGGCGGGAACGTCCGGGTGATCGCCTATTCCGACACCGTGAAGGACGCGCTCAACCGCTACTTCCGAGTCCGCGGAGCGACACCACGCCACCCGCCAGCCTTGGCTATGGGTCGGTCGACGCGGACGACTTGACCCGAAGGGCATCGTCCGCGTCCTCGAGCGGCTCGCGGCCGAGGCCCAACCCCCGATCGAGGGCTTCCACGCGCACATGCTCCGGCACACGTTCGCGCAGAACTGGGTGAGCGATGGCGGCTCCGAGAGCGACCTGATCGAGCTCATGGGCTGGAGCCCTCGAACCGGCCGCGAAATGGTCGGCCGCTACACGCGAGGCAACGCCGAGGAACGCGCACGCGCGGCACTCCGCCGACTGAGCCGAGCCGACAAGCTAGTGGCGGGCAAGCGCTCGTGAGCGGCGACTGGAAGGTCATATCGACTGAGGAATACATCGACCGCCTCCTCGCAACAGGATGGCGCGACGCAGAGATCGTCGACAAGCTCTCCGACCGGGCGCTGACATTGGCCTCGGGCGAAGTGGTCCACCCAAACCCTCCCGGCCGACGCCGCCTCGAACAGATCGTGGCCGAGCGCAGCGGCCGACCAACGTCCACCGACCCGGAATGGCTTCAGTTCGCGGAGCAGTACGAGGTCGAGTGGAAGCGCGAGCGACGACGGCCGACCGAGTGGCGGACGGCCAAGGCCCTCGGGTTCGCGACTGCCGAATCCCCTCCGAACGCGACTCCGCGCCTGGGGGATCAACTCGTGGGCAGAGGCGTGCCAGACCGTGGAGCGAGCACGCCGCGAGACTTAGGGCCCCGCTAGGGTTTCTCAGGAGTTCGCTAGGAGCACGTCGCCCCGAGGCTTGGGGCGTGGTAGAACACCGCGGTTTGACTCCAGCACAGAGGACGCTTCGAGCGCGGATCGCCGCGCACGCCCTGCATGCCCAGGGTGGACGTCGACCACGGCCGCCACGGCCGCATTCCTCGATCGCTTCGCTCGTCAGGTTGACCCCGACGGGAGGCTGACCCCGGAGGAGCGCGAGCGCCGAGCCGTCCACGCCCGCAAGGCGTACATGCACTCGCTCGCGCTCAAGGCGAGCCGGGCGCGGTCGCGGCGGCAGGCGTCGTAATGGAGCGCCCGAGCATCCCGCCGCCGGGCGATTGGGACCGAGCCGCGCGAGCGGCCAACGTCGCATGGTCGATCGCTGACTGGCGCCGCGGAGCGCCGTCGACGAGGCAACGGCTGCGGCAGCTGTACGCCACCGGTCAGGTCCTCGACGAGAACAGCCCCGTGTGGCGCCGATGGCGCTCGGGATGACGCCTGAGCTCCGCTACCTCCCGGTCGTCGACCCGGACGAGCCCGAGTGGCTGGACGATGCCCCGCGGCCCGCCACGGTGGCGCGCGCCGTCCCGGATGCCTCGCTGGCCGTCCTCGGCTGGTCCGAGCTCATGGCCAACTCGCCGGCCCCGCCGCCGACACTCCGCCCTGGCTTGGCCTGCCCGAAGTCGGCGTCACGGTCCTCGCCGGGAGCCCCAAGGTCGGCAAGACGCTGCTCGCCTGCCAATGGGCCCTCGAGGTTCGCCGCCCGGCCTTGCTCGTGGTCGAGGAAGGCAGCCTCGCCGGCATCGCGTTCCGGTTGTCCCGGCAGGCCGAGGAGCTCGGCATCGCGCGGCCGCCTCTTAGCGTCATGCATCGCCAACGGATCCGCCTGGACAACCGGGCCAGCGTTGAGACACTCCGCCGCGTCGTGACCGCCCTCCGCCCCGCGCTCGTCGTCCTGGACCCCCTCAACCGGCTCCACGGAGCCGACAACAGGCCCACGCAGATGACGCCCGTCATGGACGCGCTCGCGGGCGTGGCGTACGACTTCGGGACGTCAGTCCTCGCGATCCATCACCTCGGCAAGCCGATACATCGAGCGCCGGGGGGACATCTCGCGAACGCTTCCGCGGAGCGTCGTCGATCCGCTCGGGCACCGATGCCAACCTCGCCCTGGACGGCACCGGGAGCCACGTCAAGCTCGTGGGCGAGTTCCGCGACGCCGAGCCGCTCGTGGAGCACCTCGAGCTGGACCGGGACGCGCTCATCTTCCGTCCGGGCGAGCCGCCCGAGGCCCCGACCAAGGTCGACGCGATGGCGCTGCGCGCGTACGTCGCCGAGCGCGGCCAGGTCACGGCGCGCCAGATCGTGGAGCAGTTCGGCGTGTCGAAGCCCACCGCGTTCACCGCCTTGCGGGCGCTCGGCTGCGACGAGTTCGCCGGGGTTCGGGGTGTCCTCTCGTTCTCCCTCGGGGCGACCGACAAATGACCGTAAAGCGACCGTGAAATTGCCGGTAGTCACCACCGTAAACAACACCCCCTATAGGAGGGGGTTTTACGGTTGACGGTGGGGACCCTGTGGTCGATGACCGTAAAGCGGGCCACGCCTCGCCTCTTGGCGTCTTACGGAGAAAGCGCCGAGGTCCAGATAACGGCATCCAAGTCACAGTTAGAGGACCGTGGCCGACCGCCGCCACGCACGGAATGGCGCCGAGACGTCCCCGATCCGACGACGGGTTATCCGCCTTTTGGACGTCGCGTAAGGCCGTCCATTGTCGGGCGTGATGTCCGAGCGCGACCTGGAGGCCGGTGTCCTCGACATCGCGCGCCTGTACGGCTGGCGCGTCGTGCACTTTCGGCCCGCCCGGACCCGTCACGGCTGGCGCACGCCCGTCGCCGCGGATGGGATGGGTCGGCCGGACGTTCTGGCCGTCCGGGGTGACCGGATCGTCGCAGCCGAGCTCAAGTCCGAGCGAGGCCACCTGACCCGCGATCAGGCCGCATGGCTCGCCGCTCTCGCCGCGGCGGGTGCTGAGGCCTACGTCTGGCGACCAAGGACTACCCCGACGCCATCGCGGAGATTCTTCGGTGAGGATCGCGTACACCGCCACCCAGAAGGCCGAGGCGGTCGCCCTGGCTCGCGTCGTCGGGGCCCAGGAGGCCGCGAACCGTCTCGGCATGGAGGTGCGCGCGGTCCGCAACTGGTCGAAGGCCGCCGGCGTGTCCCCCTGACGTCGATGAGGACCTGCTCGACGCCCAGTACCAGCTCGCCCTCGCCAAGAGCGCCGACGAGATCGCACGCGGCAAGGTCAAGGGCCACCAGCTCTCGATCCGGCTCGGCATCCTGGCCGACAAGGTCCGCCTCCGCGGCGACCGGGAGCGGGCGAAGGTCCCAGCCTCGGACGTGTCCCCCGTCACGGCCTACGTCGACGTCCTCGAGGCCGAGTTCCCCGGTGGCGCACACGCCTTCGCCGAGGCGATCCGGTGGTTCCTCCGCCTCCACGAGGACGACGGCACGGACTTCGAGGCGTTCCTCGCTGGCTGGCCCACCTTCGACGTCGTCGCGGCCCAGGCCGAGCTCGATCGCCGACGTGACGAGCAGTACGCCGAACGCCGAGCGTCTTCGGGCCGAGGCCCACGCCCGGTACACGGCCTCGACCATCCCCACCGACCCCGAAGTGGCGGAATTGTTGGCCGCCGCCGAGGCATACCTCAAGGAGAACGCACCGTGAACGACCTCGACTACGGCGGCCCCATCGTCCCCGAGTCCCTCAGGGCGATCATCGCCCAGACCGGCATCGTCCTCTCGGACGACGCAGGAGACGCTCGCGATCCAGGAGCGCTACCTCAAGGCGATGCTCGCCGCCGGCACGCCCGAGGAGCAGCAGGCCGCCAAGGCCGTGTTCGTCCACGAGCTGACCCAGCTCGGCATCGCGGGGATGCAGACGACGGACGAGCCGGGCGTCCCGGCGAAGGCCGCATCGCCTGGCGTCCAGGACGTGCGGATCGTGGAGATGCCGTCCGGGACGCGCCGGCGGGCATCCGCGACAAGCAGGGCCAGATCGTCGAGGTCGTCGATGAGACCGAGGTAACAGGATCCCTGGTCCGACGATGATCCAGCCGTCCAGCTCGGGCGGGCGTACCTCACGCGCAGCCGGTCGCGGAGCCTGCTCCCGCCCCGACGCCCGTCGATCCGATGGCGGAGGTCGCCCGGCTCACCGCTGCCGTCCGGGCCGGTGACCGGTCCGCGGTCGACCGGCTCCGCGATGCTCTCGATCGGGTTCGCCATGGACGCTGACCTCGCCCGCCTCGCGGGGATCATCCGCACGACGCCCGGCGCGTCGACGGCGATCGAGCGGGCGCAGCGCCTCGAGAACCGCCAGGCCGCCGAGCTGCTGCTGGCCGCGGTCGCCGACACGGTTTGCGAGCAGGCGCCGGGCGTGTTCACGCCGGCCGACGCGATCCGGCTGCGCGACTTCCTCGTCCGGATGTTCCTGCCGCCCACGAGGCACCACTGATGGACGAGCGCCAACACGTCGATGCCCAGGGCCGCACAAAGCTGCCCTACGCGAGCAAGGACCTCGCGAAACGCACGATCCGACGCCATCGGAGCAACGCCCGGTCCGGCGAGGATCAGTTCTTCCCATATCGGTGCAGCGTGTGCCGCGACTGGCACCTCGGACGCCACGGGCCGAACAAGCCGCCGGCCACCGAGGACGCGCCCCTCCGTGCGATCGCCCACGCGCTGGCAGAGCGCAACCGGAAGGAAGCTGAGGCGTGGGCGGCCGAGAACGTGCCCGAATGAGCCTCTTGCGCAAGCACGCAACTAGGCCCTAAAATCCTTGCAGGTCGCTGACCTGCCTACCGGCTCACGCCCCAGAGCCGACGGCGGCGATGCGACCAACCTGACCTTCCGAGGTCCGGCGAGCGGCGGCGATCCTTCGGGTGACCTGCGGCGACCTTGACTGACGGCGGCGACGGAGTTGATCGAGACGCGCTAATCACGCGCGGCTCTCCTCTTTCGCTGACCGT
>CAVZYT010000007.1:0-246807 GCA_963779575.1 uncultured Chloroflexia bacterium
CACCGTAGACGCCGCCGAGGCCCTTGCGGGTCTTTGCCCCCGTCTTCGCCGTGTCACCCGCCTGGGTCACCTTGATGCGCTTGGGTGCCGACTTCGCGTCCATGACAGGGACAACCTCGCGAGCCTGGGTCATTTCGTTCCGTCTCCTCCGCTCCCGCTCCCTCGCGGGTCTCGCTGGGCACCGACGGTCCTGCCGACTCGCGGTCACGGGATGGGGTGACGCGTAGACTGCGAGTCCGTCCGTCGGGCCGTCTCTGCGTCGGTGGTCCCTGGCGTCCTCGTCGTCGGCCTGGGGGCCGCCTCCGGAGGCGTTTCGATGGTCGACCGACGCTGGGGCGACCGGTTAACTCTACGGGTCCCCGACGCGGCGGTCAAGCCCAAAACCACAAGATGTTGTGGTCCGATGATCGATCGCATCGCAACATGTGGTAATAGCGCGGATCCGCCCCGGTCCCCGCCCGGTCCACGTTCAGCGCCGGTTCGTCCACGCTCCTAGGCTGTTCGTCCACAGCGTTCGGGTGCCATTTCCACAAGCCCACCACCGGTTATCCACCGAACGCATGTTCTATTGTGCACCGCCGCCGGGCGATCGTCTACGATCCCGTCCTCAGGGCGCCATCACCGCCCGCCGCGAGGGACCGGATGACCCGCACCGTCACCATCGCCGGTCGCACCTGCTCGTTCTGGGCGCGGTCCTGTTTCAGATCGCGGACCGCTGGCTTGCGGCACCGCGCGTCGACCTGACGTCGGTCTGAGCCCGTGCGTTTCTCGACCACGTTCGACGTCGCCGTGCCGCGCGACCGCGTCGTCGTCTATCTGTCGAACCCCCGCAACCTGGTCATGGCCAACCACGAGGGTCCGGTGGTCGAGCAATCCGACGGCCCGCTCGCCGAGGGCTCGTGGTTCGTGCTCAAGCTCGATCAGATCCGGCTGCGCATCGAGTACGTCACCTACGCACCGCCCGAGAAGCTTGTCGTCCAGGTCTCGGCGACGGGCCTCGGATCCGGCGGCATGCACAGCTCGCAGGAGTTCACCCTGTCCGAGCTTCCCGGGGGGTCGGGCACGCGCGTCGAGTCTGTCGTCGAGGGAGCGGAGGGTTGGCTCCGATGGGGGCCGCTGCTGCGCTGGTCGCAGTCGCGCTACTGGCGCCGGCTTCGCGAGCGGATCGAAGCTTCCGCCTGACGGATTCGGTCGGGACTTCGGCGCTGCGCCGACGTCTGCGGTCGCGGTGTGCGGCTGGCACACATTCTTGTGGGCCCAGCGCCGCCAAGCCGCAGCCAGGCGTCGAAGGCGTGCGGGTGGCGCACAGTTCTTACCAGGACGACGCGGTGAACCCCCCCGCCCGCCCGACTTCGTGCGTCGGGTACACATCCGTGACCAAGCGCGGCCTCGATCAGGCAGGAATGAGCAGGAGGCGCACGGCTGGGTCGCCGATGTGAGGCAGACGCACAGAATCTACCCGGCCACGGGCCACGGGCCACGGGCCACGGGCCACGGGCCACGGGCCACAGGCCGCGGGGCCACGGGTGGGCGCGGGGCCACGAAGCAAGGAACGCCGGACAGCATCGAGGGGACGGTGTTGCCCGTCCCCTCGGTGCTGCACTTGGGTCGCGCCCGCTCGGGCGCTGGGCCGGCTACGGCAGCTGGACCAGCTTGGTTCCCTTCGCGAGCGACGTTGCCGCCGACTTGAAGGCGTTCGAGAGATCGGCGGACGCGCCGGCCGTCTTCGGAACGCAGAAGTAGTGGTCGTTGTCGGTGTTCTCGGTGCCGGGGCAACCGTTGTCCGCGGCCGAGGCGGTCGCCATGCTCGCGAGGAGCTGCGACGCCATCTTTCCCTTCCACGGGCCGGATGTGTCGGGGCAGGCGATGTCGTTCGAGCCGTCGAGCCCGAAGCCCACCGTGAAGATCTCGATGCCCTGGCCCTTGGCCGTCGTCGCCGCCGTGTTCGCCTGGTTGCAGTAGTTGGAGGTCGCGGTCGTCGAGTTGTTCGGCTGGCCGTCGGTCATGAGGATGATTCCCTTGGTGACACCGTCCCGGCCGTTGTTCAGCAGCTCGTACGCCGCCATCGGGATCGGGTCCGTGAGGTCGGTGCCCGTGCTCGAGTTGGTGAAGCAGTTGATCGCCTTGGCCATCGGCGTGCCGGCTCCCGCGTAGTCGGAGGCGAACGAGGCGCCCGTCCCGGACAGCCCGATCGGCATCCAGCGCCGGAGATCCGTCGGCAGGCCCGCCGACCCGATGGCCGGTGCCGGCGTGGTCGAGCACGACCCGCCAACCTGGCTGGGACCGAGCATCCCGAACGCCAGCCATTGGGCGGCCGGGTTGTAGATCTTGCGGACGGAGTCGGCGGCAGCGCGGGCGTTGTCGGTGTCGACGCCGCTCATCGAGCTCGTGCGGTCGACGACAACGGCGACGTCCACGAGCGCCGATGGCTCGGACCCGCAAGGGCCCTTGCAGGCGGCGGACACGACGACCTGCGTGTTGCCGTCGGTGACGCCGACGGCGCTGCCGAACCGGAACGGCACGCTGACCGAGCCAGCCATCACGAGGGTGTTGCAGATGTCGCCCTGCGGCCGGGTCGCACGGCGCCGCGCAGATGCCGCGGGCGCAGGTCCAGGCGGAGGCGGCCACCGGCCCCGGATCGCACGTGGTCGGGATGTCGGTCATGTCGGGCCGGCCGTCGTTGTTCCGGTCGCCGACAAGGCAGCGGAAGCTGAGGTCGACGCGGCTGGGATCGAGGCCGTCGGGGTAGTTGCTCTGCGCGTAGCGCAGGGCCAGCGCCCGGGCGCCGTTGCCGTCGGTCGGGAGGCTCGAGGCGCCCGCGAGCGCGCCGCTGTCGAGCGCGTTCCACAGGTTCTGGTTGGCGTTGCGCAGGACGCCGAGGTCGACGACGATCGCGGCGAACCCCAGCAGCACGACGATGAAGAACGTGAACAGGACGATGACCTGGCCACGCTCGCCGTCCCGGGCCGTCCCCGAGCGCGTTCGCTTGCCGAAGATCCTCATCATTCGATCCGCATCCGGACGGTCGACGTCATCGGGATCCGGTTGCCGAAGGCCAGCGGCCAGATCATGTGGTAGATGTAGTCGACGCTGACGACGACGGCATCGCCCGGCTGGTACTGCGCGCCGGAGCAGGCCTTCCAGGTGGTCGCGGGCGCCGGGTCGGGGCGCTGGCAGGTCATCGTGACCGATAGGTCGTCGGCGTTGAGGCCGCTGGCCATCGCGCGGACCCGGGCCTCGACGGCCGCCGGATCGCCGGGCGCGGTCACGCTCAGGCGGGCGCCCTCGCGGGCGGCGTTGATGACGGTGATGTTCGAGTACAGGCCGATGCCGAAGTCGACCATGCCCGCGATGAGCAGCAGGAACAGCGGCACGACCAGCGTGAACTCGACCAGCGACTGGCCACGCTGACCGCGTCCGTGCCTGCGTCGAGCAATTCCCCGAGACCGCATGTGACAACCCTTCGGAACTGGCGGTCGGCGTGCTCCCGGTTGGCAGCACCCGTGTCGCCGGTGCCGCCACCCTGCGGGTCGCGGGTCCTCTCGGCCAATGCGACTTGGGTACTACGCGGCGCGATGCGCGGACGCACCGTTCGGGGCGCGGCGCGGCGGGTCCCATGACCCGGCTCGAACGGGATCGTTGCCGCGCGTCAACGAGGGCCGCGCGGGCCTGGGGTACCGGGGTCGCGCAGCGGTCGATGGACCTTGCGCAGGACCTTTCACGCCAAATGGTTGGTGTGGCGCGGCCGCAACGAACGGCGACCGAAAGGGCCGTTACAGCCCGCTGTAGGCGTGCAGCCCCGAGAACCACAGGCTGCCGGAATAGGTGACCAGCACCATCCCGAAGCCGACCACGAGCAGCAGCGCGGCCGGCCGGCCGGCCCACCGGCGCTGGTTGCGTGCGTGAAGGTAGATCGCGTAGGTGAGCCAGGTCACGAGCGCCGCCGTCTCCTTGGGATCCCAGCCCCAGTAGCGCGACCAGGCGATCGAGGCCCACCAGGAGCCGAGGATGATCATGGTCGCGAAGATCGGGAACGCGATGATCACCGAGCGGTAGGCGACCTCGTCGAGCGTCTTGTGCGACGGGAGCCACGCGAAGCGGTCGTTCTGGCCCTGGACGAGGTAGCCGATCCCGGCCGCGAACGCCGTCGCGAAGATCCCGTACGAGAGCACCGCCATGCCGACGTGGATCGTGAGCATCGCCGGGAACTGGAGGGCGGGCACCAGCGGCCTCGATGTCCGACGGGAGCGACGACGCGTAGAGCAGCAGCGCCAGCGACACGCCGACCGGGATGAACCCGATCTGGCGGATGGGGTAGCGGCGCTGGAGGAACAGGTAGCCACCGAGGATCGAGGTCGCGAACGCGGCCGAGAACTCGTACAGGTTCCCGTACGGCCCGCGCCCGACGACGATCCCGCGCGTCACCAGCGAGGCGACGAGGAGTCCGAAGGCGGCGGCCGTGAGCACGATCGCGGCGCCGGACAGGGGGCTGGGGGACGCGGAGAGGTCGAGCTGGGCGTTGGCGGGGGACGAGTACTCGGTGACGAACGAGCCGGTCACGCCGCCGGTGGCGAAGGCCGGCTGGCGGGCGGGTGCGAAGGCGATGACGCGTCGGCCGTTGGCGAGCAGGACGGCGTGGCCGAGATGGGCCGCGAAGCCGAGCGCGACGGCGATCGTGCCGAGGACGAACAGGATCGAGGAGGCCTGGGCCATGTCGTCCGCCTGCCGTCAGGCGACCGCGGCGCCACCGGGCGGCGGCCCGGCGGGGCGGATCGTGATCGTGGACTTGCGCAGCGTGAACGCCAGCCCGCAGTTGCCGCAGGTGTCGATGCTCGCGGTCCGGACGAGGCCGCACTTGGGGCAGGCGAGGACGAGCGGATCGCCCGAGTCGGATCGCGTGGCGCCGGCCTCGTAGATCATCGCCGTCGGCCGTGGCTGTACGGCTCGCCCCGCGGGAAGACCGGGTTGCCGTCCTCGTCGAGCGGGGCGGCCGCCGCGGGTCGGCGAAGGCGACCCTGGAGGCGCGGCTTGCGCACGAAGTAGATGAACCAGAACAGGACGATGAGGCTCAGCATGGGCCCGACGACGCCGATGAGCAGGAAGATCGGCAGCAGGTCGACGAGGCCAGCCCCAGTCCGGGACGACGATCCCGAGAACGTGAGGACGCCGTCCAGTCTGGTTGAGCTGTCGAGATCACGCGCGCATCCTAGCAGGACGTTCGCGAGCGGCTCGCGCCCGGGCGGGCAGCGGGCCTGCGTCGGCCGACGCTGGTCGAGCGCGGTCCGCGCCGGTCAGGCGCCCGTGCGCGGGTGGCGCTTGTGGCGCGCGACCTTGCGCGGCGGGCCGGTCTTGGCGTCGCGCCGCGACCGGGCTTCCAGGCCGGGCCGTGCGCCGGCGTCGTCGCGGATCGCGGCGCCCGCGCGGGGCCCCCGCGCCGATCGCGGCGGGCCGCTTGTTGCCGCGTTGCGGGCGACGCGAGGCACCGGCAGGTCGAGCCGGCCCATCAGCCACTGGAGCGGCACGGTCCGGGCGCCCTTCGCGTGCAGCCGGCCGCGCAGCTCGCGGTCGTTGGTCACGACCAGCACCGTTCGGCGCCCACGGCCGCCGTCGCCGGCCTGCATCGCCGCCTCGGAGGTCAGGTCGAGGATCACCTCGTCGGCCGTCCGCCGACCCGAGTAGCGCACCGTCATCCCCTGCGCCACCCGCCCGAACACGCCGTGCCCGATGCCGTCGAACACGAGATCGATCGTGACCGTGCCGCGGGACCGCGGCCCGCAACCGCCCGATGACCGCGGCCGGCGGCGCGGCGCCCTTCGATCCGCCGGGTCCGATCCGGTACAGCAGGTTCGTGCCGTCGACCATCACGCGGGGCGGTGCCGTCGCGAGGGGGAGCCGTGCGGGGTGGCGGGCATGGGCAGACGGTAGCATCGGGCCGTGCTGCTCCTCGTCGATCTCGATGGCGTCGTCTACCGCGCGTCCGAGGGCGTCCCCGGCGTCGGGCCGGCGCTCGCCGCCCGCGCGGCACTGGGCGACGACGTCGTGTACGTGACCAACAACGCGATGCACTACCACGGCGACTACCTGCCGCGGCTCGACGGGCCACGGGGCGCCGGTCGGGCCCGGACCGGGTCGTCACGTCCGCACGCGCGAGCGCCATCTACCTGCGCGACGAGATGCCCGAGGTCCGCCGCGTCCTCGCCGTCGGGGCGAGCGGTCTCGAGCGGGAGCTGCGCGAGGCGGGCCTCGACGTCGTGACCGCGGCGCACGCGGCGACGCGGATGAGCCAGGAGGGCATCGACGGCTGGGCGGCGGCCGGCCATCCGGACGCGGTGGTCGTCGGGCTGGACCCGCAGCTGACGTATCTGCGGGTCGCCGCGGCGGCCGATTGCGTCCGGGCCGGGTGCGGTGCTCGTGGCGACGAACCGGGACCCGATCTATCCGACCGAGCGCGGGTTTCGGCCCGGGGCGGGATCGGTGGTGGCGGCGATCGAGGTCGCCTCGCGGACGACGGCCCGGGTCACCATCGGCAAGCCCGGGTCCCTACCTTCTCGAGGCGGCGGCGAAGCTCGTCGGCGCGGACGTGCGGACCGCGGTGATGATCGGTGACGCGCTGACGGACGTGGTGGCGGGCCACGCGGTGGGGGCCCGGACGGTCCTGATGCTCACCGGCGTCACGACCCGCGAGATGGCGGATGCCCTGCCGCCCGCCGACCGTCCGACGCGGATCGTCGAGGACGGCGAGGCCCTCGCCGGCGTGCTCGCGGAGCTCGCCGCGGACGTGGTGGCGCCGCGCGGGTGAAACCGGTCCCGTCCCCCGCGCGTCTGAGCGCCATGCTCGAGCTGCGCCGCGCGATCCCGTTCCTCGCATTCCCGCTGATCGCCTTCGTGCTTGCGTTCCTCGTCTCGGGCTGCGCCAGCCTCCCCAACCCGCTCGCCACCCCGATCCCGCCCGACGCCCTCCATCCCAACCAAGCCATCGTGGTCGCCGAGCCCACGGCGATCCCGGACCCCACCAAGCTCGACGAGGTGAGCCGGCAGCGGGCGATCTGGGCCCAGAGCGGCATTCACTCCTACAAGCTGACCCTGCTGTTCGGGTGCGAGTGCCTGCTCGGCGGCGGCAAGCCCGTCGAGGCGACCGTCATCGACGGCAAGGTCGTCGAGGCCTTCGTCGACGGCCAGCCGCTCAGCGACGCCGAGCGGACGGGCTATCCGATGTCGGTCGAGGCGCTGTTCGACTACGCGGACCGCAACGCGAGCGCCGGCAAGCTCGAGCTCAGGTACGACGACCAGCTGGGCTACCCGACGGCCCTCGGCGTGGACCCCGATCTCGCCGCCCGCGACGACGAGATCCGGGTCGCCGTCACGAAGCTCGTCCCGGGCCGGTCGCGCTGACTCAGGCCCCGGCGAGCTCGGGGATCCCTGCGCCCCAGGCCAGGAACTCGGCGCGCAGGCGGTCGCGCGTGGCGTCGTCGCAGAACGCGGCATCGAGGGCGGCGAGGTCCATGGCCCACAGCTCCGGCACCGACACGCCGATCCGCAGGACCGCGCGCTCGTACTCGTCGGACAGCGAGATGTCGGAGACCGTCAGGTCGTCGGTGTTGAGCGTGACCCGCACGCCGGCGCGCTTGAGGCGGAGCAGCGGATGGTCCTCGAGGGTGGGCACGATCCTGGCCTGGACGTTCGAGGTCGGGCACAGGTCGAGCCAGGTCCCGCGCCGGATCAGCTCGGCGACGAGCTCGGGGTCGTCGATGGCCAGCGGGCCATGCGCGATCCGCTCCGGGTCGATGCTCAGCGTCCGCCGGACCTGTGCGGCGCCGCCCCATTCGCCCGCGTGCGCCGTGACGTGGAGGCCGATCGCGCGCGCGAGATCGATGGCCTCGGCGTGGATCGTCGGGTCCGGAAAGCGCTCCTCGGGCCCGGCCAGGTCGACCGCGACCAGGCCGTCGGGGACGCCGTTCGCCTCGAGGTCGCGCACGAACGCGAGGTTGGCCGCGGGCGCATGTGAGCGCATGAGGGTCGCGATCAGCCGGACCTCGATGCCGCCGGCCTTCGCCGCCCGCCGAGCCCCGCGGGCCGTCGCATCGACCACCTGTCGCCCGTTCAGGCCCTTCTGCGTGTGGAGGAGGGGCGCCCAGCGGACCTCCGCGTAGCGCACGTTGTCGCGCGCCTTGTCCTCGACGAGGTCGGCGGAGATCCGATCGATGGCCTCGTCGTCCTGCATGAGGGCGATCGGGAGGTCGAAGGCCCTGAGCAGCTCCGCCTGGTCAACCGACTGGTCGGGCCCGACGAGCACGCCGCGCATGCCGGCGAAGGTGATCGGGGCATCGATGCCGCGCGTCCGCGCGATGTCGAGGGCGGTGTCGATCCGCAGGGAGCCGTCGAGGTGGAGGTGCAGCTCGGCCTTGGGCATGGCGCGCGTGAGCGCCCGAACGGTTCGCTGATCGAGGTCGGTCATCGACCGATGGTAGCCAGTTGCACCCGGCGCCACATCTTGATCCCGACAAGTATCATGATATCGTGCAGTAGCGCATTACGGAGCACATCGCACCATGGCCACCATCCTCGTCACCGGCGCATCCGGGTTCGTCGGCAGCCACCTCGTTCCAGCCCTCATCGACGACGGGCACCGGGTCGTGGGGCTGGCGCGCGACGCCAGGACCGCCTCGCTCGTCGAGCAGCGCCTGAACCCCGCGCAACGCGATGCCCTCGAGACCAGGATCGGCGACGTCACGAAGCCCGCGACCCTCCCCGCGGCGATGGCCGGCGTCGACGCGATCGTCCACCTCGTCGCCATCCCGCGTGACCTTGACGGTGGCCAGAGCCTCCGCCTCGTGAACACCGAGGGCACTCGCAACGTCGTCCACGCGGCGAGCGAGGCGGGCGTCCGGCGGTTCGTGCACCAGGGCGCGATGGCGGTCGTCGACGACCCCGAGCTCCACTACGCGAGCTCCAAGGCGAAGGCGGAGGCGATCGTCCGCGAGAGCGGGCTCGACTGGACAATCCTGGAGCCGTCGCTGGTGTTCGGGCCGCGCGACGGGTTCTTCAATCTCATCGCCGGCCTCGTCCGCATGTCGCCGGGCGTCGTCCCGATCACGGGCTCCGGCGCCGCGCGGTTCCAGCCCCTGGCGATCGGCGACCTCACGCGCGTCGTCATCGACGTGCTCGCCGACGAGACGACCATCGGGCGCGAGTACCCGCTCGGCGGACCGCGCTACTGGACGTATCGCGAGATCGTCGAGGAGGTCCTCCGGGCGATGGGGAAGCGGCGGGCCCTCGTCCCGATGCCCGTTCCGGTGATCCGCCTCGTCGCTGGCTCTGCCGAGTTCGTCCACCTCCCGTTCCCCGTCGCCACCGACCAGCTCCGCCAGCTCAAGTTCGACAACATCGGCCCCCTCGACACCATCAGCACCGAGTTCGGCTTCGAGCCGCGACCGATGGAGGGCGGGCTCACCCACGTGCGGCTGCGGCTGGCGGACCAGGAACCCGGAGCGCAGGCCGCGACCTGACGAGCGGCGCCCTCCGCCGCGACCGGCTACGCTCCCCGCCGTGACCCTGCGCTCGGCCGTCAGCACCATCCTGCTCGCGCTCGCCTGGCTCGCCGTCGCGGTCGTGATCGCCCTCGGCGCGGCCGGGATCGTCGCCTCGATGAACCACATGCCGTCGTCACCGTCCCGGCCCGAGCTCACCTGGACCGGCGACCGGGCGGCAGAATCGGCGATCGACGCCGCGACGGACCAGCTCCAGCAGCTGGCCGACGAGGTTGACGGGCTCTCGTCGACCGCACGGCTGGCGCTGACGGCGGTCGCGGCCGGCGACACGAACACGCTGGCGTCCTCGATCGCGGACGGCTCGAACCAGGTGGGGACCGTGAAGGGCGAGGCCACTGCGCTCGAAGCCGCACTGGCCGCCGTGCCGGGCGTCACCCCGGACCCCGAGCTCCGCCTGTCAGCGGCGATGTTCAACCGCTACGACACGCTCAGCCAGACGAAGGGCCTGACCGACGGGCTCGAGAGCGACTGGGCCGCGTTCACCGGTCGCGCGCTGAACGCGGCCAAGCTCACCGGCCTCCTTGCTCGGCACGATCAGCGAACCGCGGCTGCGGCCGGGGAGGGCTCCGCCGCGCACTACCGGCTGGCGCTGGACGCGCTCGACACGTCCGACTCGATCATCGCCGAGTCCCGCGACCTCCGCGATCGCCTGCGTGCCCACGACCGACGTCGAGATGCTCACGGCCTGGCTCGACCGGAACGCCGCCTACGATGCTGCGCTGCGCCGGCTGTACCAGGCCCTCCTCGACTCCAAGGGCAAGGTCACCGACCGGGTGCGCTCGGCGATCGACGGGGAGCAGGTCGCCCGCCAGCAGCTGCCGCCGGACACGCGGGCGCTGGTGGTGATCATGTCCGACATCGCGCAGGGCGGGCTCAACCAGGCCGTGATCTCGATCGAGGAGGCGCGCGGCGCCCTCGGGTCGGCGCTCGACCTCCAGCACCAGCTGCAGCAGGCGCCCGCACTCCCGGAGTAGCCCCGCCGGCGACTCGCCGTCGCGGTGGCCGCCGCTACACTGTCGGCCAAACTCCCATCTTCGTCCGGCCGACGGGGCTGCAGGCCGTGATGTCCACCGGAGGATCCTGTTCGTGCAGAATTCGCGTTGTCACCGACCAGCCGTGGGAGGTCGCGACCGACGTCCTCGTGGTGCCGGTCGTCGGTGAGCTCGAGTTCAGCGGTGCCATCGATGAGCTCGACCGACGCTCGGGTGGCGAGCTGCGCGCGCTCCAGGCGTTCGGCGAGCTGCGAGACCGGCGCTACGGGACGGCGCTCGGTGCCTCGGGCGAGCTGCCGGCGCGACGGGTGCTGGTCGTCGGGGCCAGGCCACGACGAGATCGACCGCGAGACCGTGCGCAAGGTCGCCGCTCGCGCGATCCGGCGCCTCATCAACCGCGACGTCAAGGCGATGGCGGTCTGGCTCGACCCGCTCACGACCTCGCTCGGCGGGGACGCCGAGACCGTCGCCGACTTCGTCGTCCGGGGCGTCGTCGAGGGCGGCTTCGAGCCCAAGACGATCTACCGCGAGGACAGCGACGCCGCGCCGCCCGTGCTCGACGAGCTCGTGCTGATCGCCCCCGGTGGAGACGGCGCGGCGCTGGCGAAGGCCGCCGAGCGGGGCCGGATCATGGGCGAGGGTGCGAACATCGCGCGCCGGCTGTCGAACCGGGCCGCCAACGACGTCACGCCGCAGGTCCTCGCCGACGAGGCGAGCGAGCTCGCGGCGGCCAACGGGCTCTCGATCGACGTCCTCGACGAGGAGCGCGCGGCCGAGCTCGGGATGGGCATGTTCCTGGCCGTCGGCCAGGGGAGCGCGAACAAGCCGCGGATGATCGTGATGCGCTCGGGCGGCGAGGGCGAGAAGGACGCGCTGGGACGGCACCTCGCGCTCGTCGGCAAGGGCGTCTGCTTCGACTCCGGCGGCATCAGCATCAAGCCGGGCGACCGGATGGAAGAGATGAAGATGGACAAGATCGGTGCGTGCACCGTGATCGCGGCCATCGCCACCGTGGCTCGTCTTGCTCCCGGTCTGCCACTGCTCGCGGTCGCGCCCGCGGTCGAGAACATGCCCGGGGGCGGGGCAACGCGCCCGGGCGACATCGTCCGGGCGATGAACGGCAAGTTCGTCGACATCATCAACACCGACGCCGAGGGCCGCCTGATCCTGGGCGACGCGATGACCTACGCGGAGCGCCTGGGCGCGACCCACATCGTCGATGTCGCGACGCTCACGGGTGCCGTGGGTCGAGCGCTCGGCAACATCGTCACCGGCGCGTTCGCGACGCCGGACCCGTGGTGGGGCGACCTGTCCGCGGCGGCCGATCGGGCCGGGGAGCGGTACTGGCGGATCCCGCTGATCGCCGACTACATGTCCGAGATGGAGAGCTGGTACGGCGACATCCAGAACACCGGCACGCCAGACGGATCGCTGGTCAAGAGCGGCCTGTTCCTGGAGCAGTTCCGGACGGTGCCGTGGGCGCATCTCGACATCGGCGGGACGGGCTACTTCCGCAAGACCTACCCGTACGCGCCGCGCGGCGCGACCGGCGTGACCCACGCGACGCTCGTGGAGCTCGCGCTGGCCGGGGCCGCGTCCACCTGACCATCGGGGGGCCGCACGGGGACGACCGGCCCTCGTAGACTCCGCCGCGTGTCCGCCTCGTTCGACGTGACCCCGCTCGCCGTCATCCTGGCCGTCCTCGGCGGCGCCTGGGGATTCGTCGCCGACCGGATCGCCGCCCGCTGGCCCGAGCACGAGGACGGGAGCATCCGCCCGATCGACTGGCGGACGCCGGTCGTCGTCGTGACCGGCGCCCTCGTGATGGGCGCGCTCACGCTGCGCTTCCCGGATCCCGTGCCCGCGCTCATCTTCGGGGCGTACTCGGTGGCCCTGGTGCTGCTGCTCGCGACGGACCTCGACCAGCGGCTGCTGCCCAACGAGCTGACGCTGCCCGCGATCCCGATCGCCCTGGTCGTCGGCCTCGCCGGGCTCAACCCGCTGGTGCCCCCCGCGGACATGCCGTTCGCGATCCTGTTCGCGATCCTGGTGCCCGGGATCATCTTCCTCGCCTCGATCCCGTTCGGGGCGGGGGCGATCGGCCAGGGCGACCTCAAGCTGCTCATCTCGGTCGGGCTGCTGGCCGGGGCGTACCGCCTGTTCACGAGCGTGATCTACGGGGCGTTGCTGGCGGGTGCGGTGATCGTGGTGCTCCTGGTCGCCCGCAGGATCACGCTCAAGACGTTCATCCCGTTCGGCCCGTTCCTGATCATCGGCGCGCTGTGGGCGATCTTCGCGATCCGCTGAGGCGATTGCCCACGCTGGTACACTGCCCCGAAGCCAAGAACCGGTCGTCTCGGGAGTGCCCCTTGAGGCGGAGCACGAGATGAGGACGCCTGCTCGTTGACTCGCCAAGCGACAGCCCAGCGATTTCCGCGGTCGCGTCCAGGCCGCCGGTCCCGCCTCCTCGTCGCGGTCCTGGCCATCCCCCTGCTCGTCGGCCTGTTCGCGGCGCCCGCGAACGCCCCGTCGCCCGTCCGCGGCGATGAGCTCAGCGACGCCCAGGCGCAGCAGCGCGCCCTGCAGCAGAAGATCGCCGACCAGAAGGCGCTGATCGCGCAGCTCAACACCTCGCAGGCGAGCCTGCAGGGGGAGATCGCGCAGACGCGCGACCAGCTCAACGGCATCACCGACGACCTCGCCGCGACGCGCAAGCGCGTGGCCGGCCTGATCGACGACATCGGCAAGGTCAAGGCCACCTACCAGACGCTCGTCTACCAGCTGAGCGACCTCACCCTCCAGGTCCAGCGGATCGAGGCCAACGAGACGGCCAAGAAGGAGGAGCTGGGGGTCCGCAAGGCCGAGCTCGCCAGCCGCATCCGAAGCGCCTACGAGGCCGAGCGGACGTCGCTCCTCGAGACCTTCCTGTCCGGCGCGTCGTTCACGGACATGCTCGCCGAGATGAGCTCCCAGCTGGATGCGGCGGACCAGGACCGCGAATTGGCGGCCCAGGTCGCGAAGGACCGCGAGACGCTGGCGAGCCTGCACCAGACCGCCGTCGAGGCACGTGCGGAGACCAACACGATCCGCCAGCAGACGGCGGTCCAGAAGCAGAAGCTCGATCAGCGGCTCAAGGAGTTCCGTGCGGCGCAGGCGCGCCTGCGGGTGCTCGAGAAGCAGGCCGAGGCGGCGCTCCGGGCACAGAAGGCGCGCTACGCGCAGCTGGCCGCCGACGAGAAGCGGATGCGCCAGGCGCTCGCGGCGACCGCGGCCGCCAAGCGCCAGCTCCAGCACAAGATCAACCGCCTCGTGGCCCGGCAGTTCAACCAGGGCAACATCCCATCGAAGTACAACGGGACGCTGCAGTGGCCGATGGGTGGCGTGGTCACCCAGCCCTTCGGGTGCACTGGGGTGATCTACGAGCCACCGATGGGCAGCTGTGCCCACTGGCACAACGGGATCGACATCGTCGCCCCGTACGGGACGCCGGTTCGTTCCTCGGGTGCCGGCAAGGTCGTGTACGTCGGCTGGAACTACGCCGACGGGGCCGATCCCGCCTGGATCGTGATCATCGCGCACTCCCAGAACCTGACCACGTGGTACGCGCACCTCCAGGCCCGCTACAAGGTCCGGGCCGGCGCGGTGGTCCGCAAGGGCCAGGTGATCGGCTACGAGGGCAACACCGGCCACTCGACCGGCGCGCATCTCCACTGGATGGTCGAGTTCAACGGGAACTTCGTGAACCCGAAGCTGTTCACGTAGCCACGGCCGTCGGCCCCGCCTCGATCAGATCGCCCCGGCGTTCACCGGCACGGTGCTAGCATCGCCCTAGGTCGGCCGTGCGTGGAGGGACGACAGCTTGGTCAAGCCGGTGATGGCGGTGATCCTCGCGGGCGGGGAGGGCGAGCGCCTGTCCATCCTCTCGTCTGTGCGCGCGAAGCCCGCGGTGCCGTTCGGCGGCAAGTACCGGATCATCGACTTCACGCTGTCGAACTGCGTGAACTCGGGTGTCGACGACGTCGTCGTGCTGACCCAGTACAACCCCCGTTCGCTCAACGACCACATCGGGCTCGGCCGCCCGTGGGACCTCGACCGCAACAAGGGCGGCATCAAGATGCTGCAGCCGTACATCAAGCGCGGACGCGTCGCGGAGTGGTACGGCGGCACGGCAGACGCGGTGCTCCAGAACATCAACGTCGTGGAGCACAGTGACGGTGACACCGTCCTGATCCTGGCCGGCGACCACATCTACAAAATGGACTACCAGCCGTTCCTCGCGGCCCATCGGCGGCACCGCGCGGACGTGACGATCGCCGTCCGGCGCGTCCCGATCGCGGAGGCCAGCCGGATGGGCGTCCTCGCGCTGGACGACCAGGACCGCGTCGTCGAGTGGCAGGAGAAGCCCAAGCAGCCCAAGAGCGACCTCGCGTCGATGGGTGTGTACGTGTTCTCGAAGCGCGCCCTCACCCGCTGGCTCAGCGACGAGCGCAAGGACTTCGGGCGCGACGTGATCCCGGCGATGCTCGACGGCGGCGCCCGCGTGTACGGCTACCGGTTCGACGGGTACTGGCAGGACGTGGGCACGATCCAGTCGTTCTGGGAGGCCAACATGGCGCTTCTCGACGACAACCCCGAGCTCGACCTCTACGACCGGGACTGGCTGATCCACACACGCTCCGAGGAACGCGCTCCGGCCAAGATCGGGCCGACCGCGCAGGTCCATCGCAGCCTGATCTCGCACGGCTGCGTGATCAACGGGATGGTCGTGAACAGCGTGCTCTCGCCCGGCGTCCGGGTCGACGTGGGCGCCGTCGTGCGCGACTCGATCGTCATGTTCGACACGGTCATCCGATCCGGCGCGGTGGTCGACCGCGCGATCCTGGACAAGGAGGTCGTCGTCGGCCAGACGGCCATCGTCGGCGACGGGCCGGACTACGACACGCCGAACCGGCAGGAGCCGGGCCGGCTGAACACCGGGATCACGGTCGTCGGCAAGCAGTCGATCATCCCGCGGGGTGTGCGCCTCGGGCGCAACGTAAAGGTTGGCGAAAAGGTGAAGTCGGCCGACTTCGCGAACCGGGTCGTCCGCTCCGGCGGGACCATCGACCACAAGCCGGGCGGCGCCCGGGCAGCGAAGGCAACCGCCGACGGCGACGCTCCGGCCGCGCGGATCCTGGCCAGCGCCAAGGAGTAGCCGGCGGGGCGATCCGGGCCCCTCGGCGGGGGTTTCCGGGACCCTCGGGTAGACTCCCGCGCATGTCCATCGCCCCTCGAGCGTCGGCGCCCGCCGCTGCCGACGTCGAGGCCTGGCTCACCGAGCTCGGCCTGGAGCCCCTGGAGCGGGCCGACCGCGAAGGCGTCTCGTCGTGGGATCTCGTCCTCGACGGCCGCCGCCGGGCGGCGCTTCGGGTCACCCTGATCCTGGACCCGGCCCTCGCGCTGATCGCCTGGGCGCACTTCGCGCCGCCGATCAACGACAGCTTCCGCAAGTCGTACCGGATGCTGCTGCGCTGGAACGACGAGACGCCCTTCGTGAAGTTCGCCGTGGCCGAGGACGAGCGCCCGGTGCTGACCGCGGAGCTGCCCGCGGCGACGCTGGACCTGGACGCCGTGGGGCTCGCGCTCGCGCGCCTGCTGGCCGTCGCCGACCGGCTGCACGAGCCCGCGACGACCTGGCTCAAGGGCGGCGGCTGGTCGATCGACGCGCCGGCCAGTGACGAGGGACCGGGCACGCGCCTGCTCGACCGGTACGCCGACGAGCTCCGCGAGCTCCTCGAGCCCGCGGAGGCGGACGCATGAGGCGGGTCCGCGCGACGAGCTCTCGCGTTGCTCGCGGCCGTCGCGCTCGCGTGGCTCGCGCCGGTCGCCGGGGCACTCCCCGCAGCCGGGGTCGCGGCCGCCGCCAGTGACCTGACGCTCGTCACCGATGCCGCCTACACGGTCCAGCCCGCCCATCGGCGGGTGCACGTCGCGGTCGCCATCGACGCCCGCAACCACCGCAGCGAGACCAAGACACACAAGTACTACTTCGACCACGCGTTCCTCGCCGTTCAGCCCGGGGCGAGCGGGTTCGCGATCTCGGGCGCGAAGGGGGCGACGGTCCGGGTCGCGGACCGATCGAAGAACGCGACCCTGCTGCGGATCGACTTCGGGCGGCGGCTCTACGGCGGCGAGGGCAAGGCGATGGAGCTCTCGTTCGACCTCGTCGATCCCGGCAAGCCGGCCACCCGCCAGGTGCGCGTCGGCAGCGGTCTCGTGACGTTCCCGGTGTGGGCGTTCGCCTCTGACGGCGCGAAGGGCAGCCGCGTCAGCGTCCACTTCCCGCCGGGCTACGACGTGTCGGTCGAGAACGGCGACTTCGACAGCCGGACGAAGACGGCGGACGGCGGGGTCACGCTGGCGACCGATCCCCTGGGCGAGCCGCTCTCCTACTTCGCCTACCTCACGGCGCAGCGCGAGGCGGTCTACAAGGAGACGCCGCTGACCGTGGCGGCCGGCGACGGCGACGTCGCCCTGCTGGTCCGCGGCTGGCGCGACGATCCGGCCTGGGCGGGGCGCATCGGCGGCCTGTTCAGGAAGGCGCTGCCGGAGCTCAGCCATGAGATCGGTCTCGCCTGGCCCGAGGCCGAGCCGACGGTCATCCAGGAGGCCGTGAGCCGTGCCGCCGGCGGGTACGCGGGGCTGTTCGCCCCGGCGGAGCATCGGATCGAGGTCGCCTACTGGGCCGAGCCGCTGGTCGTCCTCCACGAGGCGGCCCACGGCTGGTTCAACGGCGCGCTCGTCGCCGACCGCTGGGTGAGCGAGGGGTTCGCCTCGCTGTACGCCCAGCGTGCCGCGCGGAAGCTCAAGGTCAAGGACACCAGCCCCAAGCTGACCGCTGCCGCGAGCAAGGCCGCGATCCCGCTCAACGCCTGGGCGAACCCGTCGGATCCCGCGACGACCGCCAACCTCCCGACGGAGACCTACGGGTATGCGGCGTCGCTCGCGCTCGCCCGCGCGATCGCCGAGCGTGCCGGCGAGGACGCACTGCAGCGCGTGTGGGCCGCGGCACACGGCCGGTTGGGCGCCTACCAGCCCCCGCCCAACACCGGCTTCGGCGGGGCGATCGACCCCGAGACGGTCGACGGTCCGCCCGACTGGCGCGGCCTCCTGGACCTGCTCGAGGCCGAGACCGGCGAGGACTTCACCGACCTGTGGCGCCAGTGGGTGGTGCGGCCCGACGAGGCGGCGCTGCTCGATGCCCGTTCCAACGCGCGAGCCGCCTACGCACGCACGCTCGCGCTCGCCGGCGACTGGAAGCTGCCGCGCAGCGTCCGGGATGCGCTCCGCTCGTGGCAGTTCGACACCGCCCTGCAGCAGCTGGCCGACGCGCGGACCGTGCTCGCGCAGCGGGGCGCGATCGAGTCGCTCGCGACGCACGGATCGATGATCTTGCCGCCGACCGTGCAGCAGCGGTTCCAGGTGGGCGACATGGTCGGGGCGTCGACCGAGGCGGAGGCCGAGCGCAACGCGATGCTCGCCGTCATCGGGGCGTCGGACGCCCGGGTCCACGACGACGACGTCCTGAGCCGGATCGGGATGCTGGGCGAGGACCCCGAGGCGGACATCGTCGCGGCACGAGACGCGTTCGCCAAGGGAGACCTCGCGGGCGCCCAGGCCGCCGCCGACGACGCCTATCGCGCCTGGACCGCGGCGTGGCAGGAGGGCCGCCGCCGCGGGCTGCTCGTGCTGGCCGCGCTGGCCGCGATCCTCGTGCTCGCCGCGGCGGTGGCGGGTCGTGCGCGCGCCGCGCGACGGGCTCGAACCGCCTCGATCCCCGCGGGCTCCTGAGCCGCATGCGCATGACGGGCAGTCGCCGGCCGGCCTTCGCCGGGATCGTGCTCGCCGCCGCCCTGTCCGTCCTCGCGGCGGTCGTGCCGCCGGCGGCCGCGCCGATCGCGCAGGTCGCGCCCTTCCTCGCCGCGTTCGACGCCCCGGTGGCGCTTGCCGCGGACGACCTCGCGGTCAGCACGAAGGCGCGCTACGTCGTCTCGCCCGACGGCGGGCGGGTCCGCGTCATCGTCGACATCAACGTTCTCAACCAGAAGCCGAACCGCGTCGCCGGGGGCGTGATCACGCGCTACTTCTACGACCGGGTGAACCTCGGCGTGCAGCCCGAGGCCACCCGGCTGCGCGCGACCCAGAACGGCTCCAGCGTCCCGGTGACCAGCGCGAAGAAGAAGACGTTCCGGCTGGTCACGATCGGCTTCGGCGATGACCTGTACTTCGGTGACACGACCCATCTCCGGCTGTCGTTCGACCTTCCGGCCGGTGCCCCGCGCTCGGCGAGCGGGGTGCGCGTCGGGCCGGCGTTCGCGACGTTCCTCGCCTGGGCGTTCGGTGACAAGGGAAGCGTGCGGATCGAGGTGCCGAAGGGGTTCGACGTCGACGTCACGGGCCAGAAGATGAAGGAGCAGACCGCGGGCGACGTCCAGGTGTTCACCGCCACGACCGACGACGCGCTGGGCTGGTATGCGTGGGTCAACGCTCGCAACGACAACGGCCTGTCGCGCGACGCCCTGGATCTCGCCGATGGCGAGCGGATCATCGTCCGCGGCTGGCCGGAGGATTCGCGCTGGCGCCGGCGCGTGGCGACGATCCTCACCGAAAGCGTGCCCGACCTCGTCGGGCGGATCGGGCTCCCGTGGCCAGTCGACGGGCCGCTCAACGTGCTCGAGGTCCACACACCCCTGCTCGAGGGCTATGCCGGCTTCTACGACCCCAAGAGCGACGAGATCACGATCAGCGAGAACCTCGACGACCTCACGATCGTCCACGAGGCATCGCACGCCTGGTTCAACAGCGGCCTGTTCACCGACCGCTGGGTCAACGAGGGGCTGGCCGAGGAGTACGCGGCCCGCGTGCTGGCCTCGGAGACTCGCGGCAAGGTCGACCCGTCGCCGGTCAAGAGGTCGAACAAGGCGGCCTTCCCGCTCTCGACCTGGTCGCCGCCCGCGCCGATCCGCGACGCCCAGAGCGACGCCCGGGAGCAGTACGGCTACGACGCGGCATGGACGGTGATCCGGACCATCCTCAAGGAGACGGGCGAGGACGGGATGCAGCGGGTCTTCCGGGCGGCCGAGAGCGGCACGACCGCGTACGCCGCCGACGGCTCAACCGAGCGAACCGCGCTGCCCAACGACTGGCGCCGGTTCCTCGACCTGACCGAGGAGCTGGGCGGCGCCACCGACGCCTCGGACCTGCTGGCCAAGTGGGTGCTCCCCGCGCGCGACGCGGCACAACTGGTCGATCGCGCGGCGTCCCGCGCCGGGTACCGCGCACTCGTCGCCGACGACGCCGGCTGGGCCGCACCGCCGGCGGTCCGCCTCGCGCTCGACAAATGGGCCTTCAGCGAGGCCGACGCCCGGATCGCCGACTCGACCGCCATCCTCCACGAGCGCGACGGCATCGACACGCTGGCCGCGACCAACCACCTCGATCCGCCGCCGGACCTCGAGACCGCCTACGAGTCGGCCGGGACCGCCGCTGACCTGACGGCGGCCGCCGATCTCGCGGCCGGCACCCAGGGATCGCTCGATGCGGTGGTCGCGGCGACGTCGGCGGCCGGCGCCCCGCGTGATTGGCTCATGACGCTCGGCCTGAGCGGCAAGGATCCCGACGGCGACCTCGTCGCCGCGCGATCCGCCTGGGAGGCCGGGAACCTCACCGAGGCGAACGAGCGTGCGGCGCTCGTCTCGGGGACGCTCGCGGTGGCGGCCGAGGCGGGACGCGGGCGGGCGATCCTGATCGGCGGCGGGCTCGGGATCGTGGTCGTGCTGCTCGGGCTCCTCGTCCTCGCCTGGATCGTCCGGTTGCGACGGCGGCATCGCCAGGTCCCCGCGACGTCCGTCGACCTCTACGGTCCGCCGCCGCCCCCCGCCGCCTGACGGGTCGACGCCCCCCCCGACTGGGTGACGGCGCACCCGGGGGAACCGTGGCAGGATCGCGCCATGCACGAGGGATTCCGCCTGACGGGCGGCGAGCAGGAGTCCGCCTACGACCTGCTGCAGCGGGGTCACGGCCTGCTCGAGCGGCGCCACAACGCCCAGGCCGCCATCGTGCTCGAGCGCGCCGCGCGGCTCGAGCCCGGCAAGGCGTCGATCCTCGAGGCCCTCGGTCGCGCCTACTTCAACTCCGCCCAGACCGAGCGAGCCCGGCAGACCTTCGAGGCGATGCTCGAGATCGACCCGTCAGCCCACTACGCGCACTTCGCCCTGGGCCAGAGCCTCAAGCGGCTCGGCCGGGACGGCGAGGCGCGGACGCACCTGCGCCTGGCGGTCGCGCTGGCTCCGGCGTCGGACCTCTACCAGACGGCCCTGGCGCGCCTGCCGGACCCGGGGGCCAGGTCCTCGAACTAGGCGCGCCGGATCCGGTCGAGCCACAGGATCCCGAGGATCGACTTCGCATCGCCCAGCTCGCCCTTCTCGACCATCGTGACGGCGTCGTCCAGCGGCACGTGGAGCAGCTCGAGGCGCTCGTCCTCGTCGGGTGACAGGCGGTCGTCGGAGGCACCCACGCCGGCGATCCCCGTCGCCAGGTACAGGTGCATCAGCTCCGACGCGAAGCCGGGCGCCGTCCAGAACGTCGCGAGCTTGCGCCACGCCGCGGCGCGGTGGCCGGTCTCCTCCTCCAGCTCGCGGCGGGCGGCGACTGCGGGGTCCTCGGTGACGCCGTCGTGCACGTCGAGTGTGCCGGCCGGGATCTCGAGCAGCGCGCGACCCGCCGGCACGCGCCACTGGCGGACCATCAGCAGCCGGTTGTCGTCGTCGAGGGCGAGGACCGCCACGGCACCCGGGTGGCCCACGACGTCGCGTGTCCCGCGCGAGCCGTCGGCACGCTCGATGGTGTCGACGCGGAACTCCATGTACCGCCCGCGGTGGATGAGCCGCGACTCGACGACGCGTTCCTCGAGGGGGTCGGGCATGCGATCTCCGATCAGCGAAGAAGCCGGCCCGTCGCGCTGACGGGCCGGCTTCGGTTGGCGCGCTTGATGTTCTCGGGGCGGACCGCCGTCAGGCGGCGGCCACCTCGCGCAGCTTGGCGACGGACAGGCCGTTCTCGGCGCTGAACAGGTGGAGCTTCTCGGCCGGCAGCCGGAGCTGGACCACGTCGCCCGGGCGGACCCGGTTGGACGAGTCCACGATCGCAACGACCTCGCGGCCGTCGACGGTGACGTGCAGCAGCTCCTCGTTGCCGAGGTACTCGACGACGTCCGCGGTGCCCTGCATCGATGCCGAGGGGGCCGGGATGTCGCTGAGCTCGAGGTGCTCGGGCCGGAAGCCGGCGACCACCTTGCTGCCGGCGGCCGAGAGGCCCTCGCGGTAGTTGGACGGGACGGGGAACCGGGTGGAGCCCTGGACGAGCTCGGCGCCGACCGCGCTCGGGACGTCCAGCTCGATGAAGTTCATCGACGGGCTGCCGATGAAGCCGGCGACGAAGCGGTTGATGGGGGCGTCATAGAGCTGCTGCGGCGTGCCGACCTGCTGGAGCAGGCCCTCGCTCATGACCGCGATTCGCTGGCCCATCGTCATCGCCTCGACCTGGTCGTGGGTGACGTAGACCATCGTGGTCCCGAGGCGCTGGTGGAGGCGGGCGATCTCGGCGCGCGTCTGGACGCGCAGCTTGGCGTCGAGGTTGGACAGCGGCTCGTCCATGAGGAACACGGCGGGCTCGCGGACGATCGCTCGTCCGAGCGCGACGCGCTGGCGCTGGCCGCCGGACAGCTCCTTGGGCTTGCGGTCGAGCAGCTTCTCGAGCTGCAGGATCCCCGCCGCCTCGTTGATCCGGCGCTCGATCTCGGTCTTGGGGACCTTGCGCAGCTTCAGCCCGAAGGCGAGGTTGTCCCGGACCGACATGTGCGGGTAGAGCGCGTAGCTCTGGAACACCATCGCGATGTCGCGGTCCTTGGGAGCGACGTCGTTGACGACCTTGTCGCCGATCCGCAACGTGCCGTCGCTGATCTCCTCGAGGCCCGCGATCATCCGCAGGCTGGTCGTCTTGCCGCAGCCCGACGGGCCAACGAGGACCATGAACTCGCCGTCGCCGATCTCGAGGTTCAGGTCCGAGACGGCGACCACATCGCCGTACTTCTTGACCACGTGATCGAAGGTCACGGTCGCCATGAGATGCCTCCTGCCCGACGCAGGCCCATCGTGGGCTCCTGCATCCGGCCGTCGAACGAGCGACGGACTCGGACGAGCCCCGTACGTGGTTCTGGTTCGGGTTGCGGGCATCGTACGGAACGGCGACGGGCGGCGCAACGAACAACCGCATTTCAACCCTCGCGGCAACCCCGCCGACGTATCGTTCCCCCATGCACGATCGAGCCGGCACGCGGGCCCTGGCGTCGGACCTCGTCGATGTCGATGCCCTCGTCCGCGCCTACTACGACGTCCGCCCCGATCCCGCCGAGCCCACCCAGCGGGTCGCCTTCGGCACCTCCGGCCATCGCGGTTCTGCGTTGCGAGCCGCCTTCAACGAGGCGCACATCCTGGCCACGACGGAGGCCATCTGCCGATATCGGAAATCCCAGGGCTACGGCGGCCCGCTGTTCATCGGCCGCGACACCCACGCCCTGTCCGAGCCCGCCTGGCGCACCGCCCTCGAGGTGCTGGTGGCGAACGGGGTCGACGTGCGGGTCGATGCCGCCGACGGGTACACGCCGACGCCCGCCGTCTCGCACGCGATCCTGGTGGCCAACCGGGCCCGCACGCACCCCGACGGCCTCGGGGACGGCATCGTCGTGACGCCGTCGCACAACCCGCCCGAGGACGGCGGCTTCAAGTACAACCCGCCCAACGGCGGCCCGGCCGACACCGACGTGACGCGCTGGATCCAGGACGAGGCGAACCGGATCCTCGAGGCGTCGGGGAAGGACGGCATCGATGGCATCGCCCGCGTCCCGTTCGATCGGGCGCGGAGCGACTGTGTGGCATACGACTTCCGCGCCGCCTATGTCGACAGTCTCCAGCTCGTCGTCGACATGGAGGCGATCGCCGGGTCCGGGCTCCGGATCGGCGTCGACCCGCTGGGCGGCGCGGCGGTGGACTACTGGGGCGTGATCGGCGAGCGGTACGGGCTCGACCTGACCGTCACCAATCCCGCCGTCGACCCGACGTTCGGCTTCATGACCCTCGACTGGGACGGGCGGATCCGGATGGACCCGTCGTCGCCATACGCGATGGCGGGGCTCGTCGGCCTCCGGGACCGCTTCGACCTCGCGCTCGGCAACGACGCCGACGCGGATCGCCATGGAGTCGTCGTCCCGGGCGCCGGGCTGATGAACCCCAACCACGTGCTGGCGGCGGCGATCTCGTACCTGTTCGGCGGCCACCGGGAGTGGGGGAGCGGGGTGGCCGTCGGCAAGACGCTGGTGTCGTCGTCGATCATCGACCGCGTCGTCGCCGATCTGGGCCGGCGGCTTGTCGAGGTCCCCGTCGGCTTCAAGTGGTTCGTCGATGGGCTCGTTGACGGGTCGATCGGGTTCGGTGGCGAGGAGAGCGCCGGGGCGTCGTTCCTGCGCCGCGACGGGAGCGTCTGGACCACCGACAAGGATGGGATCACGGCCTGCCTGCTCGCGGCCGAGCTGACCGCGGTCCTGGGGCGCAACCCGGCCGAGCTGTACGCCGGGCTGACGGAACGCTTCGGCGCCCCCGCCTACCGCCGGATCGACGCGCCGGCGACGCCCGAGCAGAAGGCGCGGCTCGGCCGCCTGGCGCCAGCCGACGTGACGGCGTCGATGCTCGCCGGCGACCCGATCACCGCGATCCTCACCAACGCGCCGGGCAACGGCGCGGCGATCGGCGGCCTCAAGGTGACGACGGCCGAGGGCTGGTTCGCGGCCCGGCCGTCGGGCACCGAGAACGTGACCAAGCTGTACGCGGAGAGCTTCCGAGGCGACGCGCACCTGGGTCGGATCGTCGAGGAGGCGGCGGCGATCGTCACCGCAGCGGCGGCGTAGCGGGGCGTCCGGACTAGCCCGATCGGCGACGCCCGGGGAGGACCCTTGCGTTGCAGCCTCGACCCCGGCCGGTCCGCGACACTTGGAGCCCAGCCAGCCTGCGACCCGTGAGCGGGCCGCCGAGGAGTACACATGCCGGCCTCCACCGCAGACCAGACCTGCCTCCAGTGCGGTTCGGTCGCCAGCTTCGCGGGCGCCAAGCTCTGCCGGCGATGCGGGCTGCCGTACGGCGAGGCGCCGCCGGCGAGCGCCCGGCTGGCGGAGTGCCCGGTCTGCTACCGCCAGAGCGACGACGATGGCCGCTTCCCGTCCGAGCTCCGGCCCGGCGCCCGCCTCGACATCAACGCCCACGTCGACGAGCACGAGCGGCGCCCGCTGGGCGACGACGCCTGGCTCGAGTCCCTGCGCGAGAACGACCGGATCCGCATCGGGCGCTGGTCGGCCCCGTTCGACCTCGTCCGGCGCTACCTCGTCACGGGCGCGGTCGACGCCGGGCGCAACCGGCTGGCCCAGCACAACGCGATCGTCACGGCGATGACGCAGATCCAGCGCTGGGGCCGCGACCCCGACGTGTTCGGCGACCAGGAGGAGTGGCGCGCCGCCCGCGACGCGATCGCCGAGCTCATGGACCGCTACCACGCCCCCAGGGCGCAACCGTCTCCCCGCCGCCGCTTCTGGTAGGTCAGGGGGCGGTTACCGGGACGTCGTCCCCGCCGAAGCGGCTCCGAGCGAGATCCGCGAGGGTCCCGTCGGTGCGGAGTCCGTCGAGGATCCTGTCGAGCTCGTCGCGGAGCATCGCGGCGCCGGGAACGTTGGCCGGGACCAGCATCACCCGGTCCTCGCCGGCCACTGGCCCGTCGCCGATCAGCGCGAGCCGCGGGTTCGTCGCGACGTCCGTGGGGAGCATTGCCGCGGTCACCAGCGCGTCGGAGCGCCCCCCGAGGACGTCCGCGACGCACGCCTGATCGTCCGCCAGGACGCGCACGGCCGCCGTCGGTGCGGGAACGAGCGTGACGCGTCCGCTGGCCTCGGTCACGCCGTCGAGCCACGAGCGTCCGGCGGTGCCGGCGACGACACAGACCGTCCCGCCGTCGAGCGCGGCGACTGATGTGGGCGCACCCGCGCCTGCCCGGGTCACGACGTAGGAGGGCCACCGGTAGTAGGGTGCCGTGGCGAGGAACCGGCTCGCATCGCCGCTCGGCACCTGGCCGCTCGGCAGTCCAACCTGCCAGCCGCCCTCGCCGCCGAGGATCTCGGTGACGTCGAGGGGCAGGAGGTCCGCGCTCACGCCGAGCCGGGCCGCCACCGCCCTCGCAACGTCGACATCGAAACCCGCCAGCCGGCCGCCTGGCGCGAGGACCTGGGGCCCATCGGGACGAATCGCAATCGAGACGCCCCCCTCGCGCCGGATCGTGTCGAGCAGGGACGGCGGGTGGACGACGCGGTCGACGAGCGACCCGATCACCGCGGCGTTCGCCACCGCGCCAGCGACCAGTGTGACGATCGCGGCGACGAGGGCCAGCCGGCGCACCAACCGCCGGCCGGTCACGACCGACGGGTGAAGCGCTGCGCCGCGCCGCGCCAGCGTTGCCGATCTCGGCGCCGCAAGGCCGAGGCGGACCGCGAGGTCGTCGTGCAGGGCCGCGACGAACGCCGGGCGCGGCTCGGCACCGGCCTCCAGCCCGCGCAGGCTCGTCCTGACGTCGGCGCTCAGGCGCTCATCGTCCATCGCTGTCCTCCCGGAGGATCGTGCGGAGGCGCTCCCGGGCGCGGCCGAGGAGGGACTCGGTGGCCGACTCGCTGCGGTCCAGCTCCCGCGCCGCCTCGCGCACGGACAGCCCGTCCACGTAGCACAGCACAACGACCGCCCGCTGCAGCGGGGCGAGCTGGCGCAGCGCCGCGAGGATCCGTTCGCGGTCCTCGACGGACGACCCGAGTTGCGCGCCCGACTGCGTCGCCGGGATCTCCCGGACGACGAGGCGGAGGTGGCGGCGCTCCTCGCGATCGATGCGGCGGTAGTGGTCGGCCAGCTTGTGGCGGGCGATCGTCCGCAGCCAGGTGGACGCGGACGACCGGCCCTCGAACGTCGCCCGCCGGTCGATCGCGGTGATGAACGTCTGCTGGGTGACGTCTTCGGCGAGCGCGGCGTCGCCGCCGCATCGCGGGTAGAGGTAGCGGTAGACGCTCACCACCATCGCCTCGTACCAGCGCCGGAAGGCAACCGGGTCCGCGAGGGTCGCGGCGAGCTCGCGGCGGAGCTCGTCGGGCGATGGCGAGGGCGTCGGACCCGCGAGCGTCATCCGCCGGCCTCGATGCGGTAGGTCAGGATCTCGTCAGTGATCGGCGCGCTGACGTAGAGCTCGTTCCCTGCGTGGGCGAGGGTCCCGAAGAACCCGTCGAGGTGCAGCGGCGTTGCAGAGACCGGCTGCCGTCTGGCGTCCATGGCCTGCAGACCGTTGGCATCCGCGACGTGCAGCAGCCCGTTGTCGTCCACGAGGACGTCCACCGGGTTGTCGAACTCGCCCGGGCCCTTGCCTCGGTCGCCCGTCGTCCACAGGAAGGTGCCGGCGTCGTCCCAAGCCTGGACCCGGTGATTGTCCCAGTCCGCGACGTACACCGTGCCGTCCGGCCCCACGTCGATCCCGCCGGTGAAGGCGAGCTGCCCGGGGCCCGACCCGTGGCTGCCGAGCGTCGCCAGGTAGGCCCCGTCGGCGGTGAAGCGCTGAATGTCGTCGCGCTGGTCGTCAACGACATACACGGACCCGTCTGGCGCGATCGCGACATCGATCGGCTCGAGGAACTGGCCCGGTTCGCTGCCGAAGCGGCCCCAGGTGCGAACGACCTTGCCCTCCGTGTCGAACTGCTGCACCCGGCGATTGACCGTGTCCGCGACGTAGACGGAGCCGTCCGCCCCGACGGCGACGCCGCCGATCGCGCTGCCCGACTCGGTCACGTCGCGCAGGAAGTCGAATTCGCCGGGCTTCGTGCCGTGGTTGCCCCACCGGCGCACGATGGAGCCGTCCGTCCGATCCAGCACGACGATCTCGTCCTTGAGCGCGTTGACGACGTACAGGCGCCCGTCGGGCCCAACGTCCATCCCGGAGGGCTGGTCGAGCGAGCTCGTCCTGGCGTCGAACCGCGGCCCGGGCTTGAGGAGGTCGCCGACGGCGGCCGGCGGCGCTGGGGAGGCATTGACCGACGAAACGGGCGATGCCTCCGGGCCTGCCGCCAGCAAGGGCAGCAGCGCGGACTCGGCGAACGCGCGCACTCGGCCCGAGTTGTCCGCGGCGATCACCATGCCGCCCGATACGAGCGTGCTGTTGTCGACGTCGGCCTTCAGATCAACCGACCAGAGTTGGTGGCCGTCGGCGCGATCGAACGCCAGGATGCTTCGATCCGCGGCCGCGTAGACGGCGTTGCCGGCGACGGCGAGTGCCTGGCCGCCCATCGGGCCCGTTGCCGCGTGCCATCGGACGTCGCCGGTCAGGAGATCGAGGGCGACCATGCCCGACTCCACGGACGGGACGTAGACGACGCCGTCCGCGACCGAGGGGGGCGCAGCCTGGAGCCCGTCGGGCGAGCGGTAGACCCAGCGTCGCTCGCCAGTCCGGCGGTCGAGCGCGTAGACCTCGCCGGTGGGCTCCCCGCCGTTGGCGCGGGCCGCGACCACCACGGTGTCGGACGTGATCGCCGGCGTGCTCGCGCGGCCCGACACGACGCGGAACGACCACAGCTCCTTCTTGTCAGCCAAGGTGATCGCGTGGAGCACGCCGTCGCCTGTGGCGACATCGGCGACGCCATCGAGCACCGTGCCGACGACCTCGTTGCCGCCCGCCGCAGGCGTCCACGACCATGCGACCGACCCATCAGCAACGTCGACGCCGACGAAGCGGCCATCGGTCGTCCCCGCGTAGACGAGGTCGCCCGCGACCACGGGCCAGCGCAGGATGCTGAGCGGTACCGACCACCCCTTGGTACCCGTTGCCAGGTCCAGCCGCGTGAAGGCGCCAGTGGCGTCACCGACGAACACGGCGCCATCGCCCGCGGCGAAACCGGTCGCCGGCCCGGCGAGGGCTGCGCTCCAGGCGATGGTTCCGTTGCGGGCGTCGATGGCGACCATCTTGTCCGCGTCGCAGCCCGCGATCACGAGGCCGGCGGCCAGCACCGGCGTCGCGTCGCCCGGGGAGCAGTCGATCCCCGTGTTCCAGGCCTCTGTCGGCGCCGCGAGCGGACCTGGTCCGGGCTGAACCCCCGACCTCGCAAGGTCGGCCTTGTACATCGGGACGTCGCCGAGCGGCGGCAGCGACGCCGGGACGCCGGCCGGCGTCTGGCTCGCCCCGGCCGGCTGCGACGACGACGCGGATCCCGCGATGGACGGCGCGATGGTTGGCGCGGCGGCACCGTCGCACGCAGCGAGGAGCAGCGGGATCGACAGAGCGACGGCTCGAGCGGGCGAGAGAAGGGTGGCGATGCGCGGCGCCATGGCGTCCTCCTGCTGGTTTGCAGGGTAGACGTCGCTCAGGGCGAGAATCCTTTGGTCGGGCGCGGGAACCCGTTCGGTCCGGTCAGCCGCGCCCGCGGCTCGTTTCCGCCGCGGGATCCCAGAACCGCTCGAAGGCGCGAAAGCGACGGGCGACGCCGCAGGTCTCGCAGGTCTCGAGGACCCACGCGTGCCCGTCGGTCAGCTCGAACCGCATCGCGCCCCAGCGGTGGACGTGGGCCTTCGGGTCTGGGGTCATGCGCCCGGTGCGTCGTCCGCGCGCCGCGTCTCCTGGAGCGTCGACGGCGCGTTGTGGACGGTGTGCGCCGCGTGCAGCGCCGGGATCTGCCCCAGCCGGCCCGCCTGGTAGTCGCTGAAGGCCTGGACGACCTCCTCGCGCGTGTTCATCACGAACGGTCCCATCCAGGCGACGGGCTCGCGGATCGGCCGCCCGCCGAGGATCAGGACGTCGAGGTTAGGCGCGCGGCTCTCCTGGACCTGGTCGGCGGCGAACGTCAGCGCGTCGCCGGGCCCGAAGACCGCGAGCTGGCCGAGCCTCGCCGGCCGCCCCTCCGCGCCGACCGTGCCGCGACCCGCCAGCACGTAGGCGAGCGCGTTGTAGTCGGGGCGCCACGGCAGCTGCAGGGTCGCTCCGGGGCTCAGCGTTGCGTGGACGAGGGTCATCGGCGAGTAGGTGGAGCCCGGACCCGCGTGCCCGGCGACCTCGCCCGCGATCACCCGGACGAGCGTGCCGCCGTCGGGCGATGAGGTGAGCGCGACCTCGCTTGCGCGGATGTCCTGGTAGCGGGGTGCCGCGAGCTTCTGGTCGCGCGGGAGGTTGACCCACAGCTGGAAGCCGTGGAACAGCCCGCCCTGGGCGACCAGCCATTCCGGTGGCTTCTCGATGTGGAGGATCCCGGCGCCGGCGGTCATCCACTGGGTGTCGCCGTTGGTGATCAGGCCGCCGCCGCCGTTCGAGTCGGCGTGCTCGAACACGCCGTCAAGCATGTAGGTCACGGTCTCGAACCCGCGGTGGGGGTGCCACGGCGTGCCCTTGGCCTCGCCCGGCGCGTACTCGACCTCGCCCATCTGGTCGAGGTGGATGAACGGGTCGAGGTCCTCCAGCAGCACGCCGGCAAAGGCGCGACGGACCGGGAAGCCCTCGCCCTCGAACCCACTCGGCGCCGTGGTGAGCTGCAGCACCTGCCGCTGGCGGGCGGCCATCGGATCGGGGGTGGGGATGCGGGGGAGGACGGTGATGTCGTCGACGGTGACTGCGGGCATGGGTCAGGCTTCTTCGTTGCGAAGTGGTTGCATGTGCAACTATCTCAGGAGAGCCGGGCGATGTCAATGCCCGGGTTCGCTCAGGCCAGCAGGACACCCGGGTTCAGGATGCCGTCGGGGTCGAGCGCGCGCTTGATCGAGCGCATGGCGGCGAGGTCGCCCCCGGATCGGTCACGGGTCAGCCAGCCGGCCTTGGCGACGCCGATGCCGTGCTCTGCGCTGACCGTGCCGCCCAGCTCCAGGGCGAGGCCGAGGACGGCGTCGTCGACGGCGGGGTCGTCGGGATCGAGGCCGAGCACGTTGATATGCAGGTTGCCGTCGAGCAGGTGGCCGAACACGATCGCGGTCGCGCCCGGCGCCACCGCCTCGATCGTCGCCGCGAGCCGCTCGATGACCGTCGCGAGTTGCCCCAGCGGAAAGGCGACATCGATCGCATGCGCGACGCCCTCCCGCGAAATCGCCTCGGGAAGATGCTCGCGCAGCCGCCACAGCCGGTCGCGGGCCGCGAAATCGGCGGCCACCACGGCGTCGCCGGCGCCCTCGATGGCCGCCAGTGCGGCGAGGAGATCGGGCCCCGGGTCGCGCACGCCGGCCACCTCCACGAGCAGGTACGCGGCGTGGCGTTCGGGGAGGGGCCGATCTGCGCCGTGGCGGACCGCGAGCTCGAGCGCGTCGGCCATGATCACCTCGGCGGCGTCCAGGGACGGGACCCGCCGGCGGAGCTGGCGGGCGATCGCGACGACCTCGTCCATGCCGCCCACGCCGATGAACGCGGCGACCCGCCGGTCGAGCCGCGGCAGCAGCCGCAGACGGGCGGCCGTCACGATGCCGAGCGTGCCCTCGGACCCGGCGAGCAGCTGGCCCAGCGCGTAGCCCGTGTTGTCCTTGCGCGGAGCGTCGAGCCGGCTGACGATCGTGCCATCGCCGAGGACTGCCTCGATTCCCAGCACCTGGTCGCGGGTCATCCCGTTGCGGAACACGTGGATGCCGCCGGCGTTGGTGGCGATCGTGCCGCCGATCGTGGCCGAGTCGCGCGCGGCGAGGTCGACGCCGTAGGCGAGGCCGGCCTCGCTCGCGGCACGCCGCACGGCGCCGAGGGTTGCGCCCGCGGCCGCGACGACGGCCATCCCGTCAACGTCTACGGGCTCGATGTCGGTGAACCGGCCCAGGCTCAGCAGGACGGCGCCGTCGCGCGGGACGCCGCCGCCGACGAGGCCGGTATTCCCGCCCTGCGGCACCAGCGGGACCCGGCTTGCCCGGCACGCGCGAATGATCCCGGCGATCTCTTCGGTGCTGCCGGGCCGCACGACCGCGACCGCCTCCCCCCGGTAGCGACCCGTCCAGTCGGCCTCGTAGCCGGCGCGCAGCGACGGGTCGGTCAGGACGTTGTCGTACCCGACGATCCGCTTCAGCTCGGCGACCAGATCCGGGTTGTGCATCAGGCCTATCGTCGCGCGGCGCGTCGCGGCTCGCTGATCGCCACCGCAATCCGCTCGGCCCCAAACGTGAAGGCGCGATCCACGTCACCGCCAAGCCGGAACGCGCCGGCGAGCTCCATGCTCACGAACCCGTTCGCCCAGGCGACCACCGTCCGCGCGGCCTCGAGCCGGTCGGCAGGCCCGGCGATCGCCTCGACCGTCCGGAACAGCGCGTCGAAACCTGGCGCCGCGAGGTCCAGCTCCGTGTGCGCCGCCTCCGGCAAGGGCCGGAAGAGCAGGGCGTAGGCCTCCGGGTTGGCGTGTGCGAACGCGCGGAACGCCGTTGCAATCGCCAGCAGGTCCCGCCGGGGGTCGCGGCCGACGGCTGCCGCGTCAAGCTCGCGCTCGAGCTCGTCCCCAACGTCCGCCGCGATCAGCCGGATGAGCTCCCCTCGACCGCTGACCCGCTTGTAGAGCGACGGAGCCCGCACGCCGACGGCCGCGGCGACCCGCTGCATCGTCAGCCCGTTGAAGCCCTCGGCCTCGAGGATCCGGCGGCCGGCGGCGACGATCTCGGCGGTCGACGTCCGCGAGGGGGTCGGCATGGGTGGAGGCCCTCGTCTTTCGGTCCTTCGCGATGGCTATTGACAGTAGCCATGAAGGCTAACTAAGATAGCCATCACAGCCTACACGCAATGAGGTCGTCATGGCAATCGCAATCCTCGCCATCAGGTTCTTCGTCGAGCTGGCCGGCTTCGTCGCCTTTGGTGTTGCAGCGTCGCAGCTCGCGGGCGGGCCGGTCGCGGGCATCGTCGCTTCGGTCGCGGTCATCGCGGTCTGGGCCGTCCTGGTCGCGCCCAAGGCCCGCAACTCGCTCTCCCAGCCGCAGCGCGACAACATCGGAACGGCAGTCCTGCTGCTCGGCGCCGCGGCGCTCGTCGTGGCGAACCTGGCGCTCGCCGGCATCGGCCTTGCCGTCATCGTCATCCTGAATGCCATCGCGCTGCGCGTCATCGGCCCCGGCGCACGCGACGCCTTCGTGACCTCGACCGGTCGCGACTGACCACATCGAGACAGAGGAGCACCGCATGAAACTCGCAACCGGCCTGCACCGGCTCGGCGACGGCCTCGTCAACAGCTATCTCGTCGAGGACGGGGGCGCCATCACCATCGTCGACGCGGGGATGTCCGGCCAGTACGCCGACCTCGAGCACGAGCTCGCGGCGATGGGCCGGACCAAGGCGGATGTCCGCGCGATCGTGCTGACGCACGGGGACACGGATCACGTCGGCTACGCCAACCGCCTCCACCTCGAGACCGGCATCCCGGTCTACGTTCACGCCGCCGACGCGGCGCGGGCGCGCGGCGAGGTCAAGAAGCCGAGCTCCGGCTGGGGCCCGATGAAGCCTGGCCCGTTCCTCGGGTTCATGGCCTACGGCCTGCGCAAGGGCGGGCTGCGAACGAAGCCCGTGACCGACCTTGCCACGATCGACGGCGACGCCACCCTCGACCTGCCGGGCTCGCCCCACGTCATCCCGCTGCCCGGGCACACGCCGGGGAGCATCGCGGTGCACGTGCCGTCCATCGGGGCGCTGTTCCTGGGCGACGGCATGACGACCCGCAGCGTGATGACGGGGGAAGTGGGGCCGCGGCTCGCGCCGTTCACGCTGGACCCGGCTGCGGCGCTCGCGTCACTGGACGGGCTCGATGGGATCGAGGCGCGATGGGTCCTGCCGGGCCACGGGGACGCCTGGACCGGCGGCGTCGAGGCGGCGCTGCGCGAGATCCGCGACGCCGCGTCGAAGGCGCCGCTGCCGCCCGCGAGGAGCTGATCGCGAGCGTTCATCACCACCAGTGAACGCTTTCGCGTCGTGGCACCGCGCGGGCCACGCGTCGCGATGCTTCGATCAGTCCCGGCGATGGATCAGATCGCTGGGAGCCCGAAGCTGACCGCTGGGTGCCGAAGTGTTCACTGCTACTGATAGTTGACGATCGCGCGCTGCCGCCGGCAAGGACCTGACCGGCCGCGCCTGCGAGATGCCTGGCAGGCATCGAATCTCGGCCGAAGGGCTCGCGCAGAGGCCGCCGGCGACCCAATCCATGCCCGCCAGGCAACAATGCGGTCCCAAGCCGGTCCCGGACGGGCGTTGGGCCCGAAAGCGATGCCTGACAGGCATGACAGGCGTCATCCCGCTGCGGGGAGCCGTCCCGCTACGGCAACGGACGCCAGGAGCGGCCGAGCAGCAGCGCCATCCCCGCGAGCAGCCCGCCGAAGGCCACGAAGCCCGCGCTGACCTCGACCGGCTCGGCCCTGGTGATCGTCGTCGTCGGCAGGCCGCGGAACACCTGCTCGAGCTCGCTCGCGCTCTCGGCGGGGTAGTACTCGCCGCCCGTGAGATTGGCCACGGAGCGCAGCGTGTCCTCGTCGATACCGCGCCGGAAGCCGCCAGGCCCGCCCCCGAACCCGCCGAAACCTCCCGGCCCCCCGGCACCCGCCGGCTCGCGGCCCATGAACTGCTGGCGGCAGTTGGGTTCGAGCTCACCCCCGGCCGCGGACCCGAAGCCGATCGTGTACACGCGGACCCCGCGATCGACCGCCTGCTGGGCGGCCTCGACCGGCGCCGTCCCCGCGTTGTTCGCCCCATCCGTCAGCAGCACCACGATGTCCGGCACGTACGCGCCCTCCACCACGGGATCCGGGGGCGTGCCGGGCCGGCCGGGGAGGTCGGCCTGGGCCACGTTGGGGTCGACCTCGGCGATGGCGTCGATCGAGGCAAGGATCCCGCTGCCGATCGCGGTCCGGCGGCCCGTGGTGAGGCTCCGGATCGCGTCGACCAGCGCCTGTTTGTCGCTGGTCGGTGGCTGGATCACGGCGGCAAGCCCGCTGAACGCGACGAGGCCGATCTCCGAGCCGGACCCCTGGCTGGTCACGAACCCGATGGCCGCCTGCTCGGCCGCCTCCAGGCGGGTGGGATCGATGTCGGTCGAGCACATGCTCCCCGACACGTCCATCGCCAGCATGATCGTCGCCTGGTTCGCGGGCACGCTCAGGACGACGACCGGCCGGCCCAGCGCGATCACCAGGGCCGCCAGGCCCGAGGCGAACAGCGCGAACGGGAGGTGGCGGCGCAGGCGAGAGGCGCCTGGCATCGCCGCCCGGATCAGCGACAGGCTGGAGTAGCGGGCCGCGGTCGGCCGCCGCCGGCGCTGGCTCCACAGGTAGATCGCGATCAGGATCGGGACGACCAGGACGAGCGTGAGCAGTCCGAGCCACAGGAACGTCACGGCAGCCTGCCCGACCAGGCGAGGGACAGCGCGCCTCCCGCGAACAGGAGCGCGAGACCGAGCGCCGCGAACAGCGCCGTGACCTCGAGCGGCTCGCTGCGCAGGACGAGGCGCGGCTGGAGGTCGGCGTAGATCGCCTCGATGCTGTCCGGGTCGTCCGCGCGGTGATACGAGCCACCGGTCATCTCGGCGATCTGCGTGAGCGTCGCCTCGTCGAGCTGGGTATGGACCTTGAAGCCGTCGAGGTCGAGGTCGGCGCCACCCGCGCTGCCGACGCCGATGGTCACGATGCGGATCCCGCGATCCGCGGCCGCCTGGGCCATCGCGATGGGGTCGGGCTGCTCGTTGTTCTCGCCGTCGCTGAGCAGGACGATGACGGTCGAGGCGTCACTGGCGGGTTCGACCGGGGCCGGAGTCTCGGCCGGCGCCTCGGAGCGATTGCTGTAGACGTCTGCCGGCGTGTCCGCGCGAGCCTTGTCGATGGCGTCGAGCGCCGAGAGCAGCCCCTGGCCCACGGATGTGCCGCGGGCCGGTGTGAGGCGGTCGATGGCGGCGAGGATGTCGGCCTGGTCGCTGGTCGGCGCGTGGACCGCGATCCCGGCGTCGCTGAACGCGACGAGCCCGACGACGACGCCGGCCGGCTGCCGCTCGACGATCGTCGAGGCGATCGTCCGGGCCGTGTCCATGCGCGTCGGCGGCAGGTCGGTGGCGGCCATGCTGCCCGAGACGTCGAAGGTGATCATCACGGTGCCCTCGGGCCGCGGGAGCGCGACGGTTGCCTGCGGCCGGGCGATGGCGACGGCGAGGACGACGAAGCCGGCCACCATCAGGGCCCCCGGCAGGACCGATCGCCACGGCCGTCGCGGGGCGACGGGGCCTACGACTGGACCCGCGCTCGAACCCGCGCGGAGGAATGCCCCCGCACGTTCGCGTCGCCGCGCCTCGATCGCGCGCGCGGCGTAGATCCCGAGCGGCACGAGCAGCAGGATGAGCAGCAGCTGGGGAGACGCGAAGCTCACGACCGGCTCCGGTGCCGCAGCCTGCGCTGGGTCGCCATCCGGACGATCGCCCGTACCAGGTCGTCGTCGGTCGACAGGGTCACCGCGTCCACCCCGGCCCGCCCGAACGCTCGCGCCAGCTCTGCCTGGCGCATGACCGCGGCCTCGGCGAACCTGCGCCGGAACGCGGCGTCGTGGGTATCAACGAGCAGCTGCTCGCCGGTCTCGGCGTCCTCGATCACGATCGGCCCGACGTCCGGGAGCTCGGTCTCGCGCGGGTCGACGAGCCGGACCGCGAGCACCTCGTGGCGCCGGTTCAGCAGGTGGAGCGGCTTTTCCCAGCCGGGGGCGCTGATGAAGTCCGACACGATCACCACCATCGACCGCCGCCGAATTGTCCGGTGGGCTGCCTCGAACAGGGCCGCGAGGTCGGTCACGGGTGCGTGCTCAAGGTGGGGCTCTGCCATGAGGCCGCTGACGATCCGCAGCACCTGGGCACGTCCGCCCGAGGCCGGGATCGTGCGGTCGACCTGGCTCGCGAACAGCACAGCCCCGACGCGGTTGCCCCGGCGCGTGAGCAGGCGCGCCATCGTGGCCGTGAAGTCGACGAGGACCGTCCGCTTGAGCCGCCCGTCCTCCATCGAGCCGAAGTCCACGGACGGGCTGAGGTCGAGCAGGAACCACGCCGTGACCTCGCGATCCTCGTGGTATTCGCGGACGTGCGGGATCGTCGTACGGGCGGTGACGTTCCAGTCGATCAGCCGGACGTCGTCGCCGGGCTCGTACTCGCGCAGCGATGCGAGGTCCAGCCCGGATCCACGGAACAGGCTCCGGTAGTCGCCCTGGAGCAGGCCATCGAGCCGGCGGACGACCTGCCAGTCGAGGCGCTGGAGCACGCGTTCGGGCGCGGTGACCGGGCGCGCGCGGCGACCGGCCGGTCGAACCTCGACGGCCCCCGCAGGCGCCGTCTCAGGCGCCGGCGCGGACTGGACCATGGTCAGCGAGTGGGACGACCGGCGGCGGGACCCGGCTGAGGATCGTGGACAGGATCGCGTCCGGCGAGACGTCGTCGGAGAGAGCCTCGAACGAGAGGACGAGCCGGTGGCGCATGACGTCGGGCGCCATGTCGAGGACGTCCTGCGGGAGGACGTACTCGCGGCCTCGGACGTAGGCGAGGGCACGGGCCGTGAGGATCAGGTTGATCGATGCCCGCGGGCTGGCGCCATAGGTGATGTAGCGCTCGATCTCGGGAATGCCGAACGCACGCGGGGTGCGCGTCGCGCCCGACAGGCGGACGGCGTACTCGTACAGCGCGGGGTCGACGTAGACGCGGTCGACCTCCTGCTGCAACGCGATGAGCTCGCCAGCCGACAGGACCTGCTGGATTCCATCGAGCCGACCCGTCATCCGCTCGACGATCGCGAACTCCTCGGTCGGAGTGGGGTAGCCCACGATGACCTTGAGCATGAACCGGTCGACCTGCGCCTCGGGCAGGGCATACGTGCCCTCGGTCTCGATCGGGTTCTGGGTCGCCAGCACCAGGAACGGGTCCGGGACCGCGTGCGTGTCGTGGCCGATCGTGACCTGGCGCTCCTGCATCACCTCGAGCAATGCGGACTGCACCTTGGCCGGCGCGCGGTTGATCTCGTCCGCGAGGAGCAGGTTCGTGAACACGGGCCCGAGCGAGGTCGTGAACTCGCCAGTCTTCTGGTTGTAGATCCGGGTCCCGACAAGGTCCGACGGGACGAGGTCGGGCGTGAACTGGATGCGCTTGAACTCCCCACCGGTCGCCTGGGCGAGCGTCTTGACCGCCATCGTCTTGGCCAGGCCCGGCACGCCCTCGACCAGGAGATGCCCTCGTGCCAGGAGCGCCACGATCATCCGCTCGAGCAGGTGATCCTGGCCGACGATGACCTTCTTGACCTCGTACAGGAGCTTCTCCATCGGAGCGGCGGGTCGGGCGTTGGGGTCGCGATCCATGGGCGTCACCTCCTCCTGGCTCAGTACTGGGGCGCGCCGGCGGCGCCGCCGGCGACATCGATGGGCACGGCGAGCCCGATTCCGATGAACACGTCTTCGTCGGTCGGGTTGATCAGCGCGGTCACGATGCCGGTGACGTGGCCGTTGCGATCGAGCAGGGGACCCCCGGAGTTGCCGGGATTGACGGCCGCGTCGACCTGGATCAGGCCCTTGTAGACGCGATCCGAATCAGGTGCACGGAACGAGCGGTCGAGGCCCGACACGACGCCCGAGCTCAGCGACCCGTACAGGCCGTACGGGTTGCCGACGATGTAGGCCTCGCTGCCGATGTGCATCGCGGCCGGGTTGCCGAGCGTCGCCGGAACGACCTGGGCGGGCAGCCGGTCAGGGTCGAGCACGGCGATGTCGCTCGCCTCGTCGCGGCTGGAGATCGTCGCCGTCGACGTCGAGCCGTCGGCGAACGTGACCTTGATGTGGGTCGCGCCGTCGACGACGTGCAGCGCGGTCAGGATCTGGCCGGCCTGGTTGACGATGACGCCGCTGCCGAGGCCCTCGGTGGGCGGGGTCGGCGCGCCCGGCCTGGGGGTCTGGTCGGGGGCGCTGTCGATCTCGATGAGGACGAGCGAGGGCTGGATCGCGGCGAAGACGAGCTCCGACCGCGGCGGGCCGGGCGTCTGTGAAGCAAGGACGCTGTCGACCGTGTCCTGGACCTGGCGCTGGGTGATACCGGGCTTGGCCGGGAACAGCGCGAGGTAGAGGGCGATACCGAGGAACGAGGCGAGCACGCCCGCGACGAACGGCGCGGCGCGTCGAAGCCGGGCGGTCGTCCGCCGGCGCCGGTCCGCAGTTGGGGCCGGGTCGGCGAGGGGCGGCGGGTCCAGCCGGTCGGTCATCGGCAAGCACGGACTCCGTGGAGCGATCCGATGCGGGAACGGACCCGCGCATGGATGCCGCCCCGATGGTGGACCGCGAACCTGAAAGCTGCCTGAGAACCTGTCTCAGGCACGGCACGGGGCGTCGGCCCAGTCTAGCCTCGGTTCGTCAACGCTCCGTTGTGCGGTTTCCTCGTGACCGGCGTCAGGCCGCCATCTCGGTGTCCAGCGGGACCGCCGCCAGCGTCGTCGACCCGCCGACGCCCGGGAATGCCCGCCAGCCGACCGCGATCCCCGCCAGCCCGACGAGCGCGCAGGCCGCGAACAGCCCACGGAACCCGATGACCCCGTGCAGCTGGCCGCCGACGACGTTCGCGATCACCGCCGCGACACCGAAGCAGGTCGCCTGGAACAGGCCCTGCCCGGTGGCCTGGAGCTCGGGCGGCAGGAAATAGCGCACCGCCATCACGCCCGCAACGACCATCCCGCCATAGCCGACGCCCGCGAGCGCGCGGCTGGCGAGGACGAACGGGACCCCGGGCGCGATCGCCCAGCCGGCGACGGCGACGGCGGCGAACCCGGCCGCCAGGACGAACAGGACCCGGAGCCCGAATTGCTGCGCGACGATCCCCGCGACCAGGAATGCCGGAACCTCGACGATGGCGGACAGGGCCGAGGCCAACCCGACATCCGTGGGGCTCCCGCCGAGCTCAAGCAGGTACAGGCCCAGGAACGTGTTGCCGGCCATGTAGCCGAGGAGCGCGAGGGCGATCGCCAGCAGCGCGAGCGGGAGGCCGGGCGTGGCGCGCAGCAGGCGCACTGGCGCCGTTACCGTCGACCACCACGAGGGCGTGTGGCGGCTGCCGGGCTCGACGCGCGCACGGCCGACGTCCGGCAGGCGGCGTGCGACGAGGGCCAGGCCGACCCCGCCGATCCCGATCAGCAGCAGCGACAGCTCGAACCCGGTCGAGCTGTAGATGATCCCGGCCACGAGCGCCCCGGCCGCGTAGGTGATGCTCGAGATCAGGCGAAGCCGCCCGTACCGGCGACTGTCGTTCACGGCGTTGACCAGGATCGCGTCGACGAGCGACAGCCACGCCGCGAGGAACACCGACCCGACGAGGAACAGGAGCGCGACCAGCGGCGCCGGGACGGGGAGCCAGATCGAGGCGAGGATGAGGCCGCCGGCGGCGCCAGCGATCGCGAGCGCCCGGGGACGCCCGAACCGCGTATCCGCGAGCTGTCCCCAGATCGGGGTGCCGACGACGAAGCCGATGGCGGCGATCGCCGCCAGCATCCCGATGGTCGCGACGTCGAATCCCTTCGCCGTCAGGGTGACGGCGACGAAGGGGTTGTAGACGCCGAGCGCGACCCCGACCGTCGCGGCCGCGGCGCCCAACCGCAGCCAGGGGATCGGCGGGCTCGCTGCGGGCAGGTCTGGGTTCGCGGGATGCTCCGGCGCGATGACGTCCCCCGATCCCATGTCTCGATGGTACCGGGGCGGCTCGTCCGGACTCGCTCCTCAGCCGATGACGAGGGGCTTGGGGTGGCCTATGGGGCTCGAACCCATAACCTTCGGAGCCACAATCCGATGCTCTGCCATTGAGCTAAGGCCACCAAGGGTCGCCCGGGAGCGCCGCGACGGGCGCCGCGCAGGGCGGACCGGAGTGTACCGGAACCTTGGCCGCCGAGCGGCGTCAGGCCTCGCTGACCTCCATGGCCTCGAAGTCGGCGTCCGTCAGTGACAGGCCCTCGAACTGGCCGTCGTCGTCCGTGTTTGCAACTGGGAGTCCGGCAGCGGGACCTTCCTCGGGCCCCGAGATGTCGCCGTTTCCGACGTCGTCCGGGAGGTCCTCGTCGTCGCCCACGTCCTCGCTGACCGCAGTGTCGGATGCCGCTTCCTCGAGGTCGTCGTCGTCGTCGTTCATCAGTCTTCCTTGTCGATCCGGCGGAGTCCGCCCCGGTGTACCCACTGGGTGCCGTCCTTGTTGCCGATCCATACCGTCGAGGCCGCGCCATGCGGCTTCGCGCCGTCCAGCAGGCGCTGCCAGCCAATGAATTGTTCGCCGCGCTCGAGCGTGTCGACCTGGTCCTCGGGCTTGAGCTGGTCGGGACGGCGCCTCACGATCGCCGCGTGGCCGGGCGCGACGTTGGCGCGGAACTTGCGCCTGCCGTCCGGGAACGCCACCGCCTTGAAGCGCACCTCGACGCCGGAATCGAGCTTGACCGCCGGATGCGCGTCGAGCTCCTCCTTCGTCGCCCGGCGCGGGGCGAATCCCGCGTACATCCGGCCATGCCCGAGCGTGCGCTTGCCTGCCTCGTCAAAACGGAGGTGGGCAGCGAACGCGGCGACCTTGCGCCAGCTCCACTTCTGCGGCCCGCTGCGCGCGGGGTCGTAGACGATGGCCGTCAGCGGGTGGTCCGGGTGCTCGGGATCGACTCCGAACACCCTGTGGACGTAGACGGCGTGATTGACGCCCCCGCCTCCGAAGACCACGGTATTGCCCTGGAGGACGAAGCCGCGGCCGTTCCGGATCCGGCGGATCGCCACCGCGACCGGCACCGCCCGAGGCCCGGTACGCACGTCGATCGGAACGTCGAACTTGCGCTCGGCCACCTTGGCGACCTGGCTGAGCATGAGGCCCTCGTCGAGGTCCGCGGGGCTGACCAGCCGCCGGACCCTGCAGCCCTTGGGGGCCTCCGTCCCCTCGGTCGCCGCATCGATGAGCATGGCCATCGCGTACGCGGTGCAGGACAGGCCACCCAGCAGGACCCCGTCGATGATGCAGTGTTCCTTGGGCAACTGGGTCTGGAACTTCGGATGTGGTGATGTCATGACCCGACCCCCTCGCCGCCGTCGTTCCGCGCACACCGCCGACATCCGACAGCCGGGTGGAGTGTCGCGCATTCATTGACGCCTGGGAAGAGGGTGGATTTGGCGCCCGTCCAGGGCCCGGCGGTACGGTCGGGAGGGGTTGAGGTCGGTCGGGGGTGGTCAGGGGCGGAAACCGGTACCCCGGGCCGGTGCGGTCGGGACCATTGCGCGGGGGATGGTTCCGGAGCGCTGGCGGACCATCGACGCTCGATGACCCGACTGCTCACCGCCGCCCTGCGCGCCCTCGCGCCGATCGCCGACCCGCGCCGCCTCGCGGCCATGGTCGCGCTGGCGTTCGCGACGACCTCCCTGGGCCTGCTGGCCGTTCCGCGTCCCGCGTTCGCCTGGAGCGCCGGCGAGTACAGCGGCGGGTCCGAGTCGATGCTGATCTCGCTCCAGAACCAGGCCCGCGCCTCGGCCGGCAAGAAGTCGCTCAAGCTCGACGCCGACCTGCGGGTCATCGCGCGCTGGCGCAGCAAGGACATGATCGATCGCGACTACTTCTCGCACACGATCAAGGGCACCGACCACAACGTGTTCTGGTACATGCAGCACGAGTACGGGTACTGCTTCAAGGTGGCTGGCGAGAACATCGGGACCGTCAAGTGGAAGGGTGCGAGCGAAGAGGACGCGACCAACTGGGTCTTCGACGCGTTCATGAAGTCCGAGGGCCACCGCGACAACATCATGGGCAACGCGTGGGACGTGGTGGCCGTCGGCGCCTACAAGGGACCCGACGACAAGTTCATGTGGACGGTCCTGTTTGCGGATTCATGGCTCAGCGAAGCCCGACCCGACGCCCAAGCCGACGCACAAGCCCAGGCCAAAGCCTGACCCGACGCCGAAGCCGGATCCTCCGCACACGAGCAAGCCTGACCCGACGCCCAAGCCGGCCCCCAGGTCGCAACCGACCGACAAGCCCAAACCCGACCCGACGAAGCGGCCGAAGCCGACCGAAGCCCCGCTCGAGCCAACGCCGACGGTGGCGCCGACGCTCCTGAACGCGCCGTCGCTGCTGGTCCCGGCGCCGTCGCCGACCCCGACGGCCGCACCGACAGAGCCACCCGACGACGGGCCGCCGGTCGGGCAGGTTGCCCAGACCGGCGGGTTCCGCGTGGTCGATCGGCCGCCGCAGGCGGGCCTGGTGGACTCGATCCTGGGCCCGATCGTCGCCCGGTTCTTCGGGGGGTAGCGGGCGGATCGTCAGTGGGCGGTGCGCTGCCAGTTCGGCGCGGCGAGCGACGCGAATGTCAACCCGCCGGTCCTGGGCGTCAGCAGCGGCCGGATGCCTGACCCGTCAGGCTTGGTGACGTACAGGCCATCGCCTTCCGGTCCCGACCCGAGATACGCGATCTCGTCGCCGAGCGGCGGGCGGAAGACGCTGGCAATCCGGTCGCCGAACCCGACGGAGCCACCGGAGGCGTTCACCCGACGTACTCGGCCATGGCGAAAGGTTCCCGGCGCGCTCGCGGCTAGGACTTTCGGGCCGCAGACCGCACCGGACCGCACCGCTAGCGTACGGACCGAACCGCTTCCACCACGGACTCGGAGCCCGCGAACCAGATGACCGTCGAATCGCCCATCGCGCCTGCCTCGCCGCACATCGCCGTCGATCTCCCCGTCGCCCGTCCGATCCTCGCGGCGACCGGCCTGACCAAGGAGTACCGGCTGACCGGCGAGACGGTCGAGGCCGTGCGCGGCGTCAGCCTGGCGGTGATGCCCGGCGAGTTCATCGCGCTGATGGGCCCCTCGGGTTCGGGCAAGAGCACGCTGCTCCAGCTCCTCGGCGGGCTCGACCGTCCCACGTCCGGCGAGGTCATGCTCGAGGGCGAGTCGATCGGCCGCCTGTCCGACGACGAGGCCACCCGCCTCCGCCGCGAGCGAACGGGTTTCGTGTTCCAGTCGTTCAACCTCGTGCCGCTGCTCAACGTGGTCGAGAACGTGGGCCTGCCGTTCACGATCGCGGGACAGGATCCCGCGCTCGGGCGAACTCGCGGCGCGCGTGCGCGACGCAATCGCCCTCGTGGAGCTCAGCGGCAAGGAGCGCCACCGGCCTGACCAGCTGTCGGCGGGCGAGCAGCAGCGGGTCGCCGTCGCACGGGCGATCGTGACCCGGCCTGCGCTCCTGTTCGCCGACGAGCCCACCGGGAACGTCGACTTCACCACCGGCCTGGGCATCCTCGATGCGCTGTGGCGGACCTGTGTGGACCGCGGCCAGACGATCGTCCTCGTGACCCACGACGCGAAGGCGGCCGCCTACGCCGACCGGGTGCTGGTGATCGGCGACGGCGTCGTGCGCGAGGAGATCGTCCTCGGGCGCCGCGACGACCACTCGGCGGCGCCGCTCATCGCCCGCCTCGCCCAGCTCGGCCTGTAGGCGGCGCGCCGAACCGGCCCGATGCGCGGTCTCGTCCCCTACGCCTGGCGGAGCCTCGTCGCCCGCCCGGCCCGAACCGCCCTCACCGCCTTCGGCATCGCGATCGGGGTCGCGGTGCTCGTCGCGGCGCTTGCGGTCGACGCCGGCCTTGAAGCGTCCATCGACAAGACCGTGGCCGGCCTCGTCGGACGCGCTGACCTGCGGGTCGCGACGTTCACGGAGCGCGGCCTGTCCGAGCAGACGCTGGCCGCCATTGATGCCGTGCCGGGCGTCGCGCTCACCGCCCCCGCCATCGAGCGCCGGACGTTTCTCGGCTCGGAGCCGGGCCGCGCCGCGCCGAGCGAGCCCGTCACGGTGCTGGGCGTCGACCTGCCCCGGGAGTCACGCGTCCGCGACATGACGCTGGTCCGTGGTGGCCCGGCGGCGACCCTGGGACCGGGCGAGGCGTTCGTCACGGAGCGACTTGCCGCCAGCGACGGCCTCGACATCGGCAGCCGGCTCACGGTCCTCGGTTCCGGTGCACCGGTCGAGGTCACCGTGACCGGCATCCTGGCAGGCGATGGCCCGATCCCGGGCTCGGCCGGCCGGACGGTCGTCGTGTCGCTGCCGACCGCCTCGTCGCTCAACGCGGCCGGCGGGGCGACCGCGGACGCCACGATCGCTGGCCTTACGCGTATCGACATCGTGCTCGCAGCCGGCGCAGCGTCCCCTTCCGTCGCGGCAGCCATCGACGCGTCCGGGATCGCCGAACCGTACGTGCTGACGGCACCCGCCGACGTCGCGGCCTCGCTCCGGGCTTCGACCGCCGACATCCGCGCGACGATGGCCCTGCTCGCGGCGATCAGCCTGTTCGCCGCCGCCTTCGTCATCCTCAACACGCTCGCGATGACCGTCGTCGAACGGGTCCGCGAGCTCGGCCTCCTGCGCGCCGCGGGCGCGAGCCGCGGCCAGATCGTCCGGGTCGTGGTCGCGCAGGCGATGCTGCTCGGCGCGCTCGGGTCGGCCCTCGGGCTGGCGGGCGGGATCCTGCTCGCGGGCATCACCAGCGCGTGGCTCGGAGCCGCGGGCGGCGTGACCATCGATGGTCCGGTGATCAGCCCGTTCGTGATCGGCGCGGGGCTGCTCGCCGGCCTGGCGATCACCCTCGTCGCGGCGCTGGAGCCTGCGCGGCGGGCCGCGTCGATCAGCCCGGTTGCCGCGCTGCGCACCCGCTCAGACGCCGCATCCACCGTTCGCTCCCGGACCGGCTGGTTCATCGCGATTGTGGGCGTCGTCGGGGTGCTCGCCCTCATCCTGCTCCCGGGGACCGCCGGATCCGGCGCCTTCCCCGTTCGGGCGGTCATCGTCTACGCGCTGTTGCTGCTCGCGCTCCTGCTCACGCCGGCCCTGCTCGGTCCGCTCGGCCGGCTCGCCGGGCTGCCGTTCGCCTCGGTGTTTCGTCTCGAGGAGCGACTCGCCCGCGCCGCGATCGCCCGGGACCCCGGTCGTACCGCGATCACCGTGGGGGCCCTTGTCGTCGGGCTGGCGATGGTCGTCGCGCTGGGCGCGATGGCCACCAACGCCCGGGCCGCGGCCACCTCGTGGCTGGCCCAGGTCGTGCCGGGCGACGAGATCCTGACGGCCATCGCCCCGGCGCCGATCGGCGAGGACGGCTATGAGCCCGAGATCGCGGCAATCGACGGTGTCGCGCGCGAGACGCCGATCGCATCATTCGATCTCGCCTACGCGGGCGCCCGGCTCGACGCGGTCGCGATCCGCGGCTCGGACTTCGCCGCCGATGGCCGGCTGATCTTCACCGCGGGCGATCGAGCGGCCGCGTTCGCCGCGCTCGACGCGCGGCGGAGCCGCGATCCTGCCCAGGGCGCGTGCCGAGGCGATGGGCGTCGGTGCGGGTGACGTCATCGTCGTCGCGACGGCGGACGGCCCGGTTGAGCTCGTCGTCGCCGGCGTCGTCGACCGGTCATTCCCTGGCAAGTCCGGCGACGCGGTGCTGGTCGGCTGGCCGGACGCGCTCGGCAAGCTCGGGGTCGCGGGTGCGGACGCCTACATCGTGCGCTACGACCCCGCGAAGGCCGCCGCCGCTTCGGCTGCGGTCGGCGCGCTGGCGAAGGAGCTGGCGCTCACCGCATCCCCGGTGTCGCGGGTCGAGGGCGCGCTGGGCGACGCGCTCGACCGGGTGTTCGGGCTGCTCGACCTGCTTGCCCTCGCGGCCGTCGTCGTCGCGAGCCTCGGCATCGTCAATACGCTGTCGATGGACACGTGGGAGCGCAGCCGCGAGCTCGGCGTGCTGCGCGCGGCCGGCATGAGCCGTCGCCAGGTCTGGCGAAGCGTGGTGGTCGAGGCCGGGATCCTGGGCGTGATCGGGGGGGTCGTGGGTTCGCTCACGGGGCTCGTGATCGGCACGTTGCTGGTCGCGTTCGCCGGCGGGCTCGGAGCCGGCGTCCAGGTGCCGTGGGGGACGATCGGCTCGTCGCTGGCCCTCGCGGTTGCGCCTCGCGATGCTCGCCGCGGCCCAGCCAGCGCGGATCGCCGGCCGGCGCTCGATCGTCGCCGCGGTGCGGGGCGAGTAGCGGCGCTGGCCGCACCCTCGCCCGGTTGCTAGACTCGGCGCGACGCGGCGCCCGCCCTAGCGTGGCGCCAAGAGGGAGGCCGATGTCCTACGCGCTGCCGTCCATCACGCGGGTGCCTGCCGCGGAGAAGGGCCTCACGATCGCGGACTTCCTCGTCCCGGTCGGCCTGGGCGAGCGGGTCTCGCCCCGCCTGCGCAACGTCGTCCTCGTCGTCGCCGGTGCGATCCTCATCTACCTGACCGCGCAGATCGCGATCCCGATCGCGGGTAACCCCGTGCCGATCACGCTCCAGAACTTCGGCGTCCTCGTCGTTGGTGGCTCGCTCGGCCTGCGGCGCGGCGGGCTTGCCGCCTTCCTGTACGTCGCGCTCGGCGTCATCGGCCTGCCGTTCTTCGCGGAGCACAAGGGCGGGGTCAGCGTGATCCTCGGCGCGACCGGCGGCTACCTCATCGGGTTCGTGCTCGCGGGTGCCCTCGTCGGGCGCCTCGCGGAGCTCGGCTGGGACCGGCGCATCACGGGCGCGATCGGCGCCACCGCGCTCGGGACGCTGATGATCTATCTCGTCGGGGTGCCGTGGCTCGCGGTGACCACCGGGATGTCGTTGTCGACCGCGATCGAGAAGGGCATGGTGCCGTTCCTCGCCGTGGACACGCTCAAGCTGCTCGCGGCCGCGGCCGTGTTCCCCGTCGCCTGGTGGGTGGTCGGGCGGCGGCCGAGCGACCGCTGACGTCGCCGTCGGGCGACGCTGCCGCGCTCGAACGGGCCGGGCTTTATGGCCCGACCTCGCAGGCCTGGCGCCTCAACCGCGAGGCGGCGCTCCTCCTCGGCGCCGGACCCCGGGCGCTCCTGCTCCAGATCGCGCATCCGCTGGTGGCGGAGGGCGTGGACCAGCACTCCGACTTCCGGGCCGATCCGTGGGCGCGCCTCGCCGGGACGCTGCGCAGCTACCTGCGGATCGTGTACGGGACGACGACGACGGCACGGGCCGAGATCCGGCGGCTGAACGGGCTCCATCGATCGATCGGCGGGCCGGTCCGTGACGAAGCGACTGCCGCGCGCTTCGGGCCCGCCTACGACGCCCGTGACCCCGGGCTCTCGCTGTGGGTCCACGCGACGCTGGTCGACTCGACGCTGGCGGCCGGCGACGGCCTGGCTGGGCCCGATCCCGCCCGCCGTCCGCGCCGCGTTCTACGCCGAGACGGTGCCCGTCGCCCGCCTGTTCGGCATCGCGGAGTCGCAGATCCCGGCCAACATCGACGCGTTCGACGCCTACGTCGCCTCGATGCTGGCGCGGACGGGTCCGGTCCATCCGTCGGCGACGGCCCGGGAGCTCGCTTCGGTGATCCTGCATCCGCCGCTGGCACCCGCGGTCGAAGCCGGGCCGGTGGCGGCGCTGTTGGGCAGTTGGGCGGGTCCGACGGCCTCCGTGCTGAGAGCGATCCCCACGCCCGCCTACGACTGGCTGCTCGTGCCGGCGATCGGGCTGCTCCCGGCGGCTGTGCGCGACGAGTACGGGTTCGCCTGGGGGACGCGCGAGCGCGCGATCAGCGCCTGGCTGACGACGACATGGGGGTTCTGGCGACGGGTCCTGCCGACCGGCTGGCGCTGGTTCCCGCAGGCACTCGCGGCGGATCGGCGGGTCGAGCGCGGCCTGTAGGTCCGAGCCAGCCTAGGGACAGCCGCTGCCGATGACGCCGTGGGTGACGAGGTCGCTCCGGCGACACATCCACTGAGAAGCGCCAGCGACGCGAGGGCGACTGCGAGTCTCGGGGTGACCGTCTGCCTGCGCATCGCGTCACGCCTCCGGTGGCTGAGCACCGATCGCCGATCGAGGCTGCCGGCCGTATGACGGGGCGCGACGTTCGATGTTGCGCCCGCCACGACACGGGGCTGTCGTCTAGCGGCGCCGCGCCTCCCAGTCGGCGATCGCGTCGGCCAAAGGGCGGATCGGGGTCGGCGGCTGGTCGCGTGGGCCGAGCTCGAGGCCGTACCACTCGACCCCGTGCCAGCGGCCCTGCTTCCAGCCGATCGCGTCGAACTGGCCGATCCGCTCGAAGCCGAGCGCCACGTGCAGCGCGGTCGACGCCGGGTTCGGTTGCGTGATTCCCGCGACGACCAGGTGAAAGCCCTGGAGCCGGAGCACATCCACCAGTGCGGTCATCGCCGCCCGCCCGATGCCCCGTCCGGCGAACCCGCCGTCGACGTAGACCGCCGACTCGACCGTCCAGTCGTACGCCGCGCGATCGCGGTGGCGCGTCCCGTACGCGTAGCCCCGGACGATCCCGTCGACCTCGGCCACCAGCCATGGCGTCCGTTCCGTCGCCTTCGCAATCCGCGCGGCCATCTCATCGGCCGTCGGCGGCGTCAGCTCGAACGAGATCGACGTCGTCGCGACGAACGGGCCGTAGATCGCGGCACAGGCGGCTCCATCGGCGATGGACGCGAGGCGGACGGTGATGGGCGCCATCGTCAGTACAGGCTCGGGAATCGACGGCGCCACATCGGGCGCAGGTTCAGCGGCGTGGCCGCGTCCAGCGCATCGAGCAGCGTTCGCGTGTGGCTGAGGCCCCAGCGATGGTCGGCGACGTAGCCGCGCATCGCCGCCCAGAACGACTTCGATCCCATCTTCTGGCGCGCATTGTCGAGCAGGTTGCCGCCCTGGATGTAGACGACCTCGTAGTAGCAGGCGGACGAGTAGCGGTAGATCGACCGGTCGAGGTCGTCGGTCGCGCACCGCGACGCCGCGACGCAGGCCGAGGACCCGCCGGGCGACGAAGTCCGTTGCCGCCTCGTCAGCGAACGGCTCGCGCGCCTGGTCGTTGCCCACGATCCCGTAGAACCACTGGTGCGCGATCTCGTGGGTGACGAGGTACGTGAGGTTGCCGCTGGGCGTCCCCGTCGGGATCCATGCGATCCCCGGGCCCTCCATCCCGTAGGCGCCGGCGGACTGGACGACCCGCAGCGTGGGGTACGGATACGGCCCGAGCTTCGCCTCGAGCTTGCGCACGGCGTTGGCCGCGGCATCCAGCGCGCGGGCGGCGGCGAAGCCCGGCCGCGAGATCACCCGGACCTCCGTGTTGCCCACCTGGCGCTTGAGCGTCCCGTAGTCGGCGGCCGCCGTGACCACGAAATCGCGGACGTGGGTTGCCTCGAAGGTCCGGGTCAGGCCGTCGTTCGAGGCCGTGACGCCATGGCCGGTCGTGCCGAAGCGGAGCGGGGTGTCGGTCCTGATGCGCACGGTGACGCGGTCGCTCACCGGGGTCACGAACGGGTCGCCGTGGTTGGGCCGGTCGAACCGGCGCTTGCGACTGACCCAGGGGATCCAGCGATGCATGTCGACGATGCCGTTGGCTCGCGTGAACAGCCAGTTCGAACCCGTGAGCGTCGATCGCAGGCGGGCGGAGAAGGGAACGACGATGGTGGCGGTGGCGCCGTCGGGGAGCACGCCGCCGAGCGGCACGATGATCGTCTGGTCGTCGATCGTTGGCTTCACCCTGGCTCCGTCGACGGTCACCGCGCCGAGGTCCAGGGCGCCGAGCCGGGCCATGACGGTGTTGAGCTCGAGGCGGTCGATGCCGGCACCGGACGCATTCCGCGCGGTGATCCGGACCGTTCCCCGGAGTCGACGGTCGGCGACCTTGAGGCGGACGTCGGCGTCGTACGTCGCGCTTGACCGCGAGGCTGGTCCGGTGGACGGCGCCGGGGTGGATCGCCGACGGCGTTGGGGGCGCAGTTGTCGGTGCCGCCGTTGGGGCCGCGGTGACCGTTACGACCGCCGATGGACCGGGAGCGCCCGGGGCCACGCAGGCGAGGACGGACCAGCTTGCCATCGTGAGCGCTGCGGCGATGAGGCGGCGTCGTGTCCCGGAGCTGGGCATGCCTCGCATCCTAGCCGCGTCGACGAACCAGAGGTGTGGATTGCCTCGCCGCCATCACTGCCAGTGAACGGTGTTGCTTCCAATCGCCGCGCGAGGTCGGCGCGGGCCAGCCTGGAGGCCTGCTCATCGCCCCCAGCGATGGGATCGGGTCGAGGACCGGGCGGCGACGGCCTTCGGTGCAAAAGCGTTCACTGCTGGTGATGGCCGTGTGGTGGCCCGTTTCGAGCCTGATACTGGCGGCGATGAGCGACGCACGGGGCGACGGCGAGGGGCTGCTGCGGGCGATCGGGGCGCGGCTGCCGGAGCTGCGCCTGTTGACCGATGTCGCCGACCGCGAGTCATACCGGCGCGACGAGACCGCCTATCTCGAGACGGGCCTGCCGCTGGCGGTGGCGCTCCCCACGGAGACCGCCCAGGTCGCCGAGCTCGTGCGGTTGTGCGGCCAGCACGACGTCCCGATCGTCCCGCGCGGCGCGGGGTCCGGCCTGTCGGGCGGCGCGGCGGGCATCGAGGGCGCGCTCACCATCGCGTTCACCCGCATGACGAGCATCCTCGAGATCGACCGCGACAACCTCACCGTCACGACCCAGCCGGGGATCATCAACGCGCAGCTCAAGGCCGCCGTCGCCGCGGAGGGCCTGTTCTACGCCCCGGACCCGGCGTCCTACGAGATGTGCACGATCGGCGGCAACCTCGGCACCAACGCCGGCGGGCTGTGCTGCGTGAAGTACGGGGTCACGCGCGATGCCGTGCTCGGCCTCGAGGTCGTGATGGCCGACGCCACCGTCCTGCGCCTCGGCGGCAAGAACGTGAAGGACGTGGCGGGCTACGGCCTGATCCCGCTGCTCGTCGGCAGCCAGGGGACGCTCGGGCTGATCACGGAGGCGACGCTCCGCCTGCGGCCGGCGCCCCCGCCGCGGGCGACGATGCTGGCGTTCTTCCCCTCGCTCGAGGCGGCCGGTCAGGCCGTCGCGGGGATGACCGCGGCGGGGCTCGGGCCCGTGACCCTCGAGCTCATGGACGGGTTCACGATCCGTGCCGTCGACGACGTGCACAAGCTCGGTCTCGACCGGGACGCCGCCGCGATGCTGCTCGTGGAGTCGGATCTCCCCGGCGGGGCGGCGGCGAGCGAGATCGATGCGGCCGAGCCGATCTGCGAGGCCGCCGGCGCGACGCTTGTCATCCGAGCCGCCGATCCCCAGGAGGCCGACTGGCTGCGCCAGGGACGGCGGCTCGCGTTCCGGGCCCTCGAGCACCTGGGCGTGGCCCGGATGGAGGACGTCGGAGTGCCGCGCAGCCGGGTGCCGGAGATGCTGCGCGAGATCGAGGCGATCGGCGTGCGCCACCGGCTGACCATCGGGACGTTCGGACACGCGGGGGACGGCAACCTCCACCCGACGTTCGTGCTGGATCGAAACGAGGACGAGGCGTCGTCCGTGCCCCGGCTCGAGGCGGCACGGAACGACCTGTACGAGGCGGCGCTCGCGCTCGGCGGGACCGTGACCGGCGAGCACGGCATCGGCGAGGCGCGTCGCGACTGGCTGGTGCGCCAGCGGGGCGAGGACGCGGTGGCGGTGATGCGGGCGATCAAGCACGCGCTGGACCCCCAGCGGCTGCTGAATCCGGGCCGGATGCTCGCCTGAATCGCTGTGACACACAAGGTGTCACTGCAGCGCCGCAGGATGCGCGTCATGGAAGCCCGAATCCTCCCCCTCCCGACGCCGGCGACGCGGCCGAGCGGACGCCCCGATGCGGCGCCCCAGGTCCACGTCGACGGCGATCGGATCGTCGTCGAGCGGCTGATCCTCACGGACCGGGTGCTCGCCGCGTCGCTCGCCGAGCGCGAGCCCGCGGAACGCCCGGCGGTGGTCGAGCGTGCCCTGCGGATCGGCCTGCTCGCGCTCCAGGACGCGTCGACGGCCGTGGACGTGGACGTCGTTCGCCGCGAGTTCGAGAAGCTGATGGCGCAGACGACGGCCGTGAACGAACAGGCGGCCCGGGCGGTCGAGGACGTGCTGCGGGCCAACTTCGCGGACGACGACGGGCGCCTGCCCCGGACCCTCGAGAAGTTCCTCGGCGACAGGGGCCAGCTGCGCCAGTTCGTCAACGAGCTGTTCGACGAGACGCGGCGGGACTCCGCGATCGGGCGCATCGGCGGCCTGCTCGGCCAGTACTTCGACGGCGACCGCTCGAAGGTCGCGCAGCTCCTCGACCCGACCCGACTCGGGTCGCCGCTCCACCAGTTCCGCCAGGAGATCGCGGACGGCTTTCGGGGCGTCCACGAGCGACTGAGCTCGCTCGAGGCCGCATCGAGGGCCCGAGCCGACGAGCGCTCGAGGTCCGCGGCCAAGGGCGGCGACTTCGAGGACCTGCTCGAGGACCTGCTCGGATCGCTGGCCCGTGGTGCCGGCGACCTCGTCGACCGGACGGGCACCGAGGCGGGGGCCCTGCTGGGCTCGAAGAAGGGCGACTTCGTCCTGACGGTGGACCCGCGGGTCGCCCGCGGCGCGGACCTGCGGATCGTCCTCGAGGCCAAGGACCGGGCGATGTCGCAGCGTGCGATGCGCGAGGAGCTGCGCGAGGCGCGCGAGAACCGCGGCGCCGCCGTCGCGGTCGCGGTCTGGACGCCGGCCCACGCGCCGACCGGGACCGCGCCGTTCGCGATGGTGGGCGACGACGTCCACGTGGTCGTGGACCCGGAGGCGCCCGACATCGCCTACCTCGAGGCTGCCGTCCGGCTGGCGCGGCTGCTCGCGCTGGCGTCGCTCCAGGAACACGAGGTCGACGTCGACGCGGCAGCGATCGGCCGGGCGCTCGCGGGGGTGCGGGAGCAGCTCGACGCGATCCGGGCGCTGAAGACCCAGCTGACGTCCGTCTCCAACGCCACGAAGGCCGTCTGGACGGGCCTCGACACGCTCCGCAACGGCATCCTGGCGCGGGTCGCCGAGGCGGAGGCGGAGCTCCGCCTCACGGGGTCGACGACCGCCGCCTGATCGGGGTGCCCCGGACCGCCGAGCCATGGGCGAGCGTGACAAGTAGGCCATACCCATGGGAGGATGGATGCGGGACCATCGCCCCGAGCCGGAAGCAGGCGTTACCGGCGGTCGTGACCGGGAGCCCCCCGATGCAGCGCATCGCGCCCCTTACCCCCCTGTTCCTCGTCGCCGCGCTCGTTGGGTCGTTCATCGCGCCCGCCGCCGTGGCAGCCGACCCTGGGCAGACCGCTGGCGTGACCTCGAAGGCATCGACTGGCCCCGGACGCCAGGTCGACCCGACCGGCCGGTGGATCGTCCTCCTTCGCGACGGCGCGAGCGTCGACGGCGCCCGCAACCGGGCCAACGGCCTCGGCGTGACCGTCGACCGGACCTTCCGTCACGTCGTGAACGGCTACTCGGCGAAGCTCAGCGCCGCGCAGTTTGCGGCCCTCCGCGCCGACCCCAACGTCGAGGCGCTCGTGCCCGACCAGGTCATCACCCTCGAGGCCCAGTCGACGCCGCGCGGTGTGCGCCGGGTGTTCGGGCCCAGGAACCCGATCGCACGGATCGACGGCATCGACCAGCGGGTGGACGCGGACGTCGCGATCGTCGACACCGGGATCGACAAGGACCACGGCGACCTCAACGTGGTCGGCGGCGTCAACTGCTCGACCTCGAACGCGTCGGCATGGGACGACGGCAACGGGCACGGGACGCACGTCGCCGGGATCGTCGGGGCGATCGACAACGGCTCGGGTGTCGTCGGCGTCGCCCCGGGCGTCCGGCTGTGGGCCGTCCGGATCCTCACCGCGAGCGGCACGGGTCTGGTCTCGTGGTACGTCTGTGGCCTCGACTGGATCACCGCCCAGCGCGACCCGGTCGACCCGAGCCGGCCGCTCATCGAAGCCGTCAACATGTCGGTCGCCAAACCCGGCTCCGACGATCACAACTGCGGGCACACCAACCACGACCCGATCCACCAGGCGATCTGCCGGCTGGTCGCGTCGGGCGTGACGGTCGTGGCGGCCGCCGGGAACAACAGCTTCAGTGCCTCGAGGCTGGTCCCCGCGAGCTACAACGAGGTGATCACCGTCTCGGCACTCGCCGACAGCGACGGCCGGCCCGGCGGCAAGGGCGGCCGCGCCTGCTACTCCTGGGGCAGCTACGACAAGGACGACACGTTCGCGAACTTCTCGAACTACGGCCGGGACGTCGACCTGATCGCGCCCGGCAAGTGCATCTGGTCGACCCTGCCCGGCGGCTACGGCTACCTGTCGGGCACCTCGATGGCCGCGCCGCACGTCACGGGCGCCGTCGCGCTCTACAAGTCGTCACGACCGAGCGCGACGCCGACCCAGGTCCGGCACGCGCTCGAGGCGTTCGGCAATCACGACTGGAAGCTCGGGAGCGACCCGGACCCGTACCACGAGCCGCTGCTCGACGTGTCCCACATCGTCCTGCTTGGTGACTTCGCGATCGCCGCACCGTCGCCGCCGACGGTCTTCGGCCCGGCCGGGGGGACCGTCAAGGTCCGCGTGGAGGCGATTCGCGCGGAGGACCTCCCGGACGACATCGACCTCTCCGTCGACGCGGACTCGCCGCTGGGCGCGTCGCTCTCGGACGACCTCCTGTCCGGGTTCGACGATTCCACCTCGCAGCTCACGGTGTCCGTTCCGGCGGGCACCTCGACCGGGACCTACTTCGTTGACGTGACCGGGCGGACCGGCGGGACCGCCCACACGACGCGGGTCGCGATCGTCGTGGACACGATCGCGCCGACGCTCGCCCGGCCGTGGCTGGGGATCAAGCACGGAGCCACGTACGGCGGTGGCATGTTCCGAGCCTCGGCGGGCTGGACGGCGGCGAAGGACTCGACCTCGAGCATCCGCGGCTACCAGGTGCAGTGGAGCGCCAACGGCGGCCCGTGGGGGACGGCGGTCGCATTCGCCTCGAGCGCGCGCACCGCCGGCCACAACGTCGCCGTCGGTCGCACCTACCAGGTCCGTGTCCGGGCGCGGGACGCGGCCGGCAACTGGAGCGCGTGGAGCCAGGCCGGGCCGTTCGACGCGGTGGCCGTCCAGGACAACAGCACGACCCTCAGCAAGTCGGGCAGGTGGCACGTCTCGCGGTCCGGTTCATGGAGCGGCGGGACGACGCGCTACTCGAAGGGTTCGGGCGCCTCGATCAGCCGCTCGTTCACGGGTCGCGGCGTCGCCCTCGTGGCGCCCAGGGCCCCCAAGCGGGGCGCCGCCCGGATCTACGTCGACGGCGCCTACGTGCGCACGATCCACCTCGACGCGAAGCGCCTCCATCCGCGGCAGATCGTGTTCACCCGCACCTGGAAATCCAGCGCGGCCCACACGATCCGGGTCGTGGTCGTCGGGACGAAGCACCACCGCCGGGTCGACGTGGACGCGTTCCTGGTCCTCCGGTAGCGCCGCGCAGGACGATTGCGGCCGGGTGGTAGAGTCACCGTCCGGTCAGCGTCGGCAACGGGATCCGCACGCACGACCGCGACGCGAGGACGGAGCACGACCGTGGCACGCTCGATGTGGAAAGGGGCCATCCAGTTCGGACTGGTCACGATCCCGGTCAAGCTGTACACCGCGACCGAGTCTGAGTACACGATCCGGTTCAACATGCTGCACGAGACCGATCTCACGCGGATCCAGATGAAGGTCTGGTGTCCCGAGGACGAGCAGGTGATCTCGCGCGGCGAGACCGTGAAGGGCTACGAGTACGCGCCCGACCAGTACGTCGTGATCACCGACGAGGACCTGGAGAAGGTCCCGCTCAAGACCATGCGCTCGATCGAGATCGAGCAGTTCGCCCCGCGCGATGCTGCGACAGAGGAGCACGCGAAGTTCACCAAGCAGTCGTACTACATCGAGCCGGACAAGATCGGCCGCAAGGCCTTCTACCTGCTGCGGCAGGTGCTCGAGGAGCGCGGGCTCACGGCGATCTGCAAGGTCGTGATCCGGGATCGCGAGGCCCTGGCCTCGCTCGACCCGTTCGAGGGCACGATGCTGCTGACGACGCTCCACTGGCCCGACGAGATCCGCTCGACCAGGGACCTCGACCTGCCGGCCGAGGAGTTCGAGTTCAAGCCCGCCGAGCTCAAGATGGCCGAGCAGCTGGTCGAGACGATGACCGAGGCGTTCGACCCGTCCAAGTACAAGGACGAGTACCGCGAGGCGCTGCTCAAGGTGATCGAGGCGAAGGTGCAGGGCGTCGAGATCGCCACGCCGGAGCCGGTCGAGGAGAGCGCGAACCTCGTCGACCTGATGAAGCTGCTCGAGGCAAGCGTCAAGGCCGCCACGGACTCGAAGGCCGCCGGCACGACGGAACCCGTCAACGTGGCCGACGCGAAGAAGGCGCGTGAGAAGCGCCCGGCCGCGAAGAAGGCGACGTCGCCCGCGAAGCCGGCTGCTACGGCAGCCGAAGAGGCCGACGAGTCGGACAGCGCTCGCCCGACGAGGCGCCGCAAGAGCGCGTAGCCCTCGGATCGTCGAGGTCGGGTGGGTTCAGCTGGGCCGCGCGGATCGACCCCTGGATCGTCGCGGCGTCGGCCTCGGTCGCCGCGCGGATTGCGGGCTGGCCGGCATCGTCGGCGGTGGCGGCGTTCATGGTGCGGACGCTAGCATCGTCGGCAATGGCGCTCACGCTGGGACTCAACCTGCCGTTTGTCGAGGGCTCGATGGACGGCGCCACGCCCCGCTGGCCCGACATCCGGGCGATGGCCACGGCCGGCGAGGAGGTCGGGTTCGACGCGGTCTGGGTCTCGGACCACCTCGGGTTCGGCGACCCGATGGGGGAGTGGAGCGGGGCCTGGGAGTCGTGGACGCTGCTCTCGGCGCTGGCGGTGGCGACCGATCGCGTGCGGCTGGGGACCTACGTGTCGGCTATGCCGCTGCGCAACCCCGCGCTGTTCGCGAAGATGGCCGAGACCCTCGATGAGGTCAGCGGCGGTCGCCTGATCCTCGGGCTGGGCGCGGCCTGGAACGAACCCGAGTTCCGCGCGTTCGGCGTGCCGTTCGACCATCGCTTCGACCGGTTCGAGGAGGGGCTGCGGATCATCGCCGCGATGTTCCGTGGCGGGCACGCCGAGTTCGACGGCACCTATTCCCGCGCCGCGGGAGCGCCGATCGCGCCGCGCGGACCGCGCCCGGCCGGCCCGCCGATCATGATCGGGACGAGCGGGCCTCGCATGCTCCGGCTCACGGCAGAGCTCGCAGACGAGTGGAACGCCGGGATGGCCTCGCTCGAGGAGCTGGCCCCGCTGCTGGCGGTCGTCGACGCGGCCTGTGAGGCTGCCGGCCGCGATCCGCTGACCCTGCCCCGATCCGCCGAGGTGCTCGTGCGGACGATCGATGACCCTGACGATCGGGCGCCGGAGGAACACGAGCTCCGTGGGACGCCGGCGGAGATCGCCGACGTCCTGCGGCAGTACGAAGAGCTCGGGATCGCCCACCTCCAGGTCCAGCTGCGACCCAACCGGCCCGACGCGGTGGAGGCGTTCGTGCCGGTGATGCGGGCCTATCTCCGCGGCTGACGCCAGCGGCGGGCCGGGGAGGCCGTCAGCCGCGTGAACGGGCGATGCAGTCGGCGAGCCGCTCTCTCTGTCGCCCGTCTGCGTCGAAGTTCTCGGGCGACAGCCAGGTCTCGTAGGCCTGGCGGAGCGCCGGCCATTCGCCGTCGAGGATCGAGAACCACGCCGTATCGCGGCTGCGGCCCTTGGCGACCGCGGCCTGCCGGAAGATCCCTTCGAACTGGAACCCGAGGCGGGCGGCCGTCGCGCGCGACGGCGCGTTCCGCGAATCGCATTTCCACTCGTACCGCCGGTAGCCCAGCTCGTCGAAGACGCGCGACATGAACAGGAACATGGCCTCGGTTGACGCGACCGTTCGCTGCAGCCGGCGCGTGCTGTTGATCCAGCCGATCTCGATGACCCCGTTCGCCGGGTCGATCCGCATCAGCGCAGCCGTCCCGACGGGACGCCCGGTGGCAAGGTCGGTGATCGTGTGGTGGAACGGGTCGGCGGACTGCGCCAGACCCTCGAGATGGGCGCGGAACCCCTCGAGCGTGGCAGGGCGCTCGGTCGCGAGATAGGTCCAGTCGCGATCGTCGGGCGCCTCGGCGTAGGCCTCGAACAGCTCGGCGGCATCCCGCGCCGGGTCGACCGGGTCGATGGCGCAGGAGCGGCCGACCATCGCCGTCCGGGGCGGCCACGGGCGTGCCTGCCAGTCGGGGACGTCGGGGCCGATCGGTTGGCCGTACGAGTTGATGCGGTCGGGCATCGCCGAAGTGTGCCCGGCACGGACCCGTCGTGCGACGGCGGCTCAGCCCTCGCGCAACCGAACCTGGCCCGTGTGCCGGAGCCACGCGAAGCCGATGGCGCTGAGGGCCACGCCGGTCGCGAGGAACATCGCCTGGAGCAAGGATGTCTCGGGCATGACCAGCAGCTGGACGAGGATCCAGACCACGAGCCCACCGCCCAGGATGCCCGTCAGCCATGGGGCGGTCCAGTGCCGGGTCACCGTCAGGCCGGCCGTCAGCAGCATGCCGACGCCGTTCATCAGCAGCAGGTACAGGCCGGGGACGAGGTACGAGCCGAACACGGTCGCCTCGATCCAGCCGCGCGGCAGCCCCATCGAGCCGCCCGACGGATCGGTGATGAACGCGATCCCGACCGGGATGGCGCCGATCGCGGTGAACAGCTCGAGCGGGATCGCGACGAGGGCATAGGCGGGCCGATCCACGCGTGCCCCGGGACGAACGACGGCGTGCATCGCCGGCCTCCGATTGACGGGCTCCGATGGGTCCAGCGTGCACGCGCCCACCGCTCCTGGCAGCGGCCATCGGTCATCGGTGGACCGGGCCACGCGACCCGTTGCCCGCCCCATTGCGCATACTCAGCCAATGCCCCTCGACGAATACCGGAGGAAGCGCGACTTCGCGAAGACGCCGGAGCCCGCGCCCGGCTCGACGAGCGGTGGCTCGCAGCCGGGCTCGATCGTCCGTCGCCGGTTCGTCGTCCAGCGCCACCGCGCGACCCGCCTCCACTACGACTTCCGGCTCGAGATCGACGGCGTCCTCGCCTCGTGGGCCGTGCCCAAGGGCCCGACCCTCGACCCGTCGATCCGCCGGATGGCGGTCCACGTCGAGGACCACCCGCTCGAGTACTTCGACTTCGAGGGTGTGATCCCGGCGAGGCAGTACGGCGCGGGCGACGTCATCGTGTGGGACTGGGGCACCTGGGAGCCCGAGGCCGAGACGCCGGACCCGGCCGCCGCCGTCGCCAACGGCGAGCTGAAGTTCGTGCTGTCGGGCGAGAAGGTCACGGGCCGCTACACGATCGTGCGCACGAGCCGTCGTCCGGGCTCGGCGCCCGAGCACGGCGTTCGAGGACGACGATGGCGAGCAGTGGCTGCTGATCCACAAGCGCGGCGCGGACAACGTCGCGGGCTGGGACGCCGAGGACCACCCACGGAGCGTCAAGTCGGGGCGGACCAACGACGAGGTCAAGGCCAACGTCCCGGCGATCTGGGTCTCGGCGGCGCCCGCGTCGACCGCCGAGATCGACCTGTCCGCCGCCCGCGAGGCGCCGATGCCGCGCTACCTCGAGCCGATGAAGGCGACGCTCGCGACCCGGGCGTTCCGCGACGAGGACTGGCTGTACGAGCTCAAGTGGGACGGCTACCGGGTCGAGGCCGTCGTCCGCGACGGCAAGGTCGCGCTGTTCACCCGCAACGGCCACGACGCCGAGGCGTACTTCCCGAAGCTGCTGACTCCACCGACGTGGATCGAAGCCGCGAGGCGATCGTCGACGGCGAGGTCGTGGCCCTCGACGAGCGGGGCCACCCGGACTTCTCGCTCCTCCAGGAGCGGATCAGCGAGGGGCGGGCGAGGCGCCGGTGCCGCTGGTCTACCAGGCCTTCGACCTGCTGTACCTCGACGGCCGTTCGCTCGTCGACGTGCCGCTCGAGTCGCGCAAGCGGCTGCTCGAGCTGGTGACCTCCGCCCGAACTCGCGGGTCCAGTCGGGGAAGCCGATCGAGACGCGAGGGGCTGGCGTTCTTCGAGCGCCGTCGAAGGCGCAGGGCCTGGAGGGGATCGTCGCCAAGCACCGCCGGTCGCGCTACGAGCCGGGCCGGCGCACGTCGACCTGGCTGAAGATCAAGGCCCGGCCCGAGCAGGAGCTGGTGGTCGGCGGCTGGACCCCGGGCGAGGGGGCCGCGAAAGAGCTGGGTGCCGTGGTCGTCGGCGTCTACGACGGCGACCGGCTGCAGTTCGCGGGCAAGGTGGGCTCGGGCTTCGACGGGCGGGCACGGCGGGAGCTGCGGGGCCTCCTCGACGGGCTCGAGACCGACGAACCCGCCTTCGACCCGCCGCCGGCAGCCGACTACCGAGGCCGTTGGGGCGGCGACCTCGCCGGCGTGCGCTGGATCCGGCCCGAGCTCGTGATCCGGGCGGAGATCGGCGGCTGGACGCGTGACGGGCACGTCCGACAAACGGCATTCAAGGGCCTCGAACGCGGGCGGGACCCGCGCGAGGTCGTGCGGGAGCGGGCCGTCGATCCGGCCAAGGCCGATCGCGCGGCCGCCAAGGAACTCCCCGCACCGGCCAAGGAGGTGACGCCGATGGCGACGCGCGCGCAGGCCCCGGACCCGTCGTGGATCGTGGCGGACAGCCGAGCTCGAGGCACTCGCGTCGATGAAGGCCGAGGGCCTCTGGCGGGTGTCCGGCCAGGAGCTCAAGCTCACCAACCTCGACAAGGTGCTGTTCCCGCCCCGCGACGGCGTCGACGAGCCGGCCCTCACCAAGCGCGACCTCGTCGCCTACTTCGCCCGGATCGCACCCGCGATGCTGCCGCACCTCGTCGACCGCCCGCTCAACCTCCAGCGCTTCCCCAACGGCGCGACGGCGCCCGGGTTCTGGCAGAAGGACATCCCGCCGTCGGCGCCCAAGTGGCTCACGATCTGGCACGAGACGGGCTTCCGCGAGCGCGAGGACCGTGCCGCCAACGACCACCTCGTCGCCGACCGCGCGGCGACCCTGTGCTGGCTCGGCAACCAGGCCTCGTTCGAGATCCACGCCTGGACGTCGACGACCGGGGAGCCGTGGCTGCCGACGTTCGCGCTGATCGACATCGACCCGGGCACGAACACGACCTGGGACGAGACGCTTGTCATCGCCCGCCTCTACCGGACGGCGCTCGAGCACCTCGGCGTGCGCGCCTATCCCAAGCTGACCGGCAGCCGCGGCATCCAGGCCTGGATCCCGGTCGAGCGCGGCCGCTACGAGTACGCCGAGACGTCGGCCTGGGTCGAGAAGCTCTCTCGCGCGATCGGGGGGACGGTGCCCAACCTCGTCTCGTGGGAGTGGGCGAAGGCTGAACGCGGTGGCAAGGCGCGCCTCGACTACACCCAGAACGCGGCGATCAAGACGCTGGTGGCGCCGTATGCCGTGCGGCCGCGGCCCGGCGCCCCCGTCTCGGCGCCGATCCGCTGGGAGGAGCTGGACGATCCCACGCTCCGCCCGGATCGCTGGACCATCACGACGCTCCCGGCGCGAGTCGCCGAGGTCGGCGACCTGTGGGCGGGCCTCCAGGAGGATCGCCAGGTGCTGCCGCCGCTCTAGCGTCGCGCCGGCTCGCGGCGCCTACCGCCAGGCGCGCACCGACTGGGGCGCCGGGTAGGGCTGGTGCAGGAACCCGTACAGCGACTCGCCGGTCGACTGGTTCAGCCGGATCCGGTCGCGCCACGCGCGGCTCGGGATCGGCAGGATGTCGACCTGGAGCTCGACGTTGTCGCTGCCCGGGTGGTTCGGGTCGTAGACGTGGAGGACGATCCGCTCCGGCGTCTCGTCGTACGCGTAGGCGAGCACCTGGTGATTCTTGGTCAGCGCCGCCGGCGAGTTGTCGGCCGAGCGCAGGAGCCCGACGACCGAAGGATGGCCGCTGTCGAGCTCGGCGCGGATCACCGGCCACTCCTTCAGGACCGAGTCGACGCGGGCGGGCTCGCGCCCGAGCGTCGCGCCGATGCCGGTCGGCGGGTCGCCGCGGAGCGCCTGCAGGTTGAGGTAGCGGAGCGGGACGCGGAACCAGTCGAGCGACTCGACCTGGCGGCGGACGAGGGCGTCGAAGCGGGGCGAGCCGTTGGCCGGCGGGTTCGTGTCGGCCGGCGCCGGGACCTTCGCCTCGAACAGGTCGCGCGCCGTCAGCGCCATCCCACCGCACAGTCCCGCCGCCGCGTCCCCGAAGCCGAGGATGCGCGTGTCGAACGGCCCGAAGCGCACGGTCGGGCCGGGCGGGAACGAGTTGGGGAACCGGAGCCCGTAGATGGTGGGCAGGAACCCCGCGACTGCCTTCAAAACCACGTCCGTACCCTACGCCTGCCGAGCGGCCGCCGTCACCCCCCGGGCGGTTGCGAATCGGCGACACCCAGCCGATGCACGAGCGCCGCGGCCTCGACGCGGTTCTCGACGCCGAGCTTGCCGAGGATGTTCGAGACGTGGACCGACGCGGTCTTGACGCTGATCCCGAGCGCCTCGGCAATGCGGGCGTTCGACCAGCCCTCGGCGACCAGGCGCAGCACCTCCCGCTCGCGGGGTGTGAGGTCGAGCGTCGCCAGGGGATCGTCCGTCGGCGGCACGGCCGGCCGCGACCGGGAGCCCGGGCCATCGAGGTCGATCCGCGCCAGCCGGGCCAGCCGCTCGACCTGCGCGAGCAACGGGCGCGCGTCAAGGACGCGCAGGGCATCTCCGGCCAGGCGAAGTGGGATGGCGATCGCCGTTCGATCGCCGCCCGCCGCGAGCTCGGCCTCGGCGAGCCTGTAGCGGGCATACGCAGCGACGTACGGGCGGTCGATGACCTCCCAGGCGGTCACCGCTTGCTCCCACGCCGCCGGCCGATCGGCCGCGGGCCCATCGATCCGCGACCGCTCCGCGGCGACGTGTGCGAGCAGCGCCGTCGCGCGGTCGCCCCATGCCCCGCGGACCGCCGACGCCTCGCGATCGGCGAGGGCCGCGATCCGCATGGCGCGTCCATGCGCCTCGGCCGCGGCTGGCTCGTCGCGCTGGGCACGGGCATTGCCGGCGATGGCGATGTCCGCCTGCATCGCCAGCACCCCGAGCCAGGCGAGCGAGCCGCTGCGCGCCGCGCCGCCCTCGATCACGCGGACAGCGCGCTCCGCCAGCGGCCGCACGTCCGCCGGCCGATCCGTCGCGAGCGCGACCTCGGCCAGGGCGACGTCGAGCGACGCCCGGTCACCGGCTTCGTCGAGGACGGGCGCGAGCGCGGCGAGTCGCGCACGGAGCGCGTCGGCGCTGGTCTGCCGGCCGCGCGCTGCGGCGAGGCGGAGCGCGACGATACGGAGCCTCGCCTCGACCAGCGCGGCCGGGCGCCGGGCGAGGCCGTCCGCGATCCGGTGGTCGGCGTCGTGCCAGGCACCCAGCGAGTAGCACGCTCGCGCCGCCTCGGCGGCCAGCGAGGCCCCGAGCGAGCGACCGAGCCCGGACGCGTCGGCGATGGCCGTCGCGGCGTCGGCCTCGACCAGCGCCTCGCGGCTCCGGCCGCAGCTCGCGAGGACCGCCACGATCGTGGCCAGGCCCACCATCCGTCCCTGGAGATTCCCGATCCGGTCCGCGATGGCCACGGCCGCCCGAAGGCTGTCGAGGCCCTCGTCCACGCGGCCGTGGGTCGCCAGCGCTCGCCCCAGGATCCCGAGCCCGAGCGCCTCGATATCCGGCGCTCCGACCCGGCGCGCGATCCCGATCGCCTCCTCGGCGAGGCCCATGGCTTCCCGTGGGTCGGCCTCGTCCGTGCGCATCGCCGCGCGCTGGGCCAGCAGGCGCGCGCGCATGGCGTCGGCGGGCGCGTCGCCCAGCCGCTCGACGGCCAGATCGAGCTCGCGGGCCGAGCCCGCCCGATCGCCCTCCAGCCACAGCGCCCACCGGATCCGGTCGTGGAGCGCGGCCGCCCGAGCGTCGTCGATGTCCGCGGTCGCCAGCGCGCGCCGAGCGAGATCGGCGGCACCCGGGGCGTCGCCTGCCAGCAGCGCGTCGAACGAGGCGCGTTCGAGGAGTCCGGCCTCGTCGGGCACGCCGGGATCGACCACATCCAGGTCCCGACGCAGCGCCGCCGCCCGGGCGCCGTTCGCCGCCGCGGCGTCGAACGCAAAGGAGCGCTCGGCCGTGCCCATCGCCACGAGGTGGGCGGTGAAGGCTCGCGGACCATCGCCCGCCTCATCGCGATGCAGGGCGACCGCCGATGCCCGCGATGGGTCGGGGTTCGCGGACTCGAGGGCATCGGCAAAGCGGGCGTGCAGGCTGCGCCGCTCCCCGCGCCCGAGCTGGTCGACCAGGACCTCGCGCTGGAGCGCGTGCCGGAATCGCGGGATCCCCTCCATGCCGCCGCTCCGCCCGACGGCCAGGACGCCGGCGTCGTGGGCCTCCCTGATCGACCTGCCGACCGCGCCGACGGGGACGCCGAGCACGCTCGCGAGCACCTCGTCATCGACCGGCCCGGGGTCCAGCGCCGCGGCCCGGAGCATCGTGAGCGTCGCGTCGTCGAGCGATGCGAGCTCGGCGCCGAGGATGTCGCGGAGCGACGGCGGCACGCCGCCGTAGGGTGCGTCCGCGGACATGAGGCCGGCGTCGATCAGCGCCAGCGCGAGGAAGGCGTTGCCACCCGAGCGCGCCAAGAGGACGTCGAGCGCCGCCGGGTCGACGGCCTCGGCATCGGTCCCCGTTGCAGCCGCCACGAGGGCCCCGAGCTCTCCGCGCTCGAACGGCGCGAGCTCGATGCGCGTCGCGCCGTCGCGGACGAGCTCGGCCACGGTCATGCCGACGCCGGCGGGCGGCGGCTGATCGGTCCGCAGGGTGACGAGGAGCGCGGAGCCGTGTGCCAGCGCGGGTGCCAGGGCGCGCAGGAGATCGAGCGTCGATGCGTCGACCCACTGGAGATCCTCGATGACCAGGAGCAGTGGCGCCGTGGCGGCGAGCCGCCCCAGCCAGGTGGTCACCGCCTCGAACAGGCGAAGGCGCTCGAGCGGCTCCCGCTCGGCACCCACCGCGCCGCCACGCCCACTGGGAGGAGCGGCGATCGTCGGCGCGCCACCCGCGACCCGATCGACGGCAGGCCGATCAGCGGGAACGCCGAGCCGCGCGACCTCGGGCAGGAGCCGTGCGATCTCCCGGCGCTGGCCACCCAGCGACGCGGCGATGGCCGACGGATCGTCCTGCTCCACGAGCGACCGCAGCGCCGCGATGATCGCGAGATACGGCATCGCGCCGGCGTCCATGCGGACGCACACGCCCGTTGCCACCCGGAAGCCGTCGCGGCGCGCCTCGGCGCCGACCGCCTCGGCGAGGCGCGTCCGACCGACGCCCGCCTCGCCGCCGATCACCAGGACGGCCGACGATCCCTCGCGGGCACGGTCCAGCACCGTTCGAGCCGTCGCCAGCTCGCCCGACCGCGCGAGGAAGGGCACATCGAGAGGTCGACCCACCGCCGAGCGATCATACGGTCGCGACCCCCGCCAAGATCGGCCGGAGCCGGCGGCGCGCGCGGCACAGGAGGGCGCGGGTCGCGAGCTCGGTGCGCCCGATCTGGACCGCGATCTCCGCGTTGCGATGGCCGTCCGCGGCGAGCAGCAGCGCAGCCCGGTCGACGGGACGCAGCGCAGCCAGCGCCGCGTGCACGGCACGCGTGCGCTCGGCGTCGAGCGCCGCCACGGCCGGGTCCGCGGGCGCGGACGGGCGCGCGAGCCTGTCCTCGTAGCGAGCCGCCGTCGACGCGCGCCGGGCCCGGCTGATGGCGAGGTTCCGGGCGACCTGCGCGAGCCAGGCGGGGGCATTGTCGGGCCATCTGCCCGCGTCCAGCTCGCGGGCGAGTCGCAGGAACGCCTCCTGGACCAGGTCGGCGGCCAGGTCCTCGTCGCGGGTGACGCTGGTCATCCAGCGGGTGAGGCCCGGCGCATGGGTGGCGTAGACGGTCGAGAGGTCGGAGTCGGGCCCCGCGCAACGTGGGGCGGGGCGGACGTCGGGATCCATCGTGGGCTTGCTCCGGCTGCAGGTTTGATCTGCAGCCGACGCTGGGTCTAAGGCGCCCTGGGCCACATCGGGCGCGATACCTAGATCGCCGTCCCCGCCAGCTCCTCAGCGAGCATGTCCGCCAGCTCGCGCGCGTTCGTCGAGCCGTAGTTCGCGTAGCAGTTGTTCATGAGCACGTGCGTGTCGCGGGCTTGGCCCGCAGCCTCCAGCACGCGCGGCACCCACTCGCGCAGCTCGTCGCGTTCGTACAGGTAGCGGAAGCGCTCGACGGTCGGCAGGCCGCCCATCGCCTCCCAGGTTGCCGTTCGCCGCCCGTGGAAGCGGACGACGGCGAGGTCGGGCGAGGTGGTCGCGACGACCGGCGGCACCGACGACTTGAAGCCCTGCGGACCATCGACCATCACGAGCGCCACCCCCTCGTCCTCGAGGAAGCGAAGCGTCCGCTCGATGTTCTTCTCGTTGAACCACGACCCGTTGCGGAACTCGACGGCGACCTTCAACCCGTGCGGCACCAGGGCGTCCTTCGCTGCCCGGATGGCGTCGCGGTTCTCCGACGAGGTGAAGAACCACTTCGGGTACTGGAGGAATACGGCGCCCAGCTGGCCGCTCTCGGCAAGCGGCTCGAGACCCTCGGCGAACAGGCGCCAGACCTCGGCCAGCAGCTCGCCCGGGAGGTCCTTCGCGTACAGCCGGGGCTTCTCGGCCAAGGTCGCCGGCAGCGCCTCACGCAGGCCCTTCGGCAGTCGCTTGGTCTCCGTCGGCTGGCCCGTGAGCAGGGCGTGGGCCTTGATGTCGAATACGAAGTCGGGCGGGGTCCGCTCGACCCATAGCTCGGACAGCCGCCGCGACGGGAGCGCGTAGTAGGTCGCGTCGACCTCGACGACCGGGAAGCGCGACGCGTAGTAGGCGAGCCGCTCCTCGGCCGTGTCCGCCTCGCTGGGATAGAACACGCCCGCGGCGGTCATCGTCGGGTCGGTCCAGGACGCCGTCCCGATCCGCACCCGATGGCCGTCGGCGACCTCCAGCGGCTCGGTGGCCGCCGCCTCCACGGCCTCGGAGGTGAGTCGCGCCCGGGCGGCATCGGGGCCGGGATCGTGGACCGGGCCCAGGTCCTCGGCCGGGTGGTGGGGTCCGGAAGGCGCGCTCGAGCGTCCGCCGGTCCGGGCCCGATTCGACGATCGCGGCGCGGCGTCAGGCACGCGCGGCCGGCGCGCGCAGCGCCCCCGACTCCGCCAGCACGCGCCGGTAGGCGACCTCGTACTCGTCGGCCATGCGCGCCGGAGAGAATCGGGCGAGCGCGCTGGCCCGGATCGCCCGCCGGTCCAGCTCGGCGACGCGCCCGACCGCGAGCGAGGCCTCGGCCACGTCGTCGACGATGAACCCGCTCTCGCCGTGGATCACGGTCTCGACCAGCGCTCCGGCGCGCCGCGCGATGACCGGCGTGCCGGTGGCCATCGACTCGATCGCCACGAGCCCGAACGGCTCCGGCCACGCGCCCAGCATCACCGTCGCCAGCGCACCGGCGTACAGCGGGTCGCGCTCCTCGGGCCCGAGCTCGCCCAGGAAGTCGATCACGTCGTCGTCGATCGCCGGCTGCACGACCTCGCGGAAGTGCTGGTGCTCGGACTCCAGGTGGACCTTGGCCGCCACCTTGAGCCGGATGCCGGTCGCCCGGCTGAGGGCGATCGCGTCCTCGATGCCCTTCTCGGCGGTGATCCGGCCCACGAACAGGAGGTAGTCGCCGGTGCGGTCGCCGAACGGCATGGCGTCGAGCGGCAGCCCGTGGTGGATCGTCGCCACCCAGCGCTGGTCTGGGAAGAACCGCCGCTGGCTCTCGCTGATGGCGACCAGCGGGACGTTGGGGTGCGCCGCGAGCAGCTCGGGCACGCCTTCGATGTCGAGCCGGCTGTGCAGCGTCGTGATCACGGGCGTCGGGCAGTGTTCCGCGAACACGAAGCTGTCCTGCTCCATGTGGGCGTGGACGATGTCGAAACGGTCGGCGGCGCGCCACGCGACCTCGATCGTGTGCTGGAGGTACGCCCCGAGCCGCCCGGAGTACCCGCTCGACCACAGGCTCTCGTCGATGGTCCGGATGTGCTCGTAGGGGACCTTCGAGTCGCCGGGCGCGACGAGCGCGACGTGGTGCCCGCGACGGTGGAGCTCGTCGCCCAGGGCAGCGACGACCCGCTCGGTGCCCGCGTACGTCGGCGGCGGCACCGGCAGCATCGGCGGTGCGACGAGGAGGATGCGCAGGGGGTCGGAGGCCTGATCCGTGCGCCCGGGGCCCACCGGCCGTCGGTCGGTGCTCATGGCGCCCATTCAATCATCCCGGCCAAGCTCGGGCGCTCGCGACCGTCGCGGCAGCCGGGCGGGTCCTAGGGAGCGGGGCTCGGTGACGGCGAGGGCGACGCGGCGGGCGTCTGCCCGGTGACCGAGACGCGGATGAGCGCCGGCGTGCTGCCGAGCGTCGAGAGGGCACCGTGCGTCGGGGTGACGACGTCGAGGAGCAGCAGGTAGTCGCCCGCCTGGACCGGCGCCAGGATCTTGAGGCCGACGGCGGCCGATCCAGCCGGCTGGGCCGCCTTGGGATCAAGCGCGGCCGAGACCGGCGCGGGCACCTGCATGCCCTGGGCCGAGACCCACGTCCCGACGACCCGCGCCGCCGTCCGCGACGTGCGCAGCCAGATCAGCAGCGAATCGGGCTCGGCGGGCGGCGTGGCGGACTCCGCGTCCCAGCCCTGGGAACCCGCGTTGACCACCCTGACGCCGACCGTCGACGTCGAGCCGGCGGCGAGGGCCAGCGACGCGGGCGCACCGAACGCCGCGGAGTACAGGCCGCCGACGCGGACGATCGCCGAGGTGAGCTTCGACTGGGTGGGGGCGTCGTACGCGACGCCGGTCGCGTTGTGGAGCGTGACGACGAGGCGGTAGAGGCCCGGGGCGGACGGATAGGTCACGCCCACGCTGAGCCCGCGTCCGCTCCGCTGCGCCGGGGCGAGCGTCACGACGGAGCCCAGCTGCTCGGGGACCACGAGATCCACGTCGGGGGCGGTGATGGGCGCGGGAGACGTCCCTGGAGCCGGTGCCGGGGTCGTGACCGGGGGTGGTGCCGGGCGCGCGTCGAGCAGGATCGGGTCCCAGCGGACCCCGACCTGGGTGCCGTCGGGCATGCGCTTGGCGCCCTTTGCGGCGACCGGCACGACCAGCTCGGTGCGCGCGGCGACGATCGGCAGGGACCGGATGTTGACCTGGCCGAACGTCAGCCCCAGCGACACCAGCGAGGGGGTCACCGGCGGCTGCAGGATCGAGGACGTCGCGGTCTGTGATGTGCCCGTGGCCCCGGATCGGAGCTGGACCGAGTTCACGCCACGCGAGACGAGCGAGCGGTAGTAGCCACCGCTCGCCCGGTCGGGGTCGAGGCGCTCGGCGAAGCCGTTGGAGCGTTCGCTGGCCAGCGTGACCGTGTTGCCATGGTTGCTGGGCGACGACCGCCAGATCTGCTCGATCGACTGCTGGCTGCGGAGCAGCGACCGGACGTAGTAGGCGGGACCCATGTGGGCCTCCGCGACGACGGCCTGTGCGCCCGCGCGGATGAAGCCGGCCGCGTAGTTGTCGGCGCGCTGGATCGCGGTCGCCTGGGAGCCCTCAGCGAGCCCGGGCTCGCTGTTGCCGCTCGCGTAGCACAGGTGCGAGAGGACGACGACGGCGTTGGACGCCAGCTTGATGTTGTCGACCGAGGCCTCGCCGAAGTACTGGTGGGATGCGTCGTCGCCCCCGGCGACCGGGTTCAGGCCGAAGCCGTTCTGGGTCGGTGGGTACAGCGCGTCGCGATACGGGCTCGGCCAGCCGTTGCCGTGCCCGAGGTAGACGACGATGGAGGCGCCTTCGAGCGCGTGCTTGACGGCCGACCAGGTGGCGTTGGGCGAGTACACCTTGGTGACCTGGGCACCGGCGGAGATCGCCTCGGCGGCGGCGTCGTTGGCGAGGCTCCGGTAGAGCGGGGTCAGGCTGCCGACCGGTCCGACCACGAGGACGACGCGCGGCACGCGCGCAGCGGCGGCCACGGGCGCCACAGCACCCGCGACCCCGAGCATCGCCACGAGGAGCGCGACACCCGCCGCGCGCGCGACACGGTTCAGCGATTCACCCTCCCGGCAACGGTCGTTGGCAGGCAGACCCGGAGCGTAGCCTACTCGTCTTACCCACAACGCACCATCTACAGTTCAATGGCGCTCGCTGGCACCGATTCGGTTTCATCTTTCCGGTGCCCCACGGCAATGTCCCACCCGATGGATCGCCGCGTACCATCGCCGGATGGTCGATCCCCCCGAGCCGCCCCGCCACACCAACAGGCTCGCGGGCGAGACCAGCCCCTATCTGCTCCAGCATGCGCACAACCCCGTCGACTGGATGCCTTGGAGTGATGACGCGCTTGCGCGCGCAAAGTTGCTCGACCGCCCGATCTTCCTCTCGATCGGTTATGCGGCCTGCCACTGGTGCCACGTCATGGAGCGCGAGTCGTTCGAGGACGAGGGGACGGCGGCCGTGCTCAACGCGGGCTTCGTGGCGATCAAGGTCGATCGCGAGGAGCGCCCGGACCTGGACCAGCTGTACATGGGCGCCGTGCAGGCGATGACGGGGCAGGGCGGCTGGCCGATGAGCGTGTTCCTGACGCCCGAGGGCCGGCCGTTCTACGGCGGCACCTACTTCCCCGACACCCCACGCCACGGGATGCCGTCGTTCCGGCAGGTGCTCGAGGGCGTGCGTCAGGCCTGGACGACGCAACGCGACGACGTGGAGCGGTCGGGCGAGCGACTGGTCGACGCCCTGGTCGAGGCGCAGGCGCTGGGATCGGGCGCTGAGGCGTCGGGGCTGCCGGCACGCGAGACGCTGGACGAGGCGCTGGCCGGCGTCGTCGCGTCGTTCGACCGTGCCCACGGCGGCTGGGGCCGCGCGCCCAAGTTCCCCCAGCCGATGACGATCGAGTTCCTGCTCCGGCGGCATGCGGCCACGGGCGAGGAGACGGCACTCGAGGTCGCGCTGCGGAGCCTCGGGGCGATGGCGGCCGGCGGCATCCACGACCAGCTCGGCGGCGGCTTCCACCGCTACGCGACCGACGCCGCGTGGCTCGTCCCGCACTTCGAGCAGATGCTCTACGACAACGCCCAGCTCGCCCGCGTCTACGCGCACGCCTGGGCCATGACCGGCGATCCGGCGCTGCTCGCGACGATGACCGGGGTGCTCGACTACGTCGTCCGCGAGCTGACGACCGCCGACGGCGGGTTCGCCGCCAGCCAGGACGCCGACACCGAGGGCGAGGAAGGCGGCACATTCGTCTGGACGGCGGGCGAGGTCCGCGAGGCCCTCGGCGCTGACGCCGCCCTCTTCTCGGCGGCCTACGGGGTGACGGACGCGGGCAACTGGGAGGGCCACACGATCCTGTCGCGTGTCCGCGGCGATGCCGAGCTGGCCGAGCGGTTCGGGCTCGCGATCGACGCGGTTGGCTCGCGGCTTGCCTCGGCCAGGGCGGTGCTCCTGGAGCGACGGTCGGGGCGCCCGCAGCCGGCGCTCGACGACAAGGTGCTCGCGGCCTGGAACGGTCTCGCGATCGCCGCCTTTGCCGATGCCGCGCGATCCCTGTCCTCGACGGGCGATCCGGCCCACGCCGAGCTCGCCGTCCGCTATCTCGGGGCCGCCTCCGGGGCCGCCTCGGCGGTGCTCGACGGCCTCCGGCAGCCCGGCGGACGCCTGCGCCGATCGTGGCGCGACGGCCGCGCCTCGGCCGACGGTGCGCTCGAGGACTACGCCGATCTCGCCGACGGGCTGCTCGCGCTGTATGAGGCGACGTTCGACGAACGCTGGTTCGAGGCCGCCGTTGCGCTGATGGATGTGGTCCTCGAGCACTTCGTCCACCCGGCGGGCGGCTTCTACGACACGCCGGACGACGGCGAGCCACTGGTGGTCCGCCCGAGGGACGTCCAGGACAACGCGACCCCGTCGGGCGGGTCGATGGCGACGGCGGTCCTGCTGCGCCTCGCGGCGTTGACCGGCGAGGGGCGGTACCGGACGGCTGCCGAGCGGGCGCTGGCGACCGTTGGTCCGTACCTGGACCGGCACCCGACCGCGTTCGCGCAATGGCTGTGCGCGCTCGAGTTCGCGCACGCCGGGTCGACGGAGGTCGCGATCATCGGCGAGCCCGACGACGCCGCGACGCAGCGGCTGGTCGCCGTGAGCAACCGTGGCTTCCACCCGTTCCGCGTGCAGGCGTCCTCGTCGGCAGGCGGTGACTCGTCCGTCCCGCTGCTCGCCGGTCGGTTCGCCCTCGACGGACGCCCGACCGCGTTCGTGTGCCACGACTTCGCCTGCCGCCTGCCGGTGACCGAGCCCGAGGCGCTCGAGGCCCTCCTTGCCGGAGGCTGAGGCGGGATCGACGGTGGTCGTGCCGCGACCCGCGGCGACCGTCGTCCTGGTCAGGCCGGGTCCTCGCGGGCCCGAGGTCCTGCTGACCCGCCGCCCGTCGACGATGGCGTTCGGACCCGGGCTGCACGTCTTTCCGGGCGGGGCCGTCGACCCATCGGACGCGGCGGCTGGCGACGATCCGCATGCCGCCGCCGCGGTGCGGGAGCTGTTCGAGGAGGTCGGTATCCGGCTGACGACCGGGGCGCTCCTCCCGCTCTCGCGCTGGGTCACGCCGCCCGGGAGCTCGCGGCGGTACGACACGCGGTTCTTCGTCGCCGGCCTCCCTATCGGCGCGGAGGTCGTCGCGGATCCCCGTGAGGTCGCCGGCCATCGCTGGATCACGCCCCGCGACGCGCTGGCCGAGATGGCGGCCGGCACGATCGACCTGTGGCCGCCGACGAGCACCACGCTCGTGCAGCTGGCGTCGGCGCGCGACCTCGAGGACGTCCGGCGCTACCTCGTGCCCGTCGGCCCCGCGCCGGCTCCCAGGGTGGAATCCGTGGCGGCGGCGATCACGCGGGTGACGTTCGGCGGGGCCGGCGGCATCCCCGGCCAGGCGGTCGACGCCTACCTGGTCGGGCGGCGGCGCGTCGTGATCGTCGATCCCGGCGACCCCTCGGACGAGGCCGCGGACGCGATCGTCCGCGTGCTGCGCGACGGCGGGGCCGAGCTGACTGCCATCCTGCTCACCGCGCCCGTGCCGGACCATGCTGCCGGGGCGGAGGCGCTGGCGATCCGCCACGAGGTCCCGATCCTCGCGTCGCCGGGTGCCCGAATGGTCATGTCCAGCGACATCGTCGCGATCGAAGGCGCGGACGTGCTCGGCTTCGCGGATGTCGAAATCCGCGTGCACGCGACCCCGGGCACGCACGCCGACCACCTGGCCTTCTCGCTGCCCCGCGAAGACGCCGTCCTGGTGGGCGACCTCATCGGGCCGGGACCTTCACGGGCGATTCCGGAGCCCGTCGACGAGGTGACGCTCAGCCGCTCACAAGCGCTGGTCGAGGGACTCGGCGAGCTGCGGCTCGCGGCGCACCGGTAGGGCGCCGGCCGGCGGTCAGGACGGCTTCGTGTCGTCCGTCGTCGTCGCCGTCGCGTCCGCCTGGCCGCCGGACACGTCGCTCTTGATCTCGTCCATCTCCTTGCGCGCCTCTTTGACGCCCTGCCCGAACGCCTTGCCCAGCGACGGCAGCGTCTTGGGACCGCGCCAGATCAGCACGACGACGAGGACGACGATGAGGACGAGGATCAGGTCCATGCGCGGATGGTAACAGCCGGGGCGCGGACCGCTCAGGATCGCGGTCGCAGGGCCACCGGGATCACCAGCCGCAGCGACGTCCGCGTGTCGTCGAAGCTCACGACCTTGTTGTCGATGAGCCCGCTCGCCTTCCCGGCGGCCATGACCTCCACGTCGCGCAGCGTCGACAACTTGCCCTTGCGGGACACGACCCAGATCGCGCCGTTGGGCCGGAGGCGCTCCCGCAACGCGGCGAGCGCGGCGAGGGCCGCGTGGTCGTCAGCCGCCAGGAACACGAGATCGGTGTCGGCGGCCGGGTTCCCGTGGGTGATGTCGTGCGTGCGCTCGCGGAGCTCGAGCTCGAATGCCGCGTCATCGAGCCCGACCAGGGCCACCCGGGAGCCCGGCTTCACGCCCAGCTTGTCCAGTCGCGGGGACGTGTAGACGCGCTCCATCGCCGCTATCGTGCCCGACGTGTCCATCCTGCGTCACGGCCCCCTCGTCGTCTTCGGCCCCCGCTCGCTCGACTACGACTTCGGGCCCGGGCATCCGCTGACCCCGCGGCGGTTCGGCCCCGGCATCGATCTGCTGCGTGCGGTCGGCGCGGAGCCGTCCATCGAGCCGTCGCCCGCCGCCGACTCGGCGCTCGAGACCGTCCACCTGCCGGCCTACATCGAGGCCGTGCGCCGGTTCTCAGCGGATCCGGCACGGCAGGCGGCGATGGGCATCGGGCTGTCGGACAACCCGGCGTTCCCGGGGATGCACGAGGCCGCGGCGGCGGTCGCGGACGGCTCGCTGCGGGCGATGGAGGCGATCCTGCGCGGCGACGTCGAGCACGCCCTGCATCCGGGCGGCGGCCTGCACCACGCGATGCCGGCCAAGGCCTGGGGGTTCTGCATCTACAACGACCCGGCGCTGGCGATCGCCCGGGCCCGCGCGGCCGGGCTGCGGGTGCTGTACGTGGACCTGGACACCCACCACGGCGACGGCGTGGAGGCGGTGTTCTTCGGCGATCCCGGGGTCCTGACGATCTCGCTCCACGAGAGCGGGCGGTACCTGTTCCCGGGGACCGGGTTCATCGACGACCTGGGCGAGGGGGCGGCGGCCGGGACCGCGGTCAACGTGCCGCTCGAGCCGTACACGGGGGAGACGGCGTGGCTGGCCGCCGTGCGTGCCCTCGTGCCTGTCCTGGCGGCGACGTTCGGGCCGGACATCATCGTGTCGCAGCACGGCGCCGACACCCACGCCTGGGACCCGCTCGCGCACCTGCGGGTCACGACGACCGCGATGGGGGTGGCGGCCCGGCTGGTCGACGATGTGGCGCATCGATGGGCCGGCGGCCGATGGCTGGCGACAGGCGGCGGCGGGCTACGACGCGTACCGGGTGGTGCCGCGCGCGTGGGCTCTGACCTGGTTGGCGGGGGCGCATCGGGAGGCCCCGACGTCCACGCCGGCCGAGTGGCGCGCCCGCTGGGAGTCGGACGCCGCGTCCTTCGGGACGCCGGGGATGCCCGGTTCGTTCGAGGACGCCCCGAACGCCGGCCAGCCGATCCTCGACGCCCAGGCGGTGGCCGAGGAGGCGTCGCTCCAGGTCGTGGATCGGGTGCGGCGCGTCGTCCTGCCTCGCCTGGTGCGGGAGGCGGTCGATCGAGGGTGGTGGTCCGCCGAAGCCGCCGTCTCGTCCGGGCGGCCCGCCGACCCGTCGCCGGATGCCGTGCCCAGGATCGTGGGGCTGTCGGCATCGGACCTGGCGGGACTCGCGCTCGCGCCGCGGACGATCTCGCCGTTCGATCCTGTCGTCGGCCATGCCATCCTCGCCGCCGCGGTGGGGGATGGCGCCCGCCTCGTGGGGGCCGTCAGCGGATCGACGCTGGTCGGGGTGGCGCTCGCCGATCGGGCGGGGGAGCTGCTGGCGCTCGGCGTGGCGCCGCCCTCGCGGCGTCAGGGACTCGGAGCGGCGTTGCTCCGGGCGCTCGTCGAAGGGCGCCCCGCAGGGACGGCGATATCGGCCCAGGTCGGCGTCGCGGAGCGGGACTGGGTGGAGCCGCTGGACGCCGAGGCTCGGCGCGATGTCGCCCGGCGCCTGCTCGCGGGCGCGGGCTTCGAGCTCCGGGCGGTCACCCCGGACGTGTCGCGCGATGACCCGTGGGCGATCAGCGCCAGCCGAGCTCCGTCCTGATCTTCGCTCGCAGTGAACGAAATCGGCCTCAAGGGGCGCTGACACGCGGTTCGGGGCTTCCTCGGGCCGATTCCATCAGTCGGAGCGATGGATCGTGTCGCTGGGGTCGTCGGGACGGACCTCCGACACGGAAGCGTTCACTGCCAGTGATGACCGGCGCCGTGCCGGGCAATCAGCGCCAGCCGAGCTCCGGCGCGACGAACTGCAGGATGCTCTCGATGACGTGGGCGTTGTAGTCGACGCCGAGCTGGTTGGGGACGGTCAGCAGCAGGGTGTCGGCGGCGGCGATCGCCTCGTCCTCCGGCGAGCTCCTCGACCAGGACGTCGGGCTCGGCCGCGTACGAGCGGCCGAAGATCGCGCGGGTCGTCGGATCGAGATAGCCGATCGTGTCCTTGTCGTTCGTCTCGTGCCCGAAGTAGGCGCGGTCCCGGTCGTCGACCAGCGCGAAGATGCTGCGGCTGACCGACACGCGCGGCTCCCGCTCGTGACCGGCCTCCGTCCATGCCGCCCGGTACGCCTCGATCTGCTTGCGCTGCTGGACGTGGAGGGGCTCGCCGCTCTCGTCGAACTTGAGCGTCGAGCTCTGCAGGTTCATCCCGAGCTTCCGCGGCCCACACCGCCGTGGCGTCCGAGCCGGCGCCCCACCAGATCCGCTCGCGCAGGCCCGCGGAGTAGCGGCTCGAGGCGCAGCAGGCCCGGCGGGTTCGGGAACATCGGCCGCGGGTTCGGCTGGGCGAAGCCGTCGCCCTCCAGGACCTGCGAGGAAGACCTCGGCGTGCTGGCGGGCCATGTCGGCGTCGGTCTCGCCCTCGGCGGGCTCGTAGCCGAAGTACCGCCAGCCGTCGATCACCTGCTCGGGCGACCCGCGACTGATCCCCAGCTGGAGCCGGCCGCCCGCGATGAGGTCGGCGGCGCCCGCGTCCTCGGCCATGTACAGCGGGTTCTCGTAGCGCATGTCGATGACGGCGGTGCCGATCTCGATCCGCGTCGTCCGGGCGCCGACGGCGGCGAGCAGCGGGAACGGCGAGCCGAGCTGGCGGGCGAAGTGGTGGACGCGGAAGTACGCGCCGTCCGCGCCGAGCTCCTCGGCGGCGACGGCCAGCTCGATCGACTGGAGCAGCGCATCCGACGCCGATCGCACCTGCGAGTACGGCGCCGGCGACCAGTGCCCGAACGACAGGAACCCGATCTTCTTCACGCGATCATCGTATGGCGCATCGCTCATCGACCGACCTGGATCCCACGCGGCGGCCCGTCGAGGATCTGCGAGCGGCCACCCTCGACGTTCGCCCAGATGATCGCGGAGCCGGGCCACGGCGCGTCGCCGGCGAGGCTGTTGATCGCGTCGACGGTGCGCGCGGGGTAGGCGGCCGAGAGGGTCTGCGAGGCAGCCCTCGCGACCTCGCGCATGGCCGCGGTGTTCCGGAGGACCAGCAGCCGGCCGACGCGCTCCTCCGGCGTAACTCGGGGAGCGCCGCGAGGGCATCGGCCTTCTGCGACGGACCAGCGGATCTGCTGCTCGACGCGGCGCAGCTGGCTCTGGACTTCCGTCGCGACCATCTCATGCGCGACTCGATCCGCGAGCACGAGGTCGATGACGCCGCGGATCGGACGGTAGACCGGGACTTCGGGTCGCCGCCGCCATCGCGGATGCAGCAGCGCGAGCAGGGCCTCGATCATCGCGACCTGGAGCCGGTCGCGTATCCGCGGCCCAGCTGCTGGGAACAACCGTACCGAGAGGTCGCACCCGAGAGCCGTCGCGATCGCGAGGATGACCCGGACGCTCGGCTCGGCGGTGCCGGCCTCGATCGGCGGACAGGTGGCCCGGGGATACGCCGGCGGCCGCTCGCGATCGCGGCCTGCGGAGCGTCCAGCATCTTCGCGCTGGCGGCGGATCTCGGCGCCGAGCGCGCGGAAAAGGTCGCGGCGAGTCGATCGCAGCTTGGCGCTGGTTGATCACATTCATCGCTACCAGTGAACGAAATCGGACTCAACCGGCCCTTATCAACCGTTCCGGGTCGCTCGCGCCGTCTTCTTCGCTCGGAGGCTGAAGGCTCGGCACGCGGCAGTGGTCGCGACCGCGCCTCGACCCGAAAGCGTTCACCGCCAGTGAAGGCCGCGGCGCCGCGAGATCGAACATCTGGTCGAAATGCGCGGCGAGGCCTATACTCGGCGTCCCGTGGTCGCGATCTTGGCCGATCCGCTCGCCCCGTTCGGGCCCGCCGTCAGGGCCTGGTTCGAGGCGACGTTCGAGGCGCCGACGCCGGCCCAGGCCGAGGGCTGGGCGGCCATCGCCGGGGGCCACCACACGCTGATCCACGCCCCGACGGGCAGCGGCAAGACCCTCGCCGCGTTCCTGTGGTGCCTCGACCGGCTCGTCCAGGACCCGCGGCCGGCACCCACGAGAGAGCAACCCGGCACGGTCCGTGTCCTCTACGTCAGCCCGCTCAAGGCGCTCACCTACGACGTCGAACGGAACCTGCGCGCCCCCCTCGCAGGCATCGCGCACGAAGCCGCGCGCCTCGGCGCCGCGCCCCCCGTGATCGCGGTCGCGTCACGCACGGGCGACACCCCCGCCGACGAGCGCCGCGACCTCGTCCGCCACCCACCGGACATCCTCGTCACGACCCCCGAGAGCCTGTATCTCCTGCTGACCAGCCAGGCCCGCGAGATCCTCAGAGGCGTCGAGCACGTGATCATCGACGAGGTCCACGCGATCGCCGGCACCAAGCGTGGAGCGCACCTCGCGCTGAGCCTGGAACGCCTCGAGATCCTGCGGCAGACGCGCGCCCCCGGCGAGGCTGGCGCCAGACCCATCCAGCGCATCGGCCTCAGCGCCACCCAGCGGCCGCTCGAGACCATCGCCCGGTTCCTCGGCGGCATCGGCGACGGCCGCGAGGTCACGATCGTCGACGCGGGAACGAGGAAGCCACTCGAGCTCCAGGTCGTCGTCCCGGTCGAGGACATGGCGCGCCTCGGCGAGGTCCTGCCGATGGATGAGCAGCCCGGCGGCCCTGTCGTCGGCGGCGAGATGCGGAACAGCATCTGGCCCGCGATCCACCCCCGGATCCTGCAGCTCATCCGCGAACACCGCAGCACGATCGTGTTCACCAACAGCCGCCGCCTGGCGGAGCGGCTGGCCCAGCGCCTCAACGAGCTCGCCGGCGAGGAGCTGGTCCGCGCGCATCACGGCAGCATCGCGAGGGAGCAGCGCCTCGAGATCGAGGAGGAGCTGAAGGCCGGCCGCCTCCCGGCGCTCGTCGCCACGAGCTCACTCGAGCTCGGCATCGACATGGGCGCCGTCGACCTCGTCATCCAGGTCGAGAGCCCGACCTCGGTCGCCCGCGGCCTGCAGCGGATCGGCCGGGCCGGGCACCAGGTGGGTGAACCGAGCAAGGGCGTGATCTTCCCCAAGTACCGTGGCGACCTCCTCGAGACGGCCGTCGTCGTCAAGGGCATGCACGACGGGTCGATCGAGCAGACGATCCTGCCGCGCAACCCGCTCGACGTCCTCGCCCAGCAGCTGGTGGCGATGACGATCGCCGAGCGCTTCACCGTCGACGAGCTGCTCGAGATCGTCCGCCGCGCCGCGCCGTTCGAGACGCTCACGCGCGAGGCCCTCGAGGGTGTCCTGGGCATGCTGTCGGGCGCCTACCCGTCCGACGAGTTCGCCGAGCTCAAGCCGCGGGTCATCTGGGACCGGCAGACCGACGAGGTCGAGGGCCGGCGTGACGCCAGGGTGGTCGCCGTGACCAGTGGGGGCACCATCCCCGACCGGGGCCTGTTCCCGGTCTTCCTCGAGGGCGAGGCGGGCACCCCCGGCAGACGGGTCGGGGAGCTCGACGAGGAGATGGTCTACGAGTTGCGGGCCGGGATGCACGGCGACGTGGTCATCCTCGGCGCGAGCTCCTGGCGCGTCGCGGACATCAGCCCCAACCGCGTGACCGTGACGCCGGCGCCCGGCGTGCCGGGCAAGCTCCCGTTCTGGAAGGGCGACTCGGTGGGGCGGCCGATCGAGCTCGGGCGCGCGATAGGCGCCTTCGTGCGCGAGACGGAAGCCGAGCTCGAGGGCGGGTCGATCGGGCGGGTGCAGGCGACCGAGCGCCTGCGACGCGACCACGACCTTGACCCGCTGGCCGCCGAGAACCTCATCGCCTATCTCGAGGACGAGCGCGCGGCGACGGGCGTCCTGCCGACCGACTTGCGGATCGTGGTGGAACGCTTCCGCGACGAGCTCGGCGACTGGCGTCTCGTCGTCCTCACCCCGTTCGGCGGCCGCGTCCACGCCCCGTGGACGATGGCGCTCGAGGCGAGGCTGGCGGACCGCCTCGGGCTCGAGGTCCAGACGATCTGGTCCGACGACGGGATCGCGATCCGGCTGCCCGACGGCGAGTCGAGCCTCGACGGGGTGGAGGCGCTGCTGTTCCCCGACCCCGAGGAGGTCGAGGACCTTGTCGTCGGGCGGGTGGGGCAGTCGAGCCTGTTCGCGAGCCGCTTCCGCGAAAACGCGGCGAGAGCGCTGCTGCTCCCGCGGCGACGGCCCGGCACCCGAACCCCGCTGTGGCAGCAGCGCCAGCGGTCGGCCGACCTGCTCGCCGTCGCCTCGAGATACGGGAGCTTCCCGATCCTCGTCGAGACGTACCGCGAGTGCCTTGCCGACGTGTTCGACCTGCCGGCCCTGCGCGAGATCCTCGACGGCGTCCGGCGCCGGGACATCAGCGTCCATTCCGTCGAGACCGCTCGCGCGTCGGCCTTCGCGAGCTCGCTGCTGTTCGACTACGTGGCCGCCTACATGTACGAGGGCGATGCCCCGCTGGCCGAGCGCCGCGCCCAGGCGCTGACCCTCGACCGAGACCTGCTGCGCGAGCTGATGGGCCAGGAGGAGCTGCGCGAGCTGCTCGATGGGGAGGCCCTCGCGGACCTGGAGCTCAGCCTCCAGGCCCTGATCGAGGAGCGGAACGCGCACGACCCGGACCAGGTCCACGACCTCCTCCGGCGCCTGGGCGACCTCTCGACCGATGAGGTCGGCGACCGCACGATCGGCGGCCGGCCCGAGGCCTCGCTCCACGTCGCCGAGCTCGCCGCCTCCCGGCGCGCCGTCCGGGCACGGATCGGCGGCGAGGAACGCTGGATCGCGATGGAGGACGTGGCGCGCTACCGCGACGGCGTCGGCGTGTCGGCGCCACCTGGCGTCCCCCAGGCCTTCCTCGGGCCGGCCGCCGGGGCGCTCGACGGGCTGCTGGCGCGCTACGCCCGGACCCACGGCCCGTTCCTGGGCGGCGACCCGGCCCGCCGCTGGGGTCTCCCTCAGGGCGTCGTCGAGGATGCGCTCCACCGGCTGGTCGCGGCGGGGACGCTGCTCAGCGGGGAGTTCCGGCCAGGTGGCGCCGAGCGCGAATACTGCGACCCCGAGGTCCTGCGGCTGCTTCGCCGCCGGTCGTTGGCGAAGCTGCGGCGCGAGGTCGAGCCCGTCGACCCCGTCACCCTGGCCCGGTTCCTGCCGGCCTGGCAGGGGGTCGCCCCGTCGCCGTCCGCGTCGGCCTCGCCGCCCGCGGTCCTGCGCGGGCCGAACGCCCTCGAGCGCCTGGCCGAGGTCATCGACCAGTTGGCCGGCCTGCCGATCCCGGCCTCGGTCCTCGAGCGCGACGTGCTCCCCGCGCGCGTGCCCGGTTACCAGCCACGGCTGCTCGACGAGCTGGGCGCGATGGGCGAGGTCGCCTGGGTCGGGCGGGGAAGCCTGGGTCGCGACGACGGCCGGGTCGTCCTCTATCGCCCGGGCCGCGAGCTGCTGCGGCCCACGGGGCTGCCGGACGGCGTCGAGCGGCCATCGGACGAGATCCACGAGCGGGTCCGGACGCACCTCCGCCGGCGCGGGGCGTCGTTCTACCGGGAGCTGTTCGCTGCGTCGGGCGGGCGTGCGGACCGCGAGGTGCTCGACGCACTGTGGGATCTCGTGTGGGCGGGAGAGGTGACCAACGACACGTTCGCGCCCCTGCGGGCGCTGCGCTGGAAGCGGCCGGCCAAGGACCATCGCCCGCGCATGGGCCGCCTGACGGCGCTCGGCCCTCCCGAGGCGACCGGACGCTGGTCGCTCGCGTCGCAGGCGGAGGACGAGCTCCCCGACGAGGCCCCGGCCGTCACCCGGACCGAACGGGCCCACGCGCTCGCCCTCGCGCTCCTCGAGCGCCACGGCGTCGTGACCCGCGAAGCCGTCGGCAGCGAGCCGATCGAGGGCGGCTTCTCGGCGGTCTACCCGGTGCTCCGGGCGATGGAGGAGGCCGGCCGGATCCGACGCGGCTACTTCGTCGACGGCCTGGGCGCCGCCCAGTTCGCGCTCCCGGGCGCCGTGGACCGGCTGCGGTCGATGCGCGACCTGCCCGGGGAGCTCACCGGCGATCGGGGCCGGATCGTCCAGCTGCTCGCGGCGGCCGACCCGGCCAACCCGTACGGCGCCGCCCTCGCGTGGCCCCGGCGCGGCGATACGGACCACCGCCCGTTCCAGCGCGCGGCCGGCGCCTACGTCGCGCTCGTCGACGGCGCCGCGGTCCTGTACCTCGACCGCGGCGGGACGTCGATCCAGACGCTCCCCGCGGCCGACGACCCCGACGTCCTGCGCGCCGCGCTTTCGTCCCTCCGCGATCTCGTCGCCGATGGCCGGGTCCGCGAGCTCGTGATCGCGAAGATCGACGGCGAGCCGGTCGCGGGTTCGCCCGTCCGCGACGCACTCATGGGCGCGGGATTCGTCGCCGGGTATCGCGGGTATGCCCTGCGCGCCGCCCCGGCACGGCAGGCGCGCTGAGGCGATGCCCGAGGGCGACACGCTCGCCCGCACCGCCGCGGGACTGCGTCCCTACCTGGTCGGGCACCAGGTCGCCGCCGCCCGGGCGAAGGCGCCCGGCCCACAGATCGAGCGGGTCGTCGGGTCGACGGTCACGGCGGTCGAGGCCATGGGCAAGAACCTGCTGATCCGGTTCGACAACGGCCTCGAGGTGCGCACGCACCTGCGGATGCGCGGCTCGTGGCACCGCTACCGGCCCGGCGAGGCGTGGCGCCGCCCGCCCGGCCGCGCGTCGCTGGTCCTCGAGGTCCCGGGTTCGGTCGCCGTCTGCTTCGACGCCCCCGTCGTCGAGCTGTTCGAGCAGCGCGCCGAGGCCCTGCATCCATCGCTGTCCAGGCTCGGCCCCGACCTCCTCGCGGAGCCCGTCGACGTCGACGAGGCCGTCCGTCGCCTCCACGACCCGAGCCGCGACGAGCTCACCATCGCGGAGGCGCTGCTCGATCAGCGCGCGCTCGCGGGGATCGGCAACGAGATCAAGAACCAGGTGCTCTGGGAGGCGCGCCTCTCCCCGTGGACCCGGTTGCGCGACGTGGACGACGAGGCGTTGCGGGGGCTCGTGGAACGGGCCGCTGCCATCCTGCGGATCGGCGTCGCGACCGGCCGCCGGCCACAGAGCGTCCACGGCCGGGCCGGGCGGCCATGCCCGCGTTGCGGGTCCATCGTGCAGGCAGAGGAGCTCGGTCGAGAGCTGCCGCGCCTGACCTACTGGTGCCCCGCCTGCCAGCAGCCCTGATGACGGACGGGCGGTCCGCGACGACTATGCTGGCAGCGACCCGGCCGTCCCGCCGGCCAACTGGTGCATTCGCGACGTGGAACGTCTCCTGCGACCCGGGCGTCTCCGCTGGCTGCTCGTCCTCGCCGCGATCGCCGTCGTCGCGGCGCTCGAGCTGCTCAGTGACACGGTCCTCGACGAGGCGCTGCCGTTTCCGTGGGACACCGTCCTGGTGGTCACCGCCGTGCTCGTCGTCGGGTTCGGGTTCGCGATCGTCGCCTCCCGCCGCATCGACGCACTGACCGGCACGCTCCGCGCGCGGAACGCCGAGCTCGAGGCCCGCGGGGCGTCCGCGCGTGCCCTGTACCGGGTGAGCGTCGCCATCGCGTCGCTGTCCGACCTCGACGACGTCCTCGACGCCATCGTCACGCACGCCCGCGACCTGCTCGCGGCCGACGTCGCGGTGCTCCTTCTCGAGCGTCCTGACGGGCGGACCGAGTGCCGCGCCGCCGCTGGGGTCCCCGGTGCGATTCGGCGAGTCCGGCGTGCAACCGGGCGCGACGGCCGCCCGCGGGATCGGATCCGCGGTTGCCGACGATCTGTCCGCGAACCCGGCCGACGAGATCCTGGCGTTCGTCGCACCGGCGTCGGCCGTCGTGCGTCTCGTCGGCCCCGCTGCGACGCGGCGGCGACACGATCGGCCTCCTCGCGATCGGCGGCGCGACACCGAGCGGCTTCGACGCCGACGAGGTCGAGACGCTCGCGTCGCTCGCCAACCAGGCGGCCATCGCGATCGAGCACGACCGCCTCGCGGCCCGGCTGCGCGAGCTGGCGGTCGTCGAGGAGCGGGAGCGGATCGCGCGTGAGCTCCACGATGGGATCGCGCAGGTGCTCGGCTACGTCAACACGAAGTCGCTCGCGATCGACGGGTACCTGGTCGACGGGCGCGTGGGCGAGGCGCGCAAGCAGGTGACGGAGCTGGGGGCCGCTGCCCGTGCCGTGTACGTGGACGTCCGCGAGGCGATCCTCGGCCTGCGCAGTCCGATCGAGCCGGGCCTCGGCCTTGGAGGCGCCGTCGAGGTGCACGCCCGACGCGTCGCCGCGGACTCGCGGTTCGCGCTCGTCCTGTCCATCTCACCCGAGGCACGCGAGCTGCGGCTCGACGACGAGACCGAGGGCCAGGTCTATCGGATCGCCCAGGAGGCGCTCACGAACGTGCGCAAGCACGCCGCCGCCCGCCAGGTCCGCGTGTCGATGGCGGTGGCCGACGGACGGCTCGCGCTGCACATCGAGGACGACGGGCGCGGGCTGGCCGCGATCGACGCCACCGGCCAGCGTTCCTCACTACGGGTTGCGATCGATGCGCGAGCGAGCCGCGGCGATCGGCGCCTCGCTCGAGGTCCGGGAGGGCGCCACCGGCGGCACCCTCGTGGCTCTCGAGGTTCCGCTGGCCGGGCACGAGCGCCTCGTCGATCCCCGGCTGGTGGCCGTCGCAGCGGATCGCGAGGGCTGAGCCATGCGGATCATCCTCGCCGACGACCACGCGCTCTTCCGCGATGGCGTCGCGTCGCTCCTGGGCGCATGGGGCCACGAGGTCGTCGGCCAGGCCGCGGACGGGCCGTCGGCCGTCGTGCTGGCACACGAGCTCCGGCCCGACCTCGTGTTCATGGACGTGGCGATGCCGGGCGGCGGCATCGAAGCCACCCGCCGGATCGCCGCGGAGGAACCCGCCACCGCGATCGTGATGCTCACCGCCAGTGAGGCGATGGACGACCTGTTCGCGGCGATCAAGGCCGGTGCGCGAGGCTACCTGCTCAAGGACCTCGACGCGGCGGAGCTGCGCGCGATGCTCGAGGGGATCGAGCGGGGCGAGGCCGCGATCACCCCGGCTCTCGCGGTCCGCATCATCGCGGAGCTCGGGCGCCCGGGGTATGCGGCGACGCCCGAGCCGCGCGGGCCGGACAGCCTGACCGACCGCGAGGTCGACGTCCTGCGCCTGGTCGTCGCAGGCCAGCGCAACAAGGAGATCGCCGCGACGCTCGGGATCTCCGAGAACACGGTCAAGTTCCATCTGCGCAACATCCTCGACAAGCTGCACGCGCAGAGCCGCGCCGAGGCCGTGGCGCGCGCCGTCCGGGAGGGCCTCGTCGGCGACGCCTGACGGGCTGCCGCGGCCGCCGGAGGGTCCGGATGGCCCGGTCCGAACGGCTCTCTGGCCCCATCCGATCTGGCGGGCCGCCGTCCTGCCCAGCTGGACGTGGCCGGATCGGGCTGTCATGCGGATGCTCGTCACGCCACAAGGAGGCGGCTGATGGGCTATCGCATCGACATCGACCACGCCGGCTGCATCACGTGCGGCATCTGCATGGACGTGTGCCCGGTCGAGGCTCTGGACATGAGCCGGCCGCAGGCCCCCGGCGTCGAGACCGGCCCGGGCCCCGGCCACCCGTTGGCGTGGATGATGGAGCGACCGCTCCAGGTCGGTGAGTGCATCGGCTGCGGCATCTGCATCCGCGAGTGTCCGCCCAATGTCATGTCGCTGGTCGCGGCGCCCGGCGAGGTAGCGCTCGCGGCACGGCAGGGCCCGATCGAGCGCCCGTCAGAGGTCTCGCCCGACGCATGGGCTCCCCTTTCGCAGGTCACCCGCGAGGCGCTCAAGCCGGTCCATGACTCGCCGTGGGGCGACCTGTTCACCTGGCGGACGCGGTCGCGGCCCGCAGCCGTGGCAGGTCTGGACGACGATGGTCGATGACGCGCCGCCGAGTCCGATCGCCCCCTGCCAGGAGGCATGCCCCGCGGGCACCGACGCGGGCCGCTACGTCGGCCTGATCGGCGCCGGGCGCTATGACGAGGCGTACGCGGTCGCGGCCGAGGTGAATCCCTTCCCGTCGGTGTGTGGCTGGATCTGCACGGCCCCGTGCGAGGTCGCCTGCCGGAGGGGCGTGCTCGACGAGCCGATCGCGATCCGGACGCTCAAGCGGTTCGCGGCCGAGCACGGCACGCTGCCCAAGGTCGACCCGCCGGCTGTCCGCCGCACCGAGCGGGTGGCGATCGTGGGCGGGGGACCGGCGGGCATGTCAGCGGCGTGGTACCTGGCCCGCGTGGGCTACCCCGTGACCGTGCTCGAGGCGATGCCGGTCCCGGGCGGCATGATGGCGATCGGGATCCCCGAGTATCGACTGCCGCGCGATGTGCTCCAGGAGGAGATCGCGCGGATCCTCGCGGTCGGGGTCGAGCTACGGCTGGACACGGCCATGGGCCGTGACTTCGGCCTGGCCGACCTCGAGCGCGAGGGGTTCAAGGCGATCTTCCTCGCGACCGGCGCGTCCAAGAGCCGCCGCCTGGGCGTCCCCGGCGATGAGCTGTCGGGGGTCATCCCGGCCACGCGCTTCCTCAAGGAGGTCAACCTCGGCGAGTCGCCCCGGCTGTCGGGCGACGTCGTCGTCGTCGGTGGCGGCAGCACCGCGATGGACGCGGCGCGGTCGGCCCGGCGGAGCGGGGCGGCGACCGTCACGATCATCTATCGCCGAGGTCGTGGCGACATGCCAGCCCAGATCGAGGAGGTCGAGGCGGCCGAGCGCGAGGGGATCACGGTCCTCGATGGCCTCGCACCGAGCGAGGTGGTCGGGCGCGACGCGGCCGTCATGGCCGTTCGCTGCAACGTCCTGCTCGCGGCCGAGACGTCCGGCCCCGATGGCCGCGCGACCTGGTCGGCCACGGGTGAGATCCGGGAGCTGCCGGCCAGCACGATCCTCGTCGCGATCGGCGAGGAGCCGGATCCGTCGATCCTGCCCGAGGGCGCCGGCATCGAGGTCAGCGGCTGGGCCGGGATCGTGGCCGACCCCCAGACCCTCGCCACGGGCCGGGCCGGGATCTTCGCCGGCGGCGACGTCGTGTCCGGACCACGCACCATCATCGAGGCGGTTGCCGCCGGCCGCCGCGCCGCGGCGTCCATCCACGAATACCTCGCGGGGGTGCGCGACGGCGAGGCCGAGATCCTCGCGGCGGTTCGCTACCCGACTGCGCCCGAGGACTCACTCGCCGTCGACCTCACGCCGCGCCCGCGGGTCCGGGCGCAGCTGCCGGTCGTGGACGTCGCGTCGTTCGCGGCCAACGCGCCCGGCTTCACCAGTGACGCCGCGCACGCCGAGGCCGGCAGGTGCTTCCGCTGCGACGCCGTGTACGGCTGTCCCTCCGTGCAGGTCCTGGCGGGTCGCGGTCCCGCGGATGGGCGGCCCGGTCCAGAACGCAGAACCATCCCCGTCCCGGCGGCGAGCCCCGCCGACGAACCCGCCCTTGGAGGTGTGCAGTGACACTCGAACAGGTATCCGGCTTCTTCGACGCCGGCGAGGCGTTCGTCGAGGGAACGATCGCCGCGGCCCTCGTCGTCCTGTGGACGCTGTCCGTGGCGCTCCACCTGGGGCGGCCGTACATGGTCCGCAACACCGGCAAGTTCACGCTTCGGCTGGGCGCGGACCTGTGGTGGATCATCTACGTCGCCCTGCGCGACATCATCCTGCTGCAGGTCTTCCTCGGCTCGTTCATCTTCCTGTACCCCGACGTCGTCACCGGACAGGAGCTGCCGATCACCGGCGGGCTCGCGGCCGCGTGCGCCTTCGCCGCCCTCCTCGTGAAGCTCATGACCAAGGGCGACGCCGACGTCAACGGGATGCGGGCGCAGGTGATCCTGATCGGGCTCGGGGCCACGTTGTACATCGGCCCGTACCTGTTCGGGACGCAGATGACGATGCTCAATGGGAACATCACCGGTCAGGTCATGCCGCTCCTCGTGAGCTCCAAGAACCCCGACCTCGCGCTTCCGCTGTGCTACCTGTCGGCGCTCCTGATCGGCGTGATGGGTGTCATCGCGGTGGCCTACAACTTCCGGCAGACGCGGACGCCGCGGCCGACGGCCGCGTAGGAGACACGATGAACGCTGACGATCTCGCAGCCGCCCTCACGACCGGTGCCTCGGGCTGGCTCGTCCTGTCCATCGCGGCCGTGCTGCCCATCCTGTGGGCGTTCACGCTGGCGATGCACTTCGCCCGGCCGTACGTCGTCCGGTTCCTGCGGCGCCTCACGCTCCGGTTCGGTGGCGACGTGTGGTGGCTGAGCTACGTGCTCATGCGGGATGGCCTGATGGTGATCACCCTCGGCCTGAGCCTGATCTTCCTGTTCCCCAACCTGTACCTGAAGGTCGGCCTGCCGATCACCGCACCGCTCGCGACGGTGGTCCTGTCGTGGGCGCTGTTCGCGAAGCTGCTGCGTGACTGCGACGACGACCCTGGTGGCTTTCGCCTGGTGAGCACCCTGCTGGTGATCGCGTCGGCGCTGTACATCGTTCCCCAGGTGTATGGCCTCGAGGCCGCGGACCAGGCGTACCTCGGCGACCTGCCGAACGCGCTGACGAGCACGGGCAACCTCGCGCTCGCCCGGCCGATCCTGTGGGTGAGCATCGCGCTCATCATGATCACGAGCGCGGCGCTGTTCGGCCGCTTCCTCGTCCGGCTCGGGAGGCCGGCCGACGGCGAGGAGACGATGGCCAGCCCAGAGGTCGAGGCTCGGGCCGCCTGATCCGACGACCATCCGTCACGCGCCCGACGCCGTCCGTCCAGGACGGCGTCGTCGCGCGATTCCTGCCATCGTTCGCTCGTGGACGAGCCCATCGACGTCCGCTGCGAGCCCACCGGCGGCAGTTGGACCTGTTTCGTGACCGTGACCGGCGACGGGACGGAGACCCACCACGCCGTGACGGTGTCGGCCGACGACCTCGTCCGGCTTGGGCCCGGCGGCACCACGCCCGACGACCTCGTCCGCCGCTCGTTCGAGTTCCTGCTCAATCGGGAGCCGAAGGAATCGATCCTCGCGAGGTTCGACCTTGCCGTGATCAGTCGCTACTTCCCCGACTACGAGGCGGCGATCACGCGCCGGCGGTAGCCGGGGCCGCCGCGCGGAACGCCTCGAGGCCGCGCTCGACCATCGCGTCGCTCGCGGTGAGCGAGACCCGGAACCAGCCGGGCGACTCGACGATCGTGCCCGGCAGCACCAGCGCACCGAGCTCCGCGAGGCGGTCGGTGAACGCGAGGTCGTCGGGATCGGGCGACTTGACCATGAGGTAGAAGGTGCCCTCCGGGCGGGTGACCTCGTAGCCCATCTCGCGCAGCGCCGGGACCATCCGGTCGCGTCGGGCCTGAAGCGCGGCGATGTCGACCGACAGCCCCTCGAGGTCGCGGATCGAGTGCTGGAGCAGCGCGTTGGGGAAGCCCCAGCCTGCGGCAAGCTGCTGGACGAAGATCCGGTACCCGACGGTCAACTTGTCCGGGAACGACGGGTGCAGCGCCACGAACCCGATCCGCTGCCCGGGCGCGAGCGTCGTCTTGCCGTAGGTGTAGATGAGCGCGGTCGCGTCGTAGTCGAGGGCCGGGCTCCGGAACTCGATCCCGTCGAACACGATCCGGTTGTACGACTCGTCCGACAGCAGGACGATCGTCCGCCCGTTCCGCTCCGACGCGGCCCGCAGCACATCAGCCAGCGCCCGCAGCTCGGGCTCGCGGTAGATGCGGCCCGTCGGGTTGTGAGGGGTGTTGACGATGATGGCCCGCGTCCGCGGGGTGATCGCGGCCGCGACTGCGACGGGATCGAGGTCAAACGTCGGCGTGGCGAGATCGACGCGGACGGCGCTCGCGCCCGACGACGCGATCATCAGCTCGTAGAAGAACCACGGCGGCGAAAGGTAGATGACCTCGTCGCCGACATCGCACAGGGCCCGGATGGTCACCGCGAGGGCGCCAAACGCCCCGGCGGTCATCGCGACGTCCTCGGGCGAATAGGGGAGCATGGTCCGCCGTCGGAGCGACTCCGCCACGACCTGGCGTGGCTCCTCCTCGCTCATCTTGTAGGCGAACCAGTCCTTGTCCTGGGGCACGGCGTTGCGCTGGAGCGCGTCCACGAGGCCGGGAAGCGGCAGCTCCTGCGGGTTGCCGAACGTGAAGTCGGCAATGCCCGGATCGAGGTGGTGTCGCTCCCACGATCCGTTCCTGAACCACGAGAACACGTGATCGACGCTCGCGACCATGCGGTCCGTGCGCCCCTGGGTGTCGACCAATCCGGGATCCTCCGTGCAGGGCTCCCTGCACCATCGCCCACGCTCGGCGCGACGTCAACCGCGCGGCTCCGGACGTGCCTATCATCCGCACACATGTGCGAGCAGTTCGTGGCACGGGCGGCCGAGCCCTTCCGCCTCGATGAGCTGTGGCCGTTCGCCGAGCGGCTCGAGCGCTTCGGGCTCGCGGGGTTCGGCTGGGGCGCGACGTGGCTGCGCGGCGGAGGCGGTCTCGAGACCCATCGCCAGACGACGGCGTTCCGCGACGATCCGGCCCGCGACCGCATCGGGGCTATCGAGACGACGAGCGTGCTCGTCCATCTTCGACGTCCGTCCCGCCTCAGCACCCTCGACCTGCCGGACACCCAGCCGTTCGACGACCCCGCCGGCCGCTTCGCCTTCTCGCACAACGGCGACCTGCGCGACTACCGTGCCGCGCGCGAGCGCTACCGGTTGCAGGAGCGCATCTTCGGCCGCGCCGACAGCGAGGTCGGTGAACGGTGGCTCGAGGACAGTTGGCGAGACGCCGGCTCGGCCCCGGACGAGCTCGTCGCGCTCCACGGCGAGTTCGGCGGCCAGGCCAACCTCGCCGTCATCACCCGCGACGGCGTGCCGCATCACTACGCGGGCAACAGCGAGAACCCGGTGTTCAGCTTTCGTCTGGGGAGGATCGGCGTCGCGTCGACCGCCTTGTACTCGATCGACCGCTCGCTGTTCGCCTACGCAGCGCGGGGCGCCACGAATCGCAGGCTCGCGCGTCTTCACACCGCCGTCACCCTCGACGAGGCTGGCCGGCCGATCGGGACCTAGGGAGGCGTCTCATGACCGCCGTCGCGACCGGGGCCTCTGGCGGGGCCGGCATCGACATCGGAGCCCGCCCGACAGCGCTGCTCCCGATCCCCCAGCTCGTCCGGATCTCGCTGTACTGGCTGGGGCTGACGGCGATCGACGCGGCGGTCGGGCTGTTCATCACCAACCGGCTCGAGTTCGACCACTTCGTGCCCACGGCAAATGTCGGGACGACGCTGTTCCTGGTCGGGGTCGGTGGCGCGATCGTCGGAATCATCATCCAGCCCACGGTCGGCTACCTCAGCGACTTCACGGTCAGCAAGTGGGGCAGGCGCAAGCCATACATCGTGTTCGGCTCCCTGTTCGACGTCGTGTTTCTGGCCGGCATCGCGAGCGCCAATACCGTGGTCCTGCTCGCCGCGTTCGTCCTCCTGCTCAGCGTCTCGACCAACATCGCCCGCGGACCGTTCCAGGGCTACGTGCCGGACCTCGTCGCGGAGCCCCAGGTCGGGCTCGCCAGTGGGCTCGTCGGGCTGATGCAGATCGTCGGCAACGTGACGGGCTACCTGCTCGTCTCGCTCGCCGTTGGCTACGGGAACATGTCGCTCGCGCTGCTCGCGGTGGCGATCGTCGAGCTGGTGACGATGGCGAGCGTGGTCCTCCGCGTCGGGCGGGGCATGCCGCCGAAGCCGCGCGAGGGTCGTTCCTGGCCACGGATCGCGCGCGAGGCCTGGGCGACCGACATCCTCCAGGAACGGTCGTACGTCTGGCTCCTGGTCTCCCGCTTCCTGTTCCTGACCGGCGGCGCGCTGCTCGCGAACTTCGTGCTGATCTACATGGCGCGCACGTTCGGGATGTCGAAGGCCGAGGCCAACAGCACGAACGTCACGCTGCTGATCGTGGTCGTCGTCGCGAATGTGATCGCCATCATCCCGTCATCCAGGCTCTCGGACCGGCTGGGGCGCAAGCCGCTGATCTGGGCCGCCTGCGGGTTCGGCGGGGTGGGCATCGCGATCGCGGCACTGGCGCCGTCGGTGACGATCGCGTACGTCGGCGCGGCGCTGTTCGGCGCCGCCAACGGCACCTTCCTCGCGGTCGACTGGGCCCTGATGACCGACATCATCCCGCGCGCGTCGGCCGGGCGGTACATGGGTCTCTCGAACGTCGCGACCGGGGCCGCCACGCCGATCGCGATCGCGATTGGCGGCGTCGTCCTCGACGGGGTGACCCGCGCCGGAGGCTTCGAGACCGGCCCGCGGATCGTATTCGCGCTGGGTGTCGTGCTCTACGCGTTCGCGGCGGTGACGCTGCGGCCCGTCGTCGAGCCGCCGCGCCACGCAGCGCTCGCGCCGGCCGCCTGAGGGTCAGTCAAGGGATTCGGGGACCACCGCGGCAGCCTCCGCCATCCGGTCACGCCGCCGCCGATCCTCGAGCCCGACCGTCCGCCGGATCGCGACCCGGAGCCGCGTCCACGCGAGCGTCATCGTGCCGCGCGGGTCGGCACGGAACCTCGTCCACCAGCGGCGCCCGCGAGCGAGCTGGAATGCCGCGGCCTCGCCCCACGCGGACGGGCGCAGGAACGCGAACGGGTCGCGGTGGCGCCACCACCATGGGACGGCCGACCAGATGAACACGAGGAAGTCGGCGCGTACCGGTCGGGTCCCGAAGCCGAACAGCGTCTGGAGCTGGATGATCGTGAGCGGCAGCATCGCAAGCGACAGCAGCGCGGACAGCGCGAGGAAGATGAGGCCCCAGCCGCGGGCTCTCGGTTGGAGTACCGGCCACAGCAGCGCGGGCACCCACTTCATCCACGTCGCGAGGCCCCAGATCAGGCCGCCGGCCTTCGGACCCAGGAACTGGGCGCCGAACAGCGCGAGCGCCAGCAGCAGGTTGATGTTGCCGGTGTCGAGGTTGGCGGCGATCGGAAAGGCGAGGATCAGGATCAGGATCGCCGTGGGGAGCGGCCTTCGCGTGTAGGCCCAGCGGATCGACCACAGCAGCAGCAGGATCGTGCCGCCGCGCCACACGAACCAGGCGACCTCCCACGGCAGCAGCGCCCAGGGCACGAACAGCGGCAGCATCCAGGGCGCGTAGACGTAGGGCAGGAAGGGGCCGGTCGGGTGGTACGGATCGCCACCCTCGAGCCAGATGCGCACCGCTGCCCAGTACGCCTGGGCATCGCCGCCCGCATTCTCGCCGCGGGCCCACATGCCGGCCATCGCGAGGGCGAACACGACGGCGAGGATCAGCATCGCTGCGAGGCGCTTCGGTTCGCGGATCCGCGTCGCCTCGCGTCGCAGCGCGCGCCGGATGACGCCCGCCCGACGGGCCGGCCGGCTGGGGACGACGGTCGATGCGGTCATCGGGGCCATTCTGCATCCGCCGGCACCGGTCGGGCCCTGTCCCACGGATATACTCCGGCCACCATGCCGCATGGGACCGTCATCATCATCGGGGGCGCGGAGGACAAGATCCGGGATCGGGTCATCCTCGGCCGATTCGTGGCGCTCGCCGGCGGGCGTGACGCACAGATCGCAGTCATCAGCACGGCGTCGTCGATGGGCCCTGAGGCTGGCGAGCGCTACCGCGCGATCTTCACCGAGCTCGGCGCCGCCGCGGTCCGGCCGCTCCATGCGGTCAGCCGCTCGCAGGCCAACGACGAGAACGCGGCACGCGTTGTTCGGGACGCCAGCGGCGTGTTCATGACCGGCGGCAACCAGTTGCGGCTCTCATCGACGATCGGCGGAACCAGGCTGGCGGACGCGATCTCGACGCGGTTCCAGGCGGGCGCGGTCGTCGCGGGCACGTCGGCCGGGGCTAGTGCCGTCTCGTCGCACATGATCGCGTTCGGGGCCTCGGGCGCCACACCCAAGCACCGGATGGCGCAGATCGCTGCGGGCCTCGGCCTGCTGCCCGGGGTCATTGTCGACCAGCACTTCCAGCAGCGAAACCGGCTCGGCCGGCTGCTCTCGCTGATCGCCCAGAACCCGAGCCTCCTCGGGCTGGGCGTCGACGAGGACACGGCCGGGGTCGTCGGGCCCGACCAGATCATGGAGGTCATCGGCCGGGGATCGATCACGGTCGTCGACGGTGCCGCGTCCGAGACCGACGCCTGGGAGATCCGCGGCCATCGCCCGCTGATGATCAGCGGCGTCGTGCTCCACTCCCTGCCGGCGGGCTATCGCTTCGACCTCCGACGCCGCGTCCGCGTCGCGACCCCGAACCTGCATGCGATCGCCGGAGGCGAGGCGGCCTCCAGCTAGGGCCTGCACGTTTGCTCCGGGCGTTCACCCCGCCTTGTGATGACACCCTAGGCATCGGTGGCATGGTGATGGATGCCCCGACCGACGCCGGCTCCCCGCCCAGGTGTCCGATGACACTCGAGGCATCGGTGGAGCGAGTGTGCCCGGGATAAGTGGCGTGGGTCTTACTTGGGCCGATGACTAGAGATCAGGAGCCCGAGGACACCTACGCAACGATGGCTCTGGCCCGATGGCTGAGGGAATGGCGCGGTTCCACCGGAGCCTCGCAACGGACCGTCGCCAAGCTCGCCGGGATCGATCAGGGCGGGCTGTCGCGCATCGAGCGTGGGCTCGCCGGTCGTCCGTCCGGCTGGCGGCTGGCCCGAATCCTCGTCGTCCTTGATTGGCTCTCCGGGGGTGGGGATCCGGCCGGGCCCTGGGCGAGACTCGACCTTGTACGTCCTGAGCGCCTCCCCCTCGATGCCCGTCCCTCGCCTCCGCCGGTCGTGGGCGGCCATCGCAGGCCCGCCCCGGACGACACCGACCCATCCACCACCTGAACGGACGATGCCGCGAGTGTCATCGCCGGGGATCAGGGCGCCGTGGCGTTGTGGGTCGACGAGCTCCCGGGCGTCGATGCCGCGAGTGTCATCGCCAGGGATCCGTGCGGCGTGGCGCATTGGGTGAGCAAGCTCCATGGTGCCGATGCCGCGAGTGTCATCGCGAACGGGGGTGACAGCGTGGCCACGAGGCGAATTGGGCCTGCAGGCCGCGTACACTCCGTGTTCCACGAAGCGAGGAGGCCCACGTGGCGCAGGCGGAACCGGCTCCCCGAGGGCGAACGCGGACGGCGGCCGCGGACAAGGGCGGCAACGGCAAGGCGCCGACCACCGCCCAGCCGGCTGCACGACGACGCACGGCCGACAAGGCCGGCGGCCTGCGGCCCGAGCCCAGCCTGCGGATCGTCGAGACCCGCGTCCTGCGCGGCCCCAACTATTGGGCACGCGAGCCCGTGATCCGCCAGGTCGTGGACCTCGGCGTCCTCGAGGAGTTCCCCAGCAACAAGATCCCGGGGTTCGTCGACGCCCTCGTCGGCATGCTGCCGACGCTCGAGGACCACGCCTGTTCCCTCGGCCGGCGCGGCGGGTTCATCACGCGGCTCCGTGAGGGCACCTGGGTCGGCCACGTCTCCGAGCACATCGCGCTCGAGTTCCAGAACCTCGCCGGTACCGACGTCCGTCACGGCAAGACCCGCAGCACCGGCGAGTACGGCCGCTACAACGTGATCTTCGAGTACCGCGAGGAGCAGGTCGGGATCGAGGCCGGCAAGGCCGCCGTCGGGCTCGTCAACCACCTGGTCGCGCCCAGCGACCCCGCCACGGCCTTCGACCTGATGGCCGAGCTCGAGAAGCTCATCCGGCTCGCCGAGCGGCTGGCATTCGGGCCATCGACCCAGGCCCTGCTCGACGAGGCCGCGGGCCGCGACATCCCATACATCCGGCTCGACCGGTTCAGCCTGGTCCAGCTCGGCCAGGGCGTCCACCAGCAGCGGATCCGGGCGACGATGACGTCGCGGACCGGCGGCATCGCGGTGGACATCGCGTCCGACAAGAAGCTCACGAACCGGCTCCTGGACTCCGCGGGATTGCCGGTTCCTCGTTCCGAGGTCGTCGAGGACGAGGACGGGGCGGTCGCGGCGGCGAAGCGGATCGGGTACCCGTGCGTGCTCAAGCCGCTCGACGGGAACCACGGCCGCGGCGTGGCCCTCAACCTCCGTTCCGAGGACGACGTTCGGGCCGCGTTCAGGGTCGCGCTGCGCGAGAGCCGGTCGGGCGACGTCGTCGTCGAGTCCTACATCACCGGCAACGACTATCGCTGCCTCGTGATCGGCGGCAAGCTCGCCGCTGTCGCGGAGCGGGTCCCGGCAAGCGTCATCGGCGACGGCGAGCACACGATCCGCCAGCTGGTCGAGACGACCAACGCGGATCCGCGGCGCGGCATCGGGCACGAGAAGGTGCTGACCAAGATCCGGCTCGACGAGAACGCCGACGCGGTGCTCGCGGGGCAGGGCTACACGGTCGAGGATGTCCCCGCGACGGGCACGTCCGTGAAGCTCGCGCTGACCGGCAACATGTCGACCGGCGGGACCTCGATCGATCGCACGATGGAGGCCCACCCCGACAACGTCGAGATTGCCGAGACCGCGGCCCGCGTCGTCGGCCTCGACATCGCCGGCATCGACTTCATCTGCCCCGACATCGCCACGCCCGTCCGCGAGACCGGCGGCGGCATCGTCGAGGTGAACGCGGCGCCCGGGTTCCGGATGCACACCCACCCGACCGAAGGCGAGCCGCAGTACGTCGCCAAGCCCGTGATCGACCTGCTGTTCCCGCCCGGCACGGCCGCCCGCATCCCGATCCTGGCCGTCACCGGCACCAACGGCAAGACGACGACCGTCCGGATGCTCACGCACATCCTCAAGCTGATGGGCCGGCGGGTCGGCATGACCTCGACCGACGGCATCGTGATCGACGGCCGCCTGATGAAGCGCGGCGACATGTCGGGCCCGAAGTCGGCGCAGATGGTGCTCCAGAACCCGACCGTCGATACCGCGGTGTTCGAGGTCGCGCGCGGCGGGATCCTGCGCGAGGGCCTGGGCTATGACCGCAACGACGTGGCGGTCGTGACCAACGTCACCGGCGACCACCTGGGCCTCGGGGGTATCGACACCCTGGGCCAGCTGGCAAACGTGAAGGGCGTGCTCGTCGAGGCGGTGCCCCGCTCGGGGGCTGCGGTCCTCAACGCGGACGACTCGCTCGTGTACCGGATGGGTCGCCACTGCGCGGGCCGCGTCGTGCTGTTCTCGATGGCCAAGGAGAAGGGTGAGGATGGCTTCGACCGGGTCGATGGCCACACGTCCCGCGGCAACGCGGCGTTCTGCCTCGAGGACACGCCCCAGGGCGAGCTGATCGTGCTCAAGCACGGGCCGCGCAAGATGCCGGTCCTGTACACGCACCTGATGCCGTCCACGTTCGGCGGCCGGGCGCGGATGAACGTCGCCAACGCGCTCGCGGCAGCGGCCGCGGCCTGGGCGTCGGGCGCCCACCTCCACGACATCCGCCAGGGATTGCGGACGTTCACGACCTCGTTCTTCCAGGCCCCGGGCCGCCTGAACCTGGTCGAGGTCGCGGGCACGCGCGTGGTCATCGACTACTGCCACAACGTCGACGGGATGCGGCAGCTGGCCGACTTCGTGAACCGGATGGTGACCGAGCCGCAGACGCGGACCGGGGTGCTGGGGGCTGGGTCCAATGCGGCCGCGGCGCATCCGACGCGTACCGGTCGGGCGATCGGGGTCATCGGGATCCCGGGCGACCGGCGCGACGAGGACCAGTTCGAGTACGGCGCCCTGGCGGGCGGCGCGTTCGACGAGATCTACATTCGCGAGGATGCAAACCTCCGCGGCCGAGAGCCGGGCGTGTCGGCGACCAACGTCGCGAACGGCGTGAAGTCCGCCCGCGAGCGTGGCAAGGGCAGGACGACGAAGGTCGAGAAGATCCTCGACGAGGCGTCCGCGGTCCGAGCGGCGCTGCGGCGTGCGGCACCGGGCGACCTGGTGGTGGTCTGCGCGGACGACGCCGTGGGGGTGTACCGGGAGGCGATGTCCCTGGCGGGTCGCGACGCGGGCGGGACGGCGTTCGCGGATCCGGGCGAACTCGAGGCGCCGGACGGCTGAGCGACTCAGCTCCGGCGCTGATCCGCGAGGCGCGGCGAGAGGTCGCGCATGCCGTCCGCCGCGTCCACTTGGCGCGCGCCGAGCCGCTCGAGCAGCGCGAACACCTCGTCGCGCTCGGCGTGGCAGAACAGCACGACGACCCGCGGCGCATCGGCTCGGCCGTTGGTCGCGGCCGCCCCGCTGGAGCCTGAGAGCTCCGCCTCGAGCGCCGCGGTCTCGGTCTCGTAGACGGGCACGGTCGCGGGATCCATGCCGCCCTCAGCGATGCCCGTTTTGATCGCGTCGACCACCTCTTGCCGGTCGCGTCCCCGCAGGTACTCGAGGGTCTCCTTGATCGCGACGCGCTGGGCCTGGGTCGCCGCGATCCGCCCGATCCCTCGCAACGTGTCGTCGGGCCGGTCGCCGGCGGTGCCGATGATCGCCGTGACCGGGGCCGCCCGCCCCGCCGCCCCACCGGCGATCGCCGCGGCGACGTCGAGGATCGCCTCGGTGCCGGCCTCGTTGTGGGCGAAGTCCACGATCACCGTCCGCTGCCCGAGCCGGAACAGGTTCATGCGTCCCGGCGACAGCTCCGCCGACGGCCGGAAGTCGCGCAGCCCGTCCGCGACCTGCTCGACGGTCATGCCCATCGCCCGCGCTCCACCCGCCGCGGCGAGCGCGTTGGCGACGTTGTGCCGCGCCAGCCCGCCAAGCGCAACCGGAAGGTCGCGCACCTCGACGATCGTGCGCTCCTCATCTCCCTCCAGCTCGAGCAGTCGTCCGCCGCGCAGGACGTAGGCGCGGCCGCCCGAGCGCCGGTGGCGTGCGATCACCGGCGAGCCGTCGGGGTCGAGCGAGAACCAGGCCACGTGCGCCCTGACCCGGCGGGCGACCGCGGCGACCAGCGGGTCGTCGGCGTTGAGCACGACCCAGCCTTCGGGCTTCGTCACTCGGCAGATCGTCGACTTGACCTCCGCGAGCTCCGAGAGCGTGTGGATGCCCTGGAGGTCGAGGTGGTCCGAGGACACGTTCGTGAACACGCTGGCCTCGTTGGACTCGTAGCCCATGCCGCGCAGCACCAGGCCGCCGCGGGCGGTCTCGAGCACCGCCACGTCCACGTCGTTCCGACGCAGGATCACCGCCGCGCCGCCGGGACCCGTCCAGTCCCCGGGATCGATCATCCGCTCGTCGACGAGGATCCCGTCCGAGGTCGTGGTCCCGACGTGGCGCCCGGCCCGCAGCAGGATGTGGGTCATCAGCCGACTCACGGTGGACTTGCCGTTGGTGCCTGTGACCGAGATGACCGGCATCTTGCGGTCCGCGTCGCGGATCCAGGAGGGCGGCGTTGCACGAGCCCCGGCGATACGGGCCTGCCAGCGGTCGAGCAGGTCGGCCTGGGTGCCGGTCAGGTGCGCCCGGCGGGCCGGCGAGACGCTGCGGGTCGAGAGGTCGAAGGCGGCCTCGGCGATCAGGCGGGCACGTTCTGCGCCGGACCAGGGCCAGGTGACGACCCACCGTCCCGTGTCGGACGCCCGATGGACGACGCACGGTCCTTCGTGTTCGCCGTGATCGGCCCGGAGACGACGGGTCCACGCGACGATGTCGGCGATGGGATCCGGCCAGTCTCGCGCCGCCACCGACCGGCCGAGGCTGACGATCCCGTCGGTCGTCGTCCGCGATCCCTGCCACGTGCGCGTCCGCCCGACCGACACCTCGACCTTGACCACCGGCACGAGCCGGTAGACGTTGGGTCCCTCGAGGAGCCGGATCTCGATCAGGCGCACGGTCCGGCGAGGATACGCGAGCGAGCGCAACGTGCGGGGGCACGAACGGCATCAAAGGGGCATGAAACGGCCGCCGGCGGGACGCCGGCGGCCGTGCCGGAAGGGTCAGGGAGTTGAGTCGAACTGGACCGACTCGACGACCGCCCGCTGCGCCGCGAGATCGGCGGCGGACGTACCCTGATAGTGGAACGCGTCGATGATCAGGCGCTGGCCGTCGACGTCGACGATGTACCACCGGAACGTCTGTCCCGGCGTGAATCCCCAGATTCTGCAGATTCCATCCGCGTCGATCGATAGGCAAAACTGACCGTCGGCGCCGAGCTTGACGTCCAGCGGGATCGCGAACTCGACGAGCTGTCCCGGGTGTCCATCGATCGTGATTGTGGTGGGTGCACTCGCCGTCCAGGCCGGATGCGTGACGATCGCCTGGACGAGATCCGAGACCGTCGGACCCAACGGTGGATCGATCTTCCCGTCGGCGACGGAAAGTGGATTCTTGGCGAGGTTGTCGATCTGGAAGAACCGGATGGCCATCCCATCAGGCGCGGCGTTTCCGTGCGGACCGATCGTGACCCAGTCGTTGCTCGAAGACCAGCCGGTGGGAACGGCGATCGAGACGCCGGCGAGCCCGGGGTTGACTGTGTAGCGACCCGGATTCAGGGAACCCTGTCCGACCAGCGATCCCATCGGGGTGGGCCGGGGGGTCGGACTCGGCGACGGCGACGACGTCGCCGCCGGGCCGCCGACCCCGGCGGGCGCGGGCAGCAGCCGCAACCCGACGACGACCACGAGGACCACGGCCGCCAGCGAGGCAGCCATCTTGAGGATAAGCGGCATTCGGAGGGACCTCCACGCCGACCGCCAGGATCGGCGCTGTGGGGTCGTGGACAGCTGATCCAGCACGGAGTCGAGCACGCGATCCGGCAAACGGGTCACACCCTTCTCCATCCACGACCGGACGATGCGCGTGGTCTCACGGTCGGTGGTCATCGGGTTGCCTCCCGCGCCGTGGGTCGGGCGTCGGCCTCGAGGGCAGCCCGCAATCCGCGCATCGCATGATGAAGACGTGATCTGACGGTCCCGACCGGGACGCCGAGGGTCTCGGCGACCTGATCGAGCGGCATGTCGAGGTAGTGGTGCAGCACCACCACCGCGCGATGGTCGATGGAGAGCCGGCGGAAGCCACGCTCAAGCTGGTCGCGATCGACGACCGGGTCGAGCCCTTCCCCTGAAATCGCCTCGTCAGTCGGCAACAGGCGCAGGTTCGGCATCCACTGCCGGGTGCGACGACCCTCGGCGTAGCAGGCGCGCACGAGGATCCGGTACGACCAGGCGTCAAACTGCGCCGGGTCGCGGAGCTGGGGGAGGTCCCGCCAGATGGCGAGCAGCGCCTGCTGCGTCGCGTCCTCGGCGAGATCGGTGTCGCGCAGGATTCGCTGCGCGACCGCATGGAGACGGTCGCCCACGGCGACGGCGAGGCTCGCGAAGGCCTCCCTGTCGCCGCGTTGTGCCTGGTGCACGAGCTCTGCGTCCATGTCCTCCGCCCTGCGGCGCCGGTCGTCGCCGACGCTTCGAACGGTATGGGCGCGACACCGAGGATGGCGACTCAATCTTTGTCGGGCCGAATGGCTCGATAGACTGCGGCCATGTCCGACACCCCGTCCCTCGTGTCCGCGGCCGAGCTCGAGGCGCTCCGCACGACGCTCGAGGCCGCGCTGCCCGCCTACCTCGCCGACCTCGAGCACCTCGTCAACATCGACTGCGGCAGCTACACGAGGGCCGGGGTCGACGCGATCGGCGCCTGGACGTCGGACCGCCTCCGGACCCTCGGGGCGACGGTGATCTCGTACCCCAACGAGCTCGGGCTGGGCGAGACGGTGGTCGCCGAGATTGCCGGCGCCGATCCGGACGGCCCAAACCTGCTGTGCATCGGTCACATGGACACGGTGTTCGACCCCGGGACGGCCGCGGCGCGCCCGTTCCGCATCGAGGACGGCATCGCCACCGGTCCCGGCGTCACCGACATGAAGAGCGGCCTGCTGGCGGGCCTCTACGCCATCGGTGCGATCCGCGACCGGCTCGGCGGCCTGCCGCTCGCGCGTCTCGTCTTCGTCGCCAACCCCGACGAGGAGATCGGCTCGCCCGCCTCGACCGCGCACATCCGGGCCCTCGCCGCGGACGCCGACGCCTGCCTCGTCCTCGAGTGTGCGCGCGCGAACGGCGACATCGTCTCGTCGCGCAAGGGCAACCTCGGGCTCGCGGTCACGGTCAACGGCCGCGCGGCGCACGCGGGTGTCGAACCGGAGAAGGGCCGCAGCGCGATCCTCGAGGCGGCCCGCCTGGTCACCGACCTGCATGCCCTCAACGGCCGCTGGCCGGGGGTCACGGTGAACGTCGGTGTCATCGCCGGTGGTACGCGGCCCAACGTGGTCGCCGAGCGCTGCTCGCTCGAGGTCGACGTCCGCGCGGTCACGAGGGACACACTCATCGAGGCCGAGGCCGAGATCCGGGCGATCGCCGCACGGACCGTCGTCCCGGACGTGACGTTGGTCGTCGAGGAGCAGGGCCGCCACTGGCCGATGGAGAAGCTGGAGCGATCGGGACGCTTGGTGGGGCACGCGGTCGCCATTGCCGCCGAGCTCGGCTTCGACCTCCACGACGCCGCCACCGGCGGCGCGTCGGACGCCAACACCACAGCCGGGCTGGGCGTGCCGACCATCGATGGCCTGGGGCCGATCGGCGGGCTCGACCACGCCCCCGGCGAGTATCTCGAGGTCGAATCGATCGTGCCCCGGACCCAGCTGCTGGCCGCGCTCATCACGACGATCGGCCGCGACCCGGAGGTCCGCGCCTGGCGGGCCGCGCGCCAGGCGACGACCGGTGCGACCGGGGCGACAAGCGCGTGACCCGGACGCGCGTCACCAGCGGCGGGCCGTGGGAGGCGTCGGCCGGCTACTCGCGGGCCATCGCCGTCGGCGACGCGTGCTTCGTCAGCGGGACCACGGACGCGGGCCCGACCGGTGAATCGCTCCACCCGGGCGACGCGGCGGCCCAGGCGCGGGCGACGCTGGCGATCATCGAAGGCGCGCTCAACGAGGCGGGCTTCGCGCTCGATGACATCGTGCGCACCCGGATGTTCATCGTCGATCCCGCGGATGCCAATGCCGTTGCCGCCGTCCACGGCGAGGTCTTCAGGCACGTCCGCCCGGCAGCAACCCTCGTCGTCGTCGCGCGCCTGATCAACGCGAGCCTGCTGGTCGAGATCGAGGCGGACGCCCGAAAGGGGTAGCGCCGCCGGATCAGTAGAGCGGGACGCCCAGTGCCCGCGCAACAGCGACGATCCCGACGCCCACGACCAGCCCCAGCAGCAGGTTCCGGCGCCAGACGACGATCGCGAGGCAGGCGAGCACGCCCACGGCCTCGATGCCGACGTGAAGATGTCGCGAGCCGTCTGGATAGACCAGCACGAGCGTCCCCACCGCGGCGAGCGAGGCGAGCACCGCCGGCCCGACCAGGCGCAGGTAGAGGAGCGCAGGCGCTGGCAGCCGCTCGATGCCGGGCACGAGCAGTGGGATCGCGCGCGACGGATACGTCACGGCAGCCATGAGGATCGCGAGGGGGACCAGGTCGAGGCTCATGCGCCTGCCCCGGATCCGCCGCCCGGCTCACCACCGAGGTCGGCGAGCTCCCGCATCGCCTCGTCGACGTCGACCTCCCGGCCGGTCAGCTCCGACTCGCCCGTCATGCGCCGTCCGCCATCGGGCACCGCCATCGCGACCAGTGGCCCCAGCAGCCCGCCGGCGACGATCCCGATCTCCGTGCCGACCGCGATCGACGACAGGACCCCGATCGCGGCGCCCGCGCCGGCGGCTACCAGCTCACGCCGGCCCGTGACGAGGCCGGCGGCGAGGCCCGCCATCGCCGCCGGGAACACGACGTCGAGCCCGAAGTTCGTCGGGTTCGGGATCGCGCTGCCGAGGACGACCCCCGCGATCGTCGCGAGGTTCCAGGGGATGAAGACCATGACGACGGCCGCGATCCAGTACCCGAGGATGTCGACGCGGCCCACGCGCTGGAAGTGAGCAGCGGCGAGCGCGAACGCCTCGTCGGTCAGGACGTGCGCCATCCCGGCACGCTTGGCGAGCGGCACGTCCCGCACGCGCGGCGCGAGCGACGCGCTGTACAGCGCATGGCGCAGGTTGAGCAGGAACGTGAGCACGACGATCGGGAGCCAGGGCATGCCTGCGGCGATATAGCCCACGGCGGCGAACTGCGAAGCGCCCGCGAACACGATCAGGCTCATCGCCATCGCCTCGACGAGGGAGAAGTTGGCGTTCCGCGCCGCGAGCCCGTACACGAGGGCGAAGCCGGCGGCCGAGGCGGTGATCCCTGCAGCGTCCTGCAACAGACGCCGGCGGCCGGCGCGGAGGTCGAGGAGGGGAGCGGGGACGGTCATCGAGTGGGCACGGCGCGCGGCGCCGCGGTCAGCGCAGGAAGGTCTTCGCGCAGGTCCCGTCGCAGACGACGAAGACGGCGTGCTTCTCGTGCGCGTAGCCAGCGGCGTGCAGGAGTCCCGGGCAGCCGGTCGTCGGGCACTTCCATACCCACCAGCGCTCGTTGATGTCGAGCGGCGTGGTCTCGGTGCTGAGCGTGTCGGCCAGGCCCTCGCGCTCCGCGACGAGCGAGGCGACGCGCTGCGCGCGGTCGGTCTCGGTCTCGCTCGTGTACGGGTAGTTCTGGCCGACGTTCGACGTCACGCGCGCCTCCACCTGCGACGATGCCGGCGGCAGATCGGTGTGAGCGCAGCCTGCCACCGGCTGCCGGAGGATACCATCCGCCGACCTCGTTCCCGATCGGCGGCGGGGCCGATTCGGGGCTCCCAATGGCTGCCGGGACGGCGGTGGCTGAGACGGAGCTACCTGACGGCCGGCAGCCCGAAGCTCCGGGGGTCGGTCGCCGCCGCCAGCGTCCCGTCGCCCGCGGGTCCGCCATCAACGAGCTCGATCGCGTGCTCGTGGCCGAGGTTCCCGTCGTAGGCCACGCGGCTCACGTCGTGACCGCGTTGGGCGAGGCCCTCGGCGACGCCCGGCGCGAGTTCGCCGTCCGTCACCGCGACGAGTGGCGGCGCGTGCATCCCGGCGGGCTCCACGACGACCCGCGGCGCCGCGATGGCGGTCGCGATGTCGACCCGGCCGTCAACGAGGGCGGACACGAGCTGGGCGTGGATCTGGGGCTGGTTGTCGCCGCCCATCGATCCGGCCACGACCCAGGGCCGGCGCTCGCCCTCGCGGAACAGCATCCCGGGCAGCAGGGTGTGCGCGGGCCGCTTGCCGGGCGCGAGGAGGTTCGGGCTGGACGGGTCGAGCGAGAACGATGCTCCGCGGTTCTGGAAGTGCACGCCGGTGTCGGGGTCGAGCACGCCCGAGCCAAACCCGGACGCGTTCGACTGGATCAGGCTCACGGCATTGCCCTCGGCGTCGACGACCGCGAGGTAGATCGTGCCTCCGACGAGCGTTCGCACGGGTGTCGGGGCGGGCTGGGCTCGCGACGGGTCGATCCGCGCCGCGAGCTCGGCAGCGTGGTCGCCCGACAGCAGGCGCTCCACCGGCACGTCGTGGAACGACGGGTCGGCAAGGTACGCGTCGCGATCGGCGAGGGCGAGCTTGGCGGCCTCGAGCCGGAGGTGGATCCAGGCGGGATCCGACCAGCCGTGGCCGTCGAAGCGGGCACCGGCGGGCGGCTCGAACCGGCCGAGGACGTTGAGGATCTCGAGCGCGACCAGGCCGCTGCTGTTGGGCGGGTGCGTGGTGACGCGGACGCCGCGGTATGTCGTCTCGATGGGCGTCGTCCACTCCGAGTGCTGGTCGCGCAGATCGTTGTCCGTGATCGATGACCCTGCGGCGGCGAGGCCCCGGGCGATCGCAGCCCCCAGGTCGCCGTCGTAGTAGGCGTCGAAGCCCTCGGTCGCGAGCGTGCGCAGCGTCAGCGCGAGCGCCTCGAACCGGACCCGCTCGCCCGGGCGAGGCGACCGCCCGAGCGGTTGGCAGACGCGGCGGAAGCCGGCCGTCCACGGCTCGCCCCCGATCGCGGCGGCCGTCCGGTCGATCCCGGTGACGAGCCCGTCCCACGCCGGAAACCCAGCCTCCGCGTGCTCGATGGCCGGCGCCAGCACCGCGTCGCGTGACAGTCGCCCCCAGCGTGCATGGGCGTCCGCCCACGAGCGGACCGCGCCGGGCACCGTGATCGCCAGCGGGCCGCGCAGCGGGATCCTGTCGAGGCCCTTGTCCCGCAGCGCCTCCGCGGAGACAGCCCTGGCCGCCCGGCCCGAGCCGTTGAGGGCGACCTGCTCGGACGCTGCCTCGTCCCACACCAGCCAGAACGCGTCGCCGCCGATCCCGCAGCCGTTGGGCATGACCACGCCCAGCACCGCGTTGGCCGCGATCGCCGCATCGACCGCATGGCCACCGGCCGCGAGCACGCCGAGCCCGGCCGCGGTGGCCAGGTGATGGGGCGCGACGACGGCCCCGCGTGCCCCGCGGGCGACCCGCGCGGGGACCATGGCGGGTGACAACGGCGCCTCAGGCACCGGCGGCCCCGGACGTCTCGTTGCCGTCGAGCCGCACCGGCCCCGATCCGACCCGGTGCTCGTACCGTCGCAGCCGGCTGATCGGCAGCAGCGCGACCGCCAGCAGCACGAACGAGGCGACGAAGATCCCGTCGAGGCCCGCGCGCTGTGCCGCCTCGCCGCCGACGAGGCTGCCGAAGATCTGCCCGAGGCCCAGGAACACCGAGTACAGACCCATGATCGCGCCTCGATCATCGGGGTACGCCTCGGTCATGTCGGCGAGCAGGCCGATGGCCGCCGGCGTCGCGCCGGCGAGGACGAACAGGCCAACCGCCCCGATCGCCAGCATCGCGAGCACCGCCGGCACCGGCCAGCCCGCGGCGTGGTTGATCGCCAGGAATGCGCCCAGCATCACCGCGCCGCCGATGATCCCGTAGATGATGATCGACGTCCGCCGCAGGGTGCGGAACTTGCCGCCCCAGTAGAACAGGCCGGCGAAGAACAGCAGCCCGCCGAGCGCGAGGGCGACGGAGACCTGGGCGCTGGTGAAGCCGCCCATCAGCTGCTGGTTCGCGAACGCAGGGTCGGGCGTCCGGACCATCTGGAACAGCGTCTGGCTCGTGTACAGGCCGAGGGTCGCGTTGATGGCGATCCAGGTCGGCGCGAGGAGCCAGACGTGGCTGCCGCGCAGGATCTGCCCGTACCGACGGAGGCCGATCGAGGGGTCGTGGGCGCGCCCGGCGGGCTCGGGCTCGGCGTCGCGCGGGACCCCGAACCGGAAGATCGCGAACGCCACGGCGTAGACGAGCGCGTTGAGCAGGAACGCCATGGGTCCGAACAGTGGGAACAGGAACCCCGCCAGCACGAACCCGACCATGAGGCCGGCCAGAGTCGCGGCCTCGAACCGCGCCACGGCCTTGCCGCGCAGCAGCTCGTCGGCGGCGGTCGCGAAGGCGATGAACCCGAGGATCGAGGGCACGGACGCGGCCGTGGACGCCCCCTCCAGGAGCCGGGTGAAGCCGATGACCGGCAGGCTCACGGTGAACGCGGTGATGGTCACGGCCATGATCCCGAAGCCCGGGCCGAGCAGCATGATCCGGCGGTGGCCGACGCGGTCGGACAGGACGCCGAACACGGGCGACAGGACGAGCTCGGTCGCGTAGAACAGCGGCGCCGAGGACGCCGACGGTGCGCGCGTCGACCGGCACGCCGCCGTGCTCCGGGAACGCGGCGTAGTAGTAGATGAGCATCGCGCCCGTGATCCCGGTCGCGAGGCGCAGCGTGAACGTGCCGAGGATGACCGCGAGGACGGGACGCGCCATGTCCGGAAGCGTAGCCGGTCGGGCCCGCCGGTTGCCCGGGCGCGCCGATCCCGCCCGGCAGTCGACATGGGTCCGTATCATCGGGCGCACCCTGAGCCCGCCTCCAGGCGCGGCCCGACGGAGGAGCCGACCGTGTCCCACGTCGCGATCGTCACCGACTCCGCCAGCGACCTGCCCCCGGAGGCGGCCGCCGCCCAGGGCATCGCCGTCGTCCCGCTCGTCGTCAGCTTCGGCTCGGAGAGCTTCCGGCCCAACGTCGACCTCACGACCGACGCGTTCTGGGCGCGGATGACCGCGCCCGACGCCCCGTTCCCGACGACGGCCGCGGCCGCGCCGGGCGACTTCCTCGAGGCGTTCAAGGCCGCGTTCGAGGCGGGCGCGGACGCGATCGTGTGCATCGACGTGTCGGGCGACCTGTCGGGGACGATCAAGTCGGCCCACGTCGCGCGCGACATGCTCAAGGAGCGCGAGATCCACGTCATCGACTCGCGCACGGCGTCGATGGGCACCGGCCAGCTTGCGCAGATGGGTGCGGAGCTCGCGGCGTCCGGCGTCTCGGCCTCCGAGATCGCGCGCGTCCTCGAGGAGCGCAAGGCCGACGTCGACCTGTTCGTCGCCCTCGACACGCTCGAGTACCTCAAGCGCGGCGGCCGGATCAGCGGTGCGAGGGCTGCCGTCGGCACGATGCTGTCGATCAAGCCGATCATCACGGTGATCGAGGGGATCGTCGAGAACGCGGACCGGGTCCGGTCGCGCCAGAAGGCCCGCGAGCGCGTCCTCGAGCTCCTGACCGCCCAGCCGCTCGAGCGGGCGGCGCTGCTCCACAGCACCAACGCCGACGTCGAGGAGTTCCGCGCCCGGTTCCTGGAGCGATCAGGCCTCGACGCGTCGAAGGTCCAGACGATGCTGATCGGCCCGTCCGTCGGGCCGCACCTGGGCCCGGGTTGCGTCGGCGGGGTGATCGTCCGCCGCCACTGACCCGCGAACGTGGCTCGGGGCCAACAGGGTGACGGTCAGGTTGCGGGACGGTGACGACCGGCCCATGGCAAACGGCCGTCCGCGGCTATACTCGAGGTCACCAGATGGCGACGCGCCGTGCCCGCCGGCCACGCGCTCGGCCGGCCGCGAGCTCGTCCCCGTGGGGTCGTCCGGACGACGACCCATCGATCGAGGACGGCGTCCACCGTCCGGTTCACCTGAGGATCCTCCGTTCATGACGACGGAACACGTCACGGCGCCGATCAACGCCTGGAACGTCGCGCAGCGGCAGTTCGACCTGGCTGCCGACCGCCTCAATCTCGACCCCGGCCTCCGCCGCGTCCTCCGCGAGCCGCGCCGCGAGCTCACCGTCCACTTCCCGGTCCAGATGGACGACGGCACGCGTCCAGGTCTTCACCGGCTACCGGGTCCAGCACAACCTCAGCCGCGGCCCCGCCAAGGGCGGCATCCGCTACCACCAGGACGTGAGCCTCGACGAGGTCAAGGCCCTCGCGATGTGGATGACCTGGAAGTGCGCGGTCGTCGGCATCCCGTACGGCGGCGGCAAGGGCGGCGTGATCGTCGACCCCAAGAAGCTGTCGATGAAGGAGCTCGAGCACCTGACCCGCCGCTTCACCGCCGAGATCGAGGTGCTCATCGGCCCGGAGCGCGACATCCCCGCGCCGGACGTGAACACCAACGCCCAGGTCATGGCCTGGATGATGGACACCTACTCGATGCACGTCGGGTACACGGTCCCGGGCGTCGTCACCGGCAAGCCGATCAGCCTCGGCGGCTCCGAGGGCCGCAACGAGGCCACGGCCCGCGGCTGCGTCTACACGGTCGTCGAGGCCGCCCGCCACCTGGGCATGGACCTCACGACGTCGACCGTCGCCGTCCAGGGCTTCGGCAACGCGGGCTCGATCGCGGCCAAGCTGATGTCCGACGAGGGCTCGACCGTCGTCGCCGTGTCCGACTCGACCGCCGGCATCCGCAACATGGCCGGGCTCGACATCGACCGCGTGCTCGCCTGGAAGAAGGAGCACGGCACGGTCAAGGGCTTCCCGGGCGCCGAGGACATCACGAACCACGAGGTCCTCGAGACCCAGTGCGACGTGCTGATCCCGGCCGCGCTCGAGAACCAGATCACCAGCGAGAACGCGCACGAGATCAAGGCCAAGATCGTCGCCGAGGCCGCCAACGGCCCCACGACGCCCGAGGCCGACGCGATCCTGTTCGAGCGCGGCGTGTTCCTGATCCCGGACATCCTGTGCAACGCCGGCGGCGTGACCGTCAGCTACTTCGAGTGGGTCCAGGACCTCAACCGCGACCACTGGACCGAGGACGAGGTCAACGCGAAGCTCAAGACCATCATGGTCAAGGCCTTCGCCGAGGTCCTCGACCAGGCGACGAAGGAGGGCGTCAACATGCGGACGGGCGCCTACCTCAACGCCGTCCAGCGCGTCGCCGACGCCACCGCGATGCGCGGCCTCTACCCGTAAGAGCTGCGTCAACGCCCGGCGAAGTCGGCCGAGACGGCGTCCGGCCGTCACCCATCGCGCGGGCCGGTGTCGCGTCGATGTCCACGATGCGCTGGAGCGCTCACAGGCGACGGAGGTGCGTCTGAGGCGCCGTCGCCGTCACGCGGCGGATGACCGTCCGGGCACGCAGCGTCGACGGGCCCCGAGACGCTCGATAGGGACTCTGGCGAGGGGGATCGGCTCGCCCCTGTTACCATCCGCGCCATGCTCGACCACGAGGAAAAGTTCCTGTTCAAGGAGGAGATCCTCCACCTGTCCAACGCGCTCGCCGACCCCGGCAGCCTGGACAACGTCGAGGACCTCCTGACCGACGTCATCACCAGCCCGCGCTTCGACTCCGAGGTGTTCACCCTCGAGCGCAGCCTCCAGGTGATGCTCGGCGCCCGCGCGGGGACCACGCTCGTCGGCCTGCTCACCGTCGCCCCCGAGGTGTTCGAGGAGGTGGCCGAGGTCCGGATCCAGCCCGAGGTCCACGAGCGCCTCGTCGCGTGGCGCGCCCGGTTCGGCCTCGCCATCGACAACGCCCTGAACTTCCTCAACAACCCCGACGGGATCCAGGGCCACAACTTCAGCACCCAGGTCGCGCACGTCGAGGAGCGCCGGGTCCTCCAGGGCCGCCTCACGATGGTCCGCTACAACAACGAGCCGCAGTTCTTCGTCGCCGACGCCGCCGTGTTCCTGGGCCTCGTCACCGACATCATGGAGCGCCTCGGCCCGTACCTCGAGTCCGACAGCGTCGACGAGGAGTCGCTGACCCGCCTGCGCGAGGCCGTGCAGCTGATCGAGCGCAAGACCACGCCCCGCACCTAGCCGGCGGCCGCCGCCGTGCGCCAGCTCTACCTCGCCGCGACCGGCCAGAACCGCGGCAAGACCACCGCCTCGCTGGGCCTGCTCGACGGCTTCCGGCGGCGCGGCTTCCGGACCGGGTTCATCAAGCCCGTCGGGCAGCGGACGGTGATCGAGGACGGGCAGCCGGCCGACGAGGACGCCGTCCTGATGAAGGCGATCTTCGACCTCCCCGAGCCGTACTCGGTCATGAGCCCGGTCCACATCCCGCGCGGGTTCACCAAGGCGTACATCGCGGGCCAGGTCGTCGAGGACCTGGGCGCGCGGATCCGCGCGGCCCACGCGGATGTTCGCCGACCACGACATGCTGGTGATCGAGGGGACCGGGCACGCCGGGGTCGGGGCGGTGATCGGGCTGTCGAACGCGGTCGTGGCGCAGATGCTGGGCGCGCCCGCGGTCATCGTGTCCGAGGGCGGCGTCGGGCGGCCGATCGACGAGATCGTGCTCAACGCCTCGCACTTCGCCGCGCACGGCGTGACCGTCGCGGGCGCCATCGTGAACAAGGTCCGGGTCGACGAGCAGCCGGGCATCGAGGACACGCTCCGCCAGGGCCTCGCGCTGCCACGGGATCCCGCTGCTGGGCGTGCTGCCGTACCGCCCGATCCTCTCGAACCCGACGCTGGGGATGGTCCTCGAGGGCGTCCGCGGCCGCGTGATCTGCCCGGGCCGCGACCTCGACCGCGTGATCGAGGGCGTCGCCATCGGCGCGATGGAGCCCAACCACATGCTGGCGCGGATCGGGCCCGGGACGCTGGTCATCGTGCCCGGCGACCGCGAGGACCTGATCGTGACGCTCACGGCCGCGCACCTCGCCAAGGGCCACGGCGGGACGGACGTCTCGGCGCTGCTCGACGAGACGCCGCGCGCGGTCGACGCCGGCCCGCAGGGCGCCGCCGCCGGCATGATCCTCACCGGCGGCTACGAGCCGCGGCCCGAGGTCCTCGACGGCATCCGCGAGGCGGACCTGTTCGCCGCGCTCGTCGACGAGGACACGTACACCGTCGCCTCCGAGGTCCACGACCTGCTCGTCAAGACCCACGCCGCGGACCTCGGCAAGATCGAGATGATCAAGGCGCTGGTCTGGGACTTCCTCGCAGATCGACCGCTTCCGCGACGCGTCGACCGAGGCGCGCTTCGACTGACGGGCCGCGGCGCGGTCAGGCCGGTGGCGTGCCCGAAGCGGGGGAGGTAGCCGCAGGTTGGCCTCGATGATCGCGTCGAGGAGGCGCCGGGACGTCGCCCCGGACGAGCGGGTTCGCGACCAGCGCCCGGAGGGCGACGGCGTCGTCGCCGCACAGCGCCGCCTCGATCGCCAGCGCCTCGTAGGCCTTCACGTGCTGGACGAGGCCGAGCATCTCCGGCGCGAGCGGCGCGGTCGGCAGCGGCGTGGCGCCGGACCGGTCGATGCGGGCGGGCACCTCCACCACGGCGTCGTCCGGCAGGTTGGGGATCGCGCCGGCGTTGCGGACGTCGACCACGTGGACGGCGCCGTCGCCGGTGTGCAGCGACTCGATGAGGGCCGCGGCCGCCTCGCTGTAGTACGCGCCGCCGCGGCGCTCGAGCAGCTCGGGCTTGTGGTCGAGCGTCGGGTCGCGGTACATGTCGAGGAGCTCGCGCTCGATGTGGATCACGTCGGTCGCCCGGCTGGCGCCGTCGCGCTGCGCCCGGAGCACGTCGTCGGTCGCGTAGTAGTAGTGCAGGTAGTAGGACGGGATCGCGCCCAGCGCCCGCACGACCTCGAGCGGGAAGTCGCCGCCCAGGGTCACCGCCTCGTCGCCGGCCTCGAGCAGCTCGGGCAGGCGGTCGACGCCGTCCACGCGGACGGCGCGGATCCAGGACAGGTGGTTCAGCCCCACGTGGTCGAGCGAGACCCGGTCCGGCGTCGACGTCGAAGTGGCGTCGCGAGGCTCCGCTGGAACCCGATCGCCACGTTGCACAGGCCGATGGCGTGGTGCCCGGCGTCGAGCAGCGCCTGGGTCACGATCCCGACGGGGTTGGTGAAGTCGAGGATCCAGTTGCCGGGCGCGCCGCGCCGCGCCGACTCCTCGGCGATCTCGAGGACCAGCGGCACGGTCCGCAGGGCCTTCGCGAACCCGCCGGGTCCCGTGGTCTCCTGGCCGATGAGGCCGAACCGGAGCGGCAGCGTCTCGTCGACGAGGCGCGCGGCCTGGCCGCCGACGCGGAGCTGGATCAGCGTGTATGCGGCGCCGTCGAGGGCGGCCGACCGGTCGCCCGTGAGCGTCAGCCGCCCGGGCCAGCCGGCGCGCTTCAGGATCCGGCCCGCGAGCCCGCCGACGATCTCGAGCCGCTCGGTATCGGGGTCCATCAGCGCGATCTCGTCGATCGGCAGCACGGTCTCGCGGCGCGCGAAGCCCTCGACGAGCTCGGGCGTGTAGGTGCTGCCGGCGCCGATCACCGCGACCTTGAGGCCCATCGACCACCCCTTGCGTCGGGCTTGACAGATTGCTTATAACGTTAGCAGCAACTTCGCCGACCGCAAGCCCCCACCACGTCCCACCGCACGAGGTCCCTCGCGACGGGCATGGCACGCTTCCGGCTCCTGGCGGGACCCGTCCCGCTCCACCACCAGGTCTATCTTGACCTGCGCGCGGCGCTCGAGGCGGGCGAGTGGCGGCCCGGCGACCGGCTGCCCCCCGAGCGCGAGCTGGCCGAGCGCTACGGCTGCAGCCTGATCACCGTCCGCCGGGCGCTGGGCGACCTCGCCCGCGAGCGCCGCCTGGAGCGGACGCGGGGCCGGGGCACGTTCGTCACCCGGCCCCCGATCGACCTCGACCTCGACGGCTCGATGTCGTTCACCGAGGAGGTCCAGCGCCTGGGCCACGACCCGGCGACCCGCGTCGTCACGGCGCGGACCGTCGCCGCGGAGGCCGCCGTCGCCGAGGCGCTCGACATCGCGATCGGCGCATCCGTCGTCCACCTGGAGCGGCTGCGCATGGCCGACGGCGAGCCGCTGCTCCTCGAGCAGGTGTTCCTGCCCGAGGCGCGCTTTCCGGGCCTGCTGGCCGGCGACCTCGAGCGCGGATCGCTGTACGAGCTCCTGGGCGAGCGCTACGACACGCGGGTCGTCCGGGCGCGGGAGTCGCTCGAGCCCATCGCCCTTCCGCCGCGCGAGGCGCAGCCTCCTGGGCGTCGAGCCGCACCGGCCGGCGCTGCGCATCGAGGGGCTGGCGTACGACCGGTCGGGCCGGCCGGTCGAGTTCGCGCGTTCCTACGTCCGGGGCGACCGGACGCGCTACTACGTGGAGCGGGTCGTCGTCCGCTCCAACCCCAGGTCCGACGACATCGACGCGGGCGCCACCGGCGCCACGAGCGTCGCCAGCGCCTCGGTTCGCCGAGCCACGTAAGGGACGCGCCGCCGGTGGACCGGCGGCCGCCCGAGATCCGCGAGGAGGAGCAGATGCGAGTCATTCGAGCCACGACCGCCGTCGCCGTGCTGGCGCTGGTGGTCGGCGCGTGCAGCAGCGGGACGCCGATCGGCGGCGCCGTCGGTGCCGCGCCATCCGTGGTCGCGTCGGATGCCGCGTCGCGGGCGCCCGACGCTGCGTCCCCGTCGGCTGCGGCGTCCGACGGCGCGTCGGCCCCGGCGAACACCCCGATCGCGATCGGCGGATCGACCCCGGCGCCCGGCCAGACCGAGATCCGCTGGTACTGCTGCCTCGGCGGCGGCGACGCGCCGGAGCAGGTCGACGCCGAGAAGAAGGTCGTCGAGGCGTTCAACGCCAGCCACCCGAACATCCACCTGACCTTCGAGGCCGTCCCGTACGCCGGCGCCAACGACGCGCTCGCGACCGAGATCGCCTCGGGCAACGGCCCCGACATCGTCGGCCCGGTCGGCATCGGCGGCGCCAACGCGTTCCACGGCCAGTGGCTCGACCTCGCGCCGCTCATCGCCAAGAACAACTACGACCTGTCGGGCTTCCCGCAGGACGCGGTCAACATCTACAAGCTCGACGAGGGCCAGGTCGGCATCCCGTTCGCGATCTACCCGTCGGTGCTGTTCTACGCCAAGAGCCTGTTCGACGAGGCCGGCCTCGACCTACCCGCCGCACAAGTACGGCGACAAGTACACGATGCCCGACGGCTCCGTCGTCGACTGGAACTACGACACGATCACCAAGGTCGCCAAGATCCTGACCGTCGACAAGAACGGCAAGGACGCGACCCAGGACGGCTTCGACCCCACCAACATCGTCCAGTGGGGCTTCGAGCCCCAGCGCGACGACCTGCGCGGCATGGGCGCCTACTTCGGTGCCGGCTCGCTCGCCGCGGCCGACGGCAAGACCGCCCAGATCCCGGATGCCTGGAAGGCCGCCTGGAAGTTCTGGTACGACTCGATGTGGAAGGACCACGTGAGCATGACCGGGCCGATCTTCAGCAGCCCGGACATCAACCCCGAGGACTACCCGTTCTTCACCGGCAAGGTCGCGATGAGCCAGAACTTCCTGTGGTCGACCTACGGCCTGGAAGGGCTCAAGGGCGACTGGGACATGGGCATCCTGCCCTCCTACAACGGCAAGGTCGACGTCGGCGTTCAACGCGGACACGTTCCGGATCCTCAAGGGCACCAAGCATCCCGACGAGGCGTTCGAGGTCCTGACCTACCTCCTCGGCGACGGCGCCCCGGACCTGCTGGCAGCCTACGGCGGCATGCCCGCCCGGACCGCCGAGCAGGCCGCGTTCTTCGACGGCCAGAACGAGACCTTCACCCAGAAGCCGGACTGGCAGGTCGCCCTCGACAGCATCCAGTTCGCCGACAACCCCAACTTCGAGGCGTTCATGCCCAAGTACAACGAGACCCTCGGCCTCGTCGGCTCGGGCGGCAAGTACACGACCAGGTGGCAGACCGAGCAGAACCTGAACATGGACCAGGAGTTCGAGGCGCTGCGGTCCGAGATCCAGGCGATCTGGGACAAGCCGTAACCTGCGAATCGCCGGCACGGCAACCTCCGGTGGCCATCGGGACCCCGTCCGCTTCCGGGCGGGCGGGGTCGTCGATCAGTGAGGTCGAGATGAACGCGCCCTGGCTAGCCCGGTGACGGCCGCCGGCCGCACCGCCCGGCCCCGGTTCCGCGGGCTGCCCAAGCTACGCAGCCTGCCGCCCCTCACGCGTCGCGAGGCGCTGTGGGGCTACCTGTTCATCTCGCCCTGGCTGATCGGCTTCCTCGCTGTTCACGCTCGCGCCGATGATCGCGTCGCTGGGGTTCACGTTCACCAACATCGCGCTCGACCAGCAGGAGCCGCTGGGGTTCGTCGGCCTGCGCAACTGGCAGACGCTGCTCGGCGACGGGCAGGCGTGGGAGTCCCTCGCGGTCACCTTCCGGTTCGCGCTGTTCCAGCTGCCGTTCATCCTGGTGATGCCGTTCCTGCTCGCGATCGGCCTCAACAGTCGCAACCTCAAGGGCCCGGGCGCGTTCCGGGTGCTGTTCTTCCTGCCCGTACGTCATCCCGTTCGTCGTCGGGCGTCCTGATCTGGCAGGGGATGCTCAACCTCGAGACCGGCTGGGTGAACGGGGTCCTGCGCTTCCTCGGCGTCGCCGAACCCGCCCAACTGGCTCAACGACAGCGCGGTGATCTATCCGGCCCTGGTCATGATCGGGATCTGGGGCATCGGGGCCGGGATCATCGTCAACCTCGCCGGCCTGCGCGGCATCCCGACCGAGCTGTACGACGCCGCCCGCATCGACGGCGCCGGCTGGTGGGCATCGCTGCGCCACGTGACGCTGCCGATGATGTCGCCGGTCATCTTCTACACGCTGATCCTGGCGATCGTCGACGTCCTCCAGTACTTCCTCGTGCCGCTCGTCATCAACAACGGGACGGGCGAGCCCGGCGGCACGACCGCGTTCTTCAACCTCTACCTGTACAAGAACTTCTTCACCTACCAGAACATGGCCTACGGGGCGACGCTCGCCTGGCTGCTGTTCGTCGTCACGCTGGCCGTCACGCTGTTCCTGTTCAGGACCTCGCGCCGCTGGGTCTACTACGCGGCGGAGCGGTAGGCGTGGCGACCGAGACGACGCTCGCGGACGTGCCGGGGACGCGGCTCCGGGTCGCTCGTGTCGTCCGCGCCGGCGGCGCCGGCCCGCGCCGCCCGCGCGACGCGACGCGCATCGTTCGCGCTGACGTTCCTGCTGGTCGCGATCCTCGCGGCGTTCCTGTCGCCGATGCTGCGGGCGGTGATGGTGTCGCTCAAGACGCCCGACCAGCTGTCCGAGACGAACGCGCCGTTCCTGCCGTCGGTGCCGCAGACGTTCGAGTGGCAGGGCAAGACCTACGACATCTACGTCGTGCCGCTCGACGGGCGGCAGCCGGCCGCTCGCGCTCGTCAAGCCCGGGCGCGCCGCGAGCCAGTTCGTCGACCCCGCGAACCCGACCGCGCGCGCCCGATCACGTGGCAGGGCTCGTGGCGGACCCTCGACCGCGCCTGGACGCTGTCGCCCGCGTGGGGCAACTTCGCGCGACGTCTGGGGGATCATCGACTTCCCGAGGCTGCTGTTCAACACGATCGTGATCGCGTTCATCGGCATGATCGGGACCGTCGTCTCGTGCACGCTCGTCGCCTACGGATTCGCCCGGTTCCGGTTCCCGGGCCGGGCCGTGCTGTTCACGATCCTGATCGCGACGATCTTCCTGCCCGGGGCCGTCACGCTGGTGCCGACGTACACGATCTTCGCCAAGATCGGCTGGGTGGGGACGTGGCTGCCGCTGCTCGTGCCGACGTTCTTCGCCAACGCCTTCGACGTGTTCCTCGTCCGCCAGTACATGCTGACGATCCCGCGCGACATGGACGAGGCCGCGTCGATCGACGGCGCCGGCCCGTTCCGGACGCTGATCTCGGTGATCCTGCCGCAGGCCTGGCCGGCCATCGTCGCGGTCGCGATCTTCCACTTCGTGTATTCGTGGAACGACTTCTTCGACCCGCTGATCTACCTGTCGACCAAGCCGGAGCTCCAGACGCTCGCCGTCGGCCTCCAGAAGTTCAACGGCATCCACTACCGCAACCCGGCCTACGTGCAGGCGGGCACCCTGATGACGATGGTGATCCCGGTCATCCTGTTCCTCGTGTTCCAGCGGGTGTTCGTCCGGGGCGTGGTGTTCAGCGGCGTGGAGAAGTGAGCGGGCCGGCCGCCGACCGGGTTCCGGGTCGCGCTCACGTTCGATGCCGAGCACCCCGACCGGCCGCACCGGCCGGGCGTCGACGGCCGGCCTCCTCGACGTGCTGGCGGAGCGCGCGCGTCCCGTCGACCTGGTTCCTGCAGGGCCGCTGGGTGGAGGCCGAGCCCGTGCTCGCGCGGCGCGTCGCCGACGACGGCCACCTCGTCGGGAACCACAGCTTCTACCACGCGCGGATGCCGCTGCTGACCGACGACGGGCTGGCGACCGACGTGCGGGACGGCCGAGGCGGCGATCCGCGACGCCACCGGCGTGGACCCGCGGCCGTGGTTCCGGTGCCCGTTCTCGGCGGGCGACGACGACCCGCGCGTCCTGGCGGCGCTGGCGGCCCTCGGCTACCGCGACGTCGGCGCCGACGTCGTGCTCGAGGACTGGGAGCCGTGGCCGGACGGGCCCGGCGATGGCCGCCGACGCCCTCGCCCGCACACCCGCGGTCGGGGACGGCGCCGTCGTCCTGTTCCACGCCTGGCCGCCGGGCACGCTCGACGCGCTGCCGGCGATCATCGACGGCCTCCGCGGGCCGGGCGCGACGTTCGTCCGGATCGACGCGCTCGAGCGGTTCGCCGCGTGACCTCGGTCCTCCTCGCCGTCGACGGCGGAAACTCGAAGACAGACGTCGTCGCTGTGCACGGCCGACGGGGAGCTGCTGCGGCGGTTCGCGGACCGACGACCTCGCACCAGGCGGTCGGGCTCGAGCCCGGGCTCGACCGGCTGGCAGCAGCTGTCGCGGACGCGGCGCGGCCGCCCGGCCCCGCCGATCTCGCCGTCTGCTGCCTCGCCGGGCTCGACCTTGCCGTCCGACGAGGTCCGTCTCCAGCCCGCCTACGCCGCTCGCGGGTTCGCCCGCGAGACCGAGCTCCTGTTCAACGACACGTTCGCCGCGCTGCGGGCCGGCACGCCCGACGGCTGGGGCGTCGCGGTGATCTGCGGGTCCGGGGATGAACGCCGTGGGTCGGTCGCGCGACGGGCGACGTCGCGCGGTTCGCCGGCCTCGGCGACATCGCCGGCGACCGCGGCGGCGGGTCGGGCCTGGGATGTGGGGGCTCGGCGCGGCCGTCCGGGCGGTCGATGGGCGGGGGCCGGCGACGTCGCTCGCCGGCGCTCGTGCCGGCGTACTTCGGGCTCGACGATGCCGGTCGCGGTGACCGAGGCGATCTACCTCGAGCGCATCGACCAGGACCGGGTCGGTGAGCTGGCCCCGGTCGTCGCCGCGGCGGCACGCGACGGGGACGCGGTCTCGATCGGGCTCGTCGACGACGTCGCCGACGAGCTCGCCTCGTTCGCGACGGCCGCGATCCGGCGCCTGGGCCTGGAGGCCGAGGCGGTGCCGGTCACGCTCGCCGGCGGCCTGGCGCGCGGCGCCGCCGACCTGCTCGTGCCGCGCGTGACGACGCTCGTGCGCGAGATCGCGCCGGCGCGCCGAGGTCACCGTCCTCCACGCGCCGCCCGTGCTCGGCGCGGCGCTGCTCGGCCTGGACCGCACTGGCGCCTGGCGACCACGACGCGGCGGACCGGCTGCGCGCTGCGATAACGCGCTTGGGACGCGAAGCTCGATCCGGCGCCGCGTGCCTGACAGATCCGCAGCAGATGACCGTTAGCCAGATGGTCCGTGCCATCGCGAGACCAGCGGCGTGCGTCGGACGCCCGGAGTTAGCCACAAACGTCAACTTCGGAGCCCGAAGGACGGCCAGTGACCCGGCAGTCGACATGGCTAAGAGTCATGGATCGACGATTTGGCAGGGGTGAGCGCTGCGCAGGGCCGGGCACCGCAATGGCGATCCGCTCTGGCGGTCCGACGGCGGCGTCGCGTGGCATCGCGTGTCCATCCCGGGACTTGGCCTCAACGAGGAGACGGGCGACGATGCCGAGGTCGCCTCCGTCGCCCATGGGCCGGGCGGATACGTCGCCGTCGGAGCGTTCTCGAACAGCGACACCCAGACGTTCGAAGGACGGGTGTGGACGTCGCGCGACGGCATCGCGTGGAACGGGCAGTCTCCCGAAGGCGTGGCGGGCAACTCCGAAGGCGTGCATGGCAGCCAGGAACTGACGCTCGTCGGCGCAGCGGACGATGGTTACATCGCGTTCGGCTCTACGCCGGATGGGCGGAAGGCATGGACCTCAACCGATGGGATGCAATGGCACCCGGCGACGGATCCGAGCCTCAAGCGGATCGCCAGAACGGTCGTTGGCCTCGTCCCGATCGATGGTGAGCTCGTCGCATTCACCACGCCCCGTCGCGTGCGGGCGTCACCGATCGCCGTCCATCGCGGATCTGCGCTCGGCGAATGGCGGCAGGTGGCCACCCTGGACGCGCGATGGATGTTACGGCTCCGCCGCTTTGGCCAGGCCCGGCGCCCCCCTGACGGTCATAGCCAGCACGAACGGTGACCGACTCGGCCTCTGGACATCGCTCGATGGGACCACCTGGAACCGGATCGGCAGGTTGCCGGACGTGCTCGCGACAACCGCGATCCAGCTGCCGACCGGCTGGCTTGCCGTCGGCGGACTCGACATCAGCACCGGATGCGCGACGATTGGGCCGACGATCGGGCTGACGTGGACATCCCCAGACGGCCGGACGTGGACGCGGTTGCGGGACGACCCACGAGGGGTGATCTCTGCGCTGGCAATGCGTGGCGACACGCTGGTTGGCCTCGGGGAACAGACGGTGAAGAACCGGCCTAGACGCGGCGCTGTCTGGACGATGCACGTCGATGCTCCGCCGAGCGCGGTCCCAGGGACGCCGACGCGGGTGCCGGTCAACCGCGGCTGCGGCGGCTGATGCCCAGGCGCGGCCGGACGAGTCGCCCGGCTAAGCCACCCGCTCGTTGTCGATGAGGCGCACGCCCTCGATCCGCACCGCCGTCGACAGCAGCGCCCCGGCCTCGCCGATCGTCGCCAGCTCCTCGAGCGTGTCCGGGTCCGCGACCGAGACGTAGTCGGGGTCGGCGAGGGGCTCCGCGGCCAGGACCGCCGACATCGCCGCCCGCACGGCGCGCGCACGTCGCGCTCGCCCGTCGCGCACGCACGCCGCGCCCGCCAGCGAGCGCCCGGCGGATCACCGGGCGCCGCGCGCCCGACCCGCCGGCGACAGCCGCGCGTTGCGCGACGACAGCGCCAGCCCGTCGGCCTCGCGCATCGTGTCGAGCGCCACGACCTCCGTCGGCAGCGCGAGGTCGAGCGCCATCCGCCGGATCACGCGGACCTGCTGGTAGTCCTTGAGCCCGAAGTAGGCCCGCTCGGCGCCGACGAGCGAGAGCAGGATCGCGACGACCGTCGCCACGCCGTCGAAGTGCCCCGGCCGCGCGGCGCCCTCGAGCGGCCGCGCGATCGCGCCCATCGCGACCGTCGTGTCGAAGCCCGGCGGTAGACCTCGTCCACGGCGGCGCGAACACGAGGTCCACGCCCGCCGCCTCGCAGATCGCGAGGTCGCGCGCCTCGTTGCGCGGGTACTGGGTGAAGTCGGCCGCCTCGCCGAACTGGCGCGGGTTGACGAAGATCGAGACGACCACCGTCGCGTCGTCGGCCCGGGCCTGCTCGATCAGCGACGGTGTGGCCGGCGTGGAGCCAGCCCATCGTCGGGCACGAACCCGACGGCGACGGGGCGCCGGCGCAGGGCGGCGCGGAGCTCGGCGCGGGTGCGGACGACCTCCACGCGCCGGCGCTCGGCCGGAGGCTTAGAGGTCGCGGTCGAGCGGGATCCCGGCGATCCCGCACGGTCGCGGCGCCGGTCATCGACGGACCGACCGAGGACCTCGTCCAGCACGGCGGGGTCCATGAGCACCGTCTCCGCGTCGGCAGGGAACGAGCCCGCCTCGACGTCGGCCTTGTACTGGCTGACGGCGCCCGAGGATCGTCCCCCGCAGGTCCGCGTAGCGGCGGGCGTGCTTCGGCGTCCAGTCGCCCCAGCCCAGGGTGTCGGTGATCACCTGGATCTGTCCGGAGCACCCGGCACCCGCGCCGATCCCGATCGTCGGGATCGACAGCCGCTCGGTGATCGCGGCGGCGAGCTGGCCCGGGCACGAGCTCGAGCACGACCGCGAACGCCCCGGCCTCCTGGACCGCGAGCGCGTCGGCCAGCAGCGACCGGGCCTGCTCGCGCGACTTGCCCTGGACGCGGACCTTGCCGATCGCGTTGATCGCCTGCGGCGTCAGCCCGATGTGGCCCATGACCGGGATGCCGGCCTTGACGATCGCCTCGATCGATGCGGGCGCTGCGCACGCCGCCCTCGACCTTGACCGCCTGCGTGCCGCCCTCGCGCAGGAAGCGGCCGGCGTTGGCGATCGGCGTCCTCGGGCGTCGAGTAGGACAGGAACGGCATGTCGCCGACGATCAGCGCGCGCTTCGTACCCGCGCACGACGGCCTTCGTGTGGTGGAGCATCTCGTCCATCGACACGCGCACGGTCGTGTCGTAGCCGAGCATCACCTGGGCCAGCGAGTCGCCCGACGAGGATCAGCGGGATCCCGGCCTCGTCGACCAGGGCGGCGGTCGGGAAGTCGTACGCGGTGATCGTGGCGATCCGCACGCCGTCGGCGTACAGCTTCGCGATGTCGACGACGGACAGGCGGCGGTGGACTCGGTCTGGGCGCTCATCGATGGGTCTCCGTGCTCGTCGGTCCAGTCTGCCCCGGGTTCCGCGTTCGTCCAACAGCGCGACGACCCGATCCAGCAGCCGGTCGGCGACCTCGCGCTTGGTCAGCAGCGGCAGGTCGTCGCGCGACCCGTCCGCGCCCAGGATCGAGACCCGGTTGGTGTCGGTGCCGAATCCCGATCCCGCCTCGGCGACGTCGTTGGCCACGAGCAGGTCCGCGCCCTTGCGCCGCAGCTTCTCGGGCGCGCGCTCGAGCGAGCCGGTCTCGGCGGCGAACCCGACGATGACCGGGCGCGGGATCGGAGCTCCCTCGCCCGGGCGCCGACCTCGGCCAGGATGTCCTCCGTCGGCTCGAGCTCGATCGTGAGCCCGGCGTCGCGGGTGAGCTTGGTCGTGCGCCGCGTGGTCGGGCCGGAAGTCGGCGACGGCGGCGGCCATGATCAGGGCGTCGGCGCGGCGGTCGATGACGGCGTCGAGGACGGCGTCGCGCATGGCGGCGGTCGATTCGGCGCCGACGACGGCGATCCCGGCGGGGACGGCGACCTCGATGTGGCCGGCGATCAGCGTCACCCGCGCCGCCGCGGGCCTGGGCGGCCTCGGCGATCGCGATGCCCATCTTGCCGGTGCTGCGGTTGCCGATGAACCGGACGGGGTCGATGGCCTCCGCGGTGCCGCCGGCGGTGACGACGACGTGGCGGCCCTCGAGGTCCGGCTCGCGGACGGGCTCGGTCACCGGGGGCCGGGCCGCCGGCGTCCGGCTGGCGGATCGGGCGATCGCCGATGGCCTCGACGACCGCGTCGACGATCGCCTCGAGCTCGGCGAGCCGCCCGACGCCCGACTGCCCGGACGCGAGCGGGCCCGTCCGCGGGCGCGACCAGCCGGTAGCCGAAGTCGCGCCCGAGGCGCTCGACGTTGGCCCGCGTCGCCGGGTGCGTCCACATGTCGCCGTCCATCGCCGGCGCCACGACCACGGGCGCGGACGTCGCGAGGCAGGCGGCGAGCACGGTGTCGTCGGCGATGCCGTTGGCCATCGCGCCCAGCCAGCGCGCCGTCGCCGGGGCCACGACGATCGCGTCGGCCGTGTCGGCGATGACGATGTGGCCGATCCGCTCGTCGGGCAGCAGGGCGAGGACGTCGGTCTCGACGCGGGTGGCGGGACAGGGCCTCGAACGTCAGCGGGCCGACGAACCGGGCGGCCGACGGCGTGAGCATCACGACGACGTCGGCGCCCTCGGCGGTCAGCGCGCGCAGGAGCTCGACGGCCTTGTACGCCGCGATCGAGCCGCACACGCCGAGCCCGATCAGCCGACCCTCGAGACGCCGTCGACCCGCCGTGGCATCCCCGGTCACCGCCGGCCGGCCTCCATCGCGCCCCGCCCGCGACTTCGGCATGGAGGATCGCGAGGCCCTTGAGGGTGAGATCGGGATCGATGACGTCGACGCCCTCGACCCCGCGCGCCCAGGGCGCCGCCGAGAGGCCGCCGGTCAGGATCGCGCGGACGTCCTCGGGCTTGGCGCCGGTCGCCTCGGCGAGCTCGGCGCGGACGCGGGCGAGGAGCCCAGAGGCAAGCGCCTGATAGCCGAAGATCGTGCCCGACTGCATCGCGCTGACGGTGTCCCGTCCGATCGCCCGGTCCGGCGTCCGGAGCTCGATCCGTGGCAGCTTCGCGGTCCTGCGACGCCAGCGCCTCCAGGCCGAGCTCGAGGCCCGGCGCGATCGCGCCGCCGACGTAGGCCCCATCGGCGCCCGACGCAGTCGAGCGTCGTCGCCGTGCCGAAGTCGACGACAACCGCCGGCGTGCCGTACAGCCGCGCGGCCGCGAGCGCGTTGACCAGGCGGTCCGCGCCGACCTCGTGGGGCCGGTCGACGCGCACGGCCAGCGGCACGTTGCCGACGGAGGCGACGAGGATCGGGATCGCGCGCCGCGTGGCGACGGTCTCGATCGTGGCGGTGAGCGACGGGACCACGGACGCCACCGCGAGGCGCCGAGATGTCGGCCAGCGTGCGCTCGTCGAGGCCCGATCAGCCCGGTGATCAGGACCTCCAGCTCGTCGGCGGTCGCGGAGCCGGGCGTCGCCGCCCGCCGCGTCGCGACGATCGCGCCGTCCGCGACGAGCGCGAGGGTGACGTTCGTGTTCCCGATGTCGAGCGCAAGGAGCATGCGCGGATCATACGGGTGCGCCCCATCGATTCCGACCTGCTAGCCTCGCGCCCGATGCGACTCCCGCGCCCCCGGCGCCCGTCATCCCCGTTCCTGCTCGCGGCCATCGTCGCGCTGCCGCTGGCCGCCGCGTTCGTGGCCATTACCGGCGCGAGCCACGCGCTGGGTGACGTGACCATCGTCGGCAGCACCGTCCCCGCCACGTCCTACGACGGCGAGCACGAGGTCCGCAACCTCGACGACTTCTTCGACCCGCAGGTCGTGCGCGTCGACCCCGGCACGACCATCGAGTGGGTGGCCGACGGCCGCAACCCGCACACCGTCACCGCCGACGACGGGAGCTTCGACAGCGGCGTCCTCTCGAATGGGCAGTCGTTCGAGCAGACCTACGCCGAGCCGGGCGTATACCCGTACTTCTGCAAGCTGCACGGGGCCGCGGGCGGCGTGGGCATGAGCGGCACGGTGGTCGTCGGCGACGTCCAGCTCCCCGACAACAACGGCAAGGGCGGCGTGGGACCCGGCCGGGAGCCAGTGCCGACGGCACCGGGCTCGACGATCCACGTCCCGGCGGACGCGCCGACCATCCAGGCGGGCGTGAACCTCGCCAATCCGGGCGACCTCATCCTGGTCGCGCCTGGCACCTACCCGGAGGCGGTCCTCGTCCGCACGCCCTACCTCACGATCCGCGGCGAGGACCGCAACTCGGTGATCCTCGACGGCGAGTTCAAGCGGCCCAACGGCATCCACGTCGTCGAGGCCGATGGCGTGGCCGTCGAGAACATGACCGCCCGCCACTACCAGCTCAACGGCTTCTACTGGTCCGGCGTCCAGGGCTACCGTGGCTCGTACCTCACGGCCTACGGCGACGGGGACTACGGCATCTACGCCTACGACGCGGTGTGGGGCCGGTTCGAGCATGCGTACGCGTCGGGTCACCCCGACTCCGGCTTCTACATCGGCCAGTGCCAGCCCTGCCACGCGGTCATCGACGACGTCGTGTCGATCCACAACGCGCTCGGCTACAGCGGCACCAACGCCGGCGGCGATCTCGCCGTCGTGAACTCGGAGTGGACGGGCAACCTCGCGGGAATCGCGCCCAACACGCTCGACTCGGAGCTGCTGGCGCCGCAGCGGGGGATCCTCGTCGCGGGCAACTGGGTCCACCGCAATGCCGCTACTGACGCCCCGACCAAGCGCCTCGAGTACCCGACCTTCGGCATCGGCATCCTGATCGCCGGCGGCCGCGACAACCTGGTCCAGGGCAACCTCGTCACCGACAACCCGACCTACGGCATCGCGATGCTGCCCAACCTCGACGACAACGTGTGGGCGACGCGCAACAACGAGGTGCGCGACAACGTGTCGCTCCGCTCGGGTCGCGCGGACCTCGCGCTCGGGGCGCCGTCGATCAAGGGGGACTGCTTCGCCGGGAACACCTTCCAGACGAGCCTGCCGCCAGCCATCCAGCTCGTCGCCGGCTGCGACGTCCGGATCGGCGCGGGGGGAGAGCCCGCCGTCACGTTCGGCCTGCTCGCGAGGTTCGCCCAGGCGCTGGGCGGGCACTATCCGTCGGGCGACTGGCAGGTCGAGCCGCAGCCCCCGGCCCAGCCGCAGATGCCGGAACCGCTGACCGCGGCCGCGGCACCGGCCGTCCCGGAGACCGTGGTGCCGGGCGCGTACGTGGTCCGGCCGCTGAGGGAGATACAGACGGGTCGCGGACCGCGCCGAGTCGGCGGCGGCCCGGCACGGCACACAGGGAGGTGATGATCATGGGGATCCCGCTCGGCGTCGGGGCTGTCGAACGATCCTCGGCCTGTACGGGTACGTGCTGCCGCTCGTGCTCTACGCGACGTGGGTGGCGATCTCGCTGTGGGACCTCGTGCGTCGCGAGGAGCTCACCCGCGGCAAGCGATTCGGCTGGATGACGGTCGTGCTGATCGTGCCGTTCCTCGGGCCGCCGCTGTACCTGCTCGCCGGCGAAGTCGCCCATCGATCGGGCGGTGCGGCTGTACCTCGTGTTCGGCGCGCTCGCGATCTACCTCGTGGTTGCCGCCGCCGCGTTCCTCGTCGAGGCGCTGTAGAGAACCATCGTGGCGGACGGAGCTCGACGATCCGTGGCACGCTGCCCGCCGACGGAGGTGACCGGGCGGATGACTGGACGCTCGTTCCGGGTCGTGATCGTGGGCGGCGGCGCCGCGGGAGCGTTCGTGGCGACGAACCTGCTGCGCGCGGGCGACGGCGGGCTCGAGGTCGTGGTGGTCGAGCCACGGGAGGAGCTCGGCCTCGGGCGTCGCGTACTCGACCCGCGATCCGTGGCACCGGCTCAACGTCCCGGCCGGCGCCATGAGCGCGATCGCGGACGACCCGGATCACTTCCGGCGCTGGTCGGGCCTCCCCACGGAGGCCTTCGCGCGGCGCGTCGACTACGGGCGTTACGTGGGAGAGGTGCTGGCGCGAGGCGGTCGCGTCGTCGGCGGCGACGCTGCGTCACGTCGTCGAGCGAGGCCGAGCGCGCTGGAGCCGGCCGCGGACGGCCTGCGGGTGACGCTCGCCGACGGCAAGACGCTCCTGGCCGACGCGGTCGTGCTGGCGACCGGCGTCGAGACGCCGGTGCAGCCGCCGTACCTCGCGTCGCTCGCGGACGACGACCGGGTGATCGGGGACCCGTGGGTGGCCGGGCGCCCTCGAGCGCCATCGGCGACGGCGAGACCGTTGCGATCATCGGCACCAGCCTCACCGCGGTCGACCTCGCGGGCTCGATCCTCAACCGGCACCCGAACGCCCGCGTCGTCGCGCTGTCGCGCAACGGCGACCTGCCGCTGCCCCACGAGGACCCGTGGCGGCCGCGCTTCCCCGAGCCCGCCGTTCACGGTCGACGAGTTTCTGGCGTTCGACGACCCGTTCGCCGAGGCGGCGGCGCGGCTGCGGGCGTTCGGCCCCGACTGGCCGCGAGCGGTCGACTCGCTCCGACCGATCTCGCAGGCGCTGTGGATGGCGATGGGCGACGACCTGCGCCGGCAGTTCCTCGACCACTACCGCCACGACTGGGAGATCCACCGCCACCGGATGGCGGTCGAGATCGCGCGCGACCTCGATGCGTGGACGCGCACGAGGCCGGTTCGACGTCCAGGCGGCCGCCATCGACGCCGTCGAGCCCGTCGGGTCGGCGGCTCCGGATCCGGGCCCGAGTGGCCGGCTCCGGCGACGGGCCTGGGTCATGGGAGGTCGACCGGATCATCGTCGCCATCGGGCCCAATATGGACCCGGCCGCGAACCCGCTCCTCGGCGCGGCGATCGTTGACGGCCTCCTGCGTCCTGGCCCGCTCGGGATCGGGATCGACGTGGAACCCGCGACTGGGCTCGTCGTCGACGGGGAGGGCAAGACCTCGCGGGCGGTGTATGCGATGGGCGCGCTACGCAAGGGCGTGCTGTGGGAGACGCTCGCCGTCCCCGAGATCCGCGGGCAGGCCGGCGACGTCGCGTCGCGGATCCTCGGGTTCCCCGCCGGTTGATCCCGGGGACGGCCCGAGATTCGTGCGAACTTCGCCGTCCCGGAGGCCCGGCGTTCCGCTACGATGCCGGGCGTCGGGCCGCACCCGGGAGGGCGGCGCGGCGTGCCGCTCCAGCTGCCCCTCGAAGCACGAGGTGGAGTCCACCGTGTCGAGCGAACCGCCCGCGAAGTTCTTCGTCAACCAGGGCCTGGTGACGAGCGCCAGCGATCTCCAGCACCTCCTGCGCCCGATCCTCAAGCAGACCGTCTCGTACCGGTACCTCCGGGGCCGGGACATGGTCGCGCACGGGACGGGCTGGGTGGAGCGGATCGTTGCCGACCAGCCCGACGTGTCGACGTACTTCACGCCGATCGCGATCACGATCAACGTGGACTCCTTTGAGCACCTCGAGTTCGAGACCCGCCCCGACCAGCTGCTCGTGTACACGCTCGTGCAGGGAGATGAGCAGGTGATCATCGAGTTCGTGCCTGGCATGGGAGGCGAGGACGAGGGTCCCGGCGCCCCTCGCCAGCTCGAGTTCGACACCAGCGGGTTCGTGCAGATGGAGCTCCTTGGCCTGGAGGGGGCCGAGGAGTAGGGAGGAGGCGGCGAGCCCCGCGGGACGTTCCCGCGGACGGGCGAGGGAGCCTGGAACCGAATACGAGGGAGGAGCTGCAGACGCGATGAGCGCCGAAACATCGGCCGCCCCCAGCCGCGGCGGCGGGATCGCCGACTACTTCAAGCTCGCTGAACGCGGAACGACGTTCGCGATCGAGGCCCGCGCGGGCCTGACCACGTTCATGGTCATGGCCTACATCATCTTCCTGAACCCGACCATCCTGATGGCGGGATTCAAGGACACCGATCCCAACTTCACGCCGGTCGCGCTCGCCGCCGGCACCGCGCTGATCGCCGGGATCATGACGATCGCGATGGGGGCGGTCGCGAACTACCCGTTCGCGCTGGCCGCCGGGCTCGGCATCAACGCGATCGTCGCGTTCTCGCTGACCGGCCAGGGCCTCTCGCCCGCGGGTGCGATGGGCGTCATCGTCTGGGAAGGCATCGTCGTCACGATCCTGGTTCTGGTCGGGTTCCGGGAAGCCGTGATGAACGCGGTGCCGCTCGCCCTCAAGAAGGCGATCGGCGTCGGCATCGGCCTGTTCATCCTGTTCATCGGGTTCGCGAACGGCGGCTTCGTCGTCGCGGGCGCCGGCACGGTCACCACGTTCCACCTGCCGACGACAGCCGCCGACTTCGTGTTCTGGATCGGCCTGATCCTGACCATCGTCCTGTGGGTGCTCAAGGTTCGGGCCGCGTTGGTGATCAGCATCCTGGTCACGACCGTGCTCGCCCTGATCGCCGGCGTGACGAAGATCCCCGCCAACTTCGTGCTCACGCCATCGTTCACCACCCTCGGCCAGTTCGACCTGACCCAGGTGTTCAGCGTCCTGCCGCTGCTGACGGCGATCACCGTGATCTACACGATCATGCTCACGGACTTCTTCGACACCATGGGCACGGCCACCGGAGTCGCTGCGGAAGCCGGACTGGCGAAAGAGGACGGCTCCGTTCCGGGCATCGGCCGCGTGCTGATCGTCGACTCCCTCGCCGCGATCGCTGGTGGCGTTGGCGGCGTCAGCTCCAACACCACCTACATCGAGTCGGCGGCCGGCGTCGCCGAGGGCGGCCGCACCGGCCTGGCCTCGATCGTGACCGGCGTGTTGTTCCTGTTCGCGATCTTCCTGGCGCCGATCGCCGGGATCATCCCGGCCGTCGCGACGGCGCCCGCCCTGATCCTCGTGGGCTACCTGATGTTCACGCAGGTCAAGGACATCGACGTCACCAACGTCGAGGACGGCATCCCGGCCCTCCTGACCATGATCCTCATGCCGCTCACCTACGACATCACCGTCGGCATCGGTGCCGGCTTCATCAGCTGGGTGCTGATCAAGGTCGCGCGCGGCAAGGCCGGCGAGGTCCATCCGCTGATGTGGGTCGTCGCGATCCTGTTCCTCGTGTTCTTCATGCAGGCGTGGTACCTGGCGTTCGGCAAGCCGGCCGCGACCAGCTGACCCTCGTCCCCCCGCGCATCACGGACCGGCGGCCATCGGCCGCCGGTCCTTCGTTTGGGGCTACCATCCGCTCCGATGTTCCATCGGACCGAGCTCTCCCGACGGCCCGCGCGTCATCTCCGCCCGGCTGCCGGGTTCGCGATCGGTGTCGATCGCCGCGTACGTGCTCGCGGGCTCGCGCCTCGAGATCGTCCGACCAGGCCGGCGTCGCCCACTTCATGGAGCACCTCACGTTCAAGGGCACCGACGGCTACCCGTCGTCGCGCGCGATCTCCGAGGCCGTCGAGGGCGTCGGCGGCTCGGCCAACGCCGCGACCGATCGCGAGTCGACCGTGTACTGGGCTCGGGTCCCGCGGCGCGAGGCGGCGACCGCGATGGGCGTGCTGGGCGAGCTGATCGTCCATCCGCGCCTCGAGGACGCCGACATCGACCAGGAGCGGACGGTGATCGTCGAGGAGATCCGCTCGTATCTCGACGATCCGTCCGAGTACGTCGGGATGCTGATCCAGCAGGCGCTGTTCGGCGACGGGCCGCTGGGCCGCGAGATCTGCGGCGACGAGGCGGGGATCCGGTCGCTGCCGACGGCCGCGATCCGCGACTTCTGGGGCGCGATGTACCGGCCTGCGAACACGGTCGTCGCGGTCGCCGGCGATCTCGAGCACGACGAGGCGGTCGAGCTTGCGGCGAAGGCGTTCGGGACCGGGAACGGCGTGCTGCCGTGCTTCGAGCCGGCGCCCTCGTTGCCCGCCGGCGCGCGCGTGCTCACCGGGCGCCGGGACACCTCGCAGGCGCAGCTCGCGATCGCCGTGCCGGCGCTCGGTCGCGACCACCCCGACAGCTGGACCCTCTCGGTGCTCAACGCCGTGCTGGGCGACGGGATGTCGAGCCGCCTGTTCCTGGGCGTCCGCGAGGAGAAGGGCCTGGCGTACGACGTGAGCTCGGGCGTGATCGAGTACGCGGACTCCGGCGCCCTCGAGATCTCCGCGGGCGTCGACCCGGCGCAGCTGCCCGCGGCGATCGAGGCGATCCTGGCCGAGGTCGGCGCGCATGGTCGACGATCCGGTGCCCGACGAGGAGCTGGCCAAGGCCAAGGCGTACCTCTCGGGCGGACTCGAGCTGCGCATGGACGACACCCGGCACCTCGCGTCCTGGGTGGGTGGCCAGGAGGCGCTGCACGACCGCGTGTACACGCTCGACGAGGCGCTCGCGTCCGTCGAGGCGCGTGCGGTCGGCGGACATCACGCGCCTGGCCGGCGAGCTGTTCAGCGACGAGATGCTGCGGATGGCGGTCGTCGCCCCGGCGCGTCACCTGCGCGGGCTCGAACGGCACCTGCAGCTGCCGCGATGATCGCGCCGGACGACGGCTCTGCGGCCGTTGAGGCTCGATGGCCGGCGGACATCGCTGCGACTCGCCCGAGTCCACCTGCGCCTGGGCTCGCTCGCGCTCGCACGCGCCGAGCTGGAGGCGCTCTCGGCCCATGGGATCCTCGACGACGACGGGTTGCTCGACCTCGCGGAGGCCCGCTGGCGCACCGGCGACCTGCCCGCCGCCGGGGAAGCGGCCATCGCGCTGGTCGACCGCGGCCGGGACGACGTCATCGCGCTCGTGATCGCGGCCGAGTCGATCGCCGCCGAGGGCCGGCCGACCGAGGCGAGGCGGCTGGCGGATCGTGCCGTCGAGGCGGCGGCGGAGCCGCTCGACCTGGTCTTCGCCGGGATGCCGCGGAGCTCGATCTGGCCGGGCGAGGTGGTCGAGGCGGGTGATGGCGAAGTCGCGCCGCCGGTCGATGCTGCGGTGCCGAGCACGGCGCCCGCCGCGGCGATCGACGCGTACGCCGGCGGACGGGCCGCTCTCGCGGCGGGCGATTCGGCGCAGGCCGCGCTGCGGCTGGGCGTCGCGATGCGCCTCGAGCCCGGGTTCGCCGAGGCGGTTCTCGACGCGGTGGGCCCGCGAGCCACGGATCCCGCCCTCGCGCTGGTCGCCGGCGACGCGCTGCGGCTGCTCGGCCGCGAGACCGAGGCGCGAGCGGCATTCGACGTGGCGCGCGGCGCCGCGTCGCCCGCGCCGGCCGAAGCGCCGGTGTCCGACCAGGATCCGGACGTCGACGACGATGCGGGCGAGGACGTCGAGGACGACGAGCCCTAGACACGCCGCGCGGGGCATCGCCAAAACCTGCGGCTGGGCCGCGATGCGGCGCGACGGCGGCCGAGCTCGCGGCCCGGGAGCGCCGAGGTCGAGACCGCTACCGCTCCCGGATTGCGTAGGTCAGGTGGGTGACCCGCTTCGTTGGCTCCGCGCGGACCGGCTCGAGTCCCACGCGGCCCGCGTCCACGCCCTCGAACAGGCGGATTCCGGAGCCGAACAGCACGGGTGAGAGCGCGATCGTGAACTCGTCGATCAGGCCGGCGTTCACGTGCTCCAGGATCGTTGCGCCGCCGCCCGCGATCCGGACGTCCCGGTCGCCGGCGGCCTCGCGGGCCTGGTCGAGCGCGGTCTCGATGCCGTCGTTGACGAAGTGGAAGGTGGTCCCGCCCGGCCGCTCCCAGGGGTCACGCTTCTGGTGCGTCACGACGAAGACGGCCGTATGGAACGGCGCCTCCTCCGGCCACATCTGCTCGCCGGCGTCGAACATGCGCTTGCCCATGACGCTCGCTCCGGTGCGCTCGAACGTGTCCCGCGCGATGTCGTTGTCGCGGCCCTCCTCGCCGCCCTCGCCGAGCTTGAGGTTCTCCCGGAAGAACCGCAGCGGGAACGCCCACGCCTGCAATTCCATCCACTGCTGCCCCATCAAGTCCCCGAGGGACCCGGGCGCGATGAACCCGTCCAGCGACATCGTCACGCTGAAGAACACCTTTCCGGCCATCAGTCCGCAGCTCGCTTCCGAACGATCTCGGTGACGTAGGCAGCCAGGTTGCCCAGGGTCTGCTGGCCGCCCTCGATCGCGTGGTACGTCTCGACCGCCTCGTCGCGCAGCTCCTTGGTGGGAAACACCGTGCGCATATCGATCCGGGTCGCCGCGCCGTCGGGGGCAAACGTGAGGATCGACTCGAAGGCGTTCGGGTCGCCGCGGGACTCACCGTGCAGCAGCGCGATCCGATCCGGCGGAGCGATCTCGGTCCAGGAGATCCACTCCTGGTAGTCCGTCCCGTCGGGTCCGTGCATCACGAAGTCCCACTCCCCGCCGACGCGGAACTCGAACGCCCGCGTGGTGGTGGTGAACCCGTCCGGTCCCCACCACCGCGACAGGTGCCGCACCTGCGTGAACGCCTCGAACACCAGCTCCCGTGGGGCACTGATGACCCGGGAGATCGCGATCTCGCGGTCGGCCGTCGCGGACTGCGCAGGCGCTCCTCGTCCTGTCGCGCTCATCAGCTACTCCTCCTGCCTCGCCTGCTTGAGGTCCTGCACGTACGCGTCCAGCCGGTCGAAACTCTCGTTCCAGAACCGCCCGAACCCGCCGGTCCACTCGTGGACCGGTCGGAGCCCGCGGGCGTCAAGGCCGTACAGGCGCTGCTTGCCTGCCTTGCGGTCCCGCACCAGCCCGACCTCCCGGAGCACCCGCAGGTGTTTGGACGCCCCCGGCTGGGTCATCCCCAGCTCCTGGGCCAACTCGGTCACCGGCCGCTCACCCGCACCGCAGCAGCACCAGGATCTCTCGGCGCTGCGGCTCGGCGATCGCGTTGAAGACGTCCGACGTCGTCGCTGCTCGTGCCATGGGGGCATCATATGCCGATATCGGCATGCGTCAACAATTTGCAGGGGACGCCGAGCCGCGGAGACGCCACGACTTCCTGGCCGCGCGGAGGATCGCCTCGCGCTACCCTGTGCTTCCCGCGCCGCGGTCCGCGGACAGCTCGTCCGCCGGGGCCCGCGTTGCGACGCCGGACCACTGCCATGCGACCCGCCCGACGGTGTCGCCCACGATCGAGAGGCCTGCGCCCAGCCATGCCGGATCCCCAGCGAACGCTCCTCCTCGTCAAGCCCGACGGCGTCCAGCGCCTGCTGGTCGGGCGCGTGCTCACCCGGTTCGAGGAGCGCGGCCTCAAGCTCGTCGGCCTCAAGCTCGTCCACGTCGACCGCGCCCTCGCGGAGCAGCACTACGCGGTCCATCGCGAGAAGCCGTTCTTCGCGGGCCTCGTCGAGTTCATCACCTCGGCGCCGCTCGTCGCCGCGGCCCTCGAGGGTCCGAACGCGATCGCGATGGTCCGCGCGATGAACGGGGCCACCCGTCCGCACGAGGCCGCCCCGGGCTCGATCCGCGGCGACTTCGCCGTCGAGACCGCGCAGAACCTGGTCCATGCGTCGGACAGCGAGGAGAACGCGGCGGCGGAGCTCGCCCTGTGGTTCCGGCCCGAGGAGCTGCTCGGCTACGAGCGCGAGATCGACCGCTGGGTGCTCGCACCGGAGGAATAGTCCCGCCCCTTAACGCAGGCGTCCGGCGCCGGCCATCACTGCTGGTGAACGCTTTCGGGTCGACGGTGGCCTGACGCGCCGGTTCGGGCCAGATCCATCGGTGGTGCCGATGTTTCCGGCACCTGGTCGCCAGCAGGAGGGGCTTCGACCCCGAAGCGTTCACTGCCAGCGAAACCGAGACGGCGACGGACGCACGCCGGGTCGTCCGGGTCGGTCAGTCAGTCCGTCGAGGGCCCCGAGACGATCGGCGCGGCCTCGCTCGCGGCACCACTGAGGTCGAGCGCGCCCCACGACGTGAGGCCGGCGAGGATCGCCAGGGCCAGCACGGCCGCCGCGAGGAGCTCGGTCCGATCGCGCCGCAGCGCCGCCGCGACGCGGCTCGCGAGGCTCATCTCCAGCGCCTTCGCCCCGGCCCGTGTCCGGGCGACGCGACGGTGGGTCGCGGGAGCCGTGTCCTCCACGGGCGACCCGTCATCGGCTCCGGTGACCATGTCCGCCGCGAGGACGCCGCCGCCCGCCGCCGTGGCCGCCGTCGCGGGTCCGCCCTCGAGCGTCACCGGGAGCGACTCGGTCCGGCGCCGCCGCGACACCCGCTCGGGGGCCGCCTTTCTGACCCGGCTCGTCGCCGGCCCGAGGCCGATCGCGAGCAGTCGCGCGTACGTCGGGAGGGTCGCGAGGCCGGCGACCACGAGCAGCCACGAGATGCTGCTGCCGGACAGCAGCGCGAGGTCGATCCGTGCCGCGAACGCCACCCAGCCGGGCAGCCCGTAGGTCGCCACGATGGCGACGGCGAGCGCCGCGCCCATGATCGGGGAGTGGCGCAGCCAGCCGCGGAGGTCCGGGATCGCGCGGGTCTCGAACCGGTCCTCCATCACCGCCGCCCACGCCAGCACGGCCGTCTTCGACGCGGCCATCGCCACCAGCCACACGCGCGTCGGGCCCCACGCGGCCGGATCAAGCGCCGCAAACCCGAGCAGCACGAGGCCGCCGTCGGCGATCACGAGGTAGCCGGTCGCGTGTCGCAGGTCGTCAGAGATGAACGCGGCCAGGGCGCCGGCGACCAGCGTCACCAGGGCGATGCCCACGATGAGCGCCTGCTCGCCCTCGAGCGGCAGGGCAAGCGGCGCGAGCAGGCGGTCGGTGATCGCGATTCCGGCGATGCCGAGGGGCACGGGGATCCAGGCGAGCAGCAGGGGCAGGGAGATCGGCGGCGCGACGTCGGCGAGCCGGGGGACGCGGAGATGGAACGGGATCGAGCCGAGTCGCACGGCAACGACGAGGGCCACCGCGACCGCTAGCAGGCCGATCATCGCGCCGGCCTCGGTGGGCGCGGCCGTCGGCGCCTGGCCGGTGTCGGGAATGTTGCCGAGGGCATCGAATACAAGGGCTGCCGCTGCCGGCGCGGCCGCGGCGACCACGATCAGGACAGCGGTTCCGGCGATCGCGACCCGGAGCTCGCGCGCCGCGGCCGTGACCGCGTCTCGCCCGACGAGGAGCACGGCGAGCGCCGACAGGCCGACGGCCCCCGCCGCGAGCGAACCGAGCGTGAGGTCCGTCGCCGCGAATGCAACGGTTCCGCCGACGATCGCCGCGAGCGTGGCGGGCAGCAGGCCGCGCAGGCCCTCGAGGCCGCCCAGCAGCCAGCCGATCGCGACGAACAGGACGGCGTCGAGCGCCCAGAGGCCGACGACGAGCCGGAGATAGTCGTTCGGGACGAGGTGGCCGTTGAACGCGGCGAGACCGTCGGGCGGTGTTCCCGAACCGACGCGCGGCGCCTCCATCCCGAGCGCAAGGACGAGCACCGCGATCAGGCTGAGCCAGCCGACGAGCGCCCCGATCTCGGCGGACCGTCCGCCACGCCCCAGCCCCCAGGCGGAGACGCCCGCGCCGACCGACCCGGTCGCGATCAGGACGAGCAGCGTCATCGTTCATCGCCCGCGACGGACCGGCGAAGGTGGGCCTCGTCCGTCGACCGGTGGTGGATGGCCGGCTGCCGGGCGCCCGAACCGCGGAGCTCGAGGTCGTAGTGGAGCCGGATCGAGGCCGCGACGAGGGCCGCGACCGCGGCGCCCGCGACGGCCTCGATGATCCCGAACCCGAGCTCAATGGCTGTGTCGTCGCCGGGCGCCAGCGCGTTGCGCACGAGGCCGGCCGCGGCGATCAGGAGCAGCAGGCCGATGCCGAGGCGCAGCACGTCGCGTGCCACGAGGACTGGCGCCGCGGCGAGGGCGACCAGCGCGAACGCCGCGGCCAGCGCGGCGCGGGCCACGGGTGAACCGGCGCTCAAGGCCGTGGCGACGCCCGCCGCCGACGGTCCCTCGCCAGTCGTCGCGCCGAGCGCCGTCGCCAGCGTGCCCGCTGCGAACCAGCCGGCCGCGAACGCCGCCACCGCCAGCGCGACCGCCCCGGGCCAGCCGACGTGCCAGCCGGCGGTCTGCGCGGGCGCGCGCCGCAGGGCGACCCAGATGAGGTATCCGCCGAGCACGGCGCCCGCGAGGCGGGCCGCCAACGCGACGAGGCTGGGCAGGGGGTCCGCGACGTAGCCAGCCCCGACCAGCGCGATGATCACGCCCAGCACGGCGAACCGGGGCTCCCGGGCGCTGACGGCCACGATGCCGCCGACGGCCACGAGGCCTGCGAGCGCGACGAGGATGGGCGTCACAGCATCGGCTCGGCCCGCGACGTCAGGGCGCCGCGGACTGGAGGTCGGGGGCCGACGACCCGGGTTCCGGCGCGGCGCCCGCGGCGCTGGGTACGCCCGGGTAGGACGGCGTCTGGATGATGCCGATCGTGGAGATCGGCCAGTAGCGCAGGAACGCGCGCCCGATCACGTCCGACACGTTGATCGGCCCGAACGCCCGCGAGTCGGCGGATCGCATGCGATGGTCGCCCATCACGAACAGCTGGCCGGCCGGCACGACCCAGCGCGACTGGTCGTTGAGGGGCGTCGTCGGCTCGTGGACGCCCGCGTCGTTCGCGTACGTGTACGGCTCGTCGAGCGGCGTGTCGTTGACATACACCTGGCCGTCGTCCTTGATGGCCACGACGTCGCCCGGGAGGCCGATCACGCGCTTGATGAACGGCGTCTTGTCGGACGTCCAGGTGGCCGGCGGATTGAACACCACGACATCGCCGCGACTGTACGAGTCGAAGCGTGGGGTGAGCTTGTCCACCAGCACGTACTGCCCGGGCTCGAGGGTCCGTTCCATCGAGTTCTGCTGAACCTGGTAGGGCTGGGCAATGAAGTTCTGGATGACGAAGAAGATGATGAGCGTGAGGATCAGGGTCTCGGCGACTTCGACGAGACATCCGAAACTCGATCGTTGGTTCACGAGCGGGGAGTATAGGGAGGGTGGCGCGGTACGCGGTCTGCCGGACCGTTCCGGCGGTTTGACCCCCGCGAACGCCGACGCATACACTCTCGGCTGCTGACGCGCGGGCTCCCCTGCGTTCCGAGCCCCCGCCGGCAGATTGCCCTCCCTCGTCACGCGAGCGGCTGCGCTCGTTCCAGAGCCCGCCCCGCGACATCGGCGAGGTCCCGCGCACCAGATCACCAGCGTCTCGAAGCCCGCGTAGGAGGCACTGCAAACCCTGATGGCCGCCGCTCTCTACTGGTTCATCCCGATCGCGGGCATCATCGCGATCCTGTTCGCCATCTACCTCGCCCGCGACGTGCTGTCGCGCGACCAGGGCACCGAGGCGATGCAGGACGTCGCGGGGACGATCCTCGAGGGCGCCGTCGCCTTCATCCGCCGCCAGTACACGACCATCGCGATCATCGCCCTGTTCGCCGCGGTCATCATCGGCGTGGTCATCACGCTGGTCGAGACGCCGGCGGTCGCGGACGTGCCCAGCATGGCCGGCGTCCCCATCGGGCTCATGACCGCGTTCGCCTTCCTGGTCGGCGCCGCGTGCTCGATGGCATCGGGGATCATCGGCATGTTCGTCGCCGTCAAGGCCAACGTCAGGACCGCATCCGCGGCGCGGCGCAGCCTCGTCGAAGCGGTCCAGGTCGCCATGCGCGGCGGCGCGGTCTCCGGCTTCCTCGTCGTGTCCCTGTCGCTGCTCGGGGTGTGGGGCATCTTCACCCTGTACGACACCTTCGTCGGCGACGTGACCGTGGCCCAGGCTCCCTTCCTCATCGTCGGCTTCGGGTTTGGTGCCTCGTTCGTCGCCCTGTTCGCCCAGCTTGGCGGCGGCATCTACACCAAGGCCGCGGACGTCGGCTCGGACCTCGTGGGCAAGGTCGAGAAGGGCATTCCCGAGGACGACCCCCGCAACGCGGGCGTGGTCGCAGACCTTGTCGGCGACAACGTCGGCGACTGCGCCGGCCGCGGCGCCGATCTGTTCGAGTCGACGGCCGCCGAGAACATCGGCGCGATGATCCTGGGCGTCGCCGTCTACACGATCGCCGTTGCTGCCGGCTGGCCCAACCCCGAGGCCTGGATCTTCTTCCCGCTCGTCATCCGCGCGTTCGGGCTCCTGGCCACGATCGTCGCGATCTTCTTCGTGCGCGGGAAGGAGACCGAGGACCCGATGAACATGCTCAACCGCGGGTACTGGGTTACGACCCTGCTGTCCGTGGTGGGCCTGGCGATCGTGACCAACGTGATGATGAACACCAACGGCGGCACTGGAACCGGTGGCCTGCCGACGTGGACCTACTTCTTCGCCGCCGGCGTCGTCGGCCTCGCGACCAGCGTCGCGTTCGTCTACATCACCCAGTTCTACACGGCGGGCTCGTTCCGCCCCGTCCGCGAGATCGCCGAGGCGTCCAAGACCGGACCGGCGACCAACATCATCTCCGGCACGGCCGTCGGCTTCGAGACAACGCTCGTCACCGCGGTGACCATCAGCATCGCGCTGTTCGCGAGCTACTGGCTCGGCAGCCAGGCCCAGCTGCTGTCCGAGACCGGCGTCAACGTGGGCGGCATCTTCGGGACCGCGGTCGCGACCATGGGCATGCTCATGACCACGGCCTACATCCTGGCCATGGACACGTTCGGCCCCATCACCGACAACGCCGGCGGCATCGCGGAATTCAGCCGTGCGGAGCAGGGCGCCCGCGAGATCACCGACCGCCTCGACGCCGTGGGCAACACGACCAAGGCCCTCACCAAGGGCTACGCGATCGCCTCCGCGTCGCTCGCCGCGTTCCTGCTGTTCTCCGCCTACATCGACAAGATCAACGTCATCGAGGGCCGGCGCATCGCCGCGGGGGTGCCCGGCGCGGAGCTCCTCGACTCGGTCAACCTCGCCAACGTCAACGTGTTCATCGCGGCCCTGCTCGCGGCGATGCTCGTGTACTTCTTCAGCTCGCTCGCGATCCGGGCTGTTGGCACCACGGCCCAGACGATCATCATCGAGGTCCGGCGCCAGTTCCGCGAGATGCCCGGGATCATGGATTACACCCAGCGCCCGGACTACGCCCGGGTCGTTGACATCACGACCAAGGCCGCCCTGCGCGAGATGATCGCCCCGGGCGTCGTCGCCGTCGCGTTCCCGATCGTCATCGGGGTGGTGCTCGGCTTCGAGGCCGTTGCCGGCATGCTGATGGTCGGGACCATCGCGGGCGTCCTCCTCGCCACCGTCCTCAACAACGGCGGCGGGGCGTGGGACAACGCCAAGAAGTACATCGAGTCGGGGCACCTCAAGGACGACGACGGCAACGTGCTGGGCAAGGGCTCCGAGGCCCACGCCGCGGCCGTCGTCGGCGACACCGTCGGCGACCCGTTCAAGGACACCGCCGGCCCGTCGCTCCACGTCCTCGTGAAGCTGCTGGCCACCATCTCGCTCGTCCTCGCTCCTCTGTTCATCCGCTAGGTCGGCCGCACCGGGATCAATCGGACGTAGCCTGAGGTAGTTGTGGAGCAAATCCTTCAGGCCGTCGTGATGGGAGTCGTGCAGGGGCTCACCGAGTTCCTGCCGATCTCGTCGTCGGGGCACCTGATCCTCGTCCCGTGGCTGCTTGGGTGGGACGATCCGTTCCTGAGCTCGCTCGCGTTCTCGGTCGTGCTTCACGCGGGGACCCTGGGCGCGCTGCTCGTGTACTTCCGCGAGGACTGGCTGCGGCTCGTGCCGGCCGGGTTCGCGGCGCTCCGTGACCGGTCGTTCGAGGGCGACCCGTACCGACGGCTCGCCTGGCTGATCGCGGTCGCGACGGTGCCGGCCATCATCGCCGGGCTGCTGTTCAACGACCTGATCGAGGGGGCCGTCCGGCAGGCCGGCCTCGTCGCGATCATGCTCCTCGTCGGGGCCGCGATCCTGTGGCTCGCGGACCGCTGGGGGCCGCGGACGCACCGGCTGGACGACCTCACGTTCCGGGGGTCGCTCGGCATCGGCATCGCCCAGGCCCTCGCCCTCATCCCCGGCGTGAGCCGGTCCGGGATCTCGATCTCGGCCGCCCTGTTCGCCGGCCTCGACCGGGAGGGTGCCGCCCGCTTCAGCTTCCTGATGGCGACCCCGATCACGGCCCTGGCCGTCGTCTACGAGGGGATCAAGCTGATCCGCGGGGACGTCACCGGGGTCGAGGTCGCGCCGATGATCGCCGGCGTCGTGGCCGCGTTCATCGCCGGGATCCTCGCGATCGCCGTGCTGCTGCGGTACGTCCGGACCCACTCGTACGGGATCTTCGTCGCGTACCGGGTCGTCCTCGCCATCATCGTGATCGTCGTCTTCCTGGTCCGCTAGGGCGACCACGGGGCCCATTCAATGGAAGTCATGAAGCAGCTCCGCCAGCGAGCGATCCGCGACCTGGTCGAGCAGCGCCCGATCCGGACCCAGCAGGAGCTGGCCACGGCGCTACGCGAGCGCGGCTTCCGGACGACCCAGGCGACGATCAGCCGCGACGTGGCCGAGCTGGGGCTGGTCAAGGCGAAGCGCGGCGGAACGCAGGCCTACGCGATCCCGCCACGCCTGCGCGAGGCCGAGGTCAGCGGCGAGGATCGGATCCGGACGCTGCTCCACGACATGCCGGTCGAGATCCGGGAGGCGGGCACGATGCTCGTCCTGCGCACGCTCCCCGGTTCTGCGCACCCGCTGGCGGCGGCGCTCGACCGGGCCCGATGGCCCGAGGTCGTGGGCTCAATCGCGGGCGACGACACGGTGTTCGTCGCGTTCAAGGACCGGACCTCGTTGCGCCGTGTCCGGCGGCGCCTCGAGGAGATCGGCGAGCTCGCTGAGTAGGCGTCGACGGACCTAGACGGGATCGTCCTCGACGACGAGGTGTTGCTGGATCCGGACGACGTCGGCCGGATCGAGCTCGCCCTGGCCGGGCGTCCGCGCGTTGGCCGCGCCGGCCGCGCCCGCCAGGCGGAGGGCGTCGGGGGCCGGGAGTCCGCGCGACACCCCGGCGAGGAACCCGGCGAGGAACGCGTCTCCGCTGCCCACCGAGTACGGGCCCCGCAGCGTTGCCGGCAGGTTGCCCAGCGTCCATGAGCCGGTGCTCGTCGCGAGTGCCGCGCCGTGGACGCCCCGGGTGACGATGGCGATCTCGGCGCCGCGCGCCCGGAGCTGCGGCCGCCGCGGCGACGGCCGCGGTCCCTGGTCCGCGCGCTCGTCCCGGTCACGGTCTCGGCCTCGGCGGCGTTCACCTTCACCAGCCATGGCCCCCCCGCGAGGGCCGCGGCCAGCGAGTCCCCGTCGCTGTCGACGACCGCCCGCGCTCCTGCTCCGGCAGCGATCGCCGCGAGCCGCGCGTATCCGTCGACCGGCGTTCCCGGCGGCAGGCTGCCGGCGAGCACGACCACCACGCTGCTGCCGTCGCCGCCGATCGCCTCTTGGAGCGCCGCCTCGACCCTCCGCCAGTCCTCGTCCCGCAGCCGGACGCCGGCCTCGTAGAACTCGGTCAGCTCGCCGGTGGACTCGTCCAGCACCGAGAGACACGTCCGCGTCTCGTCGGCGACCGCGACCTCGTGGAGCGCGATCGACCGCTCCTCGAGCTGCGCCCGGTACCACGCGCCCGCGTGACCGCCGAGGACCGCGACCATCGCGCCATCGAGGCCGAGGTGCCGCGCAGCGCGGATCACGTTCGCCGCCTTGCCCCCCGCGACCACGGATCGGACGACCGGCCGGTGGATCGTCCCGGCGACGAGCCGCTCGACCGACACGGTCTTGTCGATGGCCGCGTTCAGCGCCACGCCGACGACGCGGCGGATCGGCCTGGTCTCGACGGCCTCCGTCACGAGGCACCCATCCCGCGGACCGCCGCCTCGGCCTCCGCCCGCGTCGGCTGGGCGTCCGTGCCGCCGGCCGCGCGCGTGGACAGCGACCCGCACGCGACCCCGAACCGGAGCGCGGCCTCGAGGGACTGGCCGTCGATCCAGGCCGCGAGGAACCCGGCGTCGAACGAGTCGCCGGCGCCGATCGCGTCGACCGCCGTCCACCGCGAGGGCAGCGACCCGGGTCTCGACGCCGTCGGGTCCGATCCCGAGCGCGCCATCCGCGCCGAGCTTCACGGCCACGGTCCGCGGGCCGCCGCCGAACGTGGACGCCGAGCGCGCGCGCGGCGCCACCCACGTCGTCGATCCCGGTCAGCCGCGATGCCTCCGCCGCGTTGGGCAGCAGGACGTCCGCCTCCGCCGCGGCCGCCGCGAACCCCCCATCCCAGGCCCCGCTCGGATCCCAGTTGGGGTCGAGGCTGGTCGTCGCGCCCGCGGCCCGGGCCGCGCGGAACAGCGCCGGCAGCTCGGCGGCCAGGCCCGGCTGGAGGAAGTAGCTGCCGGCGTGCACGTGCCGGGCGCGGGCGAGAAGCTCCGGCGGGACGTCCGCGGCACGCGCGTCCGCGATCGTCCCGACGGCCGTGAGGATCGCCCGGTCCGCCCCGTTGCTCAGGATCACGGATGCCCCCGTGGGCCGGCCGGTTGCCACCCGGCAGGCGGACACGTCGACCCCGCGGTCGGCGAGCGCCTCGAGCATGAACCGACCGAGGCTGTCGTCGCCGACCACGCCCACCATGCTCACCGCCAGCCCGAGCCGCGCGGCGCCGCACGCCGCGATCGCGCAGGAGCTGCCGATCGTCAGCCGGATCCCCTCGACGAAGCGCTCCGCCTGGCCGAAGGCCGGCCGCGGATCGGGGTCCGACACGACCACGTCGGGGTTGATCTCCCCGACGACCAGCAGGTCGATGTCGCGCGCACCCGACCCGCCGCGCACCGTCACGTCAGTACCGCTCGTACCAGCCGGGGCCGGGCGCCTCGGGACGACGAGCCGCCACCCACCGCGGGCCGCCACGGCGCCGCGACGTCATCGACGAGGTCGACCAGCCGGGCCAGGCGCTCTCGGCCGGTGGTCGCGAGGAACGCGTCGCGGTCGGCCCCATCGAGCGCCGCGGCCTCGGCCCAGACCGAGCGCCCGACCAGCACGCCGCTCGCGCCTGCCCCACAGGCGACCCGAACCTGGCGCTCGAACGTCGCGTCGTCAACGCCTCCGGATAGGAGCACCCAGGGGAGCGGCGTCGCCGCGTCGAGCTCCGCGCAGGCGTCGCGCCAGCGCGCCTCGTCGTCGACGCCAGGGTCGTACGGGAACTCGGCCTTGAGCACGTCCGCGCCGAGCGCGGTCAGCCGTCGGGCGGTCTCGACCACCACCCGCCGCCGCTCCTCGCCGGTGAGCTTCGATCCATCGAGGCCGAACGAGAGCGGCTCCAGGAACAGGGCGAGGTCCGCGTCGCGGCAGGCGGCCGCAACCTCGGCCACGAGACGCTCCTGATCGGCCGCGTTGACGGCGTCGGGGTGGTAGTAGACGAGCAGCTTGGCGGCCGAGGCGCCCAGGCGCTTGATCTGCTCGACGCCCCAGCCGGGCAGGACGCGGCTCACCCTGGCTGAGCTCGGCCCCTCGTAGCCGGTCGCCTCGACGGCGACGATCAGGCCGGCACGACCGGGCAGGGACCCGTCCGCGATCGCGGGCCCGACGCCGATCTCCGGGTCGAGGAGGACGCCCGTCCCGGTCGCGCCCAGCGCGCGCACGACCGCGCGCTTGAACTCGACCATCTCGGGCTCGGTGACGGCCTCCGGGTCGCCGGGCCGCAGCTCCTTGCGCAGGTTCTGGCGGTGGTCGAGCGCCAGCACCGTGAAGGCGCCGCGCGGCGAGCTGCACGCGTCCAGGCCGCGGAGGACGCCCAGCTGGAAGGCCATGGCCGGATCGTATGCGCACGACGGGCGCGTGCGCAACTTCCGCGCACGAACAGGCCTCAGACGCGCACAACGCGCACCGACGTTGACAATGCGCGCACCGTTCGCGCAAGATCCACGCATGCGGGAGACGGAACGCCGGGCACGCCTGGTCGAGCACCTGCGCGCCGATGGGCGAGCGAGCGTCGCGGAGCTGGCCGACGACCTCGGCGTGACCCAGTCGACGATCCGCCGCGACCTCCAGCGCCTCGCTCGCGAGGGGCGGCTGGTCCGCACCTACGGCGGCGCAACGCTTTCGCAGGGCCTCGCCTCGTCCAGCGCGCGGCGACGCGAACAGCGAGGCGAAGCGTGCGATCGCCCGTGCCGCGGCGGCGCGCGTGGCGGATGACACGACCATCGCCATCGGCAGCGGCACGACGGCCCTCGCGTTCGCCCGCGAGATCGCCGATCGACGCGCTGACGGTGATCACCAACGCGCTCGATGTCGCCAACGTCCTGCTCGACCGCGACGGCATCGAGCTCATCGTGCTGGGCGGCGTCGTGCGGCCGCGGATGCACTCGATGCTCGGCCATCTCGCCGAGCTCGTCGTCGCAGGAGCTGCGCGCGGACACGCTGTTCATGGGCATCGGCGCGATCAGCGTCGAGCAGGGCCTGATGAACGACTCGGTGCCCGGAGATCCTCACCGACCGTGCGCTGCGGCGGATGTCGCGCTCGGTCGTCGTGCTCGCCGACGCGTCGAAGTTCGAGCAGGTGGCGCCGGGCTACGTGTTCGGCCTGGACGAGGTCGACGTCCTGATCACGGACGACTCGATGTCGCCCGCGCTGCTCGAGGCGGTGCGAGCCCGGGGGGTCGAGGTCGAGGTGGCCGGCGTCGACCGACCGGTCGACGCGACGCCGGTGCCGGCCGGGAGCGCGCGGTGATCGAGGGCCTCGTCCCGAGCGAGATCCGCGAGGGTCCCGACGCGATCCGCGCGACGGTCGAGGCCGCTCGCGAGCCCGCGGCCGAATCGCCCGTGCCTGGCTGGACGACCGGCATCCGCCGCGTCCACGTCATCGGCAACGGCACCAGCTTCCACTCGAGCCTCGCGGCCGCGACCCTCTACCGCCACCGCGCGCGGACGCGGACGACCCGGTCGTCATCCCCATGACCGCGGCCGAGTTCCTGCGTCTACCCACCCGACCTCGACCCGGCCGACGCGATCGTCGGGATCTCGTCCTCGGGCGAGTTCAAGGACGTCGTCGCGGTCGCGGAGGCGGTGCGCGGCCGGATCCCGATGGCCGGCATCGTCCACGTGCCGGGCTCGACGCTGACCCGGGTCGCGTCCGACATCGTCCTCTCGGCCGGCGGCCCGTCGGTCGTGCCGGTGATGACCAAGACGTTCTCGGCGACGCTCGTCGCGACCGAGCTGCTGCTGCTCGAGCTCCTCGGTCCGGAGCGGGCCGACCACGAGGTCGCCGGGATCCTCGCCGCCGCCGACGCGGCCGAGGCGGCGATCGCCGCGACGGAGTCCATCGTCGAACCGCTCGCGGCATCCCTGCGTGACGCCCGCCACCTGTTCGTGACCGGCGGCGGCGTCGCGTACCCGGCCGCGCTCGAGGCCGCGCTCAAGCTCAAGGAGATGGCGCTGGTCCACGCCGAGGGCGCCGAGGTGTGGGAGATGACCTCGGGCGCGGCCACGATGCTGGGGCCGGATGCCGTGGTCATCGCGCTCGCCCCGGACGGGCCCAGCCCGGCCGGCCGTCGCGGATCTGCTGACCCATGCGGCGGCGTGGGGCGCCCGGACGATCGAGGTCGGGCCGTCGGCGCTGGTCGGCGACCTCGACCCTCCTGCCGCTGCCACCCGACGCCCACGAGGACCACGCGCCGCTGTGCGCCGTGCCGCCGGTCGCCCTCGCTCGCCTTCGCCCTCGCCCGCCTGCGCGGCGCCAACCCAGACCGCCCCGACTGGATCGAGCGGTACCACAGCCAGGGCCTGCGCCACATCCTGGGCGCCGGCGAGGAGGCCGTCCGTGACCCGGATCGTGCTCGTCGGCGCCGGGAGCGTCGAGTTCACCCGCAACCTGCTGGGCGACATCCTCTCGTTCCCCGCGCTCCGGGACGCGGAGCTCGTCCTGCACGACATCGACGCCGACCGCCTCGCAGACCGCACAGCGGATGGCCGAGTGGACCGCCGGGGCCCTCGGCGCGACGCCGTCGATCGTCACCCACATCGACCGCCGCACGGCGCTCGAGGATGCCGACTACGTCATCGACACGATCCAGGTCGGCGGCGCCCGCGCGACCCAGATCGACTTCGACATCCCCGGCCGCTACGGCCTCCAGTACACGATCAACGACACCATCAACGTCGGCGGCGTGCTGCGCGGCCTGCGGACGATCCCGGTCGTGCTCGGCATCGCCGCCGACATGGCCGACGTCTGCCCCGACGCCCTGTTCCTCAACTACACCAACCCGATGGGCATGCTCGTCCGCGCGGTCGACGAGGCGGTCGGGTTCCCGACGGTCGGGCTGTGCCACTCGGTGTACTGGACGGTGCACCGGCTGGCCGAGTACATCGGGCGTGCCGTTCGAGGAGGTCGACTCGCTCTCGGGCGGGGTCAACCACCTCGCCTGGATCCTGCGGCTCGAGCATCGGGGCCGGGACCTCTATCCCGACGTCCAGGCGTTCGTCGACGCCGGCCGGGTCCCCGACGACGACCTCGTCCGCGCCGACCTGTACCGGCGCTTCGGCTGGTATCCCACCGAGTCGTCGGAGCACCACGCGGAGTACAACCCGTGGTTCATCCCCAAGGGCCAGGTCGAGCCGTTCCACGTGCCGATCGGGGAGTACCTCTCGCGGGTCGCCCGCAACCTCGACGAGTACGCCGATACGAAGCGGATGCTCGACGCGGGCGAGGCGTTCGAGATCGAGCGCAGCGGCGAGTACGCGTCGGTGATCATCAACGCGATCGCGACCGGGGAGCCGGCGAGGATCGTCGCCAACGTCATGAACGACGGCGGGGCGATGATCACGAACCTCGCCCGGGACGCCTGCATCGAGGTCCCGGCGCTCGTCGACGGGCTCGGCGTCCACCCGACCCCCATCGGCGCCCTGCCACCCCAGTGCGCCGCCTACACGCGCCCGGCCGTCGACTGCCAGGAGCTCACCGTGCGGGCGGCCCTCGACGAGGACCGTGACCTCGTCTACCACGCCGTCATGACCGACCCGATCGTCCAGGCCCGCCTCACGCTCGACGAGGCCTGGCGCATGACCGACGAGCTGATCGCCGCCGAGGAAGAGTGGCTCCCCGGCCTGGCTCGGCGGCTCCGCACCCGACTGGATCTAAGTGAACGACTGGAGGAGGCCTCACATGCTCGCGACACCCCTCGTCCCGCACCGCCGCGGGATCGCGCTCCTCGCTGCGCTGCTCGCCACAGTCCTCGCCGCGTGTGGCGGAACCGCGGCCCCATCGGCTGGCGCCGCCACGCCGGCGGCGGCCACGCCCGTCCCAGCCGCATCCGGCCCTGCTGCATCCGGCCCTGCCGGCGCCAGCGCCGAGGCACCCAGCGCCGCCGGGTACACAGGCCCGCCGGTGACGATCAAGTACTCGATCTGGGGCGACCCCCAGGAGATCACCAGCCAGAAGGCGATCGCCGACGCGTTCCACGCGGCCAACCCGAACATCACGGTCGATGTGGACGTCTCGGACTGGGACGCGTACTGGACCAAGCTCCAGACCGGGATCGCCGGCGGCGCCGCCCCGGACGTGTTCGCGATGGACGGGCCCCTGTTCCCCGACTACCAGGCCCGCGACGTGATGCTCGACCTGAAGCCGTACATCGACAAGTCCGGTTACGACCTCACGCAACTGGCCGACCAGGGGGTCGCCGACTTCACCACGGCCGACGGCGGCCAGTACGGACTGCCGCGCGACCTGAACACGATCGTCCTGTACTACAACAAGGACATGTTCGACGCGGCCGGGATCCCGTACCCCGACGACACCTGGGACTGGGCGAAGCTCCGCGACGTGGCCAAGCAGCTGACCAAGCCCGACGCGAACGGCGACAAGGTCCCCGACCAATGGGGCTTCTACACCGAGACCGGGGACATGGAGAACTTCTGGCTCTCGACCGTGTGGCAGAACGGCGGCGACGTGCTCGCGCCGGACGGCAAGACGACGGTCCTCGACACCGACCAGGCGGCGGGCGGAATCCAGTTCGTCCAGGACCTGATCTGGAAGGACAAGGTCATGCCCGACCCCGCGATCTCCGCCACGACGGGCGACGCCTTCGAACAGAAGCAGGCCGCCATGGAGGCCAACGGGTCGTGGCTGGTGCCGACGTTCCAGGCGGCGGACATCAACCTCGGCATCGCGCCGCTGCCCAAGGGCCCGGCCGGCCGGTTCACCTCCGTCAACCCGACCGGCGCGGTCGTCTACAAGGGCTCGAAGGCCCCCGACGCCGCCTGGGAGTTCGCCAAGTACCTCGCCAGCCCCCCAGCGCAGGAGCAGCTGATGCAGCTGAAGGCCTCCCTGCCGGTGAACAAGGAGGTCCTCGCCGGACCGTACGCGAACTCGTTCGACGGCGCCAAGGTGTTCGCCGACAGCCTCGCCTACGCGAAGCTCAAGCCGTCCTTCAAGGGTTACGACGAGTTCACGTCGACGCTCCAGGAGGAGCTCGACACCAACGTGTTCAACGCTCCGAACAAGACGGCCAAGGACGCGCTGGCGTCGGTCGTCCCCGCGCTCAACGCCCTCCTGGCCGGCGGGCAGTAGCCGCCGATGGCCCTGTCGACCCGGCTCGGCGCCGTCGTTCCGCGACGGCGCCGGGGCCCGCGCGCCGGTGAGTCGTGGTGGGCGCTGCTGTTCCTGGCGCCCACCCTCATCGGACTCGCGCTGCTGTCGGCCGGGCCGATCCTCGCGTCGTTCGCGATCAGCCTCACGAAGTGGGACCTGCTCACGCCGCCCCAGTTCGTCGGGCTTCAGAACTTCGTCAACCTCGCCAACGACCCGCGATTCCTGGTCTCGCTCCGCAACACCGCCTTCTACACGCTGCTGTCCGTGCCCATCGGCATGGCGCTTGCACTCGGCCTGGCGCTTGCGCTCAACCAGTCGCTGCGCGGCATCGCGCTCATCCGCACGGCGTACTTCCTGCCGGTCGTTACCTCGGCGACCGCCGTCGGGCTTGTCTGGGCGTGGATCTACAGCCCGAACAACGGGCTGCTCAACCAGTTCATCGGGGTCATCGGGCTGCCACCCCAGAAGTGGATCAGCGACCCGTTCTGGGCGATGCCCTCGATCATCGCGATGAGCATCTGGCAGGGCCTGGGCATCAACGTGATCATCTTCCTCGCGGGCCTCCAGGCGGTTCCGCAGGAGTACTACGACGCGGCCTCCGTGGACGGTGCCGCGCGCTGGTCCCGCTTCCGGCACGTCACGCTGCCGCTCCTCACCCCGAGCATCTTCTTCACCGGGATCCTGTCCCTGATCGGCTCGTTCCAGGTCTTCGACCAGGTCTATATCCTCGCCCGGCCCGGGAAGCCGACCGAGGCCACGATCACGCTCGTCTACTTCATCTACGAGAGCGGGTTCAAGAACTTCCGCATGGGCGAGGCCGCCGCCGCCTCGTGGATCCTGTTCCTCATCGTCGCCGTGCTGACGGTCATCTACTTCCGGTCGCAGAACCGGTGGGTGCACTACCAGTGACGATCCCGGGCTCGCAGGCCGTCGCCGTCACGCTGGCTCGACGCCGGACGGGCCGGCCCGTGCCGGCGCGCCGGATGGTGCTCAAGCGCAGCCGGCGGACCATCCTGTACGCGGTCCTGATCGCCGGCGGGATCCTGATGATGGTCCCGTTCTTCTGGATGTTCATCACGTCGCTCAAGACCCGCTCCGAGGTCTTCGGCGCCGCCCCGCTCAGCCTCCCGACCGGCGCCCACTGGGACAACTACGCGAAGATGTGGAACGCCCTCCCGGGGGTCACGTTCGGCACGTTCTTCCTGAACTCGCTCAAGCTCGCGCTCCTCAACACCGCGGGCGAGCTCGTGACCTGTTCGATGGCCGCGTACGCGTTCGCCGCGATCCCGTTCCGTGGGCGTGGGCCGCTGTTCGGGCTGCTGCTGGCGACGCTGATCATCCCGACCCAGGTCGTGCTGGTCCCGAACTTCATCCTGTGGCGCAGCCTGCCCAACCCGTTCAGCGAGAGCGGCAGCTTCTACGGCACGCAGGAGCCGCTGTGGGTCGGCGCCTGGCTTGGCGGCGCGTTCGGGACGTTCCTGCTGCGCCAGTTCTTCCTCGCCGTCCCCACCGAGCTCGCCGACGCCGCCCGCGTGGACGGCGCGAACCCATGGCAGATCTTCCGGCGCATCTACCTGCCGCTGGCCAGGCCAGCGCTCGCCACGCTCGCGATCTTCACGTTCATGTGGACCTGGAACGACCTGCTCAACCCGCTGATCTACCTCCAGCACCTTGACCAGTACACGACGACCGTCGGGCTCGCGTTCTTCCAGGGCCAGTACTACGGCAAGTGGCCGGAGATGATGGCCGGAGCGGTGGTCAGCCTCGCGCCGATGATCCTGCTGTTCATCCTCGCCCAGCAGTACTTCGTCCGCGGCATCGCCCTCAGCGGCCTCAAGGGCTGACGCTGGTGGCGGAGCCACGGTCCAGCGAACCGCTCGCCCTCGAGGACTACCGGCCGCGCCAGGCGCTCCGGGTGCCGGCCACCTCGGTGCCGCGGCCGCGTTTCCCGGCGATTGACGCTCACAACCACCTGGGCGACGCGTTCGGCGGCGAGTGGGCGACGAGGACGGCCGCGGACCTCGAGGCCGCGCTTGATGCCTCGGGCGTCGAGGCGATCGTCGATCTCGACGGCGGCTGGGGTGATCACCTGCGCGCGGAGATCGATCGTTGGCAGGTCGCGCTGCCGGGGCGGGCAGTGGTGTTCGCTGGCCTGGACTACGCGGGGTGGGCGGAGGATCCGGCCTTCGGGGAGACGGAGGCCCGGCATCTGCGCGAGGGCGTTGCCGACGGCGCGCGCGGCCTGAAGGTCTGGAAGCTGCTCGGCCTGCGGGCCCGGGACCCGCGCGGGGCGCTCGTGGCCGTCGATGATGCGCGGCTCGATCCCCTGTGGGCCGCGGCGGGCGAGCTCGGTGTTCCGGTCACCATCCACGTCGCCGACCCGATCGCCTTCTTCCGTCCGCTCGACGGCCGCAACGAACGCTGGGAGGAGCTGCGCGACAACCCCGACTGGCATTTCTGGCCGACGCGACCGGCGGGCCGACCCGATCTCGAGGGGTTCCCGCCGTTCGACGAGCTCATCGACGGCCTCGAGGCGGTGGTCGCCCGCCACCCTGGAACCACGTTCATCGGCGCGCACGTCGGCTGCGCCGCGGAGGACCTGGCGCGCGTCTCGGCCATCCTCGAGCGCTGCCCGAACTTCAACGTGGACCTCGCGGCGCGGATCGCGGAGCTCGGGCGCCAGCCGTATACGGCGAAGGCGTTCATCGAGCGCTGGTCGGACCGGGTGGTCTTCGGGACCGACATGGCGCCCGATGCCGCGTGGTGGTCGGTCTACTACCGGTTCCTCGAGACGGCGGACGAGTCGTTCCCCTACGACGCCGAGCCGGACGAGGCGCCGAGCCAGGGCCGCTGGCAGATCCACGGCCTCCACCTGCCCGACGAGGTACTCCGCCGCGTCTACCGCGAGAACGCGCTGCGCCTCATCCGCTTCTGATCCAGGGCGCTGAGAGCGGCCGCTGACCCGAAGAGATTCCCCCAACCGAGCCCTGGTGCCAGGGCGTCATACGTGCCATGAACAAGCCATTGGCACGCGTCGCACTCCTGTTCTCGGTCGGCCTGGTCGCCGCCTGCGGCGCCCCGACCGTGAGCGCCCCACCCCCGTCATCGACCCCGGCCTTGTCACCACTGACGGCACCCTCGCCGTCGCCGGCCGTGGTCGCCGACGTTCCCCAATTCCGCGGCGACGCCGCCCGGACGGGAGTGATGGCCGGCCCGATCCCAGCGTCGTCGCCGGTGGTGCGCTGGACCCACCGCGCAGGGGGCGCGTTCACGACGGCGCAGGTCATCGGCGGCGGGCTGGTGTTCGCCGCGAGCGACGACGGTGTCCTTGCGGCCGTTGACATCGCGAACGGGACGACCCGCTGGTCCGTAAACCTCGACGGCACGCCGACCACGCCCGCGCTCGCGGGCGGCAACGTCATCGTCGGGTCGTCCGGCGGAAGCGTCCTCGCGTTCGATGCCCGGTCGGGCAGTCCGGCCTGGAGCGCCACGTTCGCCGACCAGTCGCGTGGTGCCCCCGCCGTGACACCCTCGGGCACGATCGTCTCCGCCGCCGATGGCACCGTGTTGCTCGTCGACCCCGGGACCGGACGGGCGATCTGGAGGTCCAGGCTCGACGGGCGCATCACGCGCTCGCCGGCCGTGGCCGGCGACACGGTGGTGGTCCCGGTGGACTCGGGCCTGGCCGCGCTCGACCTGGCGACCGGCGCCGTCCGCTGGACGACGTCCATCGCCGGCACGGGCGGAGCCGGCTCGCCATCGGTCGCGGACGGCCGGGCCTACGCCGCGATGGCGATCAGGGGAGATCCATCCGACTTCGGCGTCGCCGGCGTCGACATGGCGTCCGGGACGGTGGACTGGCGGTACGCAAGTCCCAACCGCGCAACCGTCTACACGCCGGCGCTGGCGGATGGCCGCGCCTTTGCGGTCGAGGAGGGCGGCCTCGTCGTCGCGCTCGATGCCGGCACGGGCGACGTGGCCTGGACACGCGACCTCGGCGAGGTGCTCGAGGCGCTCCCCGCCATCGCCGGGGACACCCTCCTTGTCGGCCGGAAACAACGGCCACGTTCGGGCCATGTCCATCTCGGATGGAGCCGACCACTGGACGCTCCCCATGCACGGCGTCCCATATGCGCCCGTGCTGGGCAACGACCTGGTCATCGTCCCGTCGGACGACGGCACGCTGACCGCCATCGGAACGCAACAATGAGCACGAAGGAGTCCGCCACGATGTTCCCGTCACCTTTGCGCCATCGTCGGACGCGGGCCAGCTGGGCCGTCACCCTCGCCATTGCGGTCGCCGCGTGCGGGTCGACCTCGCCGGCCGTCTCGACGCTCCCAACAGATGGCCCGGCAACGCCGACCCCGACGCCCGCCGCATCCTTGCCCGCCCAGGCGACCAGCGGCGCGTCGACCTTGCCGGCCGCATCGGTTGCAGCGTCCTCCGGCGTCACGCCGATCTCCGTCGCGCCGGTCAAGATCGGGCCGGCGGCCACCGTCAAGTGGCAGTCCGTCGGCCCAGTGACCGATCGCGCGTGCACCGAGGGACCCGCGGTCGACCCGAAGGGCCGGATCTGGGCCATGGCTTGCTGGCACAACCAGGCCTGGGTGTTCAAACCGGACGGCACGCTCGATGGTTCATGGCAACCGTCGGAGCCAGCCGCGAAGCTCGACTTCATCTATAACGGCGGCGATGACGCGCTCGCAGACACGGCGTTCGCGTCCGACGGCTCGCTGTTCATCGTGGGCGCGGGCAACCGCCTCGTCGAGAAGTTCGGCCCGGACCGGAAGTTCGTGCTGTCCTGGGGCGGGTTCGGCCCCGGAGATGGCAAGTTTGCGAAGCCGATGGCGATGGGGATCGACGCCCGCGACAACGTCTACGTCGCGGACGCGGGGCGCCATGACGTCCAGGTGTTCGAGCCCGACGGGACCTTCGTCCGGTCGCTGGCGGAGGGGCATGTCGGCAACGGCGCCTATCTGGTCGTGACGCCGGACGGACACGTGTACGTCAACGATCCGCCGCTCATCCGCGAGTACGGGCCCGACGGCACGGAGGTGGCCGCGTGGGACTTCACCCGGCTCGGGGTCGACGCGACGCCGAGCTTCGTGGACGCCGGCGGTCACCTGTGGGCGACGGCGTGGCAGGACGATCCCAAGACCACGCTCGAGATGCAGGCCGATGGGAGCGTCCTCGGCGCGTGGCCGGCGCTCGGAGAGAAGCTCGTGCCGTCACCCGATGGCAAGAGCATCTACGCCACCGACTATCGATACTCATACGTTCGCAGCTACGCGGTGCCCAGCAAGTGACCCGGGATCCGTGACCCTGTCCGACGGCGCCTTCGCCACCACGCCGCTCTCCATTGAGGGCGACGCCGTGGCGCGGGCCGCCGCCGGCGACGTCACCGCATTCAATTCGCTGATCCGGCCACGATTGCCGCGGCTCGTCCGGCTGGCGCGCGCGATGCTGCGCGACGAGCCGGCAGCGCTCGACGTCGTCCAGGAGGCGTGCGTGCGGGCGTGGCGTGAGCTCCCGAGGCTGCGAGATCATGCCGCGTTCGACGCCTGGCTCTCACAGATCGTCGTGAATGGCTGCAGGTCAGCGCTCCGCGGGCGGCGGCGCGTCGAAATGCGCGAGATCCCGATGGAGGTCGTGGGTGGTCCGACCGGCGGCGCATCGGCACCGGCCTCCGCGATCCTCGGTGACGAGGTCGTCGCGAACGAGGCCATCCGCCGTGCGATCGGGCGAGTGGCACCCGACGACCGCGCGCTGCTCGTGCTCCATTACCTCGAGGACCGGCCGCTCGCCGAGATCGCGGCGGGACTGCGCATCCCGGTGGGAACCGTGAAGTGGCGGTTGTCGCGTGCCCGGGCGTCTCTCGAGCGGGCACTGGAGGCGGAACGATGACCGCGCGCCGCGGGCTCAACGATGCCGAGATCCGGTCGGTGCTCGGAGCGGCCGTCTCCGCGCCCGACGACGACTTCGTGATCGGCGGCCTGGCCGATACGATCCTCGACCTGACCGCCGGCACGCGCCAGGCACGGGCCAACGCCTCGTGGCTCACCTCCCACCTGGCGACCGTTCTTGGCCCCGGTCGCGTGCGGGCGGTGGTCGTGCTTGCGGTCGTGGCGCTTCTCGTCGGCGCCCTCGCGATCGCCCTCGTCGTGGGTCGCCGATCCCAGCAGCCGCTGGGCGACGGGTCGACGTTCCACGGCAGCGCGGCGCGGACGGGCGTCGTCGCCGGGCCCGGGCCCGGGACGGTGCCAGGGCGGCTGTGGGAAGTCCAGCTCGATGGCCCCCTCCAGAACGAAATGCCCGCCCTCGACGGGACGCGGCTCGACGTCGCCGACGGTGAGGGGAACGTGAGGCAACTGCTGGAGGACGGCGCGAACGGATGGTCGATGCGCCTCCCGAAGCCGGCGGGATCGCCATCAGTCGCCGGTGACGTGCTGGTCGTGGGAGCGGGCGACGCGCTTTACGGCCTGGACACCGCGAGCGGCGCCATCAAGTGGCACGTGGAGTCGCCCGCAGGCGCCGTGCGTTCCGAGCCGGCGGTCGTCGGGGAGATCGCGTATGCGGCGCTTGCGGATGGGACCGTGGTCGCGGTCGACGTCGAGCGTGGCGCCGTGCTGTGGCGGCATCGGGTGTCGGGACCCGTCTCGCACGCGATCGCGACAGATGGCAACACCGTGGTCGTACCCGGTGATGACGGGGTCCTGACCGCGCTCGACCTCGCGACCGGCGACCAGCGGTGGGCGACACCACTGGGCCCCGGAGCGCTGGCTAGCCCGGCGATGGCCGACGGCGTCGTGTACGCGACGATGGGTCTCGCCGGGGGGCCCAGGCATCGAGTGGTCGCGCTCGATGCCGCGACCGGAGATCAGCGCTGGGCCCTCGACACGGGGGCCGAGGGCCCCGTGTACATCGGTGCTGTCCGCGATGGCACGATGTTCGTGGTCGGCGAAGACGGGCTCGTCAGGCAGATCCGGGACGGGAAGCAGCTCAATGCCCGCGATCTGGGCGTGCCGATCGGTTCGGTGGCGACGCTCAGCCAGGGCGTGTTGTACGTCTCGGCGAGCGACGGAACCGTGGTCGCCCTCGACGCCGACACGCTCAGCGAGCGCTGGAGGGTGGCCGTCAACGGCGACGCCGGGCCGGCGATCGTCGCCGATGGGCGGCTGATCGTGGGCTCTGGTCTCGGCGATCTCGCCGTATTCGCCGACACGTCGCCCTGACTGATCATCGGGGGGCCATCGTCGGCGTTTGCGCCCACCCCGGCCCTCGGGGGTCGCGGTCGAACGCGGGTCTCAGTCCTTTTGACGAACGGGTCCCCCGTGGATACCATTCCGCCGATCCGTGAACCTCGGCGGCGCGAGCAGCGCGCCCGGGGTTCTTTTGTTCAGCCGACCACGGCGGCGACGTTCTGACGCGTCACCGCGCCCCTGGGGTTCCTTACGCGTGAACACCAAGACGACCTACATCTCGAAGGACGGTCTCGAGAAGCTCCGCGCCGAGCACGACGAGATGGTGTCCGTGCGCCGGCCCGAGATCGCCCAGCGAATCCACGACGCCAAGGAGCACGGCGACCTCTCCGAGAACGCCGAGTACGAGGACGCCAAGAACGAGCAGGCGTTCGTCGAGGGCCGGATCCAGGCCCTCGAGTCGATGATCAAGAACGCGCAGCTCATCGACGAGCACACGTCCACCGATCACGTCCAGATCGGCTCCACGGTCAAGGTCAAGGGCGAGGACGGGGCCGAGACGTTCATGATCGTCGGCTCCGCCGAGGCCAAGCCCGCGGCGGGCCGCATCTCGAACGAGTCGCCGGTCGGCCGCGCGCTGCTCGGCCGCAAGAAGGGCGACGAAGTCCTGGTCAAGGTGCCCGCCGGCGACTTCGCCTACAAGATCGTCGAGATCACCTGAGCTCAGCGCTCTCACTCCCCGGTCGCCGATCGTCGCCTCGGCCGGCAGGAGGGCAAGGCGGCGGGAGCACCGGAGCGAGCGCACCCCAAGGTGCGTGAGCGAGGAGCGCAGCGCCAACGCCGCCATCGGGCGGCCAGGCGACAGCCGTGAAAGGGGACGAACTGGACTGGGCCGACGAGCTGGCGGCGAGCGTCTCGGGTCCGCAGGTCGTCAACGACTCCAAGACCCCGTCGGGGACGGTCCACGTCGGGAGCCTCCGCGGCCCGGTGATCCTGGACGTGATCACGCGAGCGCTGCGCGCGCGCGGCCTGCCCACGACGCTCCTGTACGGCGTCGACGACCTCGACCCGATGGACGCCCAGGCGCTCCTGTCGCCCGATGCGATCGAGCGCGAGATGGGCCGCCCGCTCGCCCACGTGCCCGACCCCGCCGGCGACTGCCACGCCTCGTATGCCCGCCACTTCGCCGGCATGTTCATCGAGACGTTCTCGGGCCTTGGAATCACGCCCGATCGCTACTACTGGATGAGCGACATCTACCCGACCGGGGACATGGACCCGTTCATCAGGACCGCGCTCGAGCGGGCCGAGACCGTGCGCGAGGTCTACCGCCGGGTCGCCAACGTCCAGCATCCCGACTACTGGCTGCCGGTCGGGGTCGTCTGCCCCAACTGCGGCAAGGTCGGCACGACCATCGCGTCGGACTGGGACGGCGAGACGGTCGCCGTCGCCTGCCGCCCCGACCTCGTCGATTGGGCGACGGGCTGCGGCTGGTCAGGGCGGGTCTCGCCCTTCGGCGGCAACGCGAAGCTGCCCTGGAACCTCGAGTGGGCGGCGCAGTGGAGCCTGTTCGGCGTGACCATCGAGCCCAACGGCAAGGATCTGGCGACGGCCGGCGGGTCGCGCGACCGCTCGGACGCGATCGCACGCGAGGTCTACGAGCGCGAGCCGCCGCTCAACTTCCCGTACGAGTTCCTCAACATCGCCGGCAAGAAGATGTCGACCTCGAAGGGCCGGGGCGCGGCCGCCCATCGCTTCACCGAGATCGTGCCGCCGGAGCAGACGCGCTTCCTGTTCGTCCGGCCGCGGCCGGAGAGCGCGATCGAGTTCGACCCCGAGGGCACCGACGCCGTCCCGCGCCTGTTCGACGAGTTCGACCGCCTCGGTGCCGCGACGGCGGGCCGCGACGTGAAGGGCGAGCTCCCGTCGGGGTTCGACTCGATCTTCCGGTACTCGCTCCTCGATCCCGACGCGGACATCGAGCAGGCGGCCGGCGCGTTCCGCCCGGCCTTCGGCCATCTCGCGCTGCTCGTCCAGGTCCCCGGCGTGGACGTCGACGCCCGGGTCGTTGCCGAGAAGGGCTCGCCGCTCACCGACGAGGAGGCCGCCGAGTACGCGGTCCGGCTGGGCGCCGTCCGGCGCTGGCTCGAGGCCTACGCGCCCGAGCGCTCGCGGATCGAGATCCGGCGCGACGCGCTCCCGGTCGAGGTCGACCAGCTGCGACCCGAGCAGCGCGGGTTCCTGCGCGCGCTCGCCGACGTGGCCCACGGCGACGCCCCGGCCAGCGGCGAGCAGTGGCAGGCGGCGATCTTCGCCGTCGCGCGCGACCACGGCCTCGACGCAAAGGCCGCGTTCAACGCCCTGTACCTCGCATTCCTCGGCCGCCCCAACGGCCCCCGGGCCGGCTGGCTCCTGGCCAGCCTCGAGCGCGACTTCGTGATCCGTCGGCTGCGCGACGCCGGCGAGCACACGGAGGCGATGGCATGAGCGTGGGCGTCCAGCGGCTCCGCGAGGAGCCGGACCGCATCCGGCAGGGGGCGATCGACAAGGGCGAGGACCCGTCGGTCGTCGACCGGGCGATCGAGGTCGACGGCGCCCGCCGGCGGCTCCAGGCGGAATCGGACACGCTCAAGGCCGAGCGGAACACCGCGTCGAAGCAGATCGGCGAGGCGATCCGCGGCGGGGCGCGCCCGGACGGACCCGAGGTCGCGGAGCTGCGCGCCGCGTCGACCAGCGCCGGCGAGCGGATCGCGTCCATCGACGCCGAGCTCGCGGCCGCCGAGGCCGAGCTCGAGGACCTGCTGCTCCGCATCCCGAATCCCGCCGATCCGACGGTGCCGGTCGGTGGCGAGGAGGCCAACGTCACGGTCCGGACATGGGGCGAGCGCGCGACCCGCGAGACGGCGTCCGCGGACGGTGGCACCTGGACCCGCCGCCCCCACTGGGAGATCGCCGAGGCGCTGGACATCATCGACAACGTTCGCGGCGCCAAGATCGCGGGCTCGGGCTTCCCGGTCTACAAGGGCGCGGGATCGCGGCTGCAACGAAGCCTGATCTCGTGGTTCCTCGACGTGCACACCGCCGAGCACGGGTTCACCGAGGTCTGGCCGCCGGTCGTCGTCAACGCCGCGTCGGCACGGGGCACCGGCCAGATCCCCGACAAGGAGGACCAGATGTACGTCGTCGGTCGCGACGACCTGTACCTGGTGCCGACGGCCGAGGTCCCGGTCACCAACCTCCACCGCGACGAGATCCTGGAGGCCGCGGAGCTCCCGATCCGGTACGCGGCCTATTCGCCGTGCTTCCGCCGGGAGGCCGGGGCCGCGGGCAAGGACACCCGCGGGATCCTGCGGGTTCACCAGTTCGACAAGGTCGAGATGGTCCTGTTCGAGAAGCCCGACGACAGTGATGCCGCCCTCGAATGGCTGACCGAGCGCGGCGAGGTCCTCCTGCAGCGCCTCGGCCTGGCGTACCGGGTGCTGTTCATGAGCACGCGCGAGCTGGGCTTCGTCCAGCGGAAGAAGTACGACCTCGAGGTCTGGGCCCCCGGCGTGGAGCGCTGGCTCGAGGTCAGCAGCTGCTCCAACATGGGGGACTACCAGGCCCGCCGGATGGCGATCCGCTACCGGCCCACGCCCGGCGCGAAGCCCGAGCTCGTCCACACGCTCAATGGATCAGGACTGGCCCTGCCGCGCATTGTCGCCGCGCTCATCGAGACGTACCAGGAGCCCGATGGCACGGTGACCGTCCCGGAGGTGCTCCGGCCGTATGTGGGGGCGGCTAGGATTGGGGAGCCGGGCTAGGCGCAGATCGGGGATCTCAGTCGGCCCGCGCCAGCAGGAGTGAGCGATGGATCCGCAACAGCCCCCCGGGGGCCCGCCGCCTGGCCCGCCGCTGGTCTCGACCCAGCCTCCCGCGAGCCCGCCTCCCGCGGCGCCGCCGGTCATGGAGGCGCCGGCCCCCACGCCCCCTGTGGCCGCGCCCGTCGCCTGGCAGGCGACGCCGATGGCAGGTGCGGCCGGACCGATGCCCGGCGTCGAGTTCGCGCCGCACGGCGGCCGCCTGATCGCCTATATCGTCGACGGCTTCATCGTCGGCATCGCCGTCACCATCGTCGCGATCGTCCTGACGCCATTTCTCATGGCTGGTGCCTCGTCCGACAACACGGGTGCGCTCGCTGCGACGGCATTCCTGTACGTATTCGTCGTGCTGCTGGTGTCAGTGAGCTACTTCCCGTTCTTCTGGGCCCGCGGCGGCCAGACGCCGGGCATGAAGATCTTCGGCCTCCGGGTCGTCCGTGATGCCGACGGCAGCCGGATCGGCGGCGCCACGGCGATCATCCGCCTGATCGGGCTGTGGATCAGCTTCGCGATCTTCTACCTCGGCATCATCTGGATTCTGGTCGACGGCCGCCGGCGCGGCTGGCACGACCTGCTGGCCGGCACCGTCGTCGTCCACCAGCCGTAGCCGAAGGATCGGGATGGAATCCCAGCAGCCGCCCACCTCGCCGCCGTCAGCACCCCCGCCGGCCGCGCCGCCGCCCCAGACGCCGTGGATCGGGCCGCCGGGCGGGCCACAGGCCGTGCCTCCCGGCCAGATGCCGGGCGCCGTCGCCCCGTGGCAGGCGCCAGCCGTCCCGGAGGGTCCCGGCCCCGGCGTGAAGTTCGCCCCCCACGCGGGCCGGTTGATCGCCTACATCATCGACGGCTTCATCCTGTCCGCGCTGTTCATCCTGCTCACGCTGCTCCTCGTGCCGATCGTCGGCGTCGCGGTGGCCAACAAGCACGGCGGCACTGCGGTTGGGGCGTTCCTGCTGTACTTCGTGATCGTGTTCGGGCTCAGCCTCGCGTACTTCCCGTTCTTCTGGGCCCGCAGCGGCCAGACACCGGGGATGCGCGTCTTCCACCTGCACGTCGTCCGCGACCGCGACGGCGGGAAGATCACGGGTGGGGCGGCAGTCCTCCGGCTGTTCGGCTTCTGGGTCAGCTCGACGCTGTTCTATCTCGGCTTCATCTGGATCTTCGTCGACGATCGGCGGCGAAGCTGGGCCGACCTGATCGCCGGCACGATCGTCGTCGAGCGCTAGGCAACGACCCGCCGGTGACCCTCGGGGAACGACTCGCCGCCTACGGGCTGGTCCTGCCGCCCGGCCACACGCTCGTCTCGCTCGAGGACCGGCCGGAGCTGCGAGGCGCCGCTGGGCGACTTCATCGTCCCCGAGTGGGCGGAGTTCCTGCTCCACGATCCGGTCGCCAACACGCTGTGGGACCACCTGTACGAGGACTTCGCCGCATTCCAGGCCGTGCTGTTCGACGCCGACGGCACGATCGTCGCCGGGCTCAACTCCGCGCCGCTCGCGTGGGACGGCACCGAGGATGAGCTGCCCCACGGCTGGGACGACCAGTTCAAGCGCTCGGTCGATGACCACCGCGCCGGGGCTCCGGTGAACACCCTGGGGGCGCTCCAGATCGTCGTCGGTCTCGCACGACAGGGGTCCGGCTACTCGGCCGTGATGCTGGCCGCGATGCGCGCGAACGCCGCCGACCACGGGTTCCGCGCTCTGATCGCCTGCGTCCGGCCGAACCACAAGGTCGATCACCCGTACATGCCCATCGGCGAGTACGCGGCACGCGTCCGCGAGGACGGCCTGCCCGAGGACCCGTGGATCCGCGTCCATGTCAGGGCCGGCGGCCGGATGGTCCGTGCGGTGGAGGACTCGATGACGATCCCGGGCACGCTCGCGCAGTGGCGTGAGTGGACGGGACTCGAGCTGGCGACCAGCGGGTCGTACGTGCCCGAGGGCGCGGCATCTCCAGTCGTGATCGACGTCGAGGCCGGCCGCGGCATCTACCACGACCCGAACGTGTGGGTGGTCCACCGCCTCGGGCAGGGCTGATCGCCGGCCGTCCCGTCGGCCGGCTCTTCCTGCCAAATCCGCAGCAGGTAACCGCTGGCCGGCATCAGGCGGGGGAAACGGGCCTGGTCGCGCCGTCTTCCTGACACGGTCACGATGCTGAGGGCGGAACTGTCAGGCGCCGAGGGCACCCGACGATGGCCAACGGTCACAGGCTTCGGATCTGGCATGAACGCTCGCGCCGCCGGTTACCCCCTAGCGGGCCGCGTCGATCTGCGCGCTCGCCGTCATGTTCCAGCGCAGCCCCGCCGGGACTGACCCGGTCGGCTCGAGGACCACGCTGTAGACGATGTCGCCGGCCGATGACTCGCCGAACGGGGCAATCGAGGTCACCCTGGCCGGGATCTTGACGTCTTCGAAGGCGTCGACCGAGATCGTCGCGTTCGCCCCGACGTCCAGGCGCCCGATCGCCGCCTCGTCGAGATCGATCGTCTCGAACCGCCAGCCTGCCGGGTCGGCGATCCGGACCACCGGCGCGGCCGCGGAGACGGTCTCGCCGGCCACCGCGTCGAGCGAGGCCACGAGCCCGGCGATCGGCGCCGTCAGCGTCAGGTCGTCGAGGGCCGCCTGGGCCCCGGCCAGCACGGCGTTCGCGCGGGCGAGCTCCGCCTCGGCGCTGAAGCGGGCCATCGAGGCGGCGTCGTGGGCCGACCCCGCCGCGAGGGCCTGAGCGCGGGTCACCCGCAGCGCCGCCCGCGCGCGATCGACCTCGGCGTTCGCGGCCCGGCGAACCGAGCCGCTCGATGGTGTTCCGTCACGCGTCGCGTCCGCGGCATCGACCGCCGGCCCGCGCCTCGCCGACTGCAGCTCTTGCGCAGCAATTTCATCGAAGCCTGCGCGTGCCTCCGTCACCTGCGCCTGCTTGAGGCTGCCACCGGCGGCTCCAACGGACGCCTTGGCCTCGTCGACCGCCGCCTTCGCCTGCGTGTCGTCCAGTCGAAGCAACGGCTGGCCCTCGGTCACGGTGTCGCCCTCGGCGACCATCACCTCGGCGACCACGCCGCCACCGCCCGGGCGCCGACAGCTCCACATGGCGGACCGGCACGGCGCGCGCGTCGGAGGTGACGGTGGTGGACTCGGCCACCGGCGGCACGGTTGGCGAGGGCGCGGCGCCGGAAGGCGTAGACCCGCCGCGACCCGACACGAACCAGGCCCCGCCCACGACGGCGAGCACCACCACGATCAGCACGAGCAGGCGGTTGCGGGTCATCGGCGGTCAGGCTCCCTCACGGTCGGATCGTCTCATTCGTAGGCCAGGATCTCGCGGACGGCGAGCCGGCTCGCCCGCCAGGCGGGCAGCAGGCTGGCGACGGCGGCGAGGACGAGCACGATCACGGCCCACGCGATCATGCCCTCGACGGAATACGCCCACGACAGCGGGCGGCTGACGAACACGTTGCCCAGCGCGTCGGACAGCAGCTTGCTGACCGGGATCGACACCAGCACCCCCAGCGCCCACGACAGCGCCCCGATCAGCATGCCCTCGGCGAGGAAGATCAGCAGCACCGACCGATCCGACGCCCCGACGGCGCGCAGCACCCCGATCTCGCGCGACCGCTCGACCACGTTGATGGTCATCGTCCCGGTGAGCCCGAGCCCGCCGACGAACCCCAGCAGCACCGCCATCGACGACAGGAACAGCACCAGCACGTTGAACAGCAGCTCCTGCGCCTGGCGGATCTCGCCTGAGGTCGTCGTGGCGGCGACCTTGACCCCGGCGCCCTCGAGCCGTGATCGGACCGCCGTCGCCAGCGCGTCCTGCGCCGCGGCGTCCATGCCCGGCTGCCCGACCACCATCAGCACTCCGGCCCGCCCGACCTCGCTCGTCGCCCGCTCCAGCGCCACGTCCGGCGCGTACAGGAACGGCCGCCGGGTGGGGGACTGGGCGATGCCGACGAGGGTCCACGTCGTGTCCTTGCCGTCGATGCGCAGCGTCATCGCGTCGCCGACCCGCAGGTTGGGCTCGTCGTCGCGCACGTTGGCCGTGGCCACGACCGCGTTGCCGTCCTCGGGCAGCAGCCAGCGGCCCTCCTGGATCGTCGGCCGGACGGTCTTGGCGTTGGGCGGCAGACCGAACGCGACGACGGACCGTCCCTCGACCCCGTCGTTCACGATCCCGGTCGACGCGAAGCGCCATGGCTCGGCGGCCACCACGCCGGGCACCGCCATCGCCTCGTCAACCAGCACCGTCGCCCGCTCGGTCGTCGCCAGCTCCACCTGGACGTCGTAGGCGAAGTAGGCGAGGGCGTCGTCGAGCGTCTTCACGAGCGAGGCCCGGACCGCGAACACCGACATGAAGATCGCGCCGCCAAGGCTCAGCGCCGCGAGCGTCAGCGCGAGCCGGCCCTTGCGCCGGAACGTGTTGCGGATCGAGAGCAGCGTGGGCCGTGGGAGGCCGCTGATGTCACGCAGCAGCCGGTCGAACCGCCCGTGCCCAAAGCGATCGTTGATGCCGGTCGACGCGAGCGCCTCGCGGACGGTGATCCGGACGCCACGCGCGATCGGGACCAGGGCCGCCAGCAGCGGCAGCCCGAGCCCGACCACGACCTCGAGCGCGATGACCGTCGTCGGGATCGAGAAGGTGTCGATGTCGAAGTTGGCGAGCCCTGCCGTGAACTGGGCGAACCCGTAGGCGCCGAGGGCCGCCAGGGGAATCGCGACGCACAGCGCCAGCACCGCGTACGCGAACACCAGCACGAGGTACAGGCCCGCGATCTGGCCGTTGCGGGCGCCGATCGCCTTCATGATTCCGATCTGGCGGGTCTGCTGGGCGAGGATCGCCGACACGGTGTTGATGACGAGGAACCCGGACACGATCAGCGACAGCGCGCCGATGAACCCGAGCACGAGGAAGAAGCCCTGGAGCAGGTCGTTGGCCGGGTGGCGGCCGGGGACCGGGACGTAGCTGCCGAAGACCGGGATGCCGGCGCGCTGGATGCGCGTCGACACGTCGTCGGCGACCGCGCGGATGCCGTCCTGGTCGAGGGTCGGGTCGGCGACCTTGATGTGCAGCTCGTCGAAGGTCGCGTCATAGCCGAGGTCCCCGAGCGTCTCCGGCGTGACGTGCCCGGCGACCCTGCCCGCATAGAACGCGGGCGCCGCGCCGACCTCGTGGGAGATCCCGATCGCGGTCAGGTCGTGCTCCTTGCCGTCGGCCGTCTGGACGCGCAGCCGCTGCCCGGGCGCGAACGGCTGCAGCACCAGCGAGCTGCGCTCCATGACGACCTCGTCCCGGTCGGGCGGCCAGCCGCCGGACTGCGACGTGACGAGGTCGAGGTGCTGGTCGTTGAAGTCGGGGATCGCGTTGAGGAGCATCTCGCGGTACGAGCCGTCGTCGTTGAGGAGGCGGACGGTGACGCTCCGCCGCGCCTCGGCGTCGGCGATGCCGTGCATGGTCCGGATGCTGTCGACGAACGACTCGTCGAACGGGCCGGCGAAGATCGTGGCCGATGACGGCCTGCTGTTCTCGTAGGCCGTCCGCAGGCCCGTCTGGAGCATCGCGTTGGCGCCGGCGATGGTGCCGACGGCGAACACGCCCACGGCGATCGACAGCACGACCAGCAGCGATCGAACGGGGTGGCTGCCGAGGTCCCGGATCGCCTTGCGCCAGCGGACGCTACGCACTTGCCGGCGCCTCGGTCGCGAGCGTGCCGTCGAGGATCTGGCCGTCCGCCATGTGGACGGTTCGCCGCGTGCGGCGGGCGAGCTCGGCGTCGTGGGTGACGGTGACGATCGTCCGGCCCTGGTCGACGAGCTGCTCGAACAGTTCGAACACGATGTCCGCGGTCGCGGAGTCCAGGTTGCCGGTCGGCTCGTCGGCGACGATCAGCGGCGGATCGTTGGCCAGCGCCCGGGCGATCGCGACGCGCTGCTGCTGCCCGCCCGAGGTGCTCGAGGGGAGCTTGCGCGCCTGGTCGGTCATGCCGACGCGTTCGAGCAGGTCCATCGCCCGGTCGTGCCGCTCGCGCGGCGTCCACAGCCCGCCGAAGTCCATCGGCAGCATCACGTTCTCGACCACGGTCAGGGTCGGCAGCAGCTGGAAGAACTGGAAGATCACGCCGATCGTGCGACCGCGCCACACCGCGGTCTTGCCCTCCGACAGCCGCGCCAGGTCCTGGCCGGCGACGGTGACCGTCCCGTCCGTCGCCCGGTCGATGCCGGTGATCATGTTCATCAGCGTCGACTTGCCGCAGCCCGACCGCCCGACGACCGCGATGAACTCGCCGCGGTCCACCTGGAGGTCGACGCCGTCGAGCGCCCGGAACGGGCCCGCGTCCGTCACGTAGTCCTTGACCACGGACCGCAGGTCGATCAGGTGCTCGCTGCCGGGGGCCGGTCCGCTCTCGCCGGCGCTCCCGTTCGTCCCGTTGCGCCCTCGGCGAAACACGTCGGCTCCCGTATGCCCAACTGGTTCATGTGGCCAGCTCGGCGGCCCCGTAACGAATGTCGCGCCGGCCGCGGGCGGAGGATATCCCGAGGCGCTCGGATCGGCGCTCGCGCCGCCCTCAGGCGGACGGCGGCTCCTCGATGTTCTCGGGGTTGAGCCGGTGTCGCTGGACGGTCGTGATTGCCTCGGTCACGGCACGGTTGCCGGCGGTCCGCTGCAGCTCGAGCAAGGCCTCGCCCTGGCTGTGCGCCGCCGGCGGCTTCGGCGTGGGCGCGGCGAGCGCGTGGTTGCGCTCCGTCCTGGTGTCGGCGTGATCCATGTCGTCCTCCGTCCTCCTACGGGCGCTGCCGGGTTGGGGTGATGTCGGCTCCAAGATCGGCGAGGTAGCGGTCCAGGTCGGTCGGCCGGTACAGCCACAGCGCGGCAGGCGGCTGTTCGAACCACTCGAACAGCGTGAAGCCGCGCGACAGGTAGGCGAATTGCTCGTAGCTCGGATGGGGCCCGCTGTCTCGCGGCCGCTTGGCGTCCGGCTCGCCGAAGGCCGCCACCGCCCCGGCGGACGACGGCGCCTCCCGGGGCTCGAGGACCTCGATCAGCACCAGCTCGCCGGCCTCGTCCCAGACCGCCCACACCGGCCACGGCTCGCCCGGGACCTGCATGCGTGCCCGGCCTGGCGCGGGTGGCCGGCGTGGAGGATCGGGCCCGGTCGAGATCGTCGTGCCAAGCGCCGCGGCCACGGTCTCGGGATCGAGGCCCGGCTCCCAGCGCCAGCCGTCGAGCCTGCCGGCGATCGCGTCAGGGAGGGAATTCGGCGGCGCTCATGTGTGCGGGAGTCTCGCACCGCCCAGGACGGCGGTGTTGCCGCGGAAGTAGGCGGCGCGCATGTTGGGCAGCCCGATCTCCGTCTCGAGCTGCGCGGCCTCGGCCATCTCCGGATAGTGGGACGGGTCGCCCGACGCCGCGGCCACGTCGACGTCCGCCGAGCCCTGGACGAGCGTGCGGAACGCGGTGTTGGACGCGACCTCCTCCGGGAAGACCGACCGCCACGTCTTGAGCGTGAACCAGTCGGTGAAGCCCTCCTGGTAGGTGATCTTGTGGTGCGGGTCGGTCAGGGCCTCGTACCACCTGGTGTAGATGCTGTTGGCCGTGGTGTGCAGGTACTCGTGGATGCACGTCTTGAACAGGTTCCAGTACAGCGAGCGCGTATCGGCGGGCGTCGCGCCCTCCCGCGGCGTCAGGAACACCATGCCGGACTGTTGCATGCCCGGCCACATCCGGTCCGTGAGGGTCAGGCGCGTTCGCCGTTCCGCGGCGGGGATGCCGAGACGCGTGTCGAGGCCTGCCGGCGGCGCGTGCCCGGACGCCGCCGTCGAGTTGCTGTAGTGGTCGATGACATCGAGGCGGATCTCGTTGGCTCGCGCGACGCCGAACGCGTTGTGGTTGTCGTCGACGTGGACGATCCGCGCGTCGCCCGAATCCATGACGAACCAGCGCGCCATGTCCCGGGGATCGCCCGCTCGTGCTGACTGGTCGCGCAGGTTGGCCCCGATCGTCATGCTCGGCGCGGCGGCCGAGCCGAAGATGCCGAACAGGCCGTCCACGCGGCGCTTGGCCTCGGCGGCGATCTGCTCGACCCGCCCCCCACGGCTCATGTCCATCGGCGTCCGACTGTTCGTGTCGTTGGCGATCCGCCAATGGGCGGTGGCGACCCGATGCAGGGCCTCGATCATGTCGCTGTAGTAGCCCGCCTCGACGAAGGCGGGCGGTGGCCGGCCGGCGGCTGCGGCGGCGGCCCGGGCGGCGGCGACGGCCGGTGGCGTGAGGATGTGCTCGACGTTCGTCTCACGGGTCGCGTTCGACGCGGTCACGCCCGCGGTCGTGGGCGCGGCGGCCTCCGACCCCAGCGTCGTGAGGAACGAGTTGATCCCCGCCAGGTTCACAGGGATGGCGACGCCGGCGAGCCGGGTTGTCAGCCGCGCCAGGGCGGTCTGGGTGCGGGCGAGGTTGGCCTGCAGCGCGGCGCGGGCACGGTCCATGTCGATCGTGACGAGGCAGGCGAGGCCGACGAGCGGATCGACCGAGGCGTTGAACAGCGTGACCAGGCGGGTGGCCAGGGCGTCGTTGGACTGCGTATCCTCGAGCGCGCTCACGATCCTGGCCGCATGCACGTTCCCGAAGCCAGGTGCCGCGCCGACCGCGACCTCGAACGCGTCGACATCGGCGCGCACGCTCGCGACGGTGTCCATCCGGTCGCCCATGTCGAGGCCCGTCAGGCGGGCCGCTGGATCGCTGGCGATCGCGGTCGTCAGTGCGGGACCGCGAGCGGCGAGCAGGCCCCGGAGCCACGTCTGCTCCGCGGGGATGACGCGACGCTGGACGACGGCGCCTGCCGATCGGGCGTTCCGTCGGGCCCCCGCGAGCACCTCCTGGGTCGCGCGGTTCCCGACCAGCGTCTGGAGCGACAGCATCCGGCGGACGCTAAGTGGCGCCGTCCCCGCGGCTCCGGGACGTGCGACGACGCGACCCGACGAGGCGACAAGCTCGGGATCGGACGCAGGGCCGGGCGTCTCGAGGCGGCCCTCGTGCCTGCCGGCGGCCGGCTCGACCGATGTCCGCTCCGCGGGGATCACGCGCTCTCGGCTCCTTTCCCGCGCGGCAGTCCTTCGAGCCAGTCTGTTTCGGGGCGCGCGATCGGGTCAATGACCGATCGGGCAGAAGTGAATCGCTCGCTGTTATCCTCGCCCGCGGAGCGGTGGCCGAGTGGTTGAAGGCGGCGGTCTTGAAAACCGCAGGGGCGAAAGCTCTCGTGAGTTCGAATCTCACTCGCTCCGCCACTGCCAGGCGGGTAGTACCGAGGTCAGGCTGCACGGCTCGGCTCAGGGTGGTATCACTCGCACAACCGGCCGGCGCGCCAGCCGGGCGGGAAGCGAAGGATGCCGATGCGCCAACGCTGTGAGCACGCCGCCACCATGCAGCCCGTGGGCGAGCACCTCGAGGTCTGCGAGGCCTGCATCATCGAGGGCACGCGCTGGGTCCACCTGCGCCAGTGCCTCGTCTGTGGCCAGACCCTGTGCTGCGACAACAGCCCACGGCGGCACATGCGCGGTCACTGGCAGAGCGACGGGCACGCGGTCATGAAGGGCGTGTCGCCCGGCGACGACTGGATCTGGTGCTTCGCCGACGACGCGCCGATCCGTGCGGCGGGCGACGGCTGGGAGACCTACGACGCCTTCGCCGAGGCCGGGGTGCCGGTGATGGCCGCCCATATCGCCACCGGCGCGGGCATGCCCCGGCCGGACTACTTGACCGACGACGAGTTCCCGCTGGGCGACTGGATTGGCTACGTGCGCGACGCCCACAACGACCACGAGCTCGACCCCGCCGACGAGCAGGCGATCGAGGCGATCCCGGGCTGGAGCTGGGGCGGGGGATGAGCCGGACGGCCCACCGAGCGGACGGCGGAGGCGGCTGATGGATGGCGGCCGGTCGTTCGGTGAGGCGCGCGAGCCGACGCGGTTCGTCTCGTTCGACTCGCTGGTCGAGACCTGTCGCCGGACGCGCGCGGCGCTGGTCGCGGTGGTCCATGAACGATCCGGTGACGGCGAGATGGTCCGTGCCGTCATCGCCGACGATGGGCTGGCCCACGTCGATGCCGTCCGGGCCGGCCTGACCGCCCTGGCGAGGGCCGGCCAGTTCGAGGCCGCCGAGCTGCGCGACCTCGTCCGGCGCGAGGGCATCGTCGAGGTGCCGCGATCCGGGCCCGACGCGGTCGCCGCGGCGGCCGAGGCGTCCGTCAACCGCCCGCCGTTCCGGCCCGCCGACAGCGCGCAGATCCTCGCCGCCGGCCACGCCCGGATCGTGTTCTCGGTGATCCCGACCCTTCCGTCCGAGGCCGTCACATGGCCCCGGATTCATCGCACCTACGCGGACATCCCGACACCGCGCAGCGAGGCGGAGCTGTTCGAGCGGGTCGACGAGCTCGCCCGGGTGCTGTGGCGCGTCGCCGAGGGCCGCCATCGCCGCGACGAGCCGATGCGGCGCGCGCTCGCGTTCTACGAGGCCGGGTCGCGCCTGTCCCTGCGCGGCGGGTTCAGCGCCGCCTGACCCGGCCCGCCGACCCTGGTGGGGCCGGTGCGCGGCGTCACCGATGTGACCTTTGGGTGATCCCGATCGGGCCTCATCTGGCCCTAACGTCCCGCCCAAAGCAACGGCCATGTGGATCGAAGGAGCCTGGTGACGTCTCACGCGCGGTCGGCAGGCGCGCTCGCGCGGCCGGCGGTCCGGACGCCCGGAAAGTCGTCCAGGCCGATCGGACGCCCGCCGCGCCCGATCCTGCTGTTCATCGTGTACGGGGTCTTCCTCGTCATCGTCGGCGTGACCGCCACGGCGCAGGTCATCCTGGCGTCCGTCCACGTCTCGACGTCGGCGCTCAACCAGGCGGTCGGGACCGACACCCAGGTCATTCGCGGGTACGTCGACGACCTCCTGACCCCGGGCGACCTGACCGGCAACGTCCATCATCCCCGGAACGGCAGGCGAAGCTCGACGGCGGGGCTCACGTCGTTCATCACGCCGCGCGGCATCATCCGGGCCGAGATCCGCCGGCCGGACGGCACGATCCTCGCGAGCAACGCCGACCTCGCCGGCTTCAAGGCCGCCGATTCGCCCGACTGGCGGACGGTGCTCGCGGGTCAGACCGCCGTGTCGCTGGTGCCCGCCGCGCAGAGCGAGGCCGGCCCGGGCGACCTCGGCACCGACAGCACGCTGCGCGAATACTTCCCGCTGCTGCAGGACGGCCGCGTGGTCGGCGTCGTCGGCGCCTGGCGCGACGCCACGCCGATCATGTCTGCGATCGACGCCGCGCGGCGGGACGTCGTCCTGGTGACCGTGACCGCGGCGATCGCCGCCGCGGGCGTCCTGTACCTGGTCTTCCGTGCGGCCCAGGGCCGGATCACCCGCCAGACGGTCGCCCTGCTCGATGCGACCCGCCGCGACCCGTTCACGGGGATGCTCAACCACGGCGCGCTGGTCGAGACCATCGGCGCGGCCATCGAGCGCCTCCGCGGGACTGGGCGCAGGGCTCGAGATCGCGATTCTCGACATCGACAACTTCCGGATCCTCAACGACACCTGGGGCCACGCCGCGGGCGACGAGGCGATCGACGCCGTCAGCGACCTGCTCAAGCCACTGGTGCCGACCGCGCTCGCGGTCGGCCGCTACGGCCCCGACGAGTTCCTGGTCGCCGTCGAGGGCCCGGCGGTCGGGCACCCTGCCAGACCAAGGCCGAGGGCGGTGCGTCAGGCGCTCGCGGAGGTGAGGCTCAAGTTCGGCGACAGCAACGACCTGCCGCTCACGGTCAGCGCCGCCGTGGCGCGCTTCCCCGAGGACGGCGAGTCGGTGACGGAGCTGCTGGCGAGCGTCGCCGTGACGCTCCGCGAGGCCCGCGCCGGTGGCGGCGACGCCGTCCTGGTCACCGGGTTCGCGCCCGACGCCGTCGTCGCGTCGCACACCTTCGACGTGTTCCAGGGCCTGATCCTCGCGGTCGACGCCAAGGACCGCTACACCAAACGCCACTCCGAGGATGTCGCGCGCTACGCGATGTTCATCGGGTCGCAGATCGGCATCGGGCCGGACGAGGTCGCGACGCTGCGTCTCGCGGGCCTCCTCCACGACGTCGGCAAGGTCGGCATTCCCGATCAGATCCTGCGCAAGCCCGGCAAGCTGACCGACGCGGAGTACGACGTCGTCAAGCAGCACGTCGCCCTGGGTGACGCGATCCTGCGCGACCTGCCGGACCTCGACGCCATCCGCGCCGGCGTCCGGCACCACCACGAGCGCTGGGACGGGCACGGCTACCTGCACGCCCTCGCCGGCGAGGACATCCCGCTCCTGGCCCGGATCCTCGCGGTCGCCGACACGTTCTCCGCGATGACGACCAGCCGCCCCTATCGCAAGGCCCTCGATCTGCGGGAGGCCCGGATGCGCCTCGAGGACGCGGCGGGAACCCAGCTCGACGAGCGGCTTGTCAAGGCCTTCCTGGACGGGCTCGAGACCGACGCCAATCCGCCGATGCCAGGCGACGACATCGCCGCCCGCCTGTGGCACCCGGACGCCCGCGTCGCGTGAAGGCGACCGCCGGCCGGGTGCTGGCCGCGTGCGCGCTCGCGTCGCTCCTCGCCGGAGCAGCGCCGGTGTCCGCGAGCCCGGGGAGCGGCGGGTCGTCGGCCGCGGCGGTCCTCCCGATCGATGTCGCCCCGGTGCCGCTGCCCGACGCCTGGTCGGTCGTCCATGACCAGAAGCTGCGCGTCGACGCCCCGGGCGTCCTCGCCAACGACATCGACGCCGACGGGGATGACCTCAAGGCCAAGGTGGTCACGGGACCCGCCAACGGCAACCTGAACCTCAACCACGACGGTGGCTTCACTTACGAGCCCGACGCCGGGTTCACGGGGATCGACGGGTTCACGTACGCCGCCGACGACGGAACGATCGCGGTCCCCGCGGCGGTCGTCCTGACCGTGACCAACGCAAAACCCGTCGCCAACGACGACAGCTACGCCACCAAGGAAGGCAAACAGCTCTCGGTCAACCGGCCGGGCGTGCTCAAGAACGACGACGACGCCGACGGCGACCAGCTCCTGACGAAGCTCGTCGACAGTCCCAATCACGGAAGCCTCGAGCTCGAGGATCGCGGCAGGTTCGACTACGTCCCCGACGACGGCTTCGTCGGGACCGACTCGTTCACCTACCGGGCCTCGGACGGCGCGGACTTGTCGGGTCTGGCGAAGGTGACGATCGAGGTCCAGCCGCGCAACCAGCCCACGCCGACGCCGCCACCGACCGCCCCGCCGAGCCCGACGCCCACGCCGTCCCCGACCCCGACGCCGCCGCCGACCCCGAGCCCGACCGAGCCGCCGACCCCTTCGCCGACGCCAGTCCGAACAGATGGCCCGACGCCGACACCGACGTCGCCTCCCGCCCGAACACCCGACCCGACGGACACGCCCCAGCAGACCCCATCGCCCTCGCCGGACGCGACCTCCGCCAGCCACGCCCCGGGCTCGGCGGGATCGCAGGGCGGATCCGCTTCGGGCCCCGGTGCCGGGACTGATGGCGGATCGCGGGATCCGGGGACAGGGTCGCCAGCAGGTTCGGATGTCCAGCCCGGAACGCCGTCGGGTGACGCGTTCGGCCTCGGCCGGCCGGCCACCAGCGACATGTCGAACGCCTCGATCGCGTTCGATGCCGGCGTGGGCCTCGCCTTCGACGGATTCTCCTGGCAGGTGCCGGCGCTGGTGCTGTCGGTGCCCGGCCTCCTCGTTGTCGTTGCCGTGTTCCTCCAGGTCGTCGGCGGACTCGCGTGGCTGCCGGTGATCCGGCGCCGCCTCGGCGGGGACGGCTTGACGCCTCCGGATCGTCGCCCCTAGACTCCGCGCCACATCACGAATACCGGCTTCGATCGGGACGAGTACCCGTCGAGCGCCATTCCAGAGACCCGGCGGCTGGTGGAAGCCGGGATGGCGGCGGCGGCGAATGGACCCGTGAGCCACCGGACCGAACGCGAGGCGGCGCAGCGCCGCGGACGACAAGTAGGCTCCGGCGCAGAGCGCCAGCGATAGAGGGCAGCGCCGATCGATCGATCGGGTGGTGACACCCGGGCGGTCCGCCGGTCAGAGAGCGGCACACCGCCGAATGAGGGTGGCACCGCGGAAGGCACGACCTTTCGTCCCGAAGAAGTACGAAGGTCGTTTCTTGATTCTCGGGCCCCGCCGGCCCCGAGCCGACGAGCTACCTCAAAAGGACGGACCGCGATGACCGACCCGCTCAGCCTGACCGAAGCCAAACGCCTCGCCGGCACGGCCGACACGATCCTGCTGCGCGCCACGCGGACGGCCGATCTCGAGACGCCGATCGGCGCGTTCCTGCGGCTCGACGACGGGACGACACCGGCGTACCTGCTCGAGTCCGTCGAGGGCGGCGAGCGGCTCGGGCGGTACAGCTTCCTGGGCGTCGGGCCGCGGCGGCTGCTCGAGGTGGGCGACGGCGTTGCCCGCACGACGACCCGGCCTGTGAGCGTCGATGCCTACTCGCCGGACCTGCCCGTCACCGAGACGCAGGTGCCGGACCCCCTCGCCGCGCTCCGGGCCTTCGTCCCGCGCCGGCGCGTGCTCCCGACCGAAGGCATGCCGCGGTTCACCGGCGGCGCCGTCGGCGCGCTCTCGTACGACGCCGTCACCGCGTTCGAGCCGTCCGTCCCTCGCCCCGAGAAGGACCCGGTCGGCGTGCCGCTGGCCGCGTTCATCGAGACCGATCTCGTGCTGGTCTTCGACCATCTCAGCCACCAGCTCTCGGCGATCGCGTCGCTCCACACCGAGGCGCCCGACTTCGAGGGTCGCTACCGGATCGCCGAGCGGGCCATCTTCGAGGCGCTGGAGCGAACCGCCCGGCCCAGCCAGGCGGAGATGACCGCCGCCTTCGGGCGGTCGAGCGAGACCGATGGTGCGACGACGCCAAGCCCCTTCCGCCAGGTCGAGACCTCGCTCGGGCGCGACGCCTACATCGCTGCCGTGGAGCACGCCAAGGACGCGATCGCCGCCGGGGAGGCGATCCAGGTCGTGCTCGCCCGCCGCCAGTCGTTCGACCTCCCGAACGCCGCGGACGGCAACCCGATCGACGGCATCGGCCTGTATCGGGCCCTGCGCCGCGTCAACCCGTCGCCCTACCTGTTCTTCACCCGGACCCCGTCGTTCGAGGTCGTCGGCGCCAGCCCGGAGCTCCTCCTCCAGGTCGTCGGGGATCGCATGACGACCCACCCGATCGCCGGCACGCGACCGCGCGGCGCGACGCCGGCGGACGACGACCGCATGGCCGACGAGCTGCGCGGCGACCCCAAGGAGCGTGCGGAGCACGTGATGCTCGTGGACCTCGGGCGCAACGACCTCGGGCGGGTCGCGCGCCCGGGCACCGTGACGACCAGCCAGTACATGGAGGTCGAGCGCTACAGCCACGTCCTGCACCTCGTGAGCCACGTCGAGGCCAAGCTCCGGCCGGACCTCGACACGCTCGACGCGCTGCGCTCCGTGTTCCCGGCGGGCACGCTCACGGGCGCGCCCAAGGTGCGCGCGATGCAGCTGATCGCCGCGGCCGAGGGCGAGCGGCGCGGCCTGTATGGTGGCGCCGTGGGCTATCTCGGCTACGACGGCAACCTCGACACGGCGATCACGATCCGGAGCGCCGTCCTGAAGGGCGGCCAGGCGCACGTCCACACCGGGGCCGGGATCGTCGCGAAGTCCGTGCCCGAGTCCGAGTTCGACGAGACCGAGCACAAGGCGGCGGCCCTCAAGCGGGCGATCGAGCTCGCGGCCGCGACGGGGGCTCCCGCCGGACCCGCGTCCGACGTCCTCGTCCGCCGAGCCGGAAGGCGTCGCGCGATGATCCTGATGATCGACAACTACGACTCGTTCACCTTCAACCTCGTCCAGGCGCTCGAGGCGGCGGGGGCCGAGGTGCGGGTCGTGCGCAACGACGCCATGACCCGCGCCGACATCGAGGCGCTGGCCGACGACCCGGCGGCCGGCCTGCGCGGGATCGTGATCTCGCCCGGGCCGGGCAGATCCCGGACACGGCCGGGGTGTCGGTCGCGGCTGTCGAGGTCGCCGCGGCCCGCGGGATCCCGCTCCTCGGCGTGTGCCTCGGCATGCAGTCGATGGCCGCGGCCTACGGCGGCTCCATCGTCCGGGCGCCGACGCTCGTCCACGGCGAGGCGTCGGACATCGAGCACGACGGCGAGGGGCTGCTCGCCGGGATGCCCGAGGACTTCCCGGCGGCCCGCTACCACTCGCTGTGCGTGGACCCGGCGACGCTGCCCGTGGAGCTCTACGTCACCGCGACCAGCCCCGCCGACGGCGTGGTCATGGGCCTGCGCCACCGGACGCTGCCGATGGAGGGCGTCCAGTTCCATCCGGAGTCCGTGCTCACGCCGGACGGCCCCCATCTGCTGGCGAACTTCCTGCGCCTGGCCGGCGAGGGCGAGGCGTCGCGGCTCGACGCGGTGTCCGGATCGTTCGCGACACGCGGCATGGCGCTCGCGCCGAGCCGGAGGCCCCGGGCGATCCCGTGGCGGCCGGCCGATGAGCGAGCAGGTCCGCGCCGCGCTGGCGGCGATCGTCGACGGCCGGACGCTGTCGATGGACGAGGCTCGCCTGGCGATGGGCGAGGTGATGGACGGCGAGGCGACGCCCTCGCAGCTGGCGGCGCTGCTGATGGGCCTCCGGATGCGCGGCGAGACCGTCGACGAGCTGGCGGGCTTCGCGACGGCGATGCGCGAGCGGGTCGTGCGGGTCGAGGCGCCCGAGGGCGCGATCGACGTCGTCGGGACCGGCGGCGACAGCTCGGGCACGTTCAACATCTCGACGACGTCGGCGCTCGTGGTCGCCGCCTGCGGCGTGCCGGTGGCCAAGCACGGCAACCGGGCGATCACGTCGAAATCGGGCTCGGCCGACGTCCTCGATGCCCTGGGCGTCCGGATCGACCACGACGCGGACTCGGCCGGCGCGTCGCTGCGCGACCTCGGCTTCGCGTTCCTGTTCGCGCCCGTCGTATCACCCGGCCATGCGCCACGCGGGCCCGACGCGGCGCGAGATCGGCGTGCGGACCGCGTTCAACCTGCTCGGGCCCCTGACGAACCCGGCCGGGACGACGCGCCAGCTGATCGGGGTCGGGGTCGGCGGAGGCCGCGCCGCGGATCGCGGAGGTCGCCGCGCGCCTGGGCACCGAGCGTACGTTCGTGATCCACGGGGACGGGGTCGACGAGCTGCCGCTCGACGACACCGGCGTGCTGTACCACGTGGGACCCGACGGGCGTGGAGCGCCACGAGATCAAGGCGACCGAGCTCGGGTTCACGCGGACGCTGACGTCGAAGCTCGCCGGCGGCACGCCCGAGCAGAACGCCCGGATGGTCGAGTCGGTGCTGCGCGGCGAGCCGGGGGCGCGGCGCGACGTCGTGCTGCTGAACGCCGGCGCGGCGCTGCTGGTCGCCGGCGTCGTGGAGAAGCTGGAGGAGGGGATCGACCGGGCCGGGCTGACGATCGACGCCGGCCTCGGCGACCGAGCTGCTGGGCAAGCTGCGCGAGGAGCGGCGGGCGTCCGATGCGGCCAAGCCGCGGCGGCCACCGAGGGAGCGCCGCGCATGACGCTCGCCGCGCGGCCGCGATCGAGGCCGGGGGCGTCGTCGACGAGATCGCCGCGCGCCGGCGGACCGACGTCGCCGCCGAGCTCGACGCCCTCGGCCGCGACGGGCTCCGGCAGGCGCTCGCTGCGCGCGCCCGCGCCTCGACCCGTCGTCGTGGCGCTCGCCGCGCCGGGCCTCCACCTGATCGCCGAGGTCAAGCGCCGCTCGCCGTCGGCCGGCGAGATCGCCGCCTCGGACGACGCCGTCGCCCGCGCCCGGGCCTACGCCGCCGGCGGCGCGTCGGTCATCTCCGTCCTGTGCGAGCCCCACTGGTTCGGCGGTTCGGTCGACGACCTGCGCGCCGTGCGCGCGGCCGTCTCCGATCCCCGTGCTCGCCAAGGACTTCGTCGTCGATCCCCGGCAGCTCGATCTCCTCCGGGCTGCCGGGGCCGACCTCGTGCTGCTCCTCGCGGTCCTCCACCCGCCGGCCCGGCTGGCCAGGCTCGCGGCGCAGGCGCGCGACCTCGGGCTCGAGCCGCTGGTGGAGGCGCACGACGCGCGCGAGATCGAGGCGGCGCTGGCGACCGGTGCGCGGCTGATCGGGATCAACAACCGCGACCTGCGGACGCTGGACGTCGACCCGGAGCAGGCCGTGCGGCTCCGGGACCTGATCCCGGGCGACCGGCTCGGCGATCGCCGAGTCGGGCGTGCGCGACCCGTCGACCGTCGCTCGCTGGCGGGCGACCGGGTTCGACGCCGCGCTCGTCGGCGAGGCCCTGATGCGCTCGGCCGATCCGGCGGCGGCCGCCCGCGCGTTCGTCGCCGCCGGACGATATCCGGCCGACATCACCGCCGAGGCCCGCGCCCCGTTCGTGAAGATCTGCGGCGTCACCGACGAGGCGGGCGTCCTCGCCGCCGTCCGCGCCGGCGCCGACGCGATCGGTCTCAACTTCGCCCCCGGGACGCCGCGGGCGCTGTCGATCGAGGAGGGTGTCGCGCTCGCCCGCCTGGCCCGGGCCGCCGCGACGGCCGATGCCCCGGCCCCGCGGATCGTCATCGTCACCGCCGACCTGCCGGCTGACGAGCTGCGCCGGGTCGTCGAGGCCGTCGACCCCGACGCGATCCAGCTGTCCGGCGACGAGCCGGCGTCGGCGATCGCGGCCCTCGGGCGGCCGGCCTGGAAGGCGCTCAAGGTCCGCCCGGACGACGACCCGGACGCCGTCGATCGGCCGGGCCCGCGCCTTCCTCGACGCCGGCGCCGAGCGGATCCTGCTCGACACGGCCGGCGGGCCGCACCCGGGCGGGACGGGCGTTCGCGTGGATGCCGGCATCGCGGCGGCGGTGGCGCGCCAGGTCCCGGTCACGCTCGCCGGCGGCCTCCATGCCGGCAACGTCGCCGACGCGCTGCTGGCGATCCCCGCGAACGGCGTCGACGTCGCCTCGGGGACGGACGGCGCCGCGGGTCGACCGGCGAGCGGCCGCGCAAGGACCCGTTGCGTGTCGCCCTGTTCGTCAAGCGCGCCCGCGACGCCCGCCGGCACCGGCCCAACGTCGCCTTCGGGCCCGCGCCCGTGCACCCCGGCCTGCTCGAGGTCGACGGTGCCGGCCGGTGGGGGATGGAGCGCGACTTCGGCGGGCGGTACGTGCCCGAGACGCTGGTCGCCGCGCTCGAGCAGCTCGAGGCGGCGTACGACGCCGTCCGCCACGACCCGCGGTTCTGGGCCGAGCTCGACGACCTGCTCCGGCGCTACGCCGGCCGGCCGACCGCCCTCTACCGCGCGGATCGGCTGCCGCCGCCGCGGAGGCTGCGCCTGGCCAGGGCCGCGATCGGCCGTGCGCGCGTCGCCATCCCGGCCTTCCGCCTCTACCTCAAGCGCGAGGACCTCGCCCACACGGGCGCCCACAAGATCAACAACGCGCTCGGCCAGGCGCTGCTCACCCGCCGGCTCGGCAAGACGCGGGTCATCGCGGAGACCGGCGCCGGACAGCACGGCGTCGCGACGGCGACCGCCTGCGCGCTGCTCGCTCTGCCCGTGCGTCGTGTTCATGGGCGAGGAGGACATCCAGCGTCAGGCCCCGAACGTGCTCCGGATGCGGGCCCTGGGCGCGGAGGTCCGGAGCGTCACGTCCGGCACCGCCACGCTCAAGGACGCCGTCAACGAGGCGATGCGCGACTGGGTCACGAACGTCGAGACGACGCACTACGTGCTCGGATCGGCGATGGGGCCGCACCCGTACCCGACGATCGTGCGCGACCTCCAGCGGCGGATCGGCGACGAGGCGGCGGCGCAGCTGCTGGCCGTCGAAGGGCGGCTGCCGGACATGGCGCTCGCCTGCGTCGGCGGGGGATCGAACGCCATCGGCCTGCTGTCGCGGTTCATCGGCGAGCCATCGGTGCGGCTGGCGGTGGCCGAGGCGGCGGGCGACGGGATCTCGACCGGGCGACACGCGGCGGCGATCGCCGGCGGGACGGCCGGGATCCTCCACGGATCCCGATCGCTGATGCTCCAGGACCGCGACGGGCAGGTCGTCGAGGCGCACTCGGCGTCCGCGGGGCTCGACTACCCGGGCGTCGGGCCGCAGCTCGCGGCGCTCGCGGAGGGCGGGCGGCTCGAGGTCGCGACGGCGACGGACCGCGAGGCTGTGGCGGCGATGCGCGACGGTCACCCGCGACCGAGGGGATCCTGCCCGCGCTCGAGACGGCGCACGCGATCGCGGCGCTGCCCAAGCTCCTGCCGGCGTGGAGGGCTCGGGACAGGCCTGGCCGGCCGACGAGGCGCTCGTGCTGCTCGGGTTCTCCGGCCGCGGCGACAAGGACCTCGCGGCGCTCGAGCGGTTCGCCGACGTCGAGCCCTGGGACCTCGACCGATGACGATCGACGAGCTGCGCGCCTTCTGCCTCGTCGCTGCCCGGCACGCACGAGAAGGAGACCTGGGGCGACGCCGAGCACGCGGGCGACGTCACGTTCCGGGTCAAGGACAAGATCTACCTGATCACCGGGCCAGGACGGCGGTCGGGCGAGCATCCGGACGACGATCGACCAACAGGCCGACCTGATCGCTGCGTTTCCGGATGCCGTGTCCGCCGCGCCGTATGTCGGGCGGTTCGGCTGGGTGAGCGTGAACCTGGATGCGCTCGATCCCGAGGTGATCGCCGACATCGTCCGGTCGGCGTGGCGCCGGACGGCGCCGAAGGCCCTCGTGGCGCGCCGCGGCTGACGGACCTGCCCGATGACAATCCAGGCATCGCCCGCCCATACCAACGACACCGCCGGCGCGCGCCGGGTTGCCGAGGGGTTTGCCCGGGCGCGCGCCGAGGGTCGTTCCGCCCTGATCCCGTACGTCGTCGCGGGCTACCCGGATGCCGACACGAGCTTCGAGATCGCCTGCGCAGCGATCGACGCCGGCGCGGACCTGCTCGAGCTCGGGCTGCCGTACTCGGACCCGCTCGCCGACGGGGCCACGCTCCAGCGGGCCTCGCAGGTCGCGCTGGCCGCCGGGGCGACGTTCGACCGCTCGCTCGCCCTCGCGGCGCGCATCGCCGCCGCCCGCCCCGCGACCCCGCTCGTGCCCATGGGCTATGCGAACCAGATCATCGGCGGCGGGGACGGCCGCGACCGGGCCCGAGCGCTCGCATCCGCGGGTGCCGCCGCCGTGATCGTCGCCGACCTGACACCCGATGAGGGCGGGCCGTTCGAGCGGGTCGCCGCCGAGGCCGGGATCGGCGTCGTCTACCTCGTCGCGCCGACGACCGAGCCAGCGCGACGGGCCGCCGTCGCCGCGCGGAGCGGCGGGTTCCTGTACTGCGTGTCGCTGGTCGGGGTGACCGGCGCCCGGACCTCGCTGCCGCCCACCGTCGCCCGCCTCGTCCGCGAGGTGAAGGCGGTGTCCCCGGTCCCGGTCGCGGTCGGGTTCGGCGTCTCGAAGCCGGCGCACGTCCGGGCGATCGCGAAGGCCGGGGCCGACGGGGTGATCGTCGCGTCCGCGCTCGTCGACGCGCTGGGCCCGGACGGCCGCGACGTCGCGGCGCTGGCCGCGCTCGTCGGCCGGCTCCGTGCGGCGACGTCAGCGTGACGCGATTCGCGCCGAGCGCGACCATCGTTGACAGGTCCTGACCTGCGACTTGGCATACTCCGGGCATGGGCAATCGAGTGCGCGTGACCGTGGAGTCGGTCGACAGGAAGGTCTTCGTGTCCGCGCTCGACTGGCCGGGATGGTCGAGGTCGGGGAAGACCGAGGAGCTGGCCGTCGAGGCGTTCCTCGCGGCTGCGACTCGATATGCCGACGTCGCGAGTGAAGCCGGACTGGCCTTCGATGCCGACGACATCCAGATCGATGCTGCGGAACGCGAGGCGGGCGACGCGTCCACGACGTTCGGGGTGCCGGGTGCGATCGGGGACGAGGACCGGCGTCCGGTCGATGCCGCCGAGGCGAAACGGCTCGCCGCGATCGTCGAGGCGGCCTGGACCGTGTTCGACCGGATCGCTGCGGCAGCGCCGGAGGAGTTGCGGAAGGGGCCGCGGGGCGGCGGCAGGGACCGGACGAAGATCGTCGGGCACGTGAACGACGCCGACGGCGGCTACGCCAACGTGATGGGGATCAAGGGTATCGACGACGTTGGGGCCAGGCGCGCGGCCGTACTCGAGATCCTTCGTCGGCCCTCGGACGGGTCGCCCATCGCTGGCCGGAAGTGGCCGCCTCGGTACGCGGCCCGGCGGATCGCCTGGCACGCGCTCGACCACGCCTGGGAGATCGAGGACCGCACCGAGCCCGCGTGAGCTCCATCGGGCGCTGAGGGCCGCGCAGATCCCCGCCCGCAATTGAAGTCACCGCGGCGGCCCGCCGGTATCGCGAAATCCGAACCGATCTCGCTCGGCCCGACACCTTTCGATATGGAGGCCATCCTGGACCCAGCCCTCGCCGGCAATCGACGCTCGAGGCTCGTCGCCGCAGCCGTCCGGGGTGACCGTGGCGCGTTCGCCGATCTCGTCGAGCCCGAGCTGTCGTCGGCCCTCGGTGCGGCCATCGTCCTGACGCGGTCGCACGCCGATGGCGCCGACGCCCTCCAGGAGGCTTTGCTCTCCGCCTGGCAAGGCCTGGATCGGCTTCGCGATCCCGTCGCGTTCCCGGCCTGGTTCCGGACACATGTCGTGCGGGCGGCGATCCGGGTGGCGAAGCGCCGAGGGCAGGTGCTGGAGCTCGATGTCGCCGCCACGGACCCGGAGGGTGGCATCGACCGCGCCCTCGAGCGGCGGTCACTCGGGCGGGCCTTCGATCGCCTGTCACTGGACGACCGGGTGCTGCTGACATTGCGCCACCTGTGGAACCTGCCCGTCTCGGAGACCGCGGCCCTGCTCGGGATCCCTGGCGGCACCGTCAAGTCCCGCACGAGCGCGGCCCTCGATCGGCTCCGGGCCGCGATGGACGCGGAGGAACGTCGATGAGCGACCGGCTGGAGCAGGATCTCGAGGAGCTCCTCGCGAGGCGCGCAGCGTCCACGGACGCCGAGCTGGAGGCGCAGCGCGCCGCCATCGCGGGCCTTCCATCGCGGGGACGGCGCTCGCCGGCGCTTGCCTGGGCGGCGGCCATCGTGATTGCCGTCGGCCTGGGCGGGCTCGCCGTCTGGCGGTTCGGATCGTCGGTCGCCGCACCACCGCCGACGGGTATGCCGTCGATCGAGCCATCCGCTCCCGCCGCGACCGCCGCCGCCGTCGCGTCGCCTTCGCCCGCGACGCCGGGTTGGGCCACGACGCTGGTCAGCCAGCTCCACTGCAAGTGGCCGGTCGCCCCGATCGGAGAGGCGTCAGGCGACGCGCCGATCGGCGGCGAGGTCGGTGCCACCGCGCAGGAGGCGCTCGAGGGGTTCCTCGCGTCCGCGGCCCGAACCTACGCGACCCTGCCGCTCACCGGCTATGTCGCCCTGGACGACGGCCCGGACTGGTCGCAGTTCGCGAGCCTGCGCGATGGCCAGCCCGTGGTCCTGATCGCGATGCAGCGGGTGAGCGCCGGCTGGGTCCCGTTCCAGCTCGCCGCCTGCGATCGCGCCGACTTCGACCAGACCCTGCCGACGACCGGCTTCGGGCGAGGGTGGGTCGATGCGATGGGTGCCCGGTGGAACCGAGGGCGGTCCTCGAACGCCTGGACTGCCGGGGCACCGAGCGTCTGCTCGTGGACGGGCGCCTGTACGTGCGCAACCTCTTCGGCGGGTCGTATGCCCCCGAGACGTTGTTCACGACCTTCGCCGCCGATGCGACGCTGCCGCCAAACGCCGTCGACACCGGCTACTGGCTGGGCAAGACGCACCTCTATGCCAGCGCAGACGGCACGAGCGTCTACCTCGCGTCGCCGCTGCGCGTCGAGCGCTGGCCGCGGGTCCGCGGCGACCAGGTCATGCCGGACCCCTGCCCCTAGACGCCGAACAGCGCCCCGAGGCGGTCCGGCTCGATCGGCGCCGCATCCGGCACGAGACCGGCCAGGCGGGCGGCGAGGCCGAACAGCTCGGCGGGGGTCCGGCCTGCGTCGAGCAGCGAGCGCACCGACGTGTCGCCCTCGGACTTTGAGAGCTTCTGGCCCGAGGCGCGCCGGACGAGCGGGTGGTGAAGGAATGCCGGCGGCGTCTCGCGACCGAGCAGGCGGGCGAGCCGGAGCTGGACGGGCGTCGCGTCGAGCAGGTCGCGGCCGCGGATCGACGAGGTCGACGCCGTGCCGCATGTCGTCGACGACCACGCACAGCGCGTACGTCCAGTTGCCGAGCCGGTCGCGGACCAGGAGGTCGCCGGTCGCCGCGGGCTCGTCGGCCATCGGCCCCGCCAGCAGGTCGATCCAGCGCTCCGAGCCGGCCCCGACGGCCACCCGCAGGCCCGTGCCCTCGTCCTCGGGGAGAGCCGCTCGCCGGCAGCCGCCGGGGCAGCCGATGCCGCGCCACGGCCGGCCGCGCTCCGCCTCGTACGCCGCGAACGTCGCTCGCGAGCACGCGCACGCGTAGACGAGCCCGGCCTCGCGCAGCCGCTCGAGCGCGGCCTCGTACTCGGCCCCGGCGTCCGACTGGCGGTACGGCGTCGGCCCGGCGCGGAACGCCGCGACGGGCGGCTCGTCGGGGACGAGACCCAGCCGCTCGAGGTCGTCGAGGAGCGTCGCCTCGTACGCCGGCCGCGACCGCTGCCGGTCGTGGTCCTCGATCCGCAGGATCACGCGCCCGCCGGTCGCCCGCGCGATGCCCCACGTGTACAGCGCGTTGACGAGGTGCCCGAGGTGGAGGTCGCCGGTCGGGCGCCGGCGCGAACCGGGTGACCGGCGTCGCGGGCAGGACGCGCGGGTCGGGCCGGGCGGCCCGCGCGACATCGCGGGCAGGAACAGGTCCGCCGCGACGCGGCGTCGTCAGCTCGTCGCCGTCCCGCCCATCGCGGTGCCGGTCGCGCGTCTCGAGGCTCCGGGTCACGGCGACGATCCGCCGGTAGATCGAGAGCAGGTCGGCCTGCGCGAGCGGCCCGCGGTTGCGCCATCGCCACGCGCAGGAGCACCTCGCGCTCGCGCTCCGGGTCGTGGATCGCGCGCCGGCCCGCGAGGCGCTTCGCGTGCCCGGCCGCCCGGCCGAGCGCCGCCCGCTCGTTGAGCAGCTCGACGATCCGCAGGTCGAGCGCGTCGATCTCGTCGCGGATCCGGGACGAGCTCGACCGCGGCGTCGTCGCGCTCGGCGGTCGTCGGCTTGACGGCGCCGTCGTCGGGCGGGCGGGGGTCGAGCTCACGCCGCGCCCCCGAACCGCTCGGCGATCGCCTCGAGCGCGACGTGGTAGCCGCGGGCCCCCTGGCCCGACGATCGACGCCTGCGCGATGTCGTGGAGGAAGTTCACGTGCCGGAAGGCCTCGCGCGTCGACGGGTCCGAGAGGTGGACCTCCCAGAACGGCCGCTCGACCGCGAGCAGCGCGTCGCGCAGGGCGATCGAGGTGTGGGTGAGGCCGGCGGCGTTGACGATGGCGGCGTCGAAGTCGCGCTGGTGGAGGCGGTCGATGAGCGCGCCCTCGTGGTTCGACTGGAAGAAGTCGACGTCGAGCCCGAGCTCGGCGGCGTGCGTCGCGAGCCCGCGTGGATCTCGTCCAGCGTCTCGCGGCCGTAGATCTCGGGCTCGCGCGTCCCGAGCAGGTTCAGGTTCGGGCCCTGGAGGACCAGGACGCGGGTCATGCGCCGGGCCTCGCGCCGCCGCGGCCGGCCGGCCGGCGACCGACGTCGCCGATCGACCGACGCGCGCGACCACCTCGTCCGGCACGTCGTCGCGGACGACGACGCCGTCGGCGGTCGGCAGCACCCAGCGCAGCCGGCCGCCCGGCGTGCTTCTTGTCGCTGCCGGTCGCGGCGAGGACGGCGTCGGCGCGGGTAGGGGAGCGGCGCCCGGCCGAGGTCGAGGCCGTCGAGCAGCCGCTCGATCCGCGCCGCGCGGTCGGCCGGCGTCACGCCCGACGGCCGCCCCGATCCGGGCCGCCGCCCGCAGCCCGTACGCGACGGCCTCGCCGTGGAGCAGCGTCGCGTAGCCGTCCACCGCCTCGAGCGCGTGGGCCACCGTGTGCCCGAGGTTGAGCGTGATCCGCCCGCCCGCCGCGCCCTGCTCGCGCTCGTCGGCCGATCACGACCTCGACCTTCGCCCAGGCCGGCCGCTCGACGACCTCGGCGACGGCGCCCGACTCGAGCGCGCCGCGCGTCGCCGCGCGCGATCGCCTCGCCGTCCGCCTCGAGCGTCGCGAACAGCGCCTCGTCGCCGAGCGCCGCCATCTTCACGATCTCGCCCAGCGCCGCCCGCCGCTGCCGCTCGGGGAGCGTGCGCGAGGGCCGCCACGTCGATGACGATCGCCGACGGCTGGTGGAAGGCGCCGAGCAGGTTCTTGCCCTCGGGCAGGTCGACGCCGGTCTTGCCGCCGATGGACGAGTCCACCTGGGCGACGAGCGTCGTCGGGACCTGGATCCAGGGCACGCCGCGCAGGTACGTCGCGGCGAGGAACCCGGCCGGGTCGCCGAGCGCCCCGCCGCCGATCGCGACCAGCGGATCGCGGCGCTCGACCCGCAGCCGGGCGAGCTCCCGGGCCGCCTCGCCGATGACCGCGAGCTCCTTGGCGGCCTCGCCCGCGGGCAGCATCACGTGCTCGACCGGCCAGCCCGCGCGCGCGCAGCCCCTCGGCGACGCCCTCGCCGAACGCCGCCCAGGCGCCGGGCTCGGAGACGAGGACCGCGCGCCGCGCCTCGAGCCGGTGGAGCGCCTCGCTCACGGCGTCACGCGGCGATCCGCTCGCCGAGCGACGAGCTCGCCGATCTGCGTCGTGGCGTGGAGCAGCGTGGTCGACGCGGGCACGCCCGCGGCCACGAGCCGGTCGACGGCCTCGATGACCCCCGACAGCTCGGCGACCCCGTTGACCCGCGCCGCCGCGGCGTAGAAGCGCTCGCGGGCGGCGGCGAGCGCGCGGATCCGGCCGACCGGGTCGCCGCCCTGGACCAGCGGCCGGACGTTCGGGGAGCGGCGGAGCCGCTGGCCGAGGACCTCGGGGCGGACGTCCAGCCAGACGGGGAGGCGGCCGCGGAACAGCGTCCAGCGGTTGCGCGGGTCGACGACCGCGCCGCCGCCGGGCGAGATCACGCGCCGCAGCGCCGGGTCGCGCGTCGGGCGGCCCGAGCGCCGCCACGGCCTCGCGCTCGAGCGCGCCGGAACGCCGCCTCACCGTCGGTCGGCGAAGATCTCCGGGATCCGGCCGGCCGGCGGCGTGCTCGATCTGCTCGTCGAGGTCGACGAACGACGCCCCGTGGCGCGCGGCGATCCGCCGGCCGACGGCGCTCTTGCCGCTCCCCGGCAGCCCGACGAGGACGAGGTCCATCGGCGGTCAGTCGTCGCCGCCGGAGCCGGCTTCGCCGTCGCCGTCCGGGCGGGTCGACGCACTCGCGGCCGCCCGCGCCGGCTCCGCATGCGGCCGCCCACCGGCCACCGGCGGCTCGGGTGCGGCCGCGATCCGCTCGCGGTAGCGGCGCAGGTTGTCGACCACCTCGGGCATCGAGTCGCCGCCCGTCTTCTCGAGCACGAACCGGGCCAGCGTGAGCATGACCATCGCCTCGCCGATGACGCCCGCCGCCGGCACGACCGAGATGTCGCTCCGCTCGTAGTGCGCCTTGTCGACGGGCTCGCCGGTGATCAGGTCGGCGGTCGTCGAGCGGCCGGGCAAGCGTCGAGATCGGCTTCACCGCGCCGCGGACGACGATCGGCTCGCCGTTGGTGACGCCGCCGGTCAGGCCGCCCGCGTTGTTCGTGCGGTGGATCCAGGTCCCGTCGTCGCGCCGGCCGTCGATGACGTCGTGGACCTGCGACCCGAACCGGCGGGTCTGCTCGAACCCGAGCCCGATCTCCACGCCCTTGACGATGTTGATGCTCATGACCGCGGCCGCGAGCGCCGCGTCGAGGCGCCGGTCCCAGTGGACGTAGCTGCCGAGCCCGATCGGCGCCCCGTGGACCACGACCTCGAACACGCCGCCGACGGTGTCGCCGTCCGAGCGCGCCTCGTCGATCCGCGCGATCATCGCCGTCTCGGCGTCGGGGTCCGGGCAGCGCAGCGGCGACTCGTCGGCCTCGTCCCGGGTGCGGGTCGCCCGGGCGGGATCGACGGCCACGCCGCCGACCTCGGCCGTGAACGACCAGACGTCGATCCCGAGCTCGCGCAGGAACGCGCGGGCCACGCCGCCCGCCGCGACGCGGGCCGTCGTCTCGCGCGCGGACGACCGCTCGAGGACGTCGCGCACGTCGTTGAACCCGTACTTCAGCGCGCCCGGCGAGGTCGGCGTGCCCGGGGCGGACGCGCGTGATCGGCTGGGCGCGCTTGTTGCCGTCGTCGGCCAGCGTCGCCAGCTCGGCGGCCTCCTCGTCGGACAGCGGGCCCGACCTGCATGACCCGGGTCCAGTTCTCCCAGTCGCGGTTGGCGACCTCGAGCAGGATCGGCGAGCCGAGGGTGACGCCGTGGCGCACGCCGCCCAGGATCCGGGCCCGGTCGTGCTCGATCGTCTGGCGCGCGCCCCGGCCGTAGCCGCGCTGGCGCCGCGCGAGGTCGACGGCGAGGTCGTCCTCGGTCAGCGCGAGACCCGCGGGCACGCCCTCGACCACGGCGCCCAGCATCGGCCCGTGGCTCTCGCCGGCCGTGATGAACCGGAAACGGTCCATGTCGCCTGCCGCCGCCGCCGGTCAGCTCGCGGCGGGCGCGGCCGCGGCGTCGGCCTCGCCGTCGGCGGGCCCGGCCGGCTCGCCCTCGGCCGACCGGAGGCCCTTGCGCGCGCGCATCGGCGAGCGCCGCGCCCATCACCTCGAGCGGCGCCGGCTGCCCGGTCCACAGGTTGAACGCGGCGGCGCCCTGGTTGAGCAGCATCGTCTCGCCGTCGGCGGTGACGCAGCCGGCCGCGGCGGCCTCGCGCAGCAGTCGCGTCTGCGCGTAGATCAGGTCGAGGACGAGGAGCTCCGGGTTGAGGATCTCCGCGGGCAGCGGCGACTCGTCGGCCCCGAGCCCGATCGAGGTCGCGTTCACCAGGACCTTCGTCTTCGCCAGCTCGGCCTCGATGATCGACTCGTGCCAGGGCATCGCCCGCAGCTCCATGTGCGCGGCGCTGCGCCCGAAGTGCTTGACCAGCCCCTCGGCCCGGTGGAGGTGGCGGTTGAACACGATGACCCGCTGGAAGCCCTCGCGGATCAGGCCGTAGACGACGGCCCGCGCGCCGCCGCCGGCGCCCAGCACGATCGCGGTCCGGGGCATCTTCTGGCGGCCGACGAGGACGTCGAGCGCGACCTTGAAGCCGGGCACGTCGGTGTTGTGGCCGACGAGCTTGCGGCCCTCCTTGGTCAGCGTGTTGACGGCGCCGGTCGCGTGCGCCTCGTCGGTGAGCTTGTCGACCATCGGGACGACCCGCTCCTTGTGGGGGATCGTGACGTTGGCGCCCAGGAAGTCGTCGGTGCGCAGCTCCACGATCGCGTCGCCGAGATCGATCGGGGCTCGATCCCACAGCTCGTACTTCGCATCGATGCCGAGGTGGTCGAAGGCCGCCTGCTGCATGGCTCCCGAGAGCGAATGGGCGACCGGGTGGCCGATGAGGACGACGCGCTTCGTCATGCCCGCACTCCCTCGAGCTCGCTCGCGAAGCCCGGATACGAGACCGCCGCCGACCCGGGCCGGCGGACGATCGTCTCGCCCGTGGCAAGCAGGCCCGCGATCGCGAACGTCATCGCGAGCCGGTGATCGTCGTGTGTCTCGGTGACCGCGCCGACCAGCGGCCGGCCACCGTGGATCTCGATGTCGTCGCCCTCGACGCGGATGTCCACCCCGAGCGCCCCGAGGCCCGCCGCGATCCCGGCGATCCGGTCGGACTCCTTGTGCCGGAGCTCGCCGCCGCCCCGGAATCCGCGTCGTCCCGCTCGGCGAAGGCTGCGGCCAGCGCCAGGATCGGGATCTCGTCGATCGCCGCTGCAACCTCGGCGGGCTGACAGGTCGACGGCCCGAAGCTCGCTCGATCGCACGACGAGGTCGGCGAGCGGCTCGCCGTCCGCCCCACCGACGGCGGGACGATCGTGCTCCTCGATGTCGGCGCCCATGCGCCTCAGGATGTCGATGATGGCACGCCGCGTCGGGTTCGTGCTCACCCCTTCGAGCCGCAGCTCGGCGTCGGGGTGGACGGACGCGGCAACCAGCCAGAAGGCGGCCGCTGACGGATCGGCCGGGACGGTCTCGTCGACCGCTGCCACGACCGACGGGCCCGGCGACGCGGACCGTGTGCCGGCCGTCCGGTGCCGAGCCCTCGTCCACCGCGACGCCGCGGGCTCGCAGCATCCGTTCGGTGTGGTCGCGGGTGGCGACGGCCTCGGTCACCCACGTCTCGCCGTCCGCCGCGAGCCCCGCGATCAGGATCGCGGACTTGACCTGGGCGCTGGGGACGGGCGTGTCGTACGTGATCGGGGCCAGCGGGGCGCGGCCGGTGATCGCGAGAGGCAGCAGCGTGGCGCCACCCCGACCCGCGAACGTCGCGCCCATCTGGCGCAGCGGCTCGACGACCCGGCCCATCGGCCGCCGCCGGAGCGAGGCGTCGCCGTCGAGCACCGCGAACAGGTCGCGACCGGCAAGCACGCCGGCCACGAGGCGGGCGGACGTCCCGGAGTTGCCGCAGTCGAGGATGTCCGTCCGGTTCGCGCAGCGCACCGCCGCCCGGCGAGGTCGACGCGGTAGTCGACCCGCCGCCGTGCTCGGCGACCCGCTCGACCCGTGCCCCGAGCGCCGCGACCAGCCCGGCCGTCGATCGCACGTCTCGCACCGTCGCCCGCCGCGGTGATCCGGCTCTCGCCCTCGGCCAGCAGCGCGAACAGCAGCGCCCGGTGGGAGATGGACTTGTCGCCCGGGAGCCGCGGCGTCCCGCGCAGCCGCGCGGCCGGGCGCACGACGAGCACGTCGTCGGCCAGGTCGCCGGCGTCCGCCGGGCGTGTCGCCACGGTGCTCACGTCCCTCGGGCGGCCATGACGCCGCCATCGGCACGGACGAGATCGCCGTGGAGGTCCTTGACGTGGCCGTGGACGGCCGTCAGCGCGGTCATCATCTGGTCGAACAGCTCGAACGTGAGCGACTGCTCGCCGTCGGACAGCGCCTCGTCGGGGCGCGGATGGACCTCGACCATGATCCCGTCGGCGCCCGACGGCAACCCCGCCGATCGCCAGCGGCTTGACGAGCCAGCGCTTGCCGGTGGCGTGCGATGGGTCGACGATCACCGGCAGGTGGGTCAGGTGGTGGAGGACCGGGACCGCGGTCAGGTCGAGCGTGTTGCGGGCGAACGTCTCGAACGTCCGGATGCCGCGCTCGCACATGATGATGTTCGGGTTGCCGGCCGACGCGATGTACTCGGCGGCCATCAGCCACTCCTCGATCGTCGCCCCGAACCCGCGCTTGAGCATCACCGGCCGCCCCGCGCGCCCGCAGGCGAGCAGCAGCGAGAAGTTCTGCATGTTCCGGGTCCCGATCTGGAGGATGTCCGCGTACTCGGCGACGATGTCGACCTGCGACGGCTCCATCACCTCGGTGATCACGGGCAGCCCGGTTCGCTCGCGCGCCTCGGCGAGGTAGCGCAGGCCCTCGACGCCCAGGCCCTGGAAGCTGTACGGGCTCGTGCGCGGCTTGAACGCTCCGCCGCGGATCACCGTCGCACCGTGCGCGGCGACGTGAGTCGACCGTCTCCATCAGCTGGTCGCGGCTCTCGATCGAGCACGGGCCGGCCATCACCGTCAGCGAACCGTCGCCGATGACCGCGTCGAGCGCGCGGATGACCGTGTTGTCCGGGTGGAACTCGCGCGACACGAGCTTGTAGGGCTTCGAGATCGCGGTCACCCGCTCGACGCCCGGGCAGCGCCTGGAGCCGCGAGGTCAGCTCGTCGCGCCGACGACCGATCTCGCCCACCACGGCGATCGCCGTCCGCGCCTCGCCGACGTTCTCGAACGGCGTCAGCCCCTCGGCCAGGATCAGGCCCTTCACGCCGATGACCTCGGCCTCGGTGGCTCCGGTCCGCATCACCACGAACATCTGGTCAGCGCTTCCTTTGAAAACCGCCCACTGAGAACAAAAAAGCAGAGGTCAGTGACCTCTGCTCACCCGGCACGACCCGCAATCCCGGTCGTCAGTCTCCGGGGTCGGTCATGCCGGGCAGGTAAAGCGATAGATGGCGCACATCGGTGGATGGACGGTAGCCCGTTCGAGGGCCTCGCGTCAACCTCGGCCGAGCGTGGCGCGAGCGTGGCGGGCGCACCCGCGCGGCCGACCGTGTGTGCGCCGGGTGCACATTCCAGCGCGTCGCTCAGGGGCTCCAGCCCGGATCCGGACAGATCCGTGTGCTCACCGCACAACTCCGTCCGGTGGCCTCGTCCGACGGCCCAACTAGCAGGATGTGTGCACCGGATGCACGACCAGGGCGCACGGCGGCCGCAGCGGGTCAGGAATGTGTGCCTGCCGCACGGCCGGCCAGTCGATGTGCCCGTGCCGCACGAAATCGCCCGAAACGGACCCGTTCGAGGGTTCCGGACCCGATCGGGCCGGATGTTAGAATTCCGCCGCTGCTGGAGAGGTCGCATAGCGGTCTAGTGCAGCGGTTTGCTAAACCGCCGAGTGGGGTAACCTGCTCCGAGGGTTCGAATCCCTCCCTCTCCGCCACATCGTTGCGCCCGTAGCTCAGCGGATAGAGCGTCAGGTTGCGGACCTGAAGGTCGTGGGTTCGAGTCCCGCCGGGCGCGCCACCTCATCGCCCGGTGGCTGGCTCCCCGGCGCATCACCCTGATCCGGCCGATGGCGTGCGCGCTCGTCGCCCGCCATCTTGGCGGCGAAGATCGGCAGGAGCGGATCGACCTTCCCGGCGACCATTCGGAGCACGTCGTCCCGGGCGGCTACGCGCACGACCCGCAGCGCGAAGCGACGGTCCGCGCGCTGGTGGATGCCGCGCAGGATCGATCTAGCCGTCGTGTAGCCGGCTCGCCTGACCTGGCGGATCAGTCGGGCATCGAACCCGCCGCCGACGTAGGCCATGGAGTCGGGCGCAACACCCACGTGCGCCGCGATCGCCCGCCGCGCACCGTTGACCTCGCGGAACATGCGCTTGGCCGACGCCGGTCGCCGATGGGGCACCCCGGCCAGCTGGACGTGGTGCACGTCGTGGGCCCCGATCCCGTTGCCGGCCCGCGCCAGCCGCCGCACCTGCGCCCAGGTCAGGTTCCCGTGCTTGACCGCGTCCAGCGTGAGGTAGAACTCGGCGACCATCCCCCGGGCCTTGAGCGCCGGCAGCACCTTGCGCATCCAGGTCTTGGACCCGTCGTCGAAGGCGAGGATCACCGGCCGCCGCGGCAGCCGCGCGCCGGTGTCCCAGTGCGCGGCGAGGTCGCGCGGGAGGATCGTGGTGTAGCCGTTGGCCTGCAGCCAGTCGAGCTGCGCCTCGAAGGCGGCGGGCAGCGAGTCGTAGGCGAGGAACGTCCGCTTGCGATGGCGACCCCACGAACGGAAGCCGGGCGGGATCAATTCGACGCGGTGGTAGTAGACGACGGGCACGCCGTGGCGCGGGAGGTCCAACACCGGCGCACGGGCGGGCCGCCTCGACGGTGAGGGCAGGGGATCGAGCGCGGCGACAGGAGGCGCTGACGGCAGCATCGCGATCCGCAGGACCGGCCCCGGCGCGGGCGCCGGGGCACTGCGCGTTGAAGGCTCGGAGGGAAGGGCGGAGTCGCCCATCGACTGGCCGCTGAGCACGGCGATCGCGCAGACGGCCAGGAGCAGCGGCAGGAATCGGCGCGGGCGGCGGTCGATGTTCACGGGCATCCGCACGTCTGCGTTGGGAGGGTGAGGGATCGTCGGGGACGAGGCGAGGTACGTGCCTCGTCGCAAAGCCTACGCCCCGCAACCGCCGTCCGAAAGAGGCAGGCTGCCCATCCAGATTCAGGAGCCGCGGCTTGACAGATGAGATTTAGTGCTAAATACTGCGGACCGCGACCGGACCCTAGTTACCGGGTCACCTCGCAACCGGAATCCAACCCTCGGAAAGGAATTGCATCGACATGAAGCGTTCGATCCTCCTCGCGATCGTGCCGCTCGCCCTCGTGGTGGCGGCGTGCAGCAGCACCGCGTCGGCGACGCCGGCGCCGGCCACCCCGGCAGCAGCCACTCCCGCGCCGTCGCCCAGCGCGGCCCCGATGGGCGACATCGTCGCCACGGCCAAGGCCGCCGGCTCGTTCGGCACCCTGCTCAAGGCCGCCACGGCCGCGGGTCTCGTCGAGACCCTCCAGGGCGCCGGCCCGTTCACCGTTTTTGCCCCGACGGACGCGGCGTTCGCCGCGCTCCCCGCCGGGACGCTGGACAAGCTCCTGGCTGACCCCGAGGCCCTCAAGCAGGTCCTCCTGTACCACGTCGTGTCCGGCAAGGTCACGTCCGACCAGGTCGTGAAGCTCACCTCGGCCGACACGGTCGAGGGCGCGCCGATCGCCATCGCCGTCAAGGACGGCAAGGTCGTCCTCAACGGATCGACGCAGGTCAGCACGGCGGATGTCGAGGCGTCGAACGGCGTCATCCACGTCATCGACCAGGTGCTGCTGCCCCCCGCCGCGGCGGCAAGCCCCGCACCCTCAGCCAGCGCCGCCGCGATGGACGACATCGTCGCCACCGCCAAGGCCGCCGGCACGTTCAACACACTCCTCAAGGCCGCCACGGCCGCAGGTCTCGTCGAGACCCTGCAGGGTCCGGGGCCGTTCACCGTCTTCGCCCCGACCGACGATGCGTTCGCCGCACTGCCGGCCGGCACGCTGGACAAGCTCCTGGCCGACCCGGAGGCCCTCAAGAAGATCCTGCTGTACCACGTCGTGTCCGGCGCGGTCACCGCAGACCAGGTCGTGGGAATGACCTCGGCCGACTCGGTCGAGGGAGCGCCGATCGCGATCGCCGTCAAGGACGGCAAGGTCTACCTCAACGATGCCGCCCAGGTGGTCGCGACCGACATCAAGGCCTCGAACGGGATCATCCACGTCATCGACCAGGTCATCCTGCCGCCGTCCAGCTGACGGTCGGTTCTCCTCCTCCCAACGGGGAACGGCGCCCAATCCTCCCGGGTGCCGTTCCCCGTCCTCTTTCTCGGCGAGGCATTCGATGTACAGCTCTCAGACGCTGGCCGGACTGGTCGCGAGCCCGGTCCCGGCCGTCACCGCCGTTTCGCTCCGTCGCTGGAACGTCGCCCTCGGCGGGCTCCACGCGGTCCAGGCGATTGCCATCATCTCCTTCGCGACGGCGTTCGCACTGCCGGTAACCGCGAGCTTCCTGGCCGGCCCTCCGGGCACGCCGGCCGCGCCGCCAACCACGCTGCTTCGAGGTTCCGCTGGCGTGGGGCGTCGCATTGTTCCTGCTGCTGTCAGCGGGCTTTCACGGGGTCATCGCGCTGCCGCGCATGTTCGAGCGGTATCTCGCCGGGCTCGCGAGCGAACGCAACTTCTTCCGCTGGACGGAGTATTCGCTGTCGTCGACGGTGATGATCGTGCTCATCGCGATGCTCACCGGCATCAGCGACGTCGCGGCGTTGATCGGGATCGCCGCCGCCAACGCCGCCATGATCCTGTTCGGCGCCGTCCAGGAGCGCTACGAGTCGCCGGGAGGTTCGTTGTGGCCGTTCTGGCTGGGAAGCATCGTTGGCATCGCGCCGTGGATCGCCATCGGCGTGTACCTGTGGTCGCCCGGCAGCGCGGCGGAGCCGCCGGCATTCGTCTACGTGATCTTCGTCTCGCTGTTCGCGTTCTTCAACGTGTTCGCGCTCAACATGTGGCTCCAGTACCGGCAGGTCGGCCGGTGGCGGTCGTACCTGTTCGGCGAGAAGGCATACATGGTCCTCAGCCTGGTGGCGAAGTCGGCGCTCGCGTGGCAGGTGTTCGCCGGTACGCTGGCCGGCTGATGGGCCACAACTTGGGCCAGGGTCCGCCGCGGCGCGATGCCTGGGCCGCGTGGGAGCCATGACCGACGACGACGCCGCCCTGCTGACGCTGCACGAAGCCGCCGAGCGGCTGGGCGTGCACTACATGACCGTCTACCGGCACGTTCGGCTGGGGATGCTGCCGGCTAACAAGGTCGGCGGCACCTGGCGGATCGACCCAGCCGACCTGACCCGCCCGAGGGCACCCGAGGACGGTGAGACCGGGACCAGGATTCCGGCGGGACCCACGCCCCAGGGTCCGAGGCGACGACGCGCGCCGTGGCCGGATCGGCTCCGCGAGCGGATGCTGGCCGGGGACGCCGCCGGGAGCTGGCAGGTCGTCGAGGCGGCGATGGCGTCGGGCGTCGAGCCCGTCGACGTGTACGTCGAGATCCTCGCGCCGGCCCTGTACGGGATCGGCAGCGGATGGCAGGCGGGCTCGATCCCGATCGAGCGGGAGCACCTCGCGAGCAGCGTCGCCGCCGCGATCGTGGGCCGGATGGGCCCCCGATTCCGGCGCCGCGGCCGCCATCTCGGCTGCGTGATCATCGCGATGCCCGTGGGTGAACGGCACGGCCTCGGTGCGGCGATGCTGGCGGACATCGTCGCCGACGCGGGCTACGAGGTCCTGAACGTCGGCCCCGACACGCCGCCCGCATCCCTGGCGTCGGCGATCCGGTCGCGCGACGACCTCCGCGCGGTCGTGGTCAGCGTCGTTGACGCGGCCCGCCTGCCGGCGGGGGCTCGTCTCATCGCGGCGGCGCGGACCGCCAACGGGCAGGTGCCGATCATCGCAGGCGGGTTCGCGATCCCGGATCTGCAGACGGCGTCGCGGATCGGCGCCGACGCATGGGCGGCCGACCCGCGCCGACTCGCGACGCTCATTGCCGATCGCGTCGGCCGCCGAGGCTGACCGCTCCGCGCCGCGCGCGTCTCAGGCGGGTACGGCAGTCGATCCGGCGCTCATGGCGGCAAGCTCTCGTGACACCGCGTCCCGGGTCCCGGGGCCTTGCGGCATGCGATCGCGCGCCCCGCTGAGCATCTCCCACACGCCGCTCGCGAGGAGCACCGCGGGATCGACCGCGTCCGATCGGGTCAGGACCGACGCCGGGACGGGCTGCGGATCCGGAACGACGGTCGCGGCGATGATCTCGCTGTAGTGGTCGTGGAGGACGGTGTTCGAAGCATCCGGGCCGAAGACGACGACGAGGCCGGTCGGCTCGGTGTTGACCTGGACGATGCGCAGGTCCGGTCGGTACCGCTTCAGGACGTCGACGATCTTGAAGACGTCGCCCGTCCATTGCGAGGTCATGCGATCCCGGGCCGCCTCGGGCACGCTCCGCGGCAGCATGTCGTCGAACACGACCACGCTCGTTGGCGTCGTGAACCGCTCGACGTTGATGAAGTCGCGCAGCGCGAACTCGAACAGGTGCATGCCGTCGATGAACGCGAGGTCAACGATCGGCGTGTCACCCATGCTATTCGTCGCGCCGCCCTCACCGCTGGTGGCTGCCGGTCTGAACGTGGATGCGCCCTCGCAGGTGCGCGAGCGGGTCGGGGCGGGCGAAGAAGTCGTCGCTGGTCGCCCGCACGAGGTGCACGTCGGTCTGGATCTCGACGGTCACCTTGAACGCAGGATCGACGGCCACCGATGGAACGCGCGACAAGCCGAGGCTGCGCCCCGTGTTGACGCCGATCTCGACGTAGGTCCGCGGCTCCAGCCGCTCGTGCACGGCCGCCAGGAAGTCGTGACAGCCATTGGACCGCGGCTGGCGGGAGCGGGCCTGCCGTCCACGGCCCGGACGGCCCCGGCCGAGGCGGCGACGCAATCGGGCGAGCATCGACATGCCCGAATGCTACGCCGGTGGCCGGTCGCGCCACGGCCCCACCGGTTCGGGGTTCGTTTCTCGCGCCGCGACTATCATTCGCGCGATGCAATTCAGGGTCCCTGCATGACAGTCGTCGGCCTCGCGTCGCCCAAGGTCGCCGTCGTCGTCCCCGTCTACAACCCCGGGCCGTACCTGAAGCAGTGCGTCGCTGTCAGTGCTGGCGCAGACGATGCCGCCGGGTGAACTCGAGGCGATCTTCGTCGATGACGGGTCCACTGACGGCTCGGGCGCCACCCTCGACGCGCTCGCGGCGACGCATCCCCACATCCGCGTCATCCACGAGCCGAACTCGGGCTGGGCCGGCCGGCCGCGAAATGTCGGGCCTCGAGGCCGCAGCGTGCCGACTACGTCCTGTTCCTCGACCACGACGACCGCCTCGGGTCGGAGGCCGCCGCCCGGCTGTACGACCGCGCCGTCCGGGACGGCAGCGACGTCGTCCTCGGCCGATCCGTCGGCCACGGCCGGCCCGACGGCTCGCAACGGAGCTGGCGGACGCGCGGGCCGGTCCGCTTCACGGACGACCCCGACCTCGTGCGCACCTGAAGCCGCACAAGCTGTTTCGCCGCCAGTTCCTCATCGACAGCGAGATCCGGTTCCCCGAAGGTAAGCGCCGGCTTGAGGACCAGGCGTTCGTGCTCACGGCGTACTTCCTCGCCGACGCGATCTCGGTAGTCGGCGACTACGTCTGCTACCACCACCACCGCCGTCCCGATCGTGGCAATGCGGTCTCGACGCCCTGGGAGCCCGCCTTCTACTACAAGTACGTCCGCGAGGACCTCGACATCATCGAGCGTTACACGACGCCCGGCACGTTCCGGAACCGGCTGATCAGCCGGTTCATCGGCGTCGAGATGATCACGAGGCTGAGCGGCCCGCAAGTTCCTCGCGGCGACGCCGGAACGTCGCGAAGCCCTGCTCGCGGAGATCAGCTCGATCCTGACCGACTACGTGCCGCTCGAGCTCGACGAGCGCATCATCCCGCCGGTCCGGGCAGTGACGACGCTCGCGCGGGCGGATCGGCTCGACCTCCTCGTGGCGCTCGCCGAGGCAGAGTCGAGGGCGAGCCCGACGGCCACGGCCCCTCGATCGCCTGGCGCGAGCGGGAGGGACTCGCAGCTCGACCTGGTCGTCGCGCTCAGGCCGGTGGCGGACGGCCTGTCGATCGCGCCCGATCCGCCCCGATGGCTGGGCGCTCCGCGTCCCCGACGCGGGTTGCGGCCGCCGTCCCCGCCGAGCAGCTGCACACGCAGGCATCGATCCTCGGCGTCGTCGAGGTGCGGGTCATCGATGTCGGACGGGGTCGACGACGTCGCTCGACACGGAGGTCTCGTTCGAGCCGCGACGTGTCGACGCAGCGCCGACGCGTGGCATCTCCCGTGCGAGCGTCCTGCCCCTCGCCGTTGCCGTGCCCCGGAACGAATCGGGCTTCTCGCGAGCTGCGGTTCCAGGTCCGCTTCGCGTCACGCCACGCCGCCAGCACGCGGACGTCATCGTCGCCTCGGGAATCGCGCCTGACGTCGCTGACCCACCGTCCAGCGCCGAGGGCGACGAACGACCGCGCCTTCGATTGACCCCGGCCCGCGTCGCCGGTGGTCGCTGGTCCTCACCGTCACGCCGGACGCCGTGTCGTATCGCCTGCGGCGCAGGGTTGCCCACCTGCGCGACGGCGTCCGGCGACGAGCTCGCCGCGTGACGGGCCGCCGCCGGTAGCTCGGGCGTGGCGTTACGACGATCAACGCCTCGTTCAGGCGGTGCGGCCGAGGATGTCCTTGAGCATCCGGACGAACAGGGGCTCGTCGGCGTCCATCGCGAACGACACGTTGGCGGGCCTGCCGCTCCGGAACCGGAAGTCGCAGACCGTTCGCCCGACCGACAGCTCGCCGCCGGTCTCCACGTCCACCGGGATGAGGTGCGTCGTGACGACCGACGGGTCGATCACGGCGCACACCGCCAGCGCGTCGTGGACGGGCGCGGCTCCCGCCCGGTGCATCGGCTGGGTGGCGTCGTAGCCCTCGATCCGCTTCTCGACGAACCGCGCGGCGGCCTCGCCCGCCGGCGTCCCGAGGGCCCGGAGCGCCGCGCAGTCCTCGCCCGAGACCAGGGCCCGGTGCGTCGCATCGAGCGGGACCATCCGGATCGGGCGGCCGCAGTTGACGACGATCCGCGCCGCCTCGGGATCGAGCCAGATGTTGAACTCCGCCGACGCCGTCGAGTTCCCGTGGTCGTGGGCGCCGCCCATGATCACGATCTCGGGGATCATCTCGAGGATCCGCGGCTCCTTCTGGATCGCGGTCGCGACGTTGGTCAGCGGCCCGACCGGCACCAGCGTGATGTCGCCGTCCGAGGCGAGGTAGGTGTCGATCAGCCAGTCGACCGCGTGGCCGTCGTCGGCGCGGCGCGTCGCGGGCGGCAGGTCGAGCAGGTCACCGTGGATCCGGGTCGCCGGGTTGAGCTGGGTGGCCTGCGGCCGGGCGAGCGGTCGCGACATGCCCCGGTGGACGGGGACGCCCGGGCATCCCGATCCAGTCGAACACCCGCAGCGTGTTCTCGGTGCAGCTGTCGACGTTGGTGTTGCCGTTGACGACCGTGGCGCCGACGAGCTCGATGTCGGGCGACAGGGCGGCGGTCATGAGGGCGACGGCGTCGTCCGTGCCGGTGTCGACGTCGAGGATGATCTTCGTGGCCATGCGCCCAGTGTGCCCGCTCGGGGCGGGCGCTGCGCGGTCGACCGGATCCGTTCGGTCGGGATCAGGCCGGGCGATCGACCCGCTCGTGGCGGGGCAGGAAGCGGTCGACGAAGCGCTCCGAGGCGTGCCCGTCGCAGGCGTCGATGTTGGCGGCGATGAACCGGTCGTAGCCGGACAGGTCGAAGTCGTCGGCGAGGATGGCGGCCGCCACGCCGTCGGCGTCGCTCACCTGGGTGCCGATCATCTCGCGCCGATAGTCGAGGTACAGACCGGGGTCCTGTTCGTAGGCCTCGAGGTCGTCGACCACCAGCACCAGCGGCCGGTGGAGGATCGCCCACTCGAAGATCGAGGACGAGTAGTCGGTCACGAAGACGTTGGCCAGCGCGAGGTAGTCGTTCATGTCGCTCCTGGGGTCCGCAACGACGTCGAAGCCTTCGACCGGCTGGGTCGCGGGGTCGAGGTTGGGGTGCGACTTGAGCACCAGCGCGTACTCCTCGGGGAGGCGTTCGCGCAGCCGGCGCCCGTCGAGCGCTGCCGTGCCGTGCTTGTCGCGGCCCCGGCCGCGGAACGTCGGCGCGTACAGGACGACCGTCCGATCCCGAAGGACCGGGTGGATCGCGAGCAGCCACGAACGGGACGCGCCCAGCGCAGCCGTGTCGTAGAAGCGATCGGTCCGCGGCGTGCCCAGCGGCAGGACGCGCTCGACCGGCGTCCGCAGCGCCCGGGACCACGGCTCGCGGGCGCCCTCGCCAGGCGCGACCACGTAGTCGTAGTAGCGGTGCAGGAACGTCCGTTCCGGTTCCTCGAGCCCGCCCGCGGTGTCCGCGCCGAACCGCTTGAGCGCCCCCGGCGCGTGCCAGACCTGGACGACGGTCGTCGCCGCCCGGTGCGGCGCGACGTGGACGGGCAGGTAGGCGTTGTCGACGATCACGAGCCCCGACGTGTGCACGAGGTACGTGCCCCGGACCATCCGGGCGAGGTAACGCACCTTACCGATGAGGTCGTAGGTGTACGGCTGGAGGAGGAGGGCCACGTCGAGGTCGGGGCGGATCGCGCGGATCGCATCGTGCAGGTGGAGGAGGTTGCCCTCGAGCAGCGGGAGCCGCGCGGTCGCGAGCACCACGCGCCGCCGGCGCACGGGCAGCAGGCGCACGAACAGCACGATGACCCGCAGGACGACGGAGGCGAGCCGGTACTCGAGCTGGCTCACGGGCGGGCGCCCACGCGGGCGGCGGCTACCGGGTCCGCGCGGGCGGCGCGACCGTCGGCTGTGCCGGGACGGTCCCGGACTCGGCTGGCTCGACGACCAGCGGCGGCGTCAGCGCGTCGTGGCGGCGGACGTCGAGGACCTGGCCCGTGAGGTCGGACGGATGAGGCGCAGCGTGGCGACCGCGACGGCCTCCGAGCCCAGCAGGCCCTCGGGCGACTCGCCCGGGAACGCTTTGCGGCGCATCGGGGTGTCGGTGCGCTCGGGGCTGACGGCGTTGACCCGGATCCCCTCGTCGGCCCATTCCTCGGACAGACCCTGGGTCATGTTGACCAGGGCGGCCTTGCTCGCGGAGTAGGCCACGTAGTCCGGGCGGCCGCGGGTGAACGAGCTCGACGTGAACACCGTGAGCGAGCCCGCGCGTCTCGGCGCAGCAACGGGTACGCCGCGCGCGCGACGTTGAGGGTGCCCGTGAGGTTGATGTCGACGACCTCGGCGAGCACGTGGGCCGACGTGTCTGCGACCGACCCGATGCGCAGGATCGCCGGCCGTGCAGACGACGTGGTCGATGCCGCCCAGGCGCTCGGCCGCAGCGCCAAGGCGCGCCTCGACGCTCGCGTAGTCGCGCACGTCCAGGCCGAGGGACGCCGCCGTCGACCTCCGCACGGGCACCGCGACGCACCGCCTCGTCGGCGATCGCCCGCCCGATCCCGCTCGTGCCGCCGATCACGAGCAGCCGCATGCCCGTCGAGCGAGCGCTCGGCCTCGGCGCTCGTCGATCGGGGTGAGCACCCTCATCTGGAGCATCCGGTCGGCCATCACCATGTCGATCCGGGTCGTGATCTTGACGTTCACCTCGTCGCCCGCGACCGCGACGATCCGCGCCCCCGGCACGTGCCGGAGGACGAGGCTGCAGTCGTCGGTCGCCGACAGGTCGCCGGCCCGCGGCGGCCGCCTCGTAGGCGCGGGCGAGGATCGCCCTGGCGGAACGTCTGCGGCGTCTGGCCCCGGCGGTACCGGCTGCGGTCGGGGATCTCGACGACCAGCGTCGTCCTCGACGATCACCAGCGTGTCGGCGCTCGGGATCACGGTGTCGGTCGCCGTCCGCCCGCCCCGACAGGATGGGCTCGATCGAGCGCTGGATCACGTCGAGCGGCACCAGCGGGCGCACCGCGTCGTGGACGACCACGATGTCGTCGTCGTCGCCCTCGAGCGCGCGCAGGCCGTTGCGGGTGCTCTCGTTGCGGGTCGCTCCGCCGGGCACGACCTGCACCGGCATCGCGAGCGCGGCCGCCTCGACGAGCTCGCGCGTCTCGTCGATCCAGCCGGGTGCGACACGACGACGACCCGGTCGACCGACGCGCCGCCGAGCGCCCGCAGCGTCCGCAGCAGGATGGGGTCGCCCGCGAGCCGCACGAACTGCTTGGGCATCTCGCCGCCGAAGCGGTTGCCGTCGCCGCCGGCGAGGACGATGGCGTGGATCTGCACACGCAGAGACTACGTCAGCGCGGCTAGCCGGGCCGGTACCCACCGGTATCATCGGTTCCCGACATGATCGCCAAGACGCCCGCCCGCCGGCCCCGGACCGGCGTCCCGGACGTCGAGCTGCTCTCGCTCGGCTGGCGCCGGATCCAGGTCCTGCTCCGGGTCCGTCCCGCCGGCGACCGCGCTTCGATCCGCCAGTCGCTCCGCCTCCGCCACAAGGCGTCGGGCGCCGCGGTCCCGGTGACCGGCTGGGAGGCCGAGCGACGACGGCGCTGACCCTGCGCTTCAACGTGATGCAGGGCCCGGATTCCGAGCCGCTCGCCGCGGGCCGCTGGGAGCTCGTCGTCCCCGGGCCGCGCGGCGGCACGGGCGACCCGCTGCGCTTCGTCGGGGACGCCGCCGGGGCCGGCCCGACCGCGCCGACGTCGTTCGCCGTCGGCCAGCACGGCACGATCTACGGCCGTCGCGTCGGTCGGCCGCGCGCTCGGGCGACCTTCGCGATCGACGTCGAGCATCGACCCGACGGTCGTGGAGCTCGACGAGGAGGCGACCGCCATCCCGGGCGCCATCGCGAGACCCGGTCCCATCGCCCAGGCGGTGATGCAGGCGAGGATCGCGGCCTTCGCCGTGCTGTTCTGGTGCCATGCGGCTGCTGGCCCGACGCAACGGGCGCCGGATCCTGTTCAGCTCCGATTCGCGGGCCGACCTCGGCGGCAACCACAAGCTCGTCTACGACCGGATGGTCGAGCGCGGCCTCGACCGCGAGTTCGAGCTGCTCACGCTGTTCAGGTCGAGCATCGCCGCCCGGCGCTCGATCCGCGACCGCCTGCGGCTGCCGTGGCTCCTCGCGCGCGTGGACACGATCGTCATCGACGACTTCCAGCCGGTCATCTACCGCGTCAACGACCCCGACGTGACGATCGTCCAGCTGTGGCACGCGGTCGGCGCGTTCAAGACCGTCGGCTACAGCCGGGTCGGCAAGCCCGGGGCGCCCGAACCCGTTCGGGCACGTCCACAAGAACTACACGTGGGCGACGGTCAGCGCGCGCGACGACATCGCGGTCTACGCCGAGGCGTTCGGGATCCCGGAGTCGCACGTCGTCGCCACCGGCGTCCCGCGCGTCGACCCGATGTTCGACCTCGCGCACCGCGAAGGCCTCGCTCGCCGCGGTCGCGGAGGCGTTCCCCGAGACGGTCGGGCGGACCGTGATCCTGTTCGCGCCGACGTTCCGCGGCCACGGCGCCAAGACGGCGACCTACGACAACACGCGGTCGACGTCGCGGCGCTGCACGCGCTGTGCGTCGAGCGCGACGCCGTCTGCCTCGTCCGCCTGCACCCGTTCGTGCGCGAGCCGCTCGCGATCCCCGAGGCGTTGCGCGACCGGATCGTCGACGCGTCCGCGCGACCGACGACGCCGGCAACCCCGCCGCCGATCGAGACCAACGACCTCCTGTTCGCCGTCGACCTCCTGATCACCGACTATTCGTCGATCGTGTACGAGTACTCGATCCTCGGCCGCCCGATGCTGTTCTTCGCCTACGACCTCGACGACTACGTCGCCAGCCGCGACTTCTACGAGCCGTACGAGTCGTTCGTGCCGGGCCGCATCGTGCGGACGTTCGACGAGCTGCTCGACGCCATCCGGCGCGACGACTACGAGCGCGGAGAAGGTCGAGCCGTTCGCGCGGCGGCACTTCGACCACCTCGACGGCGGATCGACCGATCGGGTGATCGACCTGATCACCAAGCGGTGAGACGGCGCCGTCGTCCGGCTGCGGATCGTGGCGGTCCGCGTCGGGTTCTGGCTCGGCTCGGCGCGCCGGCCGGCGCCGCGCGTCGTCCTCGCGACGTCGCATGCCGCGGCGTTGTCGGGCAACCTCGCCTACCTCGCGGAGGAGCTCGCGTCGCGGCAGCCGGCGATCCCGGTCACGGTCCTCGCGTGGCGCCAGGAGGGCGGGCGTCGTCGGCCGCGTCCGCGCGCTGGTCGTCGCGGCGCGCGCGCCGGCTACCACCTCGCCGCGGCCCGGGCCTTCGTCGTCGACGACTACTTCTTCCCGATCTACGTGATCACGCCGCGCCCGGGGACGGTCCGGCTCCAGGTCTGGCACGCGGCGGGCGCGTTCAAGAAGTTCGGCTACAGCGTGCTCGATCGCTAGTTCGGCGCCGACGAGGCGTTCGTCCAGAAGGTCGCGATCCACGGCAACTACAGCCTCGCGCTCGTGTCGTCGATGTCGGTCGCCCCGCACTACGCCGAGGCGTTCGGCCAGCCGGTCGCGCTGTTCGCGTCGCGCTACGGCCTGCCGCGCACGGACCTGTTCGCGGACGCCGGCCCGGCGCGAGCGCGCCCTCGCGCGGCTGCACGCGAGCCTACGGCCTGCCCGACGGTCGCCGGATCGTCCTGTACGCGCCGACGTTCCGCGGCGACTCGGTCGGCCAGGCGCGCTACGACGACCTGCTCGACCTGCGGGTCATGCACGACGCGCTCGGGCGACGACCACGCGGTGCTGCTCAAGCTCCACCCGTTCGTCCGCGACGCGCTCGTCATCCCGCCCGATCTCGCGTCGTTCGCGATCGACGCGTCCGCCGACCCGGACCTCAACGAGCTGATGCTGGTCGCCGACGTGCTCGTGACGGACTACTCGAGCGCGATCTACGAGTTCGCGCTGCTCGGCCGCCCGATCGCGTTCCTCGCCCCCGACGGGGAGGCGTACCGAGCGCGAGCGCGGCTTCTACCTCGACTTCCCGGCCGACCTGCCGGGGCCGGTGTTCGCGACGACCGCCGAGCTCGCGGCGGCGATCAAGGCGGACGCCTTCGACCTCGCGCGCGTCCGGGCGTTCGCGACGGCGTCAGTTCGACGTCGTCGACGGCCACTCGACGGCGCGGATCGTCGACGAGGTCATCCTGCCGGCGCTGCGGGGCGAGCCGCCGGCGACGGCCTAGGCCGGGCTCCCGGCCGCCGCCGCCGCCTCGGCCGCCGCGACCTTGCGCAGCCGCCAGCCGGCCCACGCGCAGAACGCCGCGGCGATCGCGAGCCAGAGCGACGAGCAGCCCGCCCAGGATGATGCCGCCGACGAGCAGCGAGACGATCTCGCCCGCCTGGTCGAACGCGTCGACGCGCGCGGACAGGTCCTTCGTCGTCGACCCCGATCTGCTGGATCTCGCCGGTCAGGCGCGGTCAGGTCGTCGGCGTTCGTCGTCAGGTTGTCCGACGAGGCCGCCGGTCATCCCCTGGAACGTCCGGAGGCGCGTGCTGAAGTCGCGGAACTTGCCGGCGGCGCCGGCGAGCGGCTGCTGGCCGAGGACGTTGAAGCCGAGGTTGTTCGGCGAGCTCGTCCGAGACGCCGGCGAGGTCCTGGATCACGAGCGCCGCCTGGTCGATGAGCGCGCTCGTCGTGTTCAGCGTCGCGCCGGCGTGGGCGGTCGAGGTCGCGAGCTTGTCGATCGACGCCGTCATCCGGTGGAGCGACGGCGCTCAGCTTGGCCTGGTCGGCCGCGATCCGGTCGTCGAGGTTGCGCGCGGCGATGCCGCCCGCGATCAGCCCCCCGGCGATGATCGCCGCGAGGACCATCCCCACCAGCCCGAACCCCAGCAGGGCGGTCCCCAGCCGCCGCCGCTCGACGCCCAGCCATTCCATCGACCGCATCGTATCTGGCCGGGGCTGCCCGACGGTACCCTCGATCGCAGGCGCAGGAGGAGTCGGGCGTGGAGCGGATCGGGTTCGTCGGGCTGGGCACGATGGGGGCGGCGATGGCCGCGAACCTGCGCAAGGCGGGGTTCGAGCTCACCGTCTGGAACCGGACGCCCGGGTCGGGCCGCGGAGCTCGTCGCGCTCGGCGCGCGCGAGGCGGCGACGCCGGCCGCGGTGGCCGCGCGCGTCGGACGTGGTCGTGTGCTGCGTGTCCGACACGCCCGACGTCGAGGCCGTCCTGTTCGGCGACGACGGCGTGGCCGCACGGACTCGCGAGCGGCGGCCTCGTCATCGACTGCTCGACGATCTCGCCCGGGCGCGACCGCGACTTCGCCGCGCCGCCTCGCCGACGCCGGCGTCGCCTTCGTCGATGCGCCCGTCTCCGGCGGCTCGGAGGGCGCGAAGAACGCGACGCTCACGATCATGGTCGGCGGCGAGCCCGAGGCGTTCGAGCGTGCCCGGCCCGTGCTCGCAGGCGATGGGCAAGACCGTCACCCGCTTCGGGCCGGCCGGCAGCGGTCAGGCGGTGAAGGCCGTCAACCAGGTGATCCTCGCCGGGACCTACCTCGGCGTCGCGGAGGGGATGGTCCTCGCGCTCAAGGCCGGGCCTCGACCCGGTCGCCGTCGCCGCCGCGCTCGACGGCGGCGCGGCCCGCAGCTGGGTCCTCGAGAACCGCAGCGGCCGGATGATCGACAACGACTACCCGCTCGGCTTCCGGACCTCGCTCCACCTCAAGGACCTGGTGATCGCCCTCGAGATGGCGCGCGGCCTGGGCGCGACGCTCCCGGTCGCCGGCATGGCCGCGCAGCTCGAGGCCGGGCTGGTCGCCCGCGGCCACGGCGACGAGGACATGTCGAACCTCGCGCGCGCGATCCGGTCGCTGTCGGGCCTGGACGGCTAGCCGGGTCGACGACGGGCCGTAGCAGGACCGGCCCCAGCGACGGCGTCAGCAGCAGCGGGTCGCCGAGCCGGTCCGCGTACTTCGGGCGGAACCGCTCGGGGGTGTAGGCGTCGAGCTGGACGCGGCGCGGGGGCTTCGACGCCTCGTCGAGCGACACGTGCGCGTACTTGCCGTCGCGGATCGCGACCATCCGGCCGCCGATCCCGTCGCGGATCAGGTCCATCGCGATGTTCGCGAACGTCGACGCGACCATCGAGTCGAGCATGTCGGGCTCGCCCGAGCGCAGGTCGTAGGTCAGCTCCGAGGACACCGCCTCGATCCCGGTCCGCGCCTTGAGCTCGCTCGCGAGCACCTCGCCGATGTTCACCTTGTGGCGGTGGCCGAACGCGTCGGCGTCGCCCTCCTCGCCGACCTCCGCGCCGTGCCAGATCGCGCCCTCGGCGGTCACGACCATCGCGTACCGGCTGGGGTTGTTGCGGTGGTCCTCCGCAGGAGCTCGGCCAGCGCGTCGAGGTCGTACGGGAACTCGGGGATCAGGCAGCGCGTGGACGTCACGTAGGCCGTGTACAGCGCGGTGAACCCGGCGTCGCGCCCGAAGATCCGGAACACGCCGATCCGCTCGTGGCTGCCGAGCGTCGTCCGCTGGCGGTTGATCAGCTCCTTCGCCCGCGTGATCGCCGACGAGAACCCGATGCAGTACTCGGTCCCGTTGACGTCGTTGTCCATCGTCTTCGGGATCGCGATCAGCGGCACGCCGGCGGTGTGCAGGACCGACGAGAACGAGAGCGTGTCGTCGCCGCCGATGGTGACGAGGTGGCTGAGCCCGAGGTGCTCGATGGTGTCGAGCACGTGCTGCGGTCAGGTCGTAGACGCCGTCCGAGGTCTGGCGGTCGGCGATCGTCGCCGGGTCGAGCCAGGCCGGCAGCGCCGCGGCGCGCATCTTGCGCGGGTTGGTGCGCGAGCTGTGGAGCATCGTGCCGCCGGTCCGGTCGATCGTCCGCGTGTTGTTGCGGTCGAGGATCCGCACGTACTCGGGGTCGGGCTCCGGGCCACGTCGCTGGTGGGTCAGGCCCTCCCAGCCGCGGCGGATGCCGATGACCTCGTAGCCGAGCTCGGTGGCGCGGTAGACGACGCTCTTGATGACCGCGTTGAGGCCCGGCACGTCGCCGCCGCCGGTGAGGATTCCGATCCGTCGAGGTCCAGCCATTCCGGCTCCGCTGCAGTGCCCGGCCGGTGCGCCGGACCGCCGCCACATCCTAGCGCCGGGGCTAGGTTGCGAGGAAGTGACGGTCGTATGATCCCGGCCATGAACTACGAGCTGTTCATGGGCGAGGCCCTCGCGGAGGCCCGCCAGGCCGGCTCGCGGGGGGCGCCGGCGGTCGGCGCCATCGCCGTGATGAACGAGGCGATGGTCGCGCGCGGGCTCGCAACCGGGTGGCCCGGGGCAACGACCCGACCGCGCACGCCGTGGTCGATGGCGCTGCGCGAGGCCGCCCGCAAGCTCGCGACGCCGCACCTGTCCGACGTGACGATCTTCACCACGCTCGAGCCCTGCCCGATGTGCGTCGGGCGCGCTGCTCGAGTGCGACGTGGCCGCGCTCGTGTACGCCGTGCCCAACCCGTCGACGGCGCGGCCGGCACGGTGCTCCAGCTCGCCCAGCACCCGTCGCTCGGCCGCCGCCTCCAGGTCGTGTCGGGGATCCGCCGCGCCGAGGCGGAGGAGCTCTCGGGTCAGCTCGACGTGGTGCCCTCGGGCGCCTGACCGGGTCGCGGCCGCCGGGCGCCGGCGTCGCGAAAACCAGCGCGACGACGTCCTCGACCGTGATCGCGTCGCCCTCGGCGAGCAGGGCCGCCGCACGCTCGGCGCCGAGGCGCTCGATCGCCAGGTCCGGCCGGATCGGGGAGGTGGAGGACCTTCACCGGCGCGAGCATCACGCCCTTCTCGCGGACCAGCCGGTAGGTCGCGCCCGCGAGGCGCGCCCCGAGCTCGGGATCGCCGTCCGCGAGCTGGATGATCGCCGCCATCCCGAGGTTGCGGACGAGCCCCGACGCGCTGTCGACCTGCCCCGAACAGCTCCAGCCCCTCGCGGGCGCCGCTGCCCAGGCCGCCGCGGGCTCGCCGAGCCGCCAGCGGATCGCGGACAGCAGCGTGAGGCTGTCGGCGACCTCGAACCGGGAGCCCGTCCGGCGGAACGCGCTCAAGGTTCTGCCACTCGAGGTCGAGCGCCGTCGGGGTAGTCACCGGCCAGGAACGTGGCCAGGCACGAGCGCCTGCCGCGCGCGGATCTGCGCCGTCCTCGTCGCCCGCGGCGCGGTACAGGTCGAGCGCCCGCTGCTCGTGCTCCCGGAGGAGATCGCCTCCTGGTGGGCGACCATCGACAGGAACCCGAGGTCGTAGTGCGCGTCGGCCATCAGGACGGGATCGCCCGTCGCCGGCGGCGAGCTCGAGCGCTCGCCTCGTACGCGCGCGCGCGCCGCGCCGAAGTCGTCCATCCAGTAGGCGAGGCCGCCCGTCGGCGGCGAGCGCCGGCGATGCGGACGCGCGGACGTCGCCGGCCGGCTGCGGCGAGGAGCTCGCCGAGGAGCGCCCGGGCCTCGCGGAGCCGCCCGCGCTGCTGGAACCAGCGCCACGTCCCGCCGACGATGCGGAGACCGATGTCGGGGTCGTCCGGTCGCGAGCGCCCAGTCGACCGCCGCGCGCAGGTTGCGATCCTCGCGATCGAGGCGGCGCATGCGTCGCCTCGCCCGCCTGGCCGAGGATCGACGCGCCCGGCCGTCTCCGCGATCCCGACGCACTCGATGGCGAAGCGATGCCTCGATCGCGCGAGCGCTCGCCGCGACGCGGTCGAGGCGCTCGAGCGGCGTACTCGCGGAGCAGCGGGTGGAGGCTGAACCGCGTCTCGCGTCCTCCGGGCGCGCCGCTCGGCCGGCGGGCTCGACCCGGATCAGGCTCTTGTCGGCCAGCGACTCGAGGCCGTCGACGACGTCGAGGCCGAGGTCGCCCGCCGGGTTCGTCGACCGGTCGCAGGCCGTCATCGGCCGTCCAGCCGCCGGCGAACACGCCCAGCCGCGCGAACAGCCGCCGCTCGGCTCCGGCGAGGAGCTCGTCGCTCCACGCGATCGCGCCGCGCAGCGTCCGCTGCCGCTCCGGCAGGTCCCGGCCGCCGCCGCCGCAGGTCGAGGCTCTGCCCGAGCCGGTCGAGGATCTGCGCGGGCGCCGAGCATCCGGGTGCGCGCCGCGGCCAGCTCGAGCGCGAGCGGCAGGCCGCCGAGCCGCTCGGCGATCGCCCGGATGGCGGCCAGCGCGTCGTCGTCGAGGACGAGGCCCGGGCGATGCTCGCGCGCCCGGTCGACGAACAGCGCGACGCCGGCGTCGACCTCGAGCGGCGGGACCGGGTCGCCCGCGCTCGCCGGCGATCCGCAGCAGCTCGCGGCTCGTGACGAGGACCCGGAGCTCGGGTGCCGCGCGGACCAGCCGCGCGACGACCTGGGCGCCGTCGGGGAGCAGCTGCTCGAGGTTGTCGAGGACGAGCAGGGCCGGTCCGATCGCGGAGGTAGCACCCGCAGCGCGTCCTCCACCGGCTGCTCGGGCGACTCGCGGACGCCCGATGCGCCGCCGCGATCGTCGGCTCGATCCGCGCGGGGTCGCGGACGCGGCCAGGTCGACGAACCAGGTCGCCGTGCGGGAACGCGGTCGCGCATCGTCGCGCGCCGCCGCGAGCGCGAGCCGCGTCTTGCCGCTGCCGCCCGGCCCCGTCAGCGTGACGATCCGGCTCGCGCGCAGGTCGTCGCCGACCTCGGCGAGCTCGCTCGTCCCGGCCGACGAAGCTCGTGACGTCGCCCGGCAGGTTCGACGGGACCTCGGTCGTGCGCAGCGGCCGCGCGTCGTCGGCGGCGCCGCGGCACGACGAGCGCGGTAGAGCCGGCAGCGGCTCGTCGAAGTCCTTGACCGTCGCGCAGGCCGTCGTCGACGAGCGCACGCCGCCGAGCCGCGCTCCGCGAGGCTCGCGCGGCCAGCGCGCTGGCGAGCGCGCTCGGACACGACGATCTGGCCGCCGTTGGCGGCGGCGGCGATCCGGGCCGCGTAGTTCACGTCGATGCCGACGTAGTCCTCGGGCTCGCCCGCGCTGCGGCCGGAGCGCAGCCGACCCTCGCCGAGGTGGAGGCCCATCCGCACGCGGAGCGCGAGGCCGTCGGTCCAGGCCTCGGCCGCGACCGCGCGCTGGGCCGCGACCGCCGCCGCGACCGCCGACGCCGGCGCCGCGAACGCCGCGAAGAACGCGTCGCCCTCGGTCTTGACGACGACGCCGCCGTTCGCCTCGATCGCCGCGCCCGAGGAGCGCGTCGTGGCGGGCGACGATCCGGGCCCACGCGTCCGACCCGACAGACCGCTCGGACCGCGTCGAGCCCTCGATGTCGGTGAACAGGAACGTGACGGCGGGACCGATCGGGAGTGCCATGCGGATCGCCAATGATGGCAGCCGGCGGTCCGCTCCGTCGGCCGGCACGGTCGCGCGGACCCTTTGCTATCCTCTCCCGCGGAGAGGTGTCCGAGTGGTTGATGGTGCCGCTCTCGAAAAGCGGTGTGCGAAAGCACCGTGGGTTCGAATCCCACCCTCTCCGCCACCCGATGCTGGCAACGACCCGGCGGTCAGACCCGCCGGGTCGTATCGTGTCTCCCGGAGAGGTCGCCTAGTGGCCTAGGGCGCCGCACTGGAAATGCGGTATGGGGCAACCCATCGCGGGTTCGAAATCCCGCCCTCTCCGCCACTCCTCCGGCCTGCAGCGGCCGGACGAGCGGCCCCTGCTATGATCCGGCGTGCCGTGCTAGGCGGGGAACTAGCGGTGCCCTGTACCTGCAATCCGCTCCAGCAGGGCCGAATTCCCCCCCGAGGTCGGCGTTCTCGAGAGCCGACGACGTTCGCGACGTTGAAGACCGGGTCCCGCGCAGCGGCGACTCGTGAACCGTGTCAGGTCCGGAAGGAAGCAGCACTCAGCGGTGATCGCCGGGTGCCGCGGAACGGCCTGGTCCGAGTTGCGGGCGTCGGTGGGCGCGGGAGCGTCCTGATCGACGGGGGGTGCACGGCAAACTCCAGCCTCGACACTGCCCGCCGCAGGAGCGCCGTTGACCGCAGAGATCCCGCACCAGGCGCTCTACCGCCGCTGGCGGGCCCAGACGTTCTCCGAGATCGTCGGCCAGGAGGCGGTCGTCGCCACGCTGCGCAACGCCGTGGCGACCGGGCGTGTCTCGCACGCGATCCTGTTCACGGGGCCGCGCGGAACCGGCAAGACGTCGCTCGCCCGGATCCTCGCCAAGGCGCGTCAACTGCACGGACCTCCAGCCGAACGCCGACCCCTGCGACCGCTGCCCGTCGTGCGTCGCGATCCGCGAGGGCCGCGCGCTGGACCTCGTCGAGATCGACGCCGCGTCCAACCGCGGCATCGAGGCCGTCCGCGAGCTGCGCGAGCGCCTCGCCTACGCGCCCACGGACCTGCGGCGCAAGGTCTACATCCTCGACGAGGCGCACCAGATCACGAAGGACGCCTGGAACGCGCTGCTCAAGTCGCTCGAGGAGCCGCCCGAGTTCGTCACCTTCATGTTCGCGTCGACGCACCCGCAGGAGTTCCCGCCGGCGATCCTGTCGCGGCTGCAGCGGTTCGACGTCCGGCGCCTGACCGTCCCCGAGATCACCGGCAAGCTCGAGCGGATCCTGGCGGCCGACGGTCGCGAGGTCGACCCGGAGGCCGTCGCCGCTCGTCGCGCGCCTGGCCGCCGGCGGAATGCGCGACGCGGAGTCGATCCTCGACCAGCTGCTCGCCTCGACGGTCGGGCGCGTCGAGGCCGAGTGCCGTCCGCGAGCTCCTCGGCCTCGCCGATGCCGAGATCGGTCGACGGCGTTCGTGTCCGCGCTGGCCGACGGCGATCGCCGCCGCCGGGATCGGGCTGCTCGACGGGCTCGAGGATCGCGGCCGGGACCTGCGCGTGTTCCTCGACCAGGTCGTCGACGCGCTCCGGGAGCGGCTTGCTCGCCGGGCTGTCGACCGGCGGTCACGACGACGCCGCGCTGATCGCCGCCGCCCGGCGCCTGGGCTCGATCGATCCGACCCGTCTCGGCCCCGGCGGCCTGCGCCTCCAGCTCGAGCTGGCGCTGCTCGACCCAACGCCCGCGCGCCGCTCGGGTCAGCCCGGTCGCCCAGGCCGCCCGCGACACCCGGGCGCCCGGACGCCGCGGCCCGAGCCGGCGCCCGCCGCCGCCAGGCCACCTGTCCGCGAGCCGCGCCCGGCGCCGACGCCCGTGATGGACAGCGCGCCCGCCATCCCGGCAGCCCGCCGCTGCCCAGCCCGTCGTGGAACCCGCTGCCTCCGCGCCCATCGCCGAGCCCGCCGCACCGCCCGCAGCCGGAGCCTCGCTCGGAGCCGGACACCGCCCGACCGACGACCTCGAGCGCCTCCGCCGTGGCTGGCGCGAGATCGTCGCCGTCGGTCAGCAAGAGCCCGCCGCTCAAGCCGCTGATCGAGGCCTGTCGCCCGATCGGCGTCGAGGGCAACGTCGTGACCCTCGGCTTCCCCGAGGAGAAGGACTTCCTGCGCGAGATCGCGGAGCGCAAGCGTGCCGGGATCGAGGCCGGCATCGCGGGCTACCTCGGCCATCCGGTCGGCGTCCGCTGCGTCGTCAGCAACCTCGACCTGCTGCCGCCGCTCCCCGGGACGCGGACGCGGCGCACATCCTGGCCGAGGCGCAGCGGATCTTCGCCGAGGACATCGCCGACGTCGGCGAGGTCAACTGACCGCCCGTTCGCGAGCCGTGCGCACGGCCTCGCGCATCGGCGAGACTTGGCCGCACCAACAGTCGACGCATCCACCCATCGACCCAGACCGAGCGGAGGACCAGCATCCATGGGCATGGCGAACATGCAGCGGATGGTCATGCAGATGCAGCAGGAGGCGGCCCGCGTCCAGGCGGAGCTCGAGGCGGCGCGGATCGAGGCGACGGCCGGGCGGCGGCGTGGTCAAGGCGACCGTCACCGGCAAGGGCGACCTCGTCGGCCTCGTCATCGACCCGTCCGCCGTCGACCCCGACGACGTCGAGATGCTCCAGGACCTCGTCGTGACCGCCGTCAGCGAGGCGATCCGCGAGGCGCGCGAGACTCGAGGCCCAGAAGATGGGCGCGCTCACCGCCGGCCTCCGCATCCCCGGTCTCGGCTGACCGCGCGCGCGTGACCACCGCGGTCATCGAGCCCGTCGCCCGCCTCATCGAGGCGTTCGCCCGCCTGCCCGGGATCGGGCCCAAGACCGCCCAGCGGCTGACGTTCCACCTGCTCCGCGCGCCCCGACGCCGAGGCGCGCACGCTCGCGCGCGCCCTCATCGCCGTCCGCGACGAGGTCGTGTTCTGCGAGCGCTGCTTCAACATCAGCGACGCGCCCCTGTGCCCGATCTGCCGCGACCCGGGCCGCGAGGACGTCCGCCTGTGCGTGGTCGAGGAGCCGCTCGACGTGCTGGCCATCGAGCGGACCGGCGAGTTCCGCGGCCGCTACCACGTGCTCCACGGCGCCATCAGCCCCATCGACGGCATCGGCCCGGAGCGGCTCAAGATCCGCGAGCTCCTGGCGCGCGTCGACGAGGCGGAGGCGAACGGGCGAGCGGTTCGAGGAGGTGATCATCGCGACCAACCCGACCCTCGAGGGCGAGGCGACCGCGATGTACCTCGGCGAGCGGCTCGACGGCCACGTCGGCTCGGTCACGCGGATCGCGCGGGGCATGCCCGGTGGGCGGCGACCTCGAGTACGCCGACGACGTGACCCTGATCCGCGCGCTGCAGGGCCGGCGGGCGCTCTGATGCGCGAGCTCGCTGTTCGAGATCCTGCTCCGCCTGAGCAAGGCGCTCGCGGCCGCGGTCTCGGTCTCGTGGTCTGGCTGGTCGCGTCGGCCCGCTCGGCGCCCAGGGCTCGGTGGAGCTCGCGCTGCTGTGCTGGCTCAGCGGCGCCGCGTTCATCCTGGTCGTCCAGGAGAGCCCGATCTAGGCTTGCCGCAGGGCCGCGTCCGCCGCCGGCCCACGTTTGACGACCCCCGACGAGTCGCCCTATCATCCGCCCTCGTGCCTCACGACCCGAGGCCCGCCGGTCCCCCGCGCGAGCGGGGCCAACCCCTCGATGCCCCGTTTGACACGGGGAGCGGTCTGCGCCATCATTAGCAGTCCGCGCTCTGGGCGGTAAAGGCCGGGCGCTGCACCTTAACAACTGAAGAGTGGTAGGAACAGTCAGCACAAGAACGTGCCTGGACCAAGCTCTTGAGATTCAAACTCAATCGCAAGATCGAGTTTTCGCGGAGAGTTTGATCCTGGCTCAGGATAAACGCTGGCGGCGTGCATGAGACATGCAAGTCGAACGAACGAGCTTGCTCGTTAGTGGCGGACGGCTGAGTAACGCGTAGGTGACCTGCCCTGAAGTGGGGGATAACTGCCCGAAAGGGTGGCTAATACCGCATGTGGCGACACGTTCATTCGTGTCATCAAAGCCGCGAGGCGCTTCGGGAGGGGCCTGCGTCCGATTAGCTCGTTGGTGGGGTAATGGCTCACCAAGGCGACGATCGGTAGGTGGTCTGAGAGGACGATCACCCAGACTGGGACTGAGACACGGCCCAGACTCCTACGGGAGGCAGCAGTCGGGAATTTTGCTCAATGGGCGAAAGCCTGAAGCAGCAACGCCGCGTGAGGGATGAAGGCCTTCGGGTTGTAAACCTCTTTTATCAGGGACGATAATGACGGTACCTGATGAATAAGTCACGGCTAACTACGTGCCAGCAGCCGCGGTAATACGTAGGTGACTAGCGTTGTCCGGATTTACTGGGCGTAAAGAGCGCGCAGGCGGTCGTTCAAGTCGAGTGTGAAAGCCCCCGGCTCAACTGGGGAGGGTCACTTGATACTGATCGACTCGAAGGCAGGAGAGGGAAGCGGAATTCCCGGTGTAGTGGTGAAATGCGTAGATATCGGGAGGAACACCAGTGGCGAAGGCGGCTTCCTGGCCTGTTCTTGACGCTGAGGCGCGAAAGCTAGGGGAGCAAACGGGATTAGATACCCCGGTAGTCCTAGCCGTAAACGATGGACACTAGGTGTTGGTGGTATCAACCCCACCAGTGCCGAAGCTAACGCATTAAGTGTCCCGCCTGGGGAGTACGGCCGCAAGGCTAAAACTCAAAGGAATTGACGGGGCCCCGCACAAGCAGCGGAGCGTGGGGTTTAATTCGATGCAACGCGAAGAACCTTACCAGGGCTTGACATGACCAGGAATCCGGCGGAAACGTCGGCGCCCCGCAAGGGGCCTGGCCACAGGTGTTGCATGGCTGTCGTCAGCTCGTGTCGTGAGATGTTGGGTTAAGTCCCGCAACGAGCGCAACCCCTACTGTGTGTTGTATCACTCACACGGGACTGCCGAGAGAAACTCGGAGGAAGGCGGGGATGACGTCAAGTCAGCATGGCCCTTACGTCCTGGGCTACACCCACGCTACAATGGCCGGTACAACGGGCGGCGAAACCGCGAGGTGGAGCAAATCCCTTAAAGCCGGTCTCAGTTCGGATTGTAGGCTGCAACTCGCCTACATGAAGCCGGAGTTGCTAGTAACCGCCGGTCAGCATACGGCGGTGAATATGTTCCCGGGGCTTGTACACACCGCCCGTCACGTCATGAAAGCTGGCAACACCCGAAGCCGGTGGGCCAACCCGCAAGGGAGGCAGCCGTCGAAGGTGGGGTCGGTGATTGGGACGAAGTCGTAACAAGGTAGCCGTACCGGAAGGTGCGGCTGGATCACCTCCTTTCTAGGGAGATCCGAGTCATGGCCCAAACGGTGAGGTCATGGCGTTGATGGCTCCCAGGTTGATCGCCCGATCACAAGGCGTTTCCAGTCGAGTGGAACGCGCCGGCGCAAGCCGGAGATCGATAGCGACTCGGCGAGACACCGTAACCGGGCACGAGTCCGAGTGCCCTGTTCCTGCCACTCTTCAAGGGTTATCGGTGCAGCCGCCCGCCGGGCTTCCGGCGAGGCCGGTGCTCGGGGGCGTTTAGCTCAGCTGGTTAGAGCACTGCCCTGATAAGGCAGAGGTCTCTGGTTCGAGTCCAGAAACGCCCACCACCTCCCTGTACCACCCATGAGCGCGGGGACGTAGCTCAGCTGGAAGAGCATCTCCTTTGCAAGGAGAGGGTCAGGAGTTCGAGTCTCCTCGTCTCCACCAACGCCATTCAGGCGGAGGATCTCCTCTGGTCCGGGAATACCAGGAACGCACATATCGAATAGCTCCGGGTTTCAGCCCCGGGACGACCCTACCGGGTCCCACCACGCGACAGTCCGACGGTTCGCAGGCTGGTCCTCGAGCCGTCGTCTCGTGTCCGGGATCCAGGCAGGTGTCCACTGACCCGTGCGCTCCACGTGAGCCCACCGACCAGCGGACAGCTGGGCGACGACGGCCGATGTGGCCGGCGGACGCGGAACCGCTTCGGCGGTGCACCTTAACAACTGGATAGATGACGGCAGTAAAGAAGATCAGGGATCCGCCGGCGCGAGGTCGGAGGCTCCCGAGGATCATGATTTCGCCGTGAAATCAAGGAGAACCCCGATCGACCCCGTCCCGCACTGGCCACCTGGTCAGATGCTGGCGGAGGTCAAGCTACACAGGGCACGGGGTGGATGCCTTGGCGCCAAGAGCCGATGAAGGACGTGGCAGGCTGCGTTAAGCCCCGGGGAGTCGCGAGCAGACGTTGATCCGAGGATGTCCGAATGGGGAAACCCGGCTGGGGTCATGCCCAGTCACCCGTGGCTGAATATATAGGCCACGAGGAGGTAAGCCAGCGAACTGAAACATCTCAGTAGCTGGAGGAAAAGAGATCATTCCCTGAGTAGTGGCGAGCGAAACGGGAATAGCCCAAACCAGTCCAGCGTGATAGACGGCAGTCGTTTCTGGATCTGGGGTTGTAGGAGCCGAACATTGGGACCCTGCCGGGTTCCTGCAGAGTTACAAAGCCGGTCGTTAGTCGAACTCACCCTGGAAAGGTGGGCCAAAGCGGGTGACAGCCCCGTAGGCGAAAGCGAACCGGCCTCTGGATCGGCCACCTGAGTACCACGTGGAAGGTCTCTCATGTGGGAAACTGGGCGGACCACCGTCCAAGGCTAAATACTCTTGGCGACCGATAGCGAACAAGTACCGTGAGGGAAAGGTGAAAAGCACCCCGGAAGGGGAGTGAAATAGTACCTGAAACCACGTGCCCACAAGCAGTCAAAGGGTGTTGCCGGTGTAACAGCCGGTAGCCTGATGGCGTGCCTTTTGAAGAATGAGCCGACGAGTTACTTGCATGTGGCGAGGTTAAGTCCGAGAAGGACGTAGCCGGAGCGAAAGCGAGTCTGAATAGGGCGTCTAGTCGCATGTAGTAGACCCGAAACCGAGTGACCTATCCATGGGCAGGTTGAAGCGGGAGTAATGTCCCGTGGAGGACCGAACCCACCAGCGTTGAAAAGCTGGGGGATGACCTGTGGATGGAGGTGAAATGCCAATCGAACTCGGAGATAGCTGGTTCTCCCCGAAATAGCTTTAGGGCTAGCCTCAAGCGTTCAATCGCGGGGGTAGAGCACTGGATGGGCTAGGGGGCTTCCCGCTTACCAACCCCAACCAAACTCCGAATCCCGCAATTCTAGAGCTTGGGAGTCAGACTGCGAGGGCTAAGCTTCGTGGTCAAAAGGGAAACAGCCCGGACCGTCAGCTAAGGTCCCTAAGTCCATGCTAAGTGGTAAAGGATGTGGATTCGCATTGACAACCAGGATGTTGGCTCAGAAGCAGCCATCATTGAAAGAGTGCGTAACAGCTCACTGGTCAAGTGGATCTGCGCCGAAAATTCAACGGGGCTCAAGCATGGCACCGAAGCTACGGACTTGCCGCAAGGCGAGTGGTAGGGGAGCGTTCCGCTCTGCTGTGAAGGTCGACCGTGAGGACGGCTGGAGCGTGCGGAAGTGCGAATGTCGGCATGAGTAGCGAGATGTGGGTGAGAATCCCACACGCCGTAAGCCTAAGGTTTCCTGAGGAAGGCTCGTCCACTCAGGGTTAGTCGGGCCTAAGCCGAGGACGAACGTCGTAGGCGATGGACATCCGGTTGATATTCCGGAACCACCAAAGGATCGTTTGCACCGCAAGGTGTCGCCCCGGGGTAGGAACCTGGGGGTTGGCCGGCACTGCCGGTCGAACCCAGGATCTGATCCAGGGTGAGAGCAAGGGCATGACACGGCACGGTAGCTCGAGCGCGTTTTGGCTATACGCGTCTAAGCCGGTAGGGGGAGGAGACAGGCAAATCCGTTTCCTCATTTCAAACCCCGAGCAGCGAATGAAAGGGCATCAGCCCGATTCGAGTGAGCCGAGCTGGCGAGAAAAGTGTCTAGCGAGATTCCAGGTGCCCGTACCGCAATCCGACACAGGTAGGCGGGTAGAGAATACCAAGGCGATCGGGAGAACCCTCGTTAAGGAACTCGGCAAAATGGCCCCGTAACTTCGGGAGAAGGGGCGCTTCGCGGCTGCTGCTTGCAGTGGTCGATCGAAGCCGCAGTGAAATGGCCCAGGCGACTGTTTAGCAAAAACACAGGTCTCTGCGAAAGCGAAAGCTGACGTATAGGGGCTGACGCCTGCCCAGTGCCGGAAGGTTAAGAGGAGGGGTGCAAGCTCTGAATCGAAGCCCCGGTAAACGGCGGCCGTAACTATAACGGTCCTAAGGTAGCGAAATTCCTTGTCGGGTAAGTTCCGACCCGCACGAATGGCGTAACGGTCTGGGCGCTGTCTCAACGAGGGATCCGGCGAAATTGAAATACCTGTGAAGATGCAGGTTACCCGCGCTAGGGCAAAAAGACCCCGTGGAGCTTTACTGCACCCTGATATTGGATTGGGGTTCAGCTTGTGTAGGATAGGTGGGAGGCTGAGAAGTTGGGGCGCTAGCCTCGGCGGAGCCGACGTTGAAATACCACCCTTGTTGGATTTCGATTCTAACCGCGACCCGTAAGCCGGGCGCGGGACATTGTCAGGCGGGCAGTTTGACTGGGGCGGTCGCCTCCTAAAGTGTAACGGAGGCGCCCAAAGGTTCCCTCAGGCTGAATGGAAACCAGCCGAAGAGTGCAAAGGCATAAGGGAGCTTGACTGCGAGACCCACAAGTCGAGCAGAGACGAAAGTCGGGCTTAGTGATCTGGTACCTCCGAGTGGAAGGGGTATCACTCAACGGATAAAAGCTACCCCGGGGATAACAGGCTGATGGTGCCCAAGAGTTCACATCGACGGCACCGTTTGGCACCTCGATGTCGGCTCGTGGCATCCTGGGGCGGAAGTACGTCCCAAGGGTTCGGCTGTTCGCCGATTAAAGCCGCACGCGAGCTGGGTTCAGAACGTCGTGAGACAGTTCGGTCTCTATCCAGCGTGGGCGCAGGGAACTTGAGAGGAGCTGCTCCTAGTACGAGAGGACCGGAGTGGACGAACCGCTGGTGTGCCAGTTGTCCCGCCAGGGGCATCGCTGGGTAGCCATGTTCGGTTGGGATAAGCGCTGAAAGCATCTAAGTGCGAAGCTCGCCTCGAGATGAGGTTCCCCACCGGGTTAACCGGGTAAGACCGCAGAGAGACCATCTGCTTGATAGGCGGCATGTGGAAGCCCCGTGAGGGGTGAAGCTGAGCCGTACTAATGGTCGAGGGCTTGACCTCTTTACCAGCACCTGACCAGGGGTCAGCGTGCCGGGAGATCGGGTCTCCAAATTGGCAGATCGTGATCCTTCGACTGGCGCCCGCGTCGCAATGCGACGCCGGCAGCTGCCGTCATCATCCAGATGCATACGATCCCGGTGACTCTAGCGGAGAGGCCACACCCGTTCCCATCCCGAACACGGAAGTTAAGCTCTCCAGCGCCGAAGATACTGAGAGGGCAGCCTTTCGGGAAAATAGGTCGTCGCCGGGATTGTTGCTTTAACGCGGTCTTCTCCTGAGGTCGCGTTATCCTCCGCGTGCATGACCGTCACCGGTGACCCCGCACGCCCGCCGGCTCGGCAACCCGACGCCTCCGGTGGTTCCGGGCCGGGCGCCGCCCCCGACGCGATCGCCTCGGTCTGTCCGTACCTCTTCGCAGGCGACGGCAGCTGGCAGAGCGCGCTTCCGACCCATGACCAGCGGTGTGGCGCGGTTGAGCCGCCGGTCCTCCTGGCGACCTCGAAGCAGCAGCAGCTGTGCGTCCTCGCCGTACACCGGACGTGCGCCACCTACCACGCCGCCCAGGCGCGCCATGCATCCACAGGGATCGCGCGCGCGAGGCCGCACGACGGCGATGTCGCGCTGTGGCCGGTCACCCGCTCGACACTCGTCGTCCTGGAGCCCGAGCGGACCCTGTTCGGGATCCCGCGCTCGCGGACGAGGGCCGGCGGCCAGCTCCTGCTGATCGGCCTGATGGCGGTGGCATTCCTGGTGCTGATCGTCGCCCGGACCGCGCCGTCAACGCCAGGTGCCGCCGGAGCCTCCGCATCGGCGGTCGCGGTCGCATCGCAGCAGCCGACCGCGTCGCCGTCGCCACGCCCATCAGCGACCCCGGCGCCGTCGGGCTCAGCGGCCCCGGAGCCCACCGCGACACCCAAGCCGACGCCGAGCGCGACGCCGGCGGCGAACAGGGCGCACTACCGCGTCAAGTCCGGTGACACGCTCCTCACGATTGCCGCCAAGTTCGGCACCACGATCAGGGTGCTCAAGCGGCTCAACGACATCACCGATCCTCGCCTCATCCACCCGGGACAGGTGCTCATCGTCCCGTCGCGCTGACTCAGCGCTGGCAGGCGCGGCAATAGGCGGTCGCGAAACCGCCGGCCGTGACCTGCGTGATCCGCGCCCCGCACCGCGGACACGCCTCCCCGCCGCGGTTGTGGACGGCCAGATGGTCGCGGACCTGCTTCTCGAACGTCGGTGGAACGCGCTCCCGCAACAGGCGAACCGACGCCTCGAGCGTCGACCGCATGGCCGTGTACAGCTCGTCGACCTCTTCGGGCGCGAGCGAGGCGCGCTTGCGGAACGGCTGGAGGCGCGCGGCGTGCAGGATCTCATCCGAATAGGCGTTGCCGATCCCTGCCACGAAGGCCTGGTTGCGGAGCAGGTTCTTGAGCTCCCCCGGATGACGACGGATGCGTTCGCGCCACACTTCGACGGTCAGAGAGGGATCGAGGGCATCCGGTCCCATCTCGCCGGGCCCGAGACCGGGCACCGCCCGCTCGATGCCAGCGGGCAGCAGGTACACCTTGCCCATCTGGGTCGGATCGCGGTAGCGGACGATCACGGGTGCGTCATCGGCAGGCAGCCAGTCGGCACCGGTCGTCCATCGCGCGGCATCCGGGGGCGGTCCACCCGCGCGCGATCCGAACGAGAGCTCGACCGCGGTGCCCGACGGCGCCTTCTCGCCGCGCCCGGCCAGCTGGAAGCGGCCCGTGAGCATGGGGTTGACCACGACCCGGTCGCGAGTGAGCACGACGTCCAGGAACTTGCCGATGCGCGCGATCCTCGCGACCGCCTGGCCGACCAGGGCTTCGAGCTCGGCGGGCGTGCCCCTGACCGTGAGCGGCATCTGCGTCCGGACGGCGACCACGGTCCGGCCGGTGAGGGCGGCGTGGAGTGCGTCGGCGACGACGTCGAGATCGGGCAGCTCGGGCACGGGCGGCGATTGTACCCACCGAATCCGCGTGCTAGACTCTCCCGGCCCACGGGGGCGCGACACAGTTGAAGAGCAACGTCCAGTCCCGTCAGCGCGAAGGAGCGGACCGCCGGCCAAGGTCACCAACGATCCCCCTCCCTCTCCAGACGGCCCCGGGTGTGCTCGGAGGCCGTTCGTGATTCCGGGGGCGGAATCCATGAAGGAGACAAGACCACCTTGACCGACGAGCAGCAGGGCGGGACCGCGCCGGCGCCTGAGGCGACAGCCTCGCAGGACGCCCCGGCGAACGAGCAGACCGTCGCGGCAGTTGCCGTAGCCGACGAGCCCGCCGCCCCCGAGACCAGCCCCGAGCCGGGCACAGCCACCGAGAGCGAGGCGATTGCCGCGCCCGAAGTGGACGGAGCGGCGCCCGATGGCGCGCTCACGAGCGACGAGACGACCGAGGAGGCCACCGTGGCCCCGGACGACGTCGTGGAGGCCCCAGCAGCGGTGGAGGCAGACGTCGCGGAGGCCGTGGCCGTCGTCGAGGACGCCCCGGCAGCCGTCGCGGACGAGGCTGCGGAGGCCGTGGCGGCTATCGAGGACGAGGCAGCCGATGCCCCGCCCGCGGCCGACCTCGAGCCCGAGGACGAGCTCCCCGTCGTCATCAAGCGCCCAACCGGCCCCGAGCCGACCACGATGGAGGAGCTGCTCGCGGAGCAGGACTCCGACATCAAGAGCTTCAAGCACGGCGACGTGGTCGAAGGCACCGTGGTCCGGATCGACAAGGACGAGATCCTGGTCGACATCGGCGCCAAGTCCGAGGGCGTGGTCAGCAACCGCGAGCTTTACGGCCGCCACGCCGAATCGCAGCCGCAGCTCGCCATCGGCGACGTCGTCCTCGTGTACGTGCTCCAGCCGGAGTCGCCCGAGGGGCACGTGGTCCTGTCGCTCCGCCGCGCCGGCCTCGAGCGCAAGTGGCGCGCGATGCAGGAGCTGTTCGAGGCGGGCACGATCATCGACGCCCCCGTCATCGACCACAACAAGGGCGGCCTCATCGTCGACTGCGGGATCCGTGGCTTCGTGCCGATCTCCCAGATCGTCGACTTCCCGCGCCGGCCGCAGAACGAGCAGCCTCGCGACGCCGCCCAGGAGATCGCCGAGAAGCTCCAGCCGTACATCGGCCGCAAGCTCCGGCTCAAGATCCTCGAGGTCAACCGCAAGGCGAACCGCCTGATCCTCTCGGAGAAGGTCGCCCTCTACGAGGAGCGCCGCGAGAAGCGCGACGAGCTGTTCAGCAGCCTGCAGGTCGGCCAGAAGGTCACCGGCAGCGTCCGCAGCATCGCGCCGTTCGGCATCTTCATCGACCTCGGTGGCATCGACGGCCTGGTCCACAAGAGCGAGCTCAGCTGGAACAAGGTCAACAACCCCGAGGCCGGCTACAAGGTCGGCGACGAGGTCGAGGCCGAGGTCATCGACATCAACCACGAGCGCGGCCGGATCAGCCTCTCGATCCGCCGCCTGCAGCCCGACCCGTGGGAGTCGACCGTCGCGGACTTCAAGGTCGGCGACGTCATCGACGGCACGGTCACGAAGCTCGTGAACTTCGGCGCCTTCGTCCGGGTCCGCGAGGGCCTCGAGGGCCTGATCCACATCAGCGAGCTCTCGCACCAGCGCGTCGCCCACCCGGGTGACGTGGTGCACGAAGGCCAGGTCCTCAAGCTCAAGATCATCAGCCTGGACTCCGAGCGCCATCGCCTGGGCCTCAGCCTCAAGCAGGCCGAGGAGGCACCCGCCCGGCCCGCGCCGGAACCCGGCGTCGCGCCGGCCGTCGGCAGCGAGCCGCGTGCGCCGCGCGCCCGCCGTGAGCGGCCGGAGCGCGGGTACTCGCCGTCAGACGCGCTGTCCGAGCCGGAAGGCGGGATCGACACGACCCTCGCCGCGGCGTTCGCCCAGGTGCGCGACCAGCTGGCCGCCGCCGAGGCGGGCGATGAGCCCGAGGCGGTCGCCGAAGAGGCCGTCGCCGAGGCCGAGGTGGCCGACGAGGTCGCCGAGGACGCGGTCATCGAGGCCGTGGTCGCCGAGGACGTCGCCGAACAGGCCGTCGTTGAGGCGGTCGTCGCCGACGAGATCGCCGAAGAGGCCGTGATCGAAGCCGTCGTGGCCGAGGACATCGCGGACGAAGCGGTTGCCGAGGCAGACGATGCCGTCGCGATCGCGAAGGAAGCAGCCGCCGAGGCGAAGGTCGCCGATGCGATCGCTGAAGCCGAGATCGCCGAGTCCCCCGATGACGACGAGATCGCCGCGGCCGTCGCCGAGGCCGTCGAGCTGGAGGAGATCGCCGACGAGGCGGCCGCCGAGGCCGAGATCGCCGACGAGGTCGCCGAGGAAGCCGTCATCGAGGCCCTGGTCGCCGACGAGGTGGCCGAGGAGGCCGTGATCGAGGCGGTCGTGGCCGAGGACGTCGCCGAGGAAGCCATCATCGAGGCCGTGGTTGCCGAGGACGTCGCTGAAGAGGCGGTGGCCGAGGCGGACGTGGCCGAAGTGGTCGCCGAGGACGCCGTCGCCGAGGCCGAGGCCGAGGCCAAGCCGGTCTGACCGGGGTCGGGCCCACCACCTGTCCACAGCAGCGACCCGCCGGATCCCGGCGGGTCGTTTGATTCCCGGCGCGCCCGATCGGGGACCGGACCAAGGTCTGGGCCGGACCCGGACCTCCAATGGGGGGTGCGCCACGATCAGGGTGGGATGCTAGGATGGCTTTCAGGGCCGCCTGCAGCCCGCACGCATGAGCACAGCGATGGATCGCTTCGACAAGTTCACGGACCGCGCGCGCAAGGTGCTGACGCTTGCGCAGGACGAGGCGCAGCGGTTCAACCACAACTACATCGGCACCGAGCACCTGCTGCTCGGGCTCGTCCGCGAGGGCGAGGGCGTCGCGGCGCGCGTGCTCGAGAACATGAACGTCGAGCTGGCCAAGGTCCGGACAGCGGTCGAGTTCATCATCGGGCGCGGCGATCGGCCGGTGGTCGGGGAGGTCGGGCTCACGCCGCGTGCGAAGCGGGTCATCGAGCTGGCCATCGACGAGGCGCGCAGGCTGGGCCACAACTACATCGGCACCGAGCACCTGCTGCTGGGCCTCGTGCGCGAGGGTGAGGGCATCGCAGCGGGCGTGCTCGAGAGCCTCGGCGTGAACCTGGACAAGGTCCGCCACGAGGTCATCCGGGTCCTGTCGCAGTCGTCGTCGGCCGGTCCGGCCCAGGAGACGAAGCGCGCGAGCAAGACCCCGACGGTCGACGCCCTCGGCATCAACCTCACGGAGGCCGCCCGCGCGGACAAGCTCGACCCGGTCATCGGGCGCGAGAAAGAGATAGAGCGGGTGATCCAGATCCTCGGCCGGAAGACCAAGAACAATCCGGCCCTCATCGGCGAACCCGGCGTTGGCAAGACCGCCATCGCGGAAGGCCTCGCCCACCGGATCGTGGCCGGGGACGTGCCGGACATCCTGCTCAACAAGCGGGTGCTGACCCTCGACATCGGCTCGCTCGTCGCCGGCACCAAGTACCGCGGCGAGTTCGAGGAACGCCTCAAGAAGATCATCGAGGAGCTCCGCAACACCAACGACGCGATCCTGTTCATCGACGAGCTGCACACGCTCGTCGGGGCCGGCGCGGCCGAGGGTGCGATCGATGCGGCCAACATCCTCAAGCCCCCACTGTCCCGGGGCGAGCTCCAGTGCATCGGCGCCACCACGCTCGACGAGTACCGCAAGTACATCGAGAAGGACGCGGCGCTCGAGCGACGCTTCCAGCCGGTCATGGTCGAGGAGCCCACGCTCGAGCAGACGATCGAGATCCTGAAGGGCATCCGCGAGCGCTACGAGCAGCATCACAAGGTCCAGATCACGGACTCGGCGGTGCAAGCGGCGGCGGACCTGTCGATCCGGTACATCACGGACCGCCACCTGCCCGACAAGGCCATCGACCTGATCGACGAGGCGGCCAGTCGCGTCCGCCTGCGCCACTCCTCCGCGCCGCCCGAGCTGCGCGCAGCTCAGAAGGACCTGGAGCGGATCACCAAGGAGAAGGACGCCGCGATCAACGCGCAGGAGTACGAGCAGGCGGCGACCCTGCGCGAGGCCGAGGCGACCTCACGCGAGACCGTCGACAAGCTGCGCGCGGACTGGCAGGCGACCGTGTCGGGCGACACGCCCAAGGTCGATGACGAGGAGATCGCCCAGGTCGTCGCGATGTGGACGGGCATCCCGGTCACCCGCATCGCCCAGGAGGAGTCCGAGCGGCTGCTCCACATGGAGGAGTCCCTCCACCAGCGCCTGATCGGCCAGGAGGAGGCGATCGAGATCGTGTCCCGGGCCGTCCGTCGCGCGCGCGCCGGCCTCAAGGACCCCAAGCGGCCCATCGGCTCGTTCATCTTCCTCGGCCCCACCGGCGTCGGGAAGACGGAGCTCGCCAAGGCCCTCGCCGAGTTCATGTTCGGCTCCGAGGACACGCTCATCAAGATCGACATGAGCGAGTTCATGGAGCGCCACAACGTCAGCCGCCTCGTCGGGGCGCCGCCAGGCTACGTCGGGTTCGACGAGGGCGGCCAGCTGACCGAGGCGGTCCGGCGCAAGAGCTACGCGGTGATCCTGCTCGACGAGATCGAGAAGGCGCACGCGGAGGTGTTCAACATCCTGCTCCAGATCCTGGAGGACGGGCACCTCACGGACGCCAAGGGCCGCCGGGTCGACTTCCGCAACACCATCATCATCATGACCTCGAACCTCGGGGCCGCGAAGATCCAGACCAACTCCAGCCTCGGCTTCCGACAGCAGGGCGACACCGTTGAGACACGGGCGGCCGCGTCGTACGAGCTCATGAAGGAGAAGGTCCAGACGGAGCTCAAGACCAACTTCCGGCCCGAGTTCCTCAACCGGATCGACGCCACGGTCGTGTTCCGCAGCCTCACGGTCGAGGAGATCACGCAGATCGTCGACCTCATGCTCAAGCGCGTCCGTGAGCAGCTCAAGGCCCAGGGCATGATCCTCGAGATCACCACGGCGGCCAAGGAGCACCTGATCAAGCTCGGTTACGACCAGGCGTACGGCGCCCGGCCGCTGCGCCGGACGATCCAGAACCTGATCGAGGACCCGCTCGCGGAGCACCTCCTGCTGGGCCGGTACAGCCAGGGCGAGACGATCCAGGTCGATCTCGACCCGGACGGCAACGGTCTCCTCATCGCGGCCGTCGAGGCGAAGACCCCGGTCGAAGCCTGACCGCGGGCCGGGAGCCGCGAGTGGCCCGCATCCAGAGCCGCTTCGTCTGCCAGTCCTGTGGTGCCGCCGTCCCACGCTGGGAGGGCCAGTGCCGTTCGTGTGGCGAGTGGAACACCCTCGTCGAGACGGTCGTCCGGGACGAGCCGCGCCACCGGCCGGTCGCCGTCGCGGGCGCGGCCGCACCGGTCGCCCTGTCCCATGCCGCCGAGGCGGGCGAGGAGCTCCGGCGGCCCGTCGGGATCGGCGAGCTGGACCGGGTCCTCGGCGGTGGCCTGGTCGCCGGCTCGGTCGTGCTCCTCGGCGGCGAACCAGGGATCGGCAAGTCGACGCTGCTGCTCCAGGCGGCGGCCGGGATCGCCGCCTCCGCCGGGGTCCTGTACGCGACCGGCGAGGAGTCGGTGGCCCAGGTGCGGTTGCGCGCGGGTCGCCTCGGGCTGACCACGGGACCCGCGGCGGATCGGATCCGGGTCGTGGCCGAAACGAGCGTGGGGCGGATCGTCGACCTCGCCCGCGCCGAACCGACGGGGCTGCTCGTCGTCGACTCGGTCCAGACCGTGGCCTCGGACGAGCTGGACGGTCCGCCCGGGAGCGTCGGCCAGGTCCGCGAGGCGGCGCTGCGGCTGATGGAGCTCGCCAAGGCCTACGGCGTGCCGGTGGTGCTGGTGGGTCACGTGACCAAGGACGGCACCCTCGCCGGGCCGAAGACGCTGGAGCACCTGGTCGACGTCGTGCTCTCGGTCGAGGGGGACCGGACCGGCGGGCTGCGGCTGGTCCGCGCGACGAAGAACCGGTACGGGTCGACCGAGGAGGTCGGCGTGTTCGAGATGGCCGAGCAGGGCCTGATCGAGGTTGCCGACCCGGCGCGTGCGTTCCTCGCCGATCACGACGGCCCGGCGCCCGGCAGCGTCGTCGCGCCGGTCCTCGAAGGGTCACGGCCCCTGTTGGTCGAGGTCCAGGCGCTGGTCGCGCCGAGCGGCGCGCCGTCCCCCCGCCGGACCGCGTCGGGCATCGACGCCAACCGGCTCGCGCTCCTCGTCGCCGTCCTCGGACGGCGCGCGGGGATCGGCCTGTCCGGTCACGACGTCTACGCAAACCTGGCCGGCGGCCTGACCGTCGGGGAGCCCGGGCTCGACCTGCCGCTCGCCCTCGCGCTCGCCTCGTCGCTCCGCGATCGGCCGCTGCGTCCGGGAACGGTCGCCATTGGCGAGGTGGGCCTGCTCGGGGAGCTCCGGCCCGTCGGAGGCCTCGACCGGCGGCTGCGCGAGGCCGCCCGGCTGGGCTTCACGCGGGCGATCGTGCCCCGGTCGCGTGCCCATCCCGACGTCGCGTCGACCGGCGTCGAGATCACCGTGGTCGGCTCGCTCGCTGAGGCGATTCGTGCCGCCCTGACCGATCCGGTCGCCGCCGTCCGGGAGCTCGTTTGAGGGCGACCGAGCCGCTGCGAGCGAACGGCGCCGCATGCTAGGCTCGGGCGCGCTCGCGGCTGCCCGTCGCCGACGCGAGCGGTGCGATCGAGGAGTGGCGTGATTCGGACCATCCGGGTCCTTGGTGCGGCTCTGGGCGCGTTCATCGGGCTCGGACTTGCCGCGGCTGGGACCGGACTCTTCACGGACCTCGCCTATGCCGGGTTCATCCTCGCCGCCTGGACGGTCGCATGGATGATCGTCGGCTTCGCCGTGCTCCCGTACTTCACGATCGTCCCGGCGCGCTGGCTGATCGAGAAGGTCCAGGAGCTCTCCACCGCCGAGTTCGTCGCCGCGATCCTGGGGCTGTTCGTCGGCTTGCTGCTGGGCCTGCTGCTCGGCCTCCCGCTCGCCCAGATCGAGGGCCCGCTCGGCACCTGGCTGCCGCTCGGGATCTCGCTGTTCCTGGGCCTCGGGATGATGGGCCTCGTGGTCGCGAAGCGCTTCGACCTGATCGCCGCCGCCGAGGGTGCCGGGCTGATCCGCCGGCCTGGCTCGCGCGACGAGGCGAACGAGGGCGAACCGCACGTCGTTGTCGACACCAGCGTCCTGATCGACGGGCGGATCGCGGAGATCGTCGATTCCGGGTTCATCTACGGGACGCTGGTCGTGCCGCGTTTCGTGCTCGAGGAGCTGCAGCACATCGCTGACTCCTCGGACGCCCTGCGCCGCAATCGCGGCCGCCGTGGCCTCGAGATCCTCGCCCGCATGCAGCGCGACCCCCGGACGCCGGTCGAGGTCGTGGAGGACGAGGCGCCCGGCGTCGCCGAGGTCGACGCGAAGCTCGTGGAGCTTGCCAAGCGGCGGAGCCGGGTCGTGCTCACCAATGACTTCAACCTCAACCGGGTCGCGGAGCTGCAGGGCGTGCGGGTGATGAACATCAACTCGCTCGCGAACGCCGTGAAGCCGGCCGTGCTGCCCGGCGAGGAGCTCCGCGTGAAGGTCATCCAGGAGGGCAAGGAGGCCGGCCAGGGCGTCGGCTTCCTCGACGATGGGACGATGATCGTGGTCGAGGGCGGCGCGCGGCTCATCGACCGCGAGGTGGACGTGAGCGTCACGCGCGTCCTGCAGACGGTCGCGGGCCGGATGATCTTCGCCCAGCCGCGCCTCGACTGACGACCGGCCGCCGGGGCGACGGGCACGTGGGTGCGGACGCCGTCATCGTCGCCGCGGGGGCGTCGCGCCGGATGGGCGGCGTGGACAAGCTGTCGGCACTGGTCGGCGGGCGGCCCCTGCTCGCCTGGTCGATCGCCGCGCTGTCCGGATCGGCTGCTGTCGACCGCGTGATCGTGGTCGTCGCACCCGAGCGCGTCGACGAGGTCGCATCCGCCGGCTGGCTCCAGGCCGGCACGGAGGTGGTCGCCGGGGGCGCGACGAGGCAGGCGTCCGTGGCGGCCGGCGTCCGTCACCTCCAGCGGACCGACGCGGCGGGCGGCGACCGGCCCGTCCTCGTCCACGACGGCGCCCGGCCGCTGGTCGCGGTCGCCCTGGTCGACGCGATCGTCGAGGCGGTTGAGCGCCACGGGGCGGCGATCCCGGTGCTGTCCGTGGCCGAGACGCTGAAGCGCATCGACGGCGATCGGGTCGTCGAGACCGTCGATCGCAGCGCGCTGGCCGCCGCGCAGACGCCGCAGGGCGCTCGGCGGCGACTGCTCCTCGAGGCCTGGGACCGGTACCCGCCGGACGGTGACCGCGAGTTCACCGATGAGGCCGCCCTGCTCGAGGCCTGTACCATCACCGTCCATGCGATTCCCGGCCAACCGACCAACCTCAAGGTGACGCTGCCCGAAGACCTGCTCCGGGTCGAGCGGCAGCTTGACGCCGACGGGGCGCGGGTCGGGTTCGGCCACGACAGCCATCCGTTCGGTCCGGGCTCGCCGCTTCGCATCGGCGGAATCGCGATCGCGGGTGCGCCCGCGCTCGCAGGGCATTCCGATGGCGACGTCGTGCTCCATGCGGTCGCCGACGCGCTGCTCGGCGCCGCGGGCATGGGCGATCTCGGGCGACTCTTTCCGAGCGACGAGCGGACACCGCGGGGCGTCGAGAGCACCGCGCTCCTGGCCGAGGTGGTCGGTCGCCTCGCCGCCGCCGGGCTGCGCCCCGCGTCGATCGACGTCACCGTCATCGGCGCCCGTCCGCGCCTCGGGCCCAGCCTCGATGCCATGCGGGCGGCGATCGCCGCGCTGCTCGGCCTCGACGCGGCGCGCGTCAACGTCAAGGCGTCGACCGGCAACCTCTCGGGCGACGACGGCGCGGGACGCTCGATGTCGGCGCGCGCGATCGCGACCGTCCGGGGCCGGGCATGACGATTCGTCTCCAGGACACGCTCACCGGGACCGTCCGGCTCCTCGAGCCGATCGAGCCCGGCCGCGTCGGCGTCTACAGTTGCGGACCGACGGTCTACGGCCCGGCCCACGTCGGCAACTTCCGCTCGTTCCTGTTCGCTGACCTGCTCGTGCGCTACTTGCGCTACCAGGGCCTGGCCGTGACCTGGGTCATGAACCTGACCGACATCGACGACAAGATCATCCGTGGCGCGGCGGCCGAGGGCATCTCGACGACGGCGCTGGCCGACCGGTATGCGTCGCGCTTCCTCGCCGATGCCGATGCCGTCGGCCTGACCCGCCCCGACGTGCTGCCGCGCGCGACCGAGCACATCCCGCAGATCGTGGACCTCGTGCAGACGCTGCTCGAGGGGGGCCACGCCTACCGCACGGACGACGGGTCGATCTTCTTCCGGATCTCGTCGTGGCCCGCCTACGGCCGCCTGGCCCGCCTCGACCCCGACGCGATGCGGGTCGGGGAGCGCGTGGAGGCCGACGAGTACGGCAAGGACGACGTCCGGGACTTCGCGCTGTGGAAGGGCCCCAAGCCCGGCGAGCCGTCGTGGGACACGACGATCGGCCCCGGCCGGCCCGGCTGGCACATCGAGTGCTCGGCGATGAGCATGGCCCACCTCGGTTCATCGTTCGACATCCACACCGGCGGCGTCGACCTCGTGTTTCCCCACCACGAGGACGAGATCGCCCAGTCGGAGGCCGCCACGGGGCTGCCGTTCGTCGGGACCTGGCTCCACTGCGCGCACCTGCGGATGGACGGCGAGAAGATGGCCAAGTCGACCGGCAACATCGCCCGCGTCGGGGAGCTGGTGGACTCGGGGTTCTCGCCGCGCGCGATCCGGTATGCGCTGATCTCGGTCCACTACCGCGCTCCGCTCAACTTCTCCGAGGAGTCGCTGACCGCGGCGGCGGCGGCGGTGGAGCGGATCGATGCGGTGCTCGGTGCGCTCGCTGCGTACCGCGAGGACCGCGACGATGACCCGTCGCTGCCCGCCGCGCTGGACTCGATCCGCGCAGGCTTCGACGCGGGGCTCGACGACGACCTCAACGTGTCGGCCGCGCTGGGTGCCTTGTTCGACGGAATCCGCGAGCTCAACCGCCGGATCGACGCTCGAACACTGTCGACGGCCGACGCGGGACGGGCGATGGCGCTGCTGCGGGGCCTGGACGCCGTGCTCGGCGTGGCCGCACCTCCCGAGGCTGCGCTGGAACCGGAGCTGCAGTCGCTCCTCGATGCCCGCGCGGCCGCGCGGGCGGCCCGCGACTGGGCGGCGTCAGACCGGCTGCGCGACGAGCTGCTGGCTCGCGGCGTGGCCGTCGAGGACACCCGCGATGGCCAGCGCTGGCGGCTGCTGGTGACGTCCGGTGGCTGACCAGCAGGGCCCGCGCGACCGCCAGCCGAAGACGCCCAAGCCGCCGCGCGACGGCGACGGCGGCACGCCCGCGGGCGACGGCGGCCACGACACGCCGCACGGAGCCCGCCCGAAGCCGACGTCGGGCGGCGGGTCGCGACCGCGCGGGGGGCCGGCCTCGCACGGGCAGGGCGGGCGCTCCCACGCCGGGCCGCCGTCGCGCGGCGCGCCGCACCGAGGGTCCGGGCCGGCCGGCGACCGGCGGGGGACTGGGTTCCGCGGAACCCCAGAGCCGGATCGCGGCCCGCGCCGCGACCACGACGATCCGCGCGGCGGTCCGCCCGGACCGCGGCCGCCGCGGCCCTGGGACGACGAGGGTCCGCGGCACGACGCGGGTGCGCGGCACGACGAGGCTCCCCGCTACGGCGCCGGCCCCGGCCATGTCCCCCGCGGCTATGGACCAGCGCGCGACACTCGTGAGGGTGGCCGTCCGCCGCAGGCCGGTCGTCGTGCCGGGCCCGGCCATCGTCCCGGACCCCCCGGCTACCGCCCGGGTCCGCCCGGCTACCGATCCGGCCCCCCCGGCTACCGATCCGGCCCCCCCGGCTTCCGTTCCGGCCCGCCCGGTCCGCGACCCGGCCCGCAAGGTGACCGACCGGGGCCGCCTGGCTACCGGCCGGGACCCCCCGGCGCCCGCCCGGGTCCGCCCGCCCGATACCAGGGGCCCGCGGGTCGCCGCCCGTCGCCGCCGTATCGTCCCGACGCACCCTTCGACCGCCCGTCGGGGCCGCCCGTCCGACCCTACGCCGCGGTGCCGTTCCGGCCGGCCGAGCCGCTCGCGCCGTCGCTGACGCTCGCCGAGGACGAGGAGCTCGTCGCGGGACGGCGGCCGGTTGAGGAGGCGTTCGTCGCCCGCCGCGAGGCGCGACGACTGCTCGTCGTCCCGCAGCGCCGCCGGGCCCTCGAGAAGCTCGTGCTCCATGCGACGAGCCTGCGGATCCCGGTCGTCGAGGTCGAGGGCGGGACGCTGACGCAGGTGGCCGGCTTCGACGGGCACCAGGGCGTCGCGCTCGTGGTGGGCCTTCGCCAGTGGGCGGCGCCCGATGACATCCTCGCGCTTGCCAGTCAGCGCGGCGAGCCGCCGCTCGTTCTCGTGCTCGACTCGCTCGAGGACCCCCAGAACGTCGGCACGCTCCTGCGGACGGCCGAGGCCTCGGGCGTCCACGGGGCGATCTTCCCGACCCACCACCAGGCGCCGCTCACGCCCGCGGCGATCAAGGCGTCGGCGGGCGCGGTCGAGCACCTGCGCCTTGCCCCCGTCGACGACCTGCCGGAGGCGCTTGCCGACCTCCACGTGCGCGGCCTGCGGATCGTGGGCGCGGACGGCGATGCCGCGCTCACCGCGCGCGAGGCCGACTTCCGGGGTCCCGTCGCGATCATCGTGGGCAGCGAGGGCAAGGGCCTCGGCCCGGCGGTCCGGCGCCGCTGCGACCTGCTGGTCCGGATTCCGATGCACGGCAAGATCGACTCGCTCAACGCGGCCGTGGCGGGCTCGATCCTGCTGTACGAGGCGGCCGCCCAACGGAGCGCCGGCCGGCAGCCCGATGCAGCCCCCGAGGAGATCGCGGCACCGGACGAGGAAGCGGTGGCGGACGCCACGGCCGAGCCCACCGAAGAGCCCGCAATCGAATCCGATGACGAACCGTCCGAGGACCTTCCCGCCGAGCTCCACGAGCCCGTCGAGGAACCTCCCGAGCCCACCCCGGAGGTTTGACGCACCCGCTCCCGGGCCGTATCATTCCCCGGCCCGCAAAGTCCAACTCTTGTTTGACGCTGCGTGCGTGCCGACGTAGCTCAATTGGTAGAGCAGCGGTTTTGTAAACCGCAGGTTCCGGGTTCGAGTCCCGTCGTCGGCTCCATCCGTAACGGAAATGCGCCAGGAGGCGCGCCGCGGGGCGCGGTCTCCGCGGGCCCAGATAGCTCAGCTGGCAGAGCACATCCTTGGTAAGGATGAGGTCACGGGTTCGAATCCCGTTCTGGGCTCCATCTCTCGTCGATCCCGGTCGACAACCGGCGGCCAGCGCCGCCCCAGCCTTGGAGTGAGAAGGTCCTGTGGCCAAGAAGAAGTTCGAGCGCAACAAGCCGCACGTGAACGTCGGCACGATCGGCCACATCGACCACGGCAAGACGTCGCTCACGGCCGCGATCACCAAGTACCTCGCGCTCAAGGGCGACGCCGAGTACCGCGCGTTCGACACGATCGACAACGCGCCCGAGGAGCGGGAGCGGGGGATCACGATCGCGATCGCCCACGTCGAGTACGAGACGGCGGCCCGCCACTACGCCCACGTGGACTGCCCCGGACACGCGGACTACATCAAGAACATGATCACCGGCGCCGCGCAGATGGACGGCGCGATCCTGGTCGTCGCGGCGACCGACGGCCCGATGCCCCAGACCCGCGAGCACATCCTGCTCGCGCGCCAGGTGGAAGTGCCCTACATCGTGGTGTTCCTCAACAAGGTCGACATGGTCGACGACCCCGAGCTGCTCGATCTGGTCGAGCTCGAGGTCCGCGAGCTGTTGAGCAAGTACGCCTTCCCGGGCGACGACATCCCGGTCATCCGCGGCTCCGCGCTCAAGGCCCTCGAGGCCTCCGACGACCCGGCCGATCCGGCCTACGCCCCGATCCAGGAGCTGATGGACGCGGTCGACTCCTACATCCCGACCCCCGAGCGCGCGGTGGACAAGCCGTTCCTGATGCCGGTCGAGGACGTGTTCGGCATCAAGGGCCGGGGCACCGTGGCCACCGGCCGTGTCGAGCGCGGCATCGTCAAGGTCGGCGAGGAGGTCGAGATCGTCGGCGTCCATGCCACCCGCAAGGTCGTGGTCACCGGCGTCGAGATGTTCAAGAAGCTGCTCGACCAGGGCCAGGCGGGCGACAACATCGGCTGCCTGCTGCGGGGCATCGAGCGCGACGACATCGAGCGCGGCCAGGTGCTGGCCAAGGCGGGCTCGGTCTCGCCCCACACCAAGTTCAACGCCCAGGTCTACGTGCTGACCAAGGAGGAGGGCGGCAGGCACACCCCCTTCTACAACGGCTACCGGCCCCAGTTCTACCTGCGCACGACCGACGTCACCGGGGCCATCGGCCTCCCGGGCGGGGCCGAGATGATCATGCCCGGCGACAACGTCGAGATGTCGGTCGAGCTGATCACCCCGATCGCGCTCGAGGTCGGCCAGCGCTTCGCCATCCGCGAGGGCGGCCGCACCGTCGGCGCCGGCGCCATCACCAGCATCACGGCCTGACGAGACACCCATGGCAAGAGTCGAAGCGCGCCCGGTCATCCAGCTGGCGTGCACCGAATGCAAGACACGCAACTACACGACCCGCAAGAACAAGAAGAACGATCCCAACCGGATCGAGCTGCTGAAGTATTGCCCCCGGGAGCGGCGCCACACGCTGCACCGGGAGGCGAAGTAGCCGCACCGGACACAGGGGCGTAGCTCAATTGGCAGAGCACCGGTCTCCAAAACCGGTTGTTGTAGGTTCGAGTCCTATCGCCCCTGCCACCTCCTTCGAATCCTCGGGCGGAGGGCCCGCAGGCGCTTGACCTCCGCCCTCGGAGAGTCGACCGCAGGCACGTAGAGTAGAAAAGGCATCCGTGAAACGATTTCGCCAGTTCATCAAGGAATCGTGGTCCGAGCTCAAGAAAGTCTCGTGGCCCAGCCGTCTCCAGGTTCGAAACCTCACGATCCTCGTGTTCGTGATCTCGTTCGTGGTCGGGCTGTACATCACCATTGCCGACACGGGTTTCGACTACATCGTCCGCTGGCTGTCGGGGTTGAACACCGCATGACCGAGCAGTTGACCGCCACGCGCGCCCCCGAGAAGCGCTGGTACGTGATCCACACCTACTCGGGCTACGAGAACAAGGTCAAGGCGAACCTCGAGCACCGCATCGAGTCGATGGGCATGGAGGACAAGATCTTCCAGGTTCTCGTCCCGATGGAGGACGAGATCGAGATCCGCCAGGGCCAGCGGCACACGGTCCAGAAGAAGGTCTACCCGGGCTACGTGCTGGTCGAGATGATCCTCGACCCCGAGTCCTGGTTCGTCGTCCGCAATACGCCGGGCGTGACCAGCTTCGTCGGCAGCGGCAACATCCCCGGGATGCGCAGCGAGCCGATCCCGCTGGACGAGACCGAGGTCAAGCAGATCCTGCGGCACATGGGCGTCGAGACGCCGAAGTACCGGGTGGCATTCACGAAGGGCCAGAGCGTCCGCGTGACGGACGGCCCGTTCGCCGAGTTCATCGGCACCGTCGACGAGGTCAACCCGGAGCGCAACAAGCTGAAGGTCCTCGTGAGCATCTTCGGCCGGGAGACGCCGGTCGAGCTCGACTTCCTGCAAGTCGAAAAGCTGTGATCACCGCCCGTACGGCCCACCCCCGCGTTGTCGCCTGCGCGCGCTCGCTCACGCACGTCGAGTGCGCTCGCTCTCGTGCTCGGCTCCGCCTTGGGCTGGGCGCGTCCGGCTCGGTGCTCACCGAGCGAGCCGGGTAAGAAAGGAAACTTCCACACGTGGCCAAGAAGATCCGAATCGTCCTGACGCTGCAGCTGCCGGCCGGCAAGGCGACACCCGCCCCGCCCGTCGGCACCGCGCTGGGACCGCACGGCATCAACATCGTCGAGTTCACCAAGGCGTACAACGAGCGCACGGCCGACAAGTCGGGCCAGGTGATCCCGGCCCAGATCACGATCTTCGAGGATCGATCGTTCACGTTCGTCCTCAAGACCCCGCCCGCGCCGGACCTCCTGCGCAAGGCCGCGGGGATCGACAAGGGCTCCGAGACCGCCCGTCGCGTGATGGTCGGCCGGGTCACCCGCGACCAGGTGCGCCAGATCGCCGAGATCAAGATGGCCGACCTCAACGTCAACGACATCGAGGCCGGCATGAAGGTCATCGAAGGCACGGCCCGCAGCATGGGCATCGAGGTCGTCGGCTAGGAATCGTCGCCGGCGAACGGCCGGCGAGCGCGTGCGGGAGCGACCCCGGACCGGCGCGCAACACCAGGGGCAGGTCCACGGACCGAGAGGAGCACACGACATGGCCGAGCACGGCAAGCGCTACCAGGACGCGGCGAAGCTCATCGACCGCGACCGCATCTACCCGATCGAGGAGGCCGTCGAGCTCGCCCGCCAGACGTCGAACGTGAAGTTCGACGCCGCGGTCGAGGCGCACATCCGGCTCGGCGTCGACCCCCGCCACGCCGACCAGATGGTCCGCGGCACGGTCGTCCTCCCGCACGGCACCGGCAAGGTCGTCCGGGTCGCCGTGTTCGCCCAGGGCGAGAAGGCCCAGGAGGCGCTGCGCGCCGGGGCCGACGAGGTCGGCGCGGAGGACCTGGTCAAGAAGATCGAGGCCGGCTGGCTCGAGTTCGACGTCGCCCTCGCGGCTCCCGACGTGATGGGCCTGGTGGGCCGTCTCGGCCGGATCCTCGGCCGGCGCGGGCTCATGCCGAACCCGAAGTCGGGCACGATCACCTTCGACCTCGACCGCGCGATCCGCGAGGTCAAGTCGGGCCGGGTCGAGTTCAAGGTCGACAAGGGCGCGATCATCCACGTGTCGGTCGGCAAGGCGAGCTTCGAGCAGGCCCAGCTGGTCGACAACCTGGCCACCCTGGTGGACGCCATCAACCGCGCGAAGCCCGCCGGCGCCAAGGGCCAGTACCTGCGAACACTGACGATCGCGACCACGATGGGCCCGGGCGTCCGAGTGGACATCCCTGGCGTGCTGGCCGCAGCCCAAGCCTGATCACTGTTACCATCCGTTCCCGCTCAGTCGGGTCAGTCGCAAGGCGGCGTCCGAGCACCGCAGCGAGCGCACTCCAACGTGCGTGAGCGAGGAGCACAGGCGCCAACGCAGCGAATGGCCCGGATCAGCGGGAACCAGAGAAGAAGACGGATCGCCGCAGACAGCCTGCGCTCCACCGACGCCCGCTCGATCGAGAGGTCGACTTGACGCCGGGAGCTTGATCCGCCGGACCGGACCGCCGGCCATCCGACGAGGGTGACGGGCGGGGACGACGGCGAGCACGCCGAGGCAGAGGCATCGCCCCACCTCCAGGGTGGGTCGCGCCCCCTGCATCGCCACGTGGCCCGTCGCAGGGGTTTCAACCCGGCATCGCCGGGGCGCACCCACCGTCGCGCGCCGGTTGCGCGCCGAAGCAAGGAGGTCAAGGAGGCTCGATGCCGACCGAGGCCAAGCGCGAGATGATCGACGATCTGCGTGCCCAGCTGGACGCCAGCAGCACGATGATCGTGTCCGAGTATCGCGGCCTCAAGGTGAAGGAGATCAGCGAGATCCGGCGCGCGCTGCGCAAGCAGAACGTGAGCTACCGGGTCGTCAAGAACCGCCTGATGCGGATCGCGGCGCAGGACAGCCCTGCCGCGGCCGCGATCTCGCCCCTGCTCGTGGGACCGACGGCGATCGCCTTCGGCACTGACGAGGCCGGGACGGCGAAGGCGGTCATCGACGCCACCAAGCCCTACAACCGCATCGTGAGGATCACGGGCGGCGTGCTGGGCGCGCAGGCGATCGATGCCGACGCGGTGACCCGACTGGCGGCCCTGCCGTCACGCGAGACGCTGCTCGCCGAGGCCATCGGTGCGATCACCGCTCCGATGTCCACGATGGCCGGCCTGTTTGACGCCCCGCTGCGCGACATGGCAGGGCTGATCTCGGCGCTCCACGACCAGCGGGCCGAGACGGCCGCCTGATCCCCACCTCGAGACCGACCCGCGTCGCGCTGTTGCGACGCCAAACCCAGGAGAACACCACACCATGGCCACGATGACCCCCGACCAGCTGCTCGAGGCGTTCGAGAAGATGACCGTTCTCGAGCTGTCCGACTTCAAGAAGAAGTTCGAGGACCGCTTCGGCGTGACCGCCGCCGCGCCCGTCGCGTTCGCCGGCGCCGCCCCGGCCGGCGCCGCCGCTCCGGCCGCCGAGGTCGCCGAGGAGCAGACCGAGTTCACCGCGACCCTGACCGAGATCGGGCCCAACAAGATCCCGGTCATCAAGGTCGTCCGCGAGCTCACCGGCCTCGGCCTCAAGGAGGCCAAGGACCTCGTCGATGCAGCCCCCAAGGCCGTCAAGGAAGGCGTTGCCAAGGACGAGGCCGAGAAGATCAAGGCCGCTCTCGAAGAACAGGGTGCCAAGGTCGAGATCAAGTAGCGCTGCCTTCGGGCAGCGTCGTCGCGCCACGGGGCGCACGACGCGCTATCCTGCTCCGACACCGCAGGCGGTGGCCGATTTGGCCGCCGCCTAGTTCCGTCGCGGGCGTTTGACAGGGCAACGATTCGCGGTATCCTACTCCTTCTGTGAGCGCGGCCGTCCCCCCCTCTTCCCACTCCGTCAAGGAGCCCTCCTTCATGCTGTCCGCAAAGTCGGCACCCCTTGCCGCCACGCCCTCCGGCCGTCTGTCCTATGCCAGGATCGCCGAGGTTCGCGACGGGGTCAGCGTCGACAAGTTCGAGGTGCCGAACCTCATCGAGCTGCAGCTCGAGTCCTTCCAGTGGTTCATCGAGAAGGGCCTGCGCGACCTGTTCGACGAGATCAGCCCGATCAAGGACTTCACGGGCAAGGTCATGGAGCTCCAGTTCCTGGACTACGAGTTCGGGACGCCGAAGTACTCCGAGGAGGAGTGCCGGACCAAGGACCTGACGTTCAGCCGGCCGCTGTACGTCAACGTCGAGCTCCTGATCAAGGAGACGGGCGAGATCCAGCGCCAGCGCGTGTACATGGGCGACTACCCGTGGATGACGGACATGGGGACGTTCGTCATCAACGGCGCCGAGCGCGTGGTCGTGAGCCAGCTCGTCCGGTCGCCGGGCGTCTACTACAGCGAGCTCGAGGATCCGGCGTCGGGGCGGATGCTGTTCTCGGCCAAGGTGATCCCGAACCGCGGCGCCTGGCTCGAGTTCGAGACCAACAACAAGGACCAGCTGTGGGTCAAGGTCGACCGCAAGCGCAAGATCGCCGCGACGACCCTGCTCCGCGCCGTCGGTTACGAGACGAACGACGAGATCGCGGGCCTGTTCGGCGCCGTCGACTCCGACCCGGAGCATCCGTTCACCGCGAACACGCTCGACAAGGACCTCACCAAGACGCCCAACGAGGCGCTGATCGAGGTCTACAAGAAGCTGCGCCCGGGCGACCCGCCCACAGGTGACAACGCCCGCCAGCTCGTCGAGAGCCTGTTCTTCAACTTCCGTCGCTACGACCTCGGCCGGGTCGGCCGCTACAAGTTCAACAAGAAGCTCGACGCCGTGTCCGCGCGCATGGGCATCGAGCTGCCGCGCGAGCAGCGGACGATCACCCGCGAGGACATCGCCGCGATCGTCGGCCACCTGATCGAGTCGAACCGGGGCCTCCACCCCAAGGACGACATCGACCACCTCGGCAACCGCCGCATCCGCGCCAACGGCGAGCTGATCCAGAACGCGTTCCGGATCGGCCTCCTGCGCATGGAGCGCGTCGTCCGCGAGCGGATGACGATCCAGGAGATCGACAAGGCCACGCCCAACGCCCTCATCAACATCCGCCCGGTCGTGGCGGCGATGAAGGAGTTCTTCGGCGGCAGCCAGCTCAGCCAGTTCATGGACCAGACGAACCCGCTCGCGGAGCTGACGTCCAAGCGCCGCCTCTCCGCCCTGGGCCCCGGCGGCCTGTCGCGCGAGCGCGCCGGGTTCGACGTCCGGGACGTCCACCACAGCCACTACGGCCGGATCTGCCCGATCGAGACCCCCGAGGGCCCGAACATCGGCCTGATCGGCTCGCTCGCGACCTACGGGCGGATCAACGCCTACGGGTTCATCGAGACCCCGTACCGGAAGGTGAAGCGGACCGTCGCCCACGACGACCCCCAGCTGCAGACGTTCTCCGCCGGCGCGGATCTCGCGGGCAAGGACGGCAAGGTCATCATCAAGAAGGGCGACGCGTTCAACGAGGCCGCCCACAAGGAGCTCGCGCGCCAGAAGGCGCTCGCGTTCCCGATCCGCCCGTTCGTCACCGACGAGATCGACTATCTCGCCGCGGACGAGGAGGAGGAGCACCACGTCGCGCAGGCCAACGCGCAGCTCGACGCCGAGGGCCACTTCGTCGCCGACCGCGTCCCGTCGCGCTACCGGGACACCTTCCCCGAGGCGCGCCCCGACCAGATCGAGTACATGGACGTCAGCCCCAAGCAGGTCGTCTCGGTCGCGACGGCGCTCATCCCGTTCCTCGAGCATGACGACGCCAACCGCGCCCTGATGGGCTCGAACATGCAGCGCCAGGCCGTGCCGCTCCTCGAGCCCGAGGCGCCGATCGTCGGCACCGGCATGGAGGCCCGCGCCGCGCGCGACTCCGGCCAGGTCGTGATCGCCCGCCGGGCGGGCGTCGTGACCAGCGTGACCGCGGAGCGCGTCCAGGTCGAGGCCGACTCGGGCGAGCTGGACGAGTACCGGCTGCTCAAGTTCGTGCGCAGCAACCAGGGCACGTGCATCAACCAGCGCCCGATCGTCACGGTCGGGCAGCGCGTCGACAGCGGCGACGCCATCGCAGACTCGTCCTCGACGGACGGCGGCGAGCTCGCGCTCGGCCGCAACGTCCTCGTCGCGTTCATGAGCTGGGAGGGCGGCAACTACGAGGACGCGATCGTGATCAGCGAGCGCCTCGTGCGCGACGACCTGTTCACGAGCATCCACATCGAGAAGCACGAGATCGAGTCGCGGGACACCAAGCTGGGCCCCGAGGAGATCACCCGCGACATCCCCAACGTCGGCGAGGAGGCCCTCAAGGACCTCGACGAGGAGGGGATCGTCTACATCGGTGCGGAGGTCCGCCCCGGCGACATCCTGGTCGGCAAGATCACGCCCAAGGGCGAGACCGAGCTGACCGCGGAGGAGCGCCTGCTGCGCGCGATCTTCGGTGAGAAGGCGCGCGAGGTGAAGGACTCCTCGCTCCGGCTGCCGCACGGCGAGCGGGGCAAGGTCGTCGAGATCCGCGAGTTCCGCCGCGAGTGGAACGACGACCTCCAGCCCGGCGTCAACCGCCTGGTCCGGGTGTCGGTCGCGCAGAAGCGCAAGGTCTCGGTCGGCGACAAGATGGCCGGCCGCCACGGCAACAAGGGCGTCATCGCCAAGGTCCTGCCGATGGAGGACATGCCCTTCCTGCCCGACGGCAGCTCGGTGGACATCCTGCTCAACCCGCTCGGCGTGCCGAGCCGCATGAACATCGGCCAGATCCTCGAGACGCACCTCGGCTGGGCGCTCTCGACCATGGGCTATCGCGCGGCGACGCCCGTGTTCGACGGGGCCACCGAGGAGCAGATCGCCGAGGCGCTCGACTCCGCCGGCCTGCCCAAGGACGGCAAGATCGAGCTCCGCGACGGGCGCACCGGTGAGGCGTTCGATCGCCACATCACGGTCGGCCAGATCTACATGCTCAAGCTCCACCACCTCGTCGAAGACAAGATCCACGCCCGGTCCACCGGCCCCTACAGCCTGATCACCCAGCAGCCGCTGGGCGGCAAGGCGCAGTTCGGCGGCCAGCGGTTCGGCGAGATGGAGGTCTGGGCCCTCGAGGCCTATGGCGCCGCCAACATCCTCCAGGAGCTGCTCACGGTGAAGTCGGACGACGTCCTCGGGCGCGTCCAGACGTACGAAGCCATCGTCAAGGGCGAGGAGATCCAGCCCCCGCGGGTCCCCGAGTCGTTCAAGGTGCTGATCAAGGAGCTGCGGAGCCTCGGGCTCAACGCGGAGATCCTCGACCAGAACGACGAGGAGATCCCGCTCGCCGAGGACGACGCCTCGGGCTACCTGCTCCCCGATCTCGGCGGAATCAACCTCGCCGGGTTCGAGGACTAGACGAACCAAGCGCGGGACCGGCGTCCGGCCGGCCCGGTCCCGCTCGCCACTACGCACGTTC
>CAVZYT010000008.1:0-464243 GCA_963779575.1 uncultured Chloroflexia bacterium
CGAGGCGGCCGACGTCGCCTGGACCATCCCTGCCGTCGTGGTTGCGATCCGCCTCACGTGGGCGATCATCCGCGATCTGCTGCACGGCGAGCTGGGCGTCGACCTCATCGCGATCCTCGCGATTGTCGGGGCGCTCCTGCTCGGCGAACCCTTTGCCGCCGCCGTGATCGGCGTGATGCTGGCCACGGGCGAGGCCCTGGAGCGCTATGCGCAGGGTCGCGCCCATCGCGAGCTGACCGCCCTCCTCGGACGGGCGCCGCGAGACGTGCAGCGGTATGTCGACGGCCGGCTCGAGACGACCCCGATTGAGGTCGTCGTCCCCGGCGACCTGCTCGCGATCCGCCCGGGCGAGGTCGTGCCGGTCGATGGGATGGTCTCGGGCAGCCCGGCGGTGCTCGACGAATCCGCACTCACCGGCGAGTCGCGCCAGGTCACCCGGGAGGAAGGCAGTCCGGTTTCCTCGGGCACGGTCAACGCCGGGTCATCGTTCGACCTGCGTGCGACCGCCGCCGCCGCTGACAGCGCGTATGCCGGTATCGTCCGCCTGGTCAAGGCGGCACAGACCAGCAAGGCGCCGTTCGTCCGTCTCGCGGACCGGTATGCCCTGATCTTCGTCCCGTTCACGCTGGCCATCGCCGGGGCGGCGTGGCTCGTGTCCGGCGACCCCGTTCGCGCGCTCGCCGTCCTCGTCGTGGCGACACCATGCCCGCTCCTGCTCGCCGCCCCGATCGCGATCGTCGCCGGGATCTCCCGGGCGGCGCGGCGAGGGGTGATCGTCAAGGGCGGCGGTCCGCTCGAGACGTTGGCTCGCGCCCGGGTCGTGCTGTTCGACAAGACCGGGACGCTCACCGCCGGACGGCCCCGATTGGCCACGATCGACGTCGGTCCGGCGATCGACGCCTCGGCCACCGATCAGGGCGAGGTCCTGCGGCTGGCGGCCTCGGTCGAGCAACTGTCGCCGCACGTGCTTGCGGGCTCGATCGTGATGGCCGCCCGGGAACGGGGGCTCGACCTGTCGATGCCCGAGGACGTCGTCGAGACCCCGGGCGCCGGCGTGTCCGGACTCGTCGACGGCCGACGGGTCGCGGTGGGCACGGCGGACTTCTGTGCGGGCGAGGGCGGGCTGCCCCGGTGGGCGCGCGACGCTCGGCGCCGTGCGGCGATCGAAGGCTCGACGTGCGCCTTCGTGCGAATCGACGATGCCGTCTGCGGCGCGCTGGTGCTCGACGATCCGCTCCGCCCAGAGACGCCGCGGGCGATCCGCTCGCTGCGGCGCATCGGCTTCACCCGGATCGTGATGGTCACCGGCGACAACGCGGGGGTCGCCGACATCATCGGGTCGGCCATCGGCGTCGACGCCGTCCTCTCCGACCGCGTCCCGTCGGAGAAGGTCGATGCCGTTCACGCCGAGCGGTCGGACGCCTCAGGACCCATCGTGATGGTCGGCGACGGGCTCAATGACGCGCCCGCCCTGGCCCTCGCCGACGTGGGCGTGGCGATGGGCGCCCGGGGCGCGAGCGCGTCCTCAGAGGCGGCCGACATCGTGATCGCGGTTGACCGGCTCGATCGCCTGACCGAGGCCGTGCAGATCGCGCGCCGGGCGCGGTCGATCGCCGTCCAGAGCGTCGTCCTCGGGATGGGATTGTCGATCGTCGCGATGGGCGCAGCCGCGCTCGGGTTCCTGCCGGTGGTCGCCGGCGCGATCCTCCAGGAGGCCATCGACGTCACGGTGATCCTCAACGCGCTCCGAGCGCTGCGCGGCGGCGTGGAGGTCCCGGTCAGGATCCCCGGCTGGACCGAGACGAGCGCAGGGCTCCGCGCCGCGCACGTCGAGCTCGAACCATCCATCGCCCGCATCCGCACGACGGCCGATGTCCTCGACGGCATGTCCGCCGCAGGCGCGTCGGCCGCCCTCGAGGAGATCCGCCGCTTCGTGTCCGACGACCTCCTCCCGCACGAGGAGCTGGAGGACCGGACGATCTACCCGATGCTCGCCACCGCGATGGGCTCAGACGACGCGACGGCGTCGATGCACCGGACGCACCAGGAGATCTTCAGGCTCGTGCGGCTGCTGGATCGCCTCGTGCGCGACCTTCCGCCCGGAGGGCCCGAGCGGCGACGACCGGACGGACCTGCAGCGCCTCCTCTATGGCCTCGAAGCCATCCTTCGCCTGCATCAGGCGCAGGAGGAGGACCTGTACCTCTCAATCGGCGACAGCAACCCGCCGGCCGAACGACCGACCTCCGCCGCGGCGGCCGTCGAGCTCTGAGCGGACTGGCTCAGCGCCGCTCATTGATGCGGACCAGGTTGCCGGCGGGGTCGCGAACGGCACAGTCGCGAACGCCGTACGGCTGCTCGGTCGGCTCCTCGACGACCTCGGCGCCGCTCGCCTGCAGCTTCGCGAACACGCCGTCGAGGTCGCCGGTGGCCAGGATGATCGTCGCGTAGCTGCCCTTGGCCATCATCTCGGCGATGGTGCGGCGCTCGTCGTCGGTGATGCCGGGGTCGGCGGCCGGCGGATGCAGGACGATCGACGTGCCGGGCTGGCCGGCCGGGCCGACCGTGATCCAGCGCATCCCGCCGTAGCCGACGTCGTTGCGGACCTCGAAGCCGAGCGTGTCGCGGTAGAAGGCCAGCGACACGTCCGGGTCGTCGTGCGGGCAGGAACGTCATGTGAATCGTGATGTCCATGGCGGTCATGCTAGGTGCGGCTCGACGACCGGCGCTTCTCGATTCCTGATCGGTCTGGTCACCTGTTTCGCCACGCACGACGGCATCCCCGCGGTCGCGCGCGCCTCGTGGCGCCGGTAGACGCTGGGCGGCACGCCGACCAGCTCGGTGAAGCGGGTGCTGAACGTGCCCAGCGACGAGCAGCCGACCGCGAAGCAGACCTCGGTGACGCTCAGGTCGCCGCGGCGCAGCAGCGCCATCGCGCGCTCGATGCGGCGCGTCATCAGGTAGCCGTACGGCGACTCGCCGTAGGCGAGCCGGAACTCGCGGCTGAGGTGCCCGGCCGACATGTGCGCGCCGCGGGCGAGCGCCTCGACGTCCAGCGGCTGCGCGTACTCCCGGTCGATCCGGTCGCGGACGCGGCGCAGCCACGCGAGGTCGCGCAGGTGCTGTGCTTCGGCGGGTGTCGTGGTCACGTGCAAGATCGTGCCACAGACGCCCGACCGGGACGAGTCCCCGGTCAGGCGCCGACGTAGGCCGCGAGGTGCTCGCCGGTGAGGGTGGCGCGGGTGGCGACGAGGTCGTCGGGTGTGCCCTCGAACACGATCCGGCCGCCATCGCGGCCCGCGCCCGGGCCCGAGGTCGATGATCCAGTCGGCGTGCGCCATCACGGCCTGGTGGTGCTCGATGACGATGACCGACTTGCCGCGCGTCGACGAGCCGGTCGAGCAGGGCGAGCAGCTGCCGCACGTCGGCGAGGTGGAGGCCGCTCGTCGGCTCGTCGAGGACGTAGATACCGCCCTTCTCGCCGATGTGGGTCGCGAGCTTGAGCCGCTGTCGCTCGCCGCCGGACAGGGTCGGCAGCGGCTGGCCGAGCCGCAGGTAGCCGAGCCCGACATCGATGAAGCGCTGGAGGATCGTGTGGGCGGCCGGGGTGCGCGCCTCGCCGGCGCCGAAGAACGCCTCCGCCTCGCTCACCGACATCGCGAGGACCTCGCTGATGTCGCGTCCACCGAGGTGGTACTCCAGCACGGCCGGCTCGTATCCCTTGCCGTCGCAGTCCTCGCAGGTCGTGGAGACCGTGTCCATGAACCCGAGCTCCGTATAGATCACGCCGGCACCGTTGCAGGTCGGGCAGGCGCCCTCGGAGTTGGCGCTGAACAGGGCTGGCTTCACGCCGTTGGCCTTCGCGAACGCCGTGCGGATCGGGTCGAGGAGGCCGGTGTAGGTCGCCGGGTTGCTGCGCCGCGAGCCCTTGATCCCGCCCTGGTCGATGGACACCACGCCGTCCCGGCCCGCGACCGAGCCGTCGATGAGCGAGCTCTTGCCCGACCCGGCGACGCCGGTCAGGACCACCAGCACGCCGAGCGGGATGTCGACATCGACGTTCTGGAGGTTGTTGGTGCCGGCGCCGCGCACCTCGAGACGGCCCGACGCCATCCGCACCGACGGCTTCACTGATGCGCGATCGCCCAGGTGTCGACCGGTCAGCGTGCCGCTCTCGCGCAGCCCGTCGACCGTCCCCTCGAAGACCACCTCGCCGCCCGCGGACCCGGCACCGGGACCCAGGTCGATGACGTGGTCCGCGGTGGCGATCACCTCGGGCTTGTGCTCGACGACGAGCACCGTGTTGCCCTTGTCGCGAAGCCGTCGCAGCAGGCCGTTCATCCGGTCGATGTCGTGCGGGTGCAGCCCGATCGTGGGTTCGTCGAAGACGTACGTGACGTCGGTCAGGGACGAGCCGAGGTGGCGGATCATCCTGGTGCGCTGGGACTCGCCGCCCGACAGCGTGCCCGATGGTCGATCGAGCGAGAGGTAGCCGAGCCCGATCTCGACGAACGAGTCGAACGTGTGCTGGAGGCCGGCGAGCAGCGGTGCGACCGACGGCTCGTCCAGGCCGCGCAGCCACTCGGCGAGATCGTCGATCTGCATCCCGCAGGCGTCGGCGATGTTGATCCCGGCGATCTTCGACGACCGGGCCGGCTCGTTGAGCCGGGTGCCGCCGCAGTCGGGACACACGGTGAACGTGACCGCGCGCTCCACGAACGCCCGGATGTGCGGCTGGAGCGTGTCGACGTCCTTCGACAGCATCGACTTCTGGATCCTCGGGATCAGCCCCTCGTAGGTCAGGTTGATGCCCTCGACCTTGATCTTGGTCGGCTCCTTGTGGAGCAGGTCGTCGAGCTCCTTCTTCGTGTACTGGCCGATCGGCTTGTCCGGGTCGAAGAACCCGCTCCCGATGAAGATGCGGCCGTACCAGCCGTCCATGCTGTAGCCCGGGATCGTGATCGCGCCCTCGCGGAGGGACTTGCCGGCGTCGTAGAGCTGGGTCAGGTCCATGTCGGTGATGGAACCCATACCCTCGCAGCGCTGGCACATGCCGCCGTGGTAGATGGCGTCGCGCACGACGATCCGCTCGCCCTTGCCCCGGTCGACGGTCATCGCGCCGCTGGCCTTGCGCTGCGGGATGTTGAACGAGTAGGCGGTGGGCGGACCGACGTGGGGCTGCCCGAGGCGGCTGAACAGCAGGCGCAGCAGCGCGTTCGCGTCGGTCGCGGTGCCGACCGTCGAGCGGGCGTTGGCGCCCATCCGCTCCTGGTCGACGATGATCGCCGTCGTCAGCCCGTCGAGCACGTCGACGTCCGGCCGCGCCAGCGTCGGCATGAAGCCCTGCACGAAGGCGCTGTAGGTCTCGTTGATCAGCCGCTGCGACTCCGCGGCGATCGTGCCGAAGACCAGCGAGCTCTTGCCCGAGCCGGAAACGCCGGTGAACACGGTCAACCGGCGCTTCGGGATCTCGACGCTGACGTCCTTGAGGTTGTTCACGCGCGCGCCCTGCACGCGGATCAGGTCGTGGCTGTCGGCTACCTGCATCCGTCGCGGGGCCGCCTGGGTGTCGCTGGCGCGGGCCGTCAGGTGACTGCCTTCTTCACGAGCTCGGCGATACGAGCTTCCGAGCGCGGCGTCAGCTCGGTCACCGCGAACGCGACGGGCCACATCTCACCGTCGTCGACGAGCGCGTCCGGCTGGAAACCGAACGTCGAGTAGCGAACCTTGAACTTCGACTTCGCCTGGAAGAAGCAGATGACCTTGCCATCCTTGGCATACGCCGGCATCCCGTAGTACGTCCTGGGAACGAGGACCGGCGCCGCAGTCGTCACGAGCTCGTGGATCCGCTCGGCCATGGCGCGCTCGGCCGTTGGCATCTCGGCGATCTTCGCGCGCACGTCCGCTTCGCCCTCCGCCCGTTCCTCGGCCGGGTTGCGACGCGAGGCTGCCTTTCGTTCTCGGGCGCTCTCCTGCATCGCGGCTCGCTCTTCGTCGGTCCAGACCTTGGCGGAGCTCTTGGCCGCAGGCTTCTTCGCGGTGTTCGTCTTCGGTGCCGTCATGGCAGGTTCCTTCCTGGATGGTCAGCGGTCGGCGCATCGGTCTGGAGCTCGAAACCGAGCAGGGCGGTGTACATGGGCTTGGCCACTGCCAGGTCGGCCACGGAGTGCAGGGTGGTCTCTATTCCCTCGGTGGTCGAGCCGCTCACGGTCGCTCCTGACGTCGTAGTGGTGATGTCCATGGCGGTCATGCTAGGTGTGGCTCCTCGATCCCCGCTTCTCGATTCCTGACCGGTCTGGTGACGCCCTGCACCGCGATGTCAGGGGGTGCCGGCAGGAGTACGATCCGCATCAACGTCGTCCCGCCCCAGACGCGGCCGCGTCCAGAAAGGGTGCCATGGCTCGGTTCCTGAGGCGCGGCCTGCGACGTCTTTTCAATGCGCGGCCCGCGGATCCCGGATTGATGGCGCGTCCTTCTTCGACGCACGTCGCGTTCGGCCTCGCCGCTGCGATGACCCTCGGCGCGCTGAGCGTACTGGCATCGGCGCAGGCCGCTCCCGCACGGGCAACGGCGACACCTACCGCATGAACGCCGACGGCACCGGTGTCGTGCGCCTGACGACGAGCTCGGGCATCGACCTGTCCCCCGCCAGGCGCTAAGGCAAGCACCCCGACACGCGGCGATGGTCGGGACTGGCGTCAGCCATCGCGGCTTGGTGCGGGCTGGAGGCTAGGGACACCCATCTCGAGAAACCGTGACCGACCCCGGCTGTGAGGACGACGAACCCTTGCTGTCGGTGACCTTGATCACCCAGCTGTAGTCGCGTCCGAATTTGGTGGGCAGTTTGTCCGTCGCGACGGACCACGACACCGTCCATACCGACCCTCCCCCGGACCACGACGGGGACCCGAAGGTCGTGGGATTACCGACCGGGTCCGAGATGGCGAGGGTGGCGCCAGATCGCTTGGCCCCGTGAAATGCAACTGTCGCGGACACCGGCCAGTCCGCGCTGTCGCACGCCGGTGAGGGGGCGTCAACCGATTTGAACGTCGGCGGGCTGTGCGGCACGGGCGTCGGCTTCGGGGTCGGCTTGGGCGTCGGTTTCGGCGTCCTGGCGGGCTTCGCGGTATCGGTCGGCGCGGGCGTGCCCTGCGATGACGGGTGCGAGGTAGGTGCCGATGTCGCCCGCGGCGTTGCAGCCACGGCGCCGCTGGCTGTCGGGCTCGCCGCGGCGGCCGCGCTCGCGATCGCAGCCGTCTGCGACGGATCGGTCACGATGGCGGCGAGCGAGGCGGCGGGCCGCGGGGTCGGCGAGGCCAAGGCTACGGCTCCCGACGAGGATGCGGGAGGACCCGACGACCCCTTTGGTCCGCCGAGCTGGGTCGCGGCGAACCCAACGCCACTCACGACGATGACCGCAGCCAACGCCAGAGCAGCGATGACGCCCGGGTGCAGGCGGCGGCTCGCTGCGGGCGGGTCCGGGACAGCGGCCGTGATAGGGCCGACCGGCGCGAGGACAGGCCTGGCTGGCGCCGGTGGAACGAGGACCGGTGCGACAGCGGCGACTGCGAGGACCGGAGCCGCCGCGACGATCGGCAGGACCAGCATCGCAAGGCGGTCGAGCCCGAACCGTGCCGCGCCGAGGGCGACGACGAGCTTCGGGTGGGCGTCTGCAACCACGGGTCGTCCCGTCGAGGCGCCAACCAGCTCGCCCACGAGCGGAATTCGCGATGAGCCACCGACCAGCAGGATGCGGGCGATGTCCTCCATCGTGAGCCCGGCGCTGCGCACGGCGCGCTCGAGGGCGGCGACCGTCTCGACGATTCGCGGCCGGATCATCGTCTCGAATTCGGGGCGCGTGATCCGCACCTGCTCGTTGATGCCCGGCAGGACGACAGAAATGACGGCGTCGGTGTCCGCGGACAGCGACTCCTTGGCCATCCGGCAGTCGTCCCGCAGCCGCCCCATCGCCGTGCGGACCCCCGGATCGCTGGCGTCGAGCATGGCCAGCCGGCCGCCCAGGGAGGTCTCGACGTGGGCCAGGATCGCCTGGTCGAAGTCGATGCCGCCGAGGTGGTCCATCCCTTCGGGCGTGCCCAGCAGTGCGAAGCCATCCGCCGGTCTTGCGCAGAATCGCGGCGTCGAAGGTCCCGCCGCCGAAGTCGTAGACCGCCACGACCTGGTCGGGTTCGAGGCGGTCGCGGCTCGCGTAGTCGATGGCGGCCGCCTCGGGCTCGCTGAGCAACGCAACCTCGCCGATGTCGGCGAGCTTCACGACTTCGTCGAGCAGTGAACGCTTGTAGGAGCCGTAATTCGCGGGATGGGTCAGGACGACGACGTCCGGTCGGGTGCCCTCGCGCGCCGCCACCTCATCGACGATCGCCCGCAGCAGGCGCGCCTCGAGCGCCTCGGCACCGTACGGGGTCCCGCCCAGGATCAGCGGGGCCGGATCACCGAGCCGTCGCTTGAACTCACGCGCAGTGCGGGCGGGCTCGGCCATCGCCCGCCGCTCCGCGGCCTCGCCGGTGAGCACCTCGCCGTCGGCCCGCAGAAGAACGACCGACGGGATCGCCGACGAGACAGCGCCGAGGGTCTCAACGGTGACGACCCCGTCGCGCCCCACGGCCGCGGCCGAGTACGTGGTGCCGAGATCGATCCCGAGTGCATAGGGCACCGTTCGTCCTTCGCGTTTGGGGTTGGCAGTGTGGCAGGTCTGCGGGAGCGAATCGCGTGCAACGCGTGGCTCAGCGTGCCCAGATACATGCCCTCGTAGGTGCGGGCGAGCGTCCGGGCGGCGTCGGCGGTCATCGGGTCGGCCATCGGGTCCTCTGCCCTCGAGCGCCAGCGATCGATGGCCGCCAGGCAGACGGAGCGGATCTCCTCCCGGGGGGCGGCTGGCGGCAGGCCAAGTCGCGTCGCCACCGACCCATCCCGGGTCACCTGCTCGACCTCGGACAGCTCGTCCAGCGCGAACTGGAGGGCGCCCGTCAGCGCGAGGTGGGCGAGACGCAGCTCGGCGAACTCGTGGGAACTCGCCTCCGAGCCGCTCGACGGCGCGAGGATTCGGTCCGCGGCGGCTGGATCGCGCGGCGCGAGGCGGCGCGCGACGTCGCGCAGCCCGACGAGGGTCATCCGGGCCTTGAGGATCGAGGCCCGGGGCAGGAGCTGGTCGGCGATCAGTCGCTGCAGGGCCGCCAGCCCGGACGCCTGCACGAGCAACGCTGACAGCCCCGCGGCGTCGCGGACGGTGCCGTCGCGGTATGGCCGCGATCGAGATCCGCAGGCCGAACATGCCGAACCGCTCGAGCAGCGTCCTGGCGGTCGTCGACGTTCACCTCGGCGATCGTCGGGCGTCACGAATCGGTCCGCGCGTCAGCAGCATCGTCGCCGACCGTCGGCGTCGTCCAGTGCCGCGAGCGCTCCGGAGCGAACGGCCGCCTCGTCCTCGCGCAGCGTCAGGCCCGTCTCGGCGAGCAGGCCCGCGACCGGGACGACCGTCGAGCACAGCGCGCGGACCTGGTCGTCGTGGCGATAGCGCTCGGCGATCCGGGCGGCCGAGTCCATCGCGTCCGGGCGACAGGCGCCGATCTCGTCGGCGCGCGACAGCACCGCGACGGCGTTGACCGGCGACACGTTGCCAACCGAACGGTCGAGGAAGCCGTCGAGGAATTCGACATCGCTGCGGTGGAGGTGGCGCATCAGGTAGATGACGGCGTCGGCCTCCGCCGACCGGCCTTCGTCGAGCGCCAGGAAGTCCCGCGTCCGGACCGAGTTGTCGATCGTCGAGCGAGGCGAGACCCGGCGTGTCGACGAGGGTCAACCGGCGCAGCGCCGACGACGGCCAGCTGACCTCGAGCCGCTCGATCGTCGTCGGGCGCGCGACCGCCGAGGTCGATCGCGAGCACGCCGCCATCGCGGCTGAACTGGAGCTGCTCGCGGTCGCCCGCCCGCAGGATCGCCATCACGTCGTAGCCGAGGCCCTCGCCGTAGCACGTGACGATCCGCGTGCACTCACCGGCGTCGGTCGGCGCCAGTCGCTCGCCGACCAGCGCGTTGAGCAGCGTCGACTTGCCGGCCTTGACCCGCCCGGCGATCGCGATGCGGAACGGCCCGTCGAAGCGGTCGCGGAGGGCCGCAACCTCGGCCGCGAGCTCATCGCCTTGCGTCGCTGCTCGGGCCGTCGCCAGAACCTCCGCGACCTCGGTCGCCAGGTCGGACGGTTGCCGGCATGCGGCCCGCCATCGGCGTCGTTCACGCCTGCGCCTCGATCTCGCCCACACGGTCGAGCACCCGGTCGAGCTGTTCGATCGACGCCCGCAAGACGACGCCTCGCTCGTCGCGGCTCAGCGGTCTCGCGCTTGCGCGTCGTCGCGCGCCTGGGTCAGCGGTGTCCGGAGTACGTGCGCTGCAGCTCCGCCAGCCGCTCGCTGAACTCATCGCGGAGGTCGCGGCCGACGAGGCGCTGCGCGTCGGCGAGCTGCTGTCCGATCTCGAGATTCACGTCGTCGAGGAACTGGCGGACCGAGGTGCGCGCCTGCTGGCGGCGGCCGGCGATCCGTCGGCGCTGGGCATCGAGCAGCTGACCCCCGGCGAACACGGCGCCGATCCCGAGCGTCAGCGGCGACGCCAGGATCAGGGCGCCGACGGCCCGCGGCAGCAGCTGGCTGATCGTCCCCAGGAGGATCATCCCGCTCTGGACGCCCCGGAGCCCGGTGACGGCGGTGCCGGCGGAGCGCTTCGCGAGGTTGTCCGGGTCCTTGAGCTCCGTCGATCGGAGGAGCGCCCCGACGTCGATCGCTCGACCGGTGGCGCTTGGGCGTCGCCGATCTCCAGCGACTCCTCGCCGATCAGCGTCACGACGTCGGCGCGAAGGAGATCCACGCCGGCTTCGAATTGGGCGAAGACGTCGGCGACGGCCTCGCTGACCCGGGTCGCAAGCAGGCGGCTGAGGTCGGTCCACTCCTTGGGCGACTTGAGGTGCCTCGATCTTGTCGTCGAACTCGCGGTTGATGTCGCGGATCGCGCGGCGGAACGTAGAAGGTCGCTTCGTTCGACAGGTCCGACATGCGGTCGCCGACGAGGGTCGACCAGCGTGTCCCGGGTCCGCGGAGGTAGGTCAGCCGAGCCTCGGCCGCTTGCAGCTCGCAGGAGCAGCGCATCGAGCGTCGATGGGTCCTCGATCGCGCCGAGCTCATCGCGGAGTCCGCTCCCGACCTGGCCCGCCGCGGCGCGCGTCTCGGCCAGGGCCCGCGTGACGGCCATCGCCTTGGCCGGCGCGATCACCTCTGTGCCGACGGCCGAGCCCAGCGCCGGCAGCCCGCTCTCCTCGAGCATGCGCCTCGTCCTGTCGGGTGCCCGCCAGCCGCGCCAGGACGCTCGAGACATCGGGACGACCGTCAGGGTCGCGTCCGGTGTCTCGCAGGTGTCCCCGGTCCAGGTCGGCGATCCGTCGCCAAGCGGGCGCGATGTCGGTCTTGGTCAGCGCGACGATCGTCGCGGGGCATCGGCTGACCGCCTGACCGAGGAACTCTCGTTCGGTCGCCGTGAGCTCCGACGTCGCGTCGGTCACGAACACGAGCCCGTCCGCGTAGGGCAGGAAGGCCAGCGTCGCTGCCGCGTGTCCTGCGCCGAGGCCGCCCATCCCGGCGTGTCGACGAGCACGAGGCCGTCGGCGAGCAACGGGTGTGGCAGGCCGATCTCGACACGCTCGACGCGCCGCACGTTGCCAGGGTTGCCGGCCTCGGTGACGTACGCCGGCAGCGTCCCGGGGCTCGATCCGCTCGGTGACCGGACCCGTGTCGTCGCGGCGGCGGACCTCGATTGTCAGCGCGTCGGCGTGCCGGACGATCGTGATCGCCGAGGTCGCCAGGTCGTCGTCGATCGGACACAGGTCCACACCGAGGAGGGCGTTGACGAGCGAGCTCTTGCCCTGCTTGAACTCGCCAACCACGCAGACCACGGTGATCGGGCGGTTGCAACGGACCGCTGCGATGCGGAGCCGCTCAGCGAGATCGGCGCGACCAGCGGCGGCCATGACCTCCGCCAGGGAGCCGGCAACCTGCGCCGCGGCTTGGGCCGCGAGGCCGGCGCGACGGCGTCAGTCACGTGGATTGCCGGTGGGAAGGGGCAGCCGAGCCCGTGTCCCGCGCCCCGACGGCGGCGGGCCGCCGGGCGTCCACATGCCGCGAACTCTCCGCGGGAGACCTCATCGTGTCAAGCGAATCGACGCGCGGGAGATGTGGATCTCCACGGGTTCCAGAAATCGTGATTGACGCGCCCGGTGGCGGGGGCGCAGAGTCCGCAGTCCGCAGCCCGACGCTCATGTCCGTGATCCAAGGGTGTCGCGAGGTCGCCGCCGCCCTACCGCGGCATGGAGTGAACGATGACCGACCCGCGACCCGTCGAGGCCGGTCTGCGTCCCACGGCAACCGCGGACTCGCTCTCCGTCGACTACGACTGGGCCGCCCCATCGTCACCGGAACAGGACGCGGCTGTCGCGGTCGCACTTGGCGGCCTGACGGCCGGGGCCGTCAACGTGTCGGCCGGGGCGGGAAACGGCGTCGGAACGTCGTCCTACGCCGCGACTGCCGACGACGGCGACCGTCCGACCGAGGGCTCGGCGGACGACGCGGCATCGACGTCCAACGGGTCGGACAGACCCGCCTTCGACATGTCGAGCGCGCTGGAGACCATCGGGTCACCGACCGTGACCTTGCGGACCTGCTCGCGGTGGCGCGACAGGCCCAGGTCGACGGGGTGTCGAACGGACGCCGGGACCGATCTCGGAGGGGCGACTGGCGGACGCCGCTCCCAGGCGCCGCCGACAACTCCGAGAAGCCGCTCATCGCCCAGCTCGAACACGCCGACTTCAACACCGTTCTTTCGATCGCCAACGGCGCTGAGCGCAACCTGCAGCTGCTCGGGCGTGGAGTCGGGCATCGGGGGTACGGCGCTCGGCAATGCCGTCGCCGTCGCGTTCGATCGCGCGTCCGCGCAGGAGCAGGACCGGCTGCTCACGTTGTTCAACGACCCCGGGGTCGCGACGGACCCCGCGAAGGCGCCTGATCGCTGTCCAGACAGCGATCTCCCTTCGAGCGGGACTCGCAGCTCTCAGGTCACGGGTCGTTCGCACACGAACACGCCGCTGGGCAATGCGATGGCGGACGCGATCGGCAAGATCGCCGATGCGCGGGGAGATCCGGACGGCGTGCTTGCAGGGGTTGCGTCGGCGTTTGGGCCCGACTCGACGCTCCCGACGCCGACGAATTCGAACCCACTCGCGTCGACGTTCGGTGACCGCGTCCCGGAGGTCTCAACAGGGCCGGTCGCACCATCGGCGTTCGGGGCGCGATGGCCGGGGCTCATGACAGGTTCCGGCGACGGACCGAGCGGCTCGTCGACTGGCACGACCGGCGGCGCGTCCGCCAGTGAGCGGGGTGGGCTCGCGGACATCGACCCGTCTCACGCCGGTTCGGGCGGCGGGGCAGGCGGTGGACCGTCCGCCCCGGCACCCGACACGCAAGCCGTTCCGGCCCCGGGCCGGCGAACGGTGAGCCACCGACGTCCGACATCGACGCCGGCCTCGCGAACCTCCATGCACCCGACAACTCGGCGCCCGATGCGCCGACGTCGCGCGGGACCGACACCCCGATGACCCCGCCTGCGTCTCCGCCATCGAGCTCATTCGGCGCGTCGACGGGTGCAGGGCCCGGCGCTGCTGCGCCAAGCACCGCCGCGAGCACCCCAAGCTCGGGCACGGGCAACGAGGAGGTGACCTTCTCGGACAACGAGGCCGGCATCGCTTCGGAAACAGGCGGGACCACTGAAAACCGCAGCGACGGTACGACTCGCACAGTCCGCGACGATGGATCCGTGGTCCAGCAGGACCCTCAGGGCAACGTGATCTACGACAGCCGGACAGGTGAGGGAGGACACTCCGAGGCGAGCTCGTCTTCGGCTCTCTCCAGCTCCAGTTCGTCGTCCGGTTCCTCGTCCGGCTCGTCGACACCGCCCGCTGACGATCCGCCTGCCGACGATCCGCCCGATGACCCGCCTGCCGCGACGACGACACCGAGTCGACCGCGTACGCCAACCCCGACGCGGTCACCGGCAGTCTTGCCGCCAGCGTCAGCCCGGCGTTCGACTTCGGTGCCGGACTGACCATCGTGACCGCGCACGGCGGCGACGGCGGTGAACGCGGCCGACGGGATCGGCGAGGGCGGCATCGACGGCGAGCTGCTGGGCACCCGGACGGCCAGCACCGGACGTCGACCCCGAGTCGGCCAACAGCTCGGTCGGCGTCGGCATCGCCGGCGGCACGCTCAACGTGCGGGCCGGTGGTGACGTGGTAGAACCCCGACCTTGACGCCGGTCGTGGCGACCTCGGCGGGATTCCCGACGAAACCGGCACCAACCCCTACGGCACCAGCCTCACCCCGAGCATGATCGGGAACCTGGCGGGCGCGATGGGCATCGTGGATGGGGGCGCGCTGTTCGGGCAGCGGGGCGCCACAACGCGAGGAAGTGTCGCGGTCGGACGTGACGTCCAGTCCCGGAGGCCTTCCAGCGGAAGCTGGCGGCGCCGCGCCGCCTCCGCCGCCGGACGACACTGACTCCTCCGGCAACCCGGTCGGCTTTGAGCCCCGAGCCCTACCCGGGGGACGGCGGGTCTGACCGCAAGAGCGCGCCCTACGACCCGAATGAGCCGGCGGCCCCGGACCCGCCGCCTCCGCCGTCGGACGACATCGACTCCTCCGGCAACCCGGTCGGCTTTGAGCCCGAGCCCTACCCGGGGGACGGCGGGAGTTCTGACCGCAAGAGCGCGCCCTACGACCCGAATGAGCCGGCGGCCCCGGACCCGCCGCCTCCGCCGTCGGACGACTCCAACAACCAGCCGACGCCGGACTTCGTCGATGCCGCCGGTAACGTGATCGCGCCGCCGAGACCCGCGAAACGAGCCGGGCGCATCGGCCGACTTTCCGGTGGGCGCCAACGGAAATCCGACCCCTCCACCGACCGGGGACACGCCGAGCGCCCCGCCGCTAGTGGATGCGGACGACGACGCCTGGCCCGACCGCAAGAGTGCCCCGTTTGACCCGAACGAACCGGCCGCTCCGCCGCCGCCTCCGCCGCCGGACGAAATGCCGTCGGCCGGCTTCGAGCCCGCGCCATACCCGGGGGACGGCCGCAGCAGCGCGCCAACCGCATCGGGCTCCACGACGCCGGACTTCGTCGATGCCGCCGGCAATGTGATCGCGCCGCCGACACCCGCGGCAACGGCCCGGGCGCATCGGCCGACTTTCCGGGTGGGCGCCAACGGAAATCCGACCCCTCCACCGACCGGGGACACGCCGAGCGCCCCGCCGCTAGTGGGCATCGACGCCTCGCCGGGCAACGACCGAACGAGCGCGCCAGCGGAACCAGGTTCCCCGACACCGGACTTCGTCGACGCTGCTGGCACCGTGGTCGCGCCGCCGACGCCCGCAAACGAGCCCGGCGCATCGTCCGACTTTCCTGTCGGCGACAACGGCAACCCGAGCGCGCCGCCGCTTGTGGACGCGGGTCCGACAGCACCGGGCGATGATCTGAGTGCGCCGCCACTCGTCGATGCTGGCCCAACGGCACCTGACGACGAAGCTCCGGACAACTCCAACCCCTCCTCTTCGTCCTCGAGTTCCTCGTCCAGCTCAAGCTCCGGGTCCAGCTCCTCGTCCGGGTCGTCAACGACGCCCGACGACCCGCCGGACGACCCGCCCGACGACCCGCCGCCCGACGACCCGCCCGACGACACCGAGTCGACCGAGTACATCAACCCCGACGAGGAAACCGGCAGCCTCGCGGCCGGGCTCAGCCTCGGCGCCGATCTGGGTGCACACCTGACCGCCGTGGCCGCGGCCGGTGGCGACCCGGTCAACCCGGCCGACGGCATCGGGGGCGACAGCGGCATCGACGGCGAGCTGCTGGGCACCGCGACCGCCGGCCCCGACATCGACCCCGACTCGGCCAACAGCTCGGTGGGCGTGGGCATCGCCGGCGGCACGCTCAACGTGCGGGCCGGTGGGGACGGGGTCAACCCCGACCTCGACGCGGGCCGTGGCGACCTCGGAGGCATCCCCGACACCGGCATCAACCCCTACGGCACCAGCCTCACCCCGAGCATGATCGGGACCCTGGCTGGCGCGTTGGGCGGACCCCCTGGTGCCGGCAACCTCACGCCGGGAGGACCCAGCGGCCCCGGTCGCGAGGACCTCGTCTCGGCGACGGCAGTGACGATCCCGGTCGATGCGGTCCCGATCCCTCCGGTTCCGACGGCGAATGTCCCGTCGTCATCGTTCGGCAACGACTTCGATGTCGCGACCGGCGCCACTTCGGCCGTGCCGACCCAGGACATTCCCGTCGGCAAGTTCCCGGCGGGTCCAGACAGCAACGGCGACCTGGGGTCCGCGGCCGGGGGCGCGGGTCTCGACTACGACAAGGCGCCGCAAGTTGCACACGCGGCGGACCAAGCCGCTAGCGCCACATCCGATCGGCTCGGTGTCGACCACGTCAAGCCCGCCGCGAGCGACCACCCGACCGAGGCACCGACCGCAACGGCGTCGATCACCGATTCGCCGTCAGCCAACCCGCCGGCAGCCGATGAGCCCGCTGCGAAGTCGGTACCGGCGGACGATCCGCCTCCGGACAAGGGACGCGAGGGTGCGGACGACCCGTCGCCTAAGGACGCCCCCAAGCACGAGCACGTCAAGCCGCAGGCCGATGATTCCCCCAAGGCGGACGACGAATCGAACCCGGACCACCACGCGCCTGACGCGCCCCCGGACGACCCGCCGCCCGATCCGCCCAGGCTCGAGGTTGACGACCCGCCGGCCGACGGCGGTGGTGACGATGGAGGGACCGACTCCGACGCGTGAGCCGGCTAGGTCAAGACTGAATGGCAGGGCGGCCTGATGCCTGTCGCCGAAGACCTGGCCCGACTACGGGGCCTGTTGATCGACCCCGGCGGATCGCGATCTGACGTCCTCGCCGACCTCTTCGCCTCGGAGTCGCCGGTCGCGCGAGACATGGCAGAGGCGGTCCTCGACCCGCTGGACCTGCAGGCCCTCACGGCTTGTGGCCTGATCCGGCTCGATGCGGACCGGTACATCCCGCTCGCCAGGGTCGACCGGATCGACGGAATCCTCGTCGTATCGGACATGTGGCGACAGCGTGAGCAGCCAGACGTCGTGGTCGGGCCGGGCAAGGCGAGCCTGTTGCTGGCCAGGTACGTCCGTCCTGCAACTGCCGGTCGCGCGCTGGACCTCGGGTGTGGGTCCGGAATCCTGAGCCTGATCCTTGCCTCGACCGGGTCAGCCGTAACCGGGCTCGACATCAACCCTCGCGCGATCGCATTCGCCCGCTTCAACGCGGCGCTGAACGGCCTGGACTCACTCGCGATCACCGACGGGGACTTCCTCGCGGAAGCTGCCGACCTTCGTTTCGACGCCGCCTTCGAGACCGTCGTCGCCAACCCGCCCTTCGTCCTCGCCCCCGTCGGGCGCCTGACCTATCGCGACAGGTCGCTCCCGGGGGACCAGGTCGGCGAACGGACTGTTGAACGCGTCGCGCGGGCACTCGCCCCGGGCGGCCGCGGCTACGTGCTGTGCAACTGGATCGGTCGCGACGGGGATGACCTGGACGGACCGGGTCCGTCGCTGGGTTGCCCCGAGTGGCGCCGACGCGTTCGTCGTCCGCGCCGGGGACCACTCGCCTGATGCGTACGCTGCGGCTTCGAACCAGGACGTTGCCGAGCCTGACCGAGCCGCGGCGATCAACGAGTGGACGCGCTCCCTCGAGAATCTGAAGGAGCGCGTCGGATCTATGCGGGCGTCATCGCGCTCGGGCGCCCTCACGCTCGAGGGATGACCCCGTCTCGTTTCGAGGCGGTGGCAGATCGGGACCCGACGAGCACCTGGAGCGTCGTCGAGACGTTCCTCGCAGGCGCTTGACGTAGGTCCTTTGCCTCAGGCTGCGACCGCCACCTGTGCCGGCGCCGTTTCGCTGACTGTGCTGGCTCGGATCATCCAGATGCCGAGCCAGCCGAGCGCGAGGGCGAGCGGGATCGCGAACGGGGGCAGCGCGCCCTGGAAGCCGATGGCGCCGCCGACGATGATCGCCACCGAGATCAGCCGCGGGAAGACGTGCGCCCGGAAGCTCGCGAGGCCGAACAGGACCCAGCCGACGGCGAACAGGATGTAGCTCGTGAACGCGCCGTAGAGCAGCATCCCGCCGGCCAGGTGCAGCGCCGCCGGGGCGACGTCGCCGAGCCACGGCACGGCGAACGCCTCGAACCACAGGTCGCCGGCCAGGAACATCGTGCCGATCAACGCGACAAGGAAGCCGATGGCACCGAAGACGACCGGCCTCGTCGGCCTCCGCAGCGTACGTCGAGACCAGGGTCGCGAGGAGGCCGACGAAGGCCACGAAGTAGAGCACGGCGAGGGGAATGAACAGCGGGCTGGCCATCGTGGCCTCGATCTGGGTCCGGTCGAGGATCGTGACCATCAGCAGCTGCTGGACGAGGAGCAGGCCGCCCGTGGCGAGGGCGATGGGGCCTGCGATCCGGGCGAGCGGGGTGCGCGACATGGGGAGCTCCGTGTCGAGTCTGGGGCTTCGACCGGCGCTTCCGGCGATCACGACGATGCCGGTCGCGCCGCGGTGTCGCCATCGGGGGAGTCCCGGCGATCGAGTGAGGGCAGGCCCTGACGCGCTCGCGGCTCCGGCAACGGCTCAGCCGCGGAGCAGCGCGAGGACCGCGAGCACGCGCCGGTGATCGTCGGGCGCCGGCAGCAGCTCGAGCTTGGAGAAGATGCTCGAGATGTGCGCCTCGACCGTCTTGGGCGCGAGGTACAGCCGGTCGCAGATCGCCTGGTTCGAGCGACCCTCGGCCATCAGCGCCGAGCACCTCGCGCTCGCGCTCGGTCAGGTCGTCGAGCGGCACCCTCGCCCGCCGGCGCCCGACGAGCTGGGCGACGACCTCCGGGTCGATCACCGAGCCGCCGCGCGCGATCCGCCGGATGGCGTCCGCGAAATCGTCGAGGTCGTCGACCCGGTCCTTGAGCAGGTAGCCCGATGCCGCCGGCGCCGTCGGCGACGAGCCGCAGGGCGAACGTCGTCTCGACGTACTGCGAGAGGACGAGGATCCCGACCGACGTGCCGTGCTCGGCGCGGATCGCCTGGGCGGCCTTGAGGCCCTCGTCGGTGAAGGTCGGCGGCATCCGGATGTCGACGATCGCGACATCCGGGCGATGCTCCCGGATCGCGCCGAGGAGCTCGTCGGCGTCGCCGGCCTGGGCCACGACCTCGAAGCCGGCCTCGGCGAGCAGGCGGGCGATCCCTTCACGGAGGAGCAGCGAGTCGTCGGCGAGGACGATGCGCAGGGTCACGCGCCCGCGACCAGCGCCCGGATCGCCGCGCCGGAGAGCTCGTCCTTGGGGATGAACCCGAGCACCCGGCTGTCGGCGAGCCGCGGGCCGTACGCGCTGGCCTCGCGACGTCGAGGTCAGCACGACGAAGGGGCGGCGGACCGTCGACCGCCAGCTCCCGGGCGACCTCGAACCCCTCGATGTCCGGCAGGCCGATGTCGAGCAGCACGAGATCCGGCCGGAGCGAGCGGGCGGCCGCCAGGCCGGACGTCCCGTCCTCGGACTCGCCGACGACGTCGAACCCGTCCGCCTGGAGCAGCGCTCGCGCCTGGAGTCGGAAGCCGGCGTTGTCGTCGACGATGAGGACACGGTGCATGCGCGCCATCCTGACACCGCGTTGCCCTCGCTCCTACAGGGTCTGCCCTGACCACAGCGCCGTATTCGTGTGGCAGAGTCGCGCCGATGAGCGGGCGTTCGATCCGGGTGGCGATCGGCGTGCTGGGGACGGTCATCGCCGTCGCCGGTGAGTCGATCGCGATGAGCGGGGGCGAGGCGCCCGGCCAGCGGCCTGCTCCATCTCGCGATCGGACTGACCTACCTGTACGGCGGGCTCGCGATCTGGGACCACGAGCCCGCCAACCGGACCGGTCGACTGATGACCGCTCGTCGGCCTGACGTGGTTCATCGGCACGTTCGACGGCGTCGGCATCCCGTTCCTGTCCGAGGTCGCGCTCGCGCTCGAGGATACGTCCCTCGTCGTCCTGGTCGCGCTCGTGCTCGCGTACCCGATCGGCCGCCTCGAGACGCGCGTCGACCGCGTCGCGATCGCGGTCCTCGCGATCGGCGTCACCGCCCTCAACGTCCTCTACTCAACGAGCCTGACGCTGATCGCGGACAAGTCGAGCGGCCTGTACGGCGGCCTGGCGCTCGCGGTCATGACGAGCGCCGTGGTGCTCCGTCGCTGGCTCGTGGCTCCGGCTCGGTCGCGTCGCGAGCTGCTGCCGGTCCTCGTCGCGGGCATCGTGTTCCTCGCCGCGCTGATCACCAACATCGTCCGGCGGATCGTGGACGTCCCCGACGACGTCGACGCGCTGCTCGTCGCGGCGAACAGCCTCGCACCGGCGGCCATTCCGATCGCCCTGCTGATTGGCTTCTACCGCCAGAGCGAGCATCGGCTCGAGGCGCTCGTCGATGCGATCCCGGATCGGATGTTCCGCTTCACGCGCGACGGCGCGTTATCTGGATGTGCGGGGCGGGAGTACGGCCGAGCCGCGGCTGGTTCGGATGACGTGATCGGGAGGCGCCTCGGGAACCTGATGTTCGCAATACGCGCTCGAGGGACCGGCCCGCCGGTCGCGACGCTCGACACCGGCGAGTTCCGAACCTACCTGTTCTCGCTCGACCTGCCGGGTGGCCGGCGCGACTTCGAGGCCGCGTCGCACCCAGCGGGCCCGACGAGGTGACCGCGATCGTCCGCGACTTCACGGACCAGCGAGCCGCGGAGGATGAGCTGCGGCGCTCGCGAGCGAGGATCGTCGAGGCGACGGACGCTGAGCGGCGACGACTGGAACGGGACCTGCACGACGGCGCCCAGCAGCGGCTCGTCTCGGTGTCGCTGGCGCTCCGCCTGCTCCGATCCCGCCTCGGGCCAGCCGATGGAACGAACGACGAGGCGGTCGCCGCGGCCGAAACGGCGTCGGCTGAGCTCAAGGTCGCGATCCAGGAGCTCCGCGAGCTCGCCCGCGGCATTCATCCGGCGATCCTGACCGAGGCCGGTCTCGGCCCGGCGATCACGGCCCTCGCCGACCGCTCGCCCGTCCCCGCCGTCGTCACATCGCTCCCTGACCGCAGGCTTTCCGAAGCGGTCGAGGCAACCGCCTACTTCGTGGTATCCGAGGCGCTCGCAAACGTCGCGAAGTACGCATCGGCACGCTCGGCAACCGTCGGCGCCGACTGCCGCGGCGACACCCTCCACGTCGAGGTCGGCGACGACGGCGTGGGTGGCGCGGACGGTTCGCGAGGGTCGGGGATCCGCGGACTTCAGGACCGCGTCGCCGCGCTCGGCGGGCGGCTGACCGTCGAAAGCCCGATCGGTCGCGGCACGCTGGTGATCGCGGACATCCCGATCGACTAGCCAGCCGTGGCCGGCGCAGGGCGCGAGTCCGCTTCCACCACGGGTCGACGGATCAGGGCTGTGCCCCAGATTGCCACGACGATCACCGCGACGACAGACTCCGTCGCGAACAGCAGCCACCACAACAGCGGGTAGTCGCGCGGTGCGACCATCGCGCCGGCGTACGCGAGGGCGACGTCGAGCCACGCGTGGAACAGGATGGCGATGAACACGCTGGCGCGCGTGTGGACGAAGATCCAGGTGAACAGCACCGACACCGGGATGAGCTGCAGGAGGAATGGAACAGGGACTCGAAGGTCGGGGTCCGAGATCACGACCGGGAGATGCCAGAGCGACCAGACCGCCCCGAGGATGAGGCTCGCTGTCAGCGCCGACCGGCCGTTCAACAGACTGGGAAGCGCCACACCGCGCCAGCCGATCTCCTCGCTCACCGGTGCCCCGATGGGCAGGACGACGAGGACAGCGAAGAGGACGACGGTCGAGGCGAGTGCCGGCTGCTTCGACAAGTCGAGCGGAGCCGCACCGAAGATCGGCAGGAGGGCTACGACCGTCGCGACGATGACGATGGGCAGGACGAAGACCACGAGGTACCACCGTGGCGAGACGCGCCAGCGCACGATCCGGTGCGCGAGGTCCGTGAGTCCAGGCCGACCGTCGGCGATCGCGACCACCGTGAGCGCGGCGATCAGGACGCCGCTCACGAAGCTGCCGTCGGGCGCCAACAGGGGATGGCCCTTGAGGATGGCCCCGAGGCCCCAGCTCAACGCGAACGCCAGTACGAAGAAGCTCACGAGAGGGTTACGCCGAACGACGGCGAAGACGGGGTTCATGGCGGCTCCCTTCGAGTTGGCCTGGGCCGGTCGAAGACCGGCGTGCCCGGAGCATCCGTGTGCGCGCGACACGTGGCATCGGGGCAGGCCGCCAACCCGCTAAGGGTCTCCCCTCATATCGCCGCCACACCGATGTGTCACCGTCTCCCGCATGCGACCACCCTCGCTCCGGGTGACGATCGGCGTCTTCGGGCTGGTCTGGGGCCTGGCCAGCGAAGCGATCTACTACCAGACGGGCGCGTCGGCGCTCGATGTCCTGCGGGACCTGGCCATCGGGTGGATCTACCTGTATGGCGGCCTGGCCATCTGGTCGAGCCGACCGGCCAACCCGACCGGCCGCCTGATGACCATCGTCGGACTCACGTGGTTCATCGGCAACGTCCAGACGTCCGATGTCGTGTTGCTCCACGTCATCGGGACCGCGTTCGCCGACGTGGTGGCCGTCGTGCTCATCGCGTTGATCCTTGCCTATCCGAGCGGCAGGCTGGAGACCAGGCTCGATCGGGCGACCATCGCGATCCTCGCGGTCGGCACGACATTGAACAACGCCGTCCGCCTCCTGCCCGTGCCGCCTGATGTCGACCTTGAACCGGGACGGCTGTACATCGGCGTCGCCCTCGCGAGCTTCGCCGGGCTGGTGGTGATCCGGCGATGGGTCGTCGCACCACGCGGCCGGCGCACAGAGCTGCTCCCGGTCCTCATCGCCGGCTCGGTCCTGATGGGCGTGCTGGTCACCAGCCTCGCCATCGAGTTCGTCGTCGTGCCCCCGGATCTCGAGGCCTTCCTGCTGGCTGCCCGCGGTCTCGCACCAGCCGCGATCCCGCTGGCGCTCCTGGTGGGGTTCTACCGGCAGAGCGAGCTGCGACAGCGGGCCCTGCTCGATGCCTTGCCGGACTTCATGATCCGGATCACCCGCGATGGACACTGCCTCGACGTCCGGAACGAGGACTCGATCGAACTCGAACGGTCCGGATCCATACGCTGGCCGGTGGCCGGATCGAGGACGCGTTGCCGCAGCCACTGTGGCCGTCGCTCCTCGCGGCCGCGGCGGCGGCGCTCGACTCGGGGGCCACGCAGACCCTGGACATCTCGCTCGACCTGCCCACGGGACGCCGCGACCTCGAGGCTCGCGTCACGCCCAGCGGCGCCGACGAGGTGACCGCGATCATCCGCGACTTCACCGAACAGCGAATGGCGCAGGCCGAGCTTCGCCAGTCGCGAGCGCGGATCGTCGAGGCCACCGACGCGACGCGACGGCGCCTCGAGCGAGACCTCCATGACGGTGCCCAGCAGCGGCTGATCTCTGCGTCGCTGGCGATGCGGCTCGCCCGGTCCAGGCTCGGCGGCGACGTCGCGCCGGTGGTGGCGGCCGACCTCGACACCGCCGCGAACGAGCTCAAGGCCGCCTTGGTCGAGCTGCGTGAGCTCGCCCGAGGGATCCACCCGGCGATCCTGACCGAGGCCGGCCTCGGTCCTGCAATTGACACCCTCGTCGAGCGGTCCGTCGTGCCTGCAGCTGTGCTCGCCACTCCGGATCGACGGCTGCCACCTGCGGTGGAATCAACGGGCTACTTCGTGGTTTCCGAGGCACTCGTCAACGTCGCCAAGTACGCGTCCGCATCCAGGGCGACCGTCTCAGCCGAGTGCACCCGCAGCTCCCTGTGCATCGAGGTCACGGACGATGGCGTTGGTGGGGCGGACCCGTCCGCCGGCAGCGGGTTGCGCGGCCTCGCCGATCGCGTCGCGGCCGTCGGGGGCAGCCTCTCGATCGACAGCCCGGTCGGCGGCGGCACGCGCGTCGCCGCGGAGATTCCCTTGACGGGATGAGGCCTCAGCGGTCTCAGGGCAGGCCCTGACCGACGTCTAGGGATCGCCCCGATGGTCCGCTTGGGATCGAGGCCGCAGCATCCGACCAATGTCGGACGTGCCGACGGCCCAGGAGGCTCAGGCGATGGCGATCTCGGGCGCTGCGGCGCCTCCCCAAACCGCGACCGACACTCGACCGCGTGGTGCTGCACGATCCGTGGGCCGGCAGCTTGCGAGCGTCGCCTGCTTCGCCGGCCTCAGCCTCGGCCTCGGCGCGGTCGCCGTCGTGGCGCGCACCCCGGCCGCCGCTGTTCCCTTCGTGCTCGCGCTCGGGCCCGCCGTTGATCGCCGCTGGCGTCGCCTGGCGGGAGGGTGACGGGGCCCTCCGCACGCTCGCTCACTCGCTGACGATCCGGCCGGCGGACCGCCGCTGGTATCTCGTCCTCGCCCTCCCGGTGCTGTGGTCGCTCGGGACCGTGGCGGTGGCCGTCGGCCTCGGCGAGCCCGTCACGGGACTGTTCGCCACGGTGTTCCCGGCCATCCTGATCATCCCGATCGTCGTGCTGCTGCCGGCCTTCGCCGAGGAGCTCGCCTGGCGCGGCTTCGCGCTGCCGCAGGCTGATGTCGGCGATGTCACCGCTCGCCGCCGCGCTCGTCCTCGCCATTCCGTGGACCCTCATCCACGTGTTCCTGTTCTTGCCGGGCCAGTGGTACGGCGACCTGGCGCGTGTGGCCGATGGTCGTGAGCATCTTCTCGTACTCGATCCTGCTGACGTGGATCTTCGTCGGGACCGGCGGGAGCGTCCTGATGACCGCCCTGTTCCATGCGGCGCTCAACGGCGTGGCACCGATCATGGCGGGGATCGACGCCGACCGCTCGTGGGTCATCCGGAACCTGCTCGCCGCCGGCAATCGCGGTCGCGGTCGTCGCCCTGGGCGGCCTGCGCCGCCGGACCCCTGCAGTCATGAACGTTCCGAATTCGGTCGCGACGGAGCGTCGCCGTCTCCGGCCACGGTTGACGCCGCCGGCCATGGCCGCTCCCGGAGCAGCTGTCGACGCCGAGGCTGCTGGTCCTGTTCCTCGTCCCGGGCGCGCTGATGACGCTCGCGTTCGTGCTGCTGGCGCCGGTCGTCGAGGCCGTCGGGTTCCCGCCGATCGCCGCGCTGCTGCGTCGCGATCGTCGGCGTCCTCGTCCCGTTCGAGCTCGGCGGTGGTCCTGCGGGCCGGCCGAGCGGCCGGCTCCGTCCGCGCCGCGATCCCCTATCGCGTGCCGATGCCGCTCCGGACCTGGCTGTGGCTCGTGCCCGTCCTGATCGTGGCGGCGTTCCTCGGCTTCGGCATCCACCAGGTGATCGAGCCGTGGCTGATCAGCACGTTCTTCGGCTGGCTGCCCGGAGTGGTTCGTGACGCCGATCTCGATGGACCACGTGGTCGACTACTCGAGCGCGGTGTGGACCGTGACCCTGGTCGCGTTCCTCGCGATCAACGGGTTCGTCGGCCCGATCGTCGAGGAGCTCTACTTCCGTGGCTACCTGCTACCGCGGATGGAGCGGATGGGCCGCTGGGCGCCGCTCGTCAACGTGAGCCTGTTCTCGCTGTACCACTTCTGGTCGCCGTGGCAGCTCGTGGCCCGGATCCTCGGCTTCGCCCCGACGGTCTACGCGGTCCGCTGGAAGCGGAACATCTACCTCGGGATGGCCGTGCACTGCACCCTGAACACGATCGCGGTGCTGCTCGTCGCGAGCCTCGTCTTCGGGCGCCTCTGAGCCACGGCGTTACGCGCGACCAATCCTGCCTACGTCCCTGTCAGAACCGAAGCTGGCGACAGTTAGCCAGCTTGCCTGGCCCGATCCGGCGGCCTTCCTGTCACAACCGTCACGCCGATGCCGATCCGACATGCGCCGAGCGCCCTTTTGAGCCGCCGAAACTGGCAAGCGGTCATGGAGTTCGGTTTTGTCAGGGACGCGGAGGCCGTGCCTACCGCCTATTGCGGGTGGGTGACGCCTGTCAGGCGATGGGCCGTGTGGCGATCCATGCCCGCCCCGAGGTCGCCGCTGGCGACGTCCGAGAGGCACTCGGCGGTGGCCACCAGCATCGGCTGCGGATCGCCGTCAACGCCGCCCGTGAACGTCGCGGCCTTGACCACGCGATGCGCGGTCGGACTCAGACGGTCGCCCAAGTCGATCAGCGTCCCGCCGACGTACGTCCCGCTCGGCATCAGCCGCACCCGGACGCGGACGCCGGTCGCCGGCGTCTGCCCCAGGTTCCAGACATGGACCCAGACGTCGTAGACGGTCCCGAATCACGATGGTGGTGCGCCGCCGGTCCCAGAGCGCCCCGATCCCCGACCGGTCGACGATCCGTGGCTCCGTCGACGGTCCCGCCTCGACCATGATGATGTCCGGGCTGCGGTCCTTGCCGTGGTTGAGGTTGATGATCCGCTGGGATGGCAGGGGTCGATCGCCGTAGTCGCGATTGATGCTCCTGATCAGCAGGTATGGCCACGGGCCGTCGGCGCGCTTCGTCTCGGCGAGGTTGGGCGGCGCGAGGTTGGCGTCGGGGCCATCACGTCTCCGGGCGACCTCTGCCCAGGCCTTCGCGAGCCTGGCGGTCGTGTCCGCGGCTCGATCCCTGATCTTCTGCTCGTCCAGCGCGGTGTTGTCGCCCGGCCCGAACGGCGTCCACGGTGCCGGGCGCCGCGGTCCGATCCCCGGGCCGAGTCCCGGACCCGGCCGGACGGGCCCCGGGTCCGGCAACACGATGTCCCCGGGCAGGCGCGGCGGCTTGGGGTCCTTCGGGTCGGCCATCAGGGCACGAGCCGGCCGGTCGGTGACATGCCCGCCGCGAGCATCTCCGCGTCGGTCACCTGGAGGTCGCTCCCGTCCCAGCCCAGGGGCGGGTCGCCGGACCTCGGCAGGTATTGGTGGGCGAGCCGCTTGAGCGGGTCGTAGCGTGACCGGTGGTGCGGGTTGTCCTTGGGGTCGAACCGCTGGGGAACCGTGCACGGCTCCTGGTACCCGTACCAGGCCCGGATGTCGGCGGCGAGCGAGGCGGCGGTGCGGCCCTGGATCTCCGAGAGGATGCTCGTGATCTGCGGGATGCAGCCCCACTGGTCGGGCGCGTCCATGTCGAGCTGGAGGACGGGCGTCGGCGGGCTGCTCGGCGCGTGGCGCATGTAGTCCCAGCACTGGTAGGCATAGCCGCGGTCCGAGTCGAGGTTGAAGTCCGGCAGTCGCCCGCCGTCGTTCGCCGCGTAGGCCGTCCCGCCGCCCGGGCTCGCGACCATGCGTCCGGTCAGCTGGCCCATCAGGTACGCGCCGTAGTCGATCGGGTCGCCGAGGTGCTCACCGGGCGTCGACAGCAGCGCCGCCGACACGGCCTCGGTCTCCGCGGCCGTCGTGGCGTCCTCGTACTGGCGCCGCGCGGCGTTGCTGCCGGGCAGGCCGCCCATCAGGATCGTCGCATCGTCGCCCTGGACGTACGGCCCGACGTGGGTCCGTGGCGCCTCCCAGCCGTTGCGCATCCCGGCCATGTTGTGGGCCGGGTAGCGCCACGGGGCGACGAACTCGCTGGGGACGGCCGCGGCGTCGATCCCCGCGCCGTCGAACCAGGGCGGGTCGAGGTCCGTCAGCATCGCCCGCGGATACGCGGGATCCAGGCTGTAGCCCCCGGTCGGCGCGACCGGCATCGGGTCCAGACCCGACGGTTCGGCCATGTTCATGACGGACGCGAACCCCGTCGGCGCGTCGAGGTCGGCGCGCAGCTGGATCAGCGCCCCCTTCTCGTCGGCACCGAGCTGCACGAGGCCCGTAGAGATCTCGGATGGCTTGGGGCTCAGGAACCCCTCGAGGACGAGCGGCTTGCGGCACAGCATGTACAGGTCAAAGGCCGGCACGACCAGCAGCTGGAACAAGAGCTCGCGCAGCGGCCACGTCGCGAGGTCGGTGAGGATCGCCGGGAGGATCGGTGGCCACCCAGACCACCAGCTCGGCGATGTAGAGCGCGAACGCGAGGATCGCGAGCAGGATGTCGAGCACGGTCACCGACCGCGTGGTGGCGAGGTCGGGGGGTCCGCCGTCCGCGGGCATGCCCGGCATCCGCGGCAGGTCGTGATCGGTGATGACCGGCGGCGGCATGGGCTGCCGGGGCGCGAGACCCGAGCTGGAGGTGAACTTCGCGTACGTGAACGCGAGGTCGAACATCTCCTGGAGCACGGCGGTCGTCGGCCGGCCGCCCGGCAGCGGGGCACCCGGGAGCGTCAGGCTCTTGCCGGCGTCCCAGCGGAGCACCTGTGGGCCGCCCGTGTCGGCCGGCCCGCCGTAGACGTCGAGCATCGTCATCTGCAGCAGCTCGCAGATGTGCTCTGGCAGCGGCTCCGTGTCGACATCGAAGGTGGCCTTGCGAAATGCGACGTCGTTGGCCGAGTCGCCCTCCGGATAGGCCGGGTACGCAAACGAGCTCGGAAAGTAGTCGAAGCTCGGTACGTCGTCGGGCATCGCGGGATCGGGCGTCAGTGCGCCCTTGCCGAAGGCGAGCCGGAACTGGAGCGCGGCCGTGTCCACCGAGTCGTAGTTGGTCATCGGCATGTGGCGCAGCCGGTAGACCTGCGCGTCCATGTGGTTCTCGATCACGTGGTGCCGCTGCCAATGGATCCGGTACGGCCCGCCGCACTTCGCGTTGGTGAACGGGTGGGCCGAGACGTCGGTGGCGCAGTGGCTCATCCAGCCGAGGGCGAACGCCTGCTGCTTGGGCACCCGGCTCGGCTCGCCCGGTGGCAGGTTCGCGTCCGCCGACAACGCGTTCTCATACAGCCGCCGGGCGAACTGGTACGTCTTGCGGTAGTGGAACGCGTCGGACCAGAAGAACGAGCTGTCGCTGTAGCCCATCTGCGTCCCGCTCGTGAGCAGCCCGAACACGTCGACCATCTGGCCCACGACGCCGAGCACGAGGTTGTCGACGCTCCCGCTCAGGAGGTCCAGGACCTGGCTGACCTCGCCCAGCATGCCGCCCGAGATCGCGTTGGCCAGCTGGTTCTGGCTGTCCATGACCGGCGCCATCCACGTTTCCCACTGGGCGACGAAGTTGTCGTCCACCGCCTTCCACGTCGTCAGCACGAACTCGGCCAGCGCGAGGAGCCCCTTGCCGGCGTCGCCCTTGAAGTCGGGCAGCAGGAAGAACAGGTCAGGTCCCAGGGCGCCGGCCGCAAGGTAGTTGCGGTTGTCATGCGCCGCGGTGAACAGGGCGTTCGCCTCGGCCTGGGTGAGCGGCGAACCCGCCGGGACCCCGGCCTTGAGCCGTTCCATCGTCTCGGCGGCGGCCTGGATGTGGACGTACCAGCTGGGCATCAGCCTCCGACCCCGGTCATGGGTGGGGCATCCCGGCGCCGATCACGACGCTGCGCTCCCAGACCTCGATGTAGCGCTCGGCCGACCGGAACAGCCAGCCCAGCGTGGCCGGGGACATGCCCACGTTCCGCAGGTCCTGGAGCATGTCGGGCAGCAGCCCGTAGTGGCCGAGGCCGTCGATGTTGTAGTCGAAGTCACGCATCGGGCCGGCGGTCGAGCGAACCATCGGGGGTGCCGCACCCGTGCGCATCGCGGTCCACAGGTCCCGGATCTCGCGCAGGCCGGGCAACAGGGCGCGCACCTCGGGTCGTTCGTTCGGGATCATGACCGCCGGGTTGGCGATGATCTGTCCGGCGCGAAAGAACCAGGACTGTGGGTTGCCCGCCATGCCGCTCAGGCCGAGAGCCAGCTCGAACGCGTCAACCTCGACGGTGGCCGGCGGAGCCATTGCCACCATCACCTCCGGCCCCGTCAGGTCGACGCCCGGACTCGACCAGGGCCAGGGCCTGCCACATCGGGTGGCTGTCGGCGCCGTACAGGTCCGACTCCGGGAAGCGGAAGCCGCGCCAGTCGCGGAGTGGCGTCGAATACAGGACGCCGTCCGTCTGCGCGGCCGCGTTCATCGCGCGCTCCGCGATCACCCCCGCCTGCCACGCCGCGTCGCCCTGCTCCATCTCGCCCTCGAGGCCGCTCGCGGCCTGGGGCCCGAAGCGCGGCCCGGGACCCGGCAGGAGCGCATTCCAGTCCGTGCCCAGGGCGACGGGCATCTCGAGCCTCGAGGTCAGGTACTGGTAGCCCTGCGCGAAGGTCTTGCTGCTGCCGACGCAGTCGTTGGGCACGCTCCCGAAGCCGATCGAGTCCGAGCCCGCGATGCCGTGGCCGAAGATCCCGCCGGTCTCCTTGACCCACCCGATCTGGGTCTCGGACTTCATCGCCTCGCTGGGCCACGTCTCGTGGTTCCGCCGGTGGTCGACCTGGGCCGGCTGGGTCTTGTCGAGCGGCCGGGGCGCGAGCTTGCGGGCGCCGTTGTGGGCGGCGATGAGCGGGTATGGCCCGACGGCGATCCCCTTGGTCGCGATCTCGTGGGCCTTGGTGGAGCTCAGCTCGGACATGTGGTCCATGTCGATGACCATGCCCAGGCGCATCGCCTCCTTGAGCGCCTCCTCGCCCGCGACCGTCAGCCCCTCGGTGTTGCGGTCCCCGAGCGGGAACGCCCGGACGTTCGGCACGGCAGGGGCGGCGTGATCCCGACGTCCGCGAGCGCGGGACCCAGCATCGACCACAGCTTCGACTCGAGCGTCACCGCCTTGGAGATCCGCTCGTCGGGCGTCCGGCCCGTGAACCCGTCCTCGACCGGCGGCATGTGTCCCGTCCGCTGCCAGGAATTGACCATGAACATGACGTCGTAGACGCGCCATGCCGCCGAACGCGTTGTCGGACAGGTGGATCAGGTTGACCTGGACGATGCCGAGCGAGCGGAGGTAGCCGAAGTAGTCGTGGATCGTGGTGTGGATCGCGTCACGGTTGGCCTTCGTGTCGGCCTGCGGGAAGTCCGTGAACTTGACCCAGCCGTTGATCGAGTCGGTCTCGAGCCCCAGGACGAACGCCATCTTGTTGTGCTCGATCAGGGCGCGCGCCTCGGCCGGCGTCGTGGCCAGCCCGCACCAGTCCGCGTTGTGCACGACGAACTCGCGCAGCATCTGCACCTGCGGCTCGACGGTGTCGCGATCGCTCTGCGCCTCGAACCGGCCCTGGGTGAACGTCGAGAGGGTCGCGAGCATCTGGTTGTGGACCACGAGCGCGACCATCAGCCGCTGGCCGCCGTCGTACGCCCGGCGGATCCAGGCCTGGTGGGTCTTGATGTGGGTCAGCTCGTTGAACGCGGGCCAGCCTCGGAAGCCCATCTCGTCGTCGCGTCCCGGGGTCGTCGTCGTCCAGCCGGTCGTGGCCAGCGACCCGTCGTTGTGCCGGCCGTGCTCGAGGAACATGCCCACCGGGCGCAGGACGTTGGTGTGCTCGTGCCCGTGCAGCGGGAGGCACGAGCCCAGGTCCTCGACCGGGCCGTGCATGTGGCCCGCGAGGACGTCCCCGAAGCCGGCCTGGGCCATCGGATGGCAGTGGATGTCGGCCCAGCCCCAGAGCGGCGGATGGAACGCCGCCGGCCGCTTGCCGGCCAGCCGGACGTGATCGACCAGCAGGCGCTGGGGACGCACCTTCCGGCCCACGGCGGCGACGCGCAGGCGCACCTTGGCCGCGACCCCGACCAGGCTGCGGCCGCCTTTGGGGTCCAGGTCCCAGCTGGACTCGCGCAGCACGTCCGACCCCGACGGCGTCGCGACTCGCACCGCCACGAAGCCGTCCGCGTCCGGCGCGTCGAGCACCTTCTGGTGGTTCCTCCTGGCGTCCCGCTCCGCGATGCGCAGCTCGATCGCGACGCCACCGCCCGCGCGGCCGCCCAGGCGGAACGAGAGGAAACGCTTGCCGATCGTGAACCGGTTCGACTCGAGGATGCCCCCCGACCGCGTGACGACCCGGATCAGGCGGCTGCCGTGCTCGCCGATGGGATACGGGGTGTGCCAGAAGTCGCCGCCCAGGCCGACGAGCGGCCTGCCATCGATCTCGATGTCGGCTGAGCCGATCGTGGCGGCGGCGACGGGCTGTCCGGCGAAGGCCTTCCCCGACACGACGTGCCAGGCGGTCAGGCCCTGCTCGAAGTCCCCGTTCTCGATCAACGCCGGCAGTCGTGCGATACCGGTCCCCCACGCGGTCCAATCGTCGGGCTTCCGTCACGTCGCCGCTGGGGCGCCGGACCACGTCGGCGTTCAGCATAGGCGTCGACGCGCCACCCGTGTCAATCCGGCGGGACGCCCTATTGGCCGGTCGACGCCGCCAGTCGCTCGAGGAGGCGCGCGCGATCGGCGCCCTGGTGGCGCTCGATGAGGTCGAGCGTCAGCGCCGCCGTCCAGCCGAAGCCGTCGGTGCCGAACGCCGCGCCGCCGAACGGGTCGAAGTACTCGTGGAAGCCGGAGCGGTCGACCAGGCGCAGGCTGCGACAGCAGGATCTCGTCGGCCTCGGCGGCCTGGCCGTGCTGGCGCAGGCCCTGCCCACAGCAGCCAGTTGGTGTTGATCCAGACCGGGCCGCGCCAGTAGCGCCGCTCGTCGAAGCCATCGGCCTTGAGGTCGAAGCTGGGCGCCACGAACCCGTCGGGTCGGTCGGGATGGAAGTGCGCCGACCGGAGGTCGGCCATGATCGCCGCGAGCTGGGCGGCCGGCAGGTCCGGGTCGAGGAGCGGCGCGAACGAGATGATCGTGTCCTCGACGCTGCGCTCGTTGTTGACCACGTCGAGGGCGCCGAAGCGGCTGGTCTCGGGGTCCCAGAGCTCGCTGAGGAGCGCGTCGTGGATCCGCTGCGCGTCCTCGCGGTGCGGGACCGGGTCGGCGCCGACGATCTCGGCGATGTCCGCCAGCGCGTGCGTCGACCACAGGTGGATCGCGTTGAACAGCGGGCCGGCGATCGAGGAACGGGACGGTCTCGAGCAGCCGGTCGTCGTCGTAGCCCGGTCTCGCGATAGCGCGGCCGCGAGGTACACGAACCGGTCGTAGGCCTCGTTGGTCGGCCGGTCGGCGGGGTTCGCGTGGTCGAGGTCGTGGCGGACGTAGGGCGGGAGCGAGCCCGGCGGGATGACCAGCTGCGCGAGATCACGATCCCAGGCGGGCGAGTTGTCGAGCCCGGACTCCCACGGGTGCATGAACACCGGCAGCGCCGAGCCCGCGGGGCGGCGGCGCTGGTCGAGGTAGTCGTGCTCGGCGACGAGGTGCGGATACAGCCACGCGAGGAAGGCGCGGGAGGCCTCGACGTCGCGCGCGTGGCGGTGCATCTCCAGGGCGGCGCGGGCGTGGACGGGCGGCTGGGTGATCCCCGATGTCTCCACGTCGCGCGGCGCGCTGGCGGACCGCTTGCGACGACTGCCAGAACGCGGGGCCCGGGAAGTACGCGTCCTCCCCCACCGCCGGGTTGAACACGATGTGCGGCACTCGCCCATCGGCCCATTGGGCGCGGAACAGGGACCGCAGCTCCTGCTGGGCCCGCGGCTCGTCGTACCACGATCGGCCGATCGCGATGAATGCGGAATCCCAGCTCCACTGGTGCGGATACAGCGTCCGCGACGGGAGGGTCGAGGCGCCCAGCCAGTTCGCGTCGAGGACGGCACGGGCGCCCGCGGCCAGCCGCGCCAAGGCGTCGCCCTCGTGCGCCATCGTCAGAGGCCCTCGCGGTCGAGCGGCCCGCCGCGGCACAGGAGGTGGGCGACGAGGCCCGTCCAGCCGGTCTGGTGCGAGGCGCCGATGCCGGCGCCGGTGTCGCCGTGGAAGTACTCGTGGAACAGCAGGAGGTCGCGCCATTCGGGGTCGTCGCGGAACTTCGCGATGGATCCCGCGACGGGGCGATGACCGTCGGCGTCCGGCAGCCAGATCGACACGAGGCGGCCGACAGGTCCGCCGCGACGTCCCGCAGGCGCAGGCGCGTGCCCGACCCGGTCGGGTACTCGACGGTGAAGTCCGCGCCCAGCGCCTCGTCCCAGTGGAGCATCGACTCGATGAACAGGTAGTTGACGGGGAACCACACCGGGTCCGCGCCAGTTGGAGTTGCCACCGAACAGCCCCGTCGTCGACTCGCCCGGCTCGTAGTCGATCGACGCCACGTAGCCCTCGACCTCGATCCGGAACGGATCCGCGAGGTGGCGGCGCGAGAGGGCTCGCATGCCGTGCGGCGACAGGAACGCGTCCTCGGACAGCGCCTCCCGCAGGACGCGCTCGAGGTGGATCGGCGGCAGCAGGCTGAGGATCATCGAGCTCCCGCCGGGCTTCGTCGATCAGCGAGCCCCGCGCCCGCAGCCGCTCGTCGGTCACGCCCATGTTCGCGAGGAACCGCGCGAAGTGCTTGCCCAGGGCGGCCCCAAGCTCGGTCGCCGGTCGCGGCACCACCGCCGTGGGCAGGATCGGCAGCAGGCCGACCATCGAGTGGATCCGGAGCGGCACCGACGACCCGTCGGGCATGCGGAGCTTGTCGTAGAAGAAGCCGTCGGTGTCGTCCCACAGCCCGCTCTGGTTCATCGCGGCGGTAATGCGAACGGCGCGCTCGAGGAACGTCGTCATCAGATCCGTGTAGGCCGCGTCACGGGCGGCCAGCGCCGTCGCCATGCTCAGCATCGACACGCAGTACGCGTACATCCACGCCGTCGCGTCGGACTGCTCGAGCGTCCCGGCCACGGGCAGGTGCGACCGGTCGAAGGCGCTCAGGTTGTCGAGGCCCAGGAACCCACCGGAGAACAGGTCGTTGCCCTCCGAATCCTCGCGGTTCAACCACCACGTGAAGTTCAGCAGCAGCTTGTGGAAGACCCGCTCGAGGAACTCGGTGTCCCGCCGGCCGTCGATCTTCCAGACCGCGAGCGCCGCCAGCGCATGCACCGGCGGGTTCACGTCGTCGAACGACCACTCGTACGCGGGGAGGGCACCGTTGGGGTGCTGGAACCACTCCCGGCACATGACGAGCAACTGGTACTTGGCGAACGCCGGGTCGACGTGGGCGAGGGTGATCGCATGGAACGCGAGGTCCCACGCCGCGAACCACGGGTACTCCCACTTGTCGGGCATCGACAGGATGTCGGCGGCGTCGAAGTGGCGCCAGCCGGCGTTGCGGCCGGTCAGCCGCTCGGTCGGCGGCGGGTTCGTCGACCGGATCGCCGTCGAGCCAGCGGCCGACGTCGTAGGCGTAGAACTGCTTGCTCCAGAGCATCCCGGCGAACGCCTGGCGCATGATCATCGCCTCGTCGTCGGTCGCGTCCGCCCGGCGCAGGTCCGCGTAGAACGCGTCCGCCTCGGCCGAGCGGGTGGCCAGCACCTGCGTCGAACGCTGGACCCGAGGAGGTCGATGCCGCTCGCCTTCCTCGCGCCGGGGCGATCTCCGGCGGCCGAGGGCGCAGGCGCAGCCGGATCTCGGCGGTCGCGCCGGGCTCGACGGTCAGGCGATACCAGGCCGCTGCCTTCGAGCCCGTCCCGTCGGGGTTGACGGTCGTCGGCGCCCGCCACGACGTGGTCGTTGATGCCGTCCTTGGGCCACGGGGTGGTCGATGGCCGCCCGAAGACACGGGGCGACGTTGGTCTCGTTCTCGCAGAACAGGAGGTCGGGCCGGCCACCGTCGGGCGCGGGACCCGACGTGCAGCTCGTATGTCGCCGAGGGCCGGGTGCGTCGCGAGGATCGATCCGTCGGGTTCCGCCGACAGCCGCGGCCGGGCCCCGGCCGGGTCCCACGACCACTCGTTGCGGAACCAGATCGTCGGCAGGACGTGGATCTCGGCCGCTTCGGGCCCGACGTTGCGGACCGTGATCCGGGCAAGGATGTCGGTCGGGTCCGCCTTCGCGTAGTCGACCTCGACGATCCAGTAGCGGTCGTCGTCGAAGATGCCGGTGTCCAGCAGCTCGAACTCCGGTTCGAGCTTCGATCGGCGCGCGTTCTCCTCGATCAGTCGCCGTACGGGTACTCGGCCTGCGGGTAGTGGTAGCGCCAGCGCATCCAGGCGCTGCTCGGCACGGCGTCGAGGTACCACCAGTACTCCTTGACGTCCTCGCCGTGGTTGCCCTCGCCGTTCGTCAGCCCGAACATCCGCTCCTTGAGGATCGGGTCTCGCCCGTTCCACAGCGCGAGGCGCGAGGTTGAGCCGGCCGAAGACGTCCGAGATGCCGGCCATCCCGTCCTCGTTCCAGCGGTACGCGCGGGACCGGGCGTGGTCGTGCGGAAACGAGGACCACGCATCGCCGTCGGCGCTGTAGTCCTCGCGGACCGAGCCCCAGGCGCGCTCGGAGACGTACGGACCCCAGCCGGTACCAGGGGCTCGCAGAGTCGAGGCCCTCCTCGAGGTGCCCCGGGTGCTCCATCCGCTGGCGTTCGACGCCGCCCGCGGGCGTCGGTTCGACGCTCATGCCTCGCCCCCAGCGTCTGCGGACTGGGCCCGGCGAGCCGCCAGCACCACCACCGAGCGTGGACCGGCGCGATAGGTACGTCCCTCGATCGCCGGCGCGTCGTGCGCCGGCGATGACGTCGTCCGGGCTCGGCCAGCGACGTGTCCACGATCCCGTGCCAGCCGCCGAGCCCCCTGACGCTCCGGCGGGACCTCGAAGTCGAGCGCCTCCCAGTAGGCGTTCAGGATCACGTGCAGCGCCGAGGCGCTCGCCCCACAGCGACAGCGCGATCGGAGCGCGACGCGTCGCGACGGTCGGGCTGGCCCGAGCCGCGTCCCGTGCCAGCTCGACGCGGGACTGGTCGAGCAGCTCGGCGAGCGTGATCGTCGGCCGGCGCGTCGAGCAGGACCTGCGTCGCCCGCGCGGCCGGCGATCAGCCCCTGGCAGAAGCGGCAGCAGGCCGGCGTGCCGATCGACGAGCCCCCAGTCGAACCAGCGAGAGCTCGCTAGTCCTGGCAGTAGGCGTTGTTGTTGCCGAGCTGCGTCCGCCGCACCTCGTCGCCCATCGTCAGCATCGGCACGCCGACCGACGAGCAGCTCGATGGTCAGCAGGTTCTTCGACCTGCGCGTTCGCGGAGCGCCTCGATCGCCGGGTCGTCGGTCGGGCCCTCGACCCCGCTGTTCCAGGACAGGTTGGCGTCGTTGCCGTCGCGGTTGTCCTCGCCGTTCGCCTCGTTGTGCTTGCGGTCGTACGCAGACCACGTCGTTGAGCGTGAACCCGTCGTGGCAGGTGATGAAGTTGATCGTCTTCTGCGGCTCGCGGTCCAGGTGGTCGTAGATGTCCGGGCTGCCCGAGGATCCGCTGGCTCGACGGCCCACGCCTTGCCCGGATCGCTCTTGACGAACGAGCGCACGTCGTCGCGGAACCGCCCGTTCCACTCGACCCAGCGGTCGCCCGCGAACGACCCGACCTGGTACAGCCCGGCGGCGTCCCACGCCTCGGCGATCAGCTTGGTGCCGGCGAGGACCGGGTCGGTCTCGATGTCCCAGATGATCGGCGGCCGCGGGACCGGGTCACCGTCCTCGTCGCGCGAGAGCACCGACGCGAGGTCGAACCGGAAGCCGTCGACGTGCATCTCCGACGACCCAGTAGCGGAGGCTGTCGAGGATCATCCGGCGCACGATCGACTCGTTCGCGTTGAGCGTGTTGCCGGTGCCGCGAGAAGTCCGCGTAGCGGGACCGATCGGCGCGGTCGAGGAGGTAGTACTGCTCGTTGGCGAGGCCGCGATAGCCGAACGTCGGGCCGTCGTCGCCGCCCTCGGCCGTGTGGTTGTAGACGACGTCGAGGATGACCTCGAGCCCGGCCCGGTGGAGCGCCTTGACGAGGTCGCGGAACTCGTCGACCGCGCGCCTGCGCGCCGGGCCGGCTGCGTAGCGCCCGTGGGGCGCGAAGAACGAGACCGGCTGGTAGCCCCAGTAGTTGGGCCGGTCGCCCGGCGCGTCCTGGGCGATCGAACGCGAACACCGGCAGCAGCTCGACGGCGGTGATCGCCGAGGTCGACGAGGTACGGGATCTTCTCGATGAAGCCGGCGTACGTGCCGCGGCGCGCCGGGTCCACGCCGCTGTTCGGGTTGGCCGTGAAGCCCTTCACGTGTGCCTCGTAGATCACGGTCTCCGCGAACGGGCGATCGAGCGGCCGGTCGCCCTCCCAGTCGTACGTGGCGAGGTCGACGACGACGCTCTTCATCGCATCGGGACCGGCCATGCTCGCCCTGCTGCCCGGCGTCCGCCGGTAGCCGTCCGGGATCGGCGACGCCACGGCCGTACGGGTCGAGCAGGAGTCCGGTCCCCGTCGAACCGCAGGCCACGCTCCGGCGCCCACGGCCCGTGGGCCCGGAATCGCGTAGGCCTGCCCGGCGCCGATTCCCGGCACGAACGCGTGCCAGTAGGCGCCCGTTCGATGCGCGTCGCCGACCAGCTCGATCGACCCGCGCCGGCTCGTCGTCCTCGACCGGTCGAACAGCAGCAGCTCGACCGCCGTCGCCCGCTTTGCGAAGACGGACACGTTGAGCCCTCGGGCGTGAGGGTCGCACCGATCGGGTGGCTCGCTCCGGCAGTTGCCGGGGCGAACGTGGATACGGACATGTCGACGGTCTGCCGGGACCGGGCGCTCCGTGGGGTCAGAGACCGACGCTGGCCTGCATCATCCCGCCGTCGACCACGTACGTGGTGGCGGTGCCGTACGACGCCGCGTCCGACGCGAGGAAGGCGACCAGGTTCGCGATCTCGTTGGGCTCGGCGACGCGGCCGAGCGGGATCGCGCTCTCGAGCTTGGCCCGCGCGACCGGATCGGCCAGCGTGACCTCGTCGATCGGGGTGTGCACCGCACCCGGCGCGACGCCGACGACCGTGATCCCGTGCGGCGCGAGCTCCACGCCGGCCGTGCGGGTCAGCATCCGGACGCCGCCCTTGGCCGGCAGTACGGCGCGTTGCCGGGCATCGGCCAGTCCTCGTGGATCGAGGTGATGTTGATGATCCGCCCGCCGCCGCCCTGGCTGATCATCTGCTTCGCCGCGAGCTGCACCCCGAAGAACGCGCTCTTGAGGTCGATCGCGATCACGAGGTCGAACTGGTGCTCGGTCGTCTCGAGCGTCGAGGTCCGCGTCTCCATGCCGGCGTTGTTGACCATGATGTCGAGCCGCCCGAACGCCGCGACGGTCTGGTCGACGAGGCTTCTGGATGTCGGCCACGGACGACACGTCGCGCCTGGACTGCCTGGCCCTTGCGACCCGAGCGCCTCGATCTCCTTGATCGTCGCGTCGGCGGCGGCCTCGTTCTTGTGGAAGTTGACCGTGACCGACGCGCCCTGGCGCGCGAGCTCGAGGCTGATCGCGTGGCCGATCCCGCTGTCGCCCCCGGTGACGATCGCCACCTTGCCGTTCAACACTGTTCGACCCTCCGTTGTCATAGCTGAGCGGCCGAACCGACGGCCTCGTGATCTCGCATGTCGGCTGCGTCCACCCCGAGCCGGTCGAGCAGGTGGTCGCCGACCCGGAGCGAGTTGGCGATCGCCGTCAGGGCCGGGTTCACCGCCCCGATGCTCGGGAAGAAGCTCGTGTCGACGACGTACAGGTTGTCGAGCTCGTGCGCCTTGCAGTTGGGGTCGAGCGCCGAGGTCGCCGGATCGGTCCCGAAGCGGACGGTGCCCGCCTGGTGGGCGACGCCGGCGATCGGGATCTCGTTCTTGAGGTAGGTCGTCCGCGGGATCAGGTGATCGGGGTGCATGCCCAGGTGACCGAGCATCGACTTGAGCTGGTCGTACAGCCGCTGCTTCGGCTCCTGGTTGTTGGGCGTGTAGCTGAGGGTGACGTTGCCGTCGCCCGCGAGCGTGACCCGGTTCTCGGGCCGGCGGCAGGTCCTCGGTCGAGAGCCAGAAGTCGACGGCGTGCTTCGCGACCTCGTCCAGGCTGAACGTCGGCGCGAGCTTGGTCTGGAGCGGCTTCTCGCCCCGGAACATCGGCGCCGACGACTTGCCGACCATCTGGATGTTGCCCATCGGGTACGGGAAGTCCTTCATGCCGAAGTAGAAGTCGTTGATCCCGAGCGTCTTCTGGAACAGCGTCGGGTTCGGCTCCTTCGAGACCGCGAGCACGGCGGTGCTGTTGTGGAACATGTAGTTCCGGCCGACCTGGTCCGACCCGTTGGCGAGCCCGTTCGGGTGGCGATCGTTCGCCGACGCGAGCAGGAGCTTCGCGGAGTTCGCGGCCCCCGCGGACACGACCACGATGTCGGCCCGGTAGGTCTGCGGGGCGCCGTCGACCTCGACTTCGACGCCGGTCACGCTGGTCCCCGCCGCGTCGGTGGTCAGCTTCGTCGCCCGCGCGTTCGTCAGCAGCGTCACGTTCGGATGCCGCAGGGCCGGTCGCACGCCGAAGATCTCGGCGTCGGACTTGCGCCTGGACGAGCGACGGGAAGCCGTCGCAGGTCGCGCACCGGATGCACGGGCTGTTGGGCATGTCGCCCTCGAGCAGGCGCACGCCGCACGGCGCGTGGAACGGGTGGTAGCCGGCCCGGACGAGGTCGTCCGAGAGCTGCTGGATCCGCGGCTCGTGCGAGACGGCCGGGAACGGGTACGGCGCGCTGGCCCTGGGCTCGGTCGGGTCCTCGCCGCGGGCGCCATGGACCTCGTACAGCTGCTCGGCCTGCGTGTAGTAGGGCTCGAGCTCGTCGTACGTGATCGGCCAGGCCGGCGACACGCCGTCGTGGTGCCGCAGCTCGCCGAAGTCCTCGCGGCGGAGCCGGTAGAGCGCCGCGCCGTAGAACTTGGTCTGGCCGCCGACGTAGTAGTGGATGCCGGGCTGGAACCCCTTGCCCTGCTCGTCGTACCAGGTGTCGGCCGACACGTAGCGGTTCTTGACGAACACCTCGTCGGCGTCCCAGTTCTCGATCTCGCGCGGCAGCCAGTCGCCCCGTTCGATGATCAGGATCCGCTTGCCCGACGGCGCGAGGTGGCCGGCCAGGGTCCCGCCGCCGGCGCCACTGCCGATGATGATGACGTCGTAGTCGTCGGTGGTCATCTGGATCCTCCCGAGGCCGCCGCCGTCCCGACGGCATCGTCCTCTTCCCACTGCATGCGAGCGTTGCCGCTCCGGTCCAGCGCCTCCGGCGCGCGTTCCTTGCCGAAGTAGTCGATGGCCCAGCTCTTGAACGCGTCGACGCGGTTGCTGCCGCCGGTCATCAGCGCGGCATGGACGCCGAGCCAGGCCCCGAAGGCAAGCTTGCCGTGCAGCTCGACGCCCTTGACCTGGGCGACGGCCGCGCCACGGCCGATCATCGCCATCGTTCCCTTGTCGCGGTACGAGAACGCCTTCGCTGGCTTGCCCTGACGGTCGGCGAGGATGGTCTTCGCCGCTGCGGAGCCGCTCTGGAGCGCGACGGAGCCCAGCTGCGGGTGGGTCTTGCCGTCCCCAGCCGGGATGTTGGCGATGTCGCCGATCGCGAGCACCCCGGGAAAGCCGTCGATCGTGAAGTCCGGGTTGACGTCGATCCGCCCGCCGCGACCCTGCGGCAGACCGGTCGCTCCGGCCACGGGCGCCGCCATCAGCCCGCCGCCCCACACGACGCAGCGGGTGTTGATCGTCGAACCGTCCGACAGCGTGACGTGGCCCGGGCCGATCTCGGTCACCCCGATGCCCATCCGCAGCTCCACCCCGTCCTTCCGCAGGACCTCGGCCGAGTACGTGTGGGCCTTGTCCGCGAACATCCCGAGCAGGGCCTTGCCGTGATCGATGAGGTGGACCTTCGCCCGGGGGGCCAGCGACGGGAACTCGTGGACCATCGTCGTGTTGATCATCTCGGACAGGGCGCCGGCCACCTCGACGCCCGTCGGGCCGCCGCCGACCACGACGAAGTCGAGGGCTCCCCCAGTGGCACGAGCGCTATCGCGATCCGCCTCCTCGAACGTCTGGATGATCCGCGTCCGAAGGCGTTCCGCGTCGTCGAGCGAGTACAGCGGGAACGCATGCTCCGCGCCGGGGGTCTTGAAGAAGTTCGGCTGCGAGCCGGCGGCGAGCACGAGGTAGTCGCCCGCGTAGGTGTCGCCGCTGACCGTCGTCACGGACCTCGCCACCGGGTCGAGGGAGGCCACCTCCCGGCGATGCGCCTCGAACCCGTCGAACTCCGCCGCGATCTTGCGCAGGGGATAGGCGATGTCGCCGGCCGTGAGCATCGAGGTCGCGACCTGGTACAGGAGCGGCTGGAACTGGTGATAGTCGTTGCGGTCGATCGAGCGTCACCGCGATGTCGTCGTGCTTCGCCAGGGCGCGAGCGCAGGCGACGCCCGCGAAACCGCCGCCGACGATGACGACCCTGGTGGGGGCGGCGTCAGCCGTCATGTCGCTTCCCTTTCGTGCGTGTCGCGGCCGTTGCCTGATCGGCGTGGACGTGGACCCGGCCGCGCCCGAAGGCGTCGAGGCGGCCCCAGCGGCCGGGGATGTCGAGCAGCTCGAGGTGGCCGATGCTCGCCGGGAGGCTCGGGTCAACGACGAGGTGGTCGCCCAGCGGTTCGAGGCCGAGCATCGTGCGCAGGAGGAGCAGGGGTGCGCCGGTCGACCAGGCCTGCGGGCTGCATGCGGTCGGGTACTTGACCGGGTAGCGGGTCAGCGCGCGGTCGTAGCCGCCGAACGCCTCGGGCAGGCGCCCCTCGAACACCTCCGCGGCCTCGAGGATCCCGGCGGCGATCCGGGCGGCCTCCTCCTTGAAGCCGTACCGCCGCAGGCCCCAGGCGATGAACGAGTTGTCGAACGGCCAGACCGTGCCAAGGTGATACCCGATCGGGTTGTAGCGGCCCTCGCCCTCGGCGAGGGTCCGAACGCCCCAGCCGGAGAACAGCCGCGGGCCCATGAGGTGCTCGACCACCGACTTCGCCTTGTTGGCGTCGACGATGCCGCTCCACAGCAGCAGCCCGTTGTTCGAGGCCAGCGAGTCGACCTGGCTGCCGTCGGCGTCGAGCGCGAGCGCGTAGTAGCCGCGGTCCGCCAGCCAGAAGTCGCGGTTGAACCGTCGCTTGAGGTCCGCGGCCTCGGCCTCGAGCCGGTCCGCGTACGCATCGTCCTTCCAGACGAGGCGGGCGAGGCGGGCCGCGCGGACCTTGGCGTCGTAGGCGTAGCCCTGCAGCTCGCAGGTCGCCCGCGGGAAGTCGGGCAGCCGCCCGTCGGCGTAGCTGATCGAGTTCCAGGAGTCCTTCCAGCTCTGGTTCTCGAGGCCCGTCCGCTCGTTCCGCCGCTTGTACGAGATGTAGCCGTTGCCCATCAGGTCGGCGTACTCGTCGATCCAGTTGATCGCGGCACGCGCCTCGCGCTCGAGGTCCTTCACCAGCGCCCGGTCGCCGGTCCAGCGCTCGTACTCGTCGAGCAGGATCACGTACAGCGGCGTGGCATCGACCGAGCCGTAGTAGGGCGTGTGCGGCCGCTCCTCGAACGCCGCCATCTCGCCGTAGCGCATCTCGTGGAGGATCCGGCCCGGGTCCTCGTCGCGGAAGTCGTCGAGCCGCGTGCCCTGCCACTCGCCGAGCACGCGAAGCGTCGTCGCCGCGAGCTCCGAGGCGAACGGGAGCGCCTGGAGGCTCGTGAAGATGCTGTCGCGACCGAACATCGTCATGAACCACGGCAGGCCCGCCGCCGGCAGGCTGTGGCCGCCAGCTGACGGGCGGCGAGAAGCGGAGGGCCGCGAGGTCGATCAGGCTGCGGCGGTAGGTCGCCTTGAGCGGCTCCCAGTCGCACTCGAGGTGCGGGGCCTCGTCGATCCAGTCCTCGAGGCTGCGCGCCATGTCGGGCTTCGCATGGCGGTTCGCGCGACCGTACTTCGTCCGGGTGATGCGCTGCGCCCGAGCCGACGACCGATGTCACGACATCGATGTCCGTCGTCCAGGTGCCGTGCGCGTCGAGGCGGACGTGAACGTCAGCCCGTGCTCGTCGTAGGCGGCGGGTTCCGAGGCCGAGATCGTGGTCTCGCGCCGGAAGGTCTCGCGCTGGTAGCCGAGGACGAGGCGTGCCGTCCACCGCGGTCGTGTCGTAGGCACCGAGCTTCTTGCAGCGCGTCCTTCACCTCGAACAGGTCGGCGAAGTCACACCCGGCGTCGATCCGGATCGTCAGGTCGGCCGGCTCGTCGCTGTGGGACAGGATCGTCAGCTCCTCGTGGAAGCCGTCGCCGACCGCCCGCTGGCGGATCACCGACAGCTTGGGGTCGATGTAGACGGTGCCGGTCGCCGGGACGAGGAAGAAGCGGGCCTCGAAGTACTGGATGTCGTCGGTGGACAGGGCGTTGAGCCGGAGGTCGTTGATCGTCAGCACCCAGCTCGAGAGGAAGCGGGTGTCGTTCGAGAACAGGCCCGTCGGGTCGGTCTTGGACGACTCGATGTCGCCGCGCTCGTCGCTGACGACGAACGTGTTGCCATCGAGGATCCGGACGAGGGTCGCGACCATCGCTAGCTCCTCCGCTTGCCGACGGAGCGGTCGCCCGTCGACCTCGGGCATGCCGACCGGGGCCGGGAACAGCCGCTGGAGGCGGACGAGGAGGCGCGGGTCGCCGTCGAGCATCAGGGCGCCGCGGAGGGTCGGCGGCCATGGCGTTCGTCCGGCCGGCCGGCGATCCTCGTCGAACGCGGCCTTGTCCGCCCGGACGACGCAGTCGGCCTCACCGTCGGATCGTGCTGACACGTCGAGCGCGCCGTCGCGGATGCGCGAGCGAGCCAGTGGTCGATGCTGCCGCCGTCGTTGATGTCGAAGCGCACGGTGGCCCGGGTCTTGCCGAGCAGCGGCTCCGTGGCCGCGCCGGGACAGGCCGTCGAAGAAGTCGGCCGTCGCGTCTGCCATCGACCCTGCCTCCGGCACCCCAGCCGTGGTGGGTCACGCGCGCCTCGCCGTCCCGTCGCGGCGTTCTGCCCAGTTGGCCCGGAGGATGCCGAACGCGGCGTCAGCGACGCATCACCCGATGTGCACCATACGGCCGACGGCGTTAATCGGCGAGGCGTGTCAGGCCAGGCGCGCGTCGCCCCGGATCACGAGCCGAGCGCCGTCCCACGCCACGGCCCGCAGGTCACCGACGACCACGTCGACGTCGGCGCCCCGATCGCCCGGAGCCCGACCCCGATGACGGTCCCCGACGCCCGGCGGCGCGGGCCGCGGCGATCCCGGTCGGCGCGTCCTCGAACGACGACGGACCGCGACGGATGCCGCGTCCAGCCGTGCGAGCGCGAGCGCGTAGCCGTCCGGGTCGGGCTTGCCGTTCACGACGTCGTCCGCGGTCACGAGGACCTCGCGGCGGGACGATCCCGCACCCGGCCAGACGAGCAGTCGCCAGGACCCGGTTGCCTGAGGTCACGATCGCCCCACCGGCCCGGCGGCAGGCTCGCGAGGAGGCCGCGTGCGCCGGGTAGCCCGCGTACGTCCTGGTCCGCGAGCTCGAGCTCGATCCGGTCGATGTGCGAGCGAGGCCGCCTCGTCGGCGCGGTCGACGGAGACGCCGCGACGGTGGCCCGCGACGGCTGGCCGTGACAGACCTCGATCGACCGCCGCGGGATCGAGGCCGTGCGCGATCGCCCAGCGGACCACGCGTCGACGACGCTCGCTCGGAGTCGACGAGGACGCCATCGAGTCGAAGACGATCGCCTGTGGCGCCAGGCACGAGGTCGGGCAGCGCGGGCATCACGCGGCGTCTAGGTCACGGGCCGGTTGCGGTACCGCGTGACGAGCTCGCGGGCCGCCGGCTGCATCCGGACCGGCGGCAGCCCGGCGCGGATCTGGTCGAGGTCGTCGAGGACCATCTCGCCGATCTCGAGGAACGCCGCCGGGATCCCGCCGGCGCGGTGCGCCGACAGGACGAGGCCGTCCAGGCCGCGCGCCCGATCGTCCGGCGGCGACGGGCTCCTCCGGCCAGACGTCGATCGCGGCCAGGAGGCGGCCGGCCGCGACCCGGTCGAGCAGCGCGTCGAGGTCGACGACGGCGGCCCGGCTGACGAGCACGAGCCGCGCGCCCGCGCGGCAGCAGGTCGAGCTCGGCGGCGCCGAGCAGGCGCTCGCTCTCGGCGGTGACCGTGGCCAGCACGAACACGATGTCGCTCTTCGCGAGGACCTCCGCGAGCGTCGACGGGACGAGCCCGGCCTCGCGCAGCGTCGACGGCCGGGAGCCACGGGTCGAAGGCCCGGATCGTGGCGTCGAACGGGACGCAGCAGCCGGTGCAGGGCGCGGCCCAGGTTGCCGTACCCGACGAGGCCGATGCGGCGCGTGCGCGCAGCAGGATCGCGTCCGCGTTGCCCGCCGGCGACGTAGCGCTCGCGACCCGCGCGGAACGCTCGGTCCTCGCGGCTGATCCCGCGGGCCAGGTCGATCGCGAGCCCGAGCGCGTACTCGGCGACGGCCTGGGCGTACGCCGGCCCGCAGCCGAGCACGTGGACGCCGTTGCGGAAGCAGGCCTCGTAGTCGACGTTGGGGAAGAAGTTGCCCTCGACGTTCATCACGGCGCGCAGGTCCGGGGCGCGATCGAGGCGCGTCGGCCGGCAGGTCCGGCTGGCCGACGATCGCGAACGCCCGGGGCAGCGCGGCGTCGAGCGGCTCGCTCCGTCGGCGACGTCCTCGAGGTCGACGACCTCGTAGTCCCGGTGGAGCCGCTCGAGCGCCGCCGGCGTGAAGATCCGCTCGACCCGCTGCGGCGCCGGCCGCAGGATCACGACGGGTCTCGGGTCGGCGTCGCGGCATGCCCGAACCATACCCGGCGCGGACACCCCCCGGATGGGTACTGACCCGCGATCCGGGCGATCTCCGGGTACAGTCGGCCGAGCCACTCGGCACGCAGATAGGACCCGAAACCGAAGAGCCACCGCTCCTTCGCGCGGTCCCTTTCCTCGCGTCCTGGCACCCCGGCGCCCCTGCGCCGACCCCGATCCGTCCGTCACCGGATGTCGATCAGACACTGCCCTCTCTCCCTGCGCCCCGGAGCGGTCCTCCGCCGCCGTCCGCCCCATGCGTGACGCGTTGGTAGAAAGGAGCACCGTTGGACCTCCGACGACGCCTCGCCCGAGCCATCCTCCCCGCCGCCGTCACTGATCACGATCCTCTCGATCGCCATCCCGGCGCCCGCCGCCGCGACCGAGCCCGCTCCGCTCGGACACGGCCGACCACGACCGATCCCGGCCACCGATCCCGGGCGCCCCCGCCACCGCGCCCGTCGCGGTCGAGCCCGCGCGCCCACGGCCGTCGCCGCGCCCGTCGCCACGACGAGCGTCGTGCACCCGGCGCCGCGCGAACCGCGGCCGCCCGCCTGATCGCCGTCGCGCGACGCAAGCTCGGCGACCGCTACGTGTACGGCGCGAGCGGTCCCCGGCGCTTCGACTGCTCCGGCCTCGTGCTGTTCGCCCTCCGGCACAGCCACAACCGCCGTGTCGTCCACGCCGGGCTGCGGTCGGCACGCTCGATCCTGCAGAGCTACCGACGGCACCACCGCGCGAGCCGGCACCACGGCCACCCGGGCGACCTCGTCGTGTGGGGCGGCGGCACCCACATCGGGATCTACCTCGGCCACGGCCGGGCGATCAGCGCGCTGACCCGTCGCGGCGTCAGCGTCCACCGGATCGACGCCGTGACGATGCCGTTCACGGCCTTCCTGCACACGCGCCTGTTCCGCCACCGATAGTCCGGCCCTTCGTCGCATGAACAGAGGCGCCACCCACGTTGGGTGGCGCCTCGATCAGCGTGGTCGGGTTCGCAGTCAGCGACGGGCGGGATCCGGCTGCTTGACCTGGTCCGCGACCTTGTCGACCGCGTTGCCAAGGTCGTCACCGGCGTTGCCGAGGTTCTTCCTGATCTCGTCGCCAGTGTTGCCGGCCTTGTCGGCGACGTCCTCGCCGTCCCAGTTGCGCGACGCCTTCTTGACGCTGGTCTCGACCTCGCGGCCGGCCTTCTTGATGTCGTCCATGGCGGACTCCTCGCGTGGCTCGGAGGGTTTGGCCCCCCGATGTGTCTCGAGGATCCGTGCAGGCACGTTGCGCACAGGTCATGGCAGGCCCGAACCGGGTTGCGATCTCCTTGCGGCCGGCAGCCGCACCTGCACGGCTCGGAGGGCGGGCGGTAGGATCGGGATCTCGTGAACACGGCCGCCGCCTTCGACGCCATCCCCCGCTCGACGCGGGTCGACTCGCACGGCTGCTGAGGCTCCGGACACCGGCGCTCGTCGTGCGACGCTCCGGGTCCGGCCCGCATCACCGCCGACACCTGAGGCCAGGCTCCTCGCCCTCGAGCCGCGCGCCCGCCTGATCCTGGCGTCCGGGATCGCGGCCACCGTGGCCGGCGCGATCACGACGATCGCCGCCGCGGGCGTCATGAGCGCGGTGATCGCGGGCACCGTGCTGGGGACGATCCCGCCGGGCGGCGCGTGGCCGTTGATCGCCTGGCTGGTCCTCCTCGTCATCGTCCGGTCGGCGCTGCTGGTCGCGGGCGACGCGCTCACGGGTCGTTCGGCGATCCACCTCGTGAGCGGACTCCGGGCGCGACTCACGACGCAGCTCGCTGCGCTCGGCCCGACCTACGCGACCGGCGAACGCAGCGGCGAGGTCGCGGCGACGCTGGTCGAGAGCCTCGACGCCATGGAGGCATGGGTGCGGTCGTTCCGGCCGGCGGCCGTCATCGCGGTCGTGGTCCCGCTGATCGCCTTCGTCGTCGTGGCGGTCATCGATCCGCTCTCGGCCCTGGTGCTCCTGGTCACGGGGCCGGTCCTCGTTGCGCTGCTCGCGCTCATCGGGGCACGCGTGGGGCCGGCGTCGGCCGCGCGGGCCGCGGACCTGCGCTGGATGCAGGGCTACTTCGCCGACATGCTCGCCGGGCTGGGAACGCTCCGGGCGTTCGGCCGCAGCCGCGAGCAGGCCGGCCGGATCCGCGAGATCGGCCTGCGCTACGGCGACTCGACGATGACGGTGCTGCGGACCGCGTTCCAGGCGAGCCTCGTGCTCGAGTGGGGCGCGGCGGTCGCGATGGCCCTGATCGCCGTCGAGCTCAGCCTGCGGCTGATGACGGACGGGATCGGCTTCGCGGCCACGCTCGCGGTCCTGATCATCGCGCCCGAGTTCTTCCTCCCGTTGCGCCGGCTGGCCGCGACCTACCACGAGGGCGCCGCGGGCCGCGAGGCGGCGGCACGGGTGATCGAGATCCTCGACGCCCCGGTCCCGCGACCGCGCCTGGTCGCGGGAAGCGCCGGGGCGTGGTCGCCGCTGCCGACCGGGCCGCTCGGCGACATCGTCCTGCACGGCGTCTCCGTCACCTACCCGGGACGCGCCGAGCCGGCGCTCCGCGACCTTGACATCGTCTTGGCGGCGGGGCGGCGAACCGCGATCGTCGGTCCGTCGGGGGCCGGCAAGTCCACCGTCGCTCGCCTGCTCCTGCGTTTCCTCGAACCCGACTCCGGCGGGGTCACCGTCGGTGGTGCCGACCTCGGGCAGATCGATCCGACCGCGTGGCGCGAGCGCGTCGCGTACGTGCCCCAGGCGCCGCACCTGTTCCACGGGTCCGTTGCGGACAACATCCGGCTCGCCCGGCCCGAGGCCATCGCTGGCCGAGGTGGTCGAGGCGGCGGCGCAGGCCGACGCGGCGGCGTTCATCGCGGACCTGCCGGACGGCTTCGACACACCGGTCGGAGAGGACGGCGTCCGCCTGAGCGGCGGCCAGCGCCAGCGGATCGCCATCGCGCGCGCCTTCCTCCGGTCGGCCGATCTCGTCGTGCTCGACGAACCGACGGCGCACCTCGATCCCGAGGCGGAGGCCTCCGTCGCGGCCGCGATCGAGCGCCTCGGCGCCGGGCGCACGGTCGTCGTCATCAGCCATCGGTCGGCGCTCGTCGCCGGGGCAGACGCCGTGATCGAGCTCGACCATGGGCGGCTCGTGCGATGACCCTGCGGCGAATCCTCGCGCCTCGTCGGGCGCCGCGGGTGGTGGCTGCTGGCCGGCGCCGCCGTCGCCGCGGTCGCGGTCATCGCCAACGTCGCGCTGGTCGCGACCTCGGCCTACCTGATCAGCCGCGCCCAGACCGTCACCAACGTCGCCGACCTCGCGCTCGCCATCACGGCGGTCCGCGTCCTCGCGATCGGGCGTGCCGTCGCCCGATACGTCGAGCGGCTCGTGATCCACGCCGGGACATTCCGCGTCCTGGCCGACGTGCGGTCCTGGTTCTTCGCCTCGATCGAGCCACTGGCGCCGGCGCGGCTGCGGTCCTGGCGCAGCGGGGACCTCCTGAGCCGGGTCACGGCCGACGTCGCGACGTTGGAGGAGGTGTTCGCCGGCGTCGCCGTGCCGCCGATCGCCGCCGCCGCGGCCGTCGGCGTTCGGGTGCGTGCTCCTCGGCGCGATCGACGCGCGGGCGGGCCTGCTCCTGCTCGCCTTCGCGCTCGCCGCTGGGCTGCTGGTCCCGATGGTCGTGCGGACGGCATCGCGCGGTTGGGCGCGCGAGCGGATCGCTGCGCGGGCCCTGGCGACCGCGTACGCCCTCGATGGGGTACGGGGCGTCGCCGACCTCTCGGCGCTGGACCGCGAGTCCAGCCATCGGGCGATGCTGCTGCAGGCCTCGGCGGCGATGGACGCGGCGACCGCGCGCCTCACGACGATCCGCGCCGTCGCGGGCGGAGCATCGGCCCTCCTGACCGGCCTGTGCGCGGCCGCGGTCCTCGCGCTCGGCGTCGGGCTCGTCGGGGATGGGACCATCGCCCCGGTGCTGCTCGCCGCGCTGCCGCTCGCGGCCATCGCCACGTTCGAGGCGGTCGGCCCGCTCGCCGCCGCCGTCCAGCGCCTCGACGCAACGGAGGCCGCCGGCTCGCGCCTGTTCGAGCTGATCGACGCGACGCCGACGGTGGCCGACCCGCCCGTCCCGGCTCCCCTGCCGGGCGAGTTCGGGCTCGAGGTTCGTGACCTTCGATTCCGCTACGCCGCCGGGCTCCGGCCCGCGCTCGATGGCCTCACGCTCTCGATCCCGCCCGGCGGGCGGCTCGCCCTCATCGGGCCGAGCGGCGCCGGCAAGTCGACGCTGCTGACCCTGTTGCTGCGGTTCGAGGCCTACGACGAAGGCGAGATCCGGATCGGCGGCCGGGAGCTTCGCGAGCTCCGCGGCGACGACGTCCGGTCGCTGCTCGCCGTCGTCTCGCAGCGCGTCGACCTGTTCGACGCGACGATCCGCGACAACCTCGCGCTCGCCGACCAGGACCTGACCGGCGAGCGGGCGCGGGCCGCGATCGAGGCCGCCCAGCTCGGCGCGTTCGTCGATTCGCTCCCCGACGGCGACGCGACCCGGATCGGCGACGACGGGCTGCGCCTCAGCGGCGGCGAGCGACGGCGTCTGGCCATCGCCCGGGCGATCATCCGCGACTCGCCGATCCTCGTCCTCGACGAGCCGACGGCCGACCTCGACGCCGAAACCGAGGCGCGGCTGTGGCAGTCCCTCGAGCCCGTGATGACCGGCCGCACGACCCTGGTCCTCACTCACCGGCCCCCGCCGGGCTGGGACCCCGACGCCGTCGCGACGATCCGCGACGGCCGGATCGTTCCCGCCTAGCGCGTCAGCGCGACCCGGGGGTCACCGTTGCGGCCCTGCAGCGGCGATCGCGAAGATGTCGGCGGTCGACCCACGCTGCGGTGTGACGGACTCCAGCCACCAGGTCGCACCGGCGGCCTCGTAGTCGGCGGGCGCGAACCCGCCCAGGCCCGCCCGCCCGAACACCGCGACGTCGAACGGCGCCCGGTCGAGCCCGGCCTCGCGTCGCGTCTCGCGAGCGATCGCCACCCGCTCCGCGAGCGCATCGGGCGACATCGCCGAGCGACTCCTCGTCCCCGACGCTGACCGCAATCCAGCCGTCCCATCGCGCGGCACGCCGGATCCCGCCCGGACGAACGGCGCCCACCCAGATCGGCGGGCGGGGCAGTCGGGCCGGCCGCGGACCCACCGCGGCGCCGTCGACCGGGTAGTCCGGGCCTTCGCTGGTCACCGTCTCGCCGCGGAGGAACGCGTCGACGAGGCGGACCGCCTCGTCCATCTTCCGCACCCGCGCCGACGAGTCCCAGTCCTCGTGAAACGCGGTGAAGTCGGGCTCGTCCCCGCCGGAGCCGACGCCAAGCACGAGGCGCCCGCCGCTCAGGAGATCCAGCGTCGCGGCGGCCTGGGCGACCAGCTGCGGGCGTCGCCGCGGCAGCACGATCACCGACGCGAGGAGCGCGAGACGCTCGGTCGCGGCCGCGACCCCGGCGAGGGCCACGAACGGGTCCGCGGCCACGGTGTCCATCGCCAGCCCGAGGGAGTCCCAGGTGCTGAAGCCGTCCCAGCCGGCGCTCTCCGCCGCCTCCGCGAGCCGCACGAGGGTGCGCGGGTCGGCGAGGTCGGCCAGCGGCGCGACGTCGATGGCGAACCTCATGCGGGGACGTGCTCCTGACTGGTGTTCAGGGCATCGAGGAACGGGGCGAACCGCCCCAGGGACGCGGTCGTGAGCGCCGGCAGCGGGCTCGGATCGTCGGCGGCGCCGGGATACAGCGTGATGTGCTCGAGTCCGGCCGCCGCGAAGGCTCGGAGCGTGGCCGCGACCTCGGCGGGTGTCCCGGCGAGATAGGTGTCCTTCGCGACCGCGACTCCGTCATCGTCGATCGCCAGCCTGCCCCAGCCGGTCACGCCGAGGGTGGACGGGTCCCGGCCGACGGCCTCGCAGGCGGCCGTCGCGGCCGCGCGGATCCCGGCGACGTCGGCGATGGTCGACAGCGGGCGGTTCACGTTGATCGCATCGCCCCAGCTGGCGGCGACCCGCGCGGTGCGCTCGCCAAGGCCCGCGACCCACACCGGCGGCCCGTCCGGCCGCGGTCCCCGTGGGATGATCTCGGCGTCGTCCGTCCGGTAGTGCTCGCCCGCGAACGTCACCGATCGTTCACGGAGCATGCGGGTCACGATCTCGACCGCCTCCGCGTACTTCGAGACGTGCCGCTCGCCGTCGTACCCGAACCCGGCCCAGCTCTCGTCGCGCGCCGGTACGCCGCTCCCGAGGCCGAGCACCAGCCGCCCGCCGCTCACCTCGTCGAGGGTCATCGCCATCTTCGCCAGCAGCGCCGGGTTCCGGAACCCGGTGCACGCGACGAACGGGCCGATCTCGATCCGGGTCGTCGCCTCGGCGGCGGCCGTCAGGATCGTCCAGCATTCCCAGAAGCCGTACCGCGGCCGGTCATTGAGCGAGCGCAGCAGGTGGTCGGGGACCCACAGCGTGTCGACGCCCAGCGCTTCGGCGTCGCGGGCCAGCTGGCGCATCTCGGGCCAGGTGGCGTACGCGCCGCCGCGCAGCGGCCAGGTCGGGAGGTTGAGGCCGATCCTGGGGCGGCGGTTCACGTCGGGCATGGGGCCACTCTAGCCCGGATCAGGCAGGGCTCACGACGGTGCCGCGAGGTCCCGGCGCGGGAAGTGCCACAGTCCGAAGCCGGTCGCCACGACGGCGATGACGACCAGCACCGCCATGTCGCTCGGTCGTCCGTGGCCCGCGAGGATGTCGAGCGGGTCGAGGTAGTGGAACGGCGAACAGCGGCTGGAGGAACTGCGGCGTCGGGCCAGAGCTGACCGAGGATCTCGAGCGACGTAGCCGAGCAGCACGACGCGCGAGGCCGATCCCGAGCGCCGGGCCGAGGCGGTCGAACGACGCGGAGGCCGCCAGCGAGATCGCCGCCAGCGCAGTCGAGGAGGAGCACGCGTGTTCAGGAACGAGGAAGGCGAGGTCGCCCGCGTTGAGGCCGCCGACGACCCCGTAGGCCGTTGCGAGTCGTCAGGGTCCCGATGACCTGGGCCACCGACGTGACGACCGCGAATGCCGATGATCGCGACAGCAGCGTCACGAACACCGTCCGCCGCGACAGCGGCCGCGAGAGGAGCACCTCGAGCGTTCCCCGTCTGGCGCTCGCCGGCGATCGCGGCTGGTCGCGAAACCAACCGGATAGACCATCGAGAGCGCGATCGCGATCGGGTGCTCGCGCCGAGGGCGACGGCCCCGTCGAGGCCGAACGAGTCGAGCCGAGCAGGCGGAGGAAGGCGTCCGGGATGACACCGGACTGGATCAGCGACCTCCATCTGGCGCCCGAATGTCGCGTAGATCACGGGCATCAGGGACGACCAGATCCGCGAGGGCGATGGCGACGATCGGCGACGCGCGTCCGCTGGTCGCGCCAGGTCTGGCGCAGGAGGGGCGCGCTGATCAGCGGCTCGGTCGGGCGGCCCGGGCCCGTTCCGCGTCCGTCGGCGTAGAGCTCGAGGAACGCGTCCTCGAGGCGGGCGGGCTCGATCAGCAGGTCGGTGACCGCGCAGCGAGGCGATCACCGCGAGGAGCGGGCTCGGGTCGCCCTCGAGCTCGCAGGTGAGGCGCGACCCGTCGACGCGCTGACCGCTGAACCCCGGGCACGCCGGCGAGGTCCGGCGGGTCGCCCTCGAACTGGCAGCTCGACGCGCCGCTTGCGCTTGGCGAGCAGGCGTCGCGATGTCCTCGTTGGCGACGAGCCGACCGGCCCGCACGACGGCGACGCGGTCGCAGACCCGTTCGACCTCGGACAGCACGTGCGAGGAGAACAGACCGTCCGTCCGGCCGCGCCGCAGGTCGTCGAGGATCGAGTAGAACGCCCGCTGCATCAGCGGGTCGAGGCCCTCGGAGGGTTCGTCGAGGATCGCGAGCTCGGGATCGTGCTGCAGCGCCTGGACGATCCCGAGCTTCTGGCGCATGCCGCGCGAGTAGTCGCGGATCGGCCGGCGGAGGGTCCGGGCATCGAGCTCGAGCCGGTCGCACAGGGCGGCGCGCCGGACGGACGGACGCCCGGCGAGGTCGGCGAGGTCGTCGAGGTGTCGCTCGCCGGTCAGCCCGTCGTGGAACGCGATGCCGCCCGGGCAGGTAGCCGGTACGGGCGCGGATCGCCACCGACTCGCGTGACGATGTCCCGCCCGAGCACGCGGGCCCCGCCGGCCGTCGGGTGCAGGAACCCGAGCAGGAGCCGGATGAACGTGCTCTTGCCGGCGCCGTTGGGTCCGAGGAAGCCGAACACCTCGCCGGCGCGGACGCTCGAGCGTGACGTCGCTCAACGCCGGGATCACCGCGCCGCGGTGCCGCCGCCCGCCGCCGTAGTGCTTGGTCAGCCCGCTCGTCGAGATCGCGTGCGCGGTCGAGGACGTGGCCATGCCGCAAGGCTACGTCCGAGCCGCGTCCGGCGGGACGCCGCATGCCGGGGCGGCGCGCTCGCGACCGCCGCTCCGGGTCAGGAGCCGGCTAGGCGGTGCAGACCGCGTACGCCTTGATCGTCCAGGTCCGGCCACGGCCGATCGCGGCGGTGCCGTTCACGGTCCACGTCGTCGCGTTGCTCGGGTACGACGCGATGAGCTGGAGCCGGTCCGGCGGTGTCGGTGGTCGTCATCACGACGCCGCCACTGAGGAGCACGTGCCCGGCGGCACACTGACGCGCTGCCGTGGCTGACTTGCACCGTGCTCGCGTTGGTCACGGCCGCCGACTGCACGATCACGGTGCCGGCGAGCGCCGGGCCGGCCGGGCCCTGCGGCCCGGTCGCGCCGGCGGCGCCCGTCGGGCCCTGGGCGCCCGTATCGCCCTTGTCACCCTTCGGACCCTGGCTGCCCGGCGCTCCGGCGGCACCCGGGCGTCCCGGGGCGCCCGCGGCCCCTGCAGACCCGCGTCGCCCTTGTCACCCTTGTCACCCTTGTCGCCCCTGGGGCGCCGGAGTCCCGGTGTGCCGGCGCGCCGGGGGTGCCGGGGTCGCCCTGGATCGCCCTGGGTCCCTGCACGCCGGGGTCGCCCTCGGCCCGGCCGGATCACCCTGCGGGTCCGGCGCCCCGCCGGCGGGCCCGGATCGCCCTGCGGACCCTGGATCGCCCGTGTCGCCCTTCGGGCCCTGGATCCCCTGAACACCCTGGTCGCCCTTGGGACCCTGACGCCCGTGCGTCCCGTTCTTGGCCCAGCTGACGAGCTTCTCGTGCGCCTTGCACGCCTTCTTGCCGTTGCTTCGGAACGACGATCCGGACGACCTGCGTACGCGTGCTCACGCAGGCGTAGATGCGGGTGCGTGTTCGAGTACGGTAGGCAGGCCTCGGCGACGCCACTTGCGCCGACGAGGAACAGCAGGCGAGGCGAGCGCGATCAGCCTCCGGTGGCGGAGGCGGACAGCGCGGATCGTCGGGCGTTCATGGCGCAGCTCCTGGCGTATGGCGTGTTGATGGCGCGAATCGCGTCCGTCACGGCGACGCGAGTACGTCCCCCGCCGGAACTGTCGGCTACCGCGCGACCGCGGGCAACCATACCGAACGGGTGGAGGTCCCCAGTGACCTTCGCCGACCGCAGACGCCCGACCCGGTACGATCGCTGCGATGCTGTACCGCGCCGACCCCTGGCTCCACGTGATCGCCGGCTGCATGTCGTCGGGCAAGACCGACGAGCTCCTGCGCCTCCTGCGCCGGGCCGAGATCGCCCGTCGCCGGATCCTGCTCGTGCGCCCCGACGTCGACGACCGGACGCCCGGCGAGTACGCCGAGAGCCGGAGCAAGGCGCGCTACCCGTCCGTGCAGGTCCCGCGCGGCGCGCCCGTCGAGATCCTGTCGCTCGCGCGCGAGCGCGACGTCGACCTCGTCGGCATCGAGGAGGCGCAGTTCTTCGACGACGAGCCTGGTCCAGGCGGTCGAGACGCTGCGCCAGAGCGGGCGCCACGTCATCGCGAGCGGCCTCAACACCGACTTCGCCGGCCGCCCGTTCGGCCCGATGCCCGAGCTCCTCGCCCTGGCCGACGAGATCACGATGCTGAGCGCGATCTGCGTCGTCTGCGGCGAGACCGCGACCCGGACCCAGCGCCTGGTCGGCGGCCGGCCGGCGGCGATCGACGACCCGCTGATCGTGATCGGCGGCTTCGAGTCGGCCCTGCGATCGAGACCTACGAGGCGCGCTGCCTGCGGCACCACGAGGTCGCGCCGGCCGGCCGGCCCGGGGCGTGGTCGCGAACGAGGCCGCGCGCATCGCCGACGCGGCCGTGGCCGGCGAGGCTGACGCCGCCGCGCTCATCATCCACACGTTGTCCACGCCGCCCCCGAATTCGTGGACAACTCGACGGCCAGGCGGCCGAAGTTCGTGGACAAGCCGGTTGTTCGGCCCCGGGCCGCGCCGATATCGTTCGATCTGCCCGAAGGGGCCGGTGGCACCGACGCCGGACCGATGAGCGATCATCGGACCGGGTCCCCGGACCGCCGCCACGACGACCGCAAGGCCGACGAGGTGGCTGGAGCACGGGGCCGCTGCGGCAGGGCCGAGCTTGCTCGGCAAGGTCGCGGGCGTGACGGTGCGGTACGGTTCCTTCGGGCGCTTTCGTGTGCGCCGCACCCCGGATGCCGCCATGCCCAAGCTCTCCGCAGGCGTCCTCCTCTATCGCCGCGCCGGCGATGGCGTCGAGGTCCTCGTCGCCCACCCGGGCGGCCCCATCTGGTCGCGCCGCGACACCGGTGCCTGGTCGCTGCCCAAGGGCGCGCCGCTCGACACCGAGGTCGACTCCTCGACGACCGCGCGACGCGAGTTCCACGAGGAGACCGGCCACGAGGCGCCGGCCGGCCCGACGATCGACCTCGGCGAGGTCCGCATGCGCTCGGGCAAGGTCGTCCACGCGTGGGCCGATCGAGGGCGACCTCGACCCGACGGCGCTCCGGAGCATGGACGCGGAGATCGAGTGGCCGCCGCGCTCGGGCCAGCGTGCTCTCGGTCCCGGAGATCGACCGGGTCGCCTGGGTCGCGCCCGGCAGAGGCGCGCCGGCGGCTCAACCCGGCGCAGGCGACCTTCGTCGACCGCCTGCTCCAGGCCCTCGCGCGCGACGCCTGAAGCGTGACGTATCGTCGGGTCAGCCGGTCGCACGCAGCCGGCCGGGGATGGAGGCACAGCCAACGATGCTCGGTGAGTTCAAGGCCTTCCTGACCAAGTCGAACGCGCTCGCGCTGGCGATCGGCGTGATCATCGGCGCCGCGCTCGGCTCGGTCGTCAACTCGCTGGTCAACGACATCATCATGCCGCCGATCGGCTACGTCCTCGGCGGCGTCGACTTCAACGAGCTCGCCTACGTGCTCAAGCCGGCGGTCAACGGCGACCCGGCGACCGAGGTCGCGATCCGCTGGGGCGCGTTCCTCCAGACGCTGATCACGTTCGTCATCATCGCGTTCGTCGTGTTCTGGATCGCGAAGCTGCTGATCCGCGAGCCGGCGCCCGAGGACCCCGAGCCGTCCGACGAGGCCAAGCTCCTCACAGAGATCCGCGACGAGCTCAGGAAGGCGTAGCGCAACGGCGTAACGAATCCGCCCGGGCGCCGCGGGCCGACCGCCGTCCACGAACGAGAGCCGCCCCACCTCGACGGCGGCGCGGCTCTCGCGTTCCCCCCGCGGTCCGCTGGTCACCCGTCGGACCGGGGTCCGGTACTCCCCCCGCGGGTACCGGTCCGCGCGGATCATAGCCGACGGTCCCTCGCCATTGTCACTGGTTTATTGACTTGAGCTTCGGGAAGGACGCCCCGCCGCCATCGGCGAGCGCGACGGCCACCGAGATCAGGCTCAGGGCGAACGGCCAGGGCAATCGAGACACCCGACTTCAGTCCGCGCATCGTGATCCCACCTCGGGTCGTGGGCGGATCGGAGGTCCGGCCAGGTGGTCGTGCTTGCCTCCGCCGCTCCCGCAATGGTAGGCTCGTGGTCGTGCAGCGGTCAAGTATTAGTCAACAGCCGCACCGAACCTCGCCCTCGCAGGCGATCGTCGACGACGACCCCGGAGTGGCGCCATGCGCTTGGCGACGAGCTCCGGCGCCATCGCACGGGACGCGAGCTGACGCAGGCCGCGTTCGGCGACGCCACTCACGCGCGCCTTCGTCTCGGCGGTCGAGCACGGCCGGGCAGTGCCGTCGCTCGCCGCGCTCGAGCTGATGCTCCGCGCGTCGAATACGCCGATGTCGGCATTCTTCGCGCGATCGAGGCTGCGCACTTGTCGACCGGGACTTGACCGCGACGTATGATCCGCATCATGGAAACGACCGTCACCCCTAAGAAGCGCCGTCGCGTCGTCGTCGACCAGCGCGACCTCGCCCGGGCCATCGGGGGCCGCATCCGTGCCGCGCGTCTCGCCGCCGGCATGACCCAGCAGGAGCTCGCCGGCGACCGGTACACGAAGGCCTACGTGAGCGCGCTCGAGCTCGGGCACGCGAAGCCGTCGATGGCCGCCCTCGACTACCTCGCGCCGCGGCTCGGGCACGACGTCGGATCGCCTGATCGCGGACCACGCCAGCGCGCTGGAGCCGGGTCGACGCGGATCTCCACCTCGCGTCGGGCCGTCTCGCCGAGGCGGCCGAGGCCTACGAGGACCTCGCCGCCGCCGCGACGGATCGACGTGTACCCGCGGGGAGCTGCTGCTCGGCGCGGCCGAGGCCTGTGCAAGCTGCATCGCGCGCAGGAGGCCGTCGCCGCTGCTCGATCGAGGCGATCTCGCTCCTCGACGGACAGCGGCCGGCCGGCGGACCAGAAGCGCGCCCAGTACTGGCTCGCCTATGTCCACATGGCGCTCGACGATCCCGACGAGGCGCGTCGGCTGCTGCTCGAGCTCCTTGGCTCGGACCCGACGGTCGTCGAGGATCCCGACTTCGAGGTCCGGGTGCGGATCGCGCTGGCCCAGGTCGAGACCGAGCACGGCGACCCGGCGCGCGGCGCGCTGTACCTCGAGGAAGCGCGCGAGCTCGCCGCGCGGTCTCGACCTCCGCAAGCGCGGCGTCTACTTCGACGCCCTGTCGAAGGCGCGCTTCGAGGCCAACGACACCGAGGGCGCGATCCGGGCGGCGACCGAGGCGCTCGCGCTGTTCCGGGCGTCGGAGCAGGAGGTCCAGGAGGCGCAGCTCGAGAACGCGCTGGCGATGTCGTTCGTGCGGCTCGGCAACCTCGGGCGCGCCGGACGAGCTGGCGGCGCGAGGCGGTCGCGATCGCGGAGCGGCTGCACCACTACCAGACGCTCGGCCACTACCTCGATACCCAGGCGACGATCCGCCTCGCCCGCGGGGAGCTACGACGAGGCGCTCGCGGCTCGACCGACCGGGCGCTGGCGCTCGAGGCGGAGCACGGGCCCGTCGAACGACCAGGTCGGCGCCCGGATCACCCGCGCCCAGGCGCTGAGCGCGGCGGGCAGGACCGACGAGGCCGAGGCCGCCTGGGCCGACGCGGCGGGGGTCGGCCCGCCAGCTGTCCTCGCCACTCCGGCGCCGCCGGATCTTCGCCGCCTGGGCGGAGTCGCTGGCGGCGCAGGGCCGCCACGCCGAGGCGTACGAGGTCATGCGCAAGGCCCTCTGAGGCGCCGGCACCCGGCGCCTCGGCGGCACGAAGTCGCCAGCCACGGCAGACTCTGCGCCGATGAACCTAGCCCTACCCGACGCCGGCGCGCACCGGCAAGCCTCGCACGCGCCGCCGCGGGATCGGCGCCGCAGCGACGCATGGGCCTCGTGCTGTTCGGGGCGCTCGTGCTCGCCGGGATCTGCCGGCGCCGGCGTCGCGCTCGCGACGTATCGTCTCGATCAGCGGCGACCTCCCTGACCCGTCCGTGCTCGAGCAGATCGAGCTGCCCGAGCAGTCGGTCGTCTACGACCGCACCGGCAAGATCGAGCTCGCCCGCTTCGGCGAGTTCAACCGCGAGGTCGTCACGTTCGACGAGATCCCGCCGGTCCTCGTCGACGCGACGACCGCCGTCGAGGACGGCTCGTTCTGGGACAACGCGGGCTTCGACACCGTCGGGATCGTCGCCGCGGGCATCGACTCGCTGCGCGGCCAGCCGCGGGGCGCGTCGACGATCACCCAGCAGCTGGTCCGCCAGCGCCTGCTGTCCGAGAACGGCGCGGCCGCAGACCGACCTGTCGGCGACCCGCAAGCTGCGCGAGATCATCCAGTCGATCCGCGTCACCGAGGCCTACCCGGGCGTCGACGGCAAGCAGCGGATCATGGCCGCCTACCTCAACCAGAACTACTACGGCAACGAGTCGTACGGCGTGGCCGCCGCGGCCAGGAGCTACTTCGGCAAGGACCTCAAGGACCTCACGCTCGCGCAGGCCGCGATCCTCGCCGCGCTCCCCAAGTCGCCGTCGACCTACGACCTGGTCCAGAACGCGGACCTCGAGTGCCTCGACCCTGGCGCCGATCAGTCGGAGGCGGACACCTGCGACAAGTCGCAGCTCGTCGTCCCCGCCGACGCGACGATCGTGCAGCGCCGCAACCAGGTCCTCGACCTGATGGAGCAGGGCCGGACGCCGCTGACCGGCAGCACGTTCACCGCCGCCGACTTCGACGCCGCGCGCGCCGAGCCGGTGATCCTCGCCGCGCCAGCAGTCGAGCCAGTGGCAGGCCCCCCAGTTCGTGTGGCAGGTCCGCAAGGAGCTGACGACGCGCGGCTGTGCGGCGCGGGCGCCGAGACCTGCCCGGTGCATCGAGCGCGGCGGGCTCACGATCACGACGACCCTCGACATGCGCCTCCAGGACATCGCGGAGAAGTGGGTGAAGGCGGCGACCGTCGTCCCCAACTCGAAGACGCCGCAGGGCGACGGCCAAGGCACTCGGGCTCACGTACGAGCCGTGGATGGACAACCTGCGCAGCAAGGACCTGCACAACGGCGCCCTGGTCGCGATGGACTACCAGACCGGCGAGCTCGTCGCCTACGTCGGGTCGGCGGACGCCAACGCCACGCAAGGCGACGAAGAAGTTCCAGCCCCAGTTCGACGTCCTCGCGGACGGCTGGCGCCAGCCCGGCTCGGCGTTCAAGCCGGTCGTGTACTCGACCGGCATCGCGCAACAGCAGCATCACGGCGGCCTCGATGTTCATGGACGTCGTGACCAACTTCGGCGGCGGCTACACGCCGACCGACGCCGACAACCTCGAGCGCGGCCCCGTCCGGGTGCGCGACGCGCTCAGCTTCTCGCTCAACATCCCGGCCGTGAAGGCGATGGCGGTGATCGGCAACCGACACCATCCAGGCGCAGGCCGAGGCGATGGGGATCCAGTTCCAGGACGGGCAGGTCGACGCCGGGCTGTCGTTCGCGCTGGGCGTCGAGGTCGTCCACCCGCTCGACCTGATCCGCGCCTACGGCGTGCTCGGCGACAAGGGCCGGCATCGTCGACCAGACGACGATCATCACGGTCATCGACAGCAACGGCAAGCCGCGTCGATCGAGACGACGCCGCGCCCGAAGCCCGCGCAGGTGCTCGACCAGGGCGCCGCCTACATCACGACCGACATCCTGGCCGGCAACACCAACCCCAACAAGAACCCGTTCTGGGGCCAGTTCGCGATCAAGGACGGCGGCAACGCCGCCGCCCGGCGACGCTCAAGACGGGCACCAGCAACGAGGCCCGCGACCTCAACGCCTACGGGTACATCGGCGCGCCGGACGACGACGGGGCGCAAGGACGGCGAGTACGCGCTCGCCGTCGGCGCCTGGAACGGCAACTCGGACAACTCGCTGGTCAGCAAGCCCGGCGTCGCCGCTGTTCTCGATCGACGTCACGACCTACGTCTGGCAGGGGTTCCTCGAGGAGGCGACCAAGGGCTGGTCGATCAACGGGTTCGGGCCGGCGCCCGACACGGCATCGACCGCGCGTCCGTCGACCCGTGGACCGGCCTGGCCGCCGAGCCCGGCGGCGCCGTCGGTCGACGAGCTGTTCCTCGTCGGCACGCGCCGACGGCGCCGTGCTGCCGCCCGAGGCCAGCGTGCGGCGTGGCCGTCCTGAGCAACGCCGGGTTCGAGGACGAGCACGCCGCGTGGCTGGCCGCCGACCACGGCTGGCTGACCCGGGCCGAGCACGGCCCCGGGACGCGCGGCGGCCCGCAGGACACGCGGACCTCGTACTTCTACAACGGCCTGTACACGCCGTACGGCAGGTCGTGGGGCGCGCTCGTCGGCGGCGAGGGCTGCGCGCAGCCGAGCCCGAGCCCGTCGGCGTCGATCGACCCGTGCGCCTCGCCGCTCGCGCCGGCCGACCCGTCGGCGTCGCCGTCCGGCCGCCGTCGCGTGCCCGTCCGGTCCGCGCCGCCGACCGAGGCGCCCATCGACAGGCCCCGACCGAGCCGACGCCGGAGCCGACCCACGCCCGACGCCCGACGCCGACCGCCGACGCCAACGCCGACCCCGACCCCGACGCCCGTCGCCATCGGCGCGCGCCGCCGTCGGAGGCCCCGCCCTCGCGTCGCCGGCAGGCCGGTCTCAGCACCTTCTCAGAGAATTCCGGCCTATGATCCGCCCGGCCGCGACCGGTTCGAGGGACCGGGCTCGCGCGCCATCGTCGACCTGTCACCGTTCGTAGAACGCGGAGATGCACGTGTCGTATCGCGGTTCCGGCACCACCCGCCGGCTTCGCCCGGCGGCCAGGGCCGCCATGCTCCTCGGCCTCGTCGGCGTCATCGCCGGGCCGCTCGCGCCACTCGCGACCGCCGCCGGCGGCCTCACCGTCACGACGCCGTTCCCGGCGGTCGTGGCCGAGCCCGGCTCGACGGCGTCGTTCAACCTCACGTCACCGTCCCCAGCGCGGAGCGGGTGGACCTCAAGACCGCGGGCGTGCCCGCCGGCTGGACCGCGCGCTTCCGGGGCGGCGGCCTGACCATCGACAGCGTCTACGTCGAGCCCGAAGACCCCGCCGACCTCACGCTCGACGTCGAGATCCCCGACGGCGCGCCACCGCGTCGACGCAACACGATCACCGTCACCGCGACCGGCGGCGGCCAGACCGACGCGCTGCCGCTGTCGATCCGCGTCGCCGATGCCGCCGCCGGCAACGTCATCGCTCACGGCGGACTTCGCCCGGACTGCAAGGGCCCGTCGAGCACGACCTTCACGTTCAACCTCACGCTCCACAACGACACCGTCGGCCGAGATCACGTTCACGATGGACGCGGTCGGGCCCGACGGCTGGACCGTCACCGCCAAGCCCGCCGGCCAGGCGCAGGCGACCAGCGTCGACCGTCAGGCCGGCAGCACCGGCTCGATCACGCGTCACGGCGACGCCGCCGAGCGACGTGACCGCCGGCAACTACCCGATCAAGGTCGAGCGTGACCGGCGGCGGCAAGATCGCGCCTCGCTCGACCTCGCGGTCAGCGATCACCGGCACCTACACCATGACCGCTCTCGACGCCCGACCAGGTCCTGTCGACCACGGCCAACGCGGGCTCCGTGAAGGACTTCCAGCTCACGGTCACGAACACCGGCACGGCGCCGGTCACCAACGTCGCGATGACCGCGAGCGCGCCGACCAACTGGAAGGTCGACGTTCGAGCCGGCCACGGTCCCGTCGATCGACGCCGGCGCAGACGCAGACCGTGACCGCGCACATCACGCCACTCGGCGACGCGATCGCCGGCGACTACCTGATGACGATCACGGCCAAGGGCACCGAGGCCAACGCGAACACCTCGATCCGCGTGCGCGTCGAGACGCCGCAGTTCTGGTGGATCGTCGGCGTCGTGCTGATCGTCGGCGTGTTCGCGGGCCTGTACTGGGTCTTCCGGACGTACGGGCGGCGGTAGCCGACATGACCGACGAGCGGACGCCCCCGTCCGACGGAGGTCGGGGCGTGACCGGGAGCGCACGCGCCCGCGCAACACGGTCGGCACGCGTCCGCGCGGCCGAGCGCCAGGCCAGCGACCCCGCCGCCGAGCAGCGCCTCGGCCACGGGTACCGGCGGCCGCCCCGGGGTCCTCGAGCGTCGCCACGGAGACCGGCACCGATGTCCGGCCGTGGGAGTCGAGGCCGCCGAGCGACCGGCGTGACGAGCCGCGTCAGCGCCGCCGCCGCACGGTCGCCTCGATCCTCGCCGAGGTCCCCGAGGACGCGGTCATCGTCGCCCGGCGGCTGACCAAGCAGTACGGCGACTTCACCGCGGTCGACTCGCTCGACCTCACGATCCGCGCCGGCGAGGTGTTCGGGCTGCTCGGGCCCAACGGCGCCGGCAAGACGACGACCGTGCTGATGCTGCTCGGGCTCACCGAGCCGACCCGCGGCATCGTGCGGGTCATCGGCCTCGACCCGACCCGCGAGCCGCTCGCGGTCAAGCGCAAGGTCGGCTACCTGCCCGACAACGTCGGCTTCTACGGCGGCCTGACCGGCCGCGAGAACCTGCGCTACACCGCGAAGCTCAACGGGATCGCCGCGACCGCCGCCGAGGCCCGGATCGACGAGCTGCTCCACGAGGTCCGCCTCGAGGACGCCGCCGACAAGCAAGGCCGAGACGTACTCGCGCGGCATGCGCCAGCGGCTCGGCATCGCCGACGCCCTGGTCAAGGACGCCGACGGTGCTCATCCTCGACGAGCCGACGATCGCGATCGACCCGTCGGGCGTCGAGGAGCTGCTCGCGCTGCTCCGCCGCCTCGTCAAGGAGCGCAACCTCACCGTCCTGCTGTCGTCGCACATCCTGGGCCAGGTCCAGTCCCTGTGCGACCGGGTCGGGTTCTTCGCCGCGGGCCGGCTCGTCGCCGCGGGGCCGCTCGAGGAGCTGGCCCGCGGCACCGACCAGCGCGTCGAGCTCGAGGTCGGCGATCGACGGCGACCCGGCCGCTCATCGACCCGGTCGCCGCTCGCCGTCCCCGGCGTCCGATCCGTCGACGACCGACCCCCGCGACGAGCGGCTGCGCGTCGTGACCGCCTCGAGCGGACGTCGCCGGCCGCGCTGGCCGCGGCGCTCGCGCGCCGCCGGCCTGTCCATCGTCCACCTGCGGCGACGCGGCTCGGACCTGCTCGAGCTCTACCGCCGCTACGTCCCGGAGGCCACCGATGGCCGCGCCCGCTGAAGCCCGTCGCTCGGACGCGGCGCGCTCCGCCCGCCGCTCGGAGCGCGCGCCGTCGGGCGGCTGGCGGACGATCGCCGGCAAGGAGTTCGCCGACCACCTCGGCAGCGTCCGGTTCTTCGTGCTGCTCGTCGTCATCGCGATCGCCGCGATCGTGCCGATGTACTTCATCTCGACCGACATCAGCAGCGCAGCCCCGCAGCTGGCCGGCTCGCCGGCCCTGTTCCTCGCGCTGTTCGTCGTCGGGTCGCAGAGCGTCGGCGGGCGTGACCACCGTGGCCTTCGCCGCGCTGCTCGTGCCGCTCGTCGGCATCGCCTTCGGCTTCGACGGCATCAACAGCGAGCGCAGCCAGGGCACGCTGTCGCGGCTGCTCGCCCAGCCGATCCACCGCGACGACGTCGTCAACGGCAAGTTCGCGGCCGGGATCGCGGTGATCACCGTGATGCTCGCGCGCGCTCGTCGTGCTGGTGACGGCGCTGGGCATCGTGCGGCTCGGGATCATCCCGGTCGGTCGAGGAGCTCGCCCGCGTGCTCGTGTGGCTGCTCGCGACCGTGCTGTACGCGTCGTTCTGGCTTGCGTTCGCGCTGCTGCTCTCGGTGGTCATCCGCGGTGCGGCGTCGGCGGCGCTCGTCGGCTTCGGCAGCTGGCTCGGCCCTGATCCTGTTCGGCCAGTTCCTGCTCCCGATCGCTCGCCAACGCGCTGTTCCCGCCCAACACCACTGGCACGGCCAACGACTACTTCGCCTCCACGACCGCGCAGCAGCTGTTCCTGCGCATCTCGCCGGCCACGCTGTACCAGGACATCGTCACCGCGCTCATGAACCCGACCACGAAGATCGGTGCTGGGCGTCGGCAACCTCGGCCAGTACGTCAGCTCCCAGGAGCAGCTGCCGACGCTGCTCTCGCTCGACCAGAGCATCCTGCTCGTGTGGCCGCAGATCGTGATCCTGACCGCCCTGACCGTCGCGATGTTCGCCCTCGCCTACGTGCTGTTCCTGCGCCAGGAGGTCCGCGCGTAGGGAGCCGGCCCGTCGTCACGGGAGCGTCACCCGCGAGCCCGATACTGCGCCCATGAGTCAGCCCATCCCGCCTGCCCGGCACCGCGCCCGCGGAGCCGGTCGCTTCGTCGCCAGCCCTGGCGCGTCGCGCCTCGCGGGCTGGCCGTGCTCGCCGGAGCTGTCTCTGCGCTCGTCGCGCTCGCCGTGGGCGAGCTGTTCGCCGGCCTGATCGCCGGCGTCCCCTCGCCCATCGCCGCCGTCGGGCTCGGCGGTCATCGACTTCGCGCCGCCCGGGTCCAAGGACGTCATGGTCGCCCTGTTCGGCACCAACGACAAGACGGCCCTCACGGTCTTCGTGGTCGCGGTCGTGCTCCTCGTGGGCGCCGGCGTCGGCCTCCTCGCCCGGCGGTGGCACGGCGGCGGCGATCGCGGTGATCCTCGGTATCGTCGGCGTGGGCCTGCTGGCCTCGCTGCGCCTCGCCGGAAGCTCGACGACGATGGTGCTGGTGTCGGCCGGCGTCCAGGCCGGGCTCGCGATCCTCGTCCTCGACGCGCTGCATGGCGAGCGGCACGCGCTGCCGGTGGTGCCGGCTCGTCCTCGGCACGCCGCTCCTTCCTCGTCCGGGCCGGCGTCCTCGGCGCGCTCGCGGTCGTCGGCGGCGGCCTCGGCAGGCGGATGCTCGAGGGTCGCGCGCAGCAGGCCACCACGGCCGCCATCGCGATCCCGGGCGCCGTCGATCCGGTCGCCGCGCCCGGACCCGACGCATCGTTCGCGATCGACGGCCTGACGCCGGTCGTCGTCCCCAACGCCGACTTCTACCGGATCGACACCGCGCTGATCACCCCGGCCGTCGACCTCGACAGCTGGACGCTGCGGGTCTTCGGCATGGTCGACAACGAGGTCAAGCTGACCTTCTCGGACCTCGTGGAGCTGCCGCTCATCGAGCGCTACGTCACGATCGCGTGCGTGAGCAACGAGGTCGGCGGCAACCTCGTGGGCAACGCGAAGTGGACTGGGGTCCGGCTGTCCGACGTGCTCGACATGGCCGGCGTCCAGCCCGGCGCGACCCAGATCGTGCCCCGCTCGGTCGACGGCTGGACCGCCGGCTTCCCCACCGCCTGGCTCACGGATCCCGCCCACCCGCGCGACGCGTTGATCGCGGTGCGGATGAACGACGAGCCGTTGCCGCGCCGAGCACGGCTTCCCCGCCCGGCTGATCGTCCCCGGGCTGTACGGCTACGTGTCCGCGACCAAGTGGCTGGCCGAGCTCGAGCTCACGACGCTCGAGGCGTTCGACGCCTACTGGGTCCCGCGCGGCTGGGCGAAGGAGGCGCCGATCCTGACCCAGTCCCGGATCGACGTGCCGCAGTCGAACGCCACGGTCAAGGCGGGGATCGTGAATGTGGCGGGCGTGGCCTGGGCGCCGGATCGCGGGATCTCGAAGGTCGAGGTCTCGGTCGATCGACGGCGACTGGCAGGCGGCCACGCTCGCGACGGAGATCGGGCCGCAGACCTGGGTGCAGTGGAAGCTGCCCTGGCAGGCCGTGCCCGGGGATCACGTGATCGAGGTCCGCGCGACCGACGGCACCGGCGAGGTCCAGACCGCGCTCGTGTACGCCGCCGCCGCCCGACGGCGCCCGCGGCCATCACGCGATCGCGGTCAAGGTCGCCTGACGGTTCGCGCGAGCCAACCGCGCGCATCCGGTACGCTCGACGCGGATGACTCGACGCCGCTACCTCTTCGATACACCAGACCGCTTCGTCGCCGGCACCGTCGGCGAGCCCGGCAACCGCGTGTTCTTCCTCCAGGCCCGGGACGGCACGCGCGTGGTCTCGGTCGCGCTCGAGAAGGTCCAGGTGGCGGCGCTGATCCAGCGCCTGGACGAGCTCCTCGACGAGCTCGAGCGGCGTGGCATCGAGGGTGCGGGCACGCTCGAGACCTTCGACGCGGACCCGGCGCCCCTCGACGAGCCGATCAACGAGGCCTTCCGCGCCGGGACGCTGTCGCTCGGCTGGGACACCGTCGGACGATCTCGTGCTCCTCGAGGCGCGCGAGCAGTCCGAGGACGAGGACGAGAGACGAGGAGTTCGACGACGAGGACGAGGACGGCCCCGACCTGTTGCGGGTGCGCATGACGGCGCTCGCGGCGCGGGCGTTCGTCGGCCGTGCGCTGCGGGTGCTCGCCGCGGGCCGGCCGCCGTGCCCGCTGTGCGGCCAGCCGCTCGACCCGCAGGGCCACCTCTGCCCCCGGCGCAACGGGCACCGGCTGAACTAGGCGCGGACGTGGACGACCGGGGCGAGCTCGATGCCGACGCCATCGATGTCGACTTCGACGAGCTCGAGGACGACGGCGAGGGCGACGAGGGCGACGACGACCGATGACCGGGCGACGTCGGTGGACGACCTCGGGCTGCCGATGCCGGTCCTGCCCGAGGACGTCGCGCTCGACCTGCTGACGGAGGGCGAGCTGTCGGTCGTCGGGCGGCTGTGGGCGTCGACCAACAACGCGCTGCTGTGCCTCGCGACGCGTCGCTGCCCGGAACCCCTGCCGGATCTCGTCGCCGCGTGCATCTACAAGCCCGTGATGGGCGAGCGGCCGCTGGACGACTTCCCGGACGCGACGCTCGCGCGGCGCGAGGTCGCGGCGTTCGCGGTCTCGCAGGCCAGCGGCTGGGGCATCGTCCCGCCGACGGTGCTGCGCGACGGGCCGTTCGGCGAGGGCATGGTCCAGCTCTGGATCCGCGTCGACGACGCGGTTGATCCCGTGGCGCTGGTCGTGGACGAGGACGAGCGCCTGCGGCCGATCGCGGTGTTCGACGCGGCGGTCAACAACACGGACCGCAAGGCGGGCCACCTGCTGCCGGTGCCCGGCGGACACGTCTACGGCGTCGACCACGGGGTCACGTTCTCGCCCGTGCCCAAGCTCCGGACGGTGCTCTGGGCGTGGCGCGGGGAGCCGCTGCGCACGGACGAGCTCGAGGTCGCTGCGCACGCTTGCGTGCATGCCTCGACGGTGACCTCGGCGACGCAGCTGCGTGGCCTGCTCTCGCCCCTGGAGGTGGCCGCCACGACGCGGCGGATCGACCGGCTGCTGGACACGGGCGTGTTCCCGCAGCCCGATCCGCGCCGGCCCGCGCTCCCCTGGCCGCCGGTCTGAGCCCGTGTCCACGGTCTGAGCCTGCGGGGACGACAGGTCCGGCGCGTCGCCATGACGCACGATGGCACGATGCGGCGCTGGAACGGGTGGGGCGACGAGGGGGACGAGACGCGGCTCGGCGAAGCCGCGCTTGCCGTTCCTCGAGGAGCGGCTCGGGCCCGGCGTCGCCGACGGCCGACGCCAGCCTGGAGGACGTCGTCGCCGCGGTCGGGCCGTCGCGGCTGCCGGTCGATTCGCTGCTGTCCACCGATCCCGAGCTGCGGGTCCGGCGCGCGCGGGGCCAGTCGTTCCCGGACCTCATCGCGACGCGCTCGGGCCGGCTCGGCACCGTGCCCGACGCCGTCGCCCGGCCATCCGACGGCGCTGCGGTCCGCGCGATCCTCGACCTCGCGCAGTCGGCGGGCGCCCGGGTGGTGCCGTGGGGCGGTGGGACGAGCGTCGTCGGGGGCGTGACCGTGCGGCCGGCGCCGGACCCCGTCATCACCGTTGACCTCGCCGGCCTCGCGGGTGTCAGTGCCGTCGACGAGAAGAGCGGGCTGGTCACGGTCGGCGCGGGCACGACCGGGCCCGCGCTCGCCTCGTTCCTCACGCCGATCGGCCTCGATGTCGGGCACGAACCGCAGTCCTGGGAGCTGGCCACGGTCGGCGGCTGGGTCGCCGCCCGAGGATCCGGTCTGCGCAGCATCGGGGTTGGGCGGATCGAGCAGCTGTTCGCGGGCGGGACGCTCGAGTCGCCGGCGGGGACGCTCGAGATGCCGCCATTTCCCGCGTCCGCCGCCGGACCGGACCTGCGGCACCTCGTCCTGGGCTCCGAGGGCCGGCTGGGCATCCTGACGGACGTCGTCCTGCGTGCCACGCCGGCGGGCGAGGTCGACCGGCTCGACGCATGGGCGATCCCCGGCTGGGAGTCGGCGCACGAGGCCGTCAGGTCGCATCGCGAGGACGCGGTCGGGGCTGTCGGTGCTCCGGGTGTCCACCCCCGCCGAGACGCGGACGCTGCTCGCGTTCGCCGGTCGCTCAAAAGGGATGGCGGCCGTCGAGTCCTGGCTGCGCGTGCGACGCGTGCCGGGGCGACTGGTCCCTGCTGCTGCTCGGGACGTCGGGGTCGCGGCGTGTCGCGGACGCCGCGCGCGCCGAGGCGGGCTCGATCCTGCACCGCCATGGGGGCGTTCCGGTGCCGGGGATCGCGTCAACGTGGATGCGGACGCGGTTCCGTTCGCCCTACCTGCGCAACGCGATGTGGACGGCGGGGTACGGCGCGGACACGCTCGAGACGGCAACCACCTGGTCGCGCGTGCCCGGGCTGCTCGCCCGGCTCGAGGCGTCCATCGCGGAGGCGCTCGCCGGCCGCGGTGAGCGGGTCCACGTGATGACCCATCTGTCCCACGCCTACCCGTCCGGGTCGAGCCTGTACCTCACGTTCCTGTTCCGCCTCGCCGCCGACCCCGACGAGACCCTCGAGCGCTGGCGGTCGATCAAGCGGGCGGCCTCGGAGACGATCGTTGCCGAAGGGGCGACGATCAGCCACCATCACGGCGTGGGCACCGACCATGCCCCGTATCTCGCCGCCGAGAAGGGCCCGCTGGGGATGACGGCGATCGACGCGGTGGTGCGGACGTTCGACCCGGAGGGGATCATGAACCCCGGTGTGCTGATCACGGACCGGCAGCCATGAACGCCGACCGGATCCTCGCGCTCGACGTCGGCACCCAGAGCGTGCGGGCGATGGTGTTCGACGCCACGGGCGCCCTGCTCGCCCGGTCGCGCGTCCCCATCGAGCCCTACGTCGAGGGCGGACCGCCCGGCTGCTGCGAGCAGGACGCGGACCTGTACTGGCGGGCGATCGGCCAGGCGTGCGCCGGGCTGTGGGCGATGCCGGAGGGTCGCCGCGATGCGCTGGCGGGGGTCGCCCTGACGACCCAGCGCGGGACGGTCGTGGTCACCGACGAGGCCGGCGATCCCTTGCGACGAGCGATGGTCTGGCTCGACCGCTGCCGCGTCGAGGGGCTGCCGAGGATCGGCGGCAAGTGGGGCATTGCCTTCCGTGCTGCCGGCGTCACCGAGACCGTGGCGACGTTCATGGCCGAGGCCGAGGCCAACGTGCTGGCCCGAACCGAGCCCCAGACCTGGGCACAGGTGCGCCACTTCCTGCTCCTGTCGGGGTACCTGACCCATCGGCTGACCGGCGAGTTCGTCGACTCGGTGGCCGCCCAGGTCGGCTACCTGCCGTTCGACTATCGGGGCCTCCGCTGGGCCGCTCCGGGCGACTGGAAGTGGCAGGCGGTCCCCGTGCGGCCCGAGTGGCTGCCGCGCCTCCTGCCCCCGGGCGACCTGCTCGGCGTGATCAGCCAGGCAGCCGCCGCGGCGACGGGCATACCGGCCGGCCTCCCGCTGATCGCCGCGGCCGGCGACAAGGCGTGCGAGGTGCTGGGTTCCGGCGCGCTGGAGCCCGGGATCGGCGCGATCTCGCTGGGGACGACCGCGACGATCAACACGACCCATCGTCGCTACTACGAGGTGATCCCCGCGGTGCCGCCGTATCCGGCCGCGATCCCCGACACCTATAGCCTCGAGGTCAACGTCTACCGCGGGTTCTGGATGATCGAGTGGTTCAAGCGCGAGTTCGGCGGCGCGGAGGTCGCGCGGGCCGAGCTCGAGGGCGTCGAGCCCGAGGTCCTGTTCGACGAGCTGATCGCCGCCACGCCGCCAGGCTCGATGGGCCTGATCCTGCAGCCCTACTGGTCGCCCGGCGTGCGCATCCCGGGCCCCGAGGCGAAGGGCGCGGTCATCGGCTGGGGCGACGTCCACACCCGCGCCCACCTGTACCGGGCGATCCTCGAGGGTCTCGCCTACGCCTTGCGCGAGGGCGCGGAACGGACGGTGCAAGCGCACCAAGGTGCCGATCCGCGAGCTTCGCGTTTCCGGCGGCGGGTCGCAGAGCCCCGCTGCCGTCCAGCTGATCGCCGACGTCTTCGGCCTGCCCACCTCGCGGCCACACACCCACGAGACGTCCGGACTGGGCGCGGCAATCGACGCCGCCGTCGGCCTGGGCCTGCATCCGTCGTTCGAGGCCGCGGTCGCCGCGATGACCCGGATCGCGGAGACGCGCGAGCCTCGCCCCGCGACCCACGAGATGTACGAGCAGCTCTATCGCGACGTCTATCTCAAGCTCTACGAGCGCCTCAAACCCCTCTACGGCGAGATCCGCCGGATCACCGGTTATCCGCCCGTCGTGTGACCGCGCGATCGTCCTCTCCCCGATCGGGCGAGTTGACAGAAGGGGCGATCCGAACGATGATTCCTGCATCGCCCGATTGCCACGCGGCCACCTGGTCGTCGCCGAACACGCGAAACGATCGCCGCTCCGGGCCCAACTAGATCGCCGCTCCGGCCTCCGTATGAGACCGGCCGTTGGAGCGGCAAGGCGCCTGTCCCAACCCGACGCGCGCCCGGAAAGGAATCTCTGTTCATGCTCACACGCGCCACCACGAATGCCGTGGCGTATCGCGCCAGCTCGATGCGCCGGATGCGGCGCCGAGTGGTCAACTCCACCAAGATGTATTGCGCCACCAACGGCTGCACCAGCTACCTCGTCGTCGACGAGCTCGGCGGCGTCGCCTATTGCGAGATCTGCGGCTACACCCGCCGCCTGAGCTAGCTCGCAGCTCCAAACCCGCCCGCGTATGCGCACCACGTCTAGCGATGCGCAGTTCGCCGGGCTGAACCATTTACCAGCGTCGTTTGAGACGTACCACGTCTATTCGTGACGCTGGATGCCGTCATCTGGCGGTCCTCGGCGCTCAAGCGTTCGGATCCGCTGCGCGGTAACCCTGGTACGTATACGGCGGCACTTCGCCGCCCGGGGCACGCGACGGCGTCTCGCCGCACCGGCCCCGACCCCGCATCATCGACCTCCACAGCGCGACCTCCACACGCGGGGCCGCCGGTAACGGAGGCGTCGATGACGGGCAGGGCCCTGGACCGATCCCGGCTCGAACGCCTCATGGCCGACCGAGACCGCGGCCTTCGAACGCGCCAACCCGCGTTCACGCGAGCTGTTCGAGCGCGCCAAGGGCTCGCTCCTCGACGGCGTCCCGATGAACTGGATGATCCAGTGGGCCGGGCCCGTACCCGCTGTTCGTCGACGAGGCGAGCGGCGCCCGCTTCCGCGACGTCGACGGCCACGAGTACGTCGACTTCTGCCTCGGCGACACCGGGGCGATGGCCGGCCACGGCCCCTCCCCCACGATCGCCGCCGTCGAGCGCCAGCTGCGCCGCGGGATCACCCACATGCTGCCGACCGAGGACGCGATCGTCGCCGGCGACGAGCTGCGGCGCCGCTTCGGCCTCCGCTGCTGGCAGTTCACGCTCACGGCGACCGACGCCAACCGGTTCGCGATCCGGCTCGCCCGCCACGTGACCGGCCGGCCGAAGATCCTCGTCCACAACCACAACTACCACGGCTCGGTCGACGAGACGTTCGCCTGGATCGGGCCCGACGGCGGCGTCGTCGCCCGCCGCGGCAACCTCGGCGCGCCCGTGCCGCCGTCCGAGACCACGCGCGTCGTCGAGATCAACGACATCGACGCCCTCGAACGCGAGCTCGCGCACGGCGACGTCGCCGTCGCGCTCATCGAGCCGGCGCTGACCAACGTCGGCATCGTGCTCCCCGACCCCGGCTACCACGACGCCGTCCGCGAGCTCACCCGCAAGCACGGGACGCTCCTGATCATCGACGAGACCCACACGATCTGCGCCGGCCCGGGCGGCTACACGGCCGCGCACGGCCTCGACCCCGACATCCTCACGATCGGCAAGACGATCGGCGGCGGGATCCCGGCCGGCGCCTACGCGTTCACGGAGGAGCTGGGCGAGCGGATCGCGGCGAGCATCCCGTGGGAGGACTCGGACGTCGGCGGCGTCGGCGGCACGCTGGCCGGCAACGCGCTGTCGATGGCCGCGATCCGGGCGACGCTGACCGAGGTCCTGACCGACGAGGCGTTCGGGCGGATGCTGCCGCTGGGCGAGCGATGGGCGGACGGCGTCGATGGCGTCATCCGCGCACACGACGTTCCCTGGCACGTCGCGCGCCTCGGTGCCCGGGCCGAGTACCACTTCATGCCCCACGCGCCACGCAACGGCTCGGAGCAGTGGGCGAACGGCGACGGCGACCTCGAGCGGTTCCTCCACCTGTGGGCGATGAACCGCGGCGTGCTGATGACGCCGTTCCACAACATGGCGCTGATGTCGCCCTCGACGACCGCGGCCGACGTCGATCGCCACACCGAGGTGTTCGGCGAGGCGGTCGAGGCCCTGTTCGGGTAGCGCTCGTGCCCGATGAGCGGCCTCGCCCCGCGTGGCGGCGGCCGGCCATCCTGCTGGCGATCGCGCTCGACGCCGTCGTGTTCGCGATCGCCCTGGTCGCGATCGCCAACGGCTTCTCGCCGATCGTGCTCGCGTTCGCGGCGATCCTCGGTATGGCGCCGTGGGCCTCGATCATCGACCAGCGCGAGGGCCCGCGAAGGCGGGGGTAGCTACGTGAGCGCGATGAGCCCCGCCTCCGTGGGGACGAAGCCACAGGCATCGACGTAGAACCTGCGCAGGTCACCATCCCAGTCGACATGGAGCCACTCGCAGCCCGCATCCCGCGATCGCTCGACCGCGACGGCGACGAGACTGGTCGCGATTCCGCGTCCGCGGTGGGATCGAGGCACGAGGGTGTCGAGCAGGAAGGCGTGGACGCCGCCGTCCCAGGCGACGTTGACGAAGCCCACGAGTCGCTCGGCCTCGCGCGCCGTGACCCAGCCGAGGCTGTGCCGTGCGACTTGGGCAACCCAGTCGTCGTCAGACAACACCGGATGGTCGAAACCCTCGGCGTGAAGCGGGTTCAGCTCCGCGTTCGTGAACGGACCTCGCCACGCATACACGGCGGTCACCGGTCGCGCATTCCGTCGAGGCGCGCCAGCTCCTCGGCGAGATCGAGCGGACGTCGGTGCTGGCGGTCCGTCGGCGCCTCCGCGTTGAGGCTGGCGATCGCCGCGTTGATCTCGAGCGACCAGCGACTCCAGGGCGGCCCGATCGCGCCGGTGTGCGGAGGTCGATCGCGGACCGCTGACCGCGCCGCACGCGCGAAGATCGCGTCGCGCCGTTCGAGCAGCCGGCGGACCTCCTTGTCCGCCTCGATCCACGGCGGCGCGGCGCCCGCGTTGCGGAGCATCCGGTAGGCCATCGCCCAGTCGCCGGCCGCCGTGTCGTCGACGAGGGGCAGGCGCTCGCCCTGGTGGGGCAGCTCGTCGAACTTGCCCTCCGCCATCGCCTCCCGCAGCTGGCGTTCCACGAGGCTCTCCCACGTCGGGGCGACGTGGCGGTTGCCCTCGGCGTCGAGGCGCGATGCGGGGCGGCGTTCGGGCTGAGGCATCGATCGAACGATAGCCCGACGGGACCGTCGGCTGCCCGGCGAAGTACGAAAGCCTAGCCCGGGGGCTCGCAATCCGGGTCCGCGGTTGGCTATGGTCGGCGGGCTACCGGGGGCTTGTCCGAGGGAGCGGGATTGGCAGTCACCATCAGGGTTGTGGGCCAGGCGGCGAAACGCGGCCTGATCCCGCGGATACCGGCGCCGGACAAGCTCATCGAGGACGCCCGGGTATGGGTCTCCACGGAGTACGCCCAGTTCGTCCGGTCCGCGCGCGTCCAGACATCCGGGGCATGCCCGGAGCTGTGGCTTGACCTCCACCCCGCGGCCGAGCCGGTGACGGTCACGGCCGACGAGGAGGGTCGCGTCACCGCGTCGGCCGACACGGCGGACGCCGGGCCCGGCTACCACACGTTCGTGGGCCGGGTGCTCGACCGCCTCGGGGAGCAGTTCGACATCGTCTGGTCGCACGAACACGATCCGCGCGAGGTCGGCGCGCCGGCCCCGTGGATCGGCGCCAAGCAGCCCGTCGCGGAGCGCGCCGCCGTCGAGGCCGATCATCTCGCGCAGCTCGCCCGCGTCGTCGACCGTGCCGTCGAACAGCGGCGTCTCGGCATCGCGAGCGTCGGGATCGGCATGCGGTCGGGAGCCCGGTTCCAGATCGATGGGGCCGTCGGCACGCCGCTCGGACCGCGCGACGACGCCTGGCTCGGACGCGCCGCGCGGGATCCGTGGGCTGCGACCGACGTGCGACCGTGGTGGTTCGACGTGATGGATGCGCGCTACCTGCTCCAGCGCGCGCTGGTGATCCTGTGGACCGAGATCCGGTGGCGCTCGCCGGTGGACGACGCCGAGCGGGTGGTCGTCGACGAGGCGCTCTCGCTGCTCCGTCGCGCCCTGCCCATGGACGCCTCCCTCGCCTACCCGTGGCGCGAGTGGGCCGAGCTGATTTGCCTGCGCGGCGCGCCCGACCCGATCCGGGACCGCGTGTTCCGTCAGGCCGAGGCGGCGGATGGGGCCCTGCCGCTCGTCGGCTACCGGCGCCTGCCGGTGACGGTCGTGCACGAGGGCTGGACCTTCGAGGTCCCGGGGGCGTTCGACGAGCGGATCGCCGACGGCGAGTGGCTCGGCGGCGAGCGCGGACGGCGGGTGACCTTCGCCGCGACCGCCACCCAGACCTCGAACGGGAGGCCGATGCCGGCGGACCAGTTCCTGACCCAGGTCGCCGGCGACATCGTCGAAGGCGTCCTGCAGCACGAGGACGGGCCGGTCCGCGGCCGGGCAAGGGTGACGTCGGACTCGAGCTCCGGCCTCGAGGTGGCCGTGCTCGAGGGCTTCTCCGCGGTAACCGGGAGCGGCGCCGCGATCCGGGTCGAGTTCGAGCACTCCGAAGACTGGCAGTGGGCGCTCGACGTGTGGAGAGCGCTCCGGCCGGCGTGACACGCGAGCTGACACGGGCGGCCCGTAGGATGGGCGCGCATGCAACTGATCGACGGACGCCCCGTCTTTGCCGCCACCGATCTCGTCGGATTCCTCGCCTGTAACCACCGGCTCGAGCTGGAGCGCGCTGCCCTCGCGAAGCTCGTCGCCAAGCCCATTCGCGACGACCCGTCGATCGAGCTCGTCGCGAAGCGCGGCATCGAGCACGAGCAGCGCTACCTCGAGGAGCTGCGGGAGCAAGGGCGCCGGATCGTCGAGATCGAGAAGGACGGCTCGGCCGTCGCGCCCCTCGACGGCACGGGCGAGGCGCCGCCGCGTGACGCCGGGGCCGAGCTCCGGGCCGCGGCCGAGCAGACGATCACGGCGATGCGCGGCGGCGCGGACGTCGTCTACCAGGCGACGTTCTTCGACGGGACGTGGCGCGGCCACGCGGACTTCCTGCTCCGCCGCGACCACGTCGCCGGCGAGCCGGACTCCGCCTTCGGTCGCTGGCACTACGAGGTGGCCGACACCAAGCTCGCCCGCCACGTCAAGGCGTCGGCGATCCTCCAGATCTGTTCCTATGTCGAGCAGCTGACGGCGGTCCAGGGCTTGCAGCCCGAGTATCTGTACGTCGTCCTCGGTGGTCGCGAACGACCGACGGACCAGCTCCGGGTCGACGACTACATGGCCTACTACCGCCGGGTGAAGGACGAGTTCGAGGCCGCCGTCGGCGTGCGCGGCGACACAGCGGCTCCGGTGGCCTACCCGCCGGTCGGGCACGTACCCCGAACCCGTCGAGCACTGCGACGTGTGCCGCTGGGTCGTGATGTGCAAGGCCCGGCGCCGCTCGGACGATGACCTCAGCCTCGTCGCGGGAGCCTCGAGCCGGCAGCGGCGCGCGCTCAAGGTCCGCGGCGTCCCGACGAGACGGGGCCTTGCCGGCGTCGAGCTGCCGATGGCCCCACCGCTCGACGGCATCGGCGACGCGGCGCTGGAGCGGATCCGCGAGCAGGCGCGCATCCAGGTGGCGTCCGATGACCGGGGCGAGGTCCTGTGGGAGCTGCTGCCGCTCGACCGGGACAGGGACGGCGCCCCCGTGCCGGACCGCGGCCTGCTCGTGCTGCCCGAGCCCAGCGACGGCGACCTGTTCCTGGACCTCGAGGGGGACCCGTTCGCGCTCGACGACGGCGTCGACTACCTGTTCGGGATCCTTGAGCCGAGGCTGGCCGAGGAGGGGCGTTGGACGAGGGCGGACGGCGAGCGGGTGCCCAGGTTCCACGCGATCTGGAGTCTCGATGACGAGGGCAAGGTCACCTGGGCGGCGGAGAAGGCCGCCTTCGAGCGGACCATCGACCTGATCATGGACCGCTGGGCGCGGGACCCGGCCCTGCACGTCTACCACTACGCCGCGTACGAGCGGACCGCGCTCGGGCGCCTGGCCCAGCGTCACGGCACCCGCGAGGAAGAGGTCGACCGGCTGCTGCGCGGCGGGGTGCTGGTCGACCTGTTCCGGGTCGTCCGCCAGGGCATCCGGGCCGGCGTCGAGAGCTACTCGATCAAGAAGATCGAGCCGCTGTACGCGCTCGAGCGCGAGGTCGAGCTCAAGGACGCCGGCAGCAGCATCGTCGCGTTCGAGACCTGGCTCGAGCTGGGCGCCGAGACGCCGGTCGAGGACGCACAGGCCATCCTGACCGGGATCGAGGGCTACAACCGCGACGATGTCGTCAGCAACTGGCGCCTCCGCGAGTGGCTCGAGGAGCGACGGCGGGATCTGGAGGCGCAGGAGGGCGGCCTGCCCCCGCGTCCCGGGCCTGACGACGGCGCGGCAACCGAGTCGCTGTCGGATCGCGAGGAGGCGGTCGCCGAGCTGTCTGCCGCGCTGACCATTGATGATCCCGGGGACCCCGTCCAGCGGGCGCAGAACGCGGAGGCGGCAGGCCGGTGGCTCCTGGCCCAGCTGCTGGCGTGGCATCGGCGCGAGGACAAGTCGGCCTGGTGGCGGTACTTCGAGCTGCTGGGCAAGACCGACGAGGAGCTGATCGCGGAGCGGGAGCCGCTCGGGGGCCTGGAGCTCCTCGATGAGCGGCCGGAGAAGCAGTCGACGGCGTACCGGTTCTCGTTCCCCGCCCAGGATCACCGCATCAGCGACAGCAGCAAGGTCTCCGACCCGAGGACCAGGGAATCGGCCGGGGACGTGCTCGAGGTCGATGACGTCGCCCGCACCATCACCATCAAGCGCGGCAGGAAGTTCGCCGGCGTGGAGCTCCCTCGCTCGCTGGTCCCCGACGGCGTCGTGCCCAGCGGCGAGCTTGCGGAGAGCCTGCTCCGGACCGGGCAGTGGGTCGCCGCAAACGGCCTTGGCGAGGTCGATCCGGACATACCCGGCTCGACAGGCATGGCCGCGGTCCGTGCCCTGCTGCTGCGCACGCCGCCGAACGCGGGGCAAGGCCCGGGCGGGCCGCTGCGGCGGGCCGGTGAGTCGCCGCTGGACGCGGCCAAGCGGATCGTGCTTACCGCGCCGGGAGGCGTGCTGCCGATCCAGGGGCCGCCGGGCTCGGGCAAGACCTGGACCGGGGCGCGGATGATCGTCGCCCTGGCGCAGCAGGGCAAGCGCGTCGGGGTCGTAGCCAACAGTCACAAGGTCATCGGCAAGGTGCTCGACGAGGTGGCGTTCGCCGCCCGCGAGGCGAACGTCACGGTGCGGATCGGCCAGAAGCCCAAGTCCGACCAGGCACCGACCCACGCGGCCGCCGAGGTGCTGGCCGCAAACGCGGACGTCGACGAGGCGCTGCGGACCCATGCCGTCGACGTGGTCGGTGCCGTCGCCTGGACGTGGTGCCGCCCGGACATGGCGCGCCCCGAGCCGGCACTCGACGTGCTCGTCGTCGACGAGGCCGGCCAGATGAGCCTCGCCAACGTCCTTGCGTGTGCGCCGGCGGCGCGCATGGTGGTGCTGCTCGGGGACCCGCAGCAGCTCGATCAGCCGACACAGGGCGCCCACCCACCGGGCGCGGAGCGCAGCGCGCTGTCGCACCTGCTGGCAGACCCGGCGTACGTGCACCCGGACCGGCCGACGATCACGCCCGCCGAGGGATTGTTCCTCGACCAGACGTGGCGCCTCCATCCGGACGTCTGCCGGTTCACCTCGGACGCGTTCTACGCCGGACGCCTGCACCCGGTCGAGGGGCTCGAGCGCCAGCAGATCGTGCGGTGGCGCCGGCGATACCCGGACCGACACCGCAGGCCTGCTGTCGGGGACGGGGCTGCGCTACCTCCCCGTGCCGCACGCCGGCAACGCGACCGATTCGGCCGAGGAGGCGGCGGCCATCGCGAACCTCGTCGCAGACCTGCTCGCAACCGGCACGCACTGGGTCGACATGGCAGGCGTCGAGCACGCTCTCACCGTGAACGACATCGTGATCGTGGCGCCCTACAACGCCCACGTCGGGGCGATCGAACGCGCCTGCGCAGCGGTCGGCCTGCCGCATGTGTTCGCGGGGACCGTGGACAAGTTCCAGGGTCAGGAGGCCGCGATCAGCATCTACGCCCTGGGCACGTCCACGCCCGAAGAGGCGCCGCGCGGCATGGAGTTCCTGTATTCGCTCAACCGCCTCAACGTGGCGACGTCGCGGGCCCGATGCGTCGCGGCGATCGTGATGTCGCCGGCGCTCGTGCGGGTCGCGTGCCGGACGCCCCGCCAGATGCGCCTGGCCAACGGGCTGTGTCTCGCGGTCGAGGCGGCCGCCGAGACGAACGCCACGGGATCGGCGCCGCAGCCGCGGTCGGCCGCCGAGCCAAGCCTGGTCCTGTTCCCGCACCTCGACGACTCGTCGGGCTGACCCGCCCGGGTATCGTCGTCGCGATGACGCGTCCCGAGGGTCCCGAGCTCGACGCCGCGCGCCGCCACGTCCGCAACGCGCTGGTCGCTGGGGTCGCGCTCGGCAGCACCGGGCACATCGCGGCGGTCACGGTCGGGACGATCGTCGCGAGCCAGATGCTCGGGAACCAGGCGCTCGCGGGCGCGCCGGCAGCGACCGTCGTCCTGGGCGCGGCCGTCGGGTCGGTCACCCTGTCCGGCCTCATGGCGCGCATCGGGCGGCGCCGGGTCGGGCTGGCCGCCGGCTACGCGATCGGCGTCCTGGGGGCGCTGATCGCGGCCTTCGCCGTGTTCACCGCGTCGTTCCCGCTGCTGCTGGCCGGGACGATCCTGATCGGCTTCGGCAACAGCTCCAACCAGCTGTCGCGCTACGCAGCGGCCGACATGGTGCCGCCGGAGCGGCGCGCCTCCGCCATCGGCATCGTGGTCTGGGGGGCGACGGTGGGCTCGGTCATCGGTCCCGCGATGGTCCCGATCTCGGGCAACCTCGCCGTCGCGGCCGGCTTACCGGCGCTTGTCGGGCCGTACCTGGTGCCGGTGGTGTTCGTGGGCCTCGCGGCGATCCTGTCGTTCGCGCTCCTCCGCCCCGACCCGTACGAGCTGGCCGACGAGGCCTCGCGTCTGGCCACCCGCGAGGATCCGGGCCCGAGCATCGGACCCATCGCGGACATCGTCCGGCGGCCGCGCGTGGCGGCCGCCATCGTGTGCCTCGTGATCGGCCAGTTCGTGATGGTCCTGATCATGACGATGACGCCGCTCCACATGACCGAGCATGGCAGCGACCTGACCGCCGTGGGGATCGTGCTCTCCGCCCACACCCTGGGGATGTTCGCGCTGTCGCCGATCTCCGGGCGGCTGACGGATCGCTTTGGGCCCGTGCGCACGATCTTCTCGGGGACCGTGATCCTGGCGTTGGCGTCGATCCTCGCCGCGGCGTCGCCGGCCGACGGCGGCGCGATGCTCCTGATCGCGCTGTTCCTGCTCGGCTGGGGCTGGAACCTGGGCTTCGTCGCCGGCAGCTCGATGCTGTCGCAGAACCTGGAGCTCCACGAGCGGACCCGCGTCCAGGGCCTCGCCGACGCACTCATCTGGAGCGCAAGCGCGGCCGCCAGCCTCGGCTCGGGGCTGATCATGGCCGCCGTCGGCTATACGGCCCTGGGTGTCCTGGGCGCCGGGCTGATCGTGATCCCGATCCTCGCCCTGCGGGCGCAGCGGCGAGCGGCGATCCGCCGGACGGACCTCGGGGCCCCGATCGACATCATCGCCTCGTAAGGGCGTTCAGCCAGTCGTCCCGAGCTCCCGCTCGACCCAGGCCGCGAGCACGCGGGCGCAGTCCTCGACCTCGGCGAGCGGAACGGATTCGTCGGCCGCGTGCGCCAGCCGGACGTCCCCGGGGCCGAACACGACGCACGGCGTATCGCCCGCACCGATGAACAGGCGCATGTCGCAGCCGTAGGGGACGCCGATCAGGTCCGGGCTCCGGCCGGTCACGCCGCGGGCGGCCGCCGCGAGGCCGGTCGCGAGCTCGTGATCGGCGGGCACCGACGAGGAGGCGAACCGGGCACCCGTGATCTCGACCGTCGCTGGGTGGCCGGCGAGGAAGGCGTCGCCCGCGCAGGCGGCGGCGATGCAGCCCCGCAACTCGGCCTCCGCCGCGTCGGGCGTCTGGCCCAGACGGACGCCGTAGCGGCCGTCCGCGGTGACCCGGTCCATGACGGTCGAGGCCCATTCCCCGCCGGCGACGATCCCGATGATCGTCGGATACGGGAGGCCGAGGGCCGTCATCAGGGGCTCGGTCTCGGCGCCGTTCCGGCGCGCCTCGTCGGTCTCGAGGGCTCCCACGAGGGTCTGCAGGTTGTCGAGCGCCGACACGCCCTCGGTCCGGCGGCTGGCGTGAGCCGCGCGACCCGGGACCGTGAGCCGGAACGTGATCGCGCCCGCGTGGGCCACGACGATGTCCAGCCCCGACGGCTCGGTGATGATCGCGAGGTCGCCAGTCGCGCCGGCGCGGATCGCGGCGAGCGTCCCCTGGCCGCCGTCCTCCTCGGACGGCACGAACGCGACGACGAGCTCGCCGCCCAGCGTCTCCAGGGTCCCCGCGTCCCGCAGAGCGCGGACGGCAGCCAGGATCGACGCGACCCCGCCCTTCATGTCGCAGGCACCGCGCCCGAACAGCCGCCCGTCCCGGATCTCCGCCCCCCACGGATCCACGGTCCACGTCTCCGGGTCACCGGGCGGCACGACGTCGACGTGTCCCGAGAGCACGAGGCGCCGCCCGCCCGGCCGTCCGGCCCGCCCGAGGACGACCGGCAGCATCGACCGGGCCACCTCCTCGCCGGGCCAGTCCGGGTCGTCGCGAATCGCCGCGGGATCCGGGTGGAACACCTCGACCCGCATGCCCAGCCCCTCGAGCCGGTCGGCCAGGTGCGCGGCGACAAGGTCCTCGGCGCCGGTGACGCTCGGGATTCGGACCAGCGCCTCGAGATCGGCCAGCAGGGCGGCCGTGTCGACGCTCGGGTGCTCGGCCGCGCCGAGGTCGGGGCTCACTCGCGCAGGATCGGCCGCGTCAGGCAGGTCACGCCGCCCGAGCCGTTCTCCCCCACCTCGTCGAGCGGGATCGCGTGGACCTCGCAGCCTGCCGCCTCCAGCCCGCGCCGCGTCGCATCGTTCCCTTCGGCGACGATCACGACTCCCGGCCGCACAGCCAGGACGTTGCACGCGAGCGTCGCGTACTCGTCCTCGGGCACCTCGACCAGGCGCACGCCGAGGTCCGCGAGCAGCTCGAACAACCCCGCTGGGAGCAGCGGCAGGAACACCACCGCGACGTCGTCCGCGACGGGCGAGATCACCGACAGCAGGTGGACGAGCTCGGCCGGGCCCTTCCAGTACGGGACGTCGAACACGCGGACGTCGCCGCCCACGATGGCCGCGAGCTGGCGTGCGCCCGCTTCGTTCGTGCGCAGCGTCCGGCCGATGCACAGGAGGTCGGGGCGCAGCCAGAACGTGTCGCCGCCCTCGACCGTGCCGGGCGCCTCGATGCGACCCAGCGTCGGGATCCCTGCCGCGGCCGTCCAGCGCTCGATGAGCTCGGGCTCGCCCGCGCGGTTGGGCTTGCCGGGCCGCAGCGGGATCGCGCCGCCGTCCGCCACCAGCAGCGGGTCGAAGACGTACACGAGGTCCGGGTCGTCGGTCTCCGCGTCGAGGACCCGGACGCGCACGCCGAGCCCGTCGAGGGCGCCCACCAGGCCATCGTGCTGGTGCCGGGCGCGGTCGAGGTCGACCTGGCGGAGGAACCCGTGCGCTGGGTCGTCGAAGGCCCGCCCGAAGGCCGGGCCTGGGGCCTTGACGAGGACGTCGCGCAACGGCGCGGTCATGCTCTGCGCGCCAAAGGTACGGCTGGAAACGGTGGTCACGGAACGGAGAATACGACCCTGGTTCGACGCTCGCGCCGATCGGGCAGGATTCGGGTTGCGCCGGACGTGTTCCGGGCCCCGTCCACAACAAGCCGCAGGATGACCACGTGACCAAGACGACCGCCTTCGCGCCACGCTCCCTCCTCCGCTCGGCCGTTGCCGGCGCCGCACTCGCATCGGTGGTGCTCGCCGGCCTTCTGCCAGGACCTGCAGTGGCGTTGACGGGCCCGGTGGCGCCCCCCGACGGCGGCGCCGTGCTGAGCGCACCGTCGACCTCGACGATCAAGCTCACGCCCGTCGCCAGCGGCCTCCAGAATCCCGTGCTCATCACCAGCGCCCACGACGGGACGGGCCGCATGTTCATCGTCGAGCAGACCGGGACCATCCGCGTCTTCGACAGCGGGAACGTCCTCCCGGGCAATCTGCTCAACCTGTCCGGCTCGATCAGCCACGGCGACGAGCAGGGGCTCCTGGGCCTCGCATTCCACCCCAACTTCAAGAACAATCGCAAGTTCTACGTCAACTACACGAACGCCAGCGGCAACACGGTCATCCGCGAGTACAAGACGTCGACGTCGAACCACAACCGGGTCCAGTCCGGATCGGGACGCACGATCCTCGTCGTCCATCAGCCGTACTCGAACCACAACGGCGGCAACCTCGTGTTCGGGCCCGACGGCTACCTGTACATCGGCCTCGGCGACGGCGGCGACGCGGGCGACCCGGGCAACCGCGCCCAGAGGACGAACACCCTGCTGGGCAAGATGCTCCGGATCAATGTCGACACCCGGACGGGGCACAAGGCCTACGGGATCCCCAAGTCCAACCCATACGTCGGCAAGAAGGGCAAGAACGAGATCTTCATGCGCGGGCTGCGCAACCCGTGGCGCTACTCGTTCGATCGCAGCAACGGCAACCTGTGGATCGGCGACGTCGGCCAGGGCAGCCACGAGGAGATCGACCGAACGACCTCCGGCAATGGCGCCAACTGGGGCTGGCACGTCATGGAAGGCTACTCGTGCTACTCGCCGTCGAGCGGCTGCCACAGGACCGGACTGAAGAAGCCGGTTGCCACCTACTCGCACTCGAGCGGGCGCTGCGCGGTCACCGGCGGCTACGTCTACCGTGGGTCCAACATCCCGGCCCTTCGCGGCTGGTACGTGTTCGGTGACTACTGCAGCGGCGAGATCTGGGCGATCTCGTCCTCGGCATCCGACCACAAGACAATGCACCTGCTCCGCAATTCGAGCGTGTCCATCACGTCGTTCGGTGAGAGCGCCGGCGGTGAGCTGTACGTGGTCGGTCGGGGCGGGACGATCTACCGGATCGACCACGGCTGATCCGCGATGACCGGCTATGCCGCATTCGGGCGTGTCGAGCGGGGGCGCGTCCCGGCCCGGCAGGACCTTGCGGCCGTGCCGGCTCCCCCGATCGGTGATGACGATCGGGTCATCGAGTTGCCCACGGGGAGCCGGCCGCCCGGGCCATCCCGCATCCGCGTGGCCCTGACGGCTGCCCGCGAGCAGTGGGCGCTGACGACGTTCTACCTGTTCGACGCCAACAGCTGGCGCTGAGCCACCGACGACGCTAGATCGGCGGGGCGTCGAACCGCGCAGGGTCGGTCGCCGCTGCCACGGCCGGGGATCTCGGATCGGGCTCGCCCAGCACGAGGTCCGCGACGTGCTGCGCCGACGCCGGACCGGTCGAGATGCCCCACGGCCCATGCCCGGCAGCGATGTACAGGCCATCGAACCCGGGCACGGGACCGACCAGCGGGCGGCCGTCGAGGGCAAGGGGGCGCGCGCACGCCCGCAGCCCGCTTGTCGATGCGGCGGCGATCGCCGGCAGGTAACGGGCGCCGCCGCTCCCGCAGGCGGGGCTCGTACTCGCGCGCGTCCGGCTCGAACGGCAGGAACGTCGATCCGAGCGACGACCGCCCGCCCGCCGTCACCAGGCTGAACCCGGTCGCGCCGCCGGCGTCACCGGCCAGCCCGGCGTCGGGCTCGATGGCGGCGTCGATGTCTGCCTCCTCCAGCACGTGCCTCGGCGGCGACGCCAGCTCGAGCTCGACGATCACGCCCCAGAACGGCAGGATCGGGCGCCACGCGCCGGTCGGATCGACGATCGCCGGGCGACCACGGGCCCGCGGTGACGACCACGGACCCCGCAGGCGTCACCCCGCTCGGCGTCCGCACGCCCGCTGCGATGCCCCCGAAGAGCTCGATGGACGCGTCCTCGCCCTCGCGGAGGTCGGCTCCTCGGGCGACGGCCAGGGCCGCGAAGGCGTGCGCCGCGGCCGACGGCGCAACCGGGAACCCGATGTCCAGCCGGACGCCCGCAGAGCCCGTCCGCGAGGCCCGGCTCGAGCGTCGCCAGGTCGCCGGCATCCGACGAACTGCGCGCGGAAGTCCGGGTTCGCCTCGTCGATCGCGGCCGCCTGCGCCCGCAGCGCCGCTTCGTCGCGACCGAGGGTCAGGATCCCGGCAGGTTCGTCGTCGAGGCGGAACGCCCGTTCGGGGGCGTCCTCGGGAGCTCCGTCGACGATCTCGTCGACGAGCGAGCGGTAGCGGGCGAGCGTCTCGCGGTAGAGCGCGCCGAGCACGGGGTCTGCCGGGATACCAGACGACGCCCGAGTTGCGGCCCGAGGCACCCGCGGCGACGCCGGCTCGTTCGAACAGCGTGACCCGCGCACCACGACCCGCGAGCTCCGCCGCGAGCGCCGTCCCGACGATGCCGGCGCCGATGATCGCGACGTCGGCGCCCGGTGCGCCGCTCATGGGCCGGCGGCGATCTCGCGCAGCTCGCCCACCAGCCGGTCGACCTCGGCGGCCGTGTTGTAGTGCGTGAGCCCGATGCGCAGGACGCCCTCGGGCTCGAGGCCGAGTCGCCCGATCGGCCCGACGGCGTAGAAGTCGCCCCACCAGGTCGCGATCCCGCGTCGCCCGAGGGCGACCGATGCCGCCTCCGCGGAGACGCCCGTCAGCGTGATCGCCGCGGTCGGCGTCCGCTCCGCGAAGCGCGAACGATCCGCGATGCCCCACAGCCGCAGGCCCGCGATGGCCTCGAGGCCGTCGAGCAGGCGGCCGAACAGCGGCATCTCGTACGGCGCGGATCGCCGCCATCCCCGCGTGCGCCTCGAGCCGCCGGCCGCTCATGCCCGGGAACTGCGCCGCGAACGACGCCCCGAAGCGTCGCCCGACCTCGGCGATGTACTCGACCGCGGCCAGCGACCCGGCGATCCCCTCGTGGTTGAGGGTCCCGGTCTCGAATCGGTCGTAGGCCGGCAGCGAGCTTGTACGTCGGCAGCGCGTCGAGGACGTCGCCGCGGCCGTAGAGCACGCCGACGTGCGGCCCGAAGAACTTGTAGACCGAGCAGGCGAGGAAGTCGGTGCCGACGGCCTGGACGTCGATCGGGAGGTGGGGCGCGGCGTGGACGGCGTCGACGTAGGTCAGCGCCCCGGCCTCGTGGGCGCGGCGGACGAGCTCGGCGACCGGGTTGATCGAGCCGACGGCGTTCGACGCCCAGCCGAAGGCGACGAGCTTCGGGCGGCCGTGGAGCGCGGCGTCGAACGCCTCGATGTCGAGCGTCACGTCGTCGGGGCGGATGTCCACGGTGCGGACGGTGATCCCGCGATCCGCGGCGGCCGAGCGCCACGGCCCGACGTTCGCCTCGTGGTCGAGGCTGGTGACGACGATCTCGTCGCCCGGCGCGAGCGATGCCGTGATCGAGCGGGCGACGTGCATCGTCAGCGTCGTCATGTTGGCGCCGAACTTGATCTCGGACGCGTCGCGCGGCGTTGAGCAGGTCCGCCAGGGCGCGCGTGCGCGTCCTCGAGGATCGCGTCGCTGCGCTGCGAGGTCAGGAACGGGCCCGTCGTGGTTCGCGTTCGACTCGCGGTAGTAGCGGCTGACGGCCTCGATGACCGTGTCCGGGACCTGGGTCCCGCCCGGTCCGTCGAACAGCGCGACCGGCGCGGCCGTCCTGCTCGATCGCGAGCGCCGGAAAGCGGCGCGGAGGGCGTCGACGTCGAACTCGGACATGCGGGACCTCAGTGGTGATCGTCGCCCGATGCTAGCGCGACGCCCGATAGTTGTATTGTCAACGATCTTCCGGATCGGGGTAGGATCAGCCAATGCCGACCGATGTCGCCGACGGCCGCTCACCGGATCGGTCCCCGGCGCCCCAACATCCCCGCGACCAGGGCCGCCGACCCGCGCCTTGGCGTCGTGGCGCGCCTTCCTCCAGGCCCATGCGCGCCTGACGCGCCGCCTCGACGACGAGCTGCGCGCCGCGCACGGCCTGTCGCTCGGCGAGTACGACGCGCTGCTGCAGCTCGCCGCGGCCCCCGGCCGCCGGCTGCGGATGAGCGTGCTCGCGGACCGCGTGCTGCTGTCGCGGAGCGGCATCACCCGGCTCGTCGACCGACTCGTCGCGGACGGCATGGTCGAGCGCTCCACCTGCGCCACCGACGCCCGCGGCGCCGAGGCGGCGCTCACGCGGGCCGGCCTCGATCGGCTGCGCGGACGCCTCGGCCACGCACCTCGACGGCGTCCGGCGCTACTTCCTCGATGCGATCGACGGCCGACGACCAGCAGGCCATCGAGCGCGGCCTGTGCCAGGTGATCGACGGCCTCGACGACGCGGCCGCCGGCGACAAGCAGCCGAGACGGCGGGCGCCGACGCCTGACGGGTCCACGTCGACCCCGGTCGGCCGCGTCCTCGCCGGGACCAGCGGCTTCGCGTACGCCGCCTGGGCGCCGCTGTTCTACCCGGCAGGGTCGCGGTCGCGCGACCTGCTCCCCCACTACGCGTCGCGCCTCGCGGCCTGTGAGCTGAACAACACGTTCTACGCGCGGCCGACGGTCGAGAAGATCGACGGCTGGTGCGCCGCGACGCCGGCCGACTTCCGGTTCGTCGTCAAGGCGCAGCGCGGCGCGAGCATCCGCTCGCTGTACGCCGACCCCGCGACGTCGGTGCCGTGGCTCACCGAGACGCTGCCGGCGTTCGGGGAGCGGCTCGGGGCCGTCCTGTTCCGCGTCCCGGGCGAGGTCAAGCGTCAGGACGAGCGGCTCGCCGGGCTGCTCGGCGCCTGGCCGGCGACGCTGCCGCTGGTCCTCGAGGTCGCAGCACGAGTCGTGGCACGTCGACGAGACGTTCGCCGCGCTGCGCGCGGCCGGCGCCGTCCTGTGCACGACCGACCTCGACGAGCTGGACACGCCGCCGGACATCCGGCGCACCGGCCCGTTCCTCTACCTGCGGCTGCGCCGGACGGCCTACGACGACGCGGCGCTCGACGCGTGGGCGCGACGGCTCGTCCCGTTCCTCGACGACGGGCTCGACGCGTACGTCCTGTTCCGGCACGACGAGGACGGCACGAGCGCGATCCACGCCGTGGAGTTCGGCGACCGCGTCGCGCGCGCCCGATCGACGGGCTGACAGGCGGCTGAGCGTCAGGCCGGAGGCGCGAGACCCCTCGGCCGGCCCGAACGACGACGATCAGGCGCAGGGTCTCGGCGATGTCGTGGAAACGGTGCGCGACGCCGGCCGCGACGAAGATCGTGTCGCCGGGCCCGACGTCGCTCGTCTCGGTGCCGGCCGTGAACTCGGCACGGCCAGCGAGCACGACGTACGCCTCGTCCTCGGTATGCGGCTGCTGGCGGTCGACGCCACCCGCCTCGAGCACGTACAGGCCGATCGAGAGATCCGGGACCGCAAGGAACTCGAGGTACGGCCCGCCCGAGGCCGCCTGACGCTCCTGGAGGCTCGCGAGGGTGAAGACGTCCATGCCCGGTACCCTACCCGGACCGATGCCTGCCGTCAGCCCTCGTCGAACCGCCGTTCCGCTCGTCGCACTCGTCTCGCTCGTGCTGACCGTCGGGGCGTGCGGGAACGCCGGCGTGCCCTCGGCATCGGCGAGCCCGGCATCGACCTCGACCGAGGCGCCCACTGCCGCGCCCATCGCCATCGCCGACAGCGGCCCCGACCGCCCCGGCAACGCCTGCGCCCCGCTCGACCTCGACGGGATCGGGCGACCGACCCCGACCTCGCCGCCGCGCACGTGGCGACACGAGGTCGTCGTCGACGGCCTGTCGTCGCCGCTGTGGGTGGACCGGATCCCGGACGGCAGCGGGCGGCTCGTCGTGGTGGAGCAGGACGGCACGATCCGGATCGTCGAGGACGGCAAGCTGCAGTCGACGCCCTACCTCGACATCACCGACCGGATCGACGGTGGCGGCGAACGTGGCCTGCTGGGCGTCGCCTTTCCGCCCGGCTTCGGGACGGACCATCAGACCGTCTACGTCCACTACTCGGACCTGGCGGCAACACGACGATCGTGCCTTCGACGCGCCCGCCGGCAGCACCACGCTCGACCCCGCCTCGGGTCGCGTGCTCCTCACCGAGCAACAGCCCTACCCCAACCACAACGGCGGCTGGATCGGTTTCGATCAGACCGGGATGCTGCTGATCGCGCTGGGCGACGGCGGGAGCGGCGGCGACCCGGAGAACCGCGCGTCAAGGCTGGACACGATCCTGGGCAAGATGCTCCGGATCGACGTCCTCGGCGCCGGCGACCGAACCTATGCGATCCCACCCGACAACCCGTTCGTCGGTCGCAGCGATGCCCGCCCCGAGATCCTGCACTACGGCCTGCGCAACCCGTTCCGCGACAGCATCGATCCCGCGACGGGCAAGCTCTGGATCGGCGACGTCGGCCAGGGCGCCTGGGAGGAGGTCGACGTCGCGCCCGCCGGCGCCAGGGGCCTGGACTTCGGCTGGCATCGCTGGGAGGGCAGTCACTGCTACGACCCGCCGACGGGCTGCGACCCGACCGGCGTCACGATGCCGGTGACCGAATATGGCCACGGCGACGGCTGCGCGATCATCGGCGGGGTCGTGTACCACGGGGCGGCGATCCCGGCCCTGCGCGGCGCCTACCTGTTCTCGGACAACTGCTCGGGGACGCTGTGGGCGATCGACGCCGGGCTCGACGCTCCCCAGGCGCCGATCGTCCTGATGGAGACCGGGCGGTCGATCAGCTCGTTCGGCGTCGACGATAGCGGGGAGGTCTACCTGACCGATCTCGGCGGGGCGCTCCTGCGGTTGGCGCCGGCGTCGTAGCGGCCGTCCGACCTCGTGTGCCGGACGGCGCGACGCCCATGGACCCCGACCTGATATGCCGATGTAATGTCGGTGCAACAATCAGCATGCGTCAGAGTGGCGCGGTCATCCTAGAATCGGGGCAAATCGAATCCAACGCCGCGGCAGCGCCTGTGACGGGGCCTGCCGCGGGCCTCACGCCGCACGGTCCGGTCCCCTCCCGGGTCGTGCGGCGTACTTCGTTAACCGGCGAGGGCCATGACGGCCGCGCTCCCCGCCACGACCGCGAGCGGCGGGACCCTCGCGACGAGGAGCAGCACCGCCCCGCCGGCCGCCACCACCGCCGCGAGCGGTGACGTGATGGCCCCCGTGGCGACCGGCGTGATCAGCGCCGCCGCGAGGATGCCGACGACCGCGGCGTTGACCCCGGCGAGGGCCGCGTTGACCCCGGGCCGGCCGCGGAGCCAGCCGATCGCTGGCAACGCGGCGAGCACGAGCAGCGCACCGGGCAGGAAGATCGCGATCGTGGCGATCGCGGCCCCCAGAACGCCGCCGGGTCCGACCGACGCGACGGCGCCCAGGTACGCAGCGAACGAGAACAGCGGCCCCGGGAGCGCCTGGGCCGCGCCGTAGCCCGCCAGGAACTGGTTCTCGCCGACCCAGCCGGGTCGGACGACGCCGGTGTCGAGCAGCGGCAGGACGACGTGACCACCGCCGAACACGAGCGCGCCGGCACGAACGAACGCGGCCACGAGCCCGATGTCCGGACTGCCCCGTGACGGTGGCCAGGACCTGGCTGCCCAGCACGACCACGAGGAACGCTGCGAGGAGCGTCACCGCCTCGGACCGATGACCCGCGTCGGGACGCGCGCGGCGCCTGCCTCGTCCCCTCCCCCTCGCCCGGCCCCAGCCGTCCCTCGAGGACCAGGCGCCCGACGATGGCTCCCACGGCGATCACCGTGATCTGGGCGACCGGCGACGGCGCGATCAGGACGACCGGCGTCGCGGCGGCCGCGATCAGGAGCCGCGGCAGGTCCGGGGTCAGGCGGCGGGCCATCAGGTACACCGCCTGGGCGACGATGGCGACCGCGGCGACCTCCAGCCCGTGGATGGCCCCGGCGATCGGGCCCGTCTCGGGGACCCGCGCGTCGGCGGCGACGAGGCCGAGCATGGTCATGATCAGCGCGCTCGGCAGGGTGAACCCGAGCCACGCCGCTGCGGCACCGGCCCAGCCGGCCCGCAGCCGCCCGACCGCGATCGTCAGCTGGCTGCTGGCGGGACCGGGCAGCGTCTGGCACAGCGCGACGAGGTCGGCGAACACGGCGTCATCGACCCAGCCGCGATCCTCGACGAACGCCTTGCGCTGGTAGCCGAGGTGCGCGATCGGGCCCCCGAACGACGTCAGGCCGAGGCGCAGCGTCACCGCGAACACCTCGCGGGCCGATCCGCGCGAGAGGTCCCCGGGCCGCCTGGCCGCCGGGGTGCGACTGGCCGTCGGCGCGACCTCAGCGGGTCAGCGGGTCGGCCGAGTCCGGATCGAGCCCCAGCGCGCGGATCGACTTCGCCGCCTGGCGCGCGTCGATGCTGCCGCAGCGCGCGAGGCCGGCGAGGGCGGCCGCCGCGATGTTCGGGGGGTCGATCTCGAAGTGCGCTCGCAGGTTCTCGCGCGTGTCGCTGCGTCCGAAGCCGTCCGTCCCCAGCACGATGTACGGGTCCGGCACCCACGGCGCGACCAGGTCGGGCAGCGTCCGGATCCAGTCGGTGGCCACGACGATCGGGCCGCCGTCGGGACCCAGCACCTGGGCGACGTAGGGGACTCGCGGGGTCTTGTCGGGGTGGAGCCGATTCCAGCGCTCGACCTGGAGGGCCTCGAAGCGGAGCTGCTGGAAGGACGTCGCCGAGTAGATCTCCGCGGCGATCCCGAGCTCGTTGGCGAGCAGGTCGCGAGCCGCGATCACCTGCTGCAGGATCGACCCCGAGCCGACCAGCCGGACGCGACCCTTGGGATCCGCGATGTCCGGCGCCGCGGCGAACCGGTAGATGCCGCGGATGATGCCCTCGTCGGCGCCGTCGGGCTTCGGCGGCTGCGCGTAGTTCTCGTTGTAGACGGTGACGTAGTAGAAGACGTCCTCGCCGTGGTGGTACATCCGCTCGACGCCGTCCCGGATGACCGCTGCGAGCTCGTACGCGAAGGCCGGGTCGTAGGCCCGGACCACCGGCACGGTCGAGGCCAGGATGTGGCTGTGGCCGTCGTCGTGCTGGAGGCCCTCACCTGCCAGCGTGGTCCGCCCGGCGGTCGCCCCGATCATGAACCCGCGCCCGCGCTGGTCCCCGAAGGCCCACACCTGGTCGCCCGTCCGCTGGAAGCCGAACATCGAATAGAAGATGTAGAACGGGATCATCGGCTCGCCGTGGGTCGCGTACGAGGTCCCAGCCGCGAGCAGCGAGGCCATCGAGCCCGCCTCGTTGATCCCCTCCTCCAGCACCTGGCCGTCCTGGCTCTCGCGGTACGACAGCACGAGCTCTGAGTCGACGGGGTCGTAGCGCTGGCCGTTGGCAGCGTAGATGCCGACCTCCTTGAACAGGGGGTCCATGCCGAACGTCCGCGCCTCGTCGGGGATGATCGGGACGATGCGGCGGCCGATGTCGGGGTCACGGATCAGGTTGCGCAGGATTCGCGCGAACACCATCGTCGTCGACACCGCGGTCGTGCTGCCCGATGCGAACTCGGCGTCCACGGCGGCCTCGGGGACCGGCAGCGGCTTCGACCGCACGACGCGGCGCGGCAGCGGCCCGCCGAGCGCCTCGCGCCGCTGGTTGAGGTAGCGGACCTCCTCGGAGTCCGGGCCCGGGTGGAAGTACGGCGCGTCCTTGAGCTGGTCGTCGGGGATCGGCAGCTCCAGGCGGTCGCGGAAGACCCTGAGCTCGGTCTCGCTCAGCTTCTTGGCCTGGTGCGTGATGTTCCTGGCCTCGACGCCTGCGCCGAGCGTCCAGCCCTTGACGGTCTTGGCGAGGACGACGGTCGGCGCCCCGCGGTACTCGGTCGCCGCCTTGTAGGCCGCGTAGACCTTGCGGTAGTCGTGACCGCCGCGCCGCAGCTTGAGGATGTCGTCATCGGACAGGTGCTCGACGATCCGCTGGAGGCGCGGGATCGGGACCGAAGAAGTGGTCCCGGACGTAGTCGCCGCTCGAGACCGAGTACTTCTGGAACTCGCCGTCGAGCGTCTCGTTCATCCGCTCGACCAGCACGCCGTCGACGTCGCGCGCCAGGAGCTCGTCCCACTCGCGGCCCCACACGACCTTGATGACGTTCCAGCCGGCGCCCCGGAACAGGCCCTCCAGCTCCTGGATGACCTTGCCGTTGCCGCGCACCGGCCCGTCGAGGCGCTGGAGGTTGCAGTTGATGACGTAGGTCAGGTTGTCCAGGCCCTCGCGCGCCGCGAGCGAGATGCCGGAGATCGACTCGGGCTCGTCCATCTCGCCGTCGCCGAGGAACGCCCAGACGCGCTGACCGCTGGTGTCGCGGATCCCGCGGTTCGCCAGGTAGCGATTGAAGCGCGCCTGGTAGACGGCGGCGAGGGGCCCGAGGCCCATCGAGACCGTGGGGAACTCCCAGAAGTCGGGCATCAGCCGCGGGTGCGGGTAGGAGCTCAGGCCCTTGCCCTCGGTCTCGCGCCGGAAGTGATCGAGCTGGTCCTCGGACAGCCGGCCCTCGAGGAAGGCGCGGGCGTAGATCCCGGGCGCCGCGTGGCCCTGGAAGAACACCTGGTCGCCGCCGCCGGCATCGTCCTTGCCCTTGAAGAAGTGGTTGAAGCCGACCTCGTACAGGGTCGCCGCCGAGGCGTACGTCGCGAGGTGGCCCGCCGAGGCCCGGGAACCGGTTGTTCGCCCGCAGCACCATCGCGACGGCGTTCCAGCGGATCAGCCGGCGGATCCGGCGCTCCAGCTGCCTCGTCGCCGGGGAAGGTCGGCTCCTGCTCGGGGCTGATCGTGTTGATGTAGCGCGTGCTCGTCGAGGCTGGGCAGCCCGACGTGGCGCTGCCGCGCGCGCTTGAGCAGCTTGAACATCAGGAACCGGGCCCGGTTCTCGCCCTCCTGGTCGACGACCTGGTCGAGCGAGTCGAGCCAGTCCGCGGTCTCGGCCTCGTCGATGTCGGGCAGCTGGTGCTTGAACTCGTCGAAGTACATCGGGGCTCCGTGGGCCGTGGGCGACGCTCACCCGGGAAACGGCGTACAGGGTAGCCCGGTTGCGACCCGAATGCGCCAAATCCGCGAGTTGCGATTCGGATGCGGCGGACCGGACCGGGGTTCGAGCGGCACCGCCGGATTTGGCGTCTGGAGGCGGCACACTGGAGGCCGAAGGGGATTGCCTATGAGCACACCACCGCTCGTCCTCGTGGCGGACGACGAGCCGTCGATGACCCGACTCGTAGCGTGAGGCCCTGTCGCAGGAGGGCTTCCGCGTCGTCGACGGCGCACAGCGGCGAGGCGGCGCTGGCCGTCGACGAGGAGCTGCGGCCCGACATCGTCCTGCTCGGCGCGGCTCGATGCCCGACCTCGACGGGATCGAGGTCATGCGCCAGCTCCGCGAGCGCCGCCAGGTCCCGGTGATCCTGCTCAGCACGCGGGGTCGACGGCCGACAAGGCGCGTGGCCTGGACCTCGGCGCGGACGATTACCTGGCGAAGCCGTTCCAGCCCGACGAGCTGGCGGCGCGGGTGCGGGCGATCCTGCGCCGGACGATGGACCCGACCGCGCGACCAGGCGTGGTCGGGCTTCGACGACGTGGAGATCGACCTCGGCACGCCGGCTGGTCACGCGCGGACGGCGAGCTCGTCCACCTGTCGCGCACCGAGTGGCTGCTGCTCAGCCATCTCGCGGAGAACGCGGGACGGGTCGTGCTCCACGGCGAGCTGCTGACCAAGGTCTGGGGCCCGGAGTACCGCGAGGACGTCGGGCTACCTCCGGGTCTGGGTGTCGCGCGTCCGCCGCAAGCTCGGGACGCCACCCGGCCAGTCCGGCCGGATCCGGACGTTCCAGGGCATCGGCTACCTGCTCGACATCCGCGACGCGGCCCCGGCGTAGCTTCGCCGACGCGCTCCCTCGTCGCCCGCTCGCCCCCGCGGTCGTTCCGCGCTCGGCCCTCGCCCCCGCGGTCCGCGCTCGCCCTTCGCCCCCGCGGTCGTCGGGCGACCCGTCCAGCGGTTGCATCGCCATCTCGCACGCCGGGCGCCCAGATCAGCGGATTGCGGCCGCCAATCCGGCGTTTCGCACGCCGGGCGTGCGATTCGATCGCGCTGGCCGCTGGACTGCACTCCGGGCGACCATCGACGTCGATAAGTGGGAGGTGAGTCCTTGCGGACATGCTCACGTAATGCGAGTTCGAGGTGACCCAGCAATCGACGGCCGTCGAATGGCGACCCGGACGGCGCGGCAATTGGGGGAGGACCTGCGGACCGCCCGCCGCGCCAGCGGCCTCAGCCAGGAGACTGCGGGCGCCGCGGCAGGCATGACGCACACGCAATTCGGGCGCATCGAGCGAGGCGAGATCCCCGCTCTGACGCTGGACCAAGTTTCGCGCGCCGCCGTTGCCGTCGGTCTGAAGTTCGCCGCGCGCTTGTATCCGGACGGCGACGCGGTTCGCGATGCAGCCCAGCTCCGGCTCCTTGAACGATTCCGACTGACGCTGCCTCCCGGAACTTCGTGGCGCACGGAGGTCCCACTGCCGATCCCGGGCGATCGCCGAGCGTGGGACGCGGTGATCGGGCTCGGGGGACGGCAGGCCGGTTGCGAGGCGGAGACCCGGCTCACCGATATTCAGGCGCTAGAACGACGAGTCGCCCTGAAGGCGCGCGATGGCGACGTCGACGTCGTGATCCTGGTCGTCGCCGACACCGCCAACAACCGGGCCGTCCTGGATCGTGAGCGTGAGGCTCTGCGAGCCCTGCTCCCGTTCGACGGCCGCGACGTCCTCAAGGCGCTCCGAAGCGGGCTGCTCCCGCGGGGCGGCGGATTGATCGTCCTCTAGGCGAAGCCGGGCTCGATGGTCGCCCGGAGTGCAGTCCAGCGGCCAGCGCGATCGAATTGCACGCCCGGCGTGCGAAACGTCGGATTGGCGGCCGCAATCCGCTGATCTGGGCGCCCGGCGTGCGAGATGGCGATGCAACCGCTGGACGGGTCGCCCGACGACCGCGGGGGCGAAGGGCGAGCGCGGACCGCGGGGGCGAGGGCCGAGCGCGGACCGCGGGGGCGAAGGGCGAGCGCGGACCGCGGGGGCGAAGGGCGAGGGCCGACCGCGGGGGCGAGCGGGCGGAGCGGAAGGCGAGGGGCGGACCGCGGGGGCGAGGGGGCGACCGCGGGCGGAGCGGGACGACCGCGGAGGGTCGGCTGCCACAGGCCGGCGGGCTGATCGTGCTGTAGCCGCCGCACGCTACCCTCTGGGCATGCTTCGCTATCGAGCCGGCGTCGCGCTCATCGTCGTCGACGTCCAGAACGACTTCGCCGATCCGGGCGGCAGCCTCAGCGTCCGCGGCGGCGCCGACGTCGTGCCCGTGATCAACGGCGAGGCGTCGCTGGCCGCGAACAACGGCGGCATCGTCGTCTACACGCAGGACTGGCACCCGGAGCACACGCCCCACTTCGCGAAGGACGGCGGCATCTGGCCCGACCACTGCATCGCCGACACGTGGGGCGCGGCGTTCCACCCGTCGCTCGAGGTGCCGGCCGACGCCCCGATCGTCCACAAGGGCGCCAACGGCGAGGACGGCTATTCCGGGCTTCTCGATGCGCGACCCGACGACGGGCGAGACGATCCCCACGGAGCTCGACGGCGCTCCTGCGGGCAGCGGGCGTCGACAGCGTCGTCGTCACCGGCCTCGCGACCGACTACTGCGTGAAGGCGACGGCGCTCGACGCGGTCCGGCTCGGCTTCGCGACGACGGTCCTGACCGACGCCATCGCGGCCGTCGACCTGCAGCCGGGCGACGGCGAGCGGTCGCTCGAGCGAGTGCGAGGCGGCCGGCGTGCTGCTCCACTCGACGCGGATGCGCTGACCGGCGTGCTGCGCCGGGTCGTCGTCCTCGCCGTCGCTCGCGGTCGCGGGCGCGTGGCTCGCCGATCGCCTGCTCGCCGGGCCGTCGCGGCGGCGCGCCGCTCCCGCCCGCTGGAGATGCTCGCGGTCGTCGACGCGCCCGATCGAGGCCGTGTGGGCCGTCGTCGCGGACGTCCCGCGCCAGCTCGAGTGGATGCACGACATGAAGTCCGTCCGGATCGACACCCCGGGCGCCGATCGGGGTCGGGACGCGCGCCGAGGCGACGGTCCGGATCCTCGGCATCCCGGTCACCGACCCGGTCGAGATCGTCGAGTTCGCGCCGCCGCACCGCTACGCGATCCGGCACCTCGGCCTGTTCGAGGGCGACGGGGTGTTCACGCTCGAGCCCGGGCGCGGACGGGACGACGACGATCGTGCGCTGGGACGGAGCGGCTCGAGCCGCCGGTGCTGCCGGACCTCGGCGCCATCGTCCAGGCGCCGATCCTGCGGGCGATCTTCCAGGCCGACCTCGAGCGCATGAAGCGCCTGGTCGAGACCGGCTCGGCGGACGGCTGAGGACGGGCGCACGGCAGCCGATGCAGGTCCACCTCGTCGACGCGACCTACGAGCTGTTCCGCGCGCACTTCGCGCCGCGGCCGCCGGTGCTGGGCAGCGACGACATCCCGCTGTCGGGCGTCAGCGGGCTCGTCGAGCAGCTGCTGTACCTGCTCCGCGAGCAGGGCGCGACCCACGTCGGCTGCGCCACGGACCGCGTGATCCGCTCGTTCCGCAACGACCTCTACGCGGGCTACAAGACCGAGGCCGGGATGCCGCCCGAGCTCCTCGCCCAGTTCCCCATCGCCGAGCAGGCCATCGAGGCGCTGGGGCTCGTGCTGTGGCCGATGGTCGAGTACGAGGCCGACGACGCGATCGGTGCCGCGGCCGAGCTGTACGGCGCGGACCCGCGGGTCGAGCGGGTCGTCATCTGCACGCCCGACAAGGACATGGCCCAGTGCGTCCGCGACGAGCGGATCGTGCTCTGGGACCGGCGGCGCGACATCGTGTACGACGACGCCGGCGTCCGCGCGAAGTGGGGCGTGGCCGCCCGAGAGCGTCCCCGACCGCCTGGCGCTCGTCGGCGACGCGGCGGACGGCTATCCCGGGCTGCCCGGGCTGGGGCGACAAGTCGGCGTCGGCCGTGCTCGCGCGATACCTGCCACTTCGAGACGATCCCGGCCAACGGCAGCGACTGGGACGTGCACGGGGCTGCGCAACCCGGTCGGCCTCGCGACGACGCTCCGCGACCACATGGCGGACGCGCTGCTCTACCGCGACCTCGCGCGGCTGCGCACGATCGGCCGACGGCGTGCCGATCCCGCAGCGCGGACGTCGACGAGCTCGAGTGGCACGGGCGCCGACCGCGCCACGCTGGCAGGCGTTCTGCGACGAGTGGGGCCTGGCCCGCCTGCGGAGCCGGCCCCACCGCTGGCGCTAGCGGCGAGGGCGGTCAGCCGCCGCCGAACATCCCCTTGATCCGGGCCACAGCCCGTCGGCTTCTCGGGCCTTGGCTGAGGCCGCCTTCGGGGCCGCCGCGGCCTTCGCGGCCGACGCAGGCGTGGCGACCGGCGCGGGGCCGGGCTTGGGCGCAGGAGCCGCGGCCGCGGGCGCCGCGTCGTGGTCATGTCCGTGGTCGTGGTCGTGGTCGTGCGCGGCGGCGACGCGGGGCCGCCGCCGTCGGTGCCGTCGGACGCCGCCGGGGCATCCGCCGCCTCCGCCGCCGTGCGACACCACCTTGTCGAGCGTCTTCGCCTGCTCGATCCAGCCGGCGACCGTGTCCTCGGACGGGATGCGCCGGACCAGTCTCCGGCCGCGCGGCGACGATCTCCTGGAACGTCTGCGCCAGGTTGGCCGGGTTGCGGTGGGCGAGCTCGGCGGGCGAGTCGACGCCGGCCGCCTCGAGCAGGTCCGCGTACTCGGAGCCGACGCCGTCGAGCCGCATCAGGTCGGCGTGGTTGACCCACTCGAGGATCAGCTTGCCCGAGATCCCCGTGGCCGCCTCGATCCGCGTCCGGCCGCTCGGACGTCGCCGCCCCGCTCGAGGAGCGGCGTCGGTGTTCGTGATGCCGGCCTCGGCCAGCTTGCTCCGCGTAGTCGGGCCCGATGCCCTCGATCTCGGTGATGTTCACGCCGGTCTCCAGCTGTCCCCGATGGTCGCGGCGCGACCGCACCGACGCGCATCGCCGGAGTCTACTGCCGCGCGCCCACGGCTCAGAGCCGGTTTCGACGCACCGCCGCGGAACCGATCCGCTCAGCCGCGGCTCGGACGCCAGACGCAGCAGCTCCGCGTGGTGCTGCGGGCGGGGCCGCGACGATGCCGAACGACCGGGTCGCGCGCGTCGACGTCGAACCAGGTGCCGCCCTTCATGTCGGTGACGGTCGCGCCGGCACGCTCGGCGATGAGGCCCGGCCGCGGCCACGTCCCAGGCGGACATCCCCGCCGACTGCAGGAACGCGTCGAAGCGTCCGTTCGCGACGTACGCGAGCGCCAGCGCGGCCGAGCCCATGTTGCGCGACACGCGGATCGCCTTGCGGATCGCGCGCACGCGGGTCGCGACCGACCGACCGCCGAGCGCCAGCGACACGACGCAGTCGCTCGAGCGTCGCCTTGTCGGATGCCTCGATCCGCGACGTCGCCGAGCACGCCGGCCCGCCGACCGCGGCCGAGAACGTCTCGTCGCGCATCGGGTCATGGATGACACCCACCGCGGGCCGGCCATCGACGACGAGCGCCGATCGACGACGCAGAAGAACGGGATGCCGTTGGCGTAGTTGATGGTCCCGTCGAGCGGGTCGATGACCCAGGTCCGCCCGACCGCGAGCCCTCGCGTCGCGTCCCCGCGTCGTCGTGCGGTGCGCTCCGGACTCCTCGGCGAGGATCCCGTCCGTCGGGAATCGCGCCCGGATCGCGTCGATCACGAGCGCCTCGGACAGGTGGTCGACCTCGGTCACGACGTCCCGCGCCGCCTTGGCGTCGATGCGCCCGACCCGCTCGTAGCGCTCGAACAGGATCCGTCCCGCCCGCTCGGCGGTCTCGCGGGCGAACGCGAGGTCGGCGGCGAACCGGCGGTCGCGTCCCCCGCACGGGCAGTCCACGGTGAGCGGCCGCGGCGTCGTCCCGAGGCTGGTCACGACCCGGTCGAACGTCGCGGTCGCGCCGGGCTGGATGATCGGGCTCGTCGACGAAGGCCGCCTCGGGCCCGATGCCGCGGCAGCTCGGGTCGCTGATCCGGCACGTCGTGCTGCCCGCGCTCGAGCCGGTGTTGGTGATCGTGATCGTCACCCGGAGGCCCGCCGGGTCAGCGGCCGACCCCGACCAGGCGACGACGTGAACGGCCCGACGCCGCTGATCGCGAGCCGCGCGACGACGGCGAGCAGGACGACGGCGATCGCGACACCCAGGATGGCCGTCCCGTGCGCCTGCGACGCCGACGGCTGCCTTGAGGCCGAGCGGGTTGCACTGCTCGCACATCGACTCGGAGATCGGGATGCGCGCGCCGCACCGGACGCACCCGTGCATCGGCTCCGCGGGGGCGGGCGCGGCGGCGGGCGTCGGGGTCGTCGGCATCGAGGTCATGCGGTCGGCGGCTACAGCCCCGTCTCGAAGATCCGGATGTCGGCGTGCGCCGGCGACGTGGCCGTCGCCCCGCGTGTGGGCGAGGGCGTCGCGGGCGCCGAGCGCATCGAGGTCGGCGGGGAACCGGCCGACCATGTCCAGCACGACCTTGCGGATCCGCTCCGCGTTCTGCTCGAACACGGCCAGGACGTCGTGCGCCGTGACCGCGTGCGTGCCCTCGAGCACGCCCGCGTCGTAGTCGGTGATCAGCGCGATGTTGACGACCGCCATCCCGAGCTCGCGACACAGGTACGCCTCGGGGTACTGGGTCATGTTGATGACCTCCCACCCGGCGTCGCGTGAACCACTTCGACTCGGACTTGGTCGAGAAGCGCGGACCCTGGATCACGACGACGGTGCCGCCGTCGTGGACGGTGATCCCGTGCTCGCGGATCACGTCGAGGGCGAGCTGGCGGAGCATCGGGTCGTAGATCTCGGCCGACGAGACGTGGGACACGATCGGGCCGTCGAAGAAGGTGTCCGCGCGGCCGGTCGTGCGGTCGACGAACTGGTCGCTGACGACGAAGTGGCCGGGCTCGACCGCAAGCTGGAGCGAGCCGGCCGCGCACGGGCTGATGATCGCCTTGACGCCCAGCGAGCGCATCGCCCAGACGTTGGCGCGGTAGTTGATCCGGTGGGGCGGGATCGTGTGCCGCCGCCCGTGCCGGGGCAGGAACGCGACCTTGCGGCCCGCTGATCGTCGCCAGGAACACGCTGTCCGACGGCGGGCCGTAGGGCGTGTCGATCTTCGCCTCGCGGACGTCCTCGAGCAACGTGTAGAACCCGGAACCGCCGAAGACGCCGATCTCCGCGAGGTCCGCCACCAGCCACCTCCTTCGTGTGCCGGGGCATTCTCGCATGGGCCGACGGCGACCTAGGATGGAGCGCATGTCCGATCCGAGCGACCGTGCGACCGAACGGCTCTGGCTGGCCGACTGGCGCCGGCGGGTCGCCGAGCTGTACGCGGAGGTGCGGACCGTCGCGGCGACGGACCCTGCGGCGCGTGGGCCGCGTGGGCGCGCCGAGCGGGAGGCGCTGTACCGCGGCCACCCGTCGTCGCCGGTGCTGCCCGCCGAGCGAGCGACGTTCGCGGCGCACCACTGGCCGTACGACGACCGGCTCCGGTTCGAGGTCGCGGTCGAGCCGGTCGTCGACGACCCGTCGCCGCTCGGCGGGCTCGGGGGCCTCGCCCTGCCCAACAGCGGCGCCGAGGCGCTCGCGTTCGACCGGGTGGGGCGGGTGACGCTGCCACTGCCCGGCGGCGCCGGGACGCTCGTCGCTGTTCTGGATGCGTGGCTACACGGGCGGCCTGTTCCTGCCGTTCCGGGACGCGACGAGCGGCGAGGAGACGTACGGGGCCGGCCGGTACGTCCTCGACACCGGCGAAGGGCGCGGACCTCGGCGGCGACCCGGCCGCCGGAACGCTGATCGTCGACCTCAACTTCGCCTTCCAGCCGTCGTGCGCGTTCGACCCCCAGTGGGCGTGCCCGCTGGCGCCGCCCGAGAACCGGCTGGCGGCGCGGATCGAGGCCGGCGAGCGCCTGCGCTGACGCCGCGGCGCCTGCGCCCGACATACCATGGGTCGATGCCCACCACCGCCGTCCTGTCCGACGCCGTCCGCGCCTTCCTCGAGCAGCCCCACGTCGCCTCGGTCGCGTCCACCGACGACGACGGCCAGCCCCGCCAGGCGGTCGTCTGGTACCGGCTCGAGCCCGACGGGCGGATCCTGCTCAACTCGCGGACGCCGCGCCGCTGGTGCGCGAACCTCGTTCGCGACCCACGCGTCGCCCTGTCGGTGATCGACGCCGCGGACCCGTACCGCTGGATCGGGCTGACCGGGCTCGTCGAGGAGGTCGTCGACGACGTCGAGCGCGCCCGGGACGACATCGTCGCCCTCGCCCATCGCTACCACCCCGAGGGGCCGACGGAGCGTCGATCGCCGCGTTCCGGTCGCAGCCGCGGGTCACCTTCCTCGTCCGGATCACCGGCGTCCACGAGCACCTCGAGGACTGACGATGGCCTCGGTCAAGATCGGCGTCCTGCTCTGGCCGCAGACCGCGAGCTGGCCGGAGCTCCGCGACGCCGCCGCCCTCGCCGATCGGTCGGGCGCCGCGAGCCTCTGGACGTGGGACCACCTCAACAGCATCGTCGGGCCGTGGGAGGGCCCGATCTTCGAGGGCTGGACGACCCTCGCCGGCTGGTCGCAGGTCACGGAGCGCGCGACGCTGGGCCTGATGGTCGCGGCGAACACGTTCCGCAACCCGGGGCTCACCGCCAAGCTCGCGACGACCCTCGACCACCTCTCGGGCGGCCGCGCGGTCCTCGGCCTCGGCGGCGCCTGGTTCGAGCGCGAGCACGAGGCCTTCGGGATCGACTTCGGCAGCGGGTTCGGCGAGCGGCTCGACCGGCTGGACGAGGCGGTGATGCTCGTCCGCCGCCTGCTCGACGGCGAGACGGTGACGCACGACGGGCCCGGTCTACCCGATGCGCGACGCGCTGTGTCGCGCCGCGGCCGGTCCAGGTCCGGCTGCCGATCATGATCGGCGGGTCGGGACCGAAGAAGACGCTCCGGACGCTGGCCACGCTACGGCGACCAGTGGAACGCGATGGGCGAGCTGTCCAAGCTCGCCGAGCGCGACGCGATCCTGCGCGAGCACTGCGAGGCGATCGGGCGCGACGAGGCCGAGATCGAGCGGACGACGACCGTCGACATCGTGATCCGCGACACGCACGAGGCCGGGCTCGCCTACTACAAGGCGCGGCTCGCGGCGAACGGCGAGGAGTTCGATCCCGACTGGAACTTCTTCGTGGGGCCGCCCGCCGAGATCGCCGAGGGCCTGCAGCCGATCCTCGCGCTCGGGCTTCCGCCACGTGCTCATCGACATGCCGGCGCCGTACGACACCGAGACGCTCGGGCGGATCGGCGAGCTCGTCGCGCTGCTGAACGCGTGACCGGCGCCGGTCGACGGTCGTCGCCCTCGCCGGCGGCGTCGGCGGCGCGAAGCTGGCCGAGGGCCTCGCCGCCCACCTGGGCGATCGGCTGTCGGTCGTCGTCAACACCGGCGACGACTGCGAGCGGCACGGCCTGCTCGTGATGCCCGACCACGACACCGTGCTCTACAACCTCGCCGGCATCGAGCAGGTCGAGTGGGGCTGGGGCATCGAGGGCGACACCCACGCGACGATGGCGCAGCTGGTCGCGTACGGCGAGGAGGACTGGTTCTCGCTCGGCGACCGGGACCTCGCGCTGCACATCGCGCGGACGGCGCGGCTGCGGGCCGGCGGCCGGCTGACGGAGGTGTGCCTCGGGCTCCAGGCGTCGCTCGGCGTCGCGGTCGCGGATCCTGCCGATGGCCGACGAGCCGGTGCGGACCGAGGTCCGCGTCGACGAGGGCTGGCTCGAGTTCCAGGAGTACTTCGTCCATCGGCGCCAGGCGCCCGAGGTGCACGAGATCCGGTTCGCCGGCGTCGAGGCGTCGCGGCCCACGCCCGAGGTCGTCGCGGCGCTCGCGGGTGCCTCGGCGATCGTGGTCTGCCCGTCGAACCCGCTCGTGTCCGTCGGGCCGATCCTCGCCGTGCCGGGGATGCGCGACGCGATCGATGCCGCCCGTCGCGCGGCGTGCCCGGTGGTCGCCGTGAGCCCGATCATCGGCGGCCGCGCGCTCAAGGGGCCGGCCGACCGGATGCTCGCCTCGCTGGGCCACGAGTCGACGGCGCTCGGGCGTCGCGCGGCTCTATGCGGAGCTTCGTCGACGTCTTCGTGCTCGACACGGTCGACGCGGACCTCGGCGACCGAGGTCGAGGCCCTCGGCATCCGCCCGGTCGTCGCCGACACGATCATGACCGACGACGCGTCGCGCGCCCGGCTGGCGGGCGTGGTGCTCGAGTCCACGGGGAGGCACTGACCGATGGGCCTGCGCGACGAGATCGGCGAGCAGCCGGACGTCGTCGCGCGCCTGATCGCACGGTCGGCGCGAGATCGAGGCGATCGCCCGCGCCGTCCGCGACCCGCGACGTGGAGCACGTCGTCATCGCCGCGCGCGGGACCTCGGACCACGCCGCGATCTACGCGCAGTACCTGTTCGGGATCCGGCTGCGGCTACCGGTCGCGCTGGCGGCGCCATCGATCGTGTCGCTGTACCACGTGGAGCCCGTGTTCGCGCGGTCGCTCGTGATCGGGATCAGCCAGTCCGGGGCGTCACCCGACGTGGTCGGCGTCGTTGACGCCGCCCGACGACAGGGCCAGCCGACGATCGCGATCACCAACGAGCGCGGGATCACCGCTGGCGAGCGCGGCGGAGCACGTCTCGACCTCGGCGCGGGTCCCGAACGAGCCGTCGCCGCGACCAAGACGTACACCGCCGAGCTGACGGCGATCGCGCTGCTCGTGGCGGCGCTGGGCGAGGACCCAGGCTGCGAGCGCGGCGCTCGGCGGCCTGTCGGACGCGATCGAGGCGGCGCTGTCGTCGGAGGACGGGGCCCGCGAGGCCGCCACGGCCCATGCGGGCATGCGCACCTGCACGGTGCTCGGGCGCGGTTTCGAGTACGCCACGGCGCGCGAGTGGTCACTCAAGCTCAAGGAGCTCGCCCACGTCGTCGCCGACCCGTACTCGGCCGCCGACTTCCGTCACGGACCGCTCGCGCTGGTGGAGCGCGGCTACCCCGTGCTCGCCGTGGCGACGTCGGGGGCGGTCGCCGCGGACCTCATCGGCGCTGCTGCGCGAGATCCGGAGGACTACGGCGCCGACCTCGTCGTCCGTCCGACCGCGAGGATGTGCGCGCGATCGGCCAGCGCTCGATCCGGCTGCCCGGTGGCGTTCCCGACCACCTCGCGCCGATCGTCTCCATCGTCCCGGCGCAGCTGTTCGCCTATCACCTCACGATCGCCCGAGGCCTCGACCCCGACGCACCGCGCCACATCAGCAAGGTCACGCTGACCACCTGACGCGGGTCCGCCCGCTACGATCGGGACGTGCAACCGCGCCCCGCCCGAACGACCGTCGTCGTCATCCCGGTCCGCGCGTTCGAGGGCGCCAAGTCGCGCCTCGGCGCCGTCCTCGACGCGGAGGAGCGCCGCGACCTCGTGGAGCGGCTGCTCCGACGTGCCGTGTCCGCGGCGCTCGCGACGCCCGGCGTCACCCGGGTCGTCGTCGTCTCGCCGGATCCCGAGGTCCTCGCCGTCGCCGAGGCCGCCGGTGCGCTCCCGGTCGTCGCAGCAGTCGCGCGGCCTCAACCCGGCGCTCCAGGAGGCGCGCGCCGCCGCCGGCGCCGACCGCCTGCTGATCATCCCCGCCGACCTGCCGGCAGTGAGCCGCCGCCACTCTGGCCGATGGTCCTCGCCGCCGGCGACGTGGCGGGGCGGCCGAGCGTCGTGCTCGCGCCCGACCGCCACGGCCGCGGGACGAACGCGCTGCTGCTCGACCCGCCCGACGTCATCGACCCCGCGTTCGGCGGCGACAGCCGGGCCGGCCACGCATGGCTCGCGTCGTCGGCCGACGCGGCGTTCGTGGAGGTTCCCGACGTGCTCGGCCTCGACGTCGACACGCCCGACGACCTGCTGCTCGCCGAGCGCCAGGGCGGCGGGAGGCGATCGGTGTCGACTGAGCTGCCGGACGGCCGGGTCGAGATCCTCGCGCTCGCCGGGTTGCCCGAGGTCCGCGAGGGCGACGACCTCGAGGCGATGATCGGCGACGCGCTCGAGGCGACGATGGGCGCACTCCCCTTCCAGGACGGCGACGTGCTCGTCGTGACCCAGAAGGTCGTGTCCAAGGCGGAGGGCGCGGTCGTCGACCTGCGCGACGGTCGACGCCACGGCCCGAGGCCGTCGCCTGGGCCGAGGCGTGGGGCCGCGACGCGCGCCAGATCGAGGTCGTCCTGCGCGAGGCGCGCCGGATCGTGCGGATGCAGAACGGCGTGCTGATCACCGAGACGGAGCACGGGTTCGTGTGCGCCAACGGCGGCGTGGACGCGTCCAACGTCGGTCCGGACTCGGGCGACCTCGTCACGCTCCTCCCCCGCGACCCGGACGCATCGGCCGACCGGATCCGGGCCGCCCTGCGCGGCTCGCTTCGGCCGCGACCTCGCCGTCATCGTGTCCGACAGCTTCGGGCGGCCCTGGCGCTGGGGCATCGTGGACGTGGCGCTCGGGCGTCTCGGGCCTCCTGCCGCTCGACGACCTGCGCGGCCAGCCCGACGCCGACGGCCGCGTGATGCGCACGACCGTCCGGGCCGTCGCCGACGAGATCGCGAGTGCCGCGGAGCTCGCCCTGGGCAAGACTGCCGGCCGGCCCGTCGCCCTGGTCCGCGGCGCGCGGCCGCAGCCCGGCGAGGGCCGGATCGCCGAGCTCGTCATGCCCGCCGAGAACGACCTGTTCCGGTGAGCCGCCGCCCGCGCTACGCTCGCGCACATGAAGACAGGGCCTGCAGATCTCCTCGTTCACCTGGCCCGGCGGTCCCGACGCCATCGGACCGACCCTCGGTCGGATCGTCCACGACGCCGACGAGGCCGGCTTCGACTCCATCTGGGTCATGGACCACTTCTTCCAGATCCGGGCCGTGGGCCGCGCCGAGGAGCCGATGCTCGAGGGCATGACGGCGCTCGGGTTCATGGCCGCTCACTCGAGCCGGGCGCGGATCGGGCTCATGGTCGGCGGCGTCCACTACCGCCAGCCCGCGCTGTGGGTGAAGGCGACGACGACGCTCGACGTGCTGTCCGGCGGCCGCGCCTGGCTGGGCATCGGCGCCGCGTGGAACCAGCAGGAGTCGGAGGGGCTCGGGTTCCCGTTCCCGCCCCTCGGCGAGCGGTTCGAGATGCTCGAGGACACGCTGCGCTACGCGCACGACATGTGGTCCGGCGAGCGGGGCACCGAGCGGCCGTTCGAGGGCCGTCACACCCACGCGACGCACCTGCTCAACGGCGCCCCAGGCGCTCAGCCGGCCGCATCCGCCGATCATGATCGGCGGCGGCGGCGAGCAGAAGACGCTGCGCCTGGTCGCGCAGTACGCCGATGCCTGCAACGTGTTCGGCGGGCCCGAGACGATCCACCACAAGTACGAGGTGCTGCGCCGCCACTGCGAGGCCATCGGGCGCGACCCCGACGAGATCGAGCGCTCGACGCTGCAGTCGGTGCGGATCGCGGTCGACGGGGGCGAGGGCGAGAGCGCGCAGCAGGTCATCGACCGGTTCGGCGAGCTCGCTGACGCCGGCTGCCAGCACGTGATCTTCGGCGTCCGCGACGTCTGGGACCCGCGGACGATCGAGGCACTCCGCCGGGACGTGCTCCCGGAGCTCGCGAAGCTCTAGACCGGGTGCGGCGCCGCCGGAATGCGCGCCGTGCGCACCGGACGGACCAGCGCGAACAGCAGCCCGGACACGGCCAGCGCGAAGCCCATCAGCGCGAGGGTCGGCGCACCGCCGAGCGTGTCGAGCAGGATCCCCGTCGTGAGCGCCCCGATCGGCGTCAGCCCGACCGACACCGTGCGCGCGGTCGCCCCGACCCGGCCGAGCATCGCGTCGGGCGAGAGCAGGGTCCGCATCGTGATGTAGGCCACGAGGATGTTCGAGTTGACGGCCCCGGCGACGAAGGCGACCGCGATCATGACCGGCACGGGCACGCCGGTCGCGATCACCAGCAGGCACGCGCCGAAGACGCGCGGCACCGACGAGCATCACGACGCCGGTCGAGCGGAACGCGAGGCGCGCCGCCGACGACCGAGCCACCGAGCGACCCGAGCGCGAACCCCGACAGGACGGCGCCCACGACCTCCGACCCGAGCCCGCGGCTGACCGTGATGTAGTAGATCGTCGCGGTCGTGAGGCCGGTCGCGATCACGGACGTCGTCGTCCACAGGGCGATGCACGCGCGCAGCGTCGGCTGCCGGACCACGAACGCGATGCCCTCGCGGATGTCCGCGAGGATGTGCGTCTCGACGCTCCGGGCCTCGGCGCGCAGCGGACGCCGCACGAGCAGGATCGCGCCGGCGGACAGCAGGAACGTGACGGCGTCGATCGCGATCGTCGCGCCCGGCCCGATGATCGCGGCCAGGAACCCGGCGAGCGCCGGCCCGACGATCCAGCCGACGTTGAACACGGCCTCGAAGATCGCGTTCGCCCGCGGGACCTCGGCCCGGCCCACGAGCCCGGGCACCGCGGCCGTGTACGCCGCCAGCCACAGGACGCGCAGCACGTTCATCGGGAACGTCACGGCGAGGATGACGGCGAGCGTCGGCCCGTCGAGGGCGACGGAGATCGGGACGAGGGCGGTCAGGAAGAACCGGCCGAGGTCGGCACCGAACATCATCCGGCGGCGGTCCCAGCGGTCGGCGTAGGCGCCCGGCCGGCAGGCCGACGATGAGGTCGGGCAGGGTGGTCAGCACGCCGACCACGCCCATCGCGAAGCCCGATCCGGTGAGCGCGAGGACGAGCAGCGGCAGCGCCGTGTTGGTGATCGAGTCGCCGAACGAGCTGATCCCCTGGCCGAACAGCACGATCAGGAAGTCGCGGTTGTCGCGCAGCCGGGCGCTCGCGTGGCGTCGGGCGCGCGGTCGGCCGCCGGCGCCAGGTGGACGGGGACCTCCTCGGAGCCCGACGGACCCGGGATCACGTCGTTCGCTTCGGGGCGCGTCCGGGTGCTCGTCACGGCTCGAGGGTACCCGCGGCCCGCGACGCGGCGAGTGACCGCGGATACCCCCTGGGGGTATGCGGTCGCGCGTGCTACATTTGGCAGCAGGCACGCCCAGCACGCAGAGACGACAATCGCACCCATGACCGACGACCCAGCGACCCGCGGCGACGCCGCGGCAGGCCAGCCGGAACGGCTCCGCGAGCCCGTTCGGCGACGTCAAGATCAACTTCGGCGCCGGCGACGGCGCGCCCGCTCGCCACGGCGCAGCCGCTCTCGGCGCCGTTCGGTGGCGCGATCTCGATCATCGGCGACCCGGCGACGCCGCCGCCGTCTCCGCCGGCGCCCGGCGGCCCCGAACGACGGCGCGCCGGCCCGCGGCCGCACGCGAGTCGAAGGTGCTGATCATCGGCAGCGGCCCCGCCGGGCTGACGGCCGCGATCTACGCCGCCCGCGCCAACCTCGAGCCCATCGTCATCGCCGGGTCGGCGGCCGGCGGCCAGCTGATGCTGACGAGCGAGGTCGAGAACTACCCGGGCTTCCCCGAGGGCATCGACGGCCCCGACCTGATGAACCGCTTCCGCGAGCAGGCCGCGCGGTTCGGCACGACCCTGGTCGACGTCGACATCGACCGCGTCGACTTCTCGAGCCGCCCGTTCCGCGTCTGGGCGCGCGGCGTCGAGTACCGCGGCGAGTCGGTGATCATCGCGACCGGCGCGTCGGCCCTGTGGCTGGACATCGAGAGCGAGCAGCGGCTCCGCGGGCGCGGCGTGTCGGCCTGCGCGACGTGCGACGGGTTCTTCTTCCGCGACCGCGAGATCGCCGTGGTCGGCGGCGGCGACTCCGCGATGGAGGAGGCGAACTACCTCACCAAGTACGCGAGCAAGGTCCACCTCATGCACCGCCGGGACGCGTTCCGGGCCTCGAAGATCATGATCGACCGGACGTACGCCCACCCCAAGATCGAGGTCCACACGAACACCGAGGTCGCCGAGGTCCTGGGCGACGCCAAGGTCGAGGGGCTGCGGATCCGCGACACGGCGTCGGGCGAGGAGCGCGACCTCCCGATGGAGGGCCTGTTCATCGCCATCGGCCACAAGCCCAACACGGACGTGTTCCGCGACTGGCTCGACGTCGACGCCAAGGGCTACCTCGTGGCCACACGACCACACGCACAGCAGGATCGACGGCGTGTTCATCGCCGGCGACGTCCACGACCACCGGTACCGCCAGGCGGTCACCGCGGCCGGCGACGGCTGCAAGGCGGCCATCGACGCCGAGCGCTGGCTCGAGTCCGAGGGCATCGCGGAGGCGTCGACGGCCACCGCCTGGTAGCGGCGACCGCATCACCATGACCCTTCGCGGCGGCGGCGTCCGCTCCATGGCGCCGTGGCAGCGCCGTCGCCCGGCCGCCTCACGCCGCCGTCCGGGGACTTCGAGCGCGTCCCGCCCGAGCGCCGCGCGGCGACGGTCCGCCGGATCGTCGCCTTCTTCGGGCCCTACCGGGCCCAGGTGGCGGTCGTGCTCGTCGCGATCATCGCGACCAGCCTCCTCGGCATCGTCAACCCGTACCTGCTCAAGCTGCTCATCGACAACGTCATCGTCGGCGGGCAGTACCAGAACCTGAACCTGTACGTCGGGCTGATGATCGTCATCCCGATCGTGTCGGGGCTGATCGGCGTCGGGCAGAGCTACCTCAACAACGTCATCGGCCAGAACGTGATGCAGGACCTGCGCAACGCGCTGTACGCGCACCTGCAGCGCCTGCCGCTGCGGTTCTTCACGGCGACGCGGACGGGCGAGATCCAGAGCCGGCTCGCGAACGACGTCGGCGGCGTGCAGGCGGTCGTGACGGACACGGCGTCGTCGATCACGTCCAACGTCGCGATCACGATCAGCACGATCATCGCGATGCTCCTGCTGAGCTGGCAGCTGACGCTGCTCTCGCTGGGCATCACGCCGTTCTTCATGTACCTCACCTACCGCGTCGGCAAGGTGCGGCGCGAGGTCAGCAAGGAGACGCAGGAGCGGCTCGCCGAGATGACGCGCGGTCACCGAGGAGACGCTGTCGGTGTCCGGGATCCTGCTGGGCAAGACGTTCTCGGCCGCAGGACCGGTCGGTCGAGCGGTTCCGGGGCCTGAACAAGGAGCTCGCCCGGCTCCAGATCCGCCAGGCGATGGTCGGCCGCTGGTTCTTCATGATCATCGGGACGATCTTCTCGATCATGCCCGCGTTCGTGTACTGGCTCGCGGGCACGATGGCCGCCAACGGCTCGCCCGAGCGCGCCCGACCGCCGGCGACATCGTCGCGTTCACGACGCTCCAGAGCCGGCTGTTCTTCCCGCTCGGCCAGCTGCTCAACGTCCAGGTCGAGATCCAGGGCTCGCTCGCGCTGTTCGACCGGATCTTCGAGTACCTCGACCTCGACCCCGAGATCGTCGACGCCCCCGATGCCGATCGCCCTGGAGCCCGAGACGGTCCGCGGCGCCGTGGCGCTCGAGGGCGTGTCGTTCCACTACGCGGCCGAGCCCGGCCGCGCCCGTCGACGGTCGGTGACGGCTCGGCGGCGGTCGACCTCGAGGCGAACCCGGAGCTCGTCGAGGCCGTGATGGAGGCGCCCGGCGGCCGACGGGCCGGCCGGCGGGTTCGAGGTCGTCGATGGCGGGCGCGCCGACGAGCCGCCGCCGCAGCGTTCGGCCTCGACGACGTCTCGTTCGAGGCCAAGCCCGGGGAGCTCGTCGCGCTCGTCGGCCCGTCGGGCGCCGGCAAGACGACGACGACCTACCTGATCCCGCGCCTGTACGACGTCGACGACGGGCCGGGTGACGATCGACGGCATCGACGTCCGCCAGCTCAAGCTCGAGTCGCTCGGGCAAGCGTCATCGGGTTCGTGACCCAGGAGACGTACCTGTTCCACGCGTCGATCCGCGACAACCTGCTGTTCGCCAAGCCCGACGCGACCGAGGACGAGCTGATCGCGGCCGCGCAGCGCCGCCGCGATGCACGACCGGATCACCGAGATGCCCGAGGGCTACGACACGGTCGTCGGCGAGCGCGGCTACAAGCTGTCCGGCGGCGAGAAGCAGCGCGTCGCGATCGCGCGGGTGCTGCTCAAGAACCCGAAGATCCTGATCCTCGACGAGGCGACGTCGTCGCTCGACACGGTCAGCGAGCGGCTGATCCAGGCCGCGCTCGGGCGCCTGACCGAGGGCCGCACGACGATCGCCATCGCCCACCGCCTGTCGACGATCCTGCGCGCGGACCGGATCCTCGTCTTCGACCGCGGCCGGATCGTGGAGCGCGGCACCCATCGCCAGCTGATCGCGCGCGGCGGGCTCTACGCGCGCCTGTACGAGGAGCAGTTCGAGGCCGAGGCCGCGAACCTGGCCGAGCTGGCCTAGGTCTCCGCTCGCTGCTCGCCCAGCGAGCGCTCCGGCGGTTCTGCCGCGATCCTGCTGCGCCACGGAATCCGCATCGCTGCGGGTCATGGACCACCTCGGGATGCTCGCGAGGCCGACTCGTCGACAGACCGCTGCAGGGCTGGCTCGGCGAGCATCGGTGCGCGTCCCGAGGCAGTGGCGTACTTGCATGACTATGCAACGGCGCTGTATAGTCATGAGGAGATGACGTGCCGCCCGATCTCCGATCCCTCGAGCCTGCCGCCGGTGAGCGGCTTCGGCGCGCCGGTGAGCGCGGACTCGACGGGCGCGGCGATCGCGGCGGACCGTCCTCTCGACCCCGACCCCCTGCCCGGCACCGCGGCGGCCGCCGGCCTGCGCGCGCTCGACGGGGATCCCGTGCGGGTCGCGATCGTCGGGGCGACCGGGTACGTCGGCGCGGAGCTGGTCCGGCTGCTGGCGCGCCACCCGAACGCGACGATCGTCGGGCTCGTGGGTCGGGAGCGGCACGGCGATCCGCTCGCCGGCATCCATCCCGCACCTCGCGACCGAGGGCCTGCGCGTCTTCGACGCGGTCCCCGACGACGCCGAGGCCGTCTTCCTCGCCCTGCCCCACGGCGCGGTCGCGGCGCGGATCGACGAGTTCCTCGACGACCGGCCAGACCGTCATCGACCTCGGGCCCGACTTCCGCCTCCGCGACCCCGCGGACTACCCGCGCTGGTACCACTTCGACCATCCCCGGCCCGAGCTCCTCGCGACCGCGGTCTACGGGCTGCCGGAGCTCCATCGCGCCGAGCTGGCCGCCGCCGGGCGGGCTGCCGAACGCGATCGTCGGCGCGCCCGGCTGCTACGCCACGACCACGATCCTCGCCCTCGCCCCGCTGGCCCGCGCCGGCCTCATCGCCGACCTCGTCGTCGACGCCAAGAGCGGCGTCTCGGGCGCCGGCCGCGACGCCAAGGCCGACCTCCAGTTCGGCGAGGTCAACGAGAGCGTCAAGGCGTACGGGATCTTCACCCACCGCCACATCGGCGAGATCGAGCAGGAGCTCGGCGCGCTCGGCGGCGGGCTGGCCGCGAACCCCGGCGTGCGCGGCGTCGACTTCCTGCCCCACCTGATCCCGATGACGCGCGGCATCCTGTCGGCCGGCCACGTGCGCACGACGCGCGCCGTGACCCAGGCCGAGCTCGACGACCTGTACCACGACGCGTACGGCGACGAGCCGTTCGTGACGGTGACCGAGGCCGCGCCCGCCACGAAGCACGTCCTCGGCAGCAACGAGGCCCGCGTCTGGTGCCGGCTCGACGAGCGCAACGGCCGGGTGCTCGCGATCGGCGTGCTCGACAACCTCGTCAAGGGCGCGGCGGGCCAGGCGATCCAGGCGTTCAACGTCGTCCACGGCCTGCCCGAGACGGCCGGCCTGCTGCAGCTGCCGCTCGCGCCGTGACGCTCGCGACCGATCCCGTGCTGGCGCCGGTCGTCGCCGACCTGCCGCCCGTCGAGCGCGCCGCGCGCATCCCCGCCGGCTTCGCGGCCGCGGGCGCGACCGCCGGGATCAAGGCGTCGGGGCGACCGGACCTCGTGCTGATCGTCGCCGAGGACGGACCCGTGCCGGCCGCCGCGGTGTTCACGCCCAACCGCTTCGCGGCGGCGCCGGTGCTGCCTCTCGCGCGCGAACCTGCAGGCGACCGGCGGCGGGACGGCCGCCGCCGGCTACGCGCGCGGCGATCGTCTCGACGTCGGGCAGCGCCAACGCGGCGACCGGGCGCGGCCGGCGACGCGGACCAGGCCGCGATCGGCGCGGCGCTCGCCGGCGTCGCTCGGCGTCCCCGGACGCGCAGGTCCTCCACCTCTCGACCGGGATCATCGGGACCCGGCTGCCGGTGGACCTCGTGACGAGCCGCGATCGCGCGCGTCGTCGACGGTGGGCTGGCGGCGACGGACGAGGCGCTCGCGGTCGGCGGCGGCGGCGCTGCGCACGACCGACACGACGACCAAGATGGCGACGACGACGGTCACGGTCCCGGCGGCCTCGGGTGGCGGCACGGTCGAGGTCACGGTCACCGGGATCGCCAAGGGCGTCGGGATGATCCATCCGAACATGGCGACGATGCTGTCGGTGGTCCTGACCGACGCGACCGCCGACCCCGCGACGCTCCACGCGCTCCTGCGCGGGACGGCGGCCCGCACGTGGGACCAGCTCTCGGTCGACGGCGACACGAGCACCAACGACACGGTGTTCCTGCTCGCGTCGGGCAAGGCGGGGGCCGCCGATGCGGCGACCGATGCCGGGGCCCGGGCCGCGCTCGGTGCCGCCGATCGAGGCCGTCGCCCGCGACCTCGCTCGCCAGCAGGCCGCCGACGGCGAGGGCGCCACGGCGCTCGTCACGTGCCAGGTCACCGGCGCCGCCGACGACGCCGACGCGCGCGCGATCGCTCGAGCGGTGATCTCGTCATCGCTGGTCAAGGCGGCGGTCCACGGCCGCGACCCGAACTGGGGCCGGATCGCCGGCGCAGCCGGCAACGCGACGCTCGCCCAGCGCGCGGTCCTCGAGGCGGCGGGCCTGGACGCGACCGAGGCGGCGTCCCGCGCCGGTGCGGCCAGCTGCGCTCGACACCGACGACGCTCCGGATCGCGATCGCCGGCCACCTCGTCTACGACGGCCCGTCCGGCGGTCCGGTCGACATCGACAAGGCCGCCGCCCGTGAGGCGATGGGCGGCGCCGAGGTCCTGATCCGCCTCGACCTCGGCCTCGGGCGACGGCTCCGGCGAGGCCTTCGGCTGCGACCTCACCGAGGAATACGTCCGCGAAAATAGGGAGTACACGACGTGATCACTGGAGCCGCAGGTCGCGCCTTCGGCGCGGCCGGCGCAAGGCGGAGCCGAGCACGTGAGCGAGCGCACTCCGACGTGCGTGAGCGAGCGCGCGCAGGCGACAACGCGGCGACGGCCCGCCGCAGGCGGGACCGATGAGCGAGATCGTCGTTGTGAAGCTCGGCGGGACGACGCTCGCCGATCAGCGGCAGGTGCTCGCGGAGGTCGCTGCGGTCGCGCGCAAGCGGCCCGTCGTGCTGGTGCATGGCGGCGGCAAGCGGATGACCGAGTGGCTCGAGCGCCTCGGGCGTCCCGACGCACTTCGAGGGCGGGCTCCGGGTCACCGATCCGGCGGCGCTCGAGGTCGCGGCGGCGGTCCTGCGCGGCGTCGTCAACAGCGAGCTCGTCGCCGCGTTGCGGGACGTCGGCTGCGACGCGGTCGGGCTCTCGGGCGTCGACGGCGGCCTGCTCATCGGCCAGCGCCTGCCCAACGTCGGGCTGGTCGCGACGGTCGTCGGGATCCGGCGCGACCTCATCGACTCACTGCTCGTCGCCGACCAGGTCCCGGTCGTCGCGCCACTCGCGCGGGACGAGGACGGCGTCGTGTGCAACGTCAACGCCGACGACGCGGCCGCCGGACTTGCCGCGGGGCTCGGTGCCCGCCAGCTGGTGCTGCTGACGGACGTCGACGGCGTCCGCGACGCCAGCGGGACCAAGCTCGACTCGCTATCAACGCGACGAGGCCGAGGCGATGATCGCCGACGGCACGATCGCGGGCGGCATGGTGCCCAAGGTCCGCGCGGCGCTCGCGGCGCTCGCCTGGGACGACGCCGAGGCGATCATCGCGGACTCGTCCGCACCTGACGCCCTCACCCGCGCCCTCGACGACCCCACGTTCGGCACCCGCGTCTCGGCGCGCGCACGCGCCGGGGCAGCATGACCATGATCGTGGTCAAGCGCGACCGCCACGCCGCGATCCGCCGCCTCGTCGGTGCCCGCGCCATCGGCAGCCAGGGCGAGCTCGTCTCGGAGCTGTCGGCGCTCGGCTTCGACGTCACCCAGGCCACGGTGAGCCGCGACATCGCGGAGCTCGGGCTGGCCAAGGTCATGCGCGGCGACCACTCGGTGTACGTGAATCCCGAGGCGCTCGGGCCGGCCACCCGGCCCGGCATCGGACGAGCGGCTGCGGCGGATCCTCGCCGACATTCCCGTGACCATCGGCCGCAGCGGGCTGATCCTCGTGCTGACCGGCCAGCCAGGCACCGCGAACGTCATCGCCCAGGCGATCGACGAGTCCACGCTGACCGACCAGGTCGGCACCGTGGCGGGCGACAATACGCTGATCGTGCTGTTCCCCGACGAGCCGTCGCTGGACCGCTGGCTCGAGCGATTCGAAACGTTGCAGCCGCCCGAGGAGGCGGCATTGGAGGCCACCGCTCGATGAACAAGGTTGTGCTCGCGTATTCCGGTGGCCTCGATACGTCGGTGGCCGTCGCCTGGCTGCGCGAGCAGTACGGCGTCGACGTCATCACGCTCACGGTCGACGTCGGGGGCGGCTCGCTGCGCGAGGGCGTGGAGCGTCGCGCGATGTCGGCCGGCGCGGCCAAGGCGTACGTCGTCGACGCGCGCGAGACCTTCCTCTCGCAGTACGTCTGGCGCTCGCTGCAGGCGAACGCGCTGTACCAGGGCGTCTACCCGCTCGCGACCGCGCTCGCCCGGCCCGCTGATCGCCCAGCTGCTCGTCGAGGTGGCCCAGCGGAGGGCGCGGACGCCGTCGCCCACGGCTGCACCGGCAAGGGCAACGACCAGGTCCGGTTCGACGTCGCCGTCCATGCCCTCGACCCGGGGCTCGAGGTCGTCGCGCCGATGCGGGTCGGGATGGGCCTGTCGCGCGACCAGGAGATCGACTACGCCGCGGAGCGGGGCATCGAGATCCCGATCACCAAGGCGTCCCCCTACTCGATCGACGTCAACCTGTGGGGCCGCTCGTGCGAGACCGGGGTGCTCGAGGACCCGTGGGTCACGCCGCCGGCCGACGCCTACGAGTGGACGGTCGCCGCGGGCGACGCACCGGCCCCGGTCGAGCTCGTGATCGGGTTCGAGGGCGGCATCCCGGTGTCGATCGACGGCGAGCGGCTGGGCTCGGTCGAGCTCGTCGAGCGGCTGCACGAGCTCGGCGGCAAGCACGGCGTCGGGCGGATCGACCACGTCGAGGACCGCCTCGTCGGCATCAAGAGCCGCGAGATCTACGAGGCGCCCGCGGCGGTCATCCTGCACACGGCGCACCACGCGCTCGAGGGGCTCGTGCTGTCCAAGGACCAGCTGCGGTTCAACCGGCTGGTCGCCGACGAGCTGGCCCAGATCGTCTACGACGGCCTGTGGTTCAGCGCCCTGTCGCGCGACCTGCGGACCTACGCGATGTCCACGCAGCGGGTCGTCTCGGGCGACGTCCGGATGCGGCTCGACCACGGGCCAGGCCGTCGTGACCGGCCGCCGCTCCCCGTTGAGCCTGTACGACAAGGACCTGGCGACGTACGACGAGGGCGACGCGTTCGACCACGCCGCGGCGGTCGGGTTCATCGAGATCTTCGGGCTGCCGCTGCGGGTCGAGGCCGCGCGCCACGGCGCCGTCGGCAAGCACCATGGCGCGGCCTGGACGTGGACCCAGCCACTCCTCGCGGACCTGCCGACGAACGTCACCGAGGGCGCGGGCGCCGCCGCCGGTTGATCCGTCGGGGACGATTCCGTGCGTCGGCCGCACGAATCCGGCTCCTGCGTGCAGCCGGTGCACATTCCCGACCCGGATGTAGGTCTGGTCGTCGATGGCGTGCATGAGACGCACAAGTTCTGCGCGGCAGTGGCCCATGCACGCGTTTGTGCGAGGCGCGCACGACCTTGACGCCCGGCGCACGTCTGTGGGCTCTGCGCGGTCAGGAATGTGCGCCCAGCGCACGGTCCGCCGAGGACCGCGCCGGATGCCGTAGGGTGACGGCGTGACCTCGCCCTCGCGCCAGCCCCGGCCGCACCGTCCCGCCCAGCAGGCTGACCCACAGCCGCCGGGCGACGGACCGGCTGCGCCAGCTCGCCTTCCTCCAGGAGTTCGCGCAGCTCCTGACCCAGGCCCGCGACTGGGACGAGCTGATGCGGACGCTCGTCGACCGCACGACAGTCGCGATGGGCGTCGAGGTCTGCTCGTTCTACCTGCTCGACCGGACCGGCGAGCGCCTGACCCTGGCCGCCACCAATGGTCTCGACGTGACCCAGGTGGGACGCGTCAGCCTCGAGATCGGCCAGGGCATCACGGGCCGCGCGGCCGCGGATCGCAACCCGGTCATGTCGGCCGACGTCACCACGGACCCGCGCTTCTCCTGGGTGCGCGGCTTCGACATCGAGGACCTCCACGCGATGCTGTCCGTGCCCCTCGTGTGGAACGAGGCCGTGGTCGGGGTGCTGAACGCCCAGACGACGGAGGCGCGCGACTTCGACGCCGACGAGGTCGAGTTCCTGGTGACCATCGCCGCCCTCCTCGCGGGCATCGTCGAGAAGGGCCGCCTCCAGGCCGAGGCCGAGGCACAGCTCGACCGGTTGAGCCAGCTCGACGCGGCCCGTGCCGAGCTGCTCGCGGTCGTTACCCACGAGCTGCGGACGCCGCTCGCGGTCGTGCGCGCCTACGTCGACCTCCTCGCCGACGCCGCCGCGTCCGACGACGCCGATACGCCGCGCGACCTCGTCGAGACCTGGCGGGCCGGCGCGACCGACCAGGTCACGCGCCTCGACCGGCTCGTGGACTCGATCCTGGCCTCGGTGCGGGGCGAAGGCCTCACGGGCCTGCGCCGGGACCCGTTCGACGTCGTGACCGCCATCTCGGCGACCGTCGGCACCCTCGCGCTGCTGCTCCGGACGCGGCCTGTGCGCTGGGAGCCGCCGCACGGCTCGCTGGTCGCCCGCGGCGACGATGCCCGCTTCCGCCAGGTCCTCGAGCACCTGCTCGACAACGAGGCCAAGTACGCGCCGCCCGAGCAGGCCGTCTCGCTCGGCGTGTGGCGCGAGGGCGGCGAGGTCCAGGTCTACGTCACCGACGACGGCCCGGGCGTCCCGATCGACGACTGGGAGGCGGTCTTCCAGCCCTACGTCCGGGTGGACCGCGTGCGCTCGCGGGGTTCGGGGATCGGCCTGTTCGCGGCGCGCCGCCTGATGGAGGCGATGGGCGGCCGGGTGTGGATCGAGGCCAACGGCTACGGCGGCTCCCGCTTCGTGGTCGCGCTGCCGGTGGCTTGACACGCGGCGCCCGACGCGGCGACTATATCGGACGATGATATAGCGCGACGCGATGGAGAAGCGCGATGACGGCGGCGGTCGAGGTCCACGGGGAGTCCGGCGCGGCGAGAGCGGCCGAGGCCTGGCCGCCGGGTAGCGTCGTTCGGGACATCACTCGGGGCGGGGTCGCGGGACTGATCGCGGGGGTCGTCGTCGCCGGGCTGGGCGGGCGCCTGGCGATGCGCCTTGCGGCCATCGCGGTGCCCGGGGCAGTCGGCGAGTTCACGGAGAACGGCAACCGGATCGGTGCGATCACCCTCGGTGGCAGCCTCGGGCTGATCGTCGGGGCAGGCCTGGTCATCGGGTTCGGTGCCGGGTTCGTGTGGGTGACGGTCCGGCCGTGGATCCCCGGCGGCACGGCGGTGCGGGCGGTGCTGGCCATGCCGATCGCCGTCGCCCTCGGCTCGATCGGCCTCATCAACGGCGACAACCACGACTTCGAGGTGCTCCAACGACAGCCGGTCATCGTCGCGATCCTGATCGCCCTCGTCATGCTCGTCGGCCTCGCGGTCGCCCTCATCGACGCGTGGCTGGACCGTCACCTGCCACAGGCGCCCTCGCTCGAGTCGGGGCCGGCTGGCATCTACTCCGTCGTCACCGTCATCGGCTTGTTCATCGGCCTCCCGCTCGTCGTCCCGCCCTACCTCGGACAGGAACATCGATGGCTCGGGATCGCGCTGATCGCCGTCGGCGTCGCGACGCTCGCGTCCTGGACGTACCGCGTCCAGCGTCGCGAGATGCCCACGATCATCGCGTCGCTCGGGTACGGCGCGCTGGCCGTCGCCGTCGTCATCGGTTTCGCGTCGGCGTGGTCGGAGATCGTGTTCGCCCTGCGGATCTGATCGCTCAGCCGGGGACCGCGAACCGGGCCGCGCGGTCTCCCAGGGTTCGCCACATCGGCAGCACCGTCAGGTGCGCGGTGTCTCGGGGGTGCGGGGCAGCGCGGCGGGCGTGACCTCCAACACCGAGGCAAAACCTGTCTTGCTGATGACATCGCGGCGGCCCAAGATGTCGGCATGTCCGACCTGCGCCGGCAGCGCGCATCGTCAGGGTCGACGGCGGCGGCCCTCTTCCTGCTGGCCGTCGCGCTGACAGCGTGCGGAGGTTCTGCGCCCAGCGCCAGTGGCACGTCGGGAGTTGCGGACCCGCTGACGTCCGCGGCCCCACCCGCCCCAACCAGCCAGGCGGTCACGTCAACGGCCACCCCGAACACTGACGGGACGGCCCAGGTCAACTACGACGACGCCACGGACCCGGGCGCCGCCGCTCAGGACGAGCTCGTGCTGAATCAGGAGGTGCGCGCCGACGGCGGCATGGCGGCTCTCATCGGCGATAGCGGTCAGGCAGTCTTCGATGAGCTCGATGCACAGGCTTCAGCCTTCAGTCAGGAAAGCTTGGAGCAGATCGCGCATCTGGTCGATACCGGGCAGATGCCTGAAGGCGCGACCAGCGCCGCGCCTGCTCAGCTGGTGGCCATGGTCGTGTCCGGGTTACCGTCGCGGCAAGACGAGCCATCCGGCGACATCGATCTCAGCGTCTTCGCCGAGACCGGCTTCACCACCTCCGCGATGCTGAGCCTGACGACGGGCGCGATCCAGCTCGCCGACCAGACCATCACCGGCAGCGTCCCCCGCAGCGACCACAGCGAAAGCACCTCGAACGGTTTGCGCCAGGTGGTGGACCTGAACATGACGTGGGTGATCAACAGCGGCGGCGGAAAGATCTCGTTCGAGGTTCAGCTGTCGGCCACGGACAACATCTTCAACGCGACAGACGGCTCATTCGTAGCGCTCTACACGAGCACCTCCGACGGAAAGTTCGACATCAATGCCTGTCCCGAGGAGGGCGGCATCGCGCGCGGCACCTACAACTTCCAGACGAAGCACGAGATGAACGACGTCAGCGGGGCGGCGCACGCACGATCGGGCGCCACGCGGGCAGTCGTTGCGCCGTTCATGCTTCAGAACGGCGACGACGCCCACCTTCTCCGCATCGAGACAACGCTCGACATGGCTGCCGACGCTCACGGCCCAGGCGCCAACGGGTCAGCCGATGCGTTCGACTGGACCGCGACCCAGAAGCTGCCCATCGTGATGAACCCGAGCGGATCGACAACATCTGAGAGCGGCAGCGGCCTGTCTGCACGGGGCACCGGCGCGGAGCGCGCGGCCGGCAGCATGTTCAACTCATCGGTCATGGCGCAGCTGCTGCTGGCGCAGATCGGCAGGGAGACGGAGACCTTCTGGCGTTCCGGCAAGTGCATCGAGCTCACGCCAAGCCGCGACACGGGAACCGTGCACCCCAACGAGCAGGTGGACCTTTCCGTCACCGCCGCCGGCAAGTTCCAGCGGGCCGAGATCGCTCAGCCGATCAAGGCCACGTTCAACGGTGCCCAGTCGCTTGACCCGACGGGCGAGCCGGTGCCCTATCCGCCCACCTTCACATTCCTCGCCGGACCAAAGAAGGGCGACAAGGGAACGATCGACCTCCAGCAGGTCTCAAACCGCGGCATCGGCAAGCGGACGGTCGAGTTCACGGTTGGGTCGCCGCACTTTGGCGGGACCATCCACTATGACGCGGAGGCGAAGTTTCTTGCCGAAAGGGCCACGTACGACATCACGGTTGAGGTTGAGCTGCTGGTCGACGACACTTCCCGGGCACTGACCGCCGAACCGGACGGTGGCAGCACGTTCAACTACCACTTTCACACGACGGGCGGTAACAAGAACGCAGGCTCAGACTGCAATAACTGTCCCGGCGCCCCGCCCTGCACGAGCCATGGCGAAGGGAGGCTCGTGGACCCGGCTCAGCTCAAGCCTGGCGGCCCAGATGGCGCGTTGAACGTGCGCGGTACGTTGGGCGATGACCTCCTCCACCTGCAGATCATCTTCCCGACCTCGTGTGGAGGACGAAGCCTGGGCTACCTCACGCTCGCTTGCGGGGACGCCGATGGGCTCAAGGCCGAGTCTGATGGGGATTCCAACTACCGGATCGACAGCACGTGCAAGACCGACCTGAGCCGCCCGGGCCTGGTCAACACCGCCAAAGCCCACGTGAAGGGCACGCTTTCACTGAAATGACCACGTCCGAACACCCCGAAGGCGGCTGTCGAGGTCCACGGAGCGTCGGGGAAGTCGGGAGAGTCCGGAGACGCGCGAACGGCTGAGCACCCGACCGCCGCTCAGCCCGGGACCGCGACCCGGGAGGCCTCCGCGCGCAGGTGCGCGTAGCCTGGCTTCACGACCTCGTTGATCAGCCGCAGCCGCTCGTCGAACGGGGCGAAGGCGGACTTGAGGGCGTTGATCGTCAGCCACTCCATCTCGCCCAGCCCGAGGGCGAACGCCGCGTCGAGCGCCGCGAACTCGGACGAGACGGAGACGCCGCTCATCAGCCGGTTGTCGGTGTTGACGGTGACCCGGAACCGCAGCCGACGCAGGAGGTCGAACGGGTGCTCGGCGATCGAGGAGGCGGCGCCCGTGTGGACGTTCGAGGTCGGGCACATCTCAAGCGGGATGCGCCGGTCCCGCACGAACGCGGCCAGGCGGCCCAGCGACACCGACCCGTCGTCGTGGACGGTGATGTCGTCGACGATGCGCACGCCGTGACCCAGCCGCTCGGCGCCGCAGAACTGGAGCGCCTCCCAGATCGACGGCAGGCCGAACGACTCGCCGGCGTGGATCGTGATGTGGAAGTTCGCGCGCCGGACGAGATCGAAGGCGTCGAGGTGGCGGGTCGGCCGGTAGCCCTCCTCGGGCCCGGCGATGTCGAACCCGACGACCCCGGCATCGCGCCAGCGCACGGCACATTCGGCCACCTCGAGCGAGCGCCCGGCCTGGCGCATCGCAGTGACGAGCAGCTTCATCGTGATCGGATGACCCACCGCGGCGGCGCGGCCTTCACCGTCGCGGAATCCCTCGAGCATCGCTTCGACGGCCTCGTCGAGCGTCAGGCCATGGGCGGTGCACAGCTCGGGCGCCATCCGGACCTCGGCATACACGACGCCGTCCGCGGCCAGGTCCTGCGCGCATTCGGAGGCGACCCGGATGATCGCGTCGCGCTCCTGCATGACCCCGAATGTGTGCGCGAACGTGTCGAGGTACAGCTCGAGCGACTTCTGGTCGGCGCCGCGGCGGAACCAGGCGGCCAGCGCGTCAACGTCGGTGGTCGGCAGGTCCGCGTACCCGTACTCGGTCGCGAGGTCGACGATGGTCGCCGGCCGCAGGCCGCCGTCGAGGTGGTCGTGGAGCAGCGCCTTGGGCGCACCGCGGATCGTCGCCTCGCTGAGCATCGCCGCTCCCCTACGCCGGTGGCTCGACCGGCCGCGCGTTGCCGTATGTCGGTCGCTCGCCGTGGGCGCCGGCCGCCCAGCGGACGCTGTTGGCGATCAGCCGCCGCATCCCGGGATCGAAGTAGGTCGGGTGCGTCTCATGGCCGGGCCGCAGGTACACGACCCGCCCGCGGCCGCGGCGCCAGGTGCAGCCGCTGCGGAACACCTCGCCGCCCTCGAACCAGCTGACCAGCACGAGCTCGTCGGGCGCCGGGATGTCGAAGTGCTCGCCGTACATCTCCTCCTCGGCGAGGACGATCGACTCGCCGAGGCCATCGGCGATCGGGTGCGACGGATCGACGACCCACAGGCGCTCGCGGCGGCCGTCCTCGCGCCACTTGAGGTCGCAGCTCGTGCCCATCAGGCGCCGGAAGATCCGCGAGAAGTGGCCCGAGTGCAGGACGACCAGGCCCATGCCGTCGAGCACGCGCGCGTGCACGCGATCGACGACCGCGTCGGTCGACCTCGTCGTGGGCGGCGTGGCCCCACCAGGTCAGGACGTCCGTCGCGGCGAGCGACGTCGTCCGTGAGGCCGTGCTCGGGCTCGTCGAGGGTGGCGGTCCGGACCGCGAGGCCGCCCGCCGCCCGGAGGCCCTCCGCGATGGCCTCGTGGATCCCCTCGGGATAGACGGCGGCGACCGGCGCGTCCGAGCGCTCCTGGCGGTACTCGTTCCAGACCGTGACCCGGATCGTCATGCCGCGTCCGCCTGCCCGGCCGGGGTCACGACCGCGCCGCCGCGCGCCGACGACTCGCGGATCGCGTCCCACAGCCGCGCCATCCGCAGACCGACCTCGGGCGGGCTCGGGTTCGGCTCGACGGCCGTCGCGGACATCGAGGAACTGCTGCCACACGGTCTTCGGCCGCACCGAGCGGACCGGTCGCAGTGCCGTCGCGCCGTGCCGCTGGAGCTCGAGCCGCTCGCCCCAGATCCCGGTGCGCAGCGTGCCCAGCTCGCAGAACACGCGGATGTCCGAGCCGCAGCGACGGGATCGCGCGACCGCAGCCGTTCATCGTGATCAGCGCCCCCGACGCGAGGCGGCGCGATGACGGCGCCCCGGACGTCGACCGGGACGACCGTCGTCCTCGAGCCAGGCCGCGACCTGCGCCGACGTCCTCGCCGGCGAGGTCGGCGACGGTGTTGAGCATGTGGGCGCCGGTGTCGAACATGAAGCCCGCCGCCCGACAGCGCCGGCGTTCTCGCGCCACGTGCCGGCGCGCCCAGCGTGCCAGTCCTGCCAGACGAGCGCGTTGACGTTGAGGATCGCGCCCGAGCTCGCCCGACCGGATGCAGCGTCGCCGCCGCCCGGACATGCGGCGAGAGGCTGCCCTGGAACGCGACGACGAGCAGGCGCCCGGTCGCGGTCGCGCGTCCGGATCAGCTCCGTCGGCCTCGTCGCGTTCATGACCATCGGCTTCTCGAGCAGGACGTCGAGGCCGGCCTCGAGGGCGGCGGACGCCTGCGCGAAGTGGAGGGCGTGCGGCGTGACGATCATCACGGCGTCGAGCTCCAGTTCGCGGGCGGTGACGTCGAGGAACCGGCGCCAGTCGGGCTCGTTCGGCGGCCGTGGCGCGCCAGCGGCCTCGACCTGGGCGGCAGCGGCCTCGTAGGCTGCCGCCGACGGCTCGCAGATCGCCGCGATGACCGTGTCGTCGCGGCCCGACCATCTCGCGCAGGTGGTCGCGCGCCATCAGGCCGGTGCCGATCATTCCGACACGCACGCCGCGAGCGTACCCGACCGCGAGTCGCCGCGGGTACCCGTCCGTTGCCCGGCTCGAACCGGCGACATCGGTCGATCGACCGATGCCGTACTGGCGCAGCGGTCCTACACTCCCGACGATGAGTCAGATCGGACCGCACGTCTGTCCGCTGCTGATCGGACGCGACGACCTCCTCGAGCTCGCGGACCGCCGCATCGCCGAGGCCGCGGACGGCCGCGGTCACATGCTGCTGCTCGCCGGCGAGGCGGGCATCGGCAAGACGCGGCTGCTTCGCGCGGTCATCAACAAGGCGGAGGCCGCGGGGTTCCGCGTCGCGACCGGCGACCTCGCGCCGCAGGACCGGCAGGTGCCCGCTCGCATCGATCCTCGACATGGCGCGAACGATGCGCGAGGACGGCGGTTCGGCGTCGCTCGGCGACGAGCTGCTCGAGGTCCGTGGCCGCAAGGGCATCGACACGCTCGGGTCGCGGCGGATCCTCGTCCGCGAGATCGCCGAGCGGATCGTCGCGGCGATCGATCGGCCGACCCTGCTCGTGTTCGAGGACCTGCAGTGGGCCGACGAGACTGTCGCATCGAGGTGATCGGCGAGATCGCCCGCCTCGTGCGCGACCGCCCGGCCCTTCTCGTCGGCGCGTATCGGGTCGACGAGCTGCCACCCGACTCAAGTCACCGAGAGTGGCGCGCACGACTGCTCAGCCAGCGACTTGCGCGAGGAGGCGCGCCTCGCGCCGCTGACCTACGAGCAGACTGCCCTGGTCACAGCCCTGATCATGGCCACCGGCCTGCCAGCGCCGCGCGAGGTGGTGCGGGCGGTATTCGAACGGACCGAGGGTGTCCCGCTGTACATCGAGGAGCTCCTTGGCGCGCTCGGCGAGAGCGCCCGCGGCAACGGCCGTGCGATCCGCGACGCGCAGGTCCCGGATACGATCGAGGACGCGATCCTCGCCCGCCTCGCGAGGCTGTCCGATGACGCGCGCGCCGTCGCCCGTGCCGGTGCGGTCATCGGGCGCTGCTTCGTCCCCGACGTGCTCGCGGGCGTGATGGATCGCCAGGTCGGCGACCTTGCAAGTGCGCTCGGCGAGCTGACTGCGAACGCGTTTCTGTACTCATTCGGCTGGGTGGACGAGGGGTACTTCGACTTCCGCCACCAGCTGATCCGGGACGCTCTCTACCGCACCGTCCCGGCAACCGATCTCCGGCAGTTGCACGCCCGGGCCGGCGAGTTCGGCGCACGGCTCGAGGGCGCCTCGGAGATCCACGCGTCGGCCCATTTCGAACGCGCCGGGATGCGCGCCCAGGCCTATCGGACCGCGCTCGCCGGCGCCGAAGCGGCCGGTGCGATGTCCAGCCGCCAGGAGTCGTTCGAGCTGTACGCGCGCGCCGTCGCCAACATCCCGGAGGGCCTGAGCTCGATCGAGCTTGCCGCGTTGTACGACGTGTACTGCAACGCGGCGTTTGCCGTCGACGACGTCCCGGTGATCGAGGAGACGGCGCTGCTGGCGCGCCGGCACTACCTCGATGCCGGGCGCCCGATCGACGCGGCGAACATGCTGGCTGCGCTCGCCGGCGTCGCGCGCCGGGACGTCCGGTCGAGGGAGGAGCGCCTCGGGCTCCTCGATCAGGCGGACGCCGAGCTCGCGGGCGTGCCCGACTCCGCGGAACGTGCCTTCGCCCTGTCCGACGTCCGCCTGTACCGGGCCGTGCTCGAGCTCGACGCCGTGCGGCTCCCGGAGGCGGCCGCACTGGTGGAGGAGGCGCGACGGTATCGCGCCGCGTCCGACGACACGGACTTCGGCGAGCTGGACTTCATCGCTGCCGAGGTGGAGATCCTGCGAGGCGGGGTGGGCGCCGGCCTGGACACGATGCTCGACGTCGCCCGGATTGCCCGCGATGCCAGCCTCGAGAGCACGGGTGTGACGGCCTACCGGAGCACGGCCGCGATCGCTGCCCGGGTGATGGACTACCACGCCGCGGACGTCGGGCTGCGCGAGGGCCTGCGGTACGCCGACGAGATCGAGCAGTCCTACTGCCGGCACGTCATGGCTGCGACAGCGGCGCACGTCGCGTGGGCGGCCGGTCGCTGGGACGAGGCGATCCTGATCGCCGAGATCGAGCTCGTGGAACGCGGCAGCCGGCGAGGGACGCTCGGTTCGCGCGATGCCCTGGGCTACGTCGCCTTCGGGCGCGGGGATGTCGACCGCGCGCGGACGCTGTTCGACGCCTCGCTCGAGATCGGCCGGGCGAGTGGCGAGGTCGAGCTCGTGCTGCCGGCCCTGTGGGGCCTCGCGGAGACCGCGCTCGTGGCCGGCGACCCGGCCACTGCGATCGAGCGCTGTGAGGAAGGGCTCGAGATCGCCGCGGCCTCGGGCGAACGAGCCCTGCTCGTCCCGTTCCTCGTGACCGGTGTCCGGGCGTACGTCGCCGCGCACCAGCCGGATGAGGCGGCGCGCTGGTCAACGCGCGTCAATGCGGCGCTCGAGGGGTGGGGCGGACCCGCGGACACGGCCCGGCGGCACGCGGACGGCCTGCTCCACCTCGCGGCCAGCTCGACGGTCGCGGCGCGCGCCGATCTCGAGGCGGCGGTGGCAGGCTGGGACGGGATCGGCCGGATCTGGGAGTCCACGTGGGCGCGGCTGGACCTGGCGACGGCGCTGGTCCGCGCCGGCCGTCACGCCGACGCCGTCCCCGTTCTCGGGGCGGCACGTGCGACCGCCGAGCGGCTGCGGTCCACGCCGCTCCTGCGGCGTGCCGACGAGCTGGGCGGCATCGTGCGCAGCCGGGGCACGCTCGACGAGCCGTGGCGGCCGCTCACGGTCCGCGAGTTCGAGGTCGCGCGGCCTGGTCGCCGAGGGGATGACGAACGCGGAGATCGCCGACGAGCTCGGGCTGTCGCCCAAGACGGTCAGCGCCCACCTCGAGCACATCCTCGCCAAGCTCGGCGCCATGCGCCGAGCCGAGGTTGCCGCCTGGGTAGTCGACGATCCGGCCGACAGCCGGGTGGCGTGGCGGTCGTCGCTGACCGCCACCACGTCCGGCTGTGCCGATCGCCGGATCGGGCCGGTCCTAGACCTCGACGGTGAGCTCGTAGACCTCGGGGGTCGGGTGGCCGGCGCGCTCGTGGATGCGCATCACGGCCTCCTTCGAGGGGCCGGTGGCCAGGCAGAACACCTTGCCGGCGTCCGGGTCGAGCCACGCGCGCTCGAAGTGCACGCCCTCGTCCCCCTCGATGGCGAGGTCGCGCGTCGTGCGCCTCGCGCAGCTGCTCTCCGGTGACGCCGACGAACCCGTGTGGACGTCCATGAACTTTGCCATCTCGTGGTCCTCCGAATGTCCCGGCGGCAAGTCGCCGCTCACGCTGACCGCGGATCGTCACCGATGCCGGGCACGCACGACATCGGTGAAACGACCGATGGCGTGGTGCAAAGGCAACGTCGATTATCCGCCTTCGAGTCGAGCACGCGCCTCGGCGCAGGGCCAGCGCCACGCGCTCGGGCGCGGTGCCGCCGGTCACGTCGGCGGCCGCCAGCGCGCCCTCGATGGTCGCCGCCTCGCGCAGCGCCGCGGCGATCGCCCTTCTCTTTGGCAAGGCTGCGCGCGACCGGGTCGTCGCTGCCGTCGAGCGCCGCGCGATACGCCTCGTACGGGCAGCGCCGCGAGCGACGGGATGCGCTCCGCCTCCGCCCCACCGACAAGGCCGCCCACGATGTGGTGCGCGGCCCGGAACGGCACGCCGCGCCGGACGAGGACGTCGGCGAGCGCCGTCGCCGTCGTGTAGCCCTCTTCCGCAGCCCGCGCATGCGCGCGCGATCGACCGCGAGCGTCTCGACGAGGCCCGCCATGACGCCGCAGCGAGGCCTCGAGCGTGGCCGACCGCGCGAACAGCGCCGGCTTGTCCTCCTGGAGGTCGCGCTGGTACGCGAGCGGCAGGCCCTTGAGCAGCGACCAGCATCGTCGTCAGGGCGCCGATCACGGCCGCCGTCCGGCCGCGGACGAGCTCGGCCGGATCCGGGTTCTTCTTGTTGGGCATCATCGACGAGCCCGGTCGAGAACGCGTCGGCGACGCGCACGAACCCGAACCGCGGGTTCGACCACCAGGTGATCTCCTCGGCCAGGCGGCTGAGGTGCACCATCGCCAGCGCGGCCGCCGCGATCAGCTCGACCACGAAGTCACGGTCCGACGACCGCGTCGAGCGAGTTGGCGCGTGACGCCGTCGAAGCCGAGCTCCGCGGCCGTCGTCTCGCGGTCGAGCGGGATAGCCGGCGCCCGCGAGGGCCCCGCGCCGAGCGGCGAGACGTTGAGCCGGCGCGCGGGCGTCGGCGAGGCGTCCGCGGTCGCGCTCCAGCATCTCGACGTAGGCGAGCAGGTGGTGGGCGAACAGGACCGGCTGGGCCGGCTGGATGTGGGTCGAGCCCGGCAGGACGGCGTCGCCCTCCCGTTCGGCGAGGCCGACGAGCGCCCGCTCGAGGCCGACGATCGCGACGTCGAGGCGGTCGATCGCGCGGCGGGACCACAGGCGCAGGTCGGTGGCGACCTGGTCGTTGCGCGAGCGGCCGGTGTGGAGCTTGCCGCCGACCGCCCCGACCCGTGCCGTGAGCAGCGTCTCGAGGTTGAGGTGCACGTCCTCGAGGGTCGGGTCCCAGGCGACCGCGCCGGCCTCGACGTCATGCGCGCAGGGCCGCGAGGCCGCCCTCGAGGGTCGCGACCTCATCGTCGGTCAGCAGGCCCGCGCGCCCGAGACCGCGGACGTGCGCGATCGACCCCGCGATGTCGTCGAGCGCCAGCTCGGCGTCGACCTCGATCGACCGGGTGAAGTCCGCCATCCGCGCGTCCGGCTCGTCGTCGAACCGGCCGCCCCACAACCGCATGCGCCCTCCGCTGCCAGGTGGGGCCATCGTACTGGCGCTGATCCCAGGGAGCGACCCTGGCGGCGCCGCGAGTCCAGCCTCCCCATCCCCCGATGACACCCTGCGCATCTAATGCCCGGAGTGTCATCGCCATGCTGGGCGAATGTGAGGGTCCCGATCGGGGCGGACGTGGGTCAGCGGCCGGCGCTGGCACCGCGGCCCGGAGGCGCGCGGCGGCCTCCTCGGGCGTGAGGTCGCGCTGCGGCTCGGCGAGCAGCTCGTAGCCGACCATGAACTTGCGCACGCTCGCGCGCAGCAGCGGCGGATAGAAGTGCGCGTGGACCTGCCAGTGGCTCGGTCGACGTCGCCGTCGAACGGCGCCTGGTGCCAGCCCATCGAGTACGGGAACGGCCGGCCGAACAGGGCGTCGTAGCGCCGGGTCAGGTCCCGCAGGGCCGCGGCCAGCCCGTCGCGGCCGGCGTCGTCGAGGTCGGCGAGCCGCGCCGCGCGGCTCGAGCGGGATCAGCAGCGTCTCGAACGGCCACGCGGCCCAGAACGGCACGACCGTCAGCCAGCCGGGCGCCGTCGCGCGACCACGCGCGGGCCGCCGCGCTCCGGCCGCGGCGTAGTCGACGAGGAGCGGCCGCGCCCGGTCTCGGCGAGGTAGCGCGGCCTGCGTCGCGGTCCTCGCGCATCGCCTCGACCGGCAGGGCGTCGCCGGACCAGATCTGGCCGTGCGGGTGCGGGTTCGAGGCGCCCATCGCCTCGCCGCGGTTCTCGAACACCTGGACCCAGCGGTAGCGCTCGCCCGAGCTCGGTCGTCTGCTCGGCCCAGACGTCGACGATCCGCCGGATCTCCGGCTCGTCGCCATGCCCGGCGAGCGTCAGGTCGTGGCGCGGCGAGAAGCACACGACCCGGCACGTGCCGCGTGTCCCCTCGGCGCGGAACAGCCCGTCCGCGACGCGCGCGTCCGACGTGTCGGGACGGAGCGCCGCGAAGTCGTTGGTGAACACGAACGTCGCGTCGTAGTCCGGGTTCACGTCACCCGTTGACGCGGACGGTTGCCGGGGCACAGGTAGCAGTCCGGGTCGTAGGCCGGCCGTTCCTCGGGCGGCTCCGGCTCCTCGGCACCGAGCCACGGCCGGTCGGTCCGCCCGGCCGAGACCAGCACCCACTCGCCGGTCAGCGCGTTGTGGCGCCGGTGCGGCTCCGGCTGCGAGGCCAGCGACAGCGCGTCGTCCGGGTCGAGCGCTGATGGTCAGTGGGCACGGACTCGCGGCCTGCGCGCCGCTCGTCCGACGATCGTCCAGAACGATCAGGCCCGCGCCCTCCGCCGGCTCGTCCGACTCGACGAGGATCACCTCGCCGCACGACCTCGCGGAGCGTCGCCTGGGCCGTCGCGTCGAGGAGCGATCGGAGACGAGGACGTCGGCCTGGTCGAGGCGCGCGATCGACGCGATGCCGATGACGCCCCACTTGCTGTGGTCGGCGATGACGACCAGCCGCCGGCCGGCCTCGATGAGGGCCCGGTCGGTGTCCGCCTCGGACAGGTTGGGGCAGGTGAAGCCCGGCCTTGCGCGTCCATGCCGTGCACGCCCATGAACACGAGGTCGAGGTGCACCGAGCGCAGCTGCGCGACGGCGAACGAGCCCGACCAGCGCCTCGGACGGCGTCCGCACGCCGCCGGTCAGGATCACGGTCTGGTCCCGCCGGCCTGATCGATAGAGCACCTCCGCGACGCGCAGGGAGTTGGTGACCACCGTGACGCCGGGGATCTCGGCGACGCGGGCGGCCAGGGCGTGGGTCGTCGTCCCGGCGGAGATCGCGATGGCCATGCCGGGCTCGACGAGCGCGCGCCGCCTCGGCGCCGATCGCCGCCTTCTCGACCTGCTGGAGGGCCGACTTGGCGACGAACCCGGGCTCGTAGCGACGCGAGGCCCGAGATCACCGTCGCGCCGCCGTGGACCTTCTCGAGCAGGCCGTGCTCGTGGAGGATCTCGAGGTCGCGGCGGACCGTCATGTCCGACACCTCGAGCTCGCGCGCGAGGTCGGCGACGCGGACCGCGCCACTCTCGCGCACCCGGTCGAGGATCAGCGCCTGGCGTTGGCGGGCGAGCATCCACTCCGCTCCCAGTTCTCCGCGCCGGGACGGCTGCCACGTGACCGCCGGTGCTGCGGCCGCTGCGGTCCGGCGCATGTGCATCTTGAACGCCGAACCGAGCCGGCAAGTCAACGAAGTCGCACAAGAAAACTCGTTCGAATACGCGCGAGTCTCTTGACATCTGCGCCACCCGGTCGCAACAATCGCACTGTGGCCTGACTCCGCCGATACGTCGCGGGTCGGTCCACCCAGGAGGAGATCGTATGGCTGACTTCGACGGCCTCCGATCCGTCACGCGCCGCCAGGTGCTGAAGGGTGGCGCCGCGGTCGCGGCCCTCGGCGGTGTCTCCGCCTTCCTCGCAGCCTGCTAGCACCGCCCGCCGCAAGCTCGGCCCCTTCGGCCGCCGTCTCGCAGGCTCCGGCAGCACCGCCGGCGCCGACCGAGCGCAGCGTCCGTCGAGGCCCCGTCGACCGGCGTCAGCGGCAGCGTCACGCTCGGATCGAACTACTCGGACACGATTCCCAAGGGCGTCCTCGCCGGCGATCGTGGACACGTTCACGAAGACGACCGGGATCCCGGTCAAGATCAACACGATCGACCACGGCACGTTCCAGGACCAGATCAGCTCGTACCTCCAGGGCACGCCGGACGACGTGTTCACGTGGTTCTCCGGCTTCCGGATGCAGTTCTTCGCGGCGCAGGGCCTCGCGACCGACATCAGCGACGTCTGGGCCAAGGTCGGGGCCAACTACTCCGATGCGTTCAAGGTGGGCTCCACCGGGCGACGACGGCAAGCAGTACTTCATCCCGATCTACAACTACCCGTGGGCGGTCTTCTACCGCAAGAGCGTGTTCGCGGACAAGGGCTACACCATCCCGACCACGCTCGACGAGTTCAAGACCCTGGCGACCAAGATGCAGGCGGACGGCCTGATCCCGATCGCGTTCGGCGACAAGGACGGCTGGCCGGCGATGGGCACGTTCGACATCCTCAACCTGCGCCAGAACGGCTACGACTTCCACGTCGGCCTGATGACGGGCAAGGAGAAGTGGACCGACCCGAAGACCAAGGCGGTCTTCGAGAAGTGGACGGACGCTCCTCCCGTTCTACCAGGAGGGCGCCGCCGGCCGGACCTGGCAGGACGCCGCGCAGGCGCTGGTCCAGAAGAAGGCCGGCATGTACCTGCTCGGCATGTTCGTGTCGCCAGCAGTTCCAGGAGGCCGGCGCCGCCGACCTCGCCGACCTCGACTTCTTCCCGTACCCGAACTTCGGGACCCAGTACGACGCCGAGAAGGCGCTCGACGCGCCGATCGACGGCTTCATGATCAGCGCCAAGTCGCCGACACTCGCCGCAGATCTCGACGCCTCGAAGGCGTTCATGGAGTACCTCGGCCAGCCGGCGACCGCAGGTGACCTGGGTCTCGCAGGACCAAGGGCAACATCGCGGCCTCGAAGAGCGCCGACACGAGCAGCTACACCGACCTCCAGAAGAAGGCGGTGGAGCTCGATCGGCGGCGCCCAGCAAGATCACCCAGTTCCTCGACCGCGACACCAACCCGAACTTCGCGGGCCCGAACGGCATGCAGGCCTTCCTGCTCGACTTCCTCAAGAACCCGAACCAGGATCTGGACGCCTTCCTCGCGAAGATCCAGAGCTTCTGGGACACCCTGTAGCCCCATCCGCCTGGTCTGGCTAGACTCTCCGGACCGTGGCCGAACGCTCGAGTCAGCCTGTCGCCCCCGCCACCGCCGATCCAAGCGGCGTGACGGGGGCGTCTGCTGTCTCGCCGGTCGCCCAGCCGGCCGCGCGCCAGGCGACCGGGCGCTTCCGGCGGCGCTACAGCCTGCTGACCGGGCGGGACAAGCTGGTCCTCGGGCTGATGGTCGGGATCCCGCTGGTCCTTGACCTGATCTTCATCTGGGGCCCGACGATCGCGTCGTTCTTCCTCTCGTTCACCAACTGGAACGGCATCGGCAGCCCCTTCGACGCCAAGGTCATCGGGCTCACGAACTACCAGAACCTGTTCACGGCCTATCCGTTCTTCTGGCCGGCCCTCTAGCACAACCTGATCTGGCTCGCGTGGCTGATGTTCATCGCCACGCCGCATCGGGATCCTGTTCGCGGTGCTCCTCGACCGCGACGGGCGCGGCACGCGCTTCTACCAGACGCGTGTTCTACCTGCCGGTCGTGCTGTCGCTGGCCGTCGTCGGGATCATCTGGAAGCTGCAGTACGCGCCCGAGCAGGGGTTCATCAACAACGTGCTCGGACGGACCGCCAACAACAACCTGATCGACTGGCTCGGCGACCCGAGCCTCAACCTCTGGGCGGTGCTCGTCGCCACGAGCTGGCGCCACGTCGGCTACATCATGGTCCTCTACCTGGCCGGCCTGAAGGCGTTCGACCCGACGCTGCGCGAGGCCGCCAAGGTCGACGGCGCCAACGAGCGCCAGACGTTCTTCCGGGTCGTGTTCCCGGTGATGATGCCGATCAACGTCGTGATCGTCGTGATCACGACGATCGAGGCCCTGCGGGCGTTCGACATCGTCGTACATCATCAACCGCGGCAAGAACGGCCTCGAGCTGCTGTCGACGCTGATCACCAACAACGCGATCAGCGAGGCCAACCGGCTCGGCTTCGGCTCGGCGATCGCGGTCGTGCTGCTGGTGATCTCGCTCGTGCCGATCATCGCTTCCTCGACCCGGATGATGCGCGACCAGGGCCAGCGATGACCGCGGTCGCGACGCCCGAGCTGCTCGCGGCCGACGCCGCGGTGCCCCGCAAGCGGCGCCCGACCCGCATGGGGCCGGATCGCGCTGTACGTGTTCCTGATCGTCATGGCGCTCATCTGGCTGTTCCCGCTCGTGTGGGCCATCTACACCGCCCTGCGGCCGTACGGCGGACACGCCAGGCGACGGCTACATCTCGTTGCCGCAGACGCCTCAACTTCGACAACTTCATCGACGGCCTGGAACGGCGGCGACTTCGCCCAGCACTTCGTGAACACGCTGATCGTCGACGATCCCGGCGGTCATCGTGACGCTGATCGTCGCGTCGATGGTCGGCGTTCGCCGTGTCGCGCTTCAGCTGGCGCTTCAACCTGGTGATCCTGATGATCTTCACCGCCGGCAACCTGCTGCCGCCGCAGGTGATCATCGTCCCGCTGTTCCAGCTGTACAACGCCGCTGCCGGGCATCCCGCCGCCGCTGAGCGACAACGGCCATCCTGTACGACCAGTACTTCGGCGTCTTCCTGATCCACTTCGTGTTCCAGCTCGGGCTTCTGCACGTTCGTGCTCAGCAACTACATGAAGACGATCTCGCACGAGCTGACCGAGGCCGCCCTGGTCGACGGCGCGAGCGTCCTGCGGGATCTGGGGCGAGGTGATCATGCCGCTCTGCCGCCCGGCGCTCGCGGCGCTCGCGACGCTGCGAGTTCACGTTCATCTACAACGACTTCTTCTGGGCGCTGATCCTGATCAAGGACGGCGACCAGGCGGCCCGATCACCTCGGCGCTCAACAACCTCCAGGGCCAGTTCTTCACGGACACAGAACCTGCTCGCGGCCGGCGCGCTGCTCGCCGCGATCCCGACGATCCTCGTGTTCCTCGCCCTGCAGAAGCACTTCGTCAGCGGCCTGATCGCTCGGCGCGACCAAGGGCTGATCCGGCCTCGTCGCGACCGACCCGCGCCCGTCCGGGAGGATCGCGATCGCATGACGCCCGCGCCCTGGGCCGACCCTGAGCTGACGTCCCGCGGCCGGCTGCCGATGCACGCGGTCCCGCACGACGACCGCGCTGCCGCTCGACGGCACGCTGGCGGTTCCAGCTGCTCCACCGGCCCGACCGACGCCGTCGGCGCGGCGGCGTGGCGCGACGATCGACGTCCCCGGCTGCTGGACGATGCAGGACACCTGGGACCGGCCGCATCTACACGAACGTCCAGATGCCGTTCCCCCACCGGCCGCCCGCGACCCCCGACGAGAACCCGACCGGCGTCTACGAGCGGTCGTTCGAGGTGCCCGGCGGCGTGGGCCGGGCGGCGCGTCGTGCTGCACGTCGGCGCCGCGGAGAGCGTGCTGATCGTCGAGCTCAACGGGGGCGAGATCGGGATCAGCAAGGACTCGCACCTCGCGGCCGAGTTCGACGTGACCGCACTGCCTGCGGCCGGGCGCGAACGACCTGCGGCTGACGGTCGTGAAGTGGTCCGACGCGTCGTTCGTCGAGGACCAGGACCAGTGGTGGCACGGCGGCATCACGCGCCCCGTGTACCTGTACGCGACGGGCGCGACGTACCTCGCGGACCTCGCGATCGACGCCGGGCCTCGAGGCCGACGGCACGACCGGCACGCTGTCGCTCGAGGTCGGCGCTCGGCTGGAGCCGGCGACCGGCCGCGCAGCCGGCTGGCGGGTCGAGGCGACGCTCGAGGGCCTGGACGGAGCCGCTGGGCGCGGTCGTGCGCCCACGCGCCGCCGCCGCCCGGCGGCGCCCGGCGACTGGGTCGTGCCCGGGCCGCCGCGCCGCGGCATCCTCGACCTCCAGAGCCTCGTCGCCGCCGGCGCGCTCACCGCGACCCGGACGACGTCGCGCGCTGGCGCGAGGCCGAGCCCGGTCGTCCGGCCGGCGCGCGTCGGGCGGGTGCGCCTGGCGGCCCGCGTCCCGGGCATCGAGCCGTGGTCCGCGGAGCTCCCGACGCTCGTACCGGCTCGCCGTGTCGCTGCGTCGCGCCCGACGGCGCGGTCGTCGAGCGGGTCGAGCGGCGGATCGGGTTCCGGCGGGTCGAGGTCCGCGGCGTCGAGCTGCTGGTCAACGGCCGGGCCGTGCTGATCCGGGGCGTCAACCGCCACGACTTCGACCCGCGGACCGGCCGCGTCGTCGCGCCCGAGGACATGCGCGCCGACGTGCGTCGCGATGAAGCGCTGGGGCTTCAACGCCGTGCGGACCTCGCACTACCCCAACGACCCGGCGTTCTGCTCGACCTGTGCGACGAGCTCGGGCTGTACGTCATCGACGAGGCCGACATCGAGTCCCACGGCTGGTACGACGACGTCTGCCGCGACCCGCGCTACCGGGCCGCAGTTCGTGGAGCGCGTGGCGCGGATGATCGAGCGCGACCGCCACCACCCCTCGATCATCGTCTGGTCGCTGGGCAACGAGTCGGGCTACGGCGCCAACCACGACGCCGCGGCCGGCTGGGCTCGGCGCGCGCGACCCGTCGCGACCGCTCCACTACGAGGGCGCGATCAGGTTCGACTGGGCGAGCGGCCAGACGGCGTCAGCGACCTCACCTGCCCGATGTACCCGCCGATCGCGGCGATCGTCGCCCACGCGCAGGTCGGCGCGCCAGCGGCACCCGCTGATCATGTGCGAGTTCAGCCACGCGATGGGCAACAGCAACGGGACGCTCGGCCGAGTACTGGGACGCGATCGAGTCGACGCCACGGGCTCCAGGGCGGGTTCATCTGGGAGTGGCGCGACCACGGCCTCGACCAGCGGCTGCCCGACGGCACGATCCGCCACGCGTACGGCGGCGACTTCGGCGACCAGCCCAACGACGGCGTCGTTCTGCATCGACGGGATCACGTTCCCCGACCGCTCGCCGAAGCCCGCGATCTTCGAGCACATGTCACCTCGCGTCGCCCGTGCGGGCCGCGTCGGGTCCGGCGGCGATCGCGGCCGCGCGCGAGGGCCGGGTCACGCTCGAGAACCGCGGCGAGTTCCGGGACACCGGCTGGCTGCGGGCGACCTGGGAGGTCGCGGTCGACGGGGACGTCGCGGTCGCCGCGGCGAGCTGCCGCTGCCGCCGATCGCGCCCGGGCGCGACGCGCCGAGGTCGACGATCCCGGGCTTCGCCGCTGCCCGACGGCCGGCGCCGGCGAGCGCTGGCTGACGCTCCGCTTCCTCACGGCCGAGGCGACGGCGTGGGCCGCGGCCGGGTACGAGATCGGCTGGGCGCAGGTCCCGCTCGACGACGCCGGCCGACGGGCCGGGCGCCGACGGCCGCACCACATCAGGGCTGGACCGGCGACGTCGCGCTCGACGACGAGGGGTACCTCCTCCACCCCGTCGTTCGCGGCGCCGCCGGCCCTGTCCCTCTGGCGCGCGCCCACCGACAACGACCGGATCGGCGGCATGGCGCGGCCGCTGGGCGGCTGGGGCCTCGCCGACGCTGACCCGGCGGCTCGACGGCATCGAGCGCGACGGCCGACGCCGTCACCGTGCGCGCGACGTGGACGACGGCCGCGGGCATCGAGATCGCGCACACGCGCAGCGGCTGTCGAGCGCGCCGGCGGCCGGATCCGGGTCGAGGAGACCGTCGAGGTGCCCGGCGGTCATCGAGGACCTGCCGCGGGTCGGCACGGTGCTCGAGCTCGCCGCCGGGCCACGAGGCGTTCGAGTGGTTCGGGCGCGGGCCGCACGAGACGTACCCGGACCGGCGGCGGGGCGGCCGGATCGGGCGCTGGACGCTCGACGCGTGACCGACCAGCTCGTCCCGTACGTGCGGCCGCAGGAGAACGGCGGCCACGCCGACACGCGCTGGTTCCGCGTCGGGTCGCCGGGCGGCGGCGTCCGCGTCGACCTCGACGCGCCCGGGCAGGTGTCCGCGACCCACATCGACGGCCGCGGACCTCGACGCCGCGACGCACGACGTCGAGCTGCGCGCCGCGCGCCGAGACCATCGTCCACCTCGACGCCGCGCCACCGCGGGCTCGGCACCGCGAGCTGCGGCCCGGACACGCTCGAGCCGTACGTCGCTGCGCGGCGGCACCTACCGCTGGGCGTGGACGCTCACGCCGCGAGGCCGCCGGCTCGTGACGATCGCGCTGGGACCCGGCCGCGCGCGAGTGGCACCTGCAGAACGGCCGGACGAGCTGGGTCGATGCGCGTGCTCGAGAACGGCTGGCTCGGCCACCTCCACGCCGGTGCGCCCGCTGCGCGGCGGCGGCTCGCTGCGGCACCTCGGCGCCCGCCGACTTCACGGGCTACGCGAACCGCGTCGGCGAGCCCGTCGGCCTCGAGGTCCCGGTGCCCGGCGTCGGCGACTTCCGCGTGCCCGGCGCTGATCGTGGAGGGCCCGGACGGCTCGACCGTGCTCGACCTCCGGTACGCCGGCCACCGCATCCTGCCGGCAAGCCCGACGCTGCCCGGCCTGCCCGTCGACCTACGCCGAAGTCGGACGCCGAGGCCGAGACGCTCGAGATCGACCTCGTCGACGCGCCGACCGGCCTCGCGGTCACCGTGCGGACGACGCTGTTCGCCGATCGACCGGTCGTCGCCCGCTCGCTGACGCTCGCCAACGGCGGCGCGGCGCCGGTCGTCGTCCGGTGCGCGATGTCGGCGCGTCCTCGACCTCCCCGACGCCGACTGGAACCTCGTGACGCTCAGCGGCGACCTGGGCCCGCGAGCGCCACGTCGACGACCGGCCGCTGGTCCCGGGCCGCCAGTCCGTCGGCAGCCTGCGCGGCGCCAGCGGCGCCGAGCACAGCCCGTTCCTCGCGCTGCGCCGCGCCTCGACGACCGAGGACGCGGGCGAGGCGCTTCGGCGTCAGCCTCGTCGTACTCGGGCAACTTCCTCGCCGAGGCGGAGGTCGAGCCGTTCGGGACGACGCGGCTGCGGATCGGCATCCACCCCGAGGCGTTCGCGTGGCGCCTCGAGCCCGGCGCGACGTTCACCACGCCGGAGGCCGTGATCGCCTGGTCGGGCGATGGCCTGGGCGGCCTCAGCGACGCGTTCCACGGCCTGTACCGCGAGCGGCTGGCGCGCGGCGCCGTGGCGCGACCGCCCGCGCCCGGTCGTGCTCAACAACTGGGAGGCGACGTACTTCGACTTCGACCACGAGCGGATCGTCGCGATCGCCGCGCAAGGCGAAGGACCTCGGCGTCGAGCTGTTCGTGCTCGACGACGGCTGGTTCGGGCGGCGCGACAACGACGACTCGTCGCTGGGCGACTGGGTCGTCGACCGGCGCAAGCTCCCGGGCGGCCTCGACGGCGCTCGCGCGCGACGTCCACGCCCTGGGCCTCGCAGTTCGGCCTGTGGATCGAGCCCGAGATGGTCAACGCGGACAGCGACCTGTTCCGCGCCCACCCCGACTGGGCGATCGGCGTCCCCGGGCGCGCAGCGGACGGAGAGCCGCCAGCAGCTCGTCCTCGACTTCGCGCGGCCCGAGGTCGTCGACCACATCGCGGACGCGCTCGATCGCGGTCCTCGCGAGCGCCCCGATCGACTACGTCAAGTGGGACATGAACCGCTTCATCACCGAGCCGTGGACCGCCGCGGTGCCCGCCGACCGCCAGGGCGAGTTCTTCCACCGCTACATCCTCGGCGTGTACGAGCTCTACCGGCGGCTCACCGAGCGCTTCCCGGACATCCTGTTCGAGTCGTGCGCGAGCGGCGGCGGCGCGCTTCGACGCCGGGATGCTCGCCTACGCGCCGCAGGCGTGGACGAGCGACGACACCGATGCGGTCGAGCGGCTGCGCGATCCAGTGGGGCACCTCGCTCGCGTTCCCGCTGTCGTCGATGGCGGCGCACGTGTCCGCCGTGCCGAACCACCAGACCGGGCGGGTCGCGCCGCTGTTCACCCGGGCCGCGGTGGCGATGTTCGGGGCGTTCGGGTACGAGCTCGACCCGACGGCGATGCCGGCCGACGAGCAGGCCGAGGTCGCGCGCCAGATCGCCTGGTACCGCGAGCGCCGCGAGGTCCTCCAGTACGGCCGCTTCCTGCGCCTGCGCAGCCCGTTCGAGGGCGACGGCAACGAGACGGCCTGGATGGCGGTCGACGACGCCGGCGTCGCACGCGGTCGTCGGCTTCTACCGCGTGCTCGCGCGGCCCATCGCCGCTCGCGACCGGCTCCGGCTGCGCGGCCTCGACCCGGCCGCGACCTACCGGGTCACGACCTGGATGGACTCGTTCGAGGCGCCGGCGGCGACCGCCGACCGCGGCGGCGACGAGCTGATGGCGGTCGGCCTCGGCATCGAGCCGCCGGACATGCCGTTCCCGCGCGGCGAGTCGGCCGACGGGACCCGCATCGTGCGCGGCGACTTCCAGGCGCGCCTGTTCGACCTTCGCCGCGTCTGACGCCCGTCCTGTGCCCGGCCCGGGTGCACTAGGATGCGAACCGCGAGCGACGCCTGTGCCGACGCCACCGCGCCGGCAACCAGTCGTGGGAGGACCGATGAGCTCATCCGAGGCCGACGCGCATCCCGATCTTCGCGGCGCTCAGCGCCAAGGACCGCGACAAGGTCCTCGGCAACGCGACCCAGCGGACGTACGCGCCCGGGGCGATCGCTCGTGAAGGAGGGCGAGACGCTCGATGAACCTGTTCTTCATCGTCAGCGGCACCGCGGAGCGTCGCGACGGCGGAGGCAAGGCCATCGTCGGACGCTCGGACCGGGCGACTTCTTCGGCGAGCTCGGCCTCGTCGAGCGCCACGCGCGAACGGCGACGGTGACGGCGGGCAGCGAGGTGACGGTGCGTGATGCTCTCGGCGTGGGAGTTCCGCGACCTGCTCGACCGAGCATCCCGGTGATGGCCGTGCCGATGGTCTACGGCCTGGTCGGGCGCCTCCACGGCATCGTCACCCACGACCACGAGCACGCACGACCGCACCGGCCGACGCGGGCTGATGCCGCCCGCCGTCAGGCGAGGCGCCGTCGCGCCCGACGGATGCCTCGACCGGGAACACCCGCGGCGTGAGGCCGGTCCGCGCGGGGTAGTCGCGCAGCACCGCCTCGCGGAACGCGTCGACCGCGTCCCGGCGCACGAGGTTGATCGTGCAGCCGCCGAAGCCCGGCGCCGGTCAGGCGGGCCGCCGACGACGCCGGGCGTCGCCTTCGCGATCTCGACGAGGGCGTCGAGCTCGGGGCTGCTGACCTCGTACAGGTCGCGCAGCGACGCGTGGCTCGCGTAGAACAGGCGCCCGACCTCGTCGAGGTCGCCGGCCTCGAACGCGTCGATCGCGGCGAGCACCCGCTCGTCCTCCTCGACGATGTGCTCGGCCCGGCGCGCCGGGACGTCGTCCAGGCGGTCGCGGACCGCCGCGAGCATCGCGGGCGTGACGTCGCGCAGGGCGCGGACCTCGGGGTAGGTCGCCGCGATCGCCGCCACGGCCGCCTCGCACTGGGCGCGGCGCTCGTTGTAGGCGGACGTCTCCAGCTTGCGCGGCGAGCCCGAGTGGCAGACGACGAGCGCGACGTCGTCGAGCGGCAGCGGGATCGAGCGGTGCTCGAGCGACCGGCAGTCGAGCAGCAGCGCCCGGTCCGGCTCGCCGAAGATCGACGCGAACTGGTCCATGATCCCGTTGTTGAGGCCGATGTAGCCGTTCTCGGAGCGCTTGACGACGTGGACGAGGTCCATCGGGTCGACCGGCGGCCGGTCGCCGCCCGACGAGCGCCCAGGCCGAGACGACCTCGATCGCCGCCGACGACGACAGCCCGGCGCCCTGCGGCAGGTCGGACGCGAGCAGGCCGCGGAAGCCGCGCGGCGCCACGCCGGTCGCCGCCAGCGCCCAGGCCATGCCCGGCCACGTAGTCGAGCCACGATCCCGCGTCGCGGCCCGACGTCGTCGACGTCGAAGGCGCCCGTCTCCCCCGTCGCCGCCAGGGTCAGCTCGACGCGGCCGTCGTCGGTCGGGCACGAGGGCGATGGAGATCCCGAGGTCGATGGCGACCGGCAGCACGAAGCCCTCGTTGTAGTCGGTGTGCTCGCCGATCAGGTTGACGCGGCCCGGGCGCGTGGACGACGCGGACGGCGCCCGGTCCGCGGCGGCCAGCGGCTCGCGGGCGATCAGCGCGTCGCGCAGCCGCATGGGGTCGCGGGCGAGGGCCGCTTCGGAGGGCTCGGAGGGGGTTGCCATACGGTCGTGAGCGTAGCGAGCGCCGGGCATCGCTGTCGCGTCAGGCGGCGACGGCCGGCGGCTCCACGTAGCGCCTGGCGCCCCGGCGCGGGAACGTCAGCCAGCCGGCGATCGCGCCCGCGACCCCGAACAGCGCGGAGATCCCGAACAGCACCTCGGGGCCCTGGTTCGCGTACAGCGAGGCCACCGACGACGTTGGCCATGAACGCCGCCAGGCCCGCGGTCGTCAGCGAGATCAGGGCCTGGCCCGGACCCCTGGAGGCGCGGACGGCAGCAGCGTCTGGATCGCCATCACGCTCGCGATCCACAGGCCCGAGTAGGCCGTCCCGGAGATCAGCCGCGACGCGATGATCGCGACCGGTGACGCGAGGACCGCCCACAGCAGGAACGCGACCGTGTACAGCAGCGACGAGACGGTGAACAGCGTCCGCAGCCCGATCCTGCGGCACGAGGCGGCTCGCGACGACCATCGCGCCGACCTCGGCCGCCGCCGCGACCGCGGACGACAGCGCGATCTCCGGCGGACCGCCGCCCAGCGAGACGATCCGCAGCGAGAGGAACGTGAACCCGGCGAACACGCCGACGTGCGCCAGGCCGACAGCGACCAGCACCTCGGGCAGCGCCGGCTGGATCGTGAGCACCTCGCGGATGGCGCCACCGCGCGCTCGCCGTGGTCAGGCGCGCGCGACCGAGGTCCGGCAGCCGACCGGCTAGAACGGCGATCGCGATCGCGAAGGCCACGAACAGGATCCCCGCCGGCCAGTACCCGACCTGCCCGTACAGCAGCCCGAAGTCGACGGCAGCGACCGTGAACGATCCGCTCGCGAACGCGCGCACCTTGCCGTACTGGCGGCCCGGATCCCGTAGCGCGTTGACCGCCAGCGCGTCGGACAGCGGGCCTACCGCGCCGTTGCAGGCCGCGAACGCGACATAGAAGACGGCGACCGCCGCAAGGGGCAGCGGCAGCATGAACACCGAGAGCATGGCGGCGGCACCGAGGATCGCGATCCGCAGCGCCCGTGCCCGCCCGAGGACGACGTCGCCGAGGTGGCCCCAGCCGGTGATCGAGACGACCGACAGGATCGAGGTCAGCGCGACGAGCAGCCCGATCTGGGCGGTCGTGAAGCCGCGACCCTCGAGGATGACCGCCGCGAACGGCCCGAACGCGGCGATGGCGATGCCGTTGAACACGAACAGGAGCCGGATGCGGGCCATCCGGAGATGCTAGGTCAGGTGCGTGGGCGCCCGTAACGTCTCGCGCCGTCAAGCGTCCTCCGTGCAGTCACCGTGATGGGCGCACCGTGCGCGTGGAGGTCCGAGTTGCTCTCCGTCAGGTCACGCCGCGTCCGCAGGCCGGCCGTCGTCGTCGCCGTCGTTGTGCTTGCGTGCGCCGCGGTGCTCGTCGGCGCCGTCACCGTCCCCGCGCCGGCCAGCGCCACGGCACCGGTGGCAACGCCCGTCGCGCAGGCCGGCCCGACCCTGCCGCCGGCGCCCGCCGACCCGACCCCCGTTCCGAACCCCTCCTCGAGCTCCGACGTCATCGTGACGCCCGACTTCGAGCCGCCGGCCGCCCTGTGCCCCGGTCCGGTCGGGCAGGTGGACCCGCCCGGAGTGCGGGTGCGGATCGGTGACGGGCAGCCGATCGCCGCAACGATGGGGTCGGGGGGATCCTCACGTGCGGCACCAGCGGGCAATTCGACGTCGGTGACCTGACCTACCCTGCACCTCTCGTCGCGCTGGCCGACGACAAGCTCACGTTCACCGTGGACCGGGGCTGGAAGATCCTGTGGTTCGAGGAGTTCGACCACCCGAAGCGGGGCGACGGCGGCAACCTGACCCCGGGCGCTCAAGTTGCTGGTGGACCCGCGGAGGTCACGATCCCGGTCCCGGGCCGCACCGGGGACATGACCGTGGGCATGGACATGTGGGTCGCCCGCGACGACGGCAAGGTCATCGCCAGGATCGAGCCCATCGTCTGGGTGCAGCCCGCCGTCAAGTGACCCGCGGCGGGCGGCCGCCCGCCCGTCAGCCGAAGCGAGCGCGAAGCCTGGGCAGGATCGTCTCGCCGTAGCGGCCGGATCGCCTCTTCCTGGGCGTCGCCCGGGAAGTGGAACACCAGGTGGTTGAAGCCCCAGCCGATGTACGGCGCGATCTGCTCGACGTGCTCGTCGGGATCCGAGGACACCAGCCAGCGCTTGTGCGCGTACGGCTCGGCCTCCTTGGCCAGGATCTCCATCTCCCGCGGGTCGTGGACGCCCAGCTTCTTGTCGCTCGGCAGGGCGAGCGCGGCCCAGATCTTGGTGTCCTCCATCGCCTGATCGAAGTCGGGGTCGAAGCTGACCTTCATCTCGATCATCCGCTCCATGCCCGAGACGTCGCGGCCCGCCTTCTCGGCGCCCTCCGCGAGGCTCGGCAGGAGCGTCTGGGTGTACAGCTCCTCGCCCTTGCCGCTGGTGCAGATGAACCCGTCGCCGATCCGGCCGGCAAGGCGGGCGGCGGCCGGGCCCGACGCCGCGACGTAGATCGGTACGGGGATGTTCGGCCGGTCGTACACCGTCGCGTCGTGGGTCTTGAAGTACTCGCCCTCGAAGTTGACGAACTCCTCCGCCCACAGCTGCTTGATCAGCGTGATCGCCTCGCGCAGCCGCGCGAACCGCTCGCTCTGGTCGGGCCACTCGATCCCGACCGGGACCTCGTTCATCGACTCGCCGGTCCCGACGCCCAGGATGATCCGGCCCTCGGCGAGGCAGCTGAGGGTCGCGAACGCCTGGGCCACGACCGCCGGGTTGTAGCGGAACGACGGCGTCAGGACGCTGGTGCCGATCGTGACGTGCTTCGTCGACGCGGCCGCCGCGCCCAGCCAGACCAGCGCGTTCGGCGCGTGGCCGTCCGTGTGCCGCCAGGGCTGGAAGTGGTCGCTGGTCCAGACCGACTCGAAGCCGGCGTCCTCGGCGACGATCGCGAGATCGAGCAGGCGGCGCGGGTGGAACTGTTCGGCGGACGCCTTGTAGCCGAGCTTCAGGGCGGGCTTCGCGGTCGGGGTCATGGGCTGCATGGCCACGATTGTTGCATCAGCGCGCGAGCGCGAGCGCCGCGGCGCCCGCGAGCACGAGCATCGAGCCGGCGATCCGGATCGAGATCTCCCGGCGTCCGGTCGCCTCGCGCAGCCGGAAGACGCCCCACAGCGAGGTCAGGACGACCGCGGACTCGCGCAGCGGGGCGACGATCGCGAGCGGCGCGCGGCTGAGCGCGCGCGAGCACGAGCGCCGTAGGCGGAGAACGTGAGGAAGCCGCCGATGACCGCAGTCCGCCGGTCGAGCGGGGCCTCCGGCGACCGCGTACCGTCCGCCCGCGACCCGCCGGCGCGCGAAGACGAGCACGGCGAGCCCGATCATGCACGTCGGCCACAGGATCCCGGCGTAGACCCAGACCGGCGTCTGCTGGACGCCGACCCGGTCGAGGCCCGAGTAGATCGCGATCGTGGCGCCGGTGAGCAGCGCGAAGCCGGCTGCCGCTCGGTCGTTCGCGCTGGCCGCGGAGCGGAGGAGGCGCCACGGGCGCTGGACCAGCAGCAGGCCGGCGAGCAGGAGGCCGACGCCCAGCCACGCGCCCGGTGCCAGCCGCTCCCCGAGGATGCCGACGCCGATCGCGATGGCCAGCAGCGGCGCGCTGCCCCTGGCCAGCGGATAGACCACCGAGAGGTCGCCGCGCCGGAACGCGGCGGCGAGGAAGGCGAAGTACAGGACCTCGACGCCGCCCGACGTGATCCCCAGCGCCCAGGCCTGGGTCGGGATCGCTCGGCTGACCGAGGGTCGAGCCAGCCGATGACCACGATCGGCACCAGCACCGCCGATGCCGCCGCGACGCCGACCGCCGCGGTCCGCAGCGGGTCGTCGGCCGCCTTGAGCAGGATGTTCCAGGCGGCGTGGAGGACCGCCGCGAGCGCGATGAAGCCGAAGGCGAGCGGGTCCACGCCGCGATGCTACCGGGCGCTCGGCTCGCAGCAGGTCCCGTCCGGCTACCGCTCGATGTCGCGCCGCGCGATGCCCCAGCCGGCGACGAGCAGGCCGCCGACCGCGATGACGACGCAGGCCGCCATGCCGACCCAGTCCCAGCTGCCGATCATCGGCTGGCCGAGGTGCGAGGTGAGCGCGATCTGGTGGATCCAGTCCGGCCACTTCAGCGCGGGGGCGATGAGGTCGATCAGGAAGGTGATGATCACGATCGCCGGCGACCACCTCGCCGGCGAACGAGGTGCTGACGACCCCACCGACGGCCATCCCGATCCCCGCCAGGGCGAGTCCGTAGAGGCCCAGCACCACCGTGCCGACGATCGGCGTGACGACGTCGCCACCTGCGATCGCCGACCCGATCCCGATGCCGATCATGACCACCACCGTCATGACGCCGATCGCGGCGAACAGGCCCGCTCCCCCGGCGATCGCCCAGCGCGCCCTCGACAGCGGCGTCGAGAGCAGCGTCTCGAGACGGCCGCCGGTCTCGTCCGAGGCCCAGCCCTTGACGAGCGTCGCGACCGCGAACCCGACCAGGATCAGGCCGAACGTGACGAACGCGAGCTGCAGGAACGCGCCGGCGCCGTTGAGGTCGATGTTCGGGAAGATCGTCTTGTAGATCTGCTGCGTCTCGGGCGACAGCTGGTCGAGGGCACCGGTGAGCGACAGCGATGCCGCCCCGAAGATGAAGCCCATCAGGCCGATCCCGATCCCCCACGACACCGCCAGCGGCCACCGCTCGCCGAGCGATCGAGTGCCGGGACCACGCAGGCCCATCAGCGACGTCGGGATCGACGGCCACGGGATCCGCGAGGTCAGGCCGAGGTCGCGCCGTGCGAACAGCTCCACGCCGAGCGACGAACAGGACGATGGCGACGATCGCGACCGGGATCAGGGTCACCCAATCGAACTGGGCCGCCAGCGGCTGGTGGTGCGCCGTCCAGCCCCACCAGGTCAGGTTCGCGATGCCACCGAACGCGGGCACGGCGGCCTGATAGCCGTTCACGAAGTAGCCAACGAGCGTGATCGCGCCCGCGATCCCGGCCGCCGCACCGCGGCCGACGACCTGCGCAAGGGCGAAGGCGAGGCCGCCCGATGCCAGCGCGATCAGCCCGATCCAGAGGGCGAACCCGATCGCCGCCTGGGGCGAGATCTCGTCGCCGGGCAGGGTGTGGAACGCGGCCCCGGTCATCCACGCGATGAGGGCGGTCACGGCGACCACGATCGCCATCCCGGTCAGATGCGCGGACACCTTCTCGACGGCGATCCGGCGCATGCCCAGTGGGGTGGTCGCGATGAACTCGAGGCTGCCTCGCCGGGCTTCCGAGGCGAGCGTGCCCGCCATCGCGAATACCGACCACAGCGCGACGATCAGCGCCAGCGAGGCGCCCGTCTTCCAGCCGATCGAGCCACCGAGGGTCTCGATGTTCACGGGGAACGGGTTGCCGTACACCCCGGACATGACCGGCGGCAGGCTGTGGACGAGGTTGACGAGCTCCTGTCGCGACGCGGCCGTGTTGTACGCCTCGCCGAAGGCTGCCCCGCTCGAGAGGAACAGGGCCGCGATCATGCCCCCGATGATGATCACCGCGAGCCGCGAGTCGCGGAGGGTCTTGGCGTAGACGGTGCCCAGGCCGTAGACGCGGCTCCACGGCCGTGCCTTCGGCGGCACGAACGGCGCGCTCGCCTGACCGACGGCGGTCATGACGCCACGGCTTCCTTGGCAGCCTCATCGACCGCCGCGTCAGCACTGTGGCCGTATTGCGCGAGGAACGTCTCCTCGAGGCTCGGCTCACGGCTGACGAAGTCGAGCAGCTCGTAGCGGGCCGCGGCCTGGACGACGGGCGTGATCGGCCCGGAGACGCGCAGCCGGAGCGTGTGGTCCTCGACCACGACCTCGGACACGCCGGGGAGGCCCGCGAAGGCGTCGGTGGGCACGCCGTCGACGAACCGCAGCTCGACCTGGTGGTGGGCGAGGTCGCGCAGGGCTTCGGTGCGGTCGACCTTGACCAAGCGGCCGTCGCGGATGATCGCGACGCGGTCGCAGGTACGCTCGACCTCGGACAGGATGTGGCTCGACAGGAAGACGGAGCGGCCCTCGTCGCGCGCCTCGCGGACGACCGAGTAGAAGGTCTGCTGGACGAGCGGGTCGAGGCCGGACGTGGGCTCGTCGAGGATCAGCAGCTCCGGCCGGTGCTGGAGCGCGATGACGAGCCCGATCTTCTGCTTGTTGCCCTTCGAGAGCTCCTTGAACTTGCGGCTCGGGTCGATGTCGAGCCGCTGGATCGAGGTCGGCCTGGTAGGCCGCGTCGACGCCGCCGCGGAGGTTGGCGAAGTACTGGATCGTCTGGGCGCCCGTCAGCCGGTCGTAGAGCGCGAACTCGCCGGGGATGTACCCGACGCGGCGATGGATCGACGACCGGGTCGACGGTCGTCTCGACGTCGAACACGAACGCGCTTGCCCGACGTGGGACGGATGAGGTCCAGCAGCGTCCGGATCGTCGTGGTCTTGCCGGCACCGTTGGGTCCCAGGAACCCGAAGATCTCGCTCTCGTTGACCTCGAGGTCGACGTCGAGGATCCCGCGGTGGGGACCGTACGCCTTGGTCAGGCGCTCGGTGCGGATGATGGATGGCATCTCGGTCCTTTCTATGCGGACGCGACGGCGACGTCGTCGGTCACCGCTCGCGTCTGGTCTCGTTCGTCGATGTATCGCTGGAGGAGGGTCGGAAAGACCTGCTCCACGAACGCCACGAAGTCGTGGAACTCCTCGATTCGCTCACGCGACTCGGCGGCGGCAGGTCCGCCACGACGCCGACGCCGTGCGCAGCGATCACCGTCATCCGGTGGTAGATCTGCCCGGCGCCGGCGAGCAGGTTCCGCATCGCGCCGGGCGGCATGCTGAAGTACTCGCGCCGGTCGCCGCGACGACGGGAGCGCCGGATGAAGCCGGCCGTCTCGAGGGCCCGCGCCGCGCCGCTGATGGCGCCGCGACTCGCCTGCAGGTTGTCCGCCAGGTCCGCGGCGGTCTGCTCGACCGGATCGCAGATCAGCATCCAGGCGAGCATCCGGCCCGACATCGGGGTCATCCCCACCGAGGCGAGGTACTGGCCCATCTCCTCGACGAAGGCGGCCTGCCGCTCGTTCATGGCGCTGATGCTAGGTCGTTCAGAACATTCAGTCAATACTGAAACTTCGTGACAACCGGTGTTCCGGGCGCATTCCCGTGGCGCTCGACCCACCGTCTTGGCCGATCGCGCACGCGGCAACTCCCCGCTGGTAGCTCGCGCCTGGTAGCTCGCCGCTGGTAGCCCGCCGCTCTCGTCCAACCGATCCACCGCGCCGGCTTTCCCGCACCCGGTCATGTATTCGCCAGGCGAATGCACGACAGCCATCCTCATGGCGGCGTCGCCAGGTATTCGCGCGATGAATGCAGACGGGCAGATTCAACCCTGGACTCTGCCTTGCATCCATGAGGCGAATGCTGGGCCAACAACAGGGACCCGCAGTTGGACAAGTACTCGCCTGGCGGATATCTGGCCGAGAGTCGGGTCCGAGGCACGCTCAGGCGCCGGATCCGAGCCGGGCTTCCGATGGCCAACCGGCGACCTGCATTCACTCAGCGAATACATGGCAGGGTCGACCCCTGAGAAGGCTGAGGTTGGGCGCGGGAGGCGGGTCGGCGGGGTTGGGCGTCAGCGCGACGACCCCTACCAGCCGCCGAGCTCGGCGAGGGTCGGGGGGTCGGCGCCGGCCCGCTGGCAGACGAGGGCGGATGCGCGCACCGCGAACCGGACAGCCGGCAGCACGGACGCTGGTTGCGCGATCGTCGCGCGTGTCACGCCCGCGTTGACGATCCAGGCGAGCATCGCGCCACCGAACGTGTCTCCCGCCCCGACCGAGTCGACGACGGGCACCGACGGGACCTCGACTTCGTGCGAGTGGCCGCCGATCCGAACCGTGACCGGCCCGCCGCCGTCCGTCACCACGACCACCGGAGCAACAACCTCCGCGCCGAGGAACGCCTGATCGGCCGTCGAGACCTTCACGACGTCCGCACGGGCGAGGATCCGCGCCATCCGATGTCGGAAGGCTGACGGGTCCGGGGTCGCGGACGGCCGGCAGTTGGGGTCGACCATCACGATCACGTCGTCCGCCAGGCCGGCCACGAGCGCCTCGAGCACACCGGCGATCGGCTCGAACACGAGACCCAGCGTGCCGACGTGGACGGCGGCGATGTCGCTCGGGAGGGACGCCACCAGCCGCGATCCGTCGAGCGCCGGCGCCGACGTCCCGTCGACGATGAAGCGGTAGGTCGCCTCGCCCCGCTCGTTGAGCTCGGCAAGCGCCTGGGTCGTCGGAAGATCCGTCCGTTGGACGAGGTCGAGCGACACGCCGTCGCCCCGAAGCGCGGCCTCCAATCGACGGCCGTGCGTGTCGGACGAAAGGACGCCGGCCCACGCCACAGGGACGCCAAGCCGCCCGATCGCGCGAGCTGTGTTGTACGGGCCTCCACCCGGCACGGCCACGACCTCGCCGTCGGGTCGCTCGATGACGTCGACCAGGGCCTCGCCCGCGACGACGATCATCGCAAGCTCAGAGCCCGATCGGGTGCCAGACGGTCTTCATCTCCAGGAACGCGGCGATCCACTCGGGACGCTCGGCGGCACGGTCGTCGAGCCAGTCGAATCGCGCGTCGCTCACGCCAGCGGGCCGGCGGGCCAGTCGCTTCACCGAATCGGCCGCCGCGATCTCCGCCGCCACCCGCAGGTCGTCGGGGATCCCGAACCCATCGAGCCCGTCGACGTCGATGTGAGCCGCGAGCACTGGCACCAGCTCCTTGCGATAGCCGGTGAGGATGTTGACGACGCCACCGGGCACGTCGGACGTGGCGAGGACCTCAGCCAGCGTGATCGCGGGCAGCGGCCGCGCCTCCGACGCCAGCACGACGGCGACGTTGCCACCGGCGAGCACAGGCCCCAGGCGCGACACGAGGCCCAGGAGCGACGACCGCTCCGGTGCCACGAGCCCGACGACGCCGGTCGGCTCGGGGATCGTGAAGTTGAAGTAGGGCGCCGCGACCGGGTTCGCCGATCCCAGGATCTGCGCGATCTTGTCGGCCCAGCCGGCGTACCAGACCCAGCGGTCGATCGCGCGCCCGACGGCGGTTCGTGCGGCCGGCACCGCGAGACCCTCGGCCGCCGCGACCTCGGCCGTGAACTGGTCGAACCGGCCCTCCATCAGCTCCGCGACCCGGTACAGGATCTGGCCGCGGTTCATCGCCGTGCGGCCGGCCCACCCACCCGAAGCGCCGCGCGCCGCCCGCACCGCGTCGCGGACGTCCTTGCGCGAAGCCCGGCAAGCGTTCGCGAGCGGCCCGCCGTCCGACGAGCTCACGAGGTACGAGCGCCCCGACTCCGTCCGCGGGAACTGCCCGCCGAGGTACAGCTTGTACGTCTTGAGCACCGGGAGGCGCTCAACGGACGTCGCCATTCAGCGGTCCTCCAGGCGCACGTACGCGTGGAGCCCGTGCATCCCGCCCTCGCGCCCGAAGCCCGACTCCTTGTAGCCGCCGAACGGCGCGGTCGGATCGAACCGGTTGAACGTGTTCGCCCAGACCACGCCCGCCTTCAGCGCCTGGACCATCGCGAACACCTTCGACGCCTTCTCGGTCCAGATCCCGGCCGACAGCCCATAGGCCGTGTTGTTCGCCTTCTCGACCGCCTCGTCGGGCGTCCGGAACGTCAGCACCGAGAGCACCGGCCCGAAGATCTCCTCCTTCGCGATCCGGTGGCTCTGGGCCACGTTGGTGAACAGCGTCGGGCGGAAGAAGTAGCCGCGCTCGGGCAGGTCGCAGGCCGGCTGGTAGAGCTCGGCGCCCTCCGCGACGCCGGACGCCACGAGCTCGGTGATCTTCTCGAGCTGGCTCTTCGAGTTGATCGCCCCGACGTCGGTGTTCTTGTCCAGCGGGTCGCCGACCCGCAGCGTGGACAGGCGCGTCTTGAGCCGGTCAACCAGCTCGTCGACGATCGACTCCTGGGCCAGCAGCCGCGAGCCCGCGCAGCACACCTCGCCCTGGTTGAAGTAGATGCCGTTGACGATCCCCTCGACCGCCTGGTCGAGCGCCGCGTCCTCGAACACGATGTTGGCGGCCTTGCCGCCGAGCTCGAGCGTGATCGCCTTGTCGGTGCCCGCGATCGCCCGGTGGATCTTCTTGCCGATCTCTGTCGAGCCGGTGAACGCGACCTTGGCCACGTCCTTGTGGGTGACCAGGGCCATGCCGATCTCGCCCGGGCCGGGGACGATGTTGACGACGCCCGGCGGCAGGTCGGCCTGACGGCAGACCTCGGCGAACAGGAGGGCGGACAGGGGCGTGGTCGATGCCGGTTTGAGCACGACCGTGTTGCCGGCGGCGAGCGCGGGCGCGATCTTCCACGCCAGCATCAGCAGGGGGAAGTTCCAGGGGATGATCTGCGCCGCGACGCCCAGGGGTCGCGCAACGCGCCCGGGGAACGCGTACTCGAGCTTGTCAGCCCAGCCCGCGTAGTACCAGAAGTGCGCGGCCGCGAGCGGGATGTCGACGTCGCGGCTCTCCTTGATCGGCTTGCCGGAGTCCATCGACTCGAGGACCGCAAACTCGCGCGAGCGCTCCTGGAGGATGCGGGCGATCCGGAACAGGTACTTGGCCCGCTCGCGGCCCGGCAGGTCGGTCCAGGATCGGCGGCCGGCGCGCCTGGCGGCCCGGACCGCGCGGTCGATGTCGGCGGCGGTGGCCTTCGAGACGAGCGCGAGGGGGAGCTCGGTGGACGGGTCGACGCTGGTGAAGGTGCCGCCGTCGGACGCCTCGACGTCGCGGCCGTCGATGAACAGGCCGTAGCGCTCGCGGAGCTTGACGACGTCCCGCGCCTCGGGGGCCGGCGCGTACTCCCACGGGATCGCCTGCCCCTCGCCCATCCCCCACGAGGACGGCGCGGCCGCGTCGCTGCGCGTGACGGCGCGATCGGTGCTCACGCGGCCATTATGGCATCGGGTGACGGCCCTTCCGGCGGCCCCGCTCGGCTACGCTGCGGCGATGCGACGACTCGCCGGTGCCAGCGAGCTCCTCGACGGCCCGCTGGACGACCCGGCGGTCCTGCGCGGGAACCTGCGCGACCTCGCCCGGATCAACCGCTGGTTCGGCGGGACCCGCGCGTCGCGGCGCGCGCTGGACCGCCTCCTCGGGCGGCGCACGGTCCCCCACACGCTGCTCGATGTCGGCACCGGGGCGGCCGACATCCCGCTGGCCCTGATCGCCGACGGGGCGCGGCGAGGCCGGCCGTTGCGGGTGACGGGCGTGGACTCGCGGCCCGAGGTGATCGCGGCGGCGAGGACGCTCGATCCGGCGCTCGCGACGACCGACGGGCTCGAGCTGTCGGTGTCTGACGGCCGCTCGCTCCCGTGGCCGGACGGCGCCTTCGACGTCGTCCATTGCTCGCTCCTGGTCCATCACCTCGAGCCGCGGGATGCGATCGCGTTCCTGCGGGAGGCCGCGCGGGTCGCCCGGCTCGGGGTGGTCGTGAATGACCTCGTCCGCGCACGCCGGCACCTCGTCGCGGCACGCATCGTGCTCCCGCTGATGACGCGCAACCGCTACACGCGCAACGACGGGCCGATGTCCGTGCAGCGCGCCTACACGCGCGTCGAGCTGCGGGCGCTGCTGGCCGCCGCCGACCTCCGTCCCGTGGCGGAGGCCAGGGCGATCGCCGGGCACCGCGTCGCCATCGCCGCCGTCCCCATGCACAGCGACCTGCGGCCGGCGCCACCGGCTGCCGACGCGCCATGAGCGGGCGCCGCGTCGATGTCGTGGTCGTCGGCGGCGGACCCGCGGGGGCGACGACGGCCGCATACCTGGCCCGCGCCGGGCGCGACGTCGTCGTCCTCGAACGCGCGCCGGCCTGGCGCTGGCGGGCCGGCGGGGTGTTCGCGTCGCCGGCCGCGATGCGCGAGCTCCGCCGTGCGGGCCTGGACAACGCGACGCTCGACAGGGTCGCGCGACCGATCCCGGCGATGCGCGTCGAGTCATCGGGTGGCACGGCCTTTCGCCTGACGTACGGCGCCGAGACCACGCGGCGAGACGGCCGTGGGTTTCGACCGCTCGGCCCTGGACCCGGCGCTCCTGGCGCTCGCCACGGCGGCGGGGGCCGACGTCCGCTGCGGGGTTGCCGTGCGGACCGTGGAGCTCGCCGACGTCGCCGGTGGGCCGTCGCTCGTCGAGACCGACGGCGAAACGATCGAGGCGAGGGTGGTCGTGGGTGCCGACGGACCGCGGTCGATCGTGGCCGGCTCCGCGGGCGTGCTCCGCGAGCCGGCCCTCGCCGACCGCGTCGGGCTGACCTGGCACATCGAGGACGAGCCCGGCGACGGCGCCAGGGACGCGCGTATGGTCGTGCTCGATGGTGGCGCCTACTGCGGGATCGCCCCGGTCCCCGGCGGCCGGGTGAACATCGGCATCGTGCTGGCCGGCGCGGCCTGGCGCGAGCGGCTGGCCGCCGACGGTGCCGCCGCGACGGCCGAGCGACGTCCTGGGGTCGATCCCGACGCTCCCGGGCGACCCGGAGGCGTGGCGTCAGGGCCGGGCAACCGACGCGGTCGCGGGCGCGAGCCCGCTCGGCAGCCGCGTCGCACGGCGCGCCGGCGCGGGCTGGCTGGTGGTGGGCGATGCCGCGGGGTTCCTCGACCCGTTCACCGGCGAGGGGCTCCACCGGGCGCTGGTCTCGGCACGGCTCGCGGCCGCGGCCATCGACGGCAGCCTTCGGGGCAGCGCCCCAGACGGGCTCGGGGCCTACGAGCGGGCGATGCGCGCCCGGTTCACGAGCAAGGACGTCGTCTCGCGGCTCGTCCTGGCGTTCCTCGGACAGCCCCGGCTGTTCGAGCTGGCCGCCCGGCGGCTGGCGGAACGGGATGACATCCGTGCGACGATGGGCCTCGTGATGGGCGACCTGGTCCCGGCGTCCCGCGCGCTCGACCCCCGGTACATCGCCGCGCTCCTCCGTCCGTGACGTACGCGCCGATGGGCCCGGACGGCGTCGTTCAGCGGGTCCGGCTCGCCGCCTACGCATGGTGCGAGGCCGACAACGTTGTCCTGCTCGTCCGGATCGCGCCCGGCTACCCCGGCGAGGGCAGGTGGGCCCTGCCCGGTGGTGGCCTCGACGACACCCTTCCGCTCGTCGACACCGCCATCTGGGCCCGGGAAATCGTGGGGCGCTAGTGCATTCGTCCATCGGCATCGACGTCGCCGCGCCGCCCGACCTCGTCTATCGCCTCGCCCGCGACGTGACCCGCTGGGAGCGCCTGCTCCCCCACTACGCCCGATCACGCGTGGTCCGGCGCGAGGCCGACGGCTCCCTCGTGTGCGACTTCGTCGCGCGGCGGGTCGTCGTCCCGTGGCTGGGTCTCGGCATCCCCGTCGCGTGGCGCAGCCGGACCTGGCACGAACCCGCGACCCGCCGGCTCCACTTCCACCACGTCGCCGGCGCGACGAAGGGCATGGACGTGACCTGGACGATCGAGCCCGCCGGGCCCGGGACGACGAGGGTCGAGATCGGGCACGACTTCCGCCCCCGCATGCCCGGGTTCGCCCGGTTCGTCGACACCGTGTTCACCCGACCCATCGCCGGCCGGACGCTCGCGACGTTCCGCGCCCTCGCCGAGGCCCTGGCGACCGACGGCGAGTCCCCGACGTGAACGAACCGCGCGAGGTCTGGGTCACGGGGCTCGGCGTCATCTCGGCGATCGGCACCGGGCTGCCCGCGTTCCGTGCGGGCCTGCGCGCGAACGCGTCGCCGGTCAAGCGCATCGACCGCTTCGATCCGTCGCCGTTCCGCTCGCAGGTCGCCGCCCAGGTCGACGACTTCGAGCCCGCCGACCACATGGATGCGCGCGCCGTGCGGGCGCTCGACCGCTTCTCGCAGTTCGGCCTCGCGACCGGGCGGATGGCGATGGCCGACGCCGGACTGGTCCCGGGAGAGGGCGGCGCGGCCGACGGAGAGCGGATCGGGATCTACCTCGGCTCGGCCCTCGGCGGCATCGCGTTCGCGGAGGCGCAGCACGAGCTGTACCTCGCGCGCGGGCTGCGCTCGGTCTCCCCCACCCTGGCGCTGGCCGTGTTCGGCGGCGCCGCACCGGCCAACATCGGCATCGCCCTCGACGTCCGCGGCCCCATCCTCTCGACCGCCAACTCGTGTGCCTCGGGAGCCGTGGCGATCGGCGAGGCGATGAGCGCGATCCGCTCGGGCGAGATCGATGCGGCGATCGCGGGCGGCGTCGAGTGCCCGTTGTCCCCGCTGGCGTTCGGTGCCTTCGACATCATCCGCGCGCTCGGCAGCCACCACAACGACGACCCAAGCCACGCGTCGCGGCCGATGGATGCCGGCCGCGACGGGTTCGTCATGGGCGAGGGCGCCGGGCTGCTCGTGCTCGAGGCGGCCGATGTCGCACGGCGGCGAGGCGCGCGGCCGTACGCGCGGGTCATGGGCTACGGCGCAACGTCCGACGGCCATCACATGGTCCAGCCCCGTGCCGACGGCCGCGAGGCGGCGCGTGCCGTCACGATCGCGCTCGCGGACGCTGCGGTAACCCCCGACCAGATCGACTGGGTCAGCGCCCACGCCTCGTCCACGCCCATCGGCGACATCGCCGAGGCGCGCGCGCTGGCGGCCGCCCTCGGCGCCGCGGCCGCCACGATGCCGGTGAGCGCGACCAAGGGCATGACCGGGCACCCGCTGGGCGCGACCGGGGCGATCGAGGCCGTGATGGTGGCCCTGGCGATCCGCGACGGCTGGGCGCCTGGGAGCGCGAACCTCGTCGACCCCGAGCCGGAGCTGGCCGCGCTCCTGCCCGGGCTGCTGCGCGCGGGTCGCGACGGCCGCTACGAGCGCCTGCTGTCGACGTCGTTCGGTTTCGGCGGCCTCAACGCCGCGCTCGTGTTCGGTTCGACCGAGGAGCGATGACCACGCGATGAGCGAGTCGCGGTACCCTCGGCCGCATGCCTGAACTGCCCACCTGGGAGCGCCGATTCCGCGCCCCGATCCTCGCCTTTCCCGCCTGGGCGACCGACGCGCCGGACCGGCTCGTCCTGGCCTCGACCGAGAGCGGCAGCTACCAGCTGCACACCTGGAACCGGGCGACCGGCGAGCGTCGCCAGGTCACCGAGGACCCGGTCGGCGTGCTCGAGGGCCGGCCGACGCGCGACGGCACCGGCGTGATCTGGTTCCACGACGAGACCGGGGCGGAGTCGGGCAGCTACGTGATCGCGCCGTTCGACGAGCGGACTGCGCCCGAGCCGCTGATCGAGGGGCTGCCGAAGGGCTGGAGCGAGGGGCTGGCGATCGGCCGGACGCGCTCGATCGCGGGCGTCAGCACCGATGACGGGTTCTCGGTCTGGACGGCCGAGCACGGCGGCGTCGCGCGCCGGATCCACGCGCACCCGGAGCCCGTCCGCCTCGCCGGCGGCTGGGGCCTGGTGAGCTCGGTCGACCGGCGGGCCCTGTCGAGCGACGAATCGATCGTCGTCCTCGAGGTCATGGAGGACGGCGACGTGCTCCATCCGTCGCTGCGGGCGATCGACGCCGTCACGGGCGAGACCGTCTCGGAGCTGCGCGACGAGGGCCTGGAACTGTCGGGCTTCGCCTTCTCCCCGCTGCGCGGTGACACGCGGATCGCGATCACGCACGAGCGAACCGGCGAGCGCCGCCCGGCGACATGGAACGCGCGGACGGGCGAGCTCGTGGACTTGCCGCTGGATGTCGATGGCCCCGTTGAGCCGGTCGACTGGTGGCCGGACGGATCGGCGCTGCTGCTCCTCAACCTCGTCGAGGGGCGGCACCGGCTGCTCCGCTACGACGTGGCGAGCGGGGCCGTGACCGTCCTCGAGACAGAGCCAGGCTCGATCACAGGCGCCGCCGTGCGGCCTGACGGCGAGGTCTGGTATCGCGTCCACAACGGCCTGCACCCGGCGACCCTGCTCGCCGCCGGCTCGGCAACGCCGCTGCTGGAGGCGCGCGGGGCCGCCGCTCCGGCCGGTCGCGTGTTCGAGCCCTGGTGGTTCGAGAACCCAAACGGGCAGCGCGTCCACGGCTTCCTGGTCCGGCCCGAGGGCGACGGCCCGTTCCCCGTGATCATGCGTGTGCACGGCGGGCCCCACTCGCTCGACATGGATCGCTGGGTGCCGGACCTCCAGGCGCACGTCGACGCGGGCTTCCTCGTGGCGATGGTCAACTACCGCGGCTCGGACGGCTACGGGCAGGCGTGGCGCGACGAGCTGACCGGCAACGTTGGCTTCCTCGAGCTCGAAGACGAGCTCGCCGGCCTGGACGACCTCGTCGCCCGGGGTCTCGCCGATCCGGCCCGGGTCGTCCTGGCCGGCTGGTCGTGGGGCGGCTACATCGCGCTGCTGGGCCTGGGCCGCCATCCCGAGCGCTGGATCAGCGGGATCGCCGGCGTGCCGGTCGCCGATTACGTCGCGGCCTACGAGGACGAGGCGCCGATCCTCCAGGCGCTGGACCGTGCCCTGTTCGGCGGATCGCCCGAGACCGTGCCCGCGCTGTTCCACGAGCGCAACCCGATCACCTACGCGGACGGCGTCAGCGCCCCGCTGCTGATCATGGCCGGCGAGAACGACTCGCGCTGCCCGATCCGCCAGGTGTGGAACTACGTGGGCCGCCTCCGGGCCCGCGGCATGGAGCCCGAGGTGTACACGTACGCCACCGGGCACTCGTCGTTCGCCGTCGAGGAGCGCGTCCGCCAGACGGCGATCACCCTCGACTTCCTCGCTCGCACGGTGCCCGGCATCACGCGGCTCGACGGCATCGACGAGCACCTGGCCGCGGCGGGCTTCGCCGCCGCCTGAGCCGGCGCCCGCGCCTTCAGTCGATCGTGAAGTGGTCGGGGCGCTGGTACACGCCCGTCCGCTCCTTCTCGAGCTGCATCAGCACGTCGTTGAGCAGCGATGACGCCCCGAACCGGAACTTGTCGGGCGTCATCCAGCGCGGCCCGAGCGTCTCGTACAGGACGACGAGGTACCCGATCGCCTCCTTGGCCGTCCGGATCCCGCCCGCGGGCTTCATGCCGATGACCTTGCCGGTCACGCGCTCGAAGTCGCGGATCGCCTCGAGCATCACCAGGGTCACGGGCAGCGTCGCCGCGGGCGTGACCTTGCCGGTCGAGGTCTTGATGAAGTCGGCGCCCGCGGCCATCGCCAGGACCGACGCGCGCCGGACGTTGTCGAACGTCACGAGCTCCCCGGTCTCGAGGATGACCTTGAGGTGCGCCGCGCCGGTCGCCTCGCGCACGGCGACGATCTCCTCGAACACCGCCGCGTAGTCGCCCGCGAGGAAGGCGCCGCGGTCGATGACCATGTCGATCTCGTCGGCGCCGGCGGCGACCGCAGCGCGCGTCTCGGCGAGCTTGATGTCCAGGAACGACTGGCCCGACGGGAAGGCCGTCGACACCGAGGCGACCTTGACGCCCGATGACCCGAGCGCCTCCTTGGCCTCGGCCACGAACGTGGGATAGACGCAGATCGCGGCGACGTGCGGGATCGACGGGTCGCCGGGCTGCGGGCCGCATCCCCTTGGCGCACAGGGCGCGGATCTTGCCGGGGGTGTCCTTCCCCTCGAGCGTCGTGAGATCCATCATCCGGATCGCGAGGTCCAGGGCCCAGACCTTCGACGCCTTCTTGATCGATCGCCGGGTCAGGGAGGTGACCCGCTCGTTGATCCCGACGGCATCGACCGGCGTCACCCGGCCGAGCAGGTTGCCGAGGCTCCCGGCGCGGCCGTCCCAGGCGCGAATCAGCTCGTTCGCGCGCTCGCGCGCGGCCGCATCACGAGCGACGGTCGTGGTCATGGCCGCGAGTCTACATCGGCCCCCTGCGCGCCCATCCGCACCCGATCAGGCGTCGGACCTGGACATCGCCTGCCGATGACACCCGCGGCATTGCGATGCCCAGGGTGTCATCACGGGTCCGGGTGACGTTCCCTCGCCGAACCCGAGTGGTCAGCGGCCGGCGCGGTTCCTGGGCGGCGGCGGCAGCCGCCGCTCGCCGCGGACCAGGAAGTGCACGAACCAGTCGCGCACCTGGACCAGGTTCTCCGCGCGCCGGTACGGGGCGCCGCCGCGGGTGAGCTCGTGGCTCTCGTCGGGGACGCGCATGAACCGCACCGGCCGCTTGAGCGAGCGCAGGACCGTGAACAGCGCCTCGGCCTGGCCGACCGTCGTGCGCAGGTCGCGCTCGGAGTGCTGGATCAGCAGCGGCGTCCGGACGTTGGCGGCGAGCGACAGCGGTGAGATCGAGTCGAAGTAGGTCGGGTCCTCCCACGGGTTGCGCCCGAACTCGATCCGCGCCCACTCCCCGCCCGAGATGTCGCCGGTGAGGAACAGCATCCGCATGTCGTTGACGGACCGGCAGGTGACCGCCGCCTTGAAGCGGTCGGTCTTGCCGACGATCCAGTTCGTCAGGTAGCCGCCGTACGAGCCGCCGGTCACGCCCAGCCGCTCTGGATCGGCCAGGCCGTCCTCGATCGCCTGGTCGACGCCGGCGAGCACGTCGGCCATCGGGCCGTCGCCCCAGTCGCCGAGGTTGGCACGGTTGAACGCCTCGCCGTAGCCCTCGGAACCGCGCGGGTTCGACGCCAGCACGGACACCCCGGACCCGGCGAGGATCTGCCACTCGAGCATCGGTGCGCAGCCGTAGAGCGTGTGCGGCCCGCCGTGGATCTCGAGGACCAGGGGCTGTCGCCCATCGCCGGCCGGGTACAGCCAGCCCTGGATCTCGCGGCCGTCGCTCCGCCAGCGGCGGTCGATCGGCTCGACCCAGCGCGATCTCGCCCTCGCAGCTCGGCGTTGAGCGCGGACAGACGGCGCGGCGTCGTCGTCGCGCGCGCCGTGCCGCCCGCCTCGAACGCGATCACCTCTGGCAACGAGGTCGCGCCGGAGTGGATGGCGACGACGAGGTCCTCGGTCGCCGGCCGGTTGCGCGTCCCAGCCGGAGAGGGCAGTGGCGGTCGGCCGTCGAGCCGCACGGGCTCGCTGGCCGCCCGTCGAGCGCAACGCGCCACAGCTCATAGCTGCCGTCGATGGGCGCCGTGAACAGCACGCTGGCGCCGTCGCCGCTGGGCGCGAGGCTCGGCGCCCTCGCCCAACGTCACGTCGCTGTTCATGGCGGCGTCCGGCTGGAGCTCGCTCGTCGGCGAGCAGGTCCAGTGCCGCCGCCGCGACCCGCGTCGGAGCCGTCGGCGGCGAACCGCCAGATCCCGGTCCGGTAGCCGGCCCGCGGGAACCGATCGCCGAGCGCGAGGATCGACGTCGCCGTCCGCGGTCCAGGTCGGGTGCGAAGAACACGGCGTCGCCGCCGCCGGCGATCGTCGTGACATCGCCCGTCGCCACCTCGACCACGAACACCGACGACCGCCCGTCGAGGTCCGCGTTCGGTCGGCGATTGGCCGTGAAGGCGATCCGGGTGCCGTCGGGGCTCCATGCGGGCTCGCCCTCGGGCGTGGGACCGGCGACCAGCGAGCGCGCCTCGCCGGTCGTCGCGTCGACCAGCCACAGGTGCGCGTCGTGGTCGTCGATGAAGCCGAGCGCCGTTGTACTGGTAGTTCAGCCGGTCGATGTACCGGTAGTCCGAGAGGGGTGTCTCGCCCGGTTTCGGCGTCGCGGGCCGGCCACGCTTCTTCGCCTCCTCATCGGCGGTGGCGCCGAGCGAGCTCGAGAGCACCGCCAACGAGCGTCCGTCGGGCGACCACGCGAAGTCGTTCACGCCGCGCGGCAGGTCGGTGAGCCGTCTCGCCTCGCCGCCGTCGAGCGGGAGGAGGAACAGCTGGTCGCAGTCGAGGCGGTCCTTCGCCTCCTTCGGCCGCGTCGGGCTCCTCCTCGACCAGCAGCCGCCGGTCGGAGATGAACGCGAGGGAGCGGCCGTCGGGCGAGAAGCGCGCATGCCGGTCCGTCCGGCTGCCGATGGTGACCTGGCGGGCGGGCGCCGATCCGTCGGTCGGCGCGAGCCAGACCGAGTGCCGATAGCCGTCGCGCCCCACGGACGCTCGTTTCACGGTGAACGCGACGAGGCGACCGTCGGGTGACAGTCGCGGATCGAACGGGACGGACAGTCGGTAGAGGTCGTCGGGGCGTGCGGGACGGGGCACGAGCACCTCCGGAGACGCGGGCGGCAGAGCCGACGGGAGTTGGGGCCGCCGCACACGCGTCAGGCGGCCGATGGTCGTTGCCGTGAGTCTATCGCCCGTGGCCGGGCTACCATCGGCGGGCGATGGTCGAGCAGCTGAACCTCCGGCTCGAGCCGGCGCTGCCTCGCCCGGGCGACGTGGCGCCGATGTGGCCGACCGCGCGCGCGGACCCGTTCGACTCGCCCGACTACCTGTTCGAGCCCACCTGGGGCGGTCACCGGGTGCTCGTGTTCGTCGGTCCGTCCGAGCGGCCGGGCGACGGGTGCGGTCCGGATCGTCGATCCGACGGGTCGCGACCTCGCGGACCGCCTGCCCGAGCTGACCGGGCTCGCCGTCCGCGTGGCCGCGCGGTCCGCGGTGCTGGACGGCGAGCTGGTCGTCGTCGACGCCCGCGGTCGGGCCGACGACGACGCGCTGCGCGACCGTCTCAACGGGAAGCCGGGCCGGCCGGTCGCCTGCCTCGTGTTCGACGTCCTGCACCTCGACGGGCGGTGGCTGCTCAACGTCCCGCTCGAGAAGCGGCGCGCGCACGCTGCGCAAGGTCCTGCGCCCGGGCGACGAGGTCGTCGTGGTGCCGGCGATCGCCGGCGAGGGCCGCGCGCTCCATGCCGCGGTGACCGCCCAGGGGATCGCCGGGCGTGCTCGCCCGACGTCGCTCAAGCCCGTACCTGCCGGGCGTGCACAGCGCGCTGTGGCGCTCGATCGTGGCGGGACCGCGGCCCGATGACGCGGCCGACGACGGCGGCGACATCACCGACACGGAGCTGCGGCGGCACGGCCGCGACGGCGCCGGTCCTCGCGCTGTTCCGCCGCCTCCCGTTCGAGGAAGAGCCCGGGAGCGTCTAGCCGCGGACGGCCCGCGCGAACGACCGCATCGTCGGCGGCTGGCCGTACATCAGCACGCCGGCCCGGTAGACGCGGATCGCGAGCCAGGTCACGATCGGCACCGTCACGACCAGCAGCCCGATCGACAGCGCGACCTCCCATGGCTCGACCGGACCCGACCGAGAGCCGCGCCATCATCACGAACGGGCTCCACAGCGGGACGTACGAGGCGAACCGGATCACCGGTCCCGCGCCGCCCGACAGCGCGAGCACGGCCGGGAAGTAGCCCATGATCGCGGGGATCGACAGCGGCAGGGCCACGATCTGGAGGTCCTCGGGCGCGGCTGAGCAGCGACCCAGCTCCCGCGTACAGCGCGGCATAGAGCGCGAAGCCGAGCACGAAGTACACGAGGAACGCCGCCAGCAGCCCCGGCGACAGCCCGCCGAGCGACGGCGTCGCGAGCTCGCCCGCGCCGAACATCGCGTCGGCCGAGGCGCCCCGACAGCATCAGCGCGAGGATCGCCGGCAGGAGCACGAGGCTCACCTGCGTGAGGCCGGCCAGGCCGATCCCGCCGATCTTGCCGACGACCAGCTGCGGCGCGGTGGCGGCGGAGATCAGGAGCTCCATGACCCGGCTCGCCTTCTCCGCGACGACGCCCGACGCCACCCACAGGCCGTAGAACACGAGCGTCAGGAACGACAGCACGACGAACACGATCCCGACGATCCGGCGGCTCGCGTACTCCGCCGTGTCGACGCTCAGCGCCGCGCCACCGGCCGTCGTGGCGGCAGCGTCGACGACGCTGAACGTGGGCACCGAGAAGGCGGTGCCGGTATTGGGCGGCTGTTTCGCCGTCCAGTCCAGGATGCCCACGCCGAACGCGCCGATCTGCAGCAGCTGGGCGCGGTCGGGGCTGAGGGCGCCCGCGGTCACGACCTGGAAGTCGAGCCCCCCGTCAGGCTTGCGCTGGAGCACGACCGCCCCCGCGAGCACGCCGTCACGCACGTCCTCGGTCGTGGCGTCGACGTTCGTCCGCGCCTCGAACTCGAACGTGCGCTCGGTGGATCCGCTTGACTCGGGCCGCGCGTTGAGGATCTGGTCCATCACGTTGACGGCCTGCAGGGCGAGCGCCGGATCCGGGGAGACGATGCCGATCCGCGTGACCGAGACCCGGTCGAGCAGCCGGACGCCCAGCGGGATCAGGGCGACCACCACCGCGAGCCCGACGAGCAGGAGCGTCGAGAACACGAACGCGCGTGAGCGCACGCGCTCGATGTACTCGCGCTTGGCCACCAGGCCGACGTTGGTCGCGTTGCTGCTCAGGGTCCCTCGCCATCCCAGTCGCCCGCCGGAATCGGGTGCGGCTCGATCGTCACGCCGCGTCCTCGCTCTGGGCATCGACGGCCGGGACGGGGTCGGCGGACCGGTCGCTGCCCGTGTCCTCGTCACCGTGATCGACGGGTGCCAGGTGCGTCTCCTCGTCCGGCGGGTGACCCACGAAGTCGATGAACACCTGCTCGAGGCTCGGATCCGCGATCTCGAAGTGGAGGACCTTTGCCCCGGCCTTCACGGCCGCCGCCAGCACGATGTCAGGCTCGAGGCCAACATCGAGCTCGACCGACATCCGGTCCATCCCGACCTGGATGATCCGGGTGCCCGGGACGTCGGCCAGCCAGGGCAGGCGGTGGTCGCCCTCGACGGAGATCCGGACCATCCGCCGTCCGGTCGCCCGCCTGACGTCGCGCAGCGGCCCGCCGACCACGACCTTGCCGCGATCGACGATCGCGACCGACTCGCACAGGGCCTCGGCGACCTCCATCTGGTGGGTCGAGAAGACGACGGTCCGGCCCCGGTCGCGGAGCTCGAGGAACGCCTCGCGGAGCAGCATCACGTTGACCGGGTCGAGGCCCGTGAACGGCTCGTCCATCAGGAGCACCTGCGGGTCATGCAGGACGGCGGCGATGAACTGGATCTTCTGCTGGTTGCCCTTCGAGAGCTGCTCGGCGCGACGGTCGGCGAGGTCCTCGGCGCGGAACCGGCGAAGCCAGGCGATCGCCTCGCGTCGCGCGTGATCCGGCGCCATCCCGTGCAGGCCGGCGAAGAACAGGAGCTGCTCGAGCACGCGCATGCGCGGGTAGAGGCCGCGCTCCTCGGGGAGGTAGCCCCAGGTCGAACGCGGCAGGCGGTGGCTCTCGACGCCCCGCCACGTGACCCGGCCCGCATCGGGCTCGAGCACGCCCAGCGCGATCCGCATCGTGGTGGTCTTGCCGGCGCCGTTCGCCCCGAGGAATCCGAAGACCTGGCCCGGGGCGACCTCGAACGCGAGGTCGTCGAGAGCGACGACGGTGCCGAACCGCTTGGACAGGTGGTCGACGACGAGGGTCATGCAGGTGCCAGAAACGTCATGCGGCCCCGAGCATACCGGCCGTCCCCGCCCGCGCCATTCGGGGAAGGTCCTGCCCCGCCAATCGATGATGGTCCCGGTCCCGCGTCCGCGACCGTGTGCCGGCAGCGGTACGATCGCCACGTGCAGGACCCGCGCATGACCACCCCGATCAGGATCGACGCCGACCGCGCGGCCGGCCGCGTGACGCTGGCCTGGGGCGATGACCACGAGACGACGTACGACACCGTCACGCTCCGCTGGCTGTGCCCGTGCGCCTTCTGTCGCGGCGAGGCCGGCATGCCCGGCTGGCTCGACTCGGCGCCGACGCTCACGCCGGACCAGACGCGCCTGGTGGACATGTCGCTCGTCGGCGCGTACGCGATCATGCCCATGTGGGCGGACGGCCACCACACGGGGTTCTACACGTTCGCCCTGCTCCGCGATCGATGCCCGTGCGCGGACTGCACGAGGGACCGGGCCCAGTCGCATGCGGCGCATGCCGGAGGACACGCATGATCATCTCCACCGCACCGTTCATTGCCGGACACCGCGTCTCCGAGACGAAGGGCCAGGTGTTCGGCCTCGTGGTCCGCAGCCGGGGCCTCGGCGGCAACATCATGGCCGGCCTCCGGTCCATCGGCGGCGGCGAGATCCACGAGTACACCAGCCTGCTCGAGGACACCCGGCGCCAGGCGATCGACCGGATGGTCCAGAACGCGACGCTCGTCGGCGGCAACGCGGTCATCTCGATGCGCTTCGACTCCTCGGAGCTGGCCGGGACGATGTCCGAGATCGTGGCCTACGGGACAGCCGTGGTCGTCATGCCCGACGCCGGCGCGAGCCAGGCACAGGAGTAGCGCGCGATGGGCGTGTCGATCGCCCGGGGCCTGATCGGCGGCCTCGGCGTGGTGCTGGTCGTCGTCGGCTTCCTGTTCGTGGGCGCGGTCCCGGGCGGGGGCGTGTTCGGGTTCCTGTTCCTGGTCGTCCCCGGGGTCATCCTGATCGTCGCGGCCCTCTTCGAGCGGCTGCGCTATCGGTCGCTGGCGGCCGATGGTCTGGGCGAGACCCACGGCCCGGGCGGCGGCGAGCCTGACGTCCCCGAGGCCCGCTTCCGCCCGACCGACGAGCGCTTCGTGGACCCGACGACTGGCGCACGGATGCGGGTCTTCGTCGATCCCCGGACGGGAGAACGGCGGTACCTGGCCGAGGGCTGACCGCGGCCGGTGTTTCGTGGGGTGCGGAGGCACCGATAGGGGTTCCTCCGCATCGGTTGAGCGTGAGCGGCGTGGTATTCTCGGCGGCCCGACCGGGATCGGGTCGTCGGTGCGTTCGCGCCCCGCGCCCGGGCTCGGTCCGCACCGTTGTGAGGACCATGACCGCCGTTCGCCCCGCACCCGGACCGCGTACCGCAGGCCGCGGACGCCGACGGGCCGCGCGGGACCAGCGGCTCCCGATCCTGAACCGCGAGCTGTCGTGGCTCGAGTTCAACGCGCGGGTCCTCCACGAGGCGGGTGACGAGCGCAACCGGCTCCTCGATCGCGTGCGGTCCCTGTTCTTCTTCGTCAACAACCTCGATGAGTTCTTCCAGGTCCGGGTGTCCGGCCTGCGGCGCCAGGAGCTCAGCGGCTCGCAGGCGCTCTCGGCCGACGGCAGGACCGCCGCCGAGCAGCTCGATGCGATCCAGGCCCGGGTTCTGGAGCTCATGGCCGAGCAGGCCAGGATCTTCGCGGGCCTGCGTCGTGACCTCGCGGCCGAGGGGATCGAGATCCTCGACTACGACGAGGTCCCCGAGCACCACGAGGCCCTGCGCCATCGCTTCCACGATGAGATCTACCCCGTCCTGACGCCGCTCGCCGTCGATCCTGGGCATCCGTTCCCGTACATCAGCACGCTCACCCTCTCCATCGCCGTGGGGCTGCGCGACCCGGAGACCGGCGAGCAGCGGTTCGCGCGCGTCAAGATCCCGCCGCTGCTCCCGCGCCTCGTCGAGCTCGAGCCCGGGCGGTTCGTGCTCCTCGACCAGGTCATCGAGGCGAACCTCGACGAGCTGTTCCGGGGCATGGAGATCCTCGAGACGCACCTGTTCCGGGTGACCCGCGACGCGGACATCGCGATCGAGGAGGACGAGGCGGACGACCTGCTGCTCGCGATCGAGGAGGAGATCCGGCGGCGGCGCTTCGGCGAGGCGGTGCGGCTCGAGGTCGAGCGCTCGATGCCCGAGCTCACCCGGAAGATCCTGAGCAAGGGCATCGGCGTCCGCGACGACGACGTCTACGAGGTCGCGGGCATGCTCGACCTCACCGCCCTGTGGCAGCTGGTGGACCTCGATCGACCGGACCTCAAGGCCCCGCCCTACGTCCCGGTCGTGCCGGCGCGCCTGATGCCGCCCGATGAGGACGAGCGCGTCGACGTGTTCGCGCAGATCCGCGCCGGCGACATGCTCGTCCATCACCCGTACGAGTCGTTCACGGCGTCCGTCGAGCGGTTCATCGCGCAGGCCGCCGACGACCCCGAGGTCCTCACGATCAAGCAGACGCTGTACCGGACGTCGGGCGACTCGCCGATCGTGCAGAACCTGATCCGCGCGGCCGAGCGCGGCAAGCAGGTCGTCGTGCTGGTCGAGATCAAGGCGCGGTTCGACGAGGAGGCCAACATCGTGTGGGCCCGGCGCCTCGAGCAGGCGGGCGCCCACGTCGTGTACGGGCTGGTGGGCCTCAAGACGCACTCCAAGGTCGCGCTCGTCGTGCGCCGCGAGGCCGGGGGCCTGCGGCGCTACGTGCACATCGGGACGGGCAACTACAACTCGAAGACCGCCCGCTCGTACGTGGACCTCGGGATCCTGTCGTGTCGCGAGGAGCTGGGCGCCGACGTCACCGACCTGTTCAACGCGCTGACCGGCCTGTCGCGCCAGCGGGTCTTCCGGCGCCTCATCGTGGCGCCGACGACCCTGCGATCGCGATTCCTCGAGCTCGTCGAGCGGGAGGCGCTCCATGCGCGCGCCGGAGCCCCGGGGCGGATCATCCTCAAGGTCAACTCGCTGGTCGACAACCAGGTCATCGATGCGCTGTATGAGGCGTCGAGGGCGGGCGTCGAGATCGACTGCATCGTGCGCGGCGCGTGCTGCCTGGTCCCGGGGATCGAGGGCGTGTCGGACCACATCCGCGTCCGCTCGGTCATCGGGGAGTTCCTCGAACACTCCCGGATCTGGATGTTCGGCAACGGCGGCCGATCGGAGTGGTACATCGGCTCGGCCGACCTCATGGAGCGCAACCTGGACCGGCGGGTCGAGGTCGTGACCCCGGTCGAGGACGGCGAGGCCCAGGCCCGCCTGGCACGGATCGTGGACGTGATGCTCGCGGACGACCGGCGGTCGTGGCAGCTGGGCGCCGACGGCGAGTGGCGACGGACCGAGACCCTCGAGTCCATCGAAGGCTCGATCGACACCTTCGCCATCCTCAAGGACGACGCGGCATCGGCCATCGCCGGCGCCGACTTCACCCACCGCCCGAACACATCGGCGGGCTCGATGGATCCGCGCGCATGACCGAGCTGCTGCCGGGCGTGCGCCCCACCGAGATCGAGCTCAAGTACCGGATGACCGACGTCGCCACGGGCGAGCGCCTCCTGGCGTCCGACGAGCTGGCCGGCTTCTCGGCAACGGGTCCGGCGGCGACCGTCCGCCACGAGGACCGGTACCTCGACACTGCCGACGGCGCGCTGGAGGCCGCGGGTTATGCGGGCCGCCTGCGGTCGACGAAGAACGGGCACGATCATCACGCTCAAGGGGCTCGTCCGCCAGGACAACGGCGGGCCGACGCACAAGCGCGTGGAGCTCGAGGGGCCAGCCGATCCCGCCCAGCCTCCCTCGGCGTGGCCGCCGTCGGATGCGCGGGAGGCCGTGATCGAGATCGTCGGTGATCGTCCGCTCCACGACCTGGTCGCCCTGCGGCAGGTGCGCCAGAAGCGCGACTACACGCTGAACGGGACGGTCGTGGAGGTCTCGGTCGACGAGGTGGAGGTGCTCGTGGGTTCGGAGGTGGCGGAGCGCTTCGCGGAGCTCGAGCTGGAGCTGCGCGAGGGCGATGAGGCGAATCTCGAGCCGCTTGCCGACATGCTCGGCGAGATCGAGGAGCTGGTCGCGGTGGAGAGCTCGAAGTTCGAGCGCGCCATGGAGGTCGTGCGGCGCGAGCCGCGCGAACGCGACGACGACGAGCTGGCGGTGGCCGATGCTGCCGTGATCACGGCAGAGCCCGAGGTCAGGCACAACCGCTCCGGCGCGCAGCGGCGGAAGCGGCGCAAGGCCTCGCAGCAGGCCACGGACCTCGTCCCGATCCCGATCGAGCCCGATATCGACCCAGCGATCGCCGGTCTCGCGGCGCCCGGGACGGTGACCGAGGAGGGCATCGAGGCGCCGCGGATCCTCGTCCCGAAGTCGCCGGGCGTGCTCGGCGACGACCACATCGCCGAGGCCGCCCGCAAGGTGCTCCGGTTCCATCTCGCCCGGATGGTCGCCCGCGAGGCGGGGACGCGCGAGGGCGAGGATCCCGAGGAGCTGCACGCGATGCGCGTCGCGACACGGCGCCAGCGGGCCGCGTGGCGGGTGTTCGGCGACGCCTTCGACGCCAAGCGCACCGCCCGCCACCGCAAGCGCCTGCGCCTGGTCGCCGCCGACCTCGGGGCCGTACGCGACCTCGACGTGCTGATCGAGTCGATCGAGGCCTACCAGACCACCCAGCCCGAAGGCGAGGCGGCCGCCCTCGAGCCGCTCGTGCGATCGTGGCGCGACCGCCGTGATTCGGCCCGGGGCGTCCTCGTGCGCGAGCTCGACGCCGAGCGGTACCGACGCTGGCTCGACGGGTATCTCGCCTTCGTCCAGTCCGAGGGGCAGGGCGTGCGCGCCGTCGGCCCCGTGGACCCGCACCGCGTCCGCGACACCATGCCCTCACGCGTCTGGGGGGCATACCAATCGGTCCGGGCATACGAGCCGGTCATGCGCTGGGCCGACGTCGCGACCCTCCACGAGCTGCGGATCGCCGCCAAGTGGCTCCGGTACACGCTCGAGTTCGTGCGCGAGGCCCTGGGCCGTGACGCCGGGCCCGTGATCGAGAAGGTCGTCGCGCTCCAGGACCACCTCGGCTGGCTCCACGACGCTGATGTCGCGGCCGGCCTCGCCCGCGCGTTCCTCGTCGAGCACGCCGGGGACCTCACCGAGACCGAGAGCGCCGCGATCGGCCGCTACCTGGTCGATCGGGAGCGGCAGCTGGCGCGGCTGCGCCGGACCGTCGGGACGCCGTGGCGTGGCGTGTCCAGCCTGACCTTCCGCCGCGCGCTGGGGCGGCTCGTCGCGGGGCTCTGACCGGCTAGCGGCGCGTCAGCATCTGGACGCTGTTGGTGAACGTGTCCTTGAACAGGGCCACGAGCGTGCCGTCCGTATCGTCGCGCCGGATGACCAGGCCGCCCTCGGCCGGTCCCGGACGCAGCGGGGCCGAGGTCCAGCCTCCACCCGGCGCTCGCTCGTAGTGCCGGAGGCGACCGCCACCTTCCTTGTTGGGGTTGCCACCGACGAGCACGTGGACGATGCCTGTATCCGTGTCGAGCACGAGCGACGTCGTCCCCGTGTCCTTCGTGATCCGCTCGGTGACCCACTTGCCGCCGACGAGCGTCCCGTAATAGGTCCCGTCGGCGGGCGCGGGGTCGGGGACGACGCAACCCCCCTCGGCGGTCGCGTCGCGCGTCCACACCACGTGGGGCTGGTTGCCGCCACCGAGCACGAGCAGCGGGTTCAGCAGGTTGCCCTTGCTGGCCACCGTCGTCGTCGACACGTTCGTCCCGTCCACCGTCGCGACGCGGATGCTGTCGTCGTGCCAGTTGACGTAGGCCACGCGCGGCTTGCCGTCGCTCCCCACCCGCAGCGACGTCCCGCCGAGCGCGCCCGCCAGCGGGACGCGCGTGAGCGAGTCGCCCTTCAAGGTCTCGTACACCGGACGCGACCCCAGGTTCGGCTCGACGACCGCGTGGATCGTGCCGTCGGCCACCCGGAACGAGTCCAGCACGTCGTTGTTCTTGCCGAGGTGCTTGGGAGCCGACCACTTCCCGTCCGGCAGGGTCCGGGTGCGGTAGTACACGCCAAGATCCTTGTACAGGACGCCATCGCCGCACGTCTCGGCGTCGGTCACCGGCCCGTAGCGCGTGTAGGCGAGGTAGAGCGTGTTGCCGTCGATGGCGAGCTGGGGCCCGGCCTCGACATGGTCGGCCGGCGGGTGGAACGTCTTCTCCGACCAGGCGCCGGTGGCCGCGCCCTCCGCGTAGCGGACCGCGTTGCCGCAGGTTGACGCGACGTGGTACCGACCATCGTTGATCGCGAGGGCCGGGATGTCGCACGACTTGGGCAGGATCGTTCGCGCCGGGCGCCAGGTCGGTGCGGGCGGCCGGTAGTCGAGGGTTCGCTTGCCGTCGGGCGACTTGTCGACGTTGCCCGATCCCCGGTCCACGTCGAAGTCGACCCGCAGCTGGCCGCTCGGTGCCTTGAGGGCGGCGAGGTCAACCTCGCACTCGTACACGGCGCCCCCTGCGCCGGCCTCGGTCTCACACGCCTGCTTGGGCGCGGAGCCCGGCCAGTCGATCGAGAAGATGACCGTGGCCTTGTCCCCGCTGGCATCGCTGTCTGCCGTCGCCCGCAGGGTGAGCCGCCGCTTCTTGACGGTCGAGCCGTCGGTCGGTTTCGTCCAATGGAAGGCGGCAGCCTCCGCGCTGGGCGGCGCCGGGCTGGCGGACGGTGCGAGGCTCGAGGGCGCGGGCTGGACGGACGGGCCGGCAGCCGAGGGCAGCGGCGTCGCATCGCAGGCCGCGAACGCGAACAGCGCGGCCAGGAGGACCGAGGCCCGGACGGGGCGGTTCATCGTCAGGCCCCCACGTCCGACCCGACGGGGCGACCGGTTGTCACGTCGGCGGGTTGCCATGCTCATCCCAACCCGCGACGAGGATCGGCAGGCGGTCGCGCCAGGCGCCACCGGCAACGGCCGCGGCCAGGACGGCGCCCTCGCGGATGCCCTCCTCGGACACCTGCAGCCGGTCAACGCCGTAGCGCTCGAGGATCGCGTCCACGATCACCGCGCCCGCCGGCAGGATCCGCGCGCGCTGCGGTCGGAGGGCATGGCGCTCGGCGGCCTCGACGCTGTGCTCGACCGTGAGCATCGCCAGCGCGACCGCGATGCGGCGACGGGTGAGGACCCGGTCGATCGCGGTCGCCGGCAGCAGTCGAAGCAGGTTCGATGCCGTTCCGCCGACGGCGACCAGGTCGTTCGGGTTCGCGTCGGGCGCCTCGGCCATGGCCGCCTTGGCGATCTCTCGCAGCGCGTCGATCTCGGCGGGCGTCGGGGGGTCCGAGTGGATGTGCTCCTGGGTCAGGCTGGCCGAGCCGAGGCTGATGCCGACCGACCGCACCGGGCGCTTCGGCTCGGCGATCACGAACTCGCAGCTGCCGCCGCCGATGTCGACCACGAGCAGCTCGGATCGCACGCGCCGGCCCTTGGTCACGCCGAGCAGCGTGAGCATCGCCTCCTCGTCGTGCTCGAGGACGTGAAGGGCGACGTCGGCGCGAGCCTCGACCTCGGCGACCAGCGAGCCGGCGTCGAAGGCGCGCCGGATCGGCTCGGTGCCGACGATCGTGATCTCGCTCGCTCCGAGGCGGTTGGCCGTGGTCGCGTAGCTCGCAAGGGCGTTGACGATGTCGCGTCGCGCGTCGGCGCCGATCCGCCCATCGCGGGTCACCCGGTCGCCGAGACCGAGGAACACCGACTCGTCGAGCAGTGGCTCGATGCGATGACCGGCGACCGCCGCGACCAGGATGTGGATGCTGTTGGCGCCGACATCGATCGCGGCACCGATGACCGCGCTGTCGGCAGCGGCAATCGGCTCGATCGTCGGGGCCTCGCGCCCTCCATCCGGCTCCGGCTGGGGTTCGGGCCCCGGTTGTGGTTCTGATTCGGGCGCAGCCTCCGCCTCGGGTTCAGGTTCCGGTTCGGGCTCGGGTTCGGGCTGCGGCTCGGGGCTCGGGCTCGGGCTCGGGCTCGGGTTCGGGCTCGGGCTCCGGTTCAGGCTCCGGCTCCGGCTCCGGTTCAGGCTCCGGCTCCGGCTCCGGCTCCGGCTCGGGCGCAGGTTCGGGCTCGGGTTCAGGTTCCGGCTGCGGCTCTGGTTCCGGCTGCGGCTCTGGCTCCGGCGCCGGCTCCGGCTCCGGTTCCGGCTGCGGCTCGGGCTCGGGCTCGGGCTCGGGTTCAGGTTCCGGCTGCGGCTCGGGTTCAGGTTCCGGCTGCGGCTCGGGCTCGGAGACGGGCGAGGGTTCGGGCGCCGGCTCCGGCTCGGGCGCAGGTTCGAGCGGCGCCTCGGGTTCGGCCTGGGGCTTGGCCGCCGCTCGCCGGACTCGTCGCGGCGCGGCATCGACGCGCTCGACGATCCGCGATGCCGCCGGCTCCTTCGTCCGGCTTACGAGCGCCGCAGCCTCCTCGAGGCCCGCCACGGGACGAGGCCGCTTCGGCGCACGGGGTCGCGGTCTGGGCGGTTTCGCCTGCGGTTCCGCAAACGGCTGCGGACCCCCGACCTCGTCGGGCGGCGCCTCGGCCGCCTCGGGATCGGCCGCCCGCTCGGCGTCGTCGGCGATCTGGTCCGCCGCGGTCGCGGCATCGACGGCATCGACGGCGGCCAGCTGGGCCTCGGTCGCCTTCTGATCGGCCTCGGCGGCCTTGCGCTCGAGCTTCGCCGCCCGGCGTTCGGCCTTGGCCGCCTTGCGCTGCTGCTCCTCGGCCTTGGCGTCAGCCTTGCGGGCCGCCTTTGCGGCGGCTTTCTCTGTGGCTTTCGCACGCTTGGCGACCGCGATGTCGAACGTTGTGGCCGACTTGGCGGCCTTCGCTGCGCGCTTCGCCGCCTTCTTCGCGGCCTTGCGCTCGCGCTTCGTCAGTCGCGCGCCGGGCGCCTGGGCGTCGGGCGACGGCGCGTCATCGAGCGGTGCCGCGTCCGTTCCCGCACCCGGGTCCTTCGCCATGAACGCTCCTCATTGCGTCGGTGACCTGCACCTCGCCCTGCCTGGGGCCAGTCTGACGCAGCCTGATCCCGCCTGCTGGACGTGCCGGGCGACCACGCCGACGGAGGTCGGGCCGGACGGGAGGGCACGTTGACCCAACGTTAACGGACCCGGAACAGGCCGTTGACCGTCGAGACGGACGCTCCTCCCGTGGTCGTCGTCGTGCAGCAGGATCAACGGGGGTCCGCCGCCACCGCCCCGCTGCGTACCGGGCGGGCGGCGTGGCTGATTCTGGCTGCCGACGGCCCCGCCACCGAGGTGCCGGCCCGCGTCCCGTCGACGGCGGTCCGTGTGATCGCCGATCCCCGACGCTTCCGCGACGTGCTGCTCGCCGAACGTCCCCGGATCGTCGTGTGCGCCCAGCCGCCGGCGGACGCGGAGGCGCTGGCGCTGGTCGCCGAGGAGCGCCGCCGGCGCACGGGGATGCGGGCCATCCATCTTGCGCCGCAGGACGCCGTCGCCGACCGCCTCGCGGCACTCGCAATGGGCTTCGACGACGCGCTGGTCTCGACCACGGACCCCGACGAGATCACCGGGCGCCTCGTGTGGCTCGAGACGAAGGCAAGGGCGCGGCCGGGCTCCGCGATCGTATTGGGGCTGGGGGACGGCCTGGAGCTCGACCTCGCGGCCCACGAGCTTCGCCGGGACGGCGAGGTGATCCACCTGCGCCCCAAGGAGTTCGGCTTGCTCGCGTTGCTGGCCGCGCATCCCGGCCGCGCCTACACGCGCCGCGAGTTGCTGCACCTGGTCTGGGGCACGACGCACGTCGGTGGCGAGCGGACCGTGGACGTCCACGTCCGGTGGCTGCGCTCGAAGATCGAGCCATGCCCGGAAGCGCCCACGCACCTGGTGACTGTTCGTGGCGTCGGCTACCGACTCGACGAGGGCCAGCGTTAACCGGCCCTTAACACGTCGCACACGAACCGTTGACAAGGGGACCCGACCGTTTCTTCACGTCAAGGACTGGAGTGAGTCCGACTGGCGCGCCTCGGCGCCGTCGGCATTGGAGGACAGACACAGTGACGCTCGATCGATCGAAGCGCCTCGGAGGCCTCGCGCTTGCCGCGACGATGTTCGTCGCCGCATGCAGCAGCTCCGGCGCGACCGCCGCGCCCAGTGCGGCCGCACCAAGTGCCGCGCAGCCGACCAAGGCCGCCGAAAGCATGGCCGCCGAAAGCCCGGCCGGAAGCATGGCCGCAGGCCCCGTCACCGGCACCATCAACGTCTCGGGCTCGTCCACTGTCGAGCCGATCTCGACCGCCATCGCCGAGGCGCTGAAGGCAACCAGCCCCGACTTCAACTACACCATCGAAGGGCCGGGCACCGGCGACGGGTTCAAGCGCTTCTGCGCCGGCGAGACCGACATCAGCGACGCGTCCCGGAAGATCAAGGACGAGGAAGCCGCGACCTGCAAGGCGGCCGGAATCGACTTCATCGAGCTGCCGATCGCCTTCGACGGCATCACCGTGATGGTCAACCCGGCCGACAACGACATCACTTGCCTCAGCTTTGCCGACCTGTATGCGCTGATCGGCCCCGAGTCCACAGGCTTCGCCAAGTGGTCCGACGCCGCGGCGCTCGCCAAGGAGCTCGGCTCCAACACGACCTTCCCCGCCACCGACCTTGCGATCGTCGGGCCCGGTGAGGAGTCGGGCACGTTCGACTCGTTCGTCGAGCTCGTGCTGGACGGCATCGCCAAGACCCGCAACCAGATCGTGGCGCCCGCCACCCACGCCACCACCCGCCCCGACTACACGTCGTCGGGCAACGACAACGTCATCGTCGAGGGCATCACGAACAGCGCGGGCTCGCTCGGCTGGGTCGGCTTCGGCTTCGCCGAGGAGAACGCCGACAAGATCAAGATCGTCCCGGTCTCCAAGGACGCCAATGGGACGTGCGTGACCCCCAGCGCCGACTCGATCGCCGACGGCAGCTACCCGATCTCGCGAACCCTCTACATCTATGTGAACAAGGCCAAGGCCGCAGCGAACCCCGCCGTCTCCGCCTACGTCGACTACTACCTGGCCGACGGCACGATCTCGACGGCGCTCCAGAAGGTCCCGTATATCAACCTCCCGGCCGACAAGCTGGCAGCGAGCGCCGCCGACCTGGTCCGGACGGTAACGGGTCCTCCTCCTCCTCGGTGAGACCGGCCGGGTCAGCTCGGAAGCCCGGCCGGTCTCACCCTTTGCCTCCCGTAGACTGAGCGCCAGGACGCATGCAGATCGCCAGCGCACCCCAACCGACCAACGGCTCAACCCCGTTGGCGCCCCACACGCTCAAGGGCGACCCGGCCCGCAACCGGCGCGAGGGCGCCATCAGTCGCGCCCTCCAGGCCTGCGCCCTGCTCACTGTCGTGATCACCGCCTTCATCATCCTGACGGTGGCCGAGCGAGCGATCGAGTTCCTGCTCTCGATCAACCCTTCTCAGCTCGTCGCCCCCGGCTGGTTCCCCCGCCGGGGCATGTTCGACATCGCGACGCTGCTGATCGGAACCTTCCTCGTCACCGTGATCGCGATGTCGATCGCAGCCCCGATCGGGCTGCTGTCGGCGATCTACCTCGCCGAGTACGCCTCGCCACGCGTCCGGGGCATCGTCAAGCCGATCCTCGAGGTGCTGGCCGGAATCCCGAGCGTCGTGCTCGGGTTCTTCGCGCTCACGTTCATCAACCCGGTGGTCGTGCAGACCCTCGTGCCAACCGCCAAGGGATTCAACCTCGCTGCGGCCGCGCTCGCCGTGGGCATCCTCACGATCCCGTTGATCGCCTCGGTGTCCGAGGATGCGATGCGCGCCGTGCCGCACTCCCTCCGCGAGGCCGCCTACGGCCTCGGGGCACGCCCCGTGACCGTCGCGACGCGGGTCGTGGTCCCCGCCGCGGTCTCGGGGATCGTGGCCGCGATGATCCTCGGGATCTCGCGTGCCGTCGGCGAGACGATGGTCGTGGCGATCGCCGCGGGGGCGTCCGGCGGCTCGCTTCGCTCCTGGAATCCCTTCGACCCAGGGGTGACGATGACCGCCGCGATGGCGGCGCTGGCCACGGGTTCGGACCAGGTCGCCGGCAGCACGGCGGCATTCACGAGCCTGTTCTTCGTCGGCCTCGTGCTGTTCCTGCTGACGCTTGCCCTCAACGTCGTCGGCGACACGTTCGTCCGCCGCACGCGCCAGACCTACTAGGGCCTCCGATGACCACACCCTCGACAACGGCCATTGTCGTCAACCGGTCGCTCGCCGGCCAGAAGCGCGACATCTCCGGCACCGTGTTCTCGATCCTCCTCCTCGGCGCGCTCCTGCTCACGCTGGTCATCCTGGTCACGCTGGTCTTCGACCAGCTGGTCCGGGCGCTGCCGGTGTTCCAGGAGCGCGGCATCAGCTTCCTTACCTCCCCCCTGTCGTCCGATCCGGACAAGGCGGGTGTGTCGCAGGGGATCCTGGGGTCGATCGTCATCGGCCTCCTCGTGTCGATGCTGTGCTTCCCGCTCGGGATCCTGACCGCGGTCTACCTCGAGGAGTACGCGCCCCCGAACCGGCTCACGCGCTTCATCGACATCAACATCCGCAACCTCGCCGGCGTGCCGTCGATCGTCTACGGTCTGCTCGGGCTGACGGTGTTCGTCGCGTTCCTGGCCGCGATCGGCATGCCCAACAACGGCCGCAACATCATCGCGGGCGCCGCGACCCTGACGGCCCTGATCCTCCCGATCGTGATCATCACGTCGGCGGAGGCCCTGCGCGCGGTGCCGACGAGCCTCCGCGAGGGGGGCTACGGGATCGGCGCGTCGCGCTGGCAGGTCGTCCGCCAGCTCGTCCTCCCGGCCGCGCGCCCGGGCATCCTCACCGGCACGATCCTCGCCCTCGCGCGCGCCCTGGGCGAGACGGCACCACTGCTGCTCGCCGGCGCGGTGCTGGGCACGTTCTCGACCGCGGGAGGGTTCGTCGACGTCCTGACCGGGCCGTACACCGTGCTCCCGATGACCGTCTACGACTGGGCCAGGCGGCCGCAGGCGGGGTTCCGGGCGGATACCTCCGCGGCGATCATCGTCCTGCTCGCAATCACCCTGTTCTTCAACGCCCTCGCCATCCTCCTCCGCAACCGGTACCAGAAGCAGTGGTGATGGACCCGGAGACCACCCAGGAGACACGCGTGACCACGGAATTGAAGCCGTTGACCGTCGACGTGGGCGCGGCCCGTGCCGACGGCGCGCCCGAGACCGGCCAGACGGGCGAAGAGGCCATGTCGGCGCTGCCCACCGCCATATCGCTCGTGGACGTCTCCTGCTACTACGGAGCCTTCCGCGCGGTGAAGAACGTCAGCATCGAGATCCCGAAGCAGCGCATCACCGCGTTCATCGGCCCGTCCGGTTGCGGCAAGTCGACGCTGCTGCGGTCGATCAACCGCATGAACGACCTTATCCCGACGGCGCGCGTCGAGGGCAGCATGGTGCTCCACGGCGAGAACGTGTACGCCGACTACGTGGACCCGGTCGAGGTCCGGAGGCGGATCGGGATGGTGTTCCAGAAGGCGAACCCGTTCCCCAAGACGATCTACGACAACGTCGCCTTCGGGCCGCGCGTCAACGGGGCGAAGGGCAACATGGACGCGATCGTCGAGGAGAGCCTGCGTCGCGCGGCGCTCTGGGACGACGTCAAGGACAAGCTCAAGCAGTCCGGCATGGCTCTCTCGGGCGGTCAGCAGCAGCGCCTGTGCATCGCGCGTGCGATCGCGACCAGCCCGGATGTCATCCTGATGGACGAGCCGTGCTCGGCCCTGGACCCGCGCTCGACCCTGCAGATCGAAGAGCTCATGACGGAGCTCAAGCAGAACTACACGATCGTGATCGTGACCCACAACATGCAGCAGGCGGCACGCGCGTCCGATTTCACCGTGTTCCTTACCATGGACGCCGACCGCGCCGGCTATGTCGTCGAACGCGGCAACACGCTCGAGATCTTCACCAACCCCAGGGACCAGCTGACCGAGGACTACGTGTCCGGCCGGTTCGGCTGAGACGGGAGCCGACGATGACCGACAACGGAGACGGCGGCACGGCCGCCCGGTTCGACCGGGCGATCGCGTCGATCACCGACGCCGCACGCGAAGCCGGAACGCCGCTGCGGGCCGACGTCGTCCATCCGACGCGCAGCAACTACGACCGCGACGTCGCCGAGGTCAAGGACAACGTGCTGCGCATGGGCGCGATGGTCGAGAGCCAGATCCACGCCGCCATCACGGCGCTGGTCACCCATGACCCCGACGCGGCGCTCGAGGTGATCATCAACGACAGCCACATCAACGAGGTCCAGCGCAAGGCGACGGCGATGATCGCAGCCACGATCGCCACCCAGCAGCCCGTCGCGCGCGACCTGCGCTACCTGCTCACGCTGGACCACGTGTCCTACGAGCTCGAGCGGATGGGCGATCACGCGAGCTCGGTCGCCAAGCAGGCGCGCAAGCTCGCGCCCTATGCGCCGCTCAAGGACTACGTCGACCTGCCGCGGCTCGGCGAGCTGGTCGCGGACCAGGTCCGGGGCATCATCCGCGCGCTCGTCGACATCGACGAGACGAAGGCGCGCGAGGTCGCGAAGCTGGACGACCACGTCGATGACCTGTACCACGCGATCTTCGACGAGGTCCTGCGCCTGATGCGCGAGGACCCGGTCAACGTCGAGCCCGGCACGCGGATCCTGTTCGCCTCGCACTACCTCGAGCGCATCGGCGACCGGGTGACGAACATCGCCGAGGACATCGTGTTCCTGGCCTCTGGCGAGGTCGAGGACCTGAACCCGTGACCGAGGGCGATTCGCCACTCCGCATCCTCGTCGTGTGCTGGGGCAACAGCGCGCGCTCGATCCTGGGTGAGGCACTGCTCCACCACCACGGCGGCGCCGCGATCGAGGCGTACTCGGCGGGCATCGAGCCCAGCCGGGTGAACCCGCTGACGATCCGGGTCCTCCAGGAGGCGGGCCTGCCGACCGATGGCCTGCGCTCGAAGTCGGTGAACGAGTTCCTGGGCCAGCGCTTCGACTACGTGATCACCGTGTGCGACGAGAGCCGCGACGTGTGCCCCGTGTTCCCGGGCGTCCACGAGTCGCTCCACTGGGGCTATCCGGATCCGGCGAAGGTCGAGGGCACCGAGGAGGAGCGCCTGGCGGCGTTCCGCTCGGTGTTCACGCAGCTGGGCGAGCGGATCCACCTCTTCCTGCCGATCGCCGAGCGTTACGCAGCGAGCCGGCGACCGGTCGAACTGGCATGATCGGGGCGTGATCGCCCTCCACCTGCTACGCCACGCCCACGCCGGTGACGCGATGCGCTGGACCGGCGACGACGACGTGCGGCCGTTGTCCGAGAAGGGCATCCGCCAGTCGGAGCGCCTGGGGAGGCTGCTCGCCGGCTTCGATGAGGCGCCCGACCTGTTCATCACATCACCCCGGCTGCGGGCGAGCCAGACGGCCGAGATCGTGGCCCGGGCGCTCGATGCACGCGTGATCGTCGACGGGCGGCTTGCGGGGCCGCTGGACCTCGACGTCATCGCATCGATCCTCGCCGACGCCGGACAGGCCGATCGTCCGTGCATCGTGGGCCACGATCCGGACTTCTCGGAGCTGCTGGGCGACCTGCTCGGCGTGGCGGCGGTCCCGATGCGCAAGGGCGCGATCGCGCGTGTCGACGTCCCCGACCGCCGCATCGTGGCTGGCGACGGGATCCTGCGCTACCTGCTGCCCCCCGAGCTGCTGCCCGGCAAGCATTCGAACGTCTAGCGCGGCCTGGGGGCGTCGCCGGCGGCCCCGCGGTGTGCGCCAGGTACACATTCCAACCCGCCGATGCGACCGCCGAACGGTGTCCGCGTCAACGCTTGCCGCAGGCCACGCATGCGACCGAAGGCCGGCGACGGGAGGCAACGGGGCACGGTTGTGCGTCCCGGCACGGCGTCGACGTCCCCAGCCCACGAAGCGAACTGACGTGCAGCACGCCGCACGCGCGGATCAGCACAGGAATGGGCGAGCGCGGCCTTTGCGGGCGCTGTCCGCGGCGTCGACGTGTCGTCCGCGGGCACGGAATCGGGCAGCGCGCGGCGTCGACGCCCGCACGGGGCGGTCAGCCCAGGCGGTCCCAGCGCCAGCGCATCGTGTGCGTGAGGGGCGACCCGGGCTCCACCACCTCCGGCGACCCGTTGACCGCGTCCGGCGGCCCGCTCTGGGGCTCGACGCAGACCGAGTGCTCGGGCTCGGTATAGACGACCCACCACGGGCAGGTCGAGGACAAGGTGAGGCGGAGGCGGCCCGGCCAGACGACTGCGGGATCTTCGTGGACACCGGTGAACGCGTCGTCCCAGGGGCCCGGCGGCGGGGCGACGCGATGGCCGCTGGGCATGCCCTCCGCGTCCCGGACCAGCATCTCGTCAGCCGCGAATTCCACGACGACCGGCGGACCACCATCGTCAAGTGCGCGCCTGAACCAGGGGTGCCAGCCGATGGTGGCCGGCATGGGCTCGGCCGCCTCGAGGGTCAGCGAGAACGTCAGCGAGTCCTCGTCCAGGGCGAAGCGCTGCACGACCCGGCCCCGGAACGGCCAGCGCTCGTCGAGGTTGATCGACAGCGTCGTCGCGTCCTCGATGTGCCACGGCCGGTCCCAGACGACCCCGTGGATGGCGTGCGGCGGGGATCCCAGCGGCAGCTCGTGGGAACGCCGCGGAACGAGAACCTGCCGTGACGGATCCGGCCGGCGAACGGCACCATCGGGTAGCTGCCCCAGCGCTTCCCGTCCGGATCGCCGGTGACCAGCAGCTCCTGCCCGCCGACCACCAGGGAGCCGACCCGTCCGCCGTCGGCGGGCAGGATCGTCGCGCGGACATCGCCCGCCTCGAGGATCAGCGGGTCCGTCGGATGTCCCCGTGCCCATCGATCCGCTAGCCATCGAGCGCCGCCCCCTCGATGCAGCACGCGATCACGCCGAGGCCGGCCAGCCGCTCGACCGACGGCGGACGGGTGAGGGTCCAGGCAGCAACCTCGAGGCCGGCCGCCCTGGCGCCCTTGAGCGATGCCGGGGTGATCGCCTTCCACTGGGCGGCGACCGCGCGGCAGCCGAGGCCCGTCGCCGTCGCGAGGGTCTCGGCGCCAAGCTCGAGGGCGTTCAGCCAGCGCGGCCAGCCGGGCACCAGGTTCTTGATGGCCGCCAGGGACGCCTCGTCGAACGAGGAGACGACCGCACGCCTGGGCGCCTTGCCACGGCCCACGCGCAGCGCATCCGCCGTGGCCGCCCCGTGCCCCGGGCCCTTGAGCTCGACGTCGAGGAACGTCTCCTTCGGCAGCGCCGCCAGCACTTCGGCGAGCGACGGGATCCCCGCGCCGCGCAGCTCCGACGCCGTCAAGTCGGTCACCGCGGCGTCGCGTCCCTGGACGCGCTCGAGCGTCTCGTCGTGGAGCAGGACCGGCACGCCGTCGCGGCTCAGGCGGACGTCGAACTCGACCCCGTCGATGCCGTCGATGCCGGCGGCAAGGACGAGCGCCTCGAGCGAGTTCTCGGGCGCCAGCCGCCAGTCGCCGCGATGGGCGATCCGCAACATCGGTGCGGGCTCCGCAGCGGGGCTCATGCCCGCAAGCCCCCCGGCGCGCCGATCCGGAAACGCGCGGCGACGCCCAGGTGGTCGGATGCGTAGAGGGTGGGGTCGCCGGCCGCCGGCCGGTCGAATGCGAGCCTCGCCTCATCGACGGCGACCGCGCCGCGGAACCAGATGTAGTCGAGGCAGTCGGGCTCGCCGTCGGTGTCCATGGCCTCAGCCTGGAGGCCGCTCGGCCAGGTCACGGCGGGTTCGCGCCCGTTCGCCTCTGCATATGCCGACCGGAATCCTGCCTCGCACATCCGCGCATACGCGGGCTCATGCGGGTCGGCGTTGAAGTCGCCGACGACGATGAGCGCGTCGTGGGGCGGCGATGCGTCGAGCCACGGGAGCAGCGCCTCGACCTGCTCGCGACGAGCCTCGATCGCATCGGGCGGGTGGTGGAGGTGGGTCACCGCGAACACCAGCGTCGCGCCACCCGGGAGCGCGAGTCGCACGCGATGGGCGGCGCGCGCCGTGCCCAGGTCGAGCCGCTCGACGTCCGTGGCCACCAGCGGCGCCTTGACCAGCAGGCTGTTGCCGTACTCGGGGCGCCCGGCCCAGCCGCGGACCGCCTCGTAGCGGCCCTCGCCCGCCGCGCCGAGCAGCCGGTCCTGCTGCATCGGGTAGACGACCTCCTGGAGCCCGATCAGGTCGGGCTGGAGCGCGGCCATGTCGGCGAGGAGCAGGGGCAGGCGCTCGGGCCACCGGTCGGCGAGGTTGAGGATGTTGAGCGTTGCGACGAGCAGGTGATCCATCGGCTCCTCTGGTCAGGATTGGGCGGGGCGACGATCGGCCGCACCGCCGCTGGCGCCGACGGCGATGGCCCCGGCCGCCGGTCCGACCGGGATCGCGAACGAGAACGTCGAGCCCCGGCCATCCTCGGACTCGACCCAGATCCGGCCACCGTGGCCATCGACGATGTGCCGAGCGATCGACAGGCCGAGACCCGTTCCCCCACCCCGCATGCGGGCCCGGTCGGCCTTGTAGAAGCGCTCGAAGATGCGCGGTCGATCGGCCTTCGAGATTCCGATCCCGTGATCGATGACCGACGCGACCACCTCGTCCCCAGCCGCACGCACCTGGACCCTGACCTCGCCGCCGTCGGGGCTGAACTTGATCGCGTTGTGGACGAGGTTGACGAAGACCTGGCCGAGACGCGCCTCGTCGCCCGGGACGGTCGGCAGGCCGGGCGCGACATCGACGACGAGCACGACGCGGTTGCGGTCGGCGAACAGGCGCAGGCGCTCGGCGGAGCTCGCGGCGAGCGACCCGAGATCGACGTCGTCAGCGAGCGAGAGCTGGCCGCCGCCCTCGATTCTGGCGAGGTCGAGCAGCTCGGTCACCATCTGCACCAGGTGGCCGGTCTCCACCTCGATCTTCGTGATCCGCTCGCGCATCCGTTCGGGCACGTCGCTGGTCTCGGCGTCGCGGGCGAGGGTCTCGGCGAGCAGGCTGACGGTGCTCAACGGCGTCCGGAGCTCGTGGCTCAGGTTGTCGATGAACTCGGATCGGATCTGTTGGAGGCGGCGGAGCTCGGTGGCGTCCTCGAGGACGACGAGCGGGCCCCCCGAATCGGCCCGATGCACCCGGACCACGAGGATGCGCGGCTCCCGGTCACCGACCTTGACCTCGCCGACAGCCGCGCCGCCGATCGGGGCCGCCTCGATGAGCCCCTCGGCCCGGGGGTCGAGGAACGCCTCCATCACGGTCCGGCCGATCAGCCGTCCCGGCCGGACGTCGAGGAGGACGTAGGCGCGCTCGTTGGCCCGGTCGATCCGGCGATCCGCGTCGAAGTGGATGACGCCCACCGGGAGCAGCTCCTCCAGCGAGGCGGTCGAGCGGGCCGCCGCCTCGGCCGCCTGGGCCGCTCCGGCCGTCGCCTGGGCCTCGGAGAGGGTCGCGAGCCGGCGTTGCAGGAGGTCGGCCTCCTCCGTGCGGCGGCGCACGACGAGCAGCGCCGCGCCCAGCGCGAGCGCCAGCCCGATCACCCCGATCACGAGCACGCCCTCCATGCCCCGAGCATCGCATACGCCGGGTCATGCGCGCGGGCGAGAAGACGCGATGGGGGTCCCGGTCCGCTCAGCGGGCGACCGGTCGCACGCCGCACCGATTCGTCCGCCCGGCGGTCGGGCTGTCGCGCCGGGTCGCCCGGGTGCGACGGATGACCCGCCGAACGAGCGGTCCGACGCACGCCGCGACCGGTCGCTCGCCCCGCGGTTCGGCTTTGGTCTGGCCGATCAGCAGCAGCCGGTGCCGCCGCAGCAGCCGGACTCGGCGAGCGGGAGGTCACGCGGCGCGGTGATGTCGATGAGCCGTGGCGCATCGGCGGGCTTGGTCGCCTTGATGATCGCGCTGATCATCCCCTCGACCACCGTGTGAGAGGGCGTGATCGAGACGTCGGTCAAGCCCACGGCTGCGAGGCCGTCGCGGAATTCCGACACGGACAGGGCGCCGGCGATGCAGCCGGCGTACGACCCACGTTCTGCGCGCTGCTCGGGGCTGAGGGAGTCGTCGGCGACGATGTCGCTGATGCCGATGCGGCCGCCCGGCCGCAGCACGCGGGCGATCTCCGCGAACACGGCCGGCTTGTCGGCCGCGAGGTTGACGACGCAGTTGCTGATCACGACGTCGATCGACTCGGCGGGCAGCGGGATCGCCTCGATGTGACCCTTGAGGAACTCGACGTTGGTCGCCCCGGCCTCGGCCGCGTTGCGCTGCGCGAGCGCCAGCATCTCGTCCGTCATGTCGACCCCGAACGCCCGGCCCGTTGGCCCGACGCGCTTCGCGGACAGCAGCACATCGATGCCGCCGCCGGAGCCGAGGTCGAGGACGCGCTCGCCCGGATGCAGGTCGGCGACGGCCGTCGGGTTGCCGCAGCCGAGCGAGGCGAGCACCGCTGCGTCGGGCAGCTCGTCGCGCTCGAGCGCCGAGTACAAGGTGGCGCCGATGGTCTCGGGATCGCTGCAACACGACGAGCCCTGGGAGGCCTGGACGGCCGCGGCGGCGTAGTGCTCGCGCACGGTCTCGTGGATCGACTCGGTGGTCATTGCGTGTGTTCCTCGCTGCTTGGCGGGCGTCGCTCGTGAAGGGCTCCAGGATGTCTCGCTGTATTGATACTTGACGATATAGACACTTGTCAATACAGTCGCGCCATGAAGCGGCACACCGACCCGGACGTCCTGCTGCTCCAGGCCGCAGCCGACCCCACCCGGCTCGCGATCCTGCGCCAGCTGAGCGACGCCGACGAGGTCTGCGCCTGCGACTTCAACGCCTGCTGTGACGTCAGCCAGCCGACCGTGTCGCATCACCTCAAGGTCCTGCGCGACGCCGGCTGGATCACCGGCGAACGACGGGCCACCTGGGTCTGGTACTCGCTCCGTCCCGAGGCGGTTGCTCGTTTCCGCGAGCTGGCCGGCGGGCTCGGCTCTGGCCTCGGGCTCGCACCGCCAAAGTCCCGGCGACTCCCGGTGCTCGAGGCCCGCGCGTAGCGCACGCTTGACCTTCGAGTGACTTGAAGGTGTACGGTCCGGGCATGAAGGTCTCGGAACTTGCCGAGCGCGCGGGGATCGCGCCATCTGCCGTCCGCTGGTATGAGTCGGTTGGCGTCCTGCCACCGGCCACGCGACAGCCCAACGGCTACCGCGAGTACGCCGACGAGGACCTCGCCCGCCTGAGGCTCGTGACCAGCCTGCGACGACTCGGACTCGGGCCCGAGGACGCGGGCCGGATGGCCCGCCTGTGCCTCGAGCACGGCGAGGTCGACCGGGACCTGGCGCCACTCATCGCCGATCAGCGCGCCGCGATCGCCCGCCAGCGGGACGACCTCGACCGTCTCGATGGCGAACTCATCGATCTTGAGGCAACGATTGCAGCTGCCGGCCGGGCCCGCGGCCGCAGGAAGGAACGACCGATGTCCGACACCCCGATCCGCGTGCTGTTCGTATGTACCGGCAACAGCGCACGCAGCCAGATCGCCGAGGCCGTCCTCGGTCGTCTCGGCGGTCATGACTTCGAGGTCGCTTCGGCGGGAACGGAGCCCAAGGGCGTGAACGCCTACACCTCGCGTGTCCTCGGCGATGCCGGGATCGACTGGTCCGCGGCTCGGAGCAAGTCGGTCGACGAATTCATCGGGCAGTCGTTCGACTATGTCATCACCGTGTGCGATCGGGCCCGTCAGAGCTGCCCGGTGTTCCCCGGGTCATACAACTCGCTTCATTGGGGCCTCGAGGACCCTGCCGGGGTCGAAGGCACCGATGCTGAGCAACTTGGCGCCTTCCAGCAGACGTACCTGGAACTCAACCAGCGGATGCGCCCGTTCATCGAGGTGGCCCTTCGCGCGGCCGGGCGCAGTCGTCGCGCCCCGATCGCCACTTGATGCCGGCAAGCAGCCGCGAGGTCGCATGCGTGCGCCAGTCGCGATAGGGACCCCGACCGACGCGGCGGAGCCCGCGCTCGCCCGCCTGTCCACGCTGGACCGGTTCCTGCCCCTGTGGATCATTGCGGCGATGGCGCTTGGCCTCGGCCTTGGCCGACTGTTCCCCGACCTCAACGACGCCCTGGATGCGGTCAAGGTCGGCACGATCTCGCTGCCGATCGCCCTGGGCCTGCTGATCATGATGTATCCGGTCCTGGCCAAGGTCCGCTACTCCGAGGTCGGTCGAGTCACCGGGGATCGGACCCTGCTAGCCACGTCGCTGTTCCTCAACTGGGTCGTCGGCCCGGCCTTGATGTTCGCCCTGGCCTGGATCTTCCTGCCCGACCAGCCGGAGTTCCGGACCGGCCTGATCATCATCGGCCTTGCGCGGTGCATCGCCATGGTGCTCATCTGGAACGACCTGGCCTGCGGCGACCGCGAGGCCGCCGCGGTCCTCGTTGCGATCAACTCCATCTTCCAGATCGTCGCCTACTCGATCCTGGGCTACTTCTACCTCGAGCTGCTGCCGGCGTGGCTGGGCCTGCAGACCGCCACGTTGAACGTGGCCATGTGGGACATCGCCAAGATCGTGCTGGTCTTCCTGGGGTTCCCGCTCGTGGCCGGCTACCTGACCCGCCGGTGGGGCGAGCGGACGCACGGCCGGGAGTGGTACGAGACTCGGTTCATCCCCCGCATCGCGCCGTTGGCGCTGTACGGGCTTCTGTTCACGGTCGTCGTGCTGTTCGCCCTGCAGGGCGAGGTCATCACCGCCCAGCCGCTGGACGTTGCGCGGATCGCCCTGCCGTTGCTGGCGTACTTCCTGATCATGTGGTTCGGATCGTTCGCGCTCGACCTGCGGTTGCGGATGCCGTACGAGAAGAACGCCAGCGTCGCGTTCACGGCCGCCAGCAACAACTTCGAGCTGGCTATCGCGGTCTCCATCGGCGTGTTCGGGGTCACCTCTGGCGAGGCGCTCGCCGGCGTGGTGGGGCCGCTCATCGAGGTGCCCGTGCTGGTCGGCCTCGTGTACGTGTCGCTGTGGGCCAGGCGGCGCTTCTACTCCATTCCGGCGGTGGCGCCAGCCTGAACGGAGCTCCGAAGCGTCCGATGCGTCGTCAGCGAGCGCGGCGGACGCCGGGCGAGTCCTGCCGAGCATCCGGCGGCACGGCCCCCGTCGTGGCGTGGAACGGCGCGAGGAGCAGCGCGTAGGTAGCGGCGGGGAACGCGTGTCGCAACGCCACGACGTGACCCGTGCGGGCCAGCAGGCGCCGGGCCCGGGTCGCGGTCGTGGGGGCGAGCACGCCCGTTGGGAGCGCGTCGGAGACATCGCGCGACGCAAGGAGCGCGGAGATCCGCAGCGCCTCGTCCTCATCGGGATCGAGCGCCGGCGGCCACGGCCGGTCGTCGCCCGGGATCCCGGCTGACGCGTGCACGAACGCGGCGACCTCACCGTCGGTCATCGAACGCACCCGCCGCGCGACCGCGATGACCTCGGCGCCGTTCGGCCCGTAGCGAGGCTGATCGATGGACGCCTCCCAGGCGCGGAGTAGCCGGTCGCGCGCGCGGCCCCGGAACGGATCGGCGAGCGTGTCGTCGAGGAACGGCGACAGCACGAGCTCGGCCGCGACGCCCAGCAACCCCTCACGCAGCCCGATCGACGCCCAGCGATCGGGCGGCACGCGGGCGGCGACGGCGAGCTCGACGTCCGCGAACGAGGCCGCCGTCTCGGGCGTCAGGAACCGGCGGATGGTCGCGAGGAAGGCGATCGGCGGCGGTTCTGCCGCCGCCAGCCGGTCCAGCTCGTCGGCGGACAGGCGCGAGACCCGCTCGAGGAACCGCGCGAGGCGCTCGGCGGGGTCGCCACGGACGAGGTCCGGGCGCATGGAGCGGCGGCCACGGGGCTGGGTTGGTCGCCGGGCGGGCTGCGGGGGCCAGGCACGGGGCGGTCGGCCGTGGCGGACGCCGGTCCGGTCGCGCCCTACGGGATAAGCAGCGAGGCCGAGGCGTTCGCGGTCGTAGCGGGCCCGCAGCGCCTGGTCGCTCAGCCAATCGTGGGCGACGTTGATCCGCTTCGCGCGCTCGAGCGCGACCGCGTCGTCGCCGGCAACGTCGGGGTGGTGCTGTTTGAGCAGGGCCCGCCAGGCGAGCTCGATCGCCTCGGGGGATGCGTCGACCGCGATCTCGAGCCGCGCATACAGGTCGTCATCGGGGACCAGCGCGCCAGCCATCGGTCGCCGTCGGTCCGGTGACGGCCGGTCAGGCCGGCGTCGTCGCCCGGCCCTCGAGGAACGCGGTGACGTCGTCGATCGAGCGCACGGACCGCTCCCCCGTCGCACGCTCCGTGACCTCAACCCCGCCGGCGGTCAGGGACCGGGGGCTCACGGTCAAGATCCAGGGCATGCCCAGCATCTCGGCGTCGGTCAGCTTCACGCCCGGCGACTCGTCGCGATCGTCGAACAGGATCTCGCGATCGTCACCGCCCGCCGTGGCCGCCGCGTACAGGGCCTCCGCGACCTCCGTGACCTTCGGCTCGCGGTTCGCGCCCAGGGCCACGAGATGGGCTGGATATGGCGCGACCTCGGCGGGCCAGGCGATCCCCTTCTCGTCGTGGTGGGCCTCGACGATGCACGCGACGTTGCGACCCAGGCCGATCCCGTACGAGCCCATGACGATGGGGTGCCGCTCGCCGTCCTCGCCCAGGTACGTCGCGCCGGCGGCGACCGTGAAGTCGGTGCCGAGCTTGAAGATGTTGCCGACCTCGATGCCCTTGCGGAGCCTGACCGGCGACCCACATCGGACGCAGGCGTCGCCCTCGCGGGCGCTCGTGATCTCCGCGATGACGTCCGGCGTGTAGTCGCGGGGCACGTTGACATTCCGCACGTGCCACCCGGGGCGGTTCGCGCCGGCGATCAGGTTGGGCGACCTCGTGACGAGCTCGTCGACGACGACGATCGCGTCGCGTGCGCCGAGCGGCGAGCCGTAGCCAGGCTCCATCCCCCGCGCCGTGATCTCGTCGACCTGCGCGGGCCGGAGCCCGCCCGTCGCCTTGATCGCGTTCACGAGCTTGGTCTCGTTGACGTCGTAGTCACCGCGGACGATGGCCACCACGAAGCGCCCGTCCCCGGTCACGAAGAACGCTGCCTTGGCGGTCCTGCTCTTCGGGATCTCGAGGAAGTCTGGCGAGGGAATCGATCGTCGTCGCGTCGGGGGTCTCGACGTCGGTCATGGGCAAGAGCGTCCTCGGCCTCCGGTGCCGGCTTCGCGACCTCGGCGATCTGCTGGTTCTCGGCATACCCGCACTGGTCGCACAGGACCAGGGTGTCCTCACCGTAGTCATTGACGACCATGAACTCGTGGGCCCCGGAGCCGCCCATGATCCCGACATCAGCCCCGACGGCGATCGCATCGAGCCCGAGGCGCTTGAAGATCTTCTCGTAGGCGCCGTACTGCTTTCGATAGCTGACGTCGAGCCCGGCGTCGTCGAGGTCGCAGCTGTAGGCGTCCTTCATCACGAACTCGCGGACGCGAATGAGGCCGCCGCGGGAGCGCGGCTCGTCGCGGAACTTCGTCTGGAAGTGGTAGAGCTGGACCGGGAGCTGTCGGTAGCTCTGGACGACGTCGCGCAGGAGGAGTGCGATGACCTCCTCGTGGGTCATCGCCAGGACCATGTCCCTGTCGCCGCGGTCCTTGAACCGAACGAGCTCCGGCCCGATCTTGTAGTAGCGACCGCTGTCCTTCCACACCTCCGCGGGATGGACGACGGGCATCTCCAGCTCCTGGCAGCCGATCGCGTTCATCTCTTCGCGAATGACCTGCTCGACACGCTTGGTCACCCGGAACCCGAGCGGCAACAGCGAGTACAGCCCCGCGCCCAGCTGGCGGACGTAGCCCGCCCGCACCAGCAGCCGGTGGGACGGCATCTCGGCGTCGGCCGGGTCGTCGCGGAGTGTGGTGAAGAACAGGTTGGACAAGCGCATGGCGCGAAGAATAGCGTCACCGACCAACGATCCCGGAGGCCCGACCGATGCGCGCGCTAGTTGCAGACCGCTCAGCTCCCACGGGGATCGCCCTGCACGACGTCCCGGAGCCGGTGCCAGCGATCGGCGAGGTTCTCGTTGACGTTCGTGCGTTCTCGCTCAATCGCGGCGAGCTCCGGATGCTCAGGACCGCCGAGGACGGGTGGCGTCCGGGCTGGGACTTCGCCGGCATCGTGGCGTCGGACGCCGCCGACGGCCTGCGCGCCGGCGCCCGGGTGGTCGGCATCCGGCAGGGCGAGACCTGGGCCGAACGGGTCGCCGTGCCACGCGATTGGATCGCCGGACTACCCGACGATGTCTCGTTCGCCCAGGGGGCGGCGCTGCCTACGGCGGGTCTCGCCGCGCTGCGGATGCTCAGGCTCGGACCCGCCATCCTGGGTCGCCGGGTCCTCGTCACCGGCGCCTCGGGCGGGGTCGGGCGATTCGCGATCCAGCTCGCGCACCTGGGTGGTGCGGAGGTGACGGCCCTGGTGAGCAGCGGATCGTCGCGAGCGGAGGGGGTCTGGACAGCTCGGCGCGGACGACGTCGTGTCGGACATCGGGCAGCTCGAGGGCCGTTTCGACCTCATCCTCGAGTCCGTCGGCGGTGACACGCTAGGGCGGCTCGTCACGATGCTCGACCCGCAGGGAACGCTGGTGATGTTCGGCAACAGCTCCAACGAGCCCACAACATTCAACGTCCGCGACGTCTATAACGGTGCCCTCGTCCGTCTCCAGGGTTTTGAGCTGTTCTTTGGCGGCGACCCGTTCGGTCGTGACCTCGGGTATCTCGCAGCGCTCGTCGCGGAGGGCCGGCTCGACCCCCAGCTCGCAGGCGATCTGCCCTGGGAGCGCATGCCCGAGGCGATGGAGCGGCTGCGCAACCGCGACGTCGCCGGAAAGATCGCCCTGACGCTGGGCGACTGAGGCCGATGCGGATCAAGGGGTTCTCGCTCCCGCCCTGACGGAGGAGCTGTCGGGACGGGAGCGGACCCGGATCGCCCGGTCGCGGTCAAGGGCCGGAGAGAACGGCCCTCCCCCTGATCGCGCCATCGGCGTGCTCACAGGATGTCGGCCACGCATCAACGCACGTGCAGCGACGCGTTAACAATCGGCCATCCCTCGGGCTATGCTCGCCCTCTGCCGCCCGATTCGCGGCCTTTGGGAGTCGATCCATCGAACACGTGACGCTAGGGCTGCTCGTCGTCCTGGGTCTGGCCGTCTTCTTCGACTATGTGAACGGCTTCCACGACACCGCGAACGCAATCGCGACGTCGGTAGCCACCCGCGCCCTCCGACCCTCGTACGCCATTGCGATGGCGACCGCGTTCAACTTCATCGGCGCGTTCGCCGGGACGGCCGTGGCGAAGACGATCGGCGCCGGGCTGGTCAACGACGCGAGCACCACGCAGGCGATTGTCGCTGCGGCACTTATCGGCGCGATCTTCTGGAACCTCCTCACCTGGCGGCTCGGCCTGCCGAGCTCGAGCAGCCACGCGCTCATCGGCGGGCTGCTCGGCGCGACGATCGTCGGGGCGGGCTTCAACCAGCTCAACCTGACCGGGATCCGGGACAAGGTCATCGTGCCGCTGGTGACGTCGCCGATCATCGGCTTCACGCTCGCGCTCGTCCTGATGGTCGCGCTCTACTGGCTATTCCGGAAGGCGACGCGCCGGCCGCTGACCCGCGGGTTCCGGCGGGCGCAGATCGTGTCCGCCGGCTGGATGGCGTTCGCCCACGGCTCAAACGACGCGCAGAAGACGATGGGCATCATCACGCTCGCGCTGGTCGCCGAAGGCGTGCTCCCGAACGCGAACACGATCCCCTGGGAGGTGATCGTGATCTCGGCGACCGCGATCAGCCTCGGGACGGCCGTCGGCGGCTGGCGGATCATGCACACGATGGGCCACCGCGTGGTGGATCTCGAGCCGATCCACGGGTTCGCCGCCGAGACCACGGGCGCAACGGTCATCTACGGCGCCGCGCTGTTGGGCATGCCCGTCTCGACGACGCACGTGATCTCGAGCTCGATCATGGGCGTCGGGTCGAGCAAGGGCACGCGCGGGGTCCGCTGGGGCGTCGCCCGAAGCATCGTCATCGCCTGGGTGATCACCATTCCCGCGACGATGCTCGTCGGGGCCGCCGCGTGGTTCGTGCTCAACGCGCTCGGTATCCAGTGATCCTCCAAGCCGATCGAAAGGAACGCCCATGGTTCGACTGATCCCCAAGGACGAGAAGTTCCAGGAGCTGTTCGTCGAGGATGCCCGGATCCTGCTGACAGCGGCCCGCAAGCTCGAGGACATGATCGGGGTCTACGACCGCCTCGACGAGCGCGTGTCGGAGATCCGGGCACTCGAGCACGAAGGCGACGAGATCGACAACGAGGTGCAGGCGCGGCTCGACCGGGCCTTCATCACGCCGTTCGATCGCGAGGACATCCACGACCTCGTGTCGCGCCTCGACGACGTGCTCGACGGCATCCAGGAGGTCGCCGAGACGTTCGTGATCTACGACGTGAAGGCGCCAACGGACGACGCCCGGCGCCTGGCCGGAATCCTCGCGGCCCAGGCGCTGCAGCTCACTGAGGCCATTGGCAAGCTGGAGTCGCTCAAGGGCCTCGAGCCCCACATTCATCAGATCCACGAGCTCGAGAACGAGGCGGACGGCCTCTCGCGCGCCGCCGTCGCCCGGCTGTTCCGGGGCGGGATCGAGGCCATCGATGTCCTCAAGTGGCGCGATGTCTACACCGGGCTCGAGAACACGATCGACGCCGCCGAGGACGCGGCCGAGGTCATCGAGCGGATCGTCGCCAAGAACGCCTGATCCGGCGGCGCGTCAGACGGGACGACTAGCGCTTGCGGGCGAGCGTCATCCCGTCGGCGATGGCGAGCATCACGTGGTGCACGCGTGGATCGCCGGCGATTGTCTCGTTGACCTGGCGCAGGACGAGGGTGTCGTTGTCGGTGACCGCCGGGTCCGCGACGTCGCCGTGCCAGAGCACGTTGTCGAGGGCGATCAGCCCACCCGGCCGGACGAGCTCGACGCAGCGCTCGTAGTAGGCGGGATAGGCGGACTTGTCGGCGTCGATGAATGCCAGGTCGAAGGTGCCCGCCCTGCCCTCGGCGAGCAGCGCGTCGAGCGTGCTGACCGCCGGTCCGAGCCGCAGGTCGGCGCGGTCCGCGACGCCCGCCTCGGCCCAGTAGCGCCGCGCGACCGAGGTGTACTCCTCGGAGATGTCGCAGCACACGATCCGCCCTTCGGGCGGCATCGCCAGCAGCACCGCGAGCGACGAATAGCCCGTGAAGGTGCCGATCTCGACGTACTGTCGCGCGCCCAGCAGCTCGACCAGGATCCCCAGCAGCGCGCCCTGCTCGGGCGAGATCTGCATCTGTGATCGCGGGTGGCTGGCCGTCTCCTCGCGCAGGCGGGCGAGGATCGGCGACTCGTTGACGCCCCAGCGGACGACATAGTCGCCCACGTTGTCGGGAAGGCCGATGGTTCTGCCGGTCACGCGATCGATGGTGCCACGTCAGGCCGGGCGGCGGAAGACGTACCCCACCCCGCGCACCGTATGCAGGTACTCCGGCGCGGCGGCATCGGCCTCGATCTCGCTGCGCAGCCAGTGGATGTGCACGTCCACCGTCCGTGACTCGCCACCGTAGTCGTAGCCCCAGACGTGCTCGAGCAGCTGGTCGCGCGTGAACACCTGGCCCGGGTGGCGGAGCAGGAATGCGAGCAGGTCGAAGGCCTTGGGCTTGAGCGGCACGGCCTCGCCGTCGCGGAGGACCCGGTGGCCCGCCACGTCGACCTGGACCCGGCCGAGGTCGACCAGCGGCGGCACATCGGCTGCGGCGACCTGCTCCGCTCGCCGGAAGATCGCCCGGATGCGGGCGGTCAGCTCGCGCAGGCTGAACGGCTTGGTGACGTAGTCGTCCGCCCCGAGCTCGAGCCCGACGACCTTGTCCACCTCGGCGTCCTTGGCGGTCAGCATGATGATCGGCACGCCCGACTCGGCCCGCATGATCCGGCAGACCTCGACACCGGACAGCTCGGGGAGCATCAGGTCGAGCAGGACGAGGTCCGGGCGCTCCGAGCGGAACAGGGCAAGCGCCTGCCGGCCGTCGGCGGCGGGGATGGCGCGATAGCCCTCGAGCTCCAGCGCCTCGACCAGCGTCTCGCGCAACGTGGTCTCGTCGTCCACGACGAGAATCGATCGTCCCATGCATGCCGGATCGTGGAGTCCGGGCGTTAACGCCGTGTTCACCACGGAGCCCGCTTCGGCCGTCGGTGTTAACGATCCGTTCATGTCGCGGCCGCCGCGCCCAGGCGCTCGATCGCCGCGTCGAGCCTGGCGAGCGTCCGCTCCCGGCCGAGCGCGACGAGCGTGTCGAACAGCGGCGGGGTCGCCGTCCTGCCCGTGGTCGCGACGCGGATGGCCATGAACAGGTCGCCGGCCTTCCAGCCGCGCGCCTCGACGAGCTCGCGTAGCGGCGGCTCCAGCTCCTCGGCCTCCCAGGTCACCGGGTCGTGGGCCGCCAGCCGCTCGCGCGCGGCCGAGAGTCCGTCCACGGTCGTCGCCGCGTCCCAGCGCTTGGGCACGACGAGGGCCGGGTCCACCTCGAGGTCATCGATCCACAGGTAGCCCGCGAGCTCGACGATCGCGGCCAGCGTCGGCAGTCGCTCGCGGACGATCGGCAGGATGGCGCGGACCTCGCCCTCGGACGGCGTCCGGTCGATCTCCCCGGCGATAGCGGCCGCGTCGAGGAACGGCGTCAGCCGGTCGATGAGGTCGTCATCGTCCAGGCGGCGGATCCACTGGCCGTTGAGCCACTCGAGACGCTCGCGGTCGAACCGGGCGCCGCCCTTCTGGACCTTGTCCAGGTCGAAGCGCTCGCCCAGCTCCTCGAGCGTGAACACCTCCTCCTCCGTGCCCGGCGACCAGCCGAGGAACGCGAAGTAGTTGACGAGCGCCTCGCGCACGAACCCCTGGGCGATGTAGTCGGCGACCGCGGTCTGGCTCTTGCGCTTGCTCATCTTCGAGCCGTCCGGGTTGAGGATCAGGGGCAGGTGGCCGAACCGCGGCGGCTCGTGACCCAGCGCCTCGAACAGCAGGATGTGCTTGGGCGTGTTGCTGACGTGATCCTCGCCGCGGATGACGTGGCTGATCTCCATCTCCGCGTCGTCGACGACGACCGTGAAGTGGTACAGGGGCGTGCCGTCGGCCCGGACGATGACGAAGTCGCCGCCCAGGTTGTCGGTGTCGATCTCGATCCGGTCGCGCACGAGGTCGAGCCAGCCGACGACGCCGGGGCGAACCCTGAACCTCGTTGCGGCGCGCCTACCTTCGGCGGTCCTGACCGCGCGCTCGTCCGGCGTGAGCACGGCGCAGCGGCCGACGTAGCGGGGCGGGAGCTTCGCCGCCTCCTGCGCCTTGCGGTCGGCATCGAGCTCCTCGGGCGTGCAGAAGCACGGGTAGGCGAGATCGGCGGCGAGCAGGTGGGTTGCCGCCAGGGCGTAGCGGTCGAGGCGCTGCATCTGGCGATACGGCGCGTATGGCCCGGCTTCCTCGATGCCGGCGACCCCCGGCCCCTCGGCCCACGCGATGCCGAGCCAGTGGAGCCCGTCGAGGATGTCCTTCTCGAACGCCTCGGTGCTGCGGGCGACGTCAGTGTCCTCGAGGCGCAGGACGAACGTGCCGCCGGTGTGCCGCGCGAACAGGAAGTTGAACAGCGCCGTCCGCGCCGTCCCGAGGTGGAGCGGCCCGGTGGGGCTGGGCGCGATGCGGACGCGGATGTCGGAGGCCACGGTCCGATTGTAGGTGCGGTCGCGCGAGCGCCGTCGACGTGCCTGGAAACCGCCAAATCACTCCATCCGGCTCGGCGCTCAGTGTGCAGCGATTTGGAGCGATCTGGACGATCGCGTCGAGGTCGAGGCGCACCTCATGGAGCGATTTGGGCGATCTCAGGCACGCCGAAGCGTCTCAGCCGCCGAGCGGCGCCGGCACCTTGTGGAACAGTGCGGGATCGGCCGTCCCGGGCAGCACGCGGATCAGCGCCGCGGGCCGCAGCCCGAGCGTCGCCCGGCCTCGCGGACCGTCGAGGGTCAGCGAATCGAGCGATTCGCTGCGTGCGAGGACCGTCACCGCGGCGCCCGGGGTGAGCGCCCTGGCCTCGAGGTACGACAGGAGCCCGGCGTCCTCCTCGGCCTCCTCCGTGATCCGCAGCACGGTCGCCTTGGAGCCAGACTCCAGCTCGGACAGCGGGATGCCCGCCGGCCGGCGGCGCGCCGTCTCGAGGTCGATCGGGTTGCCGTGCGGACACGTGTCGGGGTGCCCGAGGAGCTCGTCAAGCTTCGACTCGACGCGGGGCGACAGCGCCCCCTGGAGGCGCATCGCCTCGACGTCGCTCTCCGCCCAGGTCAGCCCGACGACCGAGGTCAGGAGCCACTCGAGCAGCGCGTGGCGGCGAAAGATCGCATCTGCGGCCGCGCGGCCCGCGGCGGTCAGGGACAGGCCGCGACCGGTCGCCGGCTCCACGAGGCCGTCAGCCGCGAGCCTGCGACACATCTCGCTGGCGGCCTGGGTCGTGACGCCCACGTGGCGGCCGAGCTGGGCGGTGGTCGCGACCCGGCCGTCCGAGCCCATCACGCGCAGCGCGAGCAGGTATTCCTGCGCGGCGGCCGAGATGTCGGCGGGGTCGTGACGGCGTTGCATGCTCGCGAGTGTAGTGCCGCCCACCCTCGGCGATGGCGCGCTCAGGTTGCCCGGTCGCCAACCCCGTCGGCTGCTGCGTCACGCGGGCGCCAGACCGCGATCGCGCCGCCGACCATCGCCGCGAAGTACGCGACGGTCACCGCTACGCCGAGGATCGCCGTCCCGACGCTCCCCGTGGGTCCCGGGCTGACCGAGAGCACGGTCGCGACCGCGACGGCGACCGCCAGGACGACGAGCGTGGCGAACGCCCCGACGGCCGCCGCGGGCGGCACGGCGAACAGCGCGGCGATCACCAGTGGCTGGACCGCCAGGGAGAGCAGGGGCAGCGGCTCCGGGCAGGCGGCCGAGAACTGGGCGCACCCGGTGGTCGTCGCGAGCAGCGTCCCGACGCCGTACCCGACCGGCGGCCACGCGAGCAGCGCGACGAGCAGCCGCCAGCGGCGATCCGGGCGCCGGGCGAGCGCGAGCAGGTTCCACGGCGCCGCACGGCGCGCGACGGCCTCGAGGTCCGGGAGCGGCTCCGCGGGAGCGGGAGCGGCGGCGCGCGCGGTATCGGGACCCCGCATCGTTCTCGTCCGCGGCCTCCTCGTAGGCCCAGCCATGCGTGCCCCAGCCGCCGTCGCCGTCGGTCGTGGTGGAGCCGGCGCCGAAGCCCCAGCTGGGCGCACCGGTCTCGTCGAGCGGGCGTCCGTCCGGCGCGGCTGCCCCGGCCTCCTGCTGGGTCGCACGGCGGGCACGCGCCTGGTACTCGGGCCCGTGCTTGCGCGGATCCGCGTACTCGCGCGGGTTGATCGTCCAGTAGGTCTGCGACGACGGGCCGTACCACGCGCCACCCTCCCACGCGGGGTCGAGCGGCGTCTCCGCCGCCTCGTCGTAGGTCGTCGAGCCGGGCGTGGCCTTGCGCGAGCCACGCCGGGTGTGCTTCTCGCGCGGCGGCGACTCCTTGGCGCTCCCGTCGGCGGCGGGTCGTGGCCCGGGTCGAGAGCCGCCGGCCGTCGTGCCGCCCGCGCGACGCGCTCGCCACGCCTCGCGCGACGCCCGGGCCTTCGCCGGGTCGGCGCGCCATGCCTCGGACGCGCGACGCGTCGATGCCCCAGCGCCGGTCACCGGGCGCAGCCGGCCCTCGGAATCGACCAGCCGCTCGTAGGCCGCCTGGATCGCGAGGAACCGGGGCAGGGCGCGGTCGCCGGCGGCGTCAGGGTGGTACTGCTTGGCCAGCCGCCGGTACGCCGAGCGGATCTCGTTGAGCGACGCGCCCGGTCCGATGCCGAGCGTGCGGTACGGATCGCCCTGGAAGGTCATGGCGAGCCGCGTTCGCTCAGACGACCAGCTCGCCCACCGGCGCGAGCTCGAAGTCGGGAATGGCCTCCGCGGCCTGGCGTCCGTGCGGATCGAGATACACGGGGCGGTGATACCGCCCGAGAACCCGGAGCGCCTGCCCCTCGATGACGCCGACCTGGCGCAGCGCCTCGACGGTCGCGCTCCAGCCGCCGCGATCCTTCCCGTCGCCGTCCTCGATCTTGATCGCGACGCCGGACGGCGGTGCGTCCGCACCATTGCGCTGGCCGCCCAGGATGCCGATGCCGCGCAGTCCCTCGGCGCCGCTCTTGCTCACCAATCGGCCGGCCGTCGCCTTCATCAACGAGCTGTCGAGCCGATCGCGGGTCCCGGCCACGAGCTCGGGGAACGCGATCATGGCGTCGCGGATCTCTCGGTAGTACGGGGCGAGCGGGACGCGCGGATCGGCCGGGGGCAGCGCGTCCGGGTCGGCGAGGATCGCGAACGCCCGGGCGACCTCGCGCAGCGGGAAGGCGTAGGTCAGGATCCCGCAGTTGTCGACGCCCGTGCGGATGCGAGCCGGGTCCACGGCGAACGCGGCCCCGATCGCCTCGCGCACGGCCGCCTGGGCAGGATGGTCGTCCTGCCAGTAGGTCTCGAGCTCCCAGCCGCCCAGCTTCGCGAGCAGGATGAACACCGAGTGCTGGCCCGAGCACATGTGCCGCAGCGACGACGGGCGCTCGCCGTCGCGCGCCAGGCGGGAGGCGGTCAACGCGTCGAGCGGCATCCCCTCCGCGCCGCAGGCGAGGACCGACTGGGGGATCGCGAGGCGACGGAACAGGGCCTGCACCGTCCGGACGTGGACGTCCTCGCCCGAGTGGCTCGACGTCATGATCGCGAGCTCCTCGGTCGTGAGGTCGAACTCGCGGCGGCCGCCGGCGCGGAGGAGGGCGATCAGGCCGAACGGCTTCATCGCGGAGCGCAGGTTGACGATCCGGTCGGGATCGCCGAGCAGATGGAGCATCCGGCCCGCGGCGTCGACCTCGACGATGTCGCCCCTGTGGACCGACTCGACCACGCCGTTCCGCACCTGGCGAACGAGCGCCGGCGGCACCGACCACTTTGCGGATCGCGCAGCGCCCGTCGCTTTCCCGGCGTCGACGCGCGACGCCGCGGGCGCGGAGCGGGAGGCGGATCTCACGGCCATGAACCCCGAGGATAGCGCGGTGGGAAACCCCCCGAGGTCCAGGCGGTCCGCGGGGCGCGCCCGCGCGCTAGGATTCGGCTGCAACGAGGGCCGCCCGCCGGCCACCCCCGCCCGACGAGATCGAGGGACTCCGTGGCAGATTGGCCCAACCTGCATGTGTCGCAGCACCCAGCGGTGCGCCACAAGCTCGGCATCCTGCGCAACGAGAAGACCGAGCCCAAGAAGTTCCGCGAGGTCGTCCGCGAGCTGTCATGGCTGCTGGGCTACGAGGCGCTCGCTGATGCCCGGACCCAGCCGCTCGAGGTGCGGACACCGATCGAGACGATGGCCGGCGAGGAGCTGGCCGACCGCATCGGCCTGATCCCGATCCTGCGCGCGGGCCTGGGCATGGTCGACGCGATGCTCGAGCTCATGCCGACGGCACAGGTCTGGCACCTGGGCCTGTTCCGCGACGAGCGGACGCTGCGGCCGGTCGAGTACTACAACAAGCTGCCCGACAGCGCGAACGTGGACCTGTGCCTCATCCTCGATCCGATGCTCGCGACCGGCGGGTCGGCGACCGCGGCGATCGAGGTGCTCAAGCGCTGGGGCGCGGTGCGGATCAAGCTGGTCAACCTGATCGCGGCGCCGGAGGGCGTCGGCGCCGTGCTGGCCGCGCACCCCGACATCGAGATCCACGTCGCCGCGCTCGACCGCCAGCTCAACGAGAAGGGCTACATCATGCCGGGCCTCGGCGACGCCGGCGACCGCCAGTTCGGGACCGGCAACGCGGGCTGAGAGAGCCGCCTTTGGTAGTGATGGGCGACCTGTTCGCCTCCATGCTGAATGGAGCTTTCGTGCCACTCCATGGTGGCGATGCCCGATCGCAGACCTGAGCCTGGCGGCGTCCTCCAGCGGGAGATCCAGGCGCCGCAGGTCGATGATCGAGCGCAGATGCTCGACGTCGGCCGGTCCGTACTCTCGGTATGCGTTATCCCGCCGGCTCGCCCGGGGTAACCAGCCGGAGCGTTCATAGAAGCGCACGGTGTCGGTCGAGACGCCAACGGCTTCAGCGAGTTCGCCGATCCTCATGCGGCAGCAAACCTTGGAGTGGCTCGCATGTCAAGGGTGCTGGCGGACTTCAGTCAACTCGTACGTGTTGCCCTCACTGTCCTTGAACCAGGCCGCCTTGGCCATGCCGAAGTCGGCCAACCCATCGACCATCTGGACATCCCCGAGGTCGAACTCCTCGAAGATCACGCCACGTTCGCGCAGTTCGGCCATCACCGTTTCGATGTCCTTGACCTCCCAGCCCGCGATCGTGTTCTTGGCGGTCCCGGCGGACGGCGTGGCGTACAGGTACAGCCAGGTCTCGCCCGCGAAGCGGTACCAGGCGCCACCCGGGTCCTCGTGTTCAGGGAGGAGTCCGAGCCGGTCTTCGTACCAGCGGCGCGCCCGCTCGAGATCGCCAGCTGCGGCCCGGGCGCTGATCGGGAACTCGGCAAGGCTCGTCATGACGTCGCCGGAGCCATGGCCGGAGCCGACTCGACCTGCGCCTTGAGCCGAGAGAGTTCGCGCGCCGGCCCGGAATTTGCCTCCATCGCCACCATCGGCGACAGCAGCCGCCACAGACCGTGCAGTCGGATGTCCGCCCCGTAGCTCGCCTTGGTCGACGCTGGGCCCATGGGCTCGAGGTCCAGCGTGACCGTGAGATCGAATGGGACACCTTGGACAGATTTCCAGGCGATCCGACGCCCCGGCTCTGCCTCGGACACCTCGAACTCGGCGTCCCAGCCGAACGGGCCGAATCGCACACGTTCGCGTCCACGCGCCCCCACCTGCGTCCCATCTCCGCGCACGATCCGCGCGTCGGTGACGGTCATCCACTCCGCATGGCGGAGGATGTCGGCGGCGTACGCCCAGACGTCCTGCGCAGACCGCTCGATCACCTGTTCGGCGACGGACGCGCTCATGGTCGAGCCTCCTCATGTTGGACGACCGGCAGCGCGCCGGCAACGACCGTGGCGAGCCGCGCATAGGCGGCCCTCTTCTCCCCCTGCATCCGCGCTACCGCCGTGGCATCCGCGGCCGTAGCTCCCTCGAAGGCCCAGCGGAGTCGGAGATGGGTCCCGCCGTCGGTCGGCTCGAGATCCGCGGTGGCCGCCACTGGGCCGACACCCGGGACGACCAGGCGCCACGCGACGCGGTCGTAGGGGTGCCAGTCGACGATCTCCTCGAGGGTCGCCAGCCGTCCGGTCACGCATTGGGCCGTCGTGCCAACGCCGCGACGCCCACCGGCCGACGTCTCCGCGATGGTGATCGGGCCCTCCCAACGCGTTCGGAGGGCGGGCGACGTCAGGTGCGCCCAGATCACCGATGGGTCGGCGGCGAAGGACGCCTCGATGTCGAAGGCGAGATCGGAGTCGGCGATGGCGAGCCGGCGGATGGTGCTCTCGTCCTGCCAGCGAGCCTCGAGGTCCAATGTGAACGTGTCGACCCGACCGAGATGCTCGATCTCCTCCGAGCCGGCCCGGAGGTCGCAGGGCATCGGCGTCGAGGCCGAGAGCGTCGACGGCGGCGGCCGTGAACAGCGCGAAGCCCTTGGCACGCGCCTCGGCGGCGCCGGTGCCCTTCAGCAATCGATGCGCGACAATGACATCGGAACCTGCCAGCTCATCGCGCCCGGCGATGCGACTCCAGACGAATGCCCCGTGGTGGACGAACACCTTGAGGTCGAGCCTCGGCGCCAGCCGACAGGAGTTGCAGTCGCAGGTGGTCGCCTGGTCGATGCTCCGAAGTCGACGCCGGAAGGCGAGGTAGGCCGCCTCGATCGCGTCGAGCAGCAAGGACCCGTCCGCGCGCCCGTCCTCGACGAACAGGAACGCCGCGTCACCCTCGAACTTGACCAGTCGGAACGGCGGTTCCAGCCGGCCGACGATCGTCTCCAGGAGGTCGCCAGCGATCGCCGGCGCATGCTCGATCTCGCTCCCGGAGAGGTACGCCGTGTAGCCGGTCAGATCGGCGAGGACCAGGAAGCCGGTCTCGGGTGTCGCTGCCATGTCGTGAACCGTAGACCTTGGAGTCGGTCCAATGTCAATACCCGATCATCGTGTTTGACGCGAGACCGCTGCGTTCACGCGTATCGCCCCAGTTCGGCTGCGATCGCGGCGAGCCCGCTCGCGAGATCGCGGTCTCGGGGCAACGCGACAGCGTGGGCGACGTCGGTCAGCATCCGGCGGCGATAGGCCAGGATGGCGTCCCGGGTCGCCTGACCGGCCTCGGTGAGCCGTGCGCGCGTCGCACGCCGGTCATCGGGATCGGTTTCCAACGCGAGCAGACCGCGCCGCTCGAGGCGCCGGAGCAGGCGCCCGGTCGCGGGCAGCGTGACCCCGACCCGCCCGGCGACCTCGCTGAGCCGTGCTCCGTCCTTCTCCGCCCCGAGGATGAGGAGCGCCCTCCACTGGGGAAACGTCATCTCGAAGCCCGGGGTCGCCTCGGCCAGCGCCCGAGTCGTCACGCCAACGGCGCCCACCGTGATCTGCTCCAGAACCTGCGCCAGGTCGTCGTTTGTCATGACGCCAGTGTAGACGGGTTGGTTGCTAGGTGGCTACTATTGACGCAACGGATGACGGAGGACTGCGATGTTCGAGCCCATGAGCGGACTGCCTGACGGCGTCATCGGATTCGAGGCCGTGGGGCAGGTCGAGGCCACCGACTACGACGACGTCCTGATGCCGGCGCTGGCCCGTGGCGCCGAAAGCGGTGGCGTGCGCCTGGTCCTCGTCCTGGGCGACCGCTTCAAGGGTTACTCGCCCGGCGCGATGAAGGAGGACGCGGGCCTCGTCTCTCACGCCAAGCGCCTGGAAGCGGACGGCGGTCGTCAGCGACCTCGGGTGGGTCGCCCACCTGGCGACGGCGTTCGGCTGGATGGTGCCCAGGCAAGTTCAAGCGGTTCGGCCTCGCCGAGCGGGACGCCGCGATCGCCTGGGTCTCCCAGCTCGAGTGAGCGTGACCGTGGACGGGCAGGAGCACCAGGACGCGGACCGCTGCCGCGCCCCCGCCCGGCCATCCGGATCAAGGGGCTGGTCAAGCACTTCGGCTCGATCGAGGCGGTCCGCGGGATCGACCTCGAGGTCCGCACCGGGGAGGTCTTCGGGTATGTCGGGCCCAACGGTGCCGGCAAGAGCACGACCATCCGGTGCCTGCTCGACCTCATCCGGCCGACGAGCGGGTCGATCGAGGTCCTCGGGCAGGATCCACGTCACGACGGCGTCGACCTCCGAGCGCCGAATCGGCTACGTCCCGGGCGAGCTGCGACTCCCCGAGCGGATGACCTCACGCCAGCTCGTCGACGTCGGTCGGCCGGCTCCGCGGTGGCCTGGACACGAGCGCGGGTCGGACTCGATCGCCGATCGCCTGCAGATCGAACTCGACCGTCCGACACGTGACCTCTCATCCGGCAATCGGCGCAAGGTCGCCCTGCTGCTGGCCTTTGCGCCGAAGCCCGACCTCTTGATCCTCGATGAGCCGACGAGCGGACTCGATCCACTCATGCAGCACGAGTTCCTCGGGATGGTCGCGCGAGGCGCGCGATGCCGGCGCGACGGTCTTCCTGTCGTCTCATGTCCTGAGCGAGGTCCAGCGAGCTGCTGATCGCGTCGCCGTCCTTCGCGCCGGACGGATCGTGACCCAGGGCACCGTCGACGAGCTGCGCGGTCGGGCACGTCAGCGGATCGAGGTCTGGTTCGCGGACGACGTCGATGCGCGCCGAGACTGCGCGCGATCCCGGGGCTCGAGGACCGGTGGTCGATGGCAGACGGTTGGCGGCGACCCTGTCGGGCCCGGTCGACCCGGTCCTCGCGGTCCTCGCCCGACATCGGGTCGTGAGCCTCGTCGTGGAGGAGCCGAACCTCGAGGACGCCTTCCTGGACCTGTACGGAGAGCGACTCATGAACGCGACCGGCGTCGAACTCGTGCTCGGACCCCTCCGCCAGATGCGACGATCCCTGCTCGGCTGGGCGATCGGACTCGGGTCACTCGTGGCGGTGACGGTCGCCTTCTGGCCGGCGTTCCGCGGATCCTCGGGCATCAGCGAGGCGATCGACCAGCTGCCGTCGGGCGTCGTCGACGCATTCGGACTGGCTGGGTTCGGGACACCCGCCGGGTTCCTTCGGGGCAACCTGTACGAGTTCATCGTGCCGCTGCTCCTCGCCGTCGCGGCGGTGGCTGCCGCGAACGGCCTGACGGCCGGCAGAGGAGGACGCCGGCCGGATGGAGACGTACCTCAGCCAGCCGGTCACGCGCCAGTCCGTGTTTCTCGGCCGCACGGTCGCGTTGCTCGCCTGGCTGGTCCTGATGACGGCGTTCATCCTCGTCGTCCAGCTCGCCAGCGACGCCGTGGTGGGCCTGGAGATCGACACGATGCGGGTCGTCTCGACCGTGGTGCTCTGCGGGTTGCTCGCGCTGCTGTTCGGCACGCTGGCCCTGGCTGTCGCCGGTTGGTTGCCGCGACCCTCCCTTGTCCTCGCGATCGGGATCGCGGCCGCCGTCGGCGGCTACCTCGTCGCCGCCTTGTTCCCACTGAGCGATCCCTCAAGCCCGCGAGCAGTCTGTCGCCATGGAAGTGGGCCCTCGGCGGCGACCCACTCGTGAACGGGGCCGAGCCATGGCGATACGTGGCGCTGATCTTCCCCTGTCGTTGCCTCGTGACGCTGGCGGTATCGGGTTCACCGGCGGGATATCCGCGCCGCCTGAGCGTCGCTGAGGTGCGATCCGAGGCTCGCCGGTGCGCTGAGATGGTACATGGCTGTCAGTCGGGCTGACATCTGGATCGATCGGGTGGCGATCTCCGGCGTCGCGACCCGGCTCGCTCCCCGTACCTCAGCCGGTCTGGTCGGCGCGCTCCCACCAGGCGATCGTCGCGAGGATGCCGGCAGCAGCGGCCGCGAGGAGCACCATCGCGATGCCGCCGGGATCACCGGCTCGACTGCAACGCCACCGGCTCCACGCGAGCGATGGCCGGGACCGCCCAGGGGAACCACGCTCCCCAACCGAGGACGGCAAGGACCTGGGCAGCGGCGACCATGGCAACGGCCCAGGCCAGCGGAGCGATGTAGCCATGACCGACGCCGGCGAAGAACGCGGCCAACCCCTGCAGGGCGATCGTCAGGACTGCGGCCAGCGCGATGCTCGCCACCGTCGCCGGTCCCTCGGACGCTGACCAGCCGGGAAGGCCGATCAGCCCGCCGATCACGAGGCCGAGAGCGAGGATCCAGGCCGAGATCGCAGTGCCCCAGGCGGCGACGACCAGCGCCTTGGCGATGACGATCGTGCGCCGCGACGTCGGGGTCGCGAGGAGCCCACGGACGGTCCGGTCGGCGAACTCGCGACCGAAGACCCAGGCGGTCAGGAACGCGAACAGGATCGAGCCCCGCCGACGGTCGACGGCCTGGCCGAGCAGCGACCAGTACGTCGGCCAATCGGCGGTCCCCGCGGTCAGCTGCGCCTTCGCGCCGAGCAGGCCCAGCGATCGGGCCGCTTCCGGGTCCTTGAGGATGACCATGAACAGGCCCATGACCAGCGGCGCAATCGAGAACCCGATGGCGACGCCCCAGGGCACGCGCGAGCGCCGGCTCTTCAGGAACTCGGTCGCGACGGCAGCGACGAGGCCCGTCACGCCGGCGCCCGCCGTCGCCGTGGTGAGGCGCATGAAGTGCTCCTCGAGCGACTCGCGAGCGATCGCGAGGTGCGTCGGCGGCGTCCCCGCCGCGACGAGGAGCTTCGGCGATCTCGTCGGGCGCCTCGAGGGCCGCGGGGTCGCGGAGTTCGAGTCGCCCGTCGGTACCTGCGCCGCCGCGGCGAGAAGCCCGCCGCCCGCAAGGCCGTCCTCGGCCGCGCCGAGGTCCCGGCCCTCGACCTCGAGCCGGCGATCACGATGCGCCTCGAGGGCGTCGCTGTCCAGTTCCTCGACCAGCCGGCCACGATGGACGATGCCGATCCGCGTCGCCAGCAGATCGACCTCACCGAGGATGTGGCTGGACATGAAGACCGTGACGCCCTCGCGCCGCGCCAGGTTGCGGAGCAGGTCGCGGATCTCGATCGACGCCGGCTGGATCGAGCCCGTTGGCCGGCTCGTCGAGGATGAGCAGCTCGGGCGCCGGCAGCAGCGCACGCGCGAGGGCCAGCCGCTGCAGGTTGCCGAGCGACAGCGTGCCGGCTCGCCGATCCGCGTAGGCGTGGAGGGCGAGCCGCTCGATGACGCGATCCACCCGGACGCGTCTCGCATGCCCGGCCAAGCGCCGCGCGACGTCGAGGTTCTCGCGAACCGTGAGTTCCTGGTAGGCGGTCGCCGACTCGACGAGGTGACCGACGCGCCGCCACAGGTCGTTCGCTCCACTCTGCACCCGTGCGCCGAACAGCTCAGCGTGTCCTGCCGTCGGTCGGATCATCCCGAGCAGCATCCGGATCGTCGTCGACTTGCCGGCACCGTTGAGCCCGAGGAACGCATAGATCTCGCCGCGCGCGACGCGCAGGTCGACCTGGTCGACCGCCAGCACGTCGCCCCGGTAGTGCTTGCTGAGCCCGGCCGTCGCGATCGCGAATTCGCTCATCGGGGTCGTCCTGCCCGTTGGCTTGCTCGTCTAGCGGACATCGGGCGGCTCCGGCGTCGGCCAGGCGTCGAACAGTTGCAGCGCTTCGATCCCGAGCATCGCAGGGACGCCGGTGACGAGTGCCGCCGCCGTGACGATTGCAGCGAACCACAACACATCCCCGAGTGCCTGTCGGTCAGCCGCTCTGTCTCCTTTGTCGCGCATCACAGGTACCGCAGCCACAGGTAGGCCGTCGAGATCGTGAGCGACATGACTACCACGACGGAGCCGTATCGCAGGAACTGCCCGAACGTGATCGAGTGCCCGTCGCGGGCAGCGAGGTTGGCCACGACGATGTTGGCCGAGGCGCCAACGATCGTGAGATTGCCGCCGAGGCATGCACCCAACGCCAGCGCCCACCAGAGGGGTTCGGCGTCGAGCCCGGTCGCGATCATCTGCTCGACGATCGGTATGGCGGTGGCCGTGTACGGGATGTTGTCGACGATCGCGGACCCGAACGCAGAGACCCACAGGATGCCGATCGTCGCGACCCCGAGGCGCCCATCAACGATGTCCGCAAGCGCCGTGGCGACGGTGCCAACGATCCCGACGTGAACGACCGCCTCGACGAGCATGAACAGGCCGACGAAGAAGAACAGCGTGCTCCACTCGATGTCGCGCAGGGACTCGTGCGGGTCGAGCGGGCCGACGATCATCAGGATGGTCGCGCCGAGGAGGGCGATCGTCGCCGCCTCAACGCCGATCACGGAATGGAAGAGGAAGCCGACAAGGGTCAGACCCAATACGACCAGCGCCCGGATCATCAGCGGCCGATCGGTGATCGCCGCCGCTGGGTCTAGCGCAGCCATCACGTCCAGCCGGTCCTCGTCGTCCTGCAGCGCGCGGCGGAACCAGAGCCGCAGGATCCCCAGGAAGACGACCATGATCACGAGGACGACGGGCGCCAGGTTGATGAGGAAGTCGGCGAAGTCGAGACCGGCCGCCGAGCCGATGAGGATGTTCGGCGGGTCGCCGATGAGGGTCGCGGTCCCGCCGATGTTCGACGCGAAGATCTGGCTGATGAGATACGGGAACGGCGAGACCTTCAACTTCCGCGCGATGGACAGCGTGACCGGGGTCAGCAGGACCACCGTCGTCACATTGTCGAGGACCGCTGAGAGCAGCGCCGTCGCCAACACGAGCATGACGAGCAGCCGGAACGGCTCGCCGCGCGAGCGGTGGATGGCCAGTCCGGCGACGTACTCGAAGAAGCCCGTCTTACTCAGTCCGCCGGCCAGGACCATCATCCCGGCCAGCAGGAAGATGACGTTGAAGTCGATCCCCGCGAAGGCTTCTTCCTGGTCGATGACGCCCAGGACGACGACCAGCAGGCCGCCGAGTAGGGCAATCAGGGTCCGGTCGAAGCGCTCAGAGGCGATAAGGGCGTAGGCGACAACGAAGATGCCGCCCGCCAGGACGACGTCCACGTCAGGACGCCTCCCGGGCGCGCGAACGCCCGGCTAGTTCATTCGGTGTGCCAGTCGCTCGAGGATGTGGGAGTGCGGTTAGGTCGTACCTATCCACCAGGGCCGTCGCTGGCCGCCACCACCAGCGACGTGCGCCCAAGGCCCACGTTCATCTTCTCGCGTGCATCCATGACTCGTGAAGCCTAACGCGTCGGCATGCCCACGGCTAGTTGCGTTCGGCGCCTGAAGGGTCGTCGTGCGCCAGCCGCAAGGTCGTCATCGCTCCGACTGATCATCGAGCCGCGAGGTACTCGAGGCGTCGAAGCAGCGGTGCTCGCCACTGCTCGGCCAGGGCCGGATGCTCCGCCACCTCGCGGAGGCGTTCCGGCGCGGCGTGACGGTCGAGCATCGCAAGGTGGGCGTCGAGGACGGTGACGCCGGCAGGGTCCTTTTGTGCCACGTCGATCGGACCGTCTACGGGCACATCGCCCGGTTCGAGAACCCGGAGGTACCAGCCTGTTCGCCCGGACGATCGCATCCGGGAACCGACGTCGTCGCGACCCGTGAACATGTCGAGCTTGAAGCACGGCCAGCGGGGCTGCGTCACCTGGAGCGTGGCTGTGCCCCACTGCCACACATCACCGATGCCAACATCCCGCTCCAGGATACCGAGCGTGCTCAGGTTCTCCCCGAACGGAGCGTCGCCGGGCAATCCGCCGAGTTCATCCGCCCAAGTCGCGAGGTGCTCGGAGGGGTACGCGTAGACAGCCTTGTCTGGCCCACCATGGACGTCAAGGTCAGCCTGGCCGTCGCCTGCGAGATTGAGCCAGGAGAGCCAGAGCCGTCCTTCCCCAGCGACCGCATGCTTGCGGATGCCGCTCCAGACCCTCTCGCCCTTCATCTCGCCAAGGAACGTCGGCGTGCCCACGTTCACGGCCGCGAGACCGATGACGGCCGGACTCACCGGGGCTCGAAGCGCAGGCATGCCATGCCCCTCGCGTCGACGTAGGTCGCCTCGTCGGTCTCGACGATGCGGAGGATGACCCCGTCGCAGATCGGGCAGCGCAGCACGGTCCCCGGGGCCGGGACGCAGGATCGCATCTCGGCCATCATGTGCACCGCCCGCAATGCACGCACTGACCCGGGCGGGGTCCGCGATGCAGCGTCGGCTTGCCCGGAGCCTTGCTGGCCGCTGCGGCCGACGAACCCCCGCGTCACGAAGCGCTCGGTCACAGGTGCCTCTCCAGCGTGTCGCGAAGCCGCCGGCCTTCGCCTGCCCCGCTCGCGGAAGCGTAGGTGGTCTTGCCCACGGCATACAGGCCAGTCGCGAGAGCGTGTCAGCAGCACCGGCGGCGGGCGACGGTCGGGACGTCGAGCCACCCCTCCGCGACCGCTCTCGCCGACAGCGCCGCCCGCGACTCGATGCCAAGGCGCTCGAACACCCGCCGAAGGTGGCCCTCGACGGTCTTCGTCGCGATCCCCAGCCCGGCCGATCTCGTCGTTCGAGCGGCCATCGACCACGAGCCGGACGATCTCCTGTTCGCGGGTCGTGAGCGTCGGGTCGGTCGCCTCGGGGTCGACCGGCTCGCCGAGCGCAGCCGCCCGGATCGCCGCCACGAGCTCCGGCATCGGCGCGGTCTTGAGCACCAGCGCGGCGGCGCCGAGGCGGTGCGCCGCCACTGCGTACTCGGCCTGCGCGAACGCCGTCAGCACCACGACCGCCGGCCGCCGCCCGGGATCCCGAACGCGGTGACCCGGTCCTACGGGTTGGGCCGCCGGAGCCAGCGTTCCAGAGTCAGCCCGCGGACCCGCGCGGGCTCGCCTGCCTTGGAACCGACCGTCCCCGTCATGAGGTCGCGATACCACGGCCGCCACGATCCGGTCCGCCGCTCGTGCTCGACGTACGTCTCCGAACGATCCTGAGCGTCGATCCGCGTGGTCCGGCGATCCGCCACGTCGTGGAGGTCGGGCAGGTCATCGTCGCGGACCCCGAGGTCGCGGTAGACGCTCTCGACCTGGTGCAGCCACTCGTGGACGAAGCCATGCTCGGCGTCGACCAGCGAAGGCCAGCGAGGCCAGTCGCCACTGGCGATCGCCGAGACGCCGGTGCCGCCGAGGAAGCCGACCTGACCCCACGTGTATCCCCACGCAGGTGCGAGCTCGGGCGTGCCGTCGGCCGGCCACAGCACGATGACCGAGTCGACGTCGCCGGAGCGCCCGAGGTGCGGCTCGAGCAACGGGGCGAGGGCATCGGGGTCCGCCCACCAACCCGCCCCGACCCGGGCCAGGCGGCGGAGCGGACCGTCGGCCACGACGGCGTGCGAGCGCGCGATCTGGACATTGCCCTCACTCCATGCTTCGATCGCGGTGGGCACGCGGGCAAGCATGGCGAGGTCCGCGGCGACCTCGTGGTCACCCATCGCCCGGCGATGGCGGCGCCAGCCGGCTCGCGCATCGAGCCCAGGGACCACGACGAGGAGCAGACGCCAGCGCGAGGCCGTGTCGGCGGCCGGCTCAGCGATGTCGCCCACGAGGCTCCGTTGGTCAGCGCCCGGTCAGGGCTTCGAGGTGTTCGGGGTAGCGCGCCCCCTGCACCGTGATCTGCGCGGCGGCGGCGTCGATCTCGCGCAGATCATCGGTCGTGAGGTTGACGTCCGCCGCGCCGATGTTCTCGTCCAGGCGGTGCAGCTTCGTCGTGCCCGGGATCGGCACGATCCACGGCTTCTGCGCGAGCAGCCAGGCGATGGCCACCTGGGCGGGCGTCGCCCCCTTGTGATGGCCGATCTCGCGAAGGAGGTCGACCACGGCCTGGTTCGCTCGCCGAGCCTCGAGCGTGAAGCGCGGCAGCCCGTTGCGGAAGTCGGCACCGTCGAGCGTCGTCGTCTCGTCCATCGCCCCGGTGAGGAAGCCCTTGCCCAGCGGGCTGAACGGCACGAAGCCGATCCCCAGCTCCTCGAGCGTCGGCAGCACCTCGCGCTCGGGCTCGCGGGTCCACAGCGAGTACTCGCTCTGGACCGCCGTGACCGGCTGGACCGCGTGCGCTCGGCGGATGGTCCCGACACCGGGCTCGGACAGGCCGAAGTGCCGGACCTTGCCTTCACCGATGAGGTCCTTCACGGCTCCTGCCACGTCCTCGATCGGTACGCCGGGGTCGACACGGTGCTGGTAGAGGAGGTCGATCGCCTCGATCCGGAGCCGCCGGAGCGAGCCCTCGACGACCTCCCGGATATGCGCGGGGCGGCTGTCGAGGTCGGTCCACCGATCGGTGTCCGCAGCTCCGGGCCGGAACCCGAACTTGGTGGCGATCACCACCCGCCCGCGGTACGGCTCGAGCGCCTCGCCCGACGAGTTCCTCGTTGTTGAACGGCCCGTAGACCTCGGCCGTGTCGAAGAAGGTCACCCCGCGCTCCACGGCCGAGCGGAGGAGGGCGACCATGTCCGACCGATCGGGATAGGGGGTGTAGGAGAAGGTCATGCCCATGCAGCCGAGGCCGATGGCCGAGACCTCGAGGTTGCGGTTGCCGAGCGTTCGGTTGTCCATCGCGCGTTCCTTTCGGTGGGTGGTCAGGCGGCTCCGGACGTGGGCGCCGGTCGACTACAAGCGCCTGAATCGATTGTGGTGCGTTCGCGCACAACACCCACTCCGCGCCGCCGCGCCGATGCCATACTCCGCCGATGGACCTCACATTCGTTGGCTGGATCGTCGTTGGCCTGCTCGCAGGCATCATCTCGGGGATCATCGCCGGGGGGCGGACGGCGCGCGGCTGGATGCCCAGCCTCGCCATCGGCCTGGTGGCGGCGTTCCTCGCCGGCTGGCTGCTGACGACGTTCGCACATGTCGACTCGATCACCAGCATCTGGGTCTCTGCGATCTTCGCGACGGTGGTCGCGATCGTCATCCGGATGCTGATGAAGTCGTTCACGTTCAACGACGACTGAGCCTCGGGCGGGCTACAGGCCCGTCTCGGCGATGACCCGTCCCGACGCGACGGCTTCGACCAGCGCGGCGTAGTCAAGCTCGTTCTGGTCGGCGTACCCCTCGGCGAAGGTCGCCATCGCATCGTCGAACGAGGTGGACGTCCCGAGGTATGCGGCGATCGCGATCGCGTCGCCCGACCGCGCGTGGGCCTTGGCGAGCGTCCAGCCACACAGCCGCGCGTAGGTCGCCATCACGGGCGGGTCCATGATCTCGACGGTAGCCGAGCCCTTCGCGTCCCATAGCTGGCGGAAATAGAAGTCGCGCGACTCGCTGTCAATGCCGACAGTGCGCAGCCAGCCGAGCAGGATGTCGCTCTCGGCCTGCATGAGCCGCTGGCCCTCGACAACCCGCTGGCCGTGGTTGACGAACGCGCTCTTGCCGAGGTAGGGCTCGAGGACCGACGCCTGGGCCTCCTTCGCCTGGAGGAACAACGGGTCGTCAATGTCGCGCCCGAGCATGAGGATGATGTAGGCCCGCGTCCCGACACTGCCCACGCCGACGACCTTGCGCGCCATGTCGACGTAGCGGAAGCGCTCAAGCAGTTTGCGCCGGTCCCCGGCGAGCGACCGCCGATACGATCGGATCAGGGTCTGCATGCTCTCGCGGATCGCTTCCGGGGTGCCGCCAGCGATCAGCTCCTCGATCGGGACGATGAGCGGCGGGTCGCTGGCGATCCGCGGCTCGCCGTCCACCATGTGGGTCAGCTTCGCGAAGGCCTTGAGGCTGTCCTTGGTGCGAGCCTTCTCGATGTTGGCTTCCATGCGTTCGACGGCCACCGGCGACATCCTCGACTGGATGTCCTTGACCAGCTGTTCGATGTCGAGGCGGGCATACCACGTGTCGAGGTTGCGCATCCCCGCGAATCCGGTGATGGCCTCGCGATAGCCGCGGGCGACGTCGCGGTTGATCGACGCGCGGACCTTGGGCCCGAACCCGCGGTCCCTGCCCGCCACCGCGAAGCTGGCGACGAGCCGCTTGACGTCCCACTCGAACGGCCCGGGCAGCGTTTCGTCGAAGTCGTTGATGCCGAAGACCATCCGCCGGTCGGGAGCCGCGTAGGTCCCGAAGTTCGACAGGTGGGCGTCACCGCAAAGCTGCGTGTAGAGAGCGGTGCGCGGGCCGTCCGAGAGGTCGGCGGCCATGATCGCCGCTGCGCCTCGGTAGAACGTGAACGGGGACACCATCATCCGCCCGTAGCGGATCGGCAGGAGCTCCGGCACGCGCGCCTGGGCCTGGGTCTCGAGGACCTCGATCGGGTCGGGGCGCGTGGCCGCCGGCTGCCACTGGCCGTGGGAGCTGCGAGTGACCTCGGCCCGGGTGGCCTTCCCCCGGGCCGCGCGTTCGGCCGGCGTGAAGTGCTCGACCTTGGGCGGCGGGGTTGCCCTGTGCGTCGCCGCATCGGTGGAGTCGCCTGGCACGGCCACCACGGTGCCGGGCTTCGCTCGCTGGGTGGCCATGGTTCCGCTCCCTGCTCGAGGGCCGCACCACGTGGCCTTCCTCGCCCTCGCGACGATAGCAGCGTCCCGCGTGACGGCATGCCCTGATTTGGGTGAAAGTGGCGTCCCTGCCCGCCGTCCGGGGACGTCGACGGGCATCCGGAATCCAAACGGCCGGCCCCTCGCGGGACCGGCCGTTCGACTTGGCTCGGATCGAGTCGGGGCCTCAGTTGCCGCCGGCTGTGATCGCGACGGTAGGCTTCGTGTACGAGGCACCCGTGCTGTCGCCCTCGATGCCCTTGAGGGCTTCGGCGGCGATCGTGGTGTCGTAGGCCGTGGTCGATGGTTCCTGCTTGATGATCCCGGCGCCCTTGGCGACCTGGACCGTCTGGTTCCAGCCGATCGGGTCAAGCGCGCCCACGCCGGCCGGCGACGGCCAGATGAGGTTGTTGACCTCGTTCATCATCCAGGCCTGGTGCCCGGCGCCGAGCTGGCTGCCCGCGTCCGTCGTGTACTTCACGCAGTCGGCGGGGTTGTCCCGGCAGTAGATCCAGCCCTTGAGCGAGGCCCGGACGAAGCGCACCGCGGTGTCACGGTTGGTGCCCTGCGCGAGCCACCCCGCACGGGCGAAGATCGCGTCCTGGAGCATGGCCGTGCGGTAGTCGTTCCAGTCGAAGACGTTGAGGTCTTCGGGCTTGTACAGCTCGCCCGTGGCCGGGTTGGTCGTCTCGAGCAGCTGCGCGTACTCGTTGTAGATCATCGCCTCGGCGAGGTCGATCTCCTTGTTCGCGAAGGCGACCATGTCGAAGGCCTGGGTGACCTGCTCGTACTGCGTGGCCTTGTCGCCGTTGTTCTCGAGTCCGGGCAGCAGGCCGCAGTGTCTTGGACAGGCCGGCGGTGACCTCGAACTCGTTGCCGAAGGCCCAGGTGCCGACCTTCTTGCCGGCGGCCTTGCAGATGTCGTCGAGGCCGGTGTCCTTCCAGGCCACGGACCGCGTGCCCGAGCGCTGGAAGATCTGGGCAATGTTCACGAGGTCAGAGCCGCTCTCGCGGGCCTCGAGGACCTTGGGGACCCACGAGATCGTGAACTCGGGGCCGTCGGGCGCCGAGCCGACCTGCTGCGGGACGACCGTCGGTCCGCCGTCGACGAACTCGACGTCCAGGTTCTCCGCGTCGAAGTAGCCCTGCTCCTTGGCCGCGAAGTAGCCGGCGAACTGCGCCTGCGGGACCCACTGGAGCTGGAGGCGGACCTTTTCCGCTGCGGGGGCTTCGGTGGCCGCGGCCGAGCTTGCGGGCGCCTCGCTGGTCGCCGGCGTCGCGGCTGCCGGTGTCGCGGCCGCCGGGGTGGCCGGAGCCGGGGTCGCGGTCGAGCCCGAGCACGCGGCGAACAGCACCGCCGCCGCGGACACGAGCCCGAGGACGCGCGTCTGCTTCCTCATGCTTCTCCTCTGCTGCGGCGCCCCGCCCGGCGGGGCGCCAACTTCTCCTCCGCCGCGGCAGAGCCGCGGGATCGGCGGAACGATACAGGATTGGCGGGCCGGGCGGAATGGACGGCGCCGACCGCCGGTGATCGTGCCGTCAGGCCTCGTTGCGTGCCGAGCTGTGCCACGGGATGACCAGCCGCTCGACGAGGGCGATCAGCAGATAGAACAGGATTCCGGCCGCCGCAGCGAGCGACACGGCCGCCCAGGTGATGTCGAACCGCAGCGCGCTCGCGCTCTGGACGATCATCCGGCCGAGGACCGAGGTCGAGCCGCCGAAGTACTCAGCCACGATCGCCCCGATCAGGCTCAGGGTCGAGGCCAGCTTGAGCGCGGTGAAGAAGTACGGCAGGGCGTTGGGGATGCGCACCTTGCGCAGGACCGTCCCCTCGCGACGCCGCGTAGGACCGCATCAGCTCGATCGAGCTTGGATCCACGCTGGCCAGGCCGCGGGTGACGTTGGCCATCACGGGGAAGAACGAGAGGACGGCCGCCATCATCATCTTGGACAGGGGGTTGGTCAGCCCGAACCAGGTGTTGAACAGCGGGGCGAAGGCGATGATCGGGATCGCCCCCGCCGCCACGGCCGCGCGGGAGCATCACCGACCGCATCCCGGCCCAGCGCGCGGCAATGAACGCGACCGCCGCGCCGGCCGTCACGCCGATCACGAAACCGCCGATCGCCTCGAAGATCGTCGCCTGGGCGGAGCGGAACAGCGGGAACCGCACGTCACTCCAGTTCTCGACCAGGGCGGCCAGGATCGCCGATGGCGCCGGCAGGATGAACGCACGCATCTGGAGTGCGCGGACAAGCGCCTCCCAGACAACCAGCGTGCCGACCGCGACCAGCAGCGCCGGCAGGTACTCGCGCGCCGAGCGACCCACCCGGGCGGTCCGGCTCGGTCCGGGGTCGCCGGCGCTGGGGCTCGCCATCCCCGCCGCGGCACTCACCCGACGGCGCCCTCGGCCTGCGTCCGACGCACGGACGCCGACATCTCCTCGTCGACCGCGTCCGCTGCGCCCGACCGGAGCGCCTCGCGGACCTCGGTGATCAGCGAGAAGTACGCGCTCGGTCTCGCGGACCGTGTCGGTCCTGGGCCGCGGCAGGTCCACGTCGACGACCTTGGTGATCTGCCCGGGCCGGGCGCTCATCACCACGACCCGCGACGACAGGAAGACGGCCTCGGGGATCGAGTGGGTCACGAACACGATCGTCGTGCCGGTCTGCTCCCAGATCCGGAGCACCTCGTCGTTCATGCGCTCGCGGGTCATCTCGTCGAGCGCGCCGAACGGCTCGTCCATGAGCAGGATCCGCGGCTCGAACGACAGCGCCCGCGCGATCGCCACCCGCTGCTGCATGCCGCCCGAGAGCTGGTACGGCATGTGCCGGGTGAACTCGCCGAGCTCGACCAGATCGAGCATCTCCTTCGCCCGCTGGGCGCGCCACGCCTTGGGCTTGCCCAGGATCTCGAGCGGGAGCTTGACGTTGTCCTCGACGCTCCGCCAGTCGAACAGGACCGGGGCCTGGAAGACCATCCCGTAGTCGCGATCGAGGCGCGCCCGCGCCGCCGGCTTGCCGTTGACGACGACCTCACCGCGGCTGGGCTGCACGAGATCGCCGATCACCCGCAGCAACGTCGACTTGCCGCAGCCCGAGGGACCGATGAGCGACACGAACTCGCGCGGCCGGATGTCGAGGTCGATTCCCTGGAGGGCGACCGTGGCGGCGCCGTCGCGGCTCGTGAACACCTTGTCGACGCCGCGGATCCGGACGACGGGCTCCGTGGCGGCGGGAGTGGGCGTGGCACCGTCGGTCATGCGTCGATCCCCGGGCGCCCGCGGAGCACGATGATCTCGGCCGCGCGGATGACGAGGAAGAACCCGATCCCGAGGACGCCGGCGATGAAGATCGCTGCCCACAGCTTCTCGGGGCCCGTGGCGTAGTACTGGTTGAAGGTCGTGATCACGCGACCGAGGCCCTCCTTGATGGCGCCGGTGTCCTCGGCGATGATCGCGCCCACGATGCTCGCGGTGGCGGCGATCTTGAGCGCGGTGAAGAAGTACGGCATCGACGCCGGCAGGCGAAGCTTGGTGTAGATCCCGGTCTTCGACGCTCCATACGACCGCATCAGCTCGAGGGCGCGCGGGTCGAACGAGCGCAGGCCGCGGAGCATGGCGATCGTGACCGGGAAGAACGTGAGGTAGGTCGCGATGACGACGACCGAGAGCACGCCCTGGCCCAGCGCGAACACGATCAGCGGGGCGAGGGCGATGATCGGGATCGTCTGGCTGGCGATGACGTACGGCACGAATGCCCGCTCGGCGAGCCGCGAATGGACGAAGGCGGTCGCCAGCCCGAGTCCAAGGAGGCTGCCCAGCACGAACCCGAGCAGGGCCTCGCGCCACGTGTAGAGCGCGGCCCCGATGAGGTACTGGAACAGGCTCACGTCCTTGCCGCCCTGGAACGGCCGCCCCATCGCGACGAGGATGTTCCAGACGTGGGGGAGGTTGACGTCGTTCGCGAACGCCCAGCGGAAGGGCGGATTCCACAGGATCGGCGACCCCGGCAGCGCGCCCGGTGCTCGCCACGGCGTGCCGCCCAGGAACTTCACGCCCTCCCAGGCGAGCAGCACGAAGACGATGGCGCCCACGAGGATCAGCGCCTGGCGCAGCGTCGTCCGCGGCGCCCGCGGCTGGGCGGCCTCGAGCTCGAGCTCGAGGCTTCGTTCCAGCTGACCGATGTCGTTCTGGGCCGGGACGCTCACGCGCGCCGGTTCCTCCTCGCTCGCTGAGACGTGATCAGCCCGTGACGGCCTGGTCGGCGATGTCGAGGGCGCGGTCGATGATCTCGAACCCTTCCGCCAGCTGCTCCGCGGTGATGCACAGCGGCGGGTTGGTGTGGATCGCGTTGTTGCCGATCATCGTGTACAGCCCGTTGTCGCGGAAGAACTTGCCGACCGCCTTCATCTCGTCGCTGGTGCCGTTGAACGGGGTCATCGGCGTCCACGGATCGCGCGTGCGCACCAGCTCGAGGATCCCGAACAGCCCGAGGTTGCGGTGGGCGCCGACGGATGGATGCTTGGCCGCGAGGCGCTCGTGGTGCCCGCGCATCACGCTGTCGAGGCGGGCGGCGTTCCCGATCAGGTCGTCCTCCTCGTAGACGCCGATGGTCGCCAGCGAGGCTGCGAGGCTGACCGGGTGGCTGCTGTAGGTGAGGCCGCCGTAGAACATCCGGCCTTCCATCGCCTCGGCGATCGTGTCGCGCATCGCGACGGCGCCCAGGGGCAGGTAGCTCGACGTCAGGCCCTTGGCCATCGTCATCAGGTCGGGCACGACGTCCCAGTGGTCGACGGCGAACCAGCGACCGGTCCGCCCGAAGCCCGCCATGACCTCGTCACAGACCATGAGGATCTGGTACCGGTCGCAGATCTCGCGGACGCCCTGGAGATAGCCGTCGGGCGGGATCAGGATGCCGTTGGTGCCGACGATCGTCTCGAGGAACACGGCCGCGATCGAGCCCGCGCCCTCGTACTTGATGACGTCCTCGAGGCCCTGGAGCGACTCTGCGACGGGCCGCGGCTCGGCCTCGCCCCAGCGGTGGGTGTCCGGGTAGCGCACGACGCCGACCAGCCCGGGCTCGTTCGCCCAGCGGCGCGGGTCGCCGGTGAGCGTCATCGCCCCGAACGTCGCGCCGTGGTAGGCGCGATAGCGGGCGAGCAGCTTCGTCCGGCCGGTGTAGTGCCGGGCCAGCTTGATCGCGTTCTCGATCGCCTCGGCGCCGCCGAGCGTGAAGAACACCTTGTTCATGTCGCCCGGCAGGATCTCGGCGAGCTTGGCGCCGAGACGGGCGCGGATCTCGGTCGTGAACGCGGGCTGGACGAACTGCAGCTTGAGGGCCTGCTCGTGCATCGCGTCGATCACGCGCCGGTCGCCGTGACCGATGTTGACCGACATCAGCTGCGCGTTGAAGTCGAGGATCCGCCGGCCCTCGGGCGTGTACAGGTAGACGCCTTCGGCATGGTCGATCGCGATCGGATCGAGGGCGTTCTGGACGGACCACGAGAACAGGGTGTGCGACCGGGAGAGCGAGACGATCTCCTCGCTCGTCAGGCCCGGCGAGGTGCTGATGCCCATCGATCCTCCGTTCCGGGTGGCCTGGCGGGCCGCCCGAGCCTGGTCACGTGCGGGTCGCGGCGCCCGCCGCCGCAGCCAATCAGCCAGGCGGCGGCCGGTCAGCCGCAGCGGCCATTACAGCACACGGCCGGGCCGGTCGAGGCGAATCGCGGCGGCCAGCCACCGCTGCCCTTCCCTTGGAACGCCCGGCGTTCACTCCGGCGGCTCGCGAGACCAGAAACCGTGCGGTGGCTCGTCCAGCGTTCCGCGCGGCCGGCCACGGCTCCATCTGGCACGCCGGACGTTCAGATCGGCGGCGGGCCTCGGCCGGGAGCGACGCAGGGAACGCGTCGCGTTCCAGGCCGGGCCGAGCGATTACGCGGCGCCGATCTCCTCCGCGACGCGGCGGATGACGGCGAGGGAGGCGTCCACGTCGGCCTCGGACGTGGACCAGCCGGAGACCGAGATCCGCATCGCCCGGAGGCCGTGCCAGCGGGTGCCGCCCAGCCACAGTGTCCCCTCCGCCTGGATGGCCGCGATCACCGCGTCGGTGCGCGCGTCGCCGGCATCCGCGTCCCCCGACGGGTCGTCGAACCGGACCAGGACCTGGTTGAGGACGACCTCGTTCAGGATGCGGACGCCCGGCACCTCCGCCAGCCCGGTGGCGAAGCGCCGGGCGTGATCCGAGGTCCGGCCGATCATCTCCGCGACACCGCCTCGGCCGAGCTGGCGCAGCGCCGCCCAGACGGGGAAGCCGCGGGCGCGGCGCGACGACTCGGGGACCCAGTTGTAGGGGTCGCGCTCGGTGCCGCTGGTCTCCACGTAGTACGCGGCGCCAAGCGTCATCGCGGCGTGGTGGGCCGCTGGGTCGGCGACGAACGAGAGCCCCGAGTCGTATGGCACGTTGAGCCACTTGTGGGCGTCGGTCGTCCAGGAGTCGGCATCCCCCACTCCCTCGACCAGGTGGCGGCGCGCGGGATCCGCGGCCGCCCACAGCCCGAACGCGCCGTCGACGTGCAGCCAGCCGCCGTTCGCGCGGACCGCCTCGACGATCGGCGGCAGCGGGTCGAACGCCCCGGTGTTGACGTTGCCGGCCTGGGCACAGACCAGCGCGGGCCGGTCGAGGCCCGCCAGCGTCTCGTGCAGCGCGTCCGGACGCATCCGGCCCTGGTCGTCGGTCGGGACCCGGATCACGCGGTCCCGCCCCATGCCGAGCATCTGGAGCGCGGCGAAGATCGTGACGTGGGACTCGTCGCTGACGATGACCGGGAACTCGGGCGCTCCGAACAGGCCCTGGCGCTCGACGTCCCATCCCGAGCGGGCGAGCAGTGCATGCCGGCCCGCGGCGATCCCGGTGAACGACGCCATCGTGGCCCCGGTCGTGAAGCCGACGCTGACCCCGGCCGGCAGCCCGAACAGGTCGGCCAGCCACCCACCGGCGACCTCCTCGGCGACGGCCGCGGCCGGTCCGATGACGTACAGCCCCGCGTTCTGGTCCCAGGCGCTCGTGAGCCAGTCGGCGGCGACCGCAGCCGGCACCCCGCCACCGATCACGAAGCCGAAGAATCGCGGCCCTGCGCTCCCGACCAGCCCGCCCTCGGCGTTCGCGGCCAGGGCGTCCACCACATCGATGGGGTCCAGCCCGCCCTCGGGAAGCGGGCCGCCAAAGCGGCGCCGGAGCTCCTCGACCGGGACGGTCGGCGCTACTGGCCGGTCCGGCAGGCCGGCGATGAACTCGCGGGCGATCTCGGCGGCACGATCCAGCGCCGCGTCGGTCGGGGTGGTGGTCGGGGCACGCTTCATGACAGGTCCGGAGCCTCGTTGTAACTGGACTGAGCCTTGTGGTAGGTTACGCCCGATCGGCAGGAACAGCACGTGAGGATTCGATGACGCACGACGACGCCAATCGCTGGCTGCAAGCCTACGTCGACGCCTGGCGCACCTACGACCGCGATGCGATCGGCGCGCTGTTCACCGACGACGTGCGCTACCGCTACCACCCGTGGGACGACCCCCTCGAGGGACGCGCTGCCGTCGTCGCCGACTGGCTCGCCAACCGCGACGACCCGAACGCCTGGCAGGCGACATACGAGGCGTGGGCCGTCGAGGGCGACCGCGTCGTGGCCACCGGCACCAGCCGCTACGACGAAGCGCGTGGCAAACGGACATACCACAACGTGTTCCTGATCACCTTCGCGGCCGACGGCCGATGCCGTGAATTCACCGAGGTGTACGCTCAGCAGCGGTGATCCGGATCGGCGCCCGCTCGGCCGCCACGTGCCTGTTGGCCGTTGCCGCGCTGGCCGCCCCGATCGCCGCGGCCGGCACCGGAACCGGCGCCGCCGTCGCGACAAGCCGCGCCTCCCTCCAATCGGCGGACCCTGTGCGCCCGCCCGTCGCCGATGTTCACCCGATCGAGCCGGCCGCGGCCGATCCAGTCCTCGTCGGCGCCGGCGACATCGCCCGCTGCCACAGCAAGTCCGATGCGAGGACGGCTGACCTCGTGGCCGCGATCCCGGGCCGCGTGTTCGCGGCCGGTGACCTGGCCTATCCGCGAGGAAGCACGAAGGACTTCCGGAACTGCTACGACCCGAGCTGGGGTGCCTTCCGCAAACGTACGTCGCCCGCGGTCGGGAACCACGAGTATGAGCAGCCGGGCGCCAAGCCCTACTTCGCGTATTTCGGCAAGCGGGCCGGGCCGAGCGGCAAGGGCTGGTACGCGTACGACCTCGGCACGTGGCGCATCTACGTGCTCAACTCGAACTGCGAGCTGGTGCGCTGCGGCTCCAAGTCGCCTCAGGGCCGGTGGCTGAGGGCCGATCTGGCCGCGCACCCGCGGGACTGCGTCGCGGCGATCTGGCATCACCCGCTGTTCTCGTCCGGGTTCCACGGCGCAACCGCGCTGAGCAGGCGGCTGTGGCGACCGCTGGCCGACGCGGGCGCGGACATCGTCATCAACGGCCACGACCACGACTACGAGCGATTCGCGCCCCAGACCATCGACGGGGACCCCTCACCCGGCGGCATCCGCGAGTTCGTCGTCGGCACCGGCGGCACGTCCCTGCGCCCCTTCGAGGGGATCGTTCCCAACAGCGTCGCGCGAAGTTCCACGACCCATGGCGTGCTCAAGCTGACCCTGTCTCCCGGCGCCTACGCGTGGGCGTTCGTCCCGGTCGCGGGCGCGACATGGACGGACGCCGGGACGACCGCCTGCAGCTGACGCCGGGCGGGCACAGCGGGCGGACCGCGCGATCGCTTGGTCTTGACGGGGCACGGTCGTAGCGGGACAGTGACCCGGAACTCCTCGCCGCCCCGCCGCGGCGGGGTCCGTGGAACGCGAGGGATGCTATGCGCCCGTCTACGCGTCGGATCGTCGGTTCGATCCTGTTCGTCATCGCGCTCGCCTGCGCGATCCCCGCGGCGGTCGCCGCCACCGTGACCGGAGGTTGCCAGGTCGAGGGCACCTCGACCTCGGGCGGCACGATCGACCTGACGACCGCGAAGGAGTGGCACCTCAAGAAGGACGACATCGCCGGCGGCAGCGGCACCTCGCTCGCGGACCAGACGTCCGCGTCGGTCGGTGCCTACGCGCTCGGCCTGCAGCTCCCGATCGCCTCGGGCAGCGGCAACGGCGGCACGTCGGGCTCCGTGGAGGGCGTCTCGGTCGCGGCCTACTCGGCGCTCGGCCAGCGGTTCGTCGTGGCCGGCAAGTCCAACGACTGCAGCGGCCAGGTCGTGATCATCATCGACGACGTGAACCCGGCCATGACCGCGCTCGGCGGCGGCGGGATCGGTGCCCTCGTGGTCGGGCTGCTCGTGCTGCTGGGCACGATGCTCCTGGGCGGCGGGATCCTGTCGCGGATCGTCGGACTCGTGTTCGGCATCCTCGCCGGGCTGGGCCTGGCGCTCGCGCTCGAGCAGTTCGGGATCCTCGACCCGACGACGTTCATCGGGCTCGGCATCGCGATCGCCGGCGGCGTCCTCGGACTGATCCTGCCCGGGACGCTGCACCGGGGCTCGTCGAAGGACCAGGGCGCGGCGGGCGCGCCCGCCTGACACACACCGCCCGGGACCCGTGGCCGGCCGCGGGTCCCGCGGCGTATCCTTCCGACTCTCGCCGGCCCGCGCCGGCCGATCGATCATCCCGCGCCCGGACCGACGTCCGCGTGCACCTTCGAGGAGGGCTTCGATGCCTCGAAACGTCCGAGGCGCGCTGCTGCAGGCGAGCTGGACCGGCGACAAGGAATCGATGATCCAGAAGCACGAGGGCTATGCCCACGAGGCCGCCAAGCAGGGCGCGCAGGTGATGCTGTTCCAGGAGCTGTTCTACGGCCCGTACTTCTGCCAAGTGCAGGACCGCTCGTATTACAGCTACACGGAGCTCATCCCGGACGGGCCGACGACGAAGCGGATGCAGGACCTCGCGAAGCAGACCGGGATGGTCCTGGTGGTGCCGATGTACGAGGAGGATGCGACAGCGTCCGGCATCTACTACAACACCGCGGCCGTGATCGACGCCGACGGCAAGTACCTCGGCAAGTACCGCAAGACGCACATCCCCCACGTCCAGGGCTTCTGGGAGAAGTTCTACTTCCGCCCCGGCAACCTCGGCTACCCGGTCTTCGAGACCGCGGTCGGCAAGGTCGGCGTGTACATCTGCTACGACCGCCACTTCCCCGAGGGGGCGCGCGCGCTCGGCCTCAACGGCGCCGAGATGGTGTTCATCCCGAGCGCGACGAGCCGCGGCCTGTCCGAGTACCTGTGGCGGGTCGAGCAGGTCAGCCACGCGCTCGCCAACGGCTACTTCGTCGGCACGATCAACCGCGTGGGCATCGAATCCGACATCGGCCCCGACGACTTCTACGGCCAGAGCTACTTCGTGGACCCGCGCGGCCAGTTCATCGGTGCCGTCGGCAGCCCGCATGACGAGGAGCTGCTGATCCGGGACATGGACCTCGACCTGATCACGGAGGTCCGCCAGACCTGGCAGTTCTATCGGGATCGCCGTCCCGACCAGTACGGGGACCTGGTCGCCCCGTAGCCCCCTCGTCTGGGGGTTGCGACGCGGATCCCTCAACGCTGTATCATCGCGCGGCTCGGCTGCCTGGAGGAGGGTAGCCGAGCCCTTTCATGTCCGGGACTGACGCGCGCCGGAGACCGCATGCGGGCATCGGGCGCCGGTGTACCCTTTCGCCTCCATCGACGTCCCGGAGGCGGTTCGAGGCGATGCAGTTCGGGTTCACCCTCAAGCCTGACCACACGATCGAGCGCACGCTCGCGCTGACGCGGCAGGCTGAGGCCGCCGGCTTCGACTATGGCTGGCTGTTCGACAGCCACGTCCTGTGGCGCGACCCGTACCCCCTGCTCACGCTGATGGCCGGTGCAAGCACGCGCCTGCGGCTCGGGACCTGCGTGACCAACCCGGCGACCCGCGAGCCGTCCGTCACGGCGTCGACGCTGGCGCTCCTCGACGAGTTCTCCGGCGGCCGAATGGACCTGGGCATCGGGCGTGGCGACTCCGCCCGGCGCGTCCTCGGCAAGCCACCGACGACGATGGCCACCCTCGAGGAGGCGATCGGGGTCATCCGCGCACTCGTCGCGGGCGAGACGGTCGGGTACGAGGGAACGGACCTTCACTTCCCGTGGACGCAGGGCTGGACGCTGCCGGTGTGGGTGGCGGGCTACGGGCCGATGGCCCTCGCGATGACCGGGCGGGTCGCCGATGGCGTGATCCTCCAGCTCGCCGATCCGGACCTGATCGCGTGGTTCGTCGGGCAGCTGCGTGACGCCGAGGTCGCCGCGGGCCGGCCGCGCGGATCGGTGCGGGTCCAGGCGGCGGCGCCCGCCCACGTCGGTGACCTTGCCGACTGCCGCGAGCGGACGCGCTGGTTCCCGGCCCTCGTCAGCAACCACGTCGTCGACCTGGTGAACAAGTACCCTCGCGACCAGCTGCCCGAGTCACTGACCGGCTACGTGGGCGACCGCAAGGGCTACGACTACCTCCACCACGCGGAGGTCGGCTCGTCGAACGCCGGGTTCGTGGGCGACGACGTCACCGACCGGTTCTGCGTGATCGGGTCCGTGGACGACCACATCGCCAAGCTCGGGCGCCTCGCCGAGGCCGGCGTCGACCAGTTCAACATCTACCTGATGAACGGCGACGAAGAGCGGATTCTCGACGTGTATGGGGCGGACATCATCCCGGCCCTGCGGGACATCGAAGCCGCACGAGCCTGAGCGGTCTCGTGCGGTCAAGGCCTGACAGCGAGCGAGGGGTGTAATGGGCGAAGCCGTAGGGGTCCAGGATCAGCCCGCGTCCGCTGGGGTCTCGAAGCTTGGGCTTCTGCTGGCGATGGCGATGTTCGTGCTGGTCGTCGACACGTCACTGATGAACGTCTCAATCTCCGCCGTCGTCCACGACCTGAACACGACCGTCAGCAGCGTCCAGTCCGCGATCGCGCTCGAGGCGCTGGTCTCGGCCGCCTTCATCCTCATCGGCAGCAAGATCGGCGACCTGTTCGGGCGCAAGCGGGCCTACGTCCTGGGGCTCCTCGCGTATGCGGTCGGCGCCGCGGCGATGACGGTGACCCAGAGCGTCACCACGATCGTCATCTTCTGGGCGATCGTCGGTGGGCTCGGCGCATCGCTCCTCCTGCCGGCGATGCAGTCGTTGATCCACGGCAACTTCGAGGGCGCCGCCCAGAAGAAGGTCTACGCGCTGGTCGGGGCGTCGGCAGCGATCGCGGCGGCCGTGGGGCCGCTGATCGGCGGCTTCATCACGACTTTCCTGTCGTGGCGACTGGCCTTCGCCGGCGAGGTCGTGATCATCGCGGTCGTGCTGTCCGGCATCGGGCTCGTGAAGGACGCGCCGTACACGGGGTCGCGGGCGGTGGATCCCGTCGGCGGGGTGCTGTCGGTCCTGGGCATGGGCGGAATCGTTCTCGGCATCCTGGTCTGGCAGGAGGGCGGCGAGGCGGTCGCGCTGCTGCTGGCGACCGGCGCAGTCGCGCTCGGCTCATTTGCCTGGTGGCTCGTGCGCCGCAAGCGCGACGGCAAGGCCACACTGATCGATCCCGATCTGTTCAAGGCGAAGGTCTTCCGGTTCGGGATCTCGGGCCAGATGCTGCAGCAGATCGCCCTCGGCGGAACGATGATCGTCCTGCCGATCTACCTCCAGATGGTATTCGAGTACAACGCGCTGCAGGCCGGCATCTCGATCGCGCCGCTCTCGTTGAGCATGTTCGCAATCGCGCTGCTGGCCGGGCGCCGCGCGGGCCGGCGACGCTCCAGCGCCATCATCAGGGGCGGCTTCCTGCTGCTCCTGGTCGGGCTCGTGATCATCGTTCCGATCGTGCCTCGCGCTGACTCGGGCTGGTACCTGGTCATCCCGCTGGTCATCGCAGGGTCGGGCCTCGGGCTCCTCGTATCGCAGTTGAACAACTACACCCTTGCGCCGATCTCCGAGGAGCGCGTGAGCGAGGCGGCGGGGGTGAACTCGGCGGCGGGCTCGTTCGGCCTCTCGTTCGGGCTGGCGTTCGCGGGCGCGATCATGCTCGCGACCCTGTCGGTCTCGTTCACCAACATGGCCAACGCAAGCGTCGTGCTGGCGCCGGCCGAACAGCAGCAGGTCGCGGCGGTACTCGAAGAGGACGCCGAGATCATGACCAACACGGCGCTCGCGGGGCTCCTGGCGGGACAGCCCGCCGACGTCCAGGCAGAGATCCTGCGCATCAATACCGATGCCCGCCATATCGCGCTGCAGGTCGCGCTCCTCATCCCGATCCTCGCGGCGCTCCTGGGCTTCGCCAACTCGTTCCGCATGCTGCGCGTGCCCGAGCCGGAGCCATCCGCCGCCGCAGAGGCGATGGTGCTGGGCTGAAGGCGGCGGTGACGGGGCGTGCGCATCGTGAGCTCGCGGCAGCCTGCCGTGCGCAGGCCCCAGGCAGCTCGGCCCTAGGCAGCAGCCGCGTGCGACGAGCGGCGATCGCTTAAGGCGCCTACGCCGTGATCGGTGTTCACGGGGAACCTGCCGGCCGGTGCGCCGGGTATCGAGGATGATCTGGCGGTGCTCGCTGGCGCGGGTGGCATCGTCGTCCCCTGGGCCGGAGCGTGTGCTGCCGGAATGGTGCGTGCGCGCACCTCGGGAAGTCGCCGTATCGCCGCTCTATGTGAATCGGTGCGGTGCGCTCCGGGGGCGTCTGGGGAGGTCTCGAGGGGGGTCAGGGGGCCACAGGTCACTCTCGATCTTGCGGCCCGGAACCCCGACACTTGACCGATTGGAGGTGCTCGATGGCAACGTTCGCTCTACATCGTCGTCGTGATCCGTTCTGGGAGGTGGATGGGCCCGCCGCACGAGCGAAGCGTCGCAAGCACAAGGTCGTCTCGACCATCGCGTTTGTCGCGGCCGTGACCGCCGTTGCGGGCGCCACGTTCATGTGGGTGACGCAGGTCGGCCTGGCCACGTTCGTCCACGCGCGGTTCGGCATCGGCTGATCGCGGGAGCGGCGTCGCCTGCCGCGCGTTGTCCGCCCGATTACCCGCGCTTCTGGCCCGTCAGGCCAGCGAATCCGCCTCAAGGCTAGTGACACCGGCCCTTGGCCGCGCTTTCTGGTCTCTCAGACAGGTTGAGCGCTCGAATGGCACCGTGGCAGGCCGCAGCGCAACCGTTCACGACGCATTGCTGGCCCACCAGGCCAGACCGCCGCTTGCCGGCGACCTTGGCAGACGGGCTGACCCGCCCGGCGCCGCGCCAGGCACGCCGCCTCGGTACGATGGCCGCCACGCGGTCCAGCAACGGCGGTCGTGGCCGCCCTGAGCGCGAGGAGGCAGCATGCGCACCCTGATCGCCAACGGCACGATCGTGACCGCCGACGGCTCGTACGACGCTGACGTCCTCGTGGACGGCGAGACCATCGCGCAGATCGGGAGCGGCCTGGCCGCGAGCGGGGTCAGCGCCGACGAGACGATCGACGCGGCCGGCCGGTACGTGATCCCGGGCGCGATCGACGTCCACACCCACATGGAGCTGCCGTTCGGCGGCACGTTCGCCAAGGACACGTTCGAGACGGGGACGCGGGCCGCAGCGTTCGGCGGCACGACATGCATCGTCGACTTCGCCGTCCAGTCGCGTGGCCAGAGCCTGCGCGCCGGCCTCGACGCGTGGCACGCGAAGGCCGAGGGCAACGCCGTCGTCGACTACGGCTTCCACATGATCATGAGCGACGTCAACGACGACACGCTCGCCGAGATGGACCAGCTTGTCGCCGAGGGCGTGCCCGACTTCAAGCTGTTCACCGCGTACCCAGGCGTCTTCTACAGCGACGACGCCGCGATCTTCCGGGCGATGCAGCAGACCGGGAAGAACGGCGGCCTGATCATGATGCACGCGGAGAACGGGCCGGCCATCGACATCGTCGCCGCGCAGCTGGTCGCCGACGGCAAGACCGATCCCTACTACCACGGCGTCGCCCGCTACCCCATCTTCGAGGGCGAGGCGACCAACCGCGTGATCCGCCTGGCCGAGGCGGCGGGCGTCCCGGTCTACATCGTCCACCTCTCGGCCACCGAGGCGCTGGAGGAGGTCCGCCACGCGCGCGATCGCGGCGCCCAGGCGTTCGCCGAGACGTGCCCGCAGTACCTGTTCCTCTCGCTCGACGACATGGGCAACGGGTTCGAGGGCGCGAAGTTCGTGTGCTCCCCGCCGCTGCGCCCTAAGGATCCGCACTGGGAGCAGCTGTGGACCGGGCTGCGCAAGGACGACCTCCAGGTGGTCTCGACGGACCACTGCCCGTTCGACTTCCACGGCCAGAAGGAGCTCGGGCGCGGCGACTTCCGGAAGATCCCCAATGGCCTGCCGGGCGTCGAGGACCGGATCGACCTGCTCCACGACGGTGGCGTGGTCGGCGGGCGCATCTCGCGTGAGCGCTGGGTGGACGTGATCTCGACCGCCCCCGCCAAGCTGTTCGGCATGTACCCCCGCAAGGGCGCAGTGGCGGTCGGCGCGGACGCCGACCTCGTGATCTACGATCCCAACCGGAAGCGGACGATCTCGGCCGCGAGCCACCACATGGACGTCGACTACTCGTGCTACGAGGGCCGCACGGTCCAGGGCGGCTCCGACGTCGTCTTCAGCCGCGGGTCAGTCGTGGTCCGGGATGGCGCGTTCACCGGCTCGAAGGGCTACGGCCGGTTCGTGAAGCGCGCGGCCGCGGACTACGCGCGCATCGCCTGACGCCCGGACGTCGCCGGACCGATGCCCCGAGTACCCGGTCCAGGCCCGATCGTCCTCGACGGCGGCCTCGCGACCGAGCTCGAGGCGCGTGGCCACGACCTGAGCGACCGGCTCTGGTCGGCGCGCCTGCTCGTCACCGAGCCGCAGGCCATCGAGGACGTCCACCTCGCCTACTACCGCGCCGGCGCCCAGGTCGCGATCACCGCCAGCTACCAGGCCAGCGTGCCGGGCTTCGCCGCCGCCGGGCTGGACCGGGCGGCGGCCCTGGCGGCGATCCGCCTCAGCGTGCGCCTGGCGCAGGCCGCGCGCGACCGCGCCGAGGCGGAGGGCGTCGAGGGCGATGGTGTTCGCCTCGTCGCCGGGTCGGTGGGGCCGTACGCCACGGTGCTTGCGGATGGGTCCGAGTATCGCGGCGACTACGACCCCGGCCCGGCCGTGCTGCGCGAGGTCCACGCCCCGCGGATCGACGCCCTGCTCGACGCGGGCGCCGACGTGCTCGCCCTCGAGACCATTCCGACCATGCGCGAGGCCGAGGTCCTGCTCCGCCTCGTCGAGGAGCGTCACGCGCCGGCGTGGCTCTCCTATCAGTGCCGGGACGGGCAATCCACGGCCGCCGGCGAGCCCATCGCCGATGCGATCGCCCTCGTGGGCGCCGCGCCGGACGTGGTGGCGGTCGGGGTCAACTGCACCTCGCCGGAGTTCGTGCCGGAGCTCCTTGCCGCCGCCGCCGCGGTCACGAGCCGGCCCCTGATCGCCTACCCCAACGGCGGCGATACCTGGGATCCGGTCGCCCGGCGCTGGTCCGACGACCCTGGGGCTGGCGGCTTCGACGCCGTGGCAGTCGCCACGTGGACGGACCTCGGCGCGCAATGGCTCGGTGGCTGCTGCCGGACCGGGCCGGCCGACATCGCCGCCCTGGCGCGGGCCCTCGCGGATCGCGTGACCTAGCGCGTTCGGGGAAAGCCCAGGTCCACCGAGGAGGTGCCCGGGTCCGGCCAGCGCGAGGTGATCACCTTGCCCCGGGTGTAGAACTGGATGCCCTCGGGCCCGTACATGTGGAGGTCGCCGAACAGCGACGACTTCCAGCCGCCGAAGCTGTAGTACGCGACCGGCACCGGGATCGGGACGTTGACGCCGACCATGCCCGACGTTGACGTCGAACTGGAACTGGCGGGCCGCGCCGCCGTCGCGCGTGAAGATCGCCGTGCCGTTGCCGTACGGGTTGTCGTTGATGAGCTGCAGCGCCTCGTCGTAGCTGGCGACCCGGACGACCGTCAGCACCGGGCCGAAGATCTCGTCCCGGTAGGCGTCCATGCCGGGCTGGACGTTGTCGATCAGCGAGACGCCGAGGAAGAACCCGTCCGAGCCGCGGTACAGCGGGTGCTCGCGGCCATCGGCGACGACGGTCGCGCCCTGTTCCGCCGCGCTGTCGAGGTACGACGCGACCTTGTCCCGGTGCAGCTCCGTGACCAGCGGCCCCATCTCGGCGGACGGGTCGCTCCCGGGTCCCACCTTGATCTTCGGCAGGCGCGCCCCGATCGCCGCGACGAGCGGGTCGGCGACGTCGCCCACGGCGACCACCGTGGCGATCGCCATGCACCGCTCGCCGGACGAGCCGTAGGCGGCCGACACGGCGGCGTCGGCGGCCATGTCGATGTCGGCGTCGGGCAGCACGAGCATGTGGTTCTTGGCCCCGCCCAGCGCCTGGACGCGCTTGCCGTTGCGGGTGCCCGTCTCGTAGATGTAGCGCGCGATCGGCGTCGAGCCGACGAACGAGACGGCGGCGATGTCGGGGTGGTCGAGGATCCGGTCGACGGCGACCTTGTCCCCCTGGACGACGTTGAACACGCCCTCGGGAACGCCGGCCTCGCGCAGCAGCTCGCCCAGGAGCAGGGACGCCGAGGGGTCCTTCTCGGACGGCTTGAGGATGAACGTGTTGCCGCACGCGAGGGCGTTGCCGAACATCCACATCGGCACCATCGCCGGGAAGTTGAACGGCGTGATGCCGGCGACGACGCCCAGCGGCTGGCGGATCTGGTAGACGTCGACGCCGGTCGAGACCTGCTCGCTGAAGCCGCCCTTGAGCAGGTGCGGGACGCCGCACGAGAACTCGAGGTTCTCGATTCCGCGGGCGATCTCACCGAGCGCGTCGGACGGGACCTTGCCGTGCTCGGCCGTCAGCAGCGCCGCGATGTCACGCCGATGCGCATCGACGAGGTTCCGGATCCGGAACAGGATCTCGGTGCGCTTCGAGAGCGACGTGGCGCGCCAGGCCGGGAACGCCGCCTTGGCGGCGGCGACCGCGGCGTCCATCTCCTCGACGGACGCAAGGTCGACCCACTTCGCCTGGGAGCCGGTCGCGGGGTCGAAGACCGGGCCGCGGCGGCCGGAGTGGCCGGCGACCAGGTGGCCGCCGATCCAGTGGCCGATGGTCGGCAGCGAGGCGGATGTCGCGTCCTTGGGCTCGGCGACTTGGGTCATGGGTTGCCTCCGGAGGCGCGATGGCGGTCGGGATGTCAGGCCGTCACTCTAGCGCTCCGGCTCGGACCGGGCGAGTGCCTGGACCGTGCGCGAGACCGGCCGTCAGATCGGCGGACGCTCGGCCGGCTCCGCCCAGTGCGGCGAGGACGGGTCATCCAGCTCGTCGGAGGTCGGCGCGACGACCGGCTCGAGCGGCCGCCGGCGCAGCACGATCGTGTGGACGACCAGCAGCACGAGCATGCCGCCCGCCACGGCCAGCGCGAGCACCTGGCCCATGTTCAGCGGCCCGGCGACCACGGGATCCCGCCAGGTCGCCGCGACGATCGCGCGGGCCACCGCCCACATCGCGATGCCGAGCAGGAACGCGCCGCCGGCACGGCGCTCGAACCGCCCGAGCGTGAGCAGCGTCGACAGCAGCAGGATCACGACGACCGCGCCGAACGCCTCGTACGCCTGCGACGGGTGCGACGGCAGCGCCGGGGCCAGCGAGCCCCACGGTCCGGGCCCGAGATAGGCCGTCGCCCAGCGGCCGTCCCACGGAACGCCCTGGCCGTCCCCGCCCAGCACCATCGCCACCTTGCCGGCCGCCAGCGCCAGCAGGAGCGGCAGGATCAGGGCATGCATCCAGCGCCCGACGGGCGCACCGAGGAGGCCGGCGACGATCGCAGCGGTGAGCGTGCCACCCACCACGGCGAGCGAGAGCTCGAAGGCTCCCTGGCCCATGTCGAAGATCGCGCCCTGATTCGCGGTGTAATAGTCGAGGTGCAGCAACATGTAGCCGAGCCGCCCGCCGGCGACGGCGCCGGGAATGGCGGCAATGGCGATGAACAGGAGGTCGTCGGAACGAAGATGATTCGGCTCGTCATCCGGCGGCAGCCGGTCGCTCGCAGCGCGGTGGACATCGACCGGTGTCGTCCGGGCGATGCGCACCGCGAGGACCAGTCCCACGAACACGACCACCGCGAGGGCGATCGTCTCGAGGCGCACGCTCCACGGACCGACCTGCGCGATCGGCGCGAACGTGAACTCGATGACGGCAAGGACGGACGACGACAGCGGCACGACGCGGGCAGTCTACCGGCCGCGTGGCCGCGCCCGGATCGTGCTTGGGCCGCGGCCCCGGGAACCGCGAGCCGGGGCCGGCGCGTCCAAGCGGGCATGGTGATCCCTTCCCGCCGCTCATTGCCCGTGGTGTCGATGGCCCTGCTGTCGCTCACCCTGTTCGTCGGCTGCACCGCCGCGCCCGGAGGTGCGGCAGGCTCGGCTGGCCCATCCGACGCCGCGACGACCCGTCCGGTGGGGAGCCAGGTGGCCATCCCCTCCCCGTCCGGCGCCCCGCAGCCGGGCGCGGTGCCCGACGAGATCCTGCAGAAGGCGATCGCCGACGCGGCGCAACACGCGGGTGTGGACCCGTCCGCGGTCACCGTCGTGTCCGCGGAGGCGACCACGTGGAACAGCGGGGCGCTCGGCTGTCCGGAGCCGGGCAAGGTGTACACGCAGGCGCTCGTGCCGGGCTACAAGATCGTGCTCGAGGCCGGCGGCAAGAACCTCGACTACCACGCGTCCGAGACGGGCAGCGTCAAGCTGTGCGAGGGCGTCGCGGGCTACTGACCGGCGACGTGGCGTGACGAATCTCGAGGCCCCGACCGGTGGTCGGGGCCTCGTCGTGTTGCCATGGATGACGGGTCGCCCCGCCGCGGGATCTAGGGTCGGACGATGTTCGCCCCGGCGCGGCCGTTCTTGTCGTCGAGGGTGACGACGATCCAGCCCTTGACGTCGCCGGCGGCGATCGCCAGCTTGTTCGCCCAGACCGGGATCTTCGCCTTCTTGCCGCTGTCCACGCCGACGAAGGCGCCCGTGGACTGGGCCGGGTTGAAGACGTCGAACGTCTTCGAGGCGCCCGTCGTGTCGCTGAAGTCGGTGACCAGGTCGGTCGACTCCACCCAGTACCGGAACGAGCCGGCGTCGGCGGTGAGGCCGAGGTCGCTCGCGAGGGCCTGGAGCAGGACCGTCGAACCGTTGAGCGGCGCATCGGCGATCCAGGCGTCGATCAAGTTGAAGTCCGCATCGAAGATGGCGCTGATGTAGATGCCATCGAACTCGTCGGCGAAGAGACTTCCCTCGTCGATGCCGATGACCCAGTAGTCGGGAACGTCGTCGTTGTCGATGTCGATCGCGACGTCGATCTCGTGGCTCGAGGCCGAGGTCAGCCGGTTCCAGCCGTTGATCGCGAACAGGATCCCGCGATCGCTGTCGTCGGGCTCGCCCGTGAGCACCTCGGCCGGGATGGACTGGACGCCCGTGGCCCGGAGGTCGAAGCCCGACAGCGCGTCGCCCGCGGGATCCGTGCTGCCCAGGGCGTACAGGTCGGCAAAGCCGTCGTGGCCGCCGTTGTTCTTGAGCTTGAGGGTGGCCCGCAGGTTGGCGCCGGTCGTGTCATGGCGCACGTACGTCACGTCGACGTCCGAGAGCCCACGCGGTACGAGCAGGTAGGCGACGCGCAGCGGGTAGATCCCGGTGCCGCCGTGGGTCGGCGTCGCGGTGATCGCGCCCGACATGCTGGTCAGCACGCCGTACGCCCCGGTCACGAACTCGTCCGCCGACGGGAGCGACGCCATGGCGTGCTTCGACAGCGAGGCCGTGACCTTGACGTCCTTCTTGCCGTGGGCCTTGACGGTCACGGACGTCGGCTTGATCGAGACGAGCGAGCTGCTCGCCCGCAGCCGGTAGGTGATCGGGTGCGAGCTCGTGTTCCACAGCGTGATGGTCTTGGATTCGCGATAGTCGCTCGTCTGGACGGTTCGTACCCGAACGACAGGCTCGCGGTGCCCTGGCTGGTCGTGGCGAGGCCGACGGTGTTGACCGCACGGTTCGCCTGGACCACGCCCGATCCGGAGCGGAGCGGGGTCGTAGCCGATGACCTTGGCGCTCGAGGCATCTGCGGTGTTGACGATCGCGGCCTTGACCTGGAGCGGCGACCAGCCCGGGTGGGCCGAGAGGACGAGCGCCGCGGTCCCCGACGTCATCGGGGCGGCCATCGAGGTACCGGAATAGGTCGTCCCGTTCCAGCCGCTGCCGTTGAGCGACGACAGCATGTTGACGCCCGGCGCAGCGACGTCCGGCTTGAGCCAGTTGTCGCCGTAGCGCGGACCGGACGAGCTGAAGGCCGCGATCTGCTTGTAGGTCGGATTGGCCGTCGTGCCGTTCGACGCGAGGGTGATGGCCGCGCCCTCGTTGTCGAGCAGCGTGGGCTGGGCGGTCTTGTCAACCCCGACCATCGGGATCGTGAACAGCTCCGGGTTGTAGCCGATGAAGGTCGGCAGGTCGCCTGGCGCGGTGTCGTCGCGGTTGATCATGATGATCCCGATCGCGCCGGCCGCCTCGGCCGCCGCTGCCCTTGTCGACGAACGCGCACTCGCCGCGCTTGATCGCGACGATCTTGCCCGCGCTGCCGGCGTCGTAGTCGGCGCCAGTGCAGCCGAGGCTCACGCCGCCGAGGCCGTCTGGGACCACGTGGAGGGTGCCCGGCACCGGGAGTGCCGGGTAGGCGTTCTGGTTGTTGCCCGAGATGTCCGGGTCGGTCGGCAGGTCCACGGTCGCCATCGGGATCGACGGGAACGCGTCGAGGGCGGCCACGCTGATGGACTGGGTCGCGACCGCCGGCGCACCGGTGATGAACGGCACGTCGTTCTCGTTGCCGGCGGACGCCGACCACGACGACGCCCATCCGGACGAGGTTGTTGGTCGCGATCACGTCGGGCTCGCCGTTCTGCCCGAAGACGGAGCCGAGCGACATGTTGACGACGTCGATGCCGTCGACATGCGACGACGTTGTAGCCGGCGACCCACTCGAGGGCGTCGACGATGAGGTCGGTGGACCCCTCGCAGCCGAACACCTTGAGCGCGACAAGCTTGGCCTTGGGAGCGACGCCCGGCCCGATGACGAACTTGCTGGGGTCGTTGTCGGTCGAGGCGTTGTACGGGCCCGTGTACGTGCTGTGGTCGGCGAGGACGCCCTGGCCGGCCGCCGTCCCGGCGACGTGCGTCCCGTGATCTGCTGCAGTCGAGCGGGTCGGGATCGGGCGTCGGGGTCGTGGAGCCGTTGTCGCCGGTCGCGTCGTAGTCGTTGCCGGCGAAGTCGTAGCCGGCGATGACCTTCGCGGTCGGGAACGTGCCGTGCTCGATGATGGTCGGGTCGTTCGCGTCGTAGGCCTCGGTGGTGCCCGGGCCGCCGAAGTTGGCGTGGGTGTAGTCGATGCCGCTGTCGATGATGGCGATCGTCTGGCCGGCGCCGGTCGCACCGCTCGCCTGCCACGCCGTCGGGGCGCCGACGTACGGGACCGCGTTGATGTTGGTCGGTGGTAGATCCCGAGGCGGCGCACAGCCGACAACGCCGCGCATCCCGCGAGGCGGGCCAGCTGGGCCCCGGTCGCGCGGATCTTGATGCCGTTGAAGGCGTACTGGTAGCGGTGCGAGGACCTTGCCGCCGATCGCGCTGATCCGCGCGTCGAGCCGGCCCTGCGTCGCGCGCAGCGTCTGGGCCCGGGCGATGCGGTCGGCGTCGCTGCCGGTGAGCGTCAGGGCCGGCTCTGCCGCGAGCTCCAGCACGACGGTGACCTTGCGGTCCTTGTCGGCGAGGATCGGCCGGAACGACGGATCGATCTTGGCGAGATTGCGATCGGCACGCGTTCGAAGTGGCGGGTGGGCCCGGCCGGCGAGTGCCGTGGGCACGAGGCCCAGCAGCAGGCAACCGACGGCCAGGGCGCTGACGAGTCGCTTCATGCGCTCCCTTCCTCCAAGGTCGCGCTCCGTCGCCCACGGACGGTCGCACGACGCCCCTGGCCCCAGTGGCGTGCCGCCGATGGGGCCGAACTCGGACCGTATAGCCGGCGGAGTGGCTCGGTCAACCCCGAGTCAGGGGGGGTCAGCGGGTGCTCGGCCGCCCGGCTCCGGCGGCGCGCCGGGGGTCGGTCCGCGTGGACCTGCCCGATGGCGTGAACGTACTCCCCGGATCGCGCCGTGGGTCAACGCGGTTTCATGGGTCGGCGCGCGGTGCGACGGTGCGCAGGCGCACCACGCGGTCCCGCTCGGCGCGGGCGGTCGACGATCTCAGGCGGGCAGCTTGTCGACCAGCTCCCGGACCGCCGCCGCCGAAGCGTCGAACGCGACCCGCTCGTCGGGCGTCAGCGTGATCTCGAACACCCGCTCGAGCCCGCCCCGGCCGAGGACGACCGGCACGCCGACGAACAGGCCGTCGACGCCGAACTCGCCCTTGAGCTGGACGGCGCACGGGAGCACGCGCTTCCGATCGCGCAGGATCGCGTCGACCATCTCGAACGTCGACGCGGCGGGCGCGTAGAACGCGGACCCCGTCTTGAGCAGCGCGACGACCTCGGCGCCGCCGTTCGCGGTCCGCTCGCTCGAGGGCGCGCACGCGGTCGGCGGGCAGCAGCTCGGTGATCGGCACGCCCGCCACCGTCGAGTAGCGCGAGAGCGGCACCATCGTGTCGCCGTGGCCGCCGAGGACGAAGGCGTGGACGTCCTCGACCGAGACGCCCATCTCCTGGGCGATGAACGTCCGGAAGCGCGCGGAGTCGAGCACGCCGGCCATGCCCAGGACGCGCTCGCGGGGGAAGCCGGAGGCCCGCATCGCGACGTGGCACATCGCGTCGAGCGGGTTGGTGACGACGATCAGGATCGCGTCGGGCGATGCCGCCGCCGCCTGGCCGACGACGCTCGCGACGATCCCCGCGTTCTTGGCCAGAAGGTCGTCGCGGCTCATGCCGGGCTGGCGGGCGAGGCCGGACGTGACGACGATGATGTCGGACCCGGCCGTGTCGGCGTAGTCGTTGGTGCCGGTGATCCGCGCGTCGTGGCCGACGACGGGCGCGGCCTCCGCGAGGTCGAGGCCCTTGCCCTGTGGCAGCCCCTCGACGATGTCGACCAGGACGACGTCCGCGAGGCCGGCCTCGGCGATCCGCTGGGCGGTGGTGGCGCCGACGTTGCCGGCGCCGATGACGGTGACCTTGTTGCGAGCCATGACGCGCGGTTCCTCCAGGAGCTGCCGGGGACGGATTGCGATTGTGACCGGTGCTGAGAGGGCCGGTCAGCCCTCGCCCGGCGCGGAGACGGCGGTGTCGCCGAGATCCTCGTGGACGGGCGCTGGCCCGGCCTCACGAATGGCCCCGCTCACGCCGTCGGCGTACTTCGCGAAGTTGTCGTGGAACATCGTGGCGCAGCCTGCGGGCCGCCGCATCGTAGGCCACGGGGTCGGCCCATGTCCTGCGCGGCGTGAGCAGCTCGTCGGGGACGCCCGGGACGCTGACCGGGACGGCGACCCGGAAGATCGGGTCGTCGACGGTCGGGACGTCGGCCAGGGCACCGCCGATCGCCGCCCGGACCATGTTCCGCGTGTGGTTGATGTTCATCCGCTCGCCCGTGCCGTACGGCCCGCCCGTCCAGCCGGTGTTCACCAGCCAGACTGGGACGTCGAACCGCTCGAGGCGGTCGACGAGCATCGCGGCGTACTCGCCGGGATGGCGCGGCAGGAACGGGGCGCCGAAGCCGGCCGAGAACGTCGCGGTCGGCTCCTTGACGCCCATCTCGGTGCCGGCCAGCTTCGCCGTATAGCCGCTGATGAAGTGGTAGGCGGCCTGCTCGCGGGTCAGCCGCGAGATCGGGGGCAGCACGCCGAACGCGTCGGCGGTCAGGAACACGATGTTCCGGGGCCCGGGGGCGATCCCGGTCGGGTCCGCGTTCCCGATGTAGTCGAGGGGGTAGGCGCCGCGGGTGTTCTCGGTGAACCGCTCGGAGTCGAGGTCGAGCGAGCGGGTCAGCGGGTCGATGTCGACGTTCTCGAGGATGGTGCCGAAGCGCTTCGTGGTCGCGAAGATGTCGGGCTCGTACATCGGCGACAGCCGGATGGTCTTGGCGTAGCAGCCGCCCTCGAAGTTGAAGCTGTAGCCCTCGCCCCAGCCGTGCTCGTCGTCGCCGATCAGGCTCCGCAACGGGTCGGCCGACAGCGTCGTCTTCCCCGTCCCGCTGAGGCCGAAGAAGATGCACGCGTCGCCGTCCTGGCCCACGTTGATCGAGGAGTGCATCGGCAGCACGCCCTCATCGGGCATCAGGTAGTTCATGACCGTGAACGCCGACTTCTTGATCTCGCCCGCGTACTTCGTGCCGACGATGATGATCTCCATCCGCTTCAGATGGAGCAGGATCGCCGTTCCGGATCGCGTGCCTTCGGTCGAGGGGTCGGCCTCGAAGCTGGGCACGTCGATGATGGTGAAGTTGGGCTCGAAGGTGGCGAGGTCCTCGCGCGCGCGGCCGGCGGAACAGGTTGCGCGCGAAGATGCTGGCCCACGCGGTCTCGGTGTAGACGCGCAGGCTCCGGCGGTGATCGGGGTGGGCGCCGATGTACATGTCCTGGGCGTACAGCTGACGGTCCCGGAGGTAGCCCATGAGCCGGGCGCGCAGCCGGTCGTAGTGGGCCTCGCTGATCTCGGCGTTGACCTCGCCCCACCAGACCTTGGAGGCGCTCCAGGGCTCGCGCACGATGAACTTGTCGCGCGGCGACCGCCCGGTGTGCTGGCCCGTTCGAACCACGAGCGGGCCGTCGGCGGCGATGACGCCCTCGTCGGCCGCGATGGCGCGCTCATAGAGCTCGGCAACGGAGAGATTGGTCAGGACGTCGCGGCCAAGCCGTGGCGTTGGGGCGGGCCTCGTCATCGTCACGATCGTGTCCTCGACTGGGTCGCGGACGCCAAGGCGCCCGCGATCGCTCGGTGACCGGCCGCGCGTGACGGGCACAGGACCCGGGAGTCGGCTTCCACAGTCAAGGTTGCGATTCGGTTTCGGTCGATTGTAGCGGCCCATCCGTCAGGGGGCCAGTCTGCCGAAGGTCACATTCCGCCGGGCGGCCCGGGCCCCCGCGATCGCCGGGCCTACTGCGGCCCGATGCGTTCACGCGGCCCGCAACCTCGGGCGCGCCACGCGGAGTGGCCCACCCACTCCCCGGATCGAGCCCGCGCGCAGCGTTGGTCTCGCTGGGGTGGCATTGCCAGGCACTGGCTCACCGCGGTGCCAGCACGGCATCGGACGAGCGTGCCTCCGCCGGGTGGGCCATGGGTTCCCGCTCCAGCCACGCACGTTGCGAGCGCGGCTGGCACACAGCCGTGCCGCGCGGCGACGGGCGACGGTGCGGGCACCTGTCCCTCCGGGAACGCGAGGTGCTGGCGCTGGTCGCGGAGGGACAGACCAACCGCGAGATCGGGCGCGCGCCCAAGCTCGGGGCGTCGAGCCGGCCGCCGGCGGTCACGGAGCAGCAGGCGGGCTGAGGTCTTGCGCCGCGATCGCGGGCCGCTACGATGCGACCGCCACGCCTCGGCACCGGATGGCGCAGCCCGACGATGACGATGCGGCGTGGCGTCGGCAGATTGCTCGCGAGGGGGCGCCCGAGGATGGGCCGCCAGGGCGAGCGGAGGCTGCCAGATGATCGGACGGTCAACGGGGGGCCGCGGACCGGGGATCGCGTACCGCGCTGCCCTCCTGACGATCGCGGCCGTACTGGTGGCGGGCTGCGCTTCGTCGACGCCGTCGCCGTCCGTGCCAGGCCCGTCGGCCGCGCAGGACTCCCCGGCCGTCTCCATCCCGCCAAAGGCCTCGCCGGCAATCGCGTCGCCCAGTGCCGGCGTCTCCGGCGACCTCGAGACCAACGTGCTCGCCGCCGCCGGCGACCCGTCGGCCGTGCGCATGACATCGGTGGAGCGCGACTTCCTCGCGCAGCTCGACCGGCTGTCGGGTTACAGCGAGGCGATCGGTCCCGAGCTCGAGGCGTGGCGCATCGAGCAGCGCTCGGTGGCCGTCACGGCGGCGCTCGAGGCGGCCGGCATCGACACGTCCACCGTCGGGCCGACGGCCATCTCGACCCGGCCGGTCGCGGCGCTGGGCGACGGGCTCACCGCCGCAGGCCTGGCCTGGATCGGGTCGTCGCTGGGCAGCGCGCTCGCTCTGAACGCGGGGATCTCCGGCATCAGCCCCAGTGCGAATGGTCAGGCGGGACCGCCCGCGAACTTCACCGCGACAGACACGGTGACGGTCGGCGACCAGCAGATGACCGCCACGTTCAACGTGAACGTGGCGCTGAGCATCTCGGGCTCGCTCGTCGTCGTCGACGCCGACGCGACCGAGTCCGACGTCAGCACCTCGGTGAGCAGCGGCTCCCAGATCGGAACCGCGAACCATCGGAGCCACATCCACATCGAGGCCAAGGCCTGCCCCGATGCGAACGGGGTCGTCGAGGTCAAGATCACGTTCGACATCTCGACCGACGCCAGCGGGATGCCGGGCGGCGGCTCCGCGACCGTGACGTCGACCACGACCCAGCAGGGCCACGTGAACGACGCGGCCTATCTCGCGTCCGCGGACTCCACGATTGACGCGCAGTTCACCCGGACGACCGCCAGCGGTTCGACGCAGTCCGGCAGCTCGACCTTCACGAACTCGCAGGTATTCGGCGCCAACGGGACCGGTGTCACCAGCGGCGCCGCCGCGCCGTCGCTCAACATCACGGGCAACTTCGACGTCGGGGAGGCCACGGGCTTCCTCAGTTTCGTGATGCTGACCGCGACGATGGTCACCGGGCAGGCCCTCGACGCGGCGCAGACCCAATGGCGCAACGGCAAGTGCGTCGCCATCAGGTCCAGCGAGCACACGCGGGACGTCGGGCCGAACGACGTCGTGCATTTCAACGCGCAGCCCTTCCAGCGGATCGAGCACGTCGACCTGAACCAGCCGGTCGTGGCCTCCTTCGCGGGCGAGACGTCGCTCGACCCGGTGGACACGCCGGTCCCTGCCCCCGCCGACTTCACCTTCAAGGCGTCCGCGCGAGAGACCAGCGGCCGGATCGAGCTCAAGACCACATCCAAGCGCGGGATCGGGATCCTCCCCATCGCCTTCACGGTCAAGTTCCAGGGCTGGTTCATCCAACAGTCCTTTACCAACAGCGTCGGGGTGACCGGGACGATCGAGGGCAAGCGCTGCGGCGACGACCCGGAGACGACATGGGAGGCGAAGGGGACCTACCACTTCCTGGTATTCGACGGCAAGCAGGCGTGGAAGATCGACATCAACGACAAGGGCTTCGTCGGCAACGACCTGATCTGGACCGGCCCGTACACCTATCGCGACGATTCGACAGGACCGTATGGCGTCAAGCAGCACACCCGGGTGTCGGGGACCGTGAAGATGATCATCAGCGATGCCGATGGCTCGGCCACGATGACCTTCACCGAGGGCTCGCGCCGCCAGTGGGCGACGGCGCCTCACGGCGGCATCCGGCCAGGGCCCGCCCGGCCCCGCAGCAGGTCGTCAAGGACATGGTCTGGACGAGCGACGCCAACTGCTGACGCCGACCTGGCGGGACGTGCCAGCATGACGACATGCCCGGGCGAGCGTCCAGCCTGACCTACGTCGGCCGTCAAACGCAGCTCGACGCGCTGCGGCAGGCGCTTGTCGATGTCGGACGACAGCACGGACACGTCGTGCTGGTCGGTGGCGAGGCGGGCATCGGGAAGACACGGCTGCTCGCGGAGTTCGAGGCCGCTGTCGCCGGATCTCCGTCGGCGGACCGGTCGGCTGCTGGTGATCCACGGCACCTGCTCCGAGCTCGCCGCCGGATCCCTCCCATTCCTGCCGGTCCTGGACCTGCTCGACGGCCTGATCGCGACAGGATCGGCGACGGACATGCTCGCGGGGGTGCGCGCCGACCTGGCCGGAACGAGCGGTGACGGCCCGACGCCGACGACGAGGTCGACTACCTTCCTCGCCTTCCGTGATGCCATCATCGACGCGTCCGCGACCACGGATCTCGTGCTCGTCGTCGACGACCTCCATTGGGCGGACCGGTCCACGCTCGAGCTGCTGACCTTCGTGGCGCCGCGGCTCGGTGACGCGCGCGTGATCCTCGTCGGCGCCTACCGATCCGACGAGCTCCATCGGCGGCATCCCCTGCGACCCGTGCTGGTCGAGCTCGAGCACGCGGGGAGCCTCGCGCACCTCCGGCTCGATCCGCTGGCGCCAGAAGACGTCGCGACCCAGCTCGAGGCGATCACGGGCGGGGCGCTCGAACCTTCCAGCATCGCGCGGATCGTCGAGCTCGCCGACGGGAACCCGTTCTACGTCGAGGAGCTCGCCGCGCTCGACCTCGACTCGGGCCGGCTGCCGCCGTCCCTCCGCGACCTCCTGGCAACCCGGCTGTCCAGGCTGTCGGACCCGGCCCTGGAGGTGCTCTCCGGGGCGGCGGTCATCGGGCGGGACGTGGACCCGGAGCTGCTCGCAGCGATCGTCGCGCTCGAGCCCGCCGATCTCGCGGCCGGGCTCGGGGAAGCGACCGCCGAGCACGTGATCGAACCGACCCCCGACGGCCGCCGGTATCGGTTCCGCCATGCCCTGCTGGCCGAGGCGGTGCGTGACGACCTGCTCCCGGCCGAGCGGATCGGCCTGCACCGCCGGCTCGCGGCGGCGCTCGCGACGCGACCCGAGCTGGGCGCCGAGTCGCCTGCCGGAGCCGCGGCGGAGCTCGCCCATCACTGGACCGAGGCCGGCGACCGGGCCAGCGCGCTGCCGGCCTGGATCGAGGCCGGACGATCCGCGGGTGCCGCCCACGCGTGGCAGGAGTCGGCGAGCGCCTATGAGCGGGCGCTGACGCTGGCAGCCGCGGGCGGCCAGGGGCTCGACGCGGGCGAACGCGCCGACGTCGGCATGCGGGCGGCGATGATGACGAGCTTCGCCGGGGAGCCGCGGCGGGCGTACGAGCTCGCAGCGGCGGCGATGGAAGCCGACGACGGGTTGGACGCGGCACGGTCGGCGCTCCGCTGGGCGGACTACGCCGGGATCGCGAACGACGCCGGTGCGTTCGAACAGGAACGCCTCGCGGCCGACCGATCGGTCGAGCTGATGCCGGCCGATCCACCGTCGCCGGCGCTGGCGCGGGTGCTCGCCGGGCACGTCGCGAGCCTGATGCTCCGCGGCGAGTACCGCGCCTGCGTCGCCGAGGCAGAGGAGGCGTTGCGCGTGTGCCGTCTCGTCGGCGCATGGGATGGGGCGCTCGAAGTGGTGTCGACACGGGCCCAGTCGCTCGCCTACCTCGGCTACGAGGACGAGGCGCTGGCGGTCGCCGAGGAGATCGTGGCCGCGGTCGCGGCGCGGGAGCGTCCTGTGACGTGGCACCTCGGATCCGCCGTCGTGAACGGACTTGCCGCGCTGGTCGCCGCGGGCCGGTTCGAGGCGGCTGTAACGTTCGACGAGCGCATCGCGGAACACGTTCTAGGCCTCGCGGTGGAGCGGTCATGGCGCCCCTGGCTCGATTCGATCGCGGCGCACGCGGAGTTCTTCCTCGGTCGCTGGTCAGACGCCGCCAGCCGCGCGGATCGCGTCGCCGAGAGCGACCCGGTGGGGTTCGTGGCCTGGGGCAACAGGAACGGGCGCGCGCTGCTCGACGGCGCCCGCGGCGTGCCTGTGCCCGATGCCGGGGCGGCCGAGGATCCGGCCGCGTGGTCCGACTCCGGCATGCGCAGCATCCAGGGCATCGCGATCTCGTTGGCCGCCCTGTGGAACGGCGACGTCCGGGCAGCCGTCCGACTGGCCGAAGGAGCGGTGGGCAACGTGACCGACACGGAGGACGTCTCGATCATGGCCTGGGCGCTTTCGGTTGCCACTCGCGCCTTGGCGGACAGCGCCGAGGCGGCCCGGGCCGCTCGTCGCGGGACGGATCTCGAGGCGGCCATCCGTCGAGTGGCGGAGCTCGCGAGCATCGCTGCCTCGATTGCCGCGGGCACGTACCTCGAAGGGGCGTCGGCCACGCCCTGGATGCAGGCGCTGTGCGCGGCGTCCGCTGCCGAGCGGCTTCGGGCAGACGGGCTCTCGGACCCTGTGACGTGGCACCAGCGTCGCCGAGCGGTACGACGCGCTTGGCACGCGCCCTGCCGCCGCGTATGCCCGGTATCGAGAGGGCGAGGCCCGGCTCGCCGCCGGCGAACGCGACGCAGCCGCCTCCGTGCTCGGCGAAGCGGCGGTCGTCGCCACCGACCTGGGCGCCGTTCCATTGAGCGCGATGATCGAGGGTCTGGCGCGGCGTGCCCGGCTGTCGATCGCATCCGGTCCTGGCGCCGCACCCATCGAACCCGCCGCAATCGCCGACCCGTGGGGCCTGTCGGCGCGCGAGCGCGAGGTCCTGGCGCTGGTCGCCGAGGGACGGACCAACCGCGAGATCGGCGAGGCGCTGTTCATCAGCGACAAGACGGCGTCGGTCCACGTGACCCACATCCTGACCAAGCTCGGGGTGTCGAGCCGGACCGAGGCCGCGCTGCTGGCCGCGCGGGCCGGGATCGCCGGCGGGGACGCCTAGGACGCGTCGAGCGCCTGTTCGAGATCGGCGATCAGGTCTTCGACGGCCTCGATCCCGACCGACAGCCGGACCAATGCCGGGTCAACGGCCAGCGCCGACTCCGTCACCGACAGGTGGGTCATCGCGGCCGGGACTTCGATCAGCGATTCGACGCTGCCGAGCGACTCGGCCAGCGTGAACAGCCGGGTGGCCTCGCAGACGGCACGCGCCCGGCCGGCCCCGGCATGTCCGTGCCGTCCGCCGTCGGCAGCCATGAACGAGACCATGCCCCCGAACGCCGGGTTGCCGTTCAGGCGCATCTGGCGGGCGGCCGTCTCGTGGCCCGGGTGGGCGTGCGGGCCATCGCCAAGCCCGGGATAGCCGACCCAGGCCACGTCCTCGCGCCCGGCGAGGAAGTGGGCGACGGCCATCGCGTTGGCGCAATGGCGCTCCATCCGCAGGGCCAGGGTGCGGATGCCGCGCAGGACGAGGAAGCAGTCGAACGGACCGGGGACCGCGCCCATCGCGTTCTGGAGGAACCGCAGCCGCTGCGCGACCTCGTCGTCAGCGGTGACGGCGACGCCGAGGATCGCGTCCGAGTGGCCACCGAGGAACTTGGTGGCCGAGTGGAACACGACATCGGCGCCCAGCTCGAGCGGTCGCTGGAGCGCGGGGGAGGCGAAGGTGTTGTCGACGACGATCAGCGGCCGCGCGCGACCGGCCTGGGCGGCGCGGTCGCGAACCAGGGCGGCCGACGCGGCGACGTCGGTGATCTTGAGCATCGGGTTGGACGGCGTCTCGAACCACACCAGCCGGGTCTGCTCGGTCAGCGCCTCCCACAGGGCGTCGGGGCCGGCCGCGAGGTCGACGTACCGGGCCTCCCCGGCACCAGCGGGACGATGGACGCGCTCGAAGTAGCGATACGTGCCCCCGTAGACGTCGTCGCCGACGACGATCTCGTCGCCTTCGGCCGCGAGCTGCGCGATGGCCGCGGTCGTCGCCGAGCCGCTCGCGAAGGCGATCCCGTGGCGGCCGCCCTCGAGGTCGGCGACGGCTCGCTCGAGCCGCTCGCGGGTGGGGTTCTGGCTGCGTGCGTACTCGTAGCCGCCGCGGGGCCTGGCCACGCCGTCCTGGGCGTACGTCGACGTCTGATAGATCGGCGGCGAGACGGCGCCGGTCGTCGCGTCCGGCTCGGCGCCCGCATGCACGACGCGCGTGGCGAAGGCGTCTCGCGGCGGGGTGGACGGCGTGTCGGCGTCGGCGTCGTGCATGCGCCGATCATCGCATCGTCGCCACCGCATCGGCCGGCAGATTGAGGCCCAGGCAGGGGCGCGAATAAGGCATCGCCCGATGTGCGTCGGCGGGCCTTACGGCCATCGTGTCGGCATGCCCAGCCAGTCAGCCACCCGAGCGGAGACTCGACCGATGCGCCACACCGCGACCTCCTACGCCGTGAGCCTCAACATCGTCCAGGACCGCGCCCACCGCGATCACCAGGCGGCCGACGCCTGGCGCCGCCTGCACGCCCAGCCCGATGCCAAGCCGACACGCCGCCGTCGCCGGCCACCGGAGCATCCGCCCGATCGTCGCCGGCCTCGTCACCGGCCTGCGCATGCGGCGCGCGCGCTCGGCAACCTAGCCGCCGTCTGGTCCGACCGCCCGTCAGCCGCGGCTGTGGGCGAGGAACTCCAGCAGGTCGAGCTTGGTGACGACACCCGCCGGCCGGCCGGCGCTGATGACGAGCAGGGCCGCGGCCCCGTCCGAGAGCAGGCCGAAGGCCTCGTCCACCGTCGCGCCGACATCCAGCGCCGGCAGCGGGCGATCCATGACCTCGCCCACGGTCCGCTCGACGACGTCGGGGTTGCGGTAGGCGCGGTCGAGCAGGCTCTTCTCGCTGACCGACCCGACGATCCCGACCAGGTCATCGTCGTCGGCATGTTCGGTGACCGGCAGCTGGCTGATCCCGTAGCGCTGCAGCAGGTCGATCGCCGAGCCGACGCGATCGGTGGTCCGCGCCAGCACCACGTCGGGGATCGGCTGCCCGTGGTGGCGGGCAGCCAGCAGCTCGCCGACCCGGGCAACCGCGCCCGTCGTCGGCAGCAGGCTGTTGGCCCGCATCCACTCGTCGTTGTAGAGCTTGGACAGGTAGTTGCGGCCGCCGTCGGGCAGGATCACGACCATCACCGCGTCGGACGCCGTCGAGGGCTCCTCGCGCATCAGGCGGGCCGCCTCGTCGAGCGCCGCCAGCATCGCCGTGCCGCACGATTCGCCGGCCAGGATCCCCTCCTCGCGCGTGATCCGGCGGGCCATCGCGAACGCGTCGCGGTCCGACACGCGGACCCAGCGATCGACCATCGCCGGGTCGTAGGTGCCCGGGAAGAAGTCCTCGCCGACGCCCTCGGTGAGATACGGCCGCGCCGTGTCTCCAGACAGCACGCTCCCCTCCGGGTCCGCGCCGATCACCCGCAGGGAGGGGTTCTGCGCCTTGAGGTGGCGGGCGATGCCGGTCACGGTGCCGCCAGTGCCGACCGATGCAACGAGGTGCGTGATCCGGCCCTCGGTCTGGGCCCAGATCTCCGGGCCGGTCGTCCGCTCGTGCGCGTCCGGGTTGGCCGCGTTCCAGTACTGGTCGGGCTTGAACGCGCCGGGGATGTCCCGCGCGAGCCGCGCGGCGACCGAGTAGTAGCTCTCGGGCGACTCGGGGGCGACGTTGGTCGGGCACAGGACGACCTCCGCGCCGTACGCGCGCAGCAGCGCCTGCTTCTCCGACGACTGCTTGTCGGCCATGACGAAGACGCAGCGGTAGCCCTTGAGCGCAGCCGCGATCGCGAGCCCGTGCCCCGTGTTGCCCGACGTCGGCTCGATGATCGTGCCGCCGGGCTTGAGCAGGCCCGCCCGCTCGGCCGCCTCGATCATCGGCAGCCCGATCCGGTCCTTCACCGATCCGCCCGGGTTGAGCATCTCGAGCTTGGCCAGGATCAGCGGCCGGCGGTCCTCCGGGCCCAGGTCGCGCGTCAGCCGCGAGATGCGGACGAGGGGCGTATCGCCCACGAGGTCGAGGATCGAGTCGGCGTAGTGCATCGGCGGCGAGGATACCGTGCGGCGGTCTACGCCTCGAGGTCGCGGTCGAGGCGCCCCGGCCGCAGGAGCAGCCAGGTGAGGCGTCGCCGGAGGCGTCGCGGATGGCCGGGCGGGTCGATCGTCCCCGGGTACAGCGCCTCCACCGCCGGGCCCAGCAGGGCCTCGAAGCGTACGGTCAGCCGCTTGGCGAGCTCGAGCTCCTCCCGCGAGCCCTCGCGCCGGCAGCGACCCGTCCCAGTCGTCGCCGAGCAGCTCACGCGGGCTCGTCGGGGGCAGGATGCGCGATGCCATCCGCCGGCCGATGTACAGCTCCTCGGTGCCCGCGAGCGCCAGCGGGACGATCGGCGCACCGGTCCGCAGCGCGATCAGCGCCGCCCCGTTGCGGAACGGGCCGATACGGCCGGCGGGGCCGCTCACCGTTCCCTCGGGCATCTGCACGAACACCGCCCCGTTGCGGGTCACCGCACGGGCGGCCGCGACGTGGCTGTCGACGCCGATCCCGCCGCGCCAGACGGGCAGCAGGCCGCCCAGGCGATGGATCAGGCGCTCGCGCCAGCGCGAGGTGAAGGTCGACGGGGCACTGCCGAGGAACCAGCACCGGGGCTCGGTGGGCAGGGCGTGCATCACGACGAACGGGTCCATCCAGCCGCGGTGCGCCGCCCCGATCAGCAGGTAGCCGCCCGACGGGGGCAGGAGCTCGCGTCCCGTGGTCGAGATCCGGAACCGGAACAGTCCGAAGCACAGGAAGCGCGCGACCAGCCGCAGGAACCGGTACAGGAGGGATGCCCGGGCCTCGGGCTCTCGGCCGAGCCAGGCGAGGCCCTCCGCGCCGCCGTCCGCCCGGGCGCGGGCGAGCGCTTCCGGTGACAGGCGCGACGGAGGCGGCCGCCGGCGCGGCGCGACGCCGCCCGTGGGAGCCGCGTCAGGCGGTTCCGTCTCCGGGTCCGGGATCGCGGCCGGTGTCGTCGTCGGTTCCTTCGCCATCTCCATCGCCCTCGTCGGCATCGGCGGCGTCGTCGGTCCCCGCGGCGTCCTCCGCCTCGTCGGCCGCCCCGGCCTCGGCCGGGTCTCGTCCTCGTCGTCCTCGATCCACTCCTCGTCATCGAGGAGCTCGTCCTCCCGTGGCGGCGGGTCGCCCCACGGCTCGTACACGGCGCCCGGCCGGTGGCGGATCGCAAGCAGGACGAGCGACCCGACGATCAGCGACCGCCGAGACCACCATCGCCGTCGGGATCCCGAAGAACGTCCAGTTGCCCACGCGGAAGGTCTCGAGCGCGAACCGGACGACCGCGTACCAGATGAGGAAGATCAGGAACAGGTCCCCGGGCCGCATCCGGCGCCCGTACCGACGCGCGATCCACAGCAGCGTGACGGCCCCGAGGATGCCGCTCAGCGACTCGTAGAGGAAGAGCGGCTGGAAGCCGGTGGTCGCCAGCGGGTACAGCTCGCACGGATACTGGGCGATCCGTGATCGCCGACCCGGTGGGCGCAGTCGATCGCGATGCCCCAGGGCAGGTTCGTCGGCGGCCCGTAGAGCTCCTGGTTGAAGAAGTTGCCCAACCGGCCGATGGCCTGCATGACGAACAGGCCCGGGGCGATGACGTCGGCCCACTTCGCGAACGACTGGTGCCAGCGGCGGGTGATGTACCAGGCCGCGATGGTGCCGGTGATGATCCCGCCGTAGACGCCCAGGCCCGTGTACGGGGGCAGGATGATCTTGAGCGGGTCGTCCTTGTAGAGGTCCCACTGGTCGATGACGTGGTACAGCCGGCCGCCGACCAGCGCCGCGGCGGCGACGATGATGATCCCGTTGTCGACGAGCCGGGCGTCGAGGCCGCGCCGCTTCGCCTCGCGCGTGATCACGATGTAGGCAAGCGGCCAGGCCGACGGCGTAGCAGATGCCGTACCAGCAGACCGGGATCGGGCCCAGGTGGAACGCGATCGGGTCCGGGCGTGATCGCGATCAGCGCCAGGATCGGCGCGAGCGCTGCCAGGGCCGTGAGGATGGGCATGGCGCGCAGAGTACAGCCCGGCCGCGGATACGCGTCGTCGTCGGCTATCCTCGGCCGCGATGCACCGCCGTTCCGCGATCTCCCGCGGCAGCCGATGAGCGCCGAGTTCAACTGGTGGCTCCTGATCGTCGGCGTGGTCGCCGGCGGCGCCCTGACCTGGCTCGTCCTGGCGGACTCGAACCGCCGCGAGCGCGAGGTCACCGAACGCGAGATCCCCGCCGAGGCGGCCTGGATCGCGCGATCACTCGGCGAGCCGGCGGTCGACCCGGGACCGCCGAGCAGGTCCTGCGGGCCCACCGCCGCTACCTGGGCTTCCCGCCGCCCGACGTGCTCGTCGACGCCCGAGGAGCTCGTCGCGCTCCAGCAGCGACCGCGTCCGCGAGCGGTGACCCGGAGACGCGACCGCATGCGCCGCCACGCGGGCGGCAGCGGCGACGCGCGCCGGCCTAGAGGCTCCCGGTCAGGACGGCTCGCCGGGGCTGCCGTCGGTCGGGCTCGAGCGACACCCCGAACACGGCGCCCGGGGGGAGGTGCATCGAGGCCGTCGACCGGCCCGGCCCACGCCCACAGCTCGCCCGCCCAGTACATGCGGCCGAGGCGCTGGCGCTGCCCGCCGACCTCGACCCAGCACGCGTATTCCTCGTGCGCGCCCTCGGGCTCGAGGTTCGTGGCCACCGCCACCAGCTCGCCGGTCGAGGTGGAGAACGCGAGCGAGCCCGAGGCATCGCCGCCCGCCACCGTCGGCGAGAGCGCGACGATCTGGGCGTCGGGCTGGGCCTGGATCCGGAGCGCGGTGGTCGTCGCGTCGCTCGAGGACCGCGATCTCCGACTCCCGGCCCTCGATCGTCCCGCGCTGCGAGCGCACTGCCGGCGACGAACCCGGCGCCGACGGCGATCACGACCGCGGCGGCGACCGCGAGGAGGGCGAGCCCGCGACGTGCCGGCCGGTCGCGGCGCGACGACGCCGGGGCGAGCGGCGCGGACGGGCGCGACGGGCGCAGCTGGCCGGCGCCGGCAGGACGGTGATCGGTGCCGCGAGCTCGTCGCGGCGCAGACGGCGCCCGCGTCCGATCGATCGCGCCCGACCGCCCGGACGAACGCGAGCGTGCGGTCGCGCAGCGCCGGGTCGGGCTCCGAGCGGATGACGTCGCGCGACGACCGCCGACGGTTCGCCGGATGCGCACGAGCTCCGCGGCGCACGTCGGGCAGCCGGCCAGGTGACCGGCGACGGCCGCCGACGTCGGGCGTGTCGCCCGCCATCAGCCGGTCGAGCCCCTCGGGCTCGACCGCGGCGATCTCGATCTGCTCCAGCGCCTCAGCGTGTTCCATCACCATCCATCTCGCGGCACGCCGCCACGGCTCCCGACCGCCGCTGTGCCCCTTCGAGCGCTGCACGCAGGCGGGCCAGCGCCCGCCGCGTGCGCGTCTTCACGGTGCCGAGCGGCCATTCGAGCCGTTCGGCGATCTCGGCCTGCGTCAGCCCCTCGCGATAGGCCAGCACGATCACGATCCGCTCCGGTTCCGGCATGTCGGCCAGGGCCGCGACCGACGGCGTCGCGCAGGTCGGCGGCCTCGGCCGCGGCCTCGGGCCCGGCGTCGGCCGCCGCTCCGCCGATCACGACGGCGTCCGGCACCGAGCCGGTCGAACGTCGCTCGTCGAACTCGTCGTCCTCGCGGCCGCCGAGCGAGCACCAGCGGCGGCCGTCGGCCGGCCGCTCGCAGCCGGTCGACGGTCCGGTTGCGCGCGATCGTCCGCAGCCACGTCCCGAGCGACGCCAGCGCCGGGTCGAACAGCTCGGCGCGGTTCCAGAGCGCGAGGAACGTCTCCTGCACGACCTCCTCGGCGACCTGACGGTCACTTGTGAGCCGGAGCGCGACGGCGTGGACGCCGCCGACATGCCGGTCATAGAGCGCCGCGAGGGCCTCCTCCGAGCCGTTCGCCACGGCCCGGACGAGGGTGGCGTCCTCGGACTCGCCGACCTGGCGCTCCGTCATCCCCTACGCGCTCCCGTCGCGACCGGTTTCGCGGTCCGTCGGTCCGCGTTGTCGCCCAGGGGCAGCGGACGTCGCTCGAACCCGGTGCTGAACACGACGTCGGTCTCGGTCGAGAAGACGTGGTCGGTCGTCTGGACGCGGCGGACGATCGCGCCCGAGGTGCTCCATGTCGCGAGCCCGGATCTTGAGGATGTAGTCGGCCTCGCCGGCGATGTAGTGGCACTCCTCGATCTCGGGGATCGCGGCGAAGTCGGGCGTCAGGTCGCTCGAGATCGTGCCCGGCGCCTGCGTCACCCACGTGAAGGCGAGCACGCTGAGCCCGACGGCAGCCGGGTCCACGTCGGCCGCGTAGCCACGGATGACGCCCCGGGACTCGAGCTTCTTGACCCGCTCGTGGGCCGACGGCCCAGCCATCCCGAGGTCGCTGCCGAGCTCGGCGTACGACCGCCGGCCGTCGACCTGGAGGATGGCCAGGAGCCGCGCGTCGGTGTGGCTGATGGGTGCGTTCTTCGGCACGTAGTCCCTGTTCGTTAGGTACCGTCGGTTGCGTTACCTAGATTGTTAGGTAATATGCCGTCTGATAAGGGTCATTTGGGACGTCGACCCCGCCGGATCGGCCGGCGGGACCGGCAACCGGTCCGCGGCAGTCCCAGGTAAAACGAAAGGTGCACGACGATGGTCATCGTTACCGCGTTCGCGCTCCTCGCGCTGTTCTCGATCATCAGCATCGTCTTGAGCGCCGAGGATCCGGAGCGCCCGAGCGAACCCGCGAGACAACCCGTACCTCTGGACCGATGCTCGGCCGCCGCTAGGCGCGAACCACAGCCTATCCCATTGACGCCCCGGCTCCGGCCGGGGCGTTCGTGATTTCGGGGCCTCACCACTCCCCCGCCGGGCGGTGCGCTGAGCACCGCGATGCCGGCCTGCCGGGAGATGCGCCTCGAGGCACGTCACGCCGTCGGGCCCGACCAGCGCGTCGTGGGCCGTGCCGGCCGGCAGCTCGAGGCGGTCGCCCGCGCGCGAGATCCACGCTCTCGCCCCGGTCGGGCAGGCCGAACCGGATCGAGCCCGCAGCGCAGACCAGCACCTTGTCGTAGCCATGGCTGTGGGCCGCATACCGATCGAACGGCCCGTTCGACCAGGAGCCGGCGTCCAGGCCCTCGTCCCGCAGCCGGTCGGCGGCCGTCGCGCTCACGATCAGCCCCCGACGCCGACGCCGATGAGCGTGCCGACGGCGAACGTGACGGCGGCCGCGCCCGCGCCGATCGCGAGCTGGCGGAAGCCGGAGAACAGGGTCCCGCGGCCGGTCAGCAGGCTGACGCCCGCGCCGACGAGGAACAGCGCCGATGAGGCTCGCCACGATGCTCACGACGAACGCGGTCGTGCCCGTCGAGGAACAGGTACGGGATGACCGGGATGACCGCGCCCAGCGCGAACGCCAGGAACGACCCGAACGCCGCGCCCCACGGCGACCCGAGCTCGTCGGGGTCGAGGCCCAGCTCCTCGCGGACGAGGGTGTCGAGCGCCGTCGCCGGGTCCTCGAACATGCGCGCGGCGATCCGGTCCGCCTCCGCGCGCGGGAAGCCCTTGGCCATGTACAGGGCGGCGAGCTCGCGCTGCTCCTCCTCGGGCATCGCCTCGAGCTCGGCACGCTCGAGCTCGATCTGGCGCTCGAACAGCTCGCGCTGGCTCTGCATCGAGATGTATTCGCCGGCCGCCATCGAGAACGCCCCGGCGAGCAGCCCGGCGACCCCGGCGAGCAGCACGAACTGCGCATCCCGCGAGGCGCCGGCGATGCCCATGACCAGCGCCAGGTTCGAGACCAGCCCGTCCGAGACGCCGAAGATGATCGCGCGCAGGGTCCCCGAGCGGGCGCTGCGGTGCCAGCGCTCGCCACCGGTGATCGCCGCCGGGGCGCGGGCCCGGCCGGGCGCGACCTGCGGGTGGTCGGACGCGCTGACGACGTCGGCGGCGGCCGATTGCCGGGCCTGGCGCGCCTTCGCGTCGCCTCCCTCCTCGACGTCGAGCCGCCGCCAGATCTCGGCGTGCTCGCGCTCGTCGGCGGCGATCGCCTCGATGTCCGGGTGGTCGCCCTGGGCGTCGTAGATCGCCTCTTCGTCGCCCTCGAGCGCCTGCACGAGGTCGGAGACCGAGCGCGTGCCGAACAGCCGGGCGATCACGATGATCACGCGCACCCGCACGCGCGGACGCCCGGCCGGGGGCACCGTCGCGCCCAGGTCGCGCAGCCGGGTGGCCCAGACCTCCGCGTGCCGTCGCTCGTTGGCGGCGATGTGGCGGAACGCGGAGGCGCGCCGCGGGTCCTTCTCGATCGCCGCGAGCTCGTCGTACAGGACGATCGCGTCCCGCTCGAGCTTGAGGTTCTCGAGGCTCTGGGCGGTGTTCACGACGACAGCCTAGCGAACGACCCCGGGCCGGGCTGGCCTAGACTCGGTCCATGACCGACCTGCCGCCGCTGCGCTACCTCACCGGGGCGGACGTGACGGCCGCGATGCCACGCCCTCGAGACCCGCCTCGAGCTCGCCGCGCAGACCCTTCGCGGCCTCGCCGGCCCGGCCGAGCTGCCGCCCAAGATCGGCGTGCACCCGGCGCCCCGACGGCTCGTTCGCGCACGCGATGCCCGCGTTCATGCCCGGCGCCACCGGGGACGCCGACCGCCTGGGCATGAAGTGGGTCCTCGGCTTCCAGGCCAACAACGCACGCGGGCTGCCGGCGATCCACGGGATCCTGCTGCTCAACGACGCGCAGACCGGCGTCCCGACCGGGATCCTCGACGCCGGGCCGATCACGGCCCAGCGCACCGCCGCGATCTCCGGGGTCGCGATCCGCGCGTGGGCGCCCGCGATCTCCGGGCGGCCCCCGAGGGCGGCCCTGATCGGTGCCGGCGTCCAGGGCGGGAGCCACGTGCCGGTGATCGGGCACGTGCTGCCGGGCGTCGAGCTGGCCATCTACGACCCGGATCCGGATCGGGCGTCAACGCTGGCCGCGACGGCCCGCGCGACCCCGGGGATCGCGCGCGTCGATCGTCGCTCCCTCCGCGCGGGATGCGGTCGACGGCGCCGACGTCGTGGTGAGCGCGGCGTCGTTCCTGCCGCCGGCCCAGCGGCAGTCGATGACCAACGCGTGGCTCGACCTCGGACGCGCTCGTCGTGCCGATCGACTACGCGACGTACTGCGCCGCGGAGGTCGCGCGCGACGCTGCGCTGTTCGTCGTCGACCATCGCGAGCAGTTCCTGGCCAACCGCGACGCAGGCCAGTTCGACGGCTACCCGGACCCGATGGCGATGATCGGCGAGGTCCTCGCCGCCGGCACCCCGCGGCCGGGCGGGCGCGTCGTGGCGACCCACCTCGGGACGGGCCTCGCGGACGTCGTGTTCGGCACCGCGATCCTGGAGACAGCGGAGGCCATGGGCCTCGGGACCGTGCTCGCCCGCTGAGGGGGATTGCCCCTCGTCGCCGCTGCCGGCCGACCCGTCGGTACCATGGGCCGCCATGCCCCGCGATCGCGCCCTCGTCAGCGGCACGCTCGCCGCGGTCGTCGCGGCGAGCCTGTTCGGCATGCTCGGGCCGCTGGCTCGATTCGGTGCGGAAGCCGGCGTCGACGGCGTCGCGTTCGCGTCGTGGCGGGCCACGCTCGGCGTCGCGTTCCTCGCCATCCTGATCGTCGCCCGGCGCCGCGGCCGGGCTTCGGTCGTCGCGCTCCGCGGCCTGGACAGACGGGGGCGGGTCACGCTCGCCATCGCCGCGTTGACGGGCCTCGCGCTCAACGCGGCCGTCTTCTCGGCCTTCGGCCTGATCCCGATCGCCCTCGCGCTGATGCTGTTCTACACGTACCCCGCGGGCGTCGTCGCGGTGGACGCGGTGCTCGGTCGCGAGACGATCACCCCGTCGCGCCTCGCGGCGCTGCTCCTGTCCACGACCGGCGTGGTGCTCGTGCTGGCGGGCGGGATGGGCGCGGCGAGGCGGCGCCCCGATCAATCCGCTCGGCGTCCTGCTCGGCCTGGGCGCCGCGACGGCCCAGGTCGTGTTCATCACGATCAGCCGGGACGGCTACCGGTCCGCTCCGGCGGACGCCGCGATGCTGGTGATCCTGGCCGCGTCGATGATCGGCGGTGCGCTCCTCGCCGTCGCGGTCGGACAGGGCGAGTCGCTCGTCGCGCCGTTGCGATCGCTCGCGCCGTGGCCGATCGTGCTGGTGGCCGGCGTCGTCGCGGCGGGGATGTCGTCGCTGCTGTTCCTGACCGCGATCCGGCTGATCGGCGGGACGCGGACCGGGATCCTGATGCTGTTCGAGCCGGTGGTCGGCGTCGTCCTCGCCGGGCTGCTGCTGGACGAGGCGCTGGCCCCGATCCAGCTGCTCGGCTGCGCGCTGGTCCTCGTCGGGGCACTCGTGCTCCAGGTGCGATCTGCGCCCGACCGGGCCCCGCTCGTCGAGGCCGGGGCCGGGCCCGTCGTCTAGCCCGCAGCCCGGTCCGCCTCCCACTCCTCGCGGGTGATGGCGTACTCGACGTCGCCCTCCTCGTCGCCCTCGATGCGCACCGGCCAGTCGGCGACGAACGTACGCACGAACCGCAGCCCGGCCTTCTCCATCACCCGCCGCGACCCGATGTTGACGGTCATCGTCGACGCGTGGACCCGTGCCGGGCGCCGAGCTCGGTGAACGCCTTGTCGACGAGCGCACGGCTGCCCTCGCTGGCGTAGCCGCGACCCCACGACGACCGCACGAGGCGGTAGCCGAGCTCGGGCTCGTCGGCGGGATCCTCGGGCAGCGGGCGCAGGTGGAACCAGCCGAGGAACGCGCCCGTGGCTCCGCTCGATCGCGGCCCAGAAGCCGTACCGGTCGCCCCGCTCGTAGTACGCGAGCCAGGCCGGCAGGTACTCGTCACGCAGCTCGTCGGGCGGCGTTGCCGGGCCGCCGGTGATGTAGCGCATCACCGCCGGGTCGGCGTCGAGCCCGACCATGTCGTCGAGGTCGTCGGTCGTGATCCGGCGAAGGATGAGCCGCGGCGGTCTCGAGGTAGACGTGGATCGGGCTACTCCTCGTTGACCTCGAGCGGGCCGTCGCCCGCCTCGATCGTGACCCGCCCGTCGACGATCTCGACCGGGTAGACGGCGAGCGGCAGCTCGGCCGGCGGGTCGAGCGCCTCGCCGTCGGTGAGGTCGAACCGGGACAGGTGCAGCGCGCAGGTGAGCGTGCCCGCCGTCAGGAACCCGCGGTCGAGCTCGAAGTACTCGTGCGAGCAGGTGCCCTGCAGGGCGTGGAAGTCGCCGTTGACGTGGACGACGAGGACGGGGTCGGTCGCCGTCGACCCAGACCATCCGCATCTCGCCCTCGGCGAGCTCGTCGACGCCGAGGAGGTCGATCCGGCGGCTCACGCGGCGGCCGCGCGTGGCAACGGCCGGGCGTCAGGCGGCGGATCGCGGTCCGGCGGCGAGGCCGGCGGCCCACTTCGCCTCGAGCGCCTCGCGCAGCCGATCCTGGGCGTCCTCGAGCGGGACCCGCGCGACGACCGGCTCGAGGAACCCGAGCACGATGAACTTGCGCGCCTCGTCGGGCGGGATGCCGCGGCTCTCGAGGTAGAACAGCTGGGTCTCGTCGATGGGGCCGACCGACGACGCGTGCGCGGCGCGGCGGCAGTCGGGCTGGTCGATCTCGAGCGACGGGATCGCGACGGCCCGGGCCGACTTGGACAGGTTCATCCCGAACTCGCCGAGGTAGCTGTCGGTGCCGATCGCGCTCTTCTCGATCGTGATCAGGCCCTTGAGGTAGCTCCGCGCCCGGTCCATCAGCACGCCCTTGGACAGCAGCTGGCCCGTCGTGTCGCGCCCGGTGTGGCGCGTATACGAGGTCAGGTCGTGGAGCTGGTCCTCGGCGCCGAACACGATCTCGACCTGCTCGACCCGGCTGCGGTCGCCGGCCAGCACGTTGTCGACGCGCGAGCGCACGAGCCGGCCGCCGAGCTGGGCGAGCGCCCAGTGCAGGTCGGCGTTCTCGCCGATGTCGCGCGCGGCGCTGCTGGAACACGACCTGGTCCGGGCCGAGCTCCTGGAGGCTGGCCATGGCGAGGTGTGCGTGGGCGCCGAGGTGGACCTCGGTGGTGGCGGTGAACAGCGCCTGGCCGCCGGGCACGAGCCCGGCCGAGGGGACGAGCTCCTCGACGACGCGTCGCCTGCGCGCCGTCGCCGAGCTCGATGATCGTCCGCGCGTGGATCGCCCGGCCCGGCGCACCGACGGCCCAGCGCACGACGATTGGATCCGCGAGCACGACGCCCGCCGGCACCCGGACGACGACGCCCTCGTTCCACGCGGCGACGCTGAGCTGGGCGAGCCGATCGTCCGCCGGGAGCGCGCCCGGATCGGCGACCAGGCGACGCGCAGCCTCGGGATCGCGGCCGACGAACGCAGACAGCGTCTCGACCGTCACGCCGGCGCGGCGCGCGTCCTCGGCGATCGCGATGGTCGCGCCGCTGTCCTCATCGAACGACGCGAGGGCCGAGATGCCGTCGCCCGTCGCCGGCGCCCCGGCGGCGGCCGCGGGTGCCTCGTACGCGACGACGTCCGCGAGCTGCGCGGCACGCAGGTCGATGTACGGCGTGTACAGGCGATTGGGCTCGGTCGGCAGCGCCTCGTAGGCGGCGAGCGCACGGCGCCGCTCGTCGGCCAGCCAGGCCGGCTCCGAGGCGGCGCGGCGCTCGACGAGATCCGCGTCCAGCCGGTAGGTCAGGTCCTGCGGGCCCGGAGCGCGCCGGGCGGGCCCGCGGCGCCGGCGCGGTCGACGGGTCGGCCACCTCGGTCACCCGAGCGAGCCCTCCATCTCGAGCTTGACGAGGCGGTTGAACTCGATGGCGTACTCCATCGGGAGCTCCTTCGTGAACACCTCGAGGAAGCCCTGGATGATCAGGTTCTGGGCCTCGTTCTCCGTCAGCCCGCGGCTCATGAGGTAGAACACCTGGTCCGCGGAGATCTTGCCGACCGTGGCCTCGTGGGTCATGGTCGTGTCGTCTTCGCCGATGTCGATGTACGGGTACGTGTCGCTGCGGCTCTGGTCGTCGAGCATCAGCGCGTCGCACCGGACGCTGGCCACGACGCCGGTCGCGCCCGGGGCCACCTTGAGCTGGCCGCGATAGGTCGCCCGGCCGCCGTCCTTGGACACGGACTTGGACACGATCCGCGAGGTGGTGTTGGGCGCCAGGTGGACGGCCTTCGCGCCGGTGTCCTGGTGCTGGCCCTTGCCGGCGACCGCGACCGAGATGACCTCGGCCCGGGCGCCCTCGCCCCGCAGGTAGATCGCCGGGTACTTCATCGTCAGCCGGGAGCCGGTGTTCGCGTCGATCCACTCCACGACGGAGTTCGCGTGGGCATGGGCCCGCTTGGTGACGAGGTTGTAGACGTCGTTCGACCAGTTCTGGATGGTCGTGTAGCGGACCTTCGAGCCGGGCAGCGCCACGACCTCGACGACCGCGGCGTGCAGCGAGTCGGTCGCGTAGATCGGCGCCGTGCAGCCCTCGATGTAGTGGACCTTGGCGCCCTCGTCGACGACGATCAGCGTCCGCTCGAACTGGCCCGTGTTCTCGCCGTTGATGCGGAAGTACGCCTGCAGCGGCAGCGGGACCTCGACGCCCTTGGGGACGTACACGAACGAGCCGCCCGACCAGACCGCGGAGTTGAGCGCGGCGAACTTGTTGTCCTCGGGCGGGACGATGGTGCCGAAGTACTTGCCGGAAGATCTCCGGGTACTCCTTGAGCGCCTGGTCGGTGCCCATGAACACGACGCCGATCTTGGACAGCTCCTCGCGCACCGAGTGGTAGACGACCTCGGAGTCGTACTGCGCGCCGACACCGGCCAGGAACTTGCGCTCCGCGTCGGGGATGCCGAGCTTCTCGAACGTCGCCTTGATCTGCTCCGGGACGTCGTCCCAGGACTTCTCCTCGCGCTCGGACGGCTTGCGGTAGTAGACGATCTTGTCGAAGTCGATGTCGTCGAGCCGCCCGCCCCAGGTCGGCATCTTCCGCTTCAGGAAGTGGTCGTAGGCGCGGAGGCGGAACTGGAGCATCCAGTCCGGCTCGCCCTTGAACCCGCTGATCTCCTCGACCGTCTCGCGCGTCAGCCCACGCTTGGTCTCGCGCAGGTAGACGATGTCGTCGTGGAAGGCGAACTGGTCGCGTTCGTCCCGGACGAGGTCGCGGGTCGAGGTCATCGCTGCTCCAGTCACGGCCGGTCGGCCGGGGGGTTGGGTCGTCGATCCGGGACGCCGCGACCGCAGTGAGGCGGGTCGCGGGCTAATCCCGAGTGGAATTATCGGAATTCCCGCCCGAATCGTCAATGCGCCGCCGATCGGGGGACGAGCGCTTGGGGCGATATGCCATCATCGCCCCGCGGACGCCCGGGATGTGGCCGCATCGAGGAGGGTCGAGGATCCAGTGGACCGACTGCTGATTGGACTGATCGCGATCGGGGTGGGCGCGTTGGTCGCCGCCTACGGCGCGCGCGGGTTCTTCGTGCTGCTGCCCCTGTTCGGCTTCATCGTGGGCTTCGGGGTCGGCGCGCAGATCGTGACCAACCTGTTCGGTGACGGCATCTTCGCCACGGTGACGAGCTGGGGCGTCGGGTTCGTGTTCGCCATCGTGTTCGCCGTCCTGGCCGGGCTGTGGTGGTGGGCGGCGGTCGTCATCCTGTTCGGGGTCGTCGGCTACGAGCTCGGCAGCGGCGTGCTCATCGCCATCGGGCTCGACCAGGGGTTCATCACGTTCATCGCCGGCCTGGTCGTCGGCCTGGCGCTCGCGGTCCTCGCGCTCGTGCTCGATGCGCCGACAATGCTGGTGGCCGCGGTGTCTGCGTTCGGCGGGGCCGCATACGTCGTCGCCGGGCTGTACCTGATCCTCAACCAGATCACCATCCAGCAGCTCAAGGATGGGCCGCTCGGCGCGCTGGACGGACACCCGCTGGCGCTCGTCGCCTGGCTGGCGCTGGGCGGCGTCGGGCTCATCTACCAGTACATCGACACCCGGCGCGTCGGCCTGGAGGCCATCGAGCGGAGCCGCTACCGCTACAGCTGATCGCCCGGTTCGGGCCGCCGACGCAGGTATCGTAGGCCGGGTGGGACGGGTCGCAGGGATGGAGGTCATGGAGCCGGCGGTCGGATCCGAAGCCCCGTTGCTGCCCGCCGGAACGCGGCTGATCCACATCGGGCCGTCGAAGACCGGGACGACCTCCGTGCAGGCGTCGATGTGGGCGGCCCGGGAGGCGATGCACCGTCAGGGTGTCAGGTACGCCGGACGGATCCGCCATTCCGAAGGGGCCGCGCGCGCGATCTCGGGCGTGAAATCGCCGCTGTCGGACGTGGGCGCCCGGGCGCCGATGCGGCTCTGGGAGCAGCTCGTCGAGGACATCCGCGAGGCCGAGGAGCCCCGGCTCGTGTTCAGCAGCGAGCTGCTTGCGCACTCGCATACGGACGCGATCATGCGCATCGCCGGCGAGCTCGATCCGTCACGGTTCCAGGTCGCGGTCACCCTGCGACCGCTGACCCGCATCCTCGCGTCGCAATGGCAGCAGAACGTGCAGGCCGGGCAGACCGAGCCGTACGATTCGTGGCTGCGCTCGCTGTTCGACAGGCCCGCGGGATCGCCCGAGTCCGCCTGGTGGCACCGCCACCGCCATGACCGGCTCGTCGCGCGCTGGGCCGCCGTTGCCGGCGCCGATCGGGTGACGGTCATCGTCGTCGACGACCGGGACCACGCGCAGGTGCTGCGCGTCTTCAAATCGCTGCTCGGCCTCCAGGCGGGCACGCTCGAGCTCCAGCAGGACCTGGCCAATCGGTCGCTCACGCTGGCCGAGGTCGAGGCGGTGCGCGCATTCAATGCCGCCTGGGACGCTGACGGGCTCGGCCGGGAGCTGCACACGCGGCTGGTGCGCCTGGGGCTCGCCGTGCACATGAAGTCGCGGCGGCCGGATGCGGACGAGCCGAGGGTCGAGACGCCCCAGTGGGCGCTCGATCGAGCCGGCGAGATCGAGCGTGAGGTCGTGCACAACCTGGCCGCGTCCGGGGTCCGGATCGTGGGCGACCTGTCCTCGCTGACCGAGGTGCCGGTGAGCCGCCTTGCGGGCGATCAGCTCCCAGATCCGGCGATCCCACCGAGCGTCGCCGCCTCGATGTCGATCGGCCTCCTGGTCGCCGGCGGCCTCGCCCGTGTCGAGGGGGCGGCGGATGGGAAGGCGGTCGAAGGCGCACCGAGGCCGGGAGCGATCGCCAGGGTGCCGACCCGCCGGATCGCGAGCACGATCTACCGACGCTCGCGTGGCTCGATCCGGGGCCGCTACCTGGCCGCCCGCCGCCGGCTCCGGGCCGCGGTCAACCGGGGATCGACCGGGCGGTGAACGTGCGATGACGGCCGCGGCGCTGGATCGGGCTCCGCTCCTGCTGGCAGAGGGGACGCGCCTCGTGCACATCGGCCCGAGCAAGACCGGCACCTCAAGCAGCGTGAACCCGGCCCCGACGAGGTTGGGATCCCGCTGCCGGTGTGGTCGCACGAGCGGATCGCGGAGGTCGCCGCGGAGATGACTGCGCGGATCGGCGCCTGGGGCACGCGCGTGGTCGGCGACCTTGGCGGGCTCGCGCCACCGATCGTCGAGCACGCCGCTGACGATTGGCCGGACGTCGCATCCGAGCTGGTCCGAACGAGCCGTGGCCTCCACGAGGGTCGCGCCGAGGCTCTTCGGGTGCGCGGCACGGCCGGCGAGCGGGCCGGCGCAAGGGGTCGGTATGGTAAGGGCCGGCTCCCGGAATCCAAAGGCCAGAGGAAGATGGAAGCGACCCCCAGCAGCGAACCGCTCCTCCTGCCCGAGGGGACCCTCCTGGTCCACATCGGCCCGCCGAAGACCGGCACGACCGCGTTGCAGGGCGCGTTCCATGCGGCGCGCTCGGCCGCGGGGGCGCAGGGCGTCCACTACGCGGGCCGTCATCGACACTCGGTCAGCGCCGTCCAGGCGGTCATCGGCAAGAACGGGTTCTACACGGGCGACACGCCGCCGCCGATCTCCGGGTGGCGCAACCTCGCGCGCGAGGCGCGGCGCTCGGATGCCAAGCGGGTCGTGCTCAGCAGCGAGTTCTTCGCCGACGCGCCACCCGAGGCGATCCGGACGATCGTCAACGACCTCGGCGGCGCGCGCGTGCACGTCGTCGTCACCCTCCGGCCGCTGGCACGGATCATCCCGTCGCAGTGGCAGCAGTACATCCAGAGCAACTGGAAGGTCTCGTTCGACGACTGGCTCGACGCCATGTTCAACAAGGCGCCCGGCAAGGTCACGCCGTCGTTCTGGTATCGCCATCGCCACGACCAGCTGATCGCGCGCTGGGCCGAGGTCGTCGGCTACGACCACATGACGGTCGTCGCCCTCGACGAGACGGACCACGACTTCGTACTGCGCGCCTTCGAGGGCCTCACCGGGCTGTCGGAGGGCACCCTCGAGGCCGTGCCCGATGCGGCCAACCGCTCGCTCACGTTGCCCGAGACGGAGGCGGTCCGGGCGTTCAACGTCGCCTTCCGCAACGAGGGGCTCAGCCGGCCCCTGCACAGCCGGGTGATGAACTTCGGGGCGGCCCGCTACATGAAGGAGGCGACGCCGCCCGAGGATGCGCTGCGCGTCGAGGCTCCCCAGTGGGCGCTGGACCGCGCGGGGGTGGTGGCCCGTGAGATGGTCGATGCGATCACGGCGACCGGCGTTCGCGTCGTCGGCGACCTGGAGTCGCTGGCACAGGTTCCGACCAGCCACCTCGACGGCGACCACCAGCCGGTCGTCACGGTGCCGCCGTCGGTCGCCGCAACGATGGCGATGGGGGTGCTGTACTCGAGCGGCCTCGCACGCGAACGCGGGGCCAGGGGCGACGACCCGAAGGCCTGGAACAAGGCGGCGGCGGTGCCGATTCGGGGCGAGCCGATCGAGCTCGTCCGGGTGCCCACCCGCGACCTGTTCGGGGTCCTCGTTCGACGGGGAACGGCGTCGGTCCGGCGCAGGCTCCCCGGAGGTCGCGCGGGCGCCGGCTGATCAGCCCGCGTCGGCGGACGCGGCTGCCAGCTTCGCGTCGAGCGCTTCCCTGACTCGACGCACCGCCTCGGCGACGTCGAGCTCGGTCGTATCGAGGACGACATCGGCGTCGTCGGGCGGCTCGTAGGGCGACGAGATCCCGGTGAAGTCCGCGACCTCGCCGGCCCGAGCCTTCGCGTACAGGCCCTTGCGGTCGCGCGCCTCGCATACCTCGAGCGGGGTGCTGACCCACACGAGCAGGAACACGCCGTCCGGCTCCGCCATCGCCCGCGCGCTCCGGCGTCCGGCGTCGAACGGGGCGATCGGTGCAGCGATGGCGATGCCACCGTGGGCGGCGACCAGCGCCGCCACCCAGGCGATGCGATCGATGTTGATCTCGCGCGACTCGGCGTCGAAGCCAAGGCCCCGCGAGAGGTGCTGGCGAACCTCGTCGCCGTCGAGGAGCGTGACCCTGCGGCCGGCGTCGTCGGTCAGCTCATCGGCGAGCGCGCGCGCGATCGTTGACTTGCCCGAGCCCGACAGCCCGGTGAAGAACACGACGGCACCGAGCCCGAGGGCGTCGGCCTCACTGGCTCGAAGCAGCTCGCGGGCCGAGGCAGGCGGATAGTCGACCTCGACGTTGCCGGCACCAAGCGACCCTGCTCCCCCGATGTCGCTCGCCGCCGTGACCAGCCCGCCACCAAGCTCGCTCAGCGCCGGGGCGAGGTCGTCCCGTGCGCCGATCGGCCACGGCAGAACGAGCCGCACGATCGCCAGTTCCGGCCTGGCGACCGCGAGCGCATCGGCCAGGCCCCAGGCGGCCCGCGTCAGACCCGCCGCGCCGACGAGACCCGGCGATCGGTGGCGTCGTGCCGCCGCGACGACGACCACGCTCGCGACCTCGGGGACGGCCGCCATGAACAGCATGCGGTCGGTCGCGTGGCGCGTCGGAAGGACGTCGACGACGAACACGACCGTCGCGGCATCCGGCCCTGCCGGAACCCTGGCGCGAGCCGCCGCGGCGGAGAGTCGGACATCGGGATCCCAGTGCGGACCCGCGCCGCGCGCGAGCTCGGCCAGCGGCTCGACGTGCGGGCGGCCATCACTGCCGCGGGTGACCCGGGCGAGCGGCGTGTTCTCGGCGTCGGTGAGGATGGCCTCCGGCGAACCCGACGGCGAAGCGACAGCGTCGGGCGGAAGCCAGCCGCCGAGCACGAGCTCCAGGCGGTCGAGGCCGTCGTCGTCGAGGACCAGGCGCTCGGTCACGGCAGGACCGTGTCGCGCTCCGGCACGAGCTCCTCCCCGGTTCCTGCGACCGCGCCGAGGTCTGGGATCGGAAGTGTCGGGACGGCACCCGCCGGCATTCGCTTGATGCGATCGCGGACCAGGCGCCACCCGAAGAACGCGAACATGAGCGCGACCAGGGCGCTCGCGGCCACCAGCGAGTCGGGCACGCCGAGCAGCTTGAGGCTCGAGGCCAGCAGCAGGATCGCGAGTGCGCGGCGGATCACGCCGCCGGGTGCCCGGCTCGAGATCTGGGCACCGATCTACGTTCCGGGGATCGCGCCAACGAGCAGCGAGGACGCGATCGCGAGCGAGAAGCTGCCGAACATGATGTGTCCCAGCGCGGCGGCGGCGACGAGCGGGATGGCCTGGGTAAGGTCGGTGCCCACCAGCGAGGAGGCCTTCAGCCTCGGGTACAGGAACAGCAGCACCACGACGACGATCGAGCCTGCGCCGACCGACGTCAGCCCGACCATGAGGCCGGCGGTGGCGCCCAGGACGACCGTCGGGATCGGGCGGATCGACGACATCCGGACGGGTCATCGGACGCCGGGCCCTCGCCGAGTGGCAGCCGGTTGCGCCACATCTGGATCGACGGCCCGCAGGAGCAGGCCGCCGGTCGCGATCAGCAGGGCGACTCCCGAGCGCGCGCTTGAGGATGACGTCGAGCGGACATGCCGGCGGGGACGAGCGAGATCAGCCACGCGCCGATGAACGCGAACGGCACCGAGCCCGAGGCACAGCCAGCCGACCAGCTTCAGGTTGACGGTCCCGTGACGCAGGTGCACGAACGCGCCGACGGGCTTCATGAACAGGCTGACGACGATGTCGCTCGAGATCGCGGTCAGCGGATCGACGCCGAAGAAGAAGATCAGCATCGGCGTCATCAGTGCGCCGCCGCCCATCCCCGTGAGGCCCGACGATGATGCCGACGAGCAGCCCGCCGATGGCGAGCGGGACGTCGAGGGTCACGCCGTCGACCGCGCCGGCTGACTGGGCGGTCGGGATGCGAACCATGCGGCGATGATACCTTCGGACCTCACGGGACGACCCCATCCGGCGGGGTCCGGGACTGGACGGCCGACGGCCGCGTCCGACCGCCACCAGATCACGCAGCGAGGCCCCTCGACGACCGGTGATCACCCACGCGCCGCACGACCTGTCCGCACTCGACGACGTCCGGCTCGCCGCCGCGCTGGCGGCCGGCGCCGGCGAGGTGCTGCTGGGCCTCCGCCTGCGACGCCGATGCCGACCGTCCCGACGGCGATCACCCCGACGCCGGAGCCTCCAGCCTCCGCCGGGCAGGCGATGCGGCCGCCCAGGCGTGGCTCGCGGCGGCGCTCGCGGAGGCGCGTCCCGGCGACGCGATCCTGTCCGAGGAAGCGGCCGACGACCCGGTCCGCCTGACCGCCGATCGCGTCTGGATCATCGACCCCCTCGACGGCACCCGTGAGTTCGGCGAGCACCAGGAGGACGGCCGCTGGCGTGACGATTTCGCCGTGCACGTCGCCCTGTGGCGCCGCGGCGATGGCCTGACCGACGGCGCGGTGGCGCTGCCGGCGTGCGACGTCGTCCACAGCTCGGGCACGCGGATCCCCGCCGACGAGGCCGCCGCGCGGGCCGTGCTCGACGGCTCGCGGCCACTCCGCATCGCCGTCAGCCGGAGCCGTCCGCCCGAGGTCGCGACGCGGCTCGCCGAGCGCGCCGACGTGGAGCTCGTCCCGATGGGCTCGACCGGCGTCAAGGTCTCGCGCGTGCTCGACGGGACCGTCGACGCGTACGTCCACGCGGGAGGCCAGCACGAGTGGGACTCCGCGGCGCCCGTGGCGGTCGCGCTGGGCGTCGGGGTTCGTGGCCACGCGCCTGGACGGCTCGCCGCTCGCCTACAACCAGCCGAACCCGTGGTCGCCCGACCTCGTCGTCTGCCACCCGGCGCTCGCGGCACACCTGCGCCAGCGGCTCGCAGAGGCCGGCGTCGAGCCTGCCCGGAAGCCCCGATGACGCCGCACTCGATGACCCAGCTGCGGACGCTCGAGGCCGAGAGCGTGCACATCTTCCGCGAGGTCGCAGCGGAGATGCAGCGTCCCTGCCTGCTGTTCTCGGGCGGCAAGGACTCGATCGTGATGCTCCACATCGCGCGCAAGGCCTTCGCACCGGCACGGATCCCGTTCCCCGTCATGCACGTGGATACGGGCCTCAACTTCGAGTCGATCCTCGCCTATCGCGACCGCTGGATCGAGAAGCTGGGCCTCCAGCTCGTGATCGCCTCGGTCGAGGACGCGATCCAGCGCGGTCTCGTGCAGGAGGAGCCGAACGGCTCGCGCAACCGGATCCAGACGCCCGTGCTGCTCGAGGCGGCGGAGAAGAACGGCTTCGATGCGCTGTTCGGGGGCGGGCGGCGAGACGAGGAGAAGGCGCGCGCGAAGGAGCGGGTGTTCTCGTTCCGTGACGAGTTCGGCCAGTGGGACCCCAAGAACCAGCGCCCGGAGATCTGGAACCTCTACAACGGCCGCGTCTTCCCGGGCCAGAGCATCCGCGTGTTCCCGCTCTCGAACTGGACCGAGCTCGACATCTGGACCTACATCGCCGAGGAGGGCATCGAGATCCCCGAGCTCTACCTCGCCGCCGATCGCGAGGTCGTCGAGCGCGCCGGGATGCTGTACGCCGTGAACCCGTTCATCTCCCTCCGCCCGGGCGAGACACCGCAGGTCCTGCGCGTCCGCTACCGGACGGTCGGCGACGCGAACCTCACCGCCGCCGTGGTCTCGGACGCGGACACGGTCGACAAGATCGTGGCCGAGATCGCGAGCGGTCCGGATCACCGAGCGCGGCGCGACTCGTGGCGATGACAAGGTCAGCGAAGCGGCCATGGAAGACCGCAAGAAGGAAGGCTACTTCTGAGTGGCCGGCGAACTGCTGCGGTTCGCTACTGCCGGGTCGGTGGATGACGGCAAGAGCACGCTCATCGGGCGGCTGCTGTACGACTCCAAGTCGCTGTTCAGCGACCAGCTGGCGGCGGTCGAGCAGGTCAGCCGGGACCGCGGCAACGACTACACCGACCTCGCGCTGCTGACCGACGGGCTGCGCGCCGAGCGCGAGCAGGGCATCACCATCGACGTCGCCTACCGCTACTTCGCGACGCCCCGCCGCAAGTTCATCATCGCGGACACGCCGGGCCACATCCAGTACACGCGCAACATGGTCACCGGCGCGTCGACGGCCGACGTCGCGCTGATCCTGCTCGACGCCCGCAAGGGCATCACGGAGCAGAGCCGGCGCCACGCCTTCCTGGCCACGCTGCTCGGCGTGCCCCACCTGATCATCTGCATCAACAAGATGGACCTGGTCGAGTACTCGGAGCGCCGGTTCGAGGAGATCCGCCTCGAGTTCGAGGAGTTCGCGACCCGGCTCCGTGTGCGCGACATGACCTTCGTCCCGATCTCGGCGCTCCTGGGCGACAACGTCGTCATCCGATCCGTGAACACGCCGTGGTACGAGGGCGCGACGCTGCTCAGCCACCTCGAGCGGATGCATGTGGCGAGCGACCGCAACTTCGTCGATGTCCGCTTCCCCGTCCAGTACGTCGTGCGGCCCCAGAGCAAGGAGGTCCTCGACTACCGCGGTTACGCCGGCACCATCGCGTCGGGCGTGCTCAAGCCCGGCGACCTCGTGCGTGCCCTGCCCAGCGGCCTCGAGTCGACCATCGCCTCCATCGAGACGGCCGACGGACCGGTCGACGAGGCCTACCCCCCGATGTCGGTCACGATCCGCCTGACCGACGACATCGACCTGTCCCGCGGCGACATGCTGTGCCGGCCGCACAACGTGCCGACCGTCGCCCAGGACCTCGACGCCCAGGTCTGCTGGATGGACGAGAGCGCGCCGCTCACCGTCGGGCGCAAGTACCACATCAAGCACACGACGCGGTGGGCGCGCGTGCTCGTGAAGGCCATCGACTACCGGATCGACGTCAACACTCTCCATCGCGACGAGGACGCGACCGAGCTCTCGCTCAACGAGATCGGGCGGATCCAGATGCGCGCGACCCAGCCGCTGTTCGTCGATCCATACCTCCAGAACCGCGCGACGGGCGCGTTCATCCTCGTGGACGAGGCGAGCAACAAGACCGTCGCCGCCGGCATGATCGGGCGTCAGCCGAGCGGCTGAACCCGCTGCGCAACGGGCGTGCGCGGGCCTCGCGCGCACGGCACGATGTCGCCGGGCAGGCGCCGCGCCCATCCGCGCCCGGACGTCTGCGCGCGGGCGGCCCTGCGAAGGAGGCACCGATGACCGCGGCGCGCGATGACTCGGGCTGGGCGATGACGGCCCGATCCCTGTTCCTGGTCGCGATGGCCATCTTCCTGGTGACGATCGCGATCGGCATCCTGAACGGGCTGAACGTGGTCGAGTTCGATCACAACCAGCTGCTCACCCACGTGCACTCGGGCACGATCGGCTGGCTGACGCTGAGCATCGTGGCGATGACGTTCCTGGCGTTCCGGTCCGCCGATCCCAGGTTGGCAGCGGCGCTCGCGATCTTCGTGCCCATCTACGTCGCGGCCTTCTACACCGGCAGCTTCCAGCTGCGAGCCGTCACGGGCGTGCTGCTGTTCGTCGTCATCGGCTGGCTGGTCGTCTGGGTCTGGCGGGCGTATCTCGCCTCGACGCGCGACCTGCCGCTCCTGGGCCTCGCGATGGCGATCTCGATGTTCGCGCTGGGGGCCGTCGTCGGCGTGCTCCTCCAGGTCGGGTTCGCCGCCGGGACCACCATCGTGCCCGGCGACGCGATCGGCGCCCACGCCGGGGCGATGACGTTCGGCTACCTCGTGCTCGCAGGCATGTCGATCCAGGAGTGGCGTGTCAAGGGCACGACCGGCCGGCCGCTCGGGGGCGTCGTGCAGCTCGCGGCGCTGTTCGCGGGCGGGGTGATCATCGTCGTCGCGCTGCTCGCCAGCGCGGCGCAGGTCGGCGGGTCGATCTACCTGCTGGCGGAGCTGATCGCGGTGGTCCTGTTCGTCGTGCGCATCCTGCCGCGATCGCTGCGCATCGACTGGCTGGCCGCCTCGGCGGCGCGCCACCTCGCCGCGGCATCGATCTGGATCGTGATCGCCGTCGGAATCTTCATGTACCTGGTCAGCCAGTTCGTCACGGCCAACGGCGACATCAACGCGATCAGCCCCGGGATCCTCGTCGCGAGCGACCACGCGACGTACATCGGCGTCGTCACCAACACGGTGTTCGCGCTCATCGCGACGCTGCTTGCCGGGTCCGCTGGCAACGCCCTGGCGCGCCAGCTGACGTTCTGGGGAATGAACCTCGGGCTGGCGGTGTTCGTCCTCGGGCTGCTCACCGGGACGGAGATCGCCAAGCAGATCGGCGCGCCGCTGATGGGCCTGTCGCTGCTGCTCGGGCTCGCGGTGTTCGCGATGGGCCTGGTCGCGACGCGGCGCGATCCGGCTCCGACGGAGCTCGCGGCGGCGGGTTAGGTCCAGCGTTCCCGGCTACAACCGCGCGCGCACCGCGCGCGCCAGGGCCTGGTGTCGGGCCACCCGCGGGAGCGCCACCTTCGGCAGCCCCGCGAAGGCCGCGTGGGCGCGCAGCGCGGCGGCAAACGAGTCCACGAACCCGGGGTGGCGAGGATCGAGCGGGTCGAAGCCATCCTCCCACCACAGCCCGAGCACCCGCAGCGTGCCGGTGGCCCGGTCGATGCGCGGCTCGATGCGGCCGACGAACCGGTCGCCGTACAGCAGCGGCAGCACGTAGTACCCCCAGCGACGCTTGGCCGCGGGTACGTAGACCTCCCAGCGGTAGTCGAAGTCGAACAGGCGCAGGAGGAGGTCGCGGTCCCAGGCCAGCGGGTCGAGCGGCGCGAGGAACGCGACGCCGGGCTCGTGGCCCGCTGGGCGCGCCGGCGACCCGAGCCGTTCCTCCGCTTCGACCTCGAGCTCGGCCGCATCCAGCATCGGCAGCTCACCCGAGACCACGAAGCGGTCGCCGCGCATCCCCGCCACGCCGACCGCCGTGATCGCCCCGGCCTCCACCAACTCGTCGTGGACCCGGCGCCGTTCGGGCGCCTTGCCCATGCCCATCCACAGGGTGTAGTCGCCCGTCGCGCCCAGGAGCCCGTTGCCGCGGTGGCGCGACAGCAGCTTGTGGCGCAGCTGCTCGTCCGTCGGCACCTGCCGCTCGAGCAGGTCCGACGGGAAGAGCCGCTCGGTCAGGTCGTAGACGCGCCGGTTGCCCTCGCGGCGGGAGATCGACAGGATGCCGGCCTCGGCCAGCGCCTCGAGCAGCGCCCGGACCTGGTTCGTCGGCCGCCAGTACCACTCGATCGCGGCGCGCGGCTCCACATCGGTCGATGACAGGGCGCCCTCGGCGCGGATCCGTGCCAGCAGCTCCTCGACGAGCGGCGCATGGTCGTCAAACGCCCCGCCCCGGTGCGCCTCGTGGTTGCGATCCCAGGTGATCCGGTACCACGGCAGCTCCGCCGTCGGCACGATCGAGAACATCTTGTTGTACGTCTCGTACAGCACCCGATCCCGGTACAGGAGCGCGTCCGTCCACGGCCGCCGGTAGCCGTCGATGCGGGCGAGCAGCACCAGGTCGTGGTTGCGGCCGGCGACCTCGAGCGGGTCGAACTGGAGCGAGCCGAGCCGGTCGATGACGCGCATGACCGACGCCGGCTCGGCGGGCAGCGAGCGCGGCGGGGCGAGGAGATGGCGGGTGACGAGGAACCGCCGCGCGACGGCGGCTGAGACGACTCGGGGCTCGGGGCTCACGGGATCCGATGGTAAGGGTCGACCTCACCCGGAACTGTCATGTACGGACGAGGGCCGCCTCACGGCGAGGCCGCGAGGCGCACAGTGACGAAGCCGTGGCGATGCGCGATCGGCAGCCGTTGCTCGATCGCGGCCTGGGTCGCCTGCGACAGCGGCCGCGAGGACCGCGAGAACAGAGCGGCATCCCCGCTCGTGAACCACGCGAGCATGGCCGCCTGGAAGCCCGGCGCGTCGAGGCGGAGGTTGCCGTCCGATTCCCGGGACAATCGACCACGGTCGGCGTCGTACAGGACGCCGCTGGGATCAATGACGAGCGGGCAGCCGGCATCCAGGTTCCGCCGCATGGCCGACGTGAGCACAAGCAGCGAGGGGGCATCCGACGTGACGCAGCGCGCCCCTGAGATGTCGCTCTCCAGGTCGGCCAGCGGCAGCGACTGTCCCTCTTGGCGAGCCACCGAGACGGCCGCAAGCAGCACGAGCAGCACGACGCTTGCGCCGCGGGCCAGGGATCGCCAAGTGCCGCGCGGCAGTTGGCCCATGCCGATCCCGATGCCGGTGCCGATGACGAGCGAAGCGGCGGGCGCCACGAGGCTCGCGTAGTCGTTGTGGAACGATGGCGTCGCGAGCACGACGGCCGCCTGCACGACAGCCAGCGCCGCCCACAGCCGTGTCCAGGGGCAGCGCCACGCCGTCATCGCCACCAGCGCAATGCCAGCGAGGGCCCCCGCGGCCACGACCTCGTCGGGGACCAGCCGGCGCAGCATCGTTGGCAGCTGCGCCAGCTGCGGGAAGCCCTCGAGCGCCCTGAGGCGCTCGATGACGCTGATGCCCTGGATCGGGCGACTGACCTGGTCAACGAAGATGTAGCGAACCATGGCCTCGGGCGCGGCCGCCAGGAACGGCAGGCAGACGAGGCCGAAGGCAATGACAGCCCCGGCGATGAATGCCACGATCGGCCGCAGGGCATCCCCTCGCTTGGAGCGCGCGCGCGAAGCGAGCCACACGAGCACGACCACGACGGAGACGGCCTGCCAGAGTTGGACGGCGGTGGCAAGCCCGAGGGCGACGCCCGCGGATCCCGCCCGCCGGGGGCCGATGTGGTCGCGCGCAGAGAGGGCGAGCAACGCGAGGAGCAGCAGGGTGTTCTGGGCGGCGTGGAGATCGGTCGACCGTTCGAAGTTCGAGGCTGTGCTCCACACGGCGTATATGGCCGCCGCGGTGAGGCCGGCGAGCCGGTCGTGACGCCCGGCAACCAGCCCGACCAGCACGGTGTTCACGGCGCCGAGCAGCATCATCGACGCTCGCGCCATGGCGAATGCGGCCGGGTCGCCCGTGAGGCTCCCGAGTGCGGCCAGCGGCGAGAGCAGGACGACGATGCCGGGTGGGTGCAACAGCAGGAAGTCCCGGTATGGGATGACCCCGTGGACCAGTGCCGTTGCGGCGCCAAAGTAGACACCATCGTCGTAGCCCTGGAGCCCGAACATCCCGCCGCCGAGCACGACAGGGAGAGCCCGCACGGCGAACGCCGTGGCGGCCAGTGCAGCCAGGAGCCTGACGTCGCGACGATCCGCAGCGCTGAGCCTGCGGTCCGCGGCATGGTCGAGCGGAATACCGTCGACCGCTGGAACCGTCGAGCTGGGGCGAGTTCGTGGCCGGTCGCCACCGGCCGTGGCATCCCTCTTCGCAGGCATCGCACCTCCGGCGCGCACGTGCCTGCATAGTTCGACGCCGATCGAACGAAGGCGCTAGTGCCTAACGGCTCGATTTCTGCAGAAGTCAGCGTCCCGCCGACGCCAGCGCACCTCGAGGTGTCAAGGACCGGCCGGCGCCGCCTCGCCGGAGAGAGCGGAGTCGGCCGCCACCTCCGACGGCTCGGGCGGCTCGGGCGCGCCCGCTGGGTTGTCATCTTCGATCGTCGCGACCCCCAGGCGCCAGGTCGCCGACACGATCGCGACGATCGGGACCACGAGGAACATGCCCAGGATCCCGGCGATCGCGCCACCGACCGGCACCGCGACCAGCACGATCGCGGGGTGGAGGCTCAGCGCGCGCCCGTACACGATCGGCGCCACGAAGCTGCCCTGGATCAGGTTGAACACGATCGTGTACACGAACATGATCACGATGTCCGCCGTCGTACCCACCGCGACCGCGACCAGGAACGCCAGCGCCGTGGTCACGAACGAGCCGATGTATGGGATGAACCCGCCGAAGAACGTGAGAATGCCGATCGGCAGGGCCAGGGGCAGGCCGAGGATCACCATGATCAGCGTGCTCGTGACCGCGCCGAACAGCGAGATCAGTGCCGTCCCGACCATGTAGCCGGACAGCACGGCCACGGCCCGCTCGCCGGCCTGGTCGAGGTGATCGCGGCGCGCCCCCCGGATCCGGTCCGTGGCTGCATCCCAGAACGTTCCACCGTCACGCAGGAAGAAGAACGTCAGCAGGACGAGGAGCACGAGCGCGAGCCCGATGCCGACGACGCCCCGGATGACGCCAAACATGCTGATCGAGACCGAGGTGGTGACCTGACCCGCCGCGGACGTGAGCCAGCCGGTGTCGATGTCGTTCGCGCCGCGGGTCGCCGTATCGAGCACCTCCTGCATCGGCGTCAGCGTCCAGATGATGGTCAGCGCGATCGCCAGCACGATCGCCAGCGTGGCGCCGAGGGTCGTTGCCAGGGCGGCGACGCCGCGTGACATGCCGGCGCGCAGGAGGCGGTTCAGGAGGGGCAGCAGGGTCGCCGCGATCACGATCGCGAGGACGACCGGGACGACGAGAACGGGCACCGCCACGATCACCGAGATGCCGAGCACCCCGAGGCCGACGCACACGAGGCCCCGCCAGCTCAGCTGGGCCAGCCGGTCCAGCCAGGCGGGGATCGCCCACGTGCGTCGCCGGGTCGCCGCCTCGACGGCGGGCCCGATGTCCAGCGTCGCGATGATCGGCCGGACCATCGTCACGACGAACAGCGTCACCGGGATGATCGTCACCACGCCGAACACGCCGAGCAGGGCCGCGCCGGCCGGGATCGCGAGCAGCACCAGTGCGGGATGGACATCGCCCCGCCGGCCGATGGTGGTCCCCGCAAGCGCGCGGCTCTCGACGACCGACGCCACCGCCAGGACGGCGACGAGGACCGTTGCAGCGCCCGACCCGGCCAGCGTCAGCGTGGCGAGCCCCACCAGCGCCGTCGCAACGATCGCGCCGAGGTATGGGACGAACCCGCCGAGGAACACGACCGCCACCAGCGGGCCGGTGAGGGGCACGCCGAGCAGCGAGAGGACAACGAACGCGACGACGGCGTCGAGTGCGGCCAGGACCACCGTCCGGCTGACGTAGTCGCCGACGCGATCGGTCGCCCCAATAGCGCTCGTGGTGAGCGTCCGGGCCTGCCAGGGCTGGACCTGATTGGTGAGCCACGCCCACCCGCGATCGCCGTCCTGGAGCAGGAAGAACAGCAGGAAGCCGGCTAGCACGAGGATGGTGCCCACGTCGACCGCGTCGCCGATCAGCGACGCGAGGTCCACGCGGTCGCTGGACTCGTAGATCGTCTCGATCACGGCGTCGAGGGCCGAGACGACCCACGACGGAACGCCGATCGAGGCCAGCCAGCCGCTGATGTCCTGCGCGCCCTCGGTGACGAGCTTGAAGATGTCGCGCAGGTACGGCAGGAACGCCGCGATGAGCATGACCAGGATGACGAGGACCACGACCAGCGCGACGGCGCTGGCGGCGGCCGACGCGACCGAGCGCGACAGGCCGCGTCCGCGGAGACGGACGATCGTCGGCACGAACGGCGCGGCGACGATCAGGGACAGGATCACGGCGGCCGTGACGGTCGCAAGCTGGATCGCGATGAGCGCGAGGACGATGCCCAGCGCGCTGATGGCGAGGACGCGCCAGCCGACGCGAGCCGAGCCGGTCGAGCCAGACCGGCACGGCGAACGGGGCAGACGTGGAGGGCGGCGCAGGTGTCACGACGTCAGCGGACGCGCCGCCCTCCGAGAGTGGCCTCAGGCGGGCGTCAGCCCTCGATCGCCTTCTTCTTGAGCGCCTCGTACTCGGGCACGGTGATCGCGCCGGAGGCCTTGAGCTCATTGAGCTTCGCGATCTGGTCGGCGGTGCTGACACCGGCCGCCGCCTTCTGGGCCGCGTCGGCCTGGGTCATCATCTGGACATCCTGGGCGGTCACCTTCGGCCGGCTGATGATGTAGATCAGCGCACCGAAGAACGGGATGATGAAGATCACCACGATCCAGATCGCCTTCCAGCCGCCCGAGAGGTCGTTGCGGCGGAAGATGTCGGCGAAGATCGAGATGAAGATCCAGATCAGCATGAACCAGAAGAAGAAGATCACCATCGACCAGATCACGTCCCAGAACGTGATGCTGGCCCCGCCCACGGAGCTGCAGGCGGCCACCAGCAGGCCGAGCAGGGCGAGGGCCGGCAGCGCCGGCTTCACCAACAGGCTGCGAAGGTCACGGAAACTCATGCCAGTGTTCTCCCTCATGGTCGTTTGAATCTCGCCCGGTGATTGCTTCGGGCACCCGGGGTCGGCCTGGGCGGGCCGCCTCCTCCCCGAAGTCTGCCGGGCGCACACAGTACACCGTGGCCCTGGGGCCGGATTCGGCAGATCGGCCGCTACGTGGCCCGGATGAACGTCAGCGACGGCTTGGCCTGGGGGTTGGTGATCACGAGCTGGTTGCCGTTCACCGTGAATGTGGTCGAAAGATTGAGGGCCTGGAGGAACGCGGCCTCGACCGTCGCCATCGGGTCCTCGCAGGCCACCTTGGTGCTCTGCACGGTGTCGAACCGGATCTCCGTGCCATCGATGATGGCCACGGCGTTGAACGTGTTGCAGCCGGCCTGGCCGGATGCCGCGTTGCCGTCGAACCGGATGTTGGGGGTCACGGCCGACGGCACGGTGTAGCTCGTCCCGTCGACGGACACGTAGTTCGTCAGCAGCCAGACGCCGTCGAGCCCTGCGGAGTCGATGCTCTGGACGGCCGGCGGGGCAGTCGTATTGGAGATTGCCGCAGGCGACCGCGAGGAGGCCCATCACGAGACCGAGGACGAGTATCGGCGCCCCGCGAAGGCGCCCAGATCCCTGAGCCATCACGGCCCTCCTGTCGTGCGCCACGCGAGCCGCGCGTCGGGCGCCGCCTGATGATGCCACCTTCTCCGCGCCCTGCGACCGCCGCCGTTCAGGGTCCCATCCCGGCCCGGGACGATCGCGCCACCGTCGCGCGCCAGCGATCCGATGTATCGTGTCGACCGAATGGTTCGGTCGCACCGTACCATCAGCATCAGCCGAAGGAACATCGATCATCGACACCTCCGAACGCGACGCCGCCATCGAGGCGGTGATCGCGGGCTACGACGCCCTCATGCACAGCCTCGCCGAAATCCATGCGCCCGAGTTCCTCGAGATCGCCGGTCACGATGCCCCAGGCGAAGCTCCTGTACCTCCTCGGCGCCGTCGGGCGACCTCCACATGTCGGACCTGGTCGTCCGCCTCGGCGTGTCGTTGTCCACCGTCAGCGGGCTGGTCGACCGGATCGTCGACCAGGGCCTCGCCAGCCGCCGCGACGATCCCGTCGACCGCCGCCAGGTCGTGGTCGGCGCTGACCGAGCAGGGCACGGCCTTCATCGACCACTTCCGTGACCTCGAACGACGGTCCAGATGCGCGACCTGCTCGCGTCCTGTCGACGACGACGAGCTCGCCAGTCGTCAAGCACGCCCTCACCGTCCTTGCCCGCGCCGCCGACCAGGCGTCGGCCGCCGAGCCGCGTCGACAGCGCGAAAGGATCCTGCATGAGCCGCCTCTCCGAGTTCGCCGTCGCCAAGCGGAGCGTCATCCTCCTGCTCGCCGCCGCCGTGTTCATCGCGGGCATCATCGCCTGGGGCAACCTCAAGCAGGAGCTGCTGCCGGACATCGAGCTGCCGGTCATCACGGTCATCGCGCCGCTGCCCGGGGCCGGCGCGGCCGACGTCGCGGAGCAGGTCACCAAGCCGATCGAGCGCGCGATCTCGGGCGTGCCGCGCCTGGAAGCCCTCCAGTCGACGTCGGCCAACTCGATCGCCCTCGTCATCGCCCAGTTCTCGTTCGGGACGGACGTCAAGGAGACGCGGGCGCAGATCGAGCAGAACATCGGGGCGGCCAACCTGCCGCCGTCCGTCACGCCGACGGTCGCGGCGCTCAACATCAACGCCTCGCCGGTGATCATCGCGTCGGTCGCCGCGACCACCCCCGACGGCCTGAGCGAGGCCGCGCGGATCGTCCAGACCGAGATCCAGCCCGCGCTCCTCGGCATCGAGGGCGTCGCCAGCGTCGACGTCAGCGGCGGCAACGAGCAGCAGGTCGCAGATCACGCTCGACCCGGCGAAGCTCGCCAAGGCCAACGTCTCGGAGTCGCAGGTCGTCGGCGTCCTGACCGCGAACAACCTGACGGTCCCGTCCGGCCAGGTCCAGGGCGACGGGACGAAGACCCCGGTGTCGACGATCGGCGCCTATCGGCAGCGTCGACGAGATCCGCGACCTGGTCGTCGGCGTCAAGGCGCCCGTGGCGCCGGCGGCACCTGGCGTGCCCGGCGGCTTCGGGTGCATCCCGGCGCGGCCCCGTCCGCTGCGCCGCGCCCGCGCCCCGAAGCCGATCACGATCGGCGACCTCGGCACGGTCGAGGCCGTGGCGGGCTCCCGACCACCGGCTACGCGCGGACGGCGACCCCGGAGAACGGCGGCAACCCGTCGCTCTCGCTGTCGGTGACGAAGACGTCGACCGCCAATACGGTCCAGGTCGCCGACGCCGTGACGGCCAAGCTCAACGAGCTCGGCGAGCAGCACTCGGACGTCGTCACGGTCACGGTCGTGTCCGACCTGTCGTCGTTCATCAAGGAGTCGCGCGACGGGCTGCTCCGCGAAGGCGGCACCGGCGCCCTGTTCGCCGTCCTCACGATCTTCTTCTTCCTGTGCGAGCCTGCGGTCGACGCTCGTCGCGGCCGTCAGCATCCCGCTGTCGCTGCTCGCCGCCCTCGTGATCATGCAGCTCACCGGGATCACGCTGAACATCATGACCCTGGGCGGCCTGGCGGTCGCCGTCGGGCGGGTGGTCGACGACGCGATCGTCGTGCTCGAGAACATCTACCGCCACAGAGCCCTGGGCGAGGACCGCCTGACTGCGTCGATCAACGGCCCACGCGAGGTCGCGGGCGCGATCACGGCGGCCACCGTCACGACGGTCGGCGTGTTCCTGCCGCTCGGCTTCGTCGGCGGCTTCGTCAGCCAGTTCTTCCTGCCCTTCGCGCTGACCGTGACGTTCGCGCTGCTCGCGTCGCTGGTGTGCGCCCTGACGGTCGTGCCGGTGCTCGCGTACCTGCTGATCAACAACGTCAAGCTCGAACGTCGACGAGGACGGCGAGCCCAAGCAACTCGTTCTGGGTCCGCACCTACACGCCAGCGATCAAGTTCGCGCTGCGCAGCCGCTGGACGAAGCTCGGGGTGGTCGGCGTGTCCGTCGCTCCTGTTCTTCGGCACCGGCGCTCATCGCGCCGCTGCTGCCGACCCAGTTCATCAACGCGGGCTCCGAGAAGATCCTCGCGGTCACCGTCGCGCCGCCGGCCGGCACGTCGTCCGAGGCGGTCCTCGCCCAGGCGATCGAGGCCGAGACCATCCTGCTCACCGACCCCAAGGTGGTGCTCGTCCAGACCAGCATCCCGGGCGAGGGCGAGGCCGGCTTCCAGACGATCATCGCCGCCCGAGCGGTCGGCCGGCCAACAGCGCCCGGATGACCGTGCGGCTCGAGCGACGACGTCGACCTCACGGCCTACACCAAGCACCTGGCCGACGAGCTCGCGCCGATCCAGACCGACGGCTACGACGTCGCCGTCACCCAGGCGGCCGGGTTCACCTCGAACATCCATCAACGTCATCGTCTCGGGCGAGGACCCGGCGGCGGTCCAGCAGGTCAACGACGCGGTCCTCGCGGCCCTCGCCGACAACACCGAGCTCCTCAACCTCAAGTCCGACCTGTCGCGCGGGCACGCCCGAGATCCGCGTCACCCCCGATCCCAACAAGGCGATCCTCGACGGGCTCACGACCGCGCAGGTCGCCCAGGAGGTCCGGGCGCCCTCGTCGGCACCACCGCAACACACGGTCCAGCTGCCCGAGTGAGGACGGCACGACTCGCGATCGTCGTCCGCCTCGACCCGGACCAGGTGACCTCGGTCGAGACGCTGCGCAAGCCTGCCGGTGGGCACCGTCGTCAAGATGCCGCTGGGCGAGATCGCGACGGTCGAGCAGGCCGACGCCCAGGGATCGATCACCCGGATCGACGGCTCGCCCGCCGCGTCGATCACCGCCGAGATCGCCGACGTCAACACCGGCGCGGTCAGCAAGGCCGTCCAGAAGCGAGATCGACGCGCTCACGACCGCCGGGGCCGATCCCGGACGGCGTCGACGTCCGCCTCGCGGGCGTCACCCAGCAGCAGAACGAGGCCTTCGGCGGCCTGTTCGTCTCGATGGGCGTCGCGATCCTGCTCGTCTACGTGGCGATGGTGCTGACGTTCAACTCGCTGGTCACGCCGTTCATCATCCTGTTCACCCTCCCGCTCGCGACGATCGGCGCCTTCCCGGCGCTGCTACCTGACCGGGCCGTCCGATCGGCGTCAGCGCCCTCATCGGGTTCCTGATGCTGATCGGGATCGTGGTCACCAACGCGATCGTCCTGCTCGACCTCGTCGAGCGGCTCCGACGCGAGGGCCTGTCCACCTACGACGCCCTGATCGAGGGCGGGCGGACCCGTGTCCGGCCGATCCTCATGACCGCGATCGCGACGATCCTCGCGCTGGTCCCGCTCGCCGCGGGCTTCAACCAGGGCTCGATCATCGCGGCCGAGCTCGGCACGGTCGTCATCGGCGGCCTGTTCAGCTCGACGTTCCTGACGCTGCTGGTGATCCCGGTGGTGTACTCGCTGGTGGACGGGGTGCGCCGCCGCATCAACCGGCGGTTCTCGCCGCCGGCGGTCACCGCAGCCGGCGGAGGCCGTTCCGGCGAGCTAGGTTCGGCACCCCCTCTTGCCATCCCGGTGGCGGCGCGCGTATAAGGGCGCATCGCCACCGGGTGGAGAGATGCGGGAGTTCGGGGCGGTCGCTCGCGTGGCGGCCGTGACATCGGTGCTGGTCCTGGTCGTCGCCGCGTGCGGTAGCGCGCCGCCGTCGACGCCTGTCGGGACGGGCGGGGCACCAACACCAGACACCACCTCAGCCTCGCCGGCTGCCGACGCGTCCGGTGACGTCGAAATCGCCGATTCGCCGGATCCGGTCGCCGCAGCGCAGAAGGAGCTCGAGCTCGTCCACGAGATCCGCGACGACACCGGGCTGCCCGCGCTCGTCGGCGCGCACGGCGCCGACGCGTTCGCGACGCTGGACCACATCGAGGCGGGCTTCGGGCTGCAGGCCCTCCAGGAGGCCGCCGCCAAGACCGCCGGCCTCGATCTGATTGCCCTTGTCGACAACGGGTCCGACACGCCGGCCCCGCGCCGGATGCCTTCGACCTCAGCGTCTTCGCCGACACCGGCTTCACGACCAACGCCTTCATGGCCGTGTTCGCTCTGCTCGTGGAGCGCGCCGCCCAGAGCGGCGAGGCGGTCCTGCCGAGGCAGGAGCACTTCACGGACGACAGCAACGGCCAGCACCAGGAGATCGACCTCAACACCACGGCGAAGGTACGGACCGGGAACGGCAAGGTCTCCGCCGACATCACGATGTCGGCCACCGACCGGATCTCCGACATCGCCAGCGGGTCGTTCCTCGCCTTGTACACGAGCACGTCGACGGGCCATTTCGACGTCAACGCGTGCCCGGACAAGGACGGGATCGGCGCCGGGACGTACACGTTCACGACGAAGCACGAGCTGAACGACGTCAGCGGGTCCGCGAACGCGCAGTCCGCCGCCGGCCGGTCGGTGGACGCGCCGTTCCGGCTGATCAACGGCGACGACGCGGTCCTCCAGCGGATCGAGGCATCCCTGAGCCTCCAAGCCGACGGCCGCGGGCCCGGGACGGCCGGCGGGCCGGGCCCGACGGCCCCGTTCGACTGGGGTGCGACCCAGCAGCTGCAGGTGGTCATCCCCGCAAAGGGCGGCACCTCGGAGACGGGCGCGGCAGCGGCGGTGACCGGCACCGGCGGCGGGCAGTCGGGTGGCGCGCTGTTCCTCTCGCAAGCCATGGCCCAGCTGTTCCTGGAGGAAGTGGGCAAGGAGGCCGAGAGTTCTGGCGGTCGGGCGAGTGCATCGACCTCGAGCCGAGCGACGACACGCGCAAGGTCGCGCCGAACGAGAAGATCAGCCTGACCGTCGAGGCCAAGCCCAAGTTCGACACCGGCGACATCAAGGCGCCGATCACGGCCAAGTTCACGGGCACGAAGTCCCTGGACCCGAACGGCTCGCCGGTCGACCCGCCCGCCAAGTTCTCGTTCGTTGCCGGAGCCAACAAGGACGACAAGGGCACGATCGACCTCAAGCAGACCTCGAAGCGGGGCATCGGCCGGCGCGAGATCGTGTTCACGGTGGGCGGTGCGACCCTCAAGGTGTCGGTCGACGCCACCATTCACCAGGACGAGCTCGGCAATGTCTACGACACGGCGATCCACCTGAAGCCCCTCGACCTGAAGCCTGACCCGGGCGGCACCTACAAGGGCCACGGCACGGTGCACTGGACGACGACGTACCGGCCACCGACGAGCGCCTGCAAGGCGAAGACGTACACGGGCACGTTCGACACCGACGTCCTGGCGATCCTCGACCCCGTTGACCCGACCCGCGTCACGCTGTCGTCCAGCTTCATCCCGGGCGTGCTCAAGCCAGAGGTGCTCCACTGCACGGGCCGGGACTTCCCGTTCTCCGGTGGGACCACGCTGGGAATCTGGGTCGTCCTGTCCGCGCCCCAGTCGTTCCCGCTGGATCAGCCGACCAGGGTGCCCACCCCGAACGTGACCGGGACCTCCAAGCTGACGATTACCGTGAACAAGCCGGCCTCGTCCTGACGCAGGCGGCCTCGCCGCACCAGTCGCGAGCCCATGGCACCCTAGGACCGAAGCAGGAGGTCTCAGGATGGAAACCACGCGCTACGCCGACGTGAACTGGCAGGGCGATCTCGTCAGCGGGTCGGGCATGATCAACTACGTGTCGTCGGGGGCGTTCTCGCGCCTGCCCGTGACATGGGCCTCGCGCACCGAAGAGCACAACGGGCGGACCAGCCCCGAGGAGCTGATCGCCGCAGCCCACGCGTCGTGCTTCTCGATGGCGTTCAGCAGCGGCCTGGCCAAGAACGGAACCCCGGCGACCTCGCTGGACGTGCGTGTCACGATCTCGTTCGAGAAGGGCGACGCGGGCTGGAAGATCGCCCGGAGCGACATCTCCGTCCGCGGCTCGGTGCCCGGCATCGACCCCGCCAAGTTCGCCGAGCTCGCCGAGGCCGCGAAGGATGGCTGCCCGGTCTCCGGGGCGCTCAAGGGCAACGTCGAGCTGGCGGTCGACGCGCAGCTGGTCTAGCCGAGCCGCGTCAGGACCCGCCGCGGGTTCGTCGATCGTCATCCGGTCGATCTCGGCGTCGGAGACGCCCGCCTCGCGCAACCGCGGCAGGAACGTCGCCTGCAGGTACGTGTACGCCGTTGCCCGCATAGCGTCGCAGCTGGCTGTTGTGGCACACGTCCTGGCTGAGCAGGATCCGGTCGCCGTGGCCGCGGTGGAGCAGCTCCAGCAGCAGCTCGACGATGCGGCCTTCGCCGTGGCGCTCGGTCGGCGTGAACGACATGCCGAGGAAGTCGAACTCGATCGACGCCCCGCGTCCGATCAGCGACAGGTGGTGGTCGAGCACCGGATAGCTGTCGGCGTGCCCGATGACGACCCGACCCGGATCGACGCCCTCCTCCTCGAACACCGTGAGCTGCGCAGCGCCCACGTCGGACATGACGGCGTGGGTCGTGATCGCGAGGCCGGTCCTGCGTGCCGCGCGGGCAGCCGCCCGGTGGACCCGCTCCTCGGCGGGCGTCAGCCACGGCTTGTCCGTGCCGATCTCCCCGATGATCCCGGTCCGGACGCCCGTCTCCCCCACCCCGACGGTCGCCTCGCCGACGAGCTCCTCGGCCAGCGAGTCGACGGAGCGCCGGTCGATCATCGCCTCTGGCGGGTAGTAGGCGTCGCGATACCAGCCGCCGCCCATGACGAGGTGAAGGCCGCTCCGCTCGGAGATCCGCTTGAGCCAGGCCGGGTCGCGCCCGACGCCGGGCATCGTGAGGTCGACGAGCGCGGTGCCGCCGGCGTCGCGGTACTGGCGCAGCTCGTCGAGGATCACCGGCTCGTCGCGGGTGAGCTCCCAGTAGTCCCAGCGGTCCTGGACGTGCCACAGGGCGATCTGCGTGTGCTCGTGCGGCAGCGTGAAGCCGAGCGCGGACGGCTCGATGGGCCCGAGGACGGTCATGACGTGCGCCATGCCGAGATCCTAGCCGCGCGGATGGCGGCCCGGGGCTCCGGACCGAGCCGTTTTCGAGAAGCCACCCCGGCGGCGGCTCCCTCGCATGGGATCGTCGCCAGCAAGACCCGCAGCGGAGGACCCCGCCATGACCGCGGCGGACGAGGCAAGGATCGGCGCGCTCGTGAAGCAGGCGGCGGGCTGAGGACCCAGCCCACGAGGGGCTACGAGAGCCGGGGCCTGCCGACCGTCTCGGTGATGCTCCAGGGACGGGGCGGAACCGTCGGCACGTCGGGTGCCTCGGGGGCGGCCGCCGAGGCCAGGATCGGCCGCAGGAGGGCGAGCGCGCGTCGCTCCGCGTCTTCGCGGCGGTAGGCATCCCCCTGCTCGAGGCGCCACAGCAGCAGGCCGTCGAGGAAGGTGACGTACGCCGAGGCGAGGGCCGAGGGCGTCCGTCCAGGCCGGGCAGCTCGCCGCGGGCGATCCCCTCGCGAAGCAGCAGCTCGCCGGCCGCGGCGATCTGGTCGCGACGACGCGAGAGCGAGGCGCGGATCGTGGGTTCGGCGTCGGCGCGCGCCCACTGCATCACGAGCATGCCGGCCATGTCCGGCTCGCCGGGCGACCCGACCATCGAATCGAGGAAGAACCCGACGGCGATCGCGAGCTTCTCGGCGACCGTGCCGCCGCGGACCAGCCGGTTGCCGAGCTCGCCCAGGCCCTCGCCCGACGAGAAGTCGCAGGTCGCGAGGAACAGCTCGTCCTTGCCGCGGAAGTAGGTGTAGATGGCGCCGACCGAGAGCCCGCTGTCGCGGACGACGTCCCCGATGGTCGCCCCGTGGTAGCCCTTCTCGGCGAACACGCGCAGCGCGGACTCGACGATCCGTGTCCGGACGGCTTGCTCGTGGGCGGCGCTAGACTCGCGGCATGACCGGCAGGCTAACAGAACGAACGCTCGTTCTGCAAGGCGGTCGTGAGACCGAATGCGACGAATGTCGCGGTTGACAAAGAGAATGGTCGCTCTCTATTGTCCGACGCACGCCCGCCGACCGCGGACCACCGAGCCATCACCGCCACGAGCAACGGAGCCCGCGATGTTCAGCCGCTGGGGAGCCTTCGTCTACCGGCACCGCCGGATCGTCCTCGTCCTCGCCATCGTCGTCGGGATCGCCGCGAGCACCGCGGCGGGTCGCGCGGCATCCGTGCTGTCGGCCGGCGGCTGGCTCGACCCGAACTCCGAGTCGGCCGCGGTCACGGACCGGCTCGCCGACGAGTTCGGCGCCGGGCGCGGCGTCGCTGATCGCCGTCTATCGCGGACCGAGCGACGGCACGGACGCGAAGGGCGCCGCGTTCCAGGCCGCGATCGCCGCCTCGCTCGCGGACATCACCAAGGACCCCGACGTCTCGCGGCACGATCGGCTACGCCGAGACCGGCGACGCCGCGGTTCATCTCCAACGACGGCCACTCGGCCTACGTCGTCGTCGACCTCAACGTCACCGACGAGGAGTCGGTCGCCGCTGCTCGACCGCTTCGAGTCCGAGCTCCACGAGCCCGGCCGACGGGCATCGAGATGCTGATCGGCGGCTACGCGGCGCTGACCCGCGACTCCACGCCAGCAGTCCGAGCACGACCTCGTCCAGGCCGAGACGATCTCGCTGCCGATCGCCGCGCTTCGTCCTGATCCTCGTGTTCACGTCGCTCGATCGCGGCCGGCATCCCGCTCCTCGTCGCCGGCCTGGCGATCCCGACGACCCTCGCGCTCGTCTACCTCGTCGGCCAGCAGGTCGAGCTGAGCATCTACGTCCAGAACGTGTCGACGATGCTGGGGCTCGCGCTCGCCATCGACTACTCGCTGTTCATGGTCAGCCGGTTCCGCGAGGAGCTGAAGCAGGGCCGAACGGTCGGCGACGCCGTCGAGATCGCGGTCGCGACGTCGGGCAAGGCGGTCACGTTCTCGGGCCTCGCGGTCGCCATCGGGCTCGGCGGCCTGCTCGTGTTCAGCGCCCCGGCGCTGCGCTCGTTCGGCATCGGCGGGATGCTGACCGTGCTCGCGTCGCTGTTCTACGCGCTGACGTTCCTGCCGGCGCTGCTCGGCATCCTCGGGCCGCGCGTCAACTCGCTGTCGGTCGGCGGCCTCATCGACCGGATCCGGCGGGCGCTCGGCCGGCCGACCGGCGAGGCGGCCGCCGAGGCGTCGCGGTCGCGCTGGGAGTGGATCGCCAACACGCGTGATGGCGCACCCGGTCGTCGTGATCGTCCCGACGCTGTCCCTGCTGCTGCTCGCGGGCCTGCCGTTCCTGCGCCTCGAGCAGGGCATCCCCGACGCCTACACCCTGCCCGCCGGGCCTCGAGAGCCGCGAGGCGGCCGTCGCGATCCAGTCCGGCTTCGAGGCCGGCACGACCGCGCCGATCATCGCCCTCGTCGACGTCCAGGGCGACCCGACGCTCGGACGCCAACGTCCGCGCGCTCGTCGCCTACGGCGCGAGCCTCGGCGGCGTCAGCGGCGTCGAGCGCGTCGAGAGCCCGTTCACCGGCATCCCCAACCCCGCCACCGGCCAGCCGCTCACGCACCGACGAGCTGGTCGCGCTCTACGGGCAGCCGCAGGTCGCCTGGCCCGCGCCAGCTGGCGGCGCTGTGGGATCGCTACGTCCACGAATCGACCGTCCGCTTCGACGCGATCAGCCCGCTCCAGCCGTCATCGCCCGCCGGCACGGCGGTCGTCGCCGCGGCCCGCGGCGCTCGATCCGGGCGACGGCCTCACGGCGATGATCGGCGGCCAGGCCGCGACCGGGCACGACTTCCTCGTCTCGCAGACCGACCGCATCCCGTACGCCGTCGGCATCGTGCTGCTCGCGATGTTCGTCGTCCTGTTCCTGCTGTTCGGGTCGGTGGTGCTGCCGATCAAGGCGATCCTCATGACGCTGCTCTCGATCAGCGCCTCGTTCGGGGCGATGGTCTGGATCTTCCAGGAGGGCAACCTGTCCGGCCCGCTCGGGTTCACGGCGCCCGGGTTCACCATCGCCGGCAACCCGATCATCATGTTCAGCGTGCTGTTCGGGCTCTCGATGGACTACGAGGTCCTGCTGCTGTCGCGGGTCCAGGAGGCCTATCGCCGGACCGGCGACAACCGCGCGGCCGTCGCCGAGGGCCTGTCGAAGACCGCGGGCGTGATCACGGGCGCCGCCGCGATCATGGTCACGGTGTTCGCGGCCTTCGCGCTGGCCGACACGATCACGATCAAGAGCATCGGCGTGGGCATGGCGATCGCGGTGTTCGTCGACGCGACGATCGTCCGGATCCTGCTCGTGCCGGCGACGATGCGGCTGCTGGGCAAGTGGAACTGGTGGGCGCCCGGGCCGCTGGCGCGGTTCGCCGACCGGCTCGGGTTCAGCCACGTCGAGGACGAGGCGACGGTGCCGACCGGACCCGCCGACGACCGCGGTACGCTCTCCGGAGGAGGCGTGACGGAGGCGACATGAGCGAGCAGCAGCACCAGCCGCCGTTGACCGGCGAGGTCTACGACGCGGGCGGCGTCCAGATCTACGGCTGGGAGTGGAACGACATCGGCGGGCCGCGCGGCCGCAGCCGGCTGCCGTGGTTCGGGATCTTCCTCGTCGTCTTCGGCGGCGCTCCTGCTCCTGCGCCAGGTCTTCCCCGCCCTCGACACCGCCGGCTCGCTGCTGTTCCTCGCGGTCGGCGTCGCGTTCCTCGTCTCGTGGCTCGTCAATCGCGGGCTCGGGTCGCTCTACCTGGGCGCGATCATCACGGCGCTCGCTGCCCCGGACCTCCTCGCCGCCGCGAACGTGATCTCCGGGCCCGGCGTCGGCACCCTGTGCCTCGGCGTCGCGTTCCTGTTCATCGCGCTCGTGCGCGGCGGTCAGCGGCGCCGGCTGGGGCTGGCAGCTGGTGCTCGGCGCTGATCCTGTTCGCGATCGGCGCGTCGAGCGTGGCGGTGCCCGGGTTCAGCGACCTCGTGTGGCCGCTCGTGCTGCGTGGTGCTCGGCGTGATCGTGCTCGTGCGGGCGCATGCGGCCGCGGACGGCCTAGACCAAGCGCGTCAGGGGCTCCAGAACCCGATCGAGCCCGGCGCGAGGCCGCGCGCGCCGACCCGTCGGCCGGCAGCACGGCTCGAGCGGACTCGACGCCGTCGTCGCCGATCGACCGGCAGGAGGATCGAGGTCCCGTCGGGCGACCAGACCCGGTGGCTGAGCGCGTACTGGTCGAAGTACGGCAGCACCTGGTTCACGAACAGCGGCGAGAGTGAGACGATCTACGGCCGGCGTCGCGGTCCCCGAGGCAACGTCGACGAACACGAGCGAGACGTCCACCCCGGGCGTCGCCGCCGGAGCGCGGCTGCGTGACCGGATCGTCGTCGCGTACGGCGGCCAGCCGTGCGCGTCGCCGGCGGCTCGCGGCCTGGGCTGGACTGGTCCGGCACGCCCGATCGTCGCGATCGTCCGCCCGTCCGGCGACCAGAAGAACGACACGACCGTTCCGGCGGGCGAGCGTCCGGACGTCGCCCGTGGAGCGCGTCGATGATGCCGCAGCGGGCCGACCGGCAGCGGCACCTGCCGGTCCCCTCGCGCGGCGCCGATGAACGCGAGCTGCGGGCCCGGATGGCGCGAAGCCCATCGCCGCCGGACCGAACACCGGGACGTCGAGGCTCGTCGAGGCCGTCGCTCGCCGCCGACCACCACCGCGCGCGCGACCGCCCTGCCCTGCGATGACGTAGGCCTCGTACCGGCCGTCGGCCGAGACCGCCGGCGCGCGGAACACGCCGGGCACGGCGGCGACCGTGGATACGGTGCTGCCGTCCGCGCCCACCGCGCCGAGGAACGCGTCCGTGTCGGCGCCGGTGTGGACGAGCATCCGGCCTCGCGGCCCTCCCAGGCCCAGTACATCGGCGCACCCTCGCGAAGGATCGCCGGCGCCGGCGCTGCCGTCCGCCGGCGCCGAGCGGAGCGAGAGGCTCGAGCCCTCCTCGGTCAGGAAGCTCACCGCCGAGCCGTCCGGTGTCCAGTACAGGTAGAACGGGGCGTCGGTGTCGCTCTTGAAGACGACGGTCCCGTCCGCCGGCGGCGTCGTGCCCGATCCGGCGTCGAACACCTCGATCGCCACGCCGTCCCCGCCGTGGTGATCGACCGCGACCCGCGTCCCGTCCGGCGACCAGGCCGGGAACGCGAACGTCGTGTCCGGGGTCGAGTGGACGACACGATTGCCACCCTGGCCGTCGACGATGGCGAGCGACGCCGTCCGGATCGACGAACGCGACGCGGACCGGCGGCTGTCGCCGGCCGTCCGAGGCGCCCGGTACGACGGAGATCGCGATGGCCAGCCCGACGGCGGCCAGGACGATGACCGCGATCGCGGCTGCGAGACCGGCGACGACGCCGCGCACGCACGGGGTCGACGGGCCCACCGATGGGCTCGGGCTCCACCGCGTAGGCCGGCTCTTGCTCGGTCGTCATGTGACCTGACGATACGGCGTGGAGTCCTCGCCCGGATCACGTCAGACGCCGGACGGCGTCCCCGACCGACGCAACCGCGAGCCTCGATCGCCTCGGCCAGCCCATCGGCGATCCGCACCAGCTCGTCGTCGGTGACCACGAACGGCGGCCCGAGCAGGAGCGTGTCGCCGTCGACGCCGTTCGCGTTGCCGGTGCCCGGAGTAGAGCAGCAGGCCTCGCTCGCGGGCGATCCGACGACCGCCTCGACCAGCTTCGCCGCCCGCGGGTACGGCTCGCGCGTCTCGCGGTCCTGGACGAGCTCGACGCCGACCATCAGGCCACGGCCCCGGATGTCGCCCACGACCGGGCTGGCGTCGAGCCGCTCGTGGAGGAGGGCCGTCAGCCGCTCGCCCTTCGTTGCCGACGCCTCGACGAGCGACTCCGCCTCCAGGATCCGCAGCACCTCGCGGGCGACGGTCGCGGCCGACCGGCTGGTGCGAGTAGGTGAAGCCGTGGACGAACGGCCCGGCGCCCGTCACCGCGTCGTAGACCTCGCCCGACGCCGCCACGAACCCGAACGGCCAGTAACCGGAGGTGGCGCCCTTGGCCGCGACCAGCAGGTCGGGCTGGACGCCGTAGTGCGTCAGCCCGAACCAGGCACCGGTCCGCCCGAAGCCGGTCATGACCTCGTCGGCGATGAGCAGGGCACCGTGCCGGCGGCACACCTCGGCGATCGCCGGCCAGTAGCCGGGCGGCGGCTCGACGGCGGCCAGCGTCGCCCCGACGATCGGCTCGGCGACGAACGCCGCCACGGTCCCCGGATCCGGCCATCGTGAACGCCTGGTCCAGCTCGTCGACCAGCGCCTGGGTCGTGCCCAGCGCCTGGGAGCCCGCGTCGTCGCCGCGGTACGGGATACGCCGCGCTGACGTGGCGGAACCGGCCGAGCCAGCCCTCGTACGGCCGGCGCAGCGGCCGCCGGCCCGACAGGTCGAGCGCCCCGAGCGTGTTGCCGTGGTAGCTGCCCCAGCGCGCGAACACGACGAGGCGGTCCGGCTCGCCGCGCGCGAGCTGCGTCGCGCGGGCGAGCTTGAGCGCGGTCTCGATCGCCTCCGACCCGCCCGAGACCGGGTAGATCGCCGGGTCGGTCAGCGGCAGGTGGCGGGCGACCTCCGCGCGCATAGCGTTCGAGCGGCTCGGTCGTGAACGCGCTGCCGTGCGCGTACGCGAGGCGTCCGGCCTGCTCGGCCATGGCATTGGCGATCTCGCGCCGGCCGTGGCCCACGTTGACGACGATCGCGCCGCCCGCGGCGTCGAGGTACTCGCGGCCGTCCGCGTCGACGATGGTTGAGCCGTGGCCGGAGACCGCGACCGGCGGCTCGGCGGACGTCGCGCGGCGGAAGACGCGGCCGCTCATGCGGGGCGGGGCCGGACGACGACAACGGGGCGATCCACGACCCGATCCTACGCGGTCCGGCCGCCGTCTCGTGGCCAGAGCCCGCCCGTCGCCGTCATCCAGTCCGCGATCGCGTCGCAGGCGGCGCCGGCGTCGCCCTCGGTCATGTCCAGCTCCAGCACCGGCAGGCGCGACTCGGCCGCGAGGCGCCGCAGGAGGTCCTGTTCCCGCCGGAACGCATCGAGGTCGTCGTACTGGGACGGCTTGCCCGAGATCGGCAGTCGCTCCGCTCGGGCCGCCTCCCACGTGCCGTCGCGACGCGTGCACAGCACCACGTGCACGTCGAGCGCGAGCAGCCGGTCCTCGAGCCAGCCGAAGTCGACGTCGCGCCCGTGGACCGCGAGCTGGTACGCCCGGGCGGACAGGTGGAAGCGGTCGATGATCCAGGAGTAGTGCGGCTGGAGCTCGATCAGGCGGGTCCAGGCGTCGAACACCGCGAGCGCCCGAGCCTCCTCCTCGCCGCCGGGCTCGAAGTTGATGGGACCGCGGCCCCAGGGCTCGGGCGTGAAGCCGCACCACTCCGCGGAGATCAGGGGCGAGTGGTAGCGGTAGCGGCGCGGCCCGACGATCCGCGGGTGCTCGTTGAGCGCGAACGCCAGGTCCGTCTTGTGGGTCAGCCGGGTGCCTTCGAGGATGATCTTGGGCGTCAGCTTGGGCATCGGTTCAGGGCTCGCTGCGACGGATCTCGAACGACGGTCCCGTGCCCAGGTTCTCCGACGGGGTCCCGTAGCGCAGGATCAGGTCACGGACGGCGTCCCGGTGCTCGTCGCGCTCCAGGGACCGGGCCACCGCCGGCCACGACGCGTCGGCGATCGTCACCCGGCAGACGGGGTCGTGGAGGAGGTTGAGCGCCCAGTTGGCGTCGGGCGAACCGGCCGAGACGACCACGGATCCGTCGGGCCGCTCGGCGAACCCGACCACGGCCGGGCCGGCCGGCCGGTGGTCCGTCCTCGGGTCTCGATGCGCAGCATCCGGCCCCACGAGACGAGGTCGTCCTCCATGCGTTACCGTCCGGCCGCACGGTGCGGCGGCTCGGCGAAGGGCGAACCGGCCATCTGTGGCAGCCTAGCAGCAGCACGACACGCCCCAGCAGGCCGCCGGCCCGACCCAAATCGGGCCATTCGTCACTTCGCATGCGTGGGGACGGCCCGGACAATCAGCCGAGCCAAACCACCCGCCCAGACCGGAGCCCGCGCCAGTGGACAGATCCGTCACCTCGTCCGCCGACCCGTCGACCGACGGGATCCCGCCCGCCTCGGAGCCAACGCCAGAGCCGCCCGGCTCCCCGCTGAGCCGTCGCGGGTTCCTGCGCGTCGCCGGCGCCGCCGGCCTCGTCGGGGTCGCGGCCACCGTCGCCGCCTGCCAGGCCACGGCCTCCCCCAGCTGGGCGTTCGCCGAGGCGGCGAGCCCCACGCCCTCGCCGACACCGCCGCCGGCTACGCCCGCGCCGTCGGCCTCGGCCTCGGTCGCGCCCAGCCCGTCGGCCTCGCCCATCCCGAATCTCCCGGCCGGCTGGACCGAGCACGACCTCAACGGCCAGGTCAAGGTCCGGCGCTTCGTCGGCAACCTCGCCGGTCCCCTCGGGATGTCGCCGTTCCTGGACAACGTCCTCGGGCCCAACACGGACGACCCCGAGTTCACCTCGGTCCCCCAGGGCAACCAGCCGCTCGATCCTGTCCGCGTCGATCCCGACGGCACCAAGGTGTTCGAGCTCACGGTCGACGAGATCGAGTGGCCGATCGATGCCATCAACCCGCCGGTCAAGGCGCTGGGCTACAACAAGATGTGGCCCGGGCCGACGATCCGGGTCACCGAGGGCGACAAGGTCCGGATCTCGTTCACCAACAACATGACCGAGCCGACCGGCGTGCACTTCCACGGCATCGAGTTCGACGGACTTCAAGCAGGACGGCGTCCCGTTCGTGACCCAGCTGCCGTTCGCGCAGGGCGAGACGTTCACCTACGAGTTCACGGCGACCCCGTCGGGCTCGCAGATGTACCACTCGCACCACAACGCGACCGACCAGGTCGGCCGCGGGCTGCTGGGCGCGTTCATCGTGGAGCCCAAGGACATCGCAGACGCTACGCGCGCAAGTACGGCGTGACCCAGGAGGTCGTGTTCATCCACAACGACGTCCTGGGCGGCTTCACGATCAACGGCCACGGGTTCCCGGCCACCACGCCGATCGTCGCCAAGCAGGGCGACAAGGTGCTGATCCGGTTCATGAACGAGGGCACGATGATGCACCCGTGGCACACCCACGGGTTCCGGATGCACATCGTCGCGCGCGACGGCGCCGAGCTGGGGACGGCGGCGTTCCGCGCGGACACGCTGGGCGTCAACCCGGGCGAGCGCTGGGACGCGATCATCGACTGTGACCGACCCGGCGTGTGGGCCTTCCACTGCCACATCCTGCCCCACGTCGAGGGCCCCGACGGGATGTTCGGCATGGTGACCGCGCTCGTGATCCTGCCGCCGGACGCGACGTAGACCTCGCCGCCAGAGTTCCCCGCATGACATCGCTCGAGTGGACGCCGGGATCCCATGCCGCCTCAGGCTGACTGGAACCTCCCGATCGTCGCCAGCCACCTCAGGCTGGCCTACGACGTGATGGGCTTGGCGAAACTCCGATCCGGCCACTTGCAATTCGGCGGACCTTGCCCATCTGGCGGGTGGCGGGGATCCCAGAGCCGATGTGCCGGCGCCCGCTGCCAGCTGCTGCAGGACCGCCCGGCGACTCCAGGGCGCGCTCGAACGCGTGGGACGGGGGGTCCCGGTCATTTGGGAGCCCGACAGGGGCTGGACGGCGGACCTTGCCGTGGAGCGGGCCGCCGCCGCGCTCGCCACGGCTTTCGGCGAGCTGGCTGCCGCGTACGGCGAGGAGGCGACGACCGAACTCGTGCTGTGGCTCCTGAGGAACGGAGGTGGATCGGGTCAGCCACCGGCGGTGGTGGGCCGTCTGGGGGGTGCTCAGCGACGTCTCGAGGGGGCGTCTCGACCTACCGGCCGATCTCGTGGCGGGAGACCACATCCGTGCCGTCCTGAGTGCGGTCGCCGGCAGCGCGATGCGAGACGGCGCTCGCCGAGCGCGTCGAGGCGGCTGAGGCGATCCCCCTCTCGGCTGCCGAAACACGGCTGGTGGCGTACGAGCCCCAGAGCCTCGAGCCGGGCGAGCCCGACAAGGCCGACGTCGTCGTGGAGATGGAGCTCGCGGCACTCCTGGAGGCCGGGCGCCACGCCTATCTCGCCCTCAGCCAATCGCTGGAGCCAAGCGACTGGAGCGGGTTCGTGGCGTTCGTCGAGGCGCACTCCGCCTGACGCCCATCGAATCGACCGTCCCAGCGGCAGTTCGGCAGCCGCCTACTTCGTGTAGACGCCCTCGGGGTCGAGCTCCTCGCGGACGAGCCGCAGCTCCTCCGGCGGTGGCGCGGCGGCGTCACGGCGAGGCTTGTCGCTGATGCGCGGCTCCCAGGCGATCGTCGCGCGGACCTCGTCGAGCGTCGCGCCGGGGTGGAGCGAGTCCAGGCGCATCTCGCCGGTCTCGTCGAAGTGCCAGATCCCGAGGTCCGTGACGACGACCGACGGTCCCCGGCCGTTCCAGCCGCCGGCGCGCCGGATCTTCTCGGCCTGCTCGGCGCCGCCGAGGTTGCCGGGCGAGGTCCGGAAGTCGATCTTCTCGACGAACGAGCGCGACGACTGGCGCATGATCACGAACACGTTGCGCGCGTTGATCGCGATCTCGCACGCGCCGCCCGAGCCCGGCAGCCGGGTCTTCGGGCGCCGCGTAGTCGCCGATCACGGTGGAGTTGAGGTTGCCGAACTGGTCGATCTGCGCGGCGCCCAGGAACCCGACGTCGATCAGGCCGCGCTGCAGGTAGAACGCGAACAGCTCGAACATCGACACGACGGCGATCGCGCCGGTGACGATCGTCGGGTCGCCGATGGACAGCGGCAGCCGCGCCGGCCGCGCCCCGAACACGCCCGCCTCGTAGACGAGCTCGAGGTCCGGGGCGACCGTGCGCTTGGCGAGGTTGACGGCGATGTTCGGCAGCCCGACGCCGACGAAGCAGACGTGCTGGCCGGCCAGCTCGCGCGCGGCGGCGACGATCATCATCTCGGACTTCGAGAAGCGTCTGCGGCCTGCGCCGCGGATCCGTCCCGTGGAACGCTCGGCGTTCACTGCAGCGTTCGACGGAGCCGTTCCGCGCGGTGTGGGAACGTCGACGCGTTCCGTCGAGCCGCTGTCCACCCGTCCGCTCGTCGCCTGGAACGTCACGCGTTCCAGCGAAGACGCGGCGAGACCGGGTTCGAGCGCTGCAGTGAACGTCAGCAGGTTCCAGGGTACGGAGCGCGCGCCGGATCGCGCGGGCCAGTGCCGGCGCCGATCACCCGTAGCTCCCGTAGTCGACGGAGCCGGACGGGGCAGGGCCGGGCTTCAGGCCCGCGATGCGCTCCGCGCCAAGCTTCTCGACGTAGGCCGCGCGGCCGTCGAGGTCGTAGACCCACTCGCGCAGCCAGGCCTGGACCAGCGTCCTCGTCGCGGCTGATCGGGTCCCAGTCGAGGTAGAAGCGGTTGTCGCGGTCGTAGGCGCCCTGGACGTAGGAGGGGTGGGCGCCGAACGGGTCGACGACCACGGCGTCCACGATCAGGCCCGGGATGATCGTCCGGTTGGGGTCGGCGCGGATCACCGACTCGTCGACCAGCTCCTCGACGACGACGATCACGCGATCGGCGGCGAACGCCGCCTCCTTCTGGCAGCCGAGCAGGCCCCAGACCTGGGTGTTGCCGTCGGCGTCGGCGCGCTGCGCGTGGACGATCGTGACGTCCGGGTTGAGCGGCGGGACGGCGTAGACGACCTCGTCGGAGTAGGGCGACTTGATCGGCCGGATGAGCGGGTTGGCCACCGGCAGGTCGGTCTCGAAGTACGAGCGCAGCGGCATGAACGGCAGGTTCGCGGCGCCCGCGGTGTAGCGGGCCACCATCCCGAAGTGGCTGTACTCCTCGAGCTCGAGCGGCGTCCCCTCCCCGACCGAGGCCGGCTCGATCCGCCGCCGGATCGCGTTCAGGCCCGCCGACGCCGGGGTTGCCGAGCCAGCTGAAGATCAGCTTGCGGGCGACGCCGGCGGCGATCATCTGGTCGTAGATCACGTCCGGCGTCATGCGCGCGAGCGCGAGGTCGCGCTTGCGCTGGCGGATGATCTCGTGGCCGGCGGAGAAGCCGATGAGGTGCGTGAAGCCCTCGATCGCGACCGTGTCGCCGTCGCGCACGAGGTCCGCGATCGCATCGTGCATCGAGGCGACCTTGCCGGGCATGGCGGAAGTGTGCCGGATCAGCCGCGACGCGCCGCAAGCCCTGCGGTAGCCGAGGCCCTCGGCACGGCCGCTCGGCCGCGACGGCCGCGCGGTCCGTCGACGCGATGGGCCGCCACGTGGTCGACGGCCTCGGTGAAGATGCGGACCGCGGTCGCGGCCTCGGCCTGCGAGACGACGAGCGGCGGGGACATCCGCACGCAGTCGTCGCCGGCCTCGAGGACCAGCAGGCCCGGTCGAAGGCCTGCATCTGGACGGCGTCGGCGGTCTCGCCGGAGTCGAACTGGATCCCGATCATCAGGCCCTTGCCGCGGACGTCCCGCACGAGCGCCGGGTGGCGCGGTGAGCAGCGGCCGGAGCGCGTCCTGGATCTCGCGGCCGCGGATCGCGGCGTTGGCGATGAGCCCGTTCTCGAGCAGGCGGATCGTCTCGAGGACCGCGGCCAGCGAGACCGGGTTGCCGCCGAACGTGCTGCCGTGCGCGCCCGGGCCCCAGGTCATCAGCTCGGCCTTGGCGATCATCGCGCCGACCGGCATCCCGGACCCGATCCCCTTGGCGGTGAGCAGGATGTCGGGCTCGACGTCCCAGTGCTCGAGGGCCCACATCTTGCCGGTGCGACCCGCGCCCGACTGGACCTCGTCGGCGATCAGCAGGATCCCGTGGCGATCGCACAGCTCGCGCAGCCGCGGCAGGAAGTCGTCCTCGGGGACGACGTAGCCGCCCTCGCCCTGGATCGGCTCGACGATGATCGCGGCGAACTCGTCGGCCGGCATCAGGCGCTTGAAGACGCGGCTCTCGATCTCGTCGAGGCCCTCGTTGCCGAACGGCACGTGGTAGACGCCCGGGAGCATGGGACCGAAGTGGGCGTGGTACTTGGCCTTCGACGCGGTCAGGCTGACGGCGCCCATCGTCCGACCGTGGAAGCCGCCCAGGAACGCGATCACGTTCGGGCGCTTCGTCGCGTAGCGCGCGAGCTTGAGCCCCGCCTCGACCGCCTCGGCGCCGCGAGTTGCCGATGAACACGCGGACCGGCGACATCGGCGCGATCCGCGCGAGCTCGGCGGCGGCCTCGGCGTAGATCGGCAGGTAGAAGTCGCTGGCGCTGAAGTGCTGGAGCTCGGCTGCCTGGCGCTGGATCGCCGCGACGACGTCGGGGTGGCTGTGACCGGTCGAGTTGACGGCGATGCCGGCGGCGAAGTCGAGGAACACGTTGCCGTCGATGTCCTCGACCGCGCAACCGAGGCCGCGCACGGGCACGATCGGGTAGGCGCGCGGGAGGCTCGGGCTCGTCCAGGCGTGGTCGAACTCGATGTGCGCCCGGGCCTTGGGGCCGGGCAGCTCGGTGACGATGTCCGGGACGGTTCGCGCCTCGAGCGGGGTCGTCACGTGGCCTCCTTGGTGTGGGTCGCCGGGCAGCGCGACACGCATAGATGTTATGCAGAGTGAATATCAGAATAGCAGGAGGCGGCGCCCCGCCGCGACGACCCGATGGTCCCCGGTCGCTGCCCAGCCGGACGTGCCCAGGACCCGCCAAATCGCGCCATCCGGCCCGCGATCCGCCCGTAACGGCCCGGTCCGGTGACGCACGCAGGCACCAAGAGCCGCGCAGGCCGCCGTTGAACAGCTCGATGGAGCGATTTGGCGGCTTTCAGACACGCACCGCGACGATTACGGAGCGCAGTCCCCAGGCACGCCCGGGCCGGTGGACGGACCCGACAGCGGCGGTCCCGACCAGACATCGATCCGGCCGCAGGAGAGGTCGACGCGCTGCGCGACCCCTCGCTCGCCGGAACCGCCACCAGTCTCGGAGAAGCTCGCGACGTCCCCGCCATGCACGACCACCGAGACCAGCACCCGGCCGCTCGGCGAGCGTACCTCGACCGACCAGGGGAGCGGCGGCAGCTTGCTCGCCGGGATGTCGCTCCGCGCGTCCTGCGGGCCGATCTGGTCGACGACGATGCCGTTCACGGCGAGGGCAACCGGCAGCGTCGTCCCGTTCGAGACGTTGAGCGTCATGGAGCTCGCGGGGACGACGCCCGTGCGCGCCGGCAACATCGAGCACCCGGCCACCGTCGCCGCCACGGCGAGCACCGCGACGGCGAGCCCGGCCAGGCGCGCGCGCATCGGCCGAACGCCGACCCGTCAGTCGACGACGGTGTGGCTCTGCTCCCGCAGGAACTGCGCGACGTAGTACATCGACAGGCCGGCCTTGCCGGTCGAGCCGGAGCCCTTCCAGCCGCCGAACGCCTGGACGCCCGGCCAGGCGCCGGTCGTCGCGCCGGCGCGCCGGTTGACGTACAGCACGCCCGCCTCGATCTCGTCGAGGAAGCGCTGGACCTCGGCCGGGTCCGTTCGAGTAGACGCCGGCCGTCAGGCCGTAGACGTTGTCGTTCGCGAGCGTCAGCGCCTCGTCGAGCGAGTCGACCGCGTGCACCGCGGTGAACGGCGCGAACAGCTCGTCCTGGAACAGGCGATGGGATCGCGGGCAGGTTGCCGACGACCGTCGGCTCGACGTAGAAGCCGCGGGCGAGCGCGCCGTCGGTGAGGTGCTCGCCGCCGGTGAACACCGCTCCGTCGCGCCGGGCGTCGGCGACGGCCCGCTGGTGGCGGTCGACCGCGCGCTGGTCGATGACCGGGCCCAGGAACGCCGTGCGCGGCAGCGGGTCGCCGACCGTGAGCTTCTCGGTCTTCTCGACCAGCAGCCGGACGAGCTCGTCGTGGACCGGCTTCTCGACGTAGACCCGGCTGTTGGCCGAGCACTTCTGGCCGCCGAACCCGAAGGCCGCGCGCATGATCCCCTCGGCCGCCTCCTCGAGGTCCGCCGAGCGCAGCACGATCGCCGGGTTCTTGCCGCCCATCTCCACGATGCACGGGCGCGGGAACGTGGTCGAGAAGTTGCGGAACAGCTCGAACCCGACCTCGAACGAGCCCGTGAACACGATCCCGTCGATGCCCGGGTTGTGCTGGAGCTCGTCGCCGACGGTGTCGCCCGGGCCCATGACGAGGTTGAACACGCCATCCGGAACGCCCGGCGTCGCGATACGCCTCGAGGACGGCGATGGCGGTCATCGCACCGGCCGACGCGGGCTTGAGGATCGTCGTGTTGCCGGCCATCATCGCCGCGCACGTCGGGCCGACGGACAGCGCCATCGGGAAGTTGAACGGGCTGATCACGGCGAAGACGCCGTGCGGTCGCAGGATCGTCCGGGTGTGGACGGTCGCGTCGCCGAGGTTGTCCATCGGGTGGTCGTAGAACGCGTTGTCCTCGGCCGTCTTCGCGTAGTAGCGGATGAGGTCGGCCGCCTCCTCGACCTCGCCCAGGGCCTCGAGGCGCGTCTTGCCGACCTCGACGGCCATCAGGCCGCGCGTACTCCATCTGACGCTCGGAGATCAGCTCCGCGGCGCGCTTCATGATCTCGAGCCGCTTCTCCCACCCGAGCCGGAACCAGGCCGGCTGCGCCCGCCGGGCGGCCTTGACCGCGTCCTGGACATCGGCGCGCGTGCCGCGGGCGAACGTCCCGACCAGGATCTCGCTGTCGATCGGCGACCGCAGCTCGAACGTGCCCTCGCCGTCGCGATCCTGGCCGTCGATGTAGTTGCGGTGGTAGGCGCCGAGCCGGGCCTTGGCCTTCTCGAGGCCGGCCTCGTAGGCGACCTGGAGGTCCTCGTTGTCGGCGCGCAGGGTCGCGTAGGTGATCTTGATCCGCTCAGCGGTCATCGCAGGCTCCCGTGAAGGCGCCGTCCGCGGGATGCGACGGAGGTCGCGCGAGGTCGACGTTGGCGCCAGTCTATGTCCGGGTCGCCGTGGCGCGGACCATCGTCCCGGATGCGGACATTCCCGGGTCGTGCCCGGCATACGTGGTCCCATGCATCGACTCCTGCGCCGCCTCGTGCTCCTGCCGTCGATCGCCATCGCCCTCGTCGCTGCCCGCGCGTCGCCCCGCGCGGCCGCGCTCGCCGCGATCGGACTTCCCGGTCGGCTGGCGGGCTACCACACGTATCCCGGAGATGGTCGACGGACATCCAGGCGGTCGCCGCCGCCCACCCCGACATCGTCCACCTGTTCTCCATCGGCGAGAGCTACCAGGGCCGCCAGCTGTGGGCGGCGAAGATCAGCGACAACGTCAACGACCGACGAGAACGAGCCCGAGGTCCTGTTCGACGGCCTCCACCACTCGGACGAGCACATGGGCCTCGAGATGACCCTGCACATCCTCCACTGGCTCGCGGACGACTACGGCACGAAGGCGCGGATCACGAACATCGTGAACACGCGCGAGATCTGGGTCGTGTTCGCGATGAACCCCGACGGCGCGACGTTCGACATCAAGGGCGGGCACTTCCACTTCTGGCGCAAGAACCGGCAGCCGAACGCGGGCACGTCGGCCATCGGCACCGACCTCAACCGCAACTACGGCTACCACTGGGGCCTCGCCGGCCGGACGAGCAACAACCCCGAGGCGATCACGTACCACGGTCCGAAGCCGTTCTCGGCGCCCGAGACGCGCGCCTATGCGCGACTTCCTCGCCTCGCGCGTCGTCGGCGGCCGCCAGCAGATCCGGGCCGCGATCACGTTCCACGAGGCCGGGCGCCTGGTCATGTGGCCGTACGGCTACACGAAGAAGAACGTCCCGGCCGACATGACGACCCAGGATCACGCCGCCCTGCGCAAGATCGGGCGCCACATGGCCGCGACCAACGGCTACAGGCCCGAGCAGGCCAGCGACCTGTACATCACCCGACGGGGGGTCGCGCGACTACCTCTACGGCACCTACCGGATCTTCTCGTACACGTTCGAGATGTCGATCCGCGACTACCCGAAGTCGTCGATGATCGAGCCCGAGACGTCGCGCAACCGGGAGGCCGTCCTGTACCTCGCGGAGCACGCCTGGTGCCCGCTCGCGGTGCTCGGCGCGGACGTCAGGACCGCGCGCTGCGGGGCGTTCGACGACGACCTCGAGGTCGGCCGCGGCTGGCAGGTCAACCCCGACGGCACCGACACGGCGACCACGGCGGCGCGGGCCGATGGGCGCGCGGCAACCCGGCGGGCACGACGACGGCGCGGCGAGACGCTGCAGCCGACGACCGTGCCGTCCGGTCGCGACGCGTTCGTGACCGGGCTCGCGGCGGGGTCGTCGGCCGGCGGCCGGACGACCTCGACGGCCGGACCACGGTCCGCTCCGTGCCGATCACGCTCCCGGCGGGTGCCGGCCAGCAGCTCACCTTCCGCTGGCTGTTCGCGCATGCCGCGAACTCGTCGTCGGCCGACCACCTGCGGGCGATCGTCGAGACGGCGTCGACGCAGACGGTCGTGTTCGAGCGAACGGGTTCGTCGTCGCTGGTGGCGGGCTCGTGGCACTCGGCCTCGATCTCGATGGACGCCTGGGCCGGGCAAGACGTCCGGATCCGGTTCGAGGCCCTCGACGGTGGCGGCGACTCGACCGTCGAGGCTGGCATCGACGACGTGCGGGTGACGCGCCCGTCGAGCTGAGCGCGGCGCTCAGCGCAGCGCCGCGATGACCTCGACCAGATCGACGCGGCGACCGCGTCCGGCGCATAGCCTCGGGCGCCGGAGGCGGCCGCGGCGAGCTCCGCGTCGCCGTGCTTGCCGGACCGCACGAAGATCGTGCGCAGGCCGGCGCGTCTGGCCGCCGCCGATGTCCGAGCCGACGTCGTCGCCGACCATCACGAGGTCGGACGCGTCGGAGCCGCGGCTCCCCGCGCGCCGCCGCCTCGGCCGCGAGCCGCTCGATCGCCACCCGGAAGAACGCTGGCGACGGCTTGCCGACGGTCCGCGCCCGGCGGCCGGTCGCCCATTCGAGCGCGACGAGGAACGCGCCGGCGTCGAGCGTCGGGCCCTCGGGCGTGATCCACCACGGGTTGCGGTGCATCCCGATCAGCTCGGCGCCGCCGCGTACGAGCCGGAACGCGACGGTCGAGGTTCGCCTTCGTCAGCTGATCGGGCGAGTCGCCGAGCACGACGGCCGCGACATCGCCCGCGCCGCCGCCTCCGCGCCCGCCGCGTCGACCACGTTCAGGCCCGCGAACTCGGCCAGCGCGTCGTCCGAGGCGATCACGAACACGGGCCGCTCGCCGTACTCCCGCCGCACCAGCTCCGCCGACGCCGACAGCGCCGACTGGAGCCGGTCCGGCGGCGTCGAGAAGCCGACGCTCCGGCCCCACGCCGCCAGCGACGGGCCGCGACACCAGCGAGGTGTTGGTCACGAGCAGGTACGGCATCGCCCGCCGGTCGAGCTCGTCCATCGCCGCCGGGGCGCCCGGGGATCGCCTTGCCGGCCAGCACGAGGACGCCGTCGAGGTCGAGCAGCAGGCCCCGGACCCCGTGCAACGCTGCACGCAGGGCGTCGTCGGGTGCGGGGCATCTCGGGCATGATGGTCGGAGGGTAGCGGAGCCGCACGAGGGACGCGAGGACGAGATGGGACTGCTGGAGGGCCGCAAGGCGCTGATCTTCGGGGTCGCGAACGACCACTCGATCGCCTGGGGCATCGCGAAGGCCTTCCACGAGCAGGGCGCGATCGTCGGGTTCTCGTCCGTCGAGAGCCTCATCGAGCGCCGCGTCCGGCCCCTCGCCGAGTCGATCGGCAGCACCTTCGTCGAGCCCGCCGACGCCCAGTCCGACGCCGACATCCAGCGCGTGATGGACCGCTGGCAGGAGGCGTACGGCGAGATCGACATCCTCGTCCACGCCGTCGCCCACGCGAAGCGCGAGGACCTCGAGGGCTCGTTCCTCGACACGTCGCGCGACGGCTACCTGTTCGCCGTCGAGGTCTCGGCCTACTCGCTCGTCGCGATGGCCCGCGCCGCCCGTCCCCTCCTCCATCGCGGCAGCTCGATCCTCACGCTGACCTACCTCGGCTCGGAGCGCGTCACGACGAACTACAACGTGATGGGCGTCGCCAAGGCGGCGCTCGAGGCGACGGTCCGCTACCTCGCCGCCGACCTCGGGCCCGACGGGCATCCGGGTCAACGCGATCTCCGCCGGCCCGATCCGGACACTGTCCGCGTCCGGCGTCCGCGACTTCCGCAAGCTCTACGGCCCGTTCGACCAGATCGCCCCGATGCGCGCCCACGTGACCAAGGAGGACGTCGGCAACACGGCGGCGTTCCTCGTCCTCGGACCTGGCCGGCGCGATCACCGGCGAGATCACGTTCGTGGACGGCGGGTTCAACATCATCGGCGTGCCCTCGCTCGACTGAGCGACGTGCAGCTGCTCCTGGTCGGGCTCGGCGGGCTTCGCGGGCGCGGTCCTGCGCTGGGTCGGTCGACGGCTGGATCAGCGAGCGCAACCCGACGGCGTTCCCGTTCGGGACCCTCGTCATCAACCTCACGGGCTCGTTCGCGCTGGGCGTGCTGTTCGCCTGGGTCATCGAGCGCAACGTGCTGCCCGCCGGACGTGCGGCTGCCGCTGATGGTCGGGTTCCTGGGCGCCTACACGACGTTCAGCACGTTCATGCTCGAGTCGTGGCGGCTGGTCGAGGAAGGGGCCTACGGCCTCGCGACGGCCAACCTCGTCGGGTCGGTCGTGCTCGGGCTGGTCGCGGTGGTCGCCGGGCTCGCCGTCGGCCGGCTCGTCCCGTGATCGCTGGAGGCGCCCGATGAGGACGGAGGAGCGACGATGACGATCGAGGGCGACGCGCTCCTCGCGCGCATCTACATCGGCGAGTCCGACACGTTCGAGGGCCGGCCGCTGTACGACGCCATCGTCCGCCGCCTCCGCGAGCGCGGCATCCGCGGCGTATCGGTATTCCGTGGGATCGAAGGCTTCGGGCGATCGTCTCGCGTTCACACGACGCGGATCCTCGCCCTGTCCGAGGACCTGCCGATCCTGCTCGAGGTCGTCGACGAGGAGTCGCGCCTCCGGCCGGTCCTCGACGAGCTGGAGCCGATGATCGGCGGCGGGCTCGTGACCCTCGAACACGTGCAGGTCCTCGTCTATCGCGCGGCGGGCGAAGCAACGCCCGGCGACGGATAGCGCCGGCCTACCAGTTCCCGGAACCCGGCTCGCCCTTGACCGGGCCGACGATCCGGGACGTCATCCAGCCGCCGTAGAAGCCGCCGGCCTGGGGCGTCGCCTGCTCGTCGCCGACCCACGCCTCGTCGACCTTGGCGGCATAGAACGCGACGTGCCCCGTGATCGGCTCGAAACCGGGCTTGGGTTGTTCGTACGACCACGCGACGTCCTCGATCGTCCGCCCGTCGACGGCGACGGTCCAGTAGGCCGCATCACCCTTCCATTCGCAGTGCGTGGCGTGCGCCGTCCGCGTTAACAGGTCCAACCGGACGTCCCCCCGCGGAACGTAGTAGACCGGCGCGCCGGCGGTCTCCAGGACGCGCATCGCCCTGGTCGAGTCGGCGATGTTGACCGCACCCACCACCACCCGGACACGCTCGGGCACGGCCTCGATGCGCGGCGGTCGCGGGTAGTCCCACACCAATTCCTGCCCGGGGCCCGGGACGATCGGGTCGACGCCGGGGGGCACGCGGCCGGCGAACCGGTGCGGCGCGGGGTTGGCGGTGGTCATCGTCTGCTCCCGGGTGCGAGCTGGGGTCGCGTCACGGGCTTGAGCATAGGCGCCGGTGACAGGACACGGCGTGGCGACGCGGTTCGTGCCCCTTAGACTCGGGGGCAGATGCCACCCAGCGATGCCAGCGACCAGCAACGCGCCGAGACGGCAACGGCGGCCCTCGCCCAGCTCATCTCGACCACCGAGGAGTTCCAGCGCCGGGCCCTGAGCGCGGAGGCGCTGGCGCGCGCGACCCAAGGCGAGGCGCGTCTCGGCAACGAGCGGGTGGCGCACGAGCTGCACGACACCGTCGCCCAGTCGCTCGTCAGCGCCCACCGATTCCTCGAGGCGGCCCGGGCGTCCCTGGCCACGGGCCGCGAGGAGGCCGCGACCCAGCAGCTCGACGCGGCACAAGCTGCCGTGCTGGACGCGATCCGCGAGCTGCGCAAGGTGATCGACGGCCTCGTCCCGCCGACGGATGCGCGATGACCGCCGTGTGCCGCATGATCAGGGGGACGGGCGACGGTCGGGGTCCGATGGGTTCGCGATCCGAGCGGGACGCTCGAGGACGGGGGACGCGAGGGTGACGATTCGCATGCGGTATCGACGTGGCTGACTCGCCCACGCGCGTGCTCCTGGTCGACGACCACGAGATGTCGCGGCGCGGCCTCGAGGCCATGCTCTCGACGGCCGACTGGGTCGAGGTCGTGGGCGAGGCCGGCAGCTGCGAATCCGGGCTGGCCGAGATCGCCGCGCTGCGCCCGGACATCGTGCTGCTCGACATCCGGATGCCGGGCGTCGACGGTCTGGCCTGCCTCGCGGAGATCAAGAAGCTCGACCATCCGGTCGCGGTCGTGATCGTCACGCTGTACGACGACCGCCGCTACGTGCTCGAGGCCATCCGCCGGGGCGCCGCGGGCTACCTGCTCAAGGAGGCGTCGACGGCCGAGGTGCTGGCGACGATCGCGGCGGTCGGCGACGGCCAGCTGGCGGTCGAGCCCGGGCTCCTGCGCGAGGCGCTCAGCGCGCCGGCCGAGCCGACGCCGGCCCGAGACCGCCCGGGCGCGCATCGAGTCGTTCGCGCTCACCCCGCGCGAGCTCGACGTGCTCCGGCTGCTCGCCGACGGGATGACCAACAAGGAGATCGGCGGCGAGCTCTCGATCGCCGAGGACACGGTCAAGAAGCACGTCCAGAACATCATCTGGAAGCTGCGCGCGGCCGACCGCACGCAGGCGGCGATCATCGCCTACCGGGCGGGACTGCTCGACCCGCTGGACCCGCCCGACGACTGAGGCTGAACCTTCGCCCGATCAGGCGACGCGCTTGAGCGCGGGGACCTCCATCGGACGCAGCCCATCGGTGCGCCGGAACAGCCGGGCGAACAGGGACGGCACCCACCAGCGCAGGAAGTAGAGCCGGCAGCCGACGCAGATCCCGGTCACGGCGAGCAGCGTCTGGAGCCCGGCAACCGCGGCGACAAGCAGCCAGCCGAGCGGCGTCACGCCCACGAGGAACGCGAGGCCGGCGAGGCCGAGGAACGTCGCACCGAGCGCCTGCGCGAAGCGGGGCGGGTACTCGTGCTCGGGCTCGGCCGGAGGGGCGAGCTTGAGCGCGCGGCGGATCGAACGGCCAGGGGCGGCTCGGCAGGAACAGCCGCGTGCCGAAGAACGCCGACACGCCGAGGTTGACCCCGACCAGCACGGCCAGCCAGGGCAGGTTCAGGAAGAACGCGATCGCCAGCACGATCGCCGACACGCCGGCGCCGAAACGCATGCCGCGTGGGTCGATGTGTCTTGCGGGCGATGGGGTGAGCAGGGACATCAAGGGTCTCCGGGTCGAGCAGGGACTTAAGGGGCGGGCGCGGCCGATGGCCGCGTCGCGCGACGATGGTCGCGAGGCCCGGAGAGAGGAGGAGTGTGGGCGGACCTTATGCGGCCGCGCGCTCGACCCTCGCCGGCACTCGCCGACGACAGGAGCACTGCAGACCCATACAGCCCACGAGGGCGACCTCACTCACGCGCCGAAGCCTACCAGCCGGGACACCCTGCGTCAAGGCTCGGCTCGGTATCGAATTCGCGGGATCGTGCCACGCGCGCGGGCAGGTACGCTGCGCGATCAAAGGAGGACCACCCTTGCGCGTCACCGTCACCCCGGAGCAGATCCGAACGGCCTTCGAGGCCGTCAAGGACGACCCCGCGTTCGAAGAGAGCCGCGGCATCTGGGAGCGCGGCAAGCCGCCGGTCGAGATGCTCCAGGCGATGTGCCTGCGCCCCGAGATCCTCCGCGCGTTCGGCGGGTTCGGGGACGCCCTCTACCCGGGCGGGCTGCTGGAGCGGCGCGTGCAGGAGCTCGTCATCCTCACGGCGTCGCACGCGAACGAGTGCCAGTTCTGCACGAACGCCCACGTGGACATCGTCGACATCGGCGGGATCCTCGACCAGCCGCTCGAGCTCATCGCGCAGCCGTCGACGCTCGATACGAGGGACCGCCTCGCCGTCGAGTACTCGCGGGCCGCGACCCTCGACTCCAACCACGTCCCGGAGCCGCTCATGGCCGAGCTCAAGGCGGCGTTCACCGACCCGGAGCTCGTCGAGCTCACCTTCCTCATCGGCTACATCAACATGCTCAACCTGTTCAACAACAGCCTCGGCGTCCGCTACGACGGCGACTACCGCGTGCTGGCCTCAGGGGCAGGCGGCGGGTCCGAGCAGCGCCCCGGCGGCGTCGAGGCCGTAGCCCAGCGGAAACACCGCACCGTCGCAGGAAGTCTTGCCCGTCCTGGGAGCGACCACTTGGTCAGCTGCCCTGGGCCATGCTCCAGAGCGTCCAGTACTGGGTGCGCAGGCGACGCGGCTGCTCGAGGACCGTGCGGATCGCGAACGCGATGTCCTCGGGCTTGAGATAGGTCTGCAGGTCCGGCATGTCCTCGGTGCGACCGACGCCCATCGCGAACTCGGTGGACGTGCCCGCAGGCCCGATGGTCGTGACGCGAATGCCTTTCTCGCGCAGCTCGCGATCCAGCGCGCCCGCGAGCCCGACCTGGGCGAACTTGGTCGCGGCGTAGACGGCCTCGTCGGCGCCGCCCCGGAAGCCGGCCACCGACGCGACGATCACGATGTCGCCCTGGCCCGCCTTGACCATCTCGGGAACGGCGGCCCGGATCGGCCAGACGGTGCCGGCGACGTTGGTGTCGAGCATCGTCGTGATCGCGTCGTCGCTGTGATCGAGGATGCTGCCGTACATCCCGATCCCGGCATTCGCGACGAGCGTGTCGAGCCGCCCGAACCGCTCGACGGCGGTCTTGATCAGGCGACGGCCGTCGTCGGGCGAACGGACGTCCATCGCGACGGCGACGATCTTGCCCGGAAACTCAGCCTCGAGGGCCTCGAGCCGTTCCGTTCGCCGCGCGCCGACGACGACGTTGGCGCCCACGCCCGCAAGCTCCCGCGCGGTGGCCCGGCCAATCCCGGCACTCGCGCCGGTGATCACGACGACGGTGTCCTTCAGGTCTTCCATGACGCCAGTCTAGGGCTGGGCGCGTGCCGCTCGCCCGGCGTGCGACCGGCGCTCCGTACACTCCTCCCGATGGCAGAGGGCTCAACGGGCGAAGCACCCCTACCCGCCGAAGGCGAGCGCGCCCAAGGTGGCCGTTCGTTCGATCGCGCCCGCCTCCGTGGCCTCGTCGTGGACGGCAACGACGGGATCATGGCCACCGCCGGCGTCGTCGAGGGGTTCATCGGCGCCGGCGCAGCCAGCGAGACCATCATCGTGGCCGCGATTGCCGCGATGGTCGCTGGCGCCATCGCGATGGGCAGCGCGAAGTACGCGGAGGCCGCCATCGAGCGGGACGCCACGAACGCGCTCATCGCGGAGGAGCTTCGCCAGCTCAACCTGTCGCCCGCGCAGGAGCTCGCTGAGCTGGCGGCGATCTACGAACGCCGCGGGCTCTCGCCCGAGCTGGCGCGCACGGTCGCGACGGAGCTCAGCGCGCACGATGCCCTGGCCGCCCACGCCGAGGCGGAGCACGACATCGCGCTCGACGATGCGCCGATCTCGCCACTCATGGTCGGCGTCACGGCCGCCGGCGCGTTCGCGATCGGCTCCCTCATCGTGCTCGCGTCCGTCGTGATCACGCCCTGGACCAACCGGCTGCCCACGACGTTCTTCGCGGTTGCCCTCTCGCTCAGCCTGACGTCCATCGTCGTCGCGCGATGGGGGAACCTGCCGTTGTGGCGCACGATGGCCCGGACGGTCGGCGTCGGCATCGCTGCGATGCTGATCACGTTCGCCATCGGGACGCGCATCGAACCGTAGACAGGTCGCCGAGGCGCGGTCAGGCCACTCCGCACATGATGGGCGCCACGAAAGGCTACGAAGGACCGCGATGTCTTCCCCAGCGGACCCGCACTTCCGTCGTCGGCAACCGGCCGACATGCCCGGAGCGTTCCTGGTGTTCCGTCGCTCGCTGAGCGACTACCTCCTGCGGACCGGCCAGATCACCGAGGCTGCGACCCGGAATTCGCCCGAAGGGATCGAGCAGGCCTGGGGCTGGCATGGCTCCTGGATGGAGCACCTCGGCGCCACGGCGGCGGAAGACTGGGTCGCGGAGGATGCTGACGGCCGGATCGTCGGTTGGGCGCAGTCGATTGAACGCGACGGCATGCTCGAGTTGACCTTCTTCTTCGTCGACCCGGAGGTCCGGACGCAGGGGATCGGGCGAGGGCTGCTGGACCGGGCGTTCCCACTCGGGCGAGGGCAATCCCGGGTCATCTCCGCGACGCTGGACACGGCGGCCGTCTCGCTCTACCTGCGGTACGGCGTCAGCTTCGCGGCGACCACGATTGACTTCCTGGGCAAACCCACGGTTTCCGTGATCACGACCGACCTCGCGATCGAGCGCGTCGAGCCCGGCACCGAGGAGGCGGCCCAGGCGGCCATCGTAGCGGTCGAACACGAGCTTCTCGGCCATGGACGACCCGAGGACACACGGTTCCTCCTCGGTGATCGGCCTGCCTGGCTGGCACGCCGGGGCGGCCGGGTCGTCGGCATGGCCTTCGGTACGTCGGCCGCCGACATGTCAGGCCCGATCGGGGCACTCGACCCTGCCGACCTGCCCGCGCTGATGGCCACGGTCGAGAGCGACGCCGCCACCCGAGGAGTCGAGGAGCTGGGCTTCACGATCCCGATGAACAACCGGACCGCGCTCGATTTCGTGCTCAGCCGTCGCTTCCAGGTCGACACCTTCTATACGTTCGTCCTGAGCAGCGACGACCGAATGCGACTCGACCGCTGGGTCCAGACGCAGCCAACATTCATCATCTGAACGGCCGCGCCCGCAACGCGGGCACCGGTGGAATTGGAGCGGGAGACGGGGATCGAACCCGCGACATGCAGCTTGGAAGGCTGCCGCTCTGCCAGCTGAGCTACTCCCGCTCGCGCGTGGCGCCCGGAAACGCTACCACGCGGCCCTTGATCAGCGGCGTGCCGCCTCGCGCGTCGTCACGACCGGATGGATGAACGCCCTCAGTCGATGCCTGGCCCGCTCTCGGGCATCCTGATCGCCGATGCATCGAGGAGGCCGCCCTCGACGGCCTGCTCGATGGCGCCCCTGCGCGACGACACGCCCAGCTTCCCGTAGATGGCCATGGCCTGGGACTTGACCGTGTGCGACGAGACGAACAGCCGATCGGCAATCTCGCGGAACGTCAGGTGGGTGGGCAGGTAGGCAAGCAGCCGCAGCTCCGCCGTCGTCAGGGCCCACGGCCCGGCCGGCGAGGCTCGTTGTGTCTCCAGCGCCCGCTCGAGCTCAATGGCCTGCTCGCTCAGCGTGCCGAGGTCCGGACACTGGCGAAGGATGTCCTTGACCTCGACCATCAGCGTCCTGGCGGCTGTCGTCTCGCGCAGGGCGATGCAGGCGCGGATCGTCTCGTAGCGCATCTGCAGCGCGAAGATCGGCAGCGACGCCGTGATCTGGGGGCGCAGCCGGTTCACGCGGGCGATCGCGAGGCGCGCCTCGGTCGGTGAGCCGTTTGCGAGGGCGGTCCTGGTTGCCGCCGCGTGGAGCGTCAGACTCCCGACGTAGTCCTCCATGCCGGCCTCGCGCACCACGGCGAGGCCCCGCTCGACGTGCCGGCTCGCCACCGCAGGATCGCCGCGCGCGAGGGCGATGATTGCGCGCTCGCCGAGGGCAAGGCCCAGCCCCGGAATCGCTCCGCGGATCTCGGCCAGCTCGACGGCCTCGGCCAGCACCGCGTCGGCCGACTCCAGCGATCCCGCGGCGATGTCCGCGATGCCGGCAAGGAGGAGCGCCCCCGGCCGCCACGGGCTCGCGTCCGTGATCCCCGCCATGGCGGCCCTTGCGTCAGAGGCGAGGGCCTCCATGCCATCCGGGGCCATGTAGCCACGCAGCACGGCGATCCACGCGCCCTTGGTGGTCCCGTCAGGCATCGCGCCCGTGTCGGGCGCCCGCTGCGCGGTGGCCAGCCATCGGCGTGCGTTCCGGGTCCGCCCGTCCATCGCGTTGATCCAGCCAGCGAGCGTGGCGAGAGAGGCCCGTTTCTCACGCTCGCCATCGGTGTCGAACCAGTCAAGCCAGCGGCCGAGGGTCGCCGCTCGGCCGGCCCAGTGAAGCGGCAGGGCATAGGTCGATACGAGCCGGGCCGCGAGGTCCATGTCGCCCGACGCATGTGCGTATTCGACGGCGTGCTCCGGCTCCCCGTGCTCGGCGCACCATGCCGCTGCGCGTGCGAAGACGTCGCTTGCGGCACCCGGCTCCCGCTCCTCGAGCTCGTCGCGGAGCATGTCCCGGAACAGGCGGTGGTAGCGATAGGCGTCGCGATGCACGCCGAGCGCGATCACGAACAGGTTGTCCCGTTCGAGCCTGCGCAGCAGCGCGAGCGAGCCGGCCGTCCCGATGGCGGCGTCGCACAGCGGTCCGCTCATCGTGTCGAGCACCGACGAGCGATACATCCAGCTCCGTGTCCCGGGGTCGAGCGAGTCCAGCAGCTCGGATCGCATGTAGTCGGCGATGGACGCCTCGGTGCCGAGCAGCTCGGCACTCGGCCGGTTCTGGGTGCGGGCCGATCCGATGGATCGCAGTCCGAGATAGCTCGCCGCGGGCCAGCCCTCCGTCCGGGCCAGCAGGTTGGCGACGTCGGCCGGCTCGACGTGGACGCCGATGACCCGCGCCATCGCCCGGACCGCCGCCCCATCGAACGCCAGGTCCTCGGCGCCGAGTTCGAGCAGGTGGCCCGAGGTTCGGAGGCGCGCAAAGGGCAGCCTCATCTTGCGGCGCGAGGCGAGGACCAGCCGGAGGTTGGGGGGCAGGCGAAGCATGAGGAAGGCGATGGCATCGAGCGCGGCCGGCTCGCTGAGCCGGTGCACGTCGTCCAGCATCACGACTGTCGGCGTTCGTCGTTTCCAGACCGCGTCGACGAGCCCGGGCAGCAGCGTCGACTCTAGCGAACGCCCGGGTGACCCGAACAATCGCAGCGTGCGCAGCTCGAGGGGCTCCACGCGGTCGAGCGCCGTCGCGATGCTCGAGAGCAGGGCCACCGAGTCGTTGTCGCGATCGTCGATGGCGACATACGCGACCCCGGGCAGCAGGTCTGCCCACTGGCGCAGCAGTGTGGACTTGCCGTAGCCGGCTGGGGCGACGATCGAGACGACGGCCGTGTCGTCGTCCTGCGCGAGGCGGCCGGTGAGCCGGGCGCGAGGAACCAGCGCCGCCGGCGCGGCAGGCAGTGCGAACTTCGAGGCGAGAAGCGGGGCGGGTGCAGGAATCAGGACCGTCCCCCGATCGCCTGCTCCCCGAGCGATCGCAGACATCGCCCGAAGGATAGGGCCCAGCGGCAAGCGCGGGACGGCGTTGCCGCGTGCACGGGTCCGGTGGCTTGCCCACGCGGATTGGAACCGTCCTGGCCGAAGGGTCAGGTCGGCTGACCGTCTCCCACGTGCAGTCGCTTGCGAAACCAGAGGACGTCGGTCCCCGTCGGGAAGTCCTCGACTCGACCGACCAGCTCGTAGCCCGCTCGCTCGTAGAGCGGGCGGGCCTGAAAGTCCCACGTGAAGTGGACCGTCTGGGTGCACCCGCGCGCCGTTGCCTCGGCCTCGGCGGCGGCAAGCAGCCGAGCTCCAAGCCAGCGGCCTTTCAGCCTCGGATCCACCCACAGGCTCTGCAGCTCGCAGCAGTCGCCCCACGTCCAGCCCGTGATGCCGGCGACGACCCGTCCGGCCTCCCGCACGAAGATCGCGAGCTCCACTTCGTCGCCGAGACCCATCGCCTGCGACGCCTCACGGCGGATCTGCGTCTCGAGGAATTCGACCTCGAGCGGGTCCGGATCGTCCTCGACGTGGAACTCCACGGCGTCGGCCTCGTCAGGCGCCGACGACCTGCTCGATCAGCGACAAGTCGTCGAAGTAGCTCCGGAACGACCGGATCTTCCCGTCCCGGAAGTCAGCCACCGTGACGCCGGCCAGGCTGACCCGCCGTCCGGTGGCTTCGATCACCGCGTCCTCACTGAGGACGAAGGGACCGGTGTGATCGGCTTCGATGACCCACTCGGCGACGGCCTTGTTGCCCACCTCGTCGATCCCGCGAAACAGGATGACCACGTTCGAGAACGCGATCTCGCGGAGCGCCGCCAGTGTCGCGACCGCGTCGAGCCCTGACAGGTTCGCGTACGGCGACCAACCGACGACGTCGTCGGTGAACAACGTCGCAGGATCGGTCGGTACCGTGCCGACCTCTGCTTCGAGCGCCTTCATGAGTGTGTCCCTGCGCGATCGAGTCATTGCACACCTCTCGTCGTGTCGCGACGATCCATCCCCGGTTCCCCGCCGGTCCAGGACGCCATCAGATCCCGAGGACCTTCGCCTTCGCGGACGCAAACTCCTCGTCGGTCAGCACGCCAGATGCGTGCAGCTGAGCGAGGTGCTCGAGCTCGTCCGCATCGGTGGGCGGCGGCGGCACTGCCGGCGGCGCCTCGTACACCGGAGCCGGAGCGGGTGCAGGGGCCGGTTCCTGGTACTGCGGCTCGGCCGAGGCCTGCCCGTCCGCGTACTGCTGCTGCATCTGCGAGTCACGGTGATGCGCCACGGCTGCACCCGCGACGAGTGCCCGACGCCGGGTCCTTCGCCTGAATCCCATGGATGTCTCCTTCTGGGGCTGGTCCCCTCGATGATCGGGAGCCGCGACGCCCTCCGCATCATCCGCAAAGGCTGATGTTCGGCCTGCGCCGCCTTCCTACAGTCGACCGATGCGAACGCCGATCATGCACTCGCCCGACCCGATGTACGCGGAGTTCGAGGTCCATCGCTCGATGATTCGGGACGAGGTACGCACGAACGCGTTTCGGCGGGCGATCGAGGCGATCGTCAAGCCGGGCGACGTCGTGCTCGACGTCGGCGCTGGGAGCGGCATCCTCAGCATCCTCGCGGCGAAGGCGGGGGCCGCGCGCGTATACGCCGTCGAGCAGACGACGATCGCCGTTCTGGCCCAGGAGCTGGCCGTCGCGAACGGCGTCGCCGACATCGTGCGCGTGATCCAGGACGACGTGATGGAGATCGAGCCGCCTGAGCGCGTCGACGTCATCGTGTCCGAGTGGCTCGGCGGGTTCGGGATCGACGAAGGCATGCTCGTGCCGGTGATCGCGGCTCGCGACCGATGGCTCAAACCCGGCGGCGTCATGATCCCGAGCTCGGTGACGGCGTGGACCGCCCTGGTGCACGATCGCTACCTCGCCGACGCGCTGGGATTCCTGGGCGGCAACCCGTACGGCCTCGAATTCGGCGCCCTGATCGACAAGACCGTCAACGAGCTCTCTTACTCCGGCGGCTTCCGCCACCTCGCGGAGGACGACCAGCGCTCTGAGCCCGGCCGCCTCTGGACGACCGAGACCGGCCTGATCCGGCTCGAAGAGGCGGAGGCGCCACACGAAGCCGAGACCCTGCTGTCCGTCCATGAACCACGGGACGGCCAACGCCCTCGCGCTCTGGTTCAGCGCCGAGCTGGCGCCGGGCGTCTCGCTGTCCATCGGCCCCGGCGATCCCCCGACGCATTGGGGCATGACGACGGCGCCGTTGCGCTCTCCGGTGGCGCTCACGCCCGGCATGGCTGTCCGGGCAAGGATCAGGACGGCTCCGGCCAAGCCGGCCGGAACGTGGACCCGATGGGCCGTCGCGATGCCCGACGGCGAGCGGGAGGAGCACGACGAGCAGGCGATCTGGGAAGAGATCGCCGAGTAACGGATCGCTGGGGCATCGCGAGCGGAGTCATCGCCTCGTGTGGAGAATCAGGCCGGTTGCGGCGCCGTCGCCGGGCCCGCGGCGGCCTCGGGCGCCGGCGCCTGATCCTCCGCGAGGAACTCGGCCCGGAGCCGCTGCTCGTCGTCCTTCTTCGGGAACAGGAAGAACGTCAGCCCGACGCCGACGAGCACCGCCCCCAGACCGGCCAGGTAGGCCAGCTGGTCGCCCTGCAGGAACGACGCCTGGGCGGCGGTGGTGATCTGCTCGGCGTACTGCGGGTACTGCGCGGCGAGGTCCGCGGCGCTGGCGTAGGAGACCTGGAGCTCGCTCTGGGTCGTCGCCGACACGTCCTGCCCGGACGCCGCGATCGCACTGCCCATGGCGGCCGCATAACCCGCCGTGAGCAACGTCCCGAACAGGGACGTCATGAGTGCACCGCCAAGGTCCCGCTGAAGGTCGGCGGTGCCCGACGCCATGCCCACCCGCCGAACCGGGACAGAACCGGTGAGCGAGTTGGATGACGGCGTTCCGGCGAACCCGACCCCGAGGCCCATGAGCATGAGCGGGATCGCGACGAACAGGTAGCTGGTGCCCTCGCCCCACAGGAGCAGCATGCCGACAAAGGCGAGGCCGAGGATCGACTGGCCAAGCAGCAGCGTGAACCGGGAGCCGCGCTCCTGCACGAGCTTGGCCGAGCGCGGTGCCACGACCACCATGAACACGACCAAGGGGAGGATGGCCGCGCCCGCCTGGAGCGTGTTGTAGCCGAGGACGTTCTGGAGGTACTGCTGATTGATGAACGCGACGCCCATCAGCGAGCCGAACACGATGATCCCCGCGCAGGCCGCCACCCAGAAGGTCTTGCGCGAGGCAATCTTGAGGTCGTACAGCGGGTTGGCGACACGCCGCTGGCGGATGACGAACAGCACCACGCCAACCACCGAGACCGCGAGCAGCCCGATCGCCAGGGTCTGGAGGTTGGGGACCGTGATGAAGTTCAGGGCGACGATGAGCGCCCCGATCATCACGGCCGAGAGGGCGCCACCCACGTTGTCGACCTTCTCCGTGCTCTCGCTCACGTGGGCCGGCACGTGCTTGTTGGCCATATACACGGCGAGCACGGCGAGCGGGAGCGTGACCAGGAACACGGCGCCCCAGGCGAAGAACTCGAGCAGCAAGCCCGAGATCAGCGGCCCAAGCATCGCCACGCCGCCGCCGAGCGCAGACCACATCGCGATCGAGTGGGTTCGTGCGGGACCGGTCCACAGCGCCGTGATGAGGGCGAGCGTCGTCGGGTAGGCCATGCCGGCGGCGAGGCCACCGGCGACGCGCGCGAAGAACAGCACCGTGTCGCTGGGCGCGAAGGCGGCGGTCAGTGACGCCGGGATCGTGATGAGCATGCCGAGCACGATCATCTGCTTGCGTCCATACCGGTCGCCGAGCGCCCCGAACCACAGCACCGAAGCCGCGAGACCGAGCGAGTAGCCCACCGCGATGAGGTCGAGGGCAGTCTGGGACGAGTCGAACGACTCGCCGATCGAAGGCAACGCGACGTTGGCCACCGACAGGTTCAGGTTCGCCACGGCCGCCACGAGGATGAGCGTCCCGAGGACCACCTTCGCGTTGGGCGGCTCGCCACCCGTGGTCATCGCGACGTCACTCCTCGTCATCACCCACCCTCCTCCAACGACCGCCGGGCGCCGTTCATACGCAGGTTCCCGCCCAGCGTACGCGGGAAGCGTCTCCCGAGGAGGGGAAGTGCGTCGACCGGCACCGGGATCGGCCACGGGCGCAACCGTCGTGTGACCGCGAAATCAGGCGGAACGGGCGATGAGCGGCCGTCGGCGGTCAGGGACCATCTGGATCGCAGGCGCCCGGCGCAGCCGAGCGCCGCCCACGACACGCAGGAAACCATGACGCTCTGTTCACCTGGCGATGTCCTCGTCGGCGTCGGTCGCCCGAACGTCCGACGGCTGCGCGCGCGATGAGCGGGCCCCAGGGTCCTACGGACGGGGAACATGCCGGTGGTCGCACAGGCACTGCCCGGATCGCAGCCTTGCGCGCGTTCCTCCTGCCGACGCTGCACGGAGGACGTCCTCCGCCTGGCCCACGGAGACGGCGTCAACACCCGGCCCGTCCTGGTCAACGCCGAGGCCATCACCGCCCTGGACTCGACCGCAGCGCAGGCGCTCGGCGAGCTGCTCGACGAGCTGGAGGAGATGGCTGTCCCGTTCGGGCTCGCGCGCGTGAAGGCGCCCCTGCATGAGCGCCTCTCCGCGGCCGGCCTGCTCGAACGGATCGGCGAGGATCATCTCTACCTTGCCGTCGATGATGGGGTGGCCGCGATGGACCGCGAGCCCGAGGGCGAGTGACGCACGATGAGCACAAGACCGTTGACCATCCACATCGATCAGGAGGTCTGCACGTCGCCTGCGTCGCCCCCATGAAGCCGGATCGGGCCAGCCAACCCTGACGGAGCCCGTGGACAGCCACACGGCACGTCGCCAGCAACTGCGAGGAGAATCGAGGTCATGCCGAGCAAGCAGTCCCAAGCGAGCGGCCCGGTCGTCGTCACCGGTACCTCAACAGGCATCGGAGCCGCGACCGCCATCCATCTCGCCGATCTTGGGTTTCGTGTGTTTGCTGGCGTCCGGAAGCGAGCCGACGCCGAGGCGCTCGTGTCGAAGACGAAGGGAGAGCTCACGCCCCTGGTCATCGACATCACCGACCATCCCTCGGTCTGGGCGGCGGCCCGCGAGGTTGACGCAGCCGTAGGCGAGCGGGGCCTGGCCGGCCTCGTCAACAACGCCGGGGCGGTGTGGCCGGGCCCGCTCGAGTTCCAGCCGCTCGATGACTTCCGCGCCCAGCTGGAGGTCAACCTCGTTGGTCCCCTCGCGGTGACCCAGGCGTTCCTGCCGCTCGTTCGCCGGGGCCGTGGCCGGATCGTCAACGTCGGCTCGATCGGTGGTCGGGTCGTGCTGCCGATCCATGGTGCCTACAGCGCCTCGAAGTTCGGCATGGAGGCGATCAGCGACGCCCTCAGGCTCGAGCTGCGTCAATGGCACATCCCGGTTTCCCTCGTTGAGCCCGGGGCGACCCGGACCGCCATCTTCGACAAGACCCTGGCCCGCCTCGACGCGATGTCTGCGTCGCTCGCCGCGATGGACGAGCGGCGCTACGACGGGCAGCTCGCGGCCCTCCGGAAGACGGTCGAGAAGACCGCGGCCGACTCAGCACCGCCCGAGGAGCTGGCGAAGGTGATCGGCGAGGCACTCACGAGCTCGAAGCCGAAGGCCCGCTATCTCGCCGGCAAAGGGGCCCGGGAGGCCATCCTGCTGGCGCGCACCCCGTCCGACCGCGTCAAGGACCTCGCCATCGCGAAGGACGTCGGCCTGCCCGAACCGGAATAGGAGGGTCCCGGTGATCGCGGACAACGGCGCGTCCGAGGGACGTTGGCACGACCGTTTCATCCGACCGGGCTGATGTGAGAACCGCAGCATTGCCGTTCACTTGGGCTGCGCGCGGTTCCGGCGCGTACGCAGGGAGAGGAGCGAGGCCGATGCTGACCCTGTCGCAGGCCGCGCTGTACCGGAGGCTGACCATCGGCGACCGGGCGCTGATGAGCTCGGTCTTCAGTCGTGACCTTGGCTCCGAGGCGCTCGACGGTCGCACGGGCTCGCTCGTGCGGCTCGCCGCCCTGATCGTCGCCGACGCCGACGCACCGGCGTACCAGTGCGCGGTCGGTGAGGCACTCGGCGCCGGCGCATCGCCGGATCAGATCACCGCGGTGCTGCTGGGGGTCGCGCGCGTCGCCGGATCATCCATCGTGATGTCCGCCGCCCCGAAGATCGCCCTCGCGCTCGGCTATGACGTCGACGCCGCGCTGGAGGATGCCGACGTTCGCGAGCTCCACGGGTAGGCCGCGGCAGGTCGGGTCGACCTCAGGCCGGTCAGGATGGGGCGAGGTCTCCGATGACGCCGATCCGGAACCCGACCCACGGGTACGCATACTCGAACACGGGATCGCTCTCGGGTGTATGCCCCAGCGCGGACAGCCAGAGCTGGTAGGCGGGGGCGTTCGTGACGCCACCGTGCTCGTAGCGCCAGGTCCTGCCGTCCGCCGAGCCGGTCGGCGACGCCGCGATGGAGTCGGTCCATTCGACGACGTTTCCCCCCTGGTCGAGCGTGCCCCACGGCGACCGGGTCGCGGTCTGACCGACGGTGGCCAGGTTGGCGCGGAAGTTGGTCTGATAGGCGTCCGCGGACAGGCCGAGCGGGTTCGTCGTCTCACAGGCCTCCTTGCCGACCTCTGGCGGGCACCAATTGGGGTAGGTGCCGCTTGCCGCGGTCCGCCCCCCGGGCGTGTACGCGGACAGCGGCTGCGTGGACGCGTTGACCACGTCGCCCGTCGCCGGGTCCAGCAACGCGGCGTTCGGCTCCTTGAACGGACCCGTCGGATACTCCCAGTAGGAATCGGTCCCACCCCCGGCGGGGTCGTAGTAGGCGGCCTTGATCCACTCGTCGTTGCTGGGAATGACGAAGCCCGTTGTGCCGGTCCGGGTCGCGCCCTTGGCAGCAAGGTCGTACATCCCCTGCTCGGTCCGGGACGACAACCGGATCGAGTAGGTCACCACGTCGAAGCCGTCCGAGGACGACCTCGTTCGTGAGACGACGTCGCCATTGGCGAGGGAGTTGACGAAGCGGGCTGCACCGTGGAAGTCGGTGAACCCGATCGGCTTGTGAGCCCAGGCTGGATAGGCGACGGAGTAGTGGTGGCCCTGGGCAGTCTCAGTGCCCGACGCCCGGCTGATCGACCCATACCGCGGCCATGCCGTCGGGCTCATGTTGTCCAGGTACAGCCCGAGCTTGTTGGTGCCATCGGGGTCCACGGTGTTGAGGAAGGCAACGTACTGGTCGACCGTGATCTCGAGCTCGCCGATCTCATACGGGTACGTAACCCCGCCGACCGTCAGGCAGCCCGACTGCCCTGCTGGCGCGGCCTGGCAGTCGCTGTAGATCTCGGGCTGGAACGGCACGACGGCCACGGTCGGATTGCCCGGGTCGCCGACTGACACGGTTCGGATCTCTACGATGGCGCGTCCAGCGGCAGCGGGGTCGGCGGACCCGGGAACAGCGGATCCAGGGGTCGTCGCAGAGCCGCTCGCCGAGGACGTTGCGGAGCAGGCTGCTGCCAGCAGGAGGGTTGCGAGCAGAAATGTGGTATTCGACGAGCGGCGCCACGGTGGGATCGCGGTCACGTAGTCGTTGAAACTCCGCTCGCAGGGGGCGTCCCGAGGGCCTTGTCGGCGACGGCGTCGGCGAACGATTTGGCCTGTGACTCGAAGCCATCCTTGAGATTCGTCGGCGGCAGGTGCAGGGGTTTGTTGAAGGCAGTGATACCGGACATGAAGCTCAACCAGGACAGCATCGACTGGACCTGGTTGCCCTCGGCCACGAAGTGCGTCTCGCCGACCCACTTCCCCCCGTCCGCCTCACCAAACCGCCGCATGTCCTTGAGGTTCTGGCGGTAGTAGCGGCGCGATGTCGTGAACCCCGCGAACGACTTCCCCTTGAGGACCTTGGCCGCGGCGGGCGACTTCATGTACGTCCGCATCGGCAGGCTCAGCCGGAACCACCAGGTCGGCGAACCGATCACGACGAGGTCGTAGTCGCCGTCCTGGGCCTCGGGCGGGATGTCGATCTCACCGGTGGCCTGGCGGATCTGCGCAGGGAGCATGCCCACGATCTTGAGCATCGGCCAGCGCATCGGGACCTTCTCGAACCGCTTCGACCAGCGCTTGTCGGTGAGCAGGATCCGCGACAGGGTCACCTCCGCGCCACGGCCCTCGAGCGTCCTTGCGACGACCTGGGCGACTCGCTCGGTCTGTTTGCTGAAGGTGTAGTAGGCGACGAGCACCTTCGGCTTCGCCTCCATTTCCATCGGCTGCCTCCCTGCCTGCTGTCTGTGTCCTGTTCGGGCGCCCTCGCTCGTTGGCCTCGTCAGCTCGTCGGTGCGTTCAGGTCCGCCTTCGCCGCGGCCATCGCGCCCTCAAGCGCCTTCTTGTGGGGCCCGGTGCTCTCGCCGGCGCCACGCTTGATGGCTCTCGTCACGGCGGCCTCGACGGCGGCGCCCGAGGCCGGGTGGTAGGCGACGATAAGGGCCGCGCCACCGATCGGAATCGAGTCCTGTGCCCCAGCCTTGATGCCCGCCTCGATCTTGTTGTGGGCGACCTTCCCGACGCCGGCCCCGACGACCACGCCGACTGCCGTCGCGGCGAGCAGCGGTGGGGCGAACAGGCCCACGATCAGGCCGACCCCGCCGAGCTTCTTGGCCCCGATCTTGACCGCGTGATCCTCCTCGTCGATCGACACGTTCCCCTCGAGGTCCTTGTCGATGATGATCAACCCGATGAGGTCCGCACCGGTCGCCTTGACGGCGTCGTGGTCGTCCTGAGCGGCGTCCTTCGACAGGTAGCCGGCCATCAGGACGTCGATGGTCTCTTCCTTGCTCATGAACACGTCTCCCGTGGATTGGTCAGGCGCTGAGTGCGTGCGCGACGTCGGCGTTCTTGGTCGCCTCGTGGAGCTCGGCCTCTTCGTGGTCGAGGTGCGGCTTGATGTCGAACACCACCTTGCGGACGGTGCCCGTGAAGGCGAACGGCGCCTTCGAGGCATAGCTGCGATCCACGACCCCCCCGTTGTCCCGGCCGATGTCCATGCCGGCATAGCCCGAGAACCGCATTGGCACGGTGTGGTCCATCCGGCCACCGCCCACGAGCTCATCGTTGATGAACAGGGAGACCTGGCCGCCCGTGGCGGGCTTCGGCGCGTCGGCGGCGAACTCCATCCGGACGCTGACCTCGCCCGTCGGCATCGCCACGGTGGATTGCTGACGGAAGATGAACACGCCCATCATCGAGTACGTGTGGGTCAGCTTCCCGTCCTGGACGAACAGCGAGAACCCGCCCAGGTGGTCGGCTTCGGCGACGATGACGCCCTCCACGCCGGCGGCGGGCACGACGAGGTCGGCGCTGATCGTGTACGAGTGGTTGTAGACGCGCGGGATCATGCCCGAGAGCACGTTCTGGACGTCGCCCCGGAACTCGAGCTGGGTGGTCTCGGGCAACGGGGGCAGCTGGCCGAAGAACGAAGAGAGGGTGGCGAGGAGCGGCAGCACCTGGTAGCGCTCCGCTTCTTCCCAGAACAGCGCCTTGAGCTCGGCCACCTTGTCGGGGTTCGCAGCCGCGAGATCGTGTGCCTGGCTGAAGTCGTCGGGCAGGTAATAGAGCTCGGTCGGATCCTGGTCCGGGTCCCAGACGCCGGGCGCGTAGGGCGTGATCGCCTGGGGCGTCAGGACCCACGGGATGCGCGCGGTCCGCATGGACAGCCACCAGCCGTCCTTGTACATCGACCGGTTGCCGACCGACTCGAAGTACTGCTGCGTGTGCCGCTCGGGCGCGCTTGCGGCCGTCAGGCTGTCCGCGAACGAGACCCCGTGCAGTGGCTGCTGCTCGATGCCGTCGACTGAGGACGGTGCCGGGATACCCGCGATGCCGAGGATCGTCGGCGCGATGTCGATGACGTGCGTGAATTGGGATCTGAGCTCGCCGCCTGCCGGCACGTGGCCCGGCCAGTGGATCGCCATGGGGTTGCGGGTCCCGCCGAGGTGCGAGCCCACCTGCTTGCCCCACTGGAAGGGGGTGTTGCCGGCCCAGGCCCAGGCCGCGCCGTAGTGGGGCGCCATGATCTCCGCGCCCCAGGCGTCCATGCCGCCGTAGCGCTCCGAGAGCTGGAGTTGCATCTCGTCGGTCAGCGGGATGCCGTTCTGCATGGTCAGCTCGTTGAACGAGCCGGTGATCGTGCCCTCCATGCTCGCCCCGTTGTCGCCCCAGATCCAGATGACGAGCGTGTTGTCGAGCTCGCCCAGCTCCTCGATGGCGTCGATGACGCGCCCGACGTTGTGATCGGCGTTCTCGGAGAAGCCGGCGTAGACCTCCATCTGTCGGGAGTAGAAGGCCTTGAGCTTGTCCGGAACGTCGTCCCACGCCGGCATGGCCTCGTTGCGAGGCGTCAGCTCGGTATCGGCCGGCACGACGCCGAGCGCCTTCTGGCGCGCGAACGTCTCCTCGCGCAGGCGGTCCCAGCCCTGGTCGAACTTGCCCTTGTACTTGGCCGCCCAGGACTCGGCGACGTGGTGTGGCGCATGGCTGCAACCGGTGGAGAAGTAGGCGAAGAACGGCTTCGTGGCGTCCTGCGCACGGATCCCGTGGAGCCACTCGATCGTCTTGTCGGCCATCGCGTCCGGCAGGTAGTACGGGTTCGCCTCATCGCCGTAGGTCGGATCGACACCGATGACCTTCTGGTTCTCCGCGATGACCGTGTCCCACTGCCCTGCACCGCCGCCCAGGAAGCCATAGAAGTACTCGAAACCCCAGCCGCTCGGCCACCGGTCGAACGGGCCGGCCGGACCCTGCTGGCCGTCCGGCGTCAGGTGCCACTTGCCGAACGCGGACGTCGCGTAGCCGTTGTCACGCAGGATCCGCGGCAGCGGCGCGCAGTCGCGCGGCAGGGTTGCGGAGTAGCCCGGATACCCGCCGGCGAACTCACCAACCGAGCCGAACCCGACCGCGTGGCTGTTGCGGCCCGTCAGGAGCGCTGCCCGCGTCGGCGAGCAGATGGCCGTGACATGGAACCGGTTGTACTTGACGCCGCCGTCGGCCATCCGCGTGTAGTTGGGTGTCTGGATCGGGCCGCCGAACGTACTCGGGTTGCCAAAACCGGCGTCATCGATGAGCACGAGCAGGACATTCGGGGCGCCGTCCGGAGGGCGTCGGATGGCCGATCAGGTTCCAGTCCGGCTGGGATCCGGCAAGCGTCCGGTTGGCAACCCCGGCAAAGGCCGGACGCCGGATTGGCAGATGGCTTCGATCGACGTCCGGCATCTGTCCCGTCTCCTCATCCTCGCTGGGGCCCGTCCGGGCCGCGCCAGATCGTTGCCGCGCCCGACGCTGGAGGCCACGAGGAATCACCCTCGTTGACCAATGGGACGACGGTCAGTGGCCACCCAAGTCACGTGACCAGTGACACGTAGTATCGAAACGGTGCGCGGGGCGGCATCATCCGATTGAGCTGAAATGCGATAATCAGGGCGACTCCGCGGCCGCCGCGTATCCCCCGATGCAGGTGATGACGTGCGCCTTGGGTCGCTCGTACGTTGCCCCACGGAGGGACGACGGCTCCCTGGTCGCGCCATCGCACGCGGCCACGAATTCAGTAGAGGTGAGGGAACCATGAAGCGACCCATTGGGGTCACCATCCTCGCGATCATCTTCGCGGCGGCAGGCCTGAGCTACATGATGCTCGGCTTCCAGATGACGACCGCCGTCACGTTCGGGCCAATCCCGGCGGGGCAGGGCACCTGGATCTGGGGCTGGGTCATCGTGCTGACGGGCCTCGCATTCTGGGCCGGCGGTCTCGCCGCCTGGCGCCTCGAGCCGTGGGGCTGGGCGCTCGGCCACATCATCGCGATCATCGGGATCATCGAGGCCATCTTCGCGCTGCTGGGCACGGGCAACCTGGGCTACGCGCTCGCGAGCACCGCGTTCCCGGTCATCCTGCTCTGGTATCTCAACCGGGACTCGATCAAGAAGGCGTTCGGCCTCGTCGACGCCTGATCCATCGCAACGCACAACGGAGACGTGATGACAGAACGATCGCTTGATGAGTTGGGGCCGGTCGACTACCTGATCGTCGAGTTCCCGGAGGGCCAGCAGAACTTCACCGGCGAGGGCGTCGACGAGCTGCTTCGCCTCCACGACGCGGGGATCATCCGGGTCATGGACATCCTGATCCTGATCAAGGACGAGGACGGGTCCGTCGACGCGATGGAGCTGTCCGACCTCGACGAGCTGGGCGAGATCTCCCGGCTCGAGGCCGAGCTTGCCCAGACCCTGGCCGTGGACGACGTGGTCCACCTCGCGGCTGCGATGGATCCTGGCACCGTCGCCGGCGTTCTCGTGTACGAGAACGTGTGGGCGGGCCCGTTCGCCTCGGCCATGCGCCGTGCGGGCGGCCAGCTGATCGCCAACGGCCGGATCCCGATCCAGGCCCTCATCGCCGCCGTGGAGGCCGACGAGGCCGAAGCGCTCGTTGCAGAAGGAGTCTGAAGATGCCGCTCGGACCTGGTCGTAGGGGCGTGGGCGTCGTCGGCGCTCCCGTCGCCAAGACTGCAGCCGTCGTCGCGATCGCCAAGCCCGGCCCGTCGCCGGTCGCCAAGGCAGCCGTCGTCGGTGCCGCGGTGTCACCCGGCCCGTCGCCGGTCGCCAAGACCGCTGTCGTCGCTGCAGCCGTCACCCCGGGCCGCCGCCGCTTCTAGGCGCGCCACAAACGATCGCGGCTCGCATCGTCGTTGATGCGAGCCGCGATTTGCTGTCCAGTTAAGGCACAGTCGCGACTTAAGGCACGGACGCGACGACCTCGGTCGAGCCGGGCGCGTCGAGCGCGAACGGCGCGCGTCCGGCCGCGCGACGTGACCTCGTAGTCGCCCAGGAACCCGCTGACCCTGACGCGCCCCTCGTCGTCGGTGCGCATCGTCGTCGGCGGCAGCCACCACTCGCCCTTGACCAGCCCGTGGAGCCGCTCGTAGGCCGGCTTCGGCGACCCGTCCACGCGGACGAGCCCGGTCGGGGCGTTGAGCCAGCCGCCGTCGGGGAAGCCCCACCAGGTGATCGCCTCGACCGATGGGTGCGCGAGCAGCGTCCGGTAGTGGGTCTCGACCTCGTCCGCCTGGCGGGCCTCGCCCTCGGGCGTCGTCGGCCAATCGGTCACCTGGTAGTCGTTGAGGTCGACGATCTCGGGCGGCATCAGGTGGCCCGGAGACCAGCGTGCTCTCCGTGAAGTGGATCGGCAGGCCGAAGCGCGAGAACCGCGCGAGCACGTCGAGCGTCTTCTCCACGCCCCAGTAGCCCTGGTGCATGTGCGACTGGAGCCCGAGCGCATCGATCCGGATCCCGGCGGCCAGGCAGTCCTCGACGAGGCGCTCGTAGTCGCGCGACATGTCGAAGTCGTTCAGCAGGAGCGTGGCTGTCGGGTTGGTCTCCCGCGCCGCCGCGAACGTCGCCCGGACGATCCCGACCCGCCCGAGCGCCTGCGCCATCTTCGTGATGCCGTTCTCGCCGCGGTCGAAGACGGGCATGATCACGACCTCGTTGATCACGTCCCAGGTGTCGATGAGGCCGGCGAAGTCGGCGACGTCGCGGCGGATCCGCTCGAGCGCGACGTCGATGACCTCCTCGACTGGCAGCTCCGTGAGCCAGTCGGCGGTCACCGAGTGCCAGCACAGCGGGTGACCCTTGACGAGGCACCCGCGGGCGGCGAGCCACTGGGCCGCCGTGCGGATCCGCGCGGTGTCCGGCCGCCCGCGGACGGGCTCGAAGCGTCCCAGGTAGAACGGCAGGGTCGCGAAGTCGAACAGGTCGAGGAACGCCGCGGCCGACCGCTCGACGACGGCCAGCCGCTCCCCGGAGAGTTCGCCGTTGGCGAGGTCGACGAGATCGAAGTCGGTGCCGCCGAAGTGGAACCGGTGTCGCCGCTGGGCGACGACGACTTCCTGACCGGCAACGGGCACGCCGGCCGCGTCGACGACGGTGACGGTCGCGTCCGCGGTCCGATGGCGCATCACGCGGGAACGGTAGCGCCAATCCTGCCGGGTTCGGGCGCCCCGGCTGCGAAGATGGCCGGGTGACGGCGCAGGTGCTCTCGACGCGGGTCCTCAACCGGACGCTGCTCGCTCGCCAGCACCTGCTGGAGCGGACGACGATGCCGGCGCTCGCGATGGTCGAGCACCTTGTCGGCCTGCAGGCGCAGATCCCGACCAACCCGTATCTCGGCCTGTGGGCACGCCTCGATGGCTTCCGGCCGCCGGAGCTCGAGACCCTGCTCACAGAGCGGCTGGCCGTCCGCATGGTGGTCATGCGCGGCACCATCCACCTGCTCTCGACCGACGACGCCCTGACCCTGCGCCCGGTCATGCAGCCCGTCCTCGATGACGAGCTGTTCAGGAACAAGACCTGGAGCGTGGGCCTGCGAGGGGTCGACGTCGCGCCGGTCCTGGAGCTCGGCCGGCGCATGGTCGAGGAGCGGCCGCGGACCCTGGGCGAGCTGCGCGCGGCCATCGCCGAGCGCTGGCCCGAGTACGACGCGACGACGCTCGCCTACACCTGCCGCAACCAGCTGCCCACGTTCCAGGTCACGCCGCGCGGCCTGTGGCACCGCAGCGGCCAGGTGGCGCTGACGACGATCGACACCTGGAGCGGACGCCCGCTCGGCACGGAGACCGCCCCCGACGCGACGATCCTGCGCTATCTCGCCGCGTTCGGGCCTGCGAGCACCGGGGACGTCGCGGCATGGTCGCGCCTGCGGGGGATGCGCGAACCGATGGAGCGGCTCCGGCCGAGGCTCCGGACCTACCGCGACGAGCGGGGCCGCGAGCTGTTCGACCTGCCCGATGCCCCGATCGCGGACCCGGAGGTCCCAGCGCCGGTCCGCTTCCTGCCCGACTACGACAACGTGTTGCTCTCGCACGACGACCGGAGCCGCGTGATCCCGGCGGCGATCCGGGCGAACGCGCAGGAGCCTGATCGGCGGGGCGGCGTTCTCGGTCGACGGCTTCATGGCCGGGTTCTGGACGACGACGGGCAAGGGGCCCGACCGGACGATCACGCTCGAACCGATGACGGCGCTGACGCGCCGCCCAGCGGGTCGAGGTCGAGGCCGAGGCGCTCGCCCTGCTCCGCTTCCTCGTGGATGACCGGGACCTCGTCCCGGATCCGGTGCGCTGGGCGACCTGACGGCCGCCGGCGCGCTCAGCAGCGCTTGGGGTGAGCCTTGGGGTGCGCGGCGGCGTACGAGACCGAGCTGGAGTCAACGCGCTCGGCGACGATGATCAGCTTCGGGTAGGTGTGGTTCGGGCCCTCGGACGTCTGGATCCACAGTCGCTCGTCGGTGATCTTGAGCGATCCGCTGATGTCCCGGATGTGCCGCCGGACCTTCGTGATCTTGTACGTGTGGCGGACCGAATTCGGTCGTGTAGACGTAGACGACCTTGCCGATCATCGCCGCCCCGTTGTTGTTCTTCGACGCCTTGAGCAGCGGCAGGAACATGCCCGTCCGCGCGTGCGCGTAGATGAACGAGACGCCGGGCTCCGTCGGCTGGTACAGCGAGCGCATGTACATCGCGACGTTGCAGTACGGGTAGCCGCTGGGGCCCTTCACCACTGCGAGGTCGATGTCGTACTTCGGGATGACGATCCGGCTCGCGTGGTGGTACCAGAACTTGGCGCACTTGACCGACGATCCGGCGGTGAACCGGACCGTGATCTTGCCGGAGCGCGCCCACCACACCCAGGCCATCTGGCCGCTGCTGATCGTCTTCGAGACCGGAGCCGCACCCGACCCGTTGGTCGTGACCGAGCCGAGCTTCCCGAGCACGGTCTTGGGGTGCGCGCACGAGCCCTTGCGCAGCGTGACCTTGTAGGTCGTCTTCGCCTTCAGCCCCTTCAGGGTCGCCGTCAGCGTGCCCGTGCCGTTGGTCCACGCCTTGAGGTCGGCGGTCCCATTCGTCCCGCCGCTGCCGACGGAGGCGTGCCATTCGCGCTTCAGCGAGAGGGCGTTGGCCGGGCTGGCGACGATGACGACGAGGAGGAGGGCAAGCAGCGGCGCGAGGCGACGAAGCATGGGCGAGAGTCCCCAAGAGCGGATTACGGCGATGTGAGATCGATGGACCGCGAGCGGCCCGGGCCTGAGCCCTCAGGATGCCGTGCGAGCGACGTCCTGGACGCATGTGGTGCGTCCAGTCTACGGTGCATCCGCGCACCACCGAAGTGACCTATCCGGGGGTCCCGGTCGCGCCAAGAGTCCCGTCAGCGTCGCTCGAGGATCGGCCGCGCCTTCTCCGGATCGTCGACGACGAAGGCGAACGTCGCCCGGTCGCTCCAGCGCCCGAGGAACAGGTGCCCGTGCACGTTGACGCCGGCGTCGGCCAGCTCGCGGGCGAGCCTGGCCATGCCACCGGGCCGGTCGTCGACCTCGGCCAGGACCGACTCGCCCTCGAAAAACGTCCAGCCGCCGCCCACGAGCACCTCGCGCGCAGCGTCGTCGTCCGCCGTCGTCATGATCATGTGCCCGAGCTCGCCGATCCCGCCGCCGCCGATCGCGCGCAGATCGACGCCGCGCGCGGCCATCTGCTCGGCGAGCAACGCGAGCTGGCCGGGCTGGTTGGTGACCTGGACGACGAACTGCCTGGGCATCGGCGGCCTCCGGGCTGGCACCCGTGGGATGGATCGGGACGGAGCCGGATTCTACGCGCCGCCCCGGCGCAGGGCGATCGCCCGCCGATACGCCTCGAGGTACCGCGGCGCGGAGCCGGTGTCCCAGCGGAAGTCGACGGCCATGCCGCGGTCGCGCAGCGCGGCCCAGGCGGCCGGGATCAGACGTCCGCAGCGCCGCGGCGCGCGCGATCGCCGCGACCAGCGCCGCGGGCGTCGCGTCGTCGAACACGAAGCCCGTCCCGTCGCGCCGGCCGCTCGTCCACGTCGATCACGGAGTCGGCGAGCCCGCCCGTCCGCCGGACGACCGGCGGCGTGCCGTAGCGCAGCGCGATCATCTGGCCCTGGCCGCAGGGCTCGAAGCGCGACGGCATCAGGAACAGGTCGACGCCGGCGTAGATCCGGCGGGCCATGTCGCGGTCGAATCGCTCGATGAGCGCGACCTGTCCGGGTTGGCCGCCGCGAGGGCCCGGAACGGATCGGCGAGGTACGCGTGGCCGCTGCCCTGGACGACGACCCGGGCGCCCGCGGCGAGGAGCGTCGGGCATCCCGTCCGGCGAGCAGGTCGAACCCCTTCTGGGGGTCCATCCGCCCGATCATCCCGAGCACGACGCCGATCGTCGTCGGGGTCGAAGCCGATTCGCGCCGAGCAGGTCGCGCCGGCAGGCCGCCTTGCCCGCGGGCGCGCCGCGCGAGTACGGCAGCGGCGAGCGCCGGGTCGGTGGCCGGGTCCCACACGTCGGGGTCGATGCCGTTGAGGATCCCGATGAACCGGTTGCCCTTGGCGCGCAGGTCGCCGTCGAGGCCCATCCCGAATGCGGGCGTCAGGGCCTCGCGCGCGAACCCGGGCGAGACCGTGTTCGCGATCTCGGACCGCTCGATCGCGGTCAGCAGGAGGTCGATGCCGTCCGGGTTGGCGCCGGCGAGCGGCTCGCCCGCGCGCAGCCCGAGCTGGCCGATGTCGTCCAGGTGCCGGTCCAGCCGTGGTAGGCGAGGTTGTGGAGCGTGACGACGACGGCGGTGCCGGCGAGGAACGGGTCGCGCGGCCGCGTCGGCGCGGGCTCGCTCGAGCAGCGCCGGGCCCGTGTGCCAGTCGTGGACGTGGAGGACGTCGAGCGGCCGGCCGTCGCGCCGGAGGGCCGCCAGCGCCGCGCGGCAGAACACGGCGAACCGCCACGGGTCGTCGGGGTGGTCGTAGAAGCCGTCGCGGTCGAACGCCGCGGGCACGTCGACGAGGCGCAGCCGGTACCCGTCCGCCGCGACGTTCACGATCGAGACGGCGATCGTCGCGCCGCGCCGGCGCGAGGTCCGGGTCCGCGATCGTCGAGCGACGGCTCGGTCACCGCCCCGTCCGGCACCGGCACCGAGCGGTAGCGCGGGAGGAACACGTCGACCGGCGTCGCTCGAGCTCCGTCCCCGCCTCCGGGCAGCCGGCCCAACGCCCGCGCCAGCGCGTCCACGACGTCGGCCAGGCCGCCGGTCTTCGCCCACGGCTCGCATTCCGCGGCGAGCATCGCCACCCGCATCGTCATCGCCCGATCCTAACTCGCGGTGCGTTGCCGACCCGGGGACTCTACTAAACCGGTTCACCTCGCGCCGTGACGCGCCGTCTATCATGGCCGCCAATGGAGCCCTTGGTGCACGTGCCGGTCGCGCCCGGCGCATCATTCCACCTGCCGCCCAAGCTGGAAGGCCTGCGCAGCCTCGCCTACAACATGTGGTGGAGCTGGCACCCGCGGGCGCGGATCCTGTTCTCCCGCATCGACGCCGGCGGCTGGGCCCGCTACCGCAACCCGATCCCGGTCCTGTCGGGTCCCGTCGACTGGTGCGCAGCTGCTCGACAACCCGGACTTCATGGCCGACTACCAGGACATCCTCGCCGAGTTCGAGGCGTACATGTCCAACGGCGCGGACCACTGGTTCCAGCGCCGGCACGCCACGGAGCTCGACGGGCCGATCGCCTACTTCTGCGCGGAGTACGGGTTCCACGAGTCGCTCGGCATCTACTCCGGCGGACTCGGCGTCCTCGCCGGCGACCACATGAAGACCGCGTCGGACATGGCGCTGCCGCTGATCGGCGTCGGGCTGCTGTACCGCAAGGGCTACTTCCGCCAGACGATCGACGCCGACGGGCACCAGGAGCACGCCTACCCCGACTACGAGCTCGGCCCGCCTGCCGATCCGCCGCGCCGCTCGACCGGCTCGGCGAGCCGCTGACGGTCAGCGTCCCGCTCCCCGGCCGCGAGCTGTTCGCCGCGGTGTGGGTCGTCCAGGTCGGCCGGGTGCCGGTCCTGCTGCTCGACACCGACGTCCCCGACAACGACGACTCCGATCGCCCGATCACGCACATCCTGTACGTCCGCGGGCGCGAGATGCGCCTGCACCAGGAGCTCGTGCTGGGCGTCGGGCGGCGTGCGGGCGCTGCGCGAGCTCGACCTGGCGCCCGCCGTCTGGCACCTCAACGAGGGTCACTCCGCGTTCCTGCTCGCCGAGCGCTCGCGTGAGCTGGTCGCGGCCGGCCAGCCGCTCGACGACGCGTTCTCGACGCCGTCCGCCGCAACAGCGTGTTCACGATCCACACGCCGGTCTCGGCCGGCAACGAGCGCTTCGACGCCGACCTCGTGCGCCGCGTCGCCGGGCCGCTGCTCGACGGCGACGGCCGCCCGGCGACCGGCGGCGTGCCGGTCGAGCGGCTGCTCAGCCTCGGCCTCGGCGTGGAGAACGACCCGTCGCAGTTCGACATGACCGCGCTGTGCCTGCGCATGACGCACGGCGCGAACGCGGTCTCGCTGCTCCACGGCCATACCGCGAACGCGACCTGGCAGGGCATCAGCCCGGACGAGATCCTCGGGCTCACGAACGGCGTCCACACGCCGACCTGGGTCGGCCAGCCGATGCGCGACGTCCTCGAGCGGTACACGAACGCCGACCTCGAGACGATGGACGACCAGCCCGCGGCGCGGCGGTTCTGGGAGCGCATCGCCAAGGTCCCGTCGGACGAGCTGTGGGAGGCCCACCAGCGCCAGAAGCTCGAGCTCGCGATCTTCGCCCGCGGCCGCTTGCGCAACCAGTTCGCCCGCCACGGCGAGGCGCCCTCGACGCTCGAGGAGCTCGAGGCCGTCCTCGACCCGTCGATCCTCACGATCGGCTTCGCCCGCCGGTTCGCGACCTACAAGCGGTCGGCGCTGCTGTTCACCGACCTCGACCGGCTCGCGCGCTTCCTGTGGGACGAGGAACGCCCGATGCAGGTCATCTTCGCGGGCAAGGCGCACCCGGCGGACCGGCCCGGGCCAGGGCGTCATCCAGGACATCTTCGGCCGGTCGCGCAGCCCCAAGCTCCGCGGTCGCGTGTTCATCCTCGAGGACTACGACATCCGGATCGCGCGCTTCCTCGTGCAGGGCGTCGACGTCTGGCTCAACAACCCGCGCCGGCCGCTCGAGGCGTCGGGGACGTCGGGGATGAAGGCCGCGGCGAACGGCGTCGTCAACGTCAGCGTCCTCGACGGCTGGTGGGACGAGGGCTGGACCGGCGACAACGGCTGGGCGATCGGCGGCCGCGAGACGAACCACGACGAGGGCGCCCAGGACTGGTCGGACGCGCAGGACCTGTACCGGATCCTCGAGCAGGAGCTGATCCCGGCCTACTACGAGCGCGACGCGAACGGCATCCCCACCCGCTGGCTGCAGCTGATGCGCAACTCGATCGCCAGCACGATCTGGCGCTTCTCCACGACCCGGATGCTCCACGAATACGTCGAGCGGCTGTACCTCCCGGCGGCCGCGGCCGAGGACGACGCCGCTCCGACGGCCCGCACCACTCGCGATCTCGCCCCGTCGCCGCGTCGACGCGCTGAGAGGAGGCCACCGATGGCGCCCAGGATCTCGCTGGCGCTGGCCATCCACAACCACCAGCCCGTCGGGCAACTTCGGCTGGGTGTTCGACGAGGTCTACGGCCAGGCCTACCTGCCGATGCTCGAGGCGCTCGAGCGCCACCCGGGCGTCCGCCTCTCGCTCCACTACACGGGTCCGCTGCTCGAGTGGCTCGCCGGCCGAGCGTCCCGCGTTCCTCGAGCGGCTGCGCGCGCTCGTCGACCGGGACCAGGTCGAGCTCCTGGGCGGCGGCCTGTACGAGCCGGTCCTCGCGTCGCTGCCCGGAGCACGACCGCGTCGACCAGCTGACGCGGATGGCCGCGGTGATCGAGGGGATCGCCGGCCGCCGCCCGCTCGGCGCGTGGCTGGCCGAGCGCGTCTGGGAGCCCGACCTGCCGACGGCGCTCGACGCCGCCGGCTACCGCTGGACGATCCTCGACGACCAGCACTTCCGCGCGGCGTCGATCCCCGAGGAGAACCTCTGGGGCGCCTACACCACCGAGGACCAGGGCCACCTGCTGACGGTCTTCGGCACCGAGCAGGGCCTGCGCTACCGGATCCCGTTCGGGGCGGTCGAGGACGTCATCGGCTACCTCCGCGACCACGCGACCGAGGCCGGCGACCGGGTCGGGATGATGGGCGACGACGGCGAGAAGTTCGGCGCCTGGCCGACGACGTTCGCGCACTGCTGGGGCGAGGGCCGCTGGGTCGACCGGTTCTTCGAGGCGCTCGAGGCGAACCGCGACTGGCTGACCACGGTCACGCCGTCGCAGTGGCTGGAGCGCGAGCCGCCCGATCGGGCGCGTCTACGTGCCGACGTCCTCGTACGCCGAGATGGGCGAGTGGGCGCTGCCGGCCGAGGAGACGTGGTGTTCGCGCCGCTCCTCCACGAGGCCGTGGCGGATCGCACAGGCCCGAGGCTCGCTGGCTGCGCGGCGGCTTCTGGCGCAACTTCCAGGTCAAGTACCGCGAGATCAACGACCTGCACAAGCAGATGCTCCGGACGTCCGCGAAGGTCGTCGTCGATGCCGCGATGGGCCCGGCCAGGGACGCCGCGATCGACCACCTCCACCGCGGCCAGTCGAACGACTGCTACTGGCACGGCCTGTTCGGCGGCATCTACATCTCGCACATGCGCCTGGCGACGTACGAGCACCTGATCGCCGCCGAGGACGCAGCCGACCGGGCGCTCGGGACGATCGAGACGGCGATCATGCGGGACCTCGACCTCGACGGCCTGCCCGAGGTGCTCGTCGCCGACGCGGGCCAGGTCGTCACGGTCAAGCCCGGCGGAGGGCGGCGGGATCGGCAGCTGGGACATCCGCGCGGCGCGCCACGCGCTCGCCGCGGCGCTGCGACGGCGGCCCGAGGCGTACCACGAGACGCTGCGCGCGCACGATGCGGCGGGCGGGGCGCAGGCGCCGACGGGGGCGATGGCGGCGACGACAGCCGGTCTCGATCCACGACATCGTCATGGTCAAGGAGGAGGGCCTCGCGGCCCGCCTGTTCTACGACGACCACGAGCGTCGCTCGGGCCTCGTGCGGTTCCTGCCGCTCGACACGACGCCCGAGGCGTTCGCGACCAGTCGCGGAGACGGAGCTCGGGCGACCTGCGGGACGGCGAGTTCGCCGTCGACCACCTCGCCCCGGGTCAGGTCTCGCTGTCGCGCGAGGGCACGGTCGCGGGCCAGCGGGTCACGGTCAGCAAGACGATCCGCCTGCTCGGCGACCGGCTGGCGCCCGAGCTCGTCATCGACCTCGAGCTGCATCACCGCGGTTCGGAGGCCGATCGACGCCCGGCTCGGCCTCGAGCTGTCGGTCCACCTGCTCGGCGGCGGCGGCAACCCATCGGCCTGGTACGACGTCGACGGCGCGCCGGTCGGCGCACGACGGGAGCGGCGAGGCCGAGGCGGTCGAGGGCGCTCGGCTATGGCAACGACTGGGTCGGCGTCGCGGTACAGGCGGTGCCGGAGCCCGCCGCGGACGCGTGGTGGAGCCCGATCGAGACCGTGTCGAACTCCGAATCGGGGTTCGAGCGCGTGTACCAGGGCAGCAGCCTGCTCCTGTCGTGGCCGCTGCACCTCGAGCCGGGCGACTCCCGCCGGTTCTCCGTCCGCCAGGCCGTGCGGGTCGCGCGCGATCGGGCGGCCGAGGAGGCGGCTACGTCAGCGTGAACGCCGGCGTACTCGGGGTCGAAGGCGAGTGTGCGGCGTGCGAAGATCAGCTCAGGCCGACGTGGGACGTCGGGTGGCTGGGGTCGTCGAGCATGTCGCGCGTGTCCGCGCCGAAGGTGACCGCAGCGAGGCCGAGGAAGCCGAGCACGATGGTGGCGATCAACAGGAGTTCCATGGAGCGCGTCCTCGAGGCTTCCGGCAGCGGTTGGTATAGTCCGCTAGGCCAAGTCGGACGTTAGTTGGACTAGTACACTATGTCAAGTAGCCGAATCGGGTCCCCCGCCGCCGCCGAACGGCCGTCGCCGCCGGCCAACGCGGGCGGTCATGAGCTCGACATCGAGCGCGGCTCCGACGTCCCCATCTCGACCCAGATCTACTGGCAGCTCGCCTACCAGATCGAGTCGGGCCGGCTCCAGCCGGGAACACGCCTGCCGCCGGTCCGCGAGCTCGGCGCGGCGCTGCGCGTCAACCCCAACACGGTGCGCGCGGTCTACCGCCGTCTCGCCGACGCCGGGCTATGTCGTCGGGCGGCACGGCGCCGGGACGCGGGTCGTCGACCGACCGCCGGTGCGGCGCGGCTCGGACGCCCTCGCCGGCATCGTCGCGGAGACGCTGCGGCGCGCGGCGCAGCTCGGGTTCACGCCCGACGAGGTCGCCCAGGCCACCTTCACCGCCGCCAGCGAGCACCGCCGGCCGGGCCCGCTCGTGCGCGTGCTGTTCGCCGAGTGCACGGCGGCCGACGCGACCTTCGACGCGGAGCGGATCATCGAGGCGTTCCCCGAGCGGATCGAGGCGATGGGCGTGCTGCTCGAGGAGCTCCCCGAACGTCTCGAGCGCTACCACTACGACCTCGTCGCCACGACGACGTTCCACGCGGACGAGGCGCAGGCGTACGTCGGCGGCGCGGTGCCGGTCGTGGCGATGATCGTGGGCCCCGGCTACATGTCGCTCGTGCACGAGGTCGCCGGGCTGCCGCCGGGCTCGAAGGTCGGGCTGGTGTGCGGATCGCAGCGCGGCGTCGAGAACATCGCCGAGGTCCTGGCGCTGGCGGGCGCGTCCGGCGTCGAGATCGTCTCGGCCGTGGCGCATACCGAGGCGGAGCTCGAGCTCGTCGACCGTGACGCGGACATCGTGCTGCTGTCGCGCGAGGCGATCGCCCTCGGACTCGACTCGCGGTTCGAGCGACCCGAGCGCATCCGCGAGTGGAGCTACGAGTTCGACCCCGCGGGCCTCGAGCTCCTGCGCCGGGCGATCGAGCGCGTCGACGCGTCGCGAGAGCACGTCCCGGCGTAGCGACGCGTTCCCTATCGGGTCGGGGGACGCGGATCCCGTGGCGGGCCTGGCAGGCCCGCGAAACCGGCTGACGCCTCGCCGGGCCGCCGCCAGGTCTGCTGGGACTGCCCTTTCACGCCGATTTCGGGCCTGGCAGGCCCGAAACTGCACCGCCAGCGTCGCTGATTGGCCATACGACCGCAAACCCGGGCCTGTGAGGCCCGGTTGACCGCGCATGACGATGGGTGCGGCCGCTTAGGAGCGTAGACGCCAGAACCCGGGCCTGGGAGGCCCGCGGCGAGGATCGCGTGGCGCGCGAGATGCGACACTCTCCGCCATGCGAGCCCTGCCCATCTCGCGAACGGCGCGCCGACGGTTCGGGCTCGATGCTCGCCGGCGCCCACCGGCCGCGCGCCCGTCGAGGGCACCGCGCGCGCCCGGTCTCGCCGCCGACATCGTCGAGGCGCGCAAGGTCGTCGCGAAGGTCAACGCCACGCGACGTGTCGGCGAGCCGAGCGCCCAGGCGGGCGAGCTCGCGGCATTCGAGCTCCTCCACGAGATCTCCACCTCCTCGTGATCAAGGCGGCGGAGCTCGTCCCGGAAACGGCGATGCCCGTCACGACCGTGGTCGTCGAGGAGACGATCGGCGAGCCGGTCCTCGACGCGATCCTCGACGCGGCCGCCGAGGAGTTCCCGGACATCGGCAACCGCCCGGCCCCAGGCCGGCTCGAGGAGCTCCTGCTGCTCCGCATCGCCAACGAGAACCCGGCCGCGCGGCCCGCTGCGTGCCCTCGTCGACGACACGCCGCTGCCCGCCGAGCCCCGCGCAGGAGACGATCACCGCCCTCGAGGCGTACCAGGCGGACCTGACCCCGATCGGGCCCAACGGCGAGACGCTCGTCGAGCTGCTGCGCGCGCCCGCCCGGGCGCACCCGACCTCGCTCGCCGGCCAGCTGCGCTACATCCGCGAGCACTGGCGCGGCCTCCTCGGCGCCGACCTCGATGTGCTCCTCGACCGACTCCTGCGTCACCCTCGACGTCATCGCCGAGGAGGAGCGCGGCCTGCACCTGCGGTTCGGCGGTGGCGGCGACGGCGGCTGGCGGCGGCGGCCACGGCGAGGCGCCGGACCTCTCCGGGCTCGACGCCGAGCCCGAGCGATTCTCGAGCGACTCCGCGTGGATGCCGCGCCTCGTCCTGATCGCCAAGAGCACGCACGTCTGGCTCGACCAGCTGTCGCGCCGCTACGCGCGCGATATCCGCACGCTCGACGCGATCCCCGACGAGGAGCTCGACCGGCTCGCGCGCTGGGGCATCACCGGCCTGTGGCTGATCGGCCTGTGGGAGCGCAGCCGCGCCTCGCGCACGGATCAAGACCTGGCGCGGCAACCCGGACGCGGCGGCGTCGGCGTACTCGCTCGACGACTACCGGATCGCCGACGACCTCGGCGGCGAGGCGGCCTGGGCGGACCTCCGCCATCGGGCCTGGGCCCGCGGCGTGCGGCTCGCGTCGGACATGGTCCCCAACCACATGGGCATCGATTCGCGCTGGGTCATCGAGCACCCCGAGTGGTTCATCTCGCTCGCCGGAGCCCCCCTACCCCGGCTACACGTTCGGCGGCGAGAACCTGGCCGAGGACGAGCGGGTCGAGATCCGGCTCGAGGACCACTACTGGGACAACAGCGACGCGGCCGTCGTGTTCGAGCGGCGCGACCGCTGGTCCGGCGAGCGGCGCTACATCTACCACGGCAACGACGGCACGAGCTTCCCGTGGAACGACACCGCCCAGCTCGACTTCAGCCAGGCCGCCGTCCGGGAGCAGGTGATCCGGACGATCGTCGACGTCGCGCGGCGGTTCCCGGTCATCCGCTTCGACGCCGCGATGGTGCTCGCCCGCAAGCACGTCCGGCGGCTGTGGTTCCCGGGCCCCGGCGAGGGCGGCGGCGCGATCCCGTCGCGGGCCGAGTTCGGGACGATGACGCCAGGCCGACTTCGATGCCGCGATGCCCGCCGAGTTCTGGCGCGAGGTCGTCGACCGGGTCGCGGTCGAGGCCCCCGACACCCTCCTGCTGGCCGAGGCGTTCTGGCTGCTCGAGGGCTACTTCGTCCGGACCCTGGGCATGCACCGCGTCTACAACAGCGCGTTCATGCACATGCTCCGCGACGAGGACAACGCGGGCTACCGGCGGGTGCTCAAGGAGACCCTCGAGTTCGACCCCGAGATCCTCAAGCGCTACGTCAACTTCATGAACAACCCCGACGAGAAGTCGGCGGCCGAGCAGTTCGGCAAGGGCGACAAGTACGTCGGCGTGGCCACGCTGCTGGCGACGCTGCCGGGGCTGCCGATGTTCGGGCACGGGCAGTTCGAGGGGTTCGCCGAGAAGTACGGGATGGAGTTCCGGCGGGCGTCGATGGACGAGCAGCCGGACCAGTGGCTGATCGAGCGCCACGAGCGCGAGATCGTGCCGCTGCTCCACCGGCGGGGCGACTTCGCCGAGGCGCGCGACTTCCTGCTGTACGACGTCGCGGCCGACGGCGGCGGGGTCGACGAGCACGTGTTCGCGTACTCGAACGGGTCGGGGCCGTCGCGGTCGCTGGTCGTCTACCACAACCGGTATGCCGAGACGGCGGGCTGGATCCGCGACTCGGTCGCGTTCGCGCTCAAGGCGGCCGACGGGTCGAAGTCGATGGTGCGCCGGAGCCTGGCGGAGGGGCTCGGGCGTGGCCGACGGGCCGGCCGACGGCCGATGGCTCGCGCATGCGCGAGCAGCGCTCCGGCCTCGAGTACCTGCGGTCCGTGCGCCGAGGTCCGCGAGCGCGGCGTCCACGTCGCGCTGCGGGCCTACGAGACGCGCGTGTTCTGGGAGCTGCGCGAGCTGTCCGACGCGGCGGGCGTCTGGGCCCGGCTGGCGGAGCGGCTGGGCGGTCGTGGCGTGCCGTCGCTCGAGGGGGCGCTGCGCGAGCTGCAGCTGACGCCCGGTGCACGACGCGCTGCGGGCGGTGATCGACGGAGCCGTCGCGGCGCGGCGGTCGGAGCGGCTCGTCGCCGCCGTCGCGGAGGCGACGGGCACGGACGGCGATCGCGCGGCGGTCGAGGCCGCGGTGGCGCGGCGCGGTCGACGCGCGATCGAGGGCGGTCGTCGCCGGGATCGACGACGCGTCGCAGGAGTCGGCGCTGCGCGTCTGGACGCTGCTCGCGCCGCTCGGGTCGCTTGCCGAGGGTGCCGACGTCGGGGCGACGAGCCGGGCCTGGTACGAGGAGCTGCGGCTCGCGCCGGTCGTGGCGCGGAGGCGCTGCGCATCGGCGGGCCTCGACGAGGCCGGCGCCTGGTGGGCCGCCGAGCGGGTGCGCCTGCTGCTCGACCTGCCGCTGCCGTCGACGCTGGGCGGCCGCGGCGCCGACCACGGCTGCCGCTGCGGCTCGTGGACGCGTGGCTCGCCGACCCGGTCGTCCGCTCGTTCCTGCGGGTCAACCGCTGGGACGGCGCCGACTGGTTCCACCGCGAGTCGTGGGCCGAGCTGCTCGCCTGGACGGACCGCCTCGAGCGCGTCCTGACGCCGGCCGACGACCGCGTGCGCCGACCCGTCGAGCGCTCCGTCGTCGGCGCGTCGCCTCGCCGAAGCCGCCGATGCGTCCGGCTACGAGGTCGAGGGGCTCCGCGCCGCGCTCGCCGAGCCGGCCAAGCCATCGGCGCCATCGCGAGTCGACCAAGCCTCGGCTCCCGAAGGCCACCGGCCTCCCGCCCGGGCCCGCGAGCCCGAAGACCCGGTCGGGCAAGGACGGTCCGCCCAGCGCGTGAACCGTGCCGCGGCGACCGGATCGGGTTGCCGGCCGCCGATTCAGCGGCCCGGCAGGTGCAGGTGCCGGAGCCGATCTGCGGCGCGTCGGAGCGGGCCTGGCGCTTCCGGATCCGGCTCCCGCTCCTCGGGAGGCTCGGCAGGGATATCCCGGTAGTCGTCGCTCAGCGTGCGCATCGGCATCGGCGCGAGCAGATCCGGTCCCAGGAAGGCCCCCGCATTGCCGGTGCGGCGTTCCTTGTTCGGCTCGGTCACCGCTGGATCCTCCGACGATCGGGCGTCTCGCAACACCCGTCAGCGATCATGCGCGGGCGATCGCACGCTGCATAGGGCCGTTCGCCATGCTCCGTCCCCGGCTATCCGTCGCCGAGCAGGATCCGGCGCAGGATCGAGATCGGCGGGGCGCCGTGCGAGATCACGGCCTCCAGGTGGGCGCGGTGGTCGAAGCCCGGCGTCGTCCGGGTAGCCGCCGACCACGCGCGGGGCTGGCACCGCATCGGCCGACGCGCCCGCGGCCACCGCCGCCCGCCGTCGAGCGGCGTCCTCGATGTCCCACATCCCCAGCGACCCGACGAAGTACGTCGACAGCTGGGTCGAGCTGACAGCCGGGCACGCTCGTCCTTCTGGACCGCCTCGGCGCGCTCCTGGAAGGCGCCGTCGACCATCAGGGCAATCGCTTCATCGGTCGTCATCCCCAGCGTGTGGATGCGCACGTCGATGATCGTGTTGGTGACGCAGCGCAGGTAGTACTTCCAATGGTTCAGCCACAGCGCGGGATCGTTGTCGCCGTAGCCCGCGTCGAGCATCACCTGCGTGACGTAGACCGCCCAGCCCTCGGCGAACAGGCCGGATCGGAACACGCGCCGGGCGAGCGACGAGCCGTGGTTCGAGTACGCCATCTGCAGGTAGTGGCCCGGGCACCGCCTCGTGGATCATGAGCAGCGACATCTGGCGGTTGTTCATCTCGCGCAGGTACGACTCGGCGAGCTCGGCGGGCCAGTCGGCGGGCGGCGGGGTGATCGAGAAGAACGTCTTCTGGCCCACGTCGAGCGGCCCGGGCGAGTCGAGCATCGCGCCGCCGAACGAGCGCATGAACTCGGGCGTCCAGTCGATCTCGAGCGGCTCGTCGACGAGGGTGATGATCGAGTGCTCGCGGCAGAACGCCTCGACGCGCACGAGCTCGTCGCGGCTGTACGACACCAGCTCGTCCGCGGCCGGGTGATCGGCGGCGATCGCGTCCAGCACGCCGCGGACCAGCGCGCCATCGTCGTCGGGCGCCGGCTCGCCGGGTCGCCACACCGGCCAGGCATCGCGCGCGATCCGGACCATCTCCGCGCGCACGGCCGCGAACTCCGACTCGGCCCGGGCGAGGACCACGGCCGGGGTCAGGTCCGGCTCCCGGAGCGTGTGGCGCAGCTTCTCGGCGAACAGCGCTCGCGCCGATCGCCGAGCCGCCCGAGGCCGCCGGGCGCGACCTCGTCGGTCAGCCATTGCCCGAACCCCTCGAGCGCCTCGGCCGCCGCCTCCGACGCCGAACGCAGCCGCGGCAGCAGGACCGCGACGAGCGGATCGTCGGGCGCCGCAGCCTCGGCCGTCTCGACCGCCTGTCGCCCGAGGTCCGCCACGCCGCCGATCCGGCGGCCGGCGACCTCGGCGTGGAGCGTCGACGACCGGCCGGTCGGGCAGGCTGCCGGTGGCGGCGCGGGCGTCCGCGATGATCGTCGGGATGCCCTCGAGCCGCCCGATGACGGAGACCAGCCGCTCGTGCAGTGGCGCGAACTCGCGGGCGAGCAGCGGGTGCAGGCCGCGCCCAGGAGGTAGAGCCAGATCAGCGGGCTCCAGGTCGTCCTCGCGCAGGACCGTCTCGCCGAACACCGCTGCGTCCAGCTCGCCCAGGATCAGGTCACGATCGATCCGGTCGTCGCGCGACAGCGTCGCGTCGTCGAGGCCCCGGAACGCCGACTGCCAGCGGTCGGCGAATGCGAGGCGCGCCTGGCGACCGGCCTCGCTGGTGTCCGGCCACTGGTCGTCGTAGCGGTGGTCGCCGACGGCCGTCGCGATGTCGGGCTGCAGGACGAACAGCTCGTCGAGGAAGTACGACGACGAGGTCGGCGAACGCGGTCACGGGCACTCCTGTCGGGCTCGACGGGGGCTGAACGGGTGGGTCGACGATGCCGAGTCTAGCCCGCCGTCTGCCATGATTGGCGCCGGCGCCCAGGCCGTGGCGGGCGGCCGGATCATCGATCGCTCGGAGGACGAGGCTTGAAGGGCTTCATCATCACCCTGGTCGTGACCGCGATCGCGATCGTGATCGTGACCTACATCCTGCCGTCCGTACGCTTCGAGGACGCCAAGGATCACATCCCCCAGGTCGTCATCCTCGCGCTCCTCATCGGCCTCGTGAACAGCTTCATCAAGCCGATCGTGGGGCTGCTCTCGTTCCCCGTGAACGCGATGACACTCGGGCTGTTCGGGGTCGTGATCAACGGGTTCCTGCTGTTGGGGATCGCCTACGTGGCGAACACGTGGTTCGACGTCCCGTTCACGATCGGCGGCTTCCCGGACAAGCCGGCCTTTCGATCGACGCCATCGTGGCGGCGATCGTCGCGTCCGTCGTGCTCGGCGTCATCACGGCGATCATCGGCCTCGCCGTCCCCGACTAGGGCTGAGCCTGTGACCCACGACGCGCTGCGGGCGGCCGCCCGGCGATACGGGACGCCCGTCTACGTCACGTCGGTCGCCGCTCTCGACGCCGCGGCGGCGGAGCTGCGCGACGCCTTCCCCGACCCGTGGCTGCGCGCCTACTCCGTCAAGGCCAACGACGTGCCGGCGATCGTCGCGCGGCTGGGTGCCGGCGGTCTCGCCGCCAACGTCGTCTCGTCGGGCGAGTGGGCGGCGGCTCGCGAGGCCGGGATCGGCAACGAGCGGGTCACGCTCGAGGGGATCGGCAAGACCGACGCGGACCTGCGGGCGGCGGTGCGGGCGGCGACCGGCGGCGACCCGCTGCGCTGGGTGGCGGTCGAGAGCCCCGAGGAGCTCGACGCCCTGGAGCGGATGGCAGGCCGCGCGGGTCTGGGAACCGGCGGCCGGCCGCGGCTCGACGTCCTGCTGCGCCTGAACCCCGACGTCACGCCGGAGACCCACGCCGGCCTCGCCGTCGGCCGCGGCACCTCGAAGTTCGGGATGACCGAGACCGAGCTCACGGCGGCGGTCGCCGCGGCTCGCGCTGGACGGGCCGCTCAGCGCGCGCGGCATCCACCTCCACGTCGGCTCGCAGCTGGGCGCGGTCGATGCGTGGCGCGACGCCGTCCGACGCGGGCTCGCGCTGCTCGCCCTGATCGGCGCCGGACGCGCCGGGGTTCGACACGTTCGACGTCGGCGGCGGCTTCCCGGTCGGCGAGCCGGGCACGGTCCCGACGCCCGATCACTTCGGCCGCGAGGCGCGCGCCCTGGTCGAGGCGCTGCCGCCCGATCGCCGGCCGGCGCGCCTGGCCGTCGAACCGGGACGGTTCCTCGTGGCCGGTGCCGGCTGGCTGGTAGCGCGCGTGCTCCACGTCCGCGAGCGAGCCGACGCGGACCGGGTCGTCGTGCTGGACGCCGGCATGACCGAGCTCATCCGTCCGGCCCTGTACGGCGCCAGCCATCCGATCGTCGCGCTGACCTCGCTCGGCCGCTCCGCTCGACGCTGAAGGCCGCGATTCCGCCGGCGCCGCCGCACCCCCTGCCCTCGCCCGCGTCGACGGCCCGATCTGCGAGAGCACCGACACCTTCGACACCCACGACCTGCCGCCGTTGCGGCGCGGCGACCTCGTCGCGATCCGCGAGGCAGGGGCCTACGCGGCGTCCATGGCGATGACCTACAACGGCCGCCCCGCGCCCGCCCAGGTGCTCCTCGAGACGGACGGCTCGCTCACGCTCGGACGGCGGCGCCGGGCCGCCACATTCCGCCGCGGCGACACGACCGGATAGGCTTGCGCCATGAGCCTGCCCCGCGACCGATTCGCCGCACGCCTCGCCGCCGCGCCACTCCTGGCCGACGGCGGGATGGGCACGCTGCTGTTCTCGCGTGGGATCCCCCAGCGGGCCTGCCTCGACGAGCTCGCCACGACTCGCTCCGACCTGGTGGCCGCGCTTCACCGGGAGTACCTCGACGCGGGGGCTGACCTCATCGAGACCCTCACGTTCGGCGCCAACCGGATCCGCCTCGACGTCTTCGGACTGGCCGAGCAGGCGGGCAAGTTCAACCGCCGCGCCGCGCAGGTCGCCCGCGAGGCACGCGACGTCAGCGGCCGCGACGCGTGGGTCGGTGGCAGCATCGGCCCCCTCGGTCCGCCGACGCGCGAGCTCCGCCATCCCGACGAGGCGACCATCCGGGCCGCGTTCCGGGAGCAGGTCGACGGGCTCCTCGAGGGCGGCGTCGACCTCCTGGTCATCGAGACCTTCTTCGACCTCGAGCACCTCCTGCTCGCCGCCGACGAGGCGCGCCGTGCCGCCGACGTCCCGGTGATCGCATCGATGACCTTCGGCGAGGACCTCGTGCTCGCCGACGGGACGACGCCCGAGGTCGCCGTGCGGGCCCTGACCGCCGCGGGCGTGGACGCGATCGGCGTCAACTGTGGCGTCGGGCCGCTCGCCTGCATCGATGCACTGGCCCGGTTCGGGCCGTCGGCGGACGGCGACCCCGCCCGCTCGATCATGCCCAACGCCGGCCTGCCACAGCGCCTCGAGGGCCGCTTCATCTACGCCGCCGAGCCCCCCTGGTTCGGCTCGATCGTCCCGAGGCTGCTCGACGCCGGCGCGCGCATCATCGGGGGCTGCTGCGGCACGACGCCCGCCCACATCGCCGCGATGCGCGTCGCGCTGGACGGCCCCACGAGCGCCGTCGCCCCCACCTCGGCAACCCCTTCCCCCTCGATCATCGCCGGCGCGACGCCGCGCACGGCCCTCGCCGAGACCGGACCCGTGGCGGCGATCGAGCACGAGCGGGGCTCCCGCCTGGGGCACGCGCTGGCCGCCGGCCGGTTCGTCATCTCCGTGGAGATCGACCCGCCGCGAAGCGTCCGCATCGAGCGCACGATCGAGGCCGGCCGCCTGCTCCAGGACGCCGGCGCGGACCTCGTCAACGTGTCCGACTCCGCGATGGCGCGGGTGCGCATGGGCGCGATGGCCGTCGCCTTCGGGCTCCAGCACGACCTCGACGTCGAGTGCCTGGTCCACGTCACGACCCGCGACCGGAACCTGATGGCGCTCGAGTCGGAGCTGCTCGGCGCCCATGCCCTCGGCGTGCGCAACATCCTCGCGCTCACCGGGGATCCGCCGAGGATCGGCGACTACCCCACCGGGATCGGGCGTCTGGGACGTCGACTCGATCGGGCTGATCGAGATCCTGGCGCGGCTCAACCGGGGCGAGGACCAGGCGGGTTCGCCGATCGGGCAGCAGGCGGTGTTCACGATCGCGTGCGCGCTGGACCCGACGGCGACCGACGCGCAGACCGAGTGGGACCGCCTCGAACGCAAGCTTGCCGCCGGTGCACACCTGGTCATGACCCAGCCGCTGTACGACGTCGCGCAGGTCGAGGCGATGTTCGGCGAGGCGCGTCGGCGCTTCGGGCCGCGCGGGTTCCCGGTGCCGCTGCTGCTCGGGGTCCTGCCGCTGGTTTCCTCGCGCCACGCCGAGTTCCTGCACAACGAGGTCCCGGGCATCACGATCCCGGAGGAGACGCGGACCCGAATGCGCGACGCCGGCGCCGCGGGGACGGAGGCCGGCATCGACATGGCCGACGCGCTGCTCGCGGCCGTCGGCGACGAGGTGTCGGGCACGTACCTGATGCCCAGCTTCGGCCGCTACGAGCAGGCCGCAGAGCTCGTGCGCCGGGTCCGGGTGCGCCACCCCGCCAGGACGGCCGCCGCGTCCTGACTCGGCGGCTGGCACGCCGTGTGCCATCCCGGCATCGCTCGCGCTCCCGACGACGCATCAACCCGCGTTCCTGAGCCTGAACGACGCGTGCGGGCGCATCCCTTGGCACACGGCCTGAGCCAGATCCGCCGACATCGAGTCCGGGGCCATGCCGCACCGGGCGCCGTCGCGTATCGTGGCGGCGTGCGCAGCCGACGTTTGAGCCGCCTCGTCTCCAGGGCAGTCGTCGGCGCCGCGGCGATCGCCTGCTCTTGGCGCTCTCGCCGGCCCGGCGCTCGCGGCCGGCCCGCCGTTCCCGCCCCCGGTCGAGAACCAGGCGGTCTACGACACGGCCGGTGCGCTGCGTCCCGGGACCATCGCCACGGTCGAGGCGATGATCGACGCGATCGAGGCGCGGACCGGCGCCGAGGTCGCCGTCTACACCCAGCTCACCCCGTGCTGCGAGGAGCCGGCGGATGCGGAACGCAACGCCCGGGCGCTGATGGACCAGTGGGGCGTCGGCCGGAAGGGCTTCGACGACGGCCTCGTGATCCTGTACGACCTCCACGAGAACGACCCGTGCCACGGCCAGGTCCAGCTCTATGCCGGCCCCGGCTTCGCCTCGCGGTTCCTGTCGAACAGCGAGCGCCAGGCGATCTACGAGGACCAGATGCTGCCGCTGCTCAAGCGGTGCGACCTCGACGGCGCGCTGCTGGTCGCGATGCAGAAGGTCGACGCGGCAGCGACCCCAGAACACGCCGCGTCGCTCAACTTCTTCCGGCTGCTCAACGCGGTGCTCGGGCTCCTCGTCGCGCCGCTCATCTTCATCCTGCTGGTCGGTGGCGCGCTGTTCGCGTGGTTCCGCCACGGACGCGACCCGGTGTACCTCGACGACCCGTCGATCCACATCCCGGCGCCGCCCGTGGGCCTCACGCCGGCCGCCGGCGCGGTCGTGCGCGACGGCAAGTCCAGCCGCCGGGCGCTGACGGCCGCGAGCCTCGACCTCGCCGCGCGCGGCCTGATCGGGTTCGAGGCCGACCAGACGGGGTTGCTCGGCCGGACCACGGAGCTGTCGATCCACACCAACACCGCATCGACCCCCGATCCCGTCGAGATGGCGAGGCTCGAGCGCGCGCGGGCTCGCCCGACCGACGAGGCGACCGACTTCCTCCTCCAGCGCCTGCGCAGCATCGGCGGCGGGACCGAGCTCATCGACCACACCGAGCTGCTGAAGCTGGGCAGCGACGTGAGCGGTTTCGACAAGCGACTCGAGGAGCACGTCGTGCGGCAGGGCTGGTTCACCGAAGCCCCGGCCAAGGCGACCAGCCGCTGGGTCGGGCGGGGCATCCTCGCCGATCATCGGCGGCGCGATCACCCTGTTCATCGGCTTCAACCTGCCGTCGGACGGCCTCAACGTCGTCGGCGGCGCCCTGATCGCGGCCGGGATCGCGATGCTGATCCTGTCCTCGAGCATGCCCTCGCGCACGATGCCGGGCGCGGTGATCCGGGCGATGCTCGAGGCCTACCGGCGGACGCTCGAGAAGACCATGGCCCAGGCGCGCACGATGGGCGAGGTCGCCGAGACGGCGGCGATCCCGCTCATCGAGAGCCCCGACGACGCGGTGGTCTGGGGCGTCGCGCTCGGCCTCCAGTCCGAGGTCGAGAGCGTCCTCCAGCGCACCGCCGACGACGTGAAGTCGGGCGTCGCGCCGTTCGGCTACTTCCCCGCCTGGTACGGCGGCGGTGGCGGCGGCAACTCGGGCGGCGGTGGCGGCGGCTGGGCGCCGGGCCTCATGAGCTCGTCGCCGATCCCCAACTTCGGCGGCATGATGGCGGCCCTCGGCACGATCGGGAACTCGCCGTCGTCATCGGGTTCCGGGGGCGGTGGCGGCGGTTTCGGCGGTGGCGGTTCGGGCGGTGGCGGTGGAGGGGCCGGCGGCGGCTTCTGAGCCTCCCGCGGCCGCTGAGTCCATCGCGGTACACTCGGGACCATGGGAGCAACCGACACGATGGAGGTGTTCTTCGAACGCCTCAACGAGGGTGACGTCACCGGCGCCGTGGCGATGATGGACGAGCGCACCGAGATGCGCATCCACGTCGGCGACAACGCGCGCACGCTGCGCGGCGTCGAGGCTGTCGGTGGCTGGTTTCTCCGCGCGGACAAGGGAATCAAGATGATCCCGGGCGACGTGCGGGACCTGGGCAACACCTACCAGGCCGACCTCGTCGTCCTCCGCCCGGGCGCGCCCAGCCAGCATCTCGACGCCCAGTTCCGCGTCGAGGCCGGCAAGATCACCTCGATCAACCTGACGCCCTTCTCGCGCTGACGCGCGCCCGCTGAAGCGCGCCCGTCAGGGGGCGGCGGTGCTCCCGCCGGCGTCCGCCTCGGGGACCGGGATGATGATCTTGTCTCCGATCCGGATATTGTTCGGGTTCTTGATCTTGGGGTTCGCGGCGACCAGCTGCTGGACCGTGACGTGGTACTTCTTCGCGATCTTCAGCATCGTGTCGCCGCGCGCCACGACGTGGACCTGCGGCGTAGGCTCGGGCTTCGGCGTGGGCCGGGCCGAGGGCGATACCTCTTCTGCGGGCGGCGTCCCCGTCGCACCGGCACCTCCCGGAGCGTTGGACCCGATCCCGAGCAGCATCGGACCGATGAAGAACAGGCCGACCGCCGCGAGCAGGATCGCGCCCGCGGCCACGACGAGCCGCGGCGGGACGCCGATCGAGGGCAGGCCAACGCGCGTCCGCAGGGACGGGTAGGCCTCGTACCGGCGCGGGCGCTCCCAGGCGGGTCCGAACAGCTCGGAGGGGTCCTGCGGCTGTTGCCTCGGGGTCGTGTTGGCCCGGCGCCCGCTCGGGGTGGCCGCCGGCTGGCGGCTGCTCGTCGAGCCGCTCGACCGAGCCGACGAGGGCGTCGCGGTTCCCTCGTAGGTCGGCGTCGAGAGCGGGCGCTCGGGCGCCGTCGGCGGGATGGGGGCAGGGCGGTCGTAGGGGTCCTGGTCGTACAGCGCGGGCTCGTACGACTCGTGATCGGGAGCATCGAACTCGTCGTCGTCGCGCGCCACGGGCGCGGGCTGCGCCGGACGCACTTCGTCGATCTCGTCGGAATAGGGCCCGGCCAGCCGGTCGGCGGCGCTCCCGGCCAGCCCGCGCGAGGCGGTCCCCCAGTCGGACTCCGAGGAGCGGTCCGGAGACGGCTCCGGCGGCCGATCCGCCAGGAACGGCGGCGGCGCGGCCGGCTCGTCGTCAGGGTCGCCGGCCCACGGCGGCGGATCGGCCCAGGCGCGGGGCGGGTTTCGGCGCGGCGGCAGGGGCTCCGGCGGCTCGCCGGTCGGTGCGTGCCGCGGCTCAACGTCGCGCGGCGGCAACGCCTGGCTGACCGGCGGCTCTTCCTGCGGCAGCTCCTCGCGCTCGGCGAGGGCGCGGGCTGTGGCGGCCTCGCGACGCGCCCAGTCCTGGAACGTGGGACAGACCGGGAACGCCGAGGAGAGGCAGTACGCCTCCTGGTGGGCGAGCGCGCGCGGCGCCGGACGCGCTTCAGCGAAGCAGCGATGGCGGTGGTCAGGAGCCTGCCCGCGCCCGTCCCGATCGTCCTCGTAAGCCACGAAGGGACACGCGGGAGCGCCGTCGACGATCGGGAGCCCGCGGTCGGTCATCGGCGGTCATTCTAGCGGCGAGCCACGGACGCGGCTCCGGCGATGCCGCGTAGTCAGCCCTGACGCCCATTGCCCAGTAGGGCCAGGGCATTCTGGATGCCCTGCTCGAGGACCTCGTCGGCGAGCCTTTGGTCGGCCAGCGCCCGGGAGACCTGGAGCGTTCCGACCATCAGGGCGAAGACACTGAGCGTCTGCAGCCGCACTGACTGGGGATCGTCGGGCGCCAATCGGGCGGCAGCGTCATCGATGATCGCCACCTGACCATCGGTGTAGGCGCGCTTCACGGCGCTCGGATGAGCGCGCGATCTCGTCGAGGAGCGCGGCCGATGGACAGCCGCCTTCCCGATCGTCGCGATGCTGGATCGACAGATACCCGCGGACGATCTCCTCGAGCGACTGCGTGCTGAACGTCTCGCGCTGCTCCCGGAGCTGGTCCGCGACCGCGCTCGCGACGAGGTCCTCCTTCGAGTCGAAGTGGGCGTAGAAGGCGCCGTTGGTCAGGCCGGCGTCGGCCATGAGCGCCGCCACCCCTGAGCCGTCGATGCCGTCGCGCTTCAACCGACGACCGGCCGCCTCGATGATCCGCCGCCGCGTCGCCAGCTTGTGATCTTTCCCGTACCGCGCCATGCACGACTCCCTTGTCGGACTTCGCTGTTGACACTCATCATATGTCATGCGTAATATTACGACCGTCATCCAATAACAGCAAGGAGTCCCCCAATGACAACAGCAGGCAAGCCGGTGGCGCTCGTGACGGGCGCGTCCTCGGGCATCGGGAGGGCCGCCGCGGCCGCCCTCGCCGCGGCCGGTTTCGAGGTGGTCGGCACGAGCCGGAAGGCATCTGGCATCGCCCCGCTCGCCGGCGTCAGGTTCCTCGACCTCGACATCACGAGCGACGAGTCGGTCAGCACGGCCGTCGGGCGCGTGATCGAGCAGTTCGGGCGGCTCGACGTGCTGGTCAACAACGCGGGCACCGGCGCAGCCGGGGCCGCCGAGGAGAGCTCCGTCGCCCAGGACCAGCGCGTCTTCGATATCAACTTCTTCGGGCTCGTCCGGATGACGAAGGCCGTCCTCCCGCACATGCGCGCCGCAGGTACCGGACGGATCGTCAACATCTCCTCGGTCCTCGGGCTCGTCCCCGCGCCGTACATGGCGAGCTACGCCGCGACGAAGCACGCGATCGAGGGCTACTCCGAGTCGGTCGACCATGAGGTTCGAGAGCACGGCATCCGAGTGCTCCTCGTCGAGCCTGCCTGGACCAAGACGAGCCTCGACGCGAACTCCATCCAGCCCGACGCTCCCCTCCCGATCTACGCATACCAGCGGCGCACCTTCGATGGCGTGATCGCGCGTGCCATGGCAGACGGCGATGACCCGTCCATCGTCGCCAACGCGATCGTCGCGGCAGCCACCGATCGGAAGCCGAAGCTGCGCTACACCGCCGGCTCCCTGTCCGGACGCGTCAGCGCCGCGCGCCGCTTCGTTCCCAGCCGGGTCTTCGACCGGCAGATCCGGAAGCTCAACCGCCTGCCCGCCTGAAGGAAGGCACGAAGAACGTGGCTACGACACGACCCTTTGCGAAGAAGCCCCTCGTCTCATCGATCCTGCTGTGGATGCGGACCGATCAGCCCCGTCAGCAAGGCATGGACCACTGGAAGGGGCCGCACTCGAAGATCATCTCCGCGACTCCGGGGATGGAGGAGTACCGCCAGATCCACCTGGCGGAGAACAATCCCGGGCTGTGGCCGGCCATCAGCGGCGTCGAGACGGTCATCCCGGCCGAGCGCAGGATCGACGGCGTCGCCGAGATCACGTTCACGTCCCTTCTCTCCCCGCTGCGGGGCCGCAAGCAGACCAGGCTCGCGTACAAGGATGAAGTGAACGTGTTCCGGCGCACCCTGCTCTACGCAGGGCCACCGTACTCGGCCCGCTGGTACGACGTGGCCGGTCCCGGGGAGAAGGTCGGGAGCGCGAAGCCTGATCTACCTCCGCAGGCGGGAAGGCGTCAAGACCGGTGCGTTCCGGAGGTTCCTCGCGGACGAGCTCGTTCCCGCGCTCGTCAGGACCGGGGCCCTGAGGGAACTCCGAACCCAGGTCTTCATGCCCTGGATCAAACGACTCTGGGACACCCCGAACGTCGCGCACGACAACCCGATCGACCAGCGGTTCCACGCCTCACTGATCCTCGGCTTCACCGATGCCAATGCCCTGCGGTCGTTCTTCGGTAGCGGAGAGATCGCGGCGCTCTCAGGCAAGCTGCCCGAGTTCGGTTCCGCCGTCCACGCCTACGAGGTCACCGAAGCGCTGACCTACGTAAAGGACGGCAGGGTCCTCCCGCACTATCAGCTGTAACGGCGCCGAGGTCACTTCGCTCGACGGGAGCGCCGTGGTCCCAGCGGTCCCGGCGGGGTGCGTCGTTTCGCAGCCCTCCATCTCCTGTCCCTCGCGCCGTTTGACGGGATAGGAGATAGAGGGTCGCGAAGTGTCGCACCTCATTCGAGTACGGTTGGCGCCTGACAGGTTGAGTAGGCGGGCTCTGGCGAAGTGCCAATGACCAAGTCAGGACTACGTCAAGGCGCGGCTGCCGGAGTCCTCAACGACGAGTAGCCTCGCGTGCGGACTCTGTCTCGCCGAAGGTTTGCCTCAGGACCGCCGCAGCGCCAGCTCGAAGACGCGGGTCGGGCCCGAGATACCCTTCAGAACCACGTCGCGACCGGCATCGAACGCAAAGCCTCGCTCGCTGCCCAAGTCCCGAACCAAGTCGGACGTGAGGATGCACCCCGCATCGGCGGCGCCACAGATCCGGCTCGCCAGCGTGACCGTCGAGCCGAACAGGTCGTCGTTGTGGTCAACGGGTTCGCCGGCGGCGATCCCGATCCGCACCCGGAGTTCGGGCGTCAGCCCCTCGGCCGAGCGCGCCCCGAACCCGGCCTGGATCGCCCTCGAGCACTCCAGTGCGCTCGCCACGTCGTCGAACGCGGCCATGATCCCGTCGCCAGTGTGCTTCACTTCACGGCCATGTGCTGCAACGAGCGCGCGCCGGATGATCAGGTCGTGCTCCGTGAGCAGAACCATGAACGCTGATTGTCCGACCGCTTCCAGCATCGACGTCGAACCCTGCAGGTCCGTGAACAGGATCGTCCGGAACGGATTGACGCCGGGGGTGTCACTGGCGGTCTCGCTCATCCTCCCGAGGAGCCGCAGGACGTTGTCCTCGGAGACGCTGATGATCTCGTTGGGGATCAGGCCGTGCGTTGCCTTATGCACGGCCGTCAGGGAATCGCCGGTGGGTGCTTTCGCCAGGCAGAACGCTTCGCCTTGATCGGCGTCGAACCAATAGGCGAGGAATTGCACCCCGAACTTGGCCCCGGTCTCGAGATCGGCCAGATGCGCCTGCGCGACCTGTTCGGCGGTCACTGCGGGGACGTCGTGGCGATCCATGAACAGCGGCATTGCGATCCCCATGCGGTAGGGAGTGATCGTAGGCACATGCGGACGCGGTCGCGAAGGCCAGAGAGCATGCCCGAGCTGGCGAATAGGCATCGGAGGCCGTAGTCCGCACCCTTGGGGACTTGACGGCGCGCTGGTCGGATCCACACCGGCTCCCGCGCCAACCTTGCCTGTTGCGACCCCACGTATGCCCGCAACGTCACTGATCCCATTCGACCTGCGACGAGGCGCTCAAAGACCGTTCACCTCGCGCGAAGTCACATCGGCATCGCCTCGTAGACCCACATGTCCATCGGGCACCCGGCCAGCAGCGCAATCGCGTCGTCGAGCGACTCCGCCTCAAGGATCGAGTAGCCGAGTGCCGCTCCCGGGTCAGACGAGAGGTCCGACACCGACCCGTCCCGTGCCACGTCCCGCCCGTTGAAAAGAGGGTTGCCGGAGTCGACCACGTGGTCGCTGATCGACGCCCACCAGGCCCGGTGCGCCTCCTGGAACTCCGGCGTGCGCTCCATCGTGCCGTGAGCCAGGAACATGAACTTCTTCACGTCTTCTCCTTGGTCGGGGCCATGTCTCGTTGCAGGTATTCGACGTAGTTCTCGAGCGTCTCGTCGCCCGTGCCCCACCAGGCATGGAACTGCCCGGTCCAGCTTTGGAGCCGGATCAGCGGCTCGCGCTCGAGGGCCAGGAAGTTCGTCCGCCCGAGCTTGCGCCGCCTCACGAGCGCAGCCTCCTCGAGCACGCGCACGTGTTTGTGGATGGCCGGCAAAGACAGCCCCCTGAGTTCGGCAAGCTGGCTGATCGAGCGGGGCTGGAGGGCGAGCAGCAGGACGATCTCGCGCCTGTGCTCGTTCGCCAGCGCGTCAAACACGGGGCTCAGGCCGTCCATGCTTCTCGGTGACAATACTTCACCATATGGTTAACTGTAGCGTGGCGACCCCATCGCGTCAACGAGTGAGCGGGGCAGGCCAACGAGGGGCTCAGAGGCGTGGGAATCATCGCCCTGAGCTAGAAGAGCTGACATCCAAGGTCGGCGCGCTGGTTCAATCCTTACCGCCGGGGCCCAGACCTGTTGGGATCCCGCGATACGAGCGGCATAGAGCTCGGTCGATAGCAAGGAGCGTGGACTCGCCAGCCGCCTGCAACGCGACTATCGTCGCCCCGATGGGATCAACGAGGAGGACATCATGCCGGGCGCAGCGAAGTCGATCGTCATCAACCGGCCCATCGAGGACGTCTGGGCCTTCGTGACCGACGGGTCGAACGCGACTGCGTGGCGCTCTGGCGTTCTCGACGTCTCCAAGGTGTCGGGCAGCGGCGTCGGCGAGATCTGGAAGCAGGGCGTGAAGGGCCCGGGCGGCAGACGGATCGACGCCGACTACGAGATCACCGCCTGGGAGCCTGGCAGCCGGATGGCCTTCCGGGCGATCGCCGGGCCGGTTCGGCCCACAGGTGATTACCGCTTCGAGCAGCAGGATGGCGGGACGAGGCTGTCGTTCTCGCTCGACGCCCAGCTGTCCGGGTTGAAGAAGTTCCTGATGGGCGGTGCCGTCCAGTCGACGATGAACAGCGAGATGGCCGCCCTCGACCGCCTCAAGGCGATCCTCGAGGGCTGAACCCGGGCTTCCCGCGGCGGACGACGATGAAGCAGTGGTCGGGGCCGGCGAACGTCGCCAACTCCGAACGCGCGGCGAGTCAGGCAGCCGCCGCCGTGCGACTCGCGCCGAATGCCGCGCCGGCCAGCGTCCCGAACACGACGATGAGAAAGCCGAACACCCCGGCGGTGAGGCCGGTGTCGACGCCGCGCCCGAGCAGGACGCCAAACCCGACGACGTCGAGGGCGAGGGGCAACATGCCGACGGCGGCACCGGCCACCACCGCGACTCCGATCGAGCCACCGGCGCTCGTGACGGACCAGCCGATCCACAGCCCGTAGGCCAGGAGCAGCACTCCGATCGTGGCCGGCGTGAACTCGTTTCGCAGGTCCGGCCGGATCGCCTCGGCGATGAGGTGGAGCATCCCGGTCGCGATCAGTGCCGCGATCGGCCACCGCAGTGCCCGCACAACGTTCATGGTCTCAACTCCCGTCCTGCCGTCGCGCCACCGCGCCGGTTCTTGGGCCGACGTTGAACGGCTGCGAAGGCTTAGGCAAGTGCGAAAACAGCACTTGCACCCGCCTGAAGCAGGTGCAGACTCGGCGCGTGCGCTACCAGCAGGTCTGCCCGGTTTCTCTCGCCAGCGAGGTGATTGCGGAGCGCTGGACGCCGCTGATCCTGCGCGAGATCGTGCTCTTTGGCGCGCGTCGCTTCGGGGACATCCAGCGCGGCACCGGCCGGATCTCGCAGAGCCTTCTCGTCCAGCGGCTGCACACGCTCGAAGAGGCAAGCGTCATCGAGCGACGGCCGAACCCCCATGGCCGCGGATGGGAATACCACCCGACCGCCGCCGGCACGGAACTCGCCCCGGTCCTCGAGGCCTTTGGCGAGTGGGCCCAGCACTGGGTGGAGCTTCGTCGAGAGGATTGCGACCCGGCCTACCTGATGCTGACGGTCCAGTCGCTCATCGATTCAGCCCGCATCCCCCCTCGCCCGATCACCGTGCGCTTCGAGTTCGCCCAGCACCCCAAGATCTACTGGTTGGTCCTCGACGGGCCGGAGCCCGAGCTCTGCTACGACGATCCGGGACGGCTGATCGATCTCGTGGTCGCGGTCGACGAAGAGGTCTTCGGTGCCGTCCTGGTCGGTCGCGCCTCATTTGACGGTGCGGTTGACGACGGCGCCATCAGGCTCGACGGATCGCCCGATCTCGTCCGAGCGTTCCCGTCCTGGTTGTGGCCTAGCCACTTCGCTCGGTACGTCCGCCCCGCGCCGATCCGTTCAACTTGACTCCGCGGTCAAGACGCGGCTAGGCCTGGATCCTTGACCTCGAGACGCCTGGCGGCCAGCAAGCAAAGGACGCCGAGGAGGATGCGGACCGCCGCGCTCGGCACCGACGCCGCGCCCACGACGCCCTGAGCGAAAGCCGCGAGGTCAACGAACGATCCGAGGACGTAGTACAGCCCGAGTCCGGCCAGCACGACGCGGATCAGCCGTGGCGGACCCGAGCGGGCCGCCCACAGAAACACGGCGCCAGCGAGCAGGGCGACCCCCTCGGTGCGGATCAGGAAGTCCGCGGTGCCGCTCGAGGCAACACCAACGACGGAGAGCATCACGCCGGGCACGACGAGGTAGCCGAGTGCGGTCACCGCGAACACGACAGCCGAGAGCAAGAGAAGCGACAGCGCCAGCTTCATCGCCGGATCGTGACACATGCGCGTCTGTGCTGGCCTCGCTGGCGACCAGGGATCCGTCCCGCGTCGCTATGGCGCTGGCGAGATCCCGGCGAGCGGGCCATCCGGACGTGGCGCCGGCAGGTCGGGCTCCGCGCTTCCCTCATGACGGCGTCGCTCGAGCTCCGTCTCGACCTATCTCCTATCCCTCGCGCCGTTTGACAGGCCCATCGGGCGCCCGGACACTTTCGCGGCACGGGCCATCGATCGGCCCGACCCAACGACGGGCAAGCCCGCCCCACTCCCGGAGGTCGCCCCGATGTCGTTCGTCTCCCGACTGCTCGCCCCGACGGCGGTCGCGCACGCCCACTGCGACCTGCCGTGCGGCGTCTACGACCCCGAGCAGGCCCGCATCGAGGCCGAGTCCGTGCTACCGGATCATCGAGAAGTACGCCGCCAACGAGGACGCCGACCTTCCGGACGCGCGCCATCGCGATCAAGGAGAAGCAGGCCGACCTCGTCAAGCACCACCTCGACGTCCTGTGGCACGACTACTTCAAGCCCGAGCACCTCGAGGCCGTGCCGAACCTCCACGAGCTGTTCTGGAACGCGAACAAGCAGGTCAGCAAGGTCAAGGCCTCGACCAGCCTCGACGACGCGAAGAAGCTGCTCGAGCTGATCGACGAGGTCGACGCGGCCTGGAAGAAGACCGGCGGCGAGGGCAAGACGCGGGTGGCCGGCCGACCCAGCTGACCCGCACCCGCCGCTCTCGATGAGCACCGAGGGGCCCCGTCAGGCGACGGGGCCTCGTCGCGTCCGGGGGCTCGCGCGCGCGTCGCCGGCTGCGCGGGCGAGCCGCCGGGCCGTGGCGGGTCGCCGTCGTCGAGGGGTCGATGGAGCCGGCGATCGGCGCGGGCGACTGGCTGCTCGTCGATCCGACCGTGGACCACTGGCCGCAGGCGCGGGTCGCGTCGTGCTGTTCCGGGAGCCCGAGAGCGGGCTGCTCGCGATCAAGCGCGTCGTCGGGCGGCCCGGCGACTGGATCCGGTTCGCGGACGGCTGGCTCCAGCTGGCCGACGACGAGGCCTGGCTCCAGGGCGACGCGACCGACGAGGCGCTGGAGGCCGCGCGGTCACGGCATGGCCGTCGATTCGCGACGCTACGGCCCGGTGACCGTCGACGCGCTCGTTGGCCGCGCGTGGCTCCGGTACTGGCCCGCGGGCCGGATCGGGCGGATCGCGGCCGACGTCGATGCGCGCGCGTAGGATCGGCCGATGGACGACCTCCGCTCGACGCTCGGCTGACTTCGACCCCGACGCGCCCCTCCCCGGCATGCCCGACCCGTGGGCCTTCATGCCGACGCCGGCCGAGCGGTCCGGACCGCCGTGGGCGATGGCCGAGATGATCGCGGCGGAGCCCGGGCTGGCCGATCGCGTCGCGGGGCGAGTGCTCGCCGATGGGTCGGCCGACGCGCTGGCGTCGCTGATCCGCGACGCGGCGGCCGCGGGCGCGCCGGTGGTCGTCACCGGCTGCGGCACGTCCGAGCACGCGGCGATGGCCGCGGCCGCGATCCTGCGCGACGCGTGGCGGGCCGCGGGTCTGCCGGGTCGCGGGCCGGTCGCGGCCCAGGCGTTCGAGCTGGCCCTCGATCCGCCGGTCGGGCGGCGTCGTGATCGGGATCAGCCACGAGGGCGGCACGACGGCGACGATCGCGGCGATGGCCGCGGCCCGGGCGTCAGGGCGCCGCGACGGCGCTGATCACCGGGCAGCGCGGCGTCGCCCGGCGGCCGCCGGCGCGGACGTCGACGCTCGCGACCGTCGAGATGGACCGCGGCTGGTGCCACACGGTCGGCTACGTGTCGCCGATCGTCGCCGCGGCGGTCGGCGGCCTGCGGCGCTCTCGGGCCAGGCCGGTCGCGCCCGGCGGCGCTCGGGCGCGCGCATGCGCGCAGGGCATCGAGGCCGCGCACGCCGCCGGCCCCGACGGCGTCGCGGCCCGACGCCGCGATCGCCGCGACCGTCGCCGCGGCCACGCACCTGCTCGTCGTCGGGACGGGCGTCGACCGGGTCACCGCCCGCGAGCTCGCGCTCAAGGTCGAGGAGGCGGCGTGGGTGCCGTCGGCGGTCCGCGACCTCGAGACGTTCCTCCACGGGCATCTGCCCGCGACCGGGCCCGAGACCGCGCTGGTCGCTCGTGCTCACCGAACGGGCCGGGCTCGACGGCGCGGGCGAAGCGGGCGCGCCAGGCGCTGGCGGCGGCCGCCGTCGCTCGGCATCCGGCCCGCCGCGATCCTCGGCGACGGATGCCGCGGCGCTGATCCCCGAGTACGCTGACGCCGGGCGGCCGGATCGTCGTCCCCGAGGCGCCCGACCTGCGCACCCGGCGGTCGCGTCGCTCCTCGGCGCCGCAGGCCCGCTCCAGCTGGTCACGCTCGCGATCGCCGCGGCGCGCGGCACCAACCCCGACCTGATCCGCCGCGACGACGCCCGCTACCTGCGCGCCGCCGACCTCGCCGACGACCCGAGCCTGTAGGTCAGTCACGGCGGCCCGGCTCCACTGCTCGCCTGGCGAGCACTGCAGCGGATACAGCGCCGATCTGCTCGCCTGGCGAGCGGGATGACGGATCCTGGGCCACCTGTCCGCTGGATGGCTCACCACGCGAGCGAAGCGGCCGACAAACCGCTGCAGTGCTCGCTGAGCGAGCACTGACGGAGCGAGCGAGCCGCATAGCTGCCACGAGCGCTTCCACGGACCGACAGCCGACCCGTGCCATGATCGGTGGCATGACCCAGCAGTTCGCCCGCGTGCCCGCCGATGCCGGCGACGTCGTCCGCCAGGTGCGCGGCTTCGGAGGCGTGCCGTGGTCGCGGCTCTTCCGCTACCTGCGGCCGCAGCTCCCGATCTTCTCGGTCGCGATCGTCGGCCTGCTGATGAGCTCGGTCATCGGGCTCCTGTTCCCGCTGATCATCGCCGGGATCACCGGCGAGGTGGTCAACGGCGGCGACTCCGCCGACCTCGACCGGCTCATCGCGCTCCTGATCGGGCTGTTCTGCATCCAGGCCGTGGGCAGCTTCATCCAGACGTGGCTGCTCGGCGTCGTCGGCGAGCGGGTCGTCGCCCAGCTCCGCGGCGAGCTGTACGGCCGGCTCGTGACGCTATCGCTCGACTTCCACGGCCAGCATCGCGTCGGCGAGCTCGTGTCCCGCCTCTCGAGCGACGTCACCCTCGTGCGGACGCTGCTCACCCAGACCGTCACGAGCCTGCTCTCGTCGGTCATCGGGCTGGTCGGGTCGGTCATCATCCTGTTCACCCTCAGCCCGTCGCTCCTGCTCGTGGTGCTCCTGCTGGCGCCGGCGCTCATCGCGGTCGCCATCGTGTTCGGGCGTCCGCTGCAGCGGGTCAGCACGCAAGTCCAGGACACCATCGCGAGCAGTACGACCACGGCCGAGGAGGTCCTGTCCGGGATCCGCGTGGTCAAGAGCTACGTGCGCGAGGACTGGGAGCTCGAGCGCTACGACGTCGACCTGCAGGGGGTCGTGACCGCGGGATCGCGCCTGGCCCTGTGGCGGGCGGGCTTCGGGGCGCTGATGGGCTTCCTCGGGTTCGGTGCCATCGCGGCCCTGCTCTGGTACACCGGCCACCAGGTCATCGAGGGGTCGCTCGGGATCGGCACCCTGACCGGGTTCCTGCTCTACGGCGTGGCCATCGGCGCGAGCCTCGGCTCGATCGCCGGGCTGTACGGCCAGTTTCGCGAGGGGACGGGCGCGGTGACACGGGTGTTCGAGATCATCGACACCCGCCCGACCGTGGTCGATGCGCCCGATGCCGTCGCGATCGGCCCGACCGAGGGCCGCATCACGCTCACCGGAGTGACCTTCGCCTACGAGCCGGGCCACCCGGTCCTGCGATCCATCGACCTCGACGTCGGGGCAGGGGAGAGCCTTGCCCTCGTGGGGCCGTCCGGATCGGGCAAGACCACGCTCGTCGGCCTGATCCCACGGCTGTGGGATGTGTCGGCGGGCAGCATCGCCATCGATGGTCAGGACATCCGGAACCTCACGACGGCGAGTCTGCGCGAGCGGATCGGCCTCGTCGCCCAGGAGGCGACGCTCTTCGGCGGCACCATCCGCGACAACATCCGGTACGGCCGCCTCGACGCGACCCAGGACGAGATCGAGGCCGCCGCCAGCGACGCCAATGCCCATGCGTTCATCGCGGCGCTTTCCGACGGGTACGACACCATCGTCGGCGACCGCGGGATGCGCCTCTCGGGCGGCCAGCGCCAGCGCGTCGCGATCGCCCGGGCGATCCTCAAGGACCCTCCGATCCTGCTGCTCGACGAGGCGACAAGCTCGCTCGACAACGAGTCGGAGCGGCTCGTCCAGGAGGCGCTCGATCGACTCAAGGTCGGCCGGACGACGATCATCGTGGCCCACCGACTCTCGACGATCCGCGCCGCCGACCGCATCGCCGTGCTCGACGATGGCTGGCTCGTGGAGCTCGGGACGCAGGACGAGCTGCTCGCGCACGACGGCCTGTACGCCCGCCTGCATCGACTCCAGTTCACCCAGCCCGACGAGCTCGACGGGTCCTCGACCAACCCGCTCGAGGTGGTCGTCGGCTGACCCCTGCCCGCGACCGCCGCCGAGCTACTCGCCTGCCTGCGCCATATACGTGACACGTTTACCGGACGGGTTGCCGACCCGTTGCGACCCTGGCGGGGCTCTCCATGCCCCGATGTAGCCCGGAATATTCGCCACACGTCTGCGCGAGTCGATAGCGGCCCCTCGGGGTCTTGCACTCGTGCCTGGTAACCCTGGTACGCATACGGCGCGCGACAGCGAGACGCCGGGCGATCAGCCGAACAGCGACTCCGCGGCGAGCGTCGATCATCTCGAGGTCGCGGGGCAGGAAGTCCTGGAGCATGATCCGCTCGACGCCCGGCCGCCTCGAACGCGCGCGAGCGACTGCGCGCGCCTGTCGGGCGTGCCGTGGATCCAGCGGGCGCGGCGCGGCTCGAACCACGCCTCGCCGCGCCTCGGCCTGGCCGAACGCCGTGAGCAGCGCCTGCTCGCGGGCCTTCGACCTCGTCGTCGGTCGCGACCCATGAGCAGCCCCACCATCGCCGAGTGGGTGATCGACGACGGCTCGCGCCCGCGCGCCTGGAGCGTCGCATCGAGCGCGGCGTACTTCTGGGTCGCGACCGTCGGGGCTCGCCGACGAGAGGTTGAACTCGTCGGCGTAGCGCGCGGCGATCCGGAACGAGCGCGGCGACCCCTCGCCGCCGACGAGGATCCGCGGCCGGCCGCCGTCGCGCGCCGGCAGCGACGCCCGGCTTGGGCCGGAACAGCGCGTCCTCGATCGCGTAGTGCTTGCCGATGAACGACCAGCCGTCGGGCTCGTCCCACAGGCCGTGCAGGATCTCGAGCGTCTCCTCGAGCATCTCGGCCCGCTCGCCGATCTCCGGGAACGGGAACCCGTGGCGGCGATGCTCGGCCTCGTGCCAGCCGGCGCCGACGCCGATCTCGACCCGTCCGCCGCTCATCTCGTCGACGGTGATCGCGACCTTCGCGAGGTTGCCGGGCGTCCGAACGTGACCGGCGAGACCAGCGCCCCGAGCCCGATCGCGCGTCGTGTCGCGCGCGAGGCCCGGCGAGCACCGCCCAGGCGTCGGTCGTCGGCTCGCCCGTGCTCACCGGGGAAGCTCTCGTAGTGGTCGGACCGGAACAGCGTCTCGAAGCCCGCGGCCTCGGCCGTGCGGAGGCGACGGCGAGCTGCTCGTCGTAGGTGAGGCCCTGCTGGGGCTCGATCATGAGCGCGAACCGCATCTCGACTCCTGCGTCTGGAACGGATCATCAATGTTGACAGGATGATTCATGTGCGTAACATAGTTGACGTGACACAAACTATCGACTCGCCCGCAACGCACCGGCCGACGCCGGGCACCCGCGAGCGACGAACTCACCGAACGCATCATCGCCGACTTCCGCGTCACGATTGGCGCGATGAAGTGCGCGATGAGCGAGCGCCTCGTGCGCCTGGGCATCAGCATGGCCCAGCTCAACATCATGTACACGCTGCAACGCAACGGCGTGATGACGATGAGCCGGCTCGCAGACGTGCTGGACGTGTCGCTCTCGAACGCGACGGGCCTGATCGACCGGATGGAGGAGCGCGGGTTCATCGCACGTACCCGCGTCCCCGAAGACCGCCGGATCGTGCTCGTCGACGTGACCGAGGCCGGCACCCGGATGATCCAGGAGAACGATGCCCTCAGCGATGAGCTGATGCGCGACGTCCTGGCTCGCCTGAACCCGGAGGAGCTCCCGGCCATCGCACACGCCGTCGCCGAGGTTCGCTCGGCGCTCGAGGCGACCGCGGCCCAATCTGCACCGGAATGGCGCCCGAATCCCCACACAAAACCCACGATCGCGCTAGACGATCCACCCCGCGACCCTGCGTTCGGCCCACTCCCGGCCGTTCGCCCCGACCACGCCCTGAAGGAGGGATGAACGGAACCCATGGAAAGCCTTCCTGCCACCTACGAGAGTCGCCCTCGTTGGAAGAGGACCCGGCACTCGGCCTGAGCCATCGGGCGAAGATGGAGATCCTCTTCGCCGTCATGCTCGGCCTGTTCCTCGGCGCCCTCGACCAGACCATCGTCGGTCCGGCGCTCCCCACCATCGTGACCCAGCTGTCGGGCAACGACTACTACGTCTGGGCGATCACGATCTACCTGCTGACCAGCACGATCAGCGTCCCGTTCTGGGGCAAGCTCTCGGACATCTACGGACGCAAGCCGATCTTCATGATCGGCATCGTGATCTTCCTGATCGGCTCCGCGTTGTCGGGCCTCAGCCAGAACATGGCGATGCTCATCCTCTTCCGGGGTATCCAGGGCATCGGCGCCGGATCACTGTTCCCGGTCGCACTCGCCGTCATCGGTGACCTGTTCACGCCCCAGGAGCGCGGTCGCTACCAGGGCCTGTTCGGGGCGGTGTTCGGCATTGCGTTCGTCGTCGGCCCGCTCGTCGGCGGCTTCCTGACCGAGAACTTCGGCTGGCACTGGATCTTCTACGTCAACATCCCGATCGGGATCATCGCGTTGATCGTCATCCAGCGGCTCCTGCCGACGGTGAAGACAAAGAACGCGACACGCAACTTCGACCTGATCGGTGGCTTCATCTTCGCCGTCTCGATGGTCTTCCTGTTGGTCGGCCTGACCAACAAGCAGTTCAGCGACTGGTCCGCATTCTCGGTCGGCGGGTTCATCGCCATCGGGCTCGTCGGGACCATCCTGTTCATCTTTGCGGAGTCGCGCGCCAAGGAGCCGATCATCCCGCTCGACCTGTGGAGGGGCCGCACCTACTCGGCCACCATGGTCTCGGTGTTCTTCGCCGCCTTCGCGTTCTTCGGCGCAATCGTGTTCCTGCCGCGCTGGTTCCAGGTGGTCGAGGGCTTCTCCCCGACCAACTCCGGCCTCGCGGCCCTGCCGCTCATGATCGGCCTGATCTTCAGCTCGATCGTGTCCGGCCTCATCGTCTCGAAGACCGGCCGCTACAAGTGGCTGATCGTCGGCTCTACCGCGCTGATGGGCTTCGCCGTCCTGCTGATGACCAGCCTGACCAAGGACACCCCGGTGCCGATGGTCTGGCTGTGGATGCTCATCGCCGGCCTGGGCGTCGGCCCGACGTTCTCCGTGCCGACAATCGTCATCCAGAACGCGGTGCCGTTCCGCCAGCTCGGCGTCGCCACCTCGAACCTCACGTTCTTCCGCCAGATCGGCGGCACGATCGCCCTCGCGTTCGTCGGAACCATCTTCGGGACGTCGTTCGCGGACCAGCTCGTGCCGCAGATGCAGGCGGCGGGCGTGCCACCGACGGTCCTCGCAGGCTTCGGCCAGGCGAGCGCCAGCGGCAACTTCGACTTCAGCAAGCTGACCGGCGTCGGTGACATGGGCGCGGCGATCCTCGCCGCCGTCCCGCCCGCGTTCCAGGCGCTCATCGCCCCCGCCGTCCCGGCGATGGTCGAGGGCATCCACGGCGCCTTCAGCCTGGCCGTCGGGCAGACCTTCTGGCTCGGCGTGTTCGGTGCGATCGTCGCGTCCATCGCGGCCGTCGCGATCAAGGAGATCCCGCTGCGGACCTCCAACACGGCGCCGGTCTACGGCGAGGCCGGTGCTGCCGGCGCGCCGGCCGGTATCCCGGTCGCAGAGGGTGTCGCTCGCAGCGCGAGCCAGCCTTCCACCGACTGATCTTCTCGGCTCCTCAGCACGGCCCGGTCGCCATCGGCGGCCGGGCCGTTCCATGTCCCGCGCTACCATCGGCCGCGTGACCCAGATCCTGGCATTCCCCGCCGAGCTGCTCGCCGTGGGCGCCGCCGATGCCCAGTTTCGTGCGGCGATCCCGGTCGCGGACCTGCCGCCCGGGGCCATGCGGCGCGCCTCGTTCGGCGACCTCGACGTCCTGCTCGCCCACACCGATCGCGGGCTCGTCGCCGTCGACGACCGCTGCCCGCACATGTCGGCGCCGCTGTCGATCGGCGAGCTCGACGGCGTGCGTCGTCGCCTGCCCGCTCCATTCGGGCCGCTTCGACCTCGCGAGCGGCGAGCCCGTCCAGATGCCGACGACCGGCGGCCTGTGGCCCGACGGGCGCTACGAGCCCGTGTGGAGCCCGCCCGGCCGCGAGCCCAAGGAGGACCCGCCCGGGATCAAGGCGGAGGCTCGGCGCCTCACCCGGGTCCGTCGCTTCCGCTACTACCCGGTCCGGGTCGTCGACGGGGTCATCGAGGTCGCCGTCCCCGCCTGAGCAGGCCGTCAGGCCGGCGACGACTCCCCGACCGGTATCCCGTTGGCCGACGCGAAGGCCGTGATGATCGAGATCGCCTCGTCCGGATCGTCGGTCACCCGCAGCAGGTCGAGGTCCGCCTGGCTGATCGCGCCCGCGGGCAGCTGGACCTTGCGCATCCAGTCGAGCAGCCCGTCCCAGTAGTCGTGGCCCAGCAGCACGACCGGGAAGTGGCGGATCTTGCCGGTCTGGATCAGCGTGAGCGCCTCGAACAGCTCGTCGAGGGTGCCGAAGCCGCCGGGCATGATCACGAACGCGTCCGAGTACTTCACGAACATGGTCTTGCGCGCGAAGAAGTAGTGGAACTCGATCGACACGTCGACGTACGGGTTGAGGTGCTGCTCGTGGGGCAGCTCGATGTTGCAGCCGATCGACATCCCGCCCGCCTCGTGGGCGCCGCGATTGGCGGCCTCCATCGCGCCCGGGCCCGCCGCCCGTGATCACCGCGAAGCCGGCTTTCGCCAGGGCGCCGCCGATGCGTCGTGCCAGCTCGTAGGCCGGATCGTGCTCCCCCACCCTCGCCGACCCGAACACGGCCACCGCCGGCCCGACCTCGGCCAGGGCCTCGAAGCCCTCGACGAACTCGGACAGGATCCGGAGCGCCCGCCAGGTGTCCGTCTCGAGGAACGCCGGGCGCTCCGCCGCGTGGCCCGCGAGGAGCTTCTCGTCCTCGGTGACGCGCCCTTGCGAGAGGCGGTCCGCGGCCTCGGGGCGCATCGAGACGCGCCCTCGGCGGATCGTCCGCGGCGACTGGGACGAGTCGGGCTTGGCGGGTTGCTCTCGGTCGGTCATGCGCGCAGGATGCCACTCCGCGCCGGCACGGTGTCACCCAGGCGACATGTGCGGCCGTCGCGCGGCGACGCGCGCAGGCGTCAGAGGTGCCGGCGATGACCCGCGACCACCCCCGGCCGAACGGCCGCGACGAGCCTGAAGCTTCGGCCACGCGCTCCGAAGGTAGTCCAGCGATGCGCCCATTGACCGCCTCCAACCGTCGACCCAGCCGATCCTTGCGGGTCACGGCCCTCGTCGTCCTGCTCGTGGCCGCCGCCTGCGAGTCCAGCGTCGTGCCGTCCGCGAGTCCCTCGTCGCCCCGCTTCGTCGCCGACCGCGACGCACTCCGCCGTCCCCTCCCTCTCGCCGACCGCTCCGGCCGCCTCGCCGGAGTCGAGCCCCCAGGTCGAGCCCTCGCCCGGCGCTGGCGTCGGCGACTTCGTCCCGGGTGCTCTGGCGCTCACCGTGTCCGACCGGCTGCGCGTGCGTTCGAAGCCCCTCGTCGTGACGCCTCGATCAAGTACGAGCCGGTCCTGCCAGTCGGCACGGAGCTCCAGGTGATCGAGGGTCCCGTCGAGGGCAGCGGCTACCAGTGGGTCCGCGTCGCGCCGGTCGATGTCACCCTCGACGGGGGCGTCTCCGATGGCTGGGTCGCGATCGCCGACCACGACGGCACGCCGTGGGTCGCCGTTTCCGACGCGCCGCTGGCGGGCCTCGCCGTGGCCCAGTCGTCCGTCGATCGCGTGCCGGTGAGCGTCGCCGACGCCAAGCGGACGGCCGCCGACATCAACGCGTTCGGGCTGGCGCTGTACCGGCGGTTGGTGGGGGATCCCAAGGCGAAGTCTCGGCGGCAAGGGCGTCGTCATGTCGCCGACCAGCATCGCCACGGCCCTCGCGATGGCTCGCGCCGGCGCCACCGGCACGACCGCGATCGCAGATGGACGACGTCCTGCGTGCCAGCGGGTGGGGTGACCTCGGCAGCGGCATGGGCTCGCTCGAGCAGATCCTCAACGGGTACAACGCGACATGGGAGGACGGCGAGGGCACGCCGCATGCCCTCTCGCTGAACATGGTCAATCGCGCCTTCGGTCAGGACGGCTGGACGATCAAGCCGTCGTTCCTGGATCGGATCGGGAGCGCCTTTGGGGCGGGGCTCGCGCTCGTCGACTACGTCGCTGATCCCGATGCGGCGCGCGACACGATCAATGCCTGGGTCGCGCGCCAGACCCACGATCGGATCAAGAAGCTGCTCGGGCCCGACGACATCACAACGGCCACCAGGCTCGCGCTCGTCAACGCGATCTACATGAAGGCCAACTGGGCTGCACGAGTTCGACCCGGACCGGACCGTCAACCGCGCGTTCGCGACGTCCATCGATACGTCGGTCAAGGTCCCGACGATGCGCATGGCCGGCGAACAGAACATCGCGCTCGCGCAGGGCGCCGGCTGGAAGGCGACGGAGCTGCCGTACGCCGGGGCGAACGGTTCGCCGCTCTCGATGACGCTGATCCTCCCCGACGATCTCGATACGTTCGAGGCCGGGCTGTCGGTCGGCAAGCTGGACACAGATCCAGGCGGCCATCGCGAACGAGCAGAAGCGGATCGCGAAGGTCATCCCCCAGGACGACGGCGACATGAACTGCCCGGCGTTCGCCTACGACGTGAACCTTTCCCTGCCGAAGTTCGGCGTCGACACGCGGACCGGCCTCGTACCGATCCTCAAGGCGATGGGTATGCGCGACGCCGTCAACAGCAGCCTCGCCGACTTCTCGGGGATCACCGGGGGCCGCGACATGTATCATCGCCAAGGTGATCCACCAGGCGAACATCGACGTCGATGAGACCGGGACGGAAGCCGCGGCGGCTACAGCCGTCATCGGCGACACGACCGGTGGCTGCGGAGCACCGTTCGCGCTGAAGCACAAGAAGCTCAGTTTTGACCACCCGTTCATGTTCCTGATCCGCGACACGAAGACCGGCGCGATCCTGTTCATGGGCCGGGTCCTCGATCCGTCGAAGCGATAGGGCAAGCGCCCGCGGCCCTCACTGTCAGCGAACACTTTCGGGTCGAAGGGTCGACGGGGTCCGCGAATGGCCGTCCCGGAGGCCAATCCTCGCTGCTGGTGATGAGCCGGCGAGCCAGGAGGGCGACGAGCCAGTTTCGGTCCCCAAGCGTTCACTGGTGGTGATGGCTCGGACCGGCCCGGACGCAGCCGTCAGCGCGGCCGGGCGAGCCAGGCCTTCCAGGTGTCCTCGGCCTTGCCGGCGGTGAACGTCGTCGCCGTAGCGGACCAGCGGCAGCCGGATGAGGCGCACGTCGGCCAGGAGTCGCTGCGGTCATGCCGGCGTTGTCGGTGGAGAGGTAGGCCAGTCCCCCATCGCGATACGCGCGGCTCTCCGTGTCGAGCAGCGCCGCCGGCACCGAGGCGATCGACGAACCGCCGCAGCTCGCCGGGCGCGATCGGCTTCTTGTGCAGGTCGACGAAGTGAACGACGATCCGCCGCTCCCGGAAGAACCGGAGCGCGCCGCGGGTCGCGTTCGAGTCGTCGAGGCCGAACACCTGGATGTTCGGCATCTTCTTCGTCGGCGTCTTGCCCAGCGGCGCCGGCATCAGCGCGGCTCCAGGACGATGACCGGGATCCGCCGCGTCGTCTTCGCCTGGTAGAGGTCGTAGCCGCGATAGGCATCGACCACCATCGACCACAGGCGCTCGCGCTCCTCGCCATCCGCCTCGTGCGCCCGCACGTTTCGGACCACGCCATGCACCCTGACCCGCGCATCCGGGTCGGCGCGCAGGTTCCAGACCCAGCCTGGCTCCCGGTCCGAGCCGTTCTTCGAGGCCACGATCACGATCCGGTCGCCGTCCTCGAAGGCCAGGAGCGGCGCCTCGCGCACCTGACCGCTCTGGCGGCCGGTCGTGATCAGCACGACGTTGAGCCCGAGCATGTGCCCGGTCAGCCAGCGGCCGCCGGTGAGCCGGTAGATCACCGGGTGCAGGCGGGTCACGACGCGGCTGTTGCCGAGGGTGCCGAAGAACCGGTAGTACGCGTCCGAGTGCGTCTTGGCCATCGCGCCGCAGCGTAGCGCGCCGCCCGCGTACCATGGGCTCGCAGGAGGTTCCGCGTGACGATCTGGTTCACCGTGCAGCTCGACGACCGACCGGGTTCGCTGGCCCGCGTCGCCCAGGCCCTGGCCGACCGCGGCGTCAACATCACCGGCATCGTGGGCGTCGCGGAGGACACCGACGGGGCGCTGATGCTCACGACCAGCGATGCCGCCGCCACCCGCGAGGCGTTCACGGCGATCGGGATCGCGTTCGAGGAGCACGATCCGACCGGCGGCTCGCCCGCGGACCTCTCGATCAGCGACGTCGTCGCCGGCCGATCGGGCTGAGGCCACCGATGCCTGGCCGCACCCCGGAGCCGCTGCCGCCTGCCGTCGCGGTCCACCTCGAGGTCGTCGACCGGCCCGAGACCATGACCGCGATCGCCGCCCGCGTCGCCGAGTCCGGCGGTCGCGTCCGAAACCTGTCGACCGTGCGGCGAACGCCCTCGGCCGGGATCGAGCCTGACGACCAACCCGTCGCCGAGCTGGAGCTCGAGGTCGAGATCGATGACGCCGACGAGCACGCGCTGATCGCCGCCCTCGAGGACCTGGACGCCGTCATCGCGATCCGGCTGACGCGGGCGCTGGCCAAGGTCTTCGGCAAGCGCGTGATCGTCGTCGGGGGCGGGGCGCAGGTCGCCCAGGTGGCGCTGGGCGCGGTGTCGGAGGCGGATCGCCACAACCTTCGTGGCGAACGGATCTCCGTGGACACGATCCCGCTGGTCGGCGAGGAGGCGATCGCGTCGGCGGTCCGGGCCGTCGCCGACCTGCCGCGCGCCCGGCTGCTGGTCCTCGCGGGATCGATCATGGGCGGCGAGATCAGCCGCGCCGCCGAGGAGCTGCGCGCGGCCGGGATCCCGATCATCGCGCTCAACATGGTCGGCTCGATCACCGAGCACGTGGACCTCGTGGTCAGCGACCCGGTCCAGGCCGGCACGATGGCGGTGATGGCTGTCGCCGACACGGCGACCTTCGACCTCGCCCGCGTGCGCGGCAGGAAGTACTGACGATGCAGGTGCTGCGGCTCGCCGACATCCACGTGCCCACGACCCTCGTCGCGGAACAGGCCGCGGAGGCCGCCGCTGCCTGGTGCTCCCCGGCGCTGATGGAGCACAACCACCGGGCGTACCTGTGGGCGGCGGCGCGCGGAGCCGACATGGGGATCGCGTTCGACGAGGAGCTCCTGTACGTCGCGGCGATGCTCCACGACCTCGGGCTGGTCACCGCGTTCGACAACGCGACGGTCTCGTTCGACGAGGCCGGCGGCAACGTCGCCTGGATGTTCGCCGCCGGCGCGGGCTGGCCGGTCGAGCGCCGGGTCCGGCTCGCCGAGATCATCGTCCGCCACATGTGGGAGAGCGTGGACCCGGCCTTCGACGCGGAGGGACACCTGCTCGAGGTGGGGACGGCGATCGACATCTCCGGCCGCGACCCCGGGCTGTGGGCGCCCGAGCTGCGTGCCGAGATCCTCGCCGTGCACCCGCGGCTCGACCTCGTCGCCGAGTTCACCGCCTGCTTCGCGGACCAGGCACGGCGCAAGCCCGATAGCTCCGCCGCCGCCGCGATGCGCAGCGGAATCGCGGGCCGGATCGCCGCCAACGCCCTCGATCGGCCGGATCCCACGGCGTAGACCCGTGCGCATCGCGACCTGGAACGTCAACTCGCTCAAGGCCCGGATGGAGGCCGTCGAGAACTGGCTCGCGCGCGCCGAGCCCGACGTGCTGCTGATCCAGGAGACCAAGCTCGCCGATGCCGATGCTCCGGTGTTGCCGTTCCAGATGCTGGGCTACGAGCTCGTCCATCACGGCGAGGGGCGCTGGAACGGCGTCGGGATCCTGACCCGGGTGGGCGCCACGGACGTGATCACGAACTTCGGCGATGGCCCGGTTCGCGACAGCTCGCCGGGCTCCGCGATCAGCGTGGACGAGGACGACTTCGACCCGTTCCACGAGGCGCGCATGGTCTCGGCGGTCTGCGGCGGGGTCCGCGTCGCCAGCCTGTATGCGCCCAACGGCCGCGTCGTCGACTCGCCGTTCTACGAGGGCAAGCTGCGCTGGTTCGAGCGGCTCGAGCGGTGGCTCAAGGACACGCGGTCGACCGACGAGCCGCTGGTCCTGGGCGGCGACTACAACGTGACGCCGGCGCCCGAGGACGTGTGGAGCGAGACCAAGGCCCACGGCGGGACGCACGTCTCGGACCGGGAGCGCGCCCGGCTGGCGGCCCTGCGCGACTGGGGCCTGATCGACACCTACCGCACCCAGCGTCCGGAGCGCGGCCGGTTCTCGTGGTGGGACTACCGGGCCGGCATGTTCCACCGCAACGAGGGCATGCGGATCGACCTGCTGTACGCGACTGAACCGGTCGCGCAGCGTGTGGTCTGGGCCGAGATCGACCGCCAGGCGCGCAAGGGCCCGCCGACGCCGTCGGACCACGCCCCCGTCGTCATCGACCTCGACGAGCCCGGCCACCCGTTCGATGCCGGCTGGGATGGGGCCATCGAGCGGATCGCGGCGAGGACCAGGCCCCGCGCCTGACGTTGCGTCGCACGGGCTCCGGCCAGCAGGATTTCCGCGGTCCGCGTAAGGTCCCGTCTCGATGACGACCGCGCCCGCCCAAGCCGTCACCCCCGAGATCCGCCTCGACAACCTCGAGAAGCGGTTTGGCGACGTGCTTGCCGTCGACCACGTCTCGCTCGAGGTGGCCACGGGCGAGTTCTTCTCGCTCCTCGGACCGTCCGGCTGTGGCAAGACGACGACCCTGCGCATGATCGGCGGCTTCGAGCTGCCCGACGGGCGGCCGGATCCTGCTGCGCGACCGCGACATGACCCGCGAGCCGCCCGACAAGCGGCCGGTGAACATGGTGTTCCAGCACTACGCGCTGTTCCCGCACCTCTCGGTCGGCGACAACGTGGCCTTCGGGCCCAAGCGCAAGGGCATGGCCAAGGACGAGGTCCGGCGCCGGGTCGGCGACGCGCTCGCGCTGGTCCGGCTCGAGGCGTTCGAGAAGCGCAAGCCCAACCAGCTCTCCGGCGGCCAGCAGCAGCGCGTGGCGCTGGCGCGGGCCCTCGCGAACCGCCCGGACGTGCTGCTGCTCGACGAGCCGCTGGGCGCCCTGGACCTCAAGCTCCGCCGCCAGCTCCAGGTCGAGCTCAAGCGCATCCAGTCCGAGGTCGGGATCACGTTCGTGTACGTGACCCACGACCAGGAGGAGGCGCTCACGATGAGCGACCGGATCGCGGTGATGAACGCGGGCAAGGTCGAGCAGCTCGGGACGCCCGAGGAGCTCTACGAGCGCCCGGCAACGCGGTTCGTGGCCGACTTCATCGGGACGACGAACCTGCTCCGCGCGACGATCGACACGGACGGCCGCGCGAGGCTCGAGACCGGCGAGGTCGTGAGCGTCGACGCCGCCGGCTACCCGTCCACGACGGCCATCGAGATCAGCATCCGGCCGGAGTCGATCCGGCTGCTCCCCGCAGCAGCGGAAGACGCCATGCCCGCCCAGGTCGAACAGGCGGCGTACCTGGGCAACACCGTGTCCTATCTCGTCCGGACGGCGGGCGGGACGGGACTCACGATCCTCGCTCCGAAGGCCGGGCTCCGCCTCCCGGTCGGCAGCGACGTAGCGGTCGCCTGGGACGCCGCCGATGCCCTCGTGCTCGGCAAGGGCCCGGCGCCCGCGACCACCCCCCTGGAGGACATCGCGTGACCCATTCCCACGACGGATCGTCGATCGACCTCGAGCGCGCCCTCGTGCGCCACCTGGCCGAGCGCCGGATCAGCCGTCGCTACCTGCTCGACCGGATCGCGGTCCTGGGCGCGGCCGCCGCACTCGCGCCCGTCATCGCCGCGTGCACCAGCGCGAGCCCCAGCAAGACGCCCAAGCCGAGCAAGGCCGCGGGCGGCGGCACCGCCTCGCAGGCGCCCGCAAGCTCCGCCGCGTCGGCCGCACCGTCGGGCGAATCGGAGGCTCCGTCGACGCCGGCGACCCCCGCCCCGAGCCCCGAGGGCGAGCTGTTCATCTACAACTGGGCCCAGTACATGGGCAAGAGCGTCATCCCCTCGTTCGAGAAGAAGACCGGCGTCAAGGTCAAGACCGACTTCTTCGACAACTACGACACGATGCTGGCCAAGATCGGCCAGGACGGCGGCGGTTACGACATCACGTTCCCGACCTCGACCGACGTCCCCGGCCTGCTCGAGCGCGGCCTCATCCAGAAGCTCGACAAGTCGCTGCTCACGAACATCGGCAACCTGGGCGCCGAGTGGGCGGACCCGGGCTATGACCCGGCCAACCAACACTCGATCCCGTACATGTGGTGGACCACCGGCATCGCCTACGACACCGCCAAGGTGTCCGAGAAGCTGACCAGCTGGAACGCCCTGTGGGACGAGAAGTACTCGAAGCACATCGCCGTCCTCGACGACATGCGGGAAACATTCGGGGCGGCGCTGTTCCTGCTGGGCAAGGACCCGAACACGACCGATGACGCCGAGCTCGACGCCGCCCTTCAGCTGCTCAAGGAGCAGAAGCCCCTGGTCCGGATCTACACCACCGACGACATCGGCGTCCTGTCGACCGGCGACGCGTGGGTCGCCCATGCCTGGGGCTCCGACGTCTACCAGGTCGTGACCGAGCGCCCGACGGTGAAGTTCTACATCCCCGAGGAGGGCGGGATCCGCGGCTCCGATACCGCGGTGCTGCTCTCGAACGCGCAGCACCCGATCGCCGCCCAGATGTTCATGAACCACCTGCTCGACGCCAAGGTGAGCGCGAAGAACACGAACTACATCGGCTACATGGGCCCCAACGCCGCGGCGAAGGAGTTCATCAAGCCGTACATCCTCAACGACCCGGCCGTGAACCCGGATCAGACCGTGGTCGAGAAGCTGGTCGAGCTGCTCGACCTGGGCGCAGACCTCGACAAGTACGCCACCCGCTGGACGACCCTCCGCTCCGGTGCGTAGCCGCTTCGGCGCCGGTCCCCTCGTCCTGCCGGGCATCGCCTGGCTGGCGCTCTTCTTCCTGATCCCGCTGGCGATCATCTTCGTCGTCAGCCTCGGGACGAAGGACCGGTTCGGGGTCGTCCACTTCGACCACCTCACGCTCGACCACTACGCCGCGGCACTGACACCGGAGTTCCTGCCGACGATCTGGAACTCGTTCCGCTACGCGGCGCTCACGACGGTGTTCTCGATCGCGATCGGCTACCCGGTCGCCTACTGGATCAGCCGCTACGGCGGGCGCAACAAGGTCCTGCTGCTGATCCTCGTCATGCTCCCGTTCTGGACGAGCTACCTGATCCGGACCTACGCCTGGATGATCATCCTGCGCGACAACGGCGTCGTGAACTCGGTGCTCCAGGCGATCGGGCTCGTCAGCCCGGACCAGCCGATCATCCTGCTCAACACCGACCTGTCCGTGGTCCTGGGCATGACCTACGGGTTCCTGCCGTTCGCGATCCTGCCGCTGTACGTGTCCATCGACCGGCTCGATGACTCGCTGGTGGCCGCCGCTCGCGACCTGTACGCGAGCGGCCGGCAGGCGTTCATCCACGTGACGCTGCCGCTCACGATGCCCGGGATCATCGCCGCGGCGATCCTCACCTTCATCCCGGCCATCGGCGACTACGTGACGCCCGAGCTGCTGGGGGGCGCCGAGACCACGACCATCGCCAAGGTCGTCCAGACGCAGTTCCTCTCGGCCCGCGACTGGCCGTCCGGAGCGGCCCTCGGATTCCTGCTGATGGTCGTCACGATCGTCGGGACCCTCGTGAGCCTGCGCATCCTGCGCCGCGAGGTCCTGTAGTGCGCCGGGACCGGAACCTGTGGCTGACCGCCTACTCGATCGTGGTCTACATCTTCCTGTTCCTGCCGATCCTGATCCTGATCCTGTTCTCGTTCAACGCGTCCAAGCACAACTTCGCGTGGGTGGCGCCGACGCTGCGCTGGTATCCCCGGCTGTTCCAGAACGAGGAGCTCATCGGCGCCCTCATGGTCACGCTCCAGGTGGCGCTGGTCGCCGTGATCGTCGCGACGGTGCTGGGCACGCTGCTGGGCCTGGGGCTCACGCGGCTCGGTCGCCGGACGCGGGGATCGAGCGAGACGCTGCTGCTGCTGCCGATGGTGACCCCGGAGATCGTCATGGGCATCAGCCTGCTGCTGTTCTTCGGGCAGCTGTTCAACGGCAAGGGATCGATCCAGCAGATCTCGATCGCCCACATCACGTTCTGCATCTCGTACGTGGCGGTCGTGGTGCGGGCGCGGGCCGCGAACCTCGACCCGCAGCTGGAGGAGGCCGCGCGCGACCTCGGGTTCGTCGGCGTGGGGCGCGTTCCGGTACGTGACGTTCCCGCTGCTGCTGCCCGCGGTCGCGGCCGGCGCGATGCTGACGTTCGCGCTGTCGTTCGACGACCTGATCGTGACGACGTTCAACTCGGGCGTCGGGTCGTCGACCCTGCCGATCTACATCTACTCGAAGATCCGGTTCGGGGTGACGCCGGAGATCAACGCGATCTCGACGATCATCGTGGCGATCACGGCGATCCTGATCCTCATCGCCTGGCGCCTGGGCGGCCTGCGCGGCGAGACGAAGAGCGGGGTCGCGGGCGTCTGAGCCGGGTCAGCCCCGGCTGGCGGCGGCGCCCTCTCGAGCCAGCTCGGCCACGGTGACTCGGCGCCCGTCCCCGTTCGCGCCCGGCTTCGGCGGCGGGACGTCGTAGCGCTCCCGGACGACCCGATGGCTGTCGACGCCGTCCTCGGCGTAGCGGTCGGCCACCATCAGGTCGAATGCCTGGACCGACGCCTCTTCGTTGGAGTAGCGGCCGGCGACCCAGCTGCGTGACGACGTGCCGCGCTGCTGCATCTCGCACACGTGCCAGTCCTGCTGGTTGGTCAGGTCCCAGAACGCGACGGCGTCGGAGGGGTCGAAGCCCTCGCCATCGATGGTCTCGCCCTCGAACAGCCAGTCGCACACCACGGTCGTGTGGCCGGGGCTCACCGGGATCAGCCGGTGGACCAGGAGGTAGTCCGGGTGGATCGAGAGGAACGTGGTCGGCCACAGGACGAAGTAGTAGATCCGTTGCTCGTCCTCGGTCGTGATCCCGCACATCGGCGGCCGGCCGTCGCGTGAGCCGTGCCCGCCGTCGAGCGCCATCGTCTCGGCGCCTTCGACCAGCTGCATCCAGCCACCCTGCCAGGCCCCGTTCGGGTCGTAGTCCTGGCCGAGGTCGTAGGGCGTGAGCTTGTTGAGCTGGGGATGGACGCCCGGGCAGTGGTAGCACTCGCTGTAGTTCTCGGCGATGAACTTCCAGTTCGCGCCGACCTCGTACACGATCTGCTTCGCCGAGCGCAGGCTCGTGAAGTCGAAGCGGGCCAGGTTGTCCGCGAGGTCGCCGATCTGGGCCTGCAACCCGCCCGGCGTCACCGACTCGTCGGCGAAGCACAGGAACACGAAGCCCTGCCAGGTCTCGGTGCGGATGGGGGCGAGACCGTAGGTGTCGAGAGTGAAGTCGTCGAGGTCCTCGGTGTGCTTGGCCCGCATGAGCTTGCCGTCGATGTCGTAGATCCAGGCGTGGTAGGGGCACTGGAAGCGGACGGCCTTGCCGCAGTCGCGTTCTTCGACCGCTGTGCCCCGGTGGCGGCAGACGTTGTAGAAGGCCCGGATCTGGTCGTCCCGGCCGCGGACCAGCAGGACGCTCTCGCCCAGCACCTCGCGCACCAGGAAGCTGCCCGACTCGGGGAGCTCCTCTGCGCGGCCGACCGCGAGCCAGTCACGACGCAGGATGTTGTCCTGCTCCCAGTCGAGGACCGCCGGGTCGTGGTAGGTCCGCGCGGGCAGCAAAGTTGCCGACCGATACTCGCGGCGGACGGACGCGAGCTCGTCGGCGGTCAGGATCGCCATGGCCCCATTGTCCCTTGCCTTGCGCCCAGCCGCCAAGACGGCGGCCCGGTGGGCGCACCTCGCTGCCACACTGATTGACGATGACCGCCCTGTTGGCGCGGCTGCGCACCACGCTGCGCATCGTCGGCCAGGTGCTGCGTAACGCGACCCTCCGCCGGGTCGAGCTGGCGTTCCTCTCGTTCAACACCGTCGAGTACGGGTCCTGGGTTGCGATCCTGCTGTACGCCTACTCGGCGACCGGGCCGGCATCGGTTGGCCTGGTGGCGCTCGCGCAGCTGTTGCCGGCGGCCATCGTCGCGCCGTTCGGAGGCACGCTCGGCGACCGGTTCCCTCGGGAGCGCGTCCTCCTTCTCGCCTACTCCCTGTTCGCGTCCTGGACCGCGTTGATCGCCGCAGGGATGCTGCTCTCGTGGCCGGTGGCGGTGGTCTACCTCGCGGCGATCGGCGCGTCGATGACGCTGACCCTCGTCCGACCCGCGCACAACGCGCTCCTCCCCAGCCTCGCGCACGACCCGTCGGAGCTGACCGCCGCCAATGCGGTCACCAGCATCGCGGAGTCGAGCGGCCTGCTCCTTGGACCGCTGGCGGCGGCGGTGATCCTCGCCGTGGCGGAGCCGGGCGCCGTCCTCGCCTTCCTCGCGCTGGTTGCCGCAAGCGCGGCCGTCTTCGTCGTCGGGCTCCGACCCCATGTCCACCCGGGCACGCCGCATGTCCTGGACGAGGGGCCCGATGCCTCGTTGCACGCCGCGGACGAGCACACGGCGGAGGCTGGTGGCCCGGCGATCCTCGGGGGTTTCCGGGCACTCGCCGAGCATCCCGATGCCCGGCTGATCGTCGCGATCCTCTCGTCGCGCATGCTGCTCATCGGTGCCTGCGACGTGCTGTTCGTCCTGATTGCGATCGAGCAGTTCGGGACGGGCGAGTCAGGGGCAGCGATCCTGTCCGCGGCCATCGGCGCCGGCGGGATCCTCGGCGGGATGGCCGCGTTCGGGCTCATCGGGCGGCGACGGCTCGCCCCCGTGCTGCTCGCGTCCGGCCTCGCCTGGGGCGTCCTGTTCCTGCTGTTCGGCACGTTGGCGCCCGCCACGCTGGCCCCGGCCCTCCTCGTCACCTGCGGGATCGCGCTGACGCTCATGGACGTCGCCGGTCGGACCGCGCTCCAGCGGGCCGTGCACGATGAGGTCCTCGCCCGCGTCTTCGGGATTCTGGAGGGCCTGATGACGGTGTGCCTCGCCGTCGGCTCGATCCTGCTGCCGGTCGCCGTCGGCGTGCTCGGGATCCCGGCGGCTGCGGCGGCCTTCGCCGTGGTGATCCCGCTGGTCGTGCTGCTCGCGTCTCCAGGCCTGCGTGGCATCGACCGCCGGGCGAATGTGCCCGTGCGAGCCATCGGCCTGCTGTTGAGGCTGCGGATGTTCGAGGCGCTGGACCCGCCGTTGCTGGAGTCGCTCGGTCGGGCCGCTTCGTGGCTCACCGTCCCTGGCGGCGCGACCATCATCCGCGAGGGCGACCCCGGCGACCTGTTCTACGTGCTGGCTTCCGGTGCGGTCGACGTCAGCCGCGGCGGCAATCCCGTGCGGCGCCTCGACGCGGTCGGCGACGGGTTCGGGGAGATCGCCCTGCTGCGCGACGTGCCGCGCACCGCGACCGTCACGGCGGCCGATGAAACAGAGCTGCTGACGCTGGGTCGCCGGGAGTTCCTTGCCGCCGTTACCGGCCACCCGATCGCGCGCGACGAGGCCGGCCGGGTCGTCGACGATCTGCTGCGGGCAGACCAGGAGGGCGCCGAGGCGTAGGCCTACGAGTGGCGGAGCCGCGCCCGTGCAGCGAGCACGAGGCTCACCAGCAACAGGAGCCCGGCCACCACGAAGAAGCCGCCGAGACCCGCAACGGCCCGCACGAGCCAGAACGCGCCGAACAGCGCACTGAAGCCTGCGAACCAGCGGACCCGATCCTGCGCGACGGGCGGATCGTGCGGACGGCTGCCAGGACCTCGGAGCCACACTGTCGTGCCGCCGGCAACGAGGAAGAACATGCCCGCAACGGCGACCGCCACCAGGCCTTCGCCCGCGAACCAGGTCGGGTTCATCAGCGGACCGTCGGGGACTCGGCCGTCTGCGCCCGACTCGCGGCAGCGGCCTGTGCTGCTGCCCGCTCGCGAAGGGCCGCCAGTGCCGTGAGGAACACCAGGCACGTGGGAAGGACGACGAAGACGAGGATCCGCACGATCGTGCCCGTGTCGAACGGCAGGAAGCCAATGGCGATCAGGACGGCCGATACCCCGAGCATCGCGAGCAGGATCGTCCCGCCCACGACGTTGATCCGGATGACCCGGGCGAACTTCGCGTCGTTGTCCACTTCTCCCTCGACCGGCGCGGCTAGCACCGCGCGGCAGCATCTTCGCGCGTGGGCGTGGGCGTCGCAACCCGTCAACGGCGGAGGCCCTGCTCCCCGCAAGCGTCGCCACCGTCACGTGAAGGTCGAGTCGAACCAGGTCCGCTCATCGTCCTGGAGCCGGCCCAGACGCCCGGCACGCACCCAATCGATCGCCTCCTGCGACCGAGCGTCCATGTTCCAGCGCCGCAGGAAGTCCAGCGCGTACATGACCTCGGTCCAGGGCATGACAACTCGCATGCGCTCTCGAGCCAGGATCACGCGGAGGCGCGCGACGACTGGGCCGATCGCGCGCTGGTCGCCGTTCTGGTGGATTGCGCCCATCGCGTACCACTTCGCAGTCGATGAGCGGTCTGAGAGGGCGTCCAGGTAGACCGGGGTCAGCGAGCTGTCACCCAGGACGCCGAGGGCGTTGATAGCCGAACACTTCACATCGTCAACGGGGTCGTGGATCAGCTCCGTCAGGGCTGGAATGGCCGCCTTCGATCCAACGCGAGAAAGCGCGGCATTCGCGAACGGGACGTCGTACTTGTCGCGATGCGATGCGAGGACGCTCAAGAGATACCCCTCGGCGGCGGGCGAGCCCGTCTTGCCGAGCGACCCGATAGCCTCCAGCCGCACCTGCCACGCTCGATGGTCGGTGAACGTGCCGAGCACCTCCGGGTCCCGCTCGTCACGTATCAGCGCGATGAGCTTGGCCCGCGGGAGCTTCGGATCGATGCTCATGTTTCTCCGGAACGCTCGCCGAACCAGGGGTCAGGTGACCCGACCTGCCTCTATTCGCTGGACGATCTTCGAGAGCTGTCGCTCGAATTCCCGCTGCGCGGCACCCCGCCGGAGCCAGTTCGTCATGACCAAGAACGGGCGGCGCCAAGGGCGATCGAGCTGGTAGTCGATGGTGGCGTCGATGCGCGTGCCGCCGGGTTCCGACGAGAACCGTCGGTCGGTCAGGACCGTGAGGAGCGGCTGCTCGCGATCCCTCGTCCAGGTCCAGCTCCGAGTCGTCAGCAGGAGAGGCGGCTCACGGACGACCTGCTCGATCGACTGCATCCATTGCCTGGCACCGGCGACCATCACGACGTCGCAGGTGCGCCGACCGTCGGGTTGGATGTCGACGACATCAACGCGGACCGCATGCTCGCTCGCCACTGCGGTGTTCTCAGCCAGGTCGAAGTAGCCGAAGACCTCATCGATCGGCGCACGGACGATCGCGCTCAGGATCACGGTCATTGGATTGAAAAGTAGGGGTTCTGACTTGGCGCTGCACGCCCGCGGAGCCGCGCAGGTTGCGCGACGCGTCGCCTACCCGACCCGAAGACCGAGAGCTACCCAGGCGTCCGCGTGGGATAGTGCTTGGGAGCAAACGGAGGTTCTCCATGCAGACCCGCGCGTTCCCCGTCACCCCCGATGCCCGCTCCCCTGCAGGGGCTGAGGTCCGGTCCCTGATGGAAGGCGAGACCGGCGACATGATCCACTCCACCGTCCCGCCAGGTCAGGTGAATCGGGCGACCGTCCACGCTACGGTGAGCGAGTTCTGGCACGTTCTCTCCGGCGAGGGGCAGATCTGGCGACGAGACGCCACGGGCGAAGAGACAACCGTCCTGGAAACCGGTGTTTCCATCGACATTCCGGTCGGGACGGCATTCCAATATCGCTGCACCGGTGTCGATCCGCTCCAGTTCATCTGCGTCACCATGCCGCGCTGGCCCGGCGACAAGGAGGCGACGATCATCGAGGGGCCCTGGAAACCGAATGCACCAGAGGGTTGGTGACCGGCGTCGCCGCGTGAGGATCGTCCCCCTCTGCAAGCGGGACAGCGCGCGATGGCGATCAGCTGGCCGAGTCGGCGGCCTCGGCCTGCTGGGCCGGGCCGAGGATGCCGGGTCACCTTGCGGCGGTCGCTCGCGGACTCCGTGCGCCAGCCGCGGATCGTGCGGCTGCCGTCGTTGACGTAGCGGTCCGCGACCATGATGTCGAACGCGTGGACCGACGCCTCCTGGTTCGAGTAACGGCCGGCGACCCAGCTGCGGGACTGCGTCCCCTGCTGCTGCATCTCGACCACGTGGTAGTCCTCGCGGTTCGTGATGTCCCAGAACTCGGTCGCGCCGCTGATGTCGATCGTGCCGAGCTTGTCGGCCTCGACGTAGAGGTCGCAGTTGACGGTGCTCCGGTTCGGGCCGTCGGGCCAGGCCTGGTGCGTCAGCACGTAGTCTGGATGCACCGAGACGATCAGGTTCGGCCACAGGATGTAGTAGTAGATCCGCTTCGCCTCGGTCTCGTCGCGGGCGTAGAGCAGCGGGCGGCCGTCGCGCTTGCCGCTCATCGACATCGTCTCGCAGCCCTCGGCGAATGGCATCCAGCCGCCCTTCCACGGCCCCTGGGCCAGGAAGTCCTCGCCCAGGTCGTACGGGCGTGAGCTTGTTGAGCAGCGGATGGACCGGCGGGCAGTGGTAGCACTCGCTGTAGTTCTCGGCCACGATCTTCCAGTTGGCGCCGACGTCGTAGGTCATCCGGGCGGCGCGCGTGAGCTTGGCCATGTCGCGGCCGAAGCTCGCGTGGTGCTCGTACCAGTCGCCCATGTAGGCCTCGAGCCCCGGCGTCACCGACTCGTCGGCGAAGCACAGGAACACGAAGCCCTGCCAGGTCTCGGTGCGGATGGGGGCGAGACCGTAGGTCTCGAGACTGAAGTCCTCGAGGTCCTCGGTGTGCTTGGCCCGCATGAGCTTGCCGTCGATGTCGTAGATCCAGGCGTGGTAGGGGCACTGGAAGCGGACGGCCTTGCCGCAGTCGCGTTCCTCTACCGCGGTGCCCCGGTGGCGGCAGACGTTGTAGAAGGCCCGGATCTCGTCGTCCCGGCCGCGGACGAGGATGACGCTCTCGGCCAGCACCTCGCGCACGAGGAAGCTGCCCGACTCGGGGAGCTCCTCGGCGCGGCCGACCGCGAGCCAGTCACGGAAGAAGATCTCCTCGACCTCCCACGAGTAGATGTCGTCGGCGTGGTACGCCTTGCCGGGCAGCAGCCGGGCGCCGCGGAACGGGGCGCGGATGCGCGCGATCTCGTCCGGCGAGAGCGGGGCGGGCGTTCGGGGCGCGGGGAGCGTGACGGCCAAGTTCGGGCGACCTCCTCGCGAGGATCGTAGCCGAGGTCGCGAAAGCGCTTCGCCGGGCGGCGCGACCAAATTGCCTCGCAGGCAAGGAATCACGTCGTACCGCGCACGTTCTTGCCTCGGCGGCAAGGATCCGATCAGAATTCGGACTCAGATGGCCCTTTCCGTGCCGTCGTCTTGACCGCGAGGCAAGGACCCGAGGCGAGGGGCTCAAATCCTTGACTGCCGGGCAAGCCGGGCGCGGCGAGCGTGGCGCTCGTGTCAGCACTCGAACGCGAACCAGCAGATGTCGTTGCGCAGCCGCTGGTCGTCGAGGACGAGCTCCCGGATCTCGCCGGGGAGCTGGGCGCGCTGCCACCGGCACTCCGCCCGGCCGGCCGCGACTGCGTCGTCCTCCCCCGCTGCCGCCCGCGCCGCCCTGATCGCGTAGGCGGCGGCACCGAGCTCGTGGGCGGCCACATGGCCCACCGCCGCGGCCTGGCCTGCGGCGTAGGCGGCATGGCGTGCTGCCCCGCCCAGGTCCCTGGCCGCGCCGTTCGCGTGACCGGCCGCCGTGCGGGCCTCCTGCCACGAGACCTCACCCCGCGCCCAGGCACGCCCGAGGTCGATCGCCCGACGCGGACGGTCGTCCGTCGGCCGCGCCTGATCGAAGAAGGGCAGCACGTGTTCCGCGCAGTCGGCCGCCCAGGTCGCGAGAAGACGATGCTCGTCGTCCTGCAGGGTCCCGCCCCGACGCACGGTGATGAACCGCGGATCCCGGATCTTGGGGAGAATCACCAGATGCCCGGGCTCAGTCCAGGGACACCGTCTGGTGCCAGGCGGGGATCTCGGCGTGGAGGCCGAGCGCATCGACCTTCGGGGCCAGCGCGGCCTGCGCGGGCGGGTCGCCGTGGACGAGGTATACGTCGCGCGGGACGCCCGGGTCGCCCGCCCGGCGGCCGCCGATGAAGCCACCCAGCCAGGCGAGCAGCTCCGGCTCGTCGGCGTGCGCGGAGAAGCCGTCGAGCGACTTGATCGTCGCCCGGATCTGCATCTCGTGGCCGGCGATGCGCGCCGTCTGCGCGCCCGCGGACGAGGTGACCGCCGAGCGTGCCCTCGCCCTGGTAGCCCGACGAACAGGATCGTCGCGGACGGGTCGTCGAGCAGCCGCTCCGCATGGCCAACCGACCGGCCTCCGGTGAGCATCCCGTTCGACGCGATGATCACGAGCGGCGGCGGCGCCTGGGCGATCTTCTCGGACTCCTGCATGTTCTGGACGATGTGCTGCCCGGGGAAGTCGAGCGGCGCCTCGTGGGCGGCCAGCAGCTTCGCCGTCTCCTCGTCGTACGCCTCGGGGTGGGCGCGGTAGACCTCGGATGCCGACTTCGCCATCGGTGAGTCGAGGTAGACGGGGATCTGGGGGATCTTTCCGGCATCGAGCAGCCGGCTCAGCTCCCACACGATCTCCTGCGTGCGCCCGATCGCGAACGACGGGATCAGCAGCACGCCTTTTCGGCGGACGGTCTCGTTGACGACGTCGGCGAGGATCGAGATCGACTCGCCCGGCGGGTTCGTGCTCGCGGTCGCCGTACGTCGACTCGCACAGGACGACGTCCGCCTCGCTCATCGGCGTTGGGTCGCGGAGGATCGGCGTGCCCGGCCGGCCGAGGTCGCCGGAGAAGACGACGATCGTGTCGCGCCCGCCGGTCGGCCGCGTGATCCGCATCCGGACCATCGCCGATCCGAGGATGTGGCCCGCATCGGCGAGCGTGATGTGGATGCCCTGCGCGACCTCGCGCTCCTGCCCGTAGGGCACCGTCTGGAACATCGACAGCGTCAGGTCGACGTCGTCCTCCGTGTACAGGGGGTCGCCGAGATGGAGGATGACCTCGGGCCCGGACGCGCGGAGCAGCTCCTCGGGGTCGGGGCCGCCCGGGCTCTCCGCGCCCTCGGCAGCCAGGTGCAGGACCTCCTCGTACTGGCGCTCGCTCTTCGCCGCGTCGTGCGCCGCCCGATCCGGGTCATGACGCGCTCGGCGGGCCGCCCGCTTGGCGAACTCCACCTGCAGCTTGGCGGAGTCGAGCAGGACGAGGCGGGCGAGCTCGGCCGTGGCGGCCGTGCACACGATCGCGCCGCGGAACCCCTCGTGGACGAGCAGCGGCAGCAGGCCGCAGTGGTCGAGGTGGGCGTGGGTGAGCACGACGGCGTCGAGGGTCGTCGGGTCCACGCCGAGCGGCACCCGGTTGCGCATCGTCTCGTCGCCGCCGCCCTGGAACATGCCGCAGTCGATGAGGACGCGGGCCCGGCCCGTGTCGACGAGGTGGCGAGAACCCGTCACGGTTCGCGCCCCGCCGAGGAAGGTGAGCTCCATGTCCGGATCGTCGCACATCGCGGTCCAGCCCACCGGTGCGCGTGGCACGATGGCGGCCATGTCCCACCACGAGCGCCTCGCCGAGCCTCGAGGCCGCCTACCTCGCCGCGCGGGACGCGCGCGACCGGCTCGACATCGCGCTCGCCCGAGGCGTGCCGCCGGATGCGACGCGCCCTCGCCGATGCGGCCGCGACGACCGAAGGGGCCGTGCGCACCGCGTTCGCGGCCTTCGATGCGGACCCGCCGACCGACGGCGACGAGGAGGACAGGCGGGCGATCGACGCCATGCGCGCCGGGATCGAGACGGCGTTCGACGGTGAGTCCGAGGTCGCCGTCGTGCCCTCGGTGCCTCGCTCGACCTGCGAGGACGCCGAAGCCTGGGCGGCGGTGATCGAGGCCGGCGGGCCGGCGCTGAACGAGCGGCTGGAGGCGTGCTACGGGGCCCTTGCCGATGACCTGCCCGTCGGCGACGAGATCCTGACCCGACGTCAGATCCTGGCCCGGCTGGCGGCGGAGCCCGATGGCGACGCCCGTCGCCGGCTGTTCCTCGGGCTCGAGCCCCTGTGGCGGGCGGTCGATGCGGACGGCGACGCGACCGGCCCGGGGACGCGGCCGTCGCCCTATCGCGCGTTCATCCGCGAGTGCGCGTCCCGCTGGGCAGGCGGCGCCTCACCGATCGCAGCGAACGAGCGAGCGCTGGGCCTGGCGACGGGCGAGATCGAGCGATGGGCGATCGAGACGCTCGAGGCGTGGCGCGACGCCGTCTCTGGCCCGGCGCGAGCCCGCGGCGAGCCGCCCATCGAGCCCTGGGACTGGTGGTGGCGGGCCGGCGAGGCCGACCGGGCGATGCGCGATGCCCTGCCGCTCGCCCGCGTCCTCGAGATCAACGACGGCTACTTCGCGTCGCTGGGCGTGGACTTCGAGGCGATCAACGCCACCTTCGACACCACCCCGCGGCCCGATCGGCCGTCCGTGCCCGTCGCCTACACCTCGTTCGGTGCGCGACCCGCACGACGCGAAGACGGCACCTGGTCGCCGGGCGCCCCGACCGTCTTCGGGACCTATGTCGAAGGCGGCCTCGGCGAGCTGATGGAGATCGTCCACGAGGGCGGTCACGCCATCCACATCGCCGCCATCCGCACGCGCCCCGCGTTCGCCGACTGGCCCGACTCGGACGCGCTGACCGAGGCTCTGGCCGAGGTCGTCGGGCTCGACGTCTACGAGCCGGCCTGGCAGGAGCGCTGGATCCCGGAGGCAGAGCGCATCTCGGCGGCGACGTCCCTCCGCTGCCGCTACGCGGAGATCATGATGGACGTCGCCTGGGCGCTGTTCGAGATCCGCCTCCACGCGGACCCGGACCGGTCGCCCAACGAGGTCTGGACCGAGCTCACGTCGACGTACCTCGGGCTTGCGCCGCACCCGGAGTGGTCGTGGTGGGCGATGCGCGGCCAGCTGGTCCAGGACACGGGCTACATGGCGAACTACCAGGTCGGGGCGGTGCTGGCGGCGGACCTGCGGGCGGCGATCCGTGCGACGCGCGGCGACTGGCTCGCCGGCGATCCCGGCTGGTATGCGTGGGTGTCGGAGAACGTCTACCGCTTCGGCCTTGAGCGGTCCGCCGGCGACGTGCTGCGCGATGTGCTCGGCCGGCCGCCGGATGTCGGGGCCCTGCTCGCCGAGATCGAGCGGGCGCGCGGCTGAGCCCGGATCAGGCGACCGTGCCGACCAGCAGGCTGTCGATCGCGATCGCCACGAACAGCAGCGTGAGATAGCTGATCGAGTACTTGTACAGGCGGATCGCCTGGGCCAGCGACCCCTCCGGTGACGTCGCCTGCCGCCACAGGGTCAGCGAGCGCCACAGGAAGACCGCGCCCAGCCCGATGGCCGCGACCAGGTACAGCGGGCCCATCCGCGCGACCGCGTAGAAGACGAGGCTGATCGCCACCAGCAGCACCGTGTACAGGAGGATCTGGCGCGCCGTCTCGGGGACCCCGCGGACCACCGGCATCATCGGCACGTGGGCCGCCTCGTAGTCCTTGCGGATCCGCAGCGACAGCGCCCAGAAGTGGGGCGGCGTCCAGTAGAAGACCATCGCGAACAGGAGCAGGGCCGGGATCTCGACCCGCCCGGTCACCGCGGCCCACCCGATCACGGGCGGCAGCGCCCCCGCCGCCCCGCCGATGACGATGTTCTGGGGCGTCGTCCGCTTGAGCATGATCGTGTACACGAACACGTAGAAGCCGATCGCGAGCAGCGTGAGGAACGCCGCCACGAGGTTGACGGTCCAGGCCATGGCGACGACCGAGAACACGCCCAGCACGATCCCGAACACCACCGCGTTCTCCGGGGTGACGGAGTGGGCCGGCAGCGGCCGTCGTCGGGTGCGGGACATGAGCTCATCAATGTCACGATCGAGGTACTGGTTGATCGCGTTGGCCGAGCCGGCGGCGAGCGTGCCGCAGATCAGGGTCCAGAACACGAGCCGGAACCACTCGGCGGGCTGGAACCCGGGGATCTCGCGAGTGGCGAGGACCATCGCCGGGATCGTCGTGACGAGCAGCAGCTCGATGATCCGGGGCTTGGTCAGCGCGATGTAGGCGCGGACGGTGTCGCCCTTCGTGTGGCTCTTGGCCGTCGTCTCGTCGTTGTCGCCGGCCTCGCCGCCGGGAGCCGGGATCCCGGACCCGGCCGCGACCGTCGTCCGGGCCTCGAAGTAGGCGACGACCACGAGCGATGCGGCGAGCGCCCAGATGATCGCGCCGAGCGCGAGGTGGAGCGTCTGGGTCCACGCCGCGAGCCCGGTCAGGACCTGGAGCCCGCCGACGATGGCCTGGATCGTGAACAGCACGGCCGTCGTCAACGCGAGCCGGATGGTCCAGAGGTGGGTGCGTTGTGAGCGCCACGCGGCGAGCGCCGTCGCCCACACGATCACGCCGACGACGAAGGCCACCCAGCGATGGAGGATGTGGGCGCTGTCGGCGTCGGTGAGCGGCGGGAAGACCGAACCGTTCATCAGCGGCCAGTCGGGGAACACGTACCACTGCGAGGTCGCGGTCACGTGCGAGCCGAACAGCAGCAGCGCGTAGATCGCGACCGCGCTGAACGCCGCGAGCAGCGTGAACCGCTGGCTCGCGCCGCGGCCGGCGATGCGGGCCGGGTAGAAGCTGCGCGCGAGCACGAACACCAGCAGCCCGAGCAGCGCCATCGCGGCGGCGAGGTGCGCGGTCACCGACTCGCCCGAGTTGTTGAGGCGGACGGTCTCGCGGCCGAGCCACGCCTGGAACCCGACCAGGAGGACGGCGGCGATCGACGGCCACAGGATCGAGCGGCGGTCGCGGTGGTCGATCCAGGCGAGCAGGGCGAGGCCCAGGATCTCGAAGCCGATGATGGCCGCCACGGTGCGGTGGATCCACTCGATCCACGCCTGGCTGTCGTTCAGCGGCGGGATGATCTGGCCGTGGCACAGCGGCCAGTCCGGGCAGCCCATGCCGGAACCCGTGGCACGCACGACGACACCGATCGTGACGAGCAGGATCGTCGTGACGACGGTGGCCGCGGCGAGCTTCTGGAACCGGGTCACGGAAGTGGGTTCGACCTCGGGGCGCGGTGGGCAGGATGGGCGGCGAAGCGCCGCCGACATTCTACGCGGACCCGTCCCGGGCGAAATCCCGGGTCCCCGGCTACGCTTCGGTCATGCCCCGTCTCCTCGAGCTGGTCCCTGCACGCCGATCGATGCCGGCCTTCGCGATCCTGCTGGTCGCCGTGGCTGCGGCCGCCTGCAGCGCATCGGCAGCCCCGTCGTCCTCCACGGGCGCCGGCGCCCCGAGTGTGATCCCGCTCATCGTGAGCACCGAGCAGGTCGTCGGGCCCAACCGGTTCGTGTTCTCGTTCATCGACCCCAAGACCAACCTGCCCGTCGCGACGCCGGATCGTCCGGCCGCGGTGGCGTTCATCCCGCCGGGCAAGACAGAGCCCGGACCCGCATCGCCCGCGACGTTCGTGTGGGCCATCGAGGGCCAGCGCGGGGACTACGTCGCCAACACCACGTTCCCCGAGGCCGGCGACTGGAAGGCCGTGTTCGTGACCCAGGGCAAGGGCCAGCCCCAGGAGGCGATCGGCGTCGGGTTCACGGTCCGCGACAAGGGCACGACCGTCGCGATCGGGCAGCAGGCGCCGGCCACGACGAACCCGACGGCCGCCGACGTCGGCGGCGACCTGTCGAAGATCGCCACCGACCCGAAGCCCGATCCCCGCTTCTACCAGCTCACCGTCGCGGACGCCCTCGCGCAGCACAAGCCGTTCGTGCTCGTGTTCGCCACTCCCGCGTTCTGCAAGAGCGCGCAGTGCGGGCCGACGCTCGATCGTGTGAAGGCCGTGGCCGCCGCGGCGCCCAAGGACGTCGCATTCATCAACGTCGAGCCGTACCAGCTCGCGTACACGGAGGGCCGGCTGCAGCCGGTCCTGGACGCGGACGGCCAGCTCCAGACGGTCGACGCCTCCAACCAGTGGGGTCTCGTGTCCGAGCCCTGGATCTTCACGGTGGGCGCTGACGGCGTGGTCGACGGCTCGTTCGAGGGCGTGGTCGGCAGCGACGAGCTCACGGCTGCGATCGCGAAGATCTCGGGCAGCTGATCGCTCGTTCGCTCCGCTGGTCGCGTGGCGTTCAATCCAGCGGTTGCGGCCCCGGTTTCGAACGCCGGGCGACCGGATCAGCGGTTGGCGGCCCGCGCAGGCCTCAAACGGAACGCCCGGCGACCCATCCGGGCGGATTGCCCGCTGCACTGAACGCTGGGCGACCAGCGGGTCAGTTTGGCGGCGCGTCCTCGAGGCGATAGACGACGAGGTCCGGGCCCTCGACACGGAACGAGACGCGCACGGGCGATGACGTCGCGAGGTGCTCGGCCAGGTGGCCGGGCGGGAAGTCGGCGCCGTTCTCGAGCGTGCCGATCTTGAACGTGATCGACTGGCCGTCGCTCGTCCGGAGGGTGAAACCGGTCACCTTCGTCAGACCCTCGGAGTCGATGTCGGTGAGGATCCCGTCCACCGGGGAGGTCGGCTCGGCGCCGGGTGTGCCGCTCGCGGGGACGCTCAGCGAGCTCGTCGCGATCGGACCCGGCGTCGTGACAGGCGACGCGCTGCAGGCGGCGATGGCGGCCAGCGCGGCCACGGCCAAGGTCGCCGCCCGGAGGCGGACCCTCACGCGGGACCCACGCCCGTGCCGCTGCTGCCGGGCTTGACCGCCGGCTCGCCCGCCGCGCACCGCGGACAGGTGTCCGGACCCGGCTCATAGGTCGGCAGCTCGAGCTGCCACAGCGCCCGAAGCGGGTAGACCCGACCCGTGGTCGGCGAGACCAGCGTCGACAGGCCCCCGGACCGGTCGACGAGCACCACGCATTCGATGATCTCGCCGCCCGCCGCCTCGACCGCGGGGATCATCGCGAGCAGCGAGCCGCCGGTGGTGAGGATGTCGTCGACGAGAAGCACGCGCTCGCCGGGCTCGATCGTGAAACCGCGCCGGAACGCACGGCGAGGCGCGCCGTCGGCGGATGCGACCTCCTCCGCGAAGATCGCCCGCGTGCCCAGCTGGCGGCCGGTCTCGAACGCGAGAATCACGCCGCCCGTCGTCGGTCCGGCGACGAGATCGACGGTCGCCTCGCCATCATCGTCCCGATGCATCGCCGCCCAGAACCCGCACAGCTCGCTCGTCGCGGCCGGGTCCTGGAGCACCTGGAACTTCTCCAGGTAGGCGTCGGAGTGGCGGCCGCTTTTGAGCACGAAGTGGCCGTTCCGCAGCGCGCCGCTGGCGCGGAACAGGGCCTCGGTGCGCGCGGCGACCGTGCGCCGGGTGGTGTCGTCGAGCGTGCGTCGGAGGGTCGTCATCAGCGTGGAGTCTAGCCTCGGACGGGTCGCGGGAGCGTGCGTGCCGACGCGCCCCGCCGGGACCACGGGGCCCGGGCCTGTCAGGCCCGCATGTCGGGTCGAACGGCTCCAACCGCGTTCCGCCACCACTCCAGCGAGCCCCAGCGGGCCCTGAAGGCCCGCCGAGGCAGCGGAGCGGCCCGACCGCTCGCAGCGGGTCCGGATTGCGGGCCTGCGAGGCCCGATCGAGGGCGGCACCCTGGGGTCAGGCGACCAGCGCGTCCAGCAGCGAGTCCCACGCCTCGAGGTAGGCGTCCACGTCCTCGTCCGAGCACGGGACCGAGCACACGGGTCCCGCGCCGACGATCGCCTCCCAGACGCCGCGGTTCGCCAGCCAGACGCGGATCAGGCGCGCCAGCAGCTCGTCGGCCGCCGCCCGGCCCTCGGCCGCGTCGTGGATCGGCGTCGGCTGGAAGGTGTACCCGGCGCGCGGCCCGACGTGCGGGATGTGCCACGGGAGCCCGTGGCGCTCGACGGACTCGCGCATCCCACCGGCCAGCCGCGTGCCCAGGCGCTGGGTGTGGGCATAGGCCTCCGGCACGAGGATCTCGGTCAGCACGGCCCGCGCCGCCGCCAGAGAGAGGGCGTTGCCGAAGATCGTGCCGCCGGTGGCCACCAGCGTGGTTCGCTCCCCGTCCGGGCCCTTGCGCTGCTCGAGGTGCTCGGCGATCTGCCGCGGTCGTGCCCCAGGCGCCGAACGGGAGCCCGCCGGCGATCGACTTGCCGATGACGATGAAGTCCGGCTCGAGGCCCCACTTCGCTGTGAGCCCGCCCGGCCCGAAGACCTGGGTGTGGGTCTCGTCGATCGCGAGCAGGGTGCCGGTCTCGCGGGTCAGCCGGCGGAGCTCGGCATGGAAGCCGTCGTCGGGCAGCAGGAGGCCGATGTTGTTGGTGATCGCGGGCTCCGTGAGCACGATCGCGATGTCGCGCCGCTCGAGGACACGCGCGAGGGCGACGAGATCGTTGTACGGGACGACGACCGTGCCGTTCACTGTGTCCGCGGGAATGCCGCGCTCCTCGGGGACCAGCGTTCCGTCGTCCTCCAGCCAGACCAGCGCCTCGTCGAAGTGGCCGTGGTACTTGCCGTCGAACATCACGACCTTGTCCCGGCCGGTCGCGACGCGCGCCACGCGGATCGCCTCGGTGTTGGCATGCGTCGCCGAGCTCGTGTACTGCCACATCGGCAGGCCATACCGGCGGCCGAGCTCCTCGGACACGATGATCGAGTCCTCGACCGGGAGCATGAACTGGTTCCCGCGGGCGATCCGGTCGCTCACCGCGCGCACCAGCGGCTCCGGTGCGTAGCCGCAGAACATCGACAGGTCGGCGATGTTGAAGTCGCGGTACACGTGCCCGTCGACGTCCGTGAAGTGGGCGCCCTTGCCCTCGGCGACCCACAGCGGCTGGTGGTGGTAGCTGCCGACCATCCAGGGCATCGGGACGCCGTTTGGCATCACCCGCCGGCCGCGCTCGAGCAGCGCGACGGACCTGGGCCGCTCATCGCGGAACCGCGCATCCTCGGCGTTCTTCAGCGTGCGAACGCGCACCCGATCAACGCCCGACCCAACCCGCGACGCCTTCACCCCGCGAGTCTACGGGCGCCGAGGCCCGCTACGGCAGCGAGACCCGGATGATGGGCTGGTCCCCGACGACGGCGACCACGATCCATCCGGCGGTGGCAGCGCGCCCGCGAACGAGGAAGCGACTCCCGGCGTCCGTCCGAAGCATGAGGGGATCCGCCACCTCGACCGGCACGGTCGCCGGGCTGCCCGTTCCCACCGGGTCTGAAAGCCAGCTCGCGGGACCGGGGCCGGTGGAGGACATCGGGCATCCGCCCAGACACAGGGGGATCCCGAAGCTACCCGTGACCAGCCGCACCCGGTTCGAGCTCTCCGTCGGGTCTGCCGCAGCGAGCTCGCGTACCGAGACCGGCGGATCCAGTGGTCCGCTCGCGGTCCCCACAAATGTCAGCCCGTCACCGGTGACGACGAAGACCAGCGGTCCTGCCGGCGGCCGCGTCCCGGTCGTCTGGTCGAGCGACGGATCCGCCGCGATCGATATGTCACCCAGCTCGGCCACCGTCGGCACGGTGCATGCCAGGGGCTCCCGGCACGGCACCTGGATCGGCTGGATCGTGCCGTCGAGCACGATGACCCGCCCGATGAGCACCCCGGCGCCAATGCCGACGCGCAATTGATCGGCGGTCATCGTGGCTTCACCTGTCGGGCTCGATGGCGGCGACTCGACCGTTGGCACGACCGCGGCGTACCGGCCTTCGACGCGCCAGCCCTCGGCGCCCCGGCGTACCAGGAATGTCGCATCGCCGCCGTTGGGTGGGAACAGACCCGGTCGTGCGTCGGGCGCGACCTGCACCTGCACCGAGTGCTCCGGCGCGACGCTCGCGTCCGGTCCCGGTTCCAGGCCGGAGATGAAGTACGCGCGAGCCGTGCTGCACTCCGGCGGCAGTGGCTTTGGCAGCGCGCACGGATCCGGGTCGCTCTCGGTGCCGCGGCTGACCAGCCACCCATCGACCATCACGAGGCCGCCAACTGGTCCCGTCAGGGTGAGCTGTTCGACGGCCGTGAGGCCTTCAGGGATCACCCCGAGGAGCACGAGGGCACCGTCATCGCGGACGCGGAATGCATACGGCAGGACCGACGCCTCGTCGAATGCGGGGGCCATGGGCGCCTCCATCACGAGGTCGTCGCCCAGGGCGACCGGCACCCCGGGTAGGCCGACGATGGCGTAGTCGCACCCGACAGCCGGCTCGCAGTCCGTTCCCGCGATTCGCCCGTTCACGACGATGATCTGGCGCGCCAGGGAGCCAGCGGCGATCGCGTGGGGGAGCGCTTCTGCCGCAACGAGGTCGGGGGCGTTGTCGCCGAAAGGCGTGGCGGGCGCCGGGATCGTGGTCGCGGCGGCGAGCGAGGGACTCGCTGTCACGTTCGTTCCGCTCAACTGGCCACCAACGATGGCGACCCCGACGACGGCGACCACGCCCAAGGCAACGACGCCCCACGGGAGCCGCGCCCCTCGGCTGCTCAGCGCCTGGGGCAGCACGGCGAACCCGCCCTTGCCGTCCGACGCTCCGCGGACCGTCGCCCGGAACGTGGCCAGCGCGCTGCGCTCGGCATCCGGCGAGACCCGCGAGGCACGCACCTGCAGCATCGCCAGCAGCTCGTCGTCGGGGAGCGGCCCGGTCATCGTTCCGCCTCCCGCGCCATCGAACGCTCGAGCGCCCGGCGGGCCTTGAACAGCCGCGACTTGGCGGTCCCTTCGGGGATGCGCAGGACCGCGGCGATCGACGCCAGCGACCGGCCGTCGAGATGGTGGAGGACGAGGATCGAGCGGTCCTCGACGGACAGCCGCTCGAAGGCGCGTTCGAGGACGCCGCGATCGACGGCGGCGGAAGCGATGTCGGCGGCCCTCGGCAGGTCGGCGTCGGGCACCTGGTCCGCCGGGATCTCGCGCAGCCGGGCCAGCCCGAACCGTCGCAGCCCGCGCCGGCAGCGGTTGACGAGGATCCGCGTCAGCCAGGCGTCGAACGCGCCCGGGTCCCGCAGGGAGGCCAGCTCGCGCCATGCGGTGAGCAGCGTGTCCTGCACGGCGTCGCGCGCCTCGTCCTCGCGTCCCAGGATCGCCATCGCCGTGCGCGTCATCGATCCGACCCGTGCCTCCACGAGGGCTTCGAACGCCGAGGCGTCGCCGTTTCGGGCCCGAGCAATTCGCTCCGGGTCGACCTCAGGCTCCATCGCCCTCCAATCCAACAGGAGTCATCGGGCGCCCCTGGGGTTCACGCGATTTCAGCGCAGCAGGAACCACGCGATCACGGCGAGCCAGATGACCGTCGCCACGATCTGCACGATCCAGAACGACTGGTGCCGGGTCTTGTGGCGCATGCCGAAGAACACCAGCCACGCCCCGCCCACGCCACCCGCGAGGCACAGGATCCACAGCGTCCGCTCGCGGATCCGCCGGCCGCCGCGCGGCGCGGCGAGCTTGTCGTACGCGTAGGTCACGGCCGTCACGACGTTGATCGCGACCAGCCACCACAGCAGGGCCGCCGGCATCAGCGGGCATACTCCGCGCCCCTGGTCGACGGGGGTCCGGGCTTCTCCGGGAGCGCCGTCCCGACGAGGTCCGCAACAGACGCCATCCCCCGGGCGCGGCACGCGTCCGCGAGCTCGTCGGCGAGGCGCACGGGCAGCATCGGGTCTGCGAGCGCCGCGATCCCCACGCCGACCGCCGATGCCCCCGCGGCGAGGAGGTCGAGCACGTCCTCGACGGTGACGATGCCGCCGATGCCGATGATGGGCACGTCCACGACCTGGGCGATCTCGTAGACGGCCCGCAGCGCGATCGGCCGGAGCGCGGGCCCGCACAGGCCGCCGTAGCCGCTGCCGAGCACGGGCCCTCCCCGATCCGCGGTCAGCGCGAGGCCCGGCAGCGTGTTGATCGCCGCGATCGCGTCCGCGCCGGCCGCCTCGACCGCCCGGGCGACCGCGCGGATGTCCCCGGCCGCCGCGGTGAGCTTGGCGATCAGCGGGAGGTCCGTCGCGCGCCGCACGGCCGACACGGCGGAGGCGGCCGAATCCGGGTCGAGGGCGAACGCCAAACCGCCGCGAGACGCTGAGCCGCACGAGAGATTGAGCTCGATGCCGGCGACACCCGGCAGTCCCTCGAGCTGGCGCGCGGCCGAGGCCAGGTCGGACGCCGACTCTCCGGCCAGGCTCACGATCACCGGCGACGGCCACTTGGCCCACGTCGGGGCATAGCGCTCGATGATCGACTCGATCCCGGGGTTCTGGAGACCCATCCCCAGCAGGACGCCGGCGGGCACCTCGGCCGTGCGCCTGCCCGCGCTTCCGGAACGCGGCTTGAGCGTCGTGCTGCGGGTGACGATCCCGCCGAGCCGCGGCAGGTCGACGGAATCGGCGACCTCGACGCCATACCCGAACGGCCCCGAGGCGACGATGACCGGGTTGGGGAGCACGAGCCCGCGCCCGAGATCGACCTCCATGGCGACCGGGCGGCCACCGAGGGCGTCGATGGATGCCGATGGCGCGGCCGAGACCGCCGAGACGAGGGGGCCGGTCGGCACCCGGGGTGCGGCCGATTTCGGGCGTGCCGGGGTGATCGCGGGCTTGATCCGCCGGACGGTCGGCGTCCGCGACGCGTTCGCCGTGAGCCCGCGGCGCTTCGCCTTCACGAGGCCCGGTCCCAGTCGATCTCGTCGGCCGCGAAGGCCGGCCCCTCACGGCATGCCCGGACGGGTCCGGAAGACCCCCCGAGCACGCACCCGAGACACGTCCCCGCCGCGCAGCCGAACGCGGGCTCGACCAGCACCTGGAGCCAGGACTTGCGCCTCGCCTCCGGTGAGCCCTGGGCCGCCTGGCGGCCGCCGCCGCGCTTCCGGCCCAGCGTCGCGACGCCCATTCGTCCGCGTCGGCCAACGGCCAGCCCCGCGAGCGCGCCGAGCAGCGCCGGCGAACCCGCGGCGAACGCCTGGTCGGCCCACGCCTCGTACTGCTGGACGACGTCGAGCACCGACCCCCGATGGCCCAGGCTCCCGTCGGCGGTCGCGACCACGTACTCGACCTCGTCGGGCAGCAGGCTCGTCGGGTAGACCTCGGCCGACGACGGAGCGCCGAACAGCAGCGTCACCGACCGGCCGTCGCGGACGGCCTCGTCAACCAGGAGCCGCACCGACGCCACCGCCGGGCCTTCGGCGATCAGCAGGATGTGCCGCGACCGGGAGTCCACCTCGAAGGGCCGCCCGAGCGGCCCGATCATCTCGGCGATGTCGCCGGGGCGCAGGCGCCCCAGCCAGCCGTCGTGTGGTGGCGCGCCGGGCGCGTGGATCGTCAGCGTCCCGCTCGCCGCGTCGGTCGTGACGATCGGGTACGGCCGGCGAACCGGCAGGCCGCCGGCCTCGACCGTCCGCAGGTGGACGTACTGCCCGGCGCGGGCGCCGGACACGATCGAGGGGCTGTGCCAGGCCGTCATCCAGTGCCCCGGGACGACCTCCCGGCGATCGACGAGCTCGGCGCCCACCGCGCGCATCGGCGGCCTGGCGCGATCGGTCAGGCAGCCGCGCCGAAGCGCTGGCTAGGGCCGGCCGTCGGTCGGGGCTTCCCCGTCGCCATCGGCGTCTTCGACGTCCTCGACGTCTTCTGTGCCCTCGACAGCCGCCACGGCCGCCTCGCCGCCCTCGGCCCCGTCCTCGAGATCAGGGGCGATGGCAGGGAACGCCTCGGCGAGCGAGTCCGCCAGGTCGCCGAAGATGTCGGTCGGGTCGTAGAACTCGACCAGCTCGTCGGTCGCGGTCAGCTCGCGCCACTCGCCCCCGCCGTCCTCCGGCAGGACCTCCGCCCGGAACCGCCCGGAGCGCCCGAGGGTCAGGCGCTCGTCCTCGTCGTCGACGATGATCAGGTCGCCGAGCCGATCCATCAGCTTCGAGGAGACCTCCTCGAACTGGTCGAGCAGGCGCGCCTCGTTCTGCTGGCTGCGCTCCTGGTAGTCGAGCGCAAGGTTGTACATGGCGAGGGCCGCCCCCTCTTCGTCATCGGCGTCGAGCACCGCCGGCTGGCCGGCGGCCCACGAGTCCGCGGCGCCGGCGTACGCGTCGTCCACGCCCAACGCGATGGTCTCCTCGGGCGCGATACCGGCCGCGCCGAGCAGGTCGTCGGTAGCCGTGGGCTCGGCGGCGAACCCGGCGGCCTCACGCGCCGCCTCGGAGAACGCGGCGAAGATCTCGGCCGGGTTGTAGAGCTCGATCAGCTCCGAGGGCGTGTCCACGACCTCGGTGTCGGTCGTCCACTCGCCGGTCTCGGGATCCTCGAACCGGCTGCGCACGCGGAACGTGCAGTCGGGGGCGATCGAGAGGTAGTCGGGGTCGTCGTCGACCAGCGTCAGGCCGCCCAGCTGGGCGATCCGGTCGCGGTTGCGATCCAGGAACTTGTGCAGCTGCTCGGTCGCCTGGACGATGAAGTCCGTCCGCTCGAGGGCGGCGTCGTTGGCGAGCTCGCCGAGCAGATCGTTGCGGCTCAGGTCCATTCGATCGCCTCCGCTATCCGTGGTATTCGAGGTCGGGGCCGAGACGTTCCCGGAGGAACATCGAGTGGTGTCGTTCGAAGATCCACTCGCCTGCCCGATGGCCGAGGGCGCGGGTCGCCTCGTCGGCCTCGAGCTTGTCGAGCGTCGCGTAGTCCGGCAGGTCGAACATGATCACGTTGTCGAAGTCCCAGCCGTGCGCCACGTTGAACCAGCCGACGAATCGGATGCCGAACTTCTCCTCGTACTCCTTCACCTGGCGCGGGAAGATCGTCTTCATGAAGAACTTGAAGAACGGATCGCGGCCGCGGCGGACGGAGAAGTAGGTCGCGAGGACGGGCACGGAGCGAGCAAGCCTCCCTGAACCGAGATTGGGCCGGGCTATTCTCGCACGCCCGCCTCGGACGACTGGCCCTCGTCGGGAGCCTCGCACGGCCAGCGGGTCGGCGGCTGCCTCCGCATCCTCGAGCTCGCCCACGGTCTGCGTCGAGCTGCCCAGCGGCCGACGGCGACCCTCGCGGCGGTCCGCCGCCACGAGCCTGAGCAGGAAGATGACCGTCTGGCCCGCGAACAGCAGCAGCAGGAGCGTGACGAACAGCAGCGCCGCGCTGATGGGGACCGGCCAGTTCCAGGCCACCGTGAGCGGCGTGAGGACGATCAGGACGACCAGCAGGACAACCTGGAATCGGAAGCAGCCGAGGCCCGGGCCACGCTCGGAATCGAGCGGCTCGCCCTTGTACGCGACAGGCCGAACCGAGGCGGGTTCTTCGGGGGAGGTCACGAGGCGACAGGGTACCGCCCGACGTCGCGCCTCGCCGTCGCCGGTCGCCCTTCGCCAGCCTGCCTTGTACTCACGGATGCTCCTCGCTGACCGGCGCGATGCATTCACCTGGCGAATACATGGCCAAGTCGTCGCGGCTGGCTTGGGCGGCGCCGCTACCATCGCGGCGATGGACGACGACCCTCTCGAATCGTTCCGCTGGCATCCGGAGCCCGAGCTGATCGGCATCCGCGACGCCGCGACGTCCCGCGCCGCGCTCGAGCGTGCCGGCGAGGCGACCTGGGCCGCGTCCCTCGACTGGCTCTACGACGAGGCGATGGTCCGCACGATGGGCCTGCCGACCGGGTACACGGAGCTCCGTCGCGCCTACTTCGGCACCAGCGATGCGCCCGGCCCGGCGCCCGCCGACCCCGAACCACTCCAGGCCGTGCTCGACGAGTTCGCGACCAGGATCGCGCCCCACACGCTCAACAGCTACCACCCGCGGGCCCTGAGCTACTTCACGCCGCCGCCGCTGGTCGCGTCGATCGTCGGCGAGGTGCTCGCCCAGTGGACGAACCAGGGCGTCGACGTCTGGCACGCGGGCCCGGTGGCCGCCTTCGTCGAGGAGGAGGTCGTCCGCTGGCTGTGTGACCTCGTCGGATACGGCGAGGGGAGCTTCGGGCTGCTGGCGTCGGGCGGCGTCATGGCGAACTTCATCGCGATGGCCCTCGTCCGTGACGTCCACCTGCGTACGCTCACGGGCGCGACGCGCCCGCCCCGCGGCGCCGCCCTCGAGGGCGTCCGCGTCTATGCCAGCGACCAGACGCACTTCTCGATCGCACGCGCGCTTGACGAGCTCGGCTTCCCGGCCGAGACGCTGGTCGTCGTGCCCGCGGACGACCGGTTCCGCCTCCACGCCGCGCCGGTCGCCGAGGCCATCGCCCGGGACCGCGCCGCCGGCCTCCGGCCCGTCGCGATCGCCGCCGTCGCCGGCTCGACCAACACGGGCTCGGTCGACCTGGTGCCGGAGCTCGCGGCCCTGGCGCACGACGAGAGCCTGTGGCTGCACGTCGATGCCGCGTACGGGGGGGCCGCCCGGCTGTCGAAGCGGGACGCGGACCGGGTCCCGGGTCTCGACCTCGCGGACAGCGTCACGATCGACCCCCACAAGTGGTTCTTCCAGGCCTACGACGTCGGCGCGCTGGTCGTCCGCGATGGGCGCCACCTGCGGCAGTCCTTCGACCGGTCGCCCGAGTACTACCGCGGCGGCGAGGCGCCCGTCACCAACGATGACGCGGCGATGGCCGACGCCCACGAGGGGCAGCTGAACTTCTACAAGCTGGGCTTCGAGGGCACCCGGCGCTTCCGCGCACTCAAGCTCTGGGCGAGCTGGAAGCACCTCGGGACCAGCGGCTTCGGGCGGCTGATCGAGCGCAACGACGACATCGCCGCGTACCTCGCGGACCGGTGCGCCGAGGCGGACGATCTCGAGGCCCTCCCCGACCGACCCGAGCTGTCCGTCGTGTGCTTCCGCCACCTGCCCGGCGCCGCCGCGGGCGCCGCCGCCATGGCCCCGGCCGAGCTCGATGCCCACCAGGACCGCCTCGCTACCGCGCTCGAGCAGTCCGGCGACGGCTGGCTGTCGACGACGTCACTCCGGGGCGCGACGTGGCTTCGGGCCGGGGTCGTGAACTACCTCACGACCGAGGCCGATATCGACCGGCTGCTCGATACGCTGCGGCGCCTCGCATGAACCCGCCGATGCGACGCCGCCTCCTGCCGTTGCTTGCGACCGCGCTGTGGATCGCGCTCGCTGTGCCCTCCATCGCCCTCGCCGACGACCCGGCGGCCGATCCCCCGCTCAAGGCCGTCGGTGCGCCGGATGGGTCCGCCATCGCGGCTGCGGCGGTGGCGGTACTGGCGGTCGTGGGACTGGTCGTGGCCGCAATCATCGTGGCCCGCCGGCGGGCCGGAGGCCGGCTCGAACCGGCGGTGCCCGAGGCGTGGTGGACCTGCCCGGCGTGCCAGTCCCTCAACGCCGGGAGCATGCCGCGCTGCTACGCATGCCAGGCGGCAAGGCCTTCGGACGTGGAGCCGGACGCGCCCGTGCCCCGCGGGGAGCCGTGATCCACCGCCGCGACTGGCGCGTATCGTCGGTACGCGATGATCGTCGAGCCCGTTCCCACCGACAGCCGCTCGCGACGCCGTCGCGCCCTCGGGGTCCTGGCGATCCTCGCGCCCCTCGCCCTGTTCGCCGTTGTGGTGGGCGTCGGCGTCCTCGGCCGGGCATCCACCCCCGTGAGGCCGGTCGTGGCGCATCAAACCCTCACGAGCGCTGATCCTGGACCATCCGAATCCGCCGCTGCCACCGAACAGCAGCCCGACGCGACCCCGCCCCCGCGGCGGCCGCCGTTCCCCGTGTCGATCGATGGCCTCGCGGTCGAGTCCATTCCCAAGCTCCTCGCCACACTCACTGACAGGCGGCCGGGTGGCGTCGTCGCCGTTGCGGGCTACCTCGGCGTCACGGACCCCCCGACCGACTGCGGCGACGGCGTCGACCCGCTCGGGCCGTTGTGCGAACGCATGGCGCTGTTCGCGGACACCCCGTGGAAGGTTGGCGGCAGCGAGGGGTTCACGGGCCTGGGACCCCACCTTCATCCGCGGGTGCCGATCGGCATCCACCTCCCGTTCGCGATCGCCGACACGACGACCGCGAAGGGCGGATCGCCGTTCTCCGCCGTGATCATCGGCCGCCTCACCGCCACGCCGAGCGGCAACTGCGGCCCGGTACTCGCCAACTGCGAGGTCGGCTTCGACCTCGACGCCGTGGTCTGGGCCAGCGGCAGCCCGTACGGGGTCCAGCCGTTCATCGGACCCCAGATCGATGCCATCGCGCGCGACTGGGTCCTGAGCAACCAGCACGCGGCCGAGGCCTTGGCGGTCGGGCCCAGCGGCGTGGTGCTCGAGACGGCGCTGGTCCGCCCCGCGACGCTCCGCACGCTTGACCCGGCCGCTGCCCGGATCGTCCGCCGCCACTCGCCGCCCGGCCTCGTCTGGTACATCCGCGGGGTGAGCCGTTCGCTCTACCGCGGGGCGACCGAGACCCTGGTCTGGGCCGTGATCGACGACGTCAACCTGCGCGTCCTGGCGAAGGGCGTCGGGGGCGGGGCGTCGGCCCGGTAGCCGCTCAGGCCTCGTACGCGATCCGCCCGCCCGCGAGGGTGAGGCGGACGACCCCGGGCAGCTCGCGACCCACCAGCGGCGAGTTCTTGCCCTTGGAGCGCAGCGTGCCAGCCTCGACGGTCCAGCTCGCGCCGCGGTCGATGACCACGAGATCTGCGGGGTTGCCGTCAGGGAACGACGTCGACGGTCCGTCGCCCGCCCGCCCCGCGAGGACGGCCGCCGGCCCCGTCGTCAGCGCCGCGATCGCCCGGCCGAGCGGCAGGACGCCCGCACCGACCGCCGCCAGCACGATCCCGATCGCCGTCTCGATCCCGCTGATCCCGTTGGCCGCCCAGCCGAACTCGACGTGTTTGTCCACCTGGGTGTGGGGCGCATGGTCGGTCGCGATCGCGTCCGCGGTGCCATCGACGGAGCGCGGCCAGGCAGGCGGCGGCGTCCTCGGCCGGGCGCAGCGGCGGGTTCACGCGCAGCGAAGTGTCGAACGGCGCGGCGACGAGGGACCCATCGGCCCACGGGTCGAGCGCCCGTCCATCTGCGTCAACGGATTCCCACGCCCAGCGCCGCGAACCGGCGAGCCACTGGTCCGTCAGGCCGACGTGGTGCGGCGTGACGTCGCAGGTGACCGGCAGCCCGGCGGCCTTCGCGGCACGCACGTGGGCCAGCGAGGCCGCGGTCGAAACGTGGGTGAGGTGGAGCCTGGCGCCCGGGACGTCGCCCACGACGTCGGCGAGGATCGCGATCGAGCGCGCGACCGAGCCCGCCTCGGCGGATCCGGGCCAGCCCCGCAGGCCGAGCACGGTCGCGACATAGCCCTCGGCCGCCTCGGCGCCCTCGGTGAGCGACAGATCCTCGGGGTGATCGACGATGGGCAGGCCGAGGGCGCCGGCGTACGCGAGCGCATTGCGCATGATCGCCGCCGAGCGGACGGGCGAGCCGTCGTCGGAGAAGCCCACGACCCCGGCGTCGGCAAGCTCGCCCAGCGCGGCGAGCGTCTCCCCCGCCCGGCCGGCCGTCACGGCGCCGTGGATGAGGACGCGGACCGGCGATCCAGACGCGACCGCCGCCGATCTGATCCGCGCGACCACCGACGGGTCGTCGATCGCGGGCGTCGTGTTGGGCATCAGGCACACCGTCGTGAACCCGCCGTGCGCCGCCGCAACCATGCCGGACGCGACGGTCTCGGCGTCCTCGTTGCCCGGCTCGCGGAAGTGCGCGTGCAGGTCGGTGAAGCCGGGTGTGATCAGGACGCCGTCCGGCCCGAGCCCGTCCGCATCGGACCCGTCCAGCCAGCGAACACCACCGGAGAGCTCCCCGTCCCGCACGACGACCTCGCCCGCCCCCTCGCGCCCGGCGACCGGATCGACGACCCAGCCCCGCAACGAGCGATCGGCCGCGACCTCCCCGACCGAGCTCACGAGCCCGCCTCGGGCCGCGTGCCGGCCAGGAGGTAGAGCAGCGCCATGCGGACGGCGACGCCGTTGGTCACCTGGTCCGTGATCATGGATCGCGGGTCCACCGCGACGTCGGCCGCGATCTCGACCCCCTCGTTCATCGGCCCCGGGTGCATCACGACGACGTCCGGCGAGGCCGCCCGCAGCCGCTCGCGGGTGAGCCCGTAGCGTGCCGCGTACTCGCGCAGGGACGGCAGCAGCCCCGAGGCCATCCGCTCGCGCTGGATCCGCAGGGCCATGACGACGTCGGCGTCCCGCAGCGCGGCGTCCACGTCGGACGTCACCGTGAACCGGCGCCCCGCGGCACCGCGCGCTGCCCAGGCCTCGAAGCCGCGCAGGAGCGTCGACGGGCCGCACAGCCACAGGTCCGCGCCCATCGCGGTCAGCGTCCAGATGTTGGATCGCGCGACCCGCGAATGGAGGACGTCGCCCAGGATCACGACCTTGCGCCCCGCCACCGAGCCGCCCGGCAAACGGGATCGGAGCGTGTACAGGTCGAGCAGGGCCTGCGAGGGATGCGCGTGCCAGCCGTCGCCGCCGTTGAGCACCGACCCGCCGAACACCTCGGCCGCGAGATACGGCGCCCCCGACGCCGGGTGCCGGATCACGAGCATGTCCGCGCCCAGCGCCTCGATCGTGCGGACCGTGTCGACGAGGGACTCGCCCTTCGACACGGAGGATGTCGAGGCCGCGATGTTGACGACGTCGGCCGACAGGTTCTTGGCCGCGACCTCGAAGCTCACGCGAGTGCGCGTGGAGGCCTCGTAGAACAGGATCGTGACGCTGGTCCCGCGGAGGGCCGGCACCTTGGGGATCGGCCGCTCGAGGACCTCGTGCATGCCGTCGGTCGTGCGCATGACGAGGTCGATGTCCTCGCGGGTGAGCGCGTCGACGTCGAGCAGATGACGGTGCGACCAGTGCTGCGAACCCGCGGACGCCGCCGGCGGGCGGTCGACCTCGGCGGTCATCCTCGGGCGTCCGCGACCGTTTCGACGAGCGCCTGCCGCTCGATCTCGACGCCGTCCTCGCCGTCGATCTCCTCGAGCTGGACCCGGACGATCTCCTCGCGCGAGGTGGGCACGTTTTTGCCGACGTGGTCGGCGCGGATCGGGAGCTCGCGGTGCCCCCGGTCGACCAGCACAGCCAGCCGGATCGCCTGGGGCCGCCCGAAGTCGATCAGCGCGTCCATCGCCGCCCGGATCGTGCGCCCCGTGTACAGGACGTCATCCACCAGCACGACCGTCCGGCCGTTGAGATCGAACGGGATCTGCGTCCCCTTCACGATCGGCTGCTGGGCGACGAGCGAGAGGTCGTCGCGGTAGAAGGTGATGTCCAGGGCGCCGACAAGGATCACGGCCCCCTCGTGCTCGAGGATCGACGCCGCCAGCCGGTGAGCGAGGGGGACGCCGCGGCGCTGGATGCCGACCAGGACGAGGCCGTCGGTGCCCGCCTGCTTCTCGACGATCTCGTGCGAGATGCGGGTCACCGCCCGGCGGACGTCCTCGTCCGCCATGATCCGGCGACCGCTCATCGGCGAGCGCTGCGTCGACGCACGGAGCAGGTCCTCCTTCCCGGCCTCACGGGACCATCCCGGCCTCACGGGACCGGCGCGGAAATCGAGCCCAGTCTAGCGCGACACGGGGCGCGCGACCGTCGCGACGGGGCGATCGCTCAGTAGATCGAGACGGTGACCGTGGTCGTCCCGGACCACGACGGGCAGCCGCAGATCCTGAAGAAGTCGGGCCGGTACATGTCCACGATGCGCGACTTCTTCTGGGGTCCGTAGTCGGTGACGGTGCGCTGGATGCAGCCGCCGTCGCCGCAGATCCGGACGACGGTGCCGCGCGGGAGGCGCATCGCGGTCGTGCCGTTGTCGTAGAAGGTCGCGAAGCCCGTCAGCCTGGATTTCGGCGACTTCCAGGCGGAGCCGGACGGCGGTGCCGGCTGCGTGACCTTGGGGCGGGCCGTCGGACCGTCGGGAGCCTTGCCGGGCTCGAGGAAGGTCGAGGTGTCGGCGAGAGAGCCCTCCGTCCGCGAGGCAGCACCGGATGCGCCGGAGGCGCTGAGGGCCGCAGCGTTCGCAGGGATGGTAAGTGAGGTGAAGGCTGGCTCATCCAGCGCCCGCACGATCGAAGGTGACCTCGATCCAGCGGGAACCGGCAGGCCGGCCAGTGCGAACGCGGCGATGAGTGCCGCGGTCGCGACGACCGTTCTCCGTCGCATGACCGCCGGAGGTTACCCCATTCGACCCCCTACCGCCGAATCGAACGCGCCTCGTGAGCGTGTCAGCGGAGGACGGTGGCGCCGTTGTCCGTGGGCAGGTTGACCTTGCCGAAGGTGTTGCCGGACCAGCCCAGGACGACGACGCTGGTGTCGCCGCCGTCGTCAGGGCTCGACCATGCCAGCCGGCCGGGCTGGATCGCGAACCCGGCGTAGGCCGGAGCACCATCGAGGGGCGGGTTGGCGAGGTCCGGGCGGCCCGTCTCCGGATCGACCGTGTACAGGCTCAGCTTCCCCGCCTTGCCCGGTGCGTCGCGTGACACCCAGACGGCGAGCTTGGTCCCGCTCTCGTCCCAGCTGACGTCCCAGTCGGTGATCGCCCCGTCGGCGAGCACCTGGCTGTCGCCACCATCGGGCCACGTGCCAAGGACCAGGCGGCCGCGATCGGGAACCCAGGTGATGCCGTCGTCGGCGCGCTTGACGGTGCCTTCCCACCAGGTCGCCATCTTGCGTCCGGGTCCTACCGTCGGGCGCCACATGGTGCCGTCGCCGGCCTGGCGCTGGGAGCCATCGTCGAGGTCGAGGATGGAGGTCCGCGGCTTGCCGTCCACGACACGGCTGATCAGCAGCCGCTCGCCGATCCAGCCGGCCAGCAGCGAACCGTGATCGGTGGTCACGGCCTTCGCGAGGCGGTCACCGACGCGCCACACGAACACGTCCGGGCCGGCCGAGCCCTTGGCGGGGCGGGCGGAGAAGGCGAACCGCGTTCCGTCGGGCGAGTACGCGGCGCCGGACCCAACGATCACGACGTCGCGGGCGATCTCGATCGCGCCATCGGGGCCGGGCGTCACCTCGACGCTCGGCGCGGGCTCGGTTCCCTTGGGGGTCGGTTCCGGCGTCGGCTCGTCGGTCGGGTCGGGCGCTTTGGTCGGCTTCTCGGTGGGAGACGGCGCTTCCGTCGGCTCGGACGAGGCGGGCGGGGAGCCCGCGGCATCGCTCGGCGGGTTGTCGCTGGCTGCGGGTTCGGCAGACGTGTCGGGCGACTGGCCGGGCTCGCCCGATGCGGGCGCCTCGGTGACGTCGGGGGTGGCCGTGGTGTCGGGGCCGGCCGACGCCGTGTTCACCGGCTCGTCCGACGATGCCGGGCTCGATGCGGCCGCTGCGCTCGAGCGTGGCGTCGGGTTCGCCACCGGGTGCTTCTTCAGCGGCACGACGAAGATGGAGCTCGACCCGGATCCGCTTTCCACGACGACGAGCTGCCCGCGATCGGGGGAGACGATCGCGTCGACCTGGCCGCTCGTGCCGATGTCCGCCACACGGGTGACGTCGGGCACATTGGCGAGGCCGCAGCTCTTGGCGGTGACCGGGCACAGCTGGTTGAGATGCCTGCTGCTGATCTCGAGCGACCCGTCATCGCCGTGGCTCAGGACCTGGACGTCGCCCGCGACGAGGTTGATCGGGGTGGCTTCCGGATCGTCGCCCTTGGTCGTGCTGCCGAGCTGCGGCAGGGCATTGTCGAGGAGCGTGCCGCCGAGCGCGACGGCGACCACGAGGGCCGCGACGAGGGGCGCGTAACCGGCGAACCCGGTGCGCCGACCGGCACCGGCGGGGCGACGACGGGCCGGCTCCGCTTCGATCGCGGCGGCCGTCCGTGCCCACAGGTCGCGCGGCGGAACGGGCTGGTCGTGACGGAGCGCGCGGAGGGCGAGCCGCTGCTCGTCGTACTCGGCCGCGACGGCACGACACGGCCCGCACCAGGCGAGGTGGTCGTTCAGCCAGCCGGCGTCGTCCGGCGCGACCGGTCCGTCGACCCGCTGCGCCGCGAGGTCGCGGGCGCGCGCATGGTCGGCGGCGAACGGCTCGCGCCGGAACCTTCGACTCACGATCGGCGACCCCATCGGCGACCGGGATCCTGGTCATGCTTCTCGGCCGCGCGTGCCTCGGCCGCGGCCTCGAAGTCGAGCTCGGCCTTGCGCTCGGCGGCGAGGGCCTGGCGCAGGCTCTCGCGCGCTCGGGTCAGGAGGGCACGCGCGGCGACATGGGAGACGCCCAGCGCGGCGGCCAGCTCGAGGCCCGAGAGATCGTGGAGCTCGGCGAGCAGGAGTGCTGAACGCTGGCGCTCGGGGATGCGCTCGAGGGCCCGCTGGAGCTCGCCCGAGAGGTTGGCGTCCATCACGAGATGCTCCGCGGACGGGGCGGTGTTGCGCGCCTCGCCGACCAGGGGGACGAAGCGGATGATCCGGCCGCGCCGGAGGTGATCGAGGGCGACGCGATGCGCGATCTGGTACAGCCACGCGCGCGCGTTCTCGGGCTTCTGGAGCGAGTCGTACGCGCGATAGGCCTTGACGAACGCGTCCTGGGCGAGGTCCGCCGCGAGGTCGGGGTCGCGCAACATGCGCAGCAGGTAGGCGTAGATCTCGTTCTGGTGCTTCGCAAACAGCTCTTCGACGAACGTGTACGCCTCGTCGCGGTCCCAGCCCGTGCTCACGGTGAGACCCACTGGCAGGGTTCGGCGCTGGAGCTCGAAGGGGTCGGCTGCCACGGCTGCTCCGATCGGGTCGATCGGATGGGCACACCGATCGGGAGCGTTGCACTCCGACCGCCTTTGACGGAACAGGCCGGGCAGGTGTGACGGCCACGACCCCCCGTGGCGGTCATCGGCTCGGATGCTCCTGCAACTCGGCCGCCTGTGACCCTGACCGCAGCTCCTCGACGGCGTCCTCCGGGGAGACCGGGTTCACCGGCAGGCCGGTGCCGAGCTCGAGGCCCGCGATCTCCCGCAACCTCGGGTGGATCTCCCAGTGCCAGTGGTAGGTCGCGTCCACCGACTCCTGGAGCGGCGCGGTGTGCAGGACGAGGTTGTAGGGCGGACCGTCGAGGCTGGCGGCGAGCCGGCCGAGCACCTGGCGCAGCGCCTCGGCGGCGGCGGCAAGGTCCGCATCGGAGGCGCGGGAGAAGTCGGCGTCGTGGCGGCGCGGGACGACCCACACCTCGAACGGGGAGCGCGACGCGTACGGCGCGAACGCGACGGCGTGGTCGTCGGCGTAGAGCAGGTGATCCGGGCGCCGCACCTCCTCGCGCACGAGCCGGCAGTACGGGCACTCCCCTTCCCGGATCAGGAACCGTGCCGCGCCACCCAGCTCCTCGGCGATGCGGTGCGGGATCTGGGGCAGGTCGTAGAGGTCGAAGCAGAGGTGGTTGGTCCGGGCGCCGGCCTGGGCGCCCCAGTTCTGGACGACCTGCAGGTGCTGGGTGCGGGCGGCGCGTCGCGCGGCGCCGATCTCGTCGCGGCAGCGCTGGAGCAGGCCCTCGATGATCGTGGAGCCCACCGCGTGCAAGGGCCGGTGCTCGAGCGGCGGGGCGACGACCGTGCTCCACGCGCCCGCGGCGCGGGCGTCGCTCATCGTGACCTGCGCCACGCTCCCCGCCCGAGCGTGCGCCTCCTCCTCGGTGCCGGCCACGGTGAATGCGAAGTCCTTGAGCGTCCGAAGCCGGATCCCGTCCCCGGCCGGCATGCGGCAGTTGAAACAGTCGCCGCGGTCCTCGATCTGCGCCGCCGCCAGCGCGAATCGCTCGCGCGCGAACGTCCGGTCGACGACGGTCGCGACCCACCAGCCGCTGATCGCATCCTTGCGGAGCTCGAACAGGCCCTGGCTCACGTCCTCCCCTTACCTCGTCAGGCGGGCACGGCGCCGGCGAGCCGCTCGAGCGCCACGCGCGCCACGACGGGGTCCGCGGCCGGCGGCAAATCGCCGTCGAGGCCCGCGTCGAGGTGCCGGGCGAGGGCCGGCGCGAAGACCGCGGCCGCGCGAGCAACGCTCTCGGTAGACGAGCCTGCGGCCATCACGCCGCCCTCGGCGGCGATCGATGTCGATGTGAGGCCCGGCATTCCGCATGGGTCGATGAGGTCGAAGTCCGCCAGGTCGACGGCGATGTTGAGCGCGATCCCGTGGTACGCCACGCCCCGCTCCACGCGGATGCCGAGGGCGCCGATCTTGCGGGGCTCCGCACCGTCGGCGCCGACCCAGCAGCCAGGGTGGCCGTCCCGGCGCCCGGCTTCGACTCCGAATGCGCGGCAGGTGTCGGAAAGCGCCGCCTCGAGCGCGCGCACGTAGGGCCGGAGGAGCAGGTCGCGATCGGCGAGCCGCATGATCGGGTAGGCCACGAGCTGCCCGGGGCCGTGGTAGGTGACCTCGCCGCCCCGCTCGACGCGCAGCACCTCGATCCCGCGCTCGTCCAGCTCGGCCGGCGACGCGAGCACGTGGGCCTCGTCGGCCTGGCGTCCGAGGGTGAGTACGGCGGGGTGCTCGAGCAGCAGCAGCTGGTCGCCGATCCGTCCGTCGGCCCGCGCCGCCGCGAGGCGCTTCTGGAGATCCCATGCGTCGCGGTAGGCCACGCGACCAAGCCAGCGCACCTGCATCGCCCGACGCTCCATGGCCGCACGATAGCAGGCAGTGTTGCTCGCCCCGTACGCGGGTGCCGAGGCGCACCGGCAGTTGGGGTTTCGCAGCGCGCCATCTCGCGCGGGCGGGCATGCTTCCGCGATGGACATGACCGCGGAGGGTCGATCTCGCGTGCCCGGTGACGACGCTGGGGCGCGTGACCGGACGTGGCCCGCGGCCGTCGCGGTCATCGTCGTCGGGGTGCTGCTCGAGCTCGCCCTGCTCGCCCTGATCCCGGTCTTCGTCACCACCGACGGCGCGGCGCACGTGGACGGGGCGAGGGAGCTGGCGCGTCAGCTGTTCGGTGTCGGGCCCAGCCTGTCCTACACGACGGTCTCATGGCTGCCGGCCACGAACCTGTTCCCGGAGCTGCCGATGGCGGTGCTCGCGGCGGTCGTCGGCGGGCCGCTGGCGGAGAAAGCGGTCCTGGCCGCGTGGATCGTCCTGCTGCCGATCGCGCTGTGGTACGCGGTCACCGGCGTTCGACGCGGAGCTGCGCTGGCTGGCGGTGCTCGCCCTGCCGCTGACCTTCGGGCTCATCCTGCAGCTCGGCTTCTACAGCTACTGCTACGCGACGCTGCTGTTCCTCGCCGTCGCCGGCTACCACGCGCGACACCGCGACTGGTCGGGCGGTCGGGTGATCGCCACGATGGCCCTGCTGCTGGCGCTGACGTACATGGCGCACGCGTTCGTGTTCGCGATCGCCGGCCTGTTGCTGGTCGTCGTCGAGAGCTGGACGTGGCTGGTGGACGGGCCGCGGACGGCGGGCGGGCTTGCGCGTCGGCTCGCCCTGGTGCTCGCGGCCGCCGTCCCGGGGCTCCTGCTCCTGGGCGCCGGCATCGTTGCGCACCCGGGCGGGACGGGCGCGAGCGGCGGGCTGCCGGGTCCCGCGTTCCAGCTGCGGGCCTTCCTCGAGTCGGCGCTGCTGATCCTCCCGATCGCGGTGTTCGACCAGCGAGAGGCCGTGCCGGCGCTCCTGGTGTCCGGCCTGCTGATCGCGATGGGCGTCGTGGCCGCCGCCGCGCGACGCGGGTCGCGGATCCTGCGCGCCGTCGACGGGTACCTCGCGTTCGCGGCGGCGCTCCTGCTCGGGATCCTGCTCGTCCCCGACGCCGCGACGATCGGCGCCGGCGGTCCGGGCGCGTTCGTCACCAGCCGCCTCGCCGTGTTCGTCCCGATCGCGGCCCTGCTGTGGCTCGCCGCCCACCCGTTCGGGACCCGCGTGCAGTGGGCGACGCTCGCGGTGTCGGTCGTCGCCAGCGTCGGCCTGCTGGCCATCCGCCTGCCGCTGGTACCTGCGCCTCGCCGACCAGGCGTCGGCATTCGCGTCGCTCGCCCCGTGCGTCGGCCGGGGCGCGACGATGGCGCAGGTCAACCTCGCGCGTTTCGAGCTGCCGTCGCACCGGACGGACCAGATCGAGAACGAGACCGGGCGGCTCAGTGCCGTGACGGGCGGCCTGGACCTCGGCGATGCGGAGCTGGGCGATCGCGTCCATCTCGTCCGCTATCGCGACGATGTCGACCCGTACCGCCACCTTCGCAGGCCCGGCGGCCTGCCGGAGACGGTGGACCCGGTCATCGATCCGGCCGCCTACACCGCGGCGACGGGCGCCACCCTTGACTATGTCCTCGTGTACGGGCGGCCGGACGCGCTCCCGGTCGCGGTGCTCGAATCGGCCGGACTGGAAGCGGCTGGAGGCGCAGCTCGCGTCCGACTACCGGCGGGTGGCGGTGGTCGACGACGGCCGGGTCGAGCTGTTCGAGCGCCTCGGGACGGACGCCGCGCAGGACGGCGAGGCGCGACGTGCGGCATCGGCGTTCTGCCAGGGGATCGCTGGCAACTGACCCGCGGCCGGTCGCGGCGTGCGCGATCGTCGTGCCGGCGGCGCGGCCGGCGCGCCATCCTTGGCCCGATGGAGACCCCGGGCGCCACGGCATTCCCGCACCTGTTCACGCCGCTCCGGATCGGCGCGGTCGACGCTGCGCAACCGGATCGTGTCGTCGGGGCACGACACGGTGATGGCCGTGGACGGCCTGGTGACGGACCGGCTGGTCGCCTACCAGGAGGCGCGCGCGCGCGGCGGCGTCGGGCTGATCGTGATCCAGGTCGCGGGCGTCCACCCGACCGCGCGCTACACCTCGCACGAGCTGACCGCCGACGACGACGCGTGCATCCCGGGGTTCACGCGGCTCGCCGAGGTCGCCCACGCCAACGGCGCCGTGATCTTCGGCCAGCTGTTCCACGGCGGCCGCGAGATCATGGACACCGAGGAGGGCACGCTCGCGGTCGCGCTGGCGCCGAGCGCCGTCCCGACCGAGCGCTTCCACGTCATGCCGCGCGCGATGCCGGTGCCGCTGATCCGCGAGATCGTCGCCGGGTTCGGGGCGTCGGCGGCGCGGCTCGAGGCGCGCGGGCCTCGATGGCTGCGAGGTCGTCGCCTCGCACGGCTACCTGCCCGGCGCAGTTCCTCAACCCGCGCACGAACCTGCGGACCGACGAGTACGGGCGGCGACGCGGCGCGCCGGCTGCGGTTCCTGCGCGAGGCGCTCGCGGCGGCCGGGCCGCCGACCCGACCCGGGTTCGTGGTCGGGCTGCGGATCTCGATCGGCGAGGTCACGCCCGACGGCCTGACCGAGGACGAGGCGCTGGCGGCGCTCGCGACACTCGACGCGCGACGGGCGCGATGGACTACGTGAGCGTGGTCGCCGGCACGTCGGCGACGCTCGCGGGCTCCGACCACATCGTCCCGCCGACGCCGTGGCCCAACGGCTACACGGCGCCGCTGCGCGGCCCGCGCGAAGGCGGTCGGTGCGCGGTCCCGGTCTTCGTCGCCGGGCGGATCAGCCAGCCGCAGGAGGCGGAGGCGATCCTCGCCGCCGGCCAGGCGGACGCGTGCGTCATGACGCGCGCGCTGATCTGCGACCCGGAGCTGCCCGCCAAGACGGCGGCGGGCCGGCTCGACGACATCCGCGCCTGCATCGGCTGCAACCAGGCCTGCATCGGCCACTTCCACGCCGGCTACCCGATCTCGTGCATCCAGTTCCCCGAGAGCGGCCGCGAGCGCGAGTTCCCGCGCATCGGCGCCGCCGGGCCAGGAGCGGCACCCGCCGGCGGCGATCGCGCGCGACGTGCTCGTCATCGGCGGCGGGCCGGGCGGGCTCAAGGCGGCGGCCGTCGCCGCCGAGCGCGGCCATCGCGTGACGCTCGTCGAGGCCGGCCGGCGCGTCGGCGGCCAGGTGCTGCTGGCGCAGGAGCTGCCCGAGCGCGCCGAGATCGGCGGCGCCATCACCAACCTGCGAGGCGCGAGGCGCGGCGGGCGGGCGTCGACGATCGTGACCGGCGTCCGCGCGGACGCGGCGTACGTCGCGCGAGCGGCGCCCGACGTCGTGGTCGTCGCCACCGGCGCCGTCCCCTACCGGCCGCCGATCGAGGTCATGGGCTCGCCGGTGATCCTCCAGACCTGGGACGTGATCCGGGGCGCCGCGGTCCCCGGCGGGCACGTCGTCGTCGCGGACTTCCGCTCCGACTGGACCGGGCTCGGCGTGGCGACGCTGCTCGCCGACGCGCGGCCATCGGGTGACGCTCGCGGTCGTCGGGACGATGGCCGGGCAGCGGGTCCAGCAGTACATCCGCGACACGATGACGGCGACCGCGCGGCGGGCCCACGTGGACATCCGGCCGACGATGCGCCTGTACGGCGCCGACACGAGCGCCGTGTTCCTCCAGGACGTGCTGACCGGCGACGCGGTCGTCGTCGAGGACGTCGCCGCGCTCGTGCTGGCCCAGGGGCAGACGCCCGACGACTCGCTGCTCGCCGAGCTCGAGGCGGCGCGGCGACGGACGGCGCGCCGTTCGAGGTGCGCGCGGTCGGCGACGTGCTGTCGCCGCGGACGATCGAGGAGGCCGTGCTCGAGGGGCTGCGCGAGGCGATCGCGATCTGAGGCCCGAGGCCGGCCGACTGCTAGGCTGGCCGCAACCCGTCGTCCGTAGCCACGGGCGACGGGCGAGGGCCCGGAGGCGACGGAACCGCTTCCGGGTCCGTCTGATTCCGGGACCGGCGGAGGAGGGTCCCGATGGCCGACGGCGTGCTCGAGATGCGGCTGGTCGTGACGGCGCGACGACTACGACGCGGCGCTCGCGTTCTACCGCGACACGCTCGGGCTGCGCGAGCTCGGGCGCGTACTACGACCGGCGACCGGCGGGTGACGATCCTCGACGCCGGGCACGCGACGCTCGAGCTCGCGGACCCGCCGCACGCGGCGTGGATCGACGAGGTCGAGGTGGGCCGGCGGGTCGCCGGCCACGTCCGGGTGGCGTTCCAGGTCACCGACGCGGCCGCGGCGACGTCGCGCCTCGTCGAGGCCGGGCGCCACGCTCGTCGCCGAGCCCGTCGAGACGCCCTGGCACTCGCTCAACGCGCGGCTCGAGGCGCCCGCCGGGCTGCAGCTGACGCTGTTCGAGCAGCTCACCGACACCGAGACGTTCGCCTGACCTCCCGCACGCTCGACCGGGCTGCAACAATGGCCGCCCCTGGCGACCCTGGAGGACCGCATGCGACGTCCGACGTCGCCGTCCACCGTCGAGGTGTCCTCATGACAGGTCCCGCCCAGTCCAGTCGACGCATCCACCGCGTGGCATGCCCTCTCGATCGAGGACGCGCTGGCCGGCCAGAAGGTCGATCGCCGCCAAGGGGCCTCAGCGCAGCGGAGGTCGAGGCCGGCGGGCGAAGTACGGCGCCAACCGGTTCGCCGAGCAGCAGACCGAGCCGCGCTGGCACGCGTTCCTGCGCCAGTACGCGGACGCGATGCAGATCGTGCTCCTGGTCGCCGGCATCCTGAGCATCGTACCCGGTGAGAGCAGGTGTCGACCGGCGTGATGCTGATCCTGCTGACGGTCTTCAACGCCTACCTCGGCCTGAGCCAGGAGGGCAAGGCGGCGGCGGCCGTCGCGGCGCTCCAGAAGATGATGATCGTCAAGTCGCGCGTGCGGCGCGACGGCGAGCTGGCCGGAGATCCCGGCCGAGGAGCTCGTGCCCGGCGACATCGTGTCGTTCGAGGCCGGCGACCTGATCTCGGCGGATGGCCGGATCATCTCCGCGGCGACGCTCGAGATCGACGAGGCCGCGCTCACCGGCGAGAGCCTCCCGTCGTCCAAGCAGGTCGATGCCGTCGCCCGCGGACGCGCCGCTCGGCGACCACCACGACATGGCGTTCATGAACACGAACGTCACCCGCGGCTCGGGGCAGATGGTGGTCACCACGACGGGCATGTCGACCGAGGTGGGCCACATCTCCGGGATGCTCCAGGTCGACAAGGGCCAGGAGACGCCGCTCACGCGCCAGATCAACACGCTGACCAACCAGCTGCTGGTCATCGCCGGGCTCGTCGCTGCTCGCGTCGATCTCGATCGGCTACTTCATCCGCGGCGAGTCGTTCGACACCTGTTCGTGACGGCGATCGCGTTCGCGGTGTCGGCGATCCCGACCGGCCTGCCCGCGGTCATCACGACGATCCTGTCGTACGGGACGCAGACGCTGGCCAAGGCGCACGCGATCGTGAAGCAGCTGCGCTCGGTCGAGACGCTGGGCTCGACGTCGGCGATCAACTCCGACAAGACGGGCACGCTCACGCTCAACCAGATGACCGCGGTCGAGATGGCGATCCCCGGCCGGCGCTACACGATCAGCGGCACGGGCTACGGCATCGAGGGCACGATCGAGCGCGTCGGCGGCGACGCCGACGTGCCGCTCGACGCCTTCCTCCTGCCGTGCGTGCTCGCGGCGGACGCGGTGGTCAAGGACGGCGACCTGATCGGCGACCCGACCGAGGGCGCGCTGGTCGTGCTGGCCGAGAAGGGCGGCGTGCGCGCCGGTCGCCACCCGCGAGACCTACCCGCGGGTCGCGACCCTCCCGTTCGACGCGGCCTACAAGATGATGGCCACCTTCCACGCGATGAAGGACGAGGCCGGCAGGGACGTCATCCGTGGCTTCGTCAAGGGCGCACCCGACCAGCTGCTCGCGCGCGGCGCCAGGGTCATCACGCCCGACCTGGCCGGCACGAATCCCGTCGACGACGACCTGCGCAAGCGGCTTCCTCGACGAGAACGAGCGCCTCGGCGCCAAGGGCCTGCGGGTCATGGCGACCGGCCGCAAGGACTTCGACCCCGCGACCTTCGACCCCGACGCCGATCTGCTGCCGCTGCTCGACGGGATGACGCTGCTGGCCCTGGTCGGCATCGTCGATCCGCCGCGGCCGTCGGCCAAGAAGTCGATCGCCGAGGCGCACGGCGCCGGCATCCAGGTGCGGATGATCACCGGCGACCATGCGGTCACGGCCGAGGCGATCGCGAAGGAGCTCGGCATCGCGGGTCACGCGATCACGGGCGCGGAGTTCCGGGCGATGACCGACGAGGAGGCGATCGCCCAGATCGACGACATCGGCGTGATCGCCCGGGTGACGCCAGAGGACAAGGTCCACCTCGTCGACATCCTGCGGGCGAAGGGCCACATCGTCGCCATGACCGGCGACGGCGTGAACGACGCCCCGGCGCTCAAGAAGGCCGACATCGGCGTCGCCATGGGCATCACGGGCACCGAGGTCTCGAAGGAGGCCGCGGTCATGATCCTGACCGACGACGACTTCTCGACGATCGTGACGGCCGTCGAGCTCGGCCGCGGCCTGTACGACAACCTCAAGAAGTACATCCGGTTCCAGGTCGGCCTGCTGATCGGCTACATCTTCACGTTCCTCGGGTCGAGCATCCTCAACGTGCTCGGCGGCATCCCGTTCTTCCCGCTCCAGACGCTGTTCATGAACTTCACGGTCCAGGTGTTCCAGTCGGTCGGGCTCGGCTACGGCGAGCCGTCGGCGGGCCTGATGGAGCGCAAGCCGCGCCCGAGCGACGAGGCGCTGCTCGGCCGGCGGCTCCTGGTCTGGCTGGTCGTCGCGGGCGGCGTGATGGGCCTGTCCACGCTCGCCGTCCTGTACTGGGCGAACCACCAGTTCGGCGACGAGGTCGCGCGGACGATGGGCATGATCACGTTCCTCGTGTCCAACGTCGCGTTCTCGTTCGCGACCAAGGACGAGCGGAACTCGGCGTTCAGCCTCAAGGTCCTGGGCGACCGGCCGTTCCTGTACGCGACGGCGGCCTCGATCCTGACCATCGTGCTGATCCCGAACCTCGGGTTCCTGCGGCGGATCCTCGACACGACGCGCGCTGACCCTCGACCAGTGGGCGATCTGCATCGTCGTCGGCCTCCTGATCCTCGTCGTCTCGGAGGTCCGCAAGCTCGTGATCAAGACGCCGCTCGACGAGGAGCCCGGAAACGGTCGTCGCCCCGGCCGCAGCGCCAGGCGGTGGCCTGACATGGCAGACGAACCGCGGGTCATCCGCCTCGAGGACGCTGCGCGAGTTCATCAAGCCGTTCCGCGTGGAGCCCGGCCGCAAGGTCCGGCTGCCCCACGACTACGACACGGCGTTCGAGCCCGACAACCTCGACCAAGAAGGACGCCGGGCCGCTGCTCCGCGCGGCATCGAGCTGCTCGCCGAGTACCAGGCGCGGCTCGCGGCACAGGACACGTACGGCCTGCTGGTCGTGTTCCAGGCGATGGACGCGGCCGGCAAGGACGGGACGATCAAGCACGTCATGAGCGGGGTCAACCCGCAGGGCGTCGAGGTCAGCTCGTTCAAGGTCCCCTCGGCCGAGGAGCTCGACCACGACTACCTGTGGCGCTACGCGAAGCGGATGCCCGGCCGCGGGACGATCGGCATCTTCAACCGCTGCTACTACGAGGAGACGCTCGTCGTCCGCGTGCACAAGGAGATCCTGCTCGGGCAGCACCTGCCCGAGAGCGCGAAGCGCGGCGACGTCTGGGCGCGCCGGTTCCGCGAGATCAACGACTGGGAGCGGTACCTCACCGACAACGGGATCCGGATCGTGAAGCTGTTCCTGAACGTGTCGCAAGCGAGGAGCAGAAGCGGCGGTTCCTGCGCCGGATCGAGGAGCCCGAGCGGAACTGGAAGTTCTCGGCGGCCGACATCCGCGAGCGCAAGCGCTGGGACGACTACCAGAAGGCGTTCGCCGAGGTGCTCACCAACACCAGCACCGAGCACGCGCCGTGGTACGTGATCCCGGCCGACCGCAAGTGGCTGATGCGGCTGTCGGCGGCGGCGGTGATCCTCGACGAGCTCGTGCGCATCGACCCCAAGTTCCCGGTCGTCGACGAGGTGGCGCGGACGGCGATGCTCGAGGCCAAGGCGGAGCTGGTCGCGGAGGAGTAGTGCGATGGCGATCGCGCGGACGCTGGTGCTCCATTCCCGCGAACTCGTGCGTGCGCTGGCCGCGGTTGCCATCGGCATCACGATCCTGTTCCGCGTGCAGCGCGGTCGACAGGCTCGTCGGCCGGACCGACCCCGAGCGGCGACCCGACCCACGATGCACTCGCGAAGATCCAGGCCCGTGGCACGTTGATCCTGCCGACGGATCCCAAGTACCCGCCGTCCTCGTTCGCCGTGGACGGAGCAACCCGTTCGACGGGCACACGCTGCGCCTCCGACCAGCTGACCCGTGCCGAGCTCGATGGGTACGACGTCGCCGTCGGCAACCTCGTCGCCGACGCGATCGGCGTCGAGCCGTGCTACGTCGTCCCGACGTGGAGTGAGATGCTCGCGGGCCACTGGGCGGACCGCTGGGACATCGCGTTCGCGTCAATCGGTGTCGAGCAGGACCGGATGGCCGAGCTCTACTTCACGAAGCCGTACATCGGCTCACCCGAGCGCCTGTGGGTGAGGAACGACTCGGCGGCGCGCCAGATGAGCGACCTCAACGGCAAGCGGGTTGGCGTCTGTACCGCCTGCTGGGCAGACCTGTATCTCCAGAAGAAGCTGACGGTCCCCGGGATGCAGATCGACTACAAGGTCGACGACGCCAGGATCGTCGGCTACGCCGTCGAGGCGGCGGGTCTGCAGGACGTCGCAGACGGCAAGCTCGACGCGTTCCTGTGTGCGGACACGGTCGCCCAGGGCCTCATCGACGCGGGTGCGCCGCTCCGCGGCATCGAGCCCGCGGCCTATATCGGGATCCCGGCTGGCGCGATCGATCGCTCCAATAGCCTCGACCGTCAAACCTCTCTACGACCTCGTCAACGACACCTTGGCCGCGCGCTTCGCCGATGGGACGTTGAAGAGCCTGTCGATGAAGTACTTCGGGCACGACTACGCGACGGCGGCTTCGGGAATCGACCCCACATCGTTTGCGCAGGACATTCGCTGAGCTGGTGGTCGCCCGCCGCTGAAGGTTCTCGGCGCGCGGGCGTCGTTTGCTGTCCGGCGTCCTCACGCCAGGGACGTACCCTCGTGGCAACGCCCACGCAGCCACGACGGAGCCCCGATGACCCACGATCGCCTTCGCCTGGGCCTCATCGGCGCAGGTTGGATCACGCCGATGCACCTGGCCGCGTTCGACCGGCTGGACCGGACGACGCTCGTCGGGGTCAGCTCGGCGCGGCTGGCGAGCGCCGAGGCGACGGCAGTCCCGCGGAGCGCCGCGGCCTACGACGACGCAGAGCGGATGCTCGACGAGCAGCGGCCCGACATCGTCTACGTGGCGGTCCCACCGTCCGTGGCGATCGCGACGTGCGAGGCGGTCATCGCGCGCGGGATCCCGTTCCTCACGGAGAAGCCGCTGGCTGCCACCGACGCCGAGGGTCCGGCGCGCGTGGCCGCCGCGACGGTCGCGAGCGGGCTGGTCGTGGCCGTGGGCTATCACCTGCGCTCGCTCGAGCAGCTCCCCGAGGTCCGCGCCCGGCTGGCCGCAAATCCCGCCCGCCTCGTCACGGCGCGCTGGACGGATTCAACGCCGGGGCCGGCCTGGTGGCGACGCGAGCAGGACGGCGGTGGCCAGGTCATCGAGCAGGCCACGCACCTGTACGACCTGGCGCGGCTCCTCGTTGGCGAGGCCGAGGTCGTGGGTGCCGCGTCGCTGCACGAGCGACCGGCCACGCCGCCCGACACGGACGTCGCCGACGCCACCGCCGCCGTGCTCCGCTTCGCCACGGGCGCCGTGGGCACGTTCGCCAATACGCGACGCCAGTCGAGCCACGTCGTCGACATCGCGTTGTCCTCGGACGGGTTGCGCACGACCATCCGGCGGACCGGCGAGGAACCCCAGGACTGGGAGGTCGAGTTCCGCGACGGCACCGACGTGGTCGTTCTGCCGCCGGGCCGTGACCCGTACGAGATCCAGGCCGAGACCTTCCTCGATGCCGTCGTGGCGGGTGATCCGACCGCCGTCGCCTCGACCTACGCCGACGCGCTCCTCACCGACCGCCTGACGAGGGCCGTGGTCGCGGCGACGGGCGCGCCCGGCTGACGGGCGACGCGGTCACGCGAGCGGGTCGTCGCCTCGCACGATGGCGTAGACCGCGCTGTGATCGAGATCGCCGCCGCCCGCGTCGACGAGGGCCTGGATATAAGCCGCCGCGGCATCGAAGACGGGGGTCCCGACGCCTGACTCGGACGACAGCGCCGCGAGCGTGGCGATGTCCTTCAGGTGGTACGCGGCCCTGCCGCCGGGTACCCAGTCGCGTGCGAGCATCCGCGCGCCGTGCAGGCGCAGGATCGGGCTCGCGGCCCAGCCGCCAAGCATCGCCTCGCGCACGACCGCGGGGTCGACCCCGGCAGCCTCGGCGATCGTCAGGGCCTCCGCCACCGCACCGATCGTGGCCACGACGATGAGCTGGTTGCAGGCCTTCGCGACCGAGCCGGCGCCGACGGCGCCGCAATGGACGACCCGTGAGCCGAGGGTCTCGAGCACCGGCCGGACGCGCTCCAGTGCCGCGACGTCGCCGCCCGCCATCATCGACAGGGTCCCGTCGCTCGCCGCTTGCGGTCCGCCCGAGACCGGGACGTCGAGGTAGGCGATCCCCGCCGCCTCCATCGCCTCGCCGATCGCCTGGGCGTCCGTCGGCGCAAGCGTGGATGGTGTCGACGACCGTGAGCCCGTCGTGTGCACCCTCCGCAAGGCCGCCATCATCGAGGAGGACCGCTCGCACGGCGGCCGCGTCCGGGAGGCTCAGGACGACCACGTCGACCGAAGCCGCCACCTCCGCCGCCGTGTCGACCGCCCGCGCGCCGCTCGCCTCGGCCGCCGCACGTGCGCTCGCGGACCGACTCGTGGCGATCACGGTCCAACCCTCCCGGGAGAGCGTCGCGGCCATGGCGCTGCCCATCACGCCCAGGCCGATGACACCGACGGCTCCGCTCATCGCGGGCCTGCCGGCACGACGCCGCGGGTGGCCACGTCGAGCACGTACAGGGACGTCGACGCGGTGATAAACAGCCGATCGAGCCCCGGGCCGGCGAAGACGCAGTTCGAGGTCCGCTCCGGGACCGGCAGCTTGCCCAGGCGCCGGCCGTCCGGCGCGACGACGTGGATCCCGTCCCCCGCCGACGTCCAGACGTTGCCGGCGATATCGACGCGGAAGCCGTCGGCCACCCAGTCGTCCACGGTGTAGAAGATGCGCGGGTTCGCGAGCGTCCGGCCATCGACCACCTCGAACGCCGCGATGTGATGGTTGCCCGTGCCGTCGTCGTGCGAGGCGATCGAGGTGTCGGCCACGTAGAGGACGGTCTCGTCCGGCGAGAACGCGAGGCCGTTGGGTTCGTCCAGCCAGTCGGTCACGGCGTCGAGCTCGCCGGTCCGCGGATCGAGCCGGAACACGAGGCACTCCCCGATCTCGGACGGCGCCGCGTAGCCCTCGCGGTCGCTCGTGATGCCGTAGGGCGGGTCCGTGAACCAGATCGTCCCGTCCGACTTCACGATCACGTCGTTGGGCGAGTTGAAGCGCATCCCGCGGTAGCGATCGACGATCGGGGTGAGGCTGCCGTCGAGCCCGAGTCGCTCGAGGCGCCGGTGGCCGTGCGAGCAGGCGATGATCGACCCATCGTGGTCCAGGGTGTGGCCGTTCTCGAACTCGGCGGGGTCGAGGAAGACCGACACGCTCCCGTCGGGCAACCAGCGCAGCAGCCGGTTGCCGACGACATCGCTCCAGATGACCGACCCGTCGTGCGGGAGCCACACCGGCCCCTCGGCCCAGGTGGCGCCGGTCGCGAGCCGGTGCAGGACGGCGTCCGGGCGCAGCAGCGTCGCCATCGCCGGGTCTTCGATGACGGGCACCCAGCCGGCGACCGTGGCACCGTCCGCGACTGGCTGTGCGTTCGACATGGGAACCTCGCGCGACTGCTGCCGGACCTGTCGCCCTAGTTTCGCCCAATCCCGGTCGGCCGAGGCGGCGTGGCCCTGCCCTGCTTCGACTGACAGAATGGCCCGTGGACGAGGAACCGGGAACGACCCTGACCATCGACGAGCTCATCCTGCGACCGTGGCGCCCCTCGGATGCGCCCGACGTCTACGCCGTCTGCCAGGACCCGGAGATTGCCCGCTGGGTGACGATCCCCCAGCCATTCACCCCCGCCGACGCTGACGCCTTGATCGAAACCGCCATGACGATGTGGCGCAATGGCACGGGCGCGGCGTTCGCCATCGTCGATGCCGCGACCGATCGGCTGCTTGGCGCCGTGACCCGGTTCGGGCCGGACGGGCATCAGGCCACGTTCGGGCTGTGGCTCGCGCCCGAAGGGCGTGGTCGCGGCGTGGGCACGAGGTCGCTGCGGCTGGTGGCGGACTGGACGTTCGCCACGACGGCGGCCATCCGCCTGGACGCGTTCATCATGGTCGGCAACGAGGCGTCGCACCGGATGACGGAGCGAGCCGGGTTCCAGCGTGAAGGCATCGCCCGCGCCTGGGACCTCCATCACGGCGGGGTGCCCGTCGACTGCGTGGTCTTCTCCCGCATCCGCGGCGACGACTAGGGCTGCACGTCCGCGACGTGGTGGTGATCGAGGCGACGACCGGTCAGACCGGCTTGGACGGCGGCGTCGAGCGTCGGCGCGAACCGCGCAGTCACCCGCGGACTTCCGCCTCCACGCCGTACTCCCGCGGATGGTTCTTGCGGTCCTTGATCTCGGTCCGCTCCATGATGTCGAGGGTGTCGGCGACGGAGCGGCCGTTCTCGCTCGCCGCGGCCTTGACGTCCTCGTAGGTGATGTTGGCCTTGCCCATCTGCTGGTGGGCGTCCATGCAGCCACACGTGAGACACATGCTCGGTGCTCCTTCCGGGTGCGCTACTTGTCCAGGATGGCGTCGGCCTTGCGGTCGATCTTCCGCTTGTCGGCCGCGGACAGGTTGCCCTCGTTCTTCTGCTGGGCTGCGCGCGCCTTCGCGTTCCGCGCGTGCGACTTGTCCGGCATCGGGTACTTGCGCTCGTCGGGCAAGCCGAAGTCAGACCGGGGCTCCGACTTCCGCTGCTTCGTGCTCAGCTCGGCCATCTCGACCTCCTGCGTCGCCAAAGCCTCGCCCCCAGCGGCTCGCGATCGGCTCGACGAAGCGGGCTTCGCCATCTCGGATGTCTTGCAGCGCGGGCGCATGAACCAGTCAATAGCCGGCGATTGCAACGGCGCGTTAAGCCGCCGGTAAGGGGCCCCGACCTATACTCCGGGCTGTCCGGTCCACCCTGAGTGCCCCCCTCAAGCGGGGCGCGACAGTGAACCGCTTCGCCCCGGCAGCTGCCCGCCGCGCGCACGCCGGGGCCCATCGGGTGCATCGTCGCCCACCGGCCGTCTCCGCGCCCGATGCCGGCCCTTCATCGCCGGCCAAGGGTGCCAGCACGGACCTTTCGCGCCCGCCCCCGTGCGGGCGTCGGGATCGCCTCGCGACCTGTTCATCGCACGGGTCGCCCGCCGGTCCCACGCCGCCTCCCATCACCCGCCCGCGTTGCGGCCACTGCCGTTTCGTCGCGCCCGAGAGGAGTCGTTGTGCCCTGCTGCCCCCAGAGCCCTCGAGCAGTCGTCCACCCGTCAGCCACCATCGCGACCGTCACTCGCCCGCGGAGGCGCTCCGATGACCACCGCCGCCTACTACCGCGCCTGGCGTGCCGCCCATCCCGAGTACCGCGCCCGCCAGAACCGGCTGCGCAACGAACGCCGCCGCCGAGCAAGGGCCGCGGCGACCGATCCGCCGAGTACGCCGCCGGCCGCAGCCGCGCGCATCCCGCCGATGCCGGGCCTGCACCTCGGCCACACGCTGTTCGAACGGGCTCGGCAGATCGTCGGGCCCGCGCCGCACGACCCTCGTGAACCTGGACGGATCCCCTGTACGACGACCTCGTCGCCGAGGCGACGCTCGCGCTCATCGAGGGCCGCGACCCGCCGGACGCGGTTCGTGCCTACGGTGCCCGGGAGCGAGCGTTCGGCCGGGTCACCTGCCCGCTGCTCGAACAGGCGGCCTGAGTGGCGCAGCGGAACGCGGGTTGGACAGTTCCGTCAGTAGCCGCTGCTGCCGCCGTTGTTGCACGCCGCAATGACGAACGGCAACAGCAGGAGAGCCCCAACGGCGAGTGAACGGCCAAGGCCTGAGATAGCGCGGATGTGCATGACGCCTTCCTTCTAGCCGGAGATACGCTCGGGCTACCCGGTGCGGTTTGTGCCGGTCAGCCCGTATCCTTCGAGCGTGTCCGCACAATCGACGCCCGAGCGCGACATCGTCAGCTGGGACGACCTCGACCGGCTGGTGGCGGACCTCGCCGGCCGGCTCGCCGGGACCGTCGTTCGACGTCATGCTGTGCATCACCCGCGGCGGCCTCGTGCCCGCGGGGATGCTCGCCTACCGGCTCCGGATCCGGAACATCGTCGTCGCCGCGGTCGCGTTCTACGACGACGAGGGCCAGCCCGGCCCGCACCCCACGTTCCTCCAGTTCCCCGCCGACCCGCTGCTGCGCGGCCAGCGGGTGCTGATCGTCGACGAGGTCTGGGAGAGCGGCACGACGATCCACGCGGTCACGGAGCGCGTGGTCCAGGCCGGCGGCATCCCCACGACGGTCGTCCTGCACTACAAGCCCCGGAAGTCGACGGTCCCGGGCGAGCCCGACCTGTACGCCGTCGAGACCGACAACTGGGTCGTCTACCCGTTCAAGGCGGGCAACTGACAGCAAGAGGACCCCGCCGCGTCGGCGAGGTCCTCGGGGTGGCGATGTGACGGACCGCGCGAGCGCGGTCCGTCGGGCGGTCAGACGCCCTTGACGAACTGGAGCGTGCCGCCGTCCTGGAGCGTGATCGTGAGCCCGGTGTCCGCGACCGCGTAGCTCGCGGCGTTGCTGAGGCCGAAGACGAACAGGTCGCCGAGCGACCCTTCCGGGCACATCGCCATCGTCGACGGGCCGGGCGTGATCGTGAGCGCATTCGAGGCACCGACCTCGTACGTGCCGGAGATCTGGTTGCAGTCGGCCTTGGCGCTGAACGTGCCGTCCTGCGTCGAACGCGATCGTGTAGTTCGGCTGCTCCGCGGCCGGGACGGCGCCCTGGAACGCCGGGACGGTCTCGGTGATGCCGGACAGCTGCCAGTCGACGCCGACGAGGTCGGCCGCGGACGACGACGCCGCGGGCGCCGCCGATGCGACGGCCGCGCTCGGTGACGCCGCGGCCGTGCCGGCCGCGAACTGGAGCGTGGCGCCGTCGGCGCTGGTCAGCGTCGAGCGCGTTGTTCGCGACGGCCCAGGTCGAGGCCAGTGGTGATCGCGTGGGCGAAGATGTTGCCGAACGACTCCGGATCGGCGCACATCATCATCGTCGTCGCGCCCGGCTGGATCGCGATCACGTTCGTCCCGCTGGTCGTGTACTTGCCGGACATCGCGTTGCAGTCGGCCTGGCCGTTGTACGTGCCGTCCGTGTTGAACGCGATGGTGTAGCGCGGCTGATCCGCGGCGGGGATCACCCCCTGGAACGCGGGCGTCTTCTCGGTGACCGCGGTCAGCTGCCAGGTCTTGCCGGTGAGCGCGCTCGTGCCACCCCGAGGCAGTACACGCGACGACGGACGAGACGATCGCGACCATGGCGATCGCGATCAGGACGGTTCTGCGCATGGGTCTCCTCAGGATCGGCGGGGCGCGGTCATCGCTGACCCACGAGTGAACGAGGCCCAAGCGCGTCCGGTCATCGAACACGCGGCCCCGATCGACGTGATCCTACCCGGCAGGCAGGCGCCCGTGTCTCACATTCCGATGAATGTGATGACAATGGCGCCGCGGATGCAACGCCAGCGTCTCCGCGGATCGGGTGCCATCGACACCTCGTCAGCCGCCGGGTTATCAGAGCGGGTCGGGCGGTCGTTCGCCGGCATCGAGGCGTTCCAGCTGGGCCTGCGTGAAGGGCGGGTCGAACAGGAACGGTGACTCCTGGAAGCAACGGAACATCTCGGCGATGAAGTGGACGCGATCGGCGAGATCCGCCCAGTCGACCGCCCCGGACTCCAGCGGGTCGTCACGCGTCGGATCGATCCGATCGAGCAGCTGGCGCAGCTCGGGCAGGGCGATCGCCGTGAGTGACGGCGGAAATTCCGCGCCGAGATCCTCGCCGAGCCTGAGGTGGACGGCGGCCCCGAGGTCGATGGACATGAGGTGGCGAGTCAGGACCCGTCGAACGAGCGCTTGCTTTTCGAGAACCAGCGCGTCGATCGCAAGGTCGAGCGGCGTGCGTCGCCCGAGCAGCCGCGCGATCCAGACACGCATCCGAACGATCCAGCCGGCATCCGGGAACAGCGCCGCGATGACGCGCTCCCGCTGCTCGCGTGGATCGACGACGCCAGCGTTCAGGGCAGCCACGATCTCCGGCTGGAGACGGATCTGCTCGTGGAAGCCGACCTCCAGATTCGCGAGCAGGACGAGCTGGGCGCGCGTCACTGGGTCGACCTCGAAGCGGGCACGGTGGTAGTGGGCGAAAGCCAGGCGCAGGTAGCCCTGCCCGTCGGGCGGTTCGCCCGGCACCAGGCCATCCACGAAGCGGGCGAGCGCGTCCGTGTCGAAGGCCGAATCCCCGCCGCACGCCACGTCGAAGCGCGCGAATTCGCGGCCGATCTCCTCGAACACCCGGAGATTGCCGCGGGCAACCGCGGCGCTCGCCCGATCCAGGGCGGCTGCGGGATCGATGACCTCCCAAACAGACCGGACCGAATCGCCGACAGAGACGTGCGCCCCGAAACGCGCTGCCTCTCTCATGACCTCGCTCGCGGCGCCCGTCGTGGCCGGTGAGGTTCCAGACGCCGCGTCCAGCGCGCGTTGGATGTCCTCCTTGCGGATCGTCTGTCCGGCCTGCTTCGACGCCCACGTCGCGTACGTGCACCAGTTGGCAACGGGTCCGAGGTGCGCCGCCGCCGCGGCCGAGAGGTCGTGGTAGGCCTGCGTGATCTGGAGGTTGCGGATCACGGGGTCGGCCATGCCGGCGACGCGATCGATGTCGGGTTGCCGGCGGCCGACCCGTCCGCCCGGGGCGCTCATCGTGGCGTGGAGATCGTCCATCGTCCCGGCACCACCTTTCCGCCGGCATCCTACGGGACGGGCCGAGCGGACCTCCCTCTTGACCGCTCATGATGATCCCCGACATGGAACCGTTCTCTCCCCACGATCACGCGCCGCTCGAGTACTGGTTCTGGAAGCTGCACGTCGGCGACCTTGCGTTCCTGGTCGATGTGATCCTTCGCCGCCGAACGGGGATCGCCGAGACGCGCGTCAGCCTCTGGCTGCGCGGCGAGGGACGGGTCGAGCATGTGCCATCGCCGGACTGGTCGGCCGACCGCGAGGTCGTTGTCGCCGGCACGACCGAGCTTCGGCCCCGCGAGTCGCACGGCGCGGTCGGCGACATCGCCTGGGATCTGCAGTGGGAGGAGGGCCCCGCGCTGGTCACGCCGCTCCACAGGGCCATCGCCTGGATGGAGCCGCTCGACCTGTCGATCGTGGTCCGCCCGGAAGCCCGGTTCTCGGGCACGATCGAGATCGGCGGCGAACGTTTCGTGATCACGGACCTGCCCGGGGCCTTCACCCACTACTGGGGGCGGCGCCTCCCTGACCGCTGGATCTGGCTGTCCGCTACGCAGTTCGAGGGAGCACCTGAGCGACGGCTCGAAGCCCTCGTGAGCAGCTCCCGGCTGTGGGGCGGGCCGCCACTCCCGCTCGCCGCGGCGTACCTGTGGACGACCGACGGGACGCGCCGGGACATGGTCGTGTCGCCGCTCAACGGGGTCATCCGAACACGCCGGATCCCCGGCGGGTTCACGCTTGACGCCGTCAGGATCGGGGGACACCGCCACCGAGTCGTGGCGACGTGGGGCGAGATCCCCACCAATGACCTGGGCGAGGGGATCCGACAGACCCTGCACGCGGACCTCACGATCGACGGTACCGCTGCAACATCGGGCACGGTCGGTCTCGAGACGCGCGGCTGGCCCACGTAGCCCGAGGCGGGTGGACGCGCGGCTCCCGCGCTTTCCGCTTCCCAAGGTCTCGCGCATCCCTCCTGCAACCACCTCTTGACGTTGCTGGTACCTTGTTGAAACCGGTCTCATGTAACCGGTTTCATTGCCGAGGCTGCCGTGGCCAAGAAGTCCGTCACGATCCGCGACGTCGCCCGCCACGCGGGGGTGAGCGTCGCGACGGCCTCCCGGGCGCTGAACGGCAAGGACGTCGTCAATCCCCAGACGCGCGACCGAATCCTCTCGGTGATGGAGGAGCTGGGCTTCTCCCCGAGCCCGGCAGCGCGCCGGCTGAGCCTCGGACGGACGCTCACGATCGGGGTCGTCGTTTCGTTCCTGACGCGGCCACAGGCGGCGGAACGGCTCAGGGGCGTTGATGCCGTCCTGACGGACAGCGAGTTCGACCTGGTCATCTACAACGTCGAGTCGGTCCAGAAGCGCGACCACTACCTGGGCACCCTGGCCCAGTCGCAGCGTACCGACGGTCTGATCGTGATGTCCCTGCCCCCGCCAGATGCGGCGGTGCCGGCGTTGAGCCGCGGTCCCGTTCCTGTCGTGTTCATCGACGTCCACGCGCCGTCGATCGCGGCGATGCCCCGGGTGATCGGTGACGACGCCGGCGGCGGCGCCCTTGCTGCCCGACACCTGCTTGATCTCGGCCACACCGCGATTGGATTCGTGGGCGACGCAGTTCAGGATCCGTTTGGTTTTACCTCCAGCCGGGACCGCGAGCTCGGCCTGCTGGGCGAGTTGGCTGATGCCGGCATTTCGATCCCGCGGGCCTGGGTCGGTCACGGCGCCCACGGGCGATATGAAGCCCGCGAGCTCGCCCACCAGATGCTGGCCGGCGACCGACGACCGACCGCGATCTTCACGGCGAGTGACACGCAGGCTCTTGGCGTCATCGCCGCGGCGCGCGAGATCGGGTTGCATGTGCCCGACGACCTGTCCGTCATCGGCTACGACGACATCGAGGCTGCGGACTACGTCGGTTTGACGACCGTTCGCCAGCAGTTGCTCGAGTCCGGGCGGCGGGGTGCCGAAGTGCTCCTCGCCGAGATCGGTGTCCGGTCAGAGCAGCCGCCCGTCGTCCATCTGGCACCAGAGCTGGTGGTCCGCGCGACAACGGCGCCTCCGAAGGAGGGCCGTGGATGAGGCCACCCGATCGCTTGGCGCGCCCGCTTGGGCACCACTGAGGAGGAGTGTTGATGATCAGCCGTGAGTTCCATCCCACCGGCGGCTTGCAGTCGGGAGGACGCATCGCCGCACTGGCCGTCGCGACCATCATGGTGGTGGCTTGCGCGGCGCCCGGTGCCGTCTCGTCGCCCTCGGCGGCAGCAACCGCTGCACCGACCGCTGCGCCGACCCCGGCCGCCCCATCGGCAAGCACCGGCGCTGCGCCCTCTGCGAGCGCGGTCGCAGCCGGCCCGTCGTGCGGGACCGATCCCGTCGAGCTGGCCGCCTACTTCGAGAGCGGATTCGATCTCCCGTTCAAGCTCTCGGAAGAGTTCACCAAGCAGTTTCCGAATGTGACCTGGAAGATCAGCCAGGACCAGTTCACGAACCTGATGAGCTCGACCCCGCGGCTGCTGTCGGGCGACAATCCCCCGGACCTGATCCGCCTTCCGTCGATGGTTTCGCTGGTCAAGGATGGATTGCTCAAGAACCTTGACGACTACGCGACCGCCTTCGGCTGGGACAAGTGGTCGGCCGCGCAGCTCGCACAGAACCGGGTCGGGACCGACGGCACGCGCGGCGCGGGCTCCCTGTATGCGATGGGCCTCAACTACAGCCTGACCGGCGTCTTCTACAACAAGCAGCTCGCCGCGCAGCTGGGCATGACCGAGCCGCCCAAGACGGTGGCCGAGTTCGAAGACCTGCTGGCCAAGGCCAAGGCAGCCGGACTGCTTCCGATCATGGCCTGGAATGCGACGGCGAGTGGCGGAGGCCTCGCCTTCCCGCTGCAGAACCTCATGGCCGCCTATGGCCCGACCCAGCCGATCAACGACTGGATCTTCCAGAAGGCCGGAGCGACCATCGACACGCCGACCAACCTCACGGCGGCGCAGCATCTCGAGCAGTGGGTCAAGAGCGGCTACTTCCCGAAGGACGCCAACGCGATCGAGTACACCGACGCCAACGCCCGATTCGGGAAAGGTGAGGGCGTGTTCATGTTCAACGGCGACTGGCAGAACGCCGTCTATGACAAGGATCTCGCCGGCAACGTCGGCTTCTTCGTCTTCCCGCCGGCCGAGGCTGGCGGATCGCTCGCTGCGATGTCGGCGCCCCTGACCTACGGCATCGCCAACACTGCCAAGAACGCCGATTGCGCCGCCGCGTTCTTCAATTGGGTGGCAACGAACGAGACCGCTCGCCAGATCGACGTCGCCGTCGGCGGCTCGAACCCGGGCGGCCCAACGGACCTCCCCGTCCCGCCTGCGGCGGCCGGATCGGTAACCAACGAGACGTTGGCGGCCGGCAACGACGTCGCCAAGGACAATGGCGCCATGGACTTCATCGCTAATGCAACAGGCGCGATCTTTGCGCAGGGCTGGACACCCGAACTCCAGAAGCTGGTCGGGGCAAGCAGGATGCTGCCGGCCTCCTCAAGGCGGTCCAGGCCGAGTACGCGAAGGAACTTAGCCGTTGAGCCACGCCGCCGACGAAGCCGAGCCGAGGCAGGCGATGCTCCAAGCATCTGCCTCGGACGCTCGTCGGCGGCAGAGCCGGCGGATCCCTCGGATGGGGATCCGCCGGCAGACCATCGTCGGCTGGCTGTTCGTGCTGCCGGCGCTGACGATGTACGCGCTGTTCGTCCTCCAGCCGCTCGCCCTGACGGTGCAGTACTCGCTCTACCGCTGGGACGGCGTCGGCCCCGCGACGTGGGTCGGTCTCTCGAACTACGCGGCGGTCCTCAGCGAGCCGAAGCTCGTGGAGACGCTGTTCAACGCCTTCCGTCTCGTCCTGTTCTACAGCCTGATCCCGGTGGCGCTCGGGCTCGTGACAGCCAGCGTCATCCATCGGGTCGCATCCGGTCGGCTCGGCACGGTCTCGCGGACCGTCCTCTTCCTGCCCCAGGTCATCCCGCTGGTCGCGGCCGGGATCATCTGGGGACGCCTGCTGTCCCTCAACGGCTTGATCAACCAGGCGCTCACGGCGATCGGCTTCGGCGATGTCACGCGGGCCTGGCTCGGCGACTTTGACTTCGCGCTGCCGGCCGTCGGGCTCATCGGGATCTGGGTCCTGCTCGGCTTCTGCACGGTGCTGCTGCTGACCGGGATGACGAGGATCGACACCGCCCTGTTCGAGTCGGCACGCCTGGACGGGGCTGGGTGGTTCCAGGAGTTCCGGTTCATCACCGTGCCGAGCCTCCGGTACGAGATCGGTGTCTGCGTCACGGTGACGGTGATCGCCGCCCTGGCGGCGTTCGACATCGTGTACGTGTCGACCGGCGGGCGGACCCGGCAACGCCACCGCGGTCCCCGGAATCCAGATCTACATCCTTGCGTTCCTCGAGCGACAGGTCGGCCTCGCCTCGGCGCTGGCGGTCGTCCTGGTCGTCCTCGTCCTGATCGTCGATCCTGCCCATCCAGCGCATCACGCGCGGGAGTGCGACAGTGAGAGTCGCTCGTCGGGAGGTCTACGCCGGCTGGGCGCTCCTGGCCGCGCTTGATCGCGATCACGATCCTGCCGTTCGTCAGCATCTTCACGACCGCCCTGTACCCATCGGGCAGCGTTCCTGTCGGACTCTCGCTTCCGCCCGACCCGCAGTGGGGCAATTTCGTTGAGGCGTTCAAGGTCGCGAACATGAGCGCGCTCCTGGCGTCGAGCGTGTTCATCGTGCTGGCGGTCGTCCCGATCTCACTCCTCATCTCGACGATGGCGGGCTTCGCGATCGGCTCGCTCCGCATCCCCGGCGCGGGACTGCTGTTGCTCCTGTTCGTGTTCGGGCTGACGCTGCCGTTCGAGGGGATCATCACGCCGCTCTACTTCCTGGCGCGACAGATGGGGATCCTCAACACGCGCCTCGCGATCGTGCTGCCGCTCATCGGCCTGTTCATGCCGTTCGCCGTGTTCTGGATGCGTGCCCACTTCGTCAACATGCCCAACGAGATCTCGGAGGCGGCGCGCGTCGATGGCGCCAACACCTGGGACCTGTTCTGGCGGATCCATGTGCCGCTCGCGCGGGCACCGATGGCGTCGCTCGGGATCCTGATGTCGGTCTGGGCCTGGAACCAGTTCCTGCTCGCGCTGGTGCTGGTGGAGGACCCGACCCAGCGCACGATGGCCGGCGCCCTCGGCGCCTTCCAGGGCCACTACGCGACGGACATCCCGCTCCTGAGCGCTGGGACGATCCTCATCCTCGTGCCGACGCTGCTGCGTGTTCATCGTCTTCCAGCGCCAGGTCATCGCGGCCCTGCTCCAAGGGTCGGTGAAGGGGTGACGATCCAGTTGCTTGAGCGGCGAAGGACGGACGCCATCCAGCACACGGTTCGGCCGCGGGGACGCGACACTACGGTCGTGATCTCCTCGAGCCCCCGGAGCGCGGCCCTTCGTGCCGTGACTCGCGCCTGACCGGCTGACCACGCATGCGTGACATCGCACCCCGGCCCCAGCTCCTCACCTACCCGGATTCGCTCGGCGGTGACCTCCGGGCGCTGGGTGACCTGCTCGACGGGCCACTGGCCGGGATCTTCCGCGGCGTCCACGTGCTGCCGCCGTTTCCCTCGTCTGGGGATCGGGGATTCGCGCCGCTCACGTACGACGAGATCGACCCGCGCTTCGGGACCTGGGCCGACATCAGCAGGCTCGCCGAGCGTCACGACGTCCTGCTCGACCTGATGATCAACCACCTCTCGCGCCAGAGCGCCGAGTTCGAGGACTTCCTGCGCCGTGGCCGCGAGTCGCCGTCAGCCGATCTGTTCATCACCGTCGACAAGGTATGGCCGGACGGGCGGCCGCCGGATGCGGACGTCGCCATGATCTTCCTGCGCAAGCCGGATGCTCCGTTCTCGACCGTGACGATCGAGGACTCGGGGCGCGAGGAGCGGGTCTGGACGTCGTTCGGGACCGCGGATTGGTCCGAGCAGATCGACCTCGACGTCACGTCGGCGACAACGCGCGCCCTGATCACACGCTGGCTTCGGCAGTTCGCCGAGCACGGCGTCCGCATCGTGAGGCTCGACGCCGTCGGGTACGTGATCAAGAAGCCCGGGACGATCCTGCTTCATGGTCGAGCCCGAGATCTACGAGTTCCTCGCCTGGGTGACGGATGTCGGCCGATTCGTTCGGGCTGGCCATCCTGCCCGAGGTTCACGATGGGCACGGCACCCATGAACGATTGTCAGCGCATGGCTTCTGGACGTACGACTTCGTGCTGCCCGGCCTGCTGCTCCACGCCTTCGAGACCGGCCGAGGCCGGGCTCCTGGCCGAGCACCTGGCGGCGGTCGCCCGACCGGCAGTTCACCAACCTCGATTGCCACGATGGGATCCCGGTCCGGCCGGACCTCGACGGGATCCTGACGCCCGACGAGATGGCCGGCCTGGCGGCGCGGATCCAGGCGCAGGGCGGCAACGTCAATCGCATCCTGTCCGATGCGCACGCCGAGGCCGGCGACGTGCACCAGCTCAACTGCACGTACTACTCGGCGCTGGGCGAGAACGACGAGCGCTACCTCGCCGCGCGTGCGATCCAGCTCTTTGCGCGAGGGGTTCCCCAGATCTACTACGTCGGCCTGCTGGCGGGCGCGAACGATCATGCAGCCGTCGAGCGAACGGGCGAAGGGCGCGCGATCAACCGCCACGACTACACCACGGACGAGATCCAGGTCGCCCTTGATCGGTCGGTCGTCGCGCGCGTCGTCGAGCTCGTCCGGCTGCGGAACACGCATCCGGCGTTCGACGGCGACCTCGTGGTGGAGGCCGACGGCGGGCATTCCCTTCGACTCCGCTGGTTCCGTGACGAAGATGAGCTGGCGCTGGACGTCGACTTCGACCAGGGGACGGCCTTCGTGACCGATGGGGGCCGCGTCGAATCCCTCTCGCGGTGGGCGACCTCGCTCGGAACGAACGCCGGTTGAAATGGCTATCGACAGCGCCCCCGGGGCAAGCTCGACCGCGATGCGGTCATCCCCGCGGTTGCCGCCGATCACCCTCGCGTGAGCGACCGTCAATACAGCGTTTGACCAGAGCTCGCGCGAACGAACACCGGGATGCGGTCGATGGGCGTCGGCACGATGATCGACGAGCCACCGTCGTGGCCGTCGCCGGTCCAGGCGTCGCGCCACGCGGTCCCAGCCGGGAGGTACACCGCCCGCTCGGACACCTGCGGATCCAGGACCGGAGCGACCAGCAGGTCGGGCCCGAACATGTAGGCGTCGTCGACGGCCCATGCCTGCGGATCGTCGGGAAAGTCGTAGAACAGCGGACGCATGAGCGGTGTCCCTCGCTCGTGGGCCGCGCGCATCAGGGTCTGGATATACGGGCGCAGATGCTCGCGGATCGCGAGCCATCGACGCAGGATCGCGAACGTGTCCTCGCCGAATGCCCAGAGCTCGTTTGGTCCGCCACTCCCGAGCCTGCCCGCCGCGGGTGACGGGTCGGGCCCCGTGTGCGGCTCCCGATCGCCGTGCATCCGGAGGACGGGGCAGAACACCGCGAACTGGAACCACCTGGTCACGAGCTCGCGAAAGGCTGGGTCGTCCGCGGAGCCGCCGTGGAAGCCGCCGATGTCGGACGTCCACCACGGAATGCCGGCGATCCCCATGTTCAGGCCAGCTCGCACCTGCTGTCGGAACGACGTCCAGGTCGTGTCGGTGTCGCCCGACCAGACGAGCGCGCCGTAGCGCTGGCCGCCTGCCCAGGTCGCGCGCACGAGGCTCATCGGCTGCGTGTCGCCTGCCTCGGTCAGGCCATCGAAGAACGTCTTGGCGAACAGCAGCGGATACAGGTTGCCGATCTGGAGGTCGGACCCCAGGTGATACCGGTAGTGGTCGAAGTCGTACACGGGGTACTCCGGCTCGGCCTCGTCGAGCCAGAAGTGGCGCACCCCGGCATCCCAGTACCCGGCGCGGATGGCGTCCCAGAAGTAGCGACGTGCATCGGGGTTCGTGACGTCGACGAACACGGTGCTGCCCATGAACTCCATGGTGGTCCGGATCCCCCGCTCGGTGCGGATGAGATAGCCGTGGCGCAGCATCTCGGGGTATCGGTGCCCAGACTTGTCGACGGTCGGCCAGACGGACACGAGCAGCTCGATCCCCATCGACCGCAGCTCGTCGACCATCGCCGCCGGGTCCGGCCAGTCGCGTGGATCGAACGCCCAGTCGCCCTGGCGATCCCAGTGCATGAAGTCGGCCACGATGAATGCGAGGGGCAACTCTCGACGAACGTGCTCGCGGGCGACCTCGAGGAGCTCCCGCTGGGTCCGGTACCGGAGCTTGGACTGCCACAGGCCGAGCGCATGGTCGGGCATGAGCGGCACCGTCCCCGTGGCGCGCCCGTAGGCCTCGACGATCTCGGCCGGCGTGTCGCCGACCGTGATCCACAGGTCGAGCTGGCGAGTCGAGAAGGCCTGCCATTCGGTCACGTTCCGCGCGAACGTCACCCGGCCGATCGCCGGGTTGTTCCACAGCATCCCGTACCCCAGGCTCGACAGCGCGAACGGAACGCTCGACTGCGAGTTGCGATGCGCGAGCTCGAGCGTGCAGTGCTTGAGGTCGAGAAACTCGTGCTGGTACTGGCCCATGCCAAAGATGTGCTCGCCGGGATCGGACTCGAAACGGAGGTTGACGGCGTAGTCACCGCCGGGCAATGGCTTGAACTCGCGGGCCGGCAGCTTGAGCGGGCTCCGCGGCGGATCGGCGGTGTCGCGTCGGCGCACGTACTCCCGGAGCAGCAGCCGGCCGTCCCGGTGTCGGATCTCGACGCGGCCGTCATCGGTGACGCTGGCCACGGCCCGACCGTTGCTGATCTCGGCGCCGCTTTCGCCGATCACGATGTCCGCCTGGCTGGGCGCCCCCGGCAGCAGCGCCCAGTCGTCGGCCTCCATCAGCGGGCGGTGGGTGGCCCGGATGCGCAGGCTATCGGGACCCCATGCCTCCACCCACAGCTGCTCGCTGTCATAGGCGCGGACAAGGCGGTTGCCGTCGGCTCGAAACAGGCTCTTCAAGCGGCCCGCCTCAGCGGATCGTGTCCTGGCCGCGCTCGAGGATGCGACCGAGCTCGGCGCGCGTGGGCAGGCCGTCGATGTCGCCCTCGACCGCAGCGACGGCCGCACCGCACGCCGCCCCCCAGTCGAGCGCCTGCTCGATCTCGTGACCCTGGAGCCGCGCGGCGATGAAACCGGCACAGAATGCGTCACCGGCCCCGACAGGATCGATCACGGCACGCAGTGGGAAGGCGGGCGCCACGATCGCCCGGCCCGCTGCGTCGACCGCACTCGCGCCATCCGGGCCGGACTTGGTGACCACGAGCGAGACACCATCGTCGAGCAGGCGAGCCGGAGCGTCCGGACCGCCTGCCACGAGCTCGAGCTCATCGGGGCTGCCGAGCACGATGTCGGCGCGCCGGGCGATGGCCGCCAGGACCGGGGCGGCGACGTCGGCCGACCACAGGCGCCGGCGAAGGTTGACGTCGAATGACACGGTCGCGCCGGCCCGCCGGGCCGCATCGATCGCCGAATCGACGGCGGCGCGCGCGGACCCCGACAGCGCGGGAGTGATGCCGGTCAGATGCACCCATCCCGCGCCCCGCAGACCGCCGCTGCGCGCGAGGTCATCGGGTGCGAGGCGGGAGCCGGCCGAATCCACTCTCCGGTAGGTGACCTCGGACGGGCCGAACGCCCGACGCTCGCGAATCAGGATGCCCGTCGGGGTGCCCGGCTCGACACCCAGGGCCGTCACGTCAACGCCCTCGCCACGCAGGCGCCGCAGGATCGCGGTGCCGAGACCGTCGTCCCCCACCCGACCGACGAACGCCACGGCGTGACCCAGCCGTGCGAGCCCGATCGCCACGTTGGATTCGGCACCCGCAACATGCAGGCGATACGTGCCGACGTCCGCGAGCGCGACCGGCTCGACGGCGAGGAATGCCGCCAAGGGTTCCCCGAGCGTCACGACCTCCATCGTCATGCGCCGGCCACCGCCGCGACGAGCTCGGCGGACCGCGTGCGCACAACATCGACGTCCGCGCCGCCGGTCAGCCAGCTCCCGACACCGACCGCGAGGGCGCCGGCACCGATGAACGCAGTTGCGGTAGCCGACGTGATTCCACCTGTCGGCACGAGCGGCACGTCGGGGATTGGCCCGCGAACCTCGCGCACGAAGGCGGGCCCGAGGACGCTCGCAGGGAACAGCTTGATCGCGGAGGCCCCGGCCGACCAGGCGACGAGGATCTCCGTCGGTGTCATCGCGCCCGGGAGGATGGGGACTCCATGGTCGACCGCCCAGCCGATCGTCAGCGGGTCGACATTCGGCGCGACGAGGAACGTTGCGCCAGCGGCCACGGCATCGGCGGCCGAGCGGCGATCCAGCACGGTGCCGGCTCCGACGACGACGCTCGCATCGCTCGGCCATCGACGCGCAGCGCTTCGATCGACGCCAGTGCGCCCGGTGAGTTCAGCGTCACCTCGACGGCCCGGATCCCGCCGTCGGCCAGCGCGCGAACCAAGGCCGGCAGGCGCGACGGTTCGATGGCCGCGGAGGATCGCAATCACCCGACCCTCGCGGATCGCGGGCGGGAGCGGCGGCCGCGTGCCGTCCATCACGAAGCCCACGTGCCGAGCGGCAGCCCGGCAACGCCGACGTCGAGCACGAACAGCGATCCGCCCTGATCGGCGGCGTCGTCGAGCTCGGGGCGGGCGCTGGTGACGAGGAGGCGATCGAGCCGCGGGCCGCCGAAGGCACAGCTCGACGGGCGGGCGGCCGGGATCGCCACGGCCCGATCGAGCCGTCCGTCCGGCCCGTACCGGCGCACTTCGCGCCCGTCCCAGGCGGCGACCCAGAGATGGTCCTCGGCGTCGATGGCGAGACCATCGGGCCGGCCGTCGCGCACGTCCCAGGCGGCAAACACCGATCCCGGTCCGAGCGCACCGGTCGCGTGATCGACGGGATGCAGGAAGATCTTCCGCAGGCGTGAGTCGGCGAGGTACAGGCGGTCGCCGGCCGCATTCCAGGCCAGGCCGTTGGGCCCCCGCAGCCCATCGACAGCCACGACCGGCTCCGCGTTGCGGGCCCATGCAAGCAGCACGCCATGGTCGCCGTCATCGCGGGCCGGGCGTGCACCAGTCCAGATGCGCCCGCTTGGGTCGAGCACCGCATCGTTGAGGTCTGCGCCCGGCGGCGGCTCGCCGGGGCGGTCCGCGGCCGCCGAGACGGTGCCGGTCTTGAGGTCGAGGATGTCGAACTGCCGGCCGGCGGCGAGCAGGAGGGTGTCGTCGGTGAGCGCCACGCACGCCGACGCCGCTCGGGGGAGTGGCACGACCTCGTCAATGGCATCCTCGAGGTGGAGCAGATGCACCGTGCCGCCGACGGCATCGACGCTCGCCACGATCCCCCGGCTCGCGAGCCAGACAGGGCTCTCCCCTGCCACTGCGCCCAGGGCATAGACCTCGCCTGCGGCGTACCGAGGGGCAGCACCGTCGGCCCTGATCGGCGTCGTGATGGCTGTCCGATCGACGACGTGGGCCGGGCGCAGCCGGCTCACCGGACGATCCGTCCATCGGCGGCGATGAATGGCGGCCGGCCGGGGAGATGCATGCCGCCATCGACGAACACGGTCGTGCCCGTGATGTAGCGGCCGGCCTCGGAGCACAGCAGCACCACGGCACCGACGCAGTCCTCGGGCCGGCCCACGGATCGGAGCGGGATCTCGTCGAGGAGGGCACGCAGCGTGTCCTCGTTGGCGAGCTGGCCCGCGGTGCTGTCGGTCGCGATGAGCCCTGGCGCCACCGTGTTCGCCGTGACCCCCGACGGCCCATACCGTCGGGCCAGGTTCTCCATGAGATTGGCCGTGGCCGACTTCATCGCGGCATACACGATCGAGGCGGGGTTCTGGCGCACCTGCTGGACGCTGCCGATCGCGACGATCCGGCCCCAGCCACGCTCGGCCATCGGCGGCGCCAGCACCTGGAGCAGCTCCAGGGACGAGGCGAAGCCGGAGCGCAGCTCGGCCTCGGTGTCGTCGTCGGCAACCTCGACCAACGGACGGCGTCGCGAGGTCACCGCGTTGAGGACAACGATGTCGATCTGGCCGTGCTCGTCGCGGACGCGTTCGCCGAGCGATCGCCCGCTGCCGCGTACCGTGAGGTCCGCGTCGATGACCGCGGATCGACGGCCAGCCGCCTCGATCTCGGCCGCCGCGGACTGGGCGGCCGCAGCATCGGACGCGTAGTGGACGACGACGTCCGCGCCCGCCGACGCGAGGCCGATGGCGATCGCCCTTCCGATCCCGCGACTGGCGCCGGTCACGAGCGCCCGCCGACCGTCCAGGCTGAAGGAGGGCCCTGCTGCGGCCATCAATACGCCCTCCATTGCCTGCTCAACGCGTCGAACATCGGTCAGCCCTTGAGCGCGCCGGACGTGACGCCACGCACGAATTGCCGTTGGAAGGCGACGTAGAAGAGCATCACCGGCGCGACCATGATCAGGCTTGCCGCAGCCAGCAGTGCGGTCTCCGTGGTGCGACCGCTCGCGAACAGGTAGAGGCCCGTCGCCATCGTCCGGCTGTCGGGACCCGTGAGGTACAGCAGGGGCAGGAGGAGCGAGTTCCAGCTCTGGAAGAACACGAGCACCGCCAGCACCGCGACGCCGGGCCACGCGAGCGGCAGCATGACGCGGCGGAACACGTTGAACTCGGATGCCCCGTCGATCTGTGCGGCCTCGCCGAGTTCGACCGGCAGATCGAGGAAGAACGCCCGCATCAGGAAGATCCCCAGCGGCAGGCCGAACCCCTGGACGCCCGCGATCCCGGGCAGGATCACGGCCAGCGGCGACCCGATGAGTCCCATGTCGTGGAGCTGGTAGAACAGCGGGACCATGATCGAGAAGAACGGGATCATGAGGCCGACGATGAACAGGAAGAACACCGCGGTCCGCCCGGGGATGTCCAGGCGCGCCAGGCCGTAGCCGGCGGTGACGGACAGGATGACCACCCCCAGGACCGTCGCGCCCGTGATCCAGACGGTGTTCAGGAAGAAGTGGCCGAACTTGCCCTGGACCCAGGCGTCGGCGAAGTTCTGGAGGGTCGTCGTCGTGAACAGGCCGAACGGATCCCGGCGCGCGTCGGCGGGCTGCTTGAGGGCCGTGGACACGATCAGCACCAGCGGAAAGGCCGCGAACGCCGCGAAGATCGCAAGGGTGGCGTAGACGACCACCCGGTCGACCCGAAAGCGCACCCTGCGCACGCCGCTCATGTGCGGTTCCGCTCGCGCATGCGCACGAACGCGAGGGCGGCGACCAGGGACAGGACGGTGATCAGCAGGGCAACGGTCGACGCCGTAGCCGACCTCGTTGCGACGGAACGCCATCTTGTACGCGTACGTCCCGAGCAGCTCCGAGCTCGTCCCCGGACCGCCGTTGGTCATGACGAACACGAGGTCGAAGGCCCCGATCGCGTAGGTGAGCATCACGGCCCCGATCAGGGTCATGGCCGGCGCGATCTGGGGCAGGATGACGCTCCGGACCCGTCGCCACCAGCCGGCGCCGTCGATCATCGAGGCTTCGATGACGTCCTGATCGACGCCCTGGAGGGCGGCGAGCACCAGCACCATGATGAAGCCGAACGACACCCACGCCGAGGTGACCAGGACGGCGGGCAGCGCCGTGTCCGGATCGCCGAGCCAGCTGCGGGTCAGGCCGTCGAGCCCGAGCGCCGTCAGCACGCCGTTGAGCGGGCCGAACAGCGGGTTGTAGATCCAGCCCCACGCCAAGCCGACCACGATCGGCGCGAGGACGAACGGCAGGAAGAACAGGGCGCGCCAGAAGGTCGCGAACCGGACGCCGCCCCAGATCACCAGCGCGAGCACGCCCCCGATCAGGATCGGCGGCAGCGTGCCCCAGATGAGCCACACGATGTTGTGCCAGGCAGCGACCAGGAGCTGGCCGTCGCCGAGCATGCGGGTGTAGTTGTCGAGGCCGGTGAACGGAAGGTTGCGCGTCGCGCCGTTCCAGTCGGTCAGGCTGTAGTAGACCGACGTGAAGAACGGCAGGAGCATGAACACCGCATAGATCGCAAGCGCCGGCAGGACGAACAGCAGCGCGAGCCGGCGTTTCTCGCGCCTGCTCGACGACAGCGAACGTCGTCGAGCAGGCGTGGCATGACTCATCGAGCCGGGCGAAGCCCGGCGGGCCGGACCACTGCGATCAGGGGGCCGCCGTGAACGCGGCCTGGAGTGCGGCCGCCTGCTCGGCGGGCGTCTTCTTGCCGTCGATCACTTCCTGGAAACCGGTGTACATCTGCTGGTTGAACGCGTCCGGTGTCATGACGTCGAGGTTGTAGCCGGAGTCGGTGCTGCCCGCGGCGATCACCTGGTCGATGATGCTCCGGTACAGCGGCGACACGTTGACCGACGCCGTATCGACCGGGTAGGCGGGGATGGTCTCGAACACCTCGAGCTGGGTCTTGCCGCGCTCCGGCTTGAGCATCCAGTCGAGGAAGTCGAGCGTCGCGTCCTTGCTCTTCGAGTTCGCCGCGACATACCAGCCGTCACCCAGCCCCGTGGCGAGCGGTGTTGCCGACCCGTTGATGGACGGGAAGGGAATGAACCCCGACTTGAAGGTGGCGTTCTGGGTCACGTCCGGCGAGATCCAGGTGCCGGTCACGAGGAACGGCGACTTGCCGCTGAAGAACAGCGAGTTCGCGTCGTCGTACGAGATGCCGTTCGGCTGCTTGGGGTAGTAGCCGTTCTTGACGAAGTCGCCGAAGAACAGGTCGATGATGCTTGCGATCTCGGGCGAGTCCCACGACGTCGCGCCCGAGATGAGGTCGGCGACCTTCTTGCCGCCGAGGACCGTGCTGGTGCCGATGCTGAACATCGACGCACCTTCCCACTGGTCCTTGTTGCCGAACGCGATCGGGACGTAGCCCTTGGCCTTGGCAGCCTCGGCCATCGTGCGCATCTCCTCGAGCGTCTTGGGCGGCGCCTGGAACCCGAGCTCCCCGAGCAGGTCCTCGTTGTAGAACACCCCCAGCGCCTCGATCTGGTCGGGAACGCCGTACGTGACGCCGTCCTTCGCGATCGCGCGGGCCTTCGCCCAGTCGTAGATCGGCCAGTTGTACTTCGCGTAGGCGTCGTCGAGCGGCGCGAGGAGACCGGCGTCGTACAGCAGGCCGCCGTATCCGGGGCCCGTGCCGTAGTTCACGAGGTCCACGTCGCCGGACTGGAGGCGGGTGGTGATGATCGTCTTGAGCTCGTCGCCGCTCACCGACTCGCGCTCGATCGTCACGTTTGGATGCTCGGTCTGGTACTGCTTGACCCAGCCCTCCGCAGTCTGCTCGGAGGCCGCGGTCTCGCTCGGGTTGTGCGTGAGCCAGTGAATGGTCACCGGCTCCGTGTTGGCGGCCTCGGACGGCGACGCGGGGGCCGCGGACGTCCCCCCGTCGGAAGGCGACGCCGCGACGGTCGCTGCCGGCGGCGCGGACGACGCGGCGGGCGTCGAGCTGCCTGAACACGCCGCCACGATCGCGGCGAGGGCCACGGCGGCCAGGAGTCGGGCGGGTGCCGTCCTCCGCGCGGTTCCGTTCACCATGACGTTCCTCCTCCTAGTCTTCAGCAACCGTCGACTCACGTGCCCCACGGCGCGACTCCCAACCTGGCTCGAAGAGCCGCAACACGCCGTTCCGATCGAACGGATGCGCGCGTGCGGCTGACTCGTCGATATCAATGCCGATGCCGGGCCGCGACGTCGGACGGACGAATCCGTCGACGACCTCGGGCAGCAGCGGCGCGATCTCGCGGGCGAGCGGCACCGCATCGTCCACGAAGGTCTCGAGCATCAGGAGCCCCGGCAGCCACGCCGCGAGCTCCACGTTGACCGCGGTCGCAACCGGGCCGCGGGCGTTGTGCGGCGCGATGGACGCCCCGTGGGTCGCGGCCAGCGCGGCGACCCGGCGCATCCCCGACACCCCGCCGATGGCGAGCGTCTCGGGCTGCCAGATGCCCACATGACCCCGGCGGCCGAGATCGTCGAACTGGTACAGCTGCGTGAGCCGCTCGCCGGCGGCGATCGGGACGGGCGACCCATCGGCCACGCGGCCGAGCGCCGCGATGTCCTCGGAGAACACCGGGGCCTCGAGCCACGTGATGTCGTAGGGCTCGAGCCAGCGCGCGATCGAGCGTGCCGTTCGCACGTCGAACCGGTCGTGCGCCTCGATCAGCAGGCGCACCTCGGCGCCGACGGCCTCGCGGACGGCGGCGACGACCCCGATGGCGATCCGCCGGCCTGCCGTCTCCAGCGTGCCCAGGGCATCGCCGAACGGGTCGAACTTCAGGGCGCGATGGCCACGGGCCACGGTGGCCGCCGCATGCTGCCCGTAGGCATCCGGGGTCCGCTCGGCCGGATACCAGCCGTTCGCGTAGACGGGGATGCGCTCCCGCACCGCGCCGCCGAGCAGCACGTGGATCGGCGTGTCCAGCGATCGGCCGACCACGTCCCAGCAGGCGATCTCGACCGCGCTCATCGCACCGAGATGAACCGGGTCGGTGGGCAGGTACCAGGCCCGCCGCATTCGCTCCCACAACGCGTCGATCGCCGCGGGGTCCTCGCCGACCACGAGCGGACGCAGCTCATCGAGCGCACCGGTGACCGGCAGCGTCGACACGCCGAGGGTCGCCTCCCCGTAGCCGGTGATTCCCGCGTCCGTATCCAGGGCGACGAGCACCCAGTTCTTCCAGGCGTTGCCGACCACGATGACCCGGAGGTCGGTGATCCTCACTGGACGCGCTCGGGCATGGGGAAGGCCGCGTCCCCGGACGGACGACGGAGGTCGTCTCGCAGCAGCTCGAGCAACGCGTCGAGCTCGCGCTGGTCCCGGGCATCGAGGACGGCGGCGCCCGGCTCGCGGACGGTGGCGTGATCGATGATCCCGCGTCGCCGGAGGACCTCCTTGTAGACGGCGGCGCCGTACAGCCACTCCATGGTCAGCAGCGGCAGCGCGCGGGCGTGGATGGCCCTCGCCTGCTCCACGGCACCGGCCTCGAGAGCCTGCCAGATCGCGACGTGCACGTCCGTGATCTCGCAGGCGGGCATCGTCCCGCACGCCCCCCGCGCGAACTCGTCGATCATGAACCGGCCCGCCAAGCCACCCATCACGCCTTCGAGGCTGGAGCCCGCCCGCTCAATGAGCTCGCTCATCCGCTGGCCGGCCGGCAGCGCCTCCTCCTTCACATAGCTGACGCCATCGATCGAGCACACGAGCTCGGTGACGGCGTCGACCGTGAGCTGGGCGGCGGGATACCCGTGGTAGTTCTGGATGAACACCGGCAGACCCGAGGCGGCCGCAATCGCACGGAAGTAGTCGTGGACCTGGGAGCGGCTCGCGGCACGCACGAACGGTGGCATCGCGATCACCGCGTCGGCGCCGGCCGTCCGTGCCTCGGTCGCATAGCCGGCGGCGAGCCGGGCGGTTCCGGCAGAGACACCCAGCACGACTGGCACCTGGCCGGCGACCGCCCCGACGACCCGGTCTGCGATCCGGCGGCGCTCGGTGTCGGACAGCGTGGTGAACTCGCTCGCATTGACCAGCGCGACAACGCCGTGGGCACCGGCCGCCAGGCAGAAGGCCACGCATCGCTCGAGGCCCGCAAGGTCCAGCTCGCCGTGCTCGTCGAACGGCGTCACGAGGACCGGATAGACGCCCCGCATCTGGGGCCTGGCGCGGGCGGCGATCGGGTCAGCCATGCGGCCGTACGCTAGGACTGAGGCAGTCGTTTGTCAATATACGCGATATCACTTTCACTATGTGCAAGCCCGAGTCCACCAGCCGCTCGCCTGCTATCGTGCCGCGAGATGACGAGTTCAGCTCCGTCGACCACCGAGGGCAGCGGGACCCAGACCATCGCGCGCGCGGCGCAGGTCCTGGCGTGCTTCAGCGCCGAGCGCCCGCACCTCAAGCTCGTCGAGCTCTCGGACCTGCTGGGGCTCAGCCAGAGCACGACCTATCGCTATCTCGCCGCCCTCGAGTCGGGTGGCCTGGTGATCCGCGATCCGCAGCAGGGCGGGTACCGGCTCGGGCTCAAGGTCATCGAGCTCGCCGGGATCGCGATCAACCACATCGAGGCGCGCAAGCACGCGCTTGACGACATGGACCAGCTGTCCGCCGACACGGGCTTGCTCGTCAACCTGGCCGTGCTGTTCGAGGGCGACGTCCTCCATATCGCCCACGTCGCGCCGCCCGGGGTGCCACGAAGCTTCACCGCGCTCGGCCGCCGTGCGGTCGCCCACTGCACCTCGCTCGGCAAGGCGATGCTGGCCGGCCTCAGCGACGCACAGGTGCACGCGATCATCGACCGCTATGGCTGGCGTCCCTACACGGATCGCTCGATCCGTGACTTCGCCCGGCTCGACGCCGAGCTGGCGCGCACCAGGGCCGTGGGCTACGCGCTGGACCTTGGGGAGCGCCGCCCAGGCGTCGTCTGCGCCGGGTCCGTGATCCGCGACTTCTCCGGGCACGCGGCCGCGGCGGTCAGCGTGAGCGTGGCCGACGATCGCTACGATCCCGCGGCGTTCGAGGCGGAGATCGCCCCGCGGGTCCTTGCGGCCGCTGAGCGGATCTCGTTCCGCATGGGCCACCAGTCCACGTCCGCCTTCCTCTGACCCGAGCCCGGTCCGTCCGGCGGCCGATCCGGTCGTCCGCCAGCGGGCTGATAGTCAACTTGCAGATAGTGCGAACGCGCTACCATGGCCGCGAAGACGCCCTGAGGGCCACGTGGTGAAGATCGCGACAGTCGAGGCAATCCCGCTCACGGCGCCGCTGCCGCGCGTGATGCGGACCGCGCAGGACGTCAAGACGGACGTCTCGCTCGTCCTGGTCCGCATCGAGACCGATGACGGGATCGTCGGCTGGGGCGAGGTCCTGGGGCGATGGACGCCGCGCTCGTACGCCTCGATCGTGTCCGACCTGCTCGCGCCACGGCTCATCGGCCGCGACCCGTTCGACGCCGAGGCGTTGTGGGACGACATGAACCACAGCCTGAGCGGGCGCGGCGGCGGGATGCTGGTGGAGTCGATCGCCGGCGTCGACATCGCCCTCTGGGACGTCATGGCCCGTTCGCTCGGCCAGCCGATCCACCGCCTGCTGGCCGGGGTCGGCCGGCGCAGCCTGCGCGCCTATGCGTCGTCGATCATGGTGGACGACGTGGCCGAGACGCGGGCCGCCGCCGAGGGCCTTGCGGCGACCAGGTTCCGGGGGGTCAAGCTCAAGGTCGGCGGCGACCTGCGGCGCGACCTCGAGCGCGTGGCCATCGTCCGGTCGATCCTCGGACCTGACATCGAGCTCCTGGTCGACGCGAACTGGTCCTACTCGGTCAACGATGCGCTCGAGTTCGCCCGCCGCGCAGCCGAGCACGACGTCGGCTGGCTCGAGGAGCCGCTGCCGCCGCACGATCGCGAGGGGTACCTGCGGCTCGGGCATGGAGAGCGCCGTCCCGATCGCCGCCGGTGAGAGCGAGTACACGGCCGTCGGGATCCGGGACCTGATCGCCAGCCGGAGCCTGGCGTTCGCCCAGCCGGATGTCTCGCGGGCCGGCGGGATCACCGAGACGCGCCGGATCGCGACGCTCGCCCACGCCTTCGACGTCCGCTTCGCGCCGCACGTCGGCTTCTCCGGCGTCGTGTGCCTCGCGGCGACGATCCAGCTCGCTGCCGCCATGCCGAACTTCCACACCCTGGAGGCGATGACCATCCCGAACCCGCTGCGAGAGGAGCTGGCGACGGTCCCCATCGCCACGGCCGATGGGCTCACCGACAGCGGCGAGGTCCCGGTGCCCGACGGACCCGGGCTGGGCATCGAGCTCGATCCGGACGCGATCGAGCGGTATCGCATCGCATGAGAGGTGGCTGCCGATGAACAGGACGCCCGGTCGAGGCTCGAGCCGACATCGTCGCCCGGCTGCGCGCCAAGGTCGATCGCGGCGAGCCCATCCTCGGCGGCGGCGCCGGCAACGGCCTGTCGGCGGCATCCCAGGAGAACGGGGGCATCGACCTCCTGGTGATCTACAACTCGGGCCGCTACCGAATGGCCGGCCGCGGCTCGCTCGCGGGGCTCCTCGCCTATGGCAACGCGAACGAGATCGTTCGCGACATGGCCACCGAGGTGGTCACGGCCGTCCGCCACACCCCGGTCCTGGCCGGCGTGAACGGCACCGATCCGTTCCTCCAGGCGGAGCCGTTCCTCGAGGACCTGCGCCGGCTGGGGATCGCCGGCGTCCAGAACTTCCCGACGGTTGGCCTCATCGACGGCGTGTTCCGCCAGAACCTCGAGGAGACCGGCATGAGCTACGGGCTCGAGGTCGATCTCATCAGGACGGCCGCCGCGCTCGACCTGCTCACGACGCCGTACGTCTTCAACGAGGACGACGCGCGGGCGATGGCGACGGCTGGTGCCGACGTCCTCGTCTGCCACGTCGGGCTCACGACCGGCGGGGCCATCGGCGGGACGACGGCCCTGACCCTGGACGAATGCGTCGAGCGGGTGTCGCGCTGGGCGGCGGCGGCGGCGGAGGTCCGTCCCGACGTCATCGTCCTGTGCCACGGGGGCCGGATCTCGACGCCGGCAGACGCCGCCTACGTCGTCTCGCGCGCGCAGGGCATCCACGGGTTCTACGGCGCCTCGTCGATGGAGCGCCTCCCGGTGGAGGTCGCGATCGCCGCCAACGTTCGCGACTTCCGCGCCGCGCTGGGTGGCGGCGGCGGGACCGGGGAGGCCTGAGCGATGCCCGTCATCAACGTCCTCACCGAACGGCTGGCCGGCGATCGGCGCCCGGCATGGTCACGCGTGACGGCCGGCGGGATCTTCCGGGTCCCGCGGGTGGGTGGGCGCTTCGACCGGCACTATCACGACACGGACGAGTACTGGCTGGTCTATCGAGGCCGGGCGCTCGTCCTGAGCGAAGGCATCGAGTACCTCGTCGGCCCCGGCGACGTGGTCTGCACCCAGGCCGGCGAGGAGCATGACGTCCTGGCGGTCTCCGAGGACCTCGAGGCCTTCTTCTGGGAGGACGCGCTCCCGCCCGGCGGTCGGACGGGGCACCTCCATCGCTCCCCGGAGCTCGCCGCGGGCCATGACGTCGCGACGGGCGAGGACGGCCGATGAGCGGGCAGCCCTACCGCTACATCCTCGTCGGGCTCGGCGAGTTCGGCGCGCGATGGGTCGAGGCGTTCCTGCCGGAGCCCGAGGCGCGCGGCCTCGTCCGGGCCGTCGCCGCCGTTGACGTGGATCCGGCCCGCTTTCCGGTGGCGATGGACGGGCTCGGCCTCGGGGATCGACGACTGCTTCACCTCGGTCGACGAGGCCCTGGCTGCCCGCGAGTGCGACTTCGTCATCGTGGTCGTCCCGCCCGCGCATCACGAGGCCGTGATCCGTTCCGCCATCGCGGCCGGGCGGCATGTCCTGTCCGAGAAGCCGCTCGCCGGCGACCTCGCGGCCGCGGTCCGGATCTCGAAGCTCGTGGATGCCGCCGGACTGAAGCTGGCCGTCACGATGAGCCACCGGTTCGGCCAGGACAAGCAGTCGCTCCAGGCGCTGCTGGAGGACGGCAGCCTCGGCGACCTGAACTACGTGGTCATCCGGTTCACCGCGAACTGGCGCAGGTTCGGCGACTGGGGGGACTTCCGCCACCGCATGGCGGACCCGCTGCTCGTCGAGGGCGCCGTCCATCAGCTGGACATCCTCCGCGCGCTCACCCGGAGCAACGCCCGGACCGTCTACGCGCAGAGCTGGAACCCGCGCTGGGGCGAGTACGCGGGCGACAGCACCGCGCTCGTGACGATCGAGATGGAGAACGGCACGCATGCCCTGTACGAGGGGGCGAAGGCGAACGCCAGCACCCTCAACGCCTGGCACAACGACTACATCCGGGCGGAGTGCGAACACGGCACGGCCGAGCTCGACCGCCGCCGCCTCAGCGTGGTCACCAGCGGCAAGGACGGGCTCCTGACCCGGCGCGAGCTGCCGCTCTCGACCGAACGCTCGACGTGGGGCCACCAGGTCCTCATCGACGACTTCTGTGCCTGGCTCGACGGCGGGCCGGAGCCGCCCACGAACGTCCACGACAACCTCCAGGCGTGCGCGCTGCTGTTCGGCGCGGTCGAGTCGGCACACACCGGCCGGCCGGTCGACGTCCAGCGCCTCCTGGCCGACACCATCGCCGCTGCGTGAGGAGCGCTCCAGGAACCATGCCGACCGTCGTCCTTCTCGGCAGCCTCGACACCAAGGGTGCCGAGTACGAGTTCCTGCGCGAACGCCTCGTCGAGCACGGGGTGGCGACCCTGCTCATCGACACCGGCGTCATGGGTGCCGCGACGACCACCGCCGACATCCCCGCGGCTGACGTTGCCGCCGAAGGCGGCGATCGACCTGGAGACGCTCCGGGCCAAGCACGATCGCGGCGACGCCCTCGCCGTGATGACCGCTGGCGCAACGAGCATCCTGCGGCGACTGCATGCCGAGGGTCGTGTCGACGGCGTCATGGCGCTCGGTGGGACCGGCGGGACCTCCGTGGCGAGCGCCGCGTTCCGGGAGCTCCCGCTGGGCGTCCCGAAGCTCATCGTGTCGACGGCCGCCTCGGGCGCCACGGCTCCCTACATCGCCGAGAGCGACCTCATCCTCGTGCCCAGCGTGACCGACGTCGCGGGCCTCAACCGCCTGCTGCGAACGGTGATCGCCAACGCCGCGGCGGCCATGGCCGGGATGGTCTCGCGCCGGCCGCTGCCCGAGACGGCCGCCCAGAAGGTCATCGGCGCCAGCATGTTCGGCGTCACGACGCCCTGCGTGACCGAGGCCCGGCGGCTCCTCGACGCCGGGGGCTTCGAGACGCTGGTCTTCCACATGACCGGCACCGGCGGCCGGACGCTCGAGCAGCTCATCCGCCAGGGTTGGGTGGACGGCGTCCTCGACGTGACGACGACGGAGCTCGCGGACGAGCTCGTCGGTGGCGTGTTCTCGGCCGGACCCGAGCGGCTGACCGGGGCGGCGGCGATGGGCATTCCCCAGGTCGTGTCCGTCGGGGCGCTCGACATGGTGAACTTCGGCCCCGAGGAGACCGTTCCCGGCCAGTTCGCGGGACGGCGGTTCCATCGCCACAACGCCTCGGTCACGCTGATGCGGACGACGCCGGAGGAATGCGCGGAGCTCGGCCGGCGCCTCGCCGATCGTGTCTCGGCATCGTCTGGCCCGGCGGCGGTGTTCCTGCCGCTCAGGGGCGTCTCGGCGATCGCCACCGAGGGCGGTCCGTTCCACGACCCGGACGCGGACGGGGCCCTGTTCGACGCGATCCGGGCCGGGCTCGATCGAGGACGCGTCGAGCTGTTCGAGCTGGACATGGACATCAACGACCCGGCGTTCGCCGCCGCCATGGTTTCAACGCTGCTCGAGTTCGTGGCCTGAATCGCCGATCCGCCGTTTCGCCCGGTGTCGTTGCGCCGTCCCGCGCGGCGACGATAAACTCAGGGCCTCCCGAGCGGGAGTAACTCAGTTGGCAGAGTGTCAGCTTCCCAAGCCGACTGTCTCGGCCACCCGCTCCCCTACTCCAGGGCATTAAGCCCTGATCTAGCTGTGATCCCCAGGGACATTGTTGACAGCGTCGAGGGGTGATCGCCCGCCGAGCGCCGTGTGGGGTCGGCGCCGATTGTAGAAGTCGACGAAGGTTGGGAGTGCGGCCGCCCGCTCGGCGTTGGTCTGGTACGGACGCGCATACGCCCACTCGTTGAGCAGGGTCTGGATCACCCGCTCGGCCTTGCCGTTGGTCTGGGGCCGATAGCGCCGCGTCCGCTTGTGGCGTGCGCCCAGGGAGGCGAGCGCGGCATTGAACGCGTGCGACGTATAGCACGAGCCGTTGTCCGTCATGACCCGCTCGATGCGGATGCCCAGCGCGGCGAACTCGGCAGCCGCGATCTCAAGGGCCGAGATGGCGCTGGCTGCGGTCTCGTTCGGAACGGGCACGACGACCGCGTACCGGCTGGCATCGTCGATCACGACCTCGAGGTGCTCATAGCCGACGATGCCGTACTCGGGGTGCTTCACATGGTCGCGGCCCAGCACCCGCCAGCCGCCGCCGTCGGGGATGCGCCCCAGCTTCTTGTGGTCCTGGTGGAGCAGGGCTCCGGGATGGCAGGCGACGTAGCGGACCGGCGCCGCGGTCACCCGGTCGGTGTCGCGCAGGCGGCTGAAGCCCCGGCGCTGGAGGACGCGGTGCACCGTGGACGGCGGCAGCCCGAGCAACGGGCCCAGGCGGTCGGGGCCGTACCGCCACTCCGCGCGTGCCGCAAGGATCTCGGCCTCGAGCGCATCGGGCAGCCGGCGCGGCGAGCGGTGCGGCCGGCTCGAGCGATCGAGGAGCCCGGCCTCGCCTTCTTCGCGATACCGCCGGACCCACTTGTACGCGGTCGCGCGACTGATGCCGAGCTGGTCAGCGACGTGTGCGGCGGGCCAGCCGGCGTGCACCCGGGTGACGAGCAGCTGGCGGCTGAAGACGGTCAGCTTCGGTCTAGGATGTCCCACGCGAGAGCCCTCACCTTGGTTGGAGTTAGACATCCCAACCGGAGCACGAGGGCTCTCGTGCTGTCAACGACGTGTGTGGGGATCACAACTAGCCGTGCTCCGTTCTCCGAGTTTTGATAGCCCCGCGACGGTATCGAGTCGAAGCACCACTAACCCGGACTCGGGCGGCGGCGGTCGCGGGCGCCGTGGCTCGGGATCGAGTGGGCACGCACCGCGGCCGAATTCGACTACCGGAGCGCGGCAAGCACCCGGTCGGCGTCCCAGCGCATCATCCCCGCGTACGAGTCGACGGGCGAATCGCCGAGCGTGTCGTCGTAGAGATTGCCCTCGACCTTCGCACCGGTCTCGTCCCCGATCTGCTGCACCAGCTTTGGGTTGAATTGGGCCTCGGTGAAGATCGCGCGGACGTGCTGGTCGCGGATGACGCTGACGAGCTTGGCCATGTTGCCGGCGCTCGGGTCCTGCCCGGGCGACGGCACGACCGTCCCGACGACTTGCAGGCCGTAGGCCGCGGCGAAGTAAGGAAAGGCGTCGTGATACGCGATGATCTTGCGCTGGTCGGCTGGAATGGCGGCGAGATCGGCGCGGATCGATGCGTCGAGCGACGCCAGTTGTTGGTTGTATTGGCTGGCATTGGCGGCGAACTCGGTCGCGTGGGCGGGATCGACGGTCGAGAGGCTGTCGCGGATGCGGTCAACGTAACGCTCGGCGTTCGCGACATCCATCCACACGTGGGGGTTCGTCGCGCCGTCGTCGCCTTTCAGATAGGTCACCCCGTCGAGGCCCTCGCCGAGCTTGAGGACATTCGCGGACGTCCCACTGTTGGCGACGTACTTGGTCAGCCAGTCGTCGAGGCCGAGGCCGTTCATGACCACCAGGCTGGCGCCGGCGACCTTCTCGATGTCGCTCGGTTTGGGGTCGAACGTGTGCACGTCGCCCCCTTTCGGAACGAGGCTCGAAACCTCAACAAGGTCGCCACCGACCTGGTGCACGAGGTCCGCGAAAACCGTGGTCGTAGCGACCACATCGAGCCTGTCCGTCGTGGCGGCGCTCTCGACCGATGACCCGCATGCCGCCGCGAGACACGCACAGACCGCAACGAGAACCAGCAGGCGGATGAGGCGCGGCATGGCGTTCTCCTGAGATCGGGTCTCATTACACGCCTCGAACCATACAGGTGAGACTGAGTCTCGTCAACGAGGCCCGCGGTCATCGTCGCCGTGCGCGGTGGGCTCCTCGATACTTGGCCGGCCGACGGCGTCGCGCGACGAGCCAGGCGACAGCGACCAACCCGCCCGAAAGTAGGACCGCAGGGGCGAGCCATTCAGGTGGCGCGCCATTGGACGTGGCCAGGGGGGAGTCGCCGCGGGCTGTCTGATTCGGTGAGTCGGGCGGTGCGCTCGCGACAGCCGACTGAACGGTGGTCGGCGCCGGCGAAGCGGAGGCGGCGCTATCCGGAGGCCGGCTGGGGCCGGGTCCGGGAGCGACGACGGCGAAGTCACCGAACTCCGTCACAACGGCGAGGAACAGGCCATTCGATTCGAGCGTCGTCTTGATCGGGTGCCACTGCCCATCCGAGTAGCGGGCAATCGTGCCGTCCGTGGCGTTCGGATCGGTCGATCGCATGACGATGCTGACTCGCGTCGAAGGCAACGGGGTGACCGGCGTGCCATCGTCGCTGTGCAGAGAGATCCTGTAGACGTTGCCGTCGAGATGACCGTCGCTCGGTGAACCCTCCGCCGCGATGGGCTCGATCGAGGCGCTCACGGTTCGCGTGTTCGGTGGCAGCGACAGCTCGCCGGGCACCGCGTAGATCTGCGCTTGCGGCACCATCTCGGGCGTGGCCAACGCGATCAGTGGACTCCGGCTCTTCCGGACGGCGACCGTCGCCGACGCGCCCTGGGCATCCCCGGGTTTGCCGGGCGGTGGCTCAAGCCAGCGATACGGTTCGACGACGACCACCCCGTCATAGAGCGGCGGGGCGCTGGGGATTGCGACTCGGGCGATCGCGATCACGAGCATGCCCGCAGCGAGCGCCAGCGACGCAGATCGGCGGACCGTCAGAGCCACCAGGTCGCCAGGTCTGCGACGGTATGCGCGATCGCTGGAGCGGCCACTCCACCGCTTGCCAGGCGGAGCCCGGCGAGCCAGAGACCGACGCCCAGGTCAAGGGGCACGACATGCCAGCCGTACAGCGGAACATGGATCACCGCGAACAGGAGGCTCGTGATGACGACTGCCGAGGCAACGCCGAGGTCGCGATCCAGCTCCGTGAACAGCACGCCTCGCAGCACCGCCTCCTCCATGCAGGCGACGAGGATCGTCACCAGCGCCCATGGCACGAACGGCGCCGCGGGGGCCAGCGAGATGAACGGCCCAGTTCGGGTCGCCAGCGCCAGCACGACCAGGACGGCCCCGCCGACGACCCCCGTGGCAACCGACCGGGCGTTCGGCACTCTCGGGCGCCAGCCGCCCATTACGGCCACGCCGAGCAGCCCAAGCCCGAAAACGAAGCCCACGACCAAGGCGTCGGCAGTCCCCGACACGGTCGCGGTCCAGCGGAGCCAGACGGCGAGCGCCAGGCCGGCCGTGACGAGGGCCGGTCGGCCGAGCCGGTCAGGTCGCCGAGTCGCAGCCGCCGTCATCGGTCGAGCGGCACGAACGAGATCTGGCCTGTCTCGTACGTGGGCGGCCAGACGAACGCATAGGTCCGGACCGCCTGCCACTGCCAGATGACCGCGGCCGCACGCTCGTTCTGCCCGAGCGTGGCCCGATCGCTGGAGAACCGAAGCCCGGCACCGTTGGGCAGCGCTCCCACCGGGAGGTCCACCGAGCGGGCGGCCTCTGCGATCGCCGTGGAATCGAGGACGCCGGTCCGCGCGGCGATCGGGAGAACGTCGCGGAACAGCGCCCAGCCGGCGGCGAAGCCCGACAGGCCCTCCTCGCTCGGGCCCGCCGCGGCGGAGCCGTCCTCGACCGGGCCGCTGATCGTGTATTCGGGCTCGCTCGACGCTTGCTCCGCGCCATACGGCACCTGTGGCAACGTCGATCCGGGCGACGTGGTCGAGACGTCCGGCGGTGCCGCCCACGTGGCGGCGAACCGGTCATACAGTGCGCGCGCCGACGGGTCGAGGGCCGTTGGCTGGAAGCCACCGGTCGGACGATCGGAGGCGAACACGCCCACCGCCGCCTGCCCGAGATCGCCGGCGAAGTCGGGGTCGCACTCGGCCATCGTCGATCCGATCAGGGCCCCCACGTGGAGACCGGCATCGATCATCGCCCGCCGAAAGGCGACCCCGTCGGGGATGTGGGAGGCGAGGACGATCACGTCGGGCTGGGCGGCACTCAGCTGGCTCATGACGCCGGGCCAATCCGGCAGCGTGAGGCTGTAGCTCATCCGGGCGACGACTGGCGCGCCGTCGGCTCGCGCGGTCACCGCCGCGGCGTCCGCGACGGATCGGGCGTAGTCGTCGTCGGCGGCCACGATGGCGATGCGCAGCGCCGCAGCCGTCCTCGCGAGCCGCGGGGCGATCTGGCTCACGGCAAAGGCTGCCGAGTTGGAGCCGAGGTTGGCGCCGCTCGCGCCAACGCGGAACACGAGCGGCAAGCCACGGCCCGTGAGCCGGTCGGCGACCGCGCCGGCCTCCCAATACACCAGGCCTGCATCGCTCGCCGCCTGACTCGCGGGGATCGACAAGTCGGAGGAGTAGGCGCCGACGACGGCGACGTCACCGTTCGCCTTGAGCGTTCGCATGACCGCTGGGGCGTCCGCCCCCTGATCCAGGTCCTGGACGTCGAGCGTGACTGCGGCCCGTCGATGCCGCCGTCGGTGTTGACGAACGCAGCGGCTGCCTCGACGCCTGTCAGCTCCTGCTGAGCCAGGTCTCCGGCGTTGCTCGAGAGCGGGAAGGCTGCTCCGATCCGGATATCGCCGGGCGATGCGGCCGTTGCAGTCGGAGCGGGCGAGGATGGCGCAACTGGAGGTCGCACACCCCGATGCGATGAGCACCAGGGCGACCGCAGCGCCGACAAAGCCGGAACGTCTCGGGTACATCGACATGTCGACTCCAATGGCTGCAATCGTATGAATTGCTCTCGACGATCGATCGACGCTCATCGCCGACGTCCACGGCGGGGCGCGCCACGGCGGCGTTTCGACGCCTCTGGCTTGCCGCGAGACGCGGTCGATGAACTGGCGAGCCGCGATCGACGGCTTCGGTAGAGCACGGCACCGAAGATCGCGGCCGAGACGATCGCGGTCCCTGCTCCGAGGAGGAGCAGTGTCGGGTCGAGCCCGAACACGGTTCCCTCGGGCTCGATGAGCGCGAAGTCGCCGAGTGCGCTGACGTTCGTGAGGTAGATCCCGGGCTGACCCGCAGGCTCGGTCTGGGGCTCGCCGCCAGGTCGTGCCATCAAGGCGGGCGATCGTCGCCGTCGTGGTGCCGTCGGGCGCACGCAGGACGAGCGACGGGAACGTCCTTGAGGAGATCTGGACAGGCGACCGCGACGTGTCGGTGACCGCAAATCGATAGACATTGCCGGACAGGCGACCTGACGCGGGCGTCACCGCGCTCGTGATCGGTTCGATCGACACGTTGAGCGACGCCGCGCCAGGCGGGACCGCGAACGAGCCCTCGGGGGCGATCAGCTGGGCCTGGGGCGGGCTCTCGCCGGTGGCCGCCGCGAACAGCAGTCCGGCCGCCTGCGGCACCGTGACCGACTTCTGGAAGGAGGTCGGCGCGCCCGCCTGGCCGGGACCGGGCTCGAGGTATCGGTAGGTGTCCTGGACGACGACACCGTCGTACAGGGGCGGTGAGCCGACGGATGTCGCGAGCCAGACGACCGCGATGATCGAGAGCCCGGCTCGCGAGCGCCGCGATCGCGGGACGGTGCTTCACTTGACCGTGAAGAAGACTTCCGGGGACCACACGCGCGGGCTGAACGGCGCGTGGTCGGACGCGACGAATTCCGCCTTCAGGACGTAGGTACCCGGGTGGACAGGCAGGTCCTGCTCGAGCCCGTAGTTCATCGAGACGAGCACGTTGTCGACATAGAGATGGACGTGGCCCTGGTCGGGTCGGATGTTGGTCGTGGTTGCGCTCACGATCTCGGCTCCGGAGAGCGTGAGCACGACGTGGACCGAGTCGCCCGTGACCGTCGCCCCCGAGGTCGGGCTCACGATCGCGACAACAGCCGGGAGGACGGCCGACTCCCCGACGCCGGCGAGGCCGATCCCGCGATCGGCGAGCCGATCGTCGCCGAGCCGGGCGCCTGGGAATCGACTGGCCCCGATGCGCCAGCGGTGGCCGGGTTCGCCGGGCGTCGGCGGCGCCGCTGCAACCGGCCACGCACCACAGGAGCGCGATGACCGCGAGCGTGCGGGTCAGGACGACGTTGGACACGGGGAACCTCACTTCGTCACGAGGATCTGGATCTCGGTGGCGAAGTCGTCGCCGCCAGGCGCCGTGCCTGAGACTGCCAAGCTGTAGGTGCCCGG
>CAVZYT010000009.1:0-290024 GCA_963779575.1 uncultured Chloroflexia bacterium
CATCCCCGACGGCACCCGGCTGCTCGACCTGTCGATCAAGGACGGCGTCGCCACGGTCGACCTCTCGGCCGAGTTCGAGTCCGGCGGCGGCAAGGCGTCGATCCTCGGGCGGCTCGCGCAGGTCGTGTACACGCTCACCCAGTTCCCGACGGTGGACGCGCGTCCTGTTCAAGCTCGACGGGCAAGCCGGTCACGGTGTTCGGTGGCGCAGGCGTCGTGCTCGACCACCCCGTCGGTCGCGAGGACTACACCGACCAGCTGCCAGCGATCTTCGTCGACCGGCCCGGCGTGGGGCGCGGCGATGGGCCCGGGTCGCGTGAGCGGGCTCGCGAACGTGTTCGAGGCGACCTTCCGCGTCCGGCTCATGGACGCCAAGGGCTCGGTGCTCGTCGACCGCCAGGTGATGGCGTCGTGCGGGACCGGCTGCTGGGGCACGTTCAGGGTCGACCTCGTCGTACACCGTCGCCAAGGGCCAGTACGGGACGCTGCGCGTCTACGACCGATCTGCCAAGGACGGCACGCCCGAGAACATCACCGAGTACCCGGTCTGGCTGACGCCCGGGGGCTGACCGCGGCGATCCTCAGGCGCGCCCGAGGAGCTCCCGCACCACCGGCTCGATCCGCTCCGTGACCCACCGGGCGTACTGGGCGCCAGACGGGTGCAACCCATCACTCGCGACGAGCTCCGGGTCGAGCGCGGCCTCCGACGAGATCGCGAGGATCCCGTCCACGAACCGGATCCCGCGGTCGCGGCACAGCTCGCCGAGCACCGCGTTGCAGCGGACGATCGCCGCCCGCCGGGTCACCGGGTCGCCGAACGCGGCGCCCATCGGCGTCACCGTGTAGTCGGGCGTCTCGACGCACAGGATCCGATCCGGGGCGAGGCGCCCGAGCAACGCGTTGAGGATGATCGTGGCGTCGGCGCGGTACACGGCTTCCGGGACGCCCTGGACCACGTCGTTCGCGCCGACCAGCAGCGAGGCGAAGCCGAGCTGGCGCTCGGCGGCCACCAGGGGCAGCTGGTTGCGGGCGACCGAGTCCGCGCTGGCCCCGTTGACCGCGTGGTTTGCGACCAGCGCGAGGGTCGAGCGCGGCGGGGCCGCGGAGAGGCGCGCCATGAGCTGCGCCGGCCAGGACTCGTTCGCCGCCACCGATGTCCCGATCGTGTACGAGTCACCGATCGCGACATACCGGAGGACCGGGCCCGCGTCCGTCACCCGAAGGAGGCGATCGCGTCGACGAGCAGGTCGACGAACGCGCGCCCGGTCGATGCCCAGCGCGACGTCGGCGTTCGGCGCGGGACCCGGGACGCCACGGCTGTCGACGACCGTGCGGCCGCGGGTGATCTCGCCCGTCGTCTCGACGTCGACGCGGTAGGGCTGCGGTCGCTGACGAGGCCCGGGAACGGCGACGTGGGCGACCGCGACCGCGTCGTGGATCGGCGACCCGTCCCAGCCGTACCGCTCGTGGTGGAACCGCGCGTAGAACCGCAGCAGGTCCGCGAACACGCGCGCGACGGGCGTGCCCGAGCGCGTCGAGCCGGTCGATCTCCGTGTCGCCGGAAGAGCGCCTGTGTGGGTGACGTCGAGGCCGACCATCGTGATCGGCAGGCCGCTCCGGAACACGATCCGGGCCGCCTCCGGGTCCACCCAGATGTTGAACTCGGCCGCGGGCGTCCAGTTGCCCTCGCCGCATGGCGCCGCCCATGAGGCAGATGTGGGCGATCTTCGGGCGCGAGGGCCGGCGCGGCGAGGAGCAGCTGGGCGATGTTCGTCAGCGGCCCGGTCGGGATCAGCGTGACCGGGCTCGGGCGCCGCCTCGAGGGTCGCGCGCAGGAACGCGAGGGCGCCCTCGGGTCGGAGCTCGGATCGCGGCTCCGGCAGGTCCGCGCCGTCGAGGCCGCTCTCGCCGTGCACGTCGTCGGCGATCTCGAGCGGCCGCAGGAGCGGCGCCGCGGCGCCCGCCGCCACCGGCACGTCCGTACGGCCCAGCAGCGCGAGCATCCGCAGCGTGTTGCGGGTGGTCTCGCGCAGGCCGACGTTGCCGGCGACCGTCGTGATGCCCAGGACGTCGAGCTCCGGGCGCGCGAGCGCGAGCGTGATCGCCAGCGCGTCGTCGTGGCCCGGGTCGCAGTCGAGCAGGACCGGGATGCGCGCGGCTCACGGCAGGCTCCCGAAGGCGTCGATCAGCAGCGCCGCGAACCGCTCGCCGTCGATGACGATGCCCGACGTCCGCGTTGGGCGCCCGGCCGTCGCGCCGCAGCCGGTAGGGCTGGCCGTCGCAGACCGTGCGGCCGCGGGCGGGACCGTTCGTCGTGTCCAGCGTGACGTGGTACGGCGCGACCGTCGACGAGGTCGGGGACGGCGAGGTGCGCGATCGCCACGGCATCGTGGATGGCGGTCACGGTCGAGCGCGACCACTGCATGTTGCGGTCGAGCGCGTAGTCGGTGAGCTCGGCGGCGATCCGGCCGGAGCGCGTCCCGGTGTCGCGCAGCGCCTTGGCGTGCGACCGGTCGAGCAGCGCCTGGTGGGTCACGTCGAGGCCCATCATCGTGATCGGCACGCCCGGAGCGGAACACGACGTCGGCCGCCTCGGGGTCGGCGTAGATGTTGAACTCGGCCGAGACGGTGGTGTTCCCCTCGCCGATCGAGCCGCCCATCAGGCACAGGTGCGCGATCTTCGGCGCGAGGCCCGGATGGAGCCGCAGCAGCAGCGCGATGTTCGTGAGCGGGCCGATCGGCGCGATCGCGACCGGCTCCGGGTGATCCGCGAGGATCCGGGCCATCAGGTCGACCGCGTGCTCGGGGCGCGACGGTGGCCGTCGGCGGGCTCGAGGCGCGTGTCGCCGATCCCGCTCTCGCCGTGGACCTCGGTCGCGCGCACGACGGAGCCCAGCAGCGCGCCCGGCGCGCCCTCGGCGACCGGGACGTCGTCCGCGCCGTAGGCGTGGAGCAGGCGCAGGGCGTTCTCGGTGCAGTGGGTGACGTCCGCGTTGCCGCCGACGGTGGTCACGGCCAGGAGGTTGAGCTCCGGCCGCGCGACGGCGAGGCCGATCGCCAGCGCGTCGTCGAGCCCCGGGTCGCTGTCGATGATCAGCGGCAGCGGGTGGTCGACCGTCCCGAACGGCGCCGTGCGCGGCGTCGCCGGCGGCACCGTAGAAGGTGGGTCGCGCGCGGACGGCGCCCCGCTCGTCGCCGTACCCAGCCGACACGCCTCAGCCCTGCTCGTACGGCTGGCCGGCCGCCGCCGGCCCGCGGACGCGTCCGACGACGCCCGCGACGACGACGATCGTGACGATGTACGGGACGCTGTTGAGGAGCTGCGGCGGCACGTCGACGCCGAGGATCGACAGCAGCGTCTGCGATGGCGTCCGCGAACCCGAACACGAGCGCCGCGCCGAAGGCGCCGACCGGGTGCCAGGCGCCGAAGATCATCGCGGCCAGCGCGATGAAGCCCTTGCCGGCCTCATCTGCATCTGGAAGCTGCCGGCGGCCGAGAGGCGACAGGTACGAGCCCGCCAGACCCGCGAGATCAGCCCGGCCAGGAACAGCGCCCGGTAGCGGATCGTGATGACGTCGATGCCGACCGTGCCCGCGGCGGCGGGCTTCTCGCCCGACGCGCGCAGCCGGAGGCCCCAGCGCGTCCGGAACAGCATGTACGTGAGGACCACGACCATGACGATACGTCGAGGTAGACGTACGGCTTCGCGTCGAAGAGGATCGGGCCGAGGACCGGGATGTCGGCGAGCACCGGGATGCGCATCGGCTCGACGGTCGGCGGCGTGTTGAACTCGGGTGTTCCTGCCAGGACGCGCAGGAACAGGAAGTTGGTGATCCCGACGGCACCGATGTTGATCACGGTGCCCGCGATGATCTGGTCGACCTTGTGGCGGATGCCCAGCCAGGCCAGCAGGAGCCCGACGCATGCCGCCGAGCGAGCATGGCCGCGGTGATGCCGATCAGCACGGCGATGAGCGCATGCCCGGTGACCAGCAGGCGACGCTCGCGGCGACCGAGGCGACGCAGGCGCCGATGAGCATCTTGCCCTCGAGCGCGATGTTCAGCATCCCGCTCCGCTCCGACAGGATGCCGGCGAGGGCGCCGAGCGAGATCGGGACGGCGAACTCGAGGCTGCCGCCGATCACGCCGGTCAGGTTCGCCGGCTTGCCGTCGAGAGCTGCAGCGAGGATCGCGGCGACCCACGGCCAGATGAGGAGCAGCAGCCAAGGCCGCCACGCGGAACGGCGCGCCGCGGAGCAGCTGGAGGATTGCCGACGAAGCCCGAGATGAGGCCGGCCACGATCCACAGCACGCCGACCGGCGTCTGGAGCGTCGCGCTGCTCCCGCCCTGCTGGTCGACCCAGAACGAGAACGTCGGCGTTGGTATCGAAGGCTCCGGCTGGCGAGATAGAACGCCAGCAGCCCGAGATGGCGAACAGGATGACGCCGCGGATCCGCGCGGCGCCCGCGTTGCGCGCCGTGCGGCGAGGCCCTCGCCGCTGGCCACCACGACGTCGGTCGCGGCGGTCATACCGTCGCCGTCGGCTGGTGCGGAGCTACGGCCTCCTTGGCTGGATCGACGACCTTGATCCGCCAGATCGACCGGATCAGGTCCGGCGCGGCCACGAACATGATCACCAGCGCCAGGATGAACGAACGAGCAGGTCGAACGGGATCCCCGATCTCGATGCCCATCGACTTGCCGCCCGTTCGTCAGCGCGCCGAACAGGAGCGCCGCGAGCACGACGCCCCCGGGCCGCAGCCCGGCCAGCAGGGCGAGCGCGATGGCGTTGAACCCGATGCCCCCGGAGAGGTCGAGCGACAGCTGGCCCACGGTGCCCGATGACCAGGAACGAGCCGCCGAGGCCGGCCAGTGCGCCGGACAGGGCCATCGCGAGCATCATCGAGCCGCCGGCGCTCATGCCCGCGTAGCGCGCGGCCGTCAGGTTGAACCCGGAGGCGCGGAGCTCGAAGCCCTTTGTCGTCCGGAACAGCAGGAACGAGACCGACGGCCGCCATCAGCAAGGGCGACGATGAAGCCGTAGTCGAGGCGGATCGCCGGGCAGGTTGATGATCAGCGGACATGTCGACGAACGCCGACGAGCGGCTTCGAGATCGGCGGCCGTGCTGCCGGGCCGCCGCAGCGTCGTCCGAGCGCAGGGCGAAGAACACGATCTGCGCCGCGACGTAGTTGAGCATGATCGTGGTGATGACCTCGTGGGCGCCGGTCCGCGCCTTGAGGAAGCCCGGGATGAACCCCCAGAGCCGCGCCGAACAGCACGCCGACCGCGATCGACAGCGAGGAGGATCACGAACGCCGGCACCTGGCCCTGGAGGCGATGGCCGCGATCGTCGCGCCGAGGCGCGCCGAGGAGCAGCTGGCCGTCGACCGCCGATGTTGAACATGCCCGCCCGGAACGAGATCGCGACGGCGAGGCCGGTGAAGATCAGCGGCGTCGCCGCGACCAGCGTCTCGGTCAGCGGCCGGATCGCGGTCGCGATGTCCTTGGCGTTGCCCGGTCTCGGAGCGCGGTCACGATCCGGCCGGGATCACCGAACGCGCCGGCGAGCATCGCCCCGTAGCCGTTGACGACGCCGCCGATCGCGCCGCCGATGGCCCCGAGCGGATCGGTGCCCAGCTGGACAGGTTCTCGAAGTCGGTGAGGACGATCAGGATCGCGCCGAAGAGGAGCGCGGTGATGACCGCCAGGAGCGGGATGAGCGGCCATCCGCAGGACTCGCCCTTCACCCTGGTCATGCCGCGACCGCCTCGCTGCCCGAACTCGGCGCCACCCATCAGCATCCCGAGCTTCTCGTAGGTCGCGTCGGCCCCGGACAGGATGCCCACGATCCGGCCCTCGAACATCACCGCGATCCGGTCGCCGACGGCGAGCACCTCGTCGAGCTCGGTGCTGACGATCAGGATCGCCGCGCCGGCGTCGCGCTGCTCGACGATCCGCCGGTGGATGTACTCGATCGAGCCGACGTCGAGGCCGCGCGTCGGTTGCGCCGCGATGACCAGCTTGACCGGCACGCGAGAACTCGCGGGCGACGACGACCTTCTGCTGGTTGCCGCCGGAGAGCGAGCCGGCCAGCGTCGTCGATCGACGGGGTCCGGATGTCGAACTCCTTGACGCCCGCGGCCGCGCCGCTCGTCGACCGCCTTGCGGTCGAAGACGCCGCGCCGGCTGTACGGCGCGCGGTGGTAGGAGTCGAGGATGTAGTTCTCGGCGACCGTCATCGTGCGCGATCAGCCCGTCCCGCCCCCGGTCCTCGGGGATGTGGGCGACGCCCAGGTCCGAGATCTCGCGCGGCGACGCCTTCTCGATGTGATGACCGCCGATCGACGTCTCACCGGAGTCGAACGTGCGCAGGCCGACGATCGCCTCGACGAGCTCGGTCTGGCCGTTGCCCTGGACGCCGGCGATGACGACGATCTCGCCGGCCCGGACGTCGAGGTCGATGCCGTCGACCGCCAGCTCGAGACGGTCGTCGCGGACCTGAACAGGTCCGCGCAGGCTGAGCACGACCTCGCCCGGGCGTGGCGGGACCCTTGGGGACGATCAGCTCGACGTCGCGGCCGACCATCAGGTTGGCCAGCTGCCTGGCGGGTCGTTGCCTTCGGGTCGGCGGTCCCGGCGACGCGGCCACGGCGCAGGACGACGATGTCGTCCGCGACCTCCAGGACCTCGTTGAGCTTGTGGGTGATGAAGATGATCGTCGTTCCGGTCGCGGTCAGCGACCGGATGATCCCGAACAGCTCCTCGGTCTCGAACGGCGTGAGCACGGCGCTCGGCTCGTCGAGGACGAGGATGTCGCTGTGGCGATAGAGCGCCTTGAGGATCTCGACTCGCTGGCGAACGCCGACCGGCAGGCTCTCGATCTTGGCGTCCGGGTCGACGTCGAGCCTGTACTGCTCGGACAGCTCGACGATCCGCTTCCGCGCCGCGGCACGATCGAAGGTCCCGAACCGGCCGCGTGACCGTCTCCGCGCCGAGCGCGACGGCCTCGACGACGTCGAACACCGGGACGAGCATGAAGTGCTGGTGGACCATGCCGATGCCGGCGTGGATGGCCGCGGCCGGGTCGTCGAAGACGCGCTGGCTCGTCGTCGATGAGGATCTCACCCGAGTCGGCCGGTACAGGCCCGGACAGGATGTTCATGAGGGTCGTCTTGCCGGCGCCGTTCTCGCCCAGCAGGCCGAGCACCTTGCCGCGGTCGGCCGAGATCGAGATCTGGTCGTTGGCGAGGACGCCCGGGAAGCGCTTGGTGATGTCGCGCAGTTCGAGCCGCATCGGCTGGGCCTCGGCGTGGATGAGAGACCGCCCCCGGTCCGCGTCGCGGGCCGGGGGCGGTGTTGTGGTCGTACGTGTTCGCGACGAGGCCTACTAGCAGCCGCGTCCGAGGAAGGTGCAGACCTTGACGCTGCCGTCGGCGATGGCCGCCGCCAGCGTCGTCGAGCTCGGTCTTGAGGTCGGCCGAGATCTGGCTGTCGAAGTCGTGGTACGGCGCCAGGAGCACGCCGTTGTTGGCGAGCGTGCCCGAGTAGTCCTCGCCACCGAGGTCGCCGCCGACGAGGTCTTCTTGATCAGGTCGAGCACGGAGACGTCGATCGCCTTCTGCGCGGAGGTCAGGATCGCACCCGCGAACTCGGGGAGGGTGATCGCCTGGTCGTGTCGACGCCGATCGCCCACTTGTTGGCCGCGAGCATCGCCTTGATGGTGCCGTTGCCGGTCCCGCCGGCGACCGGATGGACGATGTCGACGCCCTGGTCGAGGAAGGTCTTCGCGAGCTGCTCGCCCTTGGTCGGGTCGTTCCAGGTGTCGGTGCCACCGCTGCCGCCGACGAACGTGCCGGTCGTCGTCGGATCCGGCAGCGAGCCGTCCCAGCCGAGGAGCTTGACCGTCTTGCCCTTCTGCTTGTTGTAGTACTGGATGCCGGCGTAGTAGCCGTCCATGAACCGGGTGACGCCCGGGAACGCCAGACCGCCGTAGGTGGCGATCTTGCCGGACTTGCTCAAGCCCGCGGCCAGGTAGCCGGCGAGCATCGCCGCCTGGTCGACCTGGTAGTCGAGGCCGGTGAAGTTGGCCGGTCGCGGGGCGGATCGTCGGCCGTTGCCGCAGGTGAAGTCATCACCGCACGAGTTCCAGGTCGCGTCGACCTGCCCGAAGGCGATGTCCGGGTTGGCGAGCGTCGCCTCGGCGGTCGCCGGCCCCTGGAGGAAGCCGACCGTGATGATCGTCTTGCAGCCCTGGTCGATCAGGCGCTGGATGTTGCCTGCGTAGTCGGTGGCGCCCTTCGCTTCGGCGGAGGCGGTCTGGATAGCCCAAGCCGCCGCGTCGTCGAGGCCCTTCTTGGCCAGGTCGTTGAAGCCCTTGTCGCCCAGACCGCCCGTGTCGAAGGCGACGCACGACTTCCAGTCCTTGTTGATGGCTGCCTCGGACGGCGCCTCAGAGGCCGCCATCGACGCCGCCTCGCTGGCCGGCGCGGCCGTTGCCGGGGCCGGTGGCCGCGGCAGGCGTCGCCGCGGCAGGCGTGGCCGGCGCAGGCGTGGACCCGTGCTCGAACACGCAGTGATGAGAATGGCTGATGCCGCACCGAGCGCGACCAGCCGCTTTGTCAGCTGCAACGTGCACTCCTCCTGTGATCCCGGACACCCCTCGGCTGCGGGCCGGGTCGAGCCGTAGAGTACGCGATGGAAGAGTCGTGCGCGATGTCTGGATCACAATTCCGTGACGCGCGATTCGTCCCCGTCGGCCCGCTGTCGGGGGCGGTCCCGACGAGCGATCCCGATAGCCCGGACAGGAGTGCCACGCGATGGCCGCAGCAGACGCGGATCGGGAGCGGGTCGCGACGCTGATCGAGATCGCCGAGGGCCGATTTCCGATCCCGCTGCTCGACGACGCGGGCATCCGTGACCTGCTCCGATCGGGGCCTCGGATCGCCGTCATCGGGGCCTCGGCCAACACGATCCGGCCCTCCCTGGGCGTGATGCGCGACCTGCGCCGGGCCGGCTACGACGTGGTCGCCGTGAGCCCCCGCGAGACCGAGATCGACGGCCAGCCGTGCTACCCGACGCTGGCCGACGCCGTGGCCGCGACCGGACCCGTCGACATCGTCGACGTCTTCCGCCGTTCCGACCTGTGTGTCGAGCATGCGCGCGAGGCGGTCGCGGTCGGGGCCCGCTGCCTGTGGCTCCAGCTCGGGATCGCCAACGCGGAGGCCGGCGCGGATCGCGTACGAGGCGGGCCTGTCGGTCGTCATGGACCGCTGCACGATCGTGGAGCATCGCCGGCTGGCCGGCTGTCCTGAGGACGCAGCCCGCCGCGGCGCGCGATACTGATGGCGCTCGACCGCAGGAGGACCCGATGCCGCAGATCCATCTCCACGCCGAATCCGGGCGACTACGCGCCCGTCGTCCTCCTGCCGGGCGACCCGAACCGCGCGACGCGCATCGCCGCCCGCTTCGACGGCGGCCTCGAGGGCAGCCCGGCTCGTCACCGTCGCATCGCGGCCTGCTCGGCTACACCGGCACGGTCGACGGCGTCCCGGTGTCGGTCCAGACCACGATGATGGGCGACGCCGACGACCGTCGATCGTCGTCGAGGAGCTGCTGATGCTCGGCGTCACGACGTTCATCCGCGTCGGGACACGACGGGCGGCTATCGTGGCGACCTGGGGATCGGCGACGCGTCGTCGCGCTGGCGGCTGCCGTCCGCGCCGGCGATCGGGGCCGTGCTCGGCGGCGGCGAGGCGACCGCACCGACGGCGGACTTCGAGGTCGTCCACGCGCTGGTCGAGGCGCCGCGGCGCGCGGGGCTGACGACGCACGTCGGGCCGATCGTGACGTCGTGACGTGTTCTACGACCCGCAATCCCGGACGGCGCTGGCCGCTGGGGTCGCCGCGGCTACCTGTCGGCCGAGATGGAGACCGCGGCGCTGTACCTGCTCGCGATGCGCGAGCGCGCGAAGGGCCGCCCGGTCCGCGCGGGCCGCATCCTGACGGTGTCCGACGTGATCATCGACCCGACGAGCGGCGGCGAGACCGGGAGCCGGCGATCGAGACCTGGTTCCGGCCGCCGGAGGACGAGGTCACCCGCCGCGTCGACCTCACGATCGGTGCGGCGCTGGCCGCCGCCGCTGCGCTGGGACGGCACTGACCGGCGGCGGGCCTAGCTGACGAACGACAGGCCCAGCGCGAAGTCGTCGAGCAGGTCGTCGATGTCCTCGCAGCCGACCGAGACCCGGATCAGCCCGTCGCGCTTCGGCTGCGGGTAGACGAGCGTGAACATGTCGCCCAGGCTGACGCCGATGTCGCACAGGCGCAGGTGGTCCGTGAACGCGGCCATGCCGGTCGACGCCGCCGCGCGGCTTGAACGTGAGCATCGCGCCGAACCGGTCGCCCGAGCAGCCGCGCCGCCACCGCGTGGTCCGGGATGTGAGCGAGGCCCGGGTAGCGGACCCACTCGACGCGCGGATCGGCCTCCAGGAACGCCGCCAGCCGGGCCGCGTTCGCGGACGCCGGCGGCCGAGCGCAGCGGCAGCGTCCGGACGCCGCGCAGGACGAGGAAGCTCGCGAACGGGCTGGCCGCCTGGCCGAACGTGTCGGTCTGCTTGCGGATCGGATCGAGCAGCGGCTCGCGGCCCGGACACCACGCCCGAGACGGCGTCGCCATGGCCCGAGAGGTACTTGGTCGCGGCGTGGAGGACGAGGTCCGCGCCGTGCTCGAGCGGCCGCAGCGAGCGCCGGGCCGAGGAACGTGTTGTCGGCGATGACGATGAGCCCGTGGCGATGCGCGAGCGCGGCGAGGGCGTCGATGTCGGCGATCCGCAGCCGCGGGTTCGTGGAGCGTCTCGAGGAACAGGAGCCTGGTCGCCGGCGTGATCGCCGCCTCGACGGCGGCCAGGTCGGTCATGTCGACCGCCGTGACGCCGATGCCCCGCCGCGGCAGGTCCTCCTCCAGCAGCACGCGGGTGATCACGAACAGCTCGTCGCCGACGACGAGATGGTCGCCCGACGTCGAGATGCGCGAACAGCGTCGCCGCGACCGACGCCATCCCCGACGACGCAGACGACGCAGTCCTCGGCGCCCTCGAGCGACGCGATCTTCTCCTCGAGCGCCCGGTTGGTCGGATTGCCCGGTCCGCGAGTAGAAGTACGACGTCGGGTCCCAGGCGAGCGCCCGGTCGACGGCGTCCTCCTTCTCGGCGGCGGTGTCGAAGGCGAACGTGGCCGTCGCGTAGATCGGCGTGTTGTGGGCGTGGGTGACGGGATCGGGTCGCTCGCCCGCGTGGATCGCCCGCGTCGCGAAGCCCTGCCCGTCCGTCCGTTCCCGCATGCCGCCCGTTCCTCCGAGTGATGGACCGTTGCCGCCGGTCAACGGCAAGCGGCCAGTCTAGGGTCTCGGGACGCCCGGACGCCGGTCGGAGCCCCTACCCTGTTGGCGTGAACCCGACCACCTGGTGGCGATCGCTGGGGCCCATCGTGGCCGACGACCTCGCACGTGTCTGGATCCCGGCCGGGCTGCCGGGCTTCACCGGCGAGGCCAAGCATCGGCGGCGCGAGGTGCTCGACAGCCGCTTCGGGGCCGACGGCTGGCGGACGAGGCACCTGGTCCGCGGACGGATCGTGCCACCGTCGATCGCGATCCTCGAGTACGAGGAGGCCTATCGCCGCTATCTGCGCGACCGGCCGGTCCTCGTCCGCTTCCTCGTCACGGCCTGCGGCAACGTCTACGACGATCGCGTCGAGAACGTCGACGAGCCGGACGACTACGAGCAGCCGGCGACGCTCCAGAACCACTACCAGGACATCTCCGTCCGGCGCGTGATCAGCGAGCTGGTCGACGACCCCGCCTGGCCCGAGGTCGTCGAGACGGAGGTCGAGACGGTCGACATGGTCGACCTCGGCACCGGGGCAACCCATCGCGCCCCGCGGGCGCGCGGCTTCGGCGGCGACCAACCTGCTCCAGATCCGCGATCCCCTGTCGCCGGGCTACGTGCTCAACCCCGCCGTCGTGCCCATCCACGACCCGACCTTGATCACGACCCTCCCCGATCGCAGCGAGTGGTACCACATCGAGGGCTGCGGGCACCTCTCGGTCGAGGCGTTCTGGCAGATGAGCAAGGTCATCGAGGTCCGCTACGACCGGTTCCTGGCGCTCGGGGAGGGTCGCGCCCAGCCGCTCGCGGACCTGTGATCGCCGGCGGCGAGCCCGAGCGCCGGCCGCAACTGCTGCTGGGCGCGCTGAGCCTCGACATCTACCTCGGCCGGGACCTCGTGCTGCCCGGCGGTGGGGTGCTCAACATGGCCTGGCGCTGGCGCCGCAGCGGCGTGCCGTTCCGCCTGCTGTCGCGGGTCGGCGACGACCGGCCCGCGGTGTTCCGCGCGTTCCTCGATCGCCACGCGATCTCCGCCGAGCCGGGGCTCGTGACGCCGGGCCGGTCGGCGTCGATCGACATCGTCATCCAGCCCGACCTCCAGCCCTGGATGGACAACTTCGTCGAGGGCGTCTGGGCGACGTTCCGGCTGCTGCCCGACGAAGCGGCGATCCTGCCGCAGGCGGCCGGCCTCCACCTGGTGCTGGTCGAGGGCGCCATCCGCGAGCTGCGGCGGCTCGGCGAAGCGGGGCTCCTCAATGGGATCGAGGTCTCTGCCGACTTCCTCGCCTTCCGCCACTACACGGTCGAGCGCATGGCCGACACGATGGCGGACGTCGACATCGGCTTCGTGGGCTGGCCGGGTGAGCTCGACGATCCGACGGTCGCGGGAATCCGGGCGATCGCGCACGACCAGGGGAAGCTCGTCGTGGTGACGTTCGGGTCGCGCGGGGTTGGCGTGTTCGACGGCCGGCCGGACGGCGGCGGCGACCGGTCTGTGCCGGTGACCGCGATTCCCGTGCTCGGCACCACGCTGGGCTGCGGGGACGCGTTCATCGCCGGCTTCCTCGAGGCGTGGCGCGAGGCGAGGGACGTGGTGGCCGCCGTGGAGCACGGCAAGGCGCTGGGCGCCGAGGCCACTGCGTGGCGCCGTCCCCTGCCCGACGAGGCCTACGGCGAGGCGGGAGCGATCGGGCTCGCCGCAGCCGACGCAGCGGCACAGCGGAGCAGCCGGTAGCGACTCGACCTCCGCCCCTCTCGCCGTTCGCCCGGAGGGCAACCGATGGCACCGGGCCACGACCGGTCCGCCACGCGAGCCACGGATCGCGTGCGTGGCCCGGGGGTGCCACGGATTGGCCCACAGCCGGTCCAGCCGTGGCGGCGTGCCATCGTTGGGCCCGTGAGCGGACAAGGCCGCGGAAGCGGCTGCCGCGTCAACGGGGTGAGTTGCCGATCCCCAGCGCCCGCATCGCGGTGTCGAACTCGTCTCGCGTGATCTCGCCTCTCGCGAGGCGCTCGGCGAGGACCGCGCGCGGGTCGCTCGCCGGTGGCCGCGACTTCTTCTGCGCCGCGCTCACGCGGTAGGCGATCCACAGGATGGCGAACGCCACGAGGACGATCGAGATGGCGCTGGGCCCGATGTCGAACGGCATCAGCGGACGATGAACCCCACGACCACGAGGACGACGCCCGCGATGATCACCGCGCCCCACATCTGGGCCTGACGCCGGAGCATCTGCATCGCGACCGAGGCCCCGGTCTTGGGGTCCGTGCGCGCGCCGCCGCGCCACGCCTCGTAGCGTGCGACGTTGGCGTCCTGCGCCTTGAGCGCCATGTAGCGCTGGTACGGGCCGCGGGCACGGAGGCCGCCGAGCGAGATCAGCCCCGCCCCGACGATGATGAGGACGATCCCGAGCAAGGCCATCGGTCAGCCTCCCCCATCCAGGCGCTCGCGCACGAGCACGGTCACGCGCGCCGCGTCCGCGGCCCCGCCGGTCGCCTTCATGACCTGGCCGACGAAGAACCCGGCGACCGGCTTGCCTGCCCGGTAGTCCTCGACGGCCTTCGAGTTGGCGGCGATGACCGCGTCGATGTGGCCGAGCAGCGCCGCGTCGTCCGAGATCGGGCCGGGTCCGGCCGCGGCGAGGAGCTCGTCGGCGGACGTCCCGTCGGCGAGGTGCCGATCGAGCAGCTCCCGGCCCGCCGGCCGCGACACGCGCCCCTCGACGATGGCGTCCAGGAGCGCCGCGATCCCCTCGGGCGTCGACCGGCCAGCCGTGCCGCGCTCATTGAGCCCCGTGGCCTTCGCGGCGCGGGCATGGGCGCCGGTGACGAAGTTCGCGACCTCCTTCGCCGGCAGGCCCGACCCCGACGCCGCCGCGATGGCTTCGAACGCGCCGGTCATGCCCGGGTCGGCGACGATCACCGCGGCGTCGTAGTGCGTGATCCCGAGCGCCTCGTAGCGTGCGCGGCGGGCGGCGGGCAGCTCCGGCAGCGCCGCCTTCACCCGCTCGATCCACGCCGGCTCGACGTGGAGCGGCGGGAGATCCGGCTCCGGGAAGTAGCGGTAGTCGTCGGATGTCTCCTTGGACCGCATCCGGTAGGTCGACTGGCGGCCGTCGTCCCAGCCGCGCGTCTCCATCGACAGCGGCTCGCCGGCGTCGAGCATCCGGCCCTGGCGCTCGATCTCGTACGCGATCGCCCGCTCGACCGCGCGGAACGAGTTCATGTTCTTGACCTCGACCCGCGTCCCGAACGGCTCCATCGCCGCGCAGCCGCAGGGACACGTTCGCCTCGACGCGCATCTGGCCGCGCTCCATGTCCGCATCGCTGGCGCCGATCGCGCGCATGCAGCAGCTGGAGCTCCTCGGCGTAGCGGCGGGCCTGCTCGGCGGACCGGATGTCGGCCTCGGTGACGACCTCCATCAGCGGCGCCCCGGACCGGTTGAAGTCGACCAGCGTCGTGCGCGCTCCCGCTGCGTCTGCGATCTCCCCGTGGACCAGCTTCGCCGTGTCCTCCTCGAGGTGGGCGCGCGTGATCCGGACGGTGAACGGACCGCCGGAGGTCTCGATCTCCAGGCGCCCGTCGGACGCGAGCGGGATCGCGTACTGGCTGATCTGGTAGCCCTTGGGGAGGTCGGGGTAGAAGTAGTTCTTGCGCTCCCACTGGGTACGCTCGGGGATGGCTGCCCTCGATCGCGAGCCCGGTCGCGATCACGAACTCGACCGCGCGCCGGTTGATCACCGGCAGGGTGCCGGGCAGGCCGAGGCAGACGGGGCACACGTGGGTGTTCGGCGCCGCCCCGTCGTACTCGGTCGAGCAGCCGCAGAACATCTTCGAGGCCGTCTTGAGCTGGCAGTGGATCTCGATGCCCACGACCGCCTCATAGCGGTCCAGCACCGCCGCGACGCGTTCGGCCGTCGCCGTCACCGCGAGATCACCGTCCCGACGGTTGCCAGGAACACCCCGTACATCGACACGGCGATCCAGCCCAGGGCGATCGCGACGTTGCGCGCCGCCGTCCGGAACCGGGTCCGGTTGTGCAATGGCCGTGTCGCGTCGATGAGCGACCGCGTCGGATCGCCCTCGCGCACGAGCGGCAGGATCGCGCTTCGCGCCGCGACGTAGCTGCGCCACACGCCGTACGCGGCGATGACGAGCCCGGTCGCGAGCAGGACGCCTCCGATCACGACCGAAGTTTCGCATACGGGTCCGCCCGGGGAGGCCGGAACCCCGACGCTGGAACGCCCCGCGTTCACTGCGACGAACCAGCCCCGGGCTGGAACGCGTCAGGTGGCCGGATGACGTCGTGGCGGCCCACCGATCGTCGTTTGGTACCTGTGGCGTGCCGGGCGGCGGCGCCCACCGCAGGAGGGAACGGGTGACGTGCCACGAAGCCGAGGCCAGTACGGGTGGAACCTTTGCCGTACCAACGGGGTAGGTCCGCGGCAACGGGGAGGCGCTAGTGTTGGCTCGACCAGCGCGACCGCGCTCTCACATGGAGGACGCAGTTGACGACTCCTGGCGACCCGCCCACCGGCGGCGCAACCCTTGAGCAGGTCGCCAGGGTCGCGGGCGTGTCCCGGGCAACGGCGTCCCGCGTGGTCAACGGCTCGCCCCAGGTGAGCGGCGAGGCGCGGCGAGCCGTTGAGGCCGCCATCGCCGAGCTGGGCTACGTCCCCAACCGTGCGGCGCGAAGCCTCGTGACCCGTCGCAGCGAGTCCATCGCCGTCGTCATCGCCGAGCCGAGCGGGCGCGTGTTCAGCGACCCGTTCTTCCCCCGGCTGCTGCGCGGGATCAGCGCGTCGCTGTCCGCGCGCGACCTCCAACTCGTCCTGCTGATGCCGTCGTCCGTCAGCGAGACGCAGCGGACCGCGGCGTACCTGGCGGCGGGCCACGTCGATGGCGCGCTCCTCGCCAGCCTCCACGACGACGATCCTCTGCCCGGCCGCGTCGCCGCCGCCGGCATCCCGATGGTGGTCTCCCCGCGCCCCCGACGACCCGGCTCGGTGAGCTACGTCGACGTCGACAACCGGGGTGGCGCCAACAGCGCCGTCGCCCACCTGGTGGCACAAGGCCGGCGCGTCATCGCCACGGTCGCCGGGCCCTCTGACATGGCACCCGGCGTTGACCGCCTCGCCGGCTACCGCGACGCCCTGCTGGACGCGGGCCTCGGCTCCAACCCCAGCCTCGAGGTCGTCGCGGACTTCACCCAGGAGGGTGGCGCCAAGGCAATGGAGCGGCTGCTCGCCGCACGGCCCGACATCGACGGCGTGTTCGCCGCCTCCGACCTGATCGCCGCTGGCGCGTTGTCCGTGCTGGCGGCCTCGGGCCGTCGCGTGCCCGAGGACGTCGCCGTCGTCGGGTTCGACGACTCACCGGTCGCGAGTAGCACGCGTCCGGCGCTGACGAGCGTCCGCCAGCCGATCGAGGAGATGGGCCACGAGATGGCCCGGCTGCTCATCGATTCCATCGAGGGGGCAGATCGCGCGCCCAAGCGCGTGATCCTCGCCACCGAACTCATCCGTCGGGCCTCGAGCGCCGGGAGGCGCGTGCCCTGAGCCAGCCGGCGATCGGCGGGCGACGCGCCATCGGCAAGTCGGGCTCAGCCGGCGGCCGGCTCACGCGCGCTCTCGAGCGCGCGCTGGATCGCCTCGTGGAGGCGCGCACCCGTCGGCTGGCCCTGGAGCTCGACGACGCCGGGATCCGACGCGGGTTCCCAGCTCATGCCGACGCCGGGCACCGTGAGCACGATCGGGATCGTCGGATGGACCCGACGGAGGCCTTCGACGAGCTCGCTCGAGCCGTCCGCGTCGCCGCTCGCCCACGCGTCGTAGACGAGGACGTCGGACCGCGCCGCGAGGTCGCACGTCCCGCCGTTGAGGACGGGGCACGTGTTCGCGGTCGGGCCGCTGCACTGTTCCACCTGGTAGCCGAACCGGCGCAGCGATTCGACCTCCTGGTCCGCCAGGTCGATGTCGTGGTGGACGACGAGCGCTCGAGTCATGGCGCACCTCGGTCGGTCCACCGGGAGAGCGGCCGCCACATGGCGGTCACGCCGGATCCGGCAACGGTGCTCCGAGGGCGGAATTCCTCGAAAGTGACCAAGGTCACCTGGTTGCGGGGCGTTCCGCCTCCCCGCGCCTCAGGGTGAGAGCCGCTGCCAGGAGCAGGCGAACACGCCGTTGACCTTGCCTGCCGGGATCTCGACCGGCTCGTCGCCGTTCACCGGGAACAGCACGTACGTCTGGTCCGGCATCCCGAACAGGCCGTTTCCAGCGGTGGGCCCGGACAGCACGGCGATGGTCCGGTCGTCGGGACTCCAGCACGGCACCGAGGTGTTGACGAGTCGATCCGAGACCTGTCGCAGGCCCGTTCCGTCTGCGTTGGTGACGAACAGGTCACCCACGAACGGCCCGAACTTCCCGCCCGTCGCCCGGAGCATCGCGATCCGCGAACCGTCGCTCCCGTGTGCGCCCGCCCCCGCGCTGGTGTCGAGCCAGGACGTGAGCTGGCGGTCGAAACCGTCGTTCGCGGTCATGCGCGTCCCCCTTCGGAGCGTGGGGACGTCGATCAGCACGACCTCGATGGCCCGTTTGCGGACCCCGCGGAGCCGTCCATGCAGGCGTGGACGAGAGGCTCCGGAGCCACGCCTCGAAGCGGTCGGGATCGCGGAGCCCGGGAGATCGCGCCACGCCGCGCGAGCGCTCCTGGACGGCGTCCTTCGCCGCTCGTGATCCGGTGATCAGGCGTGCGACGGCGTCGAGCCTCGAGATCGCGCTGGCGGCGAGACGCGCGAAGGCGTCGCGATCGCCCTCCCGCGCCGCACCACCAGGTCTCGGTCCATCAATCCGCCCACTGCGGGGCCGTTCGGCCTCGCTCACACAATACGGCGGGGGGATCGGGGGTCCGGTTCCCGAATCGGTCAGGCGGGGCGCACGCGCTCCACGAACCGGCCGATCCGGGCGATCGCCTCTTCGAGCTGCTCGTACGCCGTGGCGTAGCACATGCGCACGTGCCCGGCGCCCGACGGCCCGAACGCGTCGCCCGGCACCACGGCGACCTTCTCCTCGCGCAGCAGGCGCTCCGTGAACTCGTCCGAGGTCAGGCCGGTCGAGCTGATGTCCGGGAAGGCGTAGAAGGCGCCCCGGGGCTCGAACGTCGGCAGCCCGAACCGGTTGAGGGCGTCGACCAGCAGGCGCCGGCGGCGGTCGTACTCGGCGACCATCGACACGACCGCCGGTTCGCCGGCCTGCAGCGCGGCCAGCGCGGCGTCCTGGGCCACCGTGGACGCCGACATGATCCCGTACTGGTGGACCTTGACGATGCCCTCGAGGATCCCGGCGGGCGCACACAGCCAGCCGACCCGCCAGCCGGTCATCGCGTAGGCCTTGGAGAAGCCGCCCATCAGGATCGTGCGCTCGCGCATGCCGGGCAGCGAGCTGAACGCCCGGTGGCGGTACGTCCCGTAGGCGAGGCGGTCGTAGATCTCGTCGCTGTACACGAGGAGGTCGTGGCGCTCGGCGATCCGGGCGAGCTCGTCCTGGACGTCGTCATCGAGGACCGCGCCCGTCGGGTTGGCCGGGTAGCCGAGGAACAGGGCCTTCGTGCGCGGCGTGATCGCCGCCTCGACGGCGGCCGGGTCGAGGGCGAAGTCGTTCGCGGCGGACGTTGGAACGTGGCGCACGACGCCGCCCGCGAACACGATCGCCGGCACGTACGCCACGTACGAGGGCTCGTGGAGGATCACCTCGTCGCCCGGGTCGCAGGTCGCGCGCAGGGCGAGGTCGACCGCCTCGGACGCGCCGACGGTGATCAGGATCTCGGTCGCGGGGTCGTACCTGACGCCGTAGAGGTGCTCAAGATGGGTCGACAGCGCCCGTCGCAGCTCGATGGTCCCGAAGTTGGACGTGTAGTGGGTGCGGCCCTCGCGCAGGCTCTCGACGCCAGCCTCGACGATCTCGCGCGGCGTGTCGAAGTCCGGCTCCCCCACCCCGAGGCTGATGACGTCGTCCATCGTCGCGAGGATGTCGAAGAAGCGCCGGATCCCCGACGGCGGCACCGCGCGCACCCGCTCGGCGAGGGCGCGCTCGGCGAGGGGCGGTCGGACGGTCTCGAGGTCGGTCATCGTGGCCGAAGGGTACGCGATCCGCCCGGCGTGGCGGCGGATCGCCGATGTGGGTCAGGGCGCGGGTGTGGCGTCCGCGAGGTCCGGGACATGCCCGTTCGCCGGGGCCGGACCCTCGCGGACCGGCAGCATCGGGACCACGTCAGTCGTGACGCCTTCCTCGCCCGCCGCGCGACCTCGTGCGGTCGCCGTGGCGGGTGCGAGGGGATCCGCCGCGAATCGCGTCGGCACGCTCGGCGAGGCCGAGCATCTGGCGACGGGTCATGAGGAACACGCCGAAGCCGAGCACGGGGCCGAACGCACGAGTGCCGCGCGTCGTGGAGCCGTACGCGGCCCGCACGCGTTCGATCAGTCGCGTCCGGCCGCCATCGAGGGGCTGGAGGATGATCGCCCACGAGACCGCGAACTCGGGCGGCATCGACGCCTGCATGAACCGGCCGGACGCCGCCAGGCCCGGTGTCGACGTCGCGTCGATCCGGGCCTGGTCGGTGCGGCGGGCAACGATCTCGTCGTCGACGAGGAGCACGAGGGCACGCTCCTGGTTCGAGCACCCTGACCTCGAACCCGCCGTTCGGGTCGGTCGGCACGATGTCCCCGACCGCCAGGCCCTGGTGCTCGTCCGAGGATCGTGTCGGCGCTTCGGCCCTTCATGTCCATCGCGTCGTAGCTGTACCAGCCGCCGCGCCCGAAGCCCAGCTGCGCGAGCCACGGCCACACCGCGGACGGCGGCGCGTCGATCGTGATGCCGCGCGTGTCGGACATGGTCGGCTCGGGCACGAGGTCGTCGCCCGGCAACGTCAGTTCCCCTTCGATCGGCACGACGCCCCATCTTGAGAACAAGCGCCTGCCGGCAAGGAAGCCCACGAGGGCGATCGACGACAACGCCGCACCCGCGATCACGATGAACCTGCGCATCAAAGCACCTCCACCGCTGATGATGGCCCTCGGCGTTCCGTGGCGACAGGGCCGAACCGCCCCTCCGGGCGCAGCCGCCGATGCACCCTTCCGGCGGGTGCCCGGGGTCAGCCAGACGCGGCCTGGAGGATCCGCTCCGCGGGTGTCGCGATCCCCGGATCAGAGAGCTGCCCAAGGGCGTGTGGCTCGACGCCCCGCCAGTCCGCTTCGGCGGTGATCGCCTCGTAGGCGCGGGCGGCCCGGAACAGGTCGGCCTCGGACCAGGCGGCGCCGATCAGCTGGAGGCCCACCGGCAGGCCCTCGGACAGGCCGCATGGGATCGACACGCCCGGCAGCCCCGCCATGTTCACGGGCAGCGTGCAGGCGTCGGACAGGTACATCGACACCGGGTCAGCCATCCGGGCGCCGAACGGGAAGGCGACGGTGGCCGAGGTCGGCGCGACGAGGGCGTCGAAGCCCTGCTCCCAGAGGCGGTCGAAGTCGCGCTTGATGAGCGTGCGGACCTTCTGCGCCTTGAGGTAGAACGCGTCGTAGTAGCCGGCCGACAGCGCGTACGTCCCGAGCATGATCCGCCGCTTGACCTCGGCACCGAAGCCCTGCCCGCGCGTGGCGAGGTAGTTCGCCAGGTAGTCGTCGCCGCCGCGGATGCTCAGGCCGAACCGGACGCCGTCGTAGCGGGCGAGGTTGGCCGACGCCTCGGCCGGCGCGACGATGTAGTACGCGGCCAAGGCCGTAGTCCGTGTGCGGGAGGCTGACCTCCTCGACGGTGGCGCCGGCCGCCTCGATGACGGCGACCGCGTCGCGGATCCTCGCCTCGACGCCGGGCTCCATGCCGGCAACGAAGTACTCCTTCGGCAGCCCGAACCGGCGGCCGCGCAGCCATGACGCGGCTTCGTCGTCGGAATCCGGGAGGCGGATCAGGTCGTCCGGCACGTCGATCGGCGCGGAGGTCGAGTCGCGGGCGTCCCGGCCGGCGATCGCGTGCAGGAGCGCCGCGGCGTCGCGCGTGTCGCGCGCGAACGGCCCGATCTGGTCGAGGCTGCTCGCGAAGGCCACGATCCCGTAGCGGCTGACGCGGCCGTAGGTCGGCTTCATGCCCACCACCCCGCACAGCGCCGCCGGCTGGCGGATCGAGCCGCCGGTGTCCGTCCCGATCCCGAGGGGCACGTGGCAGGCCGCAACGGCCGCCGCCGACCCACCGCTGGACCCGCCGGGCACGCGCCCGAGGTCCCACGGGTTCGCGGTCGGCCCGAACGCCGAGTGCTCCGTCGACGAGCCCATCGCGAACTCGTCCATGTTGGTCTTGCCCAGGATCACGGCGCCGGCGTCGCGCAGCCGCTCGGTGATGTGGGCGTCGTACGGCGACCGATAGCCCTCGAGGATCCGCGAGCCCGCGGTGGCCTGCCCGCCCTGTGACCGAGACCAGGTCCTTGAGCGCGACCGGGATCCCGAGCAGCGGGTGGAGCCCGTCGACCGCGCCGCCGCCACCGGTCCGCGCCGCCGCCAGCCGGGCGTCCGCGGCGTCGGCCTCGGCCAGCGCCCGCTCGTCGTCGATCGTCAGCCAGGCGTTGAGACCGCGGTCGGTCGCGTGTGCCCGCCCCAGGTGCGCCGCCGTGATCTCGCGCGACGACGTCTCGCCGGCGCGCAGCCGCTCGGCCAGGGCGTGGGCGGTCAGGCGGGTGAGCTCGACGGTCTCGGGCACCGATCAGCCGGCGTGGTCGCCGCCCAGGATCGCCGGGACGACGAAGAAGTCGCCCGAACGGTCCGGCGCGTTCGCCAGGACGGCCTCCGGGGCCAGCGAGGGCGTCGCCACGTCCTCGCGCAGGATGTTCTCGAGCTCGATGGTCTGCGCCGTCGGCGGGATGCCGGCCGTGTCGAGCTCCGCGAGCTTCGCGTACTGGTCGAGGATGTGGTTGAGCTGGCCCTCGAGGCTCGTGAGCTCGTCCCCGGTCAGGCCGAGGCGCGCGAGATAGGCGACGTGCTCGACGTCGGCCCGGGTCAGGGAGGCCATGCCGCGATGATACGCGGCGCAGGCGCCCTACTCGGGCTCGTCGATCTTCGGCAGGTCCGGGAGGCCCTGGCTCTCGTGCGGGCCCTGCGGGTGCGCCTCGTCGTGGAGGTGCTCGGGGACCAGCTCGTCGTGGAGGTGCGCCGGCCCCTCGTCGTAGGGCACGTGCCGCTGGTACGCGGTCCCCGGGGTGTGTGCCTCCTCTTCGGGCACATGCGCCGCGCCGCCCTCCTCATGGATGTGGACGGCACCGGCGCCCTCAGGCTCGTGGATCGTGCCACCCTCGTGGACGTGCGCCTCGCCCAGCGTCCGGGCGAGAAACTCCCGGGTGCGGGGATCCTGGGGGTTGTCGATGACCTGGTCGGGCGGCCCGACCTCGACGAACTTGCCGCCGTCGATGAAGTAGACGCGATCGGCGGCCTCGCGGGCGAAGGCCATCTCGTGGGTCACGACGATCATCGTCGCCCCCTCGTGGGCGAGGTCCTCCATGACGTTGATGACCTCGCCGACCAGCGTCGGGTCGAGCGCGGAGGTCGGCTCGTCGAACAGCAGGACCTTGGGCTCCATCGTCAGCGCCCGCGCGATCGCGACGCGCTGCTTCTGCCCGCCGGAGAGGCGCCCGGGATACTCGTCCCGCTTCTCGGACAAGCCCACCTTGGCCAGGTACTTCTCGGCGGTCGCGATCGCCTCGTCCCTGGGGACGCCCTTCACCCGGACCGGCGCCTCGATGAGGTTGTCGATGACCTTGAGGTGCGGAAAGAGGTTGAAGTCCTGGAACACCATCTGCGCACGCAGCCGGATCTGGCGGATCTGCTCGCGATGCTGCTTGCTCCGGGAATGCAGCGGGTCCGCGTGGACCGTGAACCCGTCGACCTCGACCGTGCCGACGGTCGGCTCCTCGAGGAAGTTGATGCATCGCAGCAGCGTGCTCTTGCCCGACCCCGACTTGCCGATCAGGCAGATCGTCTCCTTGGGGTAGACCTCGAGGGTGACGCCGCGCAGGACGTGGTTCGCGTTGTAGAACTTCTGGATGTCGAGCGCCCGGACGACGGGTGGCGCGCCGGCGGGCGTCAGCGCGCCCGGGCGGGCGAACTGGTCGTGGACCTCGGTCGCGGTCACTGGCGCACCTCGCTCTCGGCCATTCGCTTCTCGAGCCGCTCCTGGAACAGGGAGAACACAATGGTCATGACCCAGTAGATGAGGGCGGCAAGCATGAGCGTCGCGAAGCTCTGGAAGTTGGCGCTGCCGACGGTCCGCGCCCGCCAGAAGGTCTCCTGCAAGGCCACGAACGAGACCAGCGCGGAGTCCTTGGTCATCGAGATGAAGTCGTTGCCGATCGCCGGGATCACGATCCGGATGGCTTGCGGGAGCACGATCCGGCGCATCGTGGAGCGCTCGGTCATGCCCAGCGCCGCCGCGGCCTCGACCTGCCCCCGGGGCACCGCCTGGATGCCGGCACGGAAGATCTCGGTCAGGTAGGCGCCGTAGTTGAACGCCAGGGCCGCCACGCCAGCGACGAACGGCGGCAGGACGATGCCGAACTCCGGCAGCGCCGAGTAGATGAAGAACACCTGCACGATCAGCGGCGTGCCCCGTACCAGCGACACGTACAACGTGGCCGTCGCGTAGATGGGGGCGCTCCTCGACAGGCGGCCGAGCGCGCCGATGACCGCGAAGATCGTCGCGAAGAAGATCGAGCAGACGGACACGACGATCGTGAGCGGAACACCCAGCAGGATGTAGGGCGCCCACTCCTGGAGGAACCCCGGGTCGATCCGCCCGGTGGACAGGATCGCGAGGACGAGGCCACCGACGAGGATCAGCCACGTCAGGACGAACAGCGTCCGGAACCGGAAACGGGCCTTGGCCCGCGACGCGGCGACGGCCAGGACGATCTCTTCCGGACTCCCGGCGCTCAGATCGTCGTAGGTGACGTTTGGCGTGGCCATCGCTCCTGGTCCTCCTCGGAACGCGGCGGGGACGTCCGGTCGGACGTCCCCGCGAGGCGATTACTGGCCGGTGGGATGCGCTAGGACTTCGCCTTCGTGAAGTCTGCGCCGAACCACTTCTGGGAGGCGGTGCTCAGGAAGCCGTCGGCGTGCATGTCGTCGACGATCTTCTTCAGGATGGGAGAGAAGTCCGTGGTCGACGGGCCGCTCTTGTCGGCGGCCACGGCGAGCGGCTCGTAGTACACGGGATCGCCCACCTTGACGAGCGGCAGCCCGGCCTTGATCGCTCCCTCAATGACGGTCTGGGAGCTCAGCCAGCCGTCGAAGTCGAAGCGGCCGGCCTTCCACTGGTCGCCACAGTCGGTGTCGGTCGGCAGCGTCGTGGTCGTGATGCCCGCGGGGGGCTTGCCCAGGTCCTCGCCGGTGCCGTAGTCCAGCGTGCCGTTCAGCCACTGGTCGTAGGTGGTGCCTTCGCCGGAGCAGATCTTCTTGCCGGCGAGACCGTCGAGCGTGGTGATGCCCGAGTGGACGCTGGCCGCCATCTGGGCCGGCGTGTAGTAGTACGGCGGGCTGAAGTCGAGCGCCTTGAGGCGATCGACGGTGATGGTCATCGAGCCGACGCTCACGTCCCAGCGGCCGCCCCAGCCACCGGCGGTGATCGCCGTCCAGTCGGGTGTCGTGAACTCGACCGTCGCGCACAGGCGCTTCGCGATCTCCGTCGCGACGTCGATGTCGAAGCCCTCGTACGTCCCGTCGGGCTTGAGCTGCGACTGCGGCGGGTACTTCGGGTCCGTCGACACGATGAGCTTCTTGGACTTCTGGATCTTCTCCAGCAGGCTGCCTGCGGCGCCCGTGACGCCGGCATCGGCGCAGGCGACCTGGCTGCCACCGGGTGCGGCCGTCGCGGCTCCGCCGCCACCGCTGGAACAGGCGGCCGCGACGATCGCGACAACGCCGAGCATGGACAGTCGTCCACGTAGGGACATGTGCTCCTCCTTGCGTCAGGGCACCACCCGATTCACGGTGATGTCGTGAGTGGTCGGCATTATGCCCCGCCGGAGCGGTAAGGGTCGACACGCCAGCGGTCGTCTCGTCAGGCGGCCGGTCAGCCGCGATCGGCGTCCGCTTCTGTTTCGCCGGCGAGGAGGCGCCGGAATCCCACGTCGTCGAGCACCGGGACGCCGAGCTCCGCGGCTTTCGCGAGCTTCGAGCCCGCGCCGGGACCGGCGACCAGGTAGTCGGTCTTCTTCGACACCGAGCCGGCGGGCTTGCCGCCCGCCGCGCGGATCGCCTCCTCGGCCTCCTCGCGGCTGAAGCCCTCGAGCGAGCCCGACACCACGACCGTGAGGCCCTCGAGCGGCCCGCCCGCCGCCTCCGCCGCGACGACCGGCGGCTCCGGCTCGATCCCGACCGCCGCCAGCTCGTCGAGCACGCGGGACGTCGTCTCGTCCGTGAACCAGCGGGCCAGCGCCTGCGACACGGTCGGACCGACGCCCTCCACCTCGGCAAAACGGTCCGGTTCGTTGGCGGCCACTCGCCGGAGGAACTCGCCGATCCGGGCCAGCCAGCCCTCACGCGGGTCCGGCGGCACGTGGCGGGTGACCCAGCGGGCGAGGTCGATCGCCGTCGTCTCGCCGACCTGCGGGATGCCCAGGCTGTTGAGGACGCGTCCCAGGGGCCTCGTCCTCGAGCGCTGGATCGAGGCATACAGGTTCTCGGCGCTCTTGCGTGCGAACCGCTCGAGCGACTCGAGGTCCTCGACGGTGAGGCGGTAGAAGTCGGCTCTCGTCTTCACCAGGCCCCGCCCGAGGAGCTGCGTCAGGACCGCCCAGCCCGCGCCCTCGATGTCCATGCCGCCGCGACCGACGAAGTGCCCGAACTCCTGCGAGACGCGCGCGGGACAGGCGAGATTGGGGCAGTAGTGGCGGACGGCGCCTTCGTCCTGGACGATTCCCGTCCCGCACACCGGGCAGGTGCCGGGCATCTGGAACTCGCGGGCGTCGGCAGGCCGCATGTCGAGGACGGGGCGCACGACCTCCGGGATCACGTCGCCCGCCTTCTGGAGCACGACGGTGTCGCCGATGCGGACGTCCTTGCGCCGGACCTCGTCGAGGTTGTGGAGGGTGGCTCGGGTGACGGTCGAGCCCGCGACCTTCACCGCCCGCAGGTGCGCGACCGGCGTGAGCGTCCCCGTCCGGCCGACGTACGGGACGATGTCCTCGAGCAGGGTCTCCACCTGTTCGGGCGGGAACTTGAACGCGATCGCCCAGCGGGGCGCCCGGCTCACCATCCCCAGCCGGGCCTGCTGGTCGAAGCGGTCGACCTTCACGACCACGCCGTCGGTCTCGTACGGCAGGTCGTGGCGCTTCTCGCGCCAGTGCTCGGTGAACGAGATCACCGCCTCGATGTCGAGCCCCGCCTCCCGGTCCGGGTTCACGGGGAAGCCGAGGGCGGCGAGACGGTCGAGGGCGGCGCTCTGGCTGTCGACGTGCGGCTCGTCCTCGACCAGCTGGTACAGCCAGGTGGACAGCTGGCGGCCGGCGGTGACGGCAGGGTCCTTCTGGCGCAGCGACCCGGCGCCGCTGTTGCGCGGGTTGGCGTACTGCGGCAGGTCAACGGCCTCCCGCTCGGCATTGATGCGCGCGAACTCCGCCTTGGGCATGAACACCTCGCCGCGCGCCTCGAGCGTCGCGGGCTCGGGGAGGCGGTCCGGGATCGCGCGGATCGTGCGCAGGTTGGGCGTGACGTCCTCGCCCGTGCTGCCGTCGCCGCGGGTGGCGCCAACCGCGAATCGACCGCGCTCGTACTGGAGCGAGATCGCGAGGCCGTCGATCTTGAGCTCGGCGACGAAGGTCAGGCCCTCGGCCGGCTCGGGAGCCGGGGCGAGGCCGAGGCCACGCCGGACCCGGGTGTCGAAGGCGCGCAGCTCGTCGTGGCTGAACGCGTTGGACAGCGAGAGCATCGGGCGGCGGTGGTGGACCTCCGGGAACCGGCCGCCCGCCGGCGCGCCACCGACCTGCTGCGTCGGCGAGTCCGGCGAGATGAGGGCCGGGAACGCGGTCTCGAGCGCCACCAGCTCCCGGAACAGGCGGTCGTACGCCGCGTCCTCGAGCTCGGGGGCGTCGTCCTCGTAATACAGGCGGTTCGCACGCCGGATCTGGTCCGCAAGCTCCGCGTGGCGGGCCTCGGACGCCTCCGGGTCGAGGGACGCCGCCGCCTCGACGAGCGCGGGATCGACGGGGAGCGACTCGGTCATGCGAGCCCGAACTGGTCCACGGCCATCGACGCGACGTGGTCGCCGATCGCGAGCGACGCGGTCGCGGCGGGCGACGGCGCGTTGCGGACGTGGATGACCGACGGCGCCGAGTCGAACACGAAGTCGTCGACCAGGTCGCCGGACCGGGAGAGGGCCTGGCCGCGGATCCCGCTCGGCCCGAAGGTGATGTCGTCGCCACCCACAGCGGGAACGTAGCGCTGGATCTCGGCCAGGAACGCGGCCTTGCGATAGTCCCGCCAGAACTCGGAGGCGCCGGTTCGCCAGTGGCGCCGGGCAAGCCTCCAGAAGCCGCGGTACGAGACGACGTCGGCGAGGTCGCGCAGGTTCACGTCCCGACGACGGTAGCCTTCGCGGGCGAAGGCGAGCACGGCGTTCGGACCGGCCCACACCTCGCCGTCGATCCGCCGGGTCAGGTGGACCCCCAGGAACGGGAACCGGGGGTCCGGAACCGGGTAGATCAGGCCGCGGACGAGGTGGCGGGCAGCCGGCATGAGCGAGTAGTAGTCGCCACGGAACGGGATGATCCGCACGTCGGCAGGCACCTCGGTCGTCCGCAGGCGGTCCGATTGGAGCCCGGCACACACGATCACGCAGCGGGTCACGACGTCCCCGGCCGTGGTCGCCACGACCCGCTCGCTCCCGGTGTCGCGGATCCCGGTGACCTCGACGCCGAGCTGGATCTCGCCACCCCTGGCCCTGACGTCATCGGCCATCCGCTCGCTGACCTTGACGAAGTCGATGATCGCCGTCCGCGGCGACCACAGCGCGCCGACCCCCGCGACATGCGGCTCGATCTCGCGCATGCGTTCAGGGCCGACCTCCTCGAGGCCCTCAACCTCGTTGGCGAGCCCCCGCTCGAGGAGCGTCCGCATGCCGTGGGAGCTCGTCCTCGCCCAAGGCGACGACCAGCTTGCCGACGTGCTCGACCGGGATGTCGTGCGCGAGGGCGTACTCCTCCATCGCGGTCTTGCCGGCTCGGCACAGGCGCGCCTTGAACGACCCCGGCGCGTAGTACAGGCCCGCATGGAGCACGCCACTGTTGTGACCGGTCTGGTGCCGGGCCACGACCGGCTCCTTGTCCAGCAGCCGGATCCGCAGGTTTGGCCGGCGCTCGAGCAGCCGCAGCGCAGTGGCCAGGCCGACGATGCCGCAGCCGACGATGACGACGTCGGTCATGCAGGCGGCTCGCGCAGCTCGACGTGACGCCGCTCGATGTCCCCGATCCGCGCGGTGCCCAGCAGGGCCATCGTCCGCTCGACCTCGTCGCGCAGGATCTCGAACGCCTTGGTGACGCCCGCCTCGCCGGCGCACGCGAGCGCGTACAGGAACGGCCGCGCCGTGAACACGGCGGTGGCGCCGAGCGCGAGCGCGATCAGCACCTCCGGGCCGCGACGAACGCCGCCATCGAGGTAGACCTCGGCGCGCCCGTCCACGGCGCGCACGACCTCGGCCAGCACCTCGATCGAGGCCGCCGTCCGGTCGAGCTGGCGGCCGCCGTGGTTCGAGACCCACACGCCGTCCGCGCCGTGCTCTACGGCCAGCGCGGCGTCCTCGCCGGTGAGGATCCCCTTCAGGACCAGGGGCAGCGACGACCACGACCTGATCTCGTCGAGGACGTCCCAGGTGAGTCCGACGCCCCGCATGTCGAGGTTGTCGTCCATGTCGGCGGTCTGATGCCACGCCCCGCGCCTCGGCAGGTTGGCGTAGGCGCCCTCGCCCGGGTCGAACACCCGCCGGAGCATGGCGTCGCGGTAGCCGAGGACAGCCAGGTCGACGGTGAGGCAGATCGCCTCATAGCCAGCCGCCTCGGCACGCCGGACAAGCTCGCGACTCACCGAGCGGTTGCGCTGCACGTACAGCTGGAACCAGCGCCGGCCACCCGGCGCGGCCTCGGCGACTTCCTCGATCGTCTGCGACGCGGCGGTGGACAGCACGTGGAGCACACCGGCCGCCGTCGCAGCACGCGCGGTGGCCTTCTCGCCGTCCTCATGGGCCATGCCGTGGAGCGCGGCGGGGGCGATCCCGATCGGGAGGGCCGCCTGCCGCCCGAGGATCGTCGTGGAGGCGTCGACGGCGCTGACGTCGACGAGGACCCTCGGCCGGAGCCGGAACGCGTCCCACGCGTCGATGCAGGCCCGCAGCGTGTGCTCGTCGCCCGCGCCGCCCGCGTAGTACTCCCACGCGGCCGGGTGGAGCCGCTCGCGGGCCGCGACCTCGAAGTCGGCGAGTCGCACGACGGAGGCGAGGTCGATCGGCGGATCGCTGGAGGGCAGGTAGGCGAGCCTGGGTCGCGGGTCGGCGGTCACGCTCAGCAGGATAGGTCGCGCATCGCGTGCCGTGCAGCGACGCCGGATGCCGCGAACGCCTAGCCCACGACCTCGAGGTTCGCGAGGCTGGCGAGCATCGTCTTGCGACCGACGGCCGGGTCACGGAACCCGACCATGACCTCCTCGTCGTCGCGGGTGAGCTTCGACGTGATCACGATCCCGTCGCCCCATCGGGCGTGGTGGACCTTGTCGCCGTCGCGGTAGCGCCGCTCACCCGGGACGATGGGTCGCGCGGGACGCTCGGGGTGGCCCGCGGCTGCGGCCCGAGCGAGCCCGACAGGGCGCCGGCGGCGAACGCCTCGCGCTTGGCGCCGAGGTCCCGCGTCGGGCGGAAGGTCTCCCCCGGCGCCGGTGCTCCGGGCCGGCCGCTCCCCTCGCGGTAGGCGCCGCCGCCCGACCGGATCGCCGCCCCGAACCGCGAGCGCCGATCGCCGAACACGAGGTCCGGATCGATATCGACCCCGTAGTCGGCCCCCCGATGGAGCTGCGGCCCGACCATCAGCTCGGCCGGGATCTCGAGCAGGAAGCGCGACGGGACGCTCATGCCGCCGCCGCCCCAGGTCGCCCGCCGCCAGGCGTGCGACAGGTACAGCCGCCGCTTCGCCCGCGTGATCCCGACGTACGCGAGCCGGCGCTCCTCCTCGAGCTCCTTCTCGTCGTCCAGCGCCCGGTTGTGCGGGAACAGCCCCTCCTCGAGGCCGGCGATGAACACGACGGGGAACTCGAGGCCCTTCGCCGCGTGGAGCGTGATCAGCGTGACGGCGTCGGCGTCGCCCTCGTAGGCGTCCTGGTCGGCGACGAGCGCGGTCTCCTCGAGCAGCCGGTCGAGCGCGTCGTCCGGCGACAGGTCGTCGTAGCGGGTCGTCACCTGGCGCAGCTCGAGCAGGTTCGCCCAGCGGTCCTCGCCCTCCTCGGAGCCATCGGCGAGCATCGCCCGGTACCCCGACGCCTCGAGGACCTCGTCGAGCAGCTCCGGGAGCGGCAGCACCCCGATCCGCGTCCGGAGCCGGATGAGGAGCCGCGCGAACTCCCCCATCGCCGTCCGGATCCGCGGGCGCCAGCCCGGCGACCTCGCCCGCCGCCGCCGCCTGGACCGCCGCGTACGTGTCGTCCTCGTGGCTCACCGCCCAGCGCCGGAGCGCCTCGACGCTCTTGTCGCCGATCCCCCGCGCCGGCACGTTGATGATCCGCTCGAACGAGACGACGTCGGTGTCCGAGCGGAGCACCCGCAGGTAGGCGAGGGCGTCCTTCACCTCGCGCCGCTGGTAGAAGCGCGTCCCGCCGACGATCTGGTAGCGGATGCCGTAGGTGAGGAACTTCTCCTCGATCGCCCGGGACTGGGCGTTCATCCGGTACATCACGGCGACGTCCTTGGCCCGGAACCGGCTCGACTCCTCGTCGTCGTCGGCCCGCCGCGTGAGCCACGACGCACGGCCGCTCGCCCCGACCAGGCCGTCGATCTGGCGCGCGATCCACTCGGCCTCCTCCTCCTCGTTGTAGGCCTCGAAGCGCTGGATCGGGACGCCGCCCTGGTTCTCCGTCCACAGCTTCTTGTCCGTCCGGCGCTCGTTGCGCGACACGACGGCGTGGGCCGCGTCGAGGATCAGCTGGGTGGAGCGGTAGTTCTGCTCGAGCTTGACCACCGTCGCCTCGGGGTAGTCGCGCTCGAAGTCGAGGATGTTCTGCACGTTCGCCCCGCGCCAGCCGTAGATCGACTGGTCGTCGTCCCCCACGACGCACAGGTTGCGTGTGGCCGACGCGAGCGCGCGGATCCACAGGTACTGCGGCCGGTTCGTGTCCTGGTACTCGTCGACGTGGAGGTAGCGCCAGCGGGCGTGGTACTGGCGAGCGTCTCGGGCGACTCCTCGAACAGCTCGACGGCGCGGAGCAGGAGGTCGTCGAAGTCGAGGGCGTTGGCGGCCCGCAGGCGGTCCCGGTAGCGGCCGGCGAGGCGGGCGATCATCCGCTCCCGGTGGTTGACAGCGTTCTCGGCGAGGAACGCCTCGTCGAGCATGTCGTTCTTGGCCCGGCTGATCGCGCCCAGGATCGCGGCAGGGCGGAACTCGCCGGTCGCCGGCAGGTCCTCCTCGGCCAGGATCCGCTTCATCAGCTGCTGCTGGTCGTCGGTGTCGTAGATGACGAACCGCCGGTCGAGCCCGATCGCCTCGCCGTCCTGCCGCAGCACCCGGGCGCACAGGGCGTGGAACGTGCCCGCCTGGACGTCCTTCCCGGACTCGCCGACCAGCGCGGCGATCCGCTCGCGCAGCTCGCCGGCCGCGCGGTTGGTGAACGTGACGGCCAGGATCCGCCGCGGCTGCACCGCCTTGACGCCGATCAGGTACGCGATCCGGTGCGCGACCACGCGCGTCTTGCCCGACCCGGCGCCCGGCGAGGATCAGCAGCGGCCCCTCGGTCGTGGTGACGGCACGGGCCTGCTCCGGGTTGAGGTGCGAGACGATCTCGTCCGCGCGGGCGGCCCGGCGGGCCTCGATGGCGGCGGCGACGGCCTCGGGATCCAGCGCTGGTCCCGCGGCCGCGAGCTCCGGCTCCTGCGGCAGCTCGCGCAGCCACTCGGGCTCCTCGGGCGCGGCCTGGACGGCGGCGGGCGCATCGTGATCGGGCGCGTCGGCGGGCTCGCCCGCGTCGAGCCAGGTGCCCTGTCCGTCGGGCTCGGCGCGCCGCGTTCCGCGGCGCTTGACGGGCTCGTTGGCGCGGCTCGGACTCACCCGCTCATTCTAGGTTGGGTGGCTTACTCGCCCTCGACCGGCTCGTCGATCACGCTGTTCGCGTCCCAGCCGCTGGCATCGATCACGGTATGGATGTCGACCGTCCCGTCGTCGCTCGTCGCGTCGGCGGTCGAGCCGGGCGGGGCGCAGCGTCATGGCGTCGGTCTGGAGCGTCAGGTCGACGTTGACGGGTGGCAGGGTCGAGGCCTGATCACGGGGCAGCATCAGGCCCAGGATCGTGACCGGGTCGGAGCCCGCGTCGAGGTGGATCTCGTGGCACCGCCCCGACGCGCTCGAACAGGCCACGTCGCTGCGTCGTCGGCGAGACCCCGGGGGTCGCGAGATACGACCGCAGGCGGTCGACGAGCGTGAGCGGGTTGATGTCGACGCCCGCCTCGGCCGACGCGCCGCCGAGCGAGGCACGCGTCCACGGATCGTCCGGCCCGGTGCGGTACCAGGCGCCATCCCAGACGGTGACGGTGTCCATGTTGACGTCGAGGCCGTCGCTCGCGAGGTGGGTCCGCGTCTTGCCGTCCTTGGGCCGGATGTCGGCGTCGAGCACGGTGCCCGTGAGGTCGACGGAGGCCTCGGGCCGGCCGACGAGCCCGCCGGCGATCGAGCCCGAGACCGTGCCGTCAAAGTGCACCGCGGAGGCGTCCAGCGTCGCCTGGAGCGAGCGGGCGATCATCTCCTTGGGGTCCGTGACCTGGTCGGGCGGCACGGCCGGTGCCATGGGCCCGACGCCGAAGACCTGCCCGACGCCGAACACGGCCACCGCCAGGAGGCCGATCACGGCGAGGCCCGCGAGGATGCGGGATCTGGACATCGGGGTTGTTGCTCCATGGCGGGCCCGCGCGGGCTCCGGGTCGATCTGTGTCGCGTACAGGCTCGGGCCTCGTCGGCCCATCGGTCAAACGCCGAGCTGGACCAAGTGGGGTCGTGAATCGAACGGCCCCCGGAGGCTGCTGCCTGCCGGGGGCCGTGTACTTGCGCGAATTGGGGCGGACTAGAAGTCCATCCCTCCGCCGCCGTGGTCGTGACCGCGCGCCGGCGCCGGCCCGATCCTTCTCGGGGATGTCCGTCACGAGCGTCTCGGTGGTCAGGACCATCGCGGCGATCGAGGCGGCGTTCTGGAGCGCCGAGCGGGTGACCTTGGCGGCGTCGACGATGCCCTTGGCGAACATGTCGCCGTACTCGCCCTTGAGGGCGTCGTAGCCCTCGCCGGTCTTGAGGCCGCGGACCTTGCTCACGACGACCTCGCCGGACGCACCGGCGTTGTCGGCGATCTGCCGGGCCGGAGCCTCGAGCGCCTTGCGGACGATGTCGACGCCGACGGCTCGTCGCCCTCGAGCTTGAGCTTGTCGAGCGCCGGGATCGCCTGCAGCAGCGTGGTGCCGCCGCCCGCGACGAGGCCCTCCTCGACGGCCGCACGGGTCGTCGAGAGCGCATCCTCGATGCGGTGCTTCTTCTCCTTGAGCTCGACCTCGGTGGCCGCGCCGACCTTGATGACGGCGACGCCGCCGGCCAGCTTGGCGAGGCGCTCCTGCAGCTTCTCCTTGTCGTAGTCCGAGGTGGTGTCCTCGATCTGCGCCTTGATCTGCGACATGCGCGCCTTGATCTGCTCGGGCGAACCCGCGCCGTCGACGAGCGTCGTGTCGTCCTTGGTGGCGACGACGCGGCGTGCCCGGCCGAGGTCCTCGATCGTGACGGAGTCGAGCTTGCGGCCGATCTCCTCGGAGATCACGGTGCCGCCGGTCAGGATCGCGATGTCGCGCAGCATCTCCTTGCGGCGGTCGCCGAAGCCCGGCGCCTTGACCGCGAGGACCGAGATCGTGCCCTTGAGCTTGTTCACGACCAGGGTCGCGAGCGCCTCACCGTCGACGTCCTCGGCGATGATCAGCATCGGCCGGCCCAGCTGGACGGCCTTCTCGAGGCCCGGCAGGAGGTCCGGCACGGCCGAGATCTTCTTGTCGGTGATCAGGATGAGGACGTCCTCGAGGACGGTCTCCATCCGGTCGGGGTTGGTCACGAAGTACGCCGAGATGTAGCCCCGGTCGAACTGCATGCCCTCGGTGTATTCCTTCTCGAGGCCGAGCGACTGGCCCTCCTCGACGGTGATGACGCCGTCCTTGCCGACCTTGTCCATCACCTCGGCGATGATCTCGCCGACCTCGGGATCCGCAGCGGAGATCGCCGCGACGGCCGCGATCTGCTCGCGGGTCTCGACGGGGCGGGCGGTCTTCTTGATGTCGGCGACGATCGTCTCGACGGCCCGTCTCGATGCCGCGCTTGACGACCATCGGGTTCGCGCCGGCGGTGACGACCCGCAGGCCCTCGGCGACCATCGCCTGGCCCAGGACCACCGCGGTGGTGGTGCCGTCGCCGGCGACGTCGTCGGTCTTGGTCGCGACCTCCTTGAGGAGCTGCGCGCCCATGTTCTCGAACGGGTCCTCGAGCTCGATGTCGCGAGCGATCGTGACGCCGTCGTTGGTGATCGTGGGGGAACCGAACTTCTTGTCGAGGACGACGTTGCGGCCCTTGGGGCCGATCGTCACCCGGACCGCGTCGGCGAGGCGGTCGATGCCCCGCTTCAGGGAGCGACGAGCGGTCTCGTCGAAGATGATCTGCTTGGCCAACTGGTAGTCCCTCCGGGATGTAGGAGTGGGTGGGGTGTCGAACGCGGTTTGAGGTCAGTCCTCGACGATCGCGAGGATGTCCTTCTGGCTGACGATCAGGAGCTCCTCGATCCTCGACCTTGAACTCGGTCCCGGCGTACTTGGCGTACAGGACCTTCTGGCCGACGGAGACGTCGATCGCCTCACGCGACCCGTCGTCGAGGACCTTGCCCGGCCCGACGGCCAGGATCTCGCCCTCCTGGGGCTTCTCCTTCGCCGTGTCCGGCAGGACGATGCCCGACTTCGTCATCTCCTCACGCGGAGTGGGCTTGATGACGACGCGATCGCCCAGCGGCTTGAGCTTCGTCGAAGAGGCGGTGGCCAACGTGCAATCCTCCTCTGACGGCCGCGAACCGGCCGTCGAATGGCCTGTGATGTGTTGACGCGGACCCTTGAGGCGGGCTGCCTCGTATGGCCCGTGTGCAGGTCGTCGAGTGCGTCATGCCCGTGACGCCGCGTCCGTCGCATTCGCCCGCACCGGGGTGTCGTCCCGTGGGCGGTGTCGCCGGCCGCAGTCAGGTTATTAGCACTCTCGCCGTTAGAGTGCCAATCTACCCCCCGCCGTTCTGGCCTGTCAACCGAGATTTCGGGGCTGTGCGCGGCTCGTCCCGCGCTAGAGTTCGGCGGCAGGCGACCACGTGCGGAGGGAGCATGGCGACGCAGGACGGTCAGCGACCCGCCGACGCGGCCGAGCACATCCTGATCGATGCCCGGCAGTCGCTCGGCGCGGCCACGCTCGACGACCTGTTTCCCGAGGGCGAGCAGTTCCGCCGATCGGTCATCACGTTCGTGGTGCTGCTCGCGCTGGCCGTCGCTCATCGCCACCTTCGGCCTGATCGAGGACTCGGTCGCGGCGATCATCGGCGCCATGGTCGTGGCGCCGCTCGGCGGCGCGATGATGGCCCTCGCCGGAGCCCTCGTCACCGGGCGGACTCGGTGGCAGCTCAACGCGTTCGCGCAGGCCGTCCTGGGCGCCCTGATGGTGGTCGCCATCGGCGTATGCAGTCTCGCTGCTGATCCCCGATCCGCTGGTGCTCAACCCGTCGCTCGAGGCGCGGACGGCGCCCGGGCTGCTCGACCTCGGCGTGGCGCTGGCCGCCGGAGCCGCCGGGGCGTACGTGGCCGTGCGGCGCACCGGTTCCGATGCGCTGCCCGGGGTGGCGATCGCGGTCTCCCTCGTGCCGCCGCTCGCGACCGTCGGGATCTGCGCCGAGCGCGGGCTCTACCAGGACGCGGCCGGGGCGCTGATCCTGTTCCTGACGAACTTCGCGGCCATCGTGGTGGTCGCGTGCATCGTGTTCGTGCTGTGTGGGGCCAGACCTCCGGATCGCCCGGGTGCCCGGCGACGATTCATGGTCGGGTTCCTCATCGCGACGGCCGGGCTCGTCGCTGATCTCCATCCCGCTCGTCATCAACGCGGCCACGACGATCCGGGACATCGTGTGGAGCAACGCGGGGGCGCCGGTCGTGCGCGACTGGATCGGCGACCGGGAGCTGCGGGTCGACGCATGGTCGATCGACGGCAACGTCGTGACCCTGTCGCTCGTCGGAACGCGACGAGCCGAACGATGTGGATGTGCTCGCCAAGGAGCTGGCAACCACGGTCGGCCAGCCGATCGAGCTCCATCTCGACTTCGTCCGTCAACAGCACGACGTGGTGCCGGCGACGCCCTAGACGCTGGCGAGATCTCCGTCCAGGTCCCGTTCGGCCCGCGGAAACGTGGCGTCGTAGGCGGCGACCAAACCGTCCCCGAACGCCTCGAGGCCCTTCTCTCCAACCTCGCGTCGCTCCGCGACCCAACGCGCCGTGAGCGCGACGAACGCGGGCTCGTTGCGCGATCGGGGCGCGCCACGGGGCGTGAGGAACGGGGCGTCGGTCTCGACCAGCAGGCGCTCCGACGGGCACGATCGCGGCCACCTCGGCCGACGCCTCCTCGCCCGCCCGGAAGACGAGGCCGCTGAAGCTCACCGCCAGTCCCATCGCCAGGACCTCGCGGGCGTAGTCCACGGGCCCCGAGAAGCTGTGGATGAGGCGGGCGCGCCGCTCCCCGAAGGCCGACCGCGACTCTCGCCGTCGAACCCGGCCCGCCGCAGCTCGTCGAGCAGGGCGTCCTGCGCGTCGCGGGCGCCTGCCTTCGATCGACAGTGGAGGATGGCGGGCTTGCCCGTCGCGAGCGCTAGCGCGAGGTTGCGTCGCAGGTTGTCGAGCTGGGCGTCCCAGGGCGAGAACATCCGGTCCGAGTCGAGGCCCGTCTCCCCGATCGCCACGACCCGCTCGTCGCCGCGCCCAGCCCTCGATCGATCGCCCACTCCGCGTCCGTAGCCTTGTCGGCGTCGTGGGGATGAACGCCGACGGCAGCGTCGAGCCACGGGTAACGGGCCACGAGGGCGAGCGCCCGTTCCGACGAGCCGTGGTTCCAGCCCGGGATGAGGATCCGCTCGACGCCGGCGAGCCGGGCCGCCCCGAGCACGAGCTCGACGTCGTCGGCGAACCGGTCCGCGTTGACGTGGCCGTGGGAGTCGATGAGGCGCACGACCCGATGCTATGCCCAGCTACGCCTCTTCGACGGCCACCTCTTCGGCCCACAGGCGCGACCCCAGGTAGTAGTCGAGCAGGGCGTCGAGGAAGGCGTCGCCGTCGTTGACGGTGAGCTGGCGACCGTGCCCGTCATGGGCTCCCTGGGCGATCAGGAACTCGATCCCCTCGCGCTCCTCCGGGATGAGGACCTCGACCTGGGCCGGCTCGCCGGGCGCACGAACGGTCAGCCGGGCCAGTGGCTCGGTCACGGCGTCAGGTGTGCGACTGAGGAGCAGGACAGCTCTCATGGGGCGGGCTTCTGCTTGCTGTGCATGTCCTTGATCATGATGTCCAGCCGGTACACAAACCCCTCAACCGCTGCATCGCCGACGAACGGGCGGATCTTCTCGATGAACTCCGAGCGGTTCCTGGAGATCCCCTCTAGCTTCTCGGCGAGGCCGGGCGGGTACTTCTCGGGCAGGTCCCGCGTGAACCCCTCGATGTTCGCGCGTTCCTTGGTGCTCGTGAAGCTGAGCGCATGGTCGATCGGGGTGAGCTTGAGCTGGCCGCCCTGGAACTCGTACAGGTAGTTGCCGAAGTTGGCACCCCGGTCGACGTTGTTGATGAGGTAGTCGAGGGCGTCCATGCTGACCATGGCCTCGCGGAACTGCTCCGACTCGATGAGTTGCTTGAACGCCGCGTGGTCCTTGCGGGCCAGGTCTGCGAGCGAGTTGGACTCGCGCCATTCGATCAGCACGCCCTCCTTGCCCTCGATCGTGACGAGCCGACCCTGCGGCGCCGCATCGTGCCCGAGCTCCTTGGCCACCATTGCCCCGGCGACCTCCCGCGGAGCCTGCTGGCCCTCGACGATCCCTCGCTCCACCGCGCGATGGGCCCTTCTCCCATCGGAGAGGTACTCAGCCTCGGTTGGCTTGAACAGGTACTTCTTGGTGGGGTCGACCGAAATCCCTGACCACCCAGGACTTCTCGGCCGTGGTTCCTGCGGTGAGCTTGTCGCCGGTGCGCACGAATCTGTTGGGCTCCTCGGGGGCGTACTTGGCGGTGGGGGTCGAGGGGGCGGCGTCCGCCCCGCTCGCCGGCAGGTCCCGCCCCGAATCTCGGCCAGCCCGCTGCTCGATGTTCATCCTGACGAGCTCGTCGTGCCGGAAGGCGGGGTCGCTCGATGGCTCCAGGTTATGCGGGACCTTCGACTTGGGAAGGAGACCGCCCTGCTCCTGCGTCGGCGGGCGGATCGCGGGTTGGTTGCCTGGAGGCGCCGGGGCGCCAGGGCCGGGTTGACCTGCGACCACCTCGCCGGGCCCCGGACCCTGTCCGGGCACCTCCGGCACAGGACTGTGCGGCGACGTGGATCCGGGCCGCGGGCCCTTGCTGACCGCCGCACCCGTGCCGGCGACGTCCGCGCCGGTCTCGGCACCGACGGGGACCCTTGCCTTGTTCGCAAGTCCGTCGGGAGCCGTCCGTCCAGCCTGGGGTTGTTCCACACCTGCGGGCCTGGCGGGTGTCTCCGTTGGGGCTGGGGCCCGCGGTGGGGCCACGCTCCCGATCGTGTCGGTGCCGGGCGTCGGGCCGGTCGTCGGTGCGGGTGGCCGGGGCGGAGCAACGCTGCCGATCGTGTCGGTGCCGGGGGTCGGGCCGGCGGGCGCGGCCGGGGGCCGCGGCGGGAACGTACCGGGGATCGTCTCGGCGCCAGGGGTCGGGCCGGCGGGCGCGGCCGGGGGCCGCGGCGGGAACGTGCCGGGGATCGTCTCGGCGCCGGGGGTCGGGCCGGCCGTGGGTGCGGGTGGCCGGGGCTTGATGCCGGTGCCCGGGATCGTCTCGGCGCCGGGGCCACCGCCACCGGTGATGGGCTCGGCTCCGCCGATCGATATCGCGGGCTCCCTGGGACCGCCGGCCGGCTTCGTCGGCGTGGTGGTCCCGTGCGCCCCGGCGCCCGCGGGTGGCTTGGCCAGCATCGACGGCACGAGCGCCCCGACCGCGCCGCCCAGCGGATCTCCAGTCGTGATCTCGCCGATCCCCGCCCCCATCCCCGCTTGGACGAGCTTGCCGGGCACGCCCCCCTGCAGGGCCTTGGGCAACAGCTCTGTCGCATGGCCCCCCATCGTCCCGAGCGAGCCGCCCACGAACCCCTCGCCGAAGCTGCCACCCTGGGCAACGGACTGGCCACCGCCCACCAGCCCGGAGGCCAGGACCTCGCCGCCCTTGGCCGCGAAGCCTCCGCCCCCGGCCGCGAGCACGCCGCCCGCCTGGCGGGTCGCCGCGGGGCCGAGGGCCCCAGCCCCGATCACGCCGCCCTGCCACGTGCGGCTCATGAGCTTGCCCGCGTCGTGGTCGCCGGTGACGAGCTGGCGCGAGCCCTCGCCGACGAACGCGCCGCCGGCGCCCGCGGCTGTCGCCGTCAGTCCAACGGCCCACGCCGGCGCCGTGGCCAGCGCGGCCTCCCCGGCAATGGGCACCAGCGCGACGAGGGCCACCTGCACGACGGACATCGTCGTCGCGAGCCTGCGGTACCCGGTGTCGAGATCGGCGTCGTAGTCGGCCTCGGCCTTGACGCGCTTCTCGACCTGCGGCTTCTCGTCGAGGAAGGCCTTGAACGCCCCGACATAGTCCCCGCGGTCGATCATGGGTTTCACGGTCTTGTCGCGAAGGTTGATCATGCGCGCCGTCTCGGCGTCGAAGCTGCCCGGGTCGTCGGCACCGCCGAGGGCCCCGAGGATCCGGAGCTTGGTGCGGGAGTTGCCGAGCTTGATGGAGTCGTAGTCCTCTCGCGCGTGAGCCAGTGCGCCGACCAGGCTCTGCATGTAGCCGCGCAACGCCGACTGGGCCTTGGCATGCAGGTCCGCCGCCTGCGCCTCCCAGATCTGCATCGTGGTCGGGCCGTTGGTGATGGTCCAGATGCCCGGCTTGGCGGACTTGGTCAGGTGGTTCTGGATGACGTCGAGGGCGCTCTGGACATCCTCGATTGACGTCTGCTCCGCCAGCCCGGCCTTGACGTTGCCGCCGAAGGTCTCCGCGATCTTCTTGCGCGCCTTGAGCTCGCCCGGCGCACGCTGCTTGGTGAGCACCGCTTCGAGGTTGCCCCCGTGCACGGCGGCGTAGTGGGCGTTCAGGATCCCTTTCGTCTGCTCGACCCGGCCCGCCACGGCACCGATGTCGAGGTTGATGATCTGGTAGTGGGTGCCACGCTGGAGGAGGTAGCGGACCTCACCCTCGATCTGGCGCCATTTCGTGAGCGCGGCGTAGGCCGAGCCGGCCTTCTCCGTCCTTGCCAGGATCAGCGCTGCCCGCACGGATTCGACGAGTTGCGCGTGGCGGCTCGAGACGTGGCTGCCAGCCTTCACGGCGCCGATCAACCCTCGATATTTCGCGTTGAGGTCCTTGATCCCGCCGTTGACCTCGATGTCTGACCGGCCCGCCGTCTCCTCGCGGACGATCCCGGCGCCTGCCTCCTGCAGCTTCGCGTTCTCCCACAGCATCGAGTCGATCGCCCGGATCGTGTCGTCGAGGTCCTCGTAGCTGTCCGCCTCCGGGACGTCCTTGCGCCCCTTCGCGGCCCCAAGCCGCTTGTTGATCATCGCGATCTGGTCGGCCACGGCGGCGAGGGACTCGCGCGGCAGGCGCAGCTTCTCGGCCTCGGCCACCGCGGTGAGGAGACGAGCCGAGACGCCGGGCCACGATCCCACGGCCGCGCGGCGGCCGGCGGCGTCGCCCTGGGCCCCGATGAGCACGGTCCGGAGGCTCCACAGCAGCGATCGATGGGCCGTGGTGAGGTCCGGGCCGAAGTGGACGGAGTCCAGGCCTCGTCCGTTCCCATTGATCAGCGCTGTCGCCAGGTCCTGGAAGCCGTTCAGGAGGTCGATGTACGAGTTGACGGATGGCGCCTTGGCGACGGGCTTCCTCGTCCCGGGGGCGGCCGGCGCCCGCTGGATGTTGCGAGGCTCGCCGCGCACGAGACCGATGACTGCGCGGTTGCCCGCCGAGCGCTGCATCGCGGCGACGTGCGCCGGCGCGAGCGAATGCATGGGCTCGCCCGGCGTCCATCCGACGGGCACGCCGCTCTCGCTCGCCGGTGCCACCGGGCCCGCAGCCGGAGATGGCGCTGCCTCGACGACTCGTCGTTCCGGGCGCGCGGCTCGCGACGCCTGCTTCGTCACGATCCGGCCACGGTGAACCGTCGCGACCCGCCGATGGCAGGCGCGGGACCCCCGACGGAGGGTTCAGTCGTCAACGTGCCCGGGGCCATCTGCGGTATGCGATCTCCGTGCCGCTGATCGGAGGGTCCGGCGACGGACGCTCGTGATGCTCCGGCCTCGACAGTCGGCCAAACGAGCCGGCGGGACAATCCGGCGTGGGGGCAGCCGTTCGGGAATCCGCCTTGCCCCAAGGGGCAGAGCCGGGGCCGTCGGCCGATCAGGCGCCCTCGGCCGCCTCGACCTCGACGCGGGGGAACAGCGGCGCGGGGGCATCGGTCACGCGCCCGGCCTCGTCGCCCGCGCCCCACGCGAGCAGGTCAAGGATCGGGGGGCCGCCGTTGCCGTCCGCCTCGTACCCGTACGGGTGACCCAGCTGCTCCAGGATGCGGGGCGCGATCGAGGGCATGAACGGCGCGACGGCGAGTCCGACGAGCCGGCACGCCTCGACGAGGTCGCCGAGCACGTTCCGGAGCCGCGCCGCCGCCTCGGCATCGCCCGCCTGGGCCGCCTTGTTGAGCGTCCATGGCTGCTCGGCGTCCACCGTCTTGTTCGCGCCGCCGACGAACTCCCACAGCTCGGCCAGAGCTTCGTGGAGGCGGCAGGCGTCGAGCCGCTCGCCGTACAGGCGGAGCGTGTCGGTCCAGCCCTCGGCCAGGGGCGAGTCACCGGCCCGGCGCGGTGCCGGACGCTCCCCGCCGAGGTAGCGGTTGACCATCGTCACCGTGCGGTTGACGAGGTTGCCGAAGTCGTTGGCGAGGTCGGCGTTGTAGCGGCGGACGAACGAGTCCCAGGACACGTCGGCATCGCGGTCGAACGGGATCTCGCGGAGTGTCACGAATCGCGTCCCGTCGGCGCCGAACGCGGCCACCATCGCCGCCGGGTCGAAGAAGTTGCCGCGGCTCTTGCTCATCTTCTCGCCGCGCACGGTCATGAAGCCGTGGACCCAGACGTGGCGCGGCGCGTCGATGCCCGCCGACCACAGCATCGCCGGCCAGTAGATCGTGTGGAAGCGGGCGATGTCTTTCCCGATCACATGGAGGTCGGCCGGCCACCAGTGGTGGAAAGCGTCGAGGTCGCCCGGGAAGCCGGCGCCCGGTGATGTAGTTGATCAGCGCGTCGTACCAGACGTAGATCGTCCCGGCCTCCGGGTCCCAGCTGCCGTCCTCGCGCTGTGCGGTCTCGCCGTTTTCGGCGATCGGGAACGGGATCCCCCACTTCGCGCCGGCGCGGCTGATCGAGAAGTCCTCAAGGCCACCGCGGATGAAGCCCAGCATCTCGTTGCGCCGGTAGTCGGGCTGGACGAAGTCGGGGTGCTGCTCGTAGAAGTCGAGCAGGCGCTCCTGGTAGGCCGACAGGCGGAAGAACCAGTTGCGCTCGGTCAGCCACTGCAGCGGCACGTCGGGGTGATTGGGGCACTGCATGCCGCGGGCCGTCTCGAGCAGGTCGGACGTCGCCTTGAAGCCCTCGTTGGGGCAGTACCAGCCCTCGTAGGTGCCGGGGTAGATATCGCCGTTGTCATACGCCCGACGGACCATCTCCTGGGCGGACAGGTAGTGGTCGGGGTCGGTCGTCCGGATGAACCGGTCGGGGCTGATCAGCAGCGCATCCTCGGCCGCGCGGAACAGGGCGACCTTCTCGTCGACGAACTCGCGCGGCGTGCGACCCTCCGCCTCGGCCGACTGGGCGATGTTCACCGAGTGCTCGTCGGTGCCCGTCAGGAAGCGCGTGTCGTCGCCCTGCATCCGGTGCCAGCGTGCGATGACGTCGGCCCCGATGACCTCGTACACGGTGTGCAGGCCGGGGGCGTTGTTCGCGTACGCGATGGCGGTGGTCAGGTAGTACCGGCGGCGATCGGACATGCCGCGCGATCGTAGCAGGGGGTCAGTCCGCGGCGACTCCGGTCGCCGGCGCGGCTGCGGGCGCGACCAGGGGCCGGCGGAGCAGCAGCAGGAGCGCGACGAGGGCGAGCGCGAACACGACGACCCGGCTCACGAACGCGGCGTGCGAGCCGGGCATGAGGTCGGTCGCACCGGGAGCGAGCGCGTAGTCGAAGGCGGCCGCAGGGATCGCGACGCCCAGCGCCGAGCCCACCTGGCGCAGGGAGTTGAACACGCCCGCCGCGATCCCCGCGTCCTCGGGCCGGAACTCCGACAGCGCGGTGACCGTGCTCGCCACCACGCCCAGCGCGATCGGCACGCCGCCCAGCGCCGCGACGGCCGACACGACGATGAACGGCGTGGTCGCGTCGAACGTCGCCATCAGCACGGCCGCCGCCAGGGCGAAGACCAGGCTCCAGACCATCACCCTCGACGCGCCGATGCGGGCGACGATGAGCGCGGCGCGGGGGAACAGGACCGCGGCCAGGAGGGGCCACGGCAGCAGGACCAGCGCGGCCTCGGTCGGCGACAGGCCACGGACCTCCTGCAGATAGACCGCGAGCTGGACCGACGCCGAGAGGATGCCGAACCAGGCCGCGGCACCGACCACCGTCGAAGCCACGAACGCGCGGCTGCGCAGGATGTCGAGCCGGAAGGCCGGCTCGGGCGTCGAGCGCTCGCGCCACACGAACGCGACGAGGGCGACGACGGCGAGCACGAAGCCGCCGATCACCGCCGCCGACGTCCAGCCCCACACGTCGCCCTGGAGCAGAGCGCCGTTGATGCCCAGGAGCACGAGGCTGCCGAAGAGGAGGCCCGGGCCGTCGAGCGCGCGATGGCGTCCCGCGGCGGACGCGCGGCAGCGCCGTCCACGCGGCGACGGCGACCAGCACGCGCCAGCGGCACCTGGGCCCAGAAGATCCCCTGCCACCCGACCAGGCTCGCGAGCAGCCCGCCGACGAGCGGCCCGATGACCGCCGCGATCGCGCCCGCCGCGAAGTACAGCCCGAGGGCCCGGCCGCGCGCGGGACCCTCGAACGTGGCCGAGATCGCGGCGAGGCCGATCGTGAGCAGCGCGGCACCGCCGATCCCCTGCGCCACGCGGCCGGCGAGCAGCACGCCGTAGCCCGGGGCGAGTGCGCTCGCGAGCGCCCCAGCCGCGAACACGAGCCCGCCGATCGCCAGGATCCGGCGGTGTCCGTACCGGTCGCCGAGGCGACCGACGGCGAGGATCGACACGGCGAACGGCAGGACGTAGGCGCTGACCGTCCAGGCGAGGGTCGACTGGCCCACGCCGAACGCCTCGCCGATGACCGGCAGGGCGAGGTTGACGATCGAGAGGTCGAGGTTGGCGGTGAACGCCGCGAGGACCGCGACCCCGACGACCGCCGACGACCGGCCCGCCGAGCCGGCCGATCCGGCGCTGCTCATGGCGCCGGGGCGACCTCGGCGAGGGCGGCGTCGAGCAGCTCGCGGCACAGGATCCCCCTGACCGCGGCGTGGACGGCGGCTCCCGGCGGCCGGTTGCCCAGCGGCGCGCGGACGCGGGCGATGACGTCGAAGGCGGCGGCGATCGGGGCCGGGACGGGCCGTCCGGTGGGCGCGACGCGGGCGATCGTGGACGACGTCAGCAGCTCGATGGCGAGCACGTCCTCGAGGATGTCGAGGGCCTCCGCCGTGCGCTGGGCGGTGAGCGGCGCGTTCGTCGCATGGTCCTCGACGCCGAGGTCCAGGGGGCCGATGTCGAGCGTCGCCGGCTGTGCTGCGAGCCGCAGCTCGGCGTTGCGCACGGCGGCCGTGTAGCGCAGCAGGCCGCCGCCCTGCTCGATGAGGTCGACGACCGACTCGCTCATGAACAGCTGCGCGACCGTGGCCCAGAGGTGGTTCATCCGCCGGTCCGAGAGCTGGCCCACGTGCGCGATCGCCGGGCGCAGGGCATCGAGCGAGAGGGCGAGGGCCATGGGGTGGAAGTTGCCGTTGCTGAGCATCCGGCCCGAGGCGATGTCGACGAGCGGGTTGTCGTCCATCGCGTTGAGCTCGATGGATACCGCGTTGTCGAGGATGTCGATGAACTCGCGGAAGGCGCCGTGGACCTGCGGCCCGACGCGGAACGAGAGCGGATCCTGGACCGACGCCGGGACGCCGGGGGTGAACAGCTCGCTCCCACCGAGGAACGCGCGGATCTCCGCGCCCGCGGCAGCCTGCCCGGGCACGGGCTTGGCGGCGAGCACGGCGGCGTCGAGGACCGAGGGGTTGCCCGATGTGACCTCGATCGACGCCGCGAGCGTGAGGTCGGCGACCCGAGCGATCAGCCGCGCGTGCTCGACGCCGAGCGCCGCCTGGGCGATCGAGACACCGTTGGCCGAGATCAGAGCCAGGCCGTCCTTGGGTTCCAGCACGACCGGCTCGAGCCCGGTGAGGCGGAGGGCCTCGGCGCCCGGGATGACCTCGCCCTTGTACTCGGCCCTGCCCGTCCCGATCAGGACCTGGGCGATCGCCGCCATGTGCATCAGGTCCGACGCGCCGACCGAGCCCGTCGTCGCCACGATCGGATGGACGCCGGCGTTGAGCAGCGCCGCCAGGCCCTCGGCGACCGGCAGGCTCGCCCCGGAGCCGCCGCGGGCGATCCCGTTGAGGCGGACCGCCATCGCCGCCCGCACGACCTCTGTCGGCAGTGGTTCGCCGATCGCGCCCTCGTGTCCGGCGACGATCATCGCCTGGTACTGGCGCAGCGTGTCACGCGGGACCTGCACGTCGCGCATGTGGCCGAGGCCCGTGTTGAGGCCGTAGATGAGCGTCGGGCCGTCGACCAGCGCATCGACGACGGCGCGCGACGCGCGAATCCGGTCGACCGCGTCCGGCGCGAGCTCCACCCGCGCCCCGTGGGCGATGCGCAGCAGGTCGGGCAGCGGGAGGTCGGCGGCGGTGATGACGACGGGTGTGCTGGCGGATGCGGTCATGGTGGCGATTGTCCCAGCCGCCGGGCGCCGGTCAAGGGCGCGATCAGGCATTCGGACCCGCGCCGTCCCGTCAATGACGGAAGTGCCGGGTCCCCGTCACGAGCATCGCCGCGCCGGCCGCGTCGACCGCCGCCAGGACCTCGGCGTCGCGCATCGAGCCCCCGGGCTGGACGATCGCGCTCACGCCCGCATCGAGCAGCAGCTGCGGCCCGTCGGGGAACGGGAAGAACGCGTCGGACGCCGCCACGGCCCCGCGCGCGCCATCGTCGCCCTGGAACTGGCGGGCCTTGTCAACTGCGCCCCGGCAGGCGTCGACCCGGCTGACCTGCCCCGAGCCCAGCCCGACGAGCATCCCGTCGCGGACGAGGACGATGGCGTTCGACACCACGCCACGGCACAGCCGCCAGGCAAGGTCGAGGTCGCATCGCTCGGCGTCGGTCGGAGGCCGGGACGACACGCATGCCCAGCTGGCCGGATCGTCGGGCTGGCGGTCCGGCGCGGTGACCAGCACCGCACCGCCCGTGGTCCGGATCGAGCCCAGGTAGTCGACGTCGAGCAGTTCGCCTCCGTTCTCGCCGCTCCGATCGGCGCCGGCGTCGAGCGACGGATCCTCGACCAGCCGCAGGTTCGGCTTCGTCGCGAGCATCTCGAGGGCAGCCGCGTCGTAAGCGGGCGCGACGACGACCTCGAGGAACAGCGACGTCAGCCGCTCGGCGAGGGCGCGATCGACGGGCCCGGTGATCGCCACGACCCCGCCGAACGCCGATACGGGGTCACCGGCCAGCGCGGCGTCCCACGCCTCGAGCAGGGTCCCGCGCTCGGCCGCGCCGCAGGGGTTGGTGTGCTTCACGATCACGACCGCAGGCCCGCGGAGGAGCCGTCCCAACGCAGCAGCGGCCGACGCGTCGAGCACGTTGTTGTAGCTGAGCGCCTTGCCCTGGAGCGGCGGCTGGCCACTCGCGAACGGTCCCTCGGCCGCGCGCGGCTCGCGGTCGGTGCGCCGGTAGCGCGCCGCCGGCTGATGCGGGTTCTCGCCGTAGCGCAGGGTCTCGACCTTGGCCATCGAGATCGTGAGCACCGGCGGGTACGGGTCCTCGGCGCCCGGCAGGCCGGGTTCAAGCGGCAGCTCGATCCCCGCCTCGTGCATGCGGTGGGGCAGCTCCGCGGCGATCCGGGCGTCGTAGGCGGCGGTGTGGGCGTACGCCTCGATCGCGAGCGCCGAGCGCAGGCCGATCGGGACCTCGCCGTGCGCATCGAGCGCCTCGAGGATCGCGGCATAGCGCGCGGGCGAGGTGGCGATGGCAACCGACGCATGGTTCTTGGCCGCCGCGCGAACCATCGACGGCCCGCCGATGTCGATCTCCTCGACCAGCGCGTCCAGCGACAGCCCGGGCTTGCGGGCCGCCTCGGCGAACGGGTACAGGTTCACGACGACGAGCTCGAACGGCGCGATCCCGGCCGCCGCCAGCGCCTCGCGGTGGTCAGCACGCCGGCGATCGGCGAGCAGGCCGGCGTGGACCCGTGGATGCAGCGTCTTGACCCGCCCGTCGAGCATCTCCGGGAAGCCGGTGACGGCCGCGACATCGGTCACGGGGAGCCCGGCCTCGCGCAGGCTGCGAGCGGTCCCGCCGGTGCTGACCAGCTCGAACCCGCGGGCGACGAGGCCCGCGCCGAGCACGGCCAGGCCCGTCTTGTCCGATACGGACAGCAGTGCACGCCTCGGCATGGGCGCGTGGGCATCGAAGGCGGCAGGGTCGAAAGCCGCCCGGCGGGCACCGGGCGCCACCGTGAGCGCGCCGGCGAGCAGGGCCGTCACGGCCGACGGCAGCAGCCGGTGTTCGACGGCATGAAGCCGTTCGAGGAGCGCCGACTCGTCGTCCCCGGCGAGCACGGGGACGCCCTCCTGGGCGACGATCGGGCCCCCCATCGAGCGTCGCGTCGACGAGATGGACGGTGACCCCGGTCACCGCGACGCCGGCAGCCAGCGCGTCGCGCGCGGCGTGCAGGCCCGGGAACGCCGGCAACAGCGACGGATGGACGTTGAGGATGCGGCCGCCGAACCGCCGCAGGACCTCGGGGCCGACGAGCCGCAGGTAGCCGGCGAGCACGATGGCGTCGAGGTCGACGGCGGCGAGGGTGTCGGCGAGGGTCGCGTCGTCGCCACCCGGCACCAGCACGGTCTCGATCCCCTGCTCCGCCGCCCAGTCGAGGGCGGGGCATGGCCGGTCGGCGAATACCAGGGCGATCTCGCCGCCGAGCGCGCCGCGGGCCGCGACCGCCACCAGCGCACGCAGGTTGGAGCCGCTGCCCGACACGCCGATGGCGATCCGGGGCCCGCGCGCGTCGCTCACGTCGCCTCCGCGTAGCGCCGTCCGCCGAGGTCGCCGGCCTCGACGACCAGACCGACGACCCACGCGGGGATCCCGCGCTCGAGCGCGAGCGCGACGGTCGGCTCGGCGGCGCCCTCGGGCACCACCAGCACCATGCCCAGCCCGCCGTTGAAGGTCGCCCGCAGCTCGTCGTCCTCGATCCCGCCGAGCTCGCCGAACAGGCGCATGACCGACGGCAGCGGCCACGCCGACGGCCGGAGTCGCGCGCCGAGGCCGGCGGGCAGCGCGCGCGGCACGTTGCCCGGCAGTCCCCCGCCGGTGATGTGCGCGATGCCCCGCACGTCGACCCCATCCGCGTTCAACGTGGTCCGAATGGCGAGCACGTCGCGGGCATAGATGCGGGTCGGCGTGAGCAGCACCTCGCCCAGCGTGGCGAGCGCGTGCTCCGGCTCCTGCTCCAGGCAGGCGGTGGCCGTGGCGATCCCCGAGGACCCGCCGCAGCAGCGCCTGGTACGGCGCCCGGAGGTCCAGGTCGTGCTGCGCCACCAGCGCCCGGACCAGCGAGAACCCGTTCGCGTGGAGCCCGCTCGCCGCGAGCCCGACGATCGCGTCGCCCGCCCGCGCGGTCGTGGTGTCCAGCAGCCGGCTCCGCTCGGCGACCCCGATGCAGAACCCGGCGAGGTCGAACTCGTCGGCCTCCATCAGGCCCGGATGCTCGGCCGTCTCGCCGCCCACGAGCGCGCGCCCGCCTGGCGGCAGCCGTCGGCCACGCCGGCCACGAGCTCCGCGACGTTGCGTGGATCGAGCCGACCGACGGCGATGTAGTCGAGGAAGGCGACCGGCTCGGCGCCCGAGCACACGACGTCGTCGGCGCACATCGCGACGAGGTCGATGCCGATCGTGTCGAAGCGGCCCGATCGCGGCCGCGATCGCCGTCTTGGTGCCCACCCCGTCGGTCGACGACACGATGACGGGCTCGCGGATGCCGTCGGGGATCGCGAACGCCGACCCGAACCCGCCGAGGCCGCCGAGGACCTCGGGCCGGCGGGTCGACTCGACGGCCGCCCGCATCAGCTCGACGGCTCGGTCGCCGGCCGAGACGTCCACGCCGGCCCGGGCGTAGGCCACCCGCGTGAAGGTCCCCCGTTCGCTCATCAGCCGACGCCGCTGCCGACCGTCTCGAGCAGGAACTTGCGCGCGGTCACGTCGTACGGGACCGGCACCGGGTAGTTGCCGTCGAAGCAGGCGAAGCAGAAGCGCTCGTACGGCAGGTCGAGCGCGCGAGCACGCCGCGGATCGAGAGATAGCCGAGCGAGTCCGCGCCGATGAACTCGCGGATCTCCTCGACCGAGTGGGTCGCCGCGATCAGCTCGGTCTCGATCGAGGTGTCGATGCCGTAGAAGCACGGGTGGTAGATCGGCGGGGCGCTGATCCGGACGTGGACCTCGGCGGCGCCGGCACGGCGCAGCAGGCCGACGATCTGCTTGGTGGTCGTGCCGCGCACGATCGAGTCGTCGACGACGATCAGGCGCTGGTCCCGGATCGATCTCGCGCAGCGGGCTCAGCTTCACGTTGACGCCCCGCTGGCGCATCGCCTGGGACGGCTGGATGAACGTGCGGCCGCTGTAGCGGTTGCGGACCATGCCCTCGCGGAACGGGATCCCCGACGCCTCCGCGAAGCCCGCCGCCGCGGGCGCGCCGGTGTCGGGCACGGGCATCACGAGGTCGGCGTCGACGGCGTGCTCGATCGCGAGCTGCATCCCCATGTGGCGGCGCGCCTCGTACAGGTTGCGCCCCTCCATGTACGAGTCGGGCCGCGCGAAGTAGATGAGCTCGAACACGCACAGGGCCGGCGTCGCCACGGCGTAGCGGACCGAGACGGGCTCGCGGCCGGGCTCGAGGACCACGATCTCGCCGGGCTCGACGTCGCGCACGTACTCGGCACCGACGATGTCGAGCGCAGCGGTCTCCGACGCCAGGATCCAGCCCGCGGTGTCGTCGCCCCACAGGCCGGGGCCGTCGGCGCCGTCGCCGTCGACCGGGAGCCGCCCGAGGACCAGCGGCCGGAAGCCGTGCGGGTCGCGGACGCCGATGACCTGGTGCTCGGACAGGATCACGAGGCTGAACGCGCCGCGCACCCGCGGCAGCACCTTGCGCAGGGCGTCGACGGTGTCGTCGGCCGGCTCGTCGGCGAGCAGCGCGGTCAGCAGCTCCGTGTCGGTGCTCGCGGGGAGGCGGCCGCGGCCGCCCTCGAGCTGGTCGAGCAGCTCGCGCGTGTTGACGAGGTTGCCGTTGTGGCCGATGGCGAGCGCGCGCCGCGGCCCGAGCCGCAGCGTCGGCTGGGCGTTCTCCCAGACCGTCGACCCGGTGGTCGAGTACCGGCAGTGCGCGACCGCGAGGTCGCCGGCGAGGGACGGGATCCGCCGCTCGTCGAGCACCTGGCCGACCATGCCCAGGTCCTTGTAGATCATCAGGTTGCCGCCCGTCGGACACCCCCACGCCGGCCGACTCCTGGCCGCGGTGCTGGAGCGCGAACAGCGCGGTGGCGGCGACGCCGGCGGCCTCGTGGCCGCGATCGGGCAGGACGACGCCGACGACACCACACATCAGGCGTCTCCTCCCAGCCGAGCGCGCGTGGCAGCCCGTGCTCCCAGGCGTGCCGCAGGTCGCGACCGCGACGTCGAGGGCATCGGCGATCCGGCTCCCGCGCTCCTCGGCGGCGCCCGGTGGCGCCCTCGCCGGCGAGCTCGATGACCAGCCGCGAGCCGCCGGTCGTCCCGAGCTCGTCGCCCGGCAGGCCGTGCTGGCGCGCGAGCAGGATGAACGCCGGCACGTGCCGCGGCGCCGACCTCGACGACGAGCCGCGACTCGGGCTCTCGCCGAACAGGCCCGACCGCCGGCGAGTCGCCGACCGCGAGCCGCAGCTGCGCGCCGTGCCCGCCCCAGATCGCCATCTCGGCGAGCGCGACCGCGAGCCCGCCGCCGGAGATGTCCTGGCAGCTCTCGACGAGGCCGCGGTCGACGGCCTCGCGGATGAACGCCTGGAGGCGCGCCTCGAACGCGAGGTCGAGCGCGGGCGGGCCGTCTTCGGGCGCGGCGCCCGCGAGCCGCGCGTACTCGCTGCCGGCGAGCCCGGCGCCCGCCTCGCCCGACCAGCAGGACCTGCGTTGCCGTCGCCGCGGAACGCCGGCCCGACGCGCTTCGCGACGTCGTCGAGCAGGCCGACGACGCCGATCTCGGGCGTCGGGGCGATCGCGGACCCGGGCGACTCGTTGTACAGCGACACGTTGCCGCCGGTGACCGGCAGGCCGAGCGCGATGCAGGCGTCCGACAGGCCGCGGACCGCCTCGGTGAGCTGCCAGAACGCCTCGGGCCGCGTCGGGTCGCCGAAGTTCAGGCAGTTCGTGACGCCGAGCGGCCGGGCGCCGGTGATCGCGACGTTGCGGGCCGCCTCGACGACCGACATCGCGGCACCCAGCCACGGGTCGAGCGCGCCGACCGGGGCGTTCGCGTCGGTCGAGGCGACGAGCGCCTTGGTCGTGCCCTTGATCCGCAGGACGGCGGCGCCGCGACCGGGTCCGGCGACCGTGTTCGCCTGGACGTTGTGGTCGTACTGCTCGAAGACCGCGCGGCGCGACGAGAGGTTGGGCGAGCCGAGCAGCGCCAGCAGCACGGCGCCCGGGTCCTGGCCGCGCACGCGGCAGCGTGTCGACCGGCTCGACGGGGCGCCGGGCGCGGGCGCGGCACGCCGTCGGGTGGGTGCGCGCGACTCGCGCTGGAACACGATCGCGCCGGACGCGAGGGCGGCCGCCGGGATCCGCGCGAGCTCGCGCGCGCCGGCGACGGGCCGGCCGTCGCCGTCCAGGGCGCCCGCGCCGTCGGGCCCGGTGAGCACGACGATGTCGGGCTCGGCGGTCACCCGGCCGATCACCGCGACCGGCAGGTCCCAGCGCTCGCACACGGCGCGCGACGGCCTCCCAGCGGCGCGGCTCGACGATCGCGACCATCCGCTCCTGCGACTCCGAGATCATCACCTCGAACGGCTCGAGGCCGGGCTCGCGGCGCGGGATCGCGTCGAGGTCGACGAGCATCCCGGTGCCGCCGCGGTCGGCCGTCTCGCACGTGGCGCACGTGATCCCGGCCGCGCCGAGGTCCTGGACGCCGACGACGAGGCCCGCCGCGATCAGCTCGAGCGTCGCCTCGATCAGCAGCTTCTCGGCGAACGGGTCGCCGACCTGGACGGACGGACGCTTCGACGGATCCTGGTCGCCGAACGTCGCCGACGCCAGCACGGACGCCCCGCCGATGCCGTCGCGCCCCGTCGCCGAGCCGTACAGGACGACGAGGTTGCCGACGCCCATCGGCCGACGCCCGGGTGAGCATCCCGTCCTCGAGCAGCCCGATCGCCATGACGTTGACGAGCGGGTTGCCCTGGTACGAGGGGTCGAACACGAGCTCGCCGCCCACGGTCGGCACGCCGACGCAGTTGCCGTAGCCGCCGACGCCGCGCACGACGCCGTCGACGAGGTGCCGGGTCCGCGGATCGGACGGGTCGCCGAACCGCAGCGCGTCGAGGACCGCGATCGGCCGGGCGCCCATCGCGAACACGTCGCGCAGGATCCCGCCGACGCCGGTCGCGGCGCCCTGGTAGGGCTCGACCGCGGACGGGTGGTTGTGGGACTCGATCTTGAACGCGACCGCGAGCCCGTCGCCGATCGAGATCACGCCCGCCTGCTCCCCCACCCCGGCGACGACGTCGCGGCCGGCGGTCGGCAGCGTCGCGAGGAGTGGCCGCGAGCTCTTGTACGAGCAGTGCTCGCTCCACATGACGCTGAACATCGCGAGCTCGAGGTCGTTCGGGTCGCGGCCCAGCTTCTCGCGGATGGCGTCGAGCTCGACGTCCTCGAGCCCGAGCACCCGGTGCAGCGGGGCGGCGGCGGTCGCCGTCAACCGGCGACCCCGCGACAGCTCGGCCGGCCTGGCGGTGGCGACGCCCGCGATCGAGCCCGTCGATGCCCACTCGGCGGCGCTCACGACGAGCGAGCGGATGATGCCCAGGCCGTCGTCGGACCCGAGGAGCGCCTCGGACGCGGTCTCCGGGTGCGGCATGAGCCCCGCGACGTTGCCGGCGGCGTTGCGCACGCCCGCGATCCCGCGCAGCGACCCATTGGGGTTGCCGGGGTCGTCGGGCCCGCGCCACCGACCCGTCGGGGTTCGCGTACCGCCACAGCACCCGCCCGTCGCGCTCGAGGGCGTCGAGGGCCGTCTCGTCGCCGTAGTAGCAGCCCTCGCCGTGCGCGACCGGCATCCGCAGCGGGCTCGGCCGTCGAGCTCGCGCGTGAACGGGGTGTCGAGGTGCTCGGGCAGCAGCGTCACCTCGCGGCAGACGAAGCGCAGCCCGCGGTTGCGCAGCAGCGCGCCGGGCACGAGCCCCGCCTCGGCCAGCACCTGGAACCCGTTGCAGATCCCGAGCACCGGCCCGCCGCGATCGGCGAAGTCGGCGACCGCGCGCATGACCGGGCTGAACCGCGCGATGACGCCGGCGCGCAGGTAGTCGCCGTACGCGAAGCCGCCCGGCAGCAGGATGCCCGGCGACGCCGTCGAGGTCGGCGACTCGTGCCACAGGATCACCGGCTCGGCGCCCGCGATGCGTCACGAGTTGACCGCGTCGATGTCCCGATTGGAGCCCGGGAACAGGACGATGCCGATGCGGGTCGTCACCCGGCCGCCCCCGCCGTCGCCGGCGTCGCGTCGGATCTCGCCTCGCCCAGCGACTCGACCTCGTAGGCCTCGATCAGCGGGTTCGACAGCAGCTCGCCCGCCAGCCGCTCGACCACGGCCGCCGCCGACCGCCTCGTCGGCCGCCGTCACCGTCAGCTCGACCCGCCGCCCGACGCGCACGTTGCGCGACCCCCTCGATCCCGAGGTGCGGCAGGCTGCGCTCGACGGCCCGGCCCTGCGGGTCGAGGATGCCGGGCTTGGGCGTCACGTTGACGGCGAATCGGTAGGCGCGGGTGGGCTCGCTCATCGGGCGATGACGTCCTCCTGGAGGTAGCGGTCGAAGCTGGCGCCGGTGATCCGCTCGAAGGCCTCGACGTAGCGGGCGCGTGTCCCGGCGACGACGTCGAGCGGGAGCTCGGGGCCGGGCGCGCGTCTTGTCCCAGTCCTGGTCGACGAGCCAGTCGCGGACGTACTGCTTGTCGAAGCTCGCCTGCGGGCCGCCCGGGCTGGTAGGCCGCGGCGTCCCAGAAGCGCGACGAGTCGGGCGTCATCACCTCGTCGATCAGGATGCAGCTCGCCCGACGGCAGCAGGCCGAACTCGAACTTGGTGTCGGCGAGGATGATCCCGGCCCGCTCGCACACCGCGGCACCGTGGCGGTACAGCGCGATCGAGGTCGTCGCGGACCCGCGCCGCGAGCGCGCGGCCCGATCAGCGTCTCGACGCTCTCGAACGGGATGTTCTCGTCGTGCTCGCCCATCGGCGCCTTCGTCGCGGGCGTGAAGATCGGGGCCGGCAGCCGGTCGCCCTCGTGCAGGCCCGGACGGCAGCGGGATCGCCGCACACCGCGCCGTGGTCGAGGTACTCCTTCCAGCCCGAGCCCGACAGGTAGCCGCGCACGACGCACTCGATCGGCAGCACCTCGGCCAGCCGCCCGATCATCATCCGGCCCCGGAGTGTCGTCGACGACGTCGGGGTCGCCCTCCGTGATGGCGGCGGGGACGTCGGCCGGGTCGGTGGACAGCAGGTGGTTGGGGACGATCGATCCGGTCTGCGCGAACCAGAACCGCGACAGGCCGGTCAGCACGCGGCCCTTGTCGGGGATCGGCGTGGGCAGGACGACGTCGAACGCGGACAGCCGGTCCGATGCGACGAGCAGCAGGCGGTCGTCGCCGATCCGGTACAGGTCGCGGACCTTGCCGGCGCGGACGAAGACCTCAGCGAGCCGCATGGGCGACCTCCAGGCGGTCGAGGCGGGCGATGACCTCGGGCACGTGGCGCAGCAGCGCGTCGTCGTCGAAGCAGGCGTCGAGGTCCGCCAGCGGCAGCTTGCTGCGCGACCGCCGGGTCGGTCGCGAGCAGGTCGCTGGAGCGGGACCCGCTCGTCGGCCGCGCCGGAGCGCGTTGCGCTGGACGATCGCGTAGGCGTCCTCGCGGGACAGCCCGCCGCGCTCGACGAGCGCGAGGAGCACCCGGGACGAGGCGTGGAGCCCGAGGCCGCGCTCGATGTTCTCGCGCATCCGCTCCGGCCGGACGACGAGGCCCTCGACCAGGCCGGTCGTCCGCACGAGCATGTAGTCGAGCAGGATCGTCGCGTCGGGCAGCGCGACGCGCTCGGCCGAGCTGTGGCTGATGTCGCGCTCGTGCCACAGCGGCTGGTTCTCGAGCCCGGTCTGCGCGTAGCCACGGAGCAGCCGCGCGAGCCCGGCGATCCGCTCCGACAGGATCGGGTTGCGCTTGTGGGGCATCGCCGAGCTGCCCTTCTGGCCCGCGCCGGAACGGCTCCATGACCTCGCCGATCTCGGTGTGCTGGAGGTTGCGGACCTCGGTCGCGAGGCGCTCGAGCGTGCCGCCGAGGATGGCGATCGCCGCGAGGAACGCCGCGTGCCGGTCGCGCTGGACGATCTGGGTGCTCACCGGGTCCACGCGCAGCCCGAGCTCGCCGAGCACCTCCGCCTCGACGTCCGGCGCCGAGGTGGCTGTAGGTCCCGACCGGGCCGCTGATCTTGCCGGTCGCGATCTCGGCGGTCGCCTCGGCCAGGCGCTGACGCGCCCGCGGGCCACCTCGAACGCCCAGCCGGCGCACTTGAGCCCGAACGTCGTCGGCTCGGCGTGGACGGAGTGGGTCCGGCCCATCATCACCGTGCCGTGCCTCGGGACGGGCCCGGGCGACGAGCGCCGCGGTGAGCCGGTCGGCGTCGCCGAGGAGGCGCTCGCCGGCCGCCCGGAGCTGGAGCGCGAGCGCCGTGTCGACGACGTCGCTGCTCGTCAGGCCCAGGTGGAGGTAGCGGCCGTCCGGCCCGACCGTCTCGGCGACCTGCGACTGACGAAGGCGATCACGTCGTGGTCGGTCGTGCGCTCGATCTCGGCGATCCGCGCGACGTCGACCCGTCGCCCTTGCCTCGATCGCGGCGAGGGCCTCCGCGGGGCACGAGCCCGCGCGCTGCCTGCGCCCGGCAGACGGCGATCTCGACCTCGAGCATCCGCTCGAAGCGGGCCTGCTCGGACCACAGCGCGCCCATCTCGGGCAGCGTGTAGCGCGGGATCATGCGCTCGTCCCCGGCCGGGACAGGCAGGTCGCGGGCGATGTCTCGCCGGCGCTGGATGCCGTCCCATGCGATCGCGTCCGCGGCCCGCTCGGCGGCGTCCCGGCGCCGCTGCGAGCGTCGCCCCTCGGCCGACCACCGTCAGCACCCGCCCGCCGTTGGTCCCGAAGCCGCCCTGCGGCCGGCCGACCGTCCCGGCGTGGAACACGAGGGCGCCCTGCCCGGCCGCCGCCTCGAGCCCGGTGATCGGGTCGCCGCGGCGCGGATCGCCGGGATAGCCCTTGGCCGCCAGCACGATGCCGACGGCGGCGCCGGGCAGCTCGGGGATGCGTGCGGGCGTGTCGTCCGGCAGCCGGCCGCGGGCGGCGGCGAGCAGCAGGGGACCGAGCGACCCGGCGATCCGGGGCAGGATCACCTGGGCCTCGGGGTCGCCGAGCCGGACGTTGCACTCGAGGAGGGCCGGGCCGTCCGCCGTGAGCATCAGGCCGGCGTACAGGAAGCCACGGAACGGCGATCCCGCGGCGGGCCATCTCGGCCAGGATCGGCCGGTGGACGGTCTCGAGCACGCGCTCGACGGCGTCCGCGTCGAGGTCGGGCAGCGGCGAGTAGGCGCCCATGCCGCCGGTGTTCGGGCCCCGGTCGTCGTCACACAGCCGCTTGTGGTCGCGGGCCGCCGGAAGGGCGATGGCCCGTGTCCCGTCGCAGATGGCGATCACGCTCGCCTCGCGCCCGGTCAGGCGCTCCTCGATGACCAGCGCCGGCCCGCTCGCGGGTCGCCCGGCGAGGAACGACGGCACCAGCTCGAGCGCCTGCTCCAGCGACTCGGTGACGATCACGCCCTTGCCCGCGGCCAGGCCATCGGCCTTGAGGACGGCACCCGCGCCCGCCGCATCGAGGTCGCGCACGAAGGCCTCGGCTGCGGCGACCTCGCCCGGACGGAAGGCCCGCGCCCGCGGCATTCGCACGCCGACCGCCTCCGCGACCTCGTGGCAGAACGCCTTCGACGTCTCGAGCCTCGCGGCCTCGCGCTCCGGCCCGAAGACCGCGATCCCCGCGGCCCGCAGCGCGTCGGCCACCCCGGCCGCAAGCGGCGCCTCGGGCCCGACGACGACCAGCTCGGCCGCGTGCTCGCGCGCGAGCGCCGACGACGGCCGCCGGATCGAGCGGATCGACCCCGGTCACGCGGACGTGGGGCTCGCCGGCGATCCCGGCGCTCCCGGGCGCGACCAGGACCTCGTTCACGCCGGGCTCGCGGCCCAGCTTCCAGGCGAGCGCATGCTCGCGACCGCCACCGCCGAGCGACGAGGATCCGGGTCGGCATCACGAGCGTCATCGGTGGGTCGCATCCGGTCAGGCCGTCGGTGCCGGGCGATGGCGCTTCGGCCGCCACGCACGCTCGATCGTCTGGGTCCGCTCGGGCCCGACGGAGACGAACACGATCGGGACGCCGGCGTGCTCCTCGAGCGCCGACACGTAGCGGCGGGCGGTCTCGGGCAGGTCGGCGAGGCTGCGGACGTCGTGGATCGGCTGCTCCCAGCCCTCGAAGTCCTCGTAGATCGGGATCGGCGCGCGAGAGGGCGTTGACCCGCTCGAGGGCCAGACGTCGACGCGCCTGCCGTCGATCTCGTAGGCGACGCACAGGCGGATGGTCTCGATGCCCGACAGGATGTCGAGCTTGTTGAGGACGACGGCGGTGTTGGAGTTCACGGCGACGGCGTAGCGCAGCGGCACGGCGTCGAACCAGCCGACCCGGCGCGGCCGCCCGGTGACGGTCCCGAACTCGCGGCCGCGCTCGGCGATGCCCTTGCCGATGTCGTCGAACAGCTCGGTCGGGAACGGCCCGGAGCCGACCCGCGTCGAGTAGGCCTTCATGACGCCGATGACCTCGTCGACCTGGAGCGGCCCGATCCCGCCGCCGGTGCAGGCGCCGCCGGCGACCGGGTTGGACGAGGTCACGTACGGGTAGCTGCCGTGGTCGAGGTCGAGCAGCGTGCCCTGGGCGCCCTCGAGCAGCACGTGGTCGCCGCGCCGGAGCGCGTCCTGCACGAGCCAGGTCGTGTCGTCGAGGTGCGGCGCGAGCCGCTCGCCCCACGCCGGCCGCCTGGTCGACCAGCGCGCTCGACCGTGAAGCCCTCGGCGCCCATCGACCCGAGCAGCAGGTTCTTGTCGGGCAGCGCACGGCCGATCCGCTCGCGCAGGACCTCGCGGTCGCACAGGTCCTCCATCCGCAGGCCGAGGCGCCAGGCGCGGTCGCCGTACGCCGGCCCGATGCCCGCGTCCCGTCGTGCCGACCTTCGCGCCCGCCGAGGCGGACCTCGTTCGCCTTATCGAGCGCCACGTGGTACGGCATGATCACGTGCGCGCTGCGGCTGACGCGGACCTTCGAGACGTCGATGCCGCTTGCGCCGCGAGCATGTCCAGCTCGGCGATCAGCGTGGCCGGGTTGACGACGACGCCGTTGCCGATGACCGACGTGATGTGCGGGTACATCACGCCCGACGGGCAGAGCTGGAGCTTCACCGTCTCGTCGCCGACGACGACCGTGTGGCCCGGCGTTGTCGCCGCCCTGGTAGCGGACGACGACCGCGACGTGCTCGGCGAGGAAGTCGGTGGTCTTGCCCTTGCCCTCGTCGCCCCACTGGAGGCCGACGATCACGGTCGCCGGCATCGCCCGCCGCCGGACACGAAAGAACCCCGGTCGGGGCCGGGGTCCTGGATACACGTCTCCCGCGACAGCCCGCGGGCGTTCCGACGGGCCGGGGGGTCGAAGGTGCGAGCCCGTCTCACGGGGCGGACGCCGCGCCTCCCTCGGGCAATGGTGATCTCCTCCATCGCGGGACTGGCCCCGCGGGGCCTCGAGGACCGAGCCCGAGTATACCGAACCGGGCGGCCGCGCCGCGGGCCCGGCGGCCGCACAGCCGACCCGACTGCTCGCCCGGCGACCAGTCCAGCGGTTCTCCCGCCAGTCCGCACGGCCGGCGTGCAGATCGCCGGATTTCACGGCCGGATCCGGCAGTTCGCCCGCTCAGCGTGCAGGTCAGCCTGTTCCACCGCTGGAGTGCACGCGGGGCGACCAGCGCGGACCCCGGCCAGCGGCGATAAGTGCCGGTGAAGCGGCGCCCGCTAGGGTTCGTGATGCCCGTCGATTCCAGCCGGCCCCGCCGACCCGTCGCCCCGCCGAGGCCCGAACCGCCGGGGCCGGCACCCCACCCGCCCGCCGAATGTCGATGCCCGCCGCAACGCAGGATCGGCCGCAGGAAGCCGCGCCAGGAAGGCGCGGCGCGGATCGATCGGAAGGAGACACGGACCGATGAACAGGGTCCTCATCACCGGGCGCCTCACGCGCGATCCGGAGCTGCGCACCACGGCCGGGGGCAAGGCCGTCGCCCAGTTCTCGGTCGCCAGCCACGAGTACGTCTCGGGCAAGGAGAAGTCCGAGTTCCACAACGTCGTCGCCTGGGACCGGCTGGCCGAGACGTGCGGCCGGTACCTCGGCAAGGGCCAGCTGGTCGCGATCGAGGGGCGGATCCAGACCCGGTCCTGGGACGACGACAAGAGCGTGCGCCACTGGAAGACGGAGATCGTCGCGAGCAGCGTCGAGATGCTGTCGGGGCGCCGCAAGAAGGACTACGCGGCGGAGACGGCCGCCACGGCGATGGAGGCGCAGGCGGCCGCGGAAGGCGTTCGCGCCCGACGCCGGCGAGCCCGTCGCCGACGACGCCGGGTTCAGCGTGGACCCGGGCGGCGACGACGACGAGGACGAGGAAGAGGACGAGCTCCTCGAGGAGGCCGTCGCGGCGGCCTGATCAACGACTCCTCCCCGGCGACGGCGCGGATCCCCCTCCCGCGTCGTCGCCGCGCCCCGGCGCGCGGGTCGGCCGCGACAGGTCCCGGACGCGACCGGGCGACGGTCGGCACGGTCGCGCGTCGCCCGCCCGTCGAGGCCGCCGCCGTTCGAGGCCTGCCCGGGCGTCGGCCGCCTGCGGCCCCCGGCGTGAATGTCGGGTGCCACGCCGACGCGGCCGCGGGGAACAGGCCGACGGCGATCATGGCGCAGCCGATGGCGCCGATCCTGGATCGCATGGGTTCTCCTGCTTGCTGGGCACGGCAAGGGGGATGAGTCAGGCCATGGTGATCGATTCGCCCGGCCTGCGTTCGGTGAGAGCGCGCCGCGTGCGTGTCGTGCACGGCCAGGTGGTGCATCCGCGCACCGGGAGCCTCGGCCGCGATCGGTCTTCAGGGCACGTAGAGCGCGCGCCGTGGCAAGCCCGACTCGGCGGCCACCGTTCGGGCGGCATCACCGCGTGAGGACCCGGCCGCGACCAGCCCGTCGACCCGGGCCCGCGCAGCCGCGAGGGCGGCCTCGGCGTCGTCGGGATCGGCAGCGGGCCGGCTGCCCCACCCGACCACGATGACGACCTCGCCGCGTGCCGGGATCGTCCCGTCGGCGACGCTGCCCGCGAGCTCGCCGAGCGACGCCGCGGACGATCTGCTCGTGGAGCTTGGTGAGCTCGCGGCAGACGGCGCCGGCACGCTCGGCGCCGCAGGCCGCCGCCAGGTCGCGGAGCGTCGCCGCCATCCGGCCGGGCGCCTCGAACACCACGCTTCCACGCTCGTCGGCGGCGATCCGCGCCAGCCGCTCCTTCCGCTCGCGACCCGAGCGCGGCAGGAACCCCTCGAACGACCAGCGCGGCCCGGCGACGCCGCTCGCCGCCACCGCCGCCAGCACCGACGACGCCCCGGGGATCGGCACGACCGTGCCGCCGGCCGCGGCCCACGCGGCAACGAGACCCTCGCCCGGGATCCGACACGACCGGCGTGCCCGCGTCCGTCACGAGCGCGAGGTCAGCGCCGCCCTCGAGGTGCGCGAGGAGCTCGCGCTCGCGCGCCGGCCCGCTGCGAGCGTGGTAGCTGACCGCCCGCGTCGGCGATCTCGTAGCGGTCGAGCAGGCGCCGCTGATCCGGGTGTCCTCGGCGGCGATCAGCGGGACCGCGCGCAGGACCTCGAGCGCCCGGAGCGTGACGTCGCCCAGGTTCCCGATCGGCGTCGCGACGACGTAGAGCGTGCCGCCCGGCGCCGGATCGCGTGTCGTGGCGGCCGTCACCGTCAGGGTCGGGCCGAGCCCGGCCGGCGCCGCGGATACAGGTAGTCGACCCCCGCGGTCCGCGGCCCGAGCTTCGCGATCGGCGGGCACCTGGCGCTTGAACTCGGCGCCCGCGACCATCCGGTCGACCCGCTCGACGGTCGCCCGCTCGAAGCCCATCGCGACCATCTCGTCGACCGACCGCCGCTTGTCGATCCGCCAGAACAGCAGCCGGTCGAGCTCGTGGTAGGTGAAGCCGGCCTCGGTCTCGTCGGTCTGCCCGGGCCACAGGTCGGCGGACGGCGCCTTGCGGATGATCGCCTCGGGCACGCCGATGTCGGCCGACAGCTGGCGGACCTGGCTCTTGTACAGGTCGCCGATCGGGTTGAACGCGCAGGCCGAGTCGCCGAACAGCGTCGTGTATCCGATCAGCGACTCGGTCTTGTTCCCGGTCCCGACCACGAGGCCGCCCCAGGCGACCGACCGGTCGTACAGGACGCTCATCCGCATCCGCGCCATCAGGTTCCCGCGCCGCAGCGGGGACGCCTCGAGCCCGTCCTCGCCCGCGGCGCCCGCTGTCGCCTTCGGCCCCGAAGTACCCGTCCACCATCGGGCTGATGTCGACGAGCTCGGACGCGCAGCCCAGGCGACGGACGACCTCCTCCGCGTCGCCGCGCGACTCGGGCGACGACGTCCGGTACGGCATCAGCACGCACAGCAGCTGCTCCGCGCCGATCGCCTCGGCCACGAGGTACGCCACCAGCGCCGAGTCGATCCCGCCCGACAGCCCGAGCACGGCCCGCTCGAACCCCGCCTGGCGCAGCTGGCCGCGGATGAACTCCGCGATGACCCGCCGCGCGACGCCGGTGTCGATCGCGAGCTCGTCCGGGAGGACGAACATGGCGGCGCCCTCGGTCATCGGTCCGACGAGGTGTGCGCCGGCTCGACCGCAACGTCGAAGCCGTCCTGCGATCCGGGCTCCGCGTTCCCGTCCGCGGCGAGACCCGCCCGCTCGGCGATCAGCCGCCGCCACTCGCGCGCGACCAGCTCCGGCCGCTCGTCGCGCAGCAGCGGCAGCGCGATCCGCTCCCGGCGGACGTCGCCCAGGTCGATGTCGGCGAAGAACAGGCCCTCGTCGAAGAGCGGCGCCGAGAACACCGCCGCGCCGCTCGGGCCGATGACCTCGGAACCGCCCCAGAACGAGATCGACTCGTCGACCCCGACCCGGTTGCAGAACACCACGAACGACGTCGTCAGCTGGGCGTAGGTGCGCATCAGCGTTCGCCACGAGTTCGCCGTCCCGAGCCCCACCTCGTTGGAGCGGGCCAGGTCGCGCCCGGGCGACGACGAGACGTTGACCAGGATCTGGGCCCCGTCGAGCGCGAGCAGCTGGGGCGTCGAGAGATGCCAGAAGTCCTCGCAGATCGCCAGTCCCACGCCGACCCCCAGCCGTGACGGCGTCGCGCGCAGCTGGTCGCCCGGGGCGAAGAACCGCCGCTCGTCGAACAGCCCGTAGGTCGGCAGGTACACCTTGCGGTGGACGTGGCGGATCTCGCCGTCCTCGAGCAGCGCCGCGGCGATGAACAGGCGGTGGTCGCCCGACTCCTCCACGAACGAGACGATCGCCGAGAACCCCGCGGTGAGGCCGGCGAGCTCCGCGAGCCGCGGGTCGTCCAGCCGCATCGCCACGTCCGCGGCGAGGTCCTGGAGCTGGTAGCCCGTCAGCCCGAGCTCGGGAAACACGACGAGGCCGGCGCCACCGGCCGCGCGCCTCGGCCAGCAGCTCGCGATGGCGCGCGAGATTGGCCTCGAGGTCGCCGAGGCGCGGCGCGAGCTGGGCGAGGGCGATGCGCAGGGGCTGCACGGCCCGAGCATAGCGAGTCGCACGCGCGCGACAGAACGTGGAACGGCCCCGACGCGTATTGGGTAGTGACGGAGGCCGTGCCCGGCGTCCGGCGATCGTGGCCGCAACGCATCCTCGTTGACCCATGACGCCGGTTCCGCACGGTGCTAGGCTTCCCGCCACCCGCGGCGTCGGCCATGTGCCGCCGTACGGGCCAGCGCTCCGCGTCACCGGACCTCATGGCCGCGACCGGAGTACGAAGAGGAGGAGTTGGCAGTATGCCCCGATCACCGAGGTGGTCGCGGACGGCGCTTGTCGCCGTCACGACGATCGTCGTAGCCGCCTGCGGCGGAAGCTCGACAGCGAGCCCGGCCGCGAGCACGGCCGCGAGCACGGCCGCGAGCGCAGCCGCCCCCACCGTGGCCGCGTCCGCCCCCGAGTCCCAGGCCGCCTTCGTCGGATTGTCCTACCCGGAGGTCGGCGACGCACCGTGCGGCGTCCGCGCCGTACACGCGGCAACATGAAGAAGATCACGGCGGTCGACGAGTACACGGTCGAGTTCCAGCTGTGCGCACCCGGACGTCGGCGTTCCTGCCCAAGGTCGCGTTCGCGGTGTTCGGCATCCAGGACGCTGACTACCTGGCCGCGCACGCGCCCGACAAGTCGTACCTCGACATGCCGAACGGCACCGGGCCCTACAAGCTCGTCGAGTGGAGCAAGGGCAACCGGATGACCTTCAAGGCGTTCGACGGCTACTGGGGCGACAAGGCCCTGACGCCGGACCTCGAGCTCCGCTGGAGCGACGAGGCCGCGCAGCGGCTGCCTCGAGCTCCAGTCGGGCAACGTCGACGGCATCGACAACCCCGGCGCCGATGACATCGCCAACATCAAGGCCGACAGCGACGCTCAAGTTCAACGTGCGCGCAGGCGCTCAACACGTTCTACCTCGGCTTCAACAACCAGCTCAAGCCGTGGACGAACGAGAAGATCCGCCAGGCGATCGCCATCGGCATCAATCGCAAGCAGATCGTCGACAACTTCTACCCCGCGGGGTCCGAGGTTGCCACCCACTTCACGCCGTGCAACGTTCCGTTCGGCTGCGAGGGTGACGCCACCTGGGACTTCAACCTCGACCAGGCCAAGCAGCTCCTCGCCGAGGGCATGGCCGAAGAGGGCATCACGAAGCTCGACACCAAGCTCTCGTTCCGCAACGCGGTCCGCGGCTACCTCCCCGACCCGCCCCAGGTCGCGACCGAGATCGCTGCGCAGCTGAAGACAGAACCTGGGCATCAACGCGACGCTCGACCTTCAGGAGTCGGGCGCGTTCCTCGACGCAGCCGCCGCGGGCACCCTCCCCGGCCTGTTCATGCTCGGCTGGGGCGCTGACTACCCCGATCCGACGAACTTCCTCGACTACCACTTCGGTGCGGGCTCGGGCAAGAAGTTCGGCAAGCCGTTCGACGACATCGTCGGCTGCGCTCACACAAGGGTGCGACCTCGCTGTCCGACGCCGACCGCAAGGCCGCCTACGCCGAGGCCAACAACCTCATCAAGCAGCACGTCCCCGCGGTGATCATCGCCCACGGCGGCTCCGGCACCGCGTTCAAGGCCGACGTCGAGGGCGCCCACACCTCGCCGCTCGGCAACGAGGTCTTCGCGGTCATGAAGGCGGCGGATCGCGACAACGCTCGGTCTGGATGCAGAACGCCGAGCCGCTCAGCCTCTACTGCGGCGACGAGACGGACGGCGAGACACTCCGCGCCTGCATGCAGATCAGCGAGTCGCTGTACGCCTACGAGGTCGGTGGGACGAAGGCCGAGCCGGAGCTCGCCGACGTCGTGCACGCCGAACGCCGACGCTGACGATCTGGACCTGCACGCTCCACGAGGGCGTGACGTTCCACAACGGCGCCACGCTTCGACGCCAACGACGTCGTGGTCAGCTACGCCGTCCAGTGGGACACCGCGCAACCCGCTCCACATCGGCCGCTCCGGCGCCTTCGAGTACTTCCCCGGCCTGTTCGGTGGCTTCCTCAACCCGCCGGCTCCCAGCTGAGTCAGCTGCCCGACACCGGACAGTCACGCAGACGGGGGCGCCCACCGGGCGCCCCCGTTCGTCTATCCTCGACACCGTCCTCGACCCGCTCGCGGACGGCATCGGCCGACGTGACCCGCTTCCTCGTTCGCGGCTGCTCGTCACGATCCCCGTCCTGCTCGGGATCGTGTTCATCGTCTTCGCCCTCGCCCGGCTCATCCCGGGCGATCCCTGCCGCGCCGTCCTCGGTGAGCGGGCGACGGACGCGGTCTGCGACGACGTTCATCCACCGCTACGGCCTCGACCAGCCGATCCCCGTCCAGTTCGGCATCTACCTCGGCCAGCTCGCCCGCGGCGACCTGGGCGACTCGATCAAGCACTCCCGGCCGGTCACGACGCTGCTCGTCGAGCGCCTCCCGACCACGCGTCGAGCTGACGTTCTGGGCGATGGTCTTCGCCGACGCATCGTCGGCATCCCGCTCGGCCTCATCTCGGCCATCCGCCGCAACTCGCCGGCCGACGTCGGCACGATGATGTTCGCGAACCTCGGCGTGTCGATGCCGGTGTTCGTGCTCGGCCTGCTGCTCGCCTACCTGTTCGCGCTCGTCCTCAAGGACACGCCGATTCGCCCTGCCGCCATCGGGCCGGCTGAGCTCCGGGCGTCGACGGTCGTGCCGCTGGTCGAGGTCTGGGGCCTCCAGAACCTCCAGGGGCCGCCACGGGCGATCCTCGACTTCGTGTCCGGCATCTACACGTTCAGCGCGCTGATCACCGGCCAGTGGGGGCCGTGGGCGGACGCGGCGCGCCACCTCATCCTGCCGGCCATCGCGCTGGGCACGATCCCGCTCGCGATCATCGCGCGGATCACGCGCTCGAGCCTGCTCGAGGTGCTCGGGCTCGACTACGTCCGGACGGCGCGCGCGAAGGGCCTGACCGAGCGGTCGGTGGTCATCCGCCACGCGACCCGCAACGCGCTGCTGCCGGTCGTGACGATCATCGGCCTGCAGCTCGGCGCGCCTGCTGTCCGGCGCCGTGCTCACCGAGACCGTGTTCAACCTGTCGGGCGTCGGCCGGACGATGTACGAGGCGATCACGGGCCGTGACTACGTCGTCATCCAGGGCTTCACCCTGGTCATCGCGGTGTTCTACGTCCTCGTCAACCTGCATCGTCGACGTCTCCTACGGGTTCCTCGACCCGCGGGTCCGCGCGCGATGAACGGAGCAGATCGCGCCGTGACCGGACGCCCTCGACCCGCCGGAGTCCGGCGACGCCGGTCGCCCCGGAGCCCCTGGCGGCCGAACCCTCGCGACGCGCGAAGCCGGCCAGCCTGTGGCGCGACACGCTCGGCAGCGTCCTGCGCCAGCGCTCGGCGGTCGTCGGGCTCGTCGATCCTGACCGTGCTGATCTTCATGGCGGTGTTCGCGCCGCTGATCGCCCCGTACGACCCGGACCAGAGCGCTGCTGGGCGTCGAGGCGGGCGTCGAGAAGCGCTCCGGACCGTGCATCCACCTGCTCGGCTGCCCGGCGAGCCAGCCCCAGCACATCTTCGGGACCGACGGCAACTTCCGCGACGTGTTCAGCCGCGTCGTCTACGGCGGCCGGGTCTCGCTGCTGATCGGCTTCGCCGCCGTCGGGTTCGCGATCATCGTCGGCACGCTCATCGGCGCGATCGCCGGGCTACGTCGGCGGCTGGACCGACAACGTCCTGATGCGCTTCATGGACGTGCTGCTGGCGTTCCCGTCCCTGCTGCTGGCGATCGCGATCGTCACGGCCCTCGGCCAGAGCTACGTCAACGCCCTGCTCGCGATCAGCATCGTCGTCGATCCCGATCTATGCCCGCATCGTGCGCTCGTCGGTCATGTCCGCCCGCGAGACCGACTACGTCACCGCGTCCCGCGCGCTGGGCGAGTCCGTCCCTCGGGATCCTCGTCCGCCGGATCATGCCCAACGCGATCACGCCGCTCATCGTCCAGGGCACGCTCGGGCATCGGCGGCGCCGTGCTCGAGATCGCGGCCCTCGCGTTCGTGGGCGTGGTCGGGCCTGGCGCGACGCCGAGTGGGGCTCGATGATCGCGCTCGAGCGCAACCAGCTGTTCAACGCGCCGCACGTCGATCCTGGTCCCGGGCATCGCGATCACCCTCACCGTGCTCGCCTTCAACCTCCTCGGCGACGGCCTGCGCGACGCGCTCGACCCGCGGCTCAACCGGTGACGCGATGAGCGGTCCGCAGCGCGACGACGGGACTCGCCGCGGAGGACGGCTCGGGCCAGCCTCGACGAGACCGTCGTCGAGGAGATCTGCCGCCGCGGCAGCGCCGCGAGCGCCGCGCCGCGCGGCGATCTGCTGCTCGACGTGCGCGGCCTGCGGACCTCGTTCCACACCCGCGACGGCATCGTCCGCGCGGTCGACGGCATCGACTTCCACGTCGACCGCGGCGAGATCATGGGCCTCGTCGGCGAGTCCGGCTGCGGCAAGAGCGTCACCAGCCTGTCGATCATGCGGCTGGTCGCGCCGCCCGGGACCATCGAGGCGGGCGAGATCCTGTTCGACGGCCAGGACCTGCTCAAGCTCCCGACCGACGAGATGCGCAAGATCCGCGGCAACCGCATCAGCATGATCTTCCAGCAGCCGCAGTCGTCGCTGAACCCGGTCTGGGACGTCGGCGCGCAGATCGCCGAGGTGCTCGAGCTGCACCGCCACATGAACCGGAAGGCGGCGCGCAGCCGGGCCATCGAGCTGCTCAAGATGGTCGGCATCCCGGACCCCGAGCGGCGGCTCAAGGCCTACCCGCACGAGATGTCGGGCGGCATGGCCCAGCGCGTCATGATCGCGATGGCGCTCGCCTGCGAGCCGGAGCTGCTGATCGCGGACGAGCCGACGACCGCGCTCGACGTGACGATCCAGGCGCAGATCCTCGACCTGATGCGCGACCTGCGCGAGGAGACCGGCACGGCGATCATCCTGATCACGCACGACCTCGGCGTGGTCGCCGAGATGTGCGACCGGGTCGCGGTCATGTACGCCGGCGAGATCGTCGAGCAGACGGACACGGTGTCGCTGTTCCGCGATCCGCTCCATCCGTACACGCGCGGCCTGATCGCCTCGATCCCGCTCGTCGGCGACGTCGCGCGACGAGCTGGCGGTCATCCCGGGCAACGTCCCCAACCTGATCGACCTGCCGAAGGCTGCCGGTTCGCCCCGCGCTGCAGGTCCCGCGTCGAGCAGGACGTGACGCTCTCGACCGAGGCCCACCCCGCGCTCCTGCCGCACGGCCCGGGCACGACGTCCGGTGCTGGCTGTACCACGACGCGGACGGCGACCGCTGCCGGACTCGGACACGGTCCGCCGGTGATCTCGAGCGAGGACATGGCTTCCGGGGGTCAGCGCGTGAGCGCCGAGCGCGTGCCGATCCAGCCCGGGCCGGAGGCGGCGCCCTCGACGCCGCTGGTGCAGGTCGTCGACCTCGTCAAGCACTTCCCGATCCGGGGCGGGCTCCTGAACAGGGTGGTGGCCCACGTCCAGGCCGTGTCCGGCGTGAGCTTCGAGATCCGCCGCGGCGAGACGCTCGGACTCGTGGGCGAGTCGGGCTCGGGCAAGACGACCGTCGGCCGCCTGCTGCTGCGGCTCATCGAACCCACGTCCGGCACGATCATGTTCGACGGCACGGACATCACGAAGCTCAAGGGCGCACGCCTGAAGCCGTTCCGCCGGCGGATGCAGATCATCTTCCAGGACCCGTACGCGTCGCTCGATCCCCGGACGCCGATCGGCGACAGCATCGGCGAGGGCCTGCGGATCCACGCCCTCGGGACGCCCGACGGAGCGGCGCGAGAAGGTCCGCCGGATGATGGACCTCGTCGGGCTGATGCCGTACCACGCCCGGCGCTACCCGCACGAGTTCAGCGGCGGCCAGCGCCAGCGGATCGGGATCGCCCGGGCGCTCGTCGCTCGAGCCGGACCTCGTCGTCTGCGACGAGCCCGTGTCCGCGCTCGACGTGTCGATCCAGGCCCAGGTGCTGAACCTGCTCAAGTCGCTCCAGCGCGAGCTCGACCTGACCTACCTGTTCATCGCCCACAACATGGGCGTCGTCGAGCACATCAGCGACCGGGTCGCGGTCATGTACCTGGGCAAGGTCGTCGAGGTGACCGATCGGGTCACGATCTTCAAAGACGCGCAGCACCCGTACACGCAGGCGCTGCTGTCCGCCATCCCGGTCCCGGATCCGGAGCGACGCCGGCAGCGCGTGATCCTCAAGGGCGACGTCCCGAGCCCGGTCCACCCGCCCTCGGGCTGCCGGTTCAACCCGCGCTGCCAGCTGCGCGCCGAGCTCGGCGGCCCGAGCGCTGTGCCGAGCGAGGAGCCGATCCTGCTCGAGGCAGCGCCGCCGCCCGGCAGCCACCTCGTCGCCTGTCACTTCCGCGGGGCTGGCGCCGTGGGCGAGGCGGCGATCGCTGGGCTGCCGGCCGACTGGGGTGCCGGCTCGGACGGCCTGGGGCCGATCACCCAACCGGCGAGCCACGCGACCGGCGACTCCCAGGGCACGAACGCCGGGTGATGCGCGGGGGCACCCGACGCGCTGTCGTCCTCTGCCTGGCGCTGGCGCTCAGCTCCCTTGCGTGCGACGCCGGCCCGATCGTGACGGGGCCGCCGTCGGGACCCAGCCTCACGCCGGACGCGTCCGCACCGGCGCCCTCGGCGAGCGAGGAGCCGTTCACCCGGCCTCGTGGCCCGCGGACGGCACGGCGTGCGGCACCGAGGGCTACGAGGGCGACATCGGCCGGATCGAGGCGCTCGAGGCGCGGACCGTCCGGTTCACGCTGTGCGCCCCCGACGGCGCCTTCCTCGCCAAGCTCGCGCACCCGGCCCTGGGCATCCTGGACACGGCCGCGATCTCCCGCCTCGCCGCCGACCCGACCACGGCGCGCTCGCTGGCCGGCACCGGTCCGTACCGGATCGACGCCTGGACGCCGGGCGAGAACGTCCGGCTGGCGCGGGTCGCGCCGACGGCATCGGCCGGGGGCCAAGGTCCCGACGCTGGTCCTGCGCTGGGCCGCCGACCCGACACAGCGCACCAACGGGCTGCAGTCCGCCACCGTCGACGGCATCGATGCGCCGGGTCCACTCGACCTCGACCGCATCTCGACGCTGCCTGAGCTGGAGGTCACGCCGCGCGACGGCCTCGCCACGGCCTACCTCGGCTTCGGCACCGGCAATGGGCTGGGCAAGGTCGCGGTCCGCCGCGGCCTGGCCGGCAGCCTCGACCGGGACACGCTCGCCGCCGAGGACGGCCCGGCGGGGTCGACGACGGCGACCCACGTCACCCCGTGCGGGATCGACGGTGGCTGCGGCGGCAGCGACTGGTACGGGTTCAACGCCCCGGCGTCGTCCGCGGCCCTGGCCGCCGCGGGCTTTGACCTCGGCGAGACCTACCCGCTCCACATCCCCGACCGGCCGGTACCGGGCCTCCCCGATCCGGCCGGGCTGGCCGCCGCGATCCGCGCGCAGCTCGCGGAGAACGTCGGCGTCCGCACCGCAGATCGACACGATGCCACTCGCGGACTACCAGGCCGACCTCGCGTCGGGCGACCTCGACGGCCTGTACCTGGGCGGCGTGAGCTCGACGGTCGCGGACCCCGAGGCGTTCCTCGAGCCCCTGTTCCGCAAGGGCCTCAAGTCCACGCCCGCGACGCGCACGCCGAAGGCCGCCGCGGCCCTCGCGCGATGCTGCGGCGACCGCCGACCCCGCGCAGCGCGCCGACGCATTCGCAACCGCCAACGACGCGATCCGCGACGCCGCCAGCCTGATCCCGCTGATCCACCCGGGCTCGGTGACGGCGTTCCGCTCCGACGTCACCGATGTCGCCACCTCACCGCTCGGCCTCGACCCGCTCGGATCGTTCACCCCGGGCGATCGCAGCCAGCTCGTGTTCATGCAGGCGTCGGAACCCGACGGGGCGTATTGCGCGGACCAGGCGTCGCTCGACGCCTACCGGCTGTGTGGTCTCGTCGTCGAGGGCCTGTACGGGTTCGCTCCGGGGACGCTGACCGTCGAGCCGCGCCTGGCCCAGCGGTGCGAGCCCGACGCGGAGGCGCTGGTCTGGACGTGCCGGCTTCGTCAGGGCGTCACGTTCTCCGACGGGGGCCGCCTCGACGCGGGTGACGTGCTGGCCTCGTTCGTGGCGCAGTGGGACACCTCGCAGCCGGTCCGGAAGGGATCCGACGCCCCCTTCGCCGCCTGGACCGAGCTGTTCGGGGACACCATCGGGGACTGACGGTCCGCGGCCACGGTGACGATCCCGCCGGGCCAGCCGAGCGTTACTTGAGGATCTGCCGCTGCATCAGCAGCGCCTGCTCGACCAGGGGGCCGATGGCCGCGCGCGCTGCCGCGTACGACTCCATGCCCTTCGCGAGCCGCTCGCTGCCCGCGGTCACGCCCGCAGCGTCTGCGCCGCTGATGGCATCGCGCATCTGCTTCGCCCCCGCGAGCATGTCCGGCAGCGCCGCCGCGTACGCGTCCGCGGCCGCCTTCGTGGCCGGATAGTCCGTGAGCCGTCCGGACTGGAACTGGAGCTCACCGATGATCCCAACCAGCTCGTCGGTCGTCTTGTACATCGCCTTCAGATCCTCGGCGTCGCGCGGCCTTGGCGAGGTCCGAGGACGCGGACTGCACCTGGTTGTCCAGCAGGCCGAGCTTGATGACCGCTTCGATGATGTCGCCCGGCCAGGCCGTCGGGCTGGGTTCGGGCGCCTCGGCGTCCCCGCCCGATGGGGCCGCCGACGCGATGCCGGCCGGCGAACCCGCGCCCGGCGATGACGGCGTGCCGCCCCCGCACCCGGTCACGAGGAGGACGAGCGCGACGAGCCCGATGACCACGGGGGCAGCGGCGACAGGGCGACGTCGTCGGCGATGGTCGGTGGCGGCCCGTGGCGAGCGGCGGTCCGTGTTACTCGCCCTCGACGGCCGCTGGAACGATCGCGGGCGCCTCGGCGACCGCCTCGGAGACCTTGGTCGTGCTCATGTCCTCGGCCCAGTGGCAGGCGACCTGGTGGCCCTCCTCCCCGAACGTCCGGAGCTGCGGCTCGACGGTCGAGCAGTTCTCGGGGTTGCCGAGCCGCTCGCGCAGCCAGCAGCGCGTGTGGAACCGGCAGCCCGACGGCGGAGCCGCCGGCGACGGGACGTCGCCCTTGAGCACGAGCCGCGACTTGCGGCGGCGGGGGTCGGCCTCGGGGATCGCCGACAGCAGCGCGACGGTGTACGGGTGGCGCGGGTCGCGGTAGAGCTGGTCGACCGTGCCGATCTCGGCGATCTGGCCGAGGTACATGACACCGACGCGGTCCGAGAAGTACTGGACGACCGACAGGTTGTGGCTGATGAACAGGTAGGTCAGGTTGAGGTCGCGCTTGAGGTCGAGCAGCAGGTTCAGGACCTGGCTCTGGATCGAGACATCGAGCGCCGAGACGGGCTCGTCGGCGACGATGAAGTCGGGGCCCGAGCGCGAGGGCGCGCGCGACGCCGATCCGCTGGCGCTGGCCGCCCGAGAACTCGTGCGGGTACCGGCGCGTGTACTCGCGCCGCAGGCCGACGAGCTCGAGCGCGTCCTCGATGCGCTTGTCGCGTGCCGCGCGGTCTGGTGAGGCCCTGGGCCAGGAGCCCCTCGCCGATGATGTCCGACACCGGCATCCGCGGATTGAGCGAGCCGAACGGGTCCTGGAAGATGATCTGCATCCGCCGCCGCAGCGGGCGCATGTCGTCGGGGTCGACGTCCGCGAGCTCATAGCCGTCGAACACGACGCGACCGTCGGTCGATGGCGTGAGCTGGATGAACGTGCGGCCGAGCGTCGTCTTGCCGCAGCCCTGACTCGCCCACGAGGCTGAACGTCTCGCCGGGCATGATGTCGAAGTCGACGCCATCGACGGCATACACGGTGCCGATCTGGTGGCGCAGGATGCCGCCGTAGATCGGGAAGTGCTTCTTGAGCCCCTGGACGACCACGAGCGGCTGGCCCTTGGCCAGCTGGACCGGCCGAGCCGCCTCGTCGGCGACCGTCGCCTCGATGACCATCGCCGGTGCATCGTCCGACGGAACGTTGTCCACGACCGGGGCGTCGGTGGCCGGCGCCGCAGCCGGTGCGGCGGCAACCGCGGTCGCCGGGTTCGCCGCGACCGGCGCCGCCGCCGCGTGGACGACGAGCGTCCGGGCCGCGATGTCGTGCCAGGCCTTCCGGCGAGGGTCGACGAACACCCACAGCCAGCCCACGAAGAACACCGCCGCGCCGAACACGAACACCACGTAGCGACGGATGCTGGTGCCCCAGCTCAGCGGCTCGCTGCCGACCTCGTGCACGACGCGTACGCGGCCGAGCCGCATGCCCGGCGTCTGGCCGCGCGTCCAGAAGTACGGGAAGTAGCCGACGCTCACGATCCCGCCGACGATGAGGCCGATCCTGAGCCCCGTCCCGGTGTCGGACCCGAGCGCCATCCCTGCGGCGAGCGCGATGGCGCCGACGATCGCAATCAGTGCCGCATCGAAGACGTAGGCCCCGAACCGCCAGCTGTAGGCCGCAAGGTCCGGCCCGAAGGTGGTGTCCTCGATCTTGCTGCCCTTGATCAGTGGCGCGGCGATGGGGCGTGCGCCCGACTCCTCGGCCCGCAGCGGCACCTCACGCTCGCCGTTGAACCACGCGGCGCCGCGCAGGAAGTGCCACGCGGATGCGACCGCGAAGATCAGCGCGGGCGTGATCAGCATCTGGATGAAGAAGATCGTGTTCGCGTCCGTCGACCGGAACTGCATCGTGACGATCAGGAAGATGCACACGACGGCGAACGCGATATCGACGGCGACGGCGAGGGCGAGCGACCAGCGCTGGCGGGTGCGAGTCAGGCGGACGATCTGGGTGAGGAAGATCGCCGTGGTGATCGTGACGGCAGCCACCGGGAGCAGGAGCGACGCGGCCCCCTTGGCGCCGATGGCCACGCCCAGCAGCACGAGCTGACAGCCCGGTCAACCCATAGCCGGCGATGCCCAGCATCAGGGATCGCCCGTTCCGGATCGACGGGGGCGGCCGGCGACGGAGCTTGCGTCGGACGAACGGCTCGGAGATGGGTGCGGGCTGCACCGTCGTGGTCATGCCGGCTCGACCCTGTCGAGGAGCCCGACGATCTCGCGACCGTAGTCCATGTTCTCGTCATGGCTGGCGACGGCCTCGCCGAGTCGGGCCTGGGCATCCGGGCGATGGAGGTGACAGCGGGCCAGCCGGGGCCCCGCACCGACGTCGTACAGCTCCGGGGGAACGGTGCGACACGCATCCCAGGCGTACGGGCAGCGTGGCTCGAACCGGCAGGCCGGCGGCAGGTGGAACGGCGACGGCACGACGCCCTTGATCGCGGACAGCCGGCCGCCTCGCTTGTCGACGGTCGGGATCGACTCGATCAGGCCCATCGTGTACGGCATCCGGGGCTCGAGGAGCACCTCCTCGACGGTGCCCTGCTCGACGATCTGGCCGGCGTACATGACGATCACGTGGTCGACCATCTCGGCGACGACGCCGAGGTCGTGGGTGATCAGCAGCAGCGCCGCGCCGGTCCGCTCCTGGATCGCCTTGAGCAGCTCGAGGATCTGCGCCTGGACGGTGACGTCGAGGGCCGTGGTCGGCTCGTCGGCGATCAGCAGCTTCGGCTCGCACGACAGCGCCATGGCGATCATGACGCGCTGGCGCATGCCGCCCGACAGCTCGTGCGGGTACTGCTTCGCGCGCCGCTCCGGGCGTCGGGATGCCGACCAGCCGCAGCATCTCGACCGCCGGTCCGTGCGCCTCGCGCTCGCTGACCTTCTTGTGGAGCTTGACCTGCTCGGCGATCTGGTCGCCGACCGTGAACACCGGGTTCAGGCTGGTCAGCGGCTCCTGGAAGATCATCGCCATGTCGTTGCCGCGGATCTTGCGCATCTCGTGCGTCGGGCAGCGACAGGATCTCCCGGCCGTCGAACCAGATCTCGCTCCCCGCGCCGATCTCCGCGGGCGGGATGTCGAGCAGGCGCATGATCGTCATCGCGGTGACGCTCTTGCCGGAACCCGACTCGCCCACGATGCCGAGCGTGTGGCCGCGCTCCAGCGAGAAGCTGATCCCGTCCACCGCCGGGACGACGCCGTCCATGACGCTTGAACGACGTCCGCAGGTTGCGAACGTCGAGCAGGAGGTCGTCGGCGGGCGGTGCGCCCGAGTCCGCGGGCGGAGCGTGCGTCGTCTCGGTCATGCGCGGGATCTCGGATCGAACGCGTCGCGGAGCCCGTCACCGACGAAGTTGACGGCGAGCACGGTCAGGATGATCGCGAGGCCCGGGAAGAGCGGCCACCACCAGTTGCCCAGGGTGATGAACTGGAGCCCGCCGGAGAGGATGTTGCCCCAGGTCGGGATCGGTCGGGTCGACCCCGAATCCGAGGAAGCTCACGAACGCCTCGGCGATGATGTTGCCGGCGATCGAGCAGCGAGGCCACGACGACGATCGGGCTCAACGCGTTGGGCAGGATGTGGCGGAAGATGATCCGCCGGTCGCGGACGCCGACGGCGAGCGCCGCCTCGACGAACTCCCGTTCCCGGATCGACAGGAACTGGCTGCGGACGAGCCGGCTGACGCCCATCCAGGAGAACAGCCCGAAGATCACGATGATCGACCGACACCGTCCCGTTGCCCAGGAAGCTTCGCGGCGACGAGGATGACGAACAGGATCGGCAGGCTGAGCATGACGTCGACGATGCGCATCAGCACGTTGTCGACGATGCCGCCGATGAAGCCGGCGATGGCGCCGACGATCGTGCCGAGGATGACGCCGATCGCCATGCTCGTGAACCCGATCAGCAGCGAGGTCCGCGCGCCGTTGACGACGAGCGTCAGGACGTCGCGCTGGAGGCCGCCGGTCTCGCCCATCGGATGCTGGAGCGACGGCGGCCGGCCCGCCGAGACGATCTGGTCCGGCTTCGGGATGTCCGTGAAGTTGAACGGCAGGAGGACCGGCCCGATGATCGCCACCCCGATCAGGATCGGCGATCATCCCGAGGCCGATCAGGGCGAGGCGGTGCTTGCGGAACTTCCGCCACGCGAGCTGCCACTGGTTGAGCGACTTGAGGCCGACCTCGTAGTCCTCGGCCGCCGGCGGCGGTCGACGATCTCGGCGGCGCGCCGGCCACGTCGGGCTCGATCTTCTGCGTCCATCCTCGCGACCTCAGTACTTGATGCGGGGATCGACGACCCCGTAGGTGACGTCGGCGAGGAGGTTCGCGCACGACGACCAGGATCGACGTGACCAGGAGGACGCCCATCAGGATCGGGTAGTCGAACTAGCGGGTGGCGTCGATCGTCAGCTTGCCGATGCCCGGCCACGAGAAGATCGTCTCGGTGACGATCGCGCCCGTGAACAGGAACGGGATCTCGAGGCCGATGTTGGTGACGACCGGCAGCAGCGCGTTCCGCAGCGCATGCTTGAAGTGCACGATGCGCGCCGGGCAGGCCCTTGGCCTTCGCGGTGCGGACGTAGTCCTGGCCGAGCGCCTCGAGCATGCTGGCCCGGACGAACCGGCTGTCACCCGCGATGTTGACCACGACGAGCGTGATCAGCGGCAGCATCAGGTGGCGGCCGATGTCGCCGATCGCGGACAGCGTGTGCGTGCGTGAAGTACGTCCCAGTACTTGTCGCTCCCGAACGGCGGCGAGGCCCGGGTGTCCGTCATGCCGCTCGCCGGCAGCCATCTTCAGGGTGCCCGCGAAGATGAAGATCAGCATGATGCCCAGCCAGAAGGTGGGCATGGCGAAGCCGACGTAGGAGAAGATCGTCGCCGCGTTGTCGAACAGCCGAGTAGCGGTGGATCGCGGCGTAGACGCCGAGCACGATCGCGATCGACATCCACACGATCAGCGCGGCGCCGGCGAGGATGAACGTCGGCAGCGGCGGCGCGCGCGATCCGGTCGCTCACCTTCTCGCCCGGAGTCGATCGAGTAGCCGAAGTCGCCGTGGAGCACGCCGTTGTCGGCGCCGCTGATCGGCGGTCGGCAGGAAGTTCGGCCAGCCCGTCGGGCCGATGAAGGCGGCCGGCGTCGGCAGCGAGCCGAGCATCGTGCCCGCTGATCTCGGGATTGCAGAAGCCCATCCAGCGGCAGTACTGGATCGGGATCGGCTGGTCGAGGCCCCAGGCCTGCTTGAACTTGAGCTTCTGCTCCTCGGTCATCTTCGGGTTGTTGGCGAACTTGGCCGTCGGCCCGCCCGGAGCGGCGAGCAGGATCCCGTAGACGACGATCGTGATGCCGAACAGGACCGGGATCGCCTGGATCATTCGTCGGATCACGAATTTCGTCATCGGCGTTCGCCTCAGCCCGGGTGCGGTTGGTGGATGGCGCGCCCGGCCGTCAATGATCACGCGACGGGTTGCGCGGAAGGTACACCCACGGCGACCGGTCCACGCTGGGTAGTCGAACGGGGCGCCCGGCTACCGGGCGCCCCGTTCGGTCAGCGCACGACCGGTGTCGGCTCTACTGCGTGACGAACCAGTCCTCACCGTTCCAGGTCGAGCCGACCTGGGTGCCGTTGGCGAAGTAGTTGCCGAGCCGCGGGGTTGGCGAGCTCGACGTTCTTGCGGTAGTAGAGCGGGATCTCGACGGTCTTGTCGACGTAGATCTTCTGGACCGTGCGCCATGGCGTCGCTTGATCTTGCTGAAGTCGACGTTGTCCCGGATCGCCACGGTCGCGGCGTCGAGGTCCGGATCGCTGACCTGGGCGTCGTTGGCGCCGGTCGGCCGGAACTGGCCGCTGTTGTAGCCGGTGTAGAGGAACAGCGGGTCGATCGACGAGCTCGAACGCGTGCTCGGCGAGGTCGAAGTTGCTCCGCGACGAGGGTGCACGGGGTGTCGTTGGTGCCCTCGTTGTAGTCGGCGAAGATGTCGCTCGGATCGAGACCGGGTTGATCACGCTGTCGATGCCGACGTCCTTGAGCCACGCGCTGATGAGCGCGAGGGTGTCCTGGCGGACCTGGCGGGTCGTGGTGCACAGCTCGATCTTGGCCTTGAGGCCGTTCTTCTCGACGATGCCGTCGCCGTCGGTGTCAGCCCAGCCGCCGTCGGCGAGGATCTGCTTGGCCTTGGCCGGGTCGAACGTCGCCGGGGTCTGGTCCGCGTAGAACCAGGCCGACGGGCTGATGTGCGGTGTTCGCGACCTGGGCGTTGCCGCCGAGGAGGCGCGTGTTGATCTCGTTCTTGTCGATCGCGTAGGCGATCGCCTGGCGGATCGCCGGATCGGCAGTCGGGCAGCCGGTGCCGCGGTCCTGGACCGCCGGGTTGCGCGAGCAGCCGCCGGTGTTCGGGTTGGGGCCGTCCGTCTTGAACGGGCCGGGCGACCAGTTCGGCCGCAGGAACTCGTACAGGAGGGCCGGGATGGCGCGCGACCTGGTCGCCGAGGTCCTGGACCTTCGGGATGTCCGAGTCCTGGAGGTCGAACGCGAGGTCGATCTCGCCGGCGCGGAAGCCGGCGATCATCGCGTCCGGGTCGCCGTACCACTTGAAGACGACCGAGTCGAGGTTGGCCGGCTTGCCGGTGCGCGGGTTCTGGTAGTGGTCGTTCTGCACGAGGCGGAGCTCGGCCTGCGGGCGTGACGGACTCGTACTTGAACGGGCCCGGGACCGGCATCTTGGCGATCTCGTCCGGGCGGAAGCCCGGCGCCGTTGACCTGGTCCTTGATCGGGATCTTGCGACAGGTAGTGGCGCGGCAGCGGCGCGATCATCAGGGTCAGGTAGCCCTCGAAGATCTTGCTGAAGTGCCAGACCATGTCCGTGTCCGACGGGCAGTCGAACGCGGTCATGATCGTCGAAGCCCGTCGTGCACGACGCCGGTGTTGTCCTTGTCCATGACCCACTCCCACGCGTACTTGAAGTCGTCGCACGTGAGCGGCTCGCCGTCGGACCACTTGAGGCCGTCGCGGAGCTTCCAGGTGACGGTCATCGCGTCGCCGTTCTGGCCGAGCGTCACGCCACCGTTCGTCGGTGGTCGGGATCGGCTCGGCCGCCAGCTGCGGGATAGTACTTGAAGTCGTCTGCTGATCGTCAGCAGGCTGTGCCAGACGAGCGAGGCGACGTTGGCCTCGGTGACCTGGCCGAGGTAGTACGGGTTGAACTGGTGGCTTCCTGCCAGTCGCCGATGATCACCGTGCCGCCCTGTGCGGTCGCCGGCTTCGGCATTGTAGGTGCGTGCCGAACAGGTCGATCGTCGCCCGCCGGCGCTGGCCGACGGCGCTCCGGACGCCGGGGCTTCGACGCCGGCGTCGGCGTCGCCGGCGCCGGCGTCGACGGGGCTGCCGCCGCCGGGGCTGGGGTTGTGCTGGTGCCGCCGCAGGCTGCGACCAGAATGGCCGCTCCCGCGAACAGGCCCACCAGTTTCCGCATCAAGGCTCCTCCAAGCTGCGCTGGTGTCCTGAACGTGACTCCCTGGCAGGCTCACCGGCCGTCGCCTCGCTCCGACCACGGGTCACGACCCAGCTCGGAGTCGGGCACGCTGCGCGCACGCGCGCGCCACGGCCGTGGGGCTGCGCTCGGGGAAAGATCGCTTACCGCGGCGCGGGTGTCAAATCCGCCGTACGAGGCACGCGGGCCAGCATGGTCCCGGCTGCCTCACGACGGCTCGGACTGCGCGCGGCGTGGCGTCGATCGCGGGCACCTCCTTCCACGGCCGGATCGGCCGTCGGGGTAGCGAGTGGCAGCGACGGGTTGCGACCGCGGCATACGAGGGGGTATCGGGCAGCGCCGCGAGCCGTGACTCGGCGCGCCGGCCAGGTCGAACGCGTGCGGGCCGGGCCGCTGACCGGCCGGTCGTCGGCCTCGTCGGCGCGCGTCGCCGACAGGCCGTCGGCACGACCAGCGAGCGCGGCGATCGCCGTGGCCGTCACGCATCGCCGAGGCTGCAGGCGCCATGGACCGCCACCGCCGCCAGCGGTCGCGCGCCGGCGCGGCCGGACCCGCGACCGCGGGATGGCCGGCACGGGCATCGGCGCGCGATCTCGCGGCCCGCGCGGCGGAGCGCGACGATCGTCAGCGCGTAGCTCCGCCATCTCCGCGCTCGCAGCGCTCGCAGCGCGGCGAGGTGGTCGAGGGCCGCCGGGCGTGCCGCGGGCCGCGCTCGCGGCGATCGACGAAGTCGAGCAGGGCGTTGCGGTGCGCGCCGGCAGGCGAGCGTCGACGGCATCATCCTCGGCCCGCCGAGCTCCGCGCGCGTCGGGCGACGACCTCGCCCCACGCCCCGCCGAAGCGGCGGTCCGCGTTGAGGCGGCCGCGCAGGTCGCGCAGCGCGTGGTGGATCCGGCTCTTGACGGTGCCCGAGCGGCAGGCCGAGCGCGTCGGCGGTCTCCTGGAGCGAACGGCCCTCGAGGTAGTAGAGGATCACGACCGACTGGTGCTTGGGCGACAGGCCGGCGATGCCCTCGCGCACGATCTGCGCACAGCTCGGACCACTCGGCGCTCGTGTCGGGCCGCGCGCCGCCGTCGACGAGCCGCTCGGCGACGATGTCGGTCACGGGCTCGCTGCGCAGCCGGCGCCGGCCGAGCCGGCTGTAGCACAGGTTCAGGGCGACCTTGTGCAGCCACGGCAGCGGCGAGACGTCGGTGCGCAGCCGGCGGCGGTGCGTGTAGGCGCGCCCGAAGGTGTCCAGGAGGACCTCCTCCGATGCTCCGGGATCGCCCGTCAGGGCCAGCGCGGCACGGTAGACCGGCACGCGGTAGCGGTCGAAGAGCAGCGGCGAGCGCATCGACGTCGTCCTCGGCCATACGGCGGATGAGCACGGCGTCGGGGGGCGCGTGTGTGTTCGGCGCGGGTCTCGCGGTCGATGTGAGCCTTCTCCGTGAGCGTCAACGCTCCCTCGTAGCCAACCATACGGCTCGAGGAGGCGTGAGGTTCAATCCCTCGTTCGGGGGTGGTCGGCGTCAGTCCGGGCACGGCGTCTGCGCGCCGGTCATGCCACGCCAGCGGAGGTTCGGCTGGCGGGCGGCGGTCGCCTCGTCGAGGCGACGGACCGGGGCGCTGTGCGGCGCGGACGTGACGAGCTCCGGGATCCGTCTCGGCCTCGCGCGCGATCTCGATCAGCGCGTCGGCGAAGCCGTCGAGCGTCTCGAGCGACTCGGTCTCCGTCGGCTCGATCAGCATGCGCCTCCTCGACGGTGAGCGGGAAGTAGATCGTCGGCGGATGGTAGCCCTTGTCGATCAGGCGCTTCGCGACGTCGAGCGTCCGGACGCCCGTGCGGTGCTTGATGCCCGCCGCCGAGGCGACGAACTCGTGCTTGCAGGCGCGGTCGAACGGGATGTCGTACGCCTCGCCGAGGCGGGCCTTGAGGTAGTTCGCGGCCAGGACCGCGTCGTCGGAGACCTCGGCGAGGCCGTCCGACGCCGTGCGCGCGCAGGTAGGCGTACGCGCGCACGAGGACGCCCGTGCTGCCGACGAACGAGCGCATCCGGCCGATGGACGTCGGCCGCTCGCCGGCGGTCTCGAGGCGGTACGAGCCGTCGTCGGCGCGCAGGACGCGCGGCGCGGGCAGGAACGGGATCGAGGTCGGCGCGGACCCCGACCGGCCCGGCGCCCGGTCCGCCGCCGCCGTGCGGCGTGCTGAACGTCTTGTGGGTGTTGATGTGCATGACGTCGAAGCCGGCCTCGCCCGGCTTGAAGCGGCCGAGGATCGCGTTGAGGTTGGCGCCGTCCATGTAGGCGAGCGCGCCGGCCGCGTGCGTCGCGTCGAGCAGCTCGCCGATCCGGCGCTCGAACAGGCCCGAGCGTCGACGGGTTGGTGATCATGATCGCCGCGGTCTGCGGGCCGAGCGCCGCGCGGAACGCGTCGAGGTCCACGCCGCCGTCGGGCGCCGACGGGATCGTGATCGTGCGGAAGCCCGCCATCGTCGCCGTCGCCGGGTTGGTCCCGTGCGACGAGTCCGGCACGAGCACCTCGGTGCGCTCGTGGTCGCCGCGCGAGCGGTGGTAGGCGCGGATCATCAGGATCCCGGTGAGCTCGCCGTGGGCGCCGGCCGCCGGCTGGAGCGTCACGGCGGCCATGCCCGCTGATCTCGGCCAGCATCGCCTCGAGCTCGAACAGGAGCTGGAGCGTGCCCTGCGCGACGGCATCGGGCGCCATCGGGTGGAGGCCCGCGAAGCCGGGCAGCCGCGCCGCCCACTCGTTGAGCTTGGGGTTGAACTTCATCGTGCACGAGCCGAGCGGGTAGAAGCCCGGTGTCGACCGCGTAGTTGAGCTGGCTGAGGTTGACGTAGTGGCGGACGACCTCGGGCTCGTTGAGCTCCGGCAGCGCCGCCGGCGTGGCGCGCCGGATGCGCGGCCGGGATGCGGTCGAGGGCGCCGGCCGGCGGGTGCGGGATCTTGCCGCCGCCGCGGCCCGGGCGGCTGCGCTCGAACAGCGTCGGCTGGAGGCGCTCGCCGACGACGCTCATCGCGCGGCTCCCGCGGCGGCCGGCGCGGCGCGAGCCGTCCCTGCAGCTCGGCGGCCAGCGCGGTCGCGAACCGCTCGATGTCGGCGGCCGTCGTGACCTCGGTGGCGCACACGAGCAGCCCGTCGGCGAGCGACGGCTCGTCGGGCAGCAGCTCGGCGATCGGGATGCCGGCGAGCACGCCGCGCTCGAGCAGCCGCGCGTGGACCGCGCGCGCGTCCGGGCACGCGGACGACGAACTCGTTGAGGTACGGGCCCTGCGTGGAGACGCGGCGCGCCGGCGGCGGCCAGCGCCGCCTCGAGCTCCGCGGCCCGCGCCGCGCCCAGCGCCGCGACGTCGCGCAGCCCGTGCGGCCCGACCGTGGCGAGGTAGATCGACGCCGCGAGCGCGAGCAGCGCCTGGTTGGTGCAGATGTTGCTGGCGGCCTTCTCGCGCCGGATGTCCTGCTCTCGCGCACGCATCGTCATCACGAAGGCGCGCCGTCCGTCGAGGTCGGTGGTCATGCCGACGAGCCGGCCCGGGATCTGGCGCACGAGCGCGTCCGTGCAGGCGACGATGCCGAGGTACGGGCCGCCGTACTGGAGCGGGATGCCGAGCGGCTGGCCCTCGCCCGCCGCGATGTCCGCGCCGTACTCACCCGGCGGCGCGAGCACGGCGAGCGACACCGGCTCGATGACGCTGACGAACAGCGCGCCGGCGGCATGGGCGAGCCGCCCGATCTCCGGCCATGTCCTCGAGCAGCCCGAGGATCCCGGGCTGCGCCGCGACGACGCCGGCGACCGGCCGCTCGGGTCCGCGAGCAGCCGCTCGAGCGCCTCGAGGTCGGTCGTGCCCGCGAGCGGGTCCGGCGGCGACGAGCGGGATCTCGTCGAGCGACGAGGCCGGCGCCGTCGGCGTAGGTCGCGAGGGTCTGGCGATAGTGCGGGTGGACGGCCCGCGAGACGAGGATCCGATCGCGGCGCGTCGCGCGGCAGGTCATCAGGGCGCGCCTCGGCCGTCGCGGCGCCGCCGTCGTAGTGGGACGCCGACACGACGTCGAGGCCCGTCAGCTCGGCGAGCAGCGACTGGTACTCGTAGATGCTCTGGAGCGTGCCCTGGCTGACCTCGGGCTGGTACGGCGTGTAGGCCGTGTACCACTCGCCGCGCAGCAGCAGCTGGTCGACCGCGGGCGGCGTCCAGTGGCGGTACGCGCCGGCGCCGAGGAAGCTCGCGAGGTCCACCCGGTTGCGCGCGGCGAGCGCCGGCCAGGCGCGCGGCTCAGGTCGAGCTCGGGCTCCGGCGCGGTCGATCCGCAGCGGGCTCGCGCGGAGGGCCGCCGGGATGTCCTCGAACAGGTCGTCGACCGACGCCACGCCGATCGTCGCGAGCATCCGGGCCCGGTCGTCGGCGACGTGCGGGCCGTAGGGCATCGGTCAGCCCTCGGCGACGAGCCGCTCGTAGCCGGCGGCGTCGAGGAGCCCGTCGACCTGCGCCGGGTCCGCGAGCCGCACCCGGACCATCCAGCCGTCGCCGAACGGCTCGCCGTTGACGAGCTCCGGCTTGTCCGCGAGCGCGTCGTTGACGCCGACGACCTCGCCGGCGACCGGCGCGAACAGGTCGCTGACCGCCTTGACGGACTCGACCACGCCGAACGTCGCGAACTGCTCGAGCGCCTTGCCGACCGCCGGCAGCTCGACGAACACGATGTCGCCCAGCTGGTCGGCGGCGTACTGGGTGATCCCGATGACGGCCTCGTCGCCCTCGACGCGGACCCACTCGTGCTCCTTGGTAAAGCGCAGGTCGTCGGGGACCATCAGGCGGGCTCCTCCGTCTCGGGCGTCGCGGCGTGCGGCCGCGGCGGATGAACGCGCTGTGGCCTCAGGCGGGGCGCTTGTAGAACGGGAGCGGGACGACCTCGGCGGCGACCGGCGCCCCGCGAATCTCCACGGCCAGCATCGTACCGGGTCCGGCATCGGCCGGCGGCACGTAGGCCATCGCGATCGCGGTGCCGAGGGTCGGCGACATCGTGCCCGAGGTGACGGCGCCGATGGCCGGGCGGCGAGCAGCGGGCGCTCCGGGCGTCGGCGACGGTCGGGCGCCGAGGCCGGGCCGAGCACCGGGTAGCCGTGGCGCGCGATGCCGCGGTCGCGCATCACGAGGCCGACGAGCTGGCGCGCGACGCCGTCGCGGACGACCCGCTCGAGCGCGGCGCGACCCGACGAAGTCGACCGGCCTTGGAGAGCTTCACGACCCGCCCGAGGCCCGGCCTCGAACGGGTTGGTCGAGGCGATCGAGCTCGTTGCCGTAGAGCGGCATGCCCGGCTTCGAGGCGCAGGGTGTCGCGGGCACCGAGGCCGACCGGGACCTGGCCGTGCGGCCGTCCCGCGTCGAGCAGCGTGTCCCACAGCTCGCCCACCCGGTCGACGTCGACGAACAGCTCGAAGCCGTCCTCGCCCGTGTAGCCGGTCCGCGCGACCTGCACCGGGATGCCGGCCACGATGCCCTCGGCGATCCCGTAGTAGCGGATCGCGCCGAGGTCGAGCTCGGTCAGCGGCCCCAGGATGTCGAGCGAGCGCGGGCCCTGGATGGCGACGAGCCCGGTCGCCAGCGACCGGTCGTCGAGGACGGCCTGGAACCCGGCGATCCGCTCGGCGAGCGCGTCCGAGACGACCCGCGCGTTCGAGGCGTTGGCGACGACCATGAACCGGTCCTCGGCCAGCCGGTAGACGATGAGGTCGTCGATGATGCCGCCGTCGGCGGCGCAGATCATCGAGTAGTGGGCCCGGCCGACCGCGAGCGCCGGCGGGTCGGTCACCAGCGCGCGCGGCGAGGGCTGCGCCGGCGTCGGGCGCCCTCGACGACGAGCTCGCCCATGTGCGACAGGTCGAACAGCCCGGCGGCCGACCGGACCGCGCGATGCTCCTCGAGGATCCCGGCGTACTGGATCGGCATCAGCCAGCCGGCGAACTCGACGATCTTCGCGCCCAGCGCCTCGTGGCGGTCGAGCAGCGGGCTGGGCAGCGGCGCGTGAGCTCGGTCATGCGGCGGGGCTCCACCTGCAGGCCGGCATCGGGAACGAGCCGTCGGTCGCGGCCGACGGCGGCCGCGCGCGCGACGAGCGCCCGCTCGGTCTCGAACGTCAGCAGCGATCGACGCCTCGCCGAACGAGACCCAGCGCACCTCGGCGAACTCGTGGTCGTGACGCGCGAGGTCGCCGCCCGATCGGCACCATCAGGAAGTAGTGGACGTCTTGCGGATCCGCGTCCCGCCCGTGACGAACAGTACTCGATGAAGTCGAACGCGCGGACGATCCGGACCTCGAGCCCGGTCTCCTCGCAGACCTCGCGCACGGCCGTCTGCTCGGTCGTCTCGTCGGGATCGGCGTGCCCTTGGGGAGGGTCCAGGTGACGCCGTCGCGCTCCCGCCGGCGCTTGCCGACCACGAGCTCGGGCGTGCCGTCGGTGAACCGGATGACGATGCCACCCGCGGAGGTGGCGCTGGCCTGCCTCAGGCGGGCCACGCGGGCGCCACGGAGGAGCGTCGCGATCCACCTGCGCGGGTGGAGCTGGTCCACCGCATCCGCGAGGCCGGCGCCGGCCGGCCGCTGCGCGCTGGTGCGCACGGGCTCGATCGTGAGCGCCCGCCACGGGGCGCGCAGCGCCGTCAGCGGGCCGACGTCGGGTCGACGCAGCACCGTCCGCCGGCCGGGAGCCGCGATGAACGCCGACGCCGGGCGCAGGCCGAGGCGCCGCTCGCGGGCACGTCGCCGCGGGGTGGACGTAGCGCGCCGGCCAGGCCGCGAAGTGCGCGGCGATGCTGTGCTGCATGGCCGCATCCTACCGCGTCACGGGTTGCCTGCAAGTGCGGTCCGGAGCCGTTCGGCAGACTCTGGTGACAACGCGCCACGCTCCGAGGGCGATCGTGGCGTCCCGCGCGAGCAGCGCGCGGTAGACGGCGAGCGCGTCCGGGGCGCCCGCTCCGGAGCGCCGCCAGGTGCGGCGCGACGGTCCCGACGTCGCCTCGCGTCGCCGGGCCCGGTGAGCGACCGGCGATGCCGAGCGCCCGCGCGTTGGCGACCGTCTGCTCGAGGAGCGGCAGGTAGATGTCCATCGCCCCGGCCTCGTCGAGACCCAGGAGCCCGGCGATCTCGCGGATCGTGTCGAGCAGCGCCACGACGCCGCCCGCCGCCAGCACGGCGGCCGCGTGGTAGGCCGCCTTGGTCCCGGCGGCGAGTCGCACCGGCACGCCGCCGATGGACTCCGCCATCTCCGCGAGGTGCGCCGCCAGCTCGTCGTCGCCCTCGATCGCGATGGTCGCGCCCGGCAGCGCGGCGAGCGCGCGCGTCGAGGTCGGCGAACGCCACGAGCGGGTGGAACGCGCCGGCCTGCGTCCCGGCGGCCAGCGCCGGCCGGAGCACCTCCGCGCCGAGGACGCCGCTCGTGTGGACCAGGGCCTGGCCCGCGTACAGGCGGATGGACTCCGCGACGGCGATCACGGCGTCGTCGGGGATGGCCAGGATCACCAGCTCGACGTCGTCGACGAGCGCGTTGGCCTCGGCGAACCCGCGGGCGCCGGTGACCCGCTCGCGGAAGCGCTCCCGGCGGCCGGGTCGCGCGACGCGACCGCGCCGACCGGCCAGCCCGCCCGGTCGAGCGCGATCGCCCAGCGCCATCCCGACCGGCGCCCGCGCCGACGATCCCGACGACCGGCCGCTCGCCCGGGGCGCTGTGGGCACGTGCGGGTGCTCGTGGTCGCTCGGACGTGCTCGACGTCGCCGTGGCGGTGGTGCCCGGGCGCGGGCGGGTCGAGCGTCGACCCCCTCGGCGTCGAGGTCGCGCAGCGTCTCCTCGTGGTCGGCGTCGCGGCGTTCGGCCGCGCGACGGCAGCAGGTCGTCGGTCTCGTCCCACGCCCTCATCGGGACGGCTACCCGCTGCCGGCGGCCGTGCGCGCGGTACGCTTCCACGCAACGAGTGTAGCGAGCGGTCCGAGGGCGCACCCTCATCGCCCGATCCCCGAAGGAGGATCACCATGCCCAGGACCAACGCATTCGGAGCCCGCGCCTCGCTCGGCGCCGGCCTGCCCGACCTGTACCGCCTGTCGTCGCTCTCGACGTCGGGCCTCGCGCTCGGCGTCGACCTCGGCCGCGCCCCCGTCACGCTCAAGATCCTGCTCGAGAACGCGCTGCGCCACGCCGGCGGCGGGCATCGTCCGCGAGGAGGACGTCGCGGCCCTCGCGGCCTGGCGCCCGGGCGGCGCGGGCGAGGCCGAGATCCCGTTCATGCCCGGCCCGCGTCGTGCTCCAGGACTTCACCGGCGTGCCCGGCGGTCGTCGACCTCGCCGCGATGCGCGACGCGATGGCCGACCTCGGCGGCGACCCGGCGCGGGTCAACCCGCTCGTGCCGGCCGACCTCGTGATCGACCACTCCGTCCAGATCGACGCCTGGGGCGGCGTCGGGCGCGTTCGCGATCAACGTCGAGCGCGAGTACGAGCGCAACGGCGAGCGCTACCAGCTGCTGCGCTGGGCGCAGACCGCGTTCCGCGACCTGCGGGTCGTCCCGCCGGGGACCGGGCATCATCCACCAGGTCAACCTCGAGTACCTGGCGACGGTCGTGACGGACCGCGACGACGCCGGCGGCCGGGTCGCGTTCCCCGACACGCTCGTCGGCACCGACTCCCACACGACGATGGTCAACGGGCTCGGCGTGCTCGGCTACGGCGTCGGCGGCATCGAGGCCGAGGCCGTGCTGCTCGGCCAGCCGCTCTACCAGCCGATGCCGCACATCGTCGGCGTCCGGCTCACGGGCGAGCTGCCGACGGCGTCGACGGCGACCGACCTCGTGCTCGTGATCACCGAGATGCTGCGCAAGTTCGGCGTCGTCGGGTCGTTCGTCGAGTTCGCGGGCGACGGCCTGGCCGGCCTCGCGCTGGCCGACCGGGCGACGATCTCGAACATGAGCCCCGAGTTCGGGGCGACCGCGACGATGTTCCCGATCGACGACGAGACGCTCGCCTACCTGCGGCTCACCGGACGGCCCGCCGCACGCGTCGACCTCGTCGAGCGCTACGCGAAGGCCCAGGGCCTGTGGCGCGAGCCGGGCAACGGCCCGGAGTTCGACGTCGCGCTCGAGCTCGACCTCGCGACCGTCGAGCCGTCGCTGGCCGGTCCGCGCCGGCCGCAGGACCGCGTCGCGCTGGCGGGCCTCGGCGACAACTTCCGGGCCGCGTATCCCGCAGACCGAGGGCGTCGAGCGGCACGCCGATCGCGGGCGCCGCCGATGCGCCGCCGTTCGGTCACGGGTCGGTCGCGATCGCGGCCATCACCTCGTGCACCAACACGTCCAACCCGACGGTGATGGTCGGCGCCGGGCTGCTCGCCCGCAACGCCGTCGCCCGCGGGCTGCGCGTCTCGCCCACGGTCAAGACCTCGCTCGCCCCGGGCTCCAAGGCGGTGACCGGCTATCTCGAGCGAGGCCGGCCTCATGGCGCCGCTCGGCGAGCTCGGCTTCGCGCTCGCGGGCTACGGGTGCACGACCTGCATCGGCAACTCCGGTCCGCTCGCGGAGCCGGTCGCCGCGGCGATCGAGTCCGACGAGCTCGTCGTCGCGGCCGTCCTGTCGGGCAACCGCAACTTCGAGGGCCGCATCCATCCGCTCGTCCGGGCCTCGTACCTCGCCTCGCCGCCGCTCGTCGTCGCGTTCGCGCTCGCGGGCCGGGTCGACGTCGACCTCACGACCGAGCCGCTGGGCACCGGGAGCGACGGCCGGCCGGTCATGCTCGCCGACATCTGGCCGACGCCGGCCGAGATCCGCTCGGTCATCGCCGACTCCATCGACCCGGAGCTGTTCCGGCAGACCTACGCCTCGGTGTTCGAGGGCGACGAGCGCTGGAACGCCCTGCCGATCCCGTCGGGCGACCGCTACGCCTGGGACGAGGCGTCGACGTACATCGCCCGGCCGCCGTTCTTCGAGGGGCTCACGCGCCGAGCCCGCGCCGCTCGAGCGACATCGAGGGTGCGCGCGTCCTCGCGCTGCTCGGCGACTCGGTCACGACCGACCACATCAGCCCGGCCGGGCTCGATCGCCGCCTGGTCGCCCGCCGGCGAGTGGCTCCAGGCGCACGGCGTCGGGCCGCTCGAGTTCAACTCCTACGGGGCCCGGCGCGGCCACCACGAGGTGATGATGCGCGGCACCTTCGGCAACATCCGTCTGCGCAACCAGCTGGCGGACGGCCGCGAGGGTCCGTACACGCGCCACCTGCCCGACGGCGAGGAGGCGTTCATCTACGACGCCGCGATGCGCTACCGCGCCGAGGGCGTGCCGCTGCTCGTGATCGCCGGCCGCGAGTACGGCTCGGGATCGTCGCGCGACTGGGCCGCCAAGGGCACGACGCTGCTCGGGGTCCGCGCGGTGCTCGCCGAGAGCTACGAGCGGATCCATCGCTCGAACCTCGTCGGGCATGGGCGTCCTGCCGCTCCAGTTCCTGCCCGGCGAGAACGCCGCGTCGCTCGGCCTGACGGGCCGCGAGTCGTACACGATCACCGGGCTCGCCGACCCTGCGGGCCGCGCCAGGAGGTGACCGTGCTCGCCCGCTCCGACGACGGCACGGAGCGGACGGTTCCGGGCGATCGCCCGTCTCGACGGCCCGATCGAGGTCGACTACCTGCGCCAGGGCGGGATCCTGCCGGCGGTCCTGCGGCGGCTCGCCGACTCGACTGACCGTCCCGGAACGGCGTGAAGCCCCCGGGCGATGCCGGGGGCTTCACGTGACCAGGACCCTCGACGCACGGGGAGGAGACCGCACACCCTCGAGGGAGCTTCCGTCGTGCGACGGCGTACCCCCGCGAGGTGTGACGCGGCTTCAGCGCGAAGTTGAATCCTCGTGTCGCAGCGCGCGCACGTTGAGCGCGAGGCCGACGCCCAGGGCGCTCCCCGCGACCGCCGGGATGAGGCGGCTGATCGGCTCGGGCAGGAAGATGTCGGTCACCGAGCCGCTCTCCGCGCCGAGCTCCTCGGCCAGCGGGGTGAGCGGACACACGCGGTTGTTGCTGGCATAGACCGTGGACTCCGCGATGGCGACGGCGGCCGCGAAGGCAGTTCGCCGGCGCGGGTGCCCGCGGACACCGTCCCAGGCGACCGCGGCGACAAGCGCGGCGATGGAGACGAAGATCGCGGTGTGGATCGCCTTGATGAACGACAGAGCGAGCGGCTGCAGCGGCTGCGGCACGCGCGCCGCCAGGCCGTGCGTGAACAGCCCGCTCCAGACGGGCTGCCGGACGCGCCGATCCGTGCCGGGATCCGGGGTCATGAGCGCGGATGGGCCTGCGACGCCGTCGAGCGGCGTCGGGGGTCGACGATCGCGACGAGCGCGAGGGCCGTTGCGACGATCGTGATCGCAGCGATCAGCGCGAAGACGGCGCCCTCGACCGGTGCCCCGGCCGCCGCGTCGAACGCGAAGATCGCCAGCACGCCGAGGCCCATCAGCGCCGCCCATATCGAGGCGGCCAGACCCACCTGCTCACCGAGCGGCGACCGCCTCGCCAGCATGACGCCGGAGAAGGCGAGGAACGGGAGGGCAAAGGCGAGGTCGAGCGTGTAGACGGGGTTGGTCGACAGCCCGGCCTGGGCGAGCGCCGCGGGCGGCACGCCCGTCGAGATCGACTGGGCGATCTGGCCGAGCCACATCGCCCCAAACAGCACCGGCACGGCGAGCAGCAGGGCGGCCGCCGGGCGTCGCGGCAGACCCTTGCCGGTGTCCGGGGCCAACGGCTGCCGGGCCAGCTCGATCACGCCGAACAGCAGCGACCAGACCGACAGGCCGAGGACGGCGAGATGGACCGGCGTCATCGCGTTGATCGCGACGGAGAATCCGAAGATCGCATAGGTGTAGGCGAGGTACCCGAGCGCGGCGAGCACCGCGAGCCGTCCGACGCCTGATCCGGCGCGCGCTCGCCACAAGGCCGCCGCCAGGGTCGGCACGACAGCGAGCAGCGTGACGAGGTCGGCGGCGCGGGCCTGGCGGATCCACGCGTCGCTGTCGCGGTAGAGGCCCGGGACGAACAGGCCGGCGACGGCCGACGCGGCGGACAGCGCGAGTGCGATCCCCGCGAGGAGGTCCGCCGGCGTTGTCGTCGCCGACGAGGTGACGGAGATGCGCGCGTGCAGCGTGCCGGCGCTCACGTTCGCGGTCCCTGTCGCATCAGGAGACGAGCGTGGTCAGGCGCTTCACGAGTGCCGTCGGATCGGTCGGGCCGGCGGCCTCGACGTCGACCAGGCGGTCCGGCCGCTTGAACACCGCGACGTACTCGCGCTCGAGGGCGAGCCGCGGTGAGCTCGGGCCGAGGATCAGCACCCGCTGTCGGTCGCCGATCACCCGCACGACTCGGACGAGGTAGGAGGTCTCGGGCTCGACGCCACGGTCGACCTCGACCGTCGAGACCCCGCCATCGGGGTCCGTCCGGGCGACGGTCGCGTGGCGGCCGTTGAGCCAGACCGCTGCACTGGTGGTGAACATCTCGGATACCTCCTGATCACCACGCTAGGCCAGGCCAGGCCCGCCGACCCAGCGCCGATCGGCCCCCACGCGGGGGCCGAGTGACACGAACGGGCAGGGACGGCCTCGGTCAGACGCGACCCTTGGGGACCGTGTGCCAGTAGGTCTTGTTGAACACGATCTTGCCGAGGTGCCAGAACCGGTTCGGCTTCGGCGGGCGGGGCGGGTGCTCGTAGTCGAACTGGAGGAGCGTCCCCTTCCCGTCGCCGATCTCGAAGAAGCACATGACCTTGCCCAGGTAGTCACCGTGCTGGTGGTCGACCTCCCGGCCCGAGATCGCGGCAACGATCCGCTCGACGACGACGGGCGCCTCGAAGTGGGCGGTCGAGCCCGCCTTCGACAGCGGAAGGTCCGTCGCGTCGCCCAAGGCGAAGACGTCGGGCCGGCCTCCGACCTGGAGCGTGGCGCGGTCGGTCGGCAACCAGCCGCCGGGGGCCGGCGCCAGGCCCGCGTCGATCAGGAACTGCTGGCCCTTGTGCGGGGGCACGAGGATCAGCAGGTCATAGGGCAGCTCCTCGCCCTCGAGGCTCAGCACGACCCTCCGCTCCGGATCGATCGCCTCGACGTTGAAGAAGGTGTGCAGCTCGATCCCCTTCTGGGCGAGGATCGGTGTTGCCATGTCCGAGACGCTCTCGATGGTGAACGCGCGCCCGATCGGCGAGCAGTAGTCGATCGTCGTCCGCTCGCGCAGCCCGCGCTCACGGAGCTCGGCCTCGATCAGGAACGCGACCTCCAGCGGCGCCGGCGGGCACTTGTAGGGCATCCCGGCGATGCCGATGACGATCCGGCCGCCGGCGAACCGGTCGAGGGCGGCGCGCAGCTCGGACGCGGCCTCGGCCGAATAGAAGTGCTGGGCCTGCGTGTCGAAGTGCTCGATCGCCTCGGGCACGATCCGGGAGCCGGTCGCCAGCACCAGCTGGTCGTAGGCCAGGGATCGCCCATCGGCGAGCGTCACGGTCCGGAGCTCCGGGTCGAGGCGGGTGATCTCGCCGACCTGGAGCTGGACGCGCTTGTCGAGCAGCGAGCGCTCGGGTCGCTTGAGCTTCGAGGCCCGCTCGCCGCCCATGGCGATGTACATGAACCCCGGCTGGTAGACGTGATCGCCGGTCGCGTCGACCACCGTCACGATGACCTCGCCGCGGTCGATCCGGTCGCCGAGCTGGCGCGCGAGGAGGTTGGCGGTCAGGGTCCCACCGACCCCGCCGCCCAGGATCAGGACATGCTGCATGGCGTGGCTCCTCAGCGGCGCTTCTCGACGACGATCTCGTCGTAGCCGTCCCGCGCGTCGAGGGCGACGAGGCGATGCCCCGCCTTCTCGACCCACTTCGGGATGTCGGTCTTCGAGCCTCTGTCCGACGAGTACACGGCGATGACGTCGCCGACAGCGGACTCGCGGATGGCCCGGATGAGCTCCATCAGGGGGCCCGGGCAGTAGCTCCCGCGCGCATCGACGATCCGCGTCGGGGCGGTGGCGATCTCGGTCATGGTGGTCACCTTCGTGCACTAGATGAACAGCGGCGTGGAGTCGCCGGTCAGCAGGCCGATGACCGTGGCGGCCCCGGCGGGCTCGCCCATGCCCTCGATCATGTCCTCGGGCCGCAGGCCGAACATGTCCATCGTCATCTGGCACGGGATGAACTCGACGCCCATCGCCTGGGCGGCCTCGAGGAGCTCCTTGGGGCTGGCGACGCCGTACTGCTTCGCCAGGCGACCCATCATCCACGGGCCCATGCCCAGGAAGTTCATCTTCGACAGCTTGCGATGGCTGATCCCGGGCCGCTGCATCGCGGACAGCATCCGCTGCATCCAGTTCTGGCCGGTGATCCGCTTCGAGTCCTTGACGAACACCTGGAGCCCCCAGAACGTCACGAACACCCGGGTCCGGACGCCCATCGCGGCGCTCGTGGAGGCCAGGATCAGCGTGGCCCACACCTTCTCGAGGTCGCCGCTGTAATCGATGATCAGGAACTCCTTCGCCTTCACCTCACCGTCCGGCGCAGCCACCGGAGACGGCAGCAGGGCGGGCTCCTCGATGTTCTCGACGGCGGCGATCGCGGCCTCGAGGGGGTCGATCGGGGTTAGCAGCTCGGTGGTCATGATGTGCTCACTTCCTGCGGATGACGAAGCGGTAGACGACGCCGTCCGACGACTGGTCGACGAGCTCGTTGCCGGTCGCCCGGCACCACGCCGCCACGTCCTTGGTCGATCCGTGGTCGGTCGCGAGCAGCTCGACAGCCGCGCCGCTCGGGATCGTCTTCATCGCCTGGGCGCACTTCACGATCGGCATCGGGCAGGACAGCCCGCGTGCGTCGATCCAGTCGGTGATCTCGATGACTGGCATGGCGAGTTCCTCCGGATTCGTGGGCTCAGATGAAGACGACCTGTCCGTCGCCGGCGTTGAGGTAGAACGCGGTCACGCCCTCGACCCCGTCCACGAGCGGGTCCAGGTCGGCGGGCTCGAGCGCGAGCAGGTCCATCGACAGCGAGCAGGCCTGGATGTCGACCCCGCCCAGGTCCTTGGCATCTCGCAGCGTTGCCGCCCACGGTCGCTGGCCCGCTCGCGCGAGCGCGGCAACGGCGGCTCGACCGGCCTCGCCGGCCTCGGGTGCGAGCCCGTGATCGCCTTCGATCCGATCGGCCCGGAACGCGTCGAGCGCCCAGTACTGGAGAAAGATGTTCACGGGCTTGCCCAGGGCGGCGGCCCCCGCGGCCAGGACCGCCGCGGCCTGGAGCTTGTCGTCGGTCCCCGAGAACAGGACCAGGTTCAGCGGATCGGTCATGGTGTCGTCCCTTGGTGCTCGGCGCGGCATGGAGCCGCAGCCGCCACGGACACGCTCTGCCTGCGGCCCGGGCGCGATAAGTGCCGGCCGACCCCCCTCAGACGGGCTGGAGGTCCCGTCCCGCGGCATCCGGGCCGTCGGGTACCCGCACGACGGGCCGGGCGGCACTGGTACCGGCCCGCCGGCGGATCGACCGTAGGCACCGACAGACCAGCACGAGGGCGAGGCCATGACGGCACCGGACACCAGAGGGACGGACGTCCTGCGCTCGTTCGTGCGCCACGAGCACACGGACCTCGCCGCGGGGATCGACCGCATCCACGCGACGGCGTGCGAGATCACCTCGATCCCTGCGGACCGGCTGTCGCCGCGGATCGCGGGCATCGTCACGTGGATCGAGCGGACGCTCAAGCCGCACATGGCCTGGGAGGAAATCCTGGCTGCTGCCCCAGGTCGACCGCCTCGCCGACACCCCGTGGCTGGCACGGCTGGTGCGCTTCGATCATCGCCAGATCGCCCGTCGGGGCGAGGCGCTGAGCGCGGACGCGGGCAGCCTCACCCATGGGCCGGAGGCCGAGGCCACGGCCCAGGCCCGCTGCGACCTGTTCGCGCTCGAGGCGCTGCTGCGCGCCCACCTGGAGCGCGAGGAGCAGTTCCTGCTGCCGCTGCTCGCCGCGGACTGAGGCTACCGCCGTGCAGACGCAGGCAACCGACGAGCGGCCCCTCGAGGGTCAGGCCGCCGTCGCCGATCCGGACCCGGCCACCCGGCTTCTCGACTGGGGCTTCCTGGCCAACCCGGACCTGCCGGATCGTCCCGGGCCGGCCTTCCTTCTCGTCGCGCTGCGCGGCGAGCCGACGCTCCGCCACTACGACCCCGAGACCATCGACTACTGGGTCACGACCGGCGAACGCGGCGAGCGACGGCGTCTCTCGCGCGCGACGCCGATGCCGCTGTCCGAGCCGTTCAGCTGGGGCATGATCCGGCTGATCGACCGGATCCACGTGTCGAACGAGTACCTGACATTCGGCGGCCGGCTCGACGCGGCGATGATCGACGGCGCGATCGTCGCGGTGTTCACGTCGCCCGTGCCGCTGCTGCGTCGCGGCGGGCACTCCCAGGGCTGGGATGCGGGCGCGGACCTCGTCGGCGCGTTCTTCGGCCGCCTGATGGTCGCGGTCGACTTCAACCCGGGCTTCGAGGCGGCGCTGGCCGCGGCGAGCCCCGCGACCCGCTACGCCGCGTTCGTGCGCGACTCGCTGCGCCGCCTGCCCTCGAACGCGGCAACCGACGCGGACCGCAGCCTCACGGTGCTCATCCGCCACGAGGCGATCCGGCTCCGGTCGGACGCCGCGGCCGACTGGCTCGCGGGCGAGCAGCTGCTCGACGCGACGAAGGGAGACGACTGATGAAGGCGCTGCTCGCGATCGATGGCTCGCGGGAGTCGGCCAACGCCCTGGACACCGCCTGCAGCCTCGTCTGGCCGGCTGGGTCCAGGCTCGAGATCGTCACGGTCGTTCCCGCCGACACGGAGCTCCTCGGCGGACCGTGGATGTACGCGTCGTACGACCTGCTGCCCCTGGTACGTGATCGCCTCAGGGAGGACGCGCACCGCCTCGTGGACGAGGCAGCCGCGCTGATCCGACGCCCCGGACTGGAGGTCGTCGGCCGCGTGCTCGAGGGCCGCGCGGCGACCCTGATCACCGAGGTGGCCAAGCGCACCGGGACCCAGCTCGTCATCGTCGGGGCACGCGGTCACGGGACGCTTGACCGGTTGCTCCTGGGATCCGTGTCCGCGGAGGTCGTCGACCACGCGGACTGCCCGGTGCTCGTTGCCCGCCGTTCCACCGCCTGGCGCGTCCTCGTGGCGACCGACGGCTCGCCCGACGCCGAGCTCGGCGTGCGGCTCGTGTCTGATACGGGAATCTTCCGCTACGCGACCGCGCGCGTCGTGAACGTGATCGACGTGCCCGCGGCCTGGTGGCTCGGGTTCGGCGACACCGCGGCGACGGTCGAGGCGTTCTCGTCCCTCGCGGGCGAGTCGCATGCACACGGCCGGCGGGTGACCGAGGACGCGGTCGCACGCCTGCGCTCGGCGGGCATCGAAGCGGAGGGGGCAGTGTGCGAAGGCCCGGCCCCCACCGAGATCGTCGCCCGGGCGGAGGCGTGGGGCGCCGACCTGATCGTGGTCGGCACGCGCGGCCACGGCCTGCTCAAGCGGCTGGTCGTGGGCAGCACGGCACGGACCGTGGTCCAGCACGCGCCGATGTCGGTCCTCGTGGTCCGCCCGACCTCGTTCGCCCCCGAGCCGCCGCGGGGGCACGCGGTGCGGGTCGCCGAGCCCCGCATGTCCGCGACGCGCGAACGCATGCCGGTCCCCGCGTAGTCTCTGGGCATGCGAATCGTCGAAGCTGCCGAGGCCGTCGCCTCCATTCGCTCGGGTGAGCAGGTCTACGTGCACTGCGCGGCGGCCACGCCGTCAGTGCTGCTCGACGCCCTCGTCGCGCGGGCGCCCGAGCTGCGCGGGGTCGGGATCGTCCACCTGCACACCGAGGGACCGGGGCCACACCTCGCCCCGGCCATGGCCGATCACTTCCGTCATCGGGCGCTGTTCATCGGGCCCAACGCGCGGACCGCCGTCAACGACGGCCGGGCCGACTACGTCCCGGTCTTCCTCTCGGACGTCCCGGACCTGTTCAACTCGGGCACGATCCCGCTCGACGCCGTGTTCGTGAACGCGACGCCGCCCGACGAACACGGCTTCTGCTCGCTCGGGACGAGCGTCGAGGCGATGCACGCCGCCGTGCGCGCGGCCACCACGGTCGTCGTGCAGTTCAACCGTTCGATGCCGCGAACGCTCGGCGACAGCTTCATCCACGTCGCCGACATCGACCTCGCGGTCGAGGTCGACCAGCCGCCCTACGAGCACGTGACCGCGCGCATCGGCGACGTGGAGCGACGCATCGGGGCGCACGTCGCCGAGCTGGTCCCCGATGGCGCCACGCTCCAGCTGGGGATCGGGGCGATCCCGGCCGCAACCGCCCTGGCCCTGACGGGCAAGCGCGATCTCGGGATCCACACCGAGATGTTCACCGACGCGGTCGTCGACCTCGTCGAGGCCGGCGTGGTGAACGGGAGTCGCAAGGACCGCAACCGGGGCAAGATCGTCGCGGCGTTCCTGATGGGCAGCCAGCGGCTCTACGACTGGGTCGACGACAACCCGATGGTCGAGATGCGCCCGGTCAACTTCACCAACGACACCCACGTCATCCGGTCGTTCAGCCGGATGATCGCGATCAACTCCGCGATCGAGGTCGACCTCAGCGGCCAGGTCGTCGCGGATTCGATCGGCCATCGCCTCTACTCGGGCGTCGGCGGCCAGATGGACTTCATCCGCGGGGCCGCGCTCGCGGCCGAGGGCCGGGCGATCATCGCACTGCCCTCGACGGCCGCCGGTGGAACCGTCTCGCGGATCACGGCGACGCTGCAGGACGGCGCCGGCGTCGTCACGACCCGGGCTCATGCGCGGATCATCGTCACCGAGTGGGGCGTGGCCGACCTGTACGGCCGGAGCCTGCGGGAACGGGCGGTGGCCCTGATCTCGATCGCGCATCCGGATCATCGCGACGAGCTCCTGGCGGCCGCCGCGAGAAGCCACCTGATCTAGCGCGGGCGGTCACGCCGACGCGTGACCTTCGGCCCTACTGGCGGCGGACCCCGCTCCCGACGATGGCGTAGGTGCGGATGCGCAAGCCACGGATCGGCGAGCTCGCGCCGGCTGAGATCGACGCTGGGAGGCACACCGGATGACCAAGGACCAGGAGTGCCTCGACGGCAACGAGGCGGTCGCGCGCATCGCCTACGCGCTGAGCGAGGTGATCGCGATCTACCCGATCACACCGGCGTCCCCGATGGCCGAGCACTGCGACGACTGGGCTGCGGCAGGGCGGCCGAACCAGTGGGGCCAGGTGCCCAACGTCGTCGAGATGCAGTCGGAGGCGGGCGCGGCCGGAGCACTCCATGGCGCCCTGCAGGCGGGGTCGCTGGCGACCACCTTCACGGCATCCCAGGGCCTCCTGCTGATGATCCCCAACATGTTCAAGATCGCCGGCGAGCTGACGCCCGCGGTGATCCACGTCGCCGCGCGCACGTTGGCGACCCACGCCCTGTCGATCTTCGGCGACCACAGCGACGTGATGCACGCCCGCACGACCGGCTGGGCGATGCTCGCGGCCGGATCGGTCCAGGAGGCCCACGACTTCGCGCTGGTCGCCCACGCGGCCACGCTGCGGGCGAGGGTCCCGTTCCTGCACTTCTTCGACGGGTTCCGGACCTCCCACGAGATCAACCGGATCGCCGTCCTGGGTGACGACGACGTCCGCGCCCTGGTCCGCGACGAGGACGTTCTCGCCTTCCGTACACGCGGCCTGTCCCCCGACGCCCCGGTCGTCCGGGGCACCGCCCAGAACCCCGACGTGTTCTTCCAGGCGCGCGAGGCGTCGAACCCGTTCCATCTCGCCATCCCTCGGATCGTCGAAGGGGTCTTCGACGAGCTCGCGGCGAGGACCGGCCGGCGATACGGTCTGGTCGACTACCACGGGGCTCCCGATGCCGAGCGGGTGATCGTCGTGATGGGCTCGGCGAGCGGCGCGATCGAGGAGACCGTCGACGCGCTGGTGGACGCGGGCGAGCGCGTCGGCATGCTCCGGGTCCGCCTGTTCCGGCCGTTCCCGGCGTCCCACCTGCTGGCCGCGCTGCCGCCGACCGTGCGTTCGATCGCCGTCCTGGACCGGACCAAGGAGCCGGGCGCCGTCGGCGAGCCGCTGTACCTCGACGTCGTCGGTGCCCTGACCGAGGCGATGGACGCCGATACGCCCCGGTTCGCCGTCCCGCCGCGGGTGATCGGCGGGCGCTACGGGCTCGCGTCGAAGGAGCTGACGCCCTCGATGGTGAAGCCGGTCTTCGACGCCCTCGCGGAGCCGCGGCCGAAGCGGCAGTTCACGGTTGGCATCGACGACGACGTGACGCACCTCAGCCTCCCGGTCGACCGCGCGTTCCGCGTCCGGCGCCCGGCCGGCGAGGTCCAGGCCCTGTTCTACGGCCTCGGCTCGGACGGCACCGTCGGGGCGAACAAGGCGTCGGTGAAGATCATCGGCGAGGGCACCGGGCTGTTCGCCCAGGGCTACTTCGTCTACGACTCGCGGAAGTCGGGCTCGATCACCGTCTCCCACCTCCGCTTCGGTCCCGAGCCGATCCGCTCCACCTACCTCGTGGAGGAGGCCGACTTCGTCGCGTGCCACCAGTTCGGGCTCCTCGACCGGGTCAAGGTGCTCGAACACGCGAAGCACGGGGCCACGTTCCTGCTCAACGCGCCCGTACGGCCCGAGCGAGGTGTGGGAGCACCTGCCCCGCGACATCCAGGCGACGATCGTCGAGCGGGCGATCGAGGTCTGGGTCATCGACGCGCTCGCCGTTGCGTCCGAGGCCGGGACGGGAAGCCGGATCAACACCGTCATGCAGCCGTGCTTCTTCCGGCTCGCGGGCGATGCTCCCGCCGGACGAGGCGGTCGCGAGGATCAAGGCCTTCGTCGAGAAGACCTACGGGAAGCGCGGCGAGGCGATCGTCGCTCGCAACTTCGCTGCCATCGACCTGTCGCTCGAGCGCCTCGCGCGCGTCGAGGTCGGCGTCGTGGGCTCGACGCTGCCGGTGCCCGCGCGTCGGACCGAGGCCGTGCCGGACTTCGTCGCGCGGTTCACGTCACGCCTGCTCGCGGGCGACGGCGATCTGCTGCCCGTCAGCGCGCTCCCGATCGACGGGACGTTCCCGACCGGGACGGCGAAGTACGAGAAGCTGTCGATCGCCCAGGCGATCCCGGTCTGGGATCCGACGATCTGCATCGACTGCGGCAAGTGCGCGATGGTCTGCCCGCACGCGTCGATCCGGATGAAGGTCTTCCCGGAGGCCGCCGTCGCGACCGCCCCGGCGTCGTTCCTGCACAAGGAGTTCCGCTCGCGGGAGCTGCCGGGTCACCGCCTGACCATCCAGGTCGCGCCCGACGACTGCACGGGCTGCGGGGTGTGCGTCGACGTCTGCCCGGCCCGGAGCAAGACCGACAGCAGCCACAAGGCGATCGACATGGCGCCGGTCGCGGCGCACCGCGAGGCCGAGCGGGAGCGCTGGGACGTGTTCCAGGCGATCCCGGCGCTCGACCGGAGCCTGCTGCCGCACGACACCATCAAGGGCTCGCAGGTGCTCGAGCCGCTGTTCGAGTTCTCGGGGGCGTGCGCCGGCTGCGGCGAGACGCCCTACATCCGCCTGGTCAGCCAGCTGTTCGGCGATCACATGGTCGTGGCCAACGCCACCGGCTGCTCCTCGATCTACGGCGGCAACCTGCCGACGACGCCGTGGACCGTCGACGCGGCGGGCCGAGGCCCCGCGTGGAGCAACTCCCTGTTCGAGGACAACGCCGAGTTCGGCCTCGGGATGCGGCTCAGCCTCGACGCCCAGGCCGAGCACGCCCGCCTCCTCCTCGGGCGCCTCGCCCCTCGACTCGACGCCGACCTGGTCGCCGGGCTGCTGACGGCCGACCAGGACGACGAGCCCGGGATCGAGCGTCAGCGGGAACGGGTGGGCCGGCTGCGCGATGCTCTCGCGACGGTCGACGGGGACGCGGCGAACGATGCGCGCCATCTGGAGACCCTGGCCGAGGACCTCGTCCGCCGCAGCGTCTGGATCATCGGCGGCGACGGCTGGGCCTTCGACATCGGCTTCGGCGGGCTCGACCATGTCCTCTCGTCCGGCCGCAACGTGAACGTGCTCGTCCTCGACACCGAGGTCTACTCCAACACCGGCGGCCAGGCGTCGAAGGCCACGCCACGCGGCGCGGTCGCCAAGTTCGCCGCGGCGGGCAAGGGAACGGCCCGCAAGGACCTCGGCGCGATCGCCCGCGCGTACGGCGACGTCTACGTGGCGCAGATCGCGATGGGCGCCAGTGACGCGCAGACCGTCAAGGCCCTGCTCGAGGCGGATGCGTGGCCGGGACCGTCGCTCGTGATCGCCTACAGCACGTGCATCGCCCATGGCATCGACATGGCGACGTCGATGACGCACCAGAAGGACGCCGTCCGCAGCGGCTACTGGCCGCTCTATCGCTTCCAGCCGTCGGGCACCGACGGCGGTCATCCGTTCAAGCTCGACTCGGCGCGCCCCGATCATCCCGATCGCCGACTTCACCGCCGGCGAGGCGCGGTTCGCGATCCTCCAGCGGACCCACCCCGAACGCGCCGCCGAGCTCGCGTCGCTGGCGCAGGCCGACGCCGACGAACGATGGCGCTACTACCAGGGGCTCGCGGGTATCGAGCGGACCGTGCCCCACATCGATCATCCGGCAACGGAGGCCCACGAGGCATGACCGTCGACCTTCGCACCCGCTATCTCGGCCTCGAGCTGCGCTCCCCCATCGTCGCGTCGGCGGCGCCGCACAACGGCGATCCGGCCATGGCCCGTCGCCTCGAGCAGGCCGGGGTCGGCGCGATCGTCCTCCCGTCGCTGTTCGAGGAGGAGATCCTCGCGGAGGAGCTCGAGCTGGGCCGCGTGCTCGAGCAGGGCACCGAGCAGTTCGCGGAATCGCTCGGCTACTTCCCCCGGATCGACCGGTTCGTCGGGGTGGCCGACCGGTACCTCGCCTCGCTCGAGCAGGTCAAGGCTGCCGTCGGCGTCCCGGTGCTGGCGAGCCTCAACGCGAGCTCGGGCGGCGGATGGGTCCGTCACGCGCAGCGGATCGAGGCCGCCGGCGCCGACGCGCTCGAGCTGAACCTCTATCACCTCGCGGTGGATCCCACGCGGCCCGCCTCGGCGATCGAGGCCATCGACCTCGACCTCGTGGCGGCCGTGCGTGACGCCGTCACGATCCCGCTCGCGGTCAAGCTGAGCCCCTACTACTCCGCCCTGGCGAACTTCGCCACGGCGGTCACGGTCGCCGGTGCCGATGGGCTGGTGCTGTTCAACCGCTTCTACCAGCCGGATCTCGACCTCGAGACGCTCTCCGTCATGCCGAGTCTCGAGCTCAGCCGTCCCTGGGAGATGCGCCTGCCGGTCCGCTGGATCGCCATCCTGCGCCCGAGGCTGAACGCCGCCGTGTCACTGGCCCTGACGTCCGGCGCACGCGCCGGGACCGACGTGGTCAAGGGGCTGCTGGTCGGCGCGGACGTCGTGATGATGACGTCGGCCCTGCTCCGCGATGGTCCGGAGCACGTCGCCACCGTTGAGGCCGAGCTGCGGGCCTGGATGGGCGACCACGAGTACGCGTCGGTCGACCAGCTTCGAGGGAGCGCCAGCCAGGCGACGGTCGAGGACCCGGGCGCGTTCGAACGTGCCAACTACATGCAGACGCTCCGTTCCTGGACGTCCCAGTCGGGACCGACGGTGGCCACGTCGACGGGCGCCGCGGGCCGGTAGGTCACCGTCAGCAGGGCGCCATGCCGGCCCGGTCGATCGGGCCATCCGACCCCTGCGAACGGGACGTGCGGCCGTCGTCGCGCGGCCCGCTCGGCGAACACCCTGCAGGTTGCACGACCGTCGGCTGGCGGCCGACAAGCGCAAAGGAGCCTGTCATGAACAAGATCCTCGTGGCGTATGACGGCGGCGATCCCGCCCGTCGCGCCCTCGACATGGCGGTCGAGCTGGCCCAGCGATTCGGTGCCACGGTCGGCGTCGTCAGCGTGACCCCGGTCCATCCGGGGCGGGTGGCGGTCGACCCGTGGGACGATCGCGAGGTCCATCTGGGCGAGCTGCTCGAGGCCCAGGCGATCCTTCGCGCCAAGGGGATCGAGGCCGAGATGCTCGCGCCGGCCGGTGATCCGGCGAGCACCATCGAGCGGGTCGCGATCGATGGCGGCTTCGACACGATCGTGATCGGGTCCCGTGGCCTCGGCGCCCTCTCGCGGACGCTCCAGGGCAGCATCTCCGAGCACGTCGCTACCCACAGCGAGACGACGGTCATCGTCGCCCGCTGAGTGGACGAACCTCGGTGATGGGGCACGGTTTGCGGAGGCCGCACGGCACGGACCGGCAGGGCCGTCCGGCACGCAGCAAGCGACGTGCGGCACCTGTCCCGGCCACGACCTCCGCCCGACGATAGCGACTGAGTTCGACGACCACCCAGGAGATGTACCGGCGGCGCAACGAGCTCCAGTGGAAGGATCCGATCATGGAAAAGGCAAAGGGCCTCGCAGCACTCCGAGTCGTTCTTGGCGCCGGCTTCCTGTATGCCGGTCTCGAGAAGGTCTTCGACTTCGCCGGCTCGGGCACGCCGTTCACGGCGGCCGGGTTCCTCAAGTTCGGCACCGCCGGCACGATGCCCGGGTCCGCCCAGGACGCGGTCGTCAACCCGACCCACGACTTCTGGGTCTCCATGGCCACCAACGCCGCGATCGTCGACACGCTCAACACGCTCGTCGTGTTCGGCGAGGTGGCGATCGGCATCGCGCTGATCCTGGGCTTCGCGACCCGGTTCGCCGGCGTCATGGGCGCGATCATGATGGGCGCGATCACGCTCGCGGCCTGGAACTTCGGCTTCGGCCCCATCAACGAGACCGTGCTCTACGCGGCGGTCGCGCTGTACCTCGCCTACGCCGAGGCCGGGCCTCGCCTACGGCGTCGATGCCTACCTCGAGAAGACCGAGGTCGTCGCCCACCGGCCGGCGCTCCACTACCTGCTCGGATAGCGATCCGGCTCTCCCTTCCAGCCGGGCCGCGACCCGGACGGTCACAACCGGCGGAACTCGCAAGGGTCCCGCCGGTTGCTTGTGATTCGGGGCGGATGCAGCGACCAGGGCCCGAAGGCCCTGGTGTCGGTGGTGTCAGGATGGTGGGCGATACTGGGCTCGAACCAGTGACCTCACGGATGTGAACCGTGCGCTCTGACCGACTGAGCTAATCGCCCGAGGTCCCCGGTGGGGACCCGCATGATACCCCGTCGGGCGGCCTGGCTTACAGCCGGATGCCCGGCCAGCGCTCCTCGACAGCCTCGGCCGTCACCCCCTCCACCGCCAGCAGCTTCGTCCGGCCGGTGGCTCCAGCGATGAGGTGGACGGCGCCCCGCGGGACCCCGAGCTCGCCTGCGATCAGCTTGAGCAGCGCGTGATTGGCGGCGCTCTCCACCGGCGGGGCGGACACGCGGGCATGGAGCACCCCGTCGACCACGCCATCGACGCGATCGGCCACGCCGCGGGGGGTCAGGCGGACGGCGAAACGGACGTCGTTCGAGCTCACCGGATGTCCGAGTCTAACAGCCCGGTCGACGGCCTCAGCCCCGCGTCTCAGTCGTGGTGATGCCGCTCGCCGAAGATCGCGCGGCCGACGCGGACGATCGTCGCGCCCTCCTCCACGGCCGACCTCGAAGTCGTCGCTCATCCCCATCGACAGCGCGGGGCCGAGGCCCGGATGGGCGGAACGAAGCGTCTCGGCGAGCCGGCGCAGCGCGACGAAGGTCGGGCGGGCCGCCTCCGGCGACTCGACCAGCGGCCCGATCGTCATCAGCCCGTCCACGCGCAGGTTCGGCAGGACCAGGAGCTCGGGAAGGGCCCCGGTCACCGCGTCCGGCGTGAACCCGGCCTTCGCGGGGTCGTCGGCGACGTTGACCTGGAGCAGCACCGGCAGCGGCCGGCCCGGCGCACGCTCGCCGGCCAGCCGGTCGAGGCGACGCGCGAGATCGAGGCTGTCGACGGACTCGATCGACGTCGAACAGCTCGACCGCGCGCCCGGCCTTGTTCGACTGCAGCGGCCCGATCAGGTGCCAGGCCCCGCCGCTGCGTCGCCGGGATCTTGGCGGCGGCCTCCTGGACGCGGTTCTCACCCGAGCGCCCGCAGGCCGGCGTCGATCGCCGCCTGGACGCGCTCGGCCGGGACGGTCTTGGACACGGCGACCAGCGTCACCCCGACGGGATCGCGACCCGCCCGGCGTGCCGCTCGTTCGATGCGCTCGAGCACCCGGTCCCGGGCGGCACCGAGCAGGGCGGCCTCATCGACGGTCATGGGCTCGAACCGATCGGGATCCGGCGCCCCGGGCGCCGGCGGGACTAGCGCCGGCGCAGGAAGCTCGGGATCTCGAGGTCGTCGGCGTCGTACGACGCGGCGCGCTTCGGCGCGGGCTCGCTCGACCGACGGAGCGCGGCTGCGCCGGCACGTTCAGCGTCGAGCCGACCTCGAACGCGTCGGGCTCGAGCTCCGTGCGCTGTCGCTCGAGCTCCTCGAGGAAGTCGCGCGGCGGGCACGCTGGCCCCGGCGGTCGCGCTCGTGGCCGCAGCGGGCCGGACGGGCGACGCCCGCGGTGACCCGCTCGCCCGTCTGAGCGCGGTTCGCGTCCTGGCCGGCGGCGGCCGTCGAACCCGGTCGCGATGACCGTGATCATGATCTCCTCGCCGAGCCGCTCGTTGAAGCTCGTCCCGAAGATGATGTTCGCCTCGGGATCGGCGGCGGCGCGGATCTCCTCGGCCGCCTCGGTGACCTCCCACAGGGTGAGGTTCGAGGACCCGGTGATGTTGAACAGGATCCCCTGTGCGCCGGCGATGTTGATCTCGAGCAGCGGGCTCGCGACCGCCATCCGGGCCGCCTCGAGGGCGCGGTTCTCGCCGCTGGCGCGGCCGATGCCCATGAGCGCCGAGCCGGCGTCCTTCATGATCGCGCGCACGTCGGCGAAGTCGAGGTTGATCAGCCCGGGCACGGTGATGATGTCGCTGATGCCCGCGACGCCCTGGCGGAGCACGTCGTCGACGACCCGGAACGCGTCCACGATCGACGTGTTCTTCTGGACGACGTCGCGCAGCCGGTCGTTGGGGATCGTGATCAGCGTGTCGACCTTGGCCTTGAGCTCCTCGGACGCCTTCTCGGCGACGAGCTTGCGCCGGCTGCCCTCGAAGCTGAACGGCTTCGTGACGACGCCGATGGTGAGCGCGCCCTGCTCCTTCGCGAGCTCCGCGACGACCGGTGCCGCGCCGGAGCCGGTCCCACCGCCGAGTCCTGCGGTGATGAACACCATGTCCGAGTCGGCGAGGGCGTCGGCGATCTTGTCGCGGTCTTCCTCGGCGGCGCGCTGGCCGATCGACGAGTCGCCGCCGGCGCCGAGGCCGCGGGTGATCTTGTCGCCGATGCGGATCTTGTGCGGGGCGTCCGACTGGAGGAGCGCCTGGGCGTCCGTATTGCAGGCGATGAACTCGACGCCCATCATCTCGGCGCGAATCATCCGGTTGACGGCATTGCTGCCACCACCGCCGACGCCGATGACGCGGATCAGGGCGAAGTTCTCGGAATCGGAACGCAGCGGCATCAGCGCTCTCCTGGATGTTCGACTGAGGCGGCGGGCGATCGCTGTCGCTCGTCGCGCTGGGGGGGCGCGCCGGTCCCGGGCTCCGGCTTCGCGACGGGTCTGCAGGGTTAGGGCGGGAGTATACCCACGGCATGTGCGTGCCTGTCCACGGGTGAGGCGCGAGCGGCCGTGCGTGGACGCCGGTTCGCCGGTGCCGCCGGGCACCGCGGATCGGTGGGGTCCGGTGCCGTCGGGGCCGGTCAGCCGGTCGCCGCGGGGCCTCAGCCGGCGAGGAAGCTCAGCCGGATCCGACGGGTGGCGTTGTCCGCGTTGGGGTCGAGCAGCGCGATCGACTGCCAGGTCCCGAGGGTCAGGCGGCCGCCGAGGACGGGCACGGTGATCGACGGCGCGGCGAGCAGCGGCAGGACGTGGTCGGCGCCGTGGCCCGGCGATCCGTGGCGGTGCGTCCAGCGGTCGTCGCGCGGCAGCAGCCGGTCCAGGGTCGCGACCGCGTCGACGTCCGAGCCGGCGCCCAGCTCCAGGATCACGACGCCCGCCGTCGCGTGCGGGATGAACACGGACAGCAGGCCATCGGCGCCCTCGAGGCCTCGGCGACGAAGCGGGCGCAGGCCGGCGTCAGGTCGGTGAACCGCGATCGCGGCCGGTCCGGACCTCGAGCTCGATCGACTCCATCGCATCGTCCTTCGGGCCTGACGGCGAGCGCCGTGGGCGATCCGGCGGCCCTCAGCTGGAACGCGGGACGTTCACTGCGGCGTTGCCGCGCCGGAAGCGTCCTGCACGCCCGAGTTCAGCGGGCCTCCGCCGTCCGACGGAACGACAGGCGTTCAGATGGGAGCGTGCGCGACCGGATCGCCGGAGTGAACCCGGGCGTTCCACCGGCCCGCACGCCTGCGGCCGCCGGGGCCGGATCTACGGGAAGATGTTGCGGATCGCGTCGCGGAGGCGGCCGATACCGCCGCCGCCCGGTGCCGACTCGTAGCGCATCGGCTCGCCCAGCGCCACCTGGATCGCGCCCCAGCGCAGCAGGCCGACGGCCGTCGAGTAGGACGGGTCCTGGATCGTGTCGACGAGGCCGGCGATGCCCGATGGCGAACCGACGCGGACGGGCATCTGGAGCACCTCGCGGCCGAGCTCCGCGGTGCCCGCGAGCTGCGCCGCGCCGCCGGTGAGGATGATCCCGGCGGGCAGCATCCCGTGGCCGCTGCGGGTCATCTCGCCACGCAGGAGCTCGAACGTCTCGCGCATCCGGGCCTCGATGATCTGGCACAGCTCCTCGCGGCTGACGGTCCGGCCGGCGTCATCGCCCATCATCGAGACGGCGATCTCCTCGTCCTCGAGCCCGCGCAGGTCGCACGTCCCGTGGCGGACCTTGAGCTCCTCGGCGACCTGGAGCGTCGTCTTGACGCCGATCGCGACGTCGTTGGTCACGTTGTTGCCGCCGACCGGCAGCACCGAGGTGTGGAACGGCGAGCCGTCGGCGAACAGCGAGAGGTCGATGGTGCCGGCGCCGATGTCGGCGACCGCGACGCCCAGCTCCTTCTCGGTCTCGGTGAGCACGGCCTCCGACGAGGCGAGGGCGTCCGCGACGAGCTCGTCGATCTTGACGCCGGCCAGCTGCACGCACTTGGTCAGGTTCTGGACCGCGGTGGCCGACGCCGTGACGATGTGGGCCTCGACCTCGAGCCGGAGCGCGCTCATGCCCAGCGGGTCCTTGACGCCCTCCTGGCCGTCGACCGTGAAGCCCCGCCGCTCGACGTGGAGCACGTCGCGGTTGTTCGGGATCGAGACCGCGCGCGCGACCTCGATCGCGCGGCTGATGTCCTCGCGGGTGACCTCGCGGTGGTGGGCGGTGACCGCGACCTGGCCGGTCGAGTTGAGGCTCTCGACATGGCTGCCGCCGACGCCGACGAAGGCGCGGTCGATCTTCCAGCCCGACAGGCGCTCGGCGCGTTCGACGGCATCGGCGATCGAGCGGACCGTCTGGTCGATGTTGACCACGACGCCCTTCTTGAGGCCCGAGGCCGGGACGGTCCCGTGGCCCATGATCGTCAGCCGCCCGTCGCGGGCGACCTCGCCGATCAGCGCGCAGACCTTGGACGTGCCGACGTCGATGCCGACCAGGACCGCTTCCCGTTCCACCTGCCTGTCGTTCCTCGCTAGCGTGGCGGCTCGCCGCCCACGGTCCCCAGTTGCCCTAGATGAAGTGGCGCCGGATCAGCGCGACGTTGTTGAAGATGCGGAACCCGAAGTTGATCAGGGCGACGAGGTAGAGGTCGAGGCTGAGCTTGTCGCCGATGAACACCAGCAGGACGGCGACGACCGCGTTGACGACGAAGCCGCTGATGAAGATCCGATTGTCGTAGACGCCGTCGAGCTCCGCACGGACCGCCCCCAGGACCGAGTCGAGCGCCGCCAGGATGGCCACGGCCGAGTAGCGCGAGAACTCGAAGCTGACGTTGACGTTGAGGATGAGGCCCGCGACGACGCCGACGAGAAGACCCACGAGGGGCAGGAGCACGGGCGGGCAGCCTCCGTCCGGGGGAAGGTCCCCGATACGCTACCAGACACCCGCCCTCGCGGAGTCGGCGCCACGGTCCGTCACGGCTGCCGGCTTGCCGGACGGCGAGGCGTCCTCGGCGCGGGATGCATCGTGCCGCTCCGGTCGTCGGCCAGGATCACGCGCAGGATGCGTGTCCTCGCGGCCCGCGAGCATGCTCCGCAGCAGCCGCACCTGGCCCGGGATGAGGTCGGTGGTCCGCAGCGTCGGCGTGTAGAAGCCGAACACGGCCGACCAGCCGACGGGCTCCGCCTTGAGCGTGAACCCGTCCTCGTCGTCGAGGCGGATGTCGAAGCGGGTCGCCGACGTGCCGAGGTCGGCGGGGCGCAGCGAGCCGAGCCGCAGGGCGGCGTCGAGGATCACGGGGTCCAGCGTCGCACCGACCGTCAGCGCACCGGCGGCGACGCGCTGGTCGTCGACCACCGGCAGCCTGTCGGCGGCCGCGCGGTGACGAGTCATCGATCCGGGCGAACAGCAGCCCGTCCTCGTCGACGAGGTAGCGCTGGCCGTCGACCTCCCAGGCCAGCAGCGGCGACCCGTTCGGCCACGTCGACCCGCACCGCGTCGGGCAGGACGACCGTGATCGAGGCGTCGCGGATCGCCGGGAGCACCGAGAGCCGGTCGCCAAGATCGCCGGTGCGCGAGGGTGAACAGGTTCTGGCCGTCGGGGATGGCGAGCGCCGCGAGCACCGCGTCCTTCGAGGTCCAGGTCACGCCCGACACGTCCAGGCGGCGCATCGCGAAGGCGTCCGAGCTCGTCGCCCCGTACAGGCCCGACGAGCGAGATGAGCAGCGCGAGCAGGGCGCCGGCACGGATCGGCGTGAGGCCGGCCGAGCGGCGGCGGACGGTGCCCTTGCGGCGGACCCCCGCTCCCTGCCGCGACGCGGCGCCTCGACGCTCCATCGTCAGCGCGGCAGGTCGGCGGCGGTGAGCCGGTGCCGGACGCGGCCAGCCGCGCGCTCGAGCGCGAGGTCGACGACCCGGCTGCAGACCGCGGCGAAGTCGTAGCCGCCGGCGGCCGGGAGCGTCGGGAACAGGCTGATCGGCGTGAACCCTGGGATCGTGTTGATCTCGGACACGACGAGCTCCGTCGCCGGCGAGCAGGAAGTCCACGCGCGCGAAGCCCTCGCAGCCGGTCGCGCGGTAGGCGTCGCGGGCGAGCTTGAGGGTGGCGGCCCGCTCGGCGGGCGTCACCTCGGCGGTGGTGGTCGACTGCGACAGCCCGGGCGTGTACTTGGCGGCGTAGTCGTAGAACTCGTGGCCGGCGAGCACCTCGCCGGGGCCGTACAGCTCGAGCGCGTCGGGCTCGTTGCCGATGACGGCGACCTCGAGATCGCGGGCGCCGGCGAGGTAGCGCTCGACCAGCGCGAGGTCGTCGTAGCGGAACGCGGTCTCGAGGGCCGCGGCCCGCTCCCCCGCCGCGTGCGCGAGGGTCATGCCCGACGGAGCTGCCCAGGCGCGCCGGCTTGACCATCAGGCGCGGGTCGCCGGTCCCGGCGGCGAACGCCTCGAGCTCCGCGAGGACGCCGTCGCGGTCGCGTGCCCAGCGGGCCGCGCGCACCTCGCGCCAGTCGATCACGGGCAGCCCGAGCCCCCGCACGAGCCGCTTGAACACCGCCTTGTCCATGCCGATCGCCGACGCGGTGACGCCCGACCCCGTGTAGGCGAGGCCGGCGGCCTCGCACAGCGCCTGGACCGTGCCGTCCTCGCCGAACGGGCCGTGGAGGGCGAGGAACACGACCGGCGGCCGAGCCGCGCGAGGCCAGCCGTCGAGGGCCGCGGCCGGCGGGCAGCGGCCCGTCTGCGCCCAGCGCCGCGGGATCGTCGTAGGCCGCCTGCGGCCGGCCGTCGCGCCGGTGGCCGTCGGGCAGCCGCCACCAGCCGCCGCCGAGGTCGATCAGCCAGGCCTCGACGGGTAGCCGGAGCCTGCGAGCGCCTCGGCGATCGCCGTCCCCGACACGATCGACACGTCGTGCTCCGCCGAGGGACCGCCGAGGACGACGGCGACGGGTGTCGCTGCCGGGTCGTGCGCGAGGGGCGGAACGGCCACTTCGTGGCCCAACCCGGGCATCAGGCGGCCTCCTCGGACGGCCAGCCGGACCAGTCGCCGGCGAACTCGATCTCGAACGCGAGCTCGGTCCCGTGACGGGCGAGGACCTCGCGGCGCACGTGCTCGGCGAGGCGGCGCACGTCGGCCGCGGTCCCTCGCTGGTCGTTGACGATGAAGTTAGCGTGCTTCTCGGACACGACGGCGCCGCCGATGCGATGGCCCTTGAGCCCGAGCTCGTCGATCAGCCGCCCGGCCGAGTCGCCCGGCGGGTTGCGGAACACGCTGCCGGCCGACGGCAGGCCCAGCGGCTGGTGTGCCTGGCGCCAGCGGCGGATGTCGTCGAGACGCTCCTTGATCGCCGCCGGGTCGTCGTGGCGCAGCGCGAACGTCGCGGACAGGACGACCTCGCCCGGGTCGCCCGGCGCGACCGCGGCCGCGTCCTTGAACCGGCTGTGCCGGTAGCTGAAGCCGAGCTCGTCGGCCGCCAGCTCGTGCTCGGTGCCGTCGGCGAGGAGGACCGTCGCCGACTCCAGCACGCCGGCCGTGTCGCTCTCGTGGGCCCCGGCGTTCGCCCAGACGGCGCCGCCGACCGTGCCCGGGATCGCGAGCCCGTACTCGAGGCCCGCCGAGGCCCGCCTTCTGGCTCTCGGTCGCCGCCCGCGCCATCGGCACCCCGGCATCCGGCGACGAAGCGTTCGCCGTCGACGCTCGTCGCCTCGGCGCGGACCTGGACGACGAGGCCGCGGATCCCGGCGTCCGAGATGACGAGGTCGCTCCCCCGCCCGAGCAGGAACAGCGGGATCGAACGCGCGCGCGCGTAGCGCACGAGGCCGCGCAGCTCGAACGGGTTGTGGGCGACGGCGAACAGGTCGGCGGGCCCGCCGACGCGCATCGTCGTGAACCGCGCGAGCGGCTCGTCGCGCGACGTCTTGACGCCGATCCGGCGCTGGATGTCGCGACCCGACGGCGATCGCGTCGAACGCGGCGGCGTCGCGGTCACGGGCAGCGCATGCCCCGGGCGATCGACTCGATCTCGTCCTGGGTCGGGAGGGTCTCGCGGCGCGCGACCGCGAGCACGAGGTCGGCGACGGCGGCCGCGGCGGCGGGCCGGGCGAGCTCGCGCGCGGCCGCCGACATCGCGGCGTGGCGCGCGGGGTCGGCGAGGAGGCCCGCGACCTCGACCAGGCGGTCGGCGTCGAGCGCCTCGTCCTCGACGAGGATCGCCGCGCCGGTCGCCGCGTGCAGCTCGGCGTTGCGCCGCTGGTGGCCGGCGGCGTGGGGGTACGGGACGATCGCCATCGGCAGGGCGAACGCGGCGGCCTCGGCGAGCGTCGACGGCGCCGGCACGCCCGACGGCGAGGTCGGCCGCGGCGAGGGCCGCCGTCATCTCCTCGTGGAGGAACGGATACGGCCGGTAGCGGTCGCGAAGCGCCTCGGGCAGCGCCTCGCGCGCGACGAGGGCCGCGGCGTACCCGGCGTCGCCGGTGACGTGGACGACGCGCACGCGCTCGACCAGGCGCGGCAGGGCGGCGATGACCGCGTCGTTGATCCGCCGCACGGCCTGCGACCCGCCGAACACGAGCAGGATCCGCTCGCCCGGGCCGGCCGCCGAACGTCGCGCGCGCCTCGTCCGGGTCCACGCCCGACGAGCGATCGGATCGGCGTCCCGGTGACGTAGGCGCGCTCGTGGCCAAGGGCCACGCGCCGTCTCCGCGTAGCTCACGGCGAGGACCGTCGCGAGCCGGGCGACGAACCGCACGCTCCGGCCCGGGACGACGTTGCCCTCCCACAGCACGCTCGGGATCCGCAGCACGGGTCGCGGCGAGCAGCGTCGGGATCGCGACGTAGCCGCCGGTCGTGAAGATCGCGGCCGGGCGGCGCGCGATCAGCAGCACGACGGCCTGCGGGATCGAGAGCCCGAGGCGGATCGGGTCGAGCACGAGGTGGACGTCGCGACCCGCCGAGCGCAGCGAGCGCAGGAACAGCCGGCGCAGCGGGATACCGGCGGGCGGGACCAGCGATGACCTCGAGGCCGCGATGGCCGCCGAGCCAGGCCAGCTCAGCCGCGTCGGGTCGTGCGCGAAGCGACCGGGCGACGGCGAGGGCCGGGTAGATGTGACCGCCCGTTCCCCCGCCCGCGATCAGCAGGCGCATCGTTCCAGGTTCCTTTCTCGACCGTCTCCCGGGACACGGACAGCAGGATGCCGATGGCGGCGAAGCTGATGACCAGCGACGACCCGCCGGCCGACACGAACGGCAGCGGGATGCCGGTGACGGGGATCAGCCCCACCACCACCGCGATGTTGATGAACGCCTGGATGCAGATCCAGCCGGTGATGCCCGCGGCGAGCAGCGCGCCGAACGTGTCGGGCGCCCCGAGCGACGTGCGGATGCCGAGGTAGCCGAAGGCGAGGAACAGCACGATCACGAGGCCCGCGCCGAGCAGCCCGAACTCCTCGCCGATGATCGCGAAGATGAAGTCGTTGGACGCGTTGGGCAGGAACAGGCCGCCCGCGAGGCGGCTCTCGCCCAGGCCGGCGCCGACGAGCCCGCCGAGCGCGAGCGCGAGATAGCCCTGGACGCTGTGGAAGCCGAGGCCGGACGCGTCCTTCCACGGGTCGATCCAGGCGTTGATCCGGTCCATCTGGTAGCCGCGCACGAACAGCAGCATGACCATCGGCACGGCCGCCGCCGCCAGGCCGGCGAGGTGGATGAGGTTCGCGCCCGCCAGGAAGAACAGCGTGAACGCCGTGAACGCGAGCACGGACGACGTCCCGAGGTCGGGCTCGAGCAGGACGAGGACGACGACGGGCACGGTGATCACGAGGAACGGCAGCGGTGCCGGCCCAGCAGCCCACGGACGCCGCTCCCCCGCTTCGCGAACCAGTGGGCGAGGTAGACGACCAGCGCGAGCTTCATGAACTCGGCCGGGTGGACCGCCGGCAGGGGCCCGATCTTGAGCCAGCGCGCGGACCCGCCGACGACGACGTTGATCTGGGGCACGAACACGAGCAGCAGGCTGGCGATGCCGATCACGAACAGCGGCACCGAGGCGACCCGCAGCCAGCGGTAGTCGATCCGCATCATGGCGACCATCGCGACCATCCCGAGGGCCGCCCACTGGATCTGGGGCCCGACGATCGCGAACGTGTCGTCGCGCTGGAGGAAGGCCTTCATCGCGGACGACGAGTAGACCATCAGGATGCCGATGGCGGCGAGCGCGACGATCGCGACCAGGATCCCGTACTCGGGCTCGTGGCGCTCGCGCTTGAGCGTGATCTGGGCCTTCGCCGTCCGCTGGGCCGCCTTGGGCGTGGCGCGAACCGCCGTCAGGGGGGTGGTGCTCATGAGGTCACTCCCAGGCGCCCGACGGCGGCGATGAAGGCGTGGCCACGGGCCGCGTAGTCCTCGAACATGTCGAACGATGCGGCGGCCGGGCTGAGCAGCACGGTGGCCACGGTCCCCGGCGGCTGGTGGTGCAGCGCCTCGCGCGCGAGCGCATCGGCCATCACGACGGCCTCGTCCATCGAGCCCGCGTCGGCGGTCCGGGCGATGCCCGCGGCGGTGAGCAGGTCCCGCAGCGCCGGACCGCTCTCCCCGATCAGGACGGCGGCGGACGCGGTCTCCGCGGCGACCGCCGCCAGCTCGGTCAGGTCCACGCCCTTGTCGCGGCCACCCGCGATGAGGACGACGGGCGGCGCGAACGCGCGCAGGGCGGCGATCACGGCGTCGGGCTGGGTCCCCTGCGAGTCGTTGACGTAGCGGACGCCGTCCCGCACCGCGACGGGCTGCAGCCGGTGCTCGACGCCGGTGAATCCGGCCGCGGCGCGGCGGATCGCGTCGGGCGCGACGCCGAACAGGAGCCCGACCGCGACGGCAGCCAGCGCGTTGGACACGTTGTGGCGCCCCGGGATCGAGAGCTCGTCGAGCGGCATGATCCCGCCGCCCGGTCCAGTCGCCGCCGGCCCGCCGCCGGCCAGCGCCAGTCGATCGACGTCCGCGGCGACGATCCACTCGTCGATGACGCCGACGCCACCGGACAGCGGCCGGTCGTCCCGGTAGCCGACGACCGCAGGCCGTTCCCCGGCGGGCGATAGCCACCGACGACCGGATCGTCGAGGTTGAGGACCAGGGCGCCGTCGGGATCGACGAGGTCGGCGAGCCGGCGCTTCACCCGCCGGTACGCCTCGAGCGAGCCGTGCCGGTCGAGGTGGTCGGAGGTGACGTTGGTGTAGACGGCGACCGTCGTGCCCCGCGACAGCGTCGGCAGCTGGAGCTCGGACAGCTCGATGACGACGCGATGGTCGGGGGTGAGCTCGGGCAGGCGCTCGATCAGCGGCATGCCGATGTTGCCGCCCAGGACCGCCGGATGGAGCGGGTCCGCGGCGAGGATCGCGTGGGTCAGCGCCGACGTCGTCGTCTTGCCCTTGGTGCCGGTCACGCCGACGGTCGGCGCCGGGCACAGGCGGAGGAACAGGTCCGCTTCCGAGACCAGCGCGGGCGCGTCCGGGTCGCCGGCCGCCCGCCGGGCGACGAGCGCCTGGAGCTGCTCGCGCAGGCGTGGCTCGGTCGTCGGGTAGTCGGGCGTGATCGAGGGCGAGGTGGCGACCAGGGCCGCCCCGGCCCAGGTGCTCTGCGGGTCGACGTCCGGGCCCAGCCGCAGCGTCACCGGCGCGGTCACCGAGCTGGGCCATGCCACGCTCGAGCTCCCGTGGGCTGCCGGCCGTCGTAGACCGTCACGCGAGCCCCGGCGTCGGCGAGGAAGCGCGCCAGCGCGATCCCGCTGCGCGCGAGCCCGAGCACGGTCACCGGGCGGCCGCTCGAATGCGCCGCCGCGGACGTCCGTCGAGGCGCAGGGCGTCGAGGTCGATCGGACGGGCGGTCGTCATGTCGGTCGTCGGCATCTCAGGCGAGGGCATTGATCGAGGCCAGGAACAGCGTCACGCCGAGCAGGCCCGAGAGGATGCCCACGATCCAGAAGCGGAGCGTGATCTTCTCCTCGTCCCAGCCGCCCAGCTCGAAGTGGTGGTGGAGCGGCGCCATCCGGAACACGCGCTTGCCGCCGGACAGCTTGAAGTAGCCGATCTGGATGATGTCCGAGAGGGTCTCGACCACGAAGATCAGCCCGATCAGCGGCAGCACGAGGATCTGACCGGTGATCAGGGCGATGACCGCGAGGGTGGCGCCCAGCGCCAGCGATCCCGAGTCGCCCATGAACACCTGGGCCGGGTGGACGTTGAACCACAGGAACCCGAGCAGCGCCCCGATGATCAGCGCGCAGAACAGCGCGATCTGCGGCTGGGCCGGCACGTTGAGCAGCGCGATGATCAGGAACGAGACGAACGCGAACGCGAGCGTCCCGCCCGCGAGGCCGTCGAGGCCGTCGGTGATGTTGACGCCGTTCGACGAGGCGACGATCGCGAACGCGGCGAACGCGATGTACACGACGGGGTTGATCGCCACGTCGCCCACGAACGGGACCCGGATCCCGGTGATCTGGTACGTGTTCTGGATCTGGTAGGCGACGACCAGCGCGACGACCGTCTGCCACAGCAGCTTCTGGCGGGCCCGGATCCCCTCCCCCGTCCGCGCGTTGAGGTAGTCGTCGGCCGCACCCAGGAGGCCCACGAAGGCGAGCGTCGCGAGCGGCGCGATGACGCCGCCCTTGGGCGGCCAGTTCAGCACGAGGAAGATGACCACGACCACGACGATCACGAGCAGGCCGCCCATCGTCGGCGTCCCCATCTTGACCAGGTGGCTCTGCGGCCCCTCCTCGCGGATCTGCTTCGCGAAGCCGAAGTGGCGCAGCAGGCGCAGGTAGGGCGGCATCAGGATCACGACGAGGGCGAACGCGAGCAGGAGGCCCTGGATCAGCTCGAGGGTCACTGGGCGGGCTCCGGGTCGCCGAGACGCGCCACCAGCCCGTCGACGACGTGCTCGAGCTCGATGCCACGCGACGCCTTGACCAGGACCACATCGCCATCCCCTGCGATCGCCAGCACGGCATCCACGGCCGCCGCCGCGTCGTTGACGGCGATCACCTGATCGGCCGGCAGTCCCGCCGCGAGGGCACCGTCGACGATCCCGGCCGCGCGCCCACCGGGTCCGCCGTCCACGACGACCAGGACGTCCAGGGCCTGCGCCGCCGTCTGACCGACAGCGACGGTGGCCGGTGTCGTGGGCATCGCCCAGCTCGCGCATCTCGCCCAGGACAGCGATCCGGCGCCGGGCCGGAAGTCCCGCGAGCAGCTCGAGCGCCGCGACCATCGACCCCGGCGACGCGTTGTAGGTGTCGTCCACGATCACGACGCCGCCGGCCCGGATCACGATCGAGCGATGGGGCGCCCGAGACGGGGCGGCGAGCCCGGGAACGATCTCGTCCAGCGTCATCCCGGCCGCGAGGCCCGCGGCGGTCGCCGCGAGCGCGTTGTGGATGGCGAGGCGCCCCAGCGCACGCGATCTCCACGATCCGCTCGCCAGCCGGCGTCACCAGCCGGAAGCCCATGCCGTCGAGGCCGCGCGACGCCACGGCATCGGCGCGGACGTCGGCGTCGGGCGCGAACCCGTACGTGGTGGTGCGCGCGGCGGTCCGCGACGCCATGCGGCGCACGCGTGGGTCGTCGGCGTTGAGGATCGCCACGCCGCCGTCACCGGCCGCCGGCAGCGCCTCGACGAGCTCCGCCTTCGCGTCCTCGATCGCGTCGAGGGAGCCGATCCGCGACAGGTGCACCGGCTGCACCGCGGTGACGATGCCGATCGACGGCCGCCCGATCGCCGCCAGGTCGCGGATCTCGCCGCCGACGTACATCCCCATCTCGAGGACCGCGGCCCCGTGCTCGGGCCCGAGGCGCAGGACGGTGAGCGGCAGGCCGACCTCGTTGTTCTGGTTGCCCTCGGTCCGGAGCGTCGTCGAACCGGCGCTCGAGCACGCCAGCGACGGCCTCCTTGGTCGAGGTCTTGGCGATGCTGCCGGTGATGCCCACCACGAGCGGGTCGAACCGGCCGCGCCATGCCGCGGCCACGGCCTGGAGCGCGCGCAGCGGATCTTCGACGAGCACGACGGTGACGTCGCCCAGCGCCTCGATCGCGGTGCTCGCCGGCGGTCGTGTCCGGGAGGCGCCCGATGATGATCGCCGCGGCGCCTGCCGCGGCCGCCTCGGCGAGGTACCGGTGGCCGTCCGTGCGCTCGCCGGCGAGGGCGACGAACAGCGTCGCCGGGCCCGACCAGCCGCGAGTCGACGGCGCCGCCGCGGATCGGGCGGTCGCTGCGCCGCAGCAGGGTCCCGCCGGTGGCGGCGAGGAGGTCGTCGGCGGTCAGCGCTGGGGTGTCGCTCGACCGTCCGTGGTCCGTCACGATCGCGAGTGTCGCATAGGGCGCGCTCACGGGGCGTCCGTCGCGCCGGCCGGCACCCGCTCGTCCTCGGGCACCAGGAACGGCGTGCTGATCGCGTCATGGGCGATCCGGCGGAACAGCTCGAACGACATCACGGGCATCTCCAGGTGGCCGAGCCGGACGACCGTCGGCGTGCCCTCCTCGATGCGAACGGCGACGACGAGGTCGGGGTGCCCGGTCTTGCGGCCGATGTACCCGACGAACGAGTAGTTGAACTTGTTGACCTTCCACGCCCCCTTGTCGGCATCCCAGATCTGCGCCGTGCCGGTCTTGCCGCCGACCTCGAAGCCCGGGATCAGCGTCCGGGAGCGGTAGAAGTCGACCTTGGCGATGACGTGCTTCATCAGGCGCTGGAGCGTGCCCGAGAGCTCGCCGGTGATCACCCGGCCCTTGTAGATCGGGTGGGTCTCGGAGCTGCCGATCGACCGGACGACCCGCGGCTGGACGAGCGTCCCGCCGTTGACCATGGCCGCGAAGGCCTGCGCAAGCTGGATGGGGGTGACGGCGACACCCTGCCCGAATGCGCCGTTGGCGAGGTCGATCTCGCGCCAGGGGTTCACGGCCGGGTCACGCACGATGCCCGGAACCTCGTTCGCGACGTCGATCCCGGTATTCGACCCGAACCCCATCCGGCGCCAGGTGCCGTACAGGATCCGCGACGACTCGCGGGTGTTGTGGCCGAGCTTGAGCGCGACCTTGGCCGCGACCACGTTGCGCGAGTAGGCCACGGCATCCCGGAACTCCATCCGGCCCATCGCGACGTGGTCGGCGTCGTCGACGTGGGCGTGGCCGCCGTCGACCCACAGCTTGCCCGTGTCCGTGAGGTGCGTCTTCATCGTGACGGTCCCACGGCCGATGGCCGCTGTCGCGGTGAGCATCTTGAACACCGACCCGGGCTCGTAGACGGTCGACACGATCGGGTCGACGAAGCGCTCGGGCGCGAGGCCCGCGATCGCCTGGTAGTCGTTCGCGTCGTAGGACGGGTAGCTGGCGTAGGCCACGACCTCGCCCGAGTAGGGGTCCATCACCACGGCGGAGACCCGCTTCGCGCGGTCGGCGATCCAGGCCGCGAGCAGCTCCTGCTCGACCGCGACCTGGAGCGACGCGTCCAGCGTGAGCGTGAGGTCCTGGCCGGGGTAGCCCGGGTCGAGGACGATCGACGAGTCGGGCACCGGGTTGCCGGCGGCGTCCTTCTGGGCGGCCACGACGCGGGGCATCCCCGCCAGCTGGTCCTGGTAGAACTGCTCGAGCCCGTACTGGCCCTGGCCGTCGCGGTTGACGAAGCCCAGCATGTGGGCCGCGAGCGTCGTCCGGGGACCGCCGCCCGGCTGCGGATAGACGCGAACCGGCTCGGGCTCCAGGAGCACGGCCGTGAGCTGCGGTTTGTCGCCCTCGCTCTCGTTGCGAATCTGCTCGGAGATCGCCGGGTCCAGGTCCCGGGCGAGGACGACGTAGGCGCGATCGGAGAGCATCCGCTGGGTCAGCTCGTCCGCCGCGGCGCCCTCGAGGCCGAGGATCGTGACGAGCCGCGCCGCAACGACGGCCCGCTGCTCGGGCGCCAGGAGCTTGGGATACGCGGCCAGGCGATCGCGGGTGACGCTGGTGGCCAGGACGACCGTGCCGGTGCGGTCGTAGATCGCGCCCCGCGTCGACGGGATCTCGTAGCGCAACGACGACTGCCGCACCGCCATCGCCGACAGGTCGTCGCGCCGCGAGACCTGCCAGTACGCGAGGCGCACGCCGAGGCTGCCCGCCACCAGCACGAAGGCCAGGAGGACGAGCAGCGCGCGGGCGCGGGAATCGGTCCGGCCGAGCATGACGATACGGCGCCCCTAGCGCGCCGGGATGACTTCGGGTTCCGGGAGCGGCCCGAGGCCGGCGTCGACCGCGAACTTCCGGATCGCGGGCGCCTTGCCGAGGCGGTTGAGCTCGTTGCGCAGGTCGTCGGCCTGGGCCTCGAGGCGCTGCTGCTCGGTCGCGAGCCGGTCCATCTCGTAGCCGGTCGCCGAAACGCGGATGTCCTGGGACAGGGAGAAGAACGCTCCGGCGAACGCGATCACGATCGCCGCCAGCAGGAGCGCGAGCCGGGACGGGCCGCGGTGCGCGCGGACCGCCGACCGCACGCGGCGGCGCGGCGGGGCTGGCGCCTGCGCCTCGACGCGCGGGCGGCGGGGCAGGACGATGGTGCGCTGGCGCGCTCCCTGGTAGACCGCCACGTCAATCGCCGAGCGCGTAGCGGAGGCGTGCCGGGCGCGGATCCAGGAAGGAGAGCCGGTCCATGCCGCCTGCGGCGGCGTCGTCGAGGGCCTGCTCGGCGTCGCCGGGCTGCTGGTCGCGCTGGCTGCGCTCGTGCAGCTCGTGCTGGCGGCGGCCGTAGTTCTTGCGACGGTTCGACTGGTGGCGCTTGCTCACGGGACTCCTCCTCCCTAAAGCGCGGGCCGGCGTTCGCGCCGGCGTGGATCGACCGGGGGGCAGTGACCGGTCGGCGGGTGTCGGCGAAGGCGGTTCGTCAGTCGATGGCAGTCGGGGCTCAGGCGGCCAGGCGCTCGGCGGCGCGCAGACGCGCGCTCCGGGCTCGCGGGTTGGCGTCGATCTCGGCGTCGGTGGGGGTCATCGAGGGCCGGGTCACGAGGCGCAGGCGGGGCGAATGCCCGCAGACGCAGACCGGGGCCTCGGGCGGGCAGACGCAGCCGCGGCGCTCCGACGCGATGAACCGCTTGACGATGCGGTCCTCGAGCGAGTGGTAGGACAGGACGACGAGGCGGCCGCCGGGGCGCAGCAGGTCAACGGCCGCCGCCAGCCCCTCGGGCAGCGCGTCGAGCTCCTCGTTGACCGCGATCCGCAGGGCCTGGAACACGCGGGTGGCCGGATGGATCCGCCGGCGCTGGCGCGGGTTGACGGGCGAGACGCGCTCGACGACCTGCGCCAGGTCCTCCGCGGTCTGGATCGGGGCGATCGATCGCGCGGCGACGATGGCCTTGGCGATCTTCCACGCCGACGGCTCCTCGCCGTACTTGCGGAACAGCGCGGCCAGCTCGTCGGCGTCGAGCGTCGCGAGCAGCTCGGACGCGGGCACGCCGCGGGTGGTGTCGAAGCGCATGTCCAGCGGACCGCCGGTCCGGAACCCGAAGCCCCGGTCACGGTCGGCGAGCTGGAACGACGACAGCCCGAGGTCGAACAAGGCGCCGTCGACGGCATCGAATCCGGCCGCGGGCGCCACGCTCGCGAGCTCCCGGAAGTTCGCCTGCCGGAGCACGAGCCGGTCCCCGTACGGGGCCAGCCGGAGCGCGACCCGCTCGATCGCGGCCTGGTCGGCGTCCAGCCCCAGCACGCGGCCGTCGGGGCTGGCGGCCTCCAGGATCCGCTCGGTGTGCCCACCGCCGCCGATCGTCGCGTCGATCTGGAGACTGCCGGGCGCCGGTGCGAGCGTCCCAAGGACCTCGACCGGCATGACCGGCAGGTGCCCTAGCTCCATCTCTCCTCCACGAGTCGGTTGCGGATCCCGAGCGGACCCTGGAAGCGCATGTGGTGCGACGTCAGATCCCCAGGCCGGCGATCGCGCGGGCGAACGCATCGGGGTCGTCGAGGCTCCGGCTGTACTCGGTCCAGCGCGCCGGCGCCCAGATCTCCGCGTGGTCGCGGGATCCCAGCACCAGCGCCTCGGCCTCGAGACCGGCGAACGCCCGCAGGCCCTGGGGGAGCAGCACGCGTCCCTGGCCGTCGAGCTCGGTCTCGAACGCGCCGGCGAACAGCTGGCGCTGCAGCAGCCGGGCGTTGGGATCGGTCATCGGCAGGCCACCGACACGGGTTGCGAGCTCGCCCCAGGCGGTCATCGGGAAGATCGCGAGGCAGCTGTCGAGCCACCGTGCGACGACGGCGCCGTCGGAGAGCTGGCCACGGAAGCGCGCAGGGACGGCGATCCGCCCTTTGCCATCCACCGCGTGCCGGTACTCACCCGTGAACACCGCTCCCGATCACTCCTGACGTCGAATGGCGCCGGGTGGGTCCGATCAACCAGGGCTGGGCTTCCGTTCGTCGGGCCTGCCCCTTGGCACGGCCCGTTGGGCGGGAACTTCCCCACTTTCCACCACTTTGCGCCACTTCCGGGCATTCTAGCGTGCCCCGAGGGTCCGTCAATGGGGAAATCGCACGCCGCGCCACCACCGGTTCATCGGTGCGCCGCGGCGGCCTTCAACGCACGCGGCGGGTCTCGCGGGCGGGCTCGCGGGCGTGGCTCAGCGATGTGCCGGCCCGGCGAATGGCGTGCTCGGCACTGCGGGCGAGACGCGGTTGCCCGTCGATCGGCCGGCGTGGAGCGCATCGTCCTGGCACCTCCCCGTGCCAGGGGCGCGGCGGCGGGCTAGCGCCTGGGCGGTGGCATCCGGATCTGGTCGCCGACGCGCAGCCTCGTCCCGGGGTAGCGCGGGTTCCAGTCGTAGATCACGCTGAGCGGGATCCCGAAGTAGTGGCCGATGCTGTAGAGGTTGTCGCCCGAGCGGACGACGTAGATCCAGCAATCCGGCTTGTCCGGGCAGGGGTCCAGCAGCTTGTAGCGGTCGCTGCTCGGCTTCTTGGTCGGCTTCGGGGTCGGCTCATCGGTCGGCGTGGCCGACGGGGCCGTCGTCGGCTCGACGGTCGGCGACGGCGTGGGCTCGGGCGAGGGCGATGGTTCGAGCGTCGGCGAGGCGGTCGGCTCGGGCGTCGCGGGCGGAGCGGAGCTCGCCTCGACCGAGGCGCTCGCAGACGCGGGTTCGGTGGGCTCGACCGTGGGTTCGATCGTCGGCTCGAGCGTCGCCTCGTCTGAGGGCGACGGCGCGAGGGCGATCGCCGTCGACGTCGGTCCCGGGGCCGCGGCCGGCAGCTCGATGCCACCGCGCTGGACGACGAACCCGAACGAGATCCCGGCCGACAGCACGAGGATCAGCAACGCCGCCAGCGTCGCGCGAGGAACCGCGGAGGCTCGACGCGCAGCGGCGGCCGGATCGCCGATCGCCAGCGCGCCCTTCAGGTAGCGCGGGCAGTCCGTGTGGGCCGCGCGAAGGCAGACCAGCTCCTGCTGGCGCTCCGACTGCGGGCGCGGCGAGCCGATCGCGGCGCAGCGGTTGCCGGCGTCGGGCGTGGGAAGGGGCGTGACGAGGTTGCCGTCGAGCTCGAACCGGAAGAACGGGCAGACCGTCGGGTCGGGCGAGCGGGCGGCGTCGTCGAGGACCGGCAGCTGTGGCTGCGAGGGGGCCTCGGGGGCGCTTTCGGCCTCCTGGCCATCTCCATCGGCTGCCGCGGTCGGCAAGTCGCTCAGCTCGAATCTCCCGCGCGAGTTCGGACCCACGTGCCCCCGACCGCGGGGAGTCTAGTACCTCCAGCACATTGCCGGGGCGGAATCGGTGGTGGTAGGCTGCGCCTCCGTTCAGGGGAACGTCGTCCCCGACCGGCTATCGTTGCGCGCACGCACCGTCACAGGAGGCTACACCCGGAGCTTATGGCGCTCCCACTGCCGGCTCCCGCGACCACGCAGAGCCCCGAGCCCGATCCGTCACGGCTCGCTCCGCATCGCATCAAGCGCTGCACGTACCGGCGATTGATCTCGCTCGATCGTGTTCGCGAGCGGATCTACGAGGTCGAGTGTCTGTACCCGGACCGCAAGGTGCCGATCCCCCTGGGTGACCTCGACACGGCGATGCCGATCTGCAACGCATGCGCGGCGGCCCACATCTTCCGCCCCGACGAGGACTAGCAGGGCTTAGGCGCCAGCGAGAGCGGCCTGTAAGCCGAGTTCTGTGTCGCGGCGAACCGCGACGACGGTCATCCATCTCGACCGCCGGTTGCCCGACGGCTCATGCAGCCGACCCGAGGGCTGGGCAGCGCACCTCTCCCCCCGGCGAACCGGGGTTGCGCCCTCCTATTTGGCCTTGCTCCGGGCAGAGTTTGCCGCGTTTCACTCCGACCCCGAGGGGCCGGCATCGTCACTGTGGCACTGGTCCTCGCCTCGCGGCGGACGGGCGTTACCCGCTGCCCTGCGCTGTGGAGCTCGGACTTTCCTCACGACCACCGGTTGCCCGGTGAGCGCGCGACCGTCCGGCCGCCTCGCTGGCCTGCGGAGTGTAGGCGACCTCGCGTGCCGAGGGTCGCAGAGGTTCAACGGTCGGTGCGGACCCTTTCCGTATGCGTACCAGGCTTACCCGGCCGCGATTTGGTTTCGCGAAGACGGCTGAAGGTTGCGGCGAGCGATTTGAGCACGCTCCCATGCCACACACGCATGAACGTTGCGTCGGGCGAGGGCGCGAGGCTCGAAACCATTCCTGCTAAGCGTGGTAGGTATACGGCCCGCGACAGGCGTCCGTCAGCGGCCCGTCCGTGCCCGGGCCACCCGGGCCGGCCCCCCCGCGGCGGCTCGGGCCTACGGGCGCCGGACGACCGATGCAGGTCCGCCCGCGTGCGCCCGATCGATGGCCTCGTTCGCCAGGCGGTCGGCCACGCTGTTGAGCGCGCGTGGCACATGCGCGGCGGACCACCGATCGAAGCCCGACAGCGTGCGCATCGCGGCCGAGCAGAGCGGGATGAGCTTCCGGTCCTTGACCCGCCAGCGACCCGTCAGCTGCTCCACGATCAGCTTCGAGTCGAGCAGCAGGTGGACCTCGCGGGCGCCGAGCTCACGGGCGAGGTCGAGCGCGCGGACGACCCCCGTGTATTCCGCCACGTTGTTGGTCTGGATGCCCAGGTAGTCGGAGATCGAAGCGTCAGGCTCCGCCCGGTCGTTGCGGGCGTCAGGCCGCGCGAGGTCGAACAGCGCGGCGCCCAGCGACGCCGGCCCCGGGTTGCCTCGTGCCGCCCCATCGGTGCGGATGACGTACCCGCGCGGCGACCCGGTCTCCCCCGCGACATCGGCCGGGTCGGTGGCGGCCAGGTCGGGGAACATCGGGTCCGTCAAGCGGCGTCCCCGGGATCGGGCGCGGGGCCATCCGCCGCGTCGGCGGGAGGCGGTGTCGCAGCCGGCGCCGGGGTGCCCTGGAGGACCGGCAGCTCGACCTTCGGGACTCCCCTTGTCACCGCCGCCGCGAAGCTTGCGCCAGGCCCACTGGATCGGGTCGTAGTAGGCGTCGGCGACGCGCTCCTTGAGCGGGATGATCGCGTTGTCGGTGATCTTGATGTGCTCCGGGCAGACCTCGGTGCAGCACTTCGTGATGTTGCAGTAGCCGATCCCGCCGCTGTCCTTGAGGTACTCGCGCCGGTCGCCCTCGTCGATCGGGTGGAGCTCGAGCCCCGCGGTCCGGACGAGGTAGCGCGGGCCCATGAACGGCTTCTCGGTCTCGTGGTTGCGCAGCACGTGGCAGACGTCCTGGCACAGGAAGCACTCGATGCACTTGCGGTATTCCTGCACGCGCTCGATGTCCTGCTGCTGCCAGCGCCAGTCCTCCTGCGGGACGTCGGCGGGCGGCGTGAACGGCTGGATCGTCTTGTTGACCTCGTAGTTCCACGAGACGTCGGTCACGAGGTCGCGGATCAGCGGGAACGCGCGCATCGGCTCGACCGTGATCGTCTCCTCGAGATCGAAGTCGGACAGCCTGGTCTTGCAGGTCAGGCGCGGCCGCCCGTCGACCTCGGCGCTGCACGAGCCGCACTTGGCCGCCTTGCAGTTCCAGCGCACCGCGAGATCGGGCGCCTCGTGGCCCTGGATCCAGTGGAGCGCGTCGAGGACGACCATCCCCTCCTCCACCGGCACGTCGAACTCGTCGAAATGGCCGGGCTCGTCGGGACCGCCGCGGAAGACCTTGAGGCGCACGTCAGGCATCCGTCCCTCCTCGCATCAGTGTCCGCCGCCGAGCAGGCCGCGAAGCGCGTCGGTCATGGCCGGGAGGGGCGTGGTGGCGACGGTCATCGAGCCGTCGGCCGAGCGCGCGACGGCAGTGTTGACGCCGCCCCAGCGCTTCTCGTCGGTGGCCGGGAAGTCCAGGCGGCTGTGGGCGCCGCGGCTCTCGGTGCGCAGCAGCGCGGCGCGGGCGATCGCCTCGGAGACCGTCAGCAGGTTGCCCAGCTCGAACACCAGGTTCCAGCCCGGGTTGTAGGCGCGGCCGCCGCTCGCCCGCACGGACGCCCAGCGGCGGCGCAGCTCGGCCAGCTCCTCGATCGCCTCGGTCAGGTCCGCCTCGACGCGGAAGATGCCGACGAGGCGCTGCATCATCACCTGGAGGTCGCGCTGGATCGCATACGGGTCCTCGCCCTCGGCCCGCTCGAGCGGCGCGACGAGGTCCGCGGCCGCCTCCCGGACCTGCACGGGGTCGAGATACGGGTCGGCGTCCTGGGCGGCCGCGTGGGCCGCCGCGCCCGCCCCGGTCCGGGCCCCGAACACCAGCAGGTCGGACAGCGAGTTGCCGCCCAGGCGGTTGGCGCCGTGCATCCCGCCCGACACCTCGCCTGCCGCGAACAGGCCGGGCACGGTCGTCGTGCCGCTGTCCGCGTCGACCCGGATCCCGCCCATCACGTAGTGGGTGGTCGGCCCGACCTCCATCGGCCCCGCGGTGATGTCGACGTCGGCCAGCTCCTTGAACTGGTCGTACATCGACGGCAGCTTGCGCCGGACGTGGTCGGGCGGGAGGTAGCTGATGTCGAGGAACACGCCGCCGTGCGGCGAGCCGCGCCCCTCCTTGACCTCGGTGTAGATGGCCCGGGCCACGTTGTCGCGGGTCGACAGCTCGGGTGGCCGGCGGGCATCGGTCTCGCGGCCCTCCGACAGGGCGGTGACCCAGCGCTTCGCCTCGTCATCGTCGGCGGCGTACTCGGCGCGCCGCTCCTCGGGCAGGTACTTCCACATGAAGCGCTCGCCGTCGCGCGTTGCGCAGGATCCCGCCCTCGCCGCGCACGGCCTCGGTCACGAGCAGGCCGCGCACGCCGGGCGGCCAGACCATGCCCGTCGGGTGGAACTGGACGAACTCCATGTCGATCAGGTCGGCGCCGGCCTCGTACGCCAGCGCCTGGCCGTCGCCGCTGTACTCCCACGAGTTCGAGGTGACCTCGAAGGCCTTGCCGATGCCGCCCGTCGCGAGCACGATCGCCCTGGCCGGGAACAGGATCGGCTGGCCCGGTCGTCCGCCAGTAGCCGAACGCGCCCGTCACCCCGGCCCGGCCGGTGATCAGGCGCGTGATCGTGCACTCCATGTACACGGTGATGCCCGGACGCCACCGCCCGGTCCTGGAGGGTGCGGATCATCTCGAGGCCGGTCCGGTCGCCGACGTGGGCGAGGCGCGGGTGCGTGTGGCCACCGAACGGGCGCTGGAGGATCCGGCCGTCGTCGGTCCGGTCGAAGACGGCGCCCCACCGCTCGAGCTCGCGAACCCGATCCGGCGCCTCGGTCGCGTGGAGCTCGGCCATGCGCGGGTTGTTCAGCAGCTTGCCGCCGACCATCGTGTCGCGGAAGTGGATCTGCCACGTGTCGCCGGCGGCCACGTGGGCCAGCGCCGCGGCGACGCCCCCCTCGGCCATCACCGTGTGGGCCTTGCCGAGCAGCGACTTGCAGACGAGCCCGACGTCGGCCCCGGCCGCCTGCGCCTCGATCGCCGCCCGCAGGCCCGCGCCGCCCGCCCCGATGACCAGGACGTCGTGCGGACGGGTCTGGACCTCGAGCGGGTCGATGGGTCGACACGTGACCTCGGCGGCTAGAAGCGGATCGCCGGGTCGGTGATGACGCCCAGCGCCAGCAGCCTGACGTAGACGTCGGTCAGCACGACCGAGATGAAGCTCACCCACGCCCATCGCATGTGGTGGAGGTTGAGGGTCGTGATCCGCTGCCACAGCGTGTACTGGACCTGTCGCCGCCGCGTGCACGAGAAGCAGTCGACGCGCCCGCCGACCAGGTGGCGCAGCGAGTTGCACGACAGCGAGAACGCAGACAGCAGGATGACGTTGACGAAGAAGATCACGCTCCCGAGGCCCAGGCGCGGCCCGCTGGCCGGGAACAACGAGCCGACGGCGTCGACCCACAGGAAGAACAGCGGCACGAACGCGAGGTACAGGAAGTAGCGGTGGAAGTTCTGCAGGATGAACGGGAACTTGGTCTCCATGCTGTACCGCTTGTGGACCGTCGGCTCCCCCACCGCGCAGCCCGGCGGGTCGGCGAAGTAGAAGCGGTAGTACGCCTTGCGGTAGTAGTAGCAGGTGGCCCGGAAGCCGAGCGGGATCCACAGGATCAGGAGGCCCGGGCTGATGAAGGCGGGCAGCCAGGCCGGCGCGATCAGGGGCGAGAACAGCGGCGACAGGTAGCCGTCGACCTCGTAGGCGGTCCCGAACAGCGGGGTCCACACGATCCCGGAGAAGAACAGGTACGTGGCCAGGACCGTGAACAGCGTCCCCTGCCCGAGCGGCGGGATCCACCAGCGGTCGCGGCGGCGCGTCGTCCCGAGCCCGGCCGGGGCCGTGCCCGGCAGCTTGCGCGGGAGGCGGACGCTCGCGGGGATCCCGGTCATTGCGGTGCGGCCGCCGCTGGGGCGCCGAGTCGCTCGATGATCGCGTCCGCGTAGGCGCGGGTGCCGGCGTCGCCGCCGAGGTCGTAGGTCGTGTGCTTCCCCTCGGCGATGACGTCGCGCACGGCCGCCTCGACGCGCTCCGCGGCCGGCTGCTCGCCCAGGTGGCGGAGCATCAGGACGCCCGACAGGATCATCGCCGTCGGGTTCGCCTTGTCCTGACCCGCGTACTTCGGGCGCCGAGCCGTGGACGGGCTCGAACACCGACGCCTCGGTCCCGATGTTGGCACCCGGCGCCACGCCCAGGCCGCCGACGAGGCCCGCGCACAGGTCGCTGACGATGTCGCCGTAGAGGTTGGGCAGCACCAGCACGTCGTACAGGTCCGGCTTCTGGACCAGCTGCATGCACATGTTGTCGACGATCCGGTCCTCGAACTCGATCCGGCCGTCGTAGTCCGCGGCGACCGTCCGGCAGCTCTCGAGGAACAGGCCGTCGGACAGCTTCATGATGTTCGCCTTGTGGACGGCCGTGACCTTGTGCCGGCCGTTGGCGACCGCGTAGTCGAACGCGAACCGGGCGATCCGCTCCGAGGCGGCCCGCGTGATGATCTTGATGCTCTCGGCCGCGTCGGGGCCGACCATGTGCTCGATGCCGGCGTACAGGTCCTCGGTGTTCTCGCGCACGATCACGAGGTCGACGTCCGCGTACCGGGTCTCGAGGCCCTTGATCGAGCGGGCGGGCCGCAGGTTGGCGTACAGGCCGAGCGTCTGGCGAAGCGTCACGTTCACGCTCCGGAACCCGGAGCCGACGGGGGTGGTGATCGGGCCCTTGAGCGCGATCCGGTTGCGGCGGACCGACTCCAGCACGTGCTCTGGCAGCGGCGTCCCGTACTCGGCGATGACGGCCTCGCCCGCGTCCTGGAGCTCCCACTCGAAGGCGACACCCGAGGCGTCGAGGACGCGCCGGGTGGCCTCCGCCAGCTCCGGCCCGATGCCGTCGCCGGGGATCAGGGTGACGCGGTAGGCCATAGCCCCGATTGTACCGACGTGCCGGGCGCGGGGACGGCCGGCCCGCCGCGAGGGCGGGCCGGTCGAGCGTAGATGGAGGCGGACTCTGTCAGGGCGCCGTGCGCTGCCAGCTGGCGAGAGCGGCGCCGTCCACGGGGAGTCGCTCGCCCGCTCCACCAGCGGGGTCGAGGAGCCAGGTCGAGCCGTCCCGCTTGAACCAGGCGACGATCCTTCGACCCGTCGGGCGAGAACGCTGCCGAGACGCCGGACTCGGGCTCGAACGCCGGGCCGGTCGGGACGACCTTGCCATCGGCGACGGATGCCACCGCGAGATGGCTCTCGATCCCATCGACACGCTCGAACAGGATCCTTACGCCATCCGGGGACCACGCCAGATTCGCATGGTTGCCGTCGGCGCCGTCGACGATGACCGAACGCTCTTGTCCGGTGTCGACGTCGACGAGATGCACCCGGGTCTCCTCCCCGAGGGTAAACGCGATGGTCTTGCCGTCCGGTGAAAGCACCGGATTGGTCGCCGCGGTCGACTGATCACTCGTGACGGGCAGGATCGGGCGCTCGCCCGTCCCGTCGGGACGGATGGCGTACAAGCCGAACGACGACGGTGGCGACCAACCCCGGAAGATCAGCTCTTTGGCGTCGGGGCGCCATTGCACGTTCTCGACGGCCGTGTGGCCGGATGCATCGTCCTGCGCGATGGCGAGAGCCAGGGTGCCATCCAGGCCGGCGATCCGGACCGCGGCGACCGAGTCGGCATCCGAGCTCATCGATACGTGCTTCGAGTCGGGCCCCCAGGCGATCGAGTCCACGTTGGCGACGGGAGCCGTGAGCGGAACGACGTTCTTCCCATCGATGTCGCTGACCATCAGCTGATGGCCGAGAGGGCCCGCGAGCATGCGGTCGAACAGGATCTTCGTCCCGTCGGGCGACACGCGCGGGTCGCGGTCGTCCTCCGGACCTTGGATCACGGCCGTCGACTTGCCGGAAGCGAAGTCGTACGACAGGAGATCGCCGTGAGATGCGTACACCAGCACGCCGTTTCGGGCCGGACCGAACGGTGGCGGCACTGGTCGCTGTCGCGAGCCGACGGCGAGGAACGTCACGGCTGCCACCACAAGGATCAGCAGGCCGACAACGAGGAGGCGGCCGAGGTTTGGCGGCGCGAGCGTGCTCGCGCGATTGGTCAGGTCCACGGGGAGCCACCTTTCGAGGCTCGACCAGGCCGGGCGCTGACGCCGCGTGCTCGTCGTCCGCAGGACGGCATCGAGATGGTTTGGCACGCGGTGCGCGCCGTACTCGTGCAGCCAGTCGGAGACGACGCGGCCGGGATCGTCGTTCACGGTCATGCCGGACGTCCTTCGGGTACCGCGGTTCCGGGGCGCGTGTCGGCGTCGAGCACCGCGCGCATCTCCCGCAGGCCGCGGTAGAGACGGGACTTGACCGTGCCCAACGGGATCCCGAGGGTCGATGCGACCTCGGGCAGCGGCAGGTCGAGGAAGTGATGAAGCACGATGACCGCCCGCTCGTCCGGCCCGATGCGGTTGAAGCCGCGCTCGAGCTCGTCGCGATCCACGATCGTCGACACGGCGTCGGCGGTCGCGGGCTCGGTCGTCAGCTCGTCGATGTGGACATCGAGTCGATGGCGCCGGGTCCGCCGGATCTCGTCGGTGCAGGCGTTGATGAGGAGTCGGTACAGCCAGGCATCGAAGCGATCCGGGTCGCGCAGCGTGGGCAGATCACGCCAGGCGCGGACGAGGGCGTTCTGGACGGCGTCCATCGCCAGGTCCGTGTCCCGGAGCATGAGCCAGGCGGCGGCGTCGAGACGGGAGATCGCGGCGCCTGCCAGCACGGCGAAGGCGTCATGATCGCCCTGTCGCGCCCGCTCCACGAGCTCTCGGCTCATCTCGCCCTCGGCATTGACACGGCGCATCTGGCCGCGTTCAGGAGTATGGCGAGCGGGCACCCCCGTCTGGCTTCACCTTGGTCGCGATGGAATCAAAACGATCGGCCGGCCTCCGCGAGAGTGCCGGCCGATCGGGCTTGTGGCTGGCCGATCAGTTCGCCGTACGCTGCCAGGAGGCGGTTTCGGCGATGGTCGGGGACAGCTGCGAGCCGGGGGTCGCCCCGGTGGGGTCGAGCAGCCAGGTCGATCCGTCGGCGCCATAGTGAGCGAGCACCTTCGTGCCGTCCGGCGAGAACACGGCCGAAACAGGGCAGCCGCAGTTGGGCATCGCGGGCCCGATCTGAACACGGGGACCGCCCGCCACCGGCGCAACCGCGAGGTGGTTGTTGACGCCCGCCGTGTACTGCACGAACAGGAGCTTGGTGCCGTCGGGCGACCAGGTCGGCTCGCCGTCGACCAGGCTCGCATCCGACGGCGGATCGAGGGCCGGGATCGAGTCGGCACCGGTATCGACATCGACGATGTGGATGGTGCCCAGGGTGCCGTCCCACGTCTGGTACGCCATCTTCGTGCCGTCCGGCGAGAGGCTCGCGCCGTCGCCCTGGGTATTGTTGAGGAACGGCCAGTAATCGCTGCCGTCGGCAGCCACGGTGATCAGCGCGTCTCCGTCGCTGCCCTCGCCGCGGAACGTGAGCTCACGGTCCCCGGGTCGGAACGACAGGTACGCGATGCCTGTCCTCAGGTGCGTGTTGACGAGGACGGGCTGTCTGGAGCCGTCGACGGTGAAGACCTGGAGCCCGGGCTTCGAGCTCGCGCCCGCCGAGACCACCGCGACCTTTGCTCCGTCGTGCGACCACGCGGCTTCAGTGAAGCCTGCGAGGGGCCCCGTGAGCGATCGGACGTCACTGCCGTCTGCGTTCGCCACCATGATCATCGGCCGGGACACGGCGTCCGTATCCCGGAGGAACAGGAGCTTCGTCCCATCCGGCGAGAGCACCGGACGATGGTCGCCGGAGGCTCCGGTGACGATCGCCGTGGTGACGCCCGTCACGGGATCGAGCGCATGGATGTCGTTGTCGGTCCCGGCATACAGGATCTGGCCGTTGCGGGCCGGCCCGAACGGCGGCGGGATGTGGGGCGACCGCGAGCCGACCGCGAGGACCGCGATCCCGACCGCGGCCACGGTGGCCAGCGCGATCAGGACGATCCAGCCCAGCCTCGGCACGGGCGTGAAGCGAAGTGTCGTTTGCATCGGGAGCAGGCCTCCAAGGCTCGACCATGCCGGCCGCTGGCGGGTCCGTGTCGTGAGGACGAGGATCTCGTCGACGTAGTCGGGCGCACCGCGCCCAGCCTTGTCATCGAGCCAGTCGGACAGGGCCCCTTCGAAGCCGTCACGCGTGCTCATGCGAGGCCACCCTGTGGCATCTCCGACCTGGATCGGGTATCGGCGTCGAGCGCCGCTCGCATGGACTGGAGCGCCCGATGGAGACGGGACTTGGCCGTCCCCAGCGGGATTCCGAGCACGATGGCAACCTCCGGCAGTGGCAGATCGAGGTAGTAGTGCAGGACGACGAGGGCCCGTGCCTCGGGCTCGAGGCGGCTGAAGCCGCGTTCGAGCTGGTCGCGGTCGACCGTGAGCGACAACGGGTCGTCGATGGTCGGCATGTCGATCTCGACAAGGTCGATGTCGAAGCGATGGCGCCGGAGCCGGCGCGCCTCATCGATGCAGGCGCGGTACAGCAGGCGGTGGAGCCAGGCGTCGAAGCGATCGGCATCCCGGAGCGTGGGCAGGTCGCGCCAGGCTCGGACGAGCGTCTCCTGGACGGCGTCCTTGGCCTGGTCGGGGTCACGAAGGATGAGCCTTGCGGCGGCGTCGAGCCGGAAGACGGCGGTGCGGGCCAGCACGGCGAAGGCGTCATGATCGCCCCGTCGCGCCCGCTCCACGAGTTCCAGCTGCATCACGGCCCTCGGCGGTGGCGCGGCCGATGTGGCAGCGCTCACCGAGTATGGCGAGGCGACCTGGAGGGTTCGTTCCGTCTGGCTCGCTGACGTCCGGCCGGCGACCAAGGCTATGATCGGAAGCCGCCCGACTCCCCGTCCCACGAGGTCCCCCGTCGCGTGAAGATCCACGAAGCCGACGCGAAGTCGCTGCTGGTCGCCGAGGGGCTCCCCGTCCCGGCCTTCGAGGTCGCCCGCACCCCGACTCAGGCGCGCGCCGCCGCCGTGCGGTTCCTCGCCGACCCGGGCAATGCCACCGGCAAGGTCGTCATCAAGGCCCAGGTCCTCGTCGGCGGCCGCGGCAAGGCCGGCGGCGTGAAGCTCGCGGGGACCGCGGACGAGGCCGAGGACGTCGCGGCGCAGATCCTCGCGCTCGAGATCAAGGGGCTGCCGGTCCGGCGGGTGCTCGTGGGTCCCGCGGCCGAGATCGTCAAGGAGTACTACCTCTCGGTCGTCCTCGACCGAGCCACCCGGCGGCTGATGTTCATCGGCTCGGCGGAGGGTGGCGTGGAGATCGAGCAGGTCGCGGTCGACAACCCCGAGGCGATCGTCTACGAGCACGCCGATCCGCTCCTGGGCCTGCCTGACTACGCGGCGAGGGAGCTGGCATTCAAGATCGGGTTCGGCGCCCACTGGAAGGCCGGCGCGGCGATCGCAAAGGGCCTGCTGCGCACGATGCTGGCCTACGACGCCGACCTCGTCGAGATCAACCCGCTGGCGGTGATCCGCGAGCACAACGCCGACGGGTCCGAGGTCGAGCGCCTGGTCTGCCTCGACGCCAAGATCACGCTCGACGACTCCGCCCTCGCCCGCCACCCCCAGCTCGAGGCGCTGCGCGACCTCGACGCGGAGGACCCGACGGACGTCGAGGCGCGGCGCTTCGACCTGACGTTCATCAAGCTCGCCGGCGACATCGGCTGCATGGTGAACGGGGCCGGCCTGGCGATGACGACGATGGACCTCGTGAAGCGGGCCGGCGGCGAGCCGGCGAACTTCCTCGACATCGGCGGCGGGGCGAAGGCGGAGCGCGTGGCGGCCGCGATGCGGCTGATCCTCGACGACCCCAACGTCAAGGCCATCCTCGTGAACATCTTCGGAGGCATCACGCGCGGCGACGAGGTCGCCAGGGGCCTGATCGAGGCCCGCGCCCAGCAGGAGCGCGAGGTGCCGATGGTGGTCCGGATCGTGGGCACCAACGCGGCCGAGGCGGCCGAGCTGCTGGAGGCTGCGAGCTTCGTGACCGCCGCCAGCCTCGACGAGGCCGCGGCCAAGGCCGTCGCGGCGGCGAAGGCGGCGGCATGAGCATCCTCATCGGCCGCGACACCCGACTCGTCGTCCAGGGGATCACGGGTCGCGAGGGCGACTTCCACAGCCGCGCCATGCTCGAATACGGGACCCCGCTCGTCGCGGGCGTCACGCCGGGCAAGGGCGGCCAGACCGCGATCGACGGCAGGGTGCCCGTGTTCAACACGGTCGCCGAGGCGGTCGCCGCGACCGGCGCCAACACCTCGTGCATCTTCGTGCCCGCCGCCGGAGCCCCGGACGCCGTGCTCGAGTCGGTCGCGGCGGAGATCGGGACGATCTTCTGCATCACCGAGGGGATTCCGGCGCTGGACATGATCCCCGTCGTGGAGGAGGTCCGACTCGCGGGCGCCCGGCTGATCGGTCCCAACTGCCCGGGCGCCACCTCGCCCGGCCGGGCCAAGGTGGGCATCATCCCGGGCTCGATCCACCGCGAGGGGCGGGTCGGCGTGGTGTCCCGTTCCGGCACCCTCACCTACGAGGCGGTCCAGGCGATGACGGACGCCGGCCTCGGCCAGTCGACCTGCGTGGGCATCGGGGGCGATCCGATCATCGGCACGCCATTCCTGGACATCGTCCGGCTGTTTGCCGACGACCCGGACACCGACGCCCTGGTGCTGATCGGCGAGATCGGCGGAGCGGCCGAGGAGGAGGCGGCGGCCTGGGTCGCCGAGCATCTGCAGGCCATGCCCAAGGTCGCGTTCATCGCAGGCCGGACGGCGCCCGAGGGCAAGCGCATGGGCCACGCCGGCGCGATCGTCTCGGGCGGTCGCGGCACGGCGGCGTCCAAGGTCGAGGCGCTGGAGGCGGCGGGCTTCCGGGTCGCCGACTCGCCGACCGAGCTGCCGGCCCTGCTGCGCGCGGCCGGCTACCGCGGCTGAAGCGAGGGCGACGGTGGACCTGGCCGACATCCGCTACCTGTTCGACTACGACCGCTGGGCGACCCGGCGCGTGCTCGCGGTGATCGACGGCCTGCCCGACGCCGTGTGGGGCGCGACCGGCGTCGTCGGCGATCGGGGCCTGGGCGCGATCCTCGTCCACCAGCTCGGAGCGCACCAGCGATGGCGGCTCGGGCTCGCCGGGAGCGAGGAGTCGCCGGTGCCCGAACGCGAGCCGCTCCTCTCCCCGGACGCGCTGGCTGCAGCGTGGGCGCGCGAGTGGGACGCGCTCGAGGCGTGGCTCCCGACGCTCACCGATACGTGGCTCGCCGAGCTCGGCGACGGCGTCCCGTTCTGGCAGATGCTCGCCCACGTCGTGAACCACGGCACGCAGCACCGCTCGGAGGCGGCCACGATCCTGACCGGCGCCGGTCGCTCGCCCGGCGACCTCGACATGATCTTCTTCGCCGAGGAGCTGGCCCGGCCCGTCGGTTGACCGCGCCGTAGACTGTGGCGATGGGCAGCCTCATGGACCTCGTCGCGGGCGACTCGCGTGAGATCGTCCTTGCGCTCTCGATCGACGACGTGGTCGCGTTCGACGACCCCGATCGCTTCGTCGCCCACCTGCCGCTCGGCGGCGGCCTCGACCCGACCTGGCTCGACCTGTTCAGCGAAGCCGTGCGGAACGTGACCGAGGGCGAGGAGCCGGCCGACTTCCTCGACGCCCGCTCCGATCTCGAGGATGGCCCCGTGGACGTGGAGCGGATCGTCGAGCGCGTCGACCGGGCCTGGGTGGTGGCCGTCGCGGGCGTCTCCGACGAGCAGCTGGGCGCACTCGCCGGGCGCTGGATCGGCCTGCTCGAGGAGGAGCTGGGCCTGCTGCCGCGCGAGGAGAAGCCCTGGATCCGCGACCTGACCGGCCGAATCGTGGGCTTCGCGCGCCGCTCGGTCGACGCCCGCGACGTCGTCTTCGCCTGGGCCTTCTGACCCGGCCCCGTCCGTGAAGATCGGGCTATCGCTGCCGCAGGCCCCGGTCGACGGAGACGCCGGCACGTGGGCGGAGATCCGCTCGCTCGCGTCGTTCGCGGAGGCGGGCGGGGCCTCGAGCCTGTGGGTCGCCGACCACTTCCTCGATCGGGGTCCGCGTGGCGAGGTCGGCCTCCACGAGCCGTTCTCGCTGCTCACGGCCGTCGCGGCCGTCACCTCGACCGTCGAGCTCGGGCCGCTCGTCGCAGCGTGGTCGTTCCGCTCAGTGGGTCTCCTGGCGAAGATCGCGGCGACGCTCGACCTCGTCGCTGCCGGCCGCCTGGTCCTCGGCGTCGGTTGCGGGTGGCACGAGCCCGAGTACCGGGCGTTCGGCTATCCGTTCGACCACCGGGTCGGCCGCTTCGAGGAGGGCATCCCCATCCTCCGCGCCCTGCTGGACGGCGAGCGGGTGACCGCGTCGGGCACCTGGACCGCGGTGGACGATGCCGTCCTGCTCCCTGCGCCCGTGCGGCGGATCCCGCTCCTGGTAGCCGCGGATGGCCCACGCATGCTCCGGATCGCCGCCCGCTACGCAGACGCCTGGGAGGCGGCATGGTTCGGCGGACCCGACGCGACGTTCCGGGACCAGCGGGCGCGGCTGGCCGAGGCCTGCGAGCTGGAGGGCCGGCCGCGACTTCCCGACGTCTTCGTGGGCGTCGAGGTCGCCGCCGAGTCGGAGGACGCCCACGTGCCGCGGGACGCGCAAGCGATCGAGGACGCCCTGCATGCGTGGGCCGCGGAGGGTGTCGCGCACGTCCAGGTGGGCGCCTGGCCGGCTAACCGTCAGACATGGGAACCCGTCCTGGAGGGGATTCGCCGGTTCCGGGCGGCATCGGATCAGGCGTAGCCGAGGCTCGACCATGCCGGCCCGCCCGGCGCCTCGATGAGCTCGACGAGCACCCCGTGGCACGAGCGGGGGTGCAGGAACGCCACCGGTCCCTCGGCGCCCTTGCGTGGGGACGTGTCGATCAGCTCCAGGCCGTCGAACTCGAGGCGGAGCAGCGTCTCGGCGAGGTTGTCGACCTCGAAGCACACGTGGTGGAAGCCCTCGCCCTTGTTCGCGAGGAAGCGGGCCACGCCCGTGGAGTCCGTGGTCGGCATCACGAGCTCGACCTTGGACTCGCCCACGGGCAGGAACGCGATCGTGACGCCGTCGGTCTCGATCGGGAGCACGAGCTCGATCGGCAGGCCGAGCGTGTCGCGCCAGAATCCGAGCGCGGCGTCGAGGTCGGCCACGATCAGGGCGACGTGGTGGACGCGCCCGAGGCTCCGGATGTGCTCGGGCAGGCGTGGCGCCCTGGGCGAGGCAGGCATGGGTCGCTCCTCCTCAGACCGTGATCAGCTCGCGGTGGACGCCCCACGACGCGCGGAGCCGGTCGGCGATCTCGCCGACCGTGGCATAGGCCTCGACGGCCTCGATGATCGCCGGCAGCAGGTTGGTGTCGCCCTTCGCCTCCTCGCCGAGACGGCGCATGGCGGCCTCCCAGGCGGCCGGATCGCGCTCCGCACGGACGCGGCGCACGCCCTCGATCTGGCGCCGCTCCCCTTCCGGGTCGATCTTCTGGAGTGCCGGGCGGACGCCCTCGTCCTCGTCGATGAACCGGTTGACCCCGACGACGACCCGGTCCCCGCGCTCGACCTCGCGCTGGACCCGGTACGCGGCCTCCTGGATCTGGCGCTGCTGGAAGCCCGCCTCGATCGCCGCGAGCGTGCCGCCCATGGCGTCGATCTCCTCGAGATAGGCGTTCGCGGCGGCCTCGAGCTGGTCCGTGAGCGACTCCACGAACCAGCTGCCCGCCAGCGGATCCGGGGTCTCGGTGACGCCGGCCTCGTGGGCGATGATCTGCTGGGTTCGCAGGGCGAGGCGGGCGGCCTCGGCCGTCGGGAGCGCCAGTGCCTCGTCGCGCGAGTTCGTGTGCAGGCTCTGGGTGCCGCCGAGCACGGCCGCGAGCGCCTGGATCGTGGTCCGGACCACGTTGTTGTCGATCGACTGGGCCGTCAGCGATGACCCGGCCGTCTGCGTGTGGAAGCGGCACATCATCGAACGCATGTTCGATGCGCCGAAGCGATCCCGCATGATCCGGGCCCACATCCGGCGCGCCGCCCGGAACTTGGCGACCTCCTCGAACAGCTCGGACCAGGCGGCGAAGAAGAACGAGAGCCGGGGGGCGAAGTCGTCCACGGCCAGTCCACGGGCGACCGCCGCCTCGACGTAGGCGATCCCGTCGGCCAGGGTGAAGGCCAGCTCCTGGGCCGCCGTGGCCCCGGCCTCCCGCATGTGGTAGCCCGAGATGCTGATCGTGTTCCACTTGGGGAGCTCACGGGCCGCGAACTCGAACACGTCGGTCACCAGGCGCATGGAGGCGCGCGGCGGGTAGATCCACGTCCCCCGGGCGATGTACTCCTTGAGGATGTCGTTCTGGGTGGTGCCCGACACGTCCGCCCGCCCGACCCCCTGCCGCTCGGCGGCGGCCACGTACAGGGCGAGCAGGATCGGGGCGGTCGAGTTGATCGTCATCGAGGTGCTCACCTCGCCCAGCGGGATCCCGGCGAACAGCACCTCCATGTCGGCCAGGGACGAGATCGGCACCCCGACCCGGCCGACCTCGCCTTCCGCCTCGGGTGCGTCGCTGTCGTAGCCCATCTGGGTCGGCAGGTCGAAGGCCACCGACAGGCCGGTCTGGCCCTGGCCCAGGAGGTACCGGAAGCGCTCGTTGGTCTCGGCGGCCGTGGCGAAGCCGGCGTACTGGCGCATGGTCCAGAAGCGGGACCGGTACATCGTCGCCTGCACGCCCCGGGTGAACGGGTACTCCCCGGGGAGGCCGAGGTCACGCTCGGGGTCCAGCCCGGCGACGTCGTCCTGGGTGTAGACGTCCGCGACCGGGATCTCCGAGGTCGTCGAGAAGGCGTCCTGGCGCTCGGGCGAGCCCTTGACCGCGCGGGCGCGGGTGGTCGACCGCCAGCGCTCGAGCGCGGCGTCCGACTCGGAGGGCCGCGGGCCGCCTTCGTCCCCGCTCGTCGCTCCCTTCGGAGCCTCGTCGCTCACCCGGACCTCCCTACCCGATGACCAGCAGCAGGTCGCCGACCTCGATCTTGACGCCTTCGGCAACCCCGATGCGGTCGATGGTGCCACCTCGCGGGGCACGAAGCTCGTTCTGCATCTTCATCGCCTCGACCACGAGGAGCTGCTGGCCGGCCTCGACCACGTCGCCGGCGGCCACCGAGACCGCCGCGACCCTGCCGGGGATCACGGCTCGGATCTCCAGGGGTCCGCTTCCCTTGCCGGTCGCGCGGCCGCGGGCGGCTCGCTCGCGAAGTGCGGCGTGGCGCTCGAGCTCCACCTCGACCTCGAACCGGAAGCCGTCGACGATGACCTCCCGGACGAGCGGCCCTCGGCCATGCCGGCTCGACGGCTCGAGGACGACCCCGGTCGCGCCAGTGCCGTCGTCCAGGACGTGGCGCCCGCCGCCAAGATCCCGAAGGGTCGCGTCGACGGGCTTGCCGTCGACCTCTGGCCGTCTTTGCGCAAGGACAGCGACACGGATGGCGGCCTCGTCGCCGCGACGCGAGGCCGGCCCGAGTCGGACGCGGACGCCGGCGTCGTCGCCAGGGTCCTCCAATTCCTCGTCCGGGGTCAGCGGGGCCATCGGTCGATGCCTCTCTCTCGTCCGTCTCGGCGCCAGCCACTGGCCGCGTCCGTCGTCGGCCGACGCGCGTCGGGCTCTGCGCGCCCGTCCCCTGTCGCGGCCGCGAGCCCTGCCGCCAGCAGCGCCTTGCCGACGGCGTCGCGTCGCGCTGCCTCGCCGTCCCAGTGCTCGTCGACCCAGCCGGTCGAGAGGTCCGCGTCACGGAACGACGCGGTCCGGGCGACGAACCGGTGGAACGGGAGCGTCGTCTGGACGCCGCCGATCTCGGTCTCGTCGAGCGCGCGCCGCAGGGCGTCGATCGCCGCATCGCGGTCGGAGCCGTGAACGATCAGCTTGGCGATCAGGTTGTCGTAGTCGGGCGGTACGCGCTCCCCCGCCTCGATCGCGGTGTCGACGCGAATCCCCGGACCTGACGGCATCACCCAGCGCCCGACCCGGCCCGGCGTCGGCGCGAACGCCCGCGACGGATCCTCCGCGGCGATCCGCACCTCGATCGCGTGACTGCCCGGGTCCGCCGCATGCTGCGCGGCCGCGACGATGTCATCACCCAGCCGCCATCCCGCCGCGACGCGGAACTGCTCGCGCACGATGTCGACGCCCGCGACCAGCTCGGTCACGCCGTGCTCGACCTGGAGCCGCGTATTCACCTCTAGGAACCAGACGCTGCCGTCTGGCTCGAGCAGGAACTCGCACGTCGCGGCGTTGCGCAGCCCGGCCGCCGTGCCCAGGCGGACCGCCATCGCGTGCAGTTCGCGGCGCTGCTCCGTGGACAGCCCCGGCGCCGGTGCCTCCTCGACGAGCTTCTGGTGGCGACGCTGCAGCGAACAGTCCCGCTCACCGAGGGCGACCACGTGGCCGTGTGTGTCGGCCAGCAGCTGGACCTCGACGTGGCGCGCCGGCAGGATCTCGCGCTCCAGGTAGACCGATCCGTCGCCGAACGCCGACGCCGCCTCGTGCGATCCGGACGCGAGTGCGGATGGCAGGTCCTCGGCACGCGCGACACGACGCATGCCGCGTCCTCCCCCACCGGCCGCCGCCTTGACAAGCAGCGGAAAGCCGATGCGCACGGCCGCCTCGACGATGCCCGCCACCTGATCCGGTCGATCGACCGGCGCGGGCTCGAGCGTTCCCGGGACCACCGGGACGTCGACGGACGTCGCGATGCGTCGCGCGTTGAGCTTGTCGCCGAGCGACTCGATGGTCGCGGGCGACGGGCCGACGTACACGAGCCCCGCGTCCTCGACCGCACGCGCGAACGCCGCCCGCTCCGCGAGGAAGCCATAGCCGGGATGGACCGCCTCGGCACCCGAGGTCGACGGCGGCATCGACGATGGCGTCGATCCGCAGGTAGCTCTCTGCAGGCGGTGGCGGTCCGATCCGGACGGCCGTGTCGGCCAAGCGCACATGCGCCGCGCCGGCGTCCGCGTCGCTGTAGACCGCGACGGTTTCCATGCCCAGGTCGCGACAGGCACGGATGATGCGCACCGCGATCTCGCCCCGGTTGGCGACGAGGACGCGCTTGAACGGGGGCGTCGCGCGGGTCATCGCGTGCGGCCGCGGCATTCGTCTTTGCGTAAAGACGACGACCGGCCGCTCGCGTCAGAGCGGGATGTTGCCATGCTTCTTGCGCGGGTTCGTGTCCTGCTTGTTCGCGAGGACCTCGAGCGCGCGGATGAGCCGCGGTCGTGTCTCGTGCGGGTGAATCACCTCGTCGATGTAACCGCGCGCCGCGGCAACATACGGGTTCGAGAACTCGGCCTCGTACGCGGCGACGAGGCGAGTCCGCTCCGCATCGGCATCGGCGGCGCCCGCGATCTCGTCCTTGAAGATGATGTTGACCGCGCCTTCGGCGCCCATCACCGCGATCTCGGCCGTCGGCCACGCGAAGTTGAAGTCGCCGCGGATGTGCTTGCTGCTCATGACGTCGTATGCGCCGCCATACGCCTTGCGCGTGATGACCGTCAGCTTGGGCACCGTCGCCTCGCAGTAGGCATACAGCAGCTTGGCGCCGTGGCGAATGATCCCGCCGTGCTCCTGCCCGACGCCGGGCAGGAAACCCGGGACGTCGACCAGCGTGACCAGCGGCACGTTGAACGCGTCGCAGGTGCGAACGAATCGCGCGGCCTTGACGGAGGCATCGATGTCGAGCGCACCCGCGAGCACCGCGGGCTGCTGGGCGACAATGCCGACCGCGTGCCCGCCGAGACGCGCGAACCCGATCAGGATGTTCGCGGCCCACGCCGGCTGGATCTCGAGGAAGTCAGCGTCGTCGACGATGTGTGCGATGACCTCGTGCATGTCGTACGGCCGGGACGGCTCGTCGGGCACGACGAAATCGAGATCGGCGTCCATGCGATCGCGCGGATCGCCGCTCGCGATGGTCGGCGCATCGGCCAGGTTGTTCTGCGGCAGATGCGCGAGCAGCCGGCGCACCGCATCCATCGCGTCGGCCTCGTCCACGGCCGCGAGATGCGCGACCCCGCTCCGGCCGGTGTGCACCGCCGCGCCACCCAGCGCTTCTGCGTCGACGACTTCGTGGGTCACCGCGCGCACGACGTTGGGGCCGGTGACGAACATGTAGCTCGTCCCTTCGACCATCACCGTGAAGTCGGTCATGGCGGGCGAGTACACCGCGCCGCCGGCGCACGGCCCGAGGATCACCGAGATCTGCGGCACCACGCCCGAGGCGAGGACGTTGCGCAGGAAGATCTCCGCATATCCCCCGAGCGAGGCGACGCCCTCCTGGATCCGCGCACCGCCCGAGTCGTTGAGCCCGATGATCGGCGCCCCGACCTTCATCGCGAGATCCATGATCTTGCAGATCTTCTCGGCGTACGCCTCGGACAGGGAGCCGCCGAACACCGTGAAGTCCTGGCTGTAGACGAACACCAGGCGGCCATCGATGGTGCCGTGGCCCGTGACCACGCCGTCGCCCAGCACAAGCTGCTCGTCGAGACCGAACCCCGTCGCCCGATGCGTCACGAACGCGTCGAGCTCGACGAACGATTCCGGGTCGAGCAACAGGTCGAGTCGCTCCCGCGCGGTCAGCTTGCCCGCGGCGTGCTGGCGCTCGGCCCGCTCTGCTCCCCCGCCCGCCCTCGCCTCCGCGCGAAGCCGCTCAAGGTGCGCCATCCGCTCCGCGTTGGTCGACACGTCCGGGCTTCCTCCGCTGCGCTGCGCACTGTCCTTGCGCAAAGACGTCGTGGTGTGGACCCATCATAGGCGTCCGGCGACCCCCTCCCGGGATGGTGCGGCCAGCGCGCCATCGGTGCCGGCGGCGGCTTCCAATCGTGTTGTCGGGGCATCAACGGCCTGTTAGCGGTTGCGGCGGCGCACCGGTAAATCACCGCGACGGGCTTGCGGATATCCACAGAACGGTGCACAACTCGGTCATTGTGTGGACAACCTCGACGGGCGCTCCGTCGAGCCCGGGGGTAGGATTCGACCACTTTCGCCGACCTGCCGGCATCCGTCGCGCCCCAGGATTCCCGAGGTGACGCCCTTGACGCACGTAATCGCGATCGCCAACCAGAAGGGTGGCGTCGGTAAGACGACGACCGCAATCAACCTCGCGGGGGCGCTCGCAGAGGACGGGTTCCGGGTCCTGCTGGTCGACATGGACCCCCAGGCGAACCTGACCGCAGGCGTCGGCATCAACCTCAACACGATCACCTGGTCGATCTCCGACGTGCTTTCGGACGGCCGCGCGACCATGGAGCAAGTCATTCTCGCGACCGAGACCGCGGGCATCGACGTCGTTCCGGCGCACATCGATCTCGCCAGCACCGAGGGCGAGCTGTTCACTGCGCTGGGTCGCGAGTCGATCCTGCGCGAGGCGATGCGCGACGCGATCGTGAAGTACGACTACGTCCTGATCGACTGCCCGCCCAACCTCGGGCTGCTGACGGTCAACGGCCTTGTCGCCGCCGACAGCGTGATCATTCCGGTGCAGACCCAGTTCTACGCGATGAAGGGGCTCAACAACCTCGTCAAGGTCATCAACGCGATCCGGCTCAAGCTCAACCGGGACCTGCGCATCCTCGGTCTGCTGCCGACCTTCTACGACGCCCGCACCAACCTTGCGCGCGACATGCTGGACGAGCTGCGGGTGGTCGGTGACCAACACGTCTTCTCATCGATCATCCGCAACACCGTGAAGCTGGGCGAGGCACCGCTCGTGGGACGACCGATCACGTCCTACGCGGGCACCTCCGAGGCCGCCCGGACCTACCGCGAGTTTGCCCGGGAGGTCATCGATCTTGGCCAGGCCTGACTTCCGCGCCGCCGCCGCGCGCCGGCTCTCGGAGGAGCGCGAGCTCCCACCCGCAATCGTCAGCCTCCTCTCGTCGGAGACCACGCACCGCTCGACCGGCGTGCGCCACGTGCCGCTCGACCGAATCGACTCCAATCCGCAGCAGCCGCGGCTCGCCTTCGACGAGGCAACCCTCGAGGAGCTCGCCGCATCCATCCGCGAGCACGGCGTCCTCCAGCCGGTCCTCGTCCGACCGATCGACGATGGGCGGTACCAGCTCATCGCCGGCGAGCGCCGCTGGCGCGCGTCGCGAATCGCAGAGCAGAAGACGATCCCGGCCCTGATCGAGGACATCGACGACGACACCGCCCTCGAGATCTCGATCATCGAGAACCTCCAGCGCGAGGACATCTCGCCGCTCGACGAGGCGGCGATGTACGACCGGATGATCCGCGAGCATGGCTACAGCATTCGCCGGCTCGCCGACAAGCTGGGCAAGGACAAGGGCTATCTCGAAAATCGGCTGCGCCTGGCCGACGCCCCGCCCGAAGTCCGCGAGCTCGTGTCTTTGCGCAAGGACACGCTGTCCCACGCCTACGAGCTGATGAAGGTCAGCGACCCGAAGAAGCGCCGCCGGCTCGCGGACCAGGTGGCCCGCAACGAGCTGTCGCTGGTCAAGCTGCGCGAGAAGATCGACGGTCGGCCCAGGCGCGCCTCGACGACCACCGATGACGTGGACGATGCGCCCGAGCCCGAGACGGCCGTGTCCGCCGAGGCGACTGAGGGCTGGGACGAGCGAGCCCGCGTCGCGATCCCGATCGCCGACGACAGCCTCGTCGCCGCCAAGCAGCAGCTGAACGAGGCGGTCGAGGATCTCCTCGGCGTGATCCGGAGCCAGGACGTCCTCGACGCCATCGGGCCGACCGACCGGGCGAACCTCGCCAAGTACCTCACCATCGCGAAGCTCCGGCTGGAGAACGCGATCGCGGTGATCCGGAGCGGCGACACCGACCGCTAGCTGGCACGACCGAAACGGTTCAGGCAGGCGGCGTCCCGCTCGCGGCCGCACTGAGAGCTCCCAGCCAGGCGACGGCGAGCAGACCCACGCCCACGGCCTGGATCTCCCACGCGAGCTCCCTCCACCCCGGTCCCCTGCTCCGGTAGATCGCCACGAGGCCAAGCGCGGCTCCAGCGAGCGGCACGCAGGCGGTGATCACGACGGCCGCCGCCCAGCCTGCGGGAGCGCCGACCACGGCCACCGTGCCGAGCGCCAACGCCGCCACCACCCCCTCCAGCCCGAGGATCAGCCAGCCGGCCCGTCGAGCGCCCAGGGCGAGGGCGATCGATTCGATCCCGGCCGCCTCGTCCCGCTCCATGTCGACCACGGCGTTCGCGATGGCCAGGGCCGTCCCGGCGTTCGCCGCGGCGGGGACGAGGACCAGGAACACCCCGGGCAGTGACCCCACCGCCCCGTACCAGGCGAACACCGGCAGCAGCGGGATCCCAACCGCGAACGGGAGCCACGACAGGGTCGTGCCCTTCGCCTTCAGGTCGTACCAGCCGCCGATCGACAGCCCCACCAGCCCGATCGCGATCAGCGCGAGCCCGCCGGGCGCCGCCAGCACGAGCCCGATCAGGGCGGATCCCACGACGATGCCCCGCGTGGCCGATGGTGTGACGAGCCCAGCCGGGATCGGCTTGTCCGGCTTCCCGATCCGATCCACCGGCGCATCGACCAGGTCGTTGAGCGCCCCGATCGCGAACTGGAACGCCATCATCGAGAGCCCGAGGCGGACGGCCGTCGCGGTGTCGCCGCCGGCCACGAGGGCGACGAGGGCGACGACGACCCCATCGAGGATCGACGGGAACGGGTGGATCAGCCTGGCGACGCCCACGGCGGTCACCCACCACGAGCGCCGCGGGTGCCTCGGCTCGTCCTCGGGGGGCTCGTCGAACGCCGTCAGCGGGTCGACAGCGCGTCCGTCGTCAGACGTAGACGAGCTCGTTGAAGTTCGCGACGAGATACTCGATCAGGCGCTGCCGGGCGTCGCTGACCTGGGCCCGGAGCCCGGGCACGAGCGCCCACAGCGTGATCGTGGGCACGATCAGCCGGCCATCGGCATCGTGGCCGACCGAGGCGGGGGCACCGCCGCCGGAAGCGAACACCCGTTCGAATTCGGGTTCGCTGAGGCGGGCTGCCCGGCGGAAGTCGTCCACGACCTTGACGATGCCGCGCCGGATCACGACGTCGCGCATGAGCTCGGAAACCCAGGCGTCGATCTGGGCGTCCTCCTGCCCGTCGAGCCTCGAGCGGTATTCGTTCGCGTCGGTGGAGAGGCCGGTGCCGCTCACGAAACCTCCTGGCGTTCGGTCGTCGCCAGCAGGATGCCATACGCGGGGCTCAGCCCGCGGGCGGCGCCGCCTCGCGTTCCGCCAGCTCAGTCCCCGCGCCGTCACCTGCGCCAAGCTCTGGCCGCGCACCCTCGGGCCAGTCATTGAACAGCTCCGTCAGCCACCGTCCGAAGCGCCCGGGCGGCGACGGATCGGGGAAATCGGCGACGAGCGCGGACAGCGCGTCGGTCGTGCGTGCGGTGAGGGCATCGACGGCCTCGCGGGTCGCCCGGCCCTCCGCAGGGATCGGTGAGCCCACGCGGATCCTGACCCTGCGCCCGAAGCCCAGCCAGCTCGTGCCGTTGATCGCGATCGGGACGACCGGGACCCGGGAGCGGAGCGCGAAATAGGCGCACCCGTCGGCGAGCGGCAGCAGCTCGCGTTCGCCACGATGGATCCTCCCCTCCCCCATGATCACGATCACCCAGCCGTCCTCGAGCACGCGCTGGACCCGGCGGGTCGTCTCGATCAGGTCGGTCTTGGCCGGCCGGTACGGGATCGAGATGCCAGTCCACACGATCAGACGGTTGCGCCCGCCCTGGCGCATGTCCTCCTCCTTGGGCCCGAACATCGCGAACTTCGGACGCCCCGGCAGGATGGCGAGCAAGATCAGCGGATCGGCCCAGTTGAGGTGGTTGGACACGTAGATCGCGGGTCCGCCGGGCAGGCGATCGCGGCCCTCGAATCGCGGCCGGACGATGCTCCGCACGAGGACACCACAGATGAGCCGCGCGATCCGGACGCGGATCGGCCGGTAGACGGGACCGGCCGTGAGGGGCGTGGTCACCGCCGCAGTCTAGGGACTCGGCCGGCGACCGATCAGGCCGGGACGCGCCGGGGATCGAGGTCGGCGAGGCGATCGAGCACGAGATCCGCGAGCGCCGCCGTGCCGGGCCGTGGGGGGACGCTGTCGTTCGGCACCAGCACCACGAACATCCCGGCCGCCTTGCCGGCCATTACGCCGTTGACCGAATCCTCGACGACGAGGCAGCCAGCTGGTTCGATGCCGAGCTGCGATGCTGCCGCGAGGTAGACGTCGGGCGCGGGCTTGCCGTGCGGGACGTCGTCCGAGGAGACGATCGCGCCCAGGACGTCGCGCAGGCCCAGCGCGTCGATCGCGGCCGCGATGACGTCCGGGTGGGCGGACGATGCGATCGCGACCGGGACCTGGGCCGCGATCCGGCGCACGGCATCCGTCGCGCCCGGGATCACCGGCGGAGGTTCGGTCCGGTAGCGCTCGACCACGCCCCCGACCACCGCGTCCTGGATTTCGTCGAGATCCATGTCGTCCAGCCGAAGGCGGTCGCGCATCGTGATCGCCCAGCCACGGGAGTTGGCGCCCATCACGGCGTGGTGGTCATCATCGGTCCACGTCCTTCCGTGGGCGCTCGCGAAGGCGATCCGCACGTCGTTCCACCACGGCTCGCTGTCGACGAGCACGCCGTCGAGGTCGAACAGGACGGCGTCGAATCGCCTGGGCTCGCTCACGCGGCAAGGCTATCGCCTCCCGAACGCGACATTTGGCCCTCGCGAACTGGGGTCGATCCGGCGATCATGTCCCTCGGCCGTCGGCCGCGGAGGTATAGCGGTGCACATCAATCGAGGGATGCTCGGCTGGGGCGTCTTCCTCATCGTGGCCGGGACCGTCCCGCTGCTCGTCCAGGCGGGCGCCGTGGACCCGGAGATCATCCGGCGCGTCTGGCAGCTGTGGCCGCTGATCCTGATTGGTATCGGCCTCGGCCTGATCCTCCAACGGACGCGCGCTGCGGTCGTCGGCGGCCTGGTCGTGGCGGTCACGTGCGGCCTGCTGGTCGGCGGCTGGTTCGCGGTCGGCTTCTCGCCCGGTGCCGGGTTCGGGACCTGCGGCCTCGGGGGCGACGCGCAGGGCGACCGCTTCCCCACCCAGTCGGGCACCCTGCTCGACCACCGCCAGCGTCGACCTGGACATCAGCTGTGGCGACGCGGTGATCGCCGCCGCGGCCGGCAGCGGCTGGAGCGTGAGCGGCACGTCTGACGGCGGCCTGCCGCCCACGATCACGTCCGGCCAGGACCTCAAGATCGCCTCGCCAAAGCGATCCGGGATCGACCTCGGTCACGCCTCGAGCTGGCAGGTGACGCTGCCGACGGACGTGTCCATCCATCTCGGGCTTTCGGCGAACGCTGGGACCGTGCACGCGGACCTCGGGACGATGCAGGTGCCAAACCTCTCCGCGTCGGTGAATGCGGGTAGCGCGACGATCGACATGGGGGACGTGACCGGGCTCGACACCCTCGACGTGAGCGCGAACGCCGGGTCCCTGTCGCTCACGCTCCCGGTCCCGACGGGCTCGGTCAACGGGAGCATCTCGGCGAATGCCGGGTCGGTCGAGCTGTGCGTGCCCGACGGTGCCGGCCTGCGGATCACCTCGTCGACCAGCCTCGGATCGAACAACTTCGAAAGTCGGGGGCTGGCTCACGTCGGCGATACCTGGGTGCGCCCAGGGCTCGAGACGAGCCAGCAGGAGATCGCCCTGAGCGTGAGCGCGAACCTCGGCAACGTCACGCTGAACCCGGAGGGCGGCTGTGGCTGACCGTCTGTATCGATCCCCGACAGACCGCGTCATCGCGGGCGTCGCGGGTGGCCTAGCGACCTGGCTCCGTGTCGACCCATCGATCGTGCGGGTCGCCTGGGTCGTGCTCGCCGTGATGTCGGGCGGGATCTTCCTGCTCGTCTACTTCGTGATGATGATCGTGGTCCCGCTGCCGCCCGACGGCTGGGTCCCGAGCGCCGGCCTGCCGTCCCAGGGCGGGCAATGGACGGCGGCCCCGCCAGGCGGGCAGTGGGGATCGCCGCCACCGAGCGGCCAATGGACGCCGCCGCCGCAGTCGGGCGGCGGATCGTGGACGCAACCACCGGGCACCGCCCCGCAGTGGAAGATGCCCGACCCAACCAACGCCGGCATCGTGTTCGGGTTCATCCTCGTCGGGCTCGGCGTCTGGTTCCTCGTTGCCCAGTACATCCACATCGACTGGCAGCTCGTGTGGCCCGTCGTCGTGATCCTGGTCGGCGCGGCGCTGATCATCGGCGCGATGCGCAGGAACCGGCCGACGACCTGAGGCGCGCATCGCGCCAGACTCGTTCGCCACGCGGCCAACCGATCGCACCCTGCGTCGCCTGGTCCGCTGAGCGGCCCAACGGTCGCACGCGGCGACTGCCGAGCCATGAACCGGCCGCTGGACGAACCGTTCGACGCACGACGCATCGGGTGACCCGCCCAGCGGACGCCACGCGAGCGGCCCCCGACAGGCGTCACGGGGCCGTCACGATCGCTGGGTACAGTGGGCTCCACACGGAGGTCCCATGCAGTTCCTGTTCCCCAAGGCGTCGATGCCGCGCCCCGACCAGATCCTTCCCGGCCGATCCGAGGCCATCGTCACGCCCGGCAAGCACTACGTGAACGGCCACCCGCTGGCACCGCCGTATCCCGACGGCTTCGATGTCGCCGACTTCGCCATGGGCTGCTTCTGGGGCGCCGAGAAGGAGTTCTGGTCGATCCCGGGGGTGTGGGTCACGGCGGTCGGCTACCAGGGCGGCGAGACGCCCAACCCGACCTATCGCGAGGCGTGCAGCGGCAACACCGGCCACGCCGAGGCCGTGCGCGTGGTCTTCGACCCCTCGGTCGTCCCCTACGAGCGGCTGCTCAAGTCGTTCTGGGAGTCCCACGACCCCACCCAGGGCTTCCGCCAGGGCAACGACATCGGCACGCAGTACCGCTCGGCGATCTACGCGCACGGGCCGGCCCAGCTGGCAACGGCATTCGCGTCGCGCGACATGTTTGCCCGGGAGCTCGCGAAGTCGGGCCGCGGCACGATCTCAACCGAGATCCGCGAGGCTCCGGCGTTCTACTTCGCCGAGGACTACCACCAGCAGTACCTGGCCAAGGATCCGAACGGCTACTGCCCGAATCATCGGACCGGCGTGAAGCTCCCCGACGACTTCGTGGTCAGGCCACTCCAGTACGCAGACTGAGGCCGCTCCGGTACGTCGCGGAGCCGACAGATCGTCCGACGGCCCGGCGTCTACGATGCCGGGAGGAGGGCGTGAGATGACCGACCCGATCGCGGACATCATCGGCGACTACCGAGCGTTCGCGGCCCAGCAGCGCGACCGGTTGCTGGCGCGTGGCATCGACATCGCCCCGTACGCGCTCAGCCACCTCGCATACCGGGTGCCCGAGTGGGACCAGTACGTCCAGGTCCGGACGCTCCTCGAGCGCCACGCGACCGCGAATCGGGAGAATGTCTGGAACGGCCGCCCGATCTCCTTGATCGTTCCCGCCAAGCCGCTCGAAGTCCTGGAAGGCAAGCTCGTCCCGCTCATCGAGCTCATCCCGCCAGTCCACCAGCGCGTCTACAAGATGGGGCTGGAGCACCTCGGCGTCGTGGTCGGCGACACATTCGACACGTTCGTCGGAGCCCACAAGCCCGTCCTGACGGGACAGCAGTTCCAAGGCCCGAACAGCACACCCGACCCCGTCTACATCCTGTTCGAGGACTTCACCCACGTGAAGTTCTATCGGCTGTCACTGCAGGCATCCGTTGAGCTCGATGGTGGCCGGTTCGCGGACGGGTTCCACCACGTCGACGACTGGGTGCCCCAGCGGCTGGTCACGGCGACCGGCCCCAACCCGCTGCCGCGCTGACGTCGACCGAGCGGAAGGTCCCCGACAGTTTCGAGGCCCCGAACGACCAGAAGCAGCTCACCTTCCTGGGACCCAGGATGGTCCGGGAGCCTCTCGCTATATTGGGTCGACGCCCTCGGCACTGGGCCTCGAGGCGCGCCTCTCGGAGGAGCTGGCATGGCGAGGATCGTGGTTACTGCGGCGGTCAAGGATGTCGAGGCTTGGCTGACGTTCAAGCCGGAGCTCATTGCCCACATGTCCGGCGTTGCCTCGGACGGGACCAGCTACGTCGCGACGGACGGCAGCAACCGCGTCGCCAGCACCTGGGACGTCCCCGACATGGACGCCTTCCAGGCGGCGCAGATCGCCGTCTCTCCCGAGATGGCCGCGGCGATGGAACGGTACGGGATGATCCCGCCCGTGACGGTCTACATCGAGAAGTAGCCGAGACCCAGGATCGGTTTGCGGCTGCAGCCCAGCGTCAGGCACCGCCGCAGGACCGAGGGAACGCCTAGATAGGCGCGGTGCTCGCCACCCCGGACCGGCGGGTTCGAGGAAGGCTGAGTGCGACGGCGCCCGCGACGGCCGCGGGGAACAGGAGCAACAGCGCCGCCGTTTGGGGCTGCGAGTACGCCATCGTCATCGGGTCCGGGCCTGGTGGCGGGCACGAGGCGCAGAACGCCCCTTGCGGCGGCGGCAACAGCGCAAGGAACCACCAGAACGCGGCCACCGCCAGCGCCATGGTGCTCATCAACCGCCGGGCGGTTCCTCCGGCCAGCCACGACGTCGCAGTACCGAAGACGACGGCGATGGTCGCCCCGATGACCGCGAGGTCCACCCCGACCGCCGTCCACGGCAGTCGCCCGATCCAGTAGCCGTCCATGAGGGACAACCCCGGCTCGGCGAGGACTTCGCTCACCGCCTGCAGCAACAGGACGACGAGGCCCGACGCGGCGGCCACAAGGCCGACCACGGTCGCCGTCCTTGACGTCTGGAGCGCTCGTCCCACGACCCCGACAGTAGGTCCGGGGTTGTGGCGCGTCAACGAGCGCGTCCCGGGGACGGCGTGCCGCGCTCGGCCGGTGCTAGCCTCGGCCGATGACGGCGCACGTCCGCGAAGCCGACCTGCCCGGCGATCTCGCGGCCCTCGAGCGTCTGTGGCTCGAATACCTCACCTGGGCCACCGATGAGGTCGAAGCTCGATACGGATTCCGCGAATGGGCAGCGGAGATCGTCGAGCACGACATCGCGACCATCGAACGATTTGGCCCGCCCGACGGGCGCCTTCTGGTGGCGTTCGACGGCGACGCGGCGGTGGGGACGGTCTGCATGCAGCGGCTCGGTCCCGACACGGCCGAGCTCAAACGCCTGTATGTCCAGCCGTCACATCGCCATGGCGGTTTGGGCCGGGCGTTGGTGGACGAGTTGATGGCGATGGTCCGAAGCTCCGGATACGAGCGAATCTGGCTCGACAGCCCCGGTTTCATGACGGGCGCGCACCGCCTGTATCGAGCCAGCGAGTTCGTCGAGATCGGGCCGTATCCCGGGAATGAGATCCCGGAAGCCCTGTGGCCGCACTGGTTGTTCATGGAGCGAATGCTCGGTCCCGAGCCCGCGTACTGACGCCTCTCAGCTGGCGACGGCAAAGAGCTCCCATTCGCCGGGAATGCCCTTGAGAGGATGCTGGCCGCGGGGCTCGAAGGTGACCTCGGATCCGACCACAAGGTCCTTCACCGTCCTGGAGACAAGGATCTCACCGGACCCCGCCAGCGCGCCGACCCGCGCTCCGATCACGACCGTCAGGCCACCGATGCCGTCGGCGACCCGCTCGACCTCGCCTGTGTGGATCCCGACCCTGATGTCGAGCCCGATCGCTTCGACAGCGTCGACCAGCGACGCTGCGCACCGGATGGCCCGCGCCGGCCCGTCAAAGGTCACGAAGAACCCGTCGCCCGCAGTGTCGATCTCCCGTCCTCGGAATCGCTCGAGCTCACGTCGGACGACCGCATAGAAGCTCTCGAGCAGATCCGTCCATCGCCGGTCCCCGAGATCCGCGGCACGCTTCGTCGAGTCGACGATGTCGATGAACATCACGGTCGCGAGCACGCGGTCCACCTCGCCGCCGTCGCGCATCCCGGTCAGGAACTCCTGGATCTCCTCGACCGCCCGGTCATCGCCGATCCACGGCCAGTGATCAGCGCCGGGCAGCTCGACGAACGTCGCCCCAGGCACGTGATCGGCGATGTATCGCCCGTCCTCGATCGGAATGGCCTGATCGTGTCGCCGATGCAGCACCAGCACCGGGACATGAATGGTCGGCAGGATGTCGCGCACGTCGATCTGCATCGCCATTCGGGCTAGCCCAACCGCGGCACCCGGACTCGCGGCGAGGCGCTCGAGCTTCGCGTACCACGCCTCGTAGCGCTTGTCGCCGACCAGGGTCGGTACGATGTCCTCGAGGAACATCGCCCCGCGCCCCCAATTCTGCTCCAGCTCGGCGAGCCACTCGTCGTCGTCGGCCGATGGCGCCCAGGGGTACGCCGGTCTGGTGTCGCTGCCGTTGGTCCAGGCGCCGTACGCGATCACGGCGGTCGTCCGCTCCGGGTGGGTGGCAGCGAACAGGAGGGACATCGCCGCCGTCTCCGAGATCCCCATGATCGCGGCCTTCGCCGACCGGGCCGCCTCCATCACGGCGACGATGTCGCTCACGCGGTCCTCGAGCAGCGGGGCACGATCGTTCGGATCGCGGTCCGACATGCCAGTCCCTCGTTTGTCGAAGACGATCAGCCGCGAAAACGAAGCCAGCCGACGAAGGAATCGGGCGAGGGCGGGATCGTCCCACGAGTGCTCAAGGTGGGACACGAATCCCGGTGCAAGGACGAGATCGAGCGGCGACTCGCCGAGCACCTGGTAGGCGATGTGTACGCCATCAGCGCTTCGGGCGTACTGCGTTTTCGGGACCACCCAGGCATTGTGCGCCCGCTCGCGCGCATGATCAGCACCGGCAACGATGCGAGGAGACCAGATGTCGATCGATCCCGAGCGGCTGCGCCGATTCGCCGAGGACTACACCGCGGCCTGGTGCAGCATGGATCCAGGCCGCGTCGCCGCCCACTTTGCCCCGGACGGCTCGCTGACGGTCAACGGCGGCGCACCCGCGGTCGGACGCGACGCCATCGCGGCGATCGCACAGGGGTACTACACCGACCTGCCGGACATGCAGGTCTACCTGGATGACCTCGTCGTCGAGGGTGACCGGATCGAGTACCACTGGACGTTCACCGGCACGAACACCGGTCCGGGCGGCACCGGGAACGCGGTCCGCGTGCCTGGATACGAGGAGTGGACGATCGACGACGACGGGCTGATCGCGACCTCGCTCGGTCATTACGACGTGGCGGAGTACGCGCGACAGCTCGAACACGGCGTCTAGCCGGTCGCCCGGCGCCATCAGCGCCGGACGAGGTCGTCCAGGACGGCGGCAAGCTCGGTCGGGCGCGACAGCATCGGCGAGTGACCGCCGTCGATCTCGAGGCCGTGACGCCGAGTCGCTCGCGGGCGGCCTGCCGACCCCAGTCCGGGTTGGACGCGTGATCGTCGCGGCACACGATGTAGTCGCTCTTGACGTCCGGCCACTCGGCGAGCGGCGTGATCTCGTTCATGACCCCGTAGAACTGCGGGCGGAGCTGCGGCAGCGCCCAGGCGATCACCTCGTCGCTCGCGTCCTGCATGAACAGCTCGCGAGCCGTGTTCGGGCCGACCGACCACAGGCCGTCGCCGAGGTCGGTCCATTCGCTGGTCGTCGGCGGTGTCGTCGGATCGATGGGTTCGGCGGCCCGCTGGTCGGTGCCGCTCCGACCTGGTTGGGCCAGGAACGCGGCGATGAAGATCATCTGCCGGACGTCGCGCCGCTCCGCGACGACCGGGGCGACCAGGCCCCCCATGGAGTGCGCGATGAGCACGGGAGGCTCGGCCCAATCCGATCCCGCGATGACGGCATCCGCGTAGTCGGAGGCACCGCGACCGCGCTCGCTGATCGGCAGGTCCACGGCAGTCACGCGGTGGCCCAGGCGCTCGAGCTCAGGCGTGATGCGCTGCCAGCACCATGATCCGAAGTACGAGCCATGGATGAGGACGAGATCCATGCCGGCTCCTCCAGGTCAGAATCTACGCCTCGCCGGAAGACGGGCTCGAAGACATCCTCGATCGGCGGCGACCAGCGCTGCCCGTCGGTACCCAGGCGGCAGGTAGACGAACAGGTCGCGTTCGCTCGGGTCGCCCAGGAGGTTGCCGGCGAGGTGGGCGCTCTCGACCCGCATGTGCACGATCATGGATCCATCCTCATCGAGCACAAGTGCTCGATGCGGCAAGACTCAGCCTGCGGACACAACCGCCCGCGGCCGATGGTGCCGCTGGTGCCGCTGGGCGCTCCCAGCGGCACGAACAGCCTGAACTCCCGGTCAGCCAGCGGGTGCGGGCGGATCGGTGGGTGGCGCGGCGGAGCCGGCGCGGCAGGAGCCGGCGCGGCCGCCACGGGGGCAGCCGCCGGGGCCGGGGCTGTGGAGCTGGCCTGGATCATCGCTGCATTCGCAGCCTGCATCTGGGCCAGCGCGGCCCGCTGCTCGGGGGTCATCAGCGAGAGCTCATGCTCGACGAAGTTCTGCTGGACGCCCGGGTAGGAGAGGTACAGGAAGATCCCGCCCGCGAGCAGCCAAGGCACCGTCTCGGCCTCGACTGACGACCCGAACAGCAGCGCCATGAACCCGAAGATCAAGGTAAAGAGACTGATGAAGATCCCGAACTGGGCGGCGTAGGCGCGCACGTCCCAGAACCCCTTCGCGACCCACACCCAGATCGCGGCGAGGATCAGCGCCCACAGGGCCTGCCCCCACTGCGCCTGTGGGAACGACACCGACTTGCCGATGAACGTGAAGTTGACGATGCCCAGGAAGACCAGCATCCGCCAGATCTCCGCCAACGCCGCAAGTCCGGCAGCTAGTGCCAGTATCGAGACGCCGATTGGCCGGTGGTATTGACCCTGACCTTGTGTCATTCGTTAGAACCTCCCGTATGTGAACTCTTTGGGCAGTGCAACCATAGCGGCGCCCAACGCGCCAAGCACAACATTCGCGACACGGATGCTTGGCTGCCGACGACTTGGCGATGCGACTATCGGACATCAAGGTCGGGGCTGGCCCCACGCGAAGTCGCACGCCACGTTCCCGTCGGCTGGACAGCCAGGGTCGACATACCCCACGACCCTGAATCCGGTCCCATCCGGCGAGATCATGGCCAGCCCGCCCGGCTGGTCGGCGGGGGTCCAACGAGTGAGAACGTACCGCCCATCGGCGGACCAACCGTCGTTGAGCGCATTTGCCAGGAGCAGACGCGTCCGGGTCCCGTCGCTGTTGGCGACAAAGAGGTCGAACGCCCCGTCGGCTCGTGCGACCACGAACGCGAGCTGGGTCCCGTCAGGGGACGACGCGGGCGAGCCCGCGAAGGAGACAGCGTCCGGGCTGAGCTGACGACTGACACCTGAGACAACGTTCGCTCGATAGACCCGGCCCACATTCCGGCCCCCATTCGAGCGCACCGCTCCGAAGTAGATCCACGCCCCGTCCGGCGACCACGTGTCGGGTGCCTGGACCTGGAGGCCACCCAGATCGCCGCTGACGTCCCGCATGCCCGTCCCGTCGATCCCGATGACGGCCAGGGTCCGCGAACCGGAGGTCCCTTCCTGCGTGAAGGCGATCCACCGGCCGTCCGGCGACCAGAGGGGGCAATGCGCGACGACACCTTCCGGAGTGACCAGGCGCCCGCCACCGGTGACCGTGTCCGCGATCAGGATCCGGTTCGTGCCGCGGACGCTGACCTCACTGGCGAGGTAGTGCGAGTCCGGCGACCAGCTGCCGATGCACCCGGCCCACTTGAAGGTTTGCCCCTCGACGAGTCGGTGCTCACCCTTGCCGTCGGTCCCGATTGTCACCAGCTGGTCGTCGGCCACGCCGGGTCGCCAGAAGGCAACCAGTCGCCCGTCCGGCGACCGGCTCACGTGCACGCCCCCCTTGCCGATGGGGGCGATCACGCGACTCGTACCGTCGGCGACATCGACCGCCCGTAGCTGGCCGCCGACCGCGACGATCAGCGGTCCGTTCTCGACCGGCGGGAGCGGGTGCCTGGCCCCAAGCACCAGGATCGCGGCCAATGCGAGCAGCAGCGCCAGGCCGACGATCCCCAATGCAACGGCGGATCGGGGCGTCGACGGCCAGGCCGTCGACACGGTCGCGCGAGAGATATCCCGCCGGAAGCGGCCCAGCCGACTCGAGTCCTGCACCCGTGCTTCGCGGGCAAGGGTGCGCAGGATCGCCGCTGTCGAGGCGACGAACGCGGGATCCGGTGTGGAGGCGACGTCGAGCCGCCGGATCAGGGCATCGATCCGCTCGTCAGTCATCACCCGACTCCGCTCCGTAGGCGCGACGAAACCCTTCGCGGGCCCGGTACAGGAGTGACTGGGTCGCCCCGACGCTTTTGCCCATGAGACGGGCCGCCTCGGCGACGGGCAGGTCGTCGAGCACGACGAACGCGAGGACGGCGCGCTGTGCTGCGGGGAGCGAACCGAGGGCTTCCGCGATGGCGGCTCGATCGTCGAGCTCCGGCGCGTGGTGCTGGAACGAATCCATGCGGATCTCACGGAGTTCCATGCGCGTGCGGCGGCGCTCGTCGCGCTCGAGGACACGGAAATGATCGGCGAGCTTGTGGCGGGCGATCGCGCACAGCCAGGTGACGGTGTCCGATCGGCCGTCGAATGTCGATCGCCCCTGGACGGCGGCGATGAACGTCTGCTGCGTGAGCTCCTCGGCGAGCGCCGCGTCGTTCCCGCCTCGACTCAGCAGGTAGGCGTAGACGCGAGGAAGCGTTCGGCGGTACCACGACTCGAAGGCGCCGTCGCTCGCCAGTGCGACCTGCAGCTCATCGGCCGCCGCGCCAACCGCGGCTCGCGTGGTCATCTCCCCGGACCGTTCCTCCGCGGCGACCTTGACGCCGGCCCGAAACCACCCGGACCAGAACGGATCATCCGCCATCCTTCAAGGGCGGCGGCTCGTTAGTCGCTCGGCACGCACCAATTCATTCGCGTACGGGATCGAATGAATTGCCCGTTGTCGAGCGACCAATGAAGGTCGAAGGCGGTCTTGCCCCCGAGGCAAGCTCGTACCGGTGACCCAGGAGGGCTGGATGAGACGGGAAGCACCGGTCAGGGCTCTAATCGTGCTGGTCGTTGGCGTCTGGACGGCCTCGTGCACACCGGCTTCGTCCCTGCCCGCCACGCAGGGAGCGTCGGCATCGCCGGTTGGATCGGCGCCGAGCGCACCGTCGTCGGCTGCCTCGTCTCCGACGCCGGCGGTCCAGGCTCCGTCGGCCGAGGCCACGGCTTCAGCTGCGGCGGTAGGCGGGCTGATCGTCTTCAGCCGGCATGACCCTGCGACCGACGACACGTTCTGCTACACGATCGATCCCGGCGGGGCGAATGAGGCCAAGGGTCATGCGGGCGCGTGCGGTCCGCCCTCACCCGACGGCAGCAAGATCCTGACCACCACCTACCAACCCAGTGGATTTGGCCCGCTGGTGGGCGGACGACCGGCGACGACGAACCCCGACGGCTCGGGCTTCAAGTCGCTCGACGCGTATCCGGGCGACCCGATCAATATCAGTTGCGGCTATTGGTCGCGGGACGGGCTGCGCTTCCTGTGCGAGAGCGGCGGGGATGCAAATCCTGCCGACGACGGGATCTACACGCTTCGGGCGGCCGACGGCGGCGATCGCGTCCGCATCACGCGAGCCCCAGCCGGGCACGAGGACCAACCCCAGGGCTATTCGCCCGATGGCTCGCAGATCCTGTTTACGCGACTCAGCGATACGGAACCGAGCGCCGAATATGTCGTGAACACCGACGGCACGGGTCTCGTTCGCCTGAGTCCCGAGAGCCTCTGGACAGCCGACTTCGTCTCAACGGCCGACTGGTCCCCGGACGGCCAGCAAGTGGTGTTCGCCTCAGCCATCGAAGCCGGCGGTCACCCCGGACTCTACGTCGTCAATGCCGACGGGACCGGCCTGCACCAGATCGCTTCGCCGGACGTCGGCGGGCCTTCGGCCCAATGGTCACCGGACGGCCAGTGGATCGCATCCAGCACATGCCTTCGATGCGGGGCTCAACTCTTCGTCATCCATCCCGACGGGAGCGGGAAAGTACCGCTGACCGATGGTGCGGACGGGTCAACGTCGTTGACGCCGATCTGGTCGCCGGATGGGTCCAGGCTCCTCTACCAGAAGCAGCAGGCGGACGGACATGTGACCATCCGGACGATGCGGCCCGACGGTTCTGATCAGACACAGGTCGCCGACGTTGGGACGGACTTGAGCGGCTTTTCGTGGGGCGCGGCCGAGACTCCCTAGCCGAGACTCCCTGGAGGGTCGCGTGAGCCACAAACCGCGGCGTTGGCCGCACCGCCCAGGTGAGCGGTGATGACGACGATCGTGCTCATCCATGGAACTCGGGCAGGTTCATCGGGCATACGATCCATGGGTGAGTCCATCGCCCACCTTCGACGCCGACGACCTCCAGCTGGGCAAGTCCTTCCCGGCTGACTTCATGTGGGGCTTCGCCGCCTCCGCCTACCAGATCGAGGGAGCCGTGGCCGAGGACGGCCGAGGCCCGTCGATCTGGGACACCTTTGCCCGCCAGCGGGGCGCGATCGCCGATGACAGCACGGGTGACGTTGCCTGCGACCACTACCACCGTTACCAGGATGACGTACGGCTGATGGCCGATCTGGGCGCGCGCGCCTACCGCTTCAGCACCAGCTGGTCGCGCGTGCTGCCGATGGGGACTGGCGCCATCAACCAGCCCGGCCTCGACTTCTACGACCGCCTCGTCGACGCCCTCCTTGCGGCTGGCGTCCGACCGCTGATCAACCTGTTCCACTGGGACCTGCCGCAGGCCCTGCAGGACCGTGGCGGCTTCGCCAACCCGCAGGTCGTCGACTGGTTCAGCGACTATGCCGCGCTGCTCGCGTCGAACCTGGGCGACCGCGTCAAGGATTGGATGACGTTCAACGAGCCGGCCTGCTTTGCCTTCCTCGGCCATGCCGAGGGCATCCATGCTCCGGGGTTGCGCGACTGGCCGACGGCGATCCGCGTCGCCGACAATGAGCTGCGCGCCCATGCCGGCGCCGCCCAGGCGATCCACGCTTTGGTCAGCGACTCGAAGGTCGGCGTGGCGATCGACGTCAACCAGGTCGCGCCGGCGACCGATTCGGACCGGGATCGAGTCGCCGCCGAACAGTGGAGCTCCTCTCGGGACGCATGGTTCCTCGATCCGCTCTTCGGTCGTGGCTATCCAGCGCTGGGGCTCGAGGCTCATCGCGCGGCGGGTCACCTCGAAGGCATCGACCTCGCCGATCCGCCGGCCGGCGTTCTCGATTACCTCGGCCTGAACTACTACCGGCGCGACTCCGTCCGGGCCAGGTCGGACCGCGCGTTCGACTGGGAGATCGGCGCCGTGGCGGACTCGGAGCAGACGCAGATGGGCTGGCACGTCGCGTCCGACGGTCTGCGCGACACCCTGGTCGCGCTCAACCAGACCTATGCACCCCCCGAGATCGTGGTCACCGAGAACGGCGCCGCATACCCCGATAGCGTCGATCAGGACGGCCGCGTGCGTGACGCGAGCCGGCTGGACTACCTGGCACGCCACGTCGCCGCGGCATCCGAGGCGCTCAGCGCCGGCGTCCCGCTGACCGGCTACCACGTCTGGTCGCTGCTCGACAACTATGAGTGGAGCCTTGGCTACACCCGGCGGTTCGGCCTGGTCCACGTCGATTTCGTCAGCCAGCGCCGCACGCCGAAGGACAGCGCGCGCTGGTATCAGCGGCTCACCGCGCGGACGTAGGGTTCCTCCGCCGTCGACCGGTCTCGTCCCTCAGCCTCATGCCATCAGCCCGTGACCCCGGGGATACAGGCCGGCGATCTCGACAGGCAACCGGCCGACGAACGGCGACTCGCCCAGCAGCGCGGCCGCCAGCGCATCCATCGACGGCGGCAGGATGCCGTAGCTGCACACGTGGGTCCGGGCGGACGGGTAGGCGGTCAGGTCCCACGGCGTGCGCAGGGCGACGGTGACGGTCGGCTTGCCGGACGCCAGGCCTGCCGCGGCCAGCGCCGCCTGCACCGGCTGGAGGTGCGCGGAGAACGTCCCGAGGACCACGAGGTCGAAGGCGGGGAGCCGATCGCGGAGGGCGGCGACGTCGGCATCGCCGGGCGATGCGGGCAGGAGGATCTCCTCCACGCCCGCGAGCCGGCTGCGGAGCCCCGAGGCAAGCGTCGGCGGCACCATCGACGACGTGTCGGCCGGCGTCAGGTCCGAGGGCATCGATTGCACGACCGCGATCCGCGCATCGGCGACCGGCTTCAACGGCAGCAGCCGGTCGTCGTTACGGACGAGGGTGATCGACCGCTGGGCGAGCTCCGCGGCGATCGCTTGATGCTCGCCGCACCCGACGACGTCGAGCGACGGCTGTTCGTGGCCCGCAAGCCACCGGCGTAGCTCGTCCAGCCGGCGCGTGGCAGCGGCGTCGTCGTCCGCATCGATGAGCCCCCGCCGCTGCGCCTGGGCGAGACCTTCCTCCAGCCGTTCCATCGCCCGTTCGTCCACGGCCCCGAGCAGGACGTCTTCGCCGGCACGGAGGGCGGCGACCGCGTCAACGATCTGCGCCGAACCCTGCGCCAGGGCGCGCATGTCGATGGCGTCGGTGACGGTCACGCCGTCGAAGCGCAGCTGCCCGCGCAGCAGGTCGCGCAGGACCGCGGCGGACAGGCTCGCCGGCAGGTCGTCGTCCTGGTCCGGCAACGCGAAGTGGCCGGTCATGACCATCCGGACGCCCGCGTCCAGGGCCGCTCGAAACGGGATCAGCTCGCGCTCGGCCAGCTCGGCGTTCGTCCGTGGCACCAGCGGCAGCTGGTGGTGCGGGTCCGCCGCGGTGTCACCGGCGCCCGGGAAGTGCTTGGCCGTCGCGGCGACACCCACTCCCTGCAGGCCGCGGACCGTCGCCGCCGCAAGCCGTCCCACTGCCTGGGGATCGTCGCCGAAGCCGCGGATCCCGAGTGCCGGATTGGCCGGATTGTTGGCGACGTCGCACACCGGCGCGTAGTTCACGTTGACGCCGAGGGCCCGCAGCTCGCGGCCCATGGCGCCCGCGACTCGCTCGGCCAGCGCGTCGTCGCCGGTCGCGCCCAGCGCCATCGGGCCCGCGAACGCCGTCGTCCCATCGCCGAGGCCGACCAGCTGGCCACCCTCCTGGTCGGCGGCGATCAGCAAGGGTGGCGCTCCGGGCGGCCGTGCCCCCTGGATCGCGGCCGTCAGGCGGCGGATCTGGGGCGGATCGACGACGTTGTGGAGGCGGAACAGCGTCACCCCGGCGACGCCATGCTCGGTGATCAGCCTCGCCGCCGATCGCGGCAGCTCGCTGCCGGCGAAGGCGATCATGAGCCGCGCCAGGGTCACTTGACGGAGCCGGCCAGGATCCCTCTCACGAATGCCCGCTGGAGCACCAGGAACACGAGCAGCGGCACGATCATCGTCAGGAAGGCGCCCGCGGTGAGCAGGTGCCAGGCGCCGCCGTAGGCACCGAGCAGGTTGAACAGGGCCGTCGGCATGACCCGGACGTCCGCCCCGGGCCCGAGGAAGACGAGGGCCACGAGCAGGTCGTTCCAGACCCACAGGAACTGGAAGATCGCGAAGGCGCCGAGCGCCGGGATCGAGAGCGGCAGCACGATCCGGATGAAGGTCTGGAACGCGGACGCGCCATCGATCGAGGCGGACTCGAACAGGTCGCGCGGCAGCTGCGACATGAAGTTGTAGAGCAGGAAGATCGCGAGCGGCAGCCCGAACGCCGTGTGGGCCAGCCAGACCCCGATGAACGTGCCGTATAGGCCCAGGCCGCTGTAGATCTGCAGGACGGGGATCAGCGCCATCTGGAGCGGCACGACGAGCAGCGCGACGACGATGATGAACAGGACGCCCCGGCCGCGGAACGGGATCCAGGCGAAGGCGTACGCGGCGAACGCGGCGATCGTGATCGGGATGACCGTGGCCGGGATGGTCACGATGAGGCTGTTCAGGAAGGCCTCGCCCATGCCGTTCGACCCGATGACCTGCTGGTAGTTCTGCAGCGTCCACCCCTGTTCGAACGGGTGGATCAGGGCCGTCCACCAACCGGTCTGGGTGATCAGCTGGGGGTTCCGGAAGGAGCTGATGAACAGCCCCGCCGTGGGCAGGGTCCACAGGAGGCAGATCACGACGACGGAGATGCGCAGCGGGAGGCTGTGAAGCATCGGCGCCCGCCAGAACCGGGTGCGCTCCCTGGGTGCGGCGATCGGCTTCGAGGGCGCAGTCATCACATCGCCGCCTGTCGTCGGAAGTTGCGAAGGTTGAGGACCATCACCGGCAGCACGGCGATGAACAGGACGGTCGCCAGCGCCGCGGCGCGCCCATCGTTGAAGAACTGGAACATCTCCGCGAACATCCGCACCGCGACCACATCGTCGTGGTTGCGCCCGCCGCTGACCGACATGACGATGTCGAAGATCTTGAGGGTGACGATCGCGATCGTCGTGGTCACCGTCACGATCGTGCCCCGGATCATCGGGACGATCACCTTGAAGAACAGCTGGCGCTCATTGGCGCCGTCGAGCCTGGCCGCCTCGATGATCTCCGTCGACACGCCCTTGATGGCCGCCGAGAACACGACCATGGCGAAGCCCGTCTGGAGCCAGATCAGGATCACCATCTCCGATGGGAGGTTGATGGGAAACTGCGTGACCCACGGGATCGGCTGGAAGCCGAACGGCAATGCCGTCCAGAGGGCGTTCAGGAGCCCGTACTGCGGCTGGCTCGCCGGCTGCCAGGCGTAGACGAACTTCCAGATCACGGTCGCGCCCACCAGCGAGATGGCGAGCGGCATGAACACGAAGATCTTCGCGAGCGATTCGCGCCGGATGCGGTCGAACAGGGCGGCCGTGAGCAGGCCGAGCCCCACGCTGCCGGCCGTCCCGATCACAAGCCACAGGACGTTGTTGCGCAGGATCTCGAGGAATGGGGGCGTGGCCAGGCTCGCCCAGTTGGCGAGCGTGAAGGCGCCGTGCTCGTCCTGGAAGCTCCCGATCACGGTGCGCACCGCCGGATACACGAGGTAGATCCCGAGCAGGATCACGGCCGGTGCGATGAAGACCAGCGGCAGGATGCGGTCACGAACTGACGGTCGCAGGCGCTCGACCAGCGCGCTCACCCCTGTGAACAGGAGCCAGATCCCGCCCACGCCGACCAGCAGCGCGATGGCCGCCAGCAGGAGCTTCGCGAAGAACTGATCGCCCTGGCCGTTCCGAAGCGCCTCGGCGCCCGTCGCATTGCCGAGCAGGTCGTAGATCGAGGCGAGGAGCTTCTGACCGCCCTGTTTGTCGATCAGGACGGTGATGCCGATGGCCGCCAGCAGCAGCCCGATCAGGCTGCCGACCAGCACGGTGCGCGACGTGCCGTACGAGCCGGATCCCTGCGCGCGGTCAACCGCCACCTTTGCTCCTCCGTGGACGTTGCCGGAATAGTAGCGGGGCGCCCACCGCTGGTGTGGCGCCCCGCGTACTAGCTACGTGACGATTTGCCGGTTACTTGGGCCAGCTCTCGTCGATGGCCGCCAACACGGCATCGGTGTTCGTGCCGTTGGAGTTGGCCCAGTCGGAGATGCCGGTCCAGAAGCTGCCCTGGCCGACGGCCGGGGGCATCAGGTCGGAGGCGTCGAAGATGATCGACGTGCCACCGCTGGCGACCTGGTTGGCGACCTTCAACTTGTAGTTGTCGGCGTACCACTCGGCCGGGACCTTCACGTTCGGCGACAGGACGCCGGTGCTCTTGATCCAGCCTTCGAGGCCCTCGGGGGTCGCCAGGAACTCCGCGAGCGCGCGGACCTCGGGGCGATCGTTGAAGACCATGAAGGAGTCGGCCGAGCCCTCGACGCCCTTGAACGTGTCGGAGATGGTCGGGAACGGGAAGATCCCGATGTCCCCGTCATCGCCGATGAGGTACTTCGAAGGCTGGCCGCTGGTCCGCTGGTCCGGGAAGAAGCCCGGGCCGTACCAGGTCGGGATCTTCTGCATCCAACAACCGGGGTTGGCCGTGTCCTCGTTGAACATCGGATCCATGGCGGTCTTGAGATCCGCGTTCACGATGGCCTGCCCGCCGCCATCGACGGCGCCCTCCTTGAACAGGAGCGCGCCGACCTTGTCAACGGCGGCCTTGATCTTGGGGTCGGAGAACGGGATCTTGTGGCTGATCCAGTCAGCCGTGACCTGGGGGTCCTCACTCTTCGCGAGAACTTCCTCGACCCAGTCCGTGAGCTCCCAGCCGGTTGCGGTGCCGGGGCCGCCGGCGCTGACGCACCACGGATGGCTGCCGTCGGCGATGATCTTGTCGGAGAGAGCGACGAGCTCGTCCCAGGTCTTGGGAACCGTGTAGCCCTTGGCCGCGAAGGCCTTCACCGGGTACCAGATCATCGATTTGACGTCGGCCTTGGTCGGGATGCTCCAGATGTGGTCGCCTTCGGAGGTCAGGCCGATGGTCGACGGGAACTCCGTCTTGAGCTTGGCGGCGCCGTCGGCGCCGACGAGTGCGGCGATGTCCTGGAGCTTGCCCGCTTTCGCGTAGGCCTCGACCGCGGTCGGCTGGGCGATCTGCGACATGTCGGGCGGCTGGCCGCCCTCGACGCGGGTCTTGAGCACGGTCTCGTGGCTCGAGCCGATGCTGTCGTGCTGGACGGCGATGCCGGTCGCAGCCTGGAAGTCCTTGATCGCCGCTGCGAAGCCTTCGGCCTCCTGGCCCGTCCACTGGGTCTGGATCGAGACCTTCTTGCCGTTGAGCGGCTTGTCCGCGCCGAGGGCCGCGTCCAGCTCGGCGTAGCCGGTCGGGACCGCGGGCAGGTTCAACGCGGGCGCCTCGGACGGGGCCGCTGCGGACGGCGCCGCCTCAGACGTGGCCGGCGTCGCCGCCGGTGTCGCGGCCGGTGTCGCGGCCGGCGGCGCGGCAGTAGCCGGCGCCGGCGTAGCGGTGCTGCTCGAGCACGCGCCAACCAGCACCATGACGCCGACCGCGAGGGCCGCCGTCTTCCGTAGGGTCTTGGCCATGAAGTAACTCCTCCTGCGAACTATCGCCACCTCCGTGGTGGCGAGTGGCTCCGCTGGGTCAACTATCACACCCAAGCGGAAATGCCGCCGTGACGTTATCGCTCGCCCACCCCCTCTCGTTCAGGCAAGCCGATGCGGTGGCGCGCGATCGCAGCCGCTCCGCGCGCGCCGGGCTTCTCGGTTGGGGACAACAATTCGATGGTCGCCTCGCCCAGGGCGGCCTGGACGAGTGGCGAGGCGGCGCGCTCTTGGTCGATGCGCGCGCGGACTGGATCGAGCAGCGCGGGTCCGGCGGCGGCCACGCCGCCGCCGATGATGACGCGTGTCGCGCCGAGCGTCAGGGCGAGTGAGCGGATCGCCCGGGCCAGGTGGTCGGCCACCCGATCGACGATCTCGACCGCGACCTGGTCGCCTGCAGCCGCAGCGCGGAAGACGTCCGCGGCGCTCGAGCCGGGCAGCAGGACGGTGTTGCGCCCGGCACTGATGGCCTCGTCGGCCTGGCGGGCGATCCCCGGGCCGGCGGCGATCGTCTCGAGGCAGCCGCGCAGGCCACATGCGCAGACGACGCCACCCGGATCGGCGACCAAATGGCCCACCTCGCCAGCAAAGCTGTTGCTGCCGCGGAGCAGTGCGCCGTCGAGAACGATGCCGGCCGAGATCCCCGTCCCGATCGCCAGGAAGGCGACGCTCGCCGCCTGAGCCGATCCATCGATCGCCTGCTCGCTCAGCCACAGCGCCGCGGCGCGGGCATCGTGCTCGACGAAGATCGGAACTCCGAGCGCCACGCGCAGCAGCGCTGCCAGCGGCAGGTGCGTGATGCCGAGGTTGACGGCCATGCTGACCGAGCCGTCCTCGGGGTCGACGTGGCCGGGGATGGCGACGCCGACGGCGGCTACATCCCGCCGCAGCTCGCGCCGGGCGTCGTCGACGAGTGCGGCGATCTGGCCGACCAGCGATGTCCGGTCCGTCGGCGCGGAATGCTGGTAGACGATGCGGTCCCGATCGTCGAGGACGATGACCAATGTCTTGGTGCCGCCGACGTCGACGCCGGCGACCAGCGGCCCCTCGAGCACTGGCTCATCCATCGCGGTCATCGCACCAACCCGAGGCCCAGCTGCTGCTCCATGAGCAGCGCCGACGCGCCCAGCACGACCACATCGTCGTGGACGTGGCCGAACTCGATCTGCGTGTCGCGTCCGAGCAAGGCCAGGACGCTCGACCGCGCGGAACTCCGGACCTCGCTCAGCCACTCGTCGCCGAATCCGGCGACCGGACCGACCAGCAGCACGTGGTGGACATTGAGCACGCCGATCAGCCAGCCGATCGCGATCCCCAGGTTGCGCGCGGCATCGAGGACCAGGCCCCGGACGCCGGCGACGCCGGCCTGGAAGGCAGCCACGAGATCGCGTTCGTCGCTGATCGACGAATCCATGGCACCAGCGGCCTCCACCAGCGCACGCATGCTCGCCGTCGTCTCGAGGCAGCCAATCCGCCCGCATCGGCAGGGCGAGTCGCCGCCGCCCAGCGAGAGGTGGCCGAACTCGCCGGCGCCATGGCCGTCGCCCTGGAAGAGCTGGCCGTTGAGGATGATCCCGGCGCCGACGCCGCGACTCACCCTGACGACGATCAGGTTGTTGGGACGGGGCCGGCGGAAGAACGTCAGCTCGGCCAGGGCGGCTGCGTGGCTGTCGTTGGCCACGACGACCGGCACCCCGTACCGCTCCTCGAGCAGTGGCCCGAGCCGGAGCTCGGCCCAGTTGAGAACGGACCAGCGCACGGTTCCCGTACTGGTGTCGATGATGCCGGGCGCGCCGATGCCGATGCCGAGGAGGGGGGACCGGTCATCGGCGCGCAGGGCATCGACGAGTTGCAGGACGAGCGCGACGGCGGCGTCGCCGTTGCGTCCATCGAGGGGCAGGTGGATCGAGCGGAGGATCTCCCCGCGGAGGTTGACGACGGCACCGCTGAACTGCGCCTCGCCGAGGTCGAGCCCGATCAGGTGGCGACCATCGGGAGCGACGCGCAGCAGGATCGGCGACTTGCCCCCGCTCGACTGGCCACGGCCGACCTCTTCGATCAGGCCGTCGTCGATGAGCGTCCCCGCGAGGTCGCCGATGGAGGTCCGGGTCAGACCGGTGAGCCGGGCCAGATCGGCGCGCGAGAGCGGACTGTGATCGTGGAGTGCGCGCAGCACCAGCTGCTGGTTGAACGTTCGCGTCTGCTGGTGTGTTGCCCGTTCGGGCAGCTCCGTCGCGCTGGCGCTCATCCGGGCCGGCACTCCTCCAACCGCCGTGTCCCGTGCCGATCGCGGCTTTGGCAAGAGACTTGACAAAGTCCGATGTTGGGCCCGCTACAGGGCTTTGTCAAGACGGTGGACAAACCAGGGCGTCGCGAATATCGGCCACGGGCTGACACCAGAAACGGCCGCCGGCTTTCAGTCCGGCGGCCGTCTCGTCTGGAGTTGTAGTGGTCAGGCCTCGGCGAGCACGGCCGCCAGGCGATCCCAGAGCTCGAGGCCGCCCTCGATCATGCCGGTCGAGAGGGCGCCTTCGAGCACGTCGACGGAGCCCAGATGGCCGATCGAGGTCACCTTCGTCCTGCCGCCGACATCCTCGAACGAGTGTGTCTCGGGGCCGCCCATCGGGCCGACGCCCTCGACGTCGAACATGAACGTCCACTCGAACCTTCGGGGAGGATCGATCGTCAGGTACTCCCCGTAGAACACAACGTCCTCGCGGTCCGAGGCGCAACTGACGTAGCGCCACTTGCCACCCGGGCGCACGTCCATCTCCTCGACGATCGTGGTGGTCCCGTGCTTGCCCCACCAGCGCGGGACGATCTCGGGATCCGTGAACGCCTGCCAGACACGCTCGCGTGGTGCGTCGAAAATCCGCTCGAAGACGAGGTCTCCCCCATCCGAGTACACGGCTGTCGTGTCGGTGCTACCCCGGTCGATTCGGGTCGCGGTCATCGTCGTCCCCTTTCTGCTGTTCCTGGCTGTCCTGCAAGTCGCGGAGGTAGTCGCTCAGGCGGTCGAAGCTCTCCTCCCAATGCCGGCGGTACTGCTCGACCCACCCCGCCACCTCCCGGAGCGGCTCCGGCGCGAGGCGGCACGGCCGCCACTGCGCCTGGCGTCCCTGCTCGATGAGGCCGGCTCGATGGAGCACCTTGATGTGCTTCGAGATGCCCGGCAGGCTCATGTCGAACGGAGCCGCCAGCTCCGAGACCGTCGCCTCGCCGAGCGCCAGCCGGGCGAGGATGGCCCGGCGGGTGGGGTCGGCGAGGGCGGCGAAGGTGGTGCTGAGGGAGTCGGTATCCATGTCCATTTCGCTAGTTGGTTATATAACCTATCGGCATAATATAGACCCCGGGCGGCGTGTCAAGCCCCCACGTCGCGGTGCGGGCTTCGGAGCTCGATGCGATCAGGGCGTGACGGAGGCGACGGCGCGGACTAGGCTTGCGCCGGAGGTGTCCCGATGGCGACGACGCGAGAAGCACTCGACGAAGCGATGCACGAGGAGACCGTCGACGACGCGCTGAGCGCGCTCATCGCGCGCGGCGTGTGGATGGCCGACACCGACACGATGTCGGAGGCGATCCACAAGGTGTACTGCGGGATCATGGCCGATCACGATCACCCCAACGACAAGGATCGCGATCAGGCCCGACAGCTGATCGCCGCGATCGGCCAATCGATCGGGACGCGGAACCGACGCGAGCAGCGGCTAGCGCCTCTCGCCGACCATGCGGGCGAGCTCTCCGGCGACGTCGCGCTTGAGCAGACGGTTCATCACCTCAGGCGTTCGGAGCGCCGCGTTTTCGGTCGTGGCGATTTCGGTCTTGGTTGCCGCGTGCGCGAACGCCTCATTCGGCAGCCCCCAGGTCACAGCGTCAGGCCCCGCATCCGGGGTCCCGACAGAGGAGAGCCCTACCCCCGCGTGGCCATGACGGCGCTCGGGTCGATCTTTGGTGGCTCCGAAGACCTCACGGCGGAAGCGCAGTCGGCACTCGACGCCCGCCTTTCGGCCGTCGCTCCATCGAACTACGAGCTACTCGACGCCACAAAGCGCCAGCGATGGGCCGAGGAGTTCATGTGGGAGAGGCTCGCGCGCCTTGACGACGCAGCCCTGACCGCACGCTATCGACTGCGTGCCGCGGCCGTCGACCAGATGCCAGTTGATAGCTGCGCGGACTTCGAACGAAAGGCCCTGAACGGCGAGTCAACGCTCGGACTCGTGCTATCTGCCCTCAGCGTGGACCAGCGCTCGAGGTGGTACGAGATCGCCGTCGCGGCCATCGAGGCCCAAGGTCGGGGAACACCCGTTCCCCGCACCGTCGTGTTGGACGAGCTCAAGCCGATTGCCGCAGCCGCCAAGGCCAGCGCAACCTCCGCCGAGAAGATCGCCCTGGAGGCTCACGTCTTCGACCCGACGACGAGCGACGGCGACCTGTGCGCTCAGCTTCGTGCCGTGTTTTCGACAAGCCTTCGACTCCCCGCGGACGACATTGCAACCGTTGCCAGACACGAGGTTCAGCAGGAATAGCGAGCCACGATCCCGGACGCCGAGGCGCGCTGGCCGGCGCTGCGGCAGGTAGTGGATCGCTCTATTCGGTCTGGGCCGCGGCCCGTTGCGCGACGTGGAGGGTCAAGGCGCCGCCGACGCCCTTGAGCTCGACGGGTCCGACCAGGGTGAACCCGAGCGGTGCATCGCCGACGGCGTCGACCACGTCCTGGCTGACGAGCACCTCGCCCGGCCGCGCGTACTCGGCGATCCGGGAGGCCACGTTGACGGTCTGTCCGTAGTAGTCGCCGTCCTGGAAGATCACGGGACCGGCGTGGAGACCCACGTGGGCCGGCGGCAGCCCGGCACCCGCCACGCTCTCGATCATCTCGAGCGCGGCGACGACCCCTGGCCCGGGGTCGCGGAAGTGGAACATGACGCCGTCGCCCAGCCACTTGACCGGCCGTCCGCCGTGCTGAAGCGCTGCGCGCTCGACGAGCCGCTTGAGTCGCTCCGCCAACGCCGCGGCCGCCTGGTCGCCGCGCTCGGCGGTGAAGCGCGTGTAGCCGGTCAGGTCCAGGAAGCACATCGCGGGTGGCCGATCGATGCGGCCGGTCACGCCGGCCGCGATGAGGTCGCGTTCGAAGCCGTCGAGGATGTTCGCCGTCCAGGCATGCGCCTGCTGGGCACGGTAGACCGTGATGACGGCCTGCTCGGCCGGCCCCGACATCCGTTCCGTCGCCCTCGCCGTGGCGATCGAGATCTCCGCGCCGGGTCGATCCGCGACGGGCCAGATGACGTGGGCCCGAAAGTCGTCCGCCTCCGAGAGCACGAAGCGGCGCATGCTCTCCCCCATCGTTCGCAGCGCGCGCTCCACGACCTTCGGCGGGTAGCCGATTGCCAGCTGCGCCTCGATCAGGGGCACGATCCCGAGCTCGTTCTCGCGGACGAGATCCGTCGGGCTGGGCACCGCCGAGCCAATGGCTTCGCGAATGACGAGCAGCAGATCGACGGGCAGGCCGGTGCGGGCCGCGAGGTCGTCGAAGGTGTCGGAGCTCAGCGCCGAGAAGTGGTCGAAGGCCGGGTTGTCCATGAAGTCGAGCGAGAGCTGGCCACCATGGATCTCCGCCGCGACCGCCTCCAGCGGCATGCCCACTGACTGAAGACTGGCCAGGATCCCGGCCTTGCGCACGTCGCCCGACGTGAACTGCTGACCGTCACCCGGGACGATCATGCGGAGCTCGACCATCCGGTCCAGATCCGCGACGTTGATCCCGGCCGCCTGCGCCGCCGCGGCCCGCGAGTAGGCGTCCACGACCGCACTGTACCCCGGCCCCCGGGGCCCGTCCGCGATCGAGGACCGGGCGTCGGCGTTTCATCAGGACCGCGTGATGTCGAGGACATCCGGCGCTTGGCGTGATCTACCCCTGGATGGGCTTCCGCGTGGCCGTCGTCGGCGACCTCAAGCAGGTCGTCCGAGCCGGGACCCGACCCGGCCGTCTAGTAGCCGTGGGGCTCGACCACGGTCTTGCCGCGGAAGAAGTAGTAGGCGCCGGCCGTATACGCGATCACGAACGGCATCCCGATGAGGGCGACGATCAGGCAGACCTGCAGCGTGTTGTCGGCCGAGGACGCGTTGGTGACCGTGAGGCTGTACGCCGGGTTCGTGGTGGACACCAGGAGGTTCGGATACAGGCCGATGCCACCCGACACGAGCAGGAGGGCGATCGTCGCCGACGACGCGATGAAGGCGCGGAAGTCGTCGCCGCGGCGCGACAGGCGCCAAGCCAGGGCGAGTGACCCGAGCGCCGCCGCGGGGAAGATCACCGGCCAGATGTCCTGGATGTAGCGCGCAGTGATCGCCTGGTCCTCCAGGACCATCGCGATGACAACCAGCGTGTTGAGGACGAAGAACGCCACCATCAACCGCGGGACGGTTCGCCGGACCCTGGCCTGCAGCTCGCCCTCCGTCTTCATCACCAGGAACAGGCTGCCGTGCATCGCCAGCATCGCGACCGTCGTGGCGCCGACGAGCAGCGCGAACGGCGTCAGCATGTCGATCAGGTGGATGGTCATGTTGCCGTCCGCGTCGATGGGCACGCCGCTCACCACGTTTCCAAAGGCGACGCCCAGGAGGAACGCGAGCCCGAACGACGCGATGGCGAAGACTGCGTCCCACAGCGATCGCCAGCGGGGTGACGTCTCCTTGCTCCGGAACTCCATCGACACGGCGCGCAGGATGAGCACGACCAGCACGAGCATGAAGGCGACGTAGAAGCCCGAGAACAGCGATGCATACACCAGCGGAAAGACCGCGAACAGGACGCCGCCGGCAAGCACGAGCCAGACCGCGTTCCCGTCCCAGAACGGCCCGATGCTGTTGAGGAACGTCCGCCGTTCGACATCGTTCCGGGCGAGGGGGAGGTGCAGGATGCCGACGCCCATGTCGAGCCCGTCGAGGATCAGGTATCCGGCGACGATGGCGATGAACAGGACGAACCAGAGCTCAGCCAACATGATCGGGCTCCTCCTTGGCATCCTCGCCGCTCGCACCGGCACGATCCCCCCGCTGGAACACGGTGCGGAACGTGTTGGGCAAGCTGTCCCTGTCGACCGTCTCTGCGTCCTCCAGCGGCTCGGGGCCGTCGTGGATCTTCTTGTTCAGGAGATACAGGAACAGGGCAAGGAGGACCGCGTACAGGAACAGGAACGATCCGAGGGTGAACACGACCTCCGACGTCTGCAGGTTCGGCGACACGCCGTCAGCTGTCGACAGCACGTTGTAGACGACCCACGGCTGACGCCCGATCTCCGCGGTCCACCACCCGGCGATGATCGCGGCCTCGACGAAGAACACGGTGATCACGAGCAGCCACAGCATCCACCGAGTCCTGTAGAGACGGCGCTTCCGCACGTACAGGAGTCCCGCCAGCAGGGCGAGCGGAACGAACAGCGAGCCCATGCCGAACATGAAGTGATAGACCTGAAACAGGAGGTTGATCGGCGGGAGCGGGGCGGGCGCGAAGGAATCGATCCCCTGCACCACCGCCTGTGGGTTGAGGTAGGCAAGAACACTGAGGAGGCACGGGACCGAGATGCCCGACGTCGTCTGGGTCGGGACGTCCACCCAGCCGATCAGGTACAGCGGCGCGCAGGACGTGCTCTGCCACAGCCCCTCCATCGATGCCAGCTTGAGCGGCTGGTTGGTCGTGACCTCGATCGCCATCGATGGGCCGACCACGAAGAAGGTGATACACGAGAAGAGGATGAACCCCGACAGGGCGACCTTCATGTTCGCCATCGCCAGTTCCAGGTGGCGCTTCTTGAGGATGTACCAGGCGCTCACGCTCATCATCAGCGCCGCGCCGGCCATCCAGGACGCGAAGAACACGTGCATCAGGCGTGGCAGGAACGAAGGCGTGAACAGGGCCTGCCAGACGTCGGTCATGACCGCGCGCGTCGGGGCGGGGTCGGTCACGATCTCGTAGCCCTGCGGGGTCTGCATCCAGGAGTTGGCCATGATGATCCACACGGCGCTGAAGTGCGCCCCGAACACCACCATGAACGTCGCCCCGAACCACAGCTTCGGCCCGAGCCGGTTGCCACCGAACAGCATCAGGCCCAGGAAGCCGCCCTCGAGGAAGAACGCGAACACGCCTTCCGCGGCGAGCATGCTGCCGAACACGTTGCCGACGAACCGGGAGTAGTTGGCCCAGTTCATGCCGAACTCGAACTCCTGGACGACGCCGGTGGCAACGCCCAGCGCGAAGATCAGGCCGTAGACCTTGGTCCAGAAGAACGCGAGCTGGCGCCACTTCGGGTCCTTGGTCCGCAGGTAGGCCCCGCTCACGACCAGCAGCATCAGCCCGAGGCCCATCGAGAGCGGCGGGAAGATGAAGTGGAAGCTCGCCGTCAGGGCGAACTGGACGCGCGACAGCTGTTCAGGATCCACGATTGCTGGTCTCTTCCCCCGTCACAGTTGGAGAGCTCGTCGATCGTCACACCGTCGGGCAGCCGGTCACAACCGACTGTACGACGTCGGCACCATACGCAGGGGCCGCCCGTGCGACATCACCCTTCGCGGGTGATTCGTTCGTCGAGGCTGGCTAGCGGGCGATCGACGTCGTGTCGAGCTTGGCGAGGAGCGACGCGATCAGGTCGTGGCCGATCGGCGAGGGGTGCGCGCCGTCCATCGTGTTCCTGGGTCCATTGGGGATGTCTCCCTTCGGTCCGTTGAACGCGTGGTACACGTCGATGCATGCGAAGTCGTGCTGCTTCGCCTTCCCGCACAGCATCTCGTTCCAGCGGTCGTACCAGGCGATCATCCAGCGGTCGATCGCGGCCTTCTGGGCGTCGGAGACGTTGGCGTCCCTGAAGTCGGGGCTGCCGAGGTTGCCGTCATGGACGTTGATGGCGGCGTAGACCGTCGGCTTGCTCGCGCGCAGGTCGGTGATCGCCGAGAAGATCCGGTCGTACTGGGCAGCGTAGGTGTCGAGGCCTTCCTGGAGGCACCCCTCCTTCGCCGCCAGCAGCCAGGGGATCCAGGTCTCCATGGTCGTGATGCCGTCGCCCTTGCAGCCGACGCCCGTCGCCGGATCCGGCATCGCGTTGTTGAAGCCGACCGAGAGGATCACGACGTCGGCTGCCGCGATCTCATCGCGCAGCCTCCCCTCCCCGGTGACCTGGCTTTCGATCTGGTCCATGCCGGCCGAGTCGTCGCGCGACCGGTTGACGACCTCGACGGGTTGCCCGAGCCGCGCCTCGAGCTCCCTGGCGTACAGGTCCGGAAACGCGGTGCAGCCACCGCAGAAGTGGCCGCCAAACGGGATCGAATTGCCGATGACGACCATGCGCAGGGCGTCGGAGTCGGGGGTGGCCGAGGGCTTCGGGGCGGCGGCCGATGGCGGTGGCCCTGCGGCCGATGGCGCGGGCGTGGATGCCGGCGGGGTTGCACCTGGCCCCGTCGTCGTTCCCGTGCCACCGCATCCCGCAACGACAACGACACCCAGAGCGATCGATAGCCATACCCGGGTTGTCAGCGCCGCGTTGTTCACGATGCCTCCTGTTCGGTGACGGACAACGTTGACATAGGCGGGTGGAGCAATTCGAGCAGTCTGGGGCGGCCGACCCGAGCGAAAATCGGCAGGCGAGGACTATGTACGCCAGCGGAGAAGCGCATCCGGCGCGTTGACGGCCGGGCTCCGTGTACCCAGGATGCGTGGACGGCGCCACGGCCCGAGGCGCCGACGAGCGGAGCCAATCCCATGGCAGACCCGCGACCGAGCGCGACCTCACGACGGTTCCGAAGGTGGAGCTGCACGTCCACCTCATGGGTCGATCACCGAGGCGACGGCATCGGTCCTCGCCGGACGCTACGGCGCGGACCCGGAGGACGCCCTGCGGCTCGTCGATGGCCGTTACCCCGGGCCGTACCCGGACTTCGACGGGTTCCTCGACGCGTATCCTCGCCGCGAACAGCTTCGTCCGCACCCCGGACGACCTCGAGCTCGTGGCCGCGGAGTTCGCGCGCGGCCAGGCGGCGCAGCACATCGTCTACTCCGAGGCGATCTTCACGCCGATGATCTACGTCCGGAACGGGATGGACCCCGCGGCGATGTGGGCCGCGCTCCGTCGCGGCCTCACGGCGGGCGGCCGTCGACTCGCGTCGCGCTCGTGATCGACGCCATTCGCGACCTCGGGCGCGCCGAGACGGAGGCAACGCTCGGTCTCGTCGAGGCGGCCGACGCGCCGATCGTCGGCCTGGGCCTGACCGGCGTCGAGGACACGGTGCCCGTCGAGGAGTTCGTCGCGTACCGGGAGGCGGCTCGCCGGCTCGGCCTGGGCTTCGAGGTCCATGCCGGCGAAATGGGCCCACCCGAGAGCATCGTCGCGTCCCTCGACATCCTCGACCCCGACCGCATCGGTCACGGGGTCGCGGCGATCCACGATCCGGAACTGCTCGCCCGTCTGGTGCGCGACCAGGTCGTCCTCGACGTCTGCCCGTCGTCGAACGTGAGCGTCGGCCTGTTTCCGTCGCTGGAGGCGCACCCGGTGGCCGCATTCTGGCGAGCCGGGCGTGAACATGACGATCTCGAGCGATGACCCACCGTTCTTCCCGACGACCCTGACCGACGAGCTGCGACACGTCGTCCGGATCGCCGGACTCACCCGGGACGACCTCGCCGACCCTCCAGCGACGCGCCGCTCGACACGCGTTCGCCACATCGGAGGCGAAGGCGTCGAGCTGCTCGGCGAGATCGACGCCTGGGCGGCGAGCGGATGACCTCGAGCGCGACGGAGCCGATCCGCCACTTCTACGCCGACTGGACCCAGTACCGCTCGCGGCTCGTCGAGGCCGTCCGCGACCTGACCGACGAGCAGCTCGCGATCAGCGCCGGTCCTGAGCACGCGCCGATCTGGGCGCTGGCCGCGCACTGCGCCGGCGCGCGGACCTACTGGCTGTGCGGCGTCCTTGGCGAGCCTGGCGCGGAGACGACGCCGTTCCCCGACCCGTTCGCGGAGCTCGGCTGGGAGGACGACCTCGATCATCCCCGTTCGGCCGCGGAGCTCGTCCTCGCCCTGGAGACGACCGACGCGATCATCGAGCGGTGCCTCGACGCCTGGACCGTGGACATGCTCGAGGTCGAGTTCGAGCGCGCGGTACGGCGACATCCGCCAGCTCCACACGCGCCGGTCGATCCTGCTCCGGCTGCTGAGCCACGACGCGTTCCACAGCGGCGAGATCTCGCAGCTGCTGGGCGTCAACGGCCTGCCGGCGATCGACCTCTGGGCCCGCCGGGCACCTGACCCGCCTCGAGGCATACCCGGCCCTCGGTCAGGCTGTCGCCTCCTCGGGGACGACGACGTGCGGCAGGAGGGCGGAACTGTCGGCCCGCAGCCTGGCGGGAACCCGGCGACGACCGTGACGACACTCCAGACAAGCGCGACGATCAGCGATTCGGCGCCGTGCGCGGTCGCCCACGCGACCTGCGTCTCCTCCTCCGGCAGCGGCAGGACGCGGATGCCGTAGTGCGCAGCGAGGAGGGCGCCGGCCCACCCGAGGCCGACGAGGAGCAGCGGGATCGGGCGTCGCTCGTCGAAGCAGGCGGCATAGGCGGCGGCCATCCCGAGCCCGCACGCCGCTGACAGGACGAGGTTGCCGATCGACCACGGTGCGCCGTCGTTGAGCCCGTGCGTGACGGCGATGCCGGTCGCCATCCACAGCAGCAGACGCATTCCAGCGCTGCGCTGCAGGAGAAGCGCCGCCCATTGGATCAGCCCGACGAACAGACCCGTGACGAACCCGATGATGGCGCCGAACACGAGCGCGACGGGTTGCCACGAGAGCTCGCCGAAGCTGCCGGGAAAGTGGAACACCACGCCACCGACCAGCAGGCCGATCGTCGTGGCCACGATCCACGCGATGTTCCAGCGCATGGCACTCCCTTTCATGCCGTTGCCTCCAGTGCCGTCGAGCCCATCGGTCGAACGAACCAGGCGGGAACGAGGGCGATGGCGGCGAGGCACCCGAGGACGATCAGCCCGCCACCGAACGAGATGAACAGGATCCCCACGAACAGCCCGACGCACAGCGCGGCAAGACGGGACCATCCGGCGCGCGCGCATGCCGCGGCGAGCGCGAGCAGGCCGAAGCCCGCGACGAGAACTCCGGCGACGTACGGGATCCCGAACTGCCGGAAGCCGAGCCCGTCTTCGAGACCATTGGCGATGCCGGCCACGACGGCAGCGCCGGCGCACACGAGAGAGATGACGATCGCGCTGCGGGCAGACGTCAGCTGGGCGAGCAGCAGCACTGACGGTGCGAGCAGGAGCCAGGCCAGCGAGTAGCTCCAGACGGCAGCCCAGTCAAGGAGGGCCACCGGGTCCGTGTACTGCGGCTGGGCGAGCCCGATGAGCGCCCGCGAGCCCCATGCAACGCCCGTCAGCAACCAGATCCATCGAGCGACTGGGCGCGGCATGTCGAGGCTCCGGGCTCGTGCGTTCCTTCGGTAGGTCGAGCGACGTTATAGCGTTGCACGATATATCCACGCGTCGCGCCGGTCAAGAACAATGGGCGCGTGCCGCCGATCGTCGCCCTCGGAGGGTTCGTGATCCTCAGCCTCTTCGCCGTCGCGGTGACGCTGCGAGCGGCGCCCGGCGGCGCCCCGGGGAGGGAGCTCTCCTACCGGCGGGCAGCGCCGTGGGTCGTTGCCGCGGTGTCGATCGTCGGGGTCGTGCTCGCGGTCATCGGGGCCCCGCCGCTCGTGACCGCCGGGCTCATGGTCTACGCGGGTGTCGCGGTCACGGCGATGTGGCGACTGGTTCGACTGGACCGCGGCAGCCGCTGGATGGCGCCGTCACACCGGAACGCCCGGATCGCCATCTCGATCGTCGCCCTCACCTGGCTCGGCATCGTGCTCGGGCTGCTGCTGTGGATCGCCGCGTCGATCGCCGGCGGGCCGTACTGACACTGGACCGCCCCACTCAGCCCCCGCCGATCACGCAGAAGCGGTTCCCCTCCGGGTCGGCGAGGATCACGTAGTCCGCGTCCGGCGGCCGCTTGTCCCAGTGCACCTCGGTCGCCCCGAGCGCGACGAGCCGCCGCACCTCGGCAGCCTGATCTTCCGCGTAGAGGTCGAGATGGATCCGCGGCGGCACCTGGACCGTCGAGCGGACCCGATCGAGCGAGATGTTCGGTCCCACGCCGTCGCCCGGGTGGAGCAGCGCGAAGTCGTCGCTGTCGCTCTCGCGGGCGACGTAGTCGAGCGCGGCGGTCCAGAAGGCGACCTGGCGGGCCAGGTCATCGACCCGGATGACGATCGAACCGACGCGGAGCCGCTGACTCACCACAACGAGCGGGCTACGCGGTCTGGGCCGAGCGGGCCCGCGTCACGGATCGGCCGATCCCCAGCGCGAGGACCAGCGGGATCGCAAGCGTCATCAGCGCGAACGTGATGGCCGGGCCGACGGCCTCCGGTGCGCCGCCGAGCTGTGTCCCGACGATCACCAGCCCTAGGGCGCCGAACCGGAACCCCGACACGAGGGTCGAGGTCTGGATGTCGGCGGACCCGCGCCCGAACAGCAGGCCCACGGCAGCGCCCAGCCCAAGTGCCACGACGACGATGACGATGGCCGTGACGAGGACCCACGAGCCCGCCATCGCCAGGATCACCTGGGCGTTCACCGCGATCCCGGAGGCAAGGGCGAGGAGCAGGGTCACCGTCGCCGCCCGCGGCAGCAGCGCCCGCCACGCGCTCGCCCGGGCTGGCCAACGCGAACGAACGCCCAGGCCGACGAGGAGCGGGAGCAGCACGAGACCGATGAGGCTGCGCACGATCTCCAGCCCGCTGATCGACGCCCCGCCGACGACGATGCCCGCCCAGACGGGGACGGCGACAATGTTCACGAGCTCGAGCACCACCACCACCGCCAGCGCCAGCGCGAGATCCGCGCTTCGTGCCAGCTGGGCAGCCTTGAGGCTCGCGGCCGAGCCGCTGCCGATCACGGTCAGGACCATTCCGGTGACGTAGGCCTCGGGCATCGGCGAGGCCGTCGCGATCAGCCATGCCGCGCCCGGGATCAGCACGACGTTGACGACGATCAGGCCGGCGACGAGCCGGACGCGCCGCAGGGGCGCGGCGAGGTCCCGCGGCCTGAACGCCAGGCCGAGCGACAGGACGGTCGCCCAGACGGCGACGGCCACGCCGACGTTGAACAGGATCGTGAACAGCTGGTCGGCGGTCATGCCCTTCCCCGAGTGATGGACGCCGACGCCATCCTACCTACCGCCGCGAGTCCGGTGACGGGCGGGCCTCCCCGTTCGAGGTACTCGACCGGGTGATGCCGCTTCCCGCGGACCGTTCGTATCCTCGAAGAACCGCGCGACGGGTCCGTTCCCCGTCGCGCGTCTTCGTGTCCGGCGTGGGTCAGGAGAGCTCGCGGAGCCGCCCTGTCTCGACTTCGTAGATCAGCCCGTGCACCGGCACATCCTTGATCCACGGGTGGGCCTGGATCCGCCTCACCTGCTCGCGCAGGTTCGACTCCAGGTCGGGGAAGGCATGGAAGGCGAGGTCGACGTCGGCGCCGGTCTGCTCGACGAGGTGGCGATGGACATCGGCATCCTGGAAGGTGAGCATCCCGCAGCCGGTGTGCTCGATGACGATGACCTCCTCGGTGCCGAGGAGCTGCTGGCTGATGACGAGCGAACGGATCGCGTCGTCGGTGGCGAGGCCGCCCGCGTTGCGGATGATGTGGGCGTCACCGCTGCGCAGGCCGAGGACGTCCTCGACCGTGAGGCGGGCGTCCATGCACGCCAGGACGGCGAGCTTGCGTCCGGGCGGGAGCGGAAGCGCCGAACGATTGAACTGGGCCGCGTAGCGCTCGTTCTCTGACAGCGCGCGTTCGTATTCGGAGGTCAGGGTCTCGGTGGTCATCGGGTTCTCCGTCGAATGGACATCCGTGTCGATCGGCGGCGATGCGGGCTCGAACCCTTCCAACCCCTACGCGCTCCGTGCGCCTCGCCGCTATGAGGCCCGCGCGTACAGAGGGTCCGAGACCCGCTCGGGACACGCGCATCGGCACACGAGGACGTCGTTCATGCGCGGTCATCATCGCCGATGCTTGGGGCCGCTGCCAAATCGGCCATGATGCCCGCATGCGAAATCTTCCTCGTCGGCCTCATGGGCACGGGCAAGACCACGATCGGGCGACGGCTCGCGGCGGCGACCGGCTGGCCGTACTTCGACAACGACCGGCTGGTCGAGGCGGCCAACGGGCGGGCCGCGCCGGAGCTGATCCGCGACGAGGGCGAGGACGGGCTCCACGCCGCGGAGATGGCCGCGTTCGAGTACGCGCTGACCCTCCCTCAGCCGGTGATCGTCGGGGTGGCGGCATTCGTGGTCGCCGAGGCGGAGGGGCGCGAGCGCCTGCGGTCGGCCGGCGTGGTCGTGTGGCTGCGCGCGGACCCGGCGACGCTCGTCGAGCGCGCGAGCCACGCGGAGGGGCGGCGGGACGAGGCGACGTCGCTGCCGTGGATGGAGCGAGTGGCCGCCGAGCGCGACCCGTGGTTCCACGAGGTGGCCACGATCACGGTCGACACGGAGACGATGCGGCCGAAGGCGATCGTCGCGGCAATCGTCGCGCATCCGAGCGTGGCGGCCGAGCTGGCAGGGCAAGTGACATGACCCGGATCCGCACCGCGCTCGTCGGGTGCGGCAAGGTCGGCCTGACCCACGCCACCGCGCTCGCCTCGCTCCCGGGGTCCGAGCTCGTGGCGGTCTGCGACCGGACGATGGCCGGCGCGGAGGCGTTCGCGCGCCAGTTCGACGTCCGGCCCTACACCGACGTCGCGACCATGCTCCGCGAGTCCGATGTCCAGGCCGTGTCGATCTGCACGCCACATCCGCTTCATGCGAATGCGATCGAGGTCGCGGCCGCGCACGGGGTCCACGCGCTCGTCGAGAAGCCGCTCGCCGCCACGCTCGCCGACTGCGACCGTGCCATCGCCGCGTGTGCCGCGGCCGGGGTCAGGCTGGGCGTCATGAGCCAGCGCCGCTTCTACCCGCCGATCCAGCGCATGCGGGCGGCGATCGACGCCGGGAAGATCGGGCGGCCCGCCCTCGCGACCGTCGACGCGCTCGGCTGGCGCGACACCGCGTACTACGCGTCCAACCCGTGGCGCGGCACATGGGCAGGCGAGGGCGGCGGGGTCCTCGTCAACCAGGCGCCGCACCAGATCGACCTGTTGCTGTGGCTGATGGGGCCGATCGCGGAGCTGTACGGCCACTGGGACAACATCAACCATCCGGGGATCGAGGTCGATGACACGGCGGTCGCCGTCATCCGCTTCCGGGGCGGCGGCCTCGGCACGATCGTGGTCAGCAACGCCCAGAACCCGGGCGTCCATGGCCGGATCCACGTCCACGGCTCGAACGGCGCGTCGATCGGGACGCAGACCGACTTCGGCTCGATGTTCATCTCGGGGGTGACCACCACCGTGGACCCGCCGGTGAACGATCTATGGACGATCGAGGGCGAAGCCGGCCTGTTGCCGGGCTGGCAGGACGAGGACCGCGCCACCGCGGGTGACATCGACGTCATGAGCCGCTACCACGAGCTGCAGATCGCCGACTTCCTCGACGCCATCGTTGCGGGCCGGCCGCCGGCCGTGGACGGCGAGGACGGGCGCAGGGTCGTCGAGGTGTTCACGGCCATCTACCGATCCCAGCGCGACCACCGTCCGATCAGCTTCCCGCTCAGCGCCGAGACCGGTCGCGACGACCTCGACGGCCGGCTCGCCTCGTGAAGGCGCTGCTGCTATCGGCACCCGGCGTCCTCGATTACGTCGATGTCCCGGAGCCCGCGATGGGCGCCGACGATGTCCTGATCCGCGTCGGGGCCGTGGGCATCTGTGGCAGCGACGTCCATGGCATGGACGGCAGCTCCGGGCGCCGGGTCCCGCCGCTCGTCATGGGGCACGAGGCGGCCGGTGTGATCGAGGCCGTCGGCGCGTCCGTCAGCGGCTGGGCGCCGGGTGACCCGGTGACCTTCGACAGCACCGTCTGGTGCGGGCGATGCGGGTTCTGCCTGGAGGGTCTCGTCAACCTGTGCGACGACCGCCGCGTGCTGGGCGTCGCCACCGCCGACTACAGCCGCGACGGCGCCTTCGCCGAGCGGGTCGTCGTGCCCGTGCGGATCGTGTACGCGGTCCCGGCCGGGGTCTCGATGGTCGAGGCGGCCCTCGCCGAGCCGCTCGCGGTCGCGCTCCACGCCGTCGCGCGAACGGGGCTCGGCTCGGACGACCAGGTGCTGGTCGTCGGCTGCGGCGTCATCGGGCTGCTGGTGATCGCCGCCGCGCGCCAGGCCGGCGCGCAGCGCGTCATCGCGGTCGACCTCAGCCCGAGCCGCCTCGAGCGTGCGACGGGGATGGGGGCGACGGACGTCATCCAGGCCGGCACCGCAGAGGTCGCCGATCAGCTCCGGGCGCTGACCGGCGGTCGCGGCCCCGACGTCGCCTTCGAGGCCGTCGGCATCGCGAGCACGGTGGCGCTGGCGATTAGCGCGGTTCGCAAGGGTGGCACCGTCGTCCTCGTCGGCAACGTGGTGCCGACGGTGGAGCTGCCCCTGCAATGGGCGGTGTCGCGCCAGCTCACGCTGCTCGGATCGGCGGCGTCCTGCGGAGAGTATCCGCGGGCGCTCGAGCTCATCGCCGGCCGCGCGATCGATGTCGCGGCGCTCGTCAGCGAGGTGGCGCCGCTAGCCGAGGGCGCGGCGTGGTTCGACCGACTTCGGGAGCCGCAGACCCCGCTGCTGAAGGTCGTCCTCGAGCCCTGAGCCGGCCCGGGGCCGAGCTCGTCGTCAGCCGGGCAATCAGACCGACAGGACGGGAATGGCCTGGTCCGGGCGCCGGACTCGATCGCTGATCCGCTCGGCGAGCCTGAACGGACGCGGCTGGAGGAGGAACCGACCACCACTCTCCGCGGCGTCGACGCTGGAGACGCTCACCGGGTCCGGGATCGTCGGCTCGATCGGGGCGACATGCGCCTGGGCCTGCGCCATGAACCGGTCCAGATCGTCCGGATCGGCCCCCATCAGGGAGAGCTCACGGCGAAGGCTGCTCTCCGCGGTGGGCGACAGGACTGACTTCTGATCCACGGTGGGTCTCCTCCGGTTGGCAGTCGCACGAATGCGGGTCTCGAGGATCGGATCGCTGGTCGGCCGGGTCAATGCCCCGATCGTCGGGTCCGAAACCCGTACCCCGGGTGGTGCACCCCAGCGTCTGGTGCGTGGCGCCACCGCGCCCGCAGCCAACCCCGCCACGGGCCGTTGTCGGGCGCAATGGCCCTTGTTCCTTGGCTGGCGGCGCGCCTCAATGGACGTGATGCCCAAGCTGTCGATCCGGGACGCAACGCTCGGGATCGTCCGCGGGTCTGCGCCTGACCAGATTCCCGCCTCGCACCGCGATCTCGTCGACTGCCCGCCGGTCGCGGCCCTGACCACGGTCGGACGCGACGGATATCCCCAGACCTCGGTCGTGTGGTGCGACTTCGACGGTGCCTGCATCCGGGTGAATACGATGCGCGGCTTCGCGAAGGAGCGGAACATGCGCCGGGATCCGCGGGTCACGCTGCTGTGCTACGACCCGCACGAGCCCCTCCGCTATCTCGAGATCCGCGGCACGGTCATCGAGATGACTCGAGGACGGCGCGCGCGCACACCTCGACGCGCTCGCATCGACCTACGCCGGCCGGCCGATCCGCTACTTCGGCGGCGCGATTCCCGCGCCCTACGCGGCCTCGGAGGTCCCCATCCTGTGCCGGATCCGGCCGACCCACGTGGTCGCGATGGACGCGACCGCCCGCGAAGCCAGGCCATGAGCTCCGCGATCGCGACCGATACCCTGCCGATCCCGGCCTCGCACGTCGACCTCTTCGCGCGGCCGATCTGCGGCGTGTTGACGACGATGGCCCCGGGCGGGCGGCCCGAGTCGAGCCTCGTCTGGGTCGACCTCGACGGCGGCTACGCCGCGCTGAACACCACGCTCGAGCGCCGCAAGGGCCGCAACATGGTCGCGGACCCGCGGGTCAGCCTCCTCGTCGTCGACCCGGACGACACGGGCCGCTTCATCCAGGTTCGCGGCGACGCGGAGCTGTTCACCTATGGCGCGCTCGAGCACCTCGACCGACTGACCCGTCGCTACACCCGGCATGCCGGCTACTACGGCGGGATCTACCCGCTCGAGCGCCGCGAGCGCGAGACGCGGGTGATCGTCCGCATCCACGCTCGCCGGATCACGCTGGACGCGATCCACGCCTGAGCAGGCGCCGGTTCAGAACCGGACGACGACCCTGCGGACGCGATGGCCGTTCTTGTACACCTTGATCTTGTGCTTGCCCGAGCCGATGGCGAAGTGCTGGCGGACCACGTCGTGGGCGCCGAAGCCCTGGCTGCCCCGGAACACGACCCGGCCGTCAACCTTGACGCGCCACTTGAGCTTCTTGCCGATGACCGTGTTCGGGGGCTGGGCCTCGCTGCGCAGGTGGACGCGCACGCCGTGCGGCTTGCGCACCACGGACGAGGTCCCGTGCACGTTCCTGATGACCGTTGTCGTGCTCGGGTTCGACGTGAACCCGTAGGTTGTGCCGCCGTAGGTGATCGAGTGGATCACGCCGTCGCCCTTGACGCCCGAACCGAGCGAGAAGCCGCCGGCGTAGACGCGGGCGTTCGGGAGCGCGGCGGCCCACTCGGCCAGCGTGCCGAAGTACGCCGAGCCGTTGCCGCCGTCGTTGGCACCGGAGGGATCGGCCGCCTTGGCCTCAGCGGACGAGCCGTTGGTCAGCCACCAGTTGGCGCCGTAGACCGGCTCGCCCACGAGGAGGTTCCAGTCGTTGCCGTTGTTGTCGATCCCGTCGACGTCGAACACGATCTGCTGACCGGCCTGTGGCTGGGTGCCGAACCACTCCATCGACGCGGTCGACGGGATCGGGCCTCCCGGCAGGGCGAAGTACTCCGCCGCCTTGGCGTTGAGGCTTGAGTCATCGGTCCACGCGTGGATGCCGTCACCGAGGAACGCGACGTGTCCGGCGGACCGGGTATCAGACAACGGCTGGATGAGGTCCGACGGGCGGATCGTCACGACCGATGCGGCGTTGGCGATGGGCGCCGCGATGGCACCCAGCGCGAGCATGGCGGCGAGCGCAGCGGCGCCGCGTGCGGACTTGGACAAGGGAGTCGACCTCGCTGAGTGACGGATTCCGATGGCACAGCGCGCGTTGGGACGCGACGCGAGTTGTTGGCTCAAGTGTCGAACCGTCGATCGTTTCCCTCTATCCCCCGATAGTGGGGGTGATAATTCGCGACCATGAAGACCCCCGCCCCGAACCCGGCTCGCGCGGCCATGCGACGGTTCCTGGAGTCACCCGCGTCCCTCCGATGGGCGATCCTCGTGCTCGTCGTCGGGATCGTCGTCGTGTTCCTGATCGCGAGTCTCGTCGTCTGGATCCTTGACTCCCGCGACTACCCGGATCTGGGCTCGGCGATGTGGTTCACGCTGCAGACCGTCACGACGGTTGGTTATGGGAACGACGTCCCCACCTCGGTGGTCGGGCAGGTCGTCGCAGGCGTCGTGATGATCGTGGGCATCGCGTTCATCACGGTCCTGACCGCCCTCATCACCTCGTCGCTGGTCGACGCCGCCCAGGAGCGGCGGCACCAGTTCCAGCTCCGGCACCAGGAGACGGTCATCCGCCGCCTGACGGAGCAGTTCGACGAGATGAACGACCGGATGGCACGGCTCGAGGCGGTACTCCTGAAGGACGTCGAGCCGCCGGCAGGATGACGTCGTCGCAGGCTCGTCACCGCGGATCGCCGCTAGGGCTGGACGTACCGCCGGACGTGGTGGGAAGCGTGATGGCCGTGGGCGTCTCGGGCCACGACCTTGATCGTGCGCCATCCGGCGTGGCGGAAACGCAGCTCGCCCGTGCGGCCCGTGAAGCGCAGATGGTCGTTGACGTACCACGTGTAGGTGACGTGACCGATGAAGCCCTTGCCATGGGCATGCACCGCGTAGCTCGTTCGGGCATGGAGTGGCGACGGGACGCTGGACGAGACCCGCACGTCGATCACCTTCGGATCGATCCCGGCGCCCGCGAAGTTCGGCCCGCCGTCATCGGGATGGCCGGCGTCGTTGTAGAACACCGTGATCGTCCCCGGGACCGAGGCCGTGAACTCGAACGTAGGCGGTCACGCGCCCGACTTGTAGGTGCGTGGCGTCTACGGCTTCTTGCCGATCCCGCTCATTACCTGAGCCAGACCGTTGAGGAATTCCTGGTATGTCACGTCGGGCTGGCCGTCGTACAGGGCGTGGCCGATGGTGGTCCGAAGCTCTTGCGAGAAGTGGACCTGCGCTGCGTCGAGGAAGGCCGGCATCGTGCACGTCTCGATCAGGCCGACGGCCACCATCCGGTCGGTGAGTGCGGTCGTTACCAATGCCTCTGCGTGGATGAGTCGAGATGACTTCGCCTCGCCTCCTACGTCGGCCGGCCCTCGAACAATCTCGAGCAGCGCTCGGTCGAGGGCTGTCCCGTACTCGGCCGCGAGCGCTTCGCAGCTGCTACCCGCGAAGCTCGGTGCCGAATCGCATGGCCCGATATCCGTGGAGACGCCATTGCAGATCGACGCGGCCGGTGTGCCAGGGCTGACCAAGTCACAGCCCGTGAGGCCGAGAGCCATGGGCACGGCGATCAGGACTGGTCCGACCAGTCGAGACGTGATGCTCACAGTTGCGACCTCCGGGCTGTGGCTTCGCGTGTTCAGGCGGCCGCGATCAACACTCGTCGATCAATTTGCCGCCCGAGGTCGACACGATCGTCCCGTTGGTGACGTCGCTCTTGGCGGTGGCGGTCTCGATGACGATGCTGGTCTTGGTGCCGTGCTGGTCCGTGACGTTGAACTGTGCTTCGGCGATGTTCTTGTAGGCGAGTGACCCGCTGGCCGTCAGGTACAGCTCCCTCTCCCCGTAGTACGTGACCGTCTTGGTTCCGACGGCGGTGAAGCCCATTCGGATCCAAGCCTCCCAATACTCGCCGTCGTCGTCGATGCAATCGGCCTGGGCCGTGCCGACGGCGTTGACCTTCCGCCAGCTCTGGTACTTGACGTCCAGGCACCATGACTCGGGGCACTTGTGCGCAAATTGCACCTCGTACCAGCAAGTGCTGATGCCCTGCGGGCAGTCATGCGTGTACTCGATGTCCATCGTGACATGGCCACCCGACAGGTAGAGTCCCGAGACAGAGTCGGTGTCCCCGAGGTTGCCGATCTCGCCATCGTCAGCATTGGCGCTCGCCGGCAGGAAGAGGAGGGAGAACAACGCGAGAAGCGGCAGAATCCGCAGTAGCCGTCGTTGCAGTCGCATGGTCGTTCGAGCTCCCTTGGGCTGGGTTCGTTCCGGAAACGCGATTGCGCAATGCCCAGCCATGGTGTCGTTGGGCACTTATCGGCCACTTATTTCTCGGATGCACCTGTCCGGGCCGATCGTGTTCGTCGACTAGGTGCCGGGTATGAGACGCCTGCTCACGACGGTCGCGATCGCGCTCGCGGTGCTGGGCCTGGCCATCTCCGGATGCGCCCCTGCTGGGCCAACCCCGACCGTCCAGAGCTGCTTCCCGCACATCGTTTCGCCGCACGGCGATCTCGGCTCCTATCCTCCGCCTGTTTTCCCCAGCGACGGGTGCCCCTAGGTCGTGTAGCACCACACACGGAGAGGCCCGCAACTCGACCGGCGTGAAAGCGGGTCCGAGCCCGATGTAGTGGCTACCCCGTCAAAACACGCATGCGCTCCCGGACCTCGAGCGCGACCCGGCCGACCGGATGGACGCGATCCTGGCGCCTGCCCTGTGATCCTCCGGGGAGTTAGGCGGTCAGATAGGCGGTCAACCGGTCAGAACTCGACCCCTCTCGACCATCGCCGGAGGGGTCATTTCGAGTTCTGATCGACTGGCTCCGGCGGTAGGATTCGAACCTACGACCAAGTGATTAACAGTCACCCGCTCTACCACTGAGCTACGCCGGAGCGATGACCCACGGGGCCCTCGCGAGGGTCCGGGTCGGGGCGCCGTCGCGGCGCCGCGGGTGAGGATAGCAGGGTCGGCTCGCGTATCCTCGGGCCATGACCCTGATCACCGCCGAGGCGCTCCGGGATCGCCTCGCCGACCCCGACCTCCGCATCGCCGACGTCCGCTGGTGGCTGGCCGACCGCGCCAAGGGTCGTCGTGACTACGAGGAGGCGCACCTGCCGGGGGCGGTGTTCGTCAACCTGGACGCCGACCTCGCCGCGCAGCCGGGACCCGGTCGCCATCCGCTCCCCTCGCCCGTCGACTTCGCCGCCCGGATGGGCGAGCTCGGGTTCGACGACGCGAGCACGATCGTCGTCTACGACGACGCCGGCGGCACCATCGCCGCGCGCCTGTGGTGGATGCTCGACGACCTGGGCCACGCGGATGTCCAGCTGCTCGACGGCGGGATCGGGGCCTGGACCGCGATCGGCGGGCCGCTCACGGCCGACGTGCCTGCCTATCCCCCCGGCCGGCTCACCCTGCGCGACCACTGGACGCGGACGATCGACCGCGAGGCGCTCGAGGCGCGGCTGGGGCGCGTCGGCGTCATCGACGCCCGGGCGCCGGAGCGCTATCGCGGCGACGTCGAGCCAATCGACGGCGTGGCCGGCCACATCCCGACGGCGCTCAACCGGCCCAGCGGCGGCAACCTCGGGCCGGACGGGCGGTTCCTCGCGCCGGAGGCGTTGCGGGGTCGGTTCGAGACGCTCACCGCCGCCGGCGACGTCATCAGTTACTGCGGCAGCGGCGTCACCGCGTGCCACAACGCGCTGGCGATGCGGGTGGCCGGGCTGCCCGATCCGCTCGTCTACGCAGGGTCGTACAGCGACTGGACCCGGGCCGGCCGCCCCGTCGCGACCGGCGACGAACCGGGGTCGGTCTAGCCCGCCGTCCGTCCACGCCTCGCCCGGACGACCGCCGCCTGGGCCAACGCGACGACCAGCGCCGCCGCGAACCCGATCGCGAGATCGCCGAGCAGCGCGACCTGGAAGCCGAACAGGCTGACCTCGGGCCCAACCGCGAGCCCGAGCCGGTGCCCGATCAGGTAGAACGCGCCGAACGCGGCCATCGTGGGCAATCCGGCCGCGGCAACGCCACCGGGGCCGCCTGCCCGGGCGGCGATCCGCACGGAGACGACGCCGAGGACGACGGAACACAGGCTGAACAGGGCGACGAGGGCCCAGGCTTGGGTCGGCATCGATCCAATCTACCGGCCCGCCCTGCATAAGCCTGCGTGAAGTGGCCCGCCGCATCCTGTTTCGATGCCGAGGCGTCCGGTTGTCGTCGAGCGCGGGCACACGCGAGGTCTCGAGCTGACCGCGCTCCTCCAGCGCGAGCTGCGGGACGCTCGACACGACCGTGGGCTCAGTCAGGGAAGCGTTGCGGCCGCGCTCGGTGTCGACCGGTCCTGGGTAAGCCGCGTCGAGCGCGGACGCATTGACGACATCGGCATCATCGCGGCGAGCGAGCTGCTCGCGGCTGTCGGGTTGGACCTGTCGGTGAGGGCCTATCCATCGAGTGGCCCGCTGCGCGACGCTGCCCATGCGGCGCTCCTCGACCGGTTTCACGCACGCCTGCACCGGAGCCTTGACTGGGCAACGGAAGTCCCGCTCCCGCTGGTCGGCGACATGCGTGCGTGGGATGCGCTGATCCGCGGTCCCGGCTGGCGGTGCGGCGTCGAGGCAGAAACTCGACCGCGCGATCTCCAGGCCCTGGAACGGCGGTTGGCCCTGAAGATGCGCGACGGCGCAGTGAACATCCTTGTCCTGCTCCTCCTCGACAGCCGGTACAACCGCGCGCTCGTCCGTGAGCACGCCGACGCCCTGCACGAGCGGTTCCCAGTTCCCGGCCTGCGCGCCCTCGAGCTCCTAGGGGCGGGCGTGTCACCGGGCGGGAGCTCCTTGATCCTGCTCTGAGCCGTGGCGGGCTTGGGCCTGCCCGGGCCTTGGCCTGCCCGGACCCGTCGTGCGCCTGGAGCACATTCCTGACCGCCAAACCTCGAACTGACCGCCATCGACGTCAATCCTGTGCACGGGCGTCACGAATTCCTGCGTCTGGGCACCCCACGCAGACCAGGTCGATCCGGAGTTGTGCGCCCCAGTCACAGAACTGGGCTGGCGAGCACTCTCAGGGCAGGAATGTGCACCTGATACACACTCGATCGGCCGATGTGCGCCGGGAGCACAAAGTCAGCACGGCGCGAGGGGGAAGGGAGCTCGGGCGGCGCGGGCGTGCGAGCTCGGGCGGGGGCGGGACGCGCCGGGGCAGGTCTAGCGGCGGCCGCGGACCGCGTTGGAGGCGGCGCTGCGGTTGCCGGCAGCGTCGAACGCCCGGACCTTGTACTTCGCGCCCGCCTTGGTCTTGATCCGGATGTGGCGCGAGGTCGTCGTCGCGATCGGCCGCTTGTGCCCGGTCCGATAGATCTTGTACTTGACGACGCCGGTGTTGTCGCTCGCGGCCGCCCAGGCGAACGTGACGTGCGTCCCGTTGTGCTGGCGGTGGCGGACGTGGAGGTTGCCCGGCCTGCCCGGCGCCTTCGTGTCGAGCGGGGGCGGGGCGCCGCCCGCCTCGACGTCCATGCTCGTCGTCGCCTCGGGGCCCACGTTGCCCGAGGTGTCGATCGCCGCGACCGCGTAGCCGTACGTCGAGCCGATCTCGACATCCTGATCGACCCAGCCCCGAGCACTCGAGGAAAGCGTCGCCACCACGTCGCCGTCACGGCTGACCCGGTACGAGGCGACGGCCGCGTTGTCGCTCGCGGCGGTCCACGCGAGCCCGACGCTCGGCGTCGAGTACAGCGTCGCGCCCAGCGAGCCGGGCATTCCCGGCGGCGTCGACTCGGTGACCCGGACCGTCACGCCCGCGGCGCCGATCGACTGCGCCGCGATCGAGATCGTCGAGACCGGGTCGGTCACCGTCTGGCCCGGGAGCAGTGCGGCGTCGTCGAGGGATAGCGTCGCGGGCGTCGCGTCGAGCAGCTCCGTCGCGACGGGCGACCAGGTCGGGCTGGCGGTCCCCCAGCCGAGCCGGATCGTGACCCCGCTGACGACCGGCGAGCCGGCTGCGAACGCGTCGAACACGCCATGGGGCGTCCGTAGATCAAGGTCGAAGTAGCTGCCGTCGCCGCGCGGGATGCGGACGAGCTTGACGGTCCCCGATCCGAAGTACGGGGCGATGGTGTACGTGTGCCCCGGCGATCCCACCACCTTCTGCGAGGCCGACAGCCAGCCGAGCTCGCCCAGCTGCGAGCCGTGGTCGTGGCGAAGCGCAACGTTGCCCATCACCGAGAACGGGTCGGCGTAGCCCTGGGTCGAGCAAGCGGAGTCCTCGGCGATGGTGACCCTTGTGGCGCCGACGGTGCAGGTCCGGGCGTTCGCGTGCGCGAGCCCCAGGTTGTGCCCGACCTCGTGGGCCATCACCTGGGTGCTGATCGTTCCGTTCAGGTAGGTGTACGGGCCGGGGACATAGCCCACCCCGGCGAAGCCGCAATCACTCGAGTACGGCGAGATGAACATGACGTTGGTGAACGCCGACAGGTCCACGCCGGCCGCGGTCGCCGCGTCCCAGCCCAGCGTCTCCCACGCCTGCCAGTCGCAGCCCGCGGACGTCGTCGGGATCGTGTACCAGCCGTAGACCGAGGCGCTGACGGTCATGTCGCCCTTCGACTCCTCCTCGAAGAACGCCTTCATGCTCGACGAGCCGCCGGCGATCGCGCTGGCGACGGTCGCCTTGGTCCAGGGCTGGGTCGCGATGTCGGTGAAGTTCATGAGGACGACGGCGAACGTGTGGGCATCGGGGGCGGCGTCGATGTGACCGGCCGTCGCTCGGACGCGCAGGACGTCGCCGGTGAGGTCGTCGCGACGTGGAGTGCGCCGCCGCTCCGGGTGCCGGTCAGCGTGACCTTCGACCCGACCAGCCGTCTGGGGCCGCCGCCGGCGAACCGCACCGGGATCGTGCCCGCCGCGGTTCGCAGGTCGTAGCGCGGGCCGTCGTGGCCGTCGCTGCCATCGAAGTCGTCGATGTAGTACGCCTCGAGCACGCCCGTCACGGTCTCGCGGTTCGCCTGGCCGTTGGCGGGTCCCGCGGCGGCGGCCCCGGCGGGCGCAACCAGCGACACCGATGAGCAGCAGCGCGATGACGGCGGGCAGGGTCGGGCGGCGCATGCACGCCAGCCTCGGTCGAGACGCGCCTGGCGGGCATCACCCGTGCGTCGCGCGCCCGCGATGCGATGGTCCCGTTCGGTGCGCCGACGCACCGCCCGGGTGGTGGGTCGAGCGGCGCCTCAGGCGCTGGGCAGCTCCGAGACCGCGTCGCCCGCGTCCTTGGCCGCGTGCTTCGCCTTCTTGGCGGCATCGTCGACCGCCTCGCCGGCGGCATCGCCCGCGTCCTTGATCGCGTCGCCCGCGGCATCACCGGCATCTGCGACGGCATCGCCGGCGCTGCCGTTCGTGCCGGGCATTGACGCCTGGATCTGGCTGACCCGGTCCTGCAGCGTCGCCTGCAGCTCGTTGGCCCGCTCTTCGAGGCGCTTGCTCAGCGCCTCGAAGTCGCGCTGCATGACCTCATCGCGGATCCCCGCGTACTCCTCGCGCAGGTCGCGCCCGGTCGAAACGGAGTACAGGACGGCGCCGATCGCGCCGAGCACGAGCCCCGTCAGCAGTCCAAGGATGAATTTCATGGCCAACCCTCCCGGTGGTCGGCCGGTCCAACGCCGGCCCGTGCTCCTGCCGTGGAACGATGATGGTACTCCCGCCCCCGGTTGCGACCCGGTATTGCTGCCTACCGACTCGGCACCCCACTGGTGGACAGTTCGAGCGCCGCGTCTGACAGGCGTCCCTCGACGGTCCGGTAGTGCGCATCGAACGAGGCCCGCCGCTCCGAGGGCACGTCGCTCTGCCACCGCCCGATGTGAGCTCGCTCGATCGTCGCCCGGTCATCGAAATAGGCCCGCATGACCGGGTTGTCACCGAGGCCAGCGAAGGCGAGGAGGCGCCCGTAGGCGGCCTCGCGGTCGTTGGCGACGAGGTCCTCCATCTGCATGACCAGGAGGCGATCGGGCGGCAACGCCTCGGTAGCCGTCCACGCGCGTTCGAGGCCGGCAGCCCACCAGTCGAGTGCCTCATCCAGGTCGTCCGGGCCCCAATTCAGGCGCGCGACCGAGCACGCGACGTCGCGCCCGTCGCGCACGCTGTGCACGAGACGCATATCGGGGAAGATGCGCAAGAGGGCCGGAGCGACATAGACGTTGCCGGGCGTCATCTCGATCCAGCGCTGGGCGCCCGCCGCTACTGCCAGCGGATCGAGGAGGCGGTGCGTGAACGCGGCCGCTCCAGCCAGCCGGTCTACCTCGACGTCATGGCGCAAGCGGTCGAGCGCATCCTCGACCGTTGCGCGGTCCATGACTGCCTGCAGCCCATCGCCATCACCTCGGTCGAACCACTGCTCGCGCACCCGCTTCGAGAACCGGCCAACGCCGGTGCGACCCTCCGAGAGGTCGCACAGCCCCCCTTCGTCGGACAGGAAGCGCACCTCCTTGGCGACCATGTGGTTGGCCGGATGCGCGCCCAGGATCCGGGCCGTCACGGTCGTCCCGCTGCGACCCGTCCCCCCGACGAAGATCGGCGGCAGGGCCGTTGTCCTTGCCGGGTCGACCGTCAGCGCCAGCCGACGCACCGTGCGTCGAAGCCGGGCGCGAAAACTCACTCCAGGTAGTCCTTCAGCTTCCGGCTGCGCGACGGATGGCGCAGCTTGCGCAGCGCCTTCGCCTCGATCTGGCGGATGCGCTCGCGGGTGACGTTGAACTCCTTGCCGACCTCCTCGAGCGTCCGGGCGCGCCCGTCCTCGAGGCCGAAGCGGAGCTGCAGCACCCGCCGCTCGCGGCCGGTGAGCGAGTCGAGCACGGCCTCGACCTGCTCCTTGAGCAGCTGGTGCGACGCGGCCTCGGCCGGGGCCAGCGCACCCCGGTCCTCGATGAAGTCGCCGAGGTGCGAGTCCTCCTCCTCGCCGATCGGCGTCTCGAGCGACACGGGCTCCTGGCTGACCTTGATGATCTCGCGCACCTTCTCGGGGGTGACGACGACCTCCTGGCCGCGCGACATCGCCTCGGCGATCTCCTCGACGGTCGGCTCGCGGCCCAGCTCCTGGAGCAGCTGGCGCGAGACCCGGATCAGGCGGTTGATCGTCTCCACCATGTGGACGGGGATGCGGATCGTGCGGGCCTGGTCGGCGATCGCACGGGTGATCGCCTGGCGGATCCACCACGTGGCGTAGGTCGAGAACTTGAAGCCCTTCTCGAAGTCGAACTTCTCGACCGCCCGGATGAGGCCGATGTTGCCCTCCTGGATCAGGTCCAGGAACGACATGCCGCGGCCGATGTACTTCTTCGCGATCGACACGACGAGGCGCAGGTTGGCCGAGGTGAGCTGCTCGCGGGCGTCGCGGCCGATCTTGACGACGTCGCCCTTGCGGTCGCGCATCTTGGTCTGCGGCGGGACCTCGGGGTCGAAGCCCATCCGGCGCAGCAGATCCGAGTCGTTGCCGGACTCGATCCAGCGCTGGAGCGCGCGGAAACCGACGTCGTCGCGGGACCAGTCGTAGATCGCGCGCAGCCCGATGTTGTCGCGCGAGTCGAGGTCGCCGTTGTGGACCGACAGGTACGACCAGTCGAGGATGTCCTGGAACGTCGCCGCGTCCAGTGCCGCGTTGTAGGCCGCGACCTTGGCCTTCGCCTCCTTGAGCAGCGCCGTCGTGCCCTCGGACTGGACGTCCTTGCCGGCCTTGATCAGGTGGAAGTCGGGTGTCGCGACCAGCAGCTCGGCCGCGTCCGGGGATGCGAGCGCGTTGGCCACCATCGCGTGGGTCTCGGGACCGAACGGCAGGCTGTGCTGCGGCTTGGTGGTCCGGGTCTTGCGCTCGGTGTCGTGGAGCGTCCACTCGTGGAGCGAGAGGACCGCCTTCCAGGGCTCGATGATGATCTGCTCGCCGAGCTCGATCGCCTTGGCCAGGACGACCTCCTCCTCGGCGGTGAGCAGCGCGACCTTCCCGATCTCCTTGAGGTACATGCGGACCGGGTCGTCGATCCCGATCATGTCCGCGGACAGTGCCTCGAGCTCCTCGGCCGTCGGCTCCTCGACCTCGGCGGGGTTCAGCTTGGCCGGCGCGTCCAGACCGACGGGCACGACGGGTTCGTCGGCGGCGTCGACCGCCTCCTCGGTGACGATCTCGACGCTCAGCTCGCCCGGGCTCGGTTCAGCGTCCTCGTCGGCGGAGATCTCGATGTCCTCGTCCAGATCATCGTCCTCGTCGGCCTCCCCGGACGCGGGCGCGACGGCGACCCCGTCGGCGCGCCGCGGGCGCATCGACGCCAGCTTCGCCTCTTCCAGCTCGCGCTTGGTGCGGCGGGGCCGGGAAGCGAGCACCGCTTCAACGAGCTGCTTGTCCAAGGGGTCTGCCATGTCCGCGGGTCCTCCGGTCGGTTTCGGTCGAGGAGCGTTCGGTGGAGGTCAGCCCGCCGCCACAGGCGTGCGGGCGAGGAGTCGGGTCTGGTCCCGGCGCCGGTCGAGCGACCGTCGCTGTTCGTTGAGAAGGCGACGCTCGAGCGTCAGGCGGTCGATGGCCTCGCGGTCGACGTCCCGTTCGGCCTCGGCGATGGCATCGCGGTTGAAGGCGCTGCGCTCCTGCCACTCGGTGTCCTCGAGCTCGAGCGTCAGGCGCTCGATCTCGTAGGCGACGGCGCGGTCGCCGAGCTCGCGCGGGTTCGGTCCCGGGCGCGACACGAGCGCCTGCCCGAGCGCGCGGCTCTCCTCGTCGAGCCCGTCGAGGATCGCCGAGAGGGAGTACGGCGGGCGCACGCCGTGATCGTCGCGGGCCCGGGCGATGACGACCGCGCGGTACAGCTCGCGAGCGATCTGGGTCGGCAGCCGGTCCGGCCCGAGCCCGTCGAGCACCGCGTCATGGGTCTCGGGGACCAGCAGCACGAGGCGCAGCAGCTCCTGCTCCGTGCGCGAGACCGCGCGCAGGATGTCGTTGACCGGCAGGGCGTCGGCGGCGTGGGTGACGGCCTCCGCCGTGAACCGGTCGCGGCCGTCGCGGCCGTCGGGTTCACGGATGGGCCGGCGGTGCATCGCTTCCAGCAGCGTCCGCTCCTCCACCCCGGAGACCTGCTGGACCTTGCCCAGGTACGCGTCGCGCATGACGGGATCGGCCAGGCCGCGCAGGACGTTGAGCACGGCATCGACGAAGCGGGTCTTGCCGCCGGGGGTGCGGAGGTCGTTGGCGCGAGCGTGGACGTCGATCAGGTGGTCGATGATCGGCTTCGCCGTCCGCACCTCCTCGCGCCAGCGGTCCGGCTCGTCGCGCAGGATCTCGTCCGGGTCGCGGCCGTCGGGCAGCTGCACGACGCGGACGTCGTCGAGCGCGACCCCGGAGTCGTCGCGGGCGAGCTGGCGGATCAGCTCCTCGAGCGCGGTCGCCCCGAAGGTGCCGGCCTTCTGCCCCGCCGCATCGACGTCGTAGGCGAGCGCGATCCGCTTCGCGTAGCGCGTGATCAGCGCGACCTGGCCGGGGGTCAGGGCCGTGCCCAGGGATGCCACCACGTTGTCGTAGCCCGCCTGGTGGGCCATCAGCGCGTCGGTGTAGCCCTCGACGATCACCGCCTGGCCGGTCTTGCGGATCGCGGACTTGGCCCGGTCGATGAGGTACAGCGTGCGGCTCTTGTCGAACAGCGGGGTCGCCGGGGAATTCAGGTATTTCGGCCCGTGGTCGCGGCCGTCCTCGCCGACGCCCTCCTTGCCGAGGACGCGCCCGCCCAGCCCGACGGGGTGGCCGTTGGCGTCGCGGATCGGGAAGATCACCCGCTCGCGGAAGCGGTCGTAGACGCCGTTGCCGCGCTGGCGCGAGCTCGCAAGCCCGACCTCGAGCAGCTCCCCGGGGGTGACCTGGCGCTTCGACGCGAGCTGGCGCACGAGCTGGTCCCAGCCCGCCGGCGCCCAGCCCAGCTGCTGCTGCTCGATGGTGGCGTCGGTGAACCCACGGCCGCGCAGGTAGGCGAGGGCGGGCTCGCCCGGCTTCGAGTGCATGAGGACCGCGTGGTAGAAGGCGATCGCCCCCTCCATGACCTCGCGCAGCCGCGCGTTATGCGCGTCCTCGCGGCGAGAACGCTCGTCGATCTCGACGCCGGCGCGGCCGGCGAGCACCTTGAGGGCCTCGGGGAAGGCGATGCCGTCTCGCTCCATCACGAACGTGAAGATGTCGCCGTGCAGGCCGCACCCGAAGCAGTGCCACGTGTCGCGGCCCGGCGTCACGACGAAGCTGGGCGTCTTCTCGCCGTGGAACGGGCACAGGCCCTTGAGGGTGGTCCCAGCCTTCCGCAGCTGGACGGTCTCGCCGACGATGTCGGCGACCGGGAGGCGGCCCTTGATCTCGGCGACGGTCCCGACGGCCAACGCTGCTCCTGTCATTCACGCTCGCCGGGCGTCACGCGGCGGACATGACTGCGGGCCTGTCAAGTCTTGACAGGCCGCGATCGGGCGAGGGTACGCCCGGCTTTGGGGCTTGACAAGCGAGTTTTGTCAAGTCCCCCGAGGGTGTCCGCTTGGGTCTCAGGCGAGATGGACGGTGATCACGTGGCTCGGGCAGGCTGCGAGCAGCTGATGGAGCGCCTGACGCTCAGCCCGGTTCACGCTCAGGTGCCAGCGGACCTTGGTCGCGACCCACTGCTTCGCATAGGTGCAGCGAAAGGCCGTGCGCGGCGGGAGCCATTCGGCGGGATCGTCGTCGCCCTTGCTCCGGTTGGAGCTCGCGCTCACGGCGCGCAGACTCCGGCCGCTCCCGAGGTCGTTCGCGTACGCCCGGCGGCGCGCCGCGCTCCATCGCCAGGCACCCGAATCCCAGGCCTCCTTGAGCGGGACCATGTGGTCGATGTCGAAGGTCGAGGGGTTCCTCGTCCAGCGGCCGTCGTAGGCGGAGAACCACCGGCCGCCGGTGATCCGGCAGCCGCTCTTGACGTGGAGCGGCGCGCGCGTCTCGGCGATCAGCACCTCGTCGCGCGCGTCGCAGCCGTCATGGTCGGCATCGATCCAGGTCGGAAAGAGGCCGCGGTCGTACCCCTTCTGATGCTCGGCTTTGGTCACGAGGCCGTGCAGGAGGTGCAGCGGCGTACCCGACACCTGGGTCGCGGCGCTCGCGACCGACACGGGCAGGAGGCCGATGAGGAGGATCGCGCCCAGGAGTGCGCCGAGCGCGGGGACGGCTAGCCTCGGGGAACGTGTCATCGCGCCGCGACTCTAGTCCGGTCCGATGATCTCCGCTACGTGTCGATGGTCCGGCTCCTGCCTCGCCCGCCGCGACGGCGTCAGCGAGCCTGCGGCGCCCCATCCTGATGGCTCGGCCGGTGCGCCGACATGACCGGCACCAGGAGCGTCGCCAGGCCACCGGCGATCCCGATCACCAGCAGGGCGACGCTCAGCGCCGGTGCGAGCGACAGCCCGAGCGCGGCATCGATGCTCCACGCACCGGGACCGGCGAACAGGATCGCGACCACGCCCGTCGCCAGCGCCAGCGGGAACTCGTAGCCGTTGTCCTTGTTGAAGAAGCCGCTTCGCCAGTGGACGCCACCGATGATCACGACGCTCTGCGCGACGAGGATGAACGCGGCCAGCGGCGTGAACAGCCCGATGGCCAGCAGCAGCCCCCCGCCGAACTCGGCGATGGCCGACACGGCGGCGAACAGCCCCGCGGGCCGGTAGCCCATGTGCGTCATCGCGCCCTTCCAGCCCGCGTAGCCCGGCCCGCCCCAGACCCCGAACAGCTTCTGCGCGCCATGCACGGCGAAGATGAGTCCGACGCCGACGCGCAAGACCAGTAGCGCAACATCGAGCGTTGCCATGACAAATGCCTCCCCCGGAGCGCCTCGCCCCGGTGTTTCTCCCAGCGACCTCGCCCCGCCTCCTTCGGCGGGCCTGCGAGTCATTGCGTGTGCAACTACATGGGACGGTACACCCGTGTCGTTGCATCCGCAACTACTTGTCGGGCGTGGCGCCGTTCGCAGTCGCCGCGTACCCTCGACTGGCGATGATCGTGAGCCCCGAGCAGCCGGATGCGGAGTCCCGGACCCGCACCCACCTCGCCAACGAACGGACGTTCCTCGCCTGGTTCCGGACCGGGATCACGCTGATCGCCCTCGGCCTCGCGGCCGCGCAATTCCTCACCTACGAGGCGAGCGGCGGCGTCCCGATCGTGCACGTCCTGGCGACGATCCTCGTCGTGAGCGGCATCGCCGTCGCCCTCATCGGCGCCTGGCGCTACCTGTCGGGGCGCGAGCGAATTGACGCGCAAGACTTCCGACCCGCATATGGCTCGATCCTCGCGACGACCGCCGCGGCCGTCGTCGTCGGTGCCATCGCGATCGCCTTCGTGTGGCTCGTGCGGCCCAGCTGACCGGGCCGCCGTTGCCGACCGCCCTGCCCGTCCTGTCGCGCGTCGAGCTCAACCGGGCGACGCTCGCCCGCCAGCACCTGCTCCGCAGGGCCTCGATCGACCCGGTGGCGGCCGCAGCGGCCGTCGGCGGGCTCCAGGCGCAGGAGCCGGCGTCGCCGTACATCGCCCTCTGGACGCGCCTCGACGGCTTCGAGGCCGAGGAGATGACGCGGGCGTTCGAGGAGCGGCGCATCGTCAAGGCGGGCCTGATGAGAGCCACGCTCCACGCGGTCGCCGCGGCCGACTACCTCCTGCTCCGTCCTGCCGTCGATCCCGCGTTCTCGCTGAGCTCGCGCCAGATGCGCGGCGCGCGGCCGGACGATGCCCGCCTGGTCCGGCTCCGGGCCGAGATCGAGACGCTCGCGGCGACGCCCCGCCCGAACAGCGAGCTGCGCGACCGGCTCGTGGCCCTCGAGGGCGTCGACGATCCCGTGGCCCGCGACGCCCTGTGGTGGTGGGTCCGCCGGACGACGCCGCTCATCCAGGCGCCCAGCGGCGGCCCGTGGTCGTTCGGCCGCCGGCCGCTGATGGTCGCGCCCGAGGCCTGGCTCGGGCGCCCGTTCGGGTCGGAGGACGACGGGCTCATCCTCCTCGTCCGGCGCTACCTCGACGCCCTCGGTCCGGCCACGGTCGCCGACGCGTCGTCGTGGTCGGGGGTCTCGGTGACGCGGCTTCGGCCGGCGATCGCGGCGCTCGATGCGACGGGCGAGCTGTGGCGCGGACAGGACGAGCAGGGCCGGCAACTGCTGGACCTCCTCGATTCGCCGCGACCAGGTGCGCAGGTCGACGCCCCGCCGCGCCTGCTGCCGATGTGGGACGGGCTACTGCTCGGCCACGCCGACCGCTCGCGGATCATCGACGCGCAGGACCGCGGGCGGATCGTGGCGGCCAACGGCGACACCTATCCGACGTTCCTCGTCGATGGGCGGGTCGCTGGCCTGTGGTGGACGCGCCAGGCCTCCGGCGGCCCGGGGATCGAGCTCGAGCCCTTCCGGCCGCTGCGACCCGCCGACCGAACGGCCCTCGAGGGGGAGGCGGACGCGCTCGCACGGTTCCTCGCCCCCCGCGAGCCCGACGCCTACGCCAGCTACCGCTCGCGACGGGACCGAACGCTCGCCCGGCGGGCCGATTTCGTCCAAACCGGGACCTCTGACTGACGGTACCGGTACGACCTTCGGGTGGCGCGTGCACGCACCACGCCCGAGCATTCCGAGTGACCTGCAAGCAGGCCATCGACCTGAAACGTTCCGATTGGAACCGCCGCCGGATGGACGCGGCGCTAGGAGTGCGCGGTACCTGTGAACATGAGCGCGATTCCCGAACCGACGGGTTGGGAAGACTCCCTCACCGGGCTGGAGGGTCCGGACTTCTGGCAGCGCATCCTCGTTGCCGAGGTGGCCCGAGCCGTCCGCTACAAGCGGAACCTCACCGTGGTCGTCGCCGAGGTCGAGGGCGTCGAGACCATGGCCGAGACCTGGGGCTGGAACGTCGGCCGGCACGCCATCCGCGAGGCCGCGCAGTGCCTCCGCCGCACCTCCCGCACGTCCGACTACTGCACCCGGATCGGGCTCGCGCGGTTCGGGGTCATCCTCACCGAGACCGACGAGATCGCGGCGATCAACTTCGTCGAGCGGGTCCGCGAGGCGGGTCCCCGGACGATGCCCCGCGCCGGCGACGGCCTGCGCTTCAACTTCGGCTGGGCGAGCCCCAAGTCGGGCGAGTCGGCCGACGCACTGGTCCGCCGCGCCGAGAAGCGGCTCATGGCCGAGGCCAGCGCCTAGCACGGATCGGGGTTCACACCCCAGGGCTATCCTCGACGGACCAGCGCCACCCACGAGGAGCCTGCCCTTGGCCGCGAGCTCGCCTGCCGGCCCCCAGCCGCCCGAGCTGAGCGTCATCGTCCCCTGCTGGAACGCCGCCGCCTCGATCGAGCGCGCGCTCCGGACGGTGCTCGCGGACCCGGACGCCGACGTCGAGTGCGTCGTGGTCGACGACGCCTCGACGGACGAGACGGTCTCGATGGTCGAAGCGATGGCCGCCGCCGACCCACGCGTGGTGCTTGTTCGCTCGCCGCAGAACGCCGGTGCGTCGGCCGCCCGCAACCTCGCGCTCGAGCGCTTCCGCGGCACCTGGGTCACGTTCCTCGACGCCGACGACATCCTGACCGACGGCGCGGTCGAGGCTTTGCTGCGACCGACGCGGACCACCGACGCCCTCGCTGTCGTCGGCCAGCGCATCTGGTCGGACGGCACGAAGTCGTGGGTCACCTCCCTGTACGACATCCCCGACATCCGCGAGCCGGGCCGCAAGTCGCTGGCCTCGGCGCCCGGGCTCGTGTACTACGCGTCGGCGACGGGCAAGGCGTTCCACCGGTCGCTGGTGGGCGACCTGCGCTTCGAGGGCCGCGTGCTCGGCGACCAGCCCTGGGCGCTGCGGGCGCTGCTGCGCGCGGGCGACCGGATCGAGGTCGTGGCCGAGGACGTCTACGTCTGGCTCCGCGCGCCGACGGAGCTGACCGACCCGCGCTCGATCACGGCGACGTCGCGATCCACGGCCCGCGGCAGCGCTGGCGCCGTGCGGGTCGCGATCGTGGCCCACGCGCAGGTGAGCGCCGAGGCGCGCCGGACGATCGACGATCCCGCCGCGCAGCGCCTCGTCGCCCGCGTCTACCTCGAGCGTCTGCTGCGCTCGGACCTCGGCGTGTACCTGAAGCGGGCCCTGGACCGCCACGACCCGGCGGTCGCGGAGCTGCTCGTGGCGTTCGGCGAGTTCCTGGACTCCGTCCCCCGCGACCTGCTCGCCGAGGAGGGGCCGCTCGTGACGCGCACCCTGCTCAAGCCGCTGCTCGACGCGTGGCCGTGGCTGCCGCCCGGGGCGCGCAGCGCGTTCTGGGCCGTCGTCCGGCCCGTGGTCGCCGCCGACCCCGAGGTGTATCGCCAGATGGGCGGCGGGCGCCTGGGCCGCGCCGCGGTCCGCCTCGTCGGCACGGTCGACATCGCACCGACCCGCGCGCTCGCCACCGCGGCGACCGGGCGCGCCGTCGCGGCTCGGGCGAACGCGTCGACGCGATTGCCCACACCCGATCTTCGTCCCCCGGAAGGGGACGACAGCCGCGTCGTCGAACGCGGCGGACTCGATCAGCGAGGCCGGTCCGCCACCGACAGCGCCGGTGGAACGGCTCCGGCGATCCGCGATGGCCGGCGCGCGAGGTGCCCCTCCGCCGCTGCGAGCATCGCATCTACCCGATGCCCAAACGTGTGGCGGGCCAAGACCGCGGCGCGCGCTCGCTCCGCGTGCCTCGCGCGCGCCGGCGCGTCGGCGAGGTAGCGGCGGACGAGGTCGCGGAGCTCATCGCCGGTCTCGAACGTCACGACGCCGCCGTCGAACTCGGTGTCGATCCCATCGGACCGATCCGAAATGACGAACGCCCCGCACGCGGCCGCGTCGTAGAGGCGGTTCGACATAAAGCCCTGCTCGGCCATGTCCGGCCAGTGATCGTTGAGGACGATCGATGCCGCGCTGTAGTACGTGGCCAGGTCCGCGTTGGGCACGTTCTCGCCACGCAGGTAGCGCGGATCGAGCAGGTCGGGCGTCCAACGGCGTCCAAAGACCGCGAGATCGAGGTCGGTCGGCGTCAGCTCGTCGACGATACGCCGACGAACCCCCCGCGAGTTCGCGACGAACAGCAGCTCGTGGGCCGGGCCTCCGGCCTTCGGGGCGAATCGGTCGGGATCGGTCGCCTGGTGGAGGGGGGCGACCGGCCGGCCGAGACGTGCCCCCAGCCGCTCCGCAAAGCCGTCCGAGGCGACGAACACGAGGTCATACGGCGCGACGACCTCGTCGGTCACCAGGTCCGGGTGGCTGATGATCCAGACGATGGACAGCTGACCACTCCGCGGTCGGGGCGCTTCCGGTCCGAATGCCCCGAAGACATGGATCAGCACGTCGGCGGCCGCTGCGTCGGCAGCGACCCACGACGGGCGAAGGCGCAGGCGCGCGGGCAGACCACGTCGCTCCAGTGCGCGCTGGACCGCCCGGCCGAAGTGGAAGTCGCCCCACAGCTGGGCGCCGTCGTTCTCCGGCGGACTGATCGCGATGTCAACGTGTGGTGCTGACGCCCATCGCTCGAGGACGTTGCGCAGCTCGACGGCCCGGTGCGCGTAGGTATGCCGCTCGAGCACCACGGTGCGGAGCTCGGTCGCGAGCCGCCGCCGCTCCTCGGGATCGTCGAGATAACGCTCGGCGAGCCGCACGATCCCCTCCGGGATCGGGCGCCGCCGGCAGCGCGTCCCCGAACAGCTCCCGCGCGCCAAGGACATTGTCGGTGATCACGAGCGTGCCGGCCGCGAGCGCATCGAACACGCGCGAGTTGACCGCGCCGTAGGGCAGGGTCGGCGTGGCGGTGTCGTCGATGACGACTGCGGCGTCAGCGTAGGCTGCGGGCAGGTCGCCGTAGGCGAGGGCGCCGCGCGCGATGCCGGCCATCTCGGGGACCGCGTCCCAGCCCTTGCCGTAGACCGCGACCGAGTGGCCGTCTGCCGCGAGTTGCGGGCCGACCGCCTCGACAACGCCGCGCGCCTCGCCCCAGCGGTTGGCTGTGAACGCCACGTCAACGGCATCGACGCGCTCGGGGCTGTCGCCGCTCCGGAACCGGATCGGGTTCGTCGCAAGCGGCATGAGCGCCGGCGACGTGCACGCTGGCCTCGTCGATCAGCTGCTTCGAGCGCTGGCTCGACGCGAGCACGATGTCGAAGTCCTCGAACCATGGCTGCCCCAGCCAGCGCTCGGTCCAGTTGCGGACCCACGCGAGCGTGACCACGCCCGACGGTAGGCGCCGCACGTCGAACGCGTCGAGCAGTGAGACGACGGCGTCGATCGACGCGTCGGGTGCGTACCAGTGGTCCTTCCAGCGCTCGAGGTAGCTCACGCGCCAGCCGATCGCCTCGAGCGCGTCGCCGAGCTCATGGGCGGTGTACCAGTCGCCCCAGCCGACGCTGCTCGTCGTCGCGGGTCAGCGTGATCCCCACGTGCAGCGGGCTTGCCGCCCAGCGCCGGGCCGCCGCCAGCCGGTCGAGGAAGCTCTCCCGGGCGATGCGGGGGCCCCACCGCTCCGCGAGGAGCGCCCTGTTGGCGGCCTGACGCGCCGCGCGCGACTCCCGGGCCTCGGCGGCCTGCGTCGCAGACTCGTGGTGCCAGAACGTGGCCTGCGGCTCGTACACGAGACGGCCCCCGGCCTCGCGCAGCTTGAGTGCGAGGTCGACGTCCTCCATCCCGTAGTCGTATCCACCCGAGAAGCCGCCGACCGCCTCGAACGACGAGCGTCGGACGAGGAGGCACGCCGCCGTCGCCATCTCGATCTCCCGTCGCTCGGATGCCTCATGGCCCAGCGGATCCTCACCGCGGCCCACGTGACCGGCACTTGCGCGCCATCGATCGTGGCGAACGCGACGCCGCGGTGCTGCAGGCTCAGGTCGGCCCCCGCCGACATCGGGCCCGTCGCGGGTCCGCTGCGACGCGGATAGATCAGACGGCTGCCGACGGCGACGACGCTCGGATCGTCGGCGAGGCGATCGACCAGGTGGCCGAGCACGTGCAGTCGCCGCGGGCTCGGTGTCGTTGTTCAGCAGGAGGATGAGCTCCCCCGTCGCCGCGGCCACGCCCTGGTTGTTCGCGTCTGTGTACGAGCGGTTCTCGGCGTTCACGATCACGCGGGTGGGGAAGCCGGCTGGTTGGCGACCAGCCACTCGGCCGTGCCGTCGCGCGAGCCGTTGTCGACGATGACGATCTCGACGTCCCGATAGACGAGCTGGTCCAGCGCCGGGAGCAGTCGCCGCAGGTGCTCCCGACCGTCCCGCGTCGGGATCACGATCGAGACGAGGCGGGCCACTCGTAGCCTGTGCCGGCCGGAGCACCCTCGCCAGTCGAGCGCGCAGGCGTGCCGCCTCCTCCTCGGTCGCGCGAAGCCGCTTCCGGGGCTCGTCGGCTTTCATCGCCCGCTCGGTGCCTCGCTTCGCCGTCGCCGGCGCGACGCGCCGCACCGTTCTGGCGAGGGGTGCCAGCAGCTGGCTGACGCCGAGCGCGAGCCGCACGCTTCGTCGCCGGCGCAGGCCCGCGAGCTCGCGATGAGCCCGGTCCAGCTCCTTCGTGCTCGCGGTCAACTCGGCCCTCGTGGCGCGGAGTTCGTCGGACAGGATCCTGATGCGCTCCGTCCGGAGCGAGTCGGCGCTCGGCGAGGGATCCGATCCGGGCGACAGGCCGCCGACCTCGTCGGAACCGCCTTCATCCTGACGAGGAGTCATCTCGGCCAGCATAGTCGAGGCGGGTCGACCCGGCGGCTGCCTGGTCCCTCGACGATCACGGAAGCCACGCCAGCAGGTCGTCGGCGATCCGCTCGGACGCGGACCCGGGCTCGAAGTGCGCGGCGATGAACGCTGCCCTCGCGTCATCCGCGATCGCGCCGTTCGCCGGGGCATCGAGGGCCTCGAGCAGCTGGCCCCCATCGGCGACGGGCACCGCCACGCCGGCGCCTACGTACCCCAGCAGGTCGCCGCCGGCCGTGACGGTGGCCAGCAGGTTAGGCGTGCCGACGAGCACGGCCTCCGTGAGCACCGTCGAGTGGATCCCGAGGTGGGCGTCGGCTGCTGCCAGCAGCTGGTAGAGGTCGACGCTGCGGACGGTCGTGATCGGCGGCGGGGCGAAGCCGGCGGCCCGGGCGACGCCCTCGATCACGGCTCGATATGGCCCGTTGTCGTCCTCGGCAGGGTGGAGCTTGACGACGACGTGCACCCTGGGCAGCGGTCGATCGAAGACCCTGGCCAAGGCGACGGGGTAGTGGAAGGTGCGAAAGTGGTTGCCATGCGTCCCCGACAGCACGACCATCCGGTCGCCGTCGGCGATCCCGAGCCGTTCACGCAGCGCCGCTCGGTCGGGCGGGCGTGTCGAACGGGCGTCGATGCGGGGCGATCCACCCACCTTCACCTCGTCTTCGCGATAGACGCTGGCCTCCACCAGCACATCGCGCTCCCAACGTCCGAACACGTATGTCCGATCGGCAAGGCGCAGCTGGCGCGGCCGGTGCCGGTGCCCGTACCCAGGGTGATTGGCGTAGATGACGCCGTGCTGGATAGCAGCGACCGGCAGGCCGCGGTCGCGCGCCGCGATCATCCAGTCCTGGCGGTGGTACTCGTCGGCGACCAGGATACCGGCGACCGGGAGCCGGTCGAGCAGGCGTTCGATGCGCGATAGCGCCGCCAGTTTGCGCGGCAGCAGCTTGGCCGCGCCATCTCCCACCTCCCTGGCCAGTGCCGGCCCGAGGTCGATGCCCGACGTGCTGACGGGCTCGCGGAGGGCGGCGATGCCGGTCGCTGTCGCGGCCGCCTTGGACAGCGCCGCCTCGTCCACGGGTACGTCGTCGAGCTTGAGCGCCTCCGAGGGCAGGATCCGGTCGCTGCCGGGCCGCGTCACGCGATCGACCGAAGCACGATCGACCCGCTCGGCCGTCACGTCGAGCACGATCGGCTCAAGACGCGAGCCGCGCAGGCGGTCCGCGACAGGCCCGAGATAGGCGTTCATGACGCGGCGACCCTCTGGCGTCTCGACAACCTGCGGGACGTGGTTGCTCACGACGAGGAGCCGGCGGGTCGGCTCAGCCCCCAGTCGCTCGAGGCGCTTGCGACGAATCCGTCCCACGACGCGGGGCGGCCGGCCGCGGTCATGCCTGCCTCGGCCGATCCTGGGTCTGCGCCACCGGGGCCCAACCGGGTCGTGAGCACGCGCAGGACCTGCCGCCTGAGACGGGCCGCGACTCGCGACAACTCATGGCGGGGCGTGGACGGGGCAGTGGCACGAGACGACAACGTCGATTGGGCGTCCGTGCGCCGCTCCTCGAGCGCCAGCCCGTCGGACTCGGCTATGAGGCGGATCACGTCGAGCACTGGCCGTGCCACGCCCGCGTCACAGGCCAGGACAGTGGGCCGGTGTTCCTCGATCAGGCTCCGCACGACCCACGCCCAGACGACCCGTTCCTGGAGCCACTCCCACGTGCGCAGCCGAACGAGGTACCAGAGGGACACGTCGTGCATCGTCAGGCGCTCGACGACGCCCGTTGCCTCGGACCAGTCGTCAAGCAGGCTCGACACGGTCGCGATCGGATCGGCCGTGGCGAGCACGCGGCCGATCGCGTCCCGCACGGGCAGCGCCCGAGCGGCCGACGGGTCCCGCACCGCAGTCCATGCCGGGTCCATGACGACGACGACCTCGCCCGCGCCGTCCTCCCCTCCCGGGCTCAGCGCGAAATAGAGCGTCTTTGGGCCGGTGGACTGGGTCACGGCAGCGCGGCTACGAAGCTCTGCATACCCGCATACGAGCGGTCGATCACGGCGCCGACACCGGCGTATCGGGCGAAGCCACTCGCGAGCTCCTCATCGATCAGGCGGACGACGTTGGTCACCACGTCGGGCGAGGCGGTGATCTCGGTCCTCCGCGGCGGGCGGGACCCGAGCCGTCGCGTCAGCGCGTTCCCACTCGCTCGCACGCTGACACGCCTGAACGCATCAATACCCAGGGTGCCCAGGGCTTCGGTCGCGCCGCGCCCGCGGCCATCCTCGTGGATGAGGATCGACGGGCGGCGCTTGCTCGAGCAGTACAGATGCGCATGGACACGGTAGCCCACGTGAAGATCGGCGTCGTCGTAGACGGCGAAGGTGTCTGCGGATCCCGCGAGGTCGGCGATCTCGAGCCCGGCGTCGCGCAGCGACGCATCGATACGCGACGTGTTGGCGGCGTCGTCCGCGCCCGTGAAGGCATCGACTTCGCCTCGCCCGCGATGGAACGCCGCGATGAGCCGCGCCTGCGGAAATCGCTTGCGGAGCGCTTGCGCCAGCAGGACGGACTGTTCGGCGTAGACGTCGCGCTGTGCAGGCGTGAAGACGATCTTGCGCAGCTCGCCCGGCAAGTGGCTCGGCGCGCCCAGGCTCTCGATGTCATACCAGGTGGCGCAGCCGTTCATCGCGGCGTTGTCGATGCCGGCCGCACGCAGCACGCGGACACTGATGTGGTCGCGGCAGCCGAGCGCAGCCGTGCGCCCACTCATCCAGCGCAGGGCATCCAGCGACGATGCCGTGAACCGGTACGAGGCGACGCTCTGTTCGTCCCCCGGGTAGCCCTTCCAGCCGAGGCCCAGGGGAACCACTGGTGGCGACGATTCGAGATAGCGGAGCCGCCAGCTTGTAGACGCCCGGGTACATGGTTGGCTGGTAGCCAGGACCACCGAGGATGATCACCGCGCTGGCCGCGTTCACGCGTTCGAGGTGGTCGTCGAGCGGCTCCCACGACGGGAGCTCGAGGAGCTCATGGTCGGGGCGCAGGTGGCGGAGCAGTGAGGACGCGCGCGCGGTGATCAGGAAGTCGCCTGCGTTCTTCTTGGCCCCGGACAGCACCACGTACACGGTCTGAGCCGGACCCTCAGCCGACGCTCGACCAGCCCGCGCCGAGGCGAAGGACCTGCCGATCGCGGATCGCTCGCTCGCGGGAACTGTTGACCGTGTCGACCACCAGGTCGGGCGGCGCCGTACACGTGGTCCCAGTCGATCGCGCGATGCGCGACCAGCACGACGATCACGTCGGCCCAGTCGATGAGCGCGTCCGAGCCCGCGGCTCTCGTGCACGACGCCCGACGTCGTCCTGGAACGAGGCCACGTGCGGGTCGTGGTAGCGCCACCTCCGCGCCGTTGCTCGGCGACGAGGCGCGAGCACGTCGGCCGCCGGCGAGTTGCGCGCGTCCTGGACGTCGGGCTTGAACGCCACGCCCAGCACGCCGACGCGGGAGCCGCTTGAGCGCCTTGCCGCGGTCGTTGAGCGCCTCGGCGACCAGGTCCACCACGTGGCGCGGCATCGCGAAGTTGATGTCGCCGGCGAGCTCGATGAAGCGGTCGGTGAAGTCGAACTCGCGGGCGCGCCACGCGAGGTAGTAGGGGTCGACGCGGGATGCAGTGGCCCGCCGACGCCGGGACCGGGCGTGAAGCGCATGAACCCGAACGGCTTGGTGGCCGCGGCGTCGATGACCTCCCACACGTCGAGCCCCATCCGCTCGCACAGGAGCGCGAGCTGGTTGACGAACGCGATGTTGACGTTGCGGAACGTGTTCTCGAGCAGCTTCGCCATCTCGGCGGCGTCGGGCGAGGAGAGGCGCGATGACGCGGTCGTTGATGCGCCCGAGCAGCGCGGCGGCGCGGGCGGTGGCGGCCGGCGTCGACCCGCCGACGAGCCGCGGCACGGTCCGGCGCGGCGCTGGCGGGATCGCCCGGGTTGACACGCTCCGGGCGCGAACGCGAGGTCGAAGTCGCGCCCGGCGACCAGCCCCGACGCCCTCGAGCACGGTCCGGAACGGACCGGTCGTCGTGCCTGGGAAGGTCGTCGACTGGAGGACGATCAGCTGCCCCGCGCGGAGCTGGTCGCGGATGAAGCGCCGCCGCGGTGAGCACCGGCTCGAGGTCGGGGTCCTTGGTCGACGTGATCGGCGTCGGGACGCACACGAAGATGCGCGTTCATCTCGGCGAGGCCGGCGCCGCCGCTCCATGACGCACAGGCTGCCGTTGTCGAGCGCGGCGGCGAGGCGCTCGTCGGATATGTCGTCGATCGGCGAGCGGCGCTCGTTGAGCTGGGCGATGCGCGGCGCGGAGATGTCGATGCCGACGACCTGGTGCCCGGCCTCGGCGAACGCGATCGCCAGCGGCAGGCCGACGTAGCCGAGGCCGACCACGGCCACGTTGGTGTCGGGACTCATGGGGTCAGGATAGTGCAGCCATCGCGCCCGACGGCGCCCCGGAGCGGGCGGCCGCTCAGTCGAGGTGCTTCCACTCGAGGACCGTGTCCTCGGCGATCGCCTCTTTGGTGTGGCGGCCGATCACCCGCCCGATGTCGGCCGGGCTGATCCCGGTCGCGGGCCGCTTCCAGGTCAGGTCTGACTCGACCACGACGTGGCCGGCGGGCAGGTCACGGGCGGTCACGAGGCTGCGGCGGGCGAAGCGACGGGCGGGCTCCTCGGACGGCAGCGGCGCCTTGTCCGTCGACCCGACAAGCCCGAATGCCTCGTCCAGCCGGTCGCGGAGGGTCCGCAGGTCGGCCAGGTCCATCGCGTGGTAGTGGTCGTTGCCGGGCAGGGTCTTGTCGAGGGTGAAGTGCTTCTCGATGACCTGGGCCCCGAGCAGCGCTGCCGTGACCGGCACGGACATCTCGGGGTCGGGCACGGTGTGGTCCGAGTAGCCGAGGACCCGCTCGGGGAACCGCGCCCGCAGGTCGAGGATCATGCCCAGGTTCGCGTTGTGCCGGCTCCGTCGGGTAGTTGAGCACGCAGTGCATGAGGCAGATCGTGCCCGCGCCCTCGAACTGGGCCAGGGCGTCGGTGATCTCGTCGACCGTCGACGCCCCGGTCGAGAGCACGACGGGGCGGCCGTAGCCCGCGATCTGGCGCAGGAACGGGTGGTTGGTCAGGTCCGCCGAGGCGACCTTGAACACCGCGACGAGGTCGTTGAGGAACGCCGCCGACTCGCGGTCGAACGGGGTCGACATGAACTCGATGCCGACGTCGTCGCAGTGACGCTGAGCGCCACGAAGTCGTCCTGCCAGAACGAGTCGTACTTGGAGAACAGCGCCCGCTGGGTCGGCGTCGTCTCCTTGGTCGTGTCCCAGTAGGCGGGCTGTCCGCGACCGCGAGGGTCTCGGCCTTGTAGGTCTGGAACTTGATCGCGTCCGCGCCGCCCTCGGCCGCCTCGTCGACCAGCCGCCGGGCGAGGTCGATCGACCCCTCGTGGTTGACGCCGGCCTCGGCGATGATCGCCGGCAGGCGCACGGCGGCGTAGCCCGGCCTGTAATCCGAGATCGCCTCGGTGATCCTGCTCGTCGTCATGGCGTCGCAAGCCCCTCGATGAGGTAGCGGACCCGTTCGAGTCCGCCCCGCAGGTTGTGCCTGGTCTGGAGCCGCTGCATCTCGCGCCTGCGGTCAGGATCGTTGATCAGCTGCTCGAAGGTCGCGGCGATCGCGTCGTCGCCGACCTCGGTCGCGAGACCGAGGTTCGGATACCGTTCTCCTCCGTCGCGAACAGGTGGGTCAGCTCCCGCTCGTTCTGGGCGATGACGATCGCAGGCGTCCCGACGCACGCGATCTCGAACGTCGTCCGGCCGGCGGACGTGAACACCAGGTCCGCCTTGCGCATATGGGCGGCCATGTTCGAGACGGCCCGATGCACCGTGACGACGTCGCCAGGCCAGCCGTCGACGGCGTGGCGGTAACCCAGACCGAGAATCACCGCGATATGCACGCCGGCCTCACGGGCGATGAGGGCGATCGCACGCACCACGCGGTCGCTGAGGTTGTTGGGATCGACGCCGCCGAAGGTGATCAGCACCTCGGTCACGGTCTCCCGCACCGGGGGGGTCTCGGTCACCATGAACTCGGGGCGGGCGCAGTAGTAGCGGTCGCCGAAGTAGTGGTTGGGCAGCCGCTCGCGCTCGGGATAGATGGCGTTGATCACGAGATCCGCGTGTGCCGCGCCGGGACCCAGGTCCTCGAAGTTGACGACGAGCCGGCCCGATGCCCGCAGGGCGTCGATGTAGGCGGCGGTCGTATCGAGCAGGTCGTTGATCACGAGGTCGGGCGCAAGCTCGTTGACGTCGTCCTCAAGATGCTCGCGGCGCTGCACGTGGACCTCGTAGTTGCGGGCCGCGATCGTGGCCCGGGCCAGCTCGCTGCCGCGATCGACGAGAAACCGGATCCGGTGGCGCGTGAGGGTGTCCGCGACCGCGAGGGCGTTGTGCGCGTGGCCGAGGCCGACGATCTCGTCGCCGGTCAGCACGAACAGGATGTCGCGCCGGCCGAGATGCCACTCGCACAGCGCCCAGTCCTCGGCGCCGTCGATGTCGATGGCCTCGCCACCGTCCACGAGGATCAGGTCGATCCGGCTGCCGATGCGATCCGCCGGCGTCAGGACCGAGGCGCGCGAGGCGAAGATGCCGCCCGTCTCGCGGTACATCGGCGGCAGCTGCTGCCGGTTCAGGCGCGCGGTGTAGGCGGGCGCGAACGTGCGGCCGTGTTGCGTCCACCGTAGGTGCGTGTCGTCGGTCGCGGACAGCACGGAGTCCAGGTCGGGATGCTCGAGGAGCTGGGCGACCGCGCGATCCAGGGTCCCGGTCGTGAGCAGTGGCGACGTGGGCTGCATGGTGACGACGACGTCGAACGCCGTTCCGGACCGCTCGACCGCCGCCCGATACGCCTCGTAGACGACGCCGTCGAGCGTCACGTCGTCGCCGGCAAGCTCGCTCGGGCGGTGGTGCGGGGTGGCGCCCAGCGCCTCGCCGACCGAGAGGATCTCGTCGTCGTCGCTGGTCAGGACCACGAGCGGCCGATACGAGGACCGCAACGCCGTCTCGATCGCGTAGGCGATCAGCGGCCGGCCATGCAGCGACCGGAGGTTCTTGCGCGGGATCCCCTTCGAGCCCCCGCGCGCCGGGACCACGACGAGGACGGCAGGCGGACGCTCGTCCGTCAAGGTTCGATGTCGATCAGCAGCACGGGCGACAGGATACGTCGGCCGACGGTCCGGGCATGCCATGCAGGCCGGGTCGATCGGGCGCCGCGATATCCTGACCAGCATGCCGTCCCTGCACAGCCGGCTGGGCACCTGGGAGCTGGACAACGTCCACGCCTGGTCGGACCGAGCCCTCGAGATCCAGGCGCCGGCGGTCCTGCTGGTCGAGCCCGAGACGCGGGTGGCCACGATCGGGAGCTGCTTCGCCGCCGAGCTCGCCTCGATGATGGACGTGGTCGGCATCCACGGCGCCATGCATCCCGGCGGCTTGTTCTACTCGACGGCCACGATCCGCCAGGAGTTGGAGCGCCTCGCCGGCGGCTGGCCCGAGCGGGCCGCCGAGCCGTCCTGGCCCGTCAACGACGGGCTCGTCGACCCGTTCCGCGACTACGGCACGATCTACCCCGACCAGGCGGCGCTGCTCGCCGCGCGCTCCGCGGCCGACGCCGCCGCGGACGAGGTGTTCCGCGGCGCCGGCGTCGTCGTCGTCACGCTCGGCCTGATCGAGACGTGGCGCAGCCGGGCGACCGGCAACACGTTCCGCCAGATCCCCCACCCCGCGGCGTTCGAGTCGCTCGCCCCCGACTTCCACCGGGTCACGGTGACCGACATGCTCGACGACCTCGAGCGCATCCGCGCGGTCATCCGCGACCGTCTCGGAGCGGAGATGGTCGTCACGGTCTCGCCGGTCCCGCTGCATACGACGTTCACGCCGCTCGACGTCCGGGTGGCAAACGCGGAGTCCAAGGGCCGGATCCGCGCCGCCGTCTCGGAGTTCGTGGACCGGCACGCCGACGTGCACTACTTCCATTCGTACGAGATGGTCGTCACGGCCGAGCGCCAGAGCGACTACTTCCGCGACGACGGCCGCCACGTCCATCGCCACGCGGTCAAGTTCATCGTGGCCGAGTTCCTGCGCCTGTTCGCAGACCCGGCGCTCCAGATCGCCGACGTCGACAGCTCGTGGCTCACGCCGATCGAGAAGACCGCGCCGATCCCGACCAAGGAGCCGCGCGTGAAGACCGCCAAGCCGCCGGCACCGGCCTGGCGTCGCGTCGCGCGCCGGACGAAGCGCGCGGTCGGCTCGGCGTTCGGCAGGGCCTGACCGCCCGGCCCCTCTGCCCTCAGTGACGCGCGATCCACTCCGCGAGGCTGCGACCCGACGGCGGCTTCCCGGTGCGGGCCGTCCGCTCGTCCAGCCGGCCCAGCGCCCACTGCGCGTACCGGACGCCGATCCAGCGGAACGGCTCGATCTCCCAGTTGGGCGACCGGTGGTTGACGAGCGGCAGCTCGGTGAGCGGGCTCTGCTCCCCGGTGATGAGGTCGGTCAGCGTGCGGCCGGCGATGTTCGTCGTCGAAACCCCGTGACCCACGTAGCCGCGGGACGGTGGCGATCCCGCTCGCCGGGTCGAAGGCCATCGTTGGGTGCCAGTCGCGGGGCATGCCGAGCGGGCCGCCCCAGGCGTGCGTGAACCGGATGTCCCCGAGCGACGGAAACCACTCGCGCACGAACGCCCGCAGGCGCTCGTGGGTAGGATCGTGGCGGTCGTACTCGGGCCGGATCGGCGACCCGAAGCGGTACGGCGCCCCGCGGCCTCCGAACAGGATCCGGCCGTCCTCCGTGCGTGACAGGTAGTCGATCGAGAGGCGGGTCGAGGCGAGCGTCTCGCGGTTCGCCCAGCCGATCTCGGCCCATTGCGCGTCCGACACGGGCTCCGTGAGCACGATCAGGGACCACAGCGGGACGAGCTGGCGGTGGAGCGGCTTCAGCTCGGTGAGGTACGCCTCGCCGGCCAGCACCACGACCGGCGCCCGCACCTCGCCCCGTGCCGTGATCAACGCCGCGCGGCCGGTCGCATCCCTCGGCCCGAACCCGGTGACCGGCGTGCCCTCGATGATCCGGGTGCCGTCCCGCTCGACCGTTCGCGCCAGGCCGCGCACGAGCCGGCCCGGGTGCACGACCGCCGTGTCGTCGGACACCAGCGCAGAGACGGCGCCCGCGATGCGGACCCGGGTGTCGAGCTCGGCGGCATCGATCAGCCGGTATCGGTCCCCGAACCCGAAGTGCTGGTATTCCTCGAGGGCCGCCTGGAGGCTCGGCACGCCCTGGGGGCCGCGCGCCACGAGGACCTCGCCGCCGCGATGAAACCCGGCGTCGATCCCCGCCTCCGCCGTCGCCCGGCCGACCTCGTCGACGGCGTCGTAGGTCGCCTGCTGCATGCGCCGCGCGGCGTCCTCGCCGTGAAGCTTCGCCAGCCGGGTCATCGAGATGTTGAGATCGGGTGCGCACCATGCACCGTTGCGGCCCGACGCCCCGAACCCGGCGATCTCGCGCTCGACGATCACGATCCTGCGCGACGGGTCTCGGCGGTGCAGGTAGAACGCCGTCCACAGGCCCGTGAGGCCGGCGCCGAGGATCGCGACGTCGGCCTCGACCGAGCCGTCCAGCGCGGGCCGCGGCGTCAGGTCGTCGCCGGAGGACTCGAGCCAGTAGGAGACGGACGCGTGGTCGGGCATCGGGCGATGGTAAGCCGCGGCCACCATCCGCCCGGGTCGGGTACGGTTGACGCAACGCGACCGCACACAGGTGACCCATGGCCCCTACCGCCACGACCCTCGACGAGCTGTTCCGAGCCCTCGACCTGTCGCTCACGCTTCGCGCCTCGAACGAGGAGGAGGGCGCCTGGGCCTGCACGCTCGCACGTCCCGACGGCGCGACGTTCGAGATCGAGTCGGTGACGTTCTTCGACGTCGATCCGGACACCGGCGACGAGTGGGTGGTCGAGCCGACGCCGTCGCGGGTGCTGGGCGTGCTGGCGGGCGGCGATGTCGAGGCCGAGGACGACGAGGGCGCGAGCGCGGCCGAGGAGACGGCGACCGCCGCCAAGGCGTTCCTGGGCGACGAACCTTACGCGCTGCTGCTGCGCCTCGACGAGGACGACCTGGCCTGACGGGCAGCGGCGCCGGCCGCGCTATGCGTCGCCGGCACTCGCGAGGGCCACGACGAGCAGGAACGGGACCAGCCACAGGATCCCGACCGTCGCCACGAGGCCGGCCACGGCCAGGGCGGCGAGCGTGATGAGTGCGTCCACGATCGACTCCATGCTGCGGGACGGCGATGGCCGCCCGTCATCGGAGAGCGTCGGGGTCAGCGCGCGAGCCGGCACCCGACGAGGGTGGCCGCGCGCGATGGACGAATGACGGTCAGGCGGCGGTGCCGATGACGTTCGCGAGCTCGTCGTCGCTCGGCTCGACGAGGACCTGGCCCGTCGGCAGCGAGACCACGGGGATCGAGCGGTAGCCTGCGGCGTCGAGCATCCCGCGGACCGAGGTGTCGACCCCGACGTCGATCCAGAGGTACGGCGTCACCGTCGCGTCGAGGTAGCGGCGGGTCCGGCGGCAGTCGGCGCACCATTCGGCGCCATAGACGGTGACGATGTCGGGCGTGGGGAGTCGGTGTGACGGCATGGCGCGCATTCTGCCCGATGGATCGGGCTCATGGGCACCACCCAAGGGTCAGGTCGCCGCATGCCGTACCCGAGGCTGGGCCGTGATCGACTGCCACGAGGAGCCCCAGGAGCCGCTTCGCGCGTCGCGCCAGGCCACCTCGATCGATAGGATCCCCGCCGGAACCGGATCGGGCAGGACGATGCGCGCGGCGAAGCTGCCGATGCCGAGGGATGCGCCCCCGGCCGACCCGCCCGCCTGGTCGGACGCGCCGACGTCGGCGATGGCCGCGGCGACGAGGTCGCCCGCGCGAGTCGTGACCCGCGCCGTCACGGACCCGATGCCCAACGGAGCGCTCCCCGACACCGTCACGACGGTCCGGCCGTTCGTCCGGGCGACCGCGACCGGCCACAGGGCCACCGGCCCCGACGGGCGGAGCGTCACGGATCGACGGCTGACGGCCCCCTCCGAGGCCGCGCTCTCGGGGTCCACCGCGCGATGGCCGGCCTCGACGAACGTCGCGACCAGCTCCACCTGGACGGTCGTCGGCGGCGCGAAGCACCGGGATCGAGCCCGCGATGGGACCGGCCTCGGTGGCGGCCACGGTGGTCGAGCCGATCACCACCCCACCGAGCGTGACCTTGACCTCCACGGCCCCGGGGGCGCTTTCGGACCACGCCCTCGAAGGCCACGGTCGCGCCCTCGACGATGGCGCCGTCGGCCGGGCTGTCCAGCGCGATCAAGGCGTCGGCGGCGTCCCTTGCGCCGTCAGCGGTGGCGGCCGGCGCGATCGCCTCGCGGGAGTCGTGCCCGCCGGCGAAGCCGAACCCGGCCACCGCCCCCATGACCGCGATGACCAGGAACAGCCGCCGGTCCACCGTCCGCCGGGACTCGCGATCGGCCTCGGCCGGAGCGTCATCCTCGATGAGCTCCCAGGCGATCTCGGCCGCGCGGGGCGTGTAAACCTCGACGGCGGCGCTGCCGCCGATCAGCGATGGGTCGATGCGCCGGATCTGTCGGTTCATTCGATCGCCTCCGGAGGCCGCGCGCCATCGAGGCGGCGGGCAGGGTGGGACAGGCCCAAGCGATGGGCGTGATCAGGAGTGGAGGGACGGGGGCTGGCAGCGGCTCCGCGGGGGAGCCGCGCGAGCTTAGGGGCTGGCTTTGCGCTGCCAGTTGCCCGGGTCGGCCACGTTCGGGATCTCTCGGTCGAGCCACCACGACGGCGCCTCGGCCGCCCATCGCATCGTCCGCCACGACCCCCCGTTCGGACTGACGATCAAGGTGTTCCGGTCACCGGAGTGCTCGGTCACCAGCAGCTGGGTCCCGTCGGGCGACCACTCGATGTCGGCCAGGCCGCCCGTGATCTCGGGGCCCACGGGGGTGACGACGTCGTCGGCCAGGTTCACCACCGCGAACCCGAAAGCCGCGTCGCGGAACCGCAGGAACGCGATCTTCGAGCCATCGGGAGAGAACGCGGGATCCGTGGCCATGAGGTCGCCGGCCACATAGCCAACCACGTGGGGGTCGGAGCCGTCGGCGTTCATGAGCACGAGCTGCACGCGCTCGAGGTCGTCGACCAAGGCCCACTTCCGGACGACCACCTTCGTCCCGTCCGGCGACCAGGTTCCATCGAGGCGGTCATAGATCGCCCAGTTTGGGCAGTTCGAGGCCGAGCAATCCGGAATGAAGAAGTTGACCTTGTTCAGCTGCGCGCCCGGGAGGAATGGCGGGACGATGGCGACGCGGTCCGACCCGTCGAGGTTCATCGTGTACAGGCCGATCGTGAAGCCGGACTGGCCGGTGAACAGGATGCGGCGGCCATCGGGCGGCTGGAACGCGAGGCTTTCGAGGTGCATGCCCGGTTCGATGACCCGGGGCGCGCTCGATCCGCGTGCATCGAGGAGCTCGACCACCGAGTCCGCCCGAGCGCTCGTGACGATCGCGATGGACCGGCCGTCCGGCGTCCACTTCGCGATCGACGGGATCTCGGCCAGCGGCGCGGGCGTGACGACCCGTGCCCCCGATCCGTCGGCCGCGGCGACCACGATGTCGATGGCGAGGTCGGAGTCCGGGTTGACACGCCGCAGGAACGCGACCTGTGAGCCGTCTCGCGAGAAGAACGGCGCGAAGTCGTAGTGCTCGGGCCCGACGCTGATGGGCGTCGAAATGCCGGTGGCCACATCGGCGGTGTAGACATCGCCGGAGCTGGCGTAGATGAGCAGGCCGTTGTCGGCCGGCCCGAACGGCTTCGGCAGATGCGGGCGCGACCCCGCGGACAGGATGGCCGCCCCCGCGATCGCGGCCACCAGCAGCAGCAGCAGGGCGAGCTGCCGCAGCGGCTGCGGGCCCGTTGGAACGCGGTAGAGCTGCAGATCGAGCGGCAGCCACCGACCTGGGAACGTCCAGGCGGGTCGCTGCCGGGTGAGCGCAACGCCTTCGAGCACGCTGTCGGCGTAGTCGGCGTGCGGGGCGGCGCCCAGCTCGGACAGGATCAGGGGCAGGTCGAGGCGGCGGTCGGCGGTCATGCGAGCGTCCTCCCGTGAGCGCTGGCGACTCGGGCTGGCGGCGTCAGGCGGCATGTTCGATCGCAGCTCGCCCAGGGCGCGATGGAGCCGCGACTTCACGGTCCCAACCGGGATTCGCAGGGTGTGCGCGACCTCGGTGAGCGGCAGGCCGAGGTAGTAGTGGAGGACGACGATCGAGCGCTCCCGCGCATCGAGGCGGCGCAGCATCGCGTCGACGAGCTCGCGATCGGCGAAGTCGCGATAGGGGTCGGGGGACACGGGGGTGAACAGCGGCGTGATCTCGACCTCGACGGGACGCCGGCGGCGGCCGCGATCCAGGTCGAGGCACGCGTTGACGGTGAGGCGGTAGAGCCAGGCATCGAACCGCTCGGGATCGCGGAGGCTGCGCAGGTCCCGCCACGCGCGGATCAGCGCCTCCTGCACCGCGTCACGTGCCAGCTCCGGGTCGCGGAGGATCAGGCGCGCCGCGGTGTCGAGCCGGTCGATCGACCCGCGGACGAGCGCGGCAAAGGCGTCCTGATCGCCCTGCCTCGCCTGCTCCACGAGCGACTGCTGGTCCACTGCACCCTCGGCTCCGCGAGCGGCCCGGTGGTCGCTCGTCACAGGGTAATGGCGACGATTCGCGCCGAACGGTTCTTGCGATCTCCGCCGATCGGTTCAGCCGACGCGGAAGCGCGACCTCGCGCCCATGCCGCCCTCGGGGGCCGCGTCCTCGCCGGGTCGCTCGTCGGCGCCCGGGCCGGATCCCTTCGCCGTCGTCGCGCGGGCCTGCGCCAGCAGTCGGCGGCGCAGGCCCGATGCGCGGTCGATCGCACGCCGCTCCTCGGCGTCGGACAGCCGCAACCCGCCGTATCGCACGAGCCCGTAGTCGGCGGCCAGCAGGTCGAGCGCCAGGCCACCCGATCCGCCGTCGCGCAGCCGGCCGGCGTGCTCGGCGGGCGTCTCGCCCTCGTCCCGCCGCACGGCCGGGTTGGGGGCAAGGTCCTCGAGCAGGAGCCGATACGCGGCGACGGCGTCGGCTGGGCGGGGCCGGCCGAGACGCATGCCGCGTCGGCGCCTGCGGACGACATCACGCCCGGTCACGTCCCCGTGGTCGATCCAGCGGTCCTCGTCGGTGGCGTCGTCCTGCACCCGGGGCCGGAGCATCCACAGCCGGATGAGGATGATGACCGCGATGACCGCCAGCACGATGGCGACGCCCGCCACCCCGAACGTGATCGGCACGAGCGGCGGCGATTGCACCGGCGGCGCCGCGGGGATCACGGGTGGTGGCTCGGCATCCTTGGTCTGTGCGCTGAGGATCTGCAGGAGCTGGGCGAGGAACAGGCCGGCCGCCGCGCTGATCACGACGATCCGCAGGCTGCGGCGGTCGAACCCCGCGATGAACCCGAGGATGAGGAACGACGGCAGGGCCACGCCCAGGATGGCGATGATCGCCGGCCCGGCGACCTGTGATGCGACGACGGCCGTCACCGCGATGCCGAACAGCAGCACGCCGGTGAGACCGATCCAGGCCGGGTTGCGTCGCCAGTCGACGCTTCCGCCGCCGCTTCCCGAGCCCACCAGGGTGAGCCGGCTGAGCGTCAGCGACGCGATTCCGGCGATGAGGAACACGATGACCTGGATCGAGGCGTCGCCCAGGAACTGCCCCCGCCACGGTTCGCCGACCATGCCGCCGATGAGGGCCGCGAGCGCGATCCCCGGGGTGCCGATTGCGAGTGCCGTCTCGATCGGGCGCGGGTCCGGCGGCAGCGTCGCGTACGGGATCCCCCGCACGAAGGCCACGCCGGCGACCCACCCGCCAAGGTTCGCGATCAGGGCGTCCGGGACGCCGTCGATGCCCCGCGATCCGAGGATCGACCGGACCTCGGGCGAGGACAGCCAGCCCACCGCCCCGATACCGACGGTGAGCCAGGCCGCGAGGGTTGGCCACCGCGCGCCGGCTCGAGGCGCCAGCCAGCGCGCCGCCCCAACGCCCGCCAGGCACGCGATCAGCGTCCCCGGGATGCCGAGCGTGGGATCCCGCAGCACGAAGGCCTGGATGACGCCCGCCAGCACGGCGGTCCAGGCCGCCTCGGCGAGCAGGGCGAGGGCGACCGGAAGGAGCATCAGCGCGCTCGTCGTCCCCTTCGGGGTCACGGCATCGGGAGTCACGGCATCGGGGGAAACGGCGTTGGGGGTCACGGAGCCACCACCAGCCGCTCGGCCGTGCGCCAGTGCGCGTCCATGACCGCGCGCCGGGACGCGAACCCGAGCGATCTTGCCTGTGCCGAGCCCCGCGAGGCGTGCTCGCCGCACGCGATCACGACCACGTCGGCGCCGGCCTGTTCGAGGCGCCGCAGCGCCGTCCCGAACGGCCGCGGGTCGCGCGCGGTCAGCACCAGGACCGTCGTCCCCGGCCGGACCGTGCGCGCGACGATGATCAGGAGGCGCTCGAACGGCGCGGAGGCGTGGGCCGAAAGTCGGGCCAGCAGGTCGAGGACGCGCTGCACCTGACCCGGCGCCGCGGACACCGGCACGCGGGCGATGCGCGTCTCGGCTCCCGTGTAGCCGGCCGCCATCAGCCCGAACGCGACCCGCCGCTGGCCGAGCATCCGGGCCAGCGACCCGGCCACGACGTACAGCGACTCGGTCTCGTCGCCGCCGAAGCCGGCCGACCACGCGGCCCCATCGAGCGTCTGGACATCCAGCGCGATCAGCACCTCACGGTCGCGCGAGGGCTCGAAGCGCTTGGTCATCGGCTGGCCGACGCGGGCGCTCGTCCGGGCGTGGATCCTGCGGATGGGGTCGCCGGCGGCGTACGGCCGGACGCCGGCGAAGCGCGACGGGTCCTCGGCGAGGCCGGTCCTGGCGCGATCGAGGTCGCCCCAGCGGTCCGGCGGCTCGATCTCGGTCATCGGGATCGTGCGCGGCCAGACGATGAAGGTGTCGACGTCATCCCGCAGGTCCCCCGCCGCGCGCTGGGCGAACGGGTCGCCCACCGAGAGGTCGACGGGGCCGATCCGGAACACGCCGCGTCGGTCGGCGCCCACGTGGAACCGGCGCACGACGCGCTCCCACGGGCGCAGCGTCCAGGCATTCCGAAGCACCGCGCTCCCGAGCTCCGGACCATCCGAAAGGTCGCGCTCGCGGACGACGACGCCCGTCGACGCGCGGTCGTCGGCCCGCAGCCACGGGAGCGGCAGCCGGCGGCGGTTCCAGACCTCGATCTGCATCGCGATCTCGTCGCCGAACGCGGCCCGCCGGGTGTCGAGGTGGCGCGTGTAGCGGACGTCGCGCACCCCGGCGCGGGCCCAGATGACGTGGACCACCTCGACCATGAGAGTGACGAACCCCAGCACGATCGCGATCGGGACCTTGATGGCGCTCCCGATGATGATGAGCGCGATCGCGAGGAGGACGCGCGCTGCCATCGTGTCGATCCGGCGGTCAGTCGGCGGTCATTCCGCGAGGACCGGCGGGACCGCGACGGACGCGAGGATCGCCGCCAGGACGGTCTCGGCGGTCGCGCCGTGGAGGGTCCGGTCGAGGTCGATGACCAGCCGATGACCGAGGACGGCCGTCGCGATGCCCTTGACGTCGTCGGGGGTCACGAAGTCCCGGCCCTCGAGGACGGCCGCGGCCTGCGACGCGCGATACAGCGCCACCGTGGCCCGCGGGCTCGCGCCGAGATCGATGTCCGGGTGCTCGCGGGTGGCGCGCACGAGCGCGACCAGGTAGCCCTCGACCTCGTCGGCGACCCGGATCGTGCGCACCCGGTCGCGGACGGCAAGCAGCCGCGCGCGGTCGATCACGGGCTCGATCGTGTCCAGGGGGTCGACCGCGGCCTGGTGGCGGCGCGCGATCCGCCGCTCCGCCTCGTCATCCGGATAGCCGACGCGCGCCCGGAGCAGGAACCGGTCGAGCTGCGCCTGCGGCAGGGCGAAGGTCCCCTCGAACTCGACGGGGTTCTGGGTCGCGAGGACGACGAACGGGTCGGGCAGGCGGCGGGTGACGCCCTCGACCGAGACCTGGTGCTCCTGCATCGCCTCGAGGAGCGCCGACTGGGTCCGCGGCGTGGCGCGATTGATCTCGTCGACGAGGAGGACGTTGGTGAACACGGGGCCCTGGACGAAGCGCAGGCCACCGGGCTCGAACAGGCTGGCGCCGGTGACGTCGGAGGGGAGGAGGTCGGGCGTGCCCTGGATCCGCGCGGTGTCGAGGGCGAGGGCTCGCGCGATGGCGCGGGCCAGCAGCGTCTTGCCGGTGCCCGGGACATCCTCGACCAGCACGTGGCCGTCGGCCAGCAGCGCGATCGTGATGAGGCGGACCGTCTCGGCGCCGCCGATGACCGCCCGACCGACCGCGCCAGCGAGGTCGCTCCACAGGCGGCGGCCGGCGACGGGGTCGGCAGGCTCGGGCACGACGTCGGCCATGGGGACGATGCTCCTCCTCGAACGGACGGCTGCGCCCGCTCGTCGTGGAAGCCTACTCGCGGCGACCCGCTCAGGTTCGCGTGATCCCGGTGGCGCCCGGCTCGACCGACGCCGTATCGTCATCTGTGGCAATCCCCGCCAACCTCGAGGTTCCCGTGCCGCTCCCGTCGCTCGCCCGAATCGCCGCCCCGCCCGACCCGATCCTCGGCCTCGCGGAGGCGTATCGGAACGACCCGCGGGACGGGAAGATCAACCTGTCGTCCGGCGTGTTCGTCGACGAGACGGGCACGACCCCGGTCCTCCCGACGGTCATCGAGGCGGAGCGCCGTCTCGCGGACGCCGCCGGCACGAAGCTCTACCGCCCAATCGATGGCGAGCCGGCCTACCGCGATCTCGTCCGCGCGCTCGTGCTGGGCGCCGACCACGAGGCGGTGACGTCCGGCCGGGCCCTCGCCACGCAGACCCCCGGCGGCACCGGCGGATTGCGCGTCGCCGCCGACCTGCTCCACCAGACCGGCTCGGGCCAGACCCTGTGGATGAGCGAGCCGACGTGGCCCAACCATCCCCAGCTGTTCCACGCCGCGGGCTTCCGGATCCGCTCCTACCCGTACACCGACTCGACGGGGCGTCGGATCGACGAGGACGCGATGCTGGCGGCCCTGCGCGGCGCATCTCCGGGTGACGTCGTCCTGCTCCACGGCGCGTGCCACAACCCCACTGGCGTCGACCCCTCGCCCGACCTGTGGAGGCGGATCGGGGACGTCGTCCAGGAGCGCCACGTGCTGCCGCTGGTCGACCTCGCGTACCAGGGGTTCGGCGACGGGCTGCGCGAGGACGCCGCGGGGCTGCTCGAGATCGTGCGGCCGGGCGTCGAGCTCATCGTGTCGACCTCGTTTTCGAAGACCTTCTCCCTGTACGCCGAACGGGTCGGGGCGATGCTGGTCATCGCGTCGTCAGCCGACGACGCCGCCGCCGTCCAGAGCCACGTCAAGGCCGCGATCCGCACCAACTACTCGAACCCGCCTGCCCATGGCGCCGACATCGTGCGCACGATCCTCGCCGACGCGGACCTGCGGGCGCGCTGGGAGGTGGAGCTGGCGGCGATGCGGGACCGGATCAAGGCCAACCGCCGCGCGCTCGTCGAGGCGCTCGCCGCGCGCTCGATTCCCGGCGATTGGGGCGGCATCGCGACCCAGCGCGGGATGTTCGCGTTGCTCGGCCTGTCGACGCACCAGGTCGCGGCGCTGCGCGAGGAGCACGGCGTGTACGTGGTCGGCCACGGCCGGATCAACGTGGCCGGGTTCACGTCCGCCAACCTCGGGCCATTTGCCGACGCGCTCGGAACGGTGCTCGCCGCGTCCTAGGCGACCAGTTCGGACCGACCCCGGTCGATCCTCGCCCAGAGCAGGGCCGGCCCGGTCCATGCCGCGGTCCCCGTAAGCGACGTCGAGGGCGTCGCGCGGGTCGGCCGGGTAGGCCTCGCGAAGGAGCCGGCGCGCCGCTTCGACGACGCTCCGGTTGGCGCGTGTCCACCGGACGACGAGCAGCCTTGACCCTGCGCCGATCGCATCGGCCTTCTCGGCGCTCCAGCGGATCAGCTGCTCGATCCGACGCAGGTCGCTCTCGAGCTCGGTCGCCACGACCAGTTGCTGCGCGGGATCCTCGAGCGCGAGATCGATCCAACCGCGCACCGGACGCCGGACGGCGACCTCGGGCGTGACCCGCCAGCGCGGATGCAGCGCGCCGATGACGACCTCGGCCATGCGCACCTGGTGCCGATCGTGGATCCGCGGGCCGGTCTGCGGATAGACGCGAGCGGCCAGATCGGCGCCCAGCGCCGCGGCGATGCGCGCGTACATCTCGTGAGTGGGCCGGATCTTGCCGGACTCGATCTTGGTGAGCACCGACGGATCGACGCCGGCCAGCCTCGCGACGGCCACCCGGCTCGCCCCAGCATCTTCACGCAGTCGCCGAATATCCTCTGCGAGCCGTCGACGAAGCGACGCGGCGTGTTGGTCGGCGTCGAGCTGCAGTCGCGTGCGAGGCATGGCAACAGTCAACCGGGCGGCGCTTACCCGGCCCTTATCGCTGCCGAACCTTGCCTGCGGAGCAAGGATCCGAGTCGAACTGGCCGTGAACTTGTCTCCGAGTCAATTCCACAGCCAAAACTGCCGCGCGAGCGGGCGAAACCGGTCGCCGGCTTGCTTGCCAGGCAACGTTGCGTCACCTCCGACACGATTCCTTGCGCGCGAGGCAAGGCCGGTGCCACGCCCCGGCGGCGCTAGGCGGCGGAGCGGGCGCGCGCGTGACCCAGCCGCGCACCCGCGCCCAGGCGTGGCGCCGCTCATCGGGCGTCGTGAGCGGGATCACCGCCAGCAGCATCGACAGCGACCCGTACCACAGCGCGGGCAGCGCCAGCATCGCGCCGACCGGCACCGTCCAGCGCTGGTTGCGCGGCGCGCCCCAGATGATCAGCAGCACGCCGATCGGACCCCGGATGAGCAACGGGATGGGGATCGCCGCCCACGTGCCGCCCTTGCCCTGGTTCGCGACCAGGAGCTCGACCCAGGCGCGCCACTGCCCGGGCATGACGAGGTACGACACGAGCAACACGGCAGCCGTCGCCCCCAGCGCAATCGACAAGGAACGCCACTCCCGCCGCAGGGCGAACCAGATCAGCGCGACCCCCGGCGTGATCTTGGTCAGGATCACGAACGCCCACGTCCACGGACGCCGGAACCCGGCCACGATCGCCACCGCAAGCAGCAGCGTGATGTTGCCCCCCGCGATCTCCATCGCCCCGACCGCCAGCCCGAGCAGGAACAGGTCGGGCCCGGTCAGCCAATAGGCGGCCCCGATCAGGAGAGCCGTCCAGGCGCCGACGAACACCGGCCATGGCAGCAGGTCGAGCGGGTAGACGAGCTGCGCGAACGCCGGCGAGTACGGGTAGGCGCCGATCGTGTTCCAGTCGCTCCGGCCCGTGTACAGGTCGGCGAGGTTCAGCCCGTAGTAGGAGCGTGCGTCCTGCGCCGTGACGACCTGGCCCGAGAAAGGGTCGCTGACGTCGATGGCCGGGTTGGACAACAGGATCACGACAACCCACATGGCGACGGCGACGACCAGGCCGAGAACGTGGCGGCGGTTGTGGATGTCGAACGGGGGGCGATGCACGGGCGCCATTGTCGATGATGGGCAGGGTGCCCGCGGATCGACCGAAAAATGGCCCATGAATCCCGACGACCGGCGGGGCGTACCGTCGGTCGTCGAGTCGCGTTCGCAGCGCGGGAGAAATAAGGCCATGGCAGATAGACCTGCCAAGGGACAGGATCGCCTACGCGTCAAGATCTCCGCAGCCCACCAGACCGCCCCGTACCATGCTGAACCATGAAGATCGGGACGATTCTGCCGATGAATGAATTTGACGGCGAGGGCGCGTCGGCCTGGTCCAGGGTCCGTCAGCTGGCCCGCCATGCCGAGGACGGCGGCATCGACAGCCTGTGGGTCTACGACCACCTCATCTTCCGGTTCCCCGACGAACCCGAAGCCGGACTCCACGAGGCCTGGACGCTCCTGACGGCCGTCGCGGCGGTCACGGAACGGGCGGAGCTCGGGACGATCGTGCTCGGCACCGGGTTCCGGCCGGCCGCGCTGCTGGCCAAGATGGCGGGGACGCTCGACGAGGTCTCGGGCGGGCGGCTGATCCTCGGCCTCGGCACCGGCTGGCACGAACCGGAGTACACGGCCTTCGGCTACCCCTTCGACCACCGCGCCGGCCGGTTCGACGAGGCGCTCTCGATCATCGTCCCCCTCGTCCACGGCGAGCGGGTCACGGTCCATGGCCGCTGGCACGACGTCGACGATGCCGTCCTCAACCCGCCGCCGCCACGGCCCGCGCGCTATCCGGGCCGGATGCCGATCCTCATCGCCGCCAAGGGCGAACGGGTGCTGCGGCTCACCGCGAAACACGCGGATGCCTGGAACACGGCCTGGTTCGGCCTCCCCAACGAGCGGTTCGCGCAGCGCCACGCCGACCTCCGCGCCGCGTGCGAGGCGGAGGGCCGCGACCCGGCGACGCTCGAGGTGACGGTCGGCCTGACGCTCGACGCCAGCGGACCCTCGAGCCGGCCGGGCGCCCCGGAGGCCCTGCCGCCGGACGTCGACGCCGTCGCGCGGGCCTTCGATGCGTGGCGGGACCTCGGCGTGGGCCACGTCCAGGTGGACCTGCGGCCGGTCGAGGAGCGGACGATCGACATCCTGCTGGCCGCCCGGTCGAAGCACCTCGGCGGCGCCTGACGATGGCCGGGCAACCGGGCGACAGCAGGTGGACCGCGCAACAGCTCGAGGAGCTCCCGGAGCACGTCGCGCTCAACCGCACGTCGTGGGACAGCTGGGCCCACGAGTTCGTCGGCAACGGCGAGCGGAGCTGGGCGCTGCCGCGGGGCCAGGAGAAGTGGGGCATCTTCGACGTCCCCGAGGCCCAGCTCCATCTGCTGCCCGACGATCTCGAAGGGCTCGATGCGATCGAGCTGGGCTGCGGCACCGGGTACGTCTCGGCGTGGCTGGCCCGGCGGGGCGCACGCCCGGTCGGCATCGACAACTCGCCCAAACAGCTCGAGACGGCGACCCGTCTCCAGCGCGAGCACGGCATCGAATTCCCACTCCTCCTCGGCAACGCCGAGCGCGTCCCCTACCCCGACGGGTCGTTCGACTACGCGGTCAGCGAGTACGGCGCCGCGCTGTGGGCCGATCCGTATGCGTGGATCCCGGAGGCCGCGCGGCTGCTCCGACCCGGCGGCCGGCTGCTGTTCCTGACCAACCACGTGCTGGCCTACCTCGCCATGCCGGACCTCGAGACCGACGGCCCGGCCGACGAGCGGCTCAAGCGTCCGATGTTCGGGATGGGCCGGATGGTCTGGCCGGACGAGCCAGATTCGGTGGAGTTCCACATCACCCACGGCGACTGGATCCGGCTGCTGAACGCCAACGGGTTCGAGGTTGAGGACCTCGTGGAACTCCAGGCGCCCGAGGGCGCGACGACGACGGCGCCGTGGATGAGCCCGGAGTGGGCCCGCAAGTGGCCGTGCGAGGAGGCCTGGAAGGTGCGCAAGCGCGGGTAGGCCGACCGGCACTTGCCAACGCGTGGCCGGTCCGGCCACGATGGGCGACGGTCCGCGCCGTCATCGCGAGTTCGCGGAGGAGGGTCCGCAGCAAATGTCGTCCGAAGCCGAGCCCAATTCGGCCGCCGAATCCAACGTCGACACCGTCGACGCCGTCGATCCCGTCGATCCCGACCCCGTCGCCATCGACCCGACGGTGGCGGTGATCGACGACGAGCCGGTCGAGGTCGACGATCGACCGCCCGTCACCGAGCGCCCGGTCGTCCTGAGCGTCCGCGACCTCCACAAGCGCTACGGCGCGATCGACGCCGTGCGCGGCGTCAGCTTCGAGATCCACGAGGGCGAGACCTACGGCCTGCTCGGGCCCAACGGCGCGGGCAAGACGACGACGATCTCGATGGTGTGCGGACTGCTGGCGCGCGACCAGGGCGAGGTGACGCTCGACGGCAAGGCGATCGACATCGGCGAGGTCGCGGCCAAGGCGGGCATCGGCTACGTCCCCCAGGAGCTCGCGATCTACCCCGACCTCTCGGCGCGCGAGAACCTCGTCTTCTTCGGCCGGCTGTACGGGCTCGGCGGCAGCCATTTGAAGGACCGGGTGCGCGAGGTCCTCGCGCTCATCGGCCTCACCGAGCGAGCCGGGGACCGGGTCGAGACCTTCAGCGGCGGCATGCAGCGCCGGCTCAACATCGGCATCGGCCTTCTCCATCGGCCGCGGCTGCTGCTGCTCGACGAGCCGACGGTCGGCGTGGACCCGCAGAGCCGCAACGCGATCCTCGAGTCGGTCGCCGCGCTCGGCCGGCAGGGCATGGCGATCCTGTACACGACGCACTACCTCGAGGAGGCCGAGCGGCTGTGCGACCGGGTCGGGATCATCGACGGCGGCGAGATCCGGGCCGAGGGGACGACACGCGACCTCGTGGCGTCGATCGGTGAGCGCGACCGGGTCCGGCTCTCGGTCACCGGCAACGTCGCCGCGGCCGCGGCCGCGGTCCGCGCGGTGAACGGGGTCAAGGAGGTCGGCGAGCACAGCGACCAGCTCGAGATCCTGGTCGTCAACGCGCGGGGCCTGCTGACGCGCATCCTGAGCGCGGTCGAGGGTGCGGGTGCGGTCGTGCGCGGCGTGGACGTGATCGAGCCCGACCTCGAGGCCGTGTTCCTGCACCTGACCGGCCGGGCGCTGCGCGACAACGCTGAGTGACGTGTCGGCGCTGCGCATCGCGCTCCTGATCGCCGCCAAGGACCTCCGCCAGCGGTTCCGCGACCGGTCCGCGCTCGTGTTCGCGATCGTCGCGCCACTCGGGCTGGCACTGATCTTCAGCCGGCTCATCGGGCCCACCGCCGGCTTCCACGCGACGTGGGTCGTCACCGACCTCGACGGCGGCGAGCTCGCGCTGGTCCTGCGGAACGACGTGATCGGCGGGGTGGCGAAGGCCGGGGTGGCCGCTGTGACCGACGCGCCGACCGAGGAGGCCGCACGGGCCGCGGTCGCGAACGGCGACGCGGACTCGGCGTTCATCATCCCCCAGGGGTTCACCTCGGCGATCCAGTCTGGCCGCCCGACCACGCTCGAGATCGTGGGGTCGCGGACGAGCGGCCTGGCGACGGACGTGGCCCGGGCTGTGGCCGCGCGCTTCGGCGAGGGTGTCGTCGGCATCCAGCTCGCCGTCTCGACCGCTGGTCAGCTCTCCGGAACGCCGCTCTCGGCCGCCGATCAGGCACGGCTGGCCGGGGCCGCGCGGGCCGCCGTACCGCCGGTCGCCGTCGTCGAGGTCACCACCGACCTGCGCGCCCTCGACCTGGCGACCTTCTTCAGCGCGTCGATGGCGATCCTGTTCCTGTTCTTCTCCGCCCAGGCGGGCCTGCTCAGCGTGTTCGCGGAGCGTCGTCAGGGCACGCTCCGCCGGATCCTCGCCGCGCCCGTGGGCCCCGGCACGATCATCGTCGGCAAGCTGTTGGGCGCGTTCGCGATGAGCATGGTGGCGATGACCACGCTGGTCGTGGCGACCACCCTGCTGATCGGCGCGAACTGGGGTCCGCCCGCCGGGGTCGCCGCCCTGCTGCTGGGGGCGATCGTGGCCGCGCTGGGCGTGTCGGCACTGGTCATGTCCTTCGCCAAGTCCGAGGCGGCGGCGGGGAACGCGACGGCGGCCGTCGGCATCACGCTCGCGATCGTCGGCGGGACGTTCGCGCCCAGCGCCCAGGCGCCCGAGGCGTTCGCGGCGCTGACGCTGTTCACGCCCCACGGCTGGTTCCTGCGCGGACTGGGCGATCTCCACGGCGCCGGCGGCGGCATCGTGACGGCCGCACCAGCGGTGGTGGTCCTGCTCGCGATCGGGCTCGTCACTGGCACGCTCGGGGTGCTCCGGGCGCGCCGGCTGGTGGCGCCATGAGCGGCGTACGCAAAGCGCTCGAGATCGGCCGGATCAACCTCGTCCGCCAGTTCCGCGATCGCGGCGACCTGTTCTTCCTGATCATCCTCCCGACGCTGATCATCGTCGCCCTCGGACTCCAGTTCGGCGGGTCGACCAACGCGCGGCTGGGCGTGGTCTACGAGGCCAACGATCCGGACGCGGCGGGGCTCGTGGCGGCGATCGCTGCCGACGACACGCGATTCGATATCCGGCATGTTGCCGACGAGGCCACGCTGCGGTCGAAGGTCGAGCACGGCGAGCTCGAGGCGGGGCTCGTGATCCCGGCGGGGTTCGGCGGGACGTTGCGCGGCACGGGCACGGCCGAGGTCCGGTACCTCGGCACCAACGGGGCCCTGGCCCAGGGCCTGCGGGCGCCGATCGATGCCGCGGCGGCGAAGGTATCCGCGGTGATCACGGCGACGCGGCTCGCGGCGGCCGAGGGCGCAGGCACCTGGGACCAGGCCCGCGCCGCGGCCGAGTCCGGCTACTCGGCGGCACCCGGGGTGATGGTGACCGTGACCCGCGCCGGCGAGACCGGGGCGTTCGCCGGGTTCTCGCAGTTCACCCTCGGCGCGACCACGCAGCTCGTGATGTTCACGTTCCTGACCTCGATGACCGCCTCGCTGCGGCTCGTGCTCAGCCGCCAGCTCGGCGTGTCGCGGCGGATGAGCTCAACGCCCACGTCACCGGCGACGATCATCGCCGGCGAGACGCTCGGGCGGTACGGGATCGCCGTGTTCCAGGCGACGTACATCGTGGTCGTGTCGGCGGTGCTGTTCAACGTGTCGTGGGGTGACCCGGTCGCGGCCGCGGCGATCATCCTGGTGTTCGCGCTGGTCTCGGCCGGCGCGGCGATGCTGCTCGGGGCGACGGCGCGCAACCCCGACCAGGCGTCGTCGCTCGGCGTGTTCATCGGCCTCGCGCTCGGCGCCCTCGGCGGCTGCATGATCCCGCTCCAGTTCATGCCGGCGACGATGCAATCGCTCGCCCGGCTGATCCCCCAATCCTGGGCGGTAACGGGGCTGCAGTCGCTGATCACGGACGGCGGCGGGATCGACTCGGTCGCGCCGAACCTCGCGGTGCTCACCGGGTTTGCCGTCGTGCTCCTGGGCCTCGCAAGCTGGCGCTTCCGCAAGGCGATCACCGGGTAGGACCGTGGGATCGGAATCCGAGCAGCCCGCTCAACCGGTCGCCATCGGCTGGCTCCTCGCGTCGATCGTCGCGGCCGGGTTCGTGCTGCTGTTCCTCGTTCTCGTCCTGAGCGGGCGGCCCGCGTTTGCCTTGCCGGGTCTCGTGGCGCTGGTCTTCCTCATCTGGTTCGCTCAGCAACAGTTCACCGAAACGCATCGGCGGCACTACCACCGCTGGCCGGCCCGGTGGCGACTCTGGACCGGAAGTCCCGAGCGGCGTGAGGTGGCCCTGGCGTGGACTCGGCGCGACGGCGACAGGGTCGTGGAATTGTCCCGGCTGCTCGGGATCGGCATGCTGGTGCTGGCCTTGGTGGCCGGGATCGTGTTCATCACGCTGCCGCACCGATAGCCGTGTTCGGCCGTGCGTGCGGCCGGCGGTGCTTCGAACGTGCGTACCACGCATGTTTTCGCGTCGTCCCGACCACAGACGGGCGTGCCACGCCCGACGACGAACCGCTTTCGGGTCCACGCCGGCCGATTCCGATCGTCAACGTGCGCCCCACGCCCGACCCCGAGCGGCGTGACAGCAAAACGTGCGTGGCACGCCCGCAGGCTCACCGGCGCTTGACGCCGCAGCTCACCCGAGATTATCCTTCAGGTCGCATTGACAATCTACGTCCCATAAAGGGCAAGGCATGAACCAGGGGATCGCCACAGCGCGCGAGCAGCTCGTCAGCGACCTGCTCGACGAGCTCACCTCGCACAGCCCGGCGGACATGCTCCGCTATATGCGGCGCTGGCCGTCGGGGCCCTTGAGCCTCGTCCACCTCCAGGTTCTGACCGTCCTCGAGACGGACGGATCCGTCCCGATGGGAACGCTCGCCGACTCGCTCGATGTCTCCCAGGCGAGCGCGACGGGCATCGTCGATCGAATGGAGCAGCGCGGCCTCATCGAGCGCCGCCGCGACGACGAGGACCGGCGCGTGGTCCGCGTGGCGCTCACCGAGGACGGCAGCCGCCTGCTCGCGGGGGTCGCGGCCGAGCGACGCGAGCGCCTCGGTATCCTCCTTGGCGAGCTGACAGACGACGAGCTCGACGGCTTCCTCCGTGGATCGCGTGCGCTGCGCGAGGCGCGCACGAGACTCGCGCCCCACTGGGTGCAACCCACTCCCCAACCGACCGACGAGGCATCCCGGTGATCGACCTGTTCCGCCGCTACCTGCCGCCGTACCGATGGCCGCTGCTGTTCGTCATGATCCTGCTGGCGATCCAGGCGGTCGCCAACCTGTATCTCCCCGAGCTCAACGCGGACATCATCAACAACGGCGTCGTCACCGGCGATATCAACTACATCCTGCGGACCGGCGGCTTCATGCTGCTGGTGACCTTCATCCTCGGTGTCGCCGCGGTCATCGCCGCGTACTGGAGCGCCAAGGTCGCGATGGGCTTCGGGCGTGACGTCCGGAGCCAGGTGTTCCGCAAGGTCGAGACCTTCTCGCAGGTCGAGGTCAACACGTTCGGCGCGGCCAGCCTGATCACCCGCAACACCAACGACGTGCAGCAGGTGCAGACGGTCCTGCTGCTCGCGCTGACCGTGATGATCTCGGCGCCGATCATGGTCGTCGGCGGCCTGATCATGGCCCTCCGCCAGGACGTCCCGCTGTCGGGCGTCCTGCTCGTGATCATCCCGATCATGTTCGCCCTCATCGGCACCGTCATGTACAAGGCCGTGCCCCTGTTCCAGGTGATGCAGAAGAAGATCGACCGGATCAACCTCGTCATGCGCGAGACGCTCTCGGGCGTGCGCGTCATCCGGGCCTTCGTGCGGACGCGGGACGAGGAGGCGCGCTTCGACGACGCGAGCAAGGACCTGATGGACACCGGGCTCCGGGTCAACCGGCTGTTCGCGATCACGATCCCGTCGCTGATGGCGATCATGAACCTGAGCACCGTCGCGGTCCTGTGGCTGGGCGCCTACCGCGTGAACAGCGGCGAGATGCCGATCGGCAACCTGACCGCGTTCCTCCAGTACATCTCGCTGATCCTGTTCTCGATCATGACCGCGGTGATCATGTTCGTGATGGTGCCGCGGGCCGCCGTCTCGAGCGTCCGGATCCAGGAGGTCCTGCGGACCGAGCCGACGATCTGGGACCCGCCCACGCCGATCTCGCCCGAGCGCCTCGGCCACGTCGAGTTCCGCGACGTCGAGTTCCGCTACCCGGGCGCCGAGGAGCCGGTCCTCAGCCACATCTCGTTCGAGGCGAAGCCCGGCCAGACCACGGCCGTCGTCGGCTCCACGGGCAGTGGCAAGTCCACGCTGATCAACCTGCTGCCGCGCTTCTACGACGCGACCGGGGGCACGCTGCTGATCGACGGCGTCGACGTCCGCGACATGGATCGCCAGGACCTGTGGTCGCGCATCGGCCTCGTGCCCCAGAAGGCGTTCCTGTTCGGCGGCACGGTCGCGAGCAACCTGCGCTTCGGCGACCAGGAGGCGACCGACGAGGACCTGTGGCGCGCGCTCGACATCGCCCAGGGTCGCGAGTTCGTCGCGGCGATGGACCAGGGGCTCGACAGCCCGATCACCCAGGGCGGCACCAACGTGTCCGGCGGCCAGCGACAACGACTCGCCATCGCGCGGGCGCTGGTCAAGAAACCCGACGTCTACGTGTTCGACGACAGCTTCTCGGCCCTCGACTTCCGGACCGACGCGCGCCTGCGGGCGGCGCTCGGGCGGGAGCTGGGTCACGCGACGGTGATCATCGTCGCCCAGCGTGTCGGGACGATCCTCCACGCTGACCGGATCGTCGTCCTCGACGAGGGCGGGATCGCGGGCATCGGCACGCACGATGAGCTGATGCGGACCTGCGATACCTACCGCGAGATCGTCCTGTCCCAGGTGACCGAGGAGGAGGTCGCATGAGCGGGCCGACGAACAACGGCAAGAACGGAGACAACGGCATCAGCGGCAGCAGCGCCGGCGGTCCGAACGCGGGCGGCCGGCCCCCGGTCGTCCGCGCGGTCGGCAACGTCGTCCCGGGTCCGGACGGCCCCGGCGCCGCGGGCCCCCGGCGGCCGATGGGCGGCCCCGGCGGCGGTCCCGGGTTCATGGGCGGGCTCACGACGCCTGCGGCCAAGTCCAAGAACTTCAAGGCGTCGTTCCGGCGCCTGCTGGGCGAGCTCCGGCCCGAGGGAACGAAGGTCCTCGTCGTGCTGGCGCTCGCCGTCGGCAGCGTGTTCTTCGCCATCCTCGGCCCCAAGATCCTGGGCGCCGCGACCAACCTGATCTTCGCCGGCGCCGTCGGGCTGCAGCTGCCGCCCGGGGCCACCGTCCAGCAGGCGGTCAACGCACTGAACGCCGCTGGCCAGACCAACCAGGCCCAGCTGCTCGCCAACATGGCCGGGGTCGTCCCCGGGCAGGGCGTCGACTTCACCGCCCTGGCCCAGATCCTGATGCTGGCGGCCTTCGTCTACATCGTCAGCTCGGTGTTCGCCTGGGCCCAGTCGTACATCATGGCCGGCGTCACCCAGCGGACCGTCTACCGGCTCCGCCAGCGGGTCGACGAGAAGCTCGGCCGCCTCCCCCTCTCCTACTTCGACAGCCAGTCGCGGGGCGACATCCTGAGCCGCGTCACCAACGACATCGACAACATCAGCCAGTCGCTCCAGCAGAGCCTGACCCAGCTGATCACGTCGGTCCTGACCGTCATCGGCGTGCTGATCATGATGCTCACGATCAGCCCGCTGCTCGCGCTGATCTCGCTGCTCGCGGTGCCGGCGTCGCTCGTGGTCACGGTGCTCATCGCCAAGCGGTCCCAGAAGCAGTTCGTCGCCCAGTGGGGCCGCACGGGCCAGCTCAACGGCCACATCGAGGAGATGCACACCGGGCATTCGATCGTCAAGGTGTTCGGGCGCCAGCCCGAGGCCATCGAGGCGTTCGACTTCCAGAACGAGTCGCTGTACCAGGCGAGCTACAGGGCCCAGTTCATCTCGGGACTGATCCAGCCCGCAATGTCGTTCATCTCGAACATCAACTACGTGCTGATCTGCGTGATCGGCGGCATCCAGGTGGCCAACGGCCAGATGAGCCTGGGCGACGTGCAGGCGTTCATCCAGTACTCGCGCCAGTTCACCTTCCCGATCATCCAGGCGGCGTCGATCGCCAACGTCCTGCAGTCGGCGGTCGCGTCGGCCGAGCGGGTGTTCGAGCTGCTCGACGAGACCGAGGAGATCGCTGATCCGGTCACCCCGCGGCTCCTCCCCGTGCCGGCCACCGGCCGGGTCACGTTCGAGGACGTGGCGTTCCGCTACCTCGCGGACAAGCCGCTGATCGAGGACATGGACCTGGTCGTCGAACCCGGCCAGACCGTGGCCATCGTCGGGCCCACGGGCGCGGGCAAGACCACGCTCGTGAACCTGCTGATGCGCTTCTACGACGTCGACCGGGGGCGGATCACCGTCGACGGGATCGACACCCGGGAGCTGGCGCGCGACGACCTGCGCCGGACGTTCGGGATGGTCCTCCAGGACGCGTGGCTGTTCAAGGGCACGATCCGCGACAACGTCGCGTACGGCGCCAAGGGCGAGATGGACGAGGCGAGGTTCCGCGAGGCGGTCGAGGCCGCGCACGTGAACCACTTCGTGCGGACGCTGCCCGACGGCTACGACACCGTGCTCGACGACGACGCGAGCAACGTGTCCGCGGGCGAGAAGCAGCTGCTGACGATCGCGCGAGCGTTCCTCGCCGATCCGCCGGTGCTGATCCTCGACGAGGCGACCTCCTCGGTGGATACGCGGACCGAGGTCCTCATCCAGCGCGCGATGTCGCGCCTGATGAAGAACCGGACGTCGTTCGTGATCGCCCACCGCCTGTCCACGATCCGCGACGCGGACGTGATCCTGGTCATGAACGAGGGCCGGATCATCGAGCAGGGCACGCACGACCAGCTGCTCGCGAGGCGCGGGTTCTACCACGAGCTCTACGCCTCGCAGTTCGAGGAGGCCCTCGACTCGGTCGCCTAGCCTCGAGCTTCCGGCCCCCACCACGCCAAACATGCACCGCGTGCATGCGGGCCGGACCAACTTGGCCATCGATGCACCCGGTGCATGCGAGCCGGAAGATCGGGGCCGCGAGTGCGCCTTGCATTCGCCGGGCGACTGGTAGGCGAGCTACCGACGCCCGCACCCGGCCCAGCATTCAGGCAGTGAATGCATGGCGACTTGGCAAGTCTGCCGCGAGCGTGGTGCGATCCTCGCGAGGCGAAGGGCGCCGACCAGCGGCCGCTTCGGATGCACGTCGCGAATACAAGGCCAGGCCACAGCCCGCGAGCGAGGCATCGGCCCCGACGGCCCGACACGGCGACCCGCGGTACACTCGCGCCCCCCGAGGGGACCGGATACCAGCCGCGTCCCCCCAATCATTCGTTGCGCACCAGCAACGTAAGCTGCCGCGCGACATTCCCTCCGGCGAGTTCCAGTGGCAGGATGCACTGGGACCTCCGTCACCCTCCCTTGAGGTACTAACGTCGTGATCGATCGCCTGACAACGCGCCCGCTCGTCCAGCGGGGGCTGGGTATCGCCACCGCCGGCCTGCTGGTCGCGGGCACCCTGCTCGCCCCCGGGGCGGTCCACGCCTCGGGCCTCCCGCCCCACGCGGTCGACGACACGGTCGCCGGCACCGAGGACACCAACGTCGTGTTCGACGCCAGCGTGCTCCTCGCCAACGACACGGATCCAGAGAGCGACACGCTGACGGTGACCGCCGTCCAGGCCCCGCTCGATGGGACCGTCCAGCTCGTCGGGACCACGATCACATTCCATCCGATCGCCGACGACTGCGGCACCGATACGGCGTCGTTCACCTACGACGTCTCTGACGGCACCAACGGCCCCGACATCGGGCTCGTGCACATCGACCTCGCGTGCGTGAACGATGCGCCCGTTGCGCACAACGACACCGAGGCCGGGCATCAGGACGACCCGCTCGTCATGACGGACCACGACCTGGTCGCGAACGACGACGACGTCGACACCGACAATAACGACCTGTTCATCGCGGGCGCATCGAGCCCGACCAACGGCGCGGTCAGCTACAACGGGTTGACCCACGACGTCACGTTCACGCCCACCGGCGGCCTGTGCAACCCGACGGTCGGCGGCTTCACCTACACCGTGTCGGACGGCGACAAGACCGATACCGCCCACGTCACGGTGACCCTGATGTGCAACGGCACGAACCACGACCCCGTCGCCGCCAATGACTTCCCGGACCCGGGCACCGAGGACACGCTGCTCCACATCACGGGTGCATCCCTCCTGGCCAATGACACGGACGCGGACGGCGACACGCTGTCCATCGTGAGCCTCAAGAACTCGATCGGCGGCACGGCGGCCCTCATCGGGGGCAACGTCAACTTCACGCCCACCGCAAACCTGTGCGGCACCAACGTCGCCAGCTTCGAGTACGACGTGTCCGACGGCACGGACGGCGACGACTTCGGCCTCGTCACGCTCAGCTTCGACTGCGTCAACGACCCGGCGATTGCGAACCCCGACTCGGGCGCGGTCGACGAGAACTCCGGTCCCGCGGACTACAACGTCCTGGGCAACGACACGGATGCCGACGGCGACCCCATCACGCTTCAGTCGGCCACGGTCAGCGCGACCGCAGGCACGGCCAGCGTCGTCGCGGGCAAGGTCCGCTACACCCCGGCCGCGGTGTTCTCGGGCGTGGCGACCATCACCTACACGATCAGCGACAGCCACGTCACGAGCCAGGGGACGCTCAGCGTCCTCGTCGGCGAAGACAACATCGATCCCGTCGTGGCGACCCCGAAGGTCGCCTTCGGCAGCGGCCGCGTCGACGACACCGCCCCGCTGAAGATCTCCTGGCACGCCACGGACCTCGGGTCCGGCGTCAAGACCTACAAGGTCCAGGCGCGCATCGGCAGCGGCGACTGGAAGACGATCTCCAACGGCAAGGCGACCCACGTCACCAAGGACTACCCGTTCAAGAAGGACCTGACCTTCCGCGTCAAGGCGACGGACAAGGTCGGCAACGTCTCGGGCTGGGTCCAGTCGGCGACGCGCCGGATCACCCGGTTCAAGCACACCAGCGGCAGCGTCGACTACACGGGCTCCTGGACCAAGGTCGTCGGCGCCCACAAGTACGCGTTCACCACCGGCGACGAGAAGAGCGCCAGGCTCTCGTTCTCGGCCCGGTCCGTCCTCTACGTTGCGCCCAAGACGAGCGCTTCGGGCTTCGTCAAGGTCTACGTCGACGGCAACCTGATCGGGCGCTTCAAGCTCCACTCCGGGTCGTCGAAGTACGGCGTGATCATCGCCCGGGCGAGCTGGGCCACCAGCGGCGATCACAGGATCAAGATCGTCAACGACGTGAAGGGCGACCGGACGAATCTCGCCGCCTTCATCACGCTCAAGTAGCGCTCCGCTTCCTCCGCGAAGCCCCGACGCCGCCGGCACCGCCGGCGGCGTCTTCATGTCCCCCGGGCCCTCGTTCACAACCCCGCATTCGGGGTGACTCGTCCGGGGTGACCCATGTGGTAGCGCCGCCGGGACCGATTGCCCCACCACCTTCCGGACTTTCGGCTGGTACCAGCGCCCGGTGCTCTCCAGCACCCTCCGGAGTGACCAATCCGGCGGCAGTGGGTCGCCGTCGGTTTCGACACGCCCGAGGGACCAACGACGTGATCATTCGACCGCCAACGAGCTCGCTCCATCTGCGAAGGCTGGGTGTCGCCACCACCGGCCTCTTGCTCGCGGGCGCGCTGTTCGCCCCCAGCGTTGTGCTGGCGTGGGGCATCCCGCCCATCGCCTTCCCCGACAACGTCACCACGAACGAGGACACGGCCCAATCCGGCAATGTCCTGTCGAACGACTGGAACATCTCCGACAGCGCGATGACGGTGACGGGCTTCGTGGCCCTGAACCCGACCTTCGGCGTGATCATGATCGCGGCCAACGGCAACTACACGTACGTGCCGGCGGCGAACTGGCACGGCTCGACGTCGACGCAGTACACGGCCCACAACGACGAGGGCAACGACACCGGGACGATCAACATCACCGTCTCGTCCGTCAACGACGCTCCCGTCGCATTCGACGACACCATCACCGCGGTCGAGGACACGACGACCGGCAACGTCTCGCCGGCAATGCGCAGCAATGACACGGACGTCGATGGCGACACCCTCACGGTCACCGCGGTCTCCAACTCGACCGGCGGCACCGCCACCCGCACCGGCGGGACGGGCGGCACCGTCACCTTCGCCCCGACCGCGAACCTGTGCGGCGTCGGCGCCGGCAGCTTCGACTACACGCTGTCCGACGGCCACGGCGGGACCGACACGGGCCACGTCACCGTCAACATCACCTGCGTCAACGACGTGCCCACGGCCAACGACGACTCGGTCTCGGTGACCGAGGACACGGCGACCGACCTCACGGCGTCGATCCTGTCCAACGACACCGACATCGACCTCGACACGCTCGTCGTGTCGGCGGTCAGCAACCCGGCGGCCGGCACGGTCAGCCTGGTCGGCGGCGTCGTCACCTTCACGCCCACGGCCAACCTGTGCGGCAACGGCATCGGCGGCTTCGACTACACCGCGGACGACGGGGCCGGCGGCTCCGACGGCGCGCACGTCATCGTGACGATCACCTGCGTCAACGACGACCCAGTCGCGACCAACGACAACGTCACCGGCACCGAGGACCTCGACGTCCACGTCACGGCGTTCGACATGGTCGGCAACGACAACGACGTCGACAGCGGCACGCTCACGGTCACCGGCGTCTCGAACGCCACCGGCGGCAGCGCGTCGCTCAGCGCAGGCGCGGTCACCTTCTCGCCCGACGCGAACCTGTGCGGCGTCGCGGCGGCCGGCTACGACTACACGGTGTCGGACGGCGACGGCGGCTCGGCCACGGGCCACGTCACGATCGACCTGACCTGCGTCAACGACAACCCGCTCGCGGGCTCGGACGGCTTCGTCACCCCCGAGGACACCAACCTCGAGCTGGTCCAGGCGGACCTGCTCGGCAACGACAGCGACATCGAGGGCGACACCCTGTCCGTCTCCGGCGTCTCGAACGCCACCGGCGGGTCGGTCGAGCTCGACGGCGACGACATCACGTTCACGCCTGACGCCGACCTGTGCGGCAACGGCGCGGGCGGCTTCGACTACACCATCTCCGACGGCAACGGCGGCTCCGACGGCGCCCACGTCACGATCGACATCACGTGCGTCAACGACGCGCCGGTGGCGACCGACGACAACGCCTCGGGCACTGAGGACACGGAGGTCGTGGTTCCCTCGGCCGACCTGACCTCGAACGACACCGACACCGAGGGCGACACGCTCACCGTCACCGGCGTCTCGAACGCCACGGGCGGTTCGGTCGGCCTGGACGCCGGCGACGTCACGTTCACCCCCGACGAGGACCTGTGCGGCAACAACGTCGCCGGCTACGACTACACGGTCGATGACGGCAACGACGGCACCGACACCGGCCACGTCACCATCGACCTCACGTGCGTCAACGACAACCCGGTCGCCGCCAACGACACCGTGACGGTGGACGAGGACTCGGCCGACAACGACGTCACGGGCGACATCCTCGACAACGACTCCGACGTCGACGGCGACTCGCTTGCGGTCACCGACGTCTCGAACGCCACCGGCGGGTCCGTTCACCTCGACGCGGGCGTCGTGACCTTCACGCCGGACGCCAACGGCTGCGGCGACGGCTTCGGCAGCTTCGACTACGAGATCTCCGACGGCAACGGCGGCACCGACACCGGTCACGCCGAGGTCAACGTCACCTGCGACAACGACGCGCCCGTGGCCAACGACGACTCTGCTGACGGCACCGAGGACACGGACGTCGTGTTCAACGGCGACGACCTCACGGGCAACGACACCGACACCGAGAACGACACGCTCACGGTCGAGACCGTGGCCAACGTCACCGGCGGCATCGCCGCCGTCGACAGCGGCGTCGTCACCTTCACGCCGGACGCGAACCTGTGCGGCAACAACGTCGGCAGCTTCGACTACACCGTCAGCGACGGCAACGGCGGCTCCGATGACGCCCATGTCACGATCGATCTCGAGTGCGTCAACGACGCCCCGGTCGGCAACCCCGACTCGGGGATGGTCGATCAGGCCACCGGCCCGGCCGACTACGACGTGCTGGCCAACGACACCGACGTCGAGAACGATCCGCTCTCGCTCGTCGATGCCTCGGTCGCTGGCGCCCAGGGCACCGCGAACGTGACCGGCGGCGGCGAGGTCCGGTTCACCCCGAATCCGTCGTTCAACGGCCAGGCCGTGATCACCTACACGCTGAGTGACGGCGATCTCCAGGCCCAGGGCACGCTCACCGTCACCGTCGGTCCCGACGTGGACGCGCCGGTCGTCGCCAGGCCGACGGTCGCCTTCGGCCTCGGCCGGGTCGACCAGACCGCTCCGATCAAGATCCGCTGGTCCGCGTTCGACGCGGGCGTGGGCGTCGCCTCGTACGATGTCCAGGTGAGCGTCGCCGGCGGCGTGTTCAAGCCGGTCTACTCCGGCCCGGCGACGAACGTCACCAAGCTCTACCCGTTCAAGAAGTTCCTCGTCTGGCGCGTGCGAGCCACAGACAGCGAGGGCAACACCTCCGGCTGGAAGACGTCGGCCAAGCGCCGGATCGTCGCCTACCAGAACAGCAACCCCAAGGTGAAGTACACCGGCGCCTGGGCGCGTGTCATCACGTCGGCGGCCTCGGGCAAGGGCTACGAGTTCACGACCAACGCCGGCGACAGGGCCAAGGCGAAGTTCAAGGGCCGCTCGGTCCTGTACGTCGCCCCCAAGACCAAGCTCTCGGGCTGGGTCAAGGTCTACGTCGACGGCGCGCTGATCGGCCGCTACAAGCTCAAGCACGGCACGGTCGTGCAGGGCAAGATCGTGGCCCGGTTCACCTGGGCCGCCAAGGGCAAGCACCGCATCCGGATCGTCAACGACGCAGACGGAAAGTGGACGAGCCTGGACGCGTTCATCGTGCTCAAGTAGCGCGAACCCTCCCTCGCGCATCTCCGACGCCGCCGGCATCGCCGGCGGCGTCGCTGTGTCCGGCGGCCAGCGTGTCCGGCGTGTCCGGCGCGTGTGGCGCTCGTCGCCGCACGTCGCCGCGGAGCCTCGGGATCCGTTCCGCGATTGACTCATCATCATGAGTCGCATAGCCTCAACCCATGACTAAGCGATTGCAGGTCCTGCTGGATGACGACGAGCTGGGGCAGATTCAGCGGCTCGCGCGTGGCCGCCGGATGACGACCGCGGCCTGGGTCCGCGAGTCGCTGCAGGCGTCGGTCGAGGCGGAGACGCGGGTGGACCTCGAGGCGAAGCTCGCGGCCATTCGGCGCGCGATCGGGCACGAGTTGCCCACCGGGGACATCGACCAGCTGCTGGCCGAGATCGAAAGCGGCTACCTGGTGCCCGACGAGGCATGATCCTCGTCGACACCAACATCCCGATGTACCTCGTCGGGGCGGCGCATCCGAACAAGGACGCGGCGCGCGCGGCGCTGGAGCGCGCGCTCGTGGACGGCGAGCGTCTCGTGACGGATGCCGAGGTGCTCCAGGAGATCCTGCACCGCTACGCAGCGATCGATCGGCGAGACGCGATCGGGCCGTGCATGGACGCCATCCTTGGCGTCGTCGATGACGTGCTGTCCATCGAGCGCACGGATGTCATCGCCGCCCAGCGGCTGGTCGAGCGCGTGGCGCGGCTCTCCGCCCGCGATGCGCTCCACGTCGCCGTCATGCAGCGCCACGGGATCGGCGAGGTCATCACGTTCGACCGCGGGTTCGACGCCATCGCCGGACTGCGCCGGCGACCCGCGGACGCGGCTCAGTCCCCTACTCGGACATCGCGAGGGCGGCCGTCCGGGTGAGCCAGTCGATCACGTCGGCGTCGTGGTGGCGCCGCTCCACGGGTTCGATGTTGTCGACGAACGCCTGGTAGATCACCGCCATCCGGCCCGCTGCGACTGGCTCGATGAGCTGGTAGGCGCGCACGGGGTCGCAGCCTGGGATGGCATCCGTCCACGCCGCAAACCAGTGCGCCGTGATCGTGTCCACGCTCGACGCCTCCGCGGATCGGAGGAACGCCGGCACGTCGAGCAGCGGGTGCCCGACGCCGGTGTCGCCCCAGTCGAGCATCGTCAGCCGGCCGGGCTCGCCCCGGACGTTGCCCGGGTGGTAGTCGCCGTGGACGAGGGTGTCGGGGAGGCCGCAGGCGGCGATGGCGGCAAAGCGCGCCGGCAGGCCGGCGACGAAGGCTGCAAGGGCCGAAGCGTCGGCCGCCGGCAGCTCCGCGGAACGGCGTTGGACGACGTCGGCGATCAGGGCCGTGAGACCCGGTCCGCGCCAGTCGGGCAGTCCCAGGCGGAGCAGGTCGTCGACGCGCCCGATCCACGCGGCTTGCAGCGCCACGAGCATCGACACCATCTCGAGGCGCTCGGGTAGCGCCGCATCGTAGAGGTCCTCGCCGTCGACGTCGGCGAGCAGCACGCGGTCGCCGTCGTGGCCCAGGAGCCTCGGAACTGCGTCACCCTGGAGACGGCGCAGCATGTCGCCCTCGTGGGCGAAGAACGGCGGCACGACCTTGAGCCATGCCGAGTGGCCGTCCGCAAGCGGCAGCCGCCAGATGCTCGAGAGGTTCCACGAGCGAATCTGCTGCGCCGGGCCGTCGCGCTCGATCCTGCGGGCAGCCAGGACCTCCTCCGCCCAGGCGAGATCGAGGCCGGGACCGCCGGGCTTCGCGTACCGCAGGCGGAGCGGCTGCTCATCGAGCGTGGCGCTGAACGGGAGGAGCGCCTCGGCGGCCAGCGGTGACCGGGCGATGGGCGTCGAGATCTCGGCCAGGTATGTCACCCCGCCGCCGTTCGGCCTGGACAGCTCGGTGTCGAGCATCCGGAGCACGACGACGTCGAGCTCGTAGCGCTCGCGGACCGCATCGACGACGCACTCGACATCCGGCCACCACGGCTCGGCGACGGGTATCTCCGGCAGGCGGCCGATCGGCTCGCCCGTGGGCGTCACCAGCTCCAGCGTCACGCGGCGGGGCGGCGGGTGCGTTCTCGTGTCCGACATCGGACGTGCATCATCCAACACAGATGCCCCTGCGGCGATCGACGACGGCCGCGGCGCCTCGGCCGACTACCTCGCGACGGGCGCGTCCACGGGCGGGCTGTTCGGGCTGTACCGCTGGAACATGAGCGCGACGTCATCGGGCCCGGGGCCGCACTTCCACCGGACGATGGCCGAGTCGTTCTACGTGCTCGTGGGCACGGTCGCGATCTACGACGGGCGCGATTGGCTCGCCTGCCGCCCGGGCGACTTCGTCCACGTGCCGGCGGGCGGGATCCACGGCTTTCGCAACGAGTCGGGAGCGCCGGCGTCGATGCTGCTCCACTTCGCGCCAGGCACGCCGCGCGAGGGCTACTTCGAGGGCCTGGCCCGCTTCGCGACGGAGGGCCGGCCCGGCCCCGAGGAGCTCGCCAGCTTCTACGCGGAGCACGACAACCACTGGCTCTGAGGGGCTTCCGGGCTCGTTTCGTGCGTGAGCCGCACAGACTCGGCGCCGGCGTGCGCCTGGTGCACATTCTCGCCAGCAGCGAGCCCGGGCTTGCGCCAGGTGTGCAGGTGGCACACAGGACCGACCTCAGTTGCCTCCTCGTACAGGATCCGTGACGCCGGCACACGAATTTGGCGCGCTGCACCCGGATCGGACCGTCTGAGCGTCAGGAATGTGCGCCTCGTACACGGCCGAGCCTGACGCCCGCCGTCAGGGGAACGTCCGGATGCTCACCCAGGCCGCCGGTTGGGCGCTGCCGTCGGGCGATCCCAGCCAGACCGCCGAGTCCGCCGACGCGGCGAGCTGCCATTCGGTCACCCCGCCCGCGGTGTCGGCCCGCCAGTAACGGCCGACTGCAGCCAGATCTGGCCGTCATCGCTCGCCCAGACCGTGGTCGGCTGGTCGGTTGCAATCGCGAACAGCACGTCGTTGATGCTGGCGATGGTCGTGAAGTCGTGGCGGCGATCGAAGGCCTGCGGCGCCCAGCTGCGACCATCGGCCGAGGTGAACGCGAGTGCCTGGCACCCGTCGCACGCCGACGGCCCGACCGCGAGGTAGCCCGCGTGTGTCGACGCCACGACCGAGCTCAGGTCGCCAGCGGCGACAGGCATGTCCGGGGCCCGCTCCCAGGTTGACCCGTCTGCCGACGTCCACGCCGCGGGCTGGCAGCCGCCGGGTGACCCGTCGCACACGGAGCCCACGGCGACGAGCCCCGCGGGTCCGGCGACGACGTCGTGCATCCCGCCGGACGCCGGATCCTCGAGCGTGTCGAAGAACTTCCCGACGTTCAGTGCGGCACTGTGCGGGACGCGGGCCCAGCTCCGTCCGTCCGGCGAGGTCCAGACGGCGGCCCGCGCCTTGGCCTTGGCGAGGCTCGTGCCGATGAGGTCGCTCCGATCCTCCCCCACCGCCACGAACTGACCGCCGTCCCAGGTCACCGCATTGATCCTGACGGCGAGCGGGTCGCCCGGTGCCGTGCCGGGCCCGTCGAGGCCGAGCGGGATCCGTTCCCAAGACAGCCCGTCGGGCGAGAACCAGATCGTGGCCTGGAGGTCCGGCCGCGCCGCATAGCCGATGGCGACGACACCCGGCGTTCCCGCGGCGACGTCGTACATCCCGAGCTGCGGTCCGCTCGTGGGGAATGTGGCGCCGGTGTCGGTGGCGTCCGAAGCCGGCCCTCGAGCCCACTTCCGCCCATCGTCGCTCACCCAGACGACGCCCTCGCAGGTGGGAGTATCGACGGTGGTGAGGCAACCGTGACCGACGGCGACGAAGCCCGGGCCGTTCGCCGCCACAGCCTCGACGAGGCCGTCGGGTGCCCGGGCGCCGCCGGAACCGTGGTCTCGATCCAGCTCCAACCGAGCTGCCCCTCGCCCACCGGAGCCGGCGTGCCCGATGCCACCCCGCTCGGTGCTGGTGAACGGGGCGCTGCTGAACTGGGCTCTGGCGGCGCGGGTGTGGGTGCCGGCGCGCCGGGCACGGGTGCCCACTGCGGGTCCGACATGCCCGCCTTGCCGGGATACATGGGGTCCAGCTCGCCGTTGACGGACACGACCCCGACGCGGGACGTCGTGTCGATCCCGGTGGTGAACGCGACCCACTGGTTGTCCGCGGAGACCGCCAGCGGGTCTCCGTCCGCGGAAGCTGAGTCGATCGCCAAGTCATAGGTCAGCTGCACGGGAGCGCTCGCACCGACATCGAGGCGCCAGACGTTGCCGTCCTGTGCGAACACCCAGCCCCGATCGCCAAGCCACGCCGGCGAGGCCAGGTCCGCATTCTTGGGGGAATACAGGACTGTCACATCGCCGGTCGCGACGTCGACCACGCGGATCGACTCGACACCCTTGGCGTTGCTGAACACGTAGACAATTCGATCGCCGGACGGCGACCATGCCGGGCCGTAGCCAGGCGCGAGGTCCCGCAGGCCGGTGCCGTCGGCCCTGATGATCGAAACCTCGAATGTCGGCGAGTCCGTCTGGCCCGCCAGCCATGCACTGTCAGGCGACCACCGGTTCAGGCGGCCGGAGGTGAGCTGCCGCGGGTTCGAACCGTCGGCGTTGACGATCCAGGTCTCGCCGGTGTCGATCGTGCCGCGATTCATCGCGATCGAATGACCGTCGGGTGCAGGCGCGGGGTTGGCGCCGGCCAGCATGGTTCGTTCGGAGCCGGGAGACGCCACATCCACGGTGCAGGTTCCGAGGAATTCCGGGCCAGGCACCGCGCACTCGTAGACGATGCGGTCGACGCCGAGCCAGGCGGAGTTGCTGCCCTCGGCCAGCCGGTTCACGGACCCGTCGGGGGCGACGACCTCGATCCAGCTCTTCAGCTGATCCTCGCTCGTGACGGCGAGGGTGCCGAACGGCGGAACCGCGACAGGCTTCGAGCTGGGGCTCGCCGCCGGGCTGGCCGACGGGCCGATGGACGGGCTCGCGGTTGGGCCCGCATCCGGTGATGCGGACGCGCTCGGCGCCGGGACGATGACGGTGAGGTCCTTGTCGATGCGCTGCAGGAGCAGGGCACCGACGGCGATCGACCCCGTGATCAGCAACGCCAGGAGCGCGGCGATCGCGACGAGCCGGAGCGGGCGATTGGCGGCGGCCGGCCGGAGCACGGCCGAGAGGATCTGGTCCCCGCGCCGATCCGAGAGGGTCAGCGGCGGCAGCGATCCGATGGCGACGGCGTCGGCCCGCAGCGCGCTCGCGGATCGAACGCACTCCCCGCAGCCGGCGAGGTGCTCGTCGAGGTTCCGGCGCTCGGACGTGGAAAGGGGGTAATCGATCGCCATCGCGGCAAGCTCGAGGAACGTCTGATGCGGCTTCATCGCGGCGCCTCCGCGGCTGCCAGGCGGGTGCGGACCTGCATGCGGGCCCGGCAGAGCATGGTTCGGGTCGCCGACTCGGAGCGCCCGACGGCCTCGGCGATCTCGTGGCCGTTGAAGCCCTCGCTGCTCATCAGCAGGGCGGCCCGGGCCTCGGGGCGGAGCTCCGCGAGGGCTTCGACGAGGTCCGCGCGACCCTCGCGGGAGATGTAGCTGACCTCAGGTGCGTCCTCGGTGCGGTCGAAGCCAGGCGAGGTCACGATCCGGGCGATGCCGCGGAACGCCGAGGTGATCCGCCGGCCGCGGCTGACGGCGAGGTTCGCGCCGACCCGATACAGCCATGCTCGAACGTTGTCGGGGGTGCGGTTCGCCCGCACCTCACGGGTCAGGCGGAGGAACGCCTCCTGGAGGAGATCCTCGGCGACCTCGGGGTCGCGCGTCGTCCGGATGAGGAACGCGTAGATCTCGTTGTGATGGTCCGTCCACGCGGCGATGACCGCGGAATCAGCGGTCGTCGCGCGATTGACGCCAACCGCGTCGACAGCCTCGAGGGGAGCGATGACGGGATCCACGGCGTTGGGACGCTCGGGGTCGCCCACTGTTGCAACTCGCGTATCACACCATTGGCATGACGCCGCGCGGATCGTAGCGCGGTAGACTCGGGTCGAGGGCAAGGGTTCCCCGAGCCAGCATCCCTGGGTGATCGACATGACTGATGTGAATCCGGCGCTGTCGGCCGACGCGGCCGACGACGAACTGGCCGCTGAACTGACCCAGGCCGAGATCGACGAATGGGCCGTGAAGGAGCGGGCGCGCCGCAAGGCGTGGCTCGAGGGGCCGACCGCTGAGGAGCGCGCCGCCTACGCGAAGCGCCTCAAGAACCGGCGGTTCGCGGAGATGTTCGACGAGAGCGAGCACAAGCTCGACGAGACGGTGCGTCGGGGCTTGCACTACGGTCGCGAAAGTCAGCTGGCCGCCGAAGGTGCGGTGAGCCTGATGTACACGTGGTCGAGGCGATTCTTCACCGAGCTGGTCAAGGCCGGACGCGACTGGGAAGAGGAAACGGCGATGCCGAGCCGCCGCCGCCGCGTCCCGTTCGACGACGCCGCGGACTGACCGATCAGGGCGGCGGTCGTACCTAGCGCCGCCGCGCGCGCAAGGGCCGTAGCCGCCTCCCATCGGCCGACCGCCGCGTGAGGAATCTGTTCCGGCACCCCCGTCGTGTCAGCCATGTGCTGGCCGTCTTCTTCCGCCTGTTCATCGCGCCCGCGCTGCATCTCCCGGGTGCGGACAAGCGGCCCGGCCCAGTCCGGATGCGGATGGCGTTCGAGCAGCTGGGTGGAGCGTGGGTGAAGCTCGGCCAGATGCTGGCCCTCCGCTACGACCTGCTACCGGTCGCGTACTGCGACGAGCTGTTCGGGCTCCTCAACGCCGTTGCACCGTTCAGCTACGACGAGGTCCGGAGCATCGTGGTCGCTGAGCTGGGCGCAGAGCCCGACATCGTGTTCGCGAACTTCGAGCGGCAGTCCTTCGCAGCGGCATCGATCGGCCAGGTCCACCGAGCGGTCCTCTACAACGGCGACCGGGTCGCGGTCAAGGTCCAGCGGCCGCACATCCGCGAGACCCTCCATGCCGACATCCACCTCATGTACTCGGTGACCTGGCTGCTCGACCTGAGCCGCGTGTTCGGCGGGGTCAAGAGTCGCGAGGTCATCGACGAGTTCGCGCGCTGGACAGAAGACGAGCTCGACTACATGGTCGAGGCTCGCCAGGCCGTCCTGCTCAACGATCACGCGAGGGGCGACCAGTTCGAGCGGATCGCCCGCGTGTATCGCGACTACACGACGTCCCGCGTGCTGACCACCGAATTGATCGAGGGCATCCCGCTGGTCGAGGTGATGGTCGCGAAGCGCGACGGCAACCGCGCGTACCTCGACCGCTTCGCGGCGGCGGGCCACGACCTGGACCGCATCTGCCGCCATCTCGACTGGAACATGCTCAACCAGGTCTTCGTGTTCGGCTACTTCCACGCCGACCTGCACCCCGCGAACATCTTCGTGCTGCCGGGCGACGCCATCGGCTACGTCGACTTCGGGATCGTCGGCCAGCTCCCGAACCGGGTCCGCGAGTCGCTGACCCGCTACAGCTGGCTGCTGTTCCGGGGCGAGATCGAGGCGGCCGTTCGTGAGCTGATGCGCTGGCTCGCTCCGGGCCCGTCGACCAACATCGACGACGCCAGCCGCCAGCTCATCCGCCTCCACCAGGCATTCCTGTACAACGCCACCGCCGACCGTACGCGCGTCACCAGGGCGGCGCCGGGTCCGAGGGCCGAGGTCCGCGAGAACCCGTACTCGAAGCTCGCCGTCGACGTGCTCGAGACCATCCGCGTGCAGCAACTGACGATGTCGCCCAGCATCGTGAGCTACCTCAAGATGATGGTCACGCTCGGGGCCCTGCGCCACCAGCTGGCGGTCGACTACGACCTGCCCGAAAACGTCCGGCGCTTCGTGCGACGCCTCGCCCGCCAGCAAGGCCTGTCCTGGCTCGACCCGCGGCTGATGGTCGACCGGCTCTACGCGGGGACCGGGCGGGTCCAGCGGGCGTTCGACTTCCTCGAGTTCGTGGAGGCCCAGGAGCCGGCGATCATCGAGGCCGAGAGTGCCCTGTTCGGCTTCCGCAACCGGATGCGAAGCGCGAAGCGGACGCTCGTCCGGCTGGGCGTGGCGATCCTGGGGATCGGGGCCCTGCTCTACATCGTGCTCGCGTTCCCCGACGACGCCCGGCGCGTGGTGCCGCGAGAGATGCCCATGTCGTGGGTGCAACTTGGCCTGCTGATCCTGCTGCTGCTCCTGGTCATCGGGCTGATCAACTACGTTCGAGGCCTGGGCCGCGATGACTGAGCTCCGCCCAGGTCGCCGGTGCCGCAGTCGAGTACTTGTCGGTTAGTTCGCGATAAGCGGAACTATCACGCGGCTATTGCACGTGGTCGTGCTCGCGAGGAGCGGGAATCGACCTCCGCGCGGCCTGTCCTGCATGCCCGACCGGTGGTGCCAGGGGCGCCATCGGACGACAGACGACGCGACCTTCCGCACGACCAGGCAGGGAAATCCTGCTTTCGGGGCCCTGGGGCCGCTTAACGCCACAGCGCGTGGATGGTTCCGCTTGATGCGAACCAGCTGACAAACGCCACCTGGCACTGGGGGAGCGCCGGTGGGCGCGAGGCTTGGCCGGGGCCGGAGCGGGCGATCGGTCAGGCCCAGATCTCGAAGCGGTGGCGACGGCGGGCGGGCCGCGCCCGGGCCCAGGGAAGGCGAGACAGCAGGTACGGGGCGCGAGCGTAGCAGCGAACATCGCCCATGCTCGGGATGGCATCAACCCGGACCAGGATCCGACGACGAGGCGCAGGGCGACGACGAAGGTGAGCGCCGCCGTCGCGAGCGAGATCGGGATCGTGAGGCCAAGGCGGACCAGCTCGGTCGTGTCGGCCGGTCCCCATTCACCCAGGATGAGCGGCTGGGTCGTGCGCGGCATCGGCGAGGCCCTTCGAGAGCGTCCACATCCCGACCGGGCCTAGCACGAGCCCGATCAACGGCAGCAGCCGCATAGCCTCCACGACCATCGACAGGACGGTCTGCGGGCCGGCGTAGAACAGGGTGCTCGTCTACCAGTCGGCCTCCCGCCGGAGCCACTCCGCGCCAATTCTCAGCCCAAATCGGCAGCGGTAGTACCCTGACCGCCCACTCCAGCAGGCGGCAAGGGGGTCGCTGCGTGAATCGCCTTCCACGAGCCGACGCCCGCCTGCGCAGCGCGTTCCTTCGCGCACTCGTCAGCGCCATGGCCGTCGTCATCGTGGCCCTGGGCGTCACCACCGCCGCCGCCGCGGAGCCGGCGGACCCGTCGGACGTCGTGATCGCGCTCGACTTCTCGAGCTCCATCCTCAACGACAAGCCGAACCGCACCAAGTTCGCGAACGCGCTCGACGACATCGCCGACCGGGTCGAGGTGACCCGCGACGACCTGGTCAACGGGAACGCCGTCATCTCGCTCGTCCCGTTCGCCAGCCGGGCGGCCGGCTTCCCCGGCTGCGAGAAGCTGGCGCTCCACGCGAATCCCACGGCGGTCGCGACGCTCGCGGACTGCCTCCGACTCGCGGCCAGGCAGTACCGGCGGGGCCCCGACGCGTCCATCGTCAGCAAGGTCGGGACGGACACGAACTACGTGAAGGCAATGGAGCAGGCCGCGACCTACCTGCCTGCCGACGCGCAGCGACCCGCGGTCGTGTTCTTCACCGACGGCAAGCACGACGTCCCGGGCACGCCCGCCTCCGCCGTGCTCCCGGAGGCACAGCGACTCTTCGGCGACCGGACGCCGTTCGCCTTCCTGCCCGTCGGCATGGGGCTCGATCCCAAGCGAGCGGGGCGAGCTGCAGGCGGGGCTCGAGGACCTGAACGCGCTGACGAACAACATGTCGCGCGTGCCCGGGCGGCCAGACCTTCTCCTGGGACAACGTGGTGTTCTCGAACCCGGCCGATGCGGGGAACGCGGTGGCGGAGGCGCTCGCGCAGGTGACGTGCTCGTTCACCGTGGCCCCGAGCCCGACGCCGAAGCCGACCCCGAAGCCGACGCCAACGCCGACGCCCGAGGTCGCGCCGGGCCTCGTCGGCGACGTGCATGCGGCCGCGGGCAACGGGTCGATCGACCTGACCTGGGCCGAGCCGGCGGACACGGGGACGGCGGCCGTCGACACCTACCAGGCGCGCTGCCAGGTGGAGGGTTCGGCCGACTGGCTGCCGACGCAGGAGGTGCCGTCCACGCAGCACGCGGCGGTCGTCGACGGCGTCGAGAACGGGTCCAACTATGCATGCGAGGTCGCGGCCGTCAGCTCGGTCGGGCCGGGGCCCTGGACGCCGGCCGACGGCCCAGCGACGCCGGCCGGCCCACCCGCGGCACCCGAGGGCGTCAACGCGGATCGCGGCGATCGCTCGGCGGTCGTCTCCGTCGTGGCCGGCGCGGACGGCGGGACGCCGGTCACCGACTACCGCTACGAGTGCAGCGCCGACGGCGGCGTGACCTGGCAGCCCGTCGACGAGCCCGTCTCGGCCGCGACATCGACCCGGATCGACGGCCTCGCGAACGGCACCAGCTACACCTGCCGCGCGACCGCGGCGAACGCCGAGGGCGTCAGCCCCGCATCAGCCGCCTCGAACTCGTTCATCCCCTGTGCCAACCCGTTCGAGTGCAACCCGACGCTTCGCTGGATCGTGCTCGCCCTCGCCAGCGCCGCCGCGCTCGCCGCCGCCTGGTACCTCGTCGCGTGGTACCGCAACCGCCTGCGGCCGTACATCACCGCGTACGTCGACGACTCGGAGGCCATCCCGCTCGGTCGCGGACCGCTCACCGGGCTGGCGTTCGTCGGGAGCGAGATCCAGATGGACAGACGCGGCAACGCGGACGTGCGGGTGCAATACCGCGGGTCGAACAGGTTCGACGTCCGGTCGGCCGGGGGCCTCACCGCCGCCAAGGTCGGCGAGGACGTCACTGTCATCGATCCCGAAGGTGAGAGCCACACCCTGACCCTGCAGGCCACCGATCGGCGCCCGATGCAGGCGAGCCACGTCGTCGATGACGACTGGGGCTCGTCGGCGGTCCCCGATCGAGGTGGCTCCTCAACCGCTTCCAACGACGACTGGGACTGACATGAGAGGACGTGACCGACGATGAGCTTCTCCACGCGCTTCGTGTACATCGGCATCGGCGGGACCGGTCTCAAGATCGGCAAGGCCTTCGAGCGCCTGCTCCGTGAGGAGGTCTGCGGCCCCGACGGGCGGAAGCTCGTGAGCCGTGGCGGCACGTTCACGGGGCTCAAGCCGTACGAGCTGCCCGGGTTCATCCAGACCCTGTACATCGACTTTTCCGAGCAGGACCTGGTCTCGCTCCAGTCCGACCTCCTCCCCCGCTCTCCCGAGGTCGCACTGCACACGGCGACGTTCGTGAAGGCGCTCGGCAGCGCGGGCCACTCGTCGGCCGACGTCACGAACCTGCTGCGCGGCTCGAAGACCGCGAAGGACGCCACCGACGCCTGGCTGCCGCCCAAGCTGAGCGAGTGGGGCAACGAGCCGACGTTCGCGCCGCTGTCCACGGGCGCCGGCCAGTACCCGACCATCGGGCGGGCCGCGATGTTCGCGTTCATGGAGCGCTACGGCGCCGAGGCGCTGCTGCGCGACTTCCGGCGGCCGATCGAGCGCATCGTCGGCTCCATCGGCCAGCTCGAGGAGTACACGGGCGCGGCGGCGACCTCGCGCAACGTCGTGTTCCTGGTCGGGTGCTCGCTCTCGGGCGGCACCGGCGGCGGCCTGTTCATGGACGTGATGCGGTTGATCGCCCACGAGGGCTCGTCGCAGCTCGGCGGGACGCCGTTCGTGATCGTGCCGCTGGTCCTGCTGCCGAGCGCCTTCGACAACATCCTCGCGCCATCGAAGCGCAAGAACGGCTCGCTGAACGCGATCCGGGCCCTGGCCGACCTCGGTCAGCTCATCGACGCCCAGAACGCCCCGACGACCGACGGCGAGCCGCCGGTCCACGAGTATCCCGGCGGATCGGCGGGGACCGGCTCGCTGCGGGTCGTGCTGCCGGCCGCAACGGTGAAGACGGCCTTCCTGTTCCATCGCCCGGCCGACGTGCCCAACGACAGCGTGCTGGCGGAGCGCGTCGCGCGGTTCGCGACCAACCTCGTCCGCCAGCCGTCGCTGTCGAACCTCGCGTCCGGGCCGCTCGGGCTCCGGGCGGACGATGACGCTGCTGGACAAGCTCGTGAACAACTCGGGGCTGCTCCAGGAGCGCCACCCCACGTTCGTCGGCCGGCGCCCGTTCGCGAGCGCCGCGACCGTCGCGGTCCCCGACGCCCGCGAGCAGCTCGTCCACCTGGTGTCCAAGCGGCTGCTGGCGACGTTCCTGACCGACGTGCGGACCGGGATCGACGACGAGACGAGGTCGCGCCGGATGGAGCTGTTCCAGGAGCGCGCGGGTGTCCAGCCGCCGCTGGTCGCGCCCATCGATGGCCGGTTCCGGACCGCCGTCATCCAGCCGATCTCCACGGAGCCCGAGGACGTCGCTTCGGCGATGCAGGCGTACCAGGCGGCGATCCGGCAGGTGATGATCAGCCCCTCGTCGAAGAAGGACGGCGGCGTCCCGGACAACCTGTCCGCCGGTGCGGCCACGGCGTTCGAGCGTGCCGCGTCCGTCGGCGACCACGGCGCCCAGTGGGTCACGCTCGTCCGGCGCACGTCGAACACCACGGACCTCGACCTCGTCGGCGCGATGGACGCCGGCCGCGAGACGTCCGCGCGCTGGGCGGCGGGCCAGCTGGTGGGCACGGAGAAGCGCAAGGGACGCTCGGTCGTCGAGTTCCCGTCCGCGCAGGAGATGGTGGTCCACGAGCGGCGCCTGTTCGGCCGCAAGGGCGAGCCGCAGATCGACCCCGGCGCCGTCCGCCTGGTCCGCCAGGCCGAGGAGTCCCAGGTCGACGCCACCTGGCGCGCCTACCTCGCCAACCCCAAGGGCATCGCGGTCAAGTTCAAGGCGGCGAGCGGGACGCTTCGGGCCCGGCTGGATGCCACCCTCCGCGGTCTCGACGAGTGGGGCAAGAGCGCGACCAATGACACGCTGATCGACGAGGCGGCCAGCATCGTCGAGCGGTTCGCGGCCGGCGTGAACGTCGAGCAGCTGACGGAGAACGTCGTGCGGGCGCTGGGCGTGGACCTGTCCCTCTCGGACCCGACCCTGAACTCGATCGCCCGGGCCCTGGTGCTGCGCCACCAGGACGACGTGCTCGAGCAGTGGGAGAAGTCGGACCTCGCGGAGCCCACGCGCCTCGCCGAGCGCCTGATCGAGGCGATCCGCGAGGACGTCGAGCGGGTGTTCGGCCAGCCCGGCGTCTATGCCGGGATCTCCGAGATCCTGCGCGAGTGGTCCGAGCAGGAGGAAGGGGAGCTGTCGCCTGACGTCCGGCAGTTCCGGACCAAGATGCTCACGTCCATCACGGACTCGGTGGTTCCCCCGGCGACGGACCGCGAGATCGAGGCCATCGTCGCCATCGCCTACCCGGGCGAGCAGAACTCCCGCGTGGAGGCGCGCATTGCGGAGACGCTGGCGACCCACCCGTCGCTGTCGCGGTTCCTCCAGCAGGCCTCCCCCACCTTCGTGCCCCGCTCCGCGGACACGGCGCTCGTGATCTCGGTCGCGCTCGTCGGCCAGGGCGTCATGGACGTGCCAGACGGCGCAGAGGGCCTCAACACCTGGGTCGAGAGCGCGTTCCGCCCCGACCCGACCGACCGGCTGGCGTGGCGCCAGCGCGACGGCTACCGCGATCCCATCGACTTCATCGACGACGACGCCCGGGCCGAGCTGCTCCAGCGCCTGCTGGCGGCCGCGTGGAACGGCGAGCTCACGGCGGAGCGGATCCCCTCGAACGGCCAGACGGGCGGCTTCGGCACGCTCACGGTGCGGTTCGGGGCGCCGGACGCGCCGCAGCTGCACATCAGCCTCGACGACATGCCGTTCGCCAACCACCTCGCGCCCCTCGCCGACGCGTACCTGCGCGAGATCTCGCAGCGCTACGTCTCGGACACCGAGGCGGTCTCGGAGATCCTCCGGGAGCTGTCGCGGACGGTGCCGGCCGGGTTCGTCGAGCGACGCCGGCCAACGAGCGACGAGCTGGCCGATCGGCCGCTGTTCATCGACTTCGTCCCCGAGCTCGATCCGACGGGCCGCGGCGCCGCGGAGCGCGCCGAGCTGCGGCACCTGCGCGACGAGCTCCGTCGCTCCCCCACCCCGCAGGCGAAGCGGGTCCACCAGGTCGACGAGTACGTCGCGTTCTGGGAGAAGGCGCTGCCGAACGCGCTCACCCTCTCGTTCGGGACACTGGGCTACGGCTCGTTCGCCGAGGTGATCGCGGAGATCCAGATGCTGCGGCGCGCGCCGAGTGCCGGCGTGCCGGCCTCGAGCGACGACGCCGATGCGCCGTACCCGACTGGGGTGTTCGATGACCGTCGTCCGGGTTGACCTCCGGCAGCCGGCCGTCCGGGCCAGGCTGCGCGAGATCAAGCCGCCCGCCGTCCTCGGATCCGTTCCCGTTCTCGGATTCGTCCACGCTCACCGACCTCCCGGTCCGGCTGCTGCTGATCGTCCCGCTGGACGACATCGCGGCCACCGACGCCGAGGACCTGGCGCTGAAGCTGCTCGGGTCGGATCCGTCGCCGCGGGCGCTGGTGGCGTTGGTGGCCGGGGTTGCGCGGCCCGCGGGATCGCCGCCGCCGTCCGACGTGTACGCGCGGACGCTGCCGGCGGCGCTGGGCCGCCATCCGGACGTGCGGTTCCTGGACCTGCGCGCGGAGATGCTCTCGTTCGGGCACCCGCGCACGGGGCTCACGCGCCTCACCGGCGACGACGGCCACGGCTGGCCCGAGGCGTTCGTGCGGGACCTCGTCGCGCACCTGATGCAGGTCGAGATCTTCGACGCCGTGTGGCAGACCGTGCCGCCCGATCGCCCGGCCACGGTCGGGATGCGCGTCGCGGCACTCGGGGAGGGCCGGGAGCGGGCGGTGGCCGACCTCGCGTTGCGGCTGGGCCGCGAGCTGGACCCCGCGAGCGAGCCATACATGGGCGGCCGGCTGCCCAAGCGCTGGGAGATCGACAAGCGGCTCCTGCCCGCCGATCCGCCGTACCCGGCCCCCGCGGCGAGCATGGGCCAGCTGCCGCCGGCCGTCCGCGGACTCGCGGGCGTCGCGAAGACCGGCCCGTTGAAGTTGCTTTCGCGCCGGCTCGAGGCCTACAACGAGGGCGTCGGCCAGGTCATCGTCGAGCTCGAGGACCGACCGAACGAGCTGGCCCGGCTGTTGCGCGGGGCGGAGCGGCGGCGGGACGGGGTACCGGGCATCGACCCGATCGGCGCCGCGGAGCTGGATACGGCCATCGGGGGAATCGTGTTCGGGGACGAGCTGCCGAGGCTGGCCCAGGAGGGCGAGGATCCCGCGTCGCGCGTCGGTGAGCTGCTCGAGGCCGCCGCGGAGCGGCAGGGCGAGGGCGTCTCGGTGTCGCTGCTCGCGGACTGGCTGCGCGACGATGCCGTGCGGGTGGAGCCGGAGGGTCCGGCTGCGGCGGCGGCGCGGCTCGTCGACCCCAACCGGCCGTGGGCGCGGCTCGCATCGGGCCTGCATCGCCAAACGCCGCCATACGACGCGTCCGCGTGGGTGGTGAGCACGCTGTGGGGCAATCGGCTCGCGAAGAAGTCGGCGAATTCGGCGCCGGCGACACCGGCGGCCCCGGACCCGCGCCTGTCCCCCGTCTGGGAGGTCCCGCGCGGCCTGCACTGGTACATCGGGGCGCGTGCGTGGCGGTCGCCGTGGCGCTGGCTCACCATGGCGCTCGCCATTCTGCTGCTGGGGCTCGTCATCGGCCAGCTCTGGGCGAACCTGACCGGGAACTACGTCGTCACGATCGTCGACCCGCTCATCCTGGGGGCGCCGCTCCGCGAATGGCAGACGGGCGGGATGCTGCTTGCCATGGCCTTCGTCGTGTACCTGGTGCTCGGGTTTGCCGTCGGCCTCGCGCTGCGCCGCTGGGGCGCGCGGTTCCGGTTCGCCGACGTCCCCGAGCTCGCGGGCCTGATCGGCGGCGAGGCGCAGGCCGTCGCGATCGCCGAGGTCGCGCGGTTCGGCGTGCGCCGCGACTACGCACGCATGGCGCGCGCCGCTGCGGACACCCTCGAGCATGGATCACAGCGGGGCGCCGAGGTCGCGCGCGGGTTCGGCGATCGGCTCGGCAAGGCGTACCCGGCCAGGACCGACGACGACCTCCCCCGCCTGCCGCCGCATCGCGAGCTGGTGGCGCCGGCCGATCAGCCGTCGCTGGCCGGGACCGACGCCGGCGGCATCTACCGCGTCTACCCGCTGTACGTCGCCGCGCTGCGGGCGCTGTTCGCCGAGGCCCTCGTCCGGGCCATCCGCGAGCGCTGGCCACGCATCCGCGGCGTGTTCTGGGAGGAGACCGAGGGGTCGATCATCGCGGCCACGAACGCGGTCCTCGAGCGGCGACTGGACGAGATCCTGGAGTTCGGGCTCCGACGCGGCGACCTCGCCGAGGAGGGCGTCGACCCGGCCGACGACCTTGCCGAGCGCCTCTGGGCAAACACGGCTATCCGCGAGCGGGCGCTCCGCTCGTTGCACCTCGATCCGTCGGACCCGATGCCGCTGCTGGCAACGCCGGCCGACACGCGACTCCTCGACCAGTCCGTGGAGGGCGACCTCATCGTCGCGATCCCGCACACCCTCGAGCCGCTGATCCGCCCCTCAGCCGAGGCCGACGGCGTGCAGGTCATCACCTCGAGCGTGCTGGAGACCGCGGCGGCGATCCGCATCTTCGCGTTCCAGCCCGGTATCTACGACTTCGCGGAGCCCGTGGAGCGCCCGTCGACCCCGCTCGCCTCGTAGTCAGCGAGCATGTCCGCGCCCTAGGCGTCGGGTGTCGGCTGCTGCTCGTGATGACACTCGCGTCATCACGCTGACGGGGACCCGCCGGCGGTCATTGCCATGGTTCCGGCTCCGCCGCCTCTCGTCGATCGAGCCGGTGGACGAGCGGGACTGCCAGGCCTCCCAGGCGACAGCGGCCTCGTCAGGTGTCATCGAACGTACGACATCCTCTGCGAGGCCGACCGTGAACAGGAGGCGTTGGACGAGCCAGCCGGGGATGGTCGCCTCGGACGGGACCGACCCGCCGGTGACGTCGATCGGTTTCGCCTGACCACGGCCCAGAACCGCTCGTCCGTAACCCGGAGCTGATCGCGCAACATTGGCGGAAGAGGTCTCGTGCCAATCTCGTCGCGCAGCGGGTGAGAGACCTTCGTGCGCAGAATCGTCCCGTCCGGGAGCTCCTTGCGGAAGCGGAGGTGGTCGTAACCTCGGCGCGCTCGGGCCGCCTGCGACAGCGTTCTGTTCCTCGCTCCACCGTCGTCCTCGAGGAACGTCTGACGGTCCCTGAAGTGGCCACGGCCCAGGGCGTGGGCTCGCGGGGTCCGCGAACAGGACGGCCTGGCGCTCGCCGTCGGTGGCCGCGGTCATCGAGCGGAAGATCCAAGGCAGCCGGTTCAACGATATTGGGGGCGGACCTCAGTCTCGTGGCCACCTCAGGTGGGCCAGGAGCTCCGTGACCTCGTCGAGGAGTCCCCGCGGGCTTCGTCGAAGGTGGCGCCGCGGCCCCAGATCGCGAGCTCGGGCAGCCGATTGCGACACTGTCGGCCTCGAACAGGACCTCGGGCGTGAACTCGTAGCGGCGCAGCACGTCCTTGAAGTCGGCCAGCGAGAGAGCACGGCGGGATCCGATCGCCGGCGATCGATTTTCGTGGGGTGGTGCGCCTGCGCCCGGTCGAAGAGCTCGGCAGCTCGGCGCGAGCCTCGGAGAAGGACATCTGCTGCATGCGATCGAGATGCCGTCGTCGTACAATCTGTCAAGTCGTACATGTTGTACGTAGACCCCTAGGCGATCGTCAGGGTTCCCGGGACGCCAGCCATTGAGCCGGCGAGTGAACCGGCCACGACCGCCCCGACCCGGTCCGCAAGCTCCACGTCGAGCGTGATCAGGCGCCGCGGTCCGGGCAACGGCGACATACACGGCTCCGCGGCTCGCAGGCGCAGATCGCTCGCGAGCGCGCGGCATGGCCATCTCGTCGACTCAAGGTGTGGAGCACAGGCCCGGCAGCTCCGGACGCGCCGCCCGCGGCCGGGCGAGCTGGGCGTCCCGGTACGCCGGGCGAGTGGCGGCCGTCACCTCGACAATCGCCAGCGTGGGCAGGTGGACGGCAGTGCGCGCGCGATGACCTCGCGCAGGACGCGGCGGGCTCTCGATGCTCGGTCTCGTCCGCGACGGCGCCGCGACCAGCACGGACGCGTCGGTCGTTACCACCTCAACGGCGCTCGGCGATCACGATCTCGCTTGCCGGCCGCGGTCCACGGCCTTGGTCGCCACCTCCACGCCGATCGCGTCCCAGCGCGCCAGCCAGGCATCGGCAGCCGCGGGCCGCAGCGAGGCGTTCCCGGGCGAGGACCTCGACGGACGCACCCATCGTCCGCCAGCCATCGCTGGTACAGCTCGATGGTCACCTCGCGAACGGCACGGCCCTGGAGTGCGGCATGAGCCTTGACCTGGCGGTACATGGCGTCCGGAACGTCGATGGTGGCTTTCATGCTTCCTGTATAGCCGTATCTGGCCACGGGGTCAAGGTGTTGGCCGCAACGGCGCCGCAGGCTTGCGACACAATCAGCCCATGGATGAGCAGCGGATCGAGCGCGCGTTCCATCGGTCGGTGATCGCCCTCCAGTCGGGCGACATCACGACGGTCGCCGCGGACGCCATCGTCAACGCGGCGAACAACGCCTTCGCCCACGGTGGAGGCGTCGACGGGGCGATCCGCCGCGCGGCCGGCCCCGAGCTCTCGGGCGAGATGCGCCGGCGATACCCCTCGGGCACGCCGATGGGACGGCCGTCTGGACGGATGCCTACGAGCTGCCTGCGCGCTGGGTGATCCACGCCAGTCGGCCCGGTGTGGGGCCAGGGTGGCCAGGACAAGCTGGACCTGCTCGCGAGCGCCTATCGGCAGGTGCTGCTGACCGCCGACGAGCTGGGCGCCCGGACCGTCGCCGCCCCGGCCATCAGCGGTGGCACCTTCGGGTTCCCGATCGACGTCGTGGCCGACGTGGCGCTCCGGACGGTTCAAAGCCATCTGCTCGGGGAGACGGGCATCGAACGCGTGACGTTCGTGCTCCGCGGCGACGCGCTCGACGCGTTCAGCCGCCGCCTGGCCACGATCTGACCCGTGGTGGGGCCGGCGCTCCGCTCGATCATCCGCCCGGCCGGGGTGGCGTCGCCGATCGTGGCGCACATCCCGCACGCCTCGACGGTGATCCCGGCGGAGGTCCGCGCCCGATTGCTCCTAGGCGACGAGGCGCTCGCACGCGAGCTCGTCCGCATGACCGATTGGCACACGGACACGCTGTTCGCGTTCACCGGGCGCCTCGGCGCGACGCGGCTGGTGAACGGCGTCTCGCGGCTGGTCGTGGACCCGGAGCGGTTCACCGATGACGCACAGGAGCCGATGGCCGCTGTCGGGCAGGGCGCCGTGTACACCCGGACGTCCGATGGCGTGGCGTTGCGCGAGCTCCGCGACGGCGAGCGCGACGCGCTGCTGGACACGTACTTCGTGCCGTACCACGCGGACCTGGAGGGGCTGGTCAGCGAGCGGCTGGCCGCCGACGGCAGATGCCTGCTGCTCGACTGCCACTCGTTCGCGACGCAGCCGCTGGCATCCGAGCCGGACCAGACCCCGGACCGCCCCGACATCTGCATCGGGACAGACGCCTTCCACACGCCGCCGGACCTGGCTCACGCACTCGCGGACGGCTTTGCCGCCGAGGGTTTCGAGGTCGCGGTTGACCGGCCCTTCGCCGGGACGATGGTGCCTCTGTCGGCGTACGGGCTCGACCGGCGCGTGGCCTCGGTGATGATCGAGGTGCGTCGCGGCCTCTACTGCGACGAGGCGACCGGCGAGCCGCTGGCCCGGTTCGACGAGATCCGCACGAAGCTGGCCCGCGCGGTCGCGTCGGCCCTCGCTGCCGAGGGTTGGGCGTCTTGACGTCATGACGTCACGTCGCTAACATGTCGATGATGACCAAGCGAGCAACCGTCTACTTCGACGAGGCGACGCATCGAGCGCTGCGGCTCAAGGCTGCGGAGACGGATCAGAGCGTCTCGGATCTGGTGAACGCCGCGGTGCGCGAGTCGCTGTCCGAGGATGCCGAGGACCTGGGGGCCTTCCGCGAGCGCGCCGACGAGCCGGCCCTCCGGTTCGAGGACTTCGTCCAGGACCTCAAGCGGCGTGGCCAGCTATAGCGTCCTGATCAAGCGGTCCGCGGCGAAGGAGGTGGCTGACCTCCCCGACCCGGACCGTCGGCGGATCGTCGATCGCATCGGCACGCTGGCCATCGATCCCAGACCTCCCGGCTGTGAGAAGCTCAGCGGTCAGGAGAAGTACCGCGTCCGGCAGGGCGACATGCGCATCGTCTACGAGATTGACGATCGCACAGACACCGTCACCGTCGTCAAGGTCGGGCATCGGCGCGACGTCTACCGGTGAGCAGGGTCTCACGCGTATGCGTGGGCGCAAGTGAGGGATTGGCGGGCTTGGCGACACGATCGACGATCGCGAGGCTCCTCCAGGAGCTGGGCGATCCCGCACGGCGGATTACCGCTCTGCGGGGACGATCACTCGGCTCGCGTTGGCCGCCTGAACATCGCCGCCAGCAGGCCCGGCGACGACCAAGAGGATCCCTGGCGGAGAGCTCCCTCAGTCGGGCCGGGCCGTCTCGAGGACGCGGAAACCAACCGAGCGCATCACCCGAGTCACATCCTCGCGGAACGGCAGTCCATCCAACAGCACGCCATTCCGCCGCGGGGAGAGGATCTCGATGCCAATGACTGATCCGTCGGCCGCGTAGTTGATGCCGCGGGCATCGTCGAGGCGGACCTGGTGGTCCCAGGCCGCGTCGCTCACGGTGAGATAGGCGGCGTCGACGGACTCGTCGTATTCGATCAGCATGTCGGTCACGGCTTCAGGCCCTTGCGCCAGACAGTTACGACCCGGAGATCGACAGTATCCACCACGACCTCAATGCCCTCGCTTTCGAACCACCGAGTCCGGATCTCGCGAAGCTCGTCCCGATCGGACGGCCGCACGACATCGGGGGCGCGGTCTGCATGGCGATGGATGATCGACGGCGCTGCTTACCCCGCGCTTACCGCGGATCGCGCGTGACAGCCGAGGTGTCACGGCACAACGGATGATGTTGGGATGAAGAGCGAAGCGACGTGGTCACCGCTGGCGAGGCGCGAGTTCGACGCGGCGGAGCTCATGCGGACGCATCCGCCTCAACTGCGCAACGCCAACAAGCAGATCGTCTACGACATCGCGTGTCCGTCCGATGCCGTCCATCGGGGGACCGTGTCGTTCTCTCGGTGGGCGGCGCAGGATCTGCCGGAGACCGTCGAGCCTGTCCCGCCCGATCTTGTTCGGCCGATCGAGGGCTACTTCGACTACAAGCCGGTCCTCGCTGGCGAAGGGGTCGTCGAGTGGCACGTCAACTTCGCCGATCCGCACCTGTTCGTCGCGTACGCGGGGCCGCTGTTCGCCCAGGACGAGATGCAGGTCGCGGAGCACCCGGTCCTGGCGGCGCTCAAGCAGGCGCTCGCGGCCGAGGGCGTCGAGACGCAGACCGTCGGGCGCGATGGCCCGACGCCGGTGCTCGTCGCCGGTGCCGAGCGGCGTGTCAGCGTCGCCACGGACCCGGATCCCGACGCCGGCCGACCATACGGTCTGTACGGAAATGCATTCGCGAGGGCCGATCCCGACGCGATCCGAGCGGCCACCGAGCGGATCGAGCCGCCGACCGTGACCAATCTCATCGCGATCGCCGCGATCGGCGGCGGCTGGGGCGAGTACAGCGGCGCGGAGATCCGGAGGACCCTCGTGACGGCGTACACCGGGTTTCGCGCCGCGGTCGCGGAGTCGAGGGCGACGCACGGTGACGAAGCACGCGTGGCCGTTCACACCGGGTATTGGGGTTGCGGCGCCTTCGGGGGCAATCGGGTGCTGATGGCGATGCTCCAGGTCGTCGCGGCGCGCATGGCGGGCGTCGAGGTCCTGGCGTTCCATACCGGTGCCAGCGGCGGGGGCGACGCTCTCGCAGAGGCCTTGGAGCGACTGTCTGAGCTCGTCTCGTGACGCAACGCCGACCAGCGAGCTGCTCGCCTCCATCGAGTCCCAGGGGTTCCGCTGGGGCGTGAGCGATGGCAACTGAGACCCGGCGCCCTCACGTCCGAGAGCACAACCCGATCCGCGTCAACTGGGTCGACCCGGCGAAGATCCCGGCCGGCGCCGGGTGGACGGGACGCCTCGGCATGACGTTCCTGCCGGGGAAGCACGAGCGCGGGCAGGCGGGGAATCACTGGCGAGACCTCGACCAGGACGTCGAGCGGCTCGCATCGACACTCGGCGTCGACACGTTCGTGCTCCTCGTCGAGGACCACGAGCTCAAGCGGACGGGCACGGCGCAGATCGCGGACACGATGGCCGCCCACGGGATCGATCTGCACCGCTTCCCGATCGTCGACGGCGACGTGCCGCCCGATCTGGCCGCGTTTGCGAAGCTGCTCATCCAGATCGAGGACCGGCTCAGGGACGGAAGCCATGTTGCCGTCGCCTGCCGCGGTGGGCTCGGCCGAACCGGCACGACCGTCGGGTGCCTCCTCCGTGACGCGGGACTCAGCGGTGACGCCGCGATCGCGTTGACCAGGGCATCCCGGAGGGGCACGATCGAACGGGACTCAGGAAGCGTTCGTTCGGGCTTGGACTGGTACGGCGCGCGGCGGCTGATGCGCATCAGGACCCGGGCAGTCACGCTCATCGTCTCTGCCGTCCTGGTCCTCGGTCTCGCTGCGTGCGGGTCAGCCTCACCGTCGGCACAGGACGGCCGCCTGACCTCGAGCGAGGCGGGGCCGGCCACGGCCACAGCGTCCGCACGACCGGCAGCGAGCACCGCGACACCGACGAGCATCCCGGGCGGCGAACCGGCGACGGTCATCCGGGTCGTCGACGGCGACACGATCCACGCACGCCTGAACGGCGTCGACGAGAAGGTCCGGATCATCGGCCTCGACAGCCCCGAGACGAACAAGCCCAACACCCCGGTCGAGTGCTTCGCGCGCGAGGCCACCGCGGCGGCGAAGCGCCTGCTCAAGCCCGGCGACCCGATCCTCCTCCAGCCCGACCCGACCCAGGACAAGCGCGACCGCTACGACCGGCTCCTGGCCCACGTGTTCCTGGCCGACGGCACGCTCTTCGCCGAGACGATGATCCGCCAGGGCGACGCGATCCACTACGTCTACGACGGCGTGCCCTCGATCCACGCGGATCGCCTCGCGGCCGCCGAGGCTGCGGCGAAGGCCAGCCAGGTCGGGCTCTGGTCACCGACGACCTGCCACGGGGACGCCCACGAGGCGGCGTCAGCTCCGTAATGCGGGCCGCGGCTGGGATCCGCCCGAGCCGCTGCGTCCATCACCGTTGCATGCAACGGAGGTCGGCGCATCCGAGCGGGGCCGGTTGACCCCACAAGGACGCAAACCGACGGATCGCCTCGTAGCCATCAACGGGCAGACCGTAGTAGTGGTCGCACGCCGGGCGGTCCAGGACTTCCTCACAGTGTTCGTGGACGAGCACGTCGAACTCGCGGGCGAAGTACTCCGGGTGGTGGCCGTGGAACGCCCGGCGACGGTTGCGAGGATGCTCGACAAAGTCGTACGCATACTCGCGGCGCCGGAACGCATCCGGCCCGGCCGGCTCCCAGATCTCCGACATCCTGATGACGGCGGGCCTGGGCGAATTCTGAGCCTCCGAGTTCGGCGCTGAACTCGAAGCCGACGTTGTCCGTGTCCTCGTATTCGTCGAGCGTCGGAACCGGAAAGGAGGCTCCGTAGTTCCAGAGGATGGTCGCGAGCCTACCGAGATGGACCTGCAGATCGCTCAGGGTGGCCAAGTTAGCCAGCCGCAGTCGTCGCCGGACGCGCCTCGGGTAGCGTCTCGCCCTCGCCGAGCCGTGGCTCCTGGCTCACTGATCGCAGCGGCGCCGGCGTCACTGTGCGAAGCGTTCCGGCCTTGTACATCTCGAAACTCGCGGCAGGGATCCTGTAGATCCGTTCCGAGACGTGGATCGCGGGGAGCTCGCCCTTGTGAATCATCCGAATGACCGTGGCTGAGCTGATGTCCAACTCGGAGGCGACGTCGGCCGGAGTCAGGAACGGCTTCTTCTGCATTGTGTGCACTCCCTGCAGTATCAGTCATGATACGGCACAGACAACCGCTGTCAAGGCCCGTGGAGGGGCTCATGGCGCGGGTTGAGAGCTACGAACCGGCGCGGAGTCGTTCCATGAGGGCCGGCGATCGAAGATCGATGGCCTGGAGCGCCGGCGACGCCTCGTAGCGTCGTCCGCGCCGCTCGCCGATCGGCGTCAGCCAGCCTGCCGCGGCGATCGAGCCGAGGATCGCGCGCACCCGGGGCGCCGAGAGACCGAGCGGAGTGGCGATGACTGACGTGCGGACCGGACCGATTCTCGCGGCGAGCAGGATCGGGGCCCAAGCCGGCGGCTGGCCACGCTCGCTGAGCCCGATCACCAGGACACCGATGTCGGCCTGCGCCGCTGCGAGCAGCCGGTTCCGCAGGTCGAGGCGGTCGACGGAGATCGTCGCGAAGTACTCGAGCCATGCCGTGGCCGAGTGCTCGTCTGGTCGATAGTCGGGTCCGTGGGTCTCCTGCAACACGGCGGCATATGCGTCGGGATGCGATCGGATCCACGACTCGATGTTCACCAGCTCGGGCGCCGAGACCCCACGACGCATCAGAGCCAGCGATCCGGCGACACGCGCCGTCCGCCCGTTCCCGTTGGTCCATGGATGGATCGAGACCACGTTGAGGTGCGCGAGCCCGGCGCGCACCAGGGTGTGCTGGCGGAGGTCGTCGCCTTGCAGCCAGTCGACGAGCTCGCGCATCAACGCGGGCAATCGGTACGCATCGGGCGGCGCGAAGACGCCTCCCACGGTGACCGGGCCAGTGCGGTATTCGCCGCGCTCGTCGTCCGGGAGGCCCGCGAGGATGGTCGCATTCAGACGCCGAAGGAGCTCCTGGGACCACTCGAAGTCCGGTCGCAGGGCCGCCGCATTCGCGAGGTCCAACGCCGCGTTGTAGTTCAGCACGTCGCGCATATCCGGCGTCGTGCGCTCGCCCGGGTGGCCCGCGAGCACAGCGTCGACTTCTGCGGCGCCGAACGGGTTGCCCTCGATGCCGGTGCTGCCGGCGACCGTGGCGCTGCGCGCCGCCGGCCAGAGGGCAATGTCGGTCCAGCGGTGACGAACGAGGGGTCCCTCACCCTCGACACCCTCGTCCCACTCGGCGAGGAGCTGGCCGAGGCGTGGCGTCTCTTGATAGGCGATGTGGAGGGCCATGACAACTGCGATCCAAGCGATAACTGTCCGACGACCGTACACCAGTATCGCTCGTAATGCAAGCGATATCTGCGCCTCTCTTGTCCACCAAACTCACTACAGAGCTCGCGAGGTCAAGGCGGACGGTTATCCAGGCGCGCCGACGTGACCGCCCGCGAGGGGTATCCGTCTGCTGGCTCTTGACAGCGCCGGTACAAAGGGAGCCGCGACGCGTGGGCAGGCTTCCAAGCACTGGCTCCGGGGGTACTGGGATCGCAGCGAGGCATTTGTGACTGACGAAAGCGAAGCGCTTCAAGCAACTTGGCGCGGCGGAGGCGCTCCGGGCGCTGTACATCGACTTCGAGGTGGGCCGAAGGGCCAACCGCCGGGCGTTTCTGGGCACCCACCGACGCGGCGATCACGTGCAGCCGGATATCGTCGATCCCATGCTCTCGAGCCTTGGGCCATCGAGGTCGCTGCGGGCCGCCGTGACACACGTCGTCGTCCGGGCCGAGAGCAAGCAGCGCCGCATCGTCTCATGGAGCGAACACGACCTGAACGTCGTCCGGACGCTCGTCGACGAAGACCCGGTGCTCGTCGATCGGTTCGAGCGGCGGTACGCGAACGCCAGGGCCGTCGCCGAGCGCTGGCGGAATGCGGTCTATGGCGGCGACAAGCCGGACGTCGGCCGGCTCGTCGATTATCTGGCCCTGGTGGGCTACATCGTCCCGACTGGAGCCAGTCGGGAGATGTCGGTCAGACGATCCGCGACATCCGGGGCCGGCTGGATCGAGGCATGGAGCTGACGACCGGGCAGCTGGCTCGATGGAACCGGCTCGTTGAGCACAATTGGCACGACTGTGTCGGCATGCGCGAGGTGTGTGTCCGGGCAAGCCGGGAACTGGAGGCGGTGCCCCCAGCGACGCCGCGCCGTAAGCGGCGCAGGCGGGGGCGACGTGCTGGCCGCCACCGGGAGCGCGCCGCGATCAGACACGGGCGAGGCAGAGTGACAGCGTGTGACCGGCGCGACCGCCGTCACATCTGGGCGAGCCGCCGAGTGAACGCCGCGAGCCCATCGCCGCGCAGTACGAAAGTGACACGCTCCGAGGTAGGTATCGCCGAGCAGGTGGTCGCGCACCGTCCGGAGCGCCACGTCCGCCGTGACGTCGATCGGGAACCCGAACGTGCCGGCGCTGATCGCGGGCGCGCTGAGCGTCGTCGCGCCCAGCTCCTCGGCCACGGCGAGGGCGCTTGTGTAGGCGCTGGCCAGCAGGTCGAGCTTGTCTGGCCGCCCTGACCCCAGACGAGGCCAACCGAGTGGATCACCCAGCGAGCCTGCAGCGCGTACGCCTCAGCCCGTCGGTGTGCCCGTGGGATGCAGCGGCGTCGCATCTCGCCCGACAGCTCCGGTCCGGCCGCCCTGCGGATCGCGCCGTCGACGCCACCGCCGTTGGCAAAGGCGTTGTTGGCGGCGTTCACGATGGCGTCGGCCGGGACCTGGGTGAGGTCGCCCGTCACGAGGGCGATCACCGCGTTGCCGAATGGTCGCTCAGTCAAGGGTTCGGTGGTCACGCGCCAACTGTGGGGGCGGCTTCCACCGCGCGTGACAGGCGAGCTGGCACTGGCGATGGAAGCTGTGACAGTCGCAGCGGAGCGAATAGCCAAACCAATTAGCGGAAGCGAATAGCCAAACCAATTAGCGGAAGCGAATAGCCAAACCAATTAGCGGAAGCGAATAGCCAAACCAATTAGCGGAAGCGAATAGCCAAACCAATTAACGGAAGCGAATAGCCAAACCAATTAGCGCGCACTTCTGCACGCAGACGTCGCTTCCGCGGAAACCTGACAGTTGACAATGGTGGTCGAGTGGACATAGGCTATTGGCCAGACAGATGGACTGTCTTGGTTCAACATCAGGAGGCGATCATGAATACCGAGCCCGGGCAGCAGGGAGGGGTCGTTGTCGGCCTCGACCTGTCCAATATCTTCGTCGGCAGGCAAGGCGCAGCGCGATGCCACCGAGAGGACCCACTCGCTGTCCGTCTGGCCGCACGTGAGGTTCGGCGGCTTGCCGACGACGGCAGGGGGCTGACAAAATCGATCGCCATCGTCAACGCCGTGGTACCTGATCCCGTGGCGCGGCACTTTTCGCGGTTGTTCGAGGTCGAGCGGGTTGAGCTTGGCGCCCTCACGCGGAGAGAGGTTGGCGGCGATGAAATCCTGCAGAACCGGCTGCTCTATGCCATGCAGATCGCGCACAGGCCGGAGTCTTGCGCTGCTGACCGGCGATGGCGCGCGTGCTGGTGTGGGTTCTCCTGCTTCCTCCCGCTAATCGTTTCGGCTCGACGCATGGGCTTCGGTGTCGAGGTGTTCGGATGGACCGAGTCGACCAACCACCGCATGATCGAGCTCGCGAACATCGTCGGAACATTCATTCCGCTCGACGACTACTACTACGCGATAACGTTCCCGGAAGGCGGCGCACGGTTTCCTCAGGGCGTGATCCTTGGTCACCGTCGTCGCGAGGTGGCGCATCCCTGGTCGCGGCAGGAAGCAGATGCTGTCGAGGATCTTGTGAGCCGGTGGAGGCGCGGCGCGGATCCGCTCGGAACGCCTCGAGCGGCGTGAAGCCGTCTCGTGCGCCGGGGATGGATCGGGTCAGCGAATCCGGATGCGTCCGCCCTCCACGCTAAGGATAAGGACCTCGTCTTCGTCCACGAGCGAGTGAAGGACTGTGCTGGGGATTGCAAGAACCGCCGACCGCTCTCGATCAGGTCCGAGGCGTGGGTCGTATCGAACGTCGATCGAGGTCCCGCGAAGGTCGATGCCTACGACCGCTTTCGTATCGGGGAACAGGGCCTTCGCGGGTCCTGGCAGGCGGATCCGGCCACCGTCCAAGTCGGACGCCGTTACTCGTTGCGAGACCACTTCGCCGCCTACGGAAACCGCCGGCAGGGACGTGCTTGCAGGTCCTGCGGATCGACTGTCGGCGGGCATGTTCCTGTCGGGAGGGCATCTTCCGCCTCACTCTCCACCCGTCGCCGGTACGTTCCGTCAACAGCGACGCGAGCCGACTGGTCGCATCCTCCGACCAAATCCAGGGTTCGAGCTCCCAGCTCGCGACTCGGATCGTTGGCTTCAAGCCGTGCTCTGGCGGCAACAAGTCGGTGAGCGCATCCCGGAACGCTCGCTCGCGGTGTCGACCGTACTCCATCCGGAAGAGCGGCCGTCCCCGACCGAAGCCCCCGCCTTCGAGCTTTCGCTTGTTGACTGACTTCTCGTGCCACAAGGCGAGCGGGAAGGCGACTTCGACGTCGTCTGGATAGCTATCGAGCGTCGTCGCTCGAAACCTGTTGAAGTGCTGGATCTCGTCGACCTCGAGCACGGTCGCACCTCCCGCTCCTTGCAGCAGGACATCGACGTGGCGCCTGGCCGGCAAGGCCTCCGCTGGTAGCTGAAGCCCGTCAGTAAGGCCCGCGTAGATGCGTTGAATCACCGGCCAGCGGCGACCGCAGATGTCTGACGAAGGCGAAGCCAGCCACGGCATCGGAGCCTCGCGCTCGAGCTCGGCTCCAAGGCCGCGCTCCAGGACATCCGTCAGACGACGCTGCAGTTCTCGCGACATCTCACACCTAGATGTCGTGGCGCAGGCAGTGCGTCCACCGCCCATCGACCGAATACCGGCCCGCGTCCTGGCGTGGCTCGCCGGCCCGGCCGTATGTCTGGAGCATCGCGGCGTCCAAGCGCCGGCCGAGGCCTACGTCGCGGCTCATGCTGCAGCGCCGGACACCGGGAGCGAGTAAAACGCACCAATTAGGCCTCGTCAGCACCAGGGTCACTCACCGCATCAGGATAGGCGGAAAAATTCGCGAGTCGCCGTCTCCCGTGACACTCAAGGTGGCACGAGCGACCGCCAAGCTTCGCAGAGACATCGGTGCAGTCTCGCGCCGATGAGCGCTCGCCATCGTGGTTCAATCGCTCGGTGGCGGAGGAGGGCGCTTGACAGCTGACGCGATCATCCTGGGCTGCGTTGAGACGAAGCATCCGGGTCCGGCAATGGCCAAGGATCTGTACGCATCGCCGCTTTGGCAGAAGCGGCGGCGGTACGCCGAGTCGTCCGGCAAGCCTTGGTACATCTTTAGCGCCGAACACGGGATCATCCGACCGGAGACGGTCATCGAGTACTACGACGTTGCGATGAGCGGCCTACCGCGCGAGCAGATCCGACGCAAGGGAGAGCAGGCCGCGGGCCAACTCGAATCCATCGTCGGGAACCTGCGGGGGAAGCGGTTTGAGATCCACGCCGGCGCTTCGTATGTACGAGCGCTCGAAGGCGCTTTGGGCCGTCGCGGCGCCCGACTCGAGCAGCCCCTGGAGGGCCTCAAGTTTGGCTATCAGCTTCATTGGTATGACCAGCAGGCGGGTGTCGAGAAGACTCCTTCGAGTGATGCACCGCGCAAAGTGACGCCTGTGCCGCCACCAGCCACATCGGATGCGTCGCGCGTCGCTGACGTGGACATCGGCCAGGTGTCCATCCACGAGGTCCGCACGATCGAGGCATTCGAGTTCCGCTGGCCCGAGAACCTCGAGGCGTTCGAATACGGCTGGGAGTTCATTGCGCACGAAGGCGCTCGTCGATGGCGAATGCGACACGGTATAGGCGGTCGCGTCGTGTACGGACGGCATCGGCGGCACACCGTGACCTGGGTCGACGGGCAGCCGATGGTCGAAGGGGTCGCAAGCGACGACTACGAATACTCGGCGGCGCTGATCAGTCTGATCCGGTTGGGCGGAAAGGCGCATGTCCGCTCCCTCGATGAGCTGCCTGTCGGCTATGCCGGCTTTGAGATCGTCCGCCAGAGCGATGAGATCAATGCCAAATGGGTGCCGCAGAGCCTGTCGGTGAAGCTGTTCGAGGACGATCTCGAAGGGTGGGCAAGGCACGCCATCCTCCGAGCCAAGTCGAAGGGCGTCGATGCGGGCCAACCCAAGTCCCAGTCACGGGTCGCACGGCCGACCGTCGTCCCCGATTCGCTACCGCCGGCCCCGACACCCGATCGTCGGGCCGTCGCGGACGCGCTGCTCGCTTTCGCAAGATCTGAAGCCGCCAAACAGGGTGTTCAGCGCACCGAGTTCACCCCGAATCCCGAGGCGAATGCGCTTCTCTTCGACGACCCGTTCGCGTTCCTGCTTGCCGTGATCTTCGACCAAGGCATCATCGCCGAGCGCGCCTGGGCGGCGCCTTTCGAGCTCCGGCGCCGCCTCGGGCACCTCGATCCCTACCGGATCGCGAGTGACGACGGCGCGGTCGCGAGGGCCATCGCGACCCCGCCTCAGCTGCAGCGGTTCGTCAACACCGTCCCGGGCTGGGTGGTCGCCGCAGCGCGCAGAGTCGTGCGCGAATACGCAGGCAACGCCGGGACGATCTGGGGCGACCGCCCAACCGCTGATGCACTCAAAGCGCGCCTCGACGACTTCGAAGGGATTGGCCAGAAGAAGGCCGCCATGGCCGTTGAGATGCTCGCCCGGGACCTCAAGGTCGAGATCACGGACATGCATCAGTCAGACATCGCCTTCGACGTTCATGTGCGACGAGTCATGCTCCGGACCGGTCTCGCCGAGGGCGACGATGTCGGGCACATGGTCGAGGCCGCGAGAGCCATCCATCCGGAGCGCCCCGGGGAACTCGACCTGCCGATGTGGCTGGTTGGGCGATCGTGGTGCCGCCCTGGCGTGCCACTCTGTTCGGACTGCCCCGTGTTCGAGGCCTGCCCGCGCCTGATCAGCCAAGCCAACACCGTGACTGGAGCCTAGATGACACTGCTCTACGGTGATGCTCTCGCCGCCCGCGCCTGGCGCGTCGCCCAAGTCGAGGACGCCAGCCGACTCGGCATCACGATCGGCGATCTCGCGGCGGCGATCCGGCGCCATGGCGACATGATCGGCGGGGACAACCCCTCGAGCGTGCTCCGGTCTGCGCTAAACCGGAATCAGCACCTCTGGGATCGCCTCGGCGATGGCGGCTGGCTCTGGAAGGAGAACCCGGTTGACCCGACTAGCGGTCTCAGTGGCGAGGACTTGGCTGACGCGGCCTGGCATGCCGCGCGCGTCATCGACCCGACGCAACGTGGCGCGCACTACGAGCAGATCGCCAAGGAACTACGTCGGCGCGACACGAAGATCCGGGGGCCGCAGGAGGGCGGCACGCTCACTGCCGCCCTCTCGAAGAGCCTGCACTTCCGCAAGGCCACGCGCGACGAAGGCGTCTGGATCTGGATCGGGTGACGAGTTCGTTCGCGTGGCTCGACTACTCGGCTCGAGAGCGACGGGCGATGCTCAGCGTGGTCGATCTCTTCCGGGAGAAGGGCACGGTCGACGAGCTCGGGCTTGGCACCATGCGCGACGCGTTCGCCGACCGGCTCTTTCCTGGCACGTCGACGCTGCAGTCGCGAACGCGGTATTGGCTGTTCATCCCATGGCTCTACCAGCGCCTCGAGGCGGCGAAGGTCCGGTCCGCCGATGCCGACGCCCAGCATCCGTCGGCGACAGGCCGACCTGGTTCGGTCACTCGTGAAGGGCGGCGAGTCCGAAGGGGTCATCGGGATCGAGGCCACGAGACCGTGTGCTGCGCCCGCCGTCACTGCTGTACTGGGCCGGCCTGGCCCGCTACGGAATCCTCCTGTATCCGGGCTCGATCGCGCGCTACCACGCGTCCCTCGACGGCTTCTACCGCTCCGGGGGCTACCGACGCTCCGAGGGCGACGAGTCCGAGCTGATCGATCGCCGGTCGGCGCAACTGGCACGCCGGGACTCCCTCCGGCCCCGGCGGACTTCCTCGATCAGCACGACCTTCGCGCTGACCCGCTCCGAGGCCGAGTACCTGCGCGAGCGGTTCATCACGGTTGCCAACGACTCGATGCTCGCCTGGGCGTTGCAACATCCCGGCCGACCTGAGGAAGGTCACGGCACCGTGGGAGCACCCTCACATCGACGCAGCGCCGGCAGGGTCTCCGACACGTCGTTGCTCAGGCTGAACGCTTCTCGCTCCTGATGTACGGCGCGGTCCTCGTCTACAACACCGCGATGGCCGAGCTGGCCGGCTCTCGCGGACATGAAGAGCTCGCGCTCGCGGACGCGTACCGGGCGTCATACCGAGAGTGGGCAACGACCCAGATCGAACCGCGCGTCGGCGAGCTCCGTGAGTGGGATCGCGGAGAGCTGTGGGGGCTGGTCTCGGACATGCTCCGCGGACGCGTGACACGGACGCGCGACTTCGCGAGCGCTGGATGGCCGCAGCCCTCGCCGATCCGAGCGGGGCCGATCGACAACCAAGGCCGTCCGACTGCTGATCGCTGGCCGCGAGCGCGACATGAAGGGCCAACTCGCGCGCCTCCACAACCCGCGGGCGCTTGAACGATGGAACGGCCGAAGTGGCGTCTACCGGCTCACGTATCGCTGGGGCGAGGGCCGCACGCTCCTGCAGGACATCGCGGCTGGCCTCCGGGTCGCCTCGGCGGACGGTTGATGCTCGAGCCCGAGAACCGCCTGCTCCTCCTAGACGCGCTGCGCCCGCCGCCTGGCTACACATTCGATCGCGCCGTCGGAACGACGTTCACGCTCGACCTCATCGCATTGCTGGTCACGCCGGTCGCGTTTGCGCTTTTCGACGTCGAGGCTGAGGACGGTCGCGATGGCGGCAAATCCTGTCGCCGTACTTGAGTCCGTCCGACGCTTCGCAGACCGCATCACCGTGTTCACCCAGGCGGGCCAGATCCGCGTGCCTCCGGCGTTTCGCGCGGCCTACGCCTACCTCGAACGATCGGTGGTACCCGTCGAGGCGCCGCGCCAGGGAGGGATCTTTCACCCGAAGGTCTGGGTCATCCGGTTCACGGCCCCAGACGGCGACGTCCGCCTCCGCTTCCTGTGCCTGTCGAGGAATCTGACCTTCGATCGATCTTGGGATACGGTCTTGCGCCTCGATGGCAAGCCCGGCGATGGGCCGAATGAGCTCTCTCAGCCGATCAGCGACTTCCTCCGCGCGCTTCCGGGCATGGCCATCAGCCCCGTTGCAGGTGATCGCCTACGAACTCATCCGCGATCTGGCAACGGAGGTCGCGACGGCCGACTGGGAAGGTCTACCCGACGGTCTCCGCCTGGAGCGAATGTGGCCGATCGGACACGACGGCCGCCCGGCGTGGCCGTTTCCGAAGAGCAGCTGGCGCCGACTCGCCATGGCGCCGTTCGTGGAACAGGGGTTCCTCGAGGCGTTCGTCAAGCCCGGCCGAAGCGACGTCGTCGTCAGTCGGCCGGAGACGCTCGAACGCCCTCGGAGCGCCCGGCCTTGGTGGTGCCGGGCGGACCTTCGTCCTGCGCGACGATGCCGTCGGTGAAGTTGATCCTCAGGACACCGAAGGCGGCGACGTCGCCCAGGAATACCCGATCGAGCTTCGTGGCCTCCACGCCAAGCTCTACGTCGTCGACCAGCCGTATTGGTCGCACATCTACACGGGATCCGCGAATGCGACCGACGCCGCATTCAACGCGAACGTCGAGTTCCTCGTTGAGCTCAAGGGTCGAAACACGATCTACTGCGCAGCCTGTCTTGTGGACGCTCCGGAGGGTCAGGCGATCGGGTTCGGCCGGATGCTCCAGGAGTTCGAGGTGTCGTCCAACCCCAGTACCACTGCCCGAGGATGAGGAGGCAGCCAGGGCACTCGACCGGATCGCGATGCGGATCGGTGCCCTTCGGTTCACCGCCGAGATTGGCGAACTCGACGCCGACCTGTATCCGCTGAAACTAACCGGTCATGGTGACCTGCGGCTCGTTGCGCCCCCGCGAAGGCGAGTCGTTGACCATTGGGGTGCGACCGCTGTCGCGCGGCGCTGGCTGGGCCGTCACCCCACTCGATCGAGGGCAAGGCGCTCACGGCCGAGTGGCAGCTCTCCTTCGAGGCGCTGACCGCCTTCTTCGCGATCGACCTGACTGCGCGGCGTGGAGCGGCCGAAGCCAGGGCCTCGTTCGTCGTCCGTGCGGACCTGGTCGGTGAGCCAGCCGACCGCCTCCAGCGGGTCCTCGCCTCGGAGCTGCGAAACCGCTCTGACCTGGTCCGGCTCCTGCTCATGCTGCTTGGCGGCTCCGACCCGGCGTTTGGCGATCTCGTCGATGTGCATGACGCAGCGAGCGTCTCGAGTGGCAACGGCGGAGCGCCCTCGGTCGCTCGGCTCCGAGGCCCTGCTCGAGCCGCTCATGCGGACGCTTGCGCGCAACCCGGTGCGTCTCGACGAGATCGGGCGGCTGGTCGACCGAGCTGGCCGAAGACCGCGGAGGGCAAGAGCCTGCTGCCGGACGGCTGGCTCGATGTGTGGGACGGCCGTCAGGCAGCCCGCCCGCACCGCCGGATACGGCCAAGCGCATGAACCGAGGAACTCCTCGGACCGAAGACGATGGCCGAGCTCAAGGCCTTCCAGCGAGGACACGGTCGAGTACGTCTTCGAGCGGATGTACGGGACAGACCCGGTTCACACGCTTCCTCGTCGCGGACGAGGTCGGCCTCGGCAAGACGCTGGTCGCCCGCGGCGTGATCGCGAAGGTCGATCGACCACCAGCGCGCAGGGGCGTCAAGCGCATCGACGTCATCTACATCTGCTCCAACGCCGACATCGCCCAGCAGAACATCGCGAAGCTGAACGTGACCGGCCAGAGAGGTCTACAACCGCGACCCGTATCACGATGCTCGCGACGCGACCTCCGCGTAGCTCAAGGGCGGCGACGTCAACTTCGTCTCGTTCACGCCGGGCACGAGCTTCCACCTGGGCGACCGACGGGCCAGATGGACGAGCGGGCGCTGGTCTACTGGCTGCTCGGCACGCCTGGGGCTCGAGCGGCTGCGCCATGCCGGCGTCTTTCGACTGCTTCGGCGGGGCCGGCGAGCGGGCTGGCAAAGGTACGTCGACGAACTTCTGGCGGCAGAAGGTCGGTCGCGGCCCCGATCGGATCGACCGTGACGATCGCGGACCGATTCAAGGAGAACCTCCTGGCTGCGGCGAGGAGCTGGATCGTCTCGCCGGCAAGCCCACCATCCGCGAGCGGTTCGAGAGGTCGCCGACCATCTTCGACGAGCCACGCATGACGACCGGCGGCACGAACGCCAGCGATTGGGTGAGCTCCGGGGGATCCTCGCCCGAAGCTCCGTCGAGCGCTCGAGCCCGACCTCATCATCCTCGACGAGTTCCAGCGCTTCCGGCACCTGCTCGAGGATCCCGAGGGCGAGGACGACATGCGGACGCTCGCCCGCCAGCTGTTCGACTACGAGAGCGCCGACGGCCACGCTCGCACGCTCCTGCTCTCGGCGACGCCGTACAAGATGTACACGCTCGCCGCTGAGTCGGACCACGACGACCACTACGGCGACTTCGTGAAGACGACGGAGTTCCTGCTCGGCGACCGAGACCGGTGCGTTCGCGACGGAACTCCGAGCCTATCGCGAGGCGATCCCGTTCCGAGACCTCGAGCTCACTCTCACCAGAGGTCGTCCGCCGGAGGCGAGCCGTCGAGAAGCGCCTGCGGCGCGTGATGGTCCGCACGGAGCGTCTGGCGGCGACCGCGGACCGCTCCGGGATGCTCGAGCAGCCGCCCGACTCTCCAGGCGAGGTGACGCCCGAAGATGCCCAGGTACCTTCGTCGCGCTTCGATCCCGTCAGTCGCCGCCTGGTCCGGGACACGGTCGAGTACTGGAAGTCCGCGCCGTACCCGCTCTCCTTCATGGACGGCTACGACGTCAAGCGCCGCCTGCAGGACGCCGCGAGCGGATCCACGGCGACGGCCGACATCGCCCACGCCCTCGCCGCCGGCGACGGCCTCCTCGATCCGCGAGCTGCTGGCCCAGTACGACGCACTAGATCCGGGCAACGCCCGCCTCCGAACGATCGCGGCAGACGTCCTGGAGAACGGTGCCTGGCGACTCCTGTGGATGCCCGCCTCACTCCCGTACTACGCGCCCCGCGGTCGACTTCAAGGCGCCGGCGGTCCGGTCGTCTCACCAAGCGATTGATCTTCTCCTCGTGGACGGTCGTCCCGCAGGCCGTCGCGAGCGTTCTGTCATACGAGGCGGAGCGACGGATGATGGCGTCGCCAGGGATCCGAACACCCCCGAGCAGCGGACGAAGATGCGGTCGCTGCTCCAGTTCCGCCGGCGACGGCCGGCCGGGCGATGAGCACCTTCGGGCTGGTCTTCCCGAGCGTGGGCCTGGCGCGGCTGACGGACCCCCTCGAGCTTACGGGCGACCTCCGGGTCGCGGCGATACCAAGGTCACCCGGGATCCGAATGTCGGCCCTTGCGCAGGAGCGAATTCGAAAGGAGCTTCGCCGTTCCGTGCCGTGAGCACCGAGGGACGGCGTCATCGATGAAGACTGGTATTGGGCCGCGCCGATCCTTCTTGACCCGGATGCTCGCACCGGATGCTCTCTCCGCGTTCTTCGGCCGACGGACAGCGAGACCTGGCGCATCGCGTCGGTGCCTCGAGGGCGAGAGAAACAAGACACGACGGGCAGCGAAGAGATGACGGCCTCCTGGCCCATCAGGCCAAGCTCGCGTAGCCAACCAGGCGACTGGCTCCCTACAGGTCGCATGCCCGATGATCTCGAGGCGACCTGGCGATCCTGCGGGTGTCGCCGGACCCGCGAACGCCGCACTATGAGCCCTGGTTCGAGGTCGGACGTACGCGGACCGATCGAGAGACTCGTCCGCTGCGCCGGACTCGGCATGCCGGTCGCCGTGGGATTTCGCAGCCTCTTCGGCATTCCCGAGGTCAACTGGATGGTCCGCGGCACGAGGGTCAGCGAGAACATCTATTGGCGGCGGGTCCTCGCGTATTGCCTCGACGGGAACCTGCAGGCCGTCCTCGACGAGTACGGCCACGTCCTTCCGGACTGGCTCGGGTTGCTTCGACAGGATCCGGTCGTCCGTGCGCCAGACGTCGCGAAGGGCATGTACGGGGCACTCACGATCCGCGCGCTGGGCTACGGCTATGATCGCAGGACGCAGAGCCCGTGCGCACGGCACCCGCCGAGAGCGTGGAAATCCTGGGCTCGGTGCGTTCGGTCGGGGTCCTCGAGCCTCGCGACGAGGCGCGCCTGTCCTTCAAGGTCGGCGGCGTGATCGACACCGTCGCCGTGGACGAGGGCGACCGCGTGGGTCGCGGACAGCTGCTCGCGATCCTGAAGCAGGCCGAGATCGACGCCGCCGTCGACCAGGCGACCGAGGCGCCGAAAAGGCGCGACGCGACCTCGCCCGCGCGCAGGCGCTCTATGCCGACGAGGTCGCGACCGAGGAGCAGGTGCAGGACCTCGCCACCGCCACAGCGTCGCGCGGCGCCGACGCCGCACGCTTCAACGCGCGCTACGCGCGGATCGTCGCACCCGCCGAGCGGTCGTGCGCTGCGGCTCGCCGAGGCCAACGAACTCGTGCAGGCCGGCCAGCCGGTGCTGGTGCTCGGCGGCGCCGGCCGCGGCTGGATCGTGCGGCGCGGGCTCGCCGACCGCGACGCGGTGCGCGTGCGCGTCGGCGACGCCGGCGCGCGTGGCGTTCGATGCCTGGCCGGGCCGCGAGTTCGCCGGCCGCGTCAGCAACATCGCCTCGAGCGCCGACCCGGTGACCGGCACCTTCGACGTCGAGATCGAGGTCGCGGCGGACGGCGCGCCGATTCGCGCGCGGACTGGTGGCCAGGATTTCGCTCGCGGTGACGCCGGCGGCGGCGCGGCCACACGCCAGACCGTCGTGCCGGTGCAGGCGCTGGTCGAGGCGAACGGCAACGAGGCGAGCGTGTTCGTGTTCGACGCGGCGGCAAGCGTCGCGCGCAGCGCGAGATCACGATCGGCCCGATCGGCGGCGAGGTCGAGGTCGTCGAAGGGCCTCGCGCCCGGCGACCAGGTCGTCATCGACGGCGCGGCGTTCCTCGAGACGGCGAGCCCGTGCGACTGGCCGCGCGCCGGCGGCGCTGAGGGCGAACGCCGTGCGCATCTGGGCGTTCGCGGTCCGGCGCTGGCAGTTCACGCTGGTGCTGTTCGCGCTGCTGATCGCGCTCGGCGTCGCGAGCTTCGTCCAGCATCGCGCGCTCGGAGGACCCGACGTTCCCGTTCCGATCGGCGACGGTGATCGCGGTCGTACCCCGGGCGCGACCCGAGCGACATCGAGCGGCTGGTGGTCAAGCCGATCGAGGACGCCTCAACGAGCTCGACAACGTCAAGAAGATCGACAGCGCGCATCGAGGATGGCGTCGTCGTGACCGTCGAGTTCAACTGCGGACGCCGATCCGGACAAGAAGTACGACGAGGTGCTCCGCGAGGTGAACCGCATCCGCGCCGAGCTGCCGCCCGACCTCGCTCTCGCTCGAGGTCGGCAAGAACGAGCCCCGGCCTCGTGAACATCGTGCAGATGGCGCTCGTCTCCGAAGACGCGAGCTACCGCGAGCTCGAGGAGCCTGCGCCGAGACGCCTGCAGGACCTGCATCGAGACGGTGCCCGGCGTGCGCCGCGCCGAGCGCTGGGCCGCGCCCGAGCCCGAGGTGCGGGTCGCGCTCGACCTCGGGCGCATGCGCGCGCTCGGCGTCACGCTCGGCGCAGGTCCACCAGGCGATCCGGGGCGAGAACGCCGACATCCCCGGCGGCACCGTCGACGTCGGGCTCCGGCGCTACAACCTGCAAGACCGCGGCAGCTACGCCATCACTCGACGAGGTCGCGCAACACCGTGGTCGGCGCCGCCGGCGGCGCGCATCGTGCGCGTGCGCGACATCGCCGCCGTGGCGTGGAGCTACGCCGAGGAGCCGCCTACACTCGGCCGCTACAACGGCAAGCGCGCTGTCTTCGTCACCGCCACCCAGAAGGACGGCCAGAACATCTTCAAGCGTGCGCGACGGCATCTACAGCGAGCTCGACCGTCTTCGAGACGCACGCTGCCGCGCGAGCGTGCAGCTCGAGCGCGGCTTCGACCAGTCGACGCAACGTCGGCGACCGGCTGTCACGGCTGGGCGAGGACTTCGCGATCGCGATCGCGCCTCGTGCTGCTGACGCTGCTGCCGCTCGGCCTGCGCGCCGTCGCTCGTCGTCATGATCTCGATCCCGCTGTCGCTCGCGATCGGGCGTGGCGATGCTCTACTACACGGGCTTCAGCCTCAACCAGCTGTCGATCGCCGGCTTCGTGCTCGCGCTCGGCCTGCTGGTCGACGACTCGATCGTGGTCGTCGAGAACATCGCGCGCTACCGTGCGCAGGGCTACTCGCCGCGTCGAGGCCGCGATCGACGGCGACCGACCAGATCTCCCTCGCCGTGCTCGGCTGCACGGCGACGCTGGTGCTCGCCTTCCTGCCCGCTGCTGTTCCTGCCCGAGGGCGCCGGCGAGTTCATCCGCTCGCTGCCGGCCGCGGTCCTGTTCACGGTGCTCGCGTCGCTCTTCGTCTCGCTGACGGTGATCCCGTTCCTCGCCAGCCGCATGCTGCAACCACGAGGGCGAAGCACGAGCGACGGCAACCGGTTGCTGCGCAGGCGCTCAATGCGCGGCATCCATCGCGCTCTACCGACCCGCTGCTGCACCGGGCGCTGGCGCGATCCGCTGCTGCGACGCTGCCTCGTTCGCGCGGACTGCTGTTCGCCGCGTCGACGTCGTGGCCGCGCGTGCCGCTCATCGGCTTCAGCCTGTTCCCGCGCGCGGACGTCGCCGCAGTTCCGTCATGCACGATCGAGCCCCGGAGGGCGCAGCATCGCCGAGACCGACCGCGCGCTGCGCTCGTCGAGGCCGAGCTCGGCGCGCACCCGGAGGTCGAGCGCTGGTACACGCAACCTCGGCCACGGCAATCCGTTCATCTACTACAACGTCATTCCCGCAGGAGACGGGCCGCCAACGTCGGCGAGGTGTTCGTCGAGCTCGAAGGCTTACGACCCGCGGCGCACGCCGCAGCTGTTCGAGGAGCTGCGCGCGCAGCTTCGCGAGCTATCCCGCCGCACGCATCCTGCGTCGAAGCAGTTCGAGCAGGGCCCGCCGATCGACAGCGCCGATCGCGATCCGCATCGTCGGCCCGGAGCTCGACGAGCTGCGCGCGCATCGCGGCGCAGGTCGAAGCAGGCTGATCAAGCGAACGCCGGGCACGCGCGACGTCAAGAATCCGGTGCGCGCTGCTGCGCACCGATCTCAACCTCGGCATCGACACCGAGAAGGCCGGCCTGCTCGGCGTGCTCGCCGGTCGAGGTCGACCGCACGGTGCGGCTCGCGGTCGCGGGCTCACGGCCGGCCAGTTCCGCGCCCGCAACGGCGACGAGTACGACATCACGCTGCGCCTGCCGATGCAGGGAGCGGCACGACGCTCGAGGCGCTCGACTCGATCTAGTGTCGCGTCCGCGACCGGGCGGCCGGTGCCGCTGCGGCCAGATCGCCTCGCCGCGCTTCGACCTCGGCCCCGAACTCGATCACCGCTACAACCGCGAGCGCGCAGGTCACGGTGTCAGCGCGGTACCCGCAGCCCGGCTACAACACGCGCAAGCGTGACGCGCGACGATCATGCAGCGGGTCCGGCGAGATCGAGCTGCCGCCCGGCTACCGCTTCGTGGTCGCCGGCGAGGTCGAGGCGCAGGCAGGAGAGCTTCGGCGGGCTTCTGCCCGGCGGTACTGGTCGCGATCTTCGGCATCCTCGCGGTGCTGGTGCTCGAGTTCGGCAGCTTTCGCTCGACGCTGATCGTCGCCGGCGTGATTCCGCTCGGCATCACCGGCGCGCTGCTCGCGCTGCTCGTGACCGGCTACACGCTGTCGTTCACCTCGATCGATCGGGATGATCGCGCTGATCGGCATCGAGATCAAGAACTCGATCCTGCTGGTCGACTTCACCAACCAGCTGCGCGCGCAGGGCGTGCCGCTCGACGAGGCGATCGAGACGCGCCGGCGAGATCCGCTTCCTGCCGATCCTGCTGACCTCGGCGACCGCGATCGGCGGCCTGATGCCGCTCGCGCTGCAGGGCTCGGGGCTGTACTCGCCGCTCGCGATCGTCGATCATCGGCGGGCTGATCTCCTCGACGCTGCTCGGCCGGCTCGTGACGCCGGTCATGTACAAGCTGCTGCCGCCGGCCGATCGAGGCGAAGAGGCCGGCCGGCGCGACTGGGAACAAAGTGGGAAGCGATTAGTGGATAGCGGATAGCGGATAGGAAGTGCGGGCACGAACCGTCATCTTCCCGCTATCCGCTATCCGCTATTCGCTATTCACCATCCCCTTTCTTCTTCCCGCCAAGAAGCTCGGCGGCATCGAACCCGAGCCGCTCGATCGTCGCGGCAACGCGGGGCCGCTCGTGCTCGAGAAACTTATGCCGCTCGCCCTTCCGCAACTGCGTCCGCGCGCCCGTGGTCACGAACATGCCGCGGCCCCGACGCTTCTCGACGAGGCCCTCATCGACGAGTTGCTGGTAGCCCTTCAGGACCGTGAGGGGGTTGAGGGCGAACTCGGCCGCAACGCTGCGGACCGACGGCAGTGCGTCGCCGTCGGCGAGTACGCCATCGAGGATCATCGCAACAACCTTGTCGCGCAGTTGGCGATAGATCGGCTGGCCGTCGTTCCAGTGTGAATCCATTCGGCAGGGGCTTGGTGCTGTGCTGAACTACTGTAGCAGAACACCAGCGGCCAACTCCCGGCCGTCAGTGCCGAGCGCTGACCGAGGATTTCACAGCCGCATCAAGGGCCGCTGGCGTGATGGCCTTCGCCGCCAACGGCCCCGACGCGACTGAGAAACCAGCAACGATCCACACGATCCCTGCCAGAACCGTCGCCAGAAACCTGCTCCATGCACTCATGACCCTTTTCCCAGGCACCGATTTCGTGTTGGTGTTGTAGTTAACTACAACACCGTGGCAATTGCAAGCGG